>NZ_JAUSUI010000004.1 GCF_030813495.1 Ancylobacter polymorphus | reverse complement strand
GCTGGTTCTCACCGAAGACAACACCTATGAAGGCGGTACCGAGCTGAACGCCGGCACGCTGCAGGTGTCCAGCGAAGACAAGCTGGGTTATGGCGACCTGACCTTCGACGGCGGCACGCTCAAGACCACCGCCACCTTCGCCTCGGGACGCAGCGTCACGCTCACAGGCGCCGGCACCTTCAGCACCGATACCGCCACCACCCTCACCCTCTCCGGTGTCCTCACCGGCGATGGCGGCCTGACCAAGACCGGCGCCGGCACGCTCATCCTCTCCGGTAGCAATGACTACACCGACGGTACGACGGTCTCGGCCGGCACGCTGCAGATCGGCGCCGATAGCAATCTCGGCGACGCGAACGGCGACCTCACCCTCAACGGGGCCACGCTGGCGACGACCGCGACCTTCGCCTCCGGTCGCGGCGTGACGCTCTCCGGTGGCGGCACGGTCAGCACCGATACCGCCACCACCCTCACCCTCTCCGGTGTCCTCACCGGCGATGGCGGCCTGACCAAGACCGGCGCCGGCACGCTCATCCTCTCCGGCAGCAACGACTACACCGGCGGCACCACCGTCTCGGCGGGTACGCTGCAGGTCGATGGCAGCGTCGCCGGGGCGGCCTCGGTGGCGAGCGGCGCCACCCTCGCCGGCAGCGGCAGCCTCGGCGGCAACGTCACCCTCGCCACCGGCGCCACCCTCACGCCCGGCACCGCCAGCACCGCCGGCAAACTGTCCATCGGCGGCAATCTCTCCGTCGGCTCCGGCGCCACCCTGGCCTTCAACCTGGCCGTGGCCAACGATCCCGACAGCACGCTCAACGACCGCATCACTGTCACCGGCGACCTCACGCTCTCGGGCGGCCTCGTCACCGTCAATGGCGGCGGCAGCTTCGCCGCCGGCAGCTACCGGCTGATCGACTATGCCGGCACCCTCACCCTGGAAGGCGACGGGCTCACGCTGGAAGGCGTACCCGCCTCGCTGTCGAACAGCGTGATCCAGACCTCGGTTGCCGGCCAGGTCAATCTGATCGCCATCGTCGACGGCGTCTCCACCCAGTGGTGGAACGGCGCCGGCACCGCCGGCAGCGGCACCATTACCGGCGGCAACGGCACCTGGAACGCGGCGACCGCCAACTGGACCAATGTCGACGGCACCATCGCCGCGTCCTGGATCCAGGGCGGCCTCGCCATCTTCAACGGCACCGCCGGTGAGGTGACGCTCGGCAGCGCGATCAGCGCCAGCGGGCTGCAATTCGCGGTGGACGGCTATCAGCTCACCGGCGCCCAGACCCTGACCCTGGTGACGCAGGCCGATGCCAGCGCCCCCTTCATCAAGGTGGATGACGGAACGGCCACGCTCGCCGTGACCCTGGCCGGCACGGACGGCCTCACCAAGACCGGCACCGGCACGCTGGTGCTCTCGGGCGCCAATACCTATGGCGGCGGCACGACGATCTCCGCCGGCACGCTGTCGATCGCGGCCGACGCCAATCTCGGCGACGAGGAGGGCGGGCTGACGCTCTCGGGCGCCACGCTGGCGACGACCGCGACCTTCGCCTCCGCGCGCGGCGTGACGCTCGCCAGTGGCGGCACGATCAGCACCGACAGCGCCACCACGCTCACCCTCTCCGGCTTCCTCACCGGCGATGGCGGCCTGACCAAGGCCGGCGCCGGGACGCTGGTGCTCTCCGGCACCAACACCTACACCGGCGGCACCACCATCTCGGCGGGTACGCTGTCCATCTCGGCCGACGCCAATCTCGGCGATGAGGAGGGCGACCTCACCCTCAATGGCGCCACGCTGGCGACGACCGCGACCTTCGCCTCCGGTCGCGGCGTGACGCTCTCCGGTGGTGGCACGTTCAGCACGGCGGAGAGCACCACCCTCACCCTCTCCGGTGTCGTCACCGGCGAGGACGGCCTGACCAAGACCGGCGCCGGCACGCTCGTGCTCTCGGGCAGCAACGACTACACCGGCGACACCATTGTCTCGGCGGGCACGCTGTCCATCGCGGCCGACGCCAATCTCGGCGATGAGGAGGGCGACCTCACCCTCAACGGGGCCACGCTGGCGACGACCGCGACCTTCGCCTCCGCGCGCGGCGTGACGCTCGCCGGCGGCGGCACGATCAGCACTGACACCGCCACCACCCTCACCCTCTCCGGTGTCCTCACCGGCGATGGCGGCCTGACCAAGGCCGGCGACGGCACGCTGGTGCTCTCGGGCGCCAATACCTATGGCGGCGGCACGACGATCTCCGCCGGCACGCTGTCGATCTCGGCCGATGCCAATCTCGGCGACGAGGAGGGCGTGCTCACCCTCAACGGGGCCACGCTGGCGACGACCGCGACCTTCGCCTCCGCGCGCGGCGTGACGCTCGCCAGTGGCGGCACGATCAGCACCGACAGCGCCACCACCCTCACCCTCTCCGGCGTCCTCACCGGCGATGGCGGCCTGACCAAGACCGGCGCCGGCACGCTCATCCTCTCCGGCAGCAACACCTACACCGGCGGCACCACAATCTCGGCGGGCACGCTGTCCATCGCGGCCGACGCCAATCTCGGCGACGCGAACGGCGGGCTCACCCTCGCCAATGCCACGCTGGCGACGACCGCGACCTTCGCCTCCGGTCGCGGCGTGACGCTCTCCGGTGGCGGCACGTTCAGCACCGACAGCGCCACCACGCTCACCCTCTCCGGCGTCCTCACCGGCGATGGCGGCCTGACCAAGACCGGCGCCGGGACGCTCATCCTCTCCGGCAGCAACGACTACACCGGCACCACCACCATTTCCGCCGGCACGCTGCAGGTCGGCAATGGCGGCATCACGGGCTCCATTGCCGGCGCCATCGCCAATAGCGGCACGCTGGTCTTCGACCGTTCCGACGACATGACGGCCGGTGGCGCCATCACCGGCACCGGTGCGCTGGACAAGCGCGGGGCCGGCACGCTGAGCCTCACCGGCGCCAACAGCGCCGGCGCCGGCACCACCGTCTCCGCCGGCACGCTCGCCCTCGGTGGCGGCGTCAGCCTCGCCAGCGATGTCGAGGTGACGTCCGGCGCCACGCTGCAGGGCGCGACCGACGGCACGGCGGGCGGGACCATCGCCGGCACCGTCACCATCGCCGATGGCGGCACGCTGCGCGCCGGCGCCGGCGCCACCGCCGGAGATTATGGCCTGTCCATGAGCGCGCTGGTGCTCTCCGGCAGCGCCAATGTCGATGTCGTGCTCGGCGCGCCGGGAAGCGGCGGCGTCATCTCCACCGGCACGCTGACGCTGGACGGCGTGCTCAATGTGACCAATGGCGGCGGGATGGCCGTCGGTGTCTACCGCATCATCGACTACACCACGCTGGCGGCCAATAACGGGCTGGTGCTCGGCACCACGCCGACCGATTTCGCCTATGAGATCCAGCTCGCCCCGGGTCAGGTCAATCTTGCCGTGCTGAGCGGCGAGATGCTGTACTGGAACGGCAGCACCACCACGGCGGGCGGCACCATCCAGGGCGGCAACGGCACCTGGACGGCGAGCCCGACAGAGACCAACTGGCTGACCTCGTCGCTCAACCAGTCGCGCGCCTGGAACGGCGGCTTCGCCGCCTTCGCCGGCACGGCCGGCACGGTGACGGTCGACGGCACGGTATCGGCGACCGGCCTGCAGTTCATGGTCGACGGCTACACCGTCTCCGGCGGGACGATCACCCTCGCGGCGGCCTCCGGCAAGACGCCGGTGCGCGTCGGCGATGGAACCGATGACGGCGCCGGCTACAGCGCCACCATCGGCTCGGTGCTCGCCGGCTCGACCGGCCTTGAGAAGACCGATCTCGGCACGCTGATCCTCACCGGCGCCAACATCTATACCGGCGGCACCACGGTCACCGGCGGCACGCTGCAGATCGGCAATGCCGGCACCACGGGCGCGATCGGCGGCGATGTCGCCCTCGCCTCCGGCGCGGGCCTCGTCTTCAACCGCACCGATGAGGTGACCTTTGCCGGCGCCATTTCCGGCGCGGGCACGCTGGCCCAGAACGGCAGCGGCACGCTGATCCTCACCGGTGCCGCCACCCATTCCGGCGGCACCACTGTCGCCGCCGGCACGCTGCAGATCGGCAATGGCGGCACGTCAGGCGCGTTGGCCGGCAACGTCACCAATAATGCCGCCCTCGCCTTCAACCGCAGCGACGAGGTGACCTTCGCCGGCGCCATCTCCGGCAGCGGCTCGCTCGCCCAGAACGGCAGCGGCACGCTGATCCTTTCCGGCAGCAATACCTACACCGGCGGCACCACTGTCGCCGCCGGCACGCTGCAGCTGATGGGCGGCGCGGCGCTGGCCGATGGCGGACGCCTGACCATCGACGCGGGCGCGACGCTTGCGCTCGGCGATGCCAACGAGACGGTGGGCTCGCTCGCCGGTGCGGGCACGCTGTCCCTCGGCAGCAACGTCCTCACCAGCGGCGGCGACGGTACGACGACCACCTTCTCCGGCGCGATCACCGGCACGGGCGGGCTGATCAAGCAGGGGGCGGGCACGCTGACCCTGAGCGGCAGCAATGGCGCGGCGACTCTGCAGGTCGACGCCGGCACGCTGGTTGCGGACGGCTCCGGCGCGCTGGCGACTGGCAGCACCGTGACGGTGGCGGCGGGGGCGATCCTCGATCTGCAGATGACCGGCACCAAGGCGCTTGGCGCGCTGAGCGGCGCCGGCAACGTGCAGATGAACGCGGCCAGCCTGACGGTGGGCAGCGACAACAGCTCCACCAGCTTCTCCGGTGTGCTGTCGGGCACGGGCGGCTTCGGCAAGACCGGCACCGGCACGCTGACGCTGAGCGGCGCCAACACCTATACCGGCACGACCACCGTCTCCGGCGGCACGCTGGCTCTGACCGGCAGCGTCGCCGGCGGCGCGACGGTGGAGAGCGGGGCGACGCTCTCGGGCGATGGCACAGTGGCGGGCACCGTCCAGGTGCTGGCCGGCGGCACGCTCACCGGGGCGCAGGCGGACGCGCTGACCATGGGCGGGCTCGACCTCCAGGCCGGCGCCAATGTGGATATCGCGCTCGGCCTGACCACGGATGGCGACGTGTTCACGGTGAACGGCGATGTGACGCTGAACGGCACGCTGAACGTCACCCAGGAAGCGGGCTTCGGCGCGGGTGTCTACCGCTTCATCACCTATACGGGCAGCCTCACCGACAATGGCATGGTGGTGGCGCCGCTCACCGGCGGGTTCGCCGGCGGGGTGCAGACCTCGGTGGCGGGCGAGGTGAATCTCATCGTCGAGGGCGCGGACGCCCCGATCCAGTTCTGGAACGGCTCGACCACCACGCCGTCGCAGTCCGTCAATGGCGGCACGGGCACCTGGACGGCGGGCGCCGCGACCAATTGGACCAACGCATCGGGCACCATCTCGCAGGCCTGGAATGGCGGCTTCGCCGTGTTCCAGGGCACGGCCGGCACGGTGACGGTGGACAATGGCTCCGGTCAGGTCAGCGCCAGCGGGATGCAGTTCGTCACCAGCGGCTATCTCGTGACCGGCGGATCGATCGAACTGACCGGCACCGAGAAGGCGACGATCCGCGTCGGCGACGGCACCGACGCGGGCGCCGCGACGGTGGCGACCATTGCCAGCGCCCTCACCGGCTCGGTGGGCATGGAAAAGACCGATCGCGGCACGCTGATCCTCACGGGAGCGAGCAGCTACACCGGCGGCACCACCATCTCGGCGGGTACGCTGCAGATCGGCGATGGCGGCGCCACCGGCTCGATCCTCGGCGACATCACCAACAATGCCGCGCTGGTGTTCGACCTCTCCGCCGACACCAGCTTCGCCGGGGCGATCTCCGGCACCGGCACGGTGACGCAGAACGGTTTGGGCGTGCTCACGCTCGCAGGCAGCAACAGCTATTCCGGCGGCACCACCATCGGCGCGGGCACGCTGCGCGTGCTCACCGCGCAGGGCCTGGGCACGGGCGGGCTCACCATCGAGCGCGGGGCGACGCTGCAGGCCAGCGGCACCTTCACCCTCGCCAGCGGCGTGGTGCTGTCGACGGCGCTGTCCTCGCCGTCCGACGCGACGATCGCGGTGGATAGCGGCACGACGCTGACCGTCTCGGGCGTCGTCTCGGGCGGCGGCGATCTGGAGAAGACCGGCACCGGCACGCTGATCCTGACGGCGAACAACACCTATACCGGCACCACCACCATTTCCGCCGGCACGCTGCAGATCGGCAATGGCGGCACCACCGGCTCGGTGGCCGGCGACATCGTCAACAATGCCAATCTGGTGTTCAACCGCTCCGACACCTACACCATCACCGGCGCCATCAGCGGCAACGGCACGCTAACCCTCACCGGCGGCGGCACCGCCGTGTTCGGCTCGTCCTATTCGGGTCAGGTGACACTGCAGAACTCGACGACCGCGCTGGTGGCGGGATCGACGACGACGGCCACCTTCGTGGTGAATGCCGGCGGCGTGCTGGGCGGCTCGGCGACCATTGCCGGCCTCACCGTCAACAGCGGCGGCGTGGTGGCGCCCGGCTATTCGCCGGGCACCCTGACGGTCAACGGCCCGGTGGCCTTCAACAGCGGCTCAATCTATTCCGTCGATGTGACGCCGGAGGGCGCGCATGACCTCATCGTCGCCTCCGGCAATGTCACGATCTCCTCGGGGGCGAGCGTGAAGGTGGTGGCGACGGCGGGCACCTATGACCGCCAGAGCCAGGTCACCATCCTCACCACCTCTGGCACCGTGACGGGCACGTTCGGTACGGTCAGCTCGAACTTCGCCTTCCTGCGGCCGACGCTGACCTACGACCTGCACAATGTCTATCTGGACCTCGTCTATAGCGGCGCCGAATTCGTCGATTACGCGCAGACGCCGAACCAGGCCCATGTCGCAGTGGCGGCGCAGGCGCTGGGCGAGGGCAATGCGGTGTTCGAGGCGCTGCTGATGCTGCCCGACAGCGCGGTGGCCCCGGCGCTGAACCAGCTGACCGGCGAAATCTACCCGTCGATCAACACCGTGATCCAGCAGGAGAGCGTCTATCTGCGCGACGCGGTCGGCGCCCGTCTGCGCCAGGCGGATATGAGCACGGGCACGAGCGCGCTCGGCTATGCCGCCAAGGCGGCGGGCCCGGCCACGGCGGCGCTCAGCCGCGACCTCGCCCCCACGCTGTGGGCGCAGGGCTACGGCGCCTGGGGCGATGCCTTCGGCAATGGCAATGCGGCGACCATCTCCTCCTCGATCGGCGGCTTCCTCGGCGGCGTCGACGCGGCCATCGCCGACAATGTGCGTGCCGGTGTGGTGACGGGTTACAGCCGCTCGACCTTCGCCGTCGACGGTCGCTCCTCGTCCGGCTCGATGGACAATGTCGATCTGGGCGTCTATCTCGGCGCGCAGTTCGGTGCCCTCGGCCTGCGCGGCGGTGCCTCCTACAGCTGGCATGATATCGATGTGGAGCGTACCGTGGCCTTCCCCGGCTTCGCCGAACAGGAGAGCGCGAGCTACATGGTCGGCACCACGCAGATCTTCGGCGAGGCCGGCTATCGCATGGCCTATGCCGGCTACGAGATCGAGCCCTTCGTCGGTCTCGCCTATGTCGGCGTGGCCGGCGGGTCGGCCAGCGAGAGCTGGCTCGACGCGGCGGGGCTCGCGGTCGATGTCGCCGGGCAGGACACGTTCTACTCCACGGTGGGCGCGCGGATGGCGACCTCCTTCGATTGGGGCGGTCGCACCGTGACGCCGAGCGCGACGCTCGGCTGGCAGCACGCTTTCGGCGACACGGACTCGACGGCGACCATGCGCTTCCTGTCCGGCACCACGCCCTTCGAGATCCAGGGCGTGCCGATCGCGCAGGACACGCTGCTCGTCGGCGCCGGCCTCGCCTATGGCCTGTCCGATACGGTCACGCTCCAGCTGAACTATGCTGGGCAGATCGCCGCGCAGGCGAGCCAGAACGCCTTCAGTGCCCAGTTCTCGGTGAGGTTCTGACCGGATGCCGCAGACTTGCGCCAGCCGCCTCGCGTCGCCGCCGAACCGGCTTCCTCACACGGCGTCGCCGTGCCGCAGCCGCGGCCGGCGTCGCTCACATCCCTTCCCTCGCGTTCAAGAAAGAGCAGAGACATGCATGCGAGCCTGAAAATGCTCGGCGCCGCCCTGATGGCCGGCGCGCTTATCGCTGGGCCCGCGCAGGCGCAGCAGTTCACGACCGCCCAGGCTCCGGCCCAGGCGACCCAGCCTCGCCCGGCGGCGCCCGCCGCCGCCCGTCCGGCGGCAGCGGCACCCGCGGCGGCCGCAGGGGATGCGTCGCAGCCGGTCGAGACCACCGCGACCTATCAGGACTGGCTGATGCGCTGCGTCACCCCGACCGACCAGCCCCGCGCCTGCGAAGTGATCCAGAAGCTGCAGGTGCAGGGCCAGGGCCTCGTCGCCACCATCGCCGTCGGTCGCGCCGACCCGAAGTCGCCGATGATCATCCTCATCCAGGTGCCGCAGGGCGTGTGGCTGCCGGCCGGGATCTCGCTGAAGATCGGCGAGAACGGCAAGGAGCTCGACCTCGAATATAAGCGCTGCGCGCAGGTCTGCGTCGCCGAAGCCCAGCTCGACGCCGCCATGGTGCAGACCATGAAGACCACCGCCGAGGCGGGCAGCTTCACCTTCCAGGACGGCGCCCAGCGTCCCGTCACCCTGCCGGTGTCGTTCAAGGGCTTCGCGCCCGCGCTCGACGCCAGCCTCAAGCCCTGACCCCTGCCCACCGAAGGCCGCAGCCGGCCCGGCTGCGGCGCTCCTTCCTCTTCACGAAAGCTCTTCCCATGTCGGCCGGCACGCCTATTCCTGCTCCCGGGCTTCCGCCCTTTTACGGCTCCCCCGCGCTTCTGCGCTTCCCTGACCATCGCCTGATCGGTCTGCGCGAGGGCGTGGATTTCGGCTTCGCCCGGGCGGCGACGGCGATCCCGCTGGTGGCGAGCGAGTTCGTTCACGTCCAGCGCAGCTATCCCATCGTGTTCGCGACCGACGAGGGCGCCGCGCCGCTGGCGGTGACCGGGCTCACCGCTGGTCAGAACCTGTTCGTGCGCGCGGAAGGGAGCTGGACGGAAGGCGACTATGTGCCGAGCTATGTGCGCCGCTACCCCTTCATCGGCATGACGCCGGGCGAGGGTGAGGCGATCCTGCTGGGCGTGGACCTTTCCGCCCCCCACGTGACGACCGACGCGGTGCGCGACGGCGCCCGCCCGCTCTTCAACGAAGACGGCAAGGCGACCGAGGTCGCGACCGCCGCCATCGCCTTTTGCGAGGCGTACGCGGTCGAGCACGAGCGCACGCGCGCCTTCGCCGCCGCCCTCGAATCCGAAAACCTGCTGACCGGCCGCGAGGCCCGCGTCACCCTTCCGGATGGGACGGAGAAGCTGATCCAGGGCTTCCGCCTGGTCGATGAAGCGGCCTTCCGCGCGCTTTCCGGCCCGACGCTGGAGACGTTCCACATCAATGGCTGGACGGACCTCATCGTCCTCCACCTCGCCTCGCAGCAGGCCTGGCGCGGCCTCGTCGCCCGCGCTTTCCCGGCGGCCTGAGGCGCTTCGGCGGAGCGGCGGCGCGCCACGGCAGCGCCGCCGGCCGCACAGCGTCTCGCACGCCGCCTCGCGTGTCGGACGGGAGCGCGTACCCATGCGCGATGGGTCATTGATGGGACCGGCCCCGGCATGACGATGCCGAAGACCCGCTCCGTCTTGATGCGAACGCGCCCTCGGTCCCCCGGCTTTTCGCGGAACTGCCCGGCCTATGCGCCCTCGGGCGCCGGTGGCTCAGCGAGTTCATCATTGGCGATGTCGGCGCTGCGCCGCACCGGATGCGGGCCTTCCTCGTCCTTGGCCATGGCTCGGATGCGCTTGCCGATCTCCGGATGTCGGCGGATCACCTCCGCCAGCGATTCCGCTTCCAGAATCAGCAGCATGCAGCGCCCGCGCGCCCGCGCCGTGGCGGCGCGGTGCGTCTGGTGCAGCAGCGCCATCTCGCCGAAGAACTGCCCCTCGCCCAGCACATGCACGCTGTCGGCGAATTCCAGTTCCACCTCGCCCGAGGCGATGAAGTACATGGAGCGCGCCACCTCGCCGCGACGGGCGATCACCTCGCCGGGTTGCGCGGTATGGGCGGAGAGCATTTTGTGGATCTCGCCAATGCCGGACGCGTCGAGATCGGCGAACAGCGGCACGCGCGCCACCATGCCCCAGGTGATGACGAAGTCGCGGCGCTTGATCACATCGACGAAGGACGTGGCGATGATGCCGACCGGCAGGGCGATCATCACGATGCCGGTGACCATGGTCAGGCTGGCGATGATCCGGCCGGGGACGGTGACGGGATAGACATCGCCATAACCGACCGTGGTCACCGTCGCCATGGCCCACCACATCGCCGCCGGAATCGAGCCGAGATGCTCGGGCTGAACATGGCCTTCCGCGACATACATCGCCGAGGCGGCGACGAGCACGGCGGCGGACAGCAGCCAGAAGCACGCCATCAGCGCCTGACTCTCGCGATGCAGCACTTCGAGCAGCGACTGCATGCCGGGCGAATAGCGCACCAGCTTGATGAAACGCAGCAGGCGGAAAATCGCCAGCGTGACGAGATTGACCCCGAGGGCCGCCGACAGCACGAAGGGAAGCCAGGCAATGAGATCGACAATCGCCACCGCGGTGCGCGCGTAGCGCAGCCGCGCCCGCAACGGCGTGAGACCGCGATAGCGCGGATTCTCCGGCGCCACCCAGAGACGAAGCGCATATTCGAGCGCGAAAACCAGCAGGGACAGCCGCTCGAAGCCGAGAAAGGCGCGGTAGTCCCGCAGATACAGGCTCGGCACCGTCTCCAGCACGGCGACGATGACGTTGAGCACCACCAGCACGATCAGGCCGATTTCGACCCGGTGCGCTGTGCGGTCATGCGCGGCGTCGCGCTCCAATATCTCGTAGCAGCGCCGCCGCCGCGCGCGCCACAGCGACGCCGTCGACCCGCCGGGCTCGTGTCTGCGCGCCGCCATCTCCGGCCACTCCCCCGCCCCTCGGCGCGATCAGCCGGCGAGCGCGCTCTCGATCGCCGCCAGCGCCTCCGCCGCCCGGGCGCCGTCGGGCCCGCCCGCCTGCGCCATGTCCGGTCGCCCGCCGCCGCCCTTGCCGCCCAGCGCCTCGGCGCCGCGCCGCACCAGCGCCACCGCGTCGAAACGCCCGGTCAGATCCTCGGTGACGCCGACCACCAGCCCGGCGCGGCCATCCTCGGTGACACCGACAATGGCCACCACGCCGGAACCGATGCGCTTCTTGCCCTCATCGACCAGGCTCTTGAGATCCTTGGGCTCGATGCCGGTGACTTCCCGCGCCAGCAGCTTGACGTCGCCGACGCTGCGCACGGGCTCTTCCGCCCCGGCCCCGCCGCCCATGGCCAGCTTGCGCCGCGCCTCGCCCAGCTCGCGCTCGAGCTTGCGGCGTTCCTCGACCAGAAGGGCGAGACGGGCTTCCACTTCAGCCACCGGCGCCTTCAGCAGCGCCGCCGCGCCCTGCAGCGCCTGGCGATCGGCGGTCAGCGCATGGCGGGCGGCATCGCCGGTCATCGCCTCGACCCGGCGCACCCCGGCACCGACGGCGCTTTCGCTGACCAGGCTGATGACGCCGATATCGCCCGTGCGCCCGACATGGGTGCCGCCGCACAGCTCGATCGAATAGGGCGCGCCATTGCCGGGATCGGTGCCCATGCTGACGACGCGGACCTCCTCGCCATATTTCTCGCCGAACAGCGCCCGCGCGCCGGAGGCGATGGCATCATCCACCGCCATCAGGCGGGTCACCACCGGCTCGTTGCGCAGCACGATGCGGTTGGCGAGGTCCTCGACCTGCCGCAGTTCATCCGCTTCCACCGGCTTGGGGTGCGAGAAGTCGAAGCGCAGCCGATCCGGCGCGACCAGCGAGCCCTTCTGCGCCACATGGTCGCCGAGCACGCGGCGCAGCGCCTCGTGCAGCAGATGGGTGGCCGAATGATTGGCGCGGATCGCCTGGCGGCGCTCGGCGTCGACAGTGAGCGCCAGCGCGCTGCCGACCTTGAGCGTGCCGCTCTCGACCGTGACCTCATGCACGAACACGTCGCCGAGCTTCTTCTGCGTGCCGGTGACACGGACCTTGAGCCCGTCCTCGCCGGTAAACATGCCGGTATCGCCGGTCTGGCCGCCGGATTCGCCGTAGAACGGCGTCTGGTTCAGCACCACAAGGCCGGTGGCGCCGGCACCCAGCTCCGCGACCTGCCGCCCCTCGGCGACAAGCGCCGTCACCGTGCCCTCGGCGCTCGTCGTGTCATAGCCGAGGAACTCGGTCGCCCCGGCATCCTCGCGCACCGCGAACCACACCGTGTCGGTCGCCGCCTCGCCCGAGCCGGACCAGGAGGCGCGGGCCTCGGCCTTCTGCCGCGCCATGGCGGTGTTGAACGCCTCGACATCGACGCCGACGCCGCGCGCGCGCAGCGCATCCTCGGTGAGGTCCAGCGGGAAGCCGAACGTGTCGTAGAGCTTGAACGCGGTTTCGCCGGAGAATTTCGCGCCGGCCTCCAGGCCCTCGCTCTCGGCTTCGAGGATGGACAGGCCCCGTTCCAGCGTCTTGCGGAAGCGGGTTTCCTCGAGCCGCAGCGTCTCCGCCACCAGCGCCTCGGCGCGCACGATCTCCGGGAAGGCCCGGCCCATTTCACGCACCAGGATCGGCACCAGGCGGTGCATCAGCGGATCGCGGGCGCCGAGCAGCTGGGCGTGGCGCATGGCGCGGCGCATGATGCGGCGCAGCACATAGCCGCGGCCCTCATTGGAGGGCAGCACGCCATCGGCCACCAGGAAGGTGGAGGCGCGCAGATGGTCGGCGATCACGCGGTGGCTCGCCTTTTGCGGGCCGTTGGCGGGCACGTCGGTCAGTTCCTCGACGGCGCCGGTCAGGGCGCGCATGAGGTCGATCTCGTAATTGTCGTGCGTGCCCTGCAGCACAGCGGAGATGCGCTCCAGCCCCATGCCGGTATCAATGGACGGGCGCGGCAGCCGCACACGCTCACCGCCCGGCAGTTGCTCGAACTGCATGAAGACGAGATTCCAGATCTCGATGAAACGGTCGCCATCCGCGTCGGCCGAACCGGGAGGGCCCCCGGCAATATGCGGGCCGTGGTCGAAGAAGATCTCGGAGCACGGGCCGCAGGGGCCGGTATCGCCCATCTGCCAGAAATTGTCTGACGTCGCGATGCGGATGATGCGCTCGTCCGGCAGGCCAGCAATGCGCTTCCACAGCCCGAACGCCTCGTCATCCTCGTGATAGACGGTGACGAGCAGCTTCTCGACCGGCAGTTCGAATTCGCGGGTGATCAGGTTCCACGCGAGCTCGATGGCGTTCTCCTTGAAGTAATCGCCAAAGGAGAAATTGCCGAGCATCTCGAAGAAGGTGTGATGCCGCGCGGTATAGCCGACATTGTCGAGGTCGTTGTGCTTGCCGCCGGCACGAACGCATTTCTGCGAGGTGACCGCGCGCGAATAGGGTCGCTTCTCGATGCCGGTGAAGACGTTCTTGAACTGCACCATGCCGGCATTGGTGAACATCAATGTCGGGTCGTTGCGCGGCACGAGCGGGGAGGAGTCGACCACCTGGTGCCCGTTGCGGGCGAAATAGTCGAGGAAGGTCGCGCGAATCTCGTTTACGCCGCTCATGAACCCGGGTCCGCCGATGCTGGATAGCAGCGCCGCGAAGGGCGCCGACCCGCACCGACCGGCGCGGGCGCAACGGTTCTAACGACGCATCAACACCTTGTCCAGAAAGCAGCGGGGCGTCGTCCCCGCTCCGCTGCCGTCCAGGCGCTCAACAGCCGGAGATGCCGCAGGCAGGCCAACCGCCACCCCGGTCGCGGCTCACTCGGCGTCGTCGCCGTCCTCGCTCTCTTCGCTACCCGCGAGGATTTGCTCGGCGATGAGGCCGGCATTCTGCCGGATGGTCGCCTCAATGCGCCCGGAAACCTCGGGGTGCTGGCGCAGGAAGGTCTTGGCGTTCTCGCGACCCTGGCCGAGGCGCTGGCTGTCATAGGAGAACCATGCGCCGGACTTCTCGACCACACCGGCCTTGACGCCGAGGTCGATCAGTTCGCCCATCTTGGAGACGCCCTCACCATACATGATGTCGAACTCAACCTGCTTGAAAGGCGGCGCCAGCTTGTTCTTCACCACCTTGACGCGGGTCTGGTTGCCGACGACCTCCTCGCGCTCCTTGATCGCGCCGATGCGGCGGATGTCGAGGCGGACAGAGGCGTAGAATTTCAGCGCATTGCCGCCCGTGGTGGTTTCCGGGCTGCCATACATCACGCCGATCTTCATGCGGATCTGGTTGATGAAGATCACCATGGTGTGGGAGCGGTTGATCGAGGCGGTGAGCTTGCGCAGCGCCTGGCTCATCAGCCGCGCCTGCATGCCCGGCTGGTTGTCGCCCATCTCGCCGTCGAGTTCCGCCCGCGGGGTGAGGGCCGCGACCGAATCCACCACCAGCACGTCCACCGCGCCCGAGCGCACCAGCGTGTCGGCGATCTCCAGCGCCTGTTCGCCGGCATCGGGTTGCGAGATCAGCAGATTGTCGAGGTCCACGCCGAGCTTGCGGGCATAGATCGGGTCCAGCGCATGCTCGGCGTCGATGAAGGCGCACACCCCGCCCTTCTTCTGCGCTTCCGCAATGGTGTGCAGGGCGAGCGTGGTCTTGCCGGAGGATTCCGGCCCGAAAATCTCGATCACGCGCCCGCGCGGCAGGCCGCCAATACCCAGAGCAATGTCGAGGCCGAGCGAGCCGGTGGAGACGGTCTCGATCTCCATGATCTTGTCGTTCTTGCCCAGCCGCATGATCGAGCCCTTGCCGAAATGGCGCTCAATCTGGGTCAGGGCGGCGTCGAGCGCCTTGGACTTGTCCATGGAAGATCCTTCAACGAGTCGTAGAGTCGATTGAGTCATTGCCGGGCTCCGGGCTGGGCGCAAGGGAAAAGGGCGGCGGGGCAGACGTTACCGCACTTGTACCCTGTTTGTTCGATGTTCGCAATATGTTCTCGTTGCGAAACCGAGGCCCCCACGCCCGTCAGTTCTCCGCCGGGCCGAGACGGCGGAGATAGGCGGCGACCGGCTCCCATTCGCCCTCGGCCACCGCCAGAGCGAGGTAACCATCCGGCCGCACCAGTTCGATGCCGCCGGGCACCGGGTTCGCGCGCATCACCGGATCGATCAGCGCGCCGGGCAGATCGTCCGGCGGCGGGGCCACGCCGGCGCCGAGCCGCAGGGTGAAGCGCGGCGTATCGCCGGCGCCATAGGGCACTTCCCCGGCCAGCGGCGCCGACCGCATGCCGGCGCGCGGGCCGGCGCCCCAGGAAGCGCCGTTAAGCGGGCTGTCGGCGTAGTGGATCGCGATCTCGGTCAGTTCGCCGGCGAGGGCGTGCCGCACCGGCGCCAGGCCCAGCACGAAGGGCATGACGATGTTGCGCAGCTGCCGCGCCAGCGGGTTGCCGAGCGTGCCGAGCCGGATCAGCCGGCCGGAGGTGGCGATCACCTCCGCCCCCACTGCCCGCCGCTCCGGGTCGTAGCTGTCGAGCAGCAGCGGGGAGGTCGCGCGCCCGCGCAGCACCAGAGCGAGTTTCCAGGCGAGGTTCACCGCGTCCTGCATGCCGGTGTTCATGCCCTGCCCGCCGGCGGGGCTGTGCACATGGGCGGCATCGCCGGCGAGAAAGACGCGCCCTACCCGGTAGCTCTCGACCTGCCGCTCATTGATGCGGAAGGAAGTCGTCCACAGCGGCTCGGTGAGGGTGATGCCGCCCGGCCCGCGGCGGTCGAGCAGCGCCTGAAAGCCGGCCATATCCGGCGGTGGCGGCGCCGCAGGGGCCGTGGACGGGCCGAGGCCGATGATGACGCGGTAACGCCCGGGCGCCAGCGGGAACAGCACCGCCGGTCCGTCCCTGTGCAGGCAGGTGGCGAATTCGTCGACCGGGAACGGCATGCCGGCGAGATGAAAATCGCCCTGCGCCCAGTCGCTGCCCAGCGTCTCGCCGGCGAAAGCGAGGCCGAGCCGGTGGCGCACCGGGCTGTGGGCACCATCGCAGCCGATGAGCGCGGAGAAATGGGCGGTCTCCTCCCGCCCGTCGGCGCGGCGGAGCGTGGCGGTGACGCCGTCCTCGTCCGGCGTGAAGTCCGCCAGCGCCGTGGCCAGTTCCGGCCGCACGCCGCGCGCCTCCAGATGATGCAGCAGAATGCGCTCGGTCTCGCTCTGCGGCAGCATCAGCACGAAGGGATAGGGCGACTCAATCTCGGCAAGCGGCACGCGGGCGAGGCTCTTGCCATCGGCCAGCATATGGGCCGCAATCACCTTGTTGCCGCCGGCGATGAGCTCGGCGGAAAGGTCGCCGCCGGCGCGGTCCAGCAGCTCCAGCGTGCGCGGCCAGATCGCCACGGCGCGGGAGGTGGTGGCGCGCGCGGTCATCGGGTCGACGATCCGCACCTTCACGCCGTAGCGCGCCAGTTCCAGCGCCATCACCAGCCCGACCGGGCCGGCACCGGCGATGAGGACGGGATCGGGACGGCGGTCGGTCATGCGCGTTCCCCCGGGCCCAACGGCGCGCGGCGCTGTCGGCGCGCCAAAAGTAAAGGCCCGCCGCGCCGGGCGCAACGGGCCTTGGAGCAGGCTCCCCTCCCCGCCATAGGCGGAGAGGGCACGTCCGGGGCGCAAGCGCCTCAGGCGATCACTTCACCAGATCGAAGCGGTCGGCGTTCATCACCTTGGTCCAGGCGGCGACGAAGTCGCTGAGGAACTTCTCCTGCGCGTCGTCCTGGGCATAGACCTCGGCATAGGCGCGCAGGATCGAGTTCGAGCCGAAGACCAGGTCGACACGGGTGGCGGTCCACTTCACCGCGCCGGTCTTGCGGTCGCGCAGTTCATAGATGCCGTTGCCGACCGGGGCCCATTTGTAGGCCATGTCGGTGAGGTTGATGAAGAAGTCGTTGGTCAGCGCGCCTTCGCGGGCGGTGAACACGCCATGCTTGCTCCCGCCATGATTGGTGCCGAGCACGCGCATACCGCCCACCAGCACGGTCATTTCCGGCGCGGTCAGGCCCATCAGCTGGGTGCGGTCGAGCAGCATTTCCTCGGGGGTGACCACATAGTCCTTCTTCAGCCAGTTGCGGTAGCCGTCATGCAGCGGCTCCAGCACGCTGAAGGAATCCGCGTCGGTCTGGGCGTCGGTAGCATCGCCCCGGCCCGGCGCGAACGGCACGGAGACATCATGGCCGGCCGCCTTGGCCGCCAGCTCGATGCCGACATTGCCGCCGAGCACGATCACGTCCGCCAGGCTGGCGCCGGTCTCGGCCGCGATGCCTTCCAGCACGCCGAGCACCTTGGCGAGGCGGGCGGGCTCATTGCCTTCCCAGTCCTTCTGCGGCGCGAGGCGGATGCGCGCGCCATTGGCGCCGCCGCGCATGTCGGAACCGCGATAGGTGCGGGCGCTGTCCCAGGCGGTGCTCACCAGTTCACTGATGGTGAGGCCGGCATTGATGATCCTCGCCTTCACCGCCGTCACGTCATAGTCCGTGGGGCCGACGGGAACCGGGTCCTGCCAGATCAGGTCTTCGGCCGGCACGTCCGGGCCGATATAGCGGGCCTTCGGGCCCATGTCGCGATGGGTCAGCTTGAACCAGGCGCGGGCGAAGGTGTCCTTGAAATATTCGGGATCGGCCATGAACTTCTGGCAGATCGCGTTGTAGATCGGATCGACCTTCATCGCCATGTCGGCGTCGGTCATCATCGGGTTGTGGCGGATCGAGGGGTCGCTGGCGTCGACCGGCTTGTCCTCTTCCTTGATGTCGATGGGCTCCCACTGCCAGGCACCGGCCGGGCTCTTGCGCAGCTCCCATTCATGGCCGAACAGCATCTCGAAGAAGCCCATGTCGAACTTCGTCGGGTGCGTCGTCCAGGCGCCTTCGAGGCCGGAGGTCACGGCGCGGCTGGCGAGGCCGTTCTGGTTCGGGTTGGACCAGCCCATGCCCTGGTCTTCCAGCGCGGCGGCTTCCGGGTTGGGGCCCAGCGCCTTGGCGTCGCCATTGCCATGGGTCTTGCCGACCGTGTGGCCGCCGGCGGTGAGCGCGGCGGTCTCTTCATCGTTCATCGCCATGCGGGCGAAGGTCTCGCGCACCTGCGCGGCGGTCTTCAGCGGGTCCGGCTTGCCGTTCACGCCTTCCGGGTTGACGTAGATGAGGCCCATCTGCACGGCGGCAAGCGGGTTCTCCATCGTCGAAGGGTCGTTCACATCGGTGTAGCGGTTGTCGCTCGGCGCCAGCCACTCGCGCTCGGAACCCCAATAGGTGTCCTTGGAGGGGTGCCACACATCGGCGCGGCCGAAGCCGAAGCCGAAGGTCTTCAGCCCCATCGTCTCATAGGCGATGGTGCCGGCGAGCACGATCAGATCGGCCCAGCTCACCTTGTTGCCGTACTTCTTCTTGATCGGCCACAGCAGGCGGCGGGCCTTGTCGAGGCTCACATTGTCCGGCCAGGAATTGAGCGGTGCGAAGCGCTGGTCGCCGGTGCCGCCGCCGCCGCGCCCGTCGGCGAGACGGTAGGAGCCGGCCGCGTGCCAGGACAGGCGGATCATCAGACCGCCATAATGGCCCCAGTCCGCCGGCCACCATTCCTGGCTGTCGGTCATCAGCGCGCGCATATCGGCCTTCAGCGCGTCGAAATCGAGCGTCTTCACCTGCTCGCGGTAATTGAAGTGCTCGCCGAGCGGGTTGGTCTTGGTGTCGTGCTGGCTGAGAATGTCGAGATTGAGCGCCTTGGGCCACCAATCCATGTTCGACGTGCCGGTTTCGGTGATCGCGCCATGCATCACCGGGCATTTGCCGGCCGGCCTGTTCGTGATGTCGTCCATTGCAGTCTCCGATCGTGAGAAGAGGCCGGCGGCGAGCTTCGCCCGGCGCGCGCCCGGGCACGCGAGGCGCACGGGCAGGCGTTTGGAATTGGAAGAGGTCTTATCGTAGGCGCGGGATAATGAAAATTTGCATTTTCTAATTGCAACGATAATCTGGGCTTATGACCGATATTTCCATGCGGCATCTGCGCTATTTCGAGGCGCTGGCCCAGCACGGCCATTTCGGCCGGGCGGCGGAGGCCTGCGCCATCTCCCAGCCGGCGCTGTCGCTGCAGGTGAAGGAACTGGAGGAAATCCTCGGCGCGCCGCTGGTGGAGCGCGGCCCGCGCCAGATCCGGCTCACCCGGCTCGGCGAGGATTTCGCCGCCCGCGCGCGCCATATCCTGCGGGCGGTGGAGGAACTGGGCGATCTCGCCCGCGCCTCGCACAGCCCGCTGGCCGGCCGGGTACGCATCGGCGTCATCCCCACCGTCGCGCCCTATCTGCTGCCCGCCGTGATGCAGCGGCTGGGCGAGCGCTTTCCCGGCCTCGACCTGCGCCCGCGCGAAGCGGTGACGCAGCGCCTCGTCGACGATCTCATCGACGGGCGGCTCGACACCGCCCTTGTCGCCCTGCCCGTCTCGGAGCCCTCGCTGAGCGAACACGCGCTGTTCGAGGAGGAGTTCGTCCTTGTGCGCCCCGCGAGCGAGGCGGCACTGCCGGTGCCGAATTCCGAGACACTGCGCACCATGCGCCTGCTGCTGCTGCAGGAAGGCCATTGCTTCCGCGAACAGGCGCTTTCCTTCTGCAATCTCTCCTCGCAGCTGCCGCGCGACCTGATGGAGGGCAGTTCGCTCACCACGCTGGTGCAGATGGTCGGCGCCGGCATCGGCGTGACGCTGATCCCGCAGATGGCGGTGGGCATTGAAACACGCTCCGCCGCCGTCGCGGTGGCGCGGCTGGCGACGCCCCGCCCCACCCGCACCATCGGCATGGTCTGGCGCCGGACCAATCCGCTCGCCGCATCCTTCGAACGGATGGCGGAAATCGTCCGCGAGGCCGCCATGGCCGAACCCGGCACGCCGGTTCCGCCGAACGGGGCCCTCGGCTAGAACAGGGGCGAGGCCGGCCCGCGCCGGCAACCGCCGGAGAACGTTCATGTCCGCCTACGCCTCCCTCGCCGCCCATTTCGGCCGCATCAGCGCGATGTCCAACGCCATCGGCATCCTGCAATGGGACAGTGACACGATGATGCCGAAGGGCGCCGCCGCCAGCCGGGCGGAAAGCCTGGCGCTGCTGCGCGTGCTGCAGCACGAGATGGCGGTGGACCCGCGCCTCGGCGACTGGCTGGAGGCCGCCGCCGGCGACGACACGCTCGGTGACTGGGAGCGGGCCAATCTGCGGGAGATGCGCCGCGTCTTCACCGCGCAGACCGCCGTGCCCGCCGATCTGGTGGAAGCCTCCAGCAAGGCGATTTCCGCCTGCGAGATGGCGTGGCGGCAGGCGCGCGCGGAGTCCGACTTTCCCGCCTTGCTGCCCTATCTCGCCGAGGTGCTGCGGCTGCAGCGCGAGGCCGGCGCCGCCAAGGGCGCGATTCTCGGCCTCTCGCCCTATGACGCGCTGCTGAACGATTATGAGCCGGGCGCACGCATCGCCCGCATCGACGCGCTGTTCGACGATCTCGCCGCCTTCCTGCCCGGCTTCACCGAGGAAGCGCTGGCGGCGCAGGCCCGCCGCCCCGCGCCCGGTGCGCTGGAAGGCCCCTTCGCGGTGGAGGCGCAGCGCGGGCTCGGCCAGCGGATGATGGCGGCGCTCGGCTATGACTTCGACCGGGGCCGGCTCGACGTGTCCACCCACCCCTTCTGCGGCGGCGCCGACCATGATGTGCGCATCACCACCCGCTATGACGAGGCCGATTTCGCCAAGGCGCTCATGGGCGTGATCCACGAGACCGGCCACGCGCTTTATGAGCAGGGCCGCCCTGCCGCCTATATGAACCAGCCCGTCGGGCAGGCGCGCGGCATGGTGCTGCATGAAAGCCAGTCGCTGCTGATGGAGATGCAGGCCTGCCGCTCGCGCGAATTCCTCGGCTTCGCCGCGCCGCTGATGCGCGCCGCCTTCGGCGGAACGGGGCCGGAATGGGAGGCGGAGGCGCTGTGGCGCCGCTACACCCGCATCGAGCGCGGTTTCATTCGCGTCGATGCCGACGAGGTCACCTACCCCGCCCATGTCATCCTGCGCACGCGGCTGGAAAAGGCGATGATCGCGGACGATCTCCCGCTGGCGGAGCTGCCGGCGGCGTGGAATGCCGGGATGAAGGAGCTGCTCGGCACCACGCCGCCCAATGACCGGCTGGGTTGCCTGCAGGACATTCACTGGCCGAGCGGCGGCTGGGGCTATTTCCCCACCTACACGCTCGGCGCCATCGCCGCCGCGCAGCTGTTCGACGCCGCCTGCCGGGCCGAGCCGGACACGCTGCCGGCCATCGGCCGCGGCGATTTCGCGCCGCTGGTCGGCTGGCTGCGCACCCATGTGCATGGGCTCGGTTCGCTTCTCGACACGGATGCGCTTCTCACCCGCGCCACCGGCCGCCCGCTCGATGCCGGCGTGTTCAAGGCCCATCTCGCCCGGCGCTATCTGCCGGCGTGAGGGCCGCGCCTCAGTCGGTGGAGAAGCGGAAGACGGAGACGTGGCGATAGGTCTGGCCGGGGTCCAGCCGGGCCGAGGGGTAATCCGCCCGGTTCGGCGCGTCCGGCCAGACCTGCGGCTCCAGGCAGAAGCCGTCGGACTGGCGGTAGAGACGGCCATTCTTGCCGAGCGCCGTGCCGTCGAGAAAATTGCCGGAATAGAATTGCAGCCCCGGCTGGTCGGTCAGCACCTCCATCACCCGGCCGGAGGCGGGATGTTCCACCCGCGCGGCGAGACGGGGGTGGGCGGTCGCGCCGCCTTCGAGGCAGTAATTGTGGTCATAGCCCCGCCCGCGCCGCAGCTGCTCATGCGCCTGCCGGATGCGGTCGCCGATGCGGCGTGGCGTGCAGAAGTCGAAGGGCGTTCCGTCCACGCTCTCCGGCCCGCCGAGCGGGATCGCCGCCGCGTCGACGGGCAGATAATCGTCGGCGTGGATGGTCAGCAAATGGTCGAGCACATCGCCGCCAGCCTCCACCCCGCCAAGATTGAAATAGCCGTGATGGGTCAGGTTCACGAGGGTCGGCGCGTCCGTCGTCGCCTCGAAGGCGATGGTCAGCTCCCCTGCCCCGCTCAGCGTGTAGGTCACGCTCGCGTCCAGCGTGCCGGGAAAGCCCTGGTCGCCCGCCGGGCTGGTAAGGGTGAGGCGCAGCGAGGGCGCCTGCCCCTCGCACAGCTCGGCGAGCCGCCACACGCGCCGGTCGAAGCCTTCCGGCCCGCCATGCAGGGCGTGGTCGCCATCATTGGCGGGAACGCGGTAGTCGGTGCCGTCGAGCGTGAAGCGCCCGCCGGCGATGCGGTTGGCATAGCGGCCCACCGCCACGCCGAAAAAGCGCGGCTCGCGGACATAGTCCTGCGGCGTGTCATGGCCGAGCACGACATCGGCGCGGCGCCCCGAACGGTCGGGCACGTGCAGCGCCTGCACCGTGGCGCCGAGGTCGAGAATGGCCACCTCCATGCCCCCCTCGCCGAACAGGCGGAAGCGCTGGATTTCGGTGCCGTCGGGCAGGGTGCCGAAGGGCTCGCGCAGAATATGGGCGCTCACATGCTGGTTCATGCTCGACTCACGACACAACCGGATTTGCCCGGCACCGCCTTCACGGGCGGCATTGTCCTCCCGCTCCGGCGCGAATGCCAGCCCCCGGCGGCGGCTTCCGGCCTCCTGCATTGACCGCGCCGCCGTCGCCGGGGGAAGCTCGCCCACCCGCCCCCAGCAGGAGACGCGATCTTGGCGCAGTTCCACATGATTGCCGGTGCCCCGACCCCCGTCGCCCCGTTCAGCCATGCCGTGGAGGCGGATGGCTGGGTCTTCATCACCGGCCAGATGCCGACCTGGCCGGACGATGATTCGCGCCCGCTGCCGGAAGGCGTGGAGGCGCAGACGCGCCGGGTGATGGACAATCTCGTGCTGGTCCTCGCCGGCATCGGGCTCGACCTGTCGCATGTGCTGCAGGCGCGCGTCTATCTCACCGATTTCAAGGGCGATTATCCCGCCATGAACGCGGTCTATGCCTCCTATTTCCCCGCCGACCGCCGCCCGGCGCGTACCTGTGTCGGCGTCACCGGCCTCGCCCGCGACGCGCTGGTCGAGATCGACCTCGTCGCACGCCGTCCGGGCTGAGCCCGCCACAGGCGACCGGAGCGGAACGGGCGGTCTTTGCGTGAGGTCATGGACGCGGGCACAAAAGGCCGGCCTGTGTCGTTCTGCCGTCAGCCATGACGGCGACACTGAACGCGATATCCGCGCCGCGACCCGGCGCAACGGAGGCGAAGACATGGACATGGCCACAAGGCCCGGCACGGTGCCCCCGATCGATCACGGCAATTATGAGCGCCTGATCGCCCGCGCCCGCACGGTGGAGGCCATGCCCACCGCCATCGCCCATCCCTGCGACGCCGCCTCCCTGCACGGCGCGCTCGACGCCGCCAAGGCCGGCTTCATCGTGCCGATCCTGGTCGGCCCCCGCGCCCGCATCGAGGCGGTGGCGCAGGCGGAAGGGCTGGACCTCGCCGGCATCGCGGTCGTCGACACGCCGCACAGCGTCGCCTCTGCCGCCAAGGCGGTGGAACTGGTGCGCGAGGGCGGGGCCGCGCTGCTGATGAAGGGCAGCCTGCACAGCGACGAGCTGCTCGCCGCCATCACCGCCCGCGACACCGGCCTGCGCACCGGGCGGCGCATCAGCCATGTCTTCGTCATGGACGTGCCGAGCTATGCCGAGCCGCTGTTCATCACCGATGCGGCGGTGAACATCTTCCCCGATCTCGATGCCAAGCGCGACATCGTGCAGAACGCCATCGACCTGCATGTCGGGCTCGGCCTCGGCCGGCCGCGCGTCGCCATCCTCTCGGCGGTGGAAACCGTCACCACCTCGATTCCCAGCACGATCGAGGCCGCCGCTTTGTGCAAGATGGCCGATCGCGGCCAGATCACCGGCGGCGATCTCGACGGACCGCTGGCGCTCGACAACGCCATCTCGCCGGAAGCCGCACGCATCAAGGGCATCGTCTCCCCCGTCGCCGGCCGGGCGCAGATCCTCGTCGCGCCCGATCTCGAAGCCGGCAACATGCTGGCGAAGAACCTCACCTTCATGGCCGGCGCCGATGCCGCCGGCGTGGTGCTCGGCGCGCGGGTGCCGGTGATCCTCACCAGCCGCGCCGACACGCTGAAGACCCGCCTCGCCTCCTGCGCGGTGGCCGTGCTCTATGCGCAGGCGCGGCTGCGCCAGCCGGGGCTGGGAGGATGAGCGCGATGAACGAGGCCATTTTCGTCGTCAATGCCGGCTCGTCCAGCATCAAGTTCAAGCTCTACCGCGTCGTGGGGCGCGATGTTGCGCTGGTCCTCGGCGGGGCGCTGGACGGCATCGGCACCCGCCCGCGCCTCCTCGCCAAGGACGACGCCGGCACGGTACTGGTCGAGCGCACCTTCACGCCGGAGACGATCGCCAAGGCCCCGGAAGCCCAGCACGCCATCAGCGACTGGGTGCTGCCGCATCTCGACGGCTTCGATCTCATCGGCGTCGGCCACCGCGTCGTGCATGGCGGGCCGCACTACACCCACCCTGAAATTGTGAATGACGAGGTGCTGCGCACGCTGGAGAGCTTCATTCCGCTCGCCCCGCTGCACCAGCTGACCAATCTCGACCCGATCCGCACCATCCGCGAGCGCCGGCCGGACCTGCCGCAGGTCGCCTGCTTCGACACCGCCTTCCACCGCAGCCACCCGGAAATCTGCGACCGCTTCGCCCTGCCCGACGCGCTCTACCGCGACGGCGTGCGCCGCTACGGCTTCCACGGCCTGTCCTATGAATATGTCTCCGGCGCACTGCACGAACTGGCGCCGGAGCTGGCGCGCGGGCGCGTCGTCATCTGCCATCTCGGCTCCGGCGCCTCGGCCTGCGGGCTGAAGGACGGCGCGAGCCAGGATGCGACGATGAGCTTCACCGCGCTGGATGGCCTGCCCATGGGCACGCGCTGCGGCGCGCTCGACCCCGGCGTGGTGCTGCATCTCATCGAGCAGAAGGGCATGAGCGCGGCCGAGGTCGGTCACATGCTCTATCACGACAGCGGGCTGAAGGGGCTTTCCGGCCTCTCCAGCGACATGCGCGAATTGCTGGCGAGCGAGGCGCCCGCCGCCGCGCTTGCGGTGGAGTATTTCGCCCTCCATGTCGCGCAGGCGGTGGCGCGCCTCGCGGTCACGCTGGGCGGGCTCGACGCGCTGGTGTTCACCGCCGGCATTGGCGAGCGCTCCCCGGAGATCCGCGCCCGCATCTGCGCCCGGCTCGGCCTGCTCGGCGTGGCGCTGGACGCGGCCGCCAATGCCGCCAACGCCACCTGGATCGACGCTGACGGGCCCGGCCCCCATGTGCTGGTCATCCCCACCGATGAGGAGCGGATGATCGCGCTGGCGACGCTGGCCCTGCTGCGGCCGGCCTAGAGCAATTCCCGCAAAAGTGTATAGCGGTTCTGCGACAGGAATTGCGTATAATCATAGAGTTAGAGCAGGGCGTAGACCCGCGCGGCGGCGTCGAAGTCGCGCCGGCGCCGGGCGCGTCGGTCCAGCGCCTCGGCATCGGTGCCCCAGAGCTGCTCCTGCACCTCTTCATCCGCATGGGCGGCGCGCCACGCCATGTCCACATCGAGATGGCCATGCGCCACCGCCAGCGCCAGCAGCGCCGAGCCGCTCAGCGTCGTCATCAGGTTGAGCGCGGCGAGCCGCAGCGGATCGTCCGGCAGCGCGCCGGCGATGAGTTCCAGCGTGCGCGGCGGCTGGGCGACATGGACGACGCCCTCGCTCAGCATGAAAATGGCGCCGAAGCGCTCGCGTGCCCAGGCCAGAACCGGGTCCCACAGTTCCGCGTGCAGTGCCACCAGCTGCGCCGGATTGCCGGTGCGGTAGCACAGCAGGTCGCTGCCGGCGTAGCGCACGATCTCGTCGCCGACCTCGGCCATGTTGGGCGCGACGCCGTCGAGGGCGGAATTGACCAGCCGGGTCATCGGCATGGTCATCGGGTCGATGAACTCGCCCTGTGACTGCCACTCCTGCGCCAGAGCCTGCGCCAGCGTCAGGCTCGGCACCGCGACGAGGTGGCGCCCCGGCGTGCGCACCGGGCGCCCGTCCAGCTCCACGCGGAACAGCCCGCCCTCCGTCGCCGCCGCTCCGGCCTCGCGGTAGAATCGCTTGGGCAGCGGCTTGCGCTCGGTAAAGCCCGGCCGGGCGGGCGCCGGCGGCGCCTCGGGAATCCCTTCGCTCACGCCACCGTCTCCCAGAGTTCGTCGATCGCCCGTTGCAGCTCGTCCGCATCCGTCGCCAGACGCTCGGCGCCCGACTGGGTCAGCAGATCGGGCGCGTGATAGCCCCAGCTCACGCCGATGGCGCGGGCACCGGCGGCACGGGCCATCACCATGTCGAAGCTGGTGTCGCCGATCAGCACCGTGTCCATCGGCTCCGCGCCGGTGGCGGCCATCGCCTGCAGCACCATGGCCGGGTGCGGCTTGGAGGGAGCATCGTCCGCCGTCTGGATGGTGACGAAGCGCCCTTCGAGCCCGTGATGGGCCAGCACGGCCGCCACGCCGCGCTGCGACTTGCCGGTGGCGATGCCGAGCAGCAGGTCGTCGCGGGCGGCGAGGCGGTCGATCAGCCCGCGCATGCCGGGGAACATCGGCTCGCTGAAATTCGGCTCGGTGCGCAATTCGCGGAACGCCTCGCGGTACAGTTCGGCCAGCCGCTCGGCGGGAAAGCGCGGATCGTCCTCGCCAAGCCGCTGCATCGCTTCCACCAGCGACAGGCCGACAATGCCGAGAACCGCCTCGCGCGGGGGCATGGCGAGTTCCGCGCGGGCGAAGGCGCGGCCCATGGCGGCGACAATGACGTGCTGGCTGTCCACCAGCGTGCCGTCGCAATCGAACAGGACGAGTTTCATCGGCACACCACGGGGCAGCGTAAGGCGCACGGCGCGCTGGGAAACGCGACGGCGCGGGAGAGCCGTCGAAGTCGGGGATGCGACCGGGGATGTCAACCCCCGGCCCCGGCCCGGCAGGGCCGCCTCCCGAAAAGCAAACCGCGCGCCGCTGGGGGAAGCGGCGCGCGGCGGGGCTGGGAGCGTGTGGACGGTCAGGCCGCCCGCAGGCTGCGCACCAGCTCACCCACCTGTTGCTTCAGATCGCTGGCCTGATGCGCCAGCGCACCGGAAAGCGAGGTCAGCTGCGCGGAGGCGGCGCCGGTCATTTCGGCCGCGCGGCCGACACCGACGATGTTCTCGCTCACCATGCCGGTGCCGCTCGCGGCCTGGTTGGTGTTCACAGCGATTTCCTGCGTGGCCGAGCTCTGCTGCTCCACCGAGCCGGCGATGGTGGTCGTCGCATCGCGGATCTGGGCGATGGTGGAGACGATGTGCTCGATCGAGCCCACGGTGCGGCCGGTCGCCTGCTGGATATCGTTGACCTTGAGCCCGATTTCCTTCGTGGCGCCGGCGGTCTGCTCGGCAAGCTGCTTCACTTCCTGCGCGACCACCGCGAAGCCGCGGCCCGCCTCGCCCGCACGCGCCGCCTCGATGGTGGCGTTGAGCGCGAGGAGGTTGGTCTGGGCGGCGATGTCGGTGATGAGGTTGACCACTTCGCCGATCTTGGCCGCGGCTTCGGAGAGCTCGCGGATCTCGGTGGCGGTGCGGTTCACCACCTCGGCCCCGCTCACCGCGCGCCCGGCGGCGCCGCTGACCTGGTTGCCGATCTCGCGGATCGAGGAGGTGAGTTCCTCGGTCGCCGCCGCGACCGTCTGCACGCTGCCCGAGGCTTCGGCCGCGGCACTGCCGACCGCCGCCGCCTGGCGGGAGGTCTCCTCGGCGCTAGCGGCGAGGTTGCGCGCCGCTTCCGACACTTCGGTGGAGGAGTTCGACAGAGCATTGGCGAGCGAACCCATCTTCGATTCGAACTCGTCGGCGATGGCGAGGCGCTGGGCGGCGACACGCTGGGCGGCGTGGACTTCGGCCTGGCGAGCCTCCTCGCGCGCCTTCTCGGCATCGACCAGCGCGCCGCGCAGCACTTCCGCCGAACGGGCCATGCCGCCGATCTCGTCCTTGCGCTCGGTGCCTTCCACGGTCACGGCGAGCACGCCCTGGGCGAGATTGTCGAACACCTTCCGCAGCCGCTCCAGCGGGTTCACCACGCCGAAGCGTGTCGCCAGGAAGGCCAGCACCAGCACCAGCACGAGGCCGGCGGCCATCACGCTGTACACCAGGGTCACCGACGACGCGGCGTCGGCGCGCAGGCCGTCGGACAGCTTTAAGATGTCGTTCGCCCGGGTGTTCACCTCAGCGGCGATGTCGGTGATGATCGCCTTGGAAATGGGCATGCAGCGCGCATTCCATTCTGCGGCCGTCTTGTTGTTCTCTTCGACCGAGGTCGAGGCATTGGCGCGCGCGACGATGTCGCCGCACTGTTCGCCGATGAAGCGGTCGAACTTCGCCACCAGCGTCTTCACATCATCGGCAACCGAGGGGTCCTTGGTCGCCGCGTCCGCCATGCGGTCATGGAAGCCGGCGACGGCCTCCTTCTGGGTCTTGGCCGCCGCCTCATTGTCCTCGTCGGTCAGCGCCGAGAGGGACTGGTAGACGCCCTGGTTGAAATAGACGGTGAAGCGGTTGGCACGGGCCAGCGCCACGGCGGCCGAGGCGGGGCCCGTCAGGGCCTCGTGATATTGCGAACTGATCGCCTGCATGCGGGTGCCGGCGAAAATCACCCCGCCGGTGGCGAAGGCGGCAAGCAGCAGCAGCAGCGCCGATATCTTGCCGATGAGCGGCAAATTCTTGAAGGACATGTGAGCTCCACGGGACAGCTAACCCAGCCCCAGCCCGGGCGCGTTGCTGCGCGGTGCCGGCCGAGACCTACCGCCGCCACCATGAAAACGCCGCCTTGTGTGAAGCTGTCCTGCTGCTGGGTCACAACCCCTGCGGAGGCGCCCCCTCCGGTTTCGGGGAGCGATGGTGGGCGGTGACGGGCTCGAACCGCCGACCCTCTCGGTGTAAACGAGATGCTCTACCAACTGAGCTAACCGCCCGCACGGCTTTCGCCGGCTGCGTTTAAGCATCGCCGCCGCGAGGCGGCAAGAGCCTCTGACGAGAAAGCGGCGCCGGTGCCGACGAGGCTGTGGGTGAGGTGGGCGGCGCGGGGGCGCCAGCAGACGTGCCATCGGCCCGTGGGCCGCGCCATCTTCCCGGCCGAGTCGGGAAGCGCGCCGTCGCGCCGCTCATGCGGATGGATATCTGGAAAAGGCAGGTGCGGCGCCACTGTCGCTGCCGCCATGCGCCGCCAGTGGGGCGGGCGCAGCGCGGGTCCGCCGGCATGGCCGGCGAACCTGCGCCCTCGGCGCCGCACCGCACCCCGCCCCATCAGGCGCGGGGGGCGCGGCGCCGCGAGAATCAACCGTTGACGGTTTCCTTCAGGCCCTTGCCGGGCGTGAACTTCGGGGCCTTGGAGGCCTCGATCTTGACCGGGTTGCCGGTGCGGGGGTTGCGGCCTTCGCGCGCGGCGCGGGTCACGACGGAGAAGCTGCCGAAGCCGATCAGCTTGACTTCTTCGCCGGCCTTCAGCGAGGCGGCAATAGCATCGAAGGTCGCGTCGACCGCGGCCGCCGCAGCAGCCTTCGTCAGCTTGGCCTGCTCGGCCACAGCGGCGACGAGTTCGTTCTTCGTGGTCATTTGACCGGTCCTTCCCTTGATTGCACAAGAATCGTCGGTCGCATGCACCGACGACGGGCGGGCACACTTTCCCCAAATTGCGGCGATTGCAAGCGCTCCCACCGCGAAACCCGCACAAATACACGACTTCGGGGGGATTGCGTGTAATGGGATACCGTAATTTGTGACGGCTTTGCCACGCCCGCATTTTGGGCGAATGCGCCGCTTTCCCCACATGGAATCATCGGCCGAGGCGACGAAGGCCGGAGAAACGAAAACGGCGGCGCCCATGGCGCCGCCGTTTCCTCTTTGCGTTGTACGAACCCGGTTCGCCCGCTCAGTGCGGGGCGATGACGCCGATCTCGTCGCGGGCGATGACAGGTTCGACCTCGGTGGCCGGCGCCAGCGCCTTCTCTTCCCAGACGATCGCTTCCGGCTGGCGGACGAGCGCGTGCTGCAGCACCTCGTCCATCCGCGACACCGGCACGACTTCAAGCGCGTTCTTCACATTGTCCGGGATTTCCGCCAGGTCCTTGGCGTTCTCCTCGGGGATCAGAACCTTCTTGATGCCGGCGCGCAGGGCCGCCAGCAGCTTTTCCTTCAGACCGCCGATCGGCAGCACCCGGCCGCGCAGCGTCACTTCGCCGGTCATGGCGACATCGCGGCGGATCGGGATGCCGGTCAGCACCGAGGTCAGCACGGTCGCCATGGCGACGCCGGCGGACGGGCCGTCCTTCGGGGTCGCCCCCTCCGGCACATGCACATGGATATCGCGGCGGTCGAACAGAGGCGGCTCGATGCCGAAATCGAGCGCGCGCGAGCGGACATAGGAGGCCGCCGCCGAGATCGATTCCTTCATCACGTCGCGCAGATTGCCCGTCACCGTCATCTTGCCCTTGCCGGGCATCATGACGCCTTCGATGGTGAGGATTTCGCCACCCACCTCGGTCCAGGCAAGGCCGGTCACGACGCCGACCTGGTCCTCGCTCTCGGCCTCGCCATAGCGGTACTTGGGCGCGCCGAGATAGTCCTCCAACTGCTTGACCGTGATCTTGACCGTCTTCTTCTTGGTCAGCATCAGGTCCTTCACCGCCTTGCGGGCGAGATTGGAAATCTCGCGCTCAAGGTTACGCACGCCCGCTTCGCGGGTGTAGCGGCGCACGAGGGTGAGCAGCGCCTCGTCGTCGATCGACCATTCCTTGGGCTGCAGACCATGCTTGGTCAGCGCCTGCGGGATGAGGTGACGGCGGGCGATCTCGACCTTCTCGTCCTCGGTGTAGCCGGCGATGCGGATCACCTCCATCCGGTCCAGCAGGGCCGGCGGGATGTTCAGCGTGTTGGCGGTGGTCACGAACATCACATTGGAGAGGTCGTAATCCACTTCCAGATAGTGATCGGCGAAGGTGTGGTTCTGCTCGGGGTCGAGCACCTCAAGCAGGGCCGAGGACGGGTCGCCGCGGAAGTCGGCGCCCATCTTGTCGATTTCGTCCAGCAGGAACAGCGGGTTGGCCTTCTTGGCCTTGCGCATGGACTGGATGATCTTGCCGGGCATGGAGCCGATATAGGTCCGGCGATGGCCACGGATCTCCGCCTCGTCGCGCACGCCTCCGAGAGCGACGCGCACATATTCGCGGCCCGTCGCCTTGGCGATGGACTTGGCGAGCGAGGTCTTGCCGACGCCGGGCGGACCGACCAGGCACAGGATCGGCCCGGTGAGCTTGTTCTGCCGGCTCTGCACGGCGAGATATTCGACGATGCGGTCCTTGACCTTGTCGAGGCCGAAATGATCGGTATCGAGCACGTTCTGGGCGAAGGGCAGGTCCTTCTTGACCTTGCTGCGGTTGCCCCACGGGATCGACAGCAGCCAGTCGAGATAGTTGCGCACCACGGTGGCTTCCGCCGACATGGGCGACATCTGCCGCAGCTTCTTCAGTTCGTGCGTCGCCTTCTCGCGGGCTTCCTTGGAGAGCTTGACCGTCTTGATGCGCTCTTCCAGTTCGGCCAGCTCGTCACGGCCGTCCTCGCCGTCGCCCAGCTCCTTCTGGATCGCCTTCATCTGCTCGTTGAGATAGTACTCGCGCTGGGTCTTCTCCATCTGGCGCTTGACGCGCGTGCGGATGCGCTTCTCGACCTGAAGGACCGAGATTTCGCTCTCCATCAGCGAAAGCACCTTCTCCAGCCGGCTGGTGACCTTGAGAATCTCCAGCACCGCCTGCTTCTCGGGGATCTTCACCGCGAGATGCGAGGCGACGGTGTCGGCCAGCTTCGAGTGGTCCTCGATCTGGGTGACGACGCCGACGACTTCCGGTGAAACCTTCTTGTTCAGCTTCACATAGCTGTCGAACTCGGCCAGCACCGAGCGGCCGAGCGCCTCGGCCTCGACCTTGGAGCCGAGTTCCTCTTCCAGCGCCTGCGCCTCGGCCTCATAGAGGTCGGTGCGGTCGGTGTAGTGGTTCACCTTGGCGCGCGAAATGCCCTCGACCAGCACCTTCACCGTGCCGTCCGGCAGCTTGAGCAGCTGCAGCACCGAGGCCAGCGTGCCGATCTTGTAGATCGAGGAGGTCGCCGGATCGTCGTCCGAGGCGTTCTCCTGCGTCGCCAGCAGGATGAAGGTGTCGTTGCGCATCACCTCTTCGAGGGCGCGGATCGACTTTTCGCGGCCGACGAACAGCGGCACGATCATATGCGGGAAGACGACGATGTCGCGCAGCGGCAGGACCGGGAAGGTCTGCGCCACTCCCGGGGTGAGCGCGGTGCGAGGCTTGGGGCTCGTCATGGCTCTTTCCTTTCTTTGGGCGGCAGGCGACCAGACCCGAGGACAAGCGTCCTCGGGGAGAACCGCGCCGCGATGCGGCCGGAACGCGAACGTTGATCTCTGTGCGGGGGCTGCGTCAGGCGCGCGGAGCACGTCGATGCGGTCGAGGACCGGTGGTTGAGGCTCAGATGGCGATGCCCCCGCCCCCCGTCAAGGGAGCGGGCCGCGCCGCTGGCCGGACCTGCTGGCCCGGCCCTGTCCACCGCCGGTTGACTACGCACTCGCGCCCGCATCGCCGGCCGCGCGGTCCGCATAGATGTAGAGCGGACGTGCGTTCTGCTCGACGACCTCTTTGCTGATGACGACCTCTTCCACGCCTTCCAGGCCCGGCAGGTCGAACATCGTGTCGAGCAGGATGCCCTCCATGATCGAGCGCAGGCCGCGCGCGCCGGTCTTGCGCTCGATGGCCTTGCGGGCGATGGCGCCCAGCGCTTCCTCATGAATGGTCAGCTCGACATTCTCCATCTCGAACAGGCGCTGATACTGCTTCACCAGCGCGTTCTTCGGCTCGGAGAGGATCTTCTTCAGCGCCGCCTCGTCGAGGTCGCCCAGCGTGGCGATAACCGGCAGACGACCGATGAATTCCGGGATCAGCCCGTATTTCAGCAGGTCTTCCGGCTCCACCTCGCGGAACACTTCGCCGGGCTTGCGGTCCTCGGGGGCCGCCACCACCGCGCCGAAGCCGATGGACGTGCCCTTGCCGCGCGAGGAGATGATCTTGTCGAGGCCGGCGAAGGCGCCGCCGCAGATGAACAGGATGTTGGTGGTGTCCACCTGCAGGAATTCCTGCTGCGGATGCTTGCGCCCGCCCTGCGGCGGCACGGAAGCGACCGTGCCTTCCATGATCTTCAGAAGCGCCTGCTGCACGCCCTCGCCCGACACGTCGCGGGTGATGGAGGGATTGTCGGACTTGCGGCTGATCTTGTCGATCTCGTCGATATAGACGATGCCGCGCTGCGCCCGCTCGACATTGTAGTCGGCCGACTGCAGCAGCTTGAGGATGATGTTCTCGACATCCTCGCCGACATAGCCCGCCTCGGTCAGCGTGGTCGCGTCCGCCATGGTGAAGGGCACGTCGAGGATGCGGGCGAGCGTCTGCGCGAGCAGCGTCTTGCCCGAGCCCGTCGGCCCGATCAGCATGATGTTGGACTTGGCCAGCTCGACATCGCCGGCGTGCTTGGTCGCGTGGTTCAGGCGCTTGTAGTGGTTATGCACCGCCACCGAGAGGACGCGCTTGGCATGGAACTGGCCGATCACATAGTCGTCCAGGACCTTGCAGATTTCCTTCGGGGTCGGGATGCCGTCGCGCGACTTCACCAGCGAGGATTTGTTCTCCTCGCGGATGATGTCCATGCACAGCTCGACGCATTCATCGCAGATGAACACCGTCGGTCCCGCAATGAGTTTGCGGACCTCGTGCTGGCTCTTGCCGCAGAACGAGCAGTAAAGAGTATTCTTGCTGTCGCCGCCGCCAACCTTGCTCATGCGTCTCTCCGTCCGCTCGGCGGTCCAGGCACTGCCCGGAACCGCCCCAGTCCCGCGGCCGCCGCGGGCCTCCAAGGGGGGAGAAACGCGACGGCTCGAAAAGGCCGTCAAAAGGAAGCGACTTAAGGGTCCCTGTTCCGTCACAGCCAAGCACGCTGGCCACGATCCGATCAAGAAGGCATTCGCACCATCCCCGCTTTCGCGAAATGGGCACCTGCCCGTCGTCCCCTCGTCACACCTCCAGGCGACACTTCATGCTGATGCCATGCAAGCGCGATACCGCGACGCATGCAAGCCCGCGCTTCATCCCGACGCGGGCTCAGGTGTCAATATAGGAAGTCGCGCCGCATTCGGAAACACGGCGCGAAGGCCCGTCAGGGCTTCACCGGGGCCTCATCCGGGCGCTTGTCGATCACTTTGTCGATAAGCCCGAAGGACTTGGCCACCTCGGCGGTCATGAAGTTGTCGCGCTCCAGCGCGTCCTCAACCGACTTGATGTCCTGGCCCGTGTGCTTCACGTAGATCTCATTGAGCCGCTGCTTGAGGCTCATGATCTCCTTGGCGTGGAGCATGATGTCGGTCACCTGGCCCTGGAAGCCGCCGGAGGGCTGGTGCACCATGATTCGCGCGTTCGGCAGGGCGAAGCGCATGTCCTTCTCACCGGCGGTCAGCAGCAGCGAGCCCATCGAGGCCGCCTGGCCGATGCACAGCGTCGACACGGCCGGCTTGATGAACTGCATCGTGTCGTAGATCGCCAGCCCCGATGTCACCACCCCGCCCGGCGAGTTGATGTACATCGAGATTTCCTTCTTCGGATTTTCCGCCTCAAGGAACAGCAGCTGGGCGACCATGAGGGTGGCCATGCTGTCCTCGACCGGGCCGGTCAGGAAAATGATGCGCTCCTTCAGGAGCCGGGAATAAATGTCGTAGGAACGCTCGCCCCGATTGGTCTGTTCGACCACCATCGGGACGAGATAACTCATATAGGTATCAACAGGGTCACGCATATTTCGATCCTCGGCGGCACGGCGCGCCTGCGCCGCCCGCGAATCCACCTACCCCACAATAAAGGGAAAGCGCGTCCCTACCAGCCCGCCGGTGCGGCAGCGGCGGGAGGCGGAGCCGCGCAACGCGCACGACTCCGCGAGTTCCGCCGACATCAGGCCGCCTTGTCGTCCTCGTCCTCGGCATAGAGTTCCTCGCGGGTGACGGGGACCTCGTTGACGGTCGCGAGTTCGAGCAGGTAGTCGACGACCTTCTCCTCGAAGATGGGCGCGCGCAGGCTGGCCAGCGCCTGGGCGTTCTTGCGGTAGAACTCCCACACCTGCTGCTCCTGCCCCGGGAACTGCCGGGCGCGCTCGACGACGGCGCGGGTCACTTCGTCGTCGGTGACCTGGATGTTGTTCTTCTCGCCGATTTCCGCAAGGACCAGGCCGAGGCGCACGCGGCGCTCGGCGATCTTGCGGTAATCCTCGCGGGCGGCCTCCTCGGTGGTGCCCTCATCGGCGAAGGTCTTCTTCTGGGCTTCCATCTCGGACGTGACCGAACCCCAGATGCCCTCGAATTCCTGTTCCGCCAGGGTCGGCGGCACGTCGAACTGGTGCAGGCCGTCCAGCGCGTCGAGGAGGCGGCGCTTGGCCTTGTTGCGGCTCTGCGCGTTGTGCTCCTGGGCGATGCGGCTCTTCACCTGCTCCTTGAGCGCGGCGAGGCTGTCCATGCCCAGCGTCTTGGCGAACTCGTCGCCGATTTCCATCTCGGTCGGGGCTTCGATCATCTTCGCCGTCACCTCGAACGCGGCTTCCTTGCCGGCGAGATGGGCGGCCTGATAGGCCTCGGGGAAGGTGACGGTGACGGTGCGGGTCTCGTCTTCCTTGATGCCGACCAGCTGCTCCTCGAAGCCGGGGATGAAGCTGTTGGAGCCGAGCACCAGCGGCACGTCCTCGCCCGCACCGCCTTCGAACTTCTCGCCGTCGATCGAGCCGACGAAGGAGATGGTGACGCGGTCGCCGTTCTCGGCCGTGCCTTCCGGCTTGGCGGCATAGGGGCGGTTGGCGTCAGCGATGCGCTTGACGGTCTCCTCGACCTCCTCGTCGGAGACGGCGAGCACCGGCTTGTCGAGGCTGATGCTCTTGAAGTCGCCGAGCGTGATCGCCGGCAGCACTTCGAGGTTCACGGTGAAGGACAGGTCGGCCTTGCCCTCGATGACCTCGTTCACCTGCTCCTGGTCCTGCGGCAGCTCGACCTTCGGCTGCATGGCCAGCTTGAAGCCGTTATCCTCGATGATCTTGGTGTTGGCCTCGTTCACCGCCTGGTCGATGACCTCGGCGAGCACGGACTTGCCATACATGCGCTTGAGATGCGCGACCGGCACCTTGCCGGGGCGGAAGCCGTTGAGGCGGACCTTGTCCTTGAGTTCGCTGAGGCGCGCATTGGCCTTGGCGTCAAGTTCGGAGGCCGGCAGCACCACGCGATATTCGCGCTTCAGACCTTCGGCGAGGAGTTCGGTGACCTGCATTTTAATCGGCCTTCGTCTAGTTTGCCGCGTGCGCGGGCTCTCGAATGTCGGTGTGCGTGGCCGCGTGATCGCCGACGGCCGCGCTCGGTGCAAATGGGTCGGAAGGCGGCACCGGACAAGGGTAAGGCACTGGTGCGGGCGGAGGGACTCGAACCCCCACGACTCTCGCCACTGGAACCTAAATCCAGCGCGTCTACCAGTTCCGCCACGCCCGCGGTTGCGCCTGTCGCCCGCCACGTCGTCCGCGAGGACGCGCATGGGCACATGGGCGCGCACCCGAGAAGGCGCCGCCAGCCGGGTGCGGGCTTATAACACGGTCATGACGCTGCGCCAGTGCAAAATGCGCGCGCCCGCCCGCCGCTACACAGCTCCCAGCCGGGCGAAGAGGCGGCGATAGACCGGGCGCAGCGCCTCGATCAGATCGTCCGCCACCAACCCCGGCCCGGCCTCGCGCGCGGCCTCGCCATGCAGCCACACGCTAGCGCTCGCCGCCTCGAAGGGCGGCATGCCCTGCGCCAGCAGCCCGCCGACGATTCCCGCCAGCACATCCCCCGCCCCGGCCGTCGCGAGCCAGGGCGGCGCATTGGCGGCGATGCTGGCGCGCCCGTCCGGGCCCGCCACCACCGTGTCCGGCCCCTTCAGCAGCAGCGTCGCTCCAAGATGCGCGGCGCCGGCACGCGCCCGCTCCAGCCGCGAGGGCGCCTCCAGCACCTGCGGGCAACGCTCGAAAATCCGCGCGAACTCACCGTCATGCGGGGTCGCCACCGCCGCCGGCACGCCTGCCAGCGCCTTCGCCAGCGCGTCCGCCTCGCCCTTGAACGAGGTCAGGAGATCGGCGTCGATGACGAGCCGCCGGTCACCGCACACGCCGAGCTTGGCGCGGGCCGCCTCGCCGACGCCAAGGCCGGGGCCGAGCACCAGCGTCGTCAGGCGGGGGTCGGCCAGCAGATGCGCCAACCCGGCCGCATCCTCCACCGGCCGCACCATGATGGCGGAGAGATTCGCCGCGTGGATCGGCAATGCCTCGGCCGGGCACGCCACCGTCACCAGCCCGGCCCCGGCCCGCAGCGCCGCCCGGGCGGAAAGCCGCGTCGCGCCCGTCGCCTGTGCCGGGCCGGAAACGGCCACGAGATGGCCGCGCGAATATTTATGCCCCTCCGGCGCCGGCACCGGGAAATGCGACGCCCACAGCTCCGGCACATTGGCGAAGGCGCGGGGAGCGATGGCCTCCAGTGCGGCGGGAAGGATGCCGATATCCGCGACGCTCAGTTCGCCAGCACGCAGACGCCCCGGCAGCAGCACATGGCCGGGCTTGGCGCGGAAGAAGGTGACGCTCCAGCGCGCCGTGATCGCCGCCCCGCGCACCGCGCCGGTCGCGCCGTCAATGCCGGAGGGCAGGTCCACCGCCAGCACGGGCAGGCCGGCGGCATTCACCCGCTCCACCAGCGCCCGCGCCGCGCCGTCGAGATCGCGCGCCAGACCGGCGCCGAACAGCGCATCGATGACGAGATCGGCGCCGGCGAGGTCCGCCGTCTCCGCCGGCTCGACCGGTCCCTCCCAGCGCGCCGCCATGAGCGCGGCATCGCCGCGCAGAGCCTCCCGCTCGCCCAGCAAAGCAAGACGCACCCGGTAGCCGGCCGCCGCCAAGAGCCGGGCGGCGACGAATCCATCCCCGCCATTATTGCCCGGCCCGCACAGCACCCGCACCCGCCCGCCCGCCGCCGTCACCCGCGCGGCGCAGGCTGCGACAGCGTGTCCCGCCCGTTCCATGAGCACCGCACCGGGAACGCCGGCGGCGATGGTGAAGGCATCGGCGCGGGCCATTTCGGCGGGGGTGAGAAGTTCCATCGGTCCTTGATCCTGCACGGTTCGGCGCTGGCGGCCGCGTCGGCTTTAGCTTAGCGGAAACCGCGTCCGCCGCGCGACTTCGCTGCCGTCGCAACAATCGGCGGCAAATGCCTAGCTTTAACGCACACCCTCGGCTGCCCTCGTCATCGCTTTTGCCTATTTTGTTGGCACATCGCTCACAACTTCATCATTCCCGGAAATCGAAGCTGTTTGGCCCGTCCGGTAGCGGCATGCGATGATGCGCTATTAACGGTTTCCGGCGACACTAGGGTGCTTGGCATGGGTTCTGCTTCTTCGCGACCCGACTCGGCCGGGCGTCGCGGATCGACGAGTCAGGGAGACGAGGTCAGATGAAGAAGATTGAGGCCATCATTAAGCCCTTCAAGCTCGACGAGGTGAAGGAGGCGCTGCAGGAAATCGGCCTGCAGGGCATCACCGTCACGGAAGCCAAGGGCTTCGGCCGGCAGAAGGGACACACGGAACTCTATCGGGGCGCCGAATACGTCGTCGATTTCCTCCCCAAGGTGAAAATCGAGATCGTGGTCGCCGACGAGACGGTGGAAACGGCAATCGACGCCATCCGCCGCGCCGCCCAGACCGGCCGCATCGGCGATGGCAAGATCTTCGTTTCCAACATCGAAGAAGCCATCCGCATTCGTACCGGCGAGTCGGGCGTCGACGCCATCTGACAGCCAGCGTAGTATGGTGGCGCATATGAGCGCGCCGCATCCCCACGGATGCGGCGCGTATCGTCGTTGACCATCCGCTTGGGATCCATCTGCCCTGAAAAAGACGGCAGTATCAGAAGAGGTACGAACAATATGACGACGGCCAAGGATGTAATGAAGCTGATAAAGGACAACGACGTGAAATACGTCGACCTGCGCTTCACCGATCCCCGCGGCAAGTGGCAGCATGTGACCTTCGATATCTCGATGGTCGACGAAGATTTCTTCGCCGAAGGTCAGGCATTCGACGGTTCCTCCATTGCGGGCTGGAAGGCCATCAACGAATCGGACATGCACCTGCAGCCCGATCTCGACTCCGTCAGCATCGACCCGTTCTTCGCCGAGACCACGCTCGTCGTGGTCTGCGACGTGCTGGAGCCGACCACCGGCGAGCCCTATTCGCGCGACCCGCGCGGCATCGCCAAGAAGGCCGAGGCCTATCTCAAGTCCACCGGCATCGGCGACACCATCTATATCGGCCCCGAGGCCGAGTTCTTCATCTTCGACGACGTGCGCTTCACTGCCGACCCGTACAACACCGGCTTCAAGCTCGATTCGGTGGAACTGCCGACCAATGGCGGCACCGAATATGAAGGCGGCAATCTCGGCCACCGCGTGCGCACCAAGGGCGGCTATTTCCCGGTGCCGCCGGTCGACAGCTGCCAGGACCTGCGCGGCGAGATGCTCGCGGCCATGGCCCGCATGGGCGCCAAGGTCGAGAAGCACCATCACGAGGTCGCTTCCGCCCAGCATGAGCTGGGTCTGAAGTTCGACACGCTGGTGACGATGGCTGACCAGCTGCAGGTCTACAAGTACTGCATCCATCAGGTCGCCAATGTCTATGGCAAGACGGCCACCTTCATGCCGAAGCCGATCTTCGGCGACAACGGCTCGGGCATGCATGTGCACCAGTCGATCTGGAAGGACGGCAAGCCGATGTTTGCCGGCAACAAATATGCCGACCTCAGCCAGGAATGCCTGTGGTACATTGGCGGCATCATCAAGCACGCCAAGGCGCTGAACGCCTTCACCAACCCGCTGACCAACTCCTACAAGCGGCTGGTTCCGGGCTATGAGGCGCCCGTGCTGCTCGCCTATTCCGCGCGCAACCGCTCGGCCTCCTGCCGCATCCCCTACACCACCTCGGCCAAGGCCAAGCGCGTCGAGACCCGCTTCCCGGACCCCGGCGCGAACCCCTATCTCGCCTTCGCCGCGCTTGTCATGGCCGGCCTCGACGGCATCCTCAACAAGATCGATCCGGGTCCGGCCATGGACAAGGACCTCTATGATCTGCCGCCCAAGGAGCTGAAGAAGATCCCGACCGTCTGCGGCTCGCTGCGTGAGGCGCTGGCCTCGCTCGACAAGGACCGCGAGTTCCTCAAGAAGGGCGACGTGTTCGGCGACGACTTCATCAACGCCTATATCGAGCTGAAGATGGTCGAGGTGATGCGGTTCGAAATGACCCCGCACCCGGTCGAGTTCGAGATGTACTATTCGGTCTGATCGGCACGCCGGTCGACCAACGGAAAGGGGCGCCGCGAGGCGCCCCTTTTTCGTGCCGGCATGTCCACCAGGCAAACAAAAAGGGCGGGTCGCAGGACCCGCCCTTTCGCATTGGAAGCCGAAGCGCCGATCAGCGCTTGGAGAACTGGAAGCTGCGGCGGGCCTTGGCCTTGCCGTACTTCTTGCGTTCGACCACGCGCGAGTCGCGGGTCAGGAAGCCACCCTTCTTCAGCGGGCCGCGCAGTTCGGGCTCATAATAGGTGAGCGCGCGGGAGATGCCGTGGCGCAGCGCGCCGGCCTGGCCGGAGAGGCCGCCGCCGGAAACGGTGCAGACCACGTCATACTGGCCGGTGCGGGCGGCGGTGGCGAAGGGCTGCTGGATGATGAGGCGCAGCACCGGACGGGCGAAATACACCTCGACGTCGCGCTCATTGACCAGGATCTTGCCGGTGCCGGGACGCACCCACACGCGGGCGACCGCGTTCTTGCGCTTGCCGGTGGCGTAGGCGCGGCCCTGCTTGTCCAGCTTCTGGACATGCTTGGGGGCCTCATTGGCCTGGGACTTCAGGGCTTCGAGCCCGTCGAGCGACTGGATGAGCTCAGCCATGATCAGATACCCACGTTCTTGCGGTTGAGCGCGGCGACGTCGAGCGTCTCCGGCTGCTGGGCCTCATGCGGATGAGTGGCGCCCTTGTAGACACGCAGATTGCCCATCAGCTTGCGGCCGAGCGGGCCGCGCGCCAGCATGCGCTCCACCGCCTTCTCGACGACCCGCTCCGGGAACCGGCCTTCGAGGATGAACTTCGCGGTCCGCTCCTTGATGCCGCCGGGGAAACCGGTGTGGTGGTAATACACCTTGTCGTCGCGCTTGCGGCCGGTCAGCACCACCTTGTCGGCGTTGATGACGACGATGTTGTCACCGCAATCGACGTGGGGGGTGTAGATCGCCTTGTGCTTGCCCTTCAGGCGGGTGGCGATGATGGTGGCGAGACGACCGACCACGAGGCCGGTGGCGTCGATCACCACCCACTTCTTCTGGATATCGGCGGGTTTTGCCGAAAACGTCTTCATGGGAAAATCCATATGCAAGGGCGCGGAGTACCCGCACCTCTCTCGTGGCGGGGTTCTAGACGAGTGCCCATGCAACGTCAATCCCGCCTTATCGGATATATAGCTTACAAATCAATGAGTTACGATTTAGGTATTTTAATACCACGTCGTAACCCCTTGAAATCCGCTTCCCCGCCCGCCGCTCGCGGCCATGTGCACCCCCTCGCCGGACCGGCACCGGCGCACCATATGGCCGGCTTCACCACCGCCGCCCGCCGAGGAGCCCCCGTGAACCACGATTCCTATGACGACGCCTTCATCGCCGGCTGGCTCGGCCGCGTGCGGACCATCGCCGTGGTCGGCGCCAGCCCGAATCCGGCCCGCCCGAGCCATGGGGTCGCCCGCTTTCTCGCCCTGCACGGCTACACCGTGTTCGCCATCAATCCCGGCCAGGCCGGGCGCAACATCGCCGGGCTGCCCACCTATGCCCGCCTCGCCGATGTGCCCGAGCCGATCGACATGGTGGACGTGTTCCGCGCGCCGGAATATCTCGCCGCCGTGGTGGCGGAATCGCTCGCCCTTGCGCCCCGCCCGAAGCTCATCTGGAGCCAGCTCGGCGTGCGCGACGATGCCGCCGCCGCCACCGCCGAGGCGCAGGGCATCGCCGTCATTCAGGACCGCTGCCCCGCCATCGAGATTCCCCGGCTGCGGCTCCCTCGCCTCGGCTAAAGTCGATATCAACAGCAATAACTCGCTGATTAATTCTTTCTCCAGACCCGTTGCGTTTTTTAGCCAAGGCGCGACACTGCCTCCCAAGACGCCCGCCGCCGCGCACCGCTCGCGCGGCCGCTGAGCCGTCGACAGGAGAACGCCAATGACCGACGCCACCACCCCCGCTCCGGGCTTCGCCACCCTCGCCGTGCATGCCGGCGCCGCGCCCGACCCGACCACCAAGGCGCGCGCGACGCCGATCTACCAGACCACCTCCTTCGTGTTCGACGATGTCGACCACGCCGCCTCGCTGTTCGGGCTGAAGGCGTTTGGCAACATCTATACGCGCATCGGCAACCCCACCAATGCGGTGCTGGAAGAGCGCGTCGCGGCGCTGGAAGGCGGCACCGCCGCGCTGGCGGTCGCCTCCGGCCATGCCGCGCAGTTGCTCACCTTCCAGACGCTGCTGACCCCCGGCGACGAGTTCATCGCCGCGCGCAAGCTCTATGGCGGCTCGATCAACCAGTTCAACCACGCCTTCAAGAGCTTCGGCTGGAACGTGGTCTGGGCGGATTCGGACGATGTCGCCTCCTTCGAGCGCGCCATCTCGCCGCGCACCAAGGCGATCTTCATCGAGTCCATCGCCAATCCCGGCGGCATCGTCACCGACATCGCCGCCATATCGAAGATCGCCAAGCGCGCCGGCGTGCCGTTGATCGTCGACAACACGCTGGCGACGCCCTACCTCATCCGTCCGTTCGAACACGGCGCCGACATCATCATCCATTCCGCCACCAAATTCCTCGGCGGCCACGGCAATTCCATCGGCGGCGTCATCGTCGATGGCGGCTCCTTCGACTGGCTGCGCGAAGGGCGCTATCCCTTCCTCTCCCAGCCGCGCCCGGAATATGAGGGCGTCGTCATCGGCGAGACCTTCGGCAATTTCGCCTTCGCCATCGCCGCCCGCGTGCTCGGCCTGCGCGATCTCGGCCCGGCGCTGTCGCCGTTCAACGCCTTCCTGCTGCTCACCGGCATCGAAACCCTGCCGCTGCGCATCCAGCGCCATTGCGACAATGCGCTGGCGGTGGCGAAATTCCTCGCCGACCACCCGAAAGTGTCGTGGGTCAGCTATCCCGGCCTGCCGGGCGACCGCTATTACAACCTCGCCCAGCAATACACGCCCAAGGGCGCCGGCGCGGTGTTCACCTTCGGCCTCAAGGGCGGCTTCGAGGCCGGCGTGGCGCTGGTGTCCGGGGTGAAGCTGTTCTCGCACCTCGCCAATATCGGCGACACCCGCTCGCTCATCATCCACCCCGCCTCCACCACCCACCGCCAGCTCGCCGACGAGCAGAAGACGCTGGCCGGTGCGGGCCCGGATGTGGTGCGCCTCTCGGTTGGCATCGAGGACGCGGCGGACATCATTGCCGATCTCGAACAGGCGCTGGCAAACGCCTGAGGGCCGCTGGCGAACGGGCGCCCGCGGGCGTGCACCGGCCGATCTCGATCAGGCGCCCACGGGCGCCTGATTCACACCAAGGTTTCGCCAACCTTGCGGATCGTGAATGAATTGTGAGCGTGGCATGCGCGCCCCGCAGGGCTGGGATGCGGTATATTTCCTACCAAACAAGCAGGATGTCGAATATCTAGGCATCGGAATGATTAACGGACGTGCAGCTGCCGGGGATGCCCGGAGGCCGCGATCCGGTAACTACAACCGATGGAGACTGACATGCTGCTTTGGGGCCTCGTTGCCAAGCAGATCCGCCGCTACCAGGCGTATCGCCGCACTCTCGTTGAGCTCTCCCAGCTCGACGACCGCACCCTCGCCGACATCAACGTGTCGCGTGGCGAAATCACCAGCGTTGCCCGTCGCGCCGCCGCTGCGGCGTGATGCGGCCTTGAGGCCGGACGCGGACGTCTGAACTGGACACATCGTCCACCTCACTGCACTGATCGTACGGCCCCGGAATTTTCCGGGGCCGTTCTTTTTTGCCCCCGTTCCGTGCTAAGCCGCGCGCGGATGTGTTGAGCAGCGGCAGGATATGAGCATCACCGAAAAGCGCCCGGTTCACATTGTCGGCGGCGGCCTCGCCGGCTGCGAAGCCGCCTGGCAGCTCGCCCGTCGCGGCAGCCCGGTGGTGCTGCACGAAATGCGCCCGACGCGCGGGACGGATGCCCACAAGACCGACAGCCTGGCCGAGCTCGTCTGCTCTAACTCCTTCAGATCAGACGATTCTTCCAACAATGCCGTCGGCGTGCTGCATGCCGAGATGCGCCGCCTCAGCTCGCTCATCATGGGCTGCGCCGATCGTCACCAGATCCCCGCCGGTGGCGCGCTGGCGGTGGATCGCGAGGGCTTTGCCGAGGCCGTCACCGCCGCCATTGCCGCCCATCCGCTGATCACGGTGGAGCGCGGCGAGGTTGCCGGCCTGCCGCCGGAGGCGTGGGACAGCGTCATCATCGCCACGGGCCCCCTCACCTCACCGGCCCTCGCCGACGCCATCCGCGCCCGCGCCGACGAGCAGGCGCTCGCCTTCTTCGACGCGATCGCGCCGATAATTCACTTTGATTCCATAGACATGAGCGTCTGCTGGTTCCAGTCGCGCTACGACAAGGCAGGCCCCGGCGGCAGCGGCGCCGACTACATCAACTGCCCCATGGACAAGGAGCAGTATGAGGCCTTCGTCGCCGCTCTGGTCGCCTCCGACACCGTGCCCTTCCGCGAGTTCGAGGCCAACACACCCTATTTCGATGGCTGCCTGCCGATCGAGGTGATGGCCGCACGCGGGCCGGAAACGCTGCGCCACGGCCCGATGAAGCCGATGGGGCTGACCAACGCACACAATCCGACGGTGAAGCCCTATGCGGTGGTTCAGCTGCGGCAGGATAACGCGCTGGGCACGCTCTATAATATGGTCGGCTTCCAGACCAAGACCCGCCACGGCGAGCAGACCCGTCTGTTCCGCATGATTCCGGGGCTGGAGAAGGCGGAGTTCGCCCGGCTCGGCGGGCTTCACCGCAACACCTATCTCAATTCGCCGCGCGTCCTCGACGCCACGCTGCGGCTGAAGGCCGAGCCGCGCCTGCGCTTCGCCGGCCAGATCACCGGCTGCGAGGGCTATGTGGAAAGTGCCGCCATGGGGCTGATGGCCGGCCTGTTCGCCAGCGCCGAGCAGCGCGGGCAGGCCCCCGTCTTGCCGCCGCCGACCACAGCCCATGGCGCCCTCCTCAACCACATCACCGGCGGCCATATCGAGAGCTTGGAAGCGGGCCCCCGTTCCTTCCAGCCGATGAACGTCAATTTCGGCCTGTTCCCGCCGCTCGACGCCAACCCGACCCGCGACGCCGAGGGCAACCGCCTGCGCGGCACGCAGAAGACGGTGGCCAAGAAGCAGGTGCTCGCCGCCCGCGCCCTCGCCGATATGGACGCCTGGGCCAAGGCCCACGCGGATGAGCCGAACGAGGCCGCCGCGTGAGCCTCACGGTCCCCGCCAAGGGCGGCGTGTTCGAGCTCGACACCGTGCTCAAGCGCGACACCTTCTCCACCATCGAGCGTGGCTTCTGGCGCGATGCCGCCGGCACGGTCTACCCGGCGGTGCGGCGCAATTACGCCGAGGTGAAATGGTGGGTGAAACCGCTCGCCCGCCACTTTGCCGCCCGCGAGGCACGCGCGCTGATGCGTGCCGAAGGCAGCGGCCACACCGTGCCGGTCTATGCGCTGGAAGAGGGTTATCTGGTCCGCGGTTTCGTCGACGGCATCCCGTTGCAGATCGCCCGGCCGCGCGGCGACCGCGCCTTCTTCGCCTCCGCCCGCAAGGGCCTGCGCGAGGTACACCGGCGCAACATCGCCCATAACGACCTGGCCAAGCCGCAGAACTGGCTCTACGCCGCCGACGGGCGCGCGGTGCTGATGGATTTCCAGCTCGCCATGGTGTTCTCCCGGCGCAGCAAGGCGTTCCGCGTCGCCGCCTATGAGGATATCCGCCACTTCCTCAAGCAGAAACGCAGCTACTGCCCGGAGGCGCTGACCGCGCGCGAGAAGAAAATCCTCGCCCGCAAGAGCCTGTTCACCCGCGTGTGGATGAAGACCGGCAAGAAAATCTACAATTTCGTCACCCGCCGCCTGCTGAACTATCACGACACCGAAGGGCGCGGCCCGCGCGCCATGGAGCAGGGCCCGCGCATCGCGAACGCGCTGGGCGAGGTCGCGGGCGTGCGCCAGGTGCATATCTGCGACTTTCCCACCGCCGGCCATTCCTTCGGCCTTTACGCCTTCGTCGAGGCGGAGGGCGTGACCGAGGAGGGGCTGCGCACGCATCTCGCCGCCCGCCTGCCCGACCTGCTGCCGCCCGAGCATTTCCAGCTCGTGCCGGCCCTCCCCCGCGACGCCTCCGGTATGGTCCGCGACGACCTGCTGCGCCTCGTCGCGCTCAACCAGCTCGATCAGCTCTCCCAGCTGCCGCGCGGGCCGAAGGAGGATGAGGCGCTGGCCGTCATCGTCCGCGAGCGCCGCAACCTCAGCGACCGCGTGCGCGGCGGTATCTAGCCGGCTGCGCCGCCGCCCGCCTGCGCCTTCAATTCGCGCACGAAGGCATCGACCAGCGGCTGCTCGCCCTTGAGCCGCCGCGTGGCGGCGAAATGGGTGGTCTCGAAGCCATAGGCCTCGGGCCGCAGCACGCGCATCTCTCCCCGCGCCACCCAGTCCTCGCCGATATGGCGCGGGAGATAGCCGATGAAGCGGCCGGAGAGGATCATCATCACCTGCGCCTCCATCTGCACGATGGCGCCGCTCGCGCGCGGATGGTTGACCCGATAGAGGTCGTCGAGGTGACGATAGCGCCGCACCGAGAACAGCGCCTCCTCGATGCGGGCATGGGTGATATCGCTGCCGGCCACCGCGAACAGCCCATGGCCGCGCCCGCAATAGAGCGCCTGCGCCTCGCGATGGAGCGGCACATAGGTGAGGCCCGGCACCTTCTGCGAGAAGGGTCCGACCACGAGGTCGCGCGCCCCGTCCATCAGCGCCCGCTCCAGCACCAGCGGCGTGCCGAGTTCGAGATCGACGAACACCTCCGACGCATAGGCCATGTAGCGCGACAAAGCCGTCTGCAACCCGAGCTGCGGGTTGGTCACCACGCCATCGACGATGCCGATCCGCAGCCGCCCCACTAGCCGGCGCTGGTCCTGGCCGATGCGGCCGTGAAAGGCGTCGATGTCCTCGAACAGCCGCTTGGCGGCGGAGAGGGTCGATTCGCCCAACGGCGTCAGCCGGAAGCCGGCACGCCCGCGCTCGCAGAGCTGCCCACCCAGCTTGCGCTCCAGTGCCGCGAGATGGGTGGAGAGCGTGGACTGCGACAGGTTGAGCGCGATCTGCGCATCCTGAAAGCCGCCCTCCTCCGCCAGCGTGACGAAGACGCGCAGCAGCCGCAGGTCGATATTGTCGAGACGGCGCATCCGCTCTCCACTTACATCGAGCTTTGCCGATGTATCTTTCCATTAATTCCGATTTCTCTTGATGTGAAGATGCGCCAGCATGGCGGGGCCAAAGGGAGCCCACCGTGCCCGTCTTCCCTCGCCTCACCCGGTCCCGCCCATGAGCCTCGACGGCATTTCCGGCCGCAGCGTGCTGGTCACCGGTGCCAGCCGCGGCATCGGCCTCGGCATCGCCCGCGCGTTCGCTGCAGCGGGAGCGGAACTGCATATGCTGGCCGATGACGAGGCGATCCATGAGGCCGCCGAACGGCTCGGCGCGCGCGGCCACCGCGCCGACATCGCCTCGGCGGAACAGATGGCAGCGGTGGCGGAAGCGATCCCCCATCTCGACGTGCTGGTGAACAATGCCGGGCTGGAGCGGGTCACCCCGCTGGACGATATGAGCACCGACAACGAAGCGGTGTTCCGCCGTGTGGTGGAAATCAACGTCGTCGGCACGTTTCTCGTCACCCGCGCTTTGCTGCCCCGCCTCGCCCATGGCGGGCGCATCATCAACACCGCCTCCATCTGGTCGCGCGGCGCCGAATCGCTGTTCGGGGCCTATGTCGCGTCCAAGCACGCGGTGATCGGTCTCACCAAGACCTGGGCCAAGGAACTCGGGCCGCGCGGCATTACCGTCAATGCCGTCTGCCCCGGCTGGGTGCGCACGGAAGCCTCGCTGCGCTCGCTCCACGCCATGGCCGCGCGCACCGGCCTCGCACCCGAAATGCTGCTGGAGGAAATCGTCGCCGCGCAGATTTTGCCGGGCTTCATGGACCCGGAAGATGTGGCGGGTACATATCTCTTCCTCGCCTCGGACCTGGCGGCCAACATTACCGGCCAGAGTCTGGGCGTCGATCGAGGAGAATTTCCATGGTAGCCCCTCACAAGCAGCAGCCGCACCGGGATGTGCGGGTCATCATCACAGGCGCGGCGAGTGGCATCGGCCGCGCCTGTGCCGATGCGCTCAGCGCCGCCGGGGCAAAGGTCATAGGCTTCGACCTGCACCCTCCGCCGGACGAGACGCACTGGCCGACCATCCTCGTCAATGTGGCCGACGAAGCTTCGGTCATCGGCGGCATGGAGGCGGCGGTCCGGGAAATGCGCGGCCTCGACGTCATCGTCAACTGCGCCGGCATATGCGTTGAGACGCCTCTGGCGCATTTCGACATCGCCGCCTTCGAGCGCATGGCAGCGGTAAACATGCGCGGCCCCATATTGATGGCGCGCGAGGCGCTGTCCCGCTTCAGCGGCGAGGGGCCGGTGCGCGGGCGCATCATCAACATCGCGTCGGAACTCGCCTATCTCGGCCGCGCCGGCTTCTCCGGCTATGCCGGCACCAAGGGCGCGGTACTCACCCTCACCCGCTCCTGGGCGCGGGAACTCGGGCCGGACATTCTCGTCAACGCCATCGCGCCCGGGCCTGTCGACACGCCGCTGCTCGGCTTCGCCAATCTCAGCGAGGAACTGAAGCGGCTGGAAACTGGCAACCCGTCCGGCCGCGTCGGCCGGCCGGAAGAGGTCGCGCAGGCCGTTCTCTTCCTGGCGAGCCGCACCACCACCTTCATCACCGGCCAGTGCATCAGCGTCGATGGCGGCGCGGCGATGCACTGAGCGGGCACGCCATCACACTCAGGGGGACCGCATGGTCGACAGCGTACGTCTCGACGAACTCAGCTGGCCGGAATTCGCGGCGAAGATGGCCGCCGGCGCGCCGGTGTTCCTGCCGCTCGGCTCCACCGAGCAGCACGGCCCGCATCTCCCGCTCAATGTCGATGTCGTGCTGCCCACCGGCGTATGCGAGCGCATCGCCCGCGAGGTCGGCGGCCTTGTCGCCCCGACCGTCCCCTATGGCTGCAAGTCGATGCCCCGCTCCGGCGGCGGCGAGCAGTTCCCCGGCACGCTCAGCGTCGATGCCCACACCTTCGCGCTGGTCGTGCGGGACGTGATCCGCAACCTTGTCCGCCAGGGCGTGCGCCGGCTGGTGGTGGTCAACGGCCATTACGAAAATCTCTGGCCCTCGGTGGAGGGCCTCGACCTCGCCCGGCGTGAGATCGCCCGCGACGGCATCACCGATCTCACCGTGATGCGGCTGGAATATTGGGACTTCGCCCAGCGCGCGACGCTGGAAAGCATCTTTCCCGCCGGCTTCCCCGGCATCGAGCTGGAACATGCCAGCCTGATGGAAACCTCGCTGATGCTGGTGCTGCGGCCCGACCTCGTGGAGATGGACAAGGCACCGTCCGACGGCCCGGCGACCTTCCCGCCCTATGACCGCTTCCCCGTTCCGGACGATTTCGGCCTGCCGCCCTCCGGCGTGCTGGCGGTGGCCACCGGCTCGACCGTGGACAAGGGCGAGGCGCTGATGGCCGATTACGTCACCCACATCGCCGCCGCCGTCCGCAAGGAGTTCGGGCTCTAGGCCCGAACGAACGCATCAGGTTCCGCCACCGTGACCAACGCTTTCGAACCCCTCGATTCCGGCACCGTTCCCCGCTTCGCCGGGCTTCCCACCTTCATGCGCCTGCCGGTGGCCGAACCCTCGCAGGTCGACATCGCCATCATCGGGGTGCCGTTCGACCTCGGTACCACCAACCGCGCCGGCACCCGCCACGGCCCGCGCGAATTGCGCAACCAGTCGAGCCTGATGCGCCGCGTCCACCATGTCACCGGGCTGTCGCCCTATGACCGCGCCCGCGTTGCCGATTGCGGCGATGTCATCATCGATCCCTTCGACCTGATGCGCTCGCTCGACATCATCACCGCCCATTATGAGGGCGTGCGGGAAGTGGGCGCGCTGCCGCTGACCGCCGGTGGCGACCATCTCATCAGCCTGCCGATCCTGCGCGGTCTGGCCAAGGACAGCCCGGTCGGGCTCATCCAGTTCGACGCCCATTCCGACACTTACGACACCTTTTTCAACGGCTCGAAATACACCCACGGCACGCCGTTCCGCCGCGCCATCGAGGAAGGCCTCGTCGACCCCAAGCGCTTCGTGCAGATCGGCCTGCGCGGGGCCATCTCCGACGCCGGCAATTATGACTACGCCCGTGAAATGGGCGTGCGCATCATCTTCATCGAGGAGTTCATGGAGCGTGGCGTCGCCGATGTGATGGCGGAAGCACGCGCCATTGTCGGCGACGCGCCGACCTACGTGACCTTCGATATTGACGGCATCGACCCGTCGCAGGCACCGGGCACCGGCACGCCGGAAATCGGCGGCTTCTCCACCCGCGAAGCGCAGCAGATGGTGCGCCTGCTCGACGGGCTGGACATCATCGGCGCCGATCTCGTCGAGGTGGCGCCGCCCTTCGATCCCTCCGGTCTCACTGCCCTCACCGGCGCCACCATCCTGTTCGAACTGCTCTGCGTCCTCGCCGGCGTGGTCGAAAAGAAGGGCGCGCGCTGATGGCTCACGGTTATGAGGGCGGCCGGCTCGATCTTCCCTTCGTCGGCATCTGCACCTTCGGCAAATACCCGCTGCAGCTTGACTGGGACAAGATCGACGCCGATGTCGCCATCGTCGGCGCCCCGTTCGACCTCGGCACGCAATGGCGCTCGGGCGCCCGCTCGGGCCCACGCGCCATCCGCGAGGCATCGACACTGTTTTCCTTCGGCCACGCAGGTGCTTACGATCACGAGGATGACGTCACCTATCTCGCGGCGGAGACCACCCGCATCGTCGATATCGGCGACGCCGACATGATCCACACCGACACCGAGGGCAGCCACGCCAATATCGAGCTGGCCGTGCGCAAGATTCTCGCCGCCGGCGCTCTCCCGGTCGTGCTCGGTGGCGATCATTCGATCAACATTCCCTGCATCGAAGCTTTCTCGGAGCAGGAGCCGATCCACATCGTCCAGTTCGACGCTCATCTCGACTTCGTCGACGAGCGCCACGGCGTGCGGCGCGGCCATGGCAACCCGCTGCGCCGGGCAGCGGAAAAGCCCTATGTCACCGGCCTCACCCAGCTTGGCATCCGCAACGTCTCCTCCACCGCGCGTGAGGGCTATGAGGCCGCGCGCGCCATGGGCTCGGACATCCTGTCCGTGCGCCAGATCCGCAAGCTCGGCACGGAAGCGGTGCTGGCGCGCATTCCCGCTGGCAAGCGCTATTACGTCACCATCGACATTGACGGCTTCGACCCCTCCATCGCGCCCGGCACCGGCACGCCGAGCCATGGTGGCTTCACCTATTACGAAGTGCTGGAACTGCTGGACGGACTGACCAAACGCGGCACCGTCGCGGGTGTCGACCTCGTCGAGGTGGCGCGGGAGTATGACCCCGGTGGCGTCACCTCCATCCTCGCCGCCCAGTTGCTTCTCAACTTCATCGGCCGGATTCTTCACAACAGGGGCTCTTGAATACCGTTCGGCGCGGCCAATCTACTCCCTGTTGGCGCCCGGCAGTGCCGCTGCCGGGCCGTCCCAGGAAGAGGTTTTCCCATGTCCGACCACAAGACCGCGAATGACGTTCCGTCCAATGCCAAGAAGGTCGCCATCGACCTGCTCAACGCCAATCTCGCTGCCGGCATCGACCTGGCGCTGGCGGTCAAGCAGGCGCACTGGAACCTGAAGGGCCCGCAGTTCATCGCGGTCCACGAGATGCTCGACGGCTTCCGCACCGAGCTGGACGACCACAACGACACCATGGCCGAACGCGTGGTGCAGCTTGGCGGCACGGCGCTGGGAACCACGCAAACCGTCGCGGACGGCACTCCGCTGATTGCCTACCCGACCGACATCTATGCCATTCCCGAGCATCTGACGGCTCTGGCCGAGCGTTTCGGCACGGTGGCGAACAATGTGCGCAAGGCGATCAATGAGTCCGATGACGCCGGCGACCCGACCACTGCCGACATCTTCACCGCCGCCTCGCGCTCCCTCGATAAAGCGCTTTGGTTTCTCGAATCGCATCTCGAAACCCCGCGCTGAGGTTACGATTCCCGGTCCTCATGGGGACGAGGCCATCTCCCCCGGAACACTATGCAATGCCGTTTCTGTACAGCGACGGTTTTCCGTGGACCGGGGCATCCCTCTCATAAATCCGTTGGCGACCGCCGCATTTTCTCAATAATCTGCTGGCCACATCATCGGCGTCTGCTGCGTGACCGTTCGGGGACGGTCACGACATCAGTCATCGATTACGGGGATGGGGACACAGCTATGAGGTCAACTGCACGGAAAGCTGCCCAGGCAGCGGAAACGGCCGAAGGCTCCGACGCCCCGGAGGCGGGCTTTCCGGCGGTCGCCTCATTGGATGGGCCCGCAGGATCCGCATCGGTCACCCCCTTGGACATCGGGCGGCTGATCGAGCGGGCCCATCGCCGCTTCCTCGATGTGCTGCGCGCCGAGCTCACCCGCCTTGGCGTGGACGACATCAGCCCGTCGCAGGTGATGCTGCTGTTCTATATCGGCAATGACGAACTGTCCGTCCGCGACCTGCTGGAGCGCGGGCACTATCTGGGCTCGAACGCGTCTTACAATCTCAAGCAACTGGTTGATGCGGAATACGTGCATCGCGCCGCCTCGCAGCGCGACCGCCGTTCGGCGCGGCTGCGGCTGACGGCAAAGGCGCAGCGCCTGTGTGACGCCATTCGCGCCACACATGACGGTCGGCCCACCGGCTCACAATCCGCGCAGGACGACGAGAGTGACGAGCTCGCCATCGCCTACGGTGTCCTCCGGCGGCTGGAACTGCACTGGACGGGCGCCCTGCGCTAGCCGAGCACCCGTCAGGTAATGACGGTCGGCGCGCTGCGACCAGTGCGCCCCTCAATATCCGGCAGATCGCGGGCAATCTGCACCAGGCCGGCAAGCGCGTCCTGCGTATCGAGATCGTGACGGGCGGCGTCGGGCTCGAAACGCTCGAGATAGATGCGCAGCGTCGCGCCGGCAGTCCCTGTGCCGGAGAGGCGGTAGACGATCCGCGAGCCGTCCTCGAAGAACACGCGAATGCCCTGCTTCGTGGTCACCGAACCATCCACCGGATCGCGATAGGCAAAATCGTCGGCGCGCTCCACGGTGAGCCCGTTGATGACGGTGCCCGGCAGAGTCTCCAGCCGCGCCCGCAGATCGGCCATCAGCGCATCGGCGGCGGCGCTGTCGACTTCCTCGTAATCGTGCCGGGTGTAGTAGTTGCGGCCATAGGTCTGCCAGTGATCGGCGACGATTTCCGCGACGCTCTGGCGGCGTGTGGCGAGGATGTTGAGCCACATAAGCACGGCCCAAAGACCGTCCTTCTCGCGCACATGGTTCGAGCCCGTGCCGAAGCTCTCCTCCCCGCACACGGTGGCGAGCCCGGCATCGAGCAGATTGCCGAAGAACTTCCAGCCCGTTGGCGTCTCGTAGCACGTGATGCCGAGCTTGTCGGCCACACGGTCAGCCGCGCCGCTGGTCGGCATGGAGCGAGCGATGCCGGTGATGCCGGCCTTGTAGCCCGGCGCGAGATGCGCATTGGCGGCGATGATGGCGAGCGAATCCGAGGGCGTGACGAACCGTCCCCGGCCGATGATCATGTTGCGGTCGCCATCGCCATCGGAAGCCGCACCGAACTCCGGCCCCTCCTCCGACATGACGAGGTCGCAGAGTTCCTTGGCATGAACCAGGTTCGGGTCGGGGTGATGGCCGCCGAAATCCGGCAGGGGCGTGCCATGCATCACGGTGCCCGGGCGCGCGCCCAGCGTCTCCTCCAGAATCGCGGTGGCGTAAGGACCCGTTACCGCACTCATCGCGTCGAAGCGCATGGAGAAGCCGGAGGCGAACAGGTCGCGGATCGCGTCGAAGTCGAACAGCTCGCCCATCAGCTCCGCGTAATCCTCGACGGGATCGATGACATCGACCACCATGTCGCCGAGGCGCGTGATGCCGAGCGCGTCGAGGTCGACATCCTCGCCATCGAGAATCCGGTACTCGCGGATCGTCTTGCTCCGCTCGAAGATCGCGTCGGTCACATGCTCCGGCGCCGGGCCGCCATTGCCGATATTGTACTTGATGCCGAAGTCGCCCTCCGGCCCGCCGGGATTGTGGCTGGCGGAAAGGATGATGCCGCCAAACGCCTCGTGCTTGCGGATGACGCAGGAGGCGGCAGGAGTGGAGAGAATGCCGCCTTTGCCCACCAGCACCCGGCCGAACCCGGCCGCCGCCGCCATCTTGAGCACGGTCTGGATCGCTTCGCGGTTGTAGTAGCGTCCGTCGCCGCCGATCACCAGCGTCTCGCCCTCGAAGGCATCGAGGCTGTCGAACAGCGCCTGCACGAAGTTCTCGATATAGTGCGGCTGCTGGAACACCGGCACCTTTTTGCGCAGGCCCGACGTGCCCGGCTTCTGGCCATCATACGGCGTAGTGGCGACGACGCGGATCATGCTCGCTCCCGGACTTTGCTCAACCCATCCCCGACAGCCGCAGCCGTGCCGGGATCATTAGACGTTTGGGAAGAAGCCCGGTTCCCGATAAAGGGAGCCGGGCCAGGGTGGACCGTCACTTGCCGACGAGATGGCGCAGCAGCCCGGCCGCCGAGGTCGAGACGCTGTCCGGCGCCACGCCACTTTCCACGGCGGGCAGCAAGGTGCTGGCGAGTTCCTTGCCGAGTTCGACACCCCACTGGTCGAAGCTGTTGATGTTCCACACCGCACCCTCGACGAAGACCCGGTGCTCATAGAGCGCGATGAGGCGCCCGAGCGTGTAGGGATCGAGCGTTTCATAGGCGATGGTCACGGAGGGCCGGCTGCCGGTGAACACGCGGTGGGGCGCGATCTTGTCGGCGGTCGCCTCGTCACGGCCCGCGGCGAGAAGCTGCGCCTTCGCCTCTTGCAGCGTGCGCCCGCGCATCAGCGCCTCGGACTGGGCGAGGCAGTTGGCGACGAGCATGGCGTGCTGGCGCTTCAGCCCTGGCTCGGTTTCTTCCGCATGGCCCTTGGCGGCGATCAGAAACTCGACCGGGATCGGGCTGGTGCCCTGGTGGATCAGCTGGAAGAAAGCGTGCTGGCCATTGGTCCCCGGCTCGCCCCACACCACCGGGCCGGTGTCATGCGCAACGGTCTTGCCGTCGAGCGTCACATGCTTGCCGTTGCTCTCCATGTCGAGCTGCTGGAGATAGGCCGGCAGACGCGCCAGATGCTGGTCGTAGGGAATGACCGCGCGGGTGGCGTAGCCGCACACATCGCGGTGCCACAGTCCGACAAGGGCGAGCAGGACCGGGAGGTTTTTCTCCAGCGGCGCGGTGCGGAAATGCGTGTCCATCGCATGGCCGCCGGCGAGGAAGCGACGGAAATTCGCTTCGCCCACGGCGATCATGACCGGCAGGCCGATGGCCGACCACACCGAATACCGGCCGCCGACCCAGTCCCAGAAGCCGAACACCCGGTCCGGCGCGATGCCGAAGGCGGCGACCTTGTCGAGCGCGGTGGACACGGCGGCGAAATGGTTCGCCACCGCCGCCTCGCCCAGCGCCTCGACGATCCAGTGGCGGGCGCTGGCGGCGTTCGCCATCGTCTCCTGGGTGGTGAAGGTCTTGGAGGCGACGATGAACAGGGTGGACGCCGGATCGAGCCCCTTCACCGTGTCATAGAGATGGGCGCCGTCGACATTGGAGACGTAATGCGCGCGCGGGCCGTCATGATAGGGCGTCAGCGCAATGGTCGCCATGACTGGCCCGAGGTCCGAGCCGCCAATGCCGATATTGACCACGTCGGTGATCGGCTTGCCAGTCCAGCCTTTGAGGGCGCCGGAGCGGATGCCCTCGGCAAAGCTCGCCATGGCGGCGAGGACCGAGGCGACATCGGCGCGCACATCCTGCGCGTCGACGACCAGCGGCGTCTCGCCGGGGTCACGCAGCGCGGTGTGCAGCACCGCACGGTCCTCGGTAAGATTGATATGCACGCCAGAGAACATCGCCTCGCGCTTCGCCTCGACGCCAGCGGCACGCACGAGCTCGATGAGCAGGCCGAGCGTGTCCGTGGTCAGCGAGCACTTGGAGAAATCGAGCAGCATGTCCTCGAAAGAGGCAGAGAAGCGCGCGAAGCGGTCGGCATCGGCGGCGAAGAGGTCCGCCACCTTTTGCTCGGCGCGGGAAGCATGGTCGGCGGCCAGAGCCTTGAAGACGTCCTCGGTCGCTGCGCTCATCTCATCCTCCAGACGGTCCCCTTGCGGGACATTACTCGATACGGCCCGGCTCGCTCCGGCCCATGCTCGCCTTCACCGCCTCGATCAGCTGCTTGAGGGTGAACGGCTTCGGTAGAAAGCCGAAATCCGCGCCCTCCGGCAGATTCTTGGCGAAGGCCTCCTCGGCATAACCCGACATAAATATCACCTTGATGTCGGGATGGCTGGGGCGCAACTCCTTCAACAGCGTCGGCCCGTCCATTTCCGGCATCACCACGTCGGAAAGGATCAGTTCGACCTCGCCGGGATGCTGCGCCATGACTTCCAGCGCCTCGACACCGGAACCGGCCTCCAGCACGTGATAGCCGCGCGAGGCCAGCGCACGGGCGGCGAAGGCACGCACCGCCTCCTCATCTTCCACCAATAGCAGCGTGCCGCGTCCCGTGAGGTCGGCGGCCTTCGCCGGGGCGTCGGGCTCGGGCGCGCGGGGCGCCAATTCGGCGGCATCGGGAACATGGCGCGGCAGGAAGACACGGAACACCGAGCCGCGCCCGACTTCGCTCTCCACCTGCAGCGTGCCGCCCGTCTGCTTGACGATGCCATAGACGGTGGAGAGTCCCAGGCCCGTGCCCTTGCCGACTTCCTTGGTGGAGAAGAAGGGCTCGAAGATCTTGTCGAGAATGTCAGGCGGAATACCGGTGCCGGTGTCGGCCACCTCCACCAGCACATGGTCGGCCTCCGGCAGGCCGGCCTCGGCATAGGAAGCGGCCTGCGCGGCGCTGACATTCGCGGTACGGATGGCGAGCGTGCCGCCGGCCGGCATGGCGTCGCGGGCGTTGACGGCGAGATTGACGATGACCTGCTCGAACTGGTTGAGGTCGGCCTTCACCGGCCACAAGTCTCGCCCTTCCTTCACCTCCAGCTTGATCGTCTCGCCGAGCAGGCGGCGCAGCAGCATGGTGAGGTCGCTCATCACGTCGCCGAGCCGCAGCACCTGCGGGCGCAGCGTCTGGCGGCGCGAGAAGGCAAGAAGCTGGCGCACCAGCCCCGCCGCGCGGTTGGCGTTCTGCTTGATCTGCATCACGTCCTGGAAGGACGGATCGGTGGGGCGCGCATTGGCCAGCAGCAGGTCCGAATAGCCGATGATGGCGGTCAGCACGTTGTTGAAGTCATGCGCCACGCCGCCGGCAAGCTGGCCGACCGCCTGCATTTTCTGCGACTGGGCGAACTGGGCTTCCAGCGCCCGCTGTTCGGTGGTCTCGATGACATAGACGATCGCCGCCTCGCGCGCGGCGCCGCCATCCTCCACCGAAGCGAAATAGAAGCGCGCCGACCGGCCACCTTCGCGCTCCAGCACGATGTCGAGCGGTGTTGACGGCGCCTGCCCCTGCACCGCCGCCGTCAACGCCCCCCGCAGGGGCGCGCGTGCCGGCTCGGGCACGAAATCGACAATGTGCCGCCGCTCATCCTCGCGGCCGCCGAACAGTCGGGCGAACATCGCATTGGCACGGACGACGCGGCCCTCGGCGTCGACCTCGGCAATAGCGATGGGCGAATTGTGGAAGAACCGGGCGAACCGCACCTCGGCCGCGCGGGCGGGATCGGCGGCATTGTCCTCGCGCGAGCGGTTGACCACCAGCGTGCGCGAGGCGCCCGGCGTGCCATCGGAGGCATAGGCGACGCGGTGCCAGAGGCGGACCGGAAGTGGCTGACCATTTTTGCGCCGCAGGTCGAGATCCAGCACCTCGGTGCGCACACCGCCCGGAAGCGGCGCCATACCGGTGAGCAGCGCCGCCGCCGGCCCCGGCACGATGTCGCCGACCGTGAGCCCGCCGGGGCCGAATTCGGCGAGATCGTAGCCGAGCCAGTCAACCAGCGTGGCATTGATGTAGTGAATGGCTCCACCCGCCGCCGAGAAGAAGCCGGCGGGGGCGTGGTCGAGATAATCGATGGCGTGCTGCAGTTCGAGAAAGGCGCTCTCCTGCCGCTCCCGTTCGCGGGTCAGGTCGCTCACCGTCCACACGGTACAGCGCACGCCCTTCCCCGCCGCCGCCGGGCGGGCGCCGAGGCGGAGCCAGCGCACCGGCTGACCGGGAACCGCATGACGCACCTCCTCGGCGGAGGCGCGACCCTCGCGCACGCTTTGGGCGAGGCGGTAGACCGCCTCCGAGACATCGGGGTCGCTGGTGAACAGCCGCTCGACCGGCCGCGCCTCCTGTAGGGAGGCCGCGCCCGTGATCTCGCAATAGCGCGGATTGGCATAGAGCACGCGCCCGAGCGTATCGACGATGCTGACGCCCTCGGGGCCGCTGTCGACGATTCGCCGCGCCAGTTCGTCGCGCAGGTCCGGCGCGCCGAAGCGCAGCAGGCCCGCCGCATAGGCGAACAGGGCGAAAACGCCGACGACCGCAAGGACGGTGAGCAGCCCGATGATCCACGGATCGGCCCGGTCGCGCCCCAAAAGCAGCAGCGACACCACCGCGCCGACCAGCGCGAGCGCGACCAGCAGCACCAGCCGGATGCTGCCGCCGATCTCGGTCCGGTCCAGGGTGGGATCGTCGCGTCCGCCGTCCGCCATGTTCAAGCCAGGAGCCTTCCGCTGCCGCCGCCGACGCCGCGCAGCGAGGCGATTCAACCTGTCCTTCTTGGTGCCCGACCCGCTCCCCCGGAGCAAGGGCCGATTGGGCTTATCCGCCGCACGCAGCGATCTAAGCCGTGTGCGGAACGGCGGAATTGAGGCCGGGACTTGCCGGGAGAGCCCTGACGCGACACAAAGGACGTATGTGATCGGCCTGTGCGACGCCAGCGCAGGCCCGCCCTGCAGGAGATGTGGCGCATGATGGATGTACTGGCCGGTCTTGGACCCTACACCGTACCGATCCTCGCCCTTGCCGGGTTGATCGTGCTGGCGGTCCTCGTGGTGTGGCTGGGCCGCCTGACACGGCGCAACCGGAGCCAGCGCATGGTCGCCGGTCACCGGCTGGCCGTCATCGACCATATCCAGATCGACCAAACCCGCCGCCTCGTGCTGATCCAGCGCGACGATGTTCAGCATCTGGTCGTGCTCGGTGGGGGCAGCGATTTCCTGGTGGAGAGCGGCATTGCCGCCGTCCACGCCCGGGCGCCGCAACACCCGCCCCTGGCCGCGCGGGCTGCCGAGCAGGCGCGCGCGCCCGAGCCGGTACGGCTGCCGGACACCGCCCCGCATCACGAGCCGCTCCGCGCCGAGCCGGCGCGGGCCCCGGACCACCCGCCGCTCGACCCTCACCGTTTCGACCCTCCGCGGCCCGGCGATCTTCACCGCCCCGCCCCGCGAACGGAACCGCTGCGCGAGCCGCGCCCCTCCCGCGAGGCACCGCCGCCTTCCCCGACCGCAGCGCGTCCGCCGCGCGCCACCCCCTTGCCCCCCGAAGCGCGCGGACCGGTGGAGCCCCGCCCGCCGACGATCTCGCGCGGCCCGGCCCGCGATATCGGCGCGGAGCCGGCTCCCCTCCCGCCCGGTCCGTCAATGTCGCAAGGGCCTGTCGCCGGTCCGCCCTTTGCCCGCCGCCCGCTGGAACCGCGCGCGCCCGAGATGGCCGAGGCGCCCCGCACGTCGCCACTGCTGGCCCCGCTGCCGCACGCGCCCGGCGCCGGTCCGGGCTCGCCCCGCGCCGAGCCTGTTCTCGGCACATCCGAGCCTGACACCGGCACGCGAGTCACTGTGAAGGTCGACCCGTTGTTTGCCGGCATGGCCGGGCATCTGGAAGAGACGCTGCGGCGTCCACCCGTGGCCGACGCCGAGCCTTTCAGGCCGCAAGTTGCCCCCTCGCCTCTTGGTTCGCCGGCATTCGAACGCGCGCTGGAAAAGGCGATCGAGCGGCCGGGGCGTTCCGCCGCACCGGCGCCCCACGCGGCGCCGCCTTCTCAGGGGGCGATGCCTGTCCATGCGGCGCCCTCGGCGCCCATCGCCTCCTCACCGGCCGTTGCGGGACCCATGGCGGAAACAGCGCCCGTTCCGCCCGCGCGGGCACCGCTGACCGGCGCGCCAGTCGTCAAGCCGCCCGTTGGGGCAGCCGATGCGGCGGCGCCGGAGGTACGTCTGGACACCAATTCGGAGAATGCGCCCGCCGTGCCCGCGGCGTCGGTCCGGGCGATCGACATGTTCGCCCCGGAAATCCGCCTGCCCGACGAGGCCGCCGCACCCCTTCCGGGGGAGGACGTGGACCTGTTCGAGGAGGAAATGGCGAGCCTCCTGGGCCGCAACCGCCGCCCCTGAAGCCGGGCGCCATAGCGACAAAGGAAAAGGGCGGCCCGTGACCCGGGCCGCCCTTTTCATATCCCCTCGCCGATCAGTGATGATGACGGCAGATGGACGACCGGCGATTTCTAGTCGTCGCGATAGACGCGCTCCCGGCGCTCATGCCGCTCCTGCGCTTCGATCGACAGTGTCGCGATCGGACGGGCCTCCAGGCGCTTGAGCGAAATCGGCTCGCCGGTCTCCTCGCAATAACCGTAGGAACCATCATCGATACGTTCAAGCGCGGATTCGATCTTCGCGATCAGCTTACGCTGGCGATCGCGAGCCCGCAGTTCGATGGCGCGGTCGGTTTCCGACGACGCGCGGTCGGCAATGTCCGGGTGGTTCTGATTCTCGTCCTGAAGGTGCTGAAGCGTCTCTTTCGCCTCGCGCAGGATGTCTTCCTTCCACTGCAGCAGCTTGTGGCGGAAATACTCCCGCTGCCGCTCATTCATGAAAGGCTCGTCCTCGCGGGGGCGATACTCTTGGTCGATCTCAACCGACATCGGCCTTGGTCCTCGTTTTCCGGGGGCACCCCTATCGGGGGCAGCTTATATCGCCACGCTCCGCCCCACACAACACCTCACAGCGTCATGCGCTCGACACAAAATGCCGGATTTTTCAGCAGGTTGAGCGCCCAAACGAGGCAGGGAGCCGCCCAGGGCTCCCAAGCGGGAGCCGTGCCCGCGCCGCAAGGGGAAGCGCGCCGGTAGCCCGGCCCGCGCAACTACTCGAAACCGAGGAAGAACGTATAGGCAAGCGAGACGCCGGCCTGGAACTGGTTGCGATCGCCGTTCTGCACAACGAGCGGGCTGTCGGCCGCGTCGTCCATCAGATATTTGTACTCGGCGAAGATGGAGCCGGTGATGTTCTCGGTGAAGCGCTTCACCACCTGCCCACCGAAGCCCACGGAATAGATCCCGCCACCGGCCTTGTAGGGCGTCAGCGGATTGCCGAGCGCCTGGGCGAACGTCGCCTCGGCCGGGGTGATTCCGTAATAGGTGTCAACATAGCCTGAGCTGGCCAGCGTCATGCGCGGGCCGGCCGACAGCGTGACGCCCCAGAGTTCCGGGCTGAAATGAATGGCGTCGACGGCGAAGTCCGCCACCACGCCCTCGAAGCCGCCAAAGCCATAGCGGACATCGCCGCGCAGGCGCAGCCAGTCCATCGGGAACCACTGGGCGTAACCGCCGATCTGGTAGGCATAGTCGATGTTGGACATGCCGCGCAGGGCGTAGGAGCTGGACGAGTCCCGCTTCCAGGTCATCGTGCCGGTGATACCGGCCTCGAACACCCCGGTATCGAACAGCGCGATGCTCGGATTGTCGTTGAAGCTCTTGAACTCGCTCAGGCGGTCCGCGCGGTTGATGCTGATGATCGGCTTGAAGCCGAACTCATACTCATCCGAGCCCATCCAGGTCGGCACGCCCATCACATAGCCGCCGAGCGTGACCGTCCACTGGCGATCGCGCGATTCGGCCGGGGCGTAGGCCGGGTCGCCCTTATAGGTCATGTCGGCCGCATGGGCGATCGACGCCGTAAGGCCGAGCGTTCCCGCAACAACCACGACACTGGCGAAGCCGACTGACCGCATTGCAACCATCCTATGAAACCGACAGCCTCTTCCTTACAGCAGGTTAGCACGCAAGTGGTTGCCGAAAAGTCACTTAATGCCCGTCAATCATTAAGGCGGCAACGCGTGCGGATACTCGCACCGCCGGAATTCGCACCTATATGACCGCTACGTCCCCTCCTCCGCTTATGGATTACGATGCTGCGCCTCATCCTTCTGCGTCACGCCAAGTCCGCCTGGCCGGACGGGGTCGCCGACATCGACCGTCCGCTGGCCCCGCGCGGCCTGCGCGCCGCCGCCGCCATCGGCGCCTATATGGCGCAGGAAGAACTGCTTCCCGCCCGCATCTTCGTCTCACCGGCGCGCCGCACCATCGAAACCTGGGAGATCGTGAGCCGCGACTGGCCGGCGCACCCGCTACCGGCCTATGAGCGCAGCATCTATGAGGCGCCCGCCGCCAATCTGATGCGTCTCGTCACCGCGCAGAACGAGGCGTCGCCCTTGATGCTGGTGGGGCACAATCCCGGCATGGAGGATTTCACCACCTTGCTTCTGCGCCGCGAGCAGCGGGCGAAGGTTCTACCGAAATTTCCCACCGGCGCCTTTGCGGTCATCGACGTGCCGGTAGCGAACTGGGCCGATGTCGAGCCCGGGATCGGTACGCTGGAACGATTCGTCACGCCGCGTGCGCTCGGGGTGGCGAAGGAGAAGGACTAGCCGTGGCCTCCCGCCTTGACTGGCTACTCGACGAGGCGCGCCTCACCGCGCAAACCCTCATCGACCGCGCCGAGGACCTCGCCAGCCCGACGCTCCGGCTCGGCATCACCGGCCTGTCGCGGGCGGGCAAGACGGTGTTCACCACCGCGCTGATCCATGCGCTGATGCGCGGCGGGCGGCTGCCGGTCTTCCGGGCCATGCATGAGGGACGCATCGCCTCCGCGAGGCTGGAACCGCAGCCGGACGACGGAGTGCCGCGCTTCGACTATGAGGGGCATCTGGCAACCCTGGTGGACGACCGCCGCTGGCCGGAATCGACACGGCGCATCAGCGAGTTGCGCCTTGCCATCGACTACGCCCCCGCGCGGGGCGGGCACCGGACGCTTACCCTCGACATCGTCGACTATCCCGGCGAATGGCTGCTCGACCTGCCGCTGCTCGATCAGTCCTTCGCCGATTTCGCCCGCCATAGCCTCGCCCTTGCCCATGCACCCGCCCGCCGTCCGCTCGCCGGCCCGTTCCTGGCGGCGCTGGCGGCGACGGACCCGTCCGCCCCGGCGGATGAGACCGAGGCCCGGAAGCTCGCGGCGCTGTTTACCGACTATCTCGCCGCGTGCCGCGCCGAAACCGTGTCGATGAGCCTGCTGCCGCCCGGGCGTTTCCTCATGCCGGGTGACCTCGAAGGCTCGCCCGCCCTCACCTTCGCCCCGCTCGACCTTACCGAAGGCAACCAGGCCCCTTCCGGCTCGCTGCAGGCGATGATGGAGCGGCGCTTCGAAGCCTATAAGGAACGCATCGTCCGCCCGTTCTTCCGCGATCATTTCGCCCGGCTCGACCGGCAGATCGTGCTCATCGACGTGCTCTCCGCGCTCAATGCCGGGCCGGCGGCGCTGGCCGACCTCGAATCGGCGCTGGACGGCATCCTGGCCGCCTTCCGCATCGGGCGGAACTCGTGGCTCTCGGCGCTTTTCCGCCATCGCATCGGAAAGGTGCTGTTCGCCGCCACCAAGGCCGACCATCTGCACCACACCAGCCACGACCCGCTGGAGGCGATCCTGCGCCGGCTGGTGGAGCGGGCGCTGGCGCGGGCGGAAAGCGCGGGGGCGGATATTGACGTGGTGGCACTCGCCGCCGTGCGGGCGACGCGCGAGGCGATGGTGAAGCGCGGGCGGGCGCATCTGCCGGCCATTGTCGGCGTGCCGGAGGCGGGCCAGCACGGCGCGGACGATTTCGACGGGCTGGCGGAAGCCGCCGTTTTCCCCGGTGACCTGCCGGAAAACCCTTCCGCCCTGTTCGATCCCGCCCATGGCTTCAGCGGTCTGTCGGACGCGGCAGGCGGCGATTTCCGCTTCCTGCGCTTCCGTCCTCCGCTGGTCACACGCAATGCGGAGACTCTCGCGCTACCGCTTCCCCATATTCGTCTCGATCGCGCGCTGGAATTCCTCCTCGGCGACCGACTGAAATAAAGCCGGCTGGACACGGACCTCATGAGCGACAGCACCCCTCGCCGCCCGCAAGCCTTCCGTCTCGACGATCCCGGCGTCGTGCTGGCCGAAGACGGCCGCGCCGTGCCGCGCGGCGCCGTCGTGGTCACGCCGGCCCCCGCCGAGGCGCAGGAGGAAATTGCCACGCTGCCGCCGGCCCCGCCGAAGACGTCGCGCTGGGGCCAGCTGTTCTGGACGGGGCTCGGCGGTCTGGTCAGCCTCGGCGCCGGACTGGCGGTGACGAAACTGGTCGAAGACCTGTTCGCCCGTGCCGACTGGCTCGGCTATGTCGGCCTCGCTTTCGCGCTGGCTCTGGCGCTGGCCAGCCTCGCCATTCTGACGCGCGAGGCCTTCGGGCTCATCCGCCTGCGCACGCTCAATCACCTGCGCGAACAGGCGGCGGAAGCGCTGGCGAAGGACGACCGGCGTCTCGCCGAATCGGTGACCAATGAACTCCTGGCCATCGCCGCCACCTCGCCGCGCCTGTTTCGCGCCCGCACCGAACTGTCAGGCCATCTCGACGCCATCATCGACGGCGCCGATCTGATCCGGCTCACCGAGCGCCAGCTGATGGCCCCGCTCGACGCCGAGGCGACGCAGCTGGTGTCCAACGCCGCCAAGCGCGTCTCGGTGGTTACCGCCGTCTCGCCGCGTGCGGCGGTGGACCTCATCTTCGTACTGGTAACCGCCATCGGCCTCGTGCGACGGCTGGCGCAGCTTTATGGCGGACGCCCCGGCGCGCTCGGCATGGTGCGGCTTTTTCGGCAGGTGATCACCCATCTCGCCGTGACCGGCGGGATGGCGGCGGGCGATTCGCTGGTTCAGCAGGTGGTCGGCCACGGGATCGCCGCCAAGCTCTCGGCCCGGCTGGGCGAGGGCGTGGTGAACGGCCTGCTCACCGCGCGGCTTGGCATAGCGGCTATTGAGGTGACACGCCCCCTGCCCTTCGCCGCCCTGCCGGCGCCGGCGCTCAGCGACGTCGCTTCCGGCCTCATTAACCGCAGCACAACGAAGGAGCCCGCGAGCGAGGGCCCAAAGCCCCCGCCGGGAAATCCTCAACCCTGATTTTCCGGCGTGCGTACGACCAGACCGTCCAGCGCCTCGGTCACCTTGATCTGGCAGGACAGACGCGAGGTCGGTCGCACGTCGGAGGCGAAGTCGAGCATGTCCTCCTCCATGGGGCCCGGCTCGCCTGTGGCGGCCTGCCATGCTTCGTCCACATAGACGTGACAGGTGGCACAGGCACAGGCGCCGCCGCATTCGGCGTCGATTCCCGGAACGCCGTTGCGGATCGCCGCTTCCATTACGGTGGCGCCGAGGGCGGCCTCAACGGAGCGCTCGGTACCGGCGGCGTCGATAAAGGTGATCTTGGGCATGGGGCTTCAGCGATTTGGAATGACTTCAGGAAGGTCCGCCCTAGATAACGGTGCGACGCGCCGAACACCAGCCGGCTCGTGCCTCGGCCCCGGAGTTTGGTCGCAGCGCGATTCGCGGAGCGAGAGGTGCCGAGATGATTTTTGGAAGACCGTGAATCACAGGTTTCACGGCGTGGTAAACAGGGCGTTAACGATAACTGAAATCAGCCCGTTAACCCCCGTTCCATTTCTGATGGTCAAGAGCGTAGGATAAAGCTGCGGGGAACTGGCGTTCCTCTCGTCAAGTGCGGAACTCTCCCACGGACGGGAATGCCATGACTCCGCGAAACCCCGGGCCGACGGCGCGAGCCGGTCGGAGTAGAGTACGGACCGGAGGCAGGCGCCGATGTCGACGAACACGAAGAAGATTGAGCAGGATCCCGCCGAGGCCGCCCTGTCGGCCATCGAGGAGGCGCTCAGTCTCGACCACACGCCAGATGACGGCTTCGCCGCATCGGCGGGGGACGACTTCGAGCTGCCCCCGGCCCGCGAGCCGGAGGGACCGCGTATCGAGACCCGCGCCGGCGCCACCGGCGAAGCCGGATCGTCGCGCTTCCTCGACGAGATCGACCTGTTCGGCGATACGGCGGAACCAGCCGAGTTCGACGCGGCGTCGCTCGACGAGGACGAATTCCGGCTGTCCGAAGATGACCTCGCCGACACGTCCGACCTCGCTCGCGCGGGCGAGCCGAAATTCGACTTCACCTCCTCGGGTGCCGATGCCGGGTTGAGCCCGGTTGCCCCCGCTTTGGCGGCAAGCGCGGCAGCGGCGGGCGCCGCAGCCGTTCTTCCGCGCGGTGAGGTACGCAGCGAGCCTGACGCCGTCGAGGCGGCCACGCCGCCGAAGGGACGCCGTGCCGCCGCCAATGACGATCGCGAGAGCATCGGGCAGTTGCTGGCGTCTCTGCAGCGCCGGCCCTCCTCCACGCCCTATGTCGTTGCCAGCCTCGCCGCGCTGATCTGGTTGGTTGCCGGCGGCGTGCTGCTGCAGGCGCAATTCGGGGCCGTCGGCGGCAATCTCACCGCCCTGGTGAATGCGCCCGGCTTCCTCGCGGGCATTGCCGCGACCCTCGTCCCGCCGATCTTCTTCGTCGTGCTCGCCGCCATGGTGCGGCGGATGCAGGAAATGCGGATCGTGGCCTATTCCATGGCCCAGGTCGCCATCCGCCTTGCCGAACCGGCGAAGACCCCGGCGGCTGCACCCGCCCCGGCCGTGATCGCGCCGGCGGCCGCCGCCGCCCTGCCGGCCATCCAGATGCCGGAAGGCGTCTCGCCGGATACGCTCGCCCAATATGCCGGGCTCGAACAGGCGGTCACCCGCGCCAGCGAGGCGGAGGCCTTCGTGCGCGGCGAAGTGGCGGCACTGGCCCAGGCCTATGACGACAACAACCGCAAGATGCATCAGCTGATCGAGCGCCTTCAGCTTGAGCGCGATGCGATCCTGACCCAGACCGAGCATGTGCGTGAGACCCTCGCCGCCTCGCAATTCACCTTTGCCGAGGAAGTCGGCAATGTCAGCGACCGCATCAACGAGACCGTCACGCTGGCCGCCGACCGGGTGGCCCTGACGCTTTCGGATCGTGGCGAACACATCACCCTCGCGCTCGGCCGCGTCGGCGACACCATCATCGAGGCTCTGTCCGACAAGGGCGGCGACCTGATCGACCGGCTGCAGGCCACAGGGTCGGAGGTCAACACCAACCTGTCCGATTCCAGCGAGCACCTGCTCTCCTCCCTCGCCGCCAAGAGCGACGAGATCGGCAACCGTCTCTCGGGCGTCACCACCCAGCTGACCGAAACGCTGAGCGCGCGGACCGACGAGATCAGCCGCCAGCTCTCGGGCGCGACCGATAACCTCTCCAAGACGCTGACGGCTCGCTCCGACGAGATCGGCCTGCGGCTTGCCGGCATCGCCGAGAACCTCACCGACACGCTGGCCACCCGCACCGACGCGATCAGCCGCCAGCTGGCCGGCGTCACGGAAAACCTCTCCGACACCCTGTCGATCCGCACCGACGAGATCAGCCGCCAGCTGACCGGCGTCACGGAGAACCTCTCCGACACCCTCGCCGCCCGGACCGATGAAATCGGCGACCGCCTGCTGCGCACCGCCTCCGAACTGTCGCATGTCGTCAATCTGCGGACCGAGGAACTGGGCGACAAGCTGTCGGCCACGACCATCAACCTCACCAGCACGCTCACCGCGCGCTCGGACGAGATCACCGATGCCCTGGTGAGCACCGGGACGCGGCTCGCCGACGAGATCGCGATCCGCGCCAGCCAGGTGAACCAGACGCTCAAGACCACCGGCGACGCGCTGGTGCTCGACCTCTCGGTCCGCGGCGGCGAAGTCGTGCGCAAGCTGGAAGAGACCGGCAACCGGGTGGCCGACACCATCACCGTGCGCGGCGACGACCTCGCCGACCGCATCGCCGATACCGGCAACCGCATCTATGACGCCGTTGCCGTGCGCGGCGCCGAACTGGAGCGCCTGCTCGGCGAGACGGGGCAGCGCGTGGTCCACCAGCTGTCGCAGGCCGGCACCGGCATTCACGATGCCCTCGCCGAAGCGGCGGGCCGGGTCTCGCAGGATATCGACTATCGTGGCCAGGCCCTGACCCAGCAGCTCGCCCACGTCGGCGCCGAAGCGGCGCAGACGCTGGCCGACAACGGCGCGCGGGTGACCGAGCAGTTCCGCGAGGCGGCCGACTATCTCGCCTCCGACCTCACCACGCGCAGCGAGAACATGCGCGACCATCTGGAACAGCAGTTCCGCAACATCGAGGATCTCGTCAGCGTTCGCGGCGGCGAGATCGCCGACCGCATCTCTGTCGACACCGCGATGCTGGGCCGTCAGATCGTCGACGGGCTGCGCGACTTCGACACGGTCCTCAACACCAATGGCGGCCAGCTGGTCCAGCGCATTTCGGACCGCGTCGCCGCTGTCACCCGGGCGATCGACACCAACCTCTCCGGCTTCGACGATCAGGTCTCGAACAAGGCAGAACAGGTCGCCGCCGCGCTCGACCAGCGCATCGCCAATATCGAAAGCGTTCTCGACCGGGGCGTGGAAGGCCTCAACGAGACCCTTGGCAGCCGCACCGTCGAGTTCGCCCAGACGCTGTCGGAAGGCGCGCGTCAGGCCAATGACGCGATGAGCGAGTCGCTTGGCATGCTCAGCGGCTTCTTTGACGAGCGTGCCGGCACCATCGCCGACCAGCTGTCGCAGCATATCGATCAGGCCGACCGCACCCTCGCAGCGCGCGCGCAGGATATCGCGACCTCGCTCGACGAGCGCGTGGGCCGCTTCGAGGCGACCGTCATCAGCCGTCTCGACAATGTCGCCACCTCGGTGGAGGTGCGCGGCGCGGCGATGGCCGACCTGCTCGGCCAGCGCATCGGCGCCGTCGCCGGTCAGTTGCGCAGCGAAGCGTCGGAGATCGAAACCAGCCTCACCTCGCTGGTCGACAATGTCAGCCGGACCCTGTCCGACCGCGCCGGCGAAGTGACGACGCTGTTCGACTCGCGCACCGATGAGATCGCCCGCATCGTCGAAGAGCGCGGCAACGGCCTGCTCACGGCGCTGGAAGACCGCAGCATCTCCATCACCAGCGAGATCGCCCGCGCCAGCACCGATCTTCTGACGGCCATCGACGATCATCGCCAGAACCTGGTTTCCGCGCTCGACACTACGCGCAATGGCGCCGTGACCGAGATCATGCGCGCCAGCGACGAGTTGCTGAACACGCTGGAAGCCCGTTCGGATGCCATTATCTCCGCCTTCGACAGCGCGACCACCAGCCGTGCCGACCAGCTGATGCAGATCAGCGGCGATGTCGTGTCCTCGCTGCAGCAGATCACCGGCGATGTCGCCGCCTCGCTGCAGGCGGCGGGCGGCGAAGTCACCGCTTCGCTTCAGTCGGTGGGCAGCGACGTCAACAGCCAGCTCAAGCTGGTCACCGGCGAAGTCTCCACCTCGCTGCAGCAGATCGGCGGCCAGGTCACCCAGGAAATCGCCACCGCCGGCGATGTCCTCCTCAGCGAATTCGACGGGCGCGGCGCCCAGCTGGTGGAAAGCGCCCGCCAGGCGACCGCCCTCGCCGCCAGCGAATTCTCCCGCCTCGTCGACGAGTTCGACGGGCGCGGCAGCCAGCTGGTCGAAAGCGTGCGCGAAGCCACCGGTGGGGCTTCCCAGGAATTCGCCCGCCTTGTCGATGCGTTCGACGGCCAGGGCGCTCAGCTTACCGACAGCGCCCGCCGCGCCACGACCGTGGCGTCCGAGGAGTTCGCCCGGCTGGCCGAAGAGTTCGCGGCGGCGCTGGAAGGGCGTGGCAGCGGCCTGATCGATGCGATCGCCGCCAGCGGCCGTTCGGCGGTGGCGGAGATCGCCGCCACCAATGAGGCGCTGCAGGGCGATGTCACCAGCCTCCTGGAGCGCCTTGGCGACGTGAACGTGCAGTTGCAGGACGTGCTCGCCAGCTCGGCCAGCAATCTCGCCGACACCGAGAAGACGATCAGCGAACGTCTGGAAGCCTTCCGCAGCACCGTCGCCAATGTCGAGGAGGCCAGTGCCGTCGCCTCCTCGCGCATGGACGAGCAGATCCGCGCTCTGCGCTCCGTCTCCACTGACGTGCTCAAGGACGTGGCCCGTCTCAGCCATTCCTTCAGCGAGCAGGCCAGTCTCATCACCAACGTCGCCAATGCGCTCGGCAATGCGCATGAGAACCTGGACGACACTCTCGGCGGCCGTCACGAAGCGCTGCTCGCGCTTGCGGAACAGGTCAACGGGCGGACGGCGGAGCTCGACGAGCGGCTGTCGCACTACACCACCACGCTGGAGAGCACCTTCGGCCGCGCCGAGGAGCGCGTCGGCGCCATCTCCAAGTCGATCCTGGCGGCCGCCGGCAGCTCGACCGAGGCCATCGTGCGCCAGCAGCAGGAGATGCGGGAAGCGACCGACGCCGAGCGCGAGCGTACCGTGGCCGCGCTGCACGAGACCTATGAGCAGGCTGTGCGCGAGGTGGAGACGCTGATGCGTCAGGCCAATCAGGGCTTCTCGGGCACCGCCCAGGCGCTGCGCACCTCTGTGCAGGACATCCAGCGCCTGCTGGAGACGACCCGCGAGGAGCTGAAGCGCGGCATTCTGGAACTGCCGGAAGAGACCGAGGCCAATGCCTCGGCCATGCGTCGTACCGTCGCCGAGCAGATCAAGGCACTGGCCGAGCTGAACGAGATCGTCTCGCGCCACGGTCGCACGCTCGACGTGGAAGCGGCCCCCCGCACGCGCGTTGCCGCCCCGCTGCCCGGCCCGCAGCCGTTGCCCGCAGCGCCGGCTCCCGCCGCGCGCGCGCCGCTCACCCGCCCCCAGGCGGCAGCGCCGCGCCCTGAACCGGTCGCCCGGCCGGAAGCCCCCGCCTATTTCGAGGCCCCTCGCGGCAATGGCAACGCGGCTCCCGCGCCCCAGCGCCGCGCCAATGTCACCCCGGCGGCCGCGGAACGCAGCGGTTCCGATAAGGGCGGCTGGCTGTCGGAATTGCTGGCGCGGGCCTCGGACGGTGAGAGCAATGCGCCCGTGGGCCCCATGCCCCGCAGCGTCCCGGCCAACCCTGCGCGCAATTTCGATCCGCGCCAGAGCCAGCCGGAGCGGCCGGTGCACCACACCATCGAGTCGCTCGACTCGCTGTCGGTGGACATCGCCCGGATGATCGACCACGAAGCGGCGGTCGACCTTTGGGAGCGCTACAAGAAGGGTGAGCGCAACGTCTTCACCCGCCGCCTCTACACAATGCAGGGTCAGCAGACCTTCGAGGAAATCCGCCGCAAATATCGGCGCGACCTCGAATTCCGCGACACGGTCGACCGCTACATTGGCGAATTCGAGCGTCTGCTGGAGCAGGTCTCGCGCGACGAGCGCGGGCAGGAGCTGACGAAAACCTATCTCACCTCGGACACGGGCAAGGTCTACACCCTGCTCGCCCACGCCGCCGGCCGCTTCGACTGACGCGGCACGGCCTGCCCCCTACCCCGCCGAATGAGAGCCCCCGCCTTGAGCGGGGGTTTTCTTTTGGACGAGGCGCGGCAGGCTGTGAACGAGCGTCGTCGACGGCCATCGTTGGGAAGCGAGCCATTGGAGAACCGCAGCGGCTGGCTGTGGCATCGCCACGGCACCGCCCAAGGGCGCGCTCCACAGGGCGCGCCTCGCCCGGTGGGTCTCTTGGGGATGTGTCGTCTCCGCGGCTCCACTGCCTTGGCGGTGACGCGTGGCAGAGCGTGGGCGGACGACCACGGCCCCCATCGCAACGCGATGGCGGATGGCCGGGCCCCTCTGTCCCGGCGGTGCATGTCGAACCCGATCCGGGAAAGCAGGCGGTCGCGAACGTCGCAGAGATCGGTACCCCACGGCCCGCCAGCCGCATCGTGAAATCTCGCGACAAAGAAAAACCCCGCCGCTCAGAGGAGCGGCGGGGTCGATGGGTCATCCGCTGATGGCCGGCGCCGTGTTCAGTGCGGTGCGGCGGCGGGCGTCTCGCCCTTGCGGGCCCGGCGCCGCTCGCCAAAGCCGGCGAGCCAGCGGCAGACGACATAGAAGGTCGGTGTGAACAGCAGACCGAAGACAGTCACGCCGATCATTCCCGAAAACACCGCCGTGCCAAGGGCTTGCCGCAGCTCCGCCCCGGCGCCTGTGGCAATGACGAGGGGCACGACGCCGAAGATGAAGGCCAGTGAGGTCATGATGATCGGCCGAAGCCGCAGCTTGGCGGCCTCGGTGGCGGCGACGAAGCGGTTTTCCCCCCGATCTTCCAATTGCTTGGCGAATTCGACGATCAGGATCGCGTTCTTCGCCGCGAGGCCGATGAGGACGATGAAGCCGACCTGGCTGAGGATGTTGTTGTCCTGTCCGCGGATCTGGATGCCCACCACCGCCGCGATGAGACACATGGGCACGATGAGGATCACCGCCAGCGGCAAGGTGAGGCTCTCATACTGTGCCGCCAGCACCAGGAACACGAACACCACGCCCAGAGCGAAGGCGAAGATCGCGGTATTGCCCGCCCTCACCTGCTGATAGGCCAGCGTCGTCCACTCGAAGGCGAAGCCATCCGGCAGCACCTGGGCGGCGATCTCCTGCATCTTCTGGATCGCCTGGCCCTGCGAGGTGCCGGGCATAGTGTCGCCGTCGAGCTCCGCCGCCGGGTACAGATTGTAACGCGGCACGCGGTAGGGGCCGGAGATGTCGTTCACCGTGGTGAAGGAGCCGAGCGGCACCAATTGGCCGTCGGCATTCTTCACCCGCAGCCGCAGCAGATCGTCCGAGGTCAGGCGATAAGGCGCGTCGGCCTGCGCCTGCACGCGGTAGGTGCGGCCGAACAGGTTGAAGTCGTTGACATAGGACGAGCCGATATAGGTCTGTAACGTCGAGAACACATCGGCGATGTTGACCCCGAGCAGCTGCGCCTTGGTGCGGTCGATGTCGAGGAACAGCTGCGGCGTCGAGGTCTCGAACAGCGAATAAACCTGCTTCAGACCCGGTGTCTGGTTGGCCGCACCCATCATGGCGTAGACCGCGCCCTGCAGCGCCTGATAGCCGCGCCCGCCGCGATCCTCGATCATCATCCGGTAGCCGCCGGCATTGCCGATGCCCGAGACGGGCGGCGGCATGACGACGATCATCTGCGCTTCCTCCACCGAAGCGAGCTTGCCGAACAGCGTGCCCTGGATCGCCGGGGCGGACTGACCAGGATGCTGCGCGCGCTCGGCGGCGGGGCCGAGGATGACGAACATGGCGCCCGCATTGGGCGCATTGGTGAAGGTCGCGCCGGAGAAGCCGACAATGTTCACCACATGCGCCACGCCGGGGGTCGCGAGAACCTCCTTGGCGGCCTTGGTCATCACCTCATTCGTGCGCGACAGCGCCGCGCCGCCGGGAAGCTGGGCCGCGACGATGAGATAGCCGCGGTCCTGCGCCGGGATGAAGCCCTGCGGCGTGGTGCGGAACAGCTGGAAGCCACCGGCGAGGATGGCGATATAGACCAGCAGTACCACCACGGCGACACGGACCAGCTTGCTGGTAAGCCAGCCATAGCCGCCCGAAACCGCGTCGAAGCCCTTGTTGAAATAGTAGAAGAAGCCGGTGAACGGCCGGGCGTACCAGGCCGGCTTATGGTCCGGCCCCTTATGCGGCTTCAGCAGCAGCGCGCACATGGCGGGTGACAGAGTCAGCGACACCATCAGCGAGATCAGGGTCGAGCCGGCGATGGTGAGGGCGAACTGGCGGTAGAACTCGCCGGAAATGCCGGTGATGAAGGCCGAGGGGATGAACACCGAGGCCAGCACCAGCGAGATCGCCACCAGCGCCCCGCCCACCTCGTCCATGGTCTTGTACGCCGCGTCGCGCGGCGAGAGCCCGGTGGAGATGTTGTGCTCCACGCTCTCCACCACGACGATCGCGTCGTCCACGACGATGCCGATGGCCAGCACGAGGCCGAACAGCGAGAGATTGTTCAGCGAGAAGCCGAACAGGCTCATGATGAAGAAGGTGCCGATCAGCGACACCGGAATGGCGAGGATGGGGATGATCGCCGCCCGCCAGCTTTGCAGGAACAGCACCACCACGATCACCACCAGAACGATGGCTTCCATGATGGTGTGTTCCACCGCCCGCACGGATTCGGCGATGAACTGCGTGGGGTTGTAGGCGGTGGAATAGGCGACGCCGGGCGGGAAGCCCTTGGCGATTTCCTTGATCGCCGCTTCGATCGCCTCGCCGGTGGCGAGCGCGTTGGAACCCGGCAGCTGGAAGATGCCGAGCGCAACGGAGGGTTTGGAATCGAAGTAGGAGATCGAGGAATTGTCCTGCGCCTCGATGTCGATCCGCGCCACATCGCGCAGCCGCACCACGGCGTTGCCCGTCTCCCGCACCACGATGTTGCCGAACTGCTCGGGCGTCGACAGGCGGCCGAGCGTGCGCACCGCGATCTGGAAGCCCATCTGGTTCGGCACCGGCGGCGCGTTCAGCACGCCGGAGGCGACCTGGAGGTTCTGCGCCTGCAGCGCAGCGGTCACGTCGCCCGCCGTCAGGTTCAGCGCCTGCAGTTTGAGGGGATCGAGCCACACCTGCATCGCGTAGTCGCGCGAGCCGAAGACGGTGATCGAGCCGACGCCCGGCACGCGCTGGAGCTGGTCCTTGATCTGGAGATTGGCGTAGTTGGAGATGAACAGGGAGTCGCGGGAATCGTCCGGCGAGAACAGGCTGACCACCATCAGAATGTCCGGCGAGGACTTGGCGACGGTAACGCCGATCTGCTGCACATCCTGCGGCAGGCGCGGCGTCGCCGTGGCGACCCGGTTCTGCACCTGCACCTGCGCGATATCGAGATCGGTGCCGATATCGAAGGTCACGGCGATGGAAAAGCGCCCGTCCGCCGTCGAGTTGGAGGAGATGTAGAGCATCCCCTCGACGCCGTTGATCTGCTGCTCGATCGGCGCGACGACCGTGTCAGCCACCGTTTCGGCGCTGGCGCCGGGATATTGGCCGCTGACATTGACCACCGGCGGAGCGATATCGGGATACTGCGCCACAGGCAGGGAGACGAAGGCGACCGCGCCGAGGATCATCACCACGATGGAAACCACCGAGGCAAAGATCGGGCGATCGATGAAGAAGTGTGAAAACCGCATGGGACCGCTCCGCGCTCAGTTGGCGGTGGTCGTGGTGGATGCCTTGCCGTCGGCCGCCTTGGCATCGCCCGCCGCGCCGGCGGCGGGGGAAGCCGGCGGCGCTTCCATCTTGCCCACCACCTTCGCGCCGGGACGAATGCGCATCAGGCCGTTGACGACGACGAGATCGTCCTTGCCGAGGCCGCTGGTGACGACACGCTGGCCGTCATAGGCGCGGCCCAAAGTGACATATTTCATCTGCGGCGCCTGCGGCTGGTCGCCCGGCTGCATCACATAGACGAATTTGCGGGTCTGCTCGGTGCCGATCGCGACATCGGGCACCAGCACCGCCTCGTGCGGGGCGGCGGAGGGAATCTGGATGCGGCCGAACATGCCGGGGGTGAAGGTGCCATCCGGGTTGGCGAAGGTGGCGCGGCCGCGGATCGTGCCGGTGTCCTCGCTGATGCGATTGTCGACGAAGTCGAGCTTGCCCTCATGGGGGAAGCCTTTCTCATCGATCAGCCCGAGCTTCACCGGAATCGAATCCGCCTTGGTGCCCAATTCCTTGGCCATGCGCTGGTAGCGCAGATAGGACGCCTCGTCATAGGTGAACTCGAAATAGATCGGGTCCAGCGAGACGATGGTGGCGAGCAGCGTATTGGTGTTGGTGCCGCCCGAGCCGCCGGTGACGAGGTTGCCGACCGACACCTTGCGGTCGCCGATGCGGCCGCTCACGGGCGCCTTCAGATCGGTGAAATCGAGGTCGAGCTGCGAGGCCTGCAGTGCCGCCTGCGCCGCCGCCACACTCGCCCGCGCCGTGCGCTCGCTCTGCAGGCGCTGGTCATAGGCCTGCTTGGAAATGGCGTTCGACGTCTTGTCGTCGATCAGCGTCTGGGCGCGCTGAAGGTCGGAGGTGGCGAAATCGAGCTCGGCCTGGGCGCGCTGGAGATTGGCCTGCGCCTGGTCATGCGCCACCTGGAAGGGCCGCTTGTCGATGGTGAAAAGAAGGTCGCCCTGCTTCACCAGCTGACCGTCGGTGAAGGCCACCTTCTCCAGATAGCCGGAAACCCGCGCATAGACATTGACGAGATCGACGGCGGCGAAGCGGCCGACATATTCGTCGTAATCCGTAATGGTGCGCGTCGTCGGATGGGCGACGGTGACGGATGGCGGCGGCGGAGCGGCCGCCGGCTGGCCCTGTTTCTGCTCGGAGCAGCCCGCCAGCGCGAGGGCGGCGAGCGAGAGTGCAGCGAGGGAAAGACGCGGCAGCGCGGTGATCATGGACATCTCCGGAACGGCTCATCGGGCATGTCGGGACACTGTCCCTTTGGGGTCGCAAGCCATGGGACACCCCGCCCGGAACCCATGACGCCGGTGCGACGTACCACAGTTTTGCTGCACCGCGTAAGCAATAAAACGTAAACGAACGCGCCCCTCAGCGCCGCCCGCGCAGCAGGCCGACAAGGTAGCGGCGACCGAAAAGCGTCAACGCCAGAACCGCATAGACTGCTCCGCCCGCTGCGACGCACAAGGCCAGAAGCGTCTCGTCGCGGCCATACGCCAGCACGCTCAGCCAAGGCGGCGCGACGGTGGCCGTCGCGAACAGAGTCGCCGCCAGCGCCGCGAGGATCAGCCCCAGGCGCGGAAGGGCCCGCAGCAATTGCGCATCGCCGCACTCATAGCCGCGCCAGCGCGCCAGCAAAGCGAGCACCAGGACGGTGATCCAGCCGCCGACGGAGGTGGCGAAGGCCAGCCCCACCTGGGCGAACGTGCCCATCAGCAGCACTTTCAGGCCGATATTAATCACCGCCGCGCCCAGAGTCGCCAGCACGGGGGTGCGCGTGTCGCCGCGGGCATAGAAAGGCGACATGAACGCCCGCACCACGACGAAGGGCGCCAGCCCGATGCCATAGGCCGCCAGCGTCGCGCCGGCCTCCGCCGCCGCCGCCGCCGTGAAAGCGCCGCGCATGAACAGCCCGCGCATGATGATCTCGGGGATGGTCAGCGCCGCCGCGAGGAAGGGCAGCACCAGCAGCAGCGTCAGTTCGATCGCCCGCGACTGGGAGAAGCGCGCGCCGTCGAAATCCTCCGCCGCGATACGGCGCGACATTTCCGGCAGCAACACGATGCCCGCCGCTATGCCGACCACGCCGATGGGCAGCTGGTTGATGCGGTCGGCATAAAACAGCGCCGCCACGGCCCCCTGCGGCAGGAAGGAGGCGATGATGGTGTCGGCGAAGATCGCCAGCTGGACGCCGGCCGAGCCGATGATCGCCGGGCCGAGCGCGATGAGAAAGGCGCGCGTCTCCGGATCGAGACGCGGCCGTCCGAAGCGCAGGCCGAGGCCGTGGCGCTCGGCATCGAACACCAGCAGGCCGAGTTGCAGGAAACCGGAGATCAGCACGCCCCAGGCCGCGGCATGGCCGGCGGAGGGAAACAGACCAGCGACGCTGAGCGTGCCGACCATGGCGACGTTGAGCAGGATGGACGCCGCCGCCGCCGCCCAGAAGCGGTCATTGGCGTTCAGCACCCCGCCGACCAGCGTCACCACGGCGATGAGGCCGAGATAGGGGAAGGTGATGCGGGTGAAGTCGACGGTGAGGGTGAAACGGCCGGGATCGTCCGACAGGCCCGGCGCCAGCGTGGCGACGACCCAGTCGGTGGCGAGCAGGGCGATGGCGAGGATGGCCAGCTGCACCAGCACCACACCGGTGAGGATGCCATCGGCGAAGCAGCGCGCTTTTACCTCGCCCTCCACGGTCTTCACCCGCGCATAGGCCGGGATGAAGGCGGTGTTGAACGCGCCTTCGGCGAAGATGGAACGGAAATGGTTGGGCAGGCGGAAAGCGATGTAGAAGGCATCCGCCATCGGCCCGGCGCCGAGCACCGCCGCCATGACGATGTCGCGCACGAAGCCGGTCAGCCGCGAGAGGAGCGTCCAGCCACCGACCGTGAAGATGCTGCGTATCATGGGAGCCGACGCGTTTGAGGCTGCCGGAACCGGACGGCGGGCGGAAAGCTAGCCTCCCCGCCCCCGCCCGGCCAGTCCTGCCGTGCCTTCAGGCGCCAAGCGCGCGGCGGACCGCCGCGATGACGCGCTCCTGCGCCGCCTCATCCAGATAGGGATGCATGGGCAGGCTGATCACCTCGCCGGCCAGCTTCTCGCACACCGGCAGGCCGTTGCCGGCGGCGGGATAATGCGCGTAGGCCGGCTGGCGATGCATCGGAATGCGGTAATAGACGGCGGTCGGCACGCCTTCCTTCTGCAGCGCCGCCGCCAGACCGTCGCGCACGCCCTGCGGCAGCCGGATCGTGTACTGCGCCCAGACCGAACTGGCGCGCGGGTCCACCGCCGGCACCGTGCAGACATCGGCCAGCGCCGCATTGTAGCGGTCGGCGATGCGCTGCCGTGCGGCGATCTCGTCCTCGAAAATGGCGAGCTTTTCCAACAGAACCGCCGCCTGGATGGTGTCGAGCCGGCCGGTCATGCCGAGGCGGACATTCTCGTATTTGTCGACGCCCTGCCCGTGCTCGCGCACGCTCTTCAAAATCGGCAGCAGAGCGTCATCATCGGTCAGTACCGCGCCGCCATCGCCATAGCAGCCGAGCGGCTTGGCGGGGAAGAAGCTGGTGGCGGTGGCGTCGCCGAAGGAGCCGGTGCGCCGGCCGTTCCAGGTAGCGCCGAAGCCCTGCGCGGTGTCGCACAGCACCTTGAGACCCTGCGCCTTGGCGATGGCCTCGATGGCGTCCATATCGGCGGGCTGGCCGAACAGATCGACCGGCACCACCACTTTCGGCGTCAGCCCCTTCTGCTTCGCCACCGCGATGGCGGCCTCCAGGCTGGCCGGGTCCATGTTGAACGTGTCTTCGAGGATATCGACGAAGACGGGAGTCGCCCCGACCCACGGCACCACCTCGGCGGTCGCGCAGAAGGTGAAGGCCGGGCAGAACACCGCATCACCGGCCTTGATGCCCCAGGCCATGAGGATCATGGCCAGCGCGTCCGTGCCGCTGGAACAGGCGAGCGCATGCTTGGCGCCGGCGAAGGCGGCGAGCTGCTGCTCGAATTCCGTTACCTCGGGGCCGTTGATGAACCGGCAATGCGTGAGAACCCGCGCCACCGCCTCGTCGATGCGCGCGCCAAGCCGCGCCCGCTGGGCGGCAATGTCGATGAAAGGAATGGGCGCCAACTCGGTCTTCACATGCGAATTCATCGGTGTTCCTTTCATGCCACGCTGGCGCGCAGGGGCGACGGCACGGCGGATGTCGGCGCGGCGGGCGCGGGCTCCAGCGCCTCAAGGCAGCGCATGGCGACCGCAATGGCGGCCACGCCATCCTCGCCCGTCACCGCCGGCGCCGAACCGCCACGCACCGCTTCAAGGAACCGCAGCAGTTCAAGCCGCAGCGGTTCGGCATAGGCGACGGGAAGATGGCGCATGGAATAGCTGCCATCCGGCTTGTAGTCGAAGTACTCGGTCACCTGGCGGGTGAGCAGGTCGCCGATCACGTATTTCTTGCGGGTGGCGACATGCACGGTGCGCGCCTTGAAGGGTGTCAGCCAGTTGGTGTTGATGTGCGCCAGCACGCCATTGGCAGTGCGGAACTGCAGCAGCGCGATATCCTCGCGCTCGGCCACCGCCGCCTTCACCTGCGGCTGCACCTCGGTGATGTGCGAACCCGTGAAATGGCAGATCAGGTCGATGTCATGCACGGCAAGGTCGATCACCACACCGACATTCGACATGCGCGGCGGGAACGGACCAACGCGCGTAATGCCAATGGAGAGTATCTCCTCGTCGCGGATCGCGTTCTTCACCGCCTCGACCGCCGGGTTGAAGCGTTCGACATGGCCGACCACCAGCGCCACGTCCTTCGCCTTCGCCGCAGCGACGATCGCCTCAGCCTCGGCAACGGTGGGCGCGATCGGCTTTTCCACCAGCACATGCATGCCGGCCTCGATCGCGTGCAACGACACCTCGTGGTGGAGATGGGTAGGGGCGGCGATGACCAGCGCCTCGGCTCCGTTCGCCACGAGGTCGTCAATGCTGGCAAAGGCGCGGCAGCCCAGCAGCCCCGCCACCTTCTCGCGCTGGCCCTGATCGGGATCGGCGACGCCGACCATCTCGGCGCCAGGCAGGTCGATCAGCACGCGGGCATGGTTGTAACCCATGATGCCGACGCCGACGACGCCGACGCGAACGGGCTTAGAAGCCCCGCTCGGGTCCTTCACCATTCGGGAACATCCTTCCGTCTGAATAGGTTGCCGGGGTCTAACACGCGCCCCGAAGCGTGGCGAGAGAGGCCGAATCGTAAAGCCGCACCAAAGGCTTCACTATTTGCTTCAACCTGTTACCGACGGCCTCACTCGGGAGCGGCGGCCTCGGCCTCCGACGCGTCGCCGGCCTCTTCGGCCGCAGCGCCCGCGCTCGCCGCAACGGCGCCAGTATCGACGAAGCTCTTGTAGACGAAGGCCCGCTTGCCATCGACGATGATCTCGCACCATTGCTGGCAGGTCACCAACTGCACCTGCTTGCCGCGCGGCAGGTTGCCAATGGCAGCGGCCCCCTTCTTCGGCGCCGCCCGCATCGTCACCGGGTTGCGCATGACCGCCGTGCCGACCGGATCGCCGCCGAAGCCTGCAGGCAGAGGTTCAGCCGCGGCGGGCGCCGCAGCAGCGGAGGAAGCCGAGGACGGGGCGTCGGCGTCGGACGCCGCAGGAGTGGCCGCCGCGACGTCGCGCTGCGGTGCCCGGGTGGGCGGCAGCGGCGCCTGCTTCGGCAGGGCCGCCACGCGTGCCGGCGCCGGCGCATCGGCCTCTGCATCAGCGGCAACGGCCTCGACCGCCTCAGGCGCCCCTTCGGCCGCATCGGGGATGGCGCCAGCAGCTGCCACCACGGGATCGGGCGCCGCGAAGGCCGTGACGCCGGAGGCCAGCGGCGGGATATCGGGAACATCGCTCGCGCGTCCCCGCGCGTTCAGCACGATGGGGGGCAGATTATCCGAGGCCGATCCATGGGCCAGCACGGCCGGCGAGGCGGACGACGGCACCGAGGCCTCGATCGCCGCGCCCGACAGCTCCACCGGCTTGAGCGCAACGGCCGCTTGCCCTTCGGTCTGGGCGGAGGGCGCGACGCTCGCCACCGCGGCATTGCCGATCACTTCAGGCGCGACCTTCGCCTCCTCACGGGCGGCAAGCGATTGCAGCAGGACGGCCCCACCGCCGACCACCGCCATGAACACCGCCAGCACGCCGAGACGCTGCCAGGTGATGATATCCTTGGACGCGTTGCGTTTGCGGCGCGCCTCCGATTCTCCGGGCTGGCGCGCCGTGCTGCCGAAGCTGCGGCGGCGGGCGGCCTGCGCCGCCTCGGCGGCGGGCGGAGCCACCGGCTCGACCCGCGCCGACGCCGGCCGGGTGGCCAGCACATCGCCCATGTCGCCAAGAGCCGCGATGCGGCTGCGGACATCGCCAAGGGAACGCTCCTCGCCAGCCGTGGGGCGCGCCGCCGCAGACGTCTCGCTGTCGGGCTGGCTCCCGTCGCGACCCGCCTTTTCCTGCTCAAGCGTGCTGACAATGGAGCGGAAATCGGAAATCAACGAGGAGGAGAGCCCGTTTCCGCGCGACTGTTGCGATGCCGTGGCCATGACGCGGGAACTCTACGCTACGAGGAAAGGGCGGGCGAACGGGAAAGACGAAACGGCAAAAGCGTCTGCACGGTGCGGATGCCGGCAGTGCCGAGGAGCACTGACGGCCAGCTCAGGGGCGCGGCGCTGACCACTTCGCATGCGTTCTTCCAGTCCATTCGGGCCGGCGCCCTAGGGCCCGCGACCGAGTTCCGTAAACCGCCTTCGTATGCGACGGGTCACAACTTACCGGCAAATGGCCCCTTGATGCAAGAATGTCACATGCCGGAAATTTCCTTATGAACAAAGATTGCGGCAACTCTTGGCCGCCATCACGCCCCTCTCGTCAAATTACCTCAACAGCTGCAATGCCTTGTGGGAAACACGCCCGCCCTTACACCAGCACCGCCCGCGCCGGCGCGGTCGTGGCGCCGAAAATGCGGCGATAACGCTCCAGTTCCGCCGGCGACCCCATGGCTTTGGTCGGATTGTCGGAGAGTTTCACTGTCGGGTGCCCGTCGGCCGAGATGACCTTGCAGACGATGGAGATCGGGTCCAGTCGCCCCTCGGGTGCGAAGCCACGGAAATCATTGGTCAAAAGCGTGCCCCAGCCGAAGCCCATGCGCATGCGGCCATGGAAATGGCGGTAGATGCGCTCAATGTCGCCGATGTCGAGCCCGTCGGAGAAGATGGCGAGTTTCTGCGTCGGGTCCTGCCCCCGCGCCTGCCACCAGCGCAGCGCCTCCTCGCCGCCCTCGATCGGATCCTTGCTGTCGATTCGGATTCCGGTCCATCGCGCGACCCAGTCCGGTGCCTTCTCCAGGAAATGCGTGGTGCCGAAGGTATCGGGCAGGATGACGAGGAGATTGCCCTCGTAATCCTGCTGCCAGTCGGCCAGCACGTCATAGGGCGCGCGGGCGAGGGCGGCGTCGCTGTCGGCGAGGGCGGCGTAGACCATGGGAAGTTCATGGGCGTTGGTGCCGGTGGCCTCGACCTCGCGGCGCAGGGCGATGAGGCAGTTCGACGTGCCGAGGAAGCGCTCGCCCAGCCCCTCCATCATCGCCTGCACGCACCAGTCCTGCCACAGGAAGCCGTGCCGGCGGCGGGTGCCGAAATCGGCGACCCCGACGCCACTCAGCGCCTTCAGCCGTTCCACCTTCTCCCAGACGCGTGTCATGGCGCGGGCATAGAGCACCTGCAGCTCGAAGCGCCCCATGCTGCGCAGCACGGCGCGCGAGCGCAGCTCGTTGATGATCGCGAGCGCCGGGATTTCCCACATCGTGGTCTCGATCCACGGACCCTCGAAGGTCAGTTCATATTGCCCGTCCCGCTTTTCGAGGTGGTAGGCGGGAAAGCGGAACCCCTCGAACCAGGCGACAAAGTCCGGCGAGAACATCTGGCGCTTGCCGTAGAACATGTTGCCACGCAGCCAGGTCGATTCCCCGCGCGTGAGCGACAGGGTACGCACATGGTCGAGTTGCTCGCGCAATTCGCCCTCGTCGACGAAATCGGCGATGCGCACGCAATGGGTGCGGTTGATGATGCCGAAGGTGACGCGGGTGTGGAAGTGACGGCGGTAAATCGTCTGCGCCATCAAGAGCTTGTAGAAGTCCGTATCGAGCACGGAGCGGACGATCGGGTCGATCTTCCACGTGTGGTTATAGACGCGAGTCGCGATGTCGATCATGCGGTAGGCCCCGTTTGCCCGGCCTCCCCTTCTAGAGCATGCCGCACGAAATTGCAGGCCATGCCTGCCGGCAGCGCAGTGACGGTGAAGCCTGCGACGAAGGTCGTGCGTTTCAGGCCTTGGAACCGCCGATCCAATGATTAACTGCGCTCCAACGCCCTGCCGAACCACAGGGCCCCCTCTCCACAGGAGCACATCGTGGCTGCCACGAAATCCCTCTTCGACACTTATCGCCTCGGCGACATCATCCTGGCCAACCGCATCGTCATGGCGCCGCTGACGCGCAACCGCGCAGGCGCGGGTCTCGTCCCCTCGCCGCTGGCGGTTGAGTATTATCGTCAGCGCGCCACCGCCGGCCTCATCATCACCGAGGCGACGCAGATCTCCGACACCGCGCAGGGCTATCAGGACACGCCCGGCCTGTTCACCGAGGCGCAGATCGAAGGCTGGAAGAAGATCACCGATGCCGTCCATACGGCCGGCGGCCACATCTTCGTGCAGCTCTGGCATGTCGGGCGCGTCTCGCACCGCTCGCTGCAGCCGGGCGGCGCCGCCCCCCTCGCCCCCTCTGCCATTCGCGCCAACACCAAGACTTATGTGAATAACGGCTTCGTCGAGGTAGACGAGCCGCGCACGCTGGCGCTTGAGGAAATCCCGGGCATTGTCGACGACTTCCGCAAGGCGGCGGCCAATGCCATCCGCGCGGGTTTCGACGGCGTGGAAATTCACGGCGCCAATGGCTATCTCGTCGACCAGTTCCTGCGCGACGGCGCCAACAAGCGCACCGACGCCTATGGCGGGTCGATCGAGAACCGCACGCGGTTCCTCAAGGAGGTTCTGGAGGCGGTGATCGGCGAGATCGGCGCCGCGCGCACCGGGCTGCGCCTCTCCCCCGTCACCCCCGCCAACGACCTCGCGGACAGCGACCCGCAGGCGCTCTTCAACCATGTGATGGATGTGGTGGAGAGCCTGCACCCGGTCTATGTCCACATGATCGAGGGCGCCACCGGCGGTCCGCGAGACATTGCGCCGGACTTCGACTTCGAGGCGCTGCGCGCCCGCTACAGCGGCGCGTGGATGGTCAATAACGGCTACGACAAGGCGATGGCGGAGCAGGTGATCGCGGACGGCAGGGCTGACCTCGTCGCCTTCGGCAAGGCGTTCATCTCCTCGCCCGACGCGGTTGAGCGCCTGCGCCGGGGCGTCGGCTTCAACGAACTCGACCGCGACCATCTCTATGGCGGCGGCGCCAAGGGTTATACCGACTATCCCACGCTGGAGGGCGCGAGCGCCTGACGTAAAAAAGGCCCGGTACTGCCGGGCCTTTTCTTTTGCCGGAGAGTCCGAAGTCAGGCGGCGAGTGGCGCCTCGGGTTGAACCGTGCGCACCGCCACGTCGACATTCATGCCGAGATAATCGCCCGTGAGACCGGTGAAGCCGCCGCCCACCGGCACTGCCTGGCTGGGATCGCGCGTCACCGCCACCCGGATCAGATTGTCAGCGGCAATGGTGCCATTGGTGGGATCGAACTCGACCCACCCGGCGCCCGGCAGATAAATGTCTGCCCACGCATGGGTGGCGCCGGCCCCGACCACACCTGTTTCCCCGCCATCGAGCGCGGGATCGTAGAGATAGCCCGTCACGAAACGCGCCGCGATGCCAAGAGAGCGCGCCGTCTCGATCAGCAACAGGGCGAAATCGCGGCAGGACCCCGTGCCGAGCCGCAGCGTTTCCAGCGGCGGCTGCGTGCCTTCCTCGATCCGCAGATTATAGGCGAAGTTCGCATGGATGCTGTTGTTGATGTCCGTCAGCAGCGCCATCGTGTCCGTGGGGCGGGTGGCGACGAAGCCCTTTGCCCAAGCCTCAAGCTCGCCGTTCGGATCGGGATAGTGCGGCTCAAGCATCCGGCCGAGATCGATCCGGTCATCCGGCGAATAGACGAACGGGTATGACTGCGCTTCCTCGGCGAGCTCGAAAATGAGGCCACCGAGGCCGTAGCGCTCAAGTGTCAGAACGCTTTCGATCCGCAATTCGCTGGCCGGCTCGGCGAAGTCGACGATGGCGACGGAATTGCCGAACACGTCATGGATCCAACGCACCGTGCCGTGAGGCGAGAGCACGAGTTCCGCCTCGACCAGCCGCAGATCGTGGCTGTCGCGCGGGCGCAGCATCAGCCGGTGCGTGTGAAACACGACCGGGTTTGCATAGCGGTAATGGGTGACGTGTCGGACGGTCAAAGTCTGCATGATCGATTCCAGCGAGCGGCGCAAACGCCGCCCCGCACCAGGGAGGGGCCTCAGCGGCAGATGCGGCCCACCATGAAGCCTAGCACGCCCATCGCGACCAGCGCCTGGAAGGAATAAAGGCGCGGAGGGAACAACGACCCGGTCGAGCGGCTGCTGGTCTCGCCGGGCCCCTTCGATGTGGTCGTGCCCGTCATAGTGGGTTGGGCCGTCGATCCCTCCGGCTTGCGCTCCGGATTCGCGCCGCCGGTTCCTCCCGATACGCCATAGCCGTTGTTCGGATGTTCCATGATCTGCCTCGCCTGCTTGTGCTGTTGCGAGGCCTAACGCGCGAGGCCGCAATTCGTTCGCCGCCGCCGTCACGGCGGGCCGGCGACGGCATCCGTCACATGCGCCCGTTGAGAAAGGCCAGCATTTCCACCGGGCCCTGAGCGTTGAACAGCTTTACCTGCCGGCCGCCGCACATGTCGCAGCGCAGGCGCGGCGCGTTGCCGCCCTCCGCCGGCGGCGTGAGAGTGGCCGCATCGACACGCCCCAGCACGGAGCGCCGCCCGCAGCGCTGACAGTGGGCACACAGCATGGAAGACTGGTCGATCATGTCGCCCTCCCGAGCGAAGCGGCCTGGATCACACGGCGCGGCCGCCAATAGATCGGCTTCGCCCGGTGCTTTCACATGGTCGATAGGGAAGAGAAAGTCCCAGCGACGAGCCTCGCCGCGCGAGGGGATCAAACAAACAACGCGAGGTATATCAAGAAGAGGGGGTGGCGAAGAGATTTCGCCGTGGTTTCCACCAGTCGCCGGCGAACCGGGATTTGGTGGGCGCACTAGGGCTCGAACCTAGGACCCGCTGATTAAGAGTCAGCTGCTCTACCAACTGAGCTATGCGCCCCCGCCGCAGACCGTGGCCTTGCGGACGGGGGGTCGTGTAGCAGAGCCCCCGGGGTGTGTCCATAGGGTCAGGTGCGCTTCCTGATCTATCCACAGGCGCGGCGGGCCGCCCGCTTATTCCTGGAAGGCCTCCTCGCGCTTTTTGCGGACGGAGGGCAGGAGGACGATGATGAGGGCGAGCATGGCGAGGCCAAGCATGGTGGCGGAGATCGGCCGGGTGAAGAACACGGTCGGGTCGCCGCGCGAGATCAGCATGGCGCGGCGCAGATATTCCTCCAGCATCGGCCCGATGATGAAGCCGAGCAGCAGCGGCGCCGGCTCGCAGTCGAGCTTGACCAGCACGTAGCCGACCACCCCGAACAGCGCCATGGTGTAGACGTCGATGGCGTTGTTGTTGACGCTGTAGACGCCGATGCAGCAGAAGCCGACGATGAGCGGAAACAGGATGTGATAGGGCACGGTGAGCAGCCTCACCCAGATGCCGATCAACGGCAGGTTGAGCACCACCAGCATGAAATTGCCGATCCACATCGAGGCGATGATGCCCCAGAACAGATTCGGCTGCTCGTTCACCACATTCGGGCCGGGCACGATGCCCTGGATGATGAGCGCGCCGATCATCAGCGCCATGACCGGGTTGGACGGAATACCCAGCGTTAGCATGGGGATGAAGGAGGTCTGCGCGCCGGCATTGTTGGCTGCCTCCGGCCCCGCCACGCCCTCGATCGCGCCTTTGCCGAACTGCTCGGGATGGCGCGAAATCTTCTTCTCGATCGAATAGGCCGAGAAGGAGGAGAGGATCGCCCCGCCGCCGGGAAGGATGCCGAGGAAGGAGCCTAGGAAGGTGCCGCGGAGGATGGGACCGAGGATGCGCTTGATGTCGTCCTTGGTCAGCAGCAGACCCTTCACCTTCTGCACCAGCACGGTGCGGGTATGCTCATCCTCCAGGTTGCGCACGATCTCGCCAATGCCGAACACGCCCATGGCCAGAGCGACGAACTCGACGCCGTCGGCGAGTTCCAGCATGTCGAAGGTGAAACGGGGGGTGCCGGTGTAGACATCCTGGCCCGACAGGCCGAGCAGGATGCCGAGCACCACCATGGCCAGCGCCTTCACCACCGAGCCGGAGGCGAGGGCCACGGAGGCCACAAGTCCTAGAACCATCAGCGCAAAATACTCCGGCGGCCCGAATTTCAGCGCGAGGTCGGCGAGCGGCGGGGCGAAGACGGCGAGCAGGAAGGTGGCGACCGAGCCGGCGAAGAAGGAGCCGAGCGCGGCGGTGGCGAGCGCGGCGCCGGCGCGGCCCTGGCGCGCCATCTGGTAGCCGTCAATGGCGGTGACGACGGAGGAGCTTTCGCCCGGCAGGTTGATCAGGATCGCCGTGGTCGAGCCGCCATATTGCGCGCCGTAATAGATGCCCGAGAGCATGATCAGCGCCGAAACCGGCGGCAGGCCGAAGGTGATGGGCAGCAGCATGGCGATGGTCGGCACCGGCCCGAGGCCCGGCAGCACGCCGATCAGCGTGCCCAGCAGCACGCCGATGAAGCAGTAGAAGATGTTCTGGAAGGTGACGGCGACGGAGAAGCCGAGGGCGAGATTGTCGAAGATTTCCATGGGCTTCGCTCCTCAATAGCCGCCGAGCCACGGGCCCAGCATGGGCAGCGGCAACCCCAGCCCCTTGATGAACACGGCCCAGGAGAACGCCACCATGATCGCAGAGGAGAGCAGCGCGGTGGTCAGCCGGAACTTGCGGCTGGCCAAGGTGGAGAGAAACACCGCCAGCCCCATGGAGGGGCCGAGGCCGAGCGGGCGGATGCCGAGGCCGAACACAACCACCGCGAGCGTCACCATCCCCAGCGGCACCCACGGCCAGCGGCGCAGCCCGATTTCCTGCGCTTTATCCTCCTCCGCCACCGGGTGGAGTGTGAGTCCGGTGAGGAGGACGATGAGACCGAGAAAGCCGAGCAGGCCGGCCAGAATCATCGGGAAGTAGCCCGGCCCCATGCGGATGGCGCGCCCCATGGGCAGGTCCATCGCCTGCCAGGCGAAGAAGGCGGCGAGGAGCACCAGCAGGAAGCCGCTGGCGACCTCCTTCGGGCTTTTGACGAAACGTGTCATGGGATGTGTCCAGCGGCCGGATGGGGGAGCGGCCCGCCGGGGTGAGCGGCAGGCCGGCAGGCAATTGGGTGGGCAGGAGGCAGGGCGGAACGGGCGCGCCACAGCGGCGCGCCACACGGGCGCGCCGGAACGGCGGCGGCGTCAGTCGGCGAAGACGCCGGCCTTCTCGATCACCGGCTTCCACTTGGCGACTTCCGCCTCAAGGAACTTCTGGTGCACTTCCGGCGTGGCGCGGTCCAGCGCCACCGGCTCGGTGCCGAGATCGGCGAAGCGGGAGATGACCTTGGGGTCCTGCAGCGCGGCGACGAGGGCGGCGTTGAGCTTGTCGATTTCCGCCTTGGGCGTGCCCTTGGGGGCGTAGAGCCCATGCCACACCGCCACCTCGAAGCCGGGCAGGCCGGCGGAATCGAGCGGGGGGATTCCGGGCAGCGACTTCACCGGCGTCTTGGTGGTGACGCCATAGGCCTTCACCTTGCCGGCCTTGATCTGGCCCGTCGTGTTGGTGGTCTGGTCGCACATCAGGTCGATCTGCCCGCCGACCAGATCGTTCATCGCCGGGCCGGTGCCCTGATAGGGAACGGTGGTCATCTGCGTGTCGAGCGCCGACATGAACAGCATGCCGCACAGATGCGAGGCGGAGCCGACGCCGGCATTGCCGTAGATCACCGCGTCCTTGTTCTTCTTCACATAGGCGATCAGCTCGGCCGCATCCTTCGGCTCCAGCGTCGATTTGCCGATGACGGTCATCGGCACGTCGGTGACGAGCCCGACTTCCTCGAAATCGGTGAGCACGTTGTAAGGCAGCTTGCGGTAGAGCGTGGCCGCGGTCGCCTGGCCGATATGGTGCAGCAGCACGGTGTAGCCGTCGGGCGCGGCCTTCGCCACCTGCCCGGCCCCGCGCGTGCCGCCGGCGCCGCCGACATTCTCCACCACCACCTGCTGGCCGAGCGTGCGCGACATCGATTCCGCGATCAGCCGCGCCACCGTGTCGGTCGGCCCGCCGGCGGCGAACGGCACCACCATCGTCACCGGACGGTTCGGATAATCCTGCGCCTGAGCATCGCCCAGAGGCAGCGCCAGCGCCGCCATCGCCGCCAGGGCGGTCACCGCCCCCTTGAAACGCGTCATGTGTCCCTCCCGAGACGTGTTGAGCCTGTTGCTATGCCGGTCGCCCGGCCGCGCGGGCGCCGTTTGTTGGGAGACTAGGCCACCACCCGCGCAACCCAGCGTCAAGTGGCCCTTTGGCTTAGAAAACACGGCGCGCCAGAGATATCCCTGGTTGGCGGGCGGCGGGCGCATCACTGCCCTAGGAACCGGGCGCGCGACGTTCCATATTCGCGGCATGATTCAGGAGCCGCCTCCCCTCGTCGTCGAAATCGCCTGGCAGGAGCCCTGGCTGGCCGCGCGCCGGCTCGGCCATCGCGATGGCGTGCCGGTGCCGGGGCTGACCTTTCTCGACAGCGCCATGCGCCACCCCGTGCTCGGGCGCTGGTCCTATGTCATGGCCGAACCTTTCGGTCGTTTCCGCAGCGACGGCGGTGTCGCGCTCTGGAACGGGGTGCGCGAAGACGCAACGCCGCTGGAGGCGCTGCGCGCCCGGCTGAAAACCTACGCCCAGCCCCGGCTGCCGGGCGAGGCCGGGTTTCAGGCCGGGGCGGCGGGCTATATCGCCTATGAGGCCGGCCGGCTGTTCGACCGCTTCCCCACCCCGCAGGCCGAGCCCGGCGAGGGGCCGGAAATCGACCTCGGCTTCTACGATCTCGTCGCCGCCTTCGACGTTGTGGCGGAACGGGCCTTCCTCATTTCCACCGGCTGGCCGGAGGCGGACCCCGCCCGCCGCGCCCGCCGCGCCCGCGAGCGGCTCAATGAGGCCAGCGCCCGGCTGGATGCGCCGGAAGCCCCCCTCGGCGCCCCCGTGCGCGCGCACGACTGGCGTTCCAATTTCGACGCGGAAAGCTATCGCCGCGCCGTCGCCCGCGTGATCGACTACATCCGTGCCGGCGATATCTTCCAGGCCAATTTCACCCAGCGCTTCGAAACGGATCTGGGTCCGTTCGACCCCTTCGCCCTCTATGACCAGCTGCGCCGCGCCAACCCCGCCACTTTCGCCGCGCTGATCGTCAATGACGACCGCGTCATCGCCTCTTCCTCGCCGGAGCGCTTCGTCAAGCTCGTCGGCGAGGAAGTGGAGACGCGCCCGATCAAGGGCACGCTGCCGCGCTCGGTGGAGCCGACGCTCGACGCCTTTCGCGGCCGTGCGCTCGCCGCCAGCGAGAAGGACCGCGCGGAGAATGTGATGATCGTCGACCTGCTGCGCAACGATCTCTCGCGCGTGTGCCGGCCCGGCACGGTGAAGGTGCCGCGCCTGTGCGGGCTGGAGACCTATGCCAATGTCCACCACCTCGTCTCGGTGGTGACAGGCGAATTGAAGGAGGGCCGCGACGGGCTGGACCTGTTGGCCGCCTCCTTTCCCGGCGGCTCGATCACCGGCGCGCCGAAGATCCGCGCCATGGAAATCATCCGCGAACTGGAAGGCCGGCCGCGCGGGGTGTATTGCGGCTCCATCGGCACTATCGGCTTCGACGGCGCCATGGATTTCAACATCGCCATCCGCACCGTGACGGTGGAAGGCGGGTGCGCCAGCTTCGGCGTCGGCGGCGGCATCACCACCCTCTCCGACCCTGCCGCCGAACACGCCGAGAGCCTGACCAAGGCGGAACGGCTGTTTCGCGCTTTCACACCGGAGGCGCTGGCGTGATCCTGCTGATCGACAATTACGACAGCTTCGTCTTCAACGTCGCGCGCTATCTCACTGAACTGGGCGAAGAGGTAGAGGTTGCCCGCAACGATGCACTGGACCTCGCGGCGATCGAGGCGCGGGCACCGGAGGCGCTGGTGATCTCGCCCGGCCCCTGTTCGCCGAACGAGGCCGGCATCTCTCTGGAAGCGGTGCGGGCGCTTTCGGGGATGCTGCCGATTCTCGGCATCTGCCTCGGCCACCAGTGCATCGGCCAGGCCTTTGGCGGGCGTGTGGTGCGGGCGAAGGAACCGATGCACGGGCGCGCCTCGCTGCTGCGCCATGCCGGAACGGATGTGTTTGCCGGCCTGCCCTCGCCGCTGCCGGCCGGGCGCTACCATTCGCTGGCGGTGGAACTGGACGAGGGCGCGCCGCTGATCGCCACCGCCTGGAGCGAGGATGGCGAGATCATGGGCCTCGCCCATCGCACCCACCCGACCTATGGCGTGCAGTTCCACCCGGAATCGGTGCTGACCCCGCAGGGCTACGAGCTGATGGGGAATTTCCTTCGGCTGGCGCGGGCGCGGGAGAGCGCGGCGTGAGCGAGGTCGTCAGCGTCGAGGATCGCGGCTTCACCCTCGGCGACGGGGTGTTCGACACCGCGCTGGCGCTGGACGGGGCGGTCTTCGCCCGCGCGCGCCATGTCGGCCGGCTGGCGGCGGCGGCGCAGCGGATCGGCATCGTGCTGGAGGCGGCGGCGGTCGAGGCGGCGCTCGACGCGGCCCTGACGCCGGAGCCGGCCATTCTGCGCACCACGGTGACGCGCGGCATGGCGGCGCGGGGCCTGTGGCCGGCGAGCGCGGGGGCGCCGACCGTCGTGGTGACGCGCGCGCCCTGGTCCCCTGCCCTCATCGGCCAGCCGGCGCGGCTGGTCACCGCCACCGGGCGGCGCAACGAATTCTCGCCCACCGCCAACCTCAAGACGCTGGGCTATCTCGACCATATCCTCGCCGCGCGGGAGGCGGCGGCGGCGGGGGTGGACGACGCACTGATCCTCAACACGCGGGGCCGGGTCGCCTGCACCACCATCGCCAATCTGTTCGCGCTCATCGCCGGGCGGCTGGTGACGCCGTCGCTCAGCGAGGGCTGCCTGCCCGGCATCATGCGCGCGCTGGTGATCGAGGCCGCCCCGCGGCTGGGCCTCGCCGTTGAGGAACGCCCGCTGGCGCCGGCGGCGCTCACCGGGGCGGACGCGGTGTTCCTGACCAATTCCGTGCGCTTCCTCCGCCCGGTGACGGCGCTGGACGGCGTTGCACTGGGCGATCGCCACGACACCTTACGCAACCTGCAGGACATTATCTGGCGGCAAGCCACCGGCTGAAAATAACCGCGCCACTCACCTTGCGACATCTTGCATTGGAGATAGATGGCGCCAGACATGGCGACATCATATTTTTGACGCTTTCTTTCCCGGCTGCGTTTTGCCTCGCTGGACCGGCCAAGATACGCCGTCATTATTTGAAACCATTGCACCGCAGCGGCGTTAAGGAGCACCGCAAAGCTGCCGGAGGTGCCCATGCTTCGCCTGACACGCCCCCTGCTCGCCGCCGGAATCGGCGCGAGCCTTCTCGCCGGCGTCGCCACCCTGCCCGCCCTCGCGCAGAACGCGCCGATCCGGCTGGCGCAGGCCGGACCGCAGGGCGGCGCCGCGACGATGGACGTGAACCTGTTCTACGACCAGCTGGGCCGCTTCGGCACCTGGGTCGCCCATCCCGATTACGATTATGTCTTCATTCCCAGCGATGTCGGCCCGGGCTGGCGCCCCTATCAGGAAGGGCGCTGGGTGTGGACCGAGCAATATGGCTGGTACTGGGAATCCTATGAGCCCTTCGGCTGGGCGACCTATCATTATGGCCGCTGGGGCTATGACCCCGCCTATGGCTGGTTCTGGGTGCCGGGCGACACCTGGGCGCCGGCCTGGGTGACGTGGCGGCGCGGCGGCGGGCGCACCGGCTGGGCGCCGATCGCGCCGGATCGCCCCGGCTATGCCGTCGGCCGGCCCGCGCATTATGCCCCGCCGGTGGCGGAAAGCTGGGTGTTTATCGAGGACCGCTACATGGCGGCGGAGGATATCGCCGTTCATGTCGCGCCGATCCCGCAGATCAACATCTATCTGCAGGCCGCCCCGGACATCTATGAGCCGAGCTGGGACGATGGCTATTACGTCAATCGCGGCTTCGGCTATCGCGTCTTTGACGCGCCGGTGCGCGAGCGGCTGGTGACGCGCGAGGTCTATTATGTCGACAATCGCGACGACATGTTCTTCGACGGCAACAATGGCGGCCGGCTCGGCATTTTCGCGCCGCGCCTCGATTTCCGCGACCGGCGCGGCCCGCCGCCGCGCTATGTGCGCGAGATCGAGCCCGACCGCCGGCCGCTGATCCGGCAATATGTGCGCGAGGACCGGGACGTGCCGGGCTGGCTCGCGCCCTCGGCGGCGCTGCTCAACGTGCTGACCCCCGACAACCGGCGCGATCTGCGCGAACGCCGCTTCGAGAACCCCGACCGCTTCCGTCAGCAGGTGCAGCTTCTGGAGCGCGAACGGGCCGACCGGCTGCTGGAGGAGCGGCGGCAGGCGGATGGGCGCGCCGAGGCTTTCCAGCGTCAGCAGCGCGAGGCGCTGGAGCAGCGCCGCGCCGTCTATGAGAAGCTGCGCGCGCAGCAGCGCGCCAAGGCGCAGCGTGTGGTCGACCGGGTGGAAAACCAGCCCGGCCCACGTCCCGGCGGTCCTGGTGCGCCCGGTGTTGGCCCCGGCCGGCCCGGCGGACCTGGTGCGCCCGGAACGACTCCGCCCCGTCCGGGTGGTCCGAATGACGGCCCCGACGCTGGCCCCGGCCAGCCGGGCCCCGCTGCGCCCGGAACCACGCCGCCCCGGCCGGGCGGGCCGAACAATGGCCCCGGCCAGCCGGGCCCCGCTGCGCCCGGAACCACGCCGCCCCGGCCGGGCGGGCCGAACAATGGCCCCGATGCCGGCCCCGGCCGGCCCGGCGGCCCGGTTGCGCCGGGAACGACACCGCCCCGGCCGGGCGGGCCGAACAATGGCCCCGATGTTGGCCCCGGCCGGCCCGGCGGCCCGGTTGCGCCGGCAACGACACCGCCCCGGCCGGGCGGGCCGAACAGTGGTCCCGATGCTGGCCCCGGCCAGCCGGGCCCCGCTGCGCCCGGTGCCGCGCCCAATGCTCCGGCTGCCCCCGGCGCGGTGCAAAGCCCGCCGGGCGCCCCACGCCCCGTTCCCGGTCAACCGCCGGCGGCGGCGAGACCGGCTCCCAATCCGGCGCCGCAGAACAATGCCGACCGGGCGAAGCGGAACCAGGAGGTGCGCGAGCGTCAGCAGCAGGAGCGCCAGCAGAAGCAGGACGCCCAGCAGGAGCAGCAGCGCGCCAGACAGCAGCAGAACCAGCAGCAGCGGCAGCAGAAGCAGGAGGCCCAGCAGGAGCAGAAGCAGGAGGCCCAGCAGGAGCAGCAGCGCGCCCGCCAGCAGGAGCGCCAGCAGAAGCAGGACGCTCAGCAGCAGCGGCAGGAGCAGAGGCAACAGCAGATGCAGCAGCGTCAGCAGAAGCCGCCGCAGCAGCCGGGGGCACAGCAGGCCCGTCCCCCGCAGGGCCAGCCCGGGCCGAACCAGCCCGCGCGTCCGCCGCAGGGTCAGCCGCGCCCGCCCGGCGGCGGGGCGGGCGGTCCGGGTGGCCCCGGCGGTCCCGGTCAGCCGCCCGTGCCGCCCGGCGCGCAGTAAGCGCGAGCCTCGACCGGGACGACGGACATTCCCGGCAAGAGCCAGCGGACCTTGCCGGGACTGCCGGCCCCGACAAGCACGCCTTCCAAACAAAAGAGCCCCGGCGGTGCCGGGGCTCTTTCCTTAAATCACGCCCTTCGGCGCCCGCTCACTCCGCCGCCGGCTGCGCCTGCGCGTTCAGACTGCCGCGCTTGGTCGCCAGCTTGTTCAGCGCGATGATGTAGGCCTGCGCCGACGCGACCAGCGTGTCGGGGTCGGAACCGCGCCCGGTCACCGCCTTGTCGCCGTCCTCCAGCCGCACCGACACTTCGGCCTGCGCGTCCGTGCCCTCGGTCACGGCATGGACCTGATAGAGCGCGAGCTTGGCCTCATGCGGGACGATGGCCTTGATGCAGTTGAACACCGCATCCACCGGGCCATTGCCCTCGCATTCCTCGGTGACGAGGATGCCGTCCACCTTCATCTTCATGGTGGCGCGCTGCGGGCCGTGGCTGCCGGCGATGACGCTGAGCGACACCAGCTTCATGCGGTCATGGGCGGCGGCGATCTCGTGATCGACCAGCGCCTCGATGTCCTCGTCATAGACCACCTTCTTGCGGTCGGCGAGTTCCTTGAAGCGGCTGAAAGCGTCGTTCAGCGCGTTCTCGCCCAGCTCGTAGCCCAGCGCCTTCAGCTTGTCGCGGAAGGCGGCGCGGCCGGAATGCTTGCCCATGACAAGCGAGGTCTTGGACACGCCGACGCTGTCGGGGGTCATGATCTCATAGGTGGTGTTGTTCTTGAGCATGCCATCCTGATGGATGCCGCTCTCATGCGCGAAGGCGTTCCGGCCGACGATCGCCTTGTTGTACTGCACCGGGAAGGAGGTGACGGCCGAGACCAGCTTGGAGGCGCGGGTCAGCATGGTGCTCTCGATGCCGGTGGCATAGGGCAGCACATCGCCGCGGGTGCGGATGGCCATCACCACCTCTTCCAGCGCCGCATTGCCGGCACGTTCGCCGAGGCCGTTGATCGTGCATTCGATCTGCCGCGCGCCGCCGGCCAGCGCCGCCAGCGAATTGGCCACGGCGAGGCCGAGATCGTCATGGCAATGGGCGGAGAAGATGATCTGCTCGCCATTGGGCACGCGGTCGAGGATGTAGGCGCGCACCTGGCGGAACATCGCCTCATATTCCGACGGGGTGGCATAGCCCACCGTGTCCGGCAGGTTGATGGTGGTGGCGCCGGCCTTCACCGCCGTCTCGACGCAGCGCGAGAGATAGTCGATGGGCGTGCGGGTGGCGTCCATCGCCGACCATTCGATGTTGTCGACGAGGTTGCGCGCCTGCGTCACCGTCGCGGTGATGATGTCGATCACCTGATCCTGCGTCTTGCGCATCTGGTGTTCGAGATGGATCGGCGAGGTGGAGACGAAGGTGTGGATGCGCGGGCGCTGGGCGAACTTCACCGCCTCGCCGGCGCGGGCAATATCGGCGGGGATGGCGCGGGCGAGGCCCGCGACCACCGCGCGCTTGGTGCGGCGGGCGATCTCGGCGACGCTCTCGAAATCGCCATTGGAGGCGATGGGGAAGCCGGCCTCGATCACATCGACGCCCATCGTGTCGAGGAGATCGGCAACTTCCAGCTTCTCTTCCAGCGTCATCGAGGCGCCGGGGCACTGCTCGCCGTCGCGCAGCGTGGTGTCGAAAATGACGACGCGTTCATGAGGGTTGGACATGTGGGCTTCCTTCTCGGCTCCGGCACCGGGAGCGGCAGGGCCTTCTGGCCCGTGCGGCATCGTCCGTTGCCTGTCTGACAGTGTGGCGGGAGGCGTCATCCCCTGAGCGCCCAGGCGCGAAGCCCGGCCGGCCCTCAGGGGCGGCTAAGAAGAAGGAGCCCGGACGCAAGGAGAACCTTCCCCGCAAACCGCAGCGCGGTCGGGGTCGCGGAAGAACGGCGGGCGGACGAATTCGTCACGGCTCGGCTCTCGCGAGGTTGCTCTGGCGCAAGGTCATAGCCGAGCGCGGGGAAAACGGCAAGGGCGGGGGTAAGCGGAGCCTCTGGGGCGGCGAAAGCGGGAGGCGAGTGCGTCATGGCCGGGCGGTCGCCGGGCCGCGCGTCATCAGGAAGAGGGGGCGGCCTCCCGACGGCGCGGTGGACCGGGCGTCGCCCGGCCATGACCTTCGACCCCCGTCACGTCCGTGCGGCCGGACGGGGAAGCGAAGACTTCAGTGCCCGCCCTCCACCTTGTGCGTCGGACGGCGCAGCAGCGGGGCGGCGAAGAACAGGGCGACGAACAGCACGGTGAGCACGAGGAACACGTCGGAAAACGCCATCACCTCGGCCTGGATACGCACCTGCCCCGCCATCCGCTTCAGCGCCGCCGTGCCGGCATCCGAGCCGAGCGCGGACAGCGCGCGGGTCATGGAATCGAGCCGTTCCACCGCCGCCGCATTCGCCCATTGCACATTCTCGTGCAGGCGGGCGAGGTGCAGGTCCCAGCGGTCGTTGAGCACGGTATTGATGAGGGCGAGCCCCACCGCGCCGCCGAGATTGCGCATCAGGTTGAACAGGCCGGAGGCGTTCTTCAGCTGGTCCGGCGGCAGGGTGCCGAGCGAGATGTTGTTGATCGGGATCATCGCCATCATGATGCCGACGCCGCGCAGGATCTGCGGCACCAGCAGCTCCCAGAAATCCCAGTCCTTGGTCAGCCCGGTCACCTGCCAGGTGCCGAGGGCGAAGGCGGCGAAGCCGAAGGCGATCATGGCGCGCGGATCGACCTTGCCCATCAGCCGGCCGGCGATGGGCGCACACAGGAACATGGCGAGGCCGGAGACGAACATGGTCTCGCCGATCATCAGCGCCGAATAGCCCCGCACCCGGGCGAGATAGAGCGGGTAGAGATAGGTCAGCCCGTAAAGCCCGATGCCGACCACGAAGCTGAAGGCGGAGCCGACGGCGAAATTGCGGTTGGCGAAGGCGCGCAGATCGACCACCGGCTCGCGCGCCATGAAGACGCGGGCGAAGAACGCCACCGCCGACACCGCGCCGAGCACGGCGAAAATGACGATCCAGTGGTCCTCGAACCAGTCATTGGTCGGCCCCTCCTCCAGCACGAATTCCAGGCTGCCGAGAAAGCCGGCCATGAACAAAAGACCCCACCAGTCGAAGCGGTCGAGCAGAGCGAGGTCGGGCTCGTCGAAATCCACCAGCGTCACCGTGGTGATGACGACGAAGATGCCGGGGATGATGTTGACGAGAAACAGCCAGTGCCAGGAGAACAAATCGGTGAGATAGCCGCCGATGGTCGGGCCGATGGTGGGCGCCAGCGTCGCCACCAGGCCGATGAGCGGCGCCACCACGCCCTGTTTCTCGCGCGGAAACACGGAATAGGCGGCGGCGAACACGGTCGGGATCATGCCGCCGCCGAGAAAGCCCTGCAGCGCGCGATAGACGATCATCTGGTCGATCGAGGTCGCGGTGGCGCACATGAAGCTCATGACGGTGAAGCCCACCGCCGAGGCGGCGAACAGCCAGCGCGTCGACAGCGCCCGCGACAGGAAGCCGGACAGCGGGATCATCACCACCTCGGCGATGAGGTAGCTGGTCTGCACCCAGGAGATTTCGTCGGAGGACGCGGCGAGGCCGGCCTGGATTTCCGAGAGCGAGGCGGAGACGATCTGGATGTCCAGGATCGCCATGAACATGCCGAACACCATGCACAGGAAGGCGAACATGCGCCTCCCGTCGCTGGAGGCCGCGCGCGGCGCGGCGCCGGGCGTTGCTGTGATGTCGGACATGCGCGCCTCCTGAAGGCTCAGCCGCGGGTGTCGACGGTGGCGACCACCGACATGCCCGGGCGCAGCTCCGCCTTGTCGCGGGCGGCCTCATCCAGCTCGATCCGCACCGGGACGCGCTGGACGATCTTGGTGAAATTGCCGGTGGCGTTTTCCGGCGGCAGCAGGCTGAACACCGAGCCGGAGGCCGGGGCGACGCTGATCACGCGGCCGTGGAAGGTCTCGTCGGGATAGGCATCGACCGCGACATCGACCTTCTGGCCGGGATGCAGCCGGCCGAGCTGGGTCTCCTTGAAATTGGCGTCGACATAGACCTGCGCCATCGGCACCAGCGCGGCGATGCGCGTGCCGGCCTGCACCAGCTGGCCGAGCTGCACCGCGCGATTGCCGACGACGCCATCGAACGGCGCCTTGACGACGGTGAAGTCGAGGTCGCGCTGGGCCTGCTCGCGGGCGGTATTCAGCTCATCCAGCGTGCGCAGCGCCTCGGTGCGCTGGGCGTCGAGCACGGCGACATTGGCCTGGGCGGAGACCACCTTGGCCTTGGCGGCATCGACGGCGGCCTGCGCCTTGTCGCGATCGGCGCGCGCCGTCTCCAGCGTGGCGCGGCTGGAGAACTGGTCCTTCATCAGCTGGGTCTGGCGGGTGAGTTCGAGATCGGCGCGCTGAAGTTCGGCCTGCTGGGAGGCGAGTTCCGCCTGCGCCTGGTCGATCTCCGCCCGCGCCGCCTCCATCTGCTGGCCATAGCGGTCGATCGTCGCCTGTTGGGTGGCGATCTTGTCCTCCGCCGCCTTGAGGGCGAGCCGGTAGTCGCCATCGTCGATGCGGGCGATGACATCGCCGGCCTTGACGTTCTGGTTGGTCTCGACATCGAGCGCGACGACATGGCCCGCCACCTTGGCGGCGAGGATCGAGGTGTCGGCACCGACATAGGCATCGTCGGTGGAGACCATGAACCGGCCCACGCGCCACCAATCGGCACCATAAAAGCCCCCGCCCGCCAGCACGGCGAGCAGGATCGCTCCAAGGATCAGCTTCTTGCGCGAGCGCGGCGGCTTGGGTGCCGCGTCAGTGGAAGATGAGACGCGCGTGGCCGCGTCCGGCGCCGGCTTGCGCGCGGTGAGCGGGATCGGCTCGGCGGATTCACGCGCCGCCGTCTCCGGCACTGCCCTGATCTCAGCCTGCGCCATGACCACCCTCCGTAACGTAACTAAACCGTTCAGTTCACTCTGACGCTTTACATATCAAACTAAACAGTTTAGTCAAGAGCTTTGACAACAGCGTTCCGCGCGCCCTATCAGGGGCAGGGGATAGCCATGAGCATGACAGACATCGAAACGCCCGCCGCGCCTGCGCGCACCGAGCCGGAATCGTCCAAGCGCCGCGACATCATCGACGGCGCGCGGAAGGTCTTTTTCGAAAAGGGCTTCGACGCGGCCAGCATGGACGAGGTGGCCAAGGCGGCCAGCGTCTCCAAGGCGACGATCTATGTCTATTTCAACAGCAAGGAAGAGCTGTTCGAGGCGCTGGTGCACAATGACCGCGCCCGCTCCGCCGAGCACCTGTTCGTGGTCGACCCTTCGATCGACGATGTGGCGAGCCTGCTGCGCCGGATCGGCATTTCCTTCATGAGCATGATGGTGCAGCCGGACCATATTCGTCTGGTGCGCATGGTGATCGCGGTGGCGGAGCGGTTTCCGCGCGTGGGCCGCACCTTCTTTGAGGCCGGCCCCTGCCATGGCGGCCAGCGGCTGGGCGAACTGCTGCGCCAGCAGGCCGATCTCGGCCGGCTCGCCATCGATGACGATCTCGCTGCCGCCTATGTGTTCTTCAATCTGTGCCAGAGCAATCAGGTGAAGGGCCTGCTGTTCGGCACCGAGCAGCAGCCCACACCCGCGCAGATCGAAGCCACGGTGGACCGGGCCGTCGCGATCTTCCTCGCCTATTACGGCACGGAGCCGGTCGAGAAGAAGCGCGCTTAGAGCGCTTGGCGCGAAAGGCCGTCGGCTTTCGAGACGTCAACGATTTACGCCGCCCGGCGCTCCCAGATCTCGCGCAACGCCTTCATCAGCGGTTCGCTCTCATAAGGCTTGGGCAGCACCGGCACGCCCTCGCAGCCCGCCGGAATCATCGAACGGTCGCCATAGCCGGTGGCGAAGAGGAAGGGCACGCCGAGGCGCTGGAGTTCCTGCGCCACCGGGGCCGAGGTGCCGGCGCCGAGATTGACATCGAGCACCGCCACATCGGGCGTGAAATCCTGCAGCCGGCGCAGCGCCTCGGCGGCGGAAGGCGCCGTCACCACATTGTCGATGCCGGCATCGTTCAGCATCATCTCCACATCCATGGCGATGAGCATCTGGTCTTCCACCAGCAGCACGCCCAGCTCCGACAGCGGCTCCGGCTGCGCCGGGGCGGCGCCGAGATTGTCACCCTCCAACCCCTCCCCCGCCTCGCCCGACGAGGTGGAGATATGGCGGGCAGGCAGGCGCAGATGCGCCACCAGCCCGGCGGGGGCGAATTCCAGCCGGCTGGTGCCGCCGAGATCATAGGGCACGCTGCGCTCGATCAGCGCCATGCCGAAGCCGCGCCTTCCGGTGGCCACCACCTCCGGGCCGCCCTGCTCGCGCCACATCACCTCGCAATCGCCCTCCGGGGTGACGCGCCACGCCACCTCCAGCCGGCCGCCGAGCCGCGAGAGCGCGCCATATTTGGCGGCGTTGGTGGAAAGTTCGTGCAGCACCAGCGCCATGACCGAGAAGGCGCGCGCGTCGAGCCAGACGGTGGGGCCGCTCAGCGTCAGCCGGGACCCGTCGCCGCCATAGGGCGAGAGTTCGGCGCGCAAGAGGTCGCCGAGCGATCCGCCGCCCGCCCCGCGCACCACCTGGTCATGGGCGATGGCCAGCGCCTGCACCCGGCCGCGCAGGCTCTCGACATAATCCTGCGTGCTGCGGCCGTCGCGCAGCGAGTGCTCCACCAGCGACTTAATGACCGCGAGAATGTTCTTCACCCGGTGGTTCAGCTCTTCATTGAGCAGGCGCTGGCGGGTATCGGCCTTGTCGCGCTCATCGGCCATCAGTTCATTATGGCGCAGCACGATTTCCACCAGCGTGGAGCGCGCCGCCTCGGCGATCTCGCGGTCGGCATCGGTCCACGGGCTCGCCTTGCCGCGCACCGTTTCCTTCCAGATGGCGAAGCTCTTGCGCGGGGTCAGCCGGTCGCCGAGCGGGCCGGTCTCATAGGTCTTTTCCGGCCGGCCGGCCCAGTCCAGCGTGTGGACGATCTCTTTGCGGAAGAACAAGAGATAGTCGCGCGGCAGCTGCGACAGCGGCAGCGCCAGCACGCCGGACGCCTCGGCGCAGAACGTTTCCGCGCGCGGCCAGATGGCGGAGAGCTCGTGGCTCGCCCACACCTTGCCCTCGGCCCGCTCGCCGATGAAATTGGCAAGCCCCGGAATGTCCGAGGCCGGAGGCACCGCGCCATCCGCGCTCCACTGCCCGCCGAGCCACAGGCCGATGCCGTCGCAGGGCATCAGCTTGGCGAAGTCGGCGAGATTGGTGCGCAGCAATCCGCCAATATCCTCCTCCTGCGAGGCGAGGCCCAGCACGCGGTCGAGCGCGCGGCGCGCCATGGTGGCGACATCGAGCGTGCGCTTCTGCTTCAGCGCCTGCAGATGCAGGGCGAAGAAGGCGCCGAACATCTCCGCCGCCACCCGCTCCGCCATGGGCAGCACGCGCGGCGCGTAATGATGGCACGCCACCAGCCCCCAGAGCTGGCCGTCGACGATGACGGAAATCGACATGGAGGCGGCCACCCCCATATTGCGCAGATATTCGAGATGGATCGGCGACACCGAGCGCAGATGCGCGAAGGACAGGTCCAGCGGGTCGTCGAGCGGGGTTTCCTCCGGCACCAGCGGGCAGCGCTCGCCATTGGCATCGCCGATGACGCGGACGATGTTGCGGACATAGAGGGAGCGCGCCTGCTGGGGAATGTCGCTGGCGGGGAACCACTGGTGCAGGAAGCTCTCCAGATCCTCGCGCCTGTCCTCGCTCACCACCTGCCCGGCGCCGTCCTCGGCGAACTGGTAGATCATCACCCGGTCATAGCCGAGCAGGCTGCGGATCAGCCGCGAGGAATGTTCGAGCAGCCTGTCGATGTCCTTCTCACCCCGCACCCGGGCGAACATAGAGCGGGCGAGGTCGAGCGCCGGCCCGTCCTCGGCCGAGGCGACCTCGAACTCGATGAGGCTGACGCCCCTGAACACATGGGCGGACACGTCGAACCGCCCGCCGGACGCCAGTTCGACATTGAACAGCAGCGCCGGAGACGACGGGTCCGAACCCCGCGCCAGCGCCTCGCGGATGCGGGTGGCGGCTCGGGAGCCGAGCAGATCGGCGAGATCGCGGCCGATGAGCGGGCCCGACAGCGCGAGCATCTCGGCCGCATTGCTGGAATGGCGCTGCACCACCCCGCCCTGCGGATCGCAGGCGATCAGGCAGCCATGGCACTGCACGCTGCCGGGAATGTGGATCGGCTCGCGATCGCAATTGGAAAGGTCGACGCGCTCACCCACCGACATGAAACGCCCCGGCCTTCGCGCGCGCGGCCGGGCGGCAAGGACCGGAAGCGGGAAGGAACATGCCCGCCGCCAGGGGCTGCGGACCAGGGCGGCGGGGCCGCGAACGGGGCGACGGACGACACAAGGCGAAGGACATGCGGGAACTTCTCAACTTGCACAGGCGGTCAGTAACTACGATGAACGCAATACCCCTCGCCGGGTTCCCCGTTCCGTCCGCCCAATTTCGCCCGTCTAGGGAACCGGCCGCGCCGCCAGCGCCCTTTCGCCATCGGTGATGAAGTCGCGGATAACAGGCACGTCGTCGCGCTCATTGGAGAGCAGCAGCTGGAACACCATGTTCGAGCCATGCAGGAAGCCGAGTTCCACCGCCACGAGGTAGAACTCCCACATGCGGGCGAAGCGCTCGCCCATCATCGCCACCACCTCGCCGCGCTTGGCCTCGAAGTTCTGCCGCCAGTGGCGGATGGTCCAGTAATAGTGCAGGCGCAGGATCTCGCAGTCGGCCGTCCACAGCCCGACCCGCTCCAGCGAGGTGAACACTTCCGACATGGCCGGCACATAGCCGCCGGGGAAGATGTATTTGCGGATGAACGGCGCGGTCGAGCCGGGCGGCGACATGCGGCCGATGGCATGGATCATGGCGAAGCCGCCCGGCGCCAGCAGCCGCTTGATGGTGTTGAAATAGTCGTCGAAATGATTGACGCCGACATGCTCCATCATGCCGACGGAGACGATGCGGTCGAAGCGGCCGGTGAGCTCGCGATAGTCGCGCTCGAAGAAGGTGATGCGGTCGGCGACGCCGGCCGCCTCGGCGCGCTTCTTCGATTCGGCGAGCTGTTCGGTGGCGACGTTGATCGCGGTGACATGCACGCCGAGTTCAGCGAGATAGATGGCGAGCGCGCCCCAGCCCGACCCGATCTCGGCCACCTTCATCCCCGGCTCCAGCTTCAGCTTGGCGGCGATGTGGCGCAGCTTGGCCTCCTGCGCTTCTTCCAGCGAAGCCTCGGGCGTGGGGAAATAGGCGCAGGAATAGATCATGCGCGAATCGAGCCACAGCCGGTAGAACTCGGGCGGGTGGTCGTAATGGCTCTGGGCATTGCTGGCCGAACGGCCCAGCGGGTTGGACTGGTGCCAGCGCTTGAGCGCGCGCCAGGAGCGCCGCAGCGCCTGCTGCACCGGATGCGAGGCGAGGCCGCGCCGGTTGACCGAGAACAGCATGAGGAAATCATAGACGGTGGAGCCGTCCTCGAAGGTCAGCCTTCCGTCCATATAGGCTTCGGCCGAGACGAGCTCGGGGTTGAAGAACAGCTCGCGGTCGAGCTTCTCGTCCTTCAGCCGCATCACCACATTCGGCCCGTCCTCGCCGCTGCCGAAGACGGTGCGCGTGCCATTGGGCTCGATGACCGTCAGCTGGCCCTTATGGACGAACCGCTTGAGGAGATGGGGTAGAAACCGCATGGAACGCTCCGCCTGCACGGCGAGCCCCCGCCGGTCCGCCTTGCGGCATCGGGCATAAGGGCTGCCGCCCTGTCAAGCGCGCGGGGCCGGTGCCGCCTGTCGTTAACCGGCCACCTCGCGCAGCGCCGGCGGCTTCGGCGTCTCCTCGGCGCGGGCGAGTTTGCGCACCTGCGGGCTGGCGACGATGGTGCCGCGATCGAAGAATGCCTCGTGGTTCTTCTCGATGTCCTCGGCGATGTAGCGGTAATTCACCATCAGCCCGTAGGACTGCGCCATGCCGCGCGCCGAGAGGTCGCCGAACGGGTTGAGACGCTCCAGCCGCGCGCCATTGCCGAGGTGGAAGCGCGCCACGGGATCGACCGGCTTTCCCTTCGGCGAGCGTGCGATCAGGAAATAATGCGCCGCCAGCGTCTCGATCACCGGGCGCAGCGCCTCACGCGCCGCAGCCTCGGGCGCCTGCGTGCCCTCAATGCCTGCGAGCGCGGTGCGCTGCTCCGCCGTGAGCACGGTGGAGGCCGGGTCGGCAAGCTGCGCCTCCACCCAGGCGCGGAAGCCGGGCACGGGGGAGAGGGTGACGAACTCCTTCAGATTGGGGAATTCGCGGGAGATTTCCGCCACCACCTGCTTGATGAGGAAATTGCCGAAGCTGACGCCGCCAAGCCCGGTCTGGCAGTTGGAGATGGAATAGAACACGGCCGTGCGTGCGGTCTCCGGCGCCAGCGGCGTGCGGGCGGTGTCGAGGATCGGGGCAATGGCGGAGGGCGTCTCGCGCGTCAGCGCCACTTCGACGAAGATCAGCGGCTCGTCGACCAGTGCGGGATGGAAGAAGGCATAGCAGCGCCGGTCGGGTGAGTCGACGCGGGCGCGCAGATCGTTCCAGTCGCGAATTTCGTGCACCGCCTCGTAGCGGATGATCTTTTCCAGGACATTGGCGGGGGTCGACCAGTCGATCCGGCGCAGCACGAGGAACCCCCGATTGAACCAGGAAGCAAAGAGGTGAACGAAGTCGCGGTCGACCTCGGCGAGGTCGGGGCGGCGCCGCAGGAAACCGAGAAGATCGGCCCGCATCGCCACCAGCCGGGCCGTGGCGCCGGGGGCAAGGTTGAAGCGGCGGATCAGTTCCTGCCGGCGCGGCTCGCTGGCAAAATGAATCTCCGCCACGCTGCGCGCGCCGGGATGGGCGGCGTAGGCCGCCAGCGCCTTGTCCAGCCGGGCGGCATCGGGGCCGAAATCCTGCGCCAAGGTTTCAAAGAAGGCGATGCGCTCGCCGCTGCGCAGCCCGGCATAGGCGGCAAGAATCTCCTGCGCCAGCGCGACGCCGGAGGCTTCCCCCTGCCCGGAGAGCAGCCGCTCGCACAGTTCGGCAACGCTGGCGGTCCGCGCCTCGCCGGTGGACCGGCGCTCGCGGCCGAGATCCAGCAGCGCACGTCCGCGCTCGGCAATGCTGCCGAGAAGCTCGCCGAAGAAGCTGGTTCCGCCGTCCATGCCGCCTCCCCTTTCGAACCGCACGCCGCGCCATCTGACCCCTATGGGGCGACGCGCGCAAGACAGAGCGGGCGCGCGCGGCACCGACATGGACCGCTAGGGCGGACACGTTTTCGCGCGCGGCCGGCGCTTCCCCTTTAAATGCCTAGGCTTGGGAGCCATGTTCGCGGCCGATGCTGAAAGCCCTCCGTCTCATGCTCCTCGGTTTCCTGTTGCTCTTCATCCTGCCGCTCGGCGCGCATGCGCTGGTGCAGTGGCAGACGGCCGACTGGTCGCGCAGTTGGGGCAGCGCCGACTGGTCCAGCACCGGCACGCTGCCGGCGGCCGACGCCCACCCGCAAGCGATGGTGCGCATCTATGCCGCCCGCGTCGGGCGCTGGCGCGGCATCTTCGCCGTGCATAGCTGGATCGTGTTCAAGGAGCCGGGCGCGGGGGCCTATGAGCGCTACGACAAGGTCGGCTGGGGCCGGCCGATCCGGCATAATGGCTATGCACCGGACGGGCGCTGGTATGGCAACGACCCGGAAATCGTGTTCGAGGCGACCGGCGAAGAGGCCGAGCGGCTGATTCCGAAGCTGCGGGCGGCGGTCGCCTCCTATCCCTATGGCAAGGCCGGCGACTACCATGTCTGGCCGGGGCCGAACTCCAACAGCTTCACTGCCCATGTGATCGGGCAGGTGCCGGAACTCGGCGTTACCCTGCCCCCGACAGCCATCGGCAAGGACTATCCCGTCGATGGCGACTGGTTCGGGCTCGCGCCCTCGCGCACCGGCCTCCGGGTGACGCTCGACGGCTATCTCGGGTTCACCGTCGCCTGGGTGGAAGGCATCGAGGTCAATTTCCTCGGCGCCGTCGCCGGGCTCGACCTGCGCCGGCCGGGCATCAAGCTGCCGGGATTCGGCCGCATCGGCATTTGAGGGCCTGCCGGGAGCTTTCTCCTGGCGTCATCCCGGAAGGACCGCAGGTCCTGTCCGGGATCGCTCGGTATCGGGGTGGACGATCCCGGCTCGAAGCCTTCGGCTGCGGCCGGGATGACGGCCTCCCAAGGGATTTTCAAACGGGCCCGCAGTACGCCCGTTGACGCCAAGGTGAAACGACCCGTTCACTCCCCTGCGTCATGCTGGGGCACGGGGTCGCGCGGGAGACGAGGATGATCGCAGGCATGTTCAAGCGGTTCTGGCGGGGTGGCATCGCCGCCCTGTGTCTTGTTCCCGTGGCACTGGCTCCGGCCGGGGCCGCGCCCTGCGGCAATGACGCCTCGGGCTTTTCCGCCTGGCTGCCGGCCTTCAAGCGCGAGGCGCAGGCGCAGGGGATTTCCGCCGGCGCGCTGCGCGCGCTCGACGGCGTGACCTACGACACGACCGTTATCCGGCTCGACCGCAACCAGAAGCATTTCAAGGTGAGCTTCGAGCAGTTCGCCGCCAGCCGCATCAGCGCCGGGCGCATCTCCACCGGCAAGAAGAAGATGCAGCAATACGCCTCCACCCTCGCGCGCATCGAGCAGCGCTATGGCGTGCCCGGCGAGGTGCTGGTGGCGATCTGGGGGCTGGAGACCGATTACGGCGTCAACAAGGGCAAGATGCCGATCCTGCGTTCGCTCGCTACCCTGTCCTATGACTGCCGGCGTTCCGACTTCTTCACCGCGCAGCTCCTCGACGCGCTGCGCATCTACCAGCATGGGGACCTCACCCTCGACGAGATGCGCGGCGCCTGGGCCGGGGAGATCGGCCAGACCCAGTTCCTCGCCTCGTCCTATGTGAAATACGCCGTCGATTTCGACGGCGACGGCCGCGCCGATCTCGTGCGCAGCGCGCCGGACGTGCTGGCCTCCACCGCCAATTATCTGCGCGGCCATGGCTGGCGCCCCGGCGCCGGCTGGGGGCCGGGCGAGCCGAACTATCAGGCTCTGCTCGGCTGGAACAAGGCGGAGGTCTATGTGAAGACCATCGGCCTGTTCGCCAGCAAGCTGAAGCAATAGGCCCGGCCACGCCCGCCCTCGTTGACGGATGACGGACCGGAAGGCGGCAACAGTGATGCCCTAACGTCACGCTGCCTCGTAAACGCGCGGTCGCACGTGTTTCCGGATGGTAATGCTTGACGCCATGGTTGCGAAGGTTCTTCTCTTCACCCGGAGGCAAGGCGAGGCCAACCCTGCCGAAGGCATTGTTCCGCAGGCTTCGTGGGGAGCCGCGACGAACGTTGGGGGACGTCATGAAGGCCTTGGCTATCGCTGCGACGTTGCTTGTTGCCTCGGGGTCCGCTTTCGCGGCGGACCTGCCGCCGGCGCCCGCGCCGGTGCTGAAGGCGGTGGCCTATGTGCCCGCCTTCAGCTGGACCGGCCTCTATCTCGGCGGGCAGGTCGGTTACAGCTGGGGCGATGCCGAAAGCTCGCTCTCCCTGCCCGGATTGCCCGACTACCTCTCCGCCTCCGGCAGCCCGAACGGCGTCTTCGGCGGCGGCTTCGCCGGTTATAATTACCAGTTCGCCTCCAATCTGGTCGTCGGCATCGAGGCGGACATCAATGGCGGGAGTCTGGACTCCTCCGGTTCCGTCTCCTCGATCTTCGGTCCCGCGGCCTGGGAGGTCTCGGCGAAGCACGAGCTGCAATGGTTCGGCTCGGTGCGCGCGCGTGTCGGCTACGCCTTCGACCGGTTCCTGCCTTTCGTGACCGCCGGCTATGCCTTCGGCTCGGTCGAGAGCTCCTTCATGGCGCCGGGCGACCGGGTGTCGCCTTCGGAAAGCGTGTCGGGATGGACGGTCGGCGGCGGGCTCGAATACGCCGTCACCGATAACATCCTGGCCCGTATCGAGTATCGCTACACCGACTATGGCGACGTATCCTCCTTACTTCCCTATTATTCCAATCTGACGGTGAACCAGAGCTACAGCACCAACGACCTTCGTCTTGGCCTGAGCTACAAGTTCTGACGCCCGACGGGGCGACACGGCCCCGACCACAGCGGTTGCGCGGATTTTCACATTGCGGGGGGCGGTGGCGGGCGGCAGGTTGCCGACACCACTTTCCCCCGCAGGTGTTTCATGTCCGCCGTCAGCCCCGCCTCTTCCGAAACCTATGACTACATCGTGGTCGGCGCCGGCTCGGCCGGCTGCGTGCTGGCGAACCGGCTCTCCGCCGACCCGAAGAACCGGGTGCTGGTGCTGGAGGCCGGCGGGCGCGACAACTGGATCTGGTTCCACATCCCGGTCGGCTATCTCTTCGCCATCGGCAACCCGCGCGCCGACTGGTGCTTCAAGACCGAGACGGAAGCCGGGCTGAATGGGCGGGCGCTGAACTACCCGCGCGGCAAGACCCTTGGCGGCTCCTCCGCCATCAATGCCATGATCTATATGCGCGGCCAGGCGGCGGATTACGACCATTGGCGCCAGCTCGGGCTCGACGGCTGGGGCTGGGACGACGTGCTGCCCGTGTTCAAGCGGCATGAGGACCATTATCTCGGCGCGGGCGAATTCCATGGCGGCGGCGGCGAATGGCGGGTGGAGGCGCCGCGCCTTACCTGGAAGCTGCTGGACACGGTGCGGGTGGCGGCCGAACAGGCGGGCATTCCCCCGATTCCGGACTTCAACACCGGCGATAATGAAGGCTCGTCCTATTTCCAGGTGAACCAGAAGCGCGGCTTTCGCTGGAGCGCCGCGCGCGGCTTCCTGAAACCCGTGCTCTCCCGCCCCAATCTGCGGCTGGAAACCTCCTGCCACACCGAGCGGGTGCTGATCGAGGACGGCCGCGCCGCCGGCGTGGTCTACCGGCAGAACGGCGTCACCAAGGTGGCGCGGGCGCAGGGCGAGGTGATCCTCGCCGCCGGCGCCATCGGCTCGCCGCATCTGCTCAAGCTCTCCGGCATCGGGCCGGGCGAGGAGCTGGCACGCCATGGAATCGCCGTGGCGCGCGCACTCCCCGGCGTCGGCGCCAATCTGCAGGACCATCTGCAATTGCGGATGATCTACAAGGTGTCCGGCGTGCCGACGCTGAACGAACAGTACCATTCGCTGTTCGGCCGGGCGAAGATGGGGCTCGACTTCGCCCTGTTCCAGCGCGGGCCGCTGACCATGGCGCCTTCGCAGCTCGGCATCTTCACCCGCTCGCGTGCCGAGCTGGAACGTGCCGACCTCGAATTCCACGTTCAGCCGCTCTCGCTCGGCAAATTCGGCGAGCCGCTGCACAATTTCCCCGCCTTCACCATGAGCGTGTGCAATCTGCGCCCCACAAGCCGGGGCACGCTGACGCTGGCGAGCGCCGACAGCGCCACCCCCCCGCGCATCCAGCCGAACTATCTCGCCACCGAAGAGGACCGGCGCGTCGCCGCCGACAGCCTGCGCACCGGACGGCGCATCGTCCGCCAGAAGGCGCTGGCGCCCTTCGCCCCGGAGGAGTTTCTGCCCGGCCCGTCCATCGACGACAGCGAGGAGGCGCTGGCCCGCGCCGCCGGGGATATCGGCACCACCATCTTCCATCCGGTCGGCACGGCGAAGATGGGCCTTGCCTCCGACCCGCTGGCGGTGGTGGATTCGCGGCTGCGTGTTTTCGGTGTTCGCGGCCTGCGCGTCGCCGACGCCTCGATCATGCCGACCATCGTCTCCGGCAACACCAATTCGCCGACCATCATGATCGCGGAGAAGGCGGCGGGGATGATCCTCGCGGACGGGCGGGGGTAGTTGCCGGTCCTTCCGGTAAGACCGGATCACTCTCCCTCTTCCCGCTGGGGAGAGGTGGCCCGCGAAGCGGGTCGGTGAGAGGCCACGATCCGGCAAGCTTCAGATTCCTCTCACCCCACCCCTCTCCCCGACGGGGAGAGGGAGCGATGACCTTCATGTGCGCCGGCAGCCTTGCCGAGATCTCCTACGGCGCCAGCACCACCTGCCGGCAGGCGTCGGGCAGGTCTTTCATCAGCATGGGCGGCTTGGGCTTGGGCGGGGTCGCCGGAGGCTTGGGGTGGAGATTGGCGTCGGAGAACCACCAGTCGAGCTCCGGCCCGCAGCCCTCGCCCGGCGTCACCGGATCCTGCGGGCGGCAGTCCTTCGCCCCTTCCGGGCAGGAGAGCCGCACATGCATGTGGTAGTCGTGCCCCCAATAGGGCCGCACTTTCTGCAGCCAGGCGCGGTCGCCCTTCGCATCCCGGCACAGCGCCTTCTTGATCGCGGCGTTGACCAGCACGCGCTCGACCTCCGGGTCCTGCGCCGCCGCCTTGATGACGGCGACGTGCGATTGCGTCCACACCGCCGCATCCACATCGAGCCGGTCTTTCCGCACGATCATGGTGGCGGCGACCTTCTCGCGCTCGTCGCGAGTGAATTCGCGCTTCGGCATCGGGGTCAGCCAGATGTCGGCGTCGAGGCCGATCTGGTGCGAGGCATGGCCGGTGAGCATCGGCCCGCCGCGCGGCTGCGACATGTCCCCCACCAGTATGCCCGGCCATTGCGAGACGCCGGGCACGGCGGCGGCGAAGCGCTCCAGGAAGGCGATGAGGTTCGGATGGCCCCAATTGCGGTTGCGCGACAGGCGCATCGCCTGCCAGGTCGCGCCATTGACCGGCAGCGCCTGCGCGCCGGCGAGGCAGCCCTTGGAATAGAAGCCGATGGCGCGGGCTTCCAGCGGCGCCGGCGCCTTGGCCGCGCCGAAGACCTGCTTGGCCGGCAGCGTGTCGAGCCGGCCGGCCTCCGGCGTCTGCCCCTGCGCCGCGCCCGCCGCGAGGACAAGGGCCAGCGCGGCGAGCCCCGCGCGCCGCAGCCGCCGCATCAGTTCGCCGCCTGCGAGAGGATGACGAAGTCCTTGTCCGAGCGCGTGTCCGGCTTGGCGGAAAGCTCGGTGACGAACAGGGTGGAGCCGGGCACCAGCAGCTTGGCCAGTTGCTGGTTGGCGCTCGCCGCCACGGTCACGCGGTCGATGGCGGCGGCGGCCTTGCCCCCCGTCGCGCCATAGCCCTCGAAGGACAGCGCCGTCCACGACACCTCGCCGCCGACATTCTTCAGGACATAGACGACATTGCCGAGCGGGGTCTGCGGGTCGCGGATCGTCACCGGGGCGGTGAACGCCACCGCGCTGTCCTTGAGCACGGTCAGCGCCATGTCGGCCTGGCTGACGATCATCGTCACCGCGTCCTGCGCCGGGTCGGGCGCCGCCTCGGTGTCGGGCGTGCCGTTGCTATTCTTGGGGTCGGCCTTGGCGATCGCCGCCGTGGCATCGGCCGGCAGCACGAGGCCGGGATGCAGCACATCCACCGGCTCGGAATGCGAGTCGGCGATAATCACCGGCGTGCCGTAATGGGTGATGGAAAACAGCAGCTTGGCGAAGTCGAGCGGCAGGTGCACGCAGCCATGCGAGGACGGGTAGCCCGGCAGCCCGCCCGCATGCAGCGCCACCCCGGACCAGGTGAGCATTTCCGTATAGGGCATGGAGGCGTCGTTATAGAGCGAGGAATGGTGGTCGACATCCTTCTCAAGGATGACGAACACGCCGACCGGGGTTTCGTGCCCTTCCCGCCCGGTCGAGACGGTGGAGACGCCGATGCGCACACCGTTGCGGTAGACATAGCAGCGCTGGTCCGGCAGCGAGACGATGATGGCGACGAAGCCCTCCGGCGCGCGGTCGGGAAACCAGGCGAACTGGCCGGGCTTCAGTTTGTCCACCTCGGTCTCGGCCACCTGCTGCGCCTGCGCCGGCCAGCCTCCGGCCGCCGTCAGCAGGGCCGCCGCGCCGCCCAACAGCACCGCGCGGCGATCCGCGCGCCAGCCGCTCGTCCCGTCCGTCATGGTGATTCTCCCTGTGCTGAAGCCGGCGCGACGATATCGGGCACCGGGTGCCCACGCCAACCGCCGATTTCTGGTCGCATCGCCCCACACGCCGCCGGCGACGCGGAGGAACCGGGGCGGGCTCAAGCCGTTGACAGAACGAGACTGTCAACATGGGAGGCCAACATGCAGACGACGCAGCAGAATGTCGACGCGCGCGAGACCCGCACGCTGATCGGCAGCGACAAGGTGGAAGGCACGGCGGTCTACCGCCCGAATGGCGAGCGGATCGGCGGCATCGAGCGGGTGATGATCGACAAGCTGACCGGCCAGACCGCCTATGCGGTGATGAGCTTCGGCGGCTTCCTCGGCTTCGGCGAGGACTATTACCCGCTGCCCTGGTCGCTGCTCAAATATGACGAGACCCTCGACGGCTATGTCGTGGATCTCACCGAGGAGCAGCTGACAGGCGCCCCGCACCATGCCAGTTCCGACGACCGTTCATGGTCGGAGCGCGACTGGGGCCGCAAGGTCGATGATTATTACAACGTGCCGCCCTACGTCATCTGACGCGGCGGCGCGACAGTCACACATCTCCGCGGCCGGGCTCGACGCCCGGCCGCGTTGCTTTCAGAGGTTCGCCCTCCGGATTTCACTCGGTGATGACAAGCACGACGTTGTGCTTCGTGACGCCGGCGACGGGCGTTGCGAAGAAACTGCCGACGGGAAGACAGGACAAATCAGCGAAATTCGGATCGAACACGTCGGAGAGGTCGATATAACTTCCATGAACCTGCAACTGCCCGCCGCCGGGATCGGCGCCGAGACCCGTGCCGCCGAGCGTGATGCCGTCACCGTCATAGCCGCCCCCGGCGTCCAGCGGCAGCGACTGGGAGGTGGTCTGCGTCACGCCGCCGACCGTTTCCATGACGCTGTTCAAGGTCTGGACCACCATGGCGCTATCGGTTTCATTTGTTAGCTGGCCGATGGGAAGAGACCAATTATACGAAATTCCCACCGTACCGACGATGGTCCCCGGACCACCATCGCCACCGGAAATGGATGCCGACGCAGAGTTCTTGCTGACCGTAATCGTAATCACTGTTAGCCCCCCGTTTATTTTCCGTAACTAATACGCACACGAACGAATTGCCCTTAGCGCAAAAACGTTCGGACATTCAGCGTATCAGCATTTACGGAAATAACGAGCCGATCGCGGCGCGTCGGGTGCGACTCAGTCGTCGACCTTCAGCGCGGCGATGAAGGCTTCCTGCGGAATCTCGACGCGGCCGAACTGGCGCATCTTCTTCTTGCCTTCCTTCTGCTTCTCCAGAAGCTTGCGCTTACGCGTGATGTCGCCGCCATAGCATTTGGCGGTCACGTCCTTGCGCAGCGCGCGGATGGTTTCGCGGGCAATGATCTTGGCGCCGATCGAGGCCTGGATCGGAATCTGGAACAGATGCTGCGGGATCAGGTCCTTCAGCTTCTCGCACATGGCGCGGCCGCGATATTCGGCGCGGGTGCGGTGCACCAGCATGGAGAGCGCGTCCACCGGCTCGGCATTGACCAGGATCGACATCTTCACGAGGTCGCCGACGCGGTAATCGGTGATGTGGTAGTCGAACGAGGCGTAGCCCTTGGAGATCGACTTCAGCCGGTCGTAGAAGTCGAACACCACCTCGTTCAGCGGCAGGTCATAGGTCAGCATGGCGCGTGCGCCGACATAGGTCAGCTCGATCTGGCTGCCGCGCCGGTCCTGGCACAGCTTGATCACCGAGCCGAGATAGTCGTCCGGGGTGAGGATGGTGGCGCGGATCCACGGCTCGCGGATTTCCTTGATCTTCACCACATCCGGCATGTCGGCGGGATTGTGCAGTTCCAGCACGCTGCCGTCGTTCATCTCGATCTCGTAGATGACCGAGGGGGCGGTGGCGATCAGGTCGAGATTGAACTCGCGCTCCAGCCGCTCCTGGATGATTTCCAGATGCAGCAGGCCGAGGAAGCCGCAGCGGAAGCCGAAGCCGAGCGCGGCGCTGGTTTCCATCTCGAAGGAGAAGCTGGCATCGTTGAGGCGCAGCTTGCCCATGGCGGCGCGCAGATCCTCGAAATCGGCGGCGTCGACCGGGAACAGGCCGCAGAACACCACCGGCTGCGCCGGCTTGAAGCCCGGCAGCGCCTCGGCGGTGGGGCGCTTTTCCTCGGTGATGGTATCGCCGACGCGCGTATCCGCCACTTCCTTGATCGAGCCGGTGAGGAAGCCGATCTCGCCGGTGCCGAGTTCCGACATCACGGTGAGCTTGGGCGTGAACACGCCGACGCGGTCGACCTCGTAGACGGCGCCGGTCTGCATCATCTTGATGCGCTGGCCCTTCTTCATCACGCCGTCGACGATGCGCACCAGCACGACGACGCCGAGATAGACATCGTACCAGCTATCCACCAGCAGCGCCTTCAGCGGCGCCTCGCGGTCGCCCTTGGGCGGCGGCAGGCGGGTGACGATGGCTTCCAGCACGTCCGGGATGCCGATGCCGGTCTTGGCCGAGATGAGGATGGCATCGGACGCATCGAGGCCGATCACGTCCTCGATCTGCGCCTTCACCTTTTCCGGCTCGGCGGCCGGCAGGTCGACCTTGTTGAGGACCGGCACGATCTCGTGATTATTGTCGATGGCCTGATAGACATTGGCCAGCGTCTGCGCCTCGACGCCCTGGGAGGCGTCGACCACCAGGAGCGAGCCCTCGACGGCGGCGAGCGAGCGGTTCACCTCATAGGCGAAGTCGACATGGCCGGGCGTGTCGATGAGGTTGAGCACATAATCCTGCCCGTCCTTGGCCTTGTAGGACAGGCGCACCGTCTGCGCCTTGATGGTGATGCCGCGCTCGCGCTCGATATCCATATTGTCGAGCACCTGCTCGGACATCTCGCGTTCCGACAATCCGCCGGTGATCTGGATCAGGCGGTCGGCAAGGGTCGACTTCCCATGGTCGATATGGGCGACGATGGAGAAGTTGCGGATGTTGGAAATCGGCTCGGTGCTCATGCCGGGCGGGATAGCATTGGCGCCGTTACGCCACAAGGCGCCGCCTTGCGTGGCGGGGCGTGTTCGACCACATTCGCGCCGCCTGTCGCCAAGGAGCCCCCATGCCCGAACTCAAGGTCGCCCTCGTTCCCGTCACTCCGTTCCAGCAGAACTGCTCCATCGTCTGGGACGAGACCACCAAGCGGGGCGCGGTGATCGACCCGGGCGGCGACCTGCCGCGCATTCTCGCCGCGCTGGAGGAACTGGAAGTCACGGCCGAGAAGATCGTGCTCACCCATGGCCATATCGACCACGCCGCCGGCGCGGCGGAACTGGCGGAAACGCTGAAGATTCCGGTGGAAGGCCCGCATAAGGGCGACAAGTTCCTGCTCGACAACCTGCCCGCCGATGGCGAGCGCACCGGCATTCCCGGCCGGGTGGTGACGCCGGACCGCTGGCTGGAGGAAGGCCAGACGGTCGATATTGGCGGCGTGGTGTTCGAGGTGCTGCATGTGCCCGGCCACACGCCCGGCCATATCGTGCTGGTCAACCGCGACAACCGCCTCGCCATTGTCGGCGACACGCTGTTCCAGCGCTCGGTGGGCCGCACCGATTTCCCCTATGGCGACGGGCCGCTGCTCATCAAGGGCATCAAGGAGAAGATCCTGCCGCTCGGCGACGCCTTCACCGTGCTGCCGGGCCATGGCAGCGCCACCAATATCGCGCTGGAAAAGCGCACCAATCCGTTCCTGCGCTGAGCCGCCCGGCCGGAGGGCGGCCGTGACCGGCCACGGCCGCACCGCCACGGAACTGTGACTCGCCCTGACGCAAGGGAGGGCTGATGATGCTCCGGACGCCAGCCCGGAGCCCCGCCCATGCCGTGCCCCCTGCCGCGTATCGCCGCTCTCGGCTCCGCCCTGCTCCTCGGCCTCGCCGCGCTCATCGCCGCGAGCCCCGCCCACGCCCAGGCGGAACGCTGCCCGAAGCTGGTGGCGGAGAACCCGTTTCTGCAGCGCCTCGCGCCGCGCGCCCTGCCCGCCGCCTATGTGGGCCCGCGCCAGGTGGGGCTGACCTATATCGGCCACTCCACCTTTCTCATCGAGACCGCCGGCGGGGTGACGGTGGCGACCGACTATAATGACTATGTCCGCCCCTCCGTGGTGCCGCGCGTCGCCACCATGAACCGGGCGCACTCCACCCATTATTCGCTGAACCCCGATCCCGGTATCGAATATGTGCTCAAGGGCTGGCGCGAAGACCGCGAGCCGGCGCGCTACGATCTCGACATCGGCGACCTCTGGGTCGGCAATCTGCCGACCAATATCCGCGACTGGCAGGGCGAGACGATCCGCAACGGCAATTCGATCTTCGTCTTCCGCGCCGCCGATCTGTGCATCGCCCATCTCGGCCATCTGCACCACACGCTCACGCAAGAGGATATCGGCGCGCTCGGCCGGCTCGATGTGGTGCTGGCGCCGGTCGATGGCAGCTACACGCTCGACATTGACGGCGTGATCGAGGTGCTGAAAGCGCTGGAAGTCCCCGTCATCATCCCGATGCACTATTTCAACGAGGGCACGCTGAACCACTTCCTCACCCGCTTCGCCGGGCGGGACTATGCGATCGAGCGACGCGAGAGCCCGGAACTCGTGCTCTCGCGCGCGACGCTGCCGAAAAAGCCGACGGTGATCGTGCTGCCGCCGGGCGGGTGAGGCGGGCGTCAGCCCGCCGCCACCGGCGCATAGGCGGCCGGATCGACCAGCCCCGGCCGGCCGGGCAGATCGAGCACAGAGACACGCGGCATGCCCTCGGCGATCACCCGGCCGCGCCGCACCACGAACATCCGCACCGCCTTCAGCCGGATCGCCTCGATCGCATCGGCCGCCTGCAGCAGCACGAAATCGGCGTTGCAGCCGGGCGCGAGGCCGTAGCCCTCCAGCCCTATGATCGCCGCCGGATTGGTGGTGACGGCTTCCAGGCACCAGGTCATCGCTTCGCGCGAGGTCATCTGGCCGACATGCAGCGCCATATGCGCCACTTCCAGCATGTCGCCGGAGCCGAGCGAGTACCAGGGGTCCATCACGCAGTCATGGCCGAAGGCGACATTCACGCCGGCCGCGCGCAGCTCCGGCACCCGGGTCATGCCCCGCCGCTTCGGGTAGGTGTCGTGCCGGCCCTGCAAGGTGATGTTGATCAGCGGATTGGCGATGGCGTGCACGCCCGCTTCCGCGATCAGCGGAATGAGCTTGGAGACATAGTAATTGTCCATGGAGTGCATGGAGGTGAGGTGCGACCCCGCCACCCGGCCCTGCAGCCCCAGGCGCTGGGTTTCATAGGCCAGCGTTTCGATATGGCGCGAGAGGGGATCGTCGCTCTCGTCGCAATGGATATCGACCCGCAGCCCGCGCGCGGCGGCGATCTCGCACAGCGCCTTCAGCGAGGCTGCGCCATCGGCCATGCTGCGCTCGAAATGCGGGATGCCGCCGACCACGTCGACGCCCATGTCGAGCGCGCGGTCGAGATTCTCCGCCGCATTCGGCGAGCGGTAATAGCCGTCCTGCGGGAAGGCGACGAGTTGCAGGTCGATATAGTCCTTCACCCGCTCCTTCACGTCGAGCAGCGCCTCGACCGCCAGCAGCCGGTCGTCGCAGATGTCGACATGGGAGCGGATGGCGAGCAGGCCCTGGCTCACCGCGAGGTCGCAATAGCGCAGCGCCCGCTCGATCACCGCCTCATGCGTCAGCAGCGGCTTCAGCTCGCCCCACAGCGCGATGCCTTCCAGCAGCGTGCCGGACTGGTTGAGCCGCGGCAGGCCAAGCGAGAGCGTGGCGTCCATGTGGAAATGCGCATCGACAAAGGGCGGCGTGACCAGCCGGCCATCCGCCTCGATGACGCGCCCGGCCTCGGCCTCGATGCCCGGCTCGACGGCGGTGATGCGGCCGCCCTCGCAGGCGATGTCCATGCCGGCGCGCCCATCCGGCAGGCGGGCATTCTTGACGAGAAGGTCGATGCTCATGGGAACTCCAGACTCACCTTTGGCCCTTGAAATAGGGCTTCATCAGCGCGCGCGGGTAATCCGCGCGGCGGGCGACCAGCACCAGCGCGGCGATGGAGAAGATATAGGGCAGCATGAGGAAAATCTGGCTCGGCACCACGCCACCGGCGATGGTCTGCACCCGCAGCTGATAGGCGTCGAGCGCGCCGAACAGCAGGGCGCCCAGCAGCGCCTTGCCCGGCCGCCAGGAGGCGAAGACGGTGAGCGCGATGCACACCCAGCCGCGCCCGTTGATCATGCCGAAATAGAAGGCGTTGAAGGCGGATAAAGTGAGAAACGCCCCGCCCAGCGCCATCAGCGCCGAGCCGGCCATGACCGCGCCGATGCGCAGCCCGACGACGGAAAGCCCCTGCGCTTCCACCGCTTCCGGATTGTCGCCCACCGCCCGGAGCGCGAGGCCGAGCGGCGTGCGGGCAAGCACGAAGGCGAGCCCGCCGACACAGGCAAAGGCCAGCACGGTGAAGCCGGTCTGCTGCGCGAGGATCGGCCCGATGAAGGGCAACTCCCCCAGCACCGGCACGTCGAGCGGGGCGAAAGGTTCGATGCGCGGCGGCGTCGCCACATTGGGAAAGGCCACGCGGTAGCCGAAATAGGCGAGCGAGGTGGCGAGCAGCGTCACCCCGATGCCGGTGACGTGCTGCGACAAGCCGAGCGGCACGGTGAGCACGCCGTGCAGCAGCCCGAACGCCGCCCCCACGCCGGCCGCGACCAGAACCCCGCCCCAGAGCGGCAGGCCGAGATAGACCGCCAGCCAGCCCGACAGCGCGCCGGCGACGAAGATGCCCTCAATGCCGAGATTGAGCACCCCGGCCCGCTCGCACAGCAGCGCGCCGAGCACGCCGAAGATCAGCGGCGTGGCGATGCGCAGCGTCGCGGCCCAGAAATTGGCCTGGGTGAGAATATCCAGCGCCTCCCACATCAGGCGGTCCCCCGGCGGACGAAGACGATGCGAAAGCGCGTCAGCAGCCCGCCGACCAGCACGCTGAGCAGGGCGAAGGCGACGACGAGATCGGCGAGATAGTTGGAGACGCCGATGGCCCGGCTCATCGAATCCGCGCCGACGAACACGCCGGCGACGAAGATCGCGGCGGGAATGACGCCGAGCGGCGAGAGATTGGCCAGCGTCGCCACCACGATGCCGGCATAGCCGAAACCGGGCGAGAGGTCGGCGGTCAGATAGCCCTTCAGCCCCGCGACCTCGCTCGCCCCGGCAAGGCCCGCGAGCCCGCCGGAGAGCAGGCCGACCAGCGCCATCGCCTTGCCCACGGGCAGGCCGGCATAGCGCGCGGCGCGGGCATTCTCGCCCACCGCCCGCAAGCGGAAGCCCCAGACGGTGCGGGTGATGAAGATGTGCAGCCCCACCGCGGCGAGTATGGCGAGCACCAGCCCCCAATGCAGGCGCCAGCCGGCGACCAGCTTGGGCAGTGTCGCCTCATCCAGCACCGGCGCCGATTGCGGCCAGCCGAGCGCCATCTCGTCCTTCATCGGCCCTTCCAGCATCATCTGCACGAACAGGAGCACGATGAAATTGAGCAGCAGCGTCACCACCACCTCGTCGGCGCCGAAGCGGGTCTTGAACAGCACCGGCACCAGCAGCAGAACCGCCCCGGCCAGCGCGGCGCCGATCAGCACCAAAGGCACCAGCACATAGGCCGGCGCCTCGATCAGCCCGGCGCCCAGCGCCACGGTGGCGAGCGCCCCGGCATAGAGCTGGCCCTCGGCGCCGATGTTCCACAGCTTGGCGCGGAAGGCGACGGCGGCGGCGAGGCCGGTGAAGATGAGCGGCGTCGCCCGCGTCAGCGTTTCCGCCAGGGCGAAGCCGTTGCCGGCCGCGCCCTGCGCCATCAGGGCGAAGGCGGTGAAGACCGGGGCGCCGGTGAGCGCCAGCGGAATGGCGGTGAGCGCCAGCGCCGCCAGCCCGGCGCCGATGGAGACGGCAAGGGTGAGCCAGAGCGGGGTGCGGGCGCGGGGCACGAAGCGGATCATGCGGAGGCTCCGGGCAGGGACTTCATGGCTGTCGTCATCACGCCGCCTCCCCCACGCCATGGCCAGCCATCATCAGCCCGACCGTACGCACATCCAGCCCCTCGGCCGGCAAGGCCGGTGAGAGATGCCCGGCATGGACCACGGCGATGCGGTCGGAAAGGGCGAACAATTCGTCGAGATCCTCGGAGATCAGCAGCACCGCCGCCCCGCGCCCGCGCGCGGCGATGAGCCTTCGGTGCACATCCGTCGTGGCGCCGATGTCCAGCCCGCGCGTCGGCTGATGCGCGAGCACGAGACGCGGCGCCCGCTCCAATACCCGGGCCAGCACCACTTTCTGCATATTGCCGCCCGACAGCGCGCGGATCGCCGCCTCCGGGCCGGGGCAGCGCACATCATAGGCCTTGATCGCCTCGGCCGCGCGGGCGCGGATGGCGGCGCGGCGGAGGAGGCCGGCGCGCTGGTTCTCCGGCGCGGCGATGGTCTCCAGCACGAAATTCTCCGCCACGGTGAGCGCGCCGATGGTGCCGTCGCGGTGGCGGTCCTCAGGGATTCGGCCGACCCCGGCGGCGACACGCCCGGCCGGATCGGCGGCCGCGAGGCGCGCCCCGTCGAGCAGCGCCTCGCCGGCACGGGGCGCCGCGAGGCCGGCGACCAGCGCCGCCAGCGCCCCCTGCCCATTGCCGGAGACGCCGGCAATGCCGACGATTTCGCCGCCGCAGACCTCAAGATCGGCGTCTTCCAGCCGGTCGCGCGCGGAAGGAGCACCGACGCTGACGCTCTTGAGACTCAGCACCGGCGCGCCGGGGATCGACGGCGGGCGCTCGCGCGGGGGAATGGCGCGGCCGACCATGAGTTCGGCAAGGGTCGCGCGGTCCGCCCCGGCGGTCGGGCGATCGGCGACCTTGGCGCCGCCGCGCAGCACCACCACCCGCTCGCACAGGGCCAGCACCTCGTGCAGCTTGTGGCTGATGAAGATGACCGCCAGCCCCTTCCCCGCCAGCGCCCGCACCGTGGCGGCGAGGCTGTCCGCCTCCTGCGGGGTGAGCACGGCGGTCGGCTCGTCGAGGATCAGCACCCGCACATCGCGATAAAGCGCTTTCAGGATTTCGATGCGCTGCTGCTCGCCGACCGACAGCCGCGCCACCGGCACGTCGAGATCGACGGCAAGGCCGCTCTCCGCCATCAGCCGGCTGATCTTCGCCCGCGCGCCGCGCCCCCGGAGCTTGAGGCTCCACAGCGATTGCGTGCCGAGCACGATGTTCTCGAAGCCGGTGAGGTTCTCGGCGAGGGCGAAATGCTGGTGCACCATGCCGATGCCGGCCGCCAGCGCCGCCTGCGCCGAGCCGCCCGGCAGCGGGGCGAGCTTTCCGTCGGCGTCGGCGATCGAGACACTGCCCTCATCGGCGATGTAATGGCCGAACAGGATGCTCATCAGCGTGGTCTTGCCGGCCCCGTTCTCGCCCAGCAGCGCCACGATCTCCCCGGCGCGCACATCGAGGTCGATGGCGTCATTCGCCACCAGCGACCCAAACCGCTTGGTGATGCCCGTGAGCGAGAGGACGAGCGGGCGGGGATCGGGATGCCGAGAATCGGGGTGCATGGAATGTCCATGTAAGGAAAGCGGCCCTACTGACAGGCCCTCATGCCCGGGCTTGATCCGGGCACCCAGCGGTGGTGCCCACCCGCCCCCTGGATCCCCCGGTCAAGCCCGGGGATGAGGGAGGAAGGGTGGTCGGTCAGCGCTCCCGGAACGACTTATGGCCGTCCGGAATGACGGCTGTTTGGGCGAGGCGCCACAGCCCCCTCACCCTGACCCTCTCCCCGACGGGGAGAGGGAAGAAGGCGGCGCTGTCGTCCCGCCTCACAGCGTCGATTTGGGCTCGGCGTCGTTGACGTTGACGCGGAAGAGACCGTCCTTGATCTCCTTTTCCTTCACCAGCACCATCTCGATCACCTCAGGCGGCACCAGCTTGGGGTCGAGCGGGGCGAGGCTGGCGCCACCTTCGGCCATGTAACTGTAGGGGCCGTAATCGGCGGCGACGAAGGTGCCGTCCATCACTTCCTTGATCGCCTTGTCGATGGTCGGCTCCATCTGCCACAGGGCGGAGGCGATGATCGTGCCGGGGTACTGGCTCGACGTGTCGATGACGTTGCCGATCGCCTTCACGCCGCGCTCCTTGGCGGCGTCGGAGACGCCGAAGCGCTCGGCGTAGAGCACGTCCGCGCCCTTGTCGATCTGGGCGAAGGCGGCCTCCTTGGCCTTGGGCGGGTCGTACCAGGAGTTGATGAAGGTGACGATGAACTTGACGTTCGGGTTCACCGAGACGGCGCCTTCCATGAAGGCCTGCATCAGCCGGTTCACTTCCGGAATGGCATAGCCGCCGACAAGGCCAATGATGTTCGACTTGGTCGTCTTGCCCGCCACCATGCCGGTGAGGAAGGACGGCTCATGGATGAAATTGTCGAACACCGAGAAGTTCGGCTTGGTCGGGCCGAAGGACGAGCCCATGAGATAGGCGGTCTTGGGATAGTCGGCCGCCACCTTGCGGGCCGGGCGCTCCACCGCGAAGACTTCGCCGACCACGAGGTCCGCGCCCTCTTCCGAATATTGGCGCATCACGCGCTCATAATCGGTGTTGGCGACGTTCTCGGAGAATTTATAGGTGATGTCGCCGCGCGCCTCGGCGGCCTTGAGCGCCTTGTGGATGCGCGACACCCATTGCTGCTCCACCGGCACGGTATAGATGGCGGCAACCTTGATCGGCTTGGCCTTGCCGGCGGCGAAGGCCTCGCGGCCGGCGGCGGTCAGCGCCAGCGCGGCCGCGCCGAGCGCCAGCAATTGCCGCCGATCGAGCACGCCTGACGAAAAAAGCGGCAGGCTCCCAGACGACTTGCGCAGCATTTCCTGTACTCCCCGAATAAGCCCCGGCGACCGGCCCCAGCTCAGCGCCGCGATGACCCTGCCCATGCGAGGGCCATGCCATTTTCGAACTGATTGGTCCGAAAAGTCACGGCCTCATTCTACCCTGTCCCCTGCCCTGTTCCCATGGCGGGCGTCGGCTCCTCCGCCCAAGCCTGCGCGAGATAGCGGCGAATGAGGGGCGACATGCCCTCGGCCAGATCCTCCGGGCCGCGAACCACCAGCACCTCGTCGAATTCCGGCTTTTGCTCGCGCGCCCCGAAACGGCGGATGCGGGCGGCGAGCGCCTCCGCCTCCTCATGCGCGCGCACCTCGCGCAGCAGCGCCAGCCGGCGCGCATCGTGCAGCGCCGTCCAGCCGGGGGCGAGCGTGATGTCCTCGGCGGTGAGGCCGGTTTCCTCGGCGAGCTCGCGCCGGACGCTGCCTTCAAGGTCGACCTGCCCATCGGGGGTGAGGTCCGCGAGGTCCGGCGTGCCGGCGGCGAAATAGATACGCCCGGCATTGGCGGTCCATTGCGCCATGCGGATAAGGACGAAGCCGCCATCCGCCCCGCGCAGCGCGCCCATGGCGAAAGAGACGCGCAGGCGCGGATGCGCGCGCTCGCCCGACAGCAGCCAGAGCAGCGCGGCATAATCGGCCTCAGCATAGTCCGCCACCAGCCGCCGCTCCTCGAAGCGGTGGGCGTCGAGCAGCAGCACGCGGCCGTTCCACAAAGCCGGATTGGCCGCCTTGCGGGCGGCATAATGCGCGTCGATCGCCGCCCGCTCCTCGGGCGTGAAGGTGAGCGGCGCCGGCGCGAGCCGCCCCTCGACATGGTCGAGCGTCCGCAGCGTCAGCCCGTCCGGCTCTGCCGCCATGCTCACCGGCCTGCCGGGCGCCCGGCGCGGGGCTCAGACATGCAGCACGCCTTCGGAGACGATGACCGCGCCGCCGCCGATGGTGACGGCGGTCAGCGCGCCGTCCTCCACCTTGAGGCCGAGCCGCACCAGGCTGGGACGGCCCATCTCGACGCCCTGCAGAATATCATAGGCATGGAATCCATCACCCGGCTGCTCGCCGGCCAGCAGCGCCGCCGCCAGCGACGCGGCGGCCGAGCCGGTCGCGGGGTCCTCGTCGATGCCCATATTGGCGGCGAACATGCGGGCGCGGAAATCGCCCTCGCCATCCTCGTCGCGGCAGAACACATAGACGGAATCGGCGCCGCCGCCGAAGGTGGAGATGAGCCGCGCCGCACTCGGGCTGATGCGCGCCAGCGCCGAGCGCGAGGCCAGCGGCACGCAGACAAAGGGAACGCCGGCGGAGGCGATGAACGGGCCATAGCCGTCAAAGCCGATATCTGACGGGTCGAGGCCGAGCGCCTGGGCGCAGGCCTCCCGCGTCATCGGCGCGGCATCGAGGATTTCCGGGATGCGTGGCACGGTGAAGGTGGCGCTGCCGGAACGCTCCCCGCGCACCGTGACATGGCAGGCCACCGGCCCGACATTCTCCTCCAGCACGAAATCGTCGCTGGTGGTCACGCCGTCGCGCAGCGCCAGCAGCACCGCCGCCCCCACGGTCGGGTGCCCGGCGAAGGGCAGTTCGTGGCTGGTGGTGAAGATGCGCAGCCGCGCCCGGTTCGCCTCGTCTTGCGGCGGCAGGATGAACACCGTTTCCGAGAGATTGAACTCGCGGGTGATCGCCTGCATGTGGTTGCCGTCGAGCCCCTCCGTGTCGAGCACGACGGCCAGCGGATTGCCGGAGAGTGTCCGGTCGGTGAAGACGTCGAGCACAACGAAGCGGCGGGCCATGGGGTCAGATCTTCTCCGGGGTGAAGAGACGGGACGGGGTGACGAATTCGTCCTGGGCGGCGACGGTGAGGATTTCGCGCGATCCCGCCGCCGCGGTGCGGGCGAGCAGCCCATAGGCGGAGGAGGCCGCCTTGGCGAGCGCCTCGGCGGTCGAATGCGTCGCCTTCCAGTGCACGAAGAACAGCGCCGCGATGGCGTCGCCCGCGCCATTCACCGAAATGTCGAGCTTGGGCGTGCGCAGACGGAAGCGCCCGTCCGGGCCGGACGCCATCAGGTCGATGGAATCCTCCGGCGTGTCCTCGGTGTGGAGGCTCGTGACCATGATGACGCGCGGCCCGCTGGCATGCACCGCGTCGCAGGCCGCCGCCGCCTCATTGAGCGTGGTGGAGGAGCGGCCGGAGAGATAGTCCAGTTCGAACTGGTTGGGGGTGATGAGATCGGCCGCCGGCACCGCCCGGTCGCGCATGAATTCAGGGATTCCCGGCCGCACGAACACGCCGCGCCCGACATCGCCGATCACCGGGTCGCAGCAATAATGCGCTTCGGCGTTGGCCGCCTTCACCCGGCCCACCGTGTCGAGAATGGCATCGCCGATCTCGGCCGAGCCCATATAGCCGGACAGCACGCCGTCGCAGCGCGGCAGAACGTTGCGGTCCTCCAGCCCTCCGACCAGCTCGCGGATCAGATCGGCGCCGAAGACCTCGCCGCGCCAGGCGCCATAGCCGGTGTGGTTAGAGAACTGCACCGTGTGCAGGCCCCACACCTCATGCCCGAGCCGCTGCATGGGAAACATGGCGGACGCGTTGCCGACATGCCCATAGGCCACCCAGGACTGGATCGACAGAATATTCATGCGACGCGCCCCACCTTTGCTGACGATCCGCGCTTAGCGCCCCGAAGGCAAGCGCTCAAACGAAATTCCGCGCGGCTCCCATAAGCGGAATCGATGCGTCGCCGGCACGCGGGCTCTTGTCGCGAATCCCCGCCCATGCGACAGGCTAAAGGCCATGACAGAGATGCTCTCCGCCGCCGCCCTCGCCCAGGCCGTCCACGCCGGACGCCTCTCCCCGGTCGATGTCGCCGAACGCTGCGCGGAGGCGATCCGCGCCCGCGAGGAAGAGGTGCAGGCCTTCGCCAGCCTCGACCTGCCGGCGCTGCTCACCGCCGCCGCGCGGCCGGGCCTTGCGCAAACGCCGCTGGCCGGCCTGCCGGTCGGGGTCAAGGATATTCTCGACACGGTGGACTTTCCCACCGAACGCGGCTCGAAACTCTTTGCCGGCTACCGTCCTACAACGGATGCGGCCATCGTGCGCATGGCGGCGCGGGCGGGCGGGCTCATTGCCGGCAAACTGGTGACGACGGAATTCGCCTTCCTGCAGCCGAGCGTCACCCGCAACCCGCGCCGGCTCACCCATACGCCGGGCGGTTCGTCCGCCGGATCGGCGGCGGCGGTGGCGGCGGGCATGCTGCCGGTGACGATCGGCACCCAGACCGGCGGCTCGGTCATCCGCCCCGCCTCCTTTTGCGGGGTCACGGGCTACAAGCCGTCCTTCAAGCTGCTGCCCGTGCTCGGCCTCAAGCCGTTTTCCTGGTCGCTCGACACGATCGGCCTGTTCGGCGCCCATGTCGCGGATGTCGCCTTCGCCGCCGGGGCGCTGACCGGGCGCGACTTCGCGCTCGGCGATGACATGCCGGCCCCGCGCATCGCCGTGGTGAAGACGGCGCGCGCGCCGCTGGCCGCGGCTGACGCCCATGCCGCGCTCGATGCCGCCGCCGCTGCCGCCGGCAAGGCCGGTGCGCATGTTACGGTGCTCGATTTGCCGGACGCGGTCGAGGCGGCGGACGAGGCGCATGGGGTGGTGCAGGGCTATGAGGCCGCGCTCGCCTTCGCCGATGAATGGGACCGCCACCGCGACGCCCTGTCGCCGACGCTTTCGACCTATCTGCAAGGCGCCGCCGCCCTCACCCCGGAACAGTACGACGCCGCCCGGCGCACCGCCCGCCGCGCGCGGCACGCCCTTGCCGATCTCTATGCGGATTACGACGCGCTGCTGACCTTCTCGGTGGCGGGCGAAGCGCCGGAAGGCTTCGCCAGCACCGGCTCGCCGGCCTTCAATAGGCTGTGGACCCTCACCGGCGGACCGTGCCTGAACATTGCCGGCCTCACCGGCGCCACAGGCCTCCCGATCGGCGTGCAACTCGTCGGTCGCTTCGGTCGCGACCGCGAGCTGATGCAGATCGGCCGGTTCCTGGAGCGGGCCATCGTCGCCGCCTGAGACGCGTTTCCGGCCCAAGCGCCTGCGCCCTGACAAAAAGTTGACGCCGTTTGGGTCGCAGAAAACGGTTTGTTAACGACACCGGCAGAGGCTTTGTTAAGTACGCAGGACTAGGTTGCCCCCATTCCATTTTCCTTCGGGGGCGTTCCTCATGCGTATCAAGTCTCTCCTCCTCGGCACCGTCGCAGCGGCGGCTCTCGCCGCTCCGGCCCTCGCGGCCGACCTCTCCTATCCCGTCAAGGCGGCGCCCGTCGCCTATGTGCCGGCCTTCACCTGGACCGGCGTCTATCTCGGCGGCAATCTCGGCTATGGCTGGGGCGACGGCTCCGCGCCGTGGAACAACTACCTGCTGTTCAACTACAGCGGCTACGATTCCGTCGCCGCCAATGGCGGTTCCAACCCGAGCGGCTGGTTCGGCGGCGCGCAGATCGGCTACAACTACCAGCTCGCGAACAATGTCGTTCTCGGCGGTGAAGCCGACTTCAACTTCGGCTCGATGACCGACACGCTGAACTACACCGCCACCGCCATCGGCACCCCGACGATCCAGCAGTTCGGCTCGATCGACACCAAGATCGAGTCCTTCGGTACCGTGCGCGCCCGCGTCGGCTATTCCATGGACCGCTTCCTCCCCTATGTCACCGGCGGTCTCGCCTGGGGCAATGTGAAGGTGAGCGAAGGCTGGAACGCCTATACCGACGGCAACCTCGCCGCGTTCGGCGGCGCCTCGCGCAGCGACACGCTGTGGGGCTGGACGCTGGGCGGCGGCGTGGAATACGCCATCACCGACAACTGGACCGTAAAGGCCGAATATCTCTACATCGACCTCGGCGACATCACCTGGGACGGCGCCTCCAACACCAAGCTGGACATGTCCATGTCCACCCTCAAGGCCGGCGTGAACTACAAGTTCTGATCCACGGCGACCACCTGCCACAAGGCCCCGGACGGCAACGTCCGGGGCTTTTTGCATGATGCGCCTGCGGCGCTCACTCCACCCCGAGCAGCGACGCCGCCGCGCCCCAGACCGCGTTCTTCACCCCGACGCCCGGCGGCGAAGCGACGATGGTGGGCGGGTTGGGGTTCTTCTCGCCATTGGTGGTCAGCCGGGCGAAGGTGACCTCGCCATCGGTATAGTAACGGTCGCCACCGCCATTGCGGCCGAACAAAGTGGGGCCGAGGCCGGTGACCTGATAGACCGTGCGCACCATGCCGGCGGCCTTCAGATCGTCGATCAGCAGGTCGCGCACCGCATCGACATTGGCGCCGATATGGTGGGTCACGGCGCCGGTGTAATGGCTGAGCCCGACGCCCTTGTCATAGGTGGCCGAGCCGAGCCACACCGGGGCGCCTTCCTTGCCGCTGACCAGCACCTTCCAGAAGCGCACATGGTCGCGCCGGTCGGCGCTGCGGCCGACCTCCTTCTCGAAGGCGAGGTCTTCCACCCGCCCGTCATAATAGAGCGGGCTCACCGGCGCCTGCGGGTCCGGCCGGCGCAGCAGCACCGAGCCGACAATGTCGAGGCTCGATTTCAGCGTGATCGGATCGGCGGGAAGCCAGCCGGCGGCGTTCATGGCGTGGAGGATGTCCTCCCTGGTGCCGACAAGCCCGACATCGATGGGATCGCCGGGAATGCCCTGCTTGGTCTGCGTCACCATCGGCATGTGCTTGATGCCGGGCTGGTGCTCGTGATGCGTCCACAGCCGCGGCAGCATCACATAGGCGAGCGCGGCCCAGATCACGAGCGCGACCAGCGCCCACATCAGCACTTTGCGCGTCTCGCCGTCCAGCACGCTCATCGCCCCTACTCCGCCGCCTGCGACCGCAGGCTGAGCGGGTCATAATTGAGCACCGGGGCCAGCCAGCGCTCGGTCTCCTCCACGCTCATGCCCTTGCGCGCGGCATAATCCTCGACCTGGTCGCGCTCGATGCGGCCGACGCCGAAATAGGCGGCCTCGGGATGGGCGAAATACAGCCCCGACACCGCCGCCCCCGGCCACATGGCGAAGCTTTCCGTCAGCTCGACTCCGATCTCAGCCGTGGCGTCGAGCAGGTTGAAAAGAGTCGCCTTTTCCGTGTGGTCGGGTTGGGCGGGATAGCCCGGCGCCGGGCGGATGCCGCGATAGGCTTCCTGGATGAGCTTGTCATTCTCCAGCTGTTCGTCCGGCGCATAGGCCCAGAATTCCCGGCGCACCCGCTCATGCATGCGCTCCGCAAACGCTTCGGCAAGACGGTCCGCCAAGGCCTTGAGAAGAATCGAGGAATAGTCGTCATTCGCCGCCTTGAAGGCGTCGGAGCGCTCCTGCTCGCCAAAGCCGGTGGAAACGCAGAAGCCGCCGATATAGTCGGGCACGCCGGTCGAGGTCGGGGCGATGAAATCGGCCAGCGCCAGATTGGTGCGGCCCTCGCGCTTGGCCATCTGCTGGCGCAGCGTGTGCAGCGTGGCGCGCTCCTGCGCCCGGCTGTCATCCGCGAACAGCACGATGTCGTCGCCCACCGCGCCCGCCGGCCAGAAGCCGACCACGGCGCGGGCGGTGAGCCATTTCTCCGAAACGATCCTGTCCAGCATCTTGCGCGCATCGTCATAGAGCGCACGCGCGGCGACGCCGACCTTGGGGTCGTCGAGAATGGCGGGGTAGTGGCCCGCCAGTTCCCAGGACTGGAAGAAGGGCGTCCAGTCGATATAGGGCACGAGTTCGGCGAGATCGTAATCGCTGAACACCTTTGTCCCGAGGAAGCTCGGCACCGGCGCCGTGTAGCTGGCGAAATCCAGCGCCAGCCGGTTGGCGCGCGCCTCCGCCAGCTTCACCCGCACCTTGTTGCGGTCGCTCTTGGCATGGGCATCCGCCACCTTGGCGTATTCGGCGCGCAGGCTGGCGACATAATCGGCGCGGGTATTGTCGTTGAGCAGGTTGGAAACCACGCCCACCGCGCGGCTGGCGTCGGTGACGTAGACGGCCTGCCCGCGCACATATTGCGGGGCGATCTTCACCGCCGTGTGCACGCGCGAGGTCGTCGCCCCGCCGATCAGCAGCGGCACGTCGAAGCCTTCGCGCTCCATCTCGGCGGCGACATGCACCATTTCGTCCAGCGAAGGGGTGATGAGGCCGGACAGGCCGATCACATCCACCTTCTCGGCCTTGGCCACCTCAAGGATCTTCGCCGCCGGCACCATGACGCCGAGGTCGATCACCTCGTAATTGTTGCACTGCAACACGACGCCGACGATGTTCTTGCCGATGTCGTGCACGTCGCCCTTGACCGTCGCCATCAGCACCTTGCCGGCGGAGGAATCCCCGGTCGTGCCGTTGTCGATCTTCTCCTGCTCCATGAAGGGCATGAGATAGGCCACCGCCTGCTTCATCACCCGGGCGGACTTCACCACCTGCGGCAGGAACATCTTGCCGGAGCCGAACAGGTCGCCGACCACGTTCATGCCGGCCATCAGCGGGCCTTCGATGACATGCAGCGGCCGGGCGACCGACTGGCGGGCCTCCTCCGTGTCCACCTCGACGAATTCGGTGATGCCGTTGACCAGCGCGTGTTCCAGCCGCTTTTCCACGGCCCATGTGCGCCAGGTGAGATCGGCTTCCTTCTTCTCGCGCCCGCCGCCCTTGAAGCGCTCCGCCAGGGCGAGAAGGCGCTCGGTGGCGTCCTCGCGGCGGTTGAGCACCACGTCCTCGCAGGCCTCGCGCAGTTCCGGTTCGATCTCGGAATAGGGCGCGAGCTGGCCGGCATTGACGATGCCCATATCCATGCCCGCCGCGATGGCGTGGTACAGGAACACGGCGTGCATCGCCTCGCGCACCTGCTCATTGCCGCGGAAGGAGAAGGACAGGTTCGAGACGCCGCCGGAGATATGGGCGTGCGGCAGCTGCTGGCGGATGGCGCGGGTCGCCTCGATGAAGGCGACGCCATAACCCGCATGCTCCTCGATGCCGGTCGCCACCGCGAAGATGTTGGGATCGAAGATGATGTCCTCGGGGGGAAAGCCGACCTCATCCACGAGGATGCGGTAGGCGCGCGAGCAGATCTCGATCTTGCGCTCGAACGTGTCCGCCTGGCCCTTCTCGTCAAAGGCCATCACCACCACGGCCGCGCCATAGGCGCGCACGAGGCGCGCATGGTGGCGGAACGCCTCCTCGCCTTCCTTCATGGAGATGGAATTGACGATGCCCTTGCCCTGAATGCACTTCAGCCCGGCCTCGATGACGCTCCATTTGGAGCTGTCGACCATGACCGGCACGCGGGCGATGTCCGGCTCGGCGGCGAGCAGGTTGAGGAACGTCACCATCGCCTTCTCGGAATCGAGCAGGCCCTCATCCATGTTGATGTCGATGACCTGGGCGCCGTTCTCCACCTGGTCGCGCGCCACCGCCAGCGCGGCGGTGTAGTCGCCATTGGTGATGAGCTTGCGGAAACGGGCCGAGCCGGTGACGTTGGTGCGCTCGCCGACATTGACGAAGGGGATGATCGGGGTGAGCTCGAACGGCTCCAGCCCCGAGAGGCGCAGCATCGGCTCGACGTCCGGCACCACGCGCGGCGCGTGCGGCGCGACCGCCTCGGCAATGGCGCGGATATGGTCCGGCGTGGTGCCGCAGCAGCCGCCGACGATGTTGACGAGGCCGGAAGCGGCGAACTCGCCGACCAGCTTCGCCATCGCCGCCGGGCTCTCGTCATAGAGACCGAATTCGTTGGGCAGGCCGGCATTGGGATAGGCGCAGACCAGCGTGTCGGCGAGGCGCGACAGCTCGTCGATATGGGCGCGCATCTCCTTGGCGCCGAGCGCGCAGTTCAGCCCGATGGAGAAGGGCTGGGCGTGGCGCAGCGAATTCCAGAACGCCGCCGGGGTCTGGCCCGACAGGGTGCGGCCGGAGAGATCGGTGATGGTGCCGGAGATCATGACCGGCACGCGGAGGCCGCGTTGCTCGAACAGCCGCTCAATGGCGAACACCGCCGCCTTGGCGTTGAGCGTATCGAAAATGGTCTCGATCAGCAGCAGGTCCGCCCCGCCATCCAGCAGCGCGGCGGCCTGCTCGCCATAGGCGGTGGCCAGTTCGTCGAAGGAGGTGGCGCGGAAGCCGGGATCGTTCACATCGGGCGAGATCGAGGCGGTGCGGTTGGTCGGCCCGATGGCGCCGGCCACGAAGCGGCGGCGGCCGTCCTTTTCCTGCGCGAGGCGCGCGGCCTCCTTGGCGAGGCGGGCGCCCTCGAAATTGATCTCATGCACCAGGCTCTCCATGCCGTAATCGGCCATGGCGATGGTGGTGCCGGAGAAGGTGTTGGTCTCGACGATGTCCGCCCCGGCCATGAAATAGGCGAGGTGGATGTCGCGCACCGCGTCGGGGGCGGTGAGGTTGAGCAGGTCGTTATTGCCCTTGAGGTCGCGGTTCCACGCCTTGAACCGCTCGCCGCGATAGCCGGCCTCGTCCAGCTTCAATTGCTGGATCATCGTGCCCATGGCGCCGTCGAGCACAAGGATGCGCTCGCGCGCGGCCTGGTGCAGGGCGTCGAGGGTGTCGGAGGCGGCCAGGGTCATAGGAGTCACCGTCGCTCTTGCTCCCTCTCCCCGTCGGGGAGAGGGCTGGGGTGAGGGGCCGCTGCACGCAAGGCTTCAAGAATGCGTACAAGAACCCCGTCCATGTTCATCGGCACGTCGTTATTCCAGAAACGGATGACCAGATAGCCACTGGCTTCGATCGTCCGCGTCGTTGCCTCGTCGCTCGTCGCCCTATGCTGGCCGCCGTCAAGTTCGACGACCCAGCCTTGCATCGACGCAGAGGAAATCGACGATGTATCTATCAACCGGCGCCTGCCGGCGAAACTTCCAACCGTCGAGGCGGCGGTCGCGCAGGCACGATCAGAGGAGAGCTTCGGCATCCGTCTGATCGCGTCTCAGCCGCCGCGCCCGCTCGATCCGACCGTTCATCTCCCCTCACCCGGCGCTGCGCGCCGACCTCTCCCCCACGGGGAGAGGTTAAATCAGCTTTCGACCAGCCTTCCATTCCCTCTCCCCGGCGGGGAGAGGGTTGGGGTGAGGGGCTGCGGCGCGAACCCATGGGGCCGACGCCGCCCCGCCATCGCGCGGTTCAATGCCCCTTTTCGAGCTTTTCGAGACGCTTCTCGATGGCTTCGATGCGGTCTTCAAACTCGGCGGAGGCGTAACGGCCGAGCACGGATTCACCATGCATGGCCTGCTTGAGGCTTTCGATCTTCTTATTGACCGATTCGAAGCCCGCACGGGTCTCTCGGCGGCTTTCCGCGACTTCCGTTTTGGTATTCGCAATCTCCGCGCGGATCTCGCGCAGCAACGTCAGGATGAAGGTGTCCGGCTCGCTCATCGACCGTCTCCGTGGAAGGCCCCTACTATAGGGCATCCCACTGCGAATTTCTCACGCCGCCGCCTGTCCCTTGCCGTCGCCCGCGCCATTGACCTCCTGCGGCGGGCGGATGCCCAAGAGGTGACACACGGCATAGACGAGATCGGCGCGGTTGAGCGTGTAGAAATGGAACTCGGTGACGCCGCGATCCACGAGATCGAACACCTGCTCGGCCGCCACGGCGGCGGCGATCAGCTTGCGGGTCTCGGGGTCGTTGTCGAGCCCCTCGAAACGGGCGGCCAGCCAGTCCGGCATGAAGGTGCCGGTCTTCTCCGAGAAATTCTTCGCCTGCTTGAAGTTCGAGACGGGCAGGATGCCCGGCACGATCGGCACGTCGATGCCGCGCGCCCGCACCTTGTCGAGATAGGCGAAGTAGAGGTCATTGTCGAAGAAGCACTGGGTGATGGCACGGGTCGCCCCGGCCTCCACCTTGGCGGCAAGAATGTCGAGATCGGTGTCGAGCGAGGGGCTCTCCGGGTGCTTTTCCGGATAGGCCGAAACCGACACTTCGAAATTGGCGATGCGGCGAATGCCGGCGACCAGCTCCGCCGTGGTGCGGTAGCCTTCCGGGTGCGGCTCATAGGTATGACCGACCCCGCCCGGCGGATCGCCGCGCAGCGCTACGATGTGACGGACCCCGGCGTCCCAATAGCCGCGCACCACCTCGTCCACCTCGGCCCTGGTGGCGGAGACGCAGGTGAGATGCGCCGCCGGCGCGAGGCGGGTTTCCTTGACGATGCGCTCCACCGTGGCGTGGGTGCGCTCGCGGGTGGAGCCACCGGCGCCATAGGTCACCGAGACGAATTTCGGCGCCAGCGGCGCCAGCCGGGTGATGGAGTTCCACAGTGTGGTCTCCATCTCGGCCGTCTTCGGCGGGAAAAACTCGAACGACACCGAAATGGGCCGCCCGCCGGCGCGGCGGCTGCGGCGCTCGACATCCGACGACATCAGGCGACCTCCTTGTTGTGTTGGGCTTCCGCCCGCACGATGCGGGGATCGCGGGCGAGCCAGAGCGACACGGTGAGCCGGCCCTCCCCGGACTTTCCATGGTCCTTGGGGGCGAGCAGGCGATGGGATTGCGGCACGAGGCCGGCCTGGGCGAGCCAGCTTTCCATGATCTCCGGCGCGAAGCCGAGCCGGCGATGGGCGTGCTGCTCGCGCAGGAATTCGAGATCGTGCGGGTCGAAATCGACCACCAGCAGCCGCCCGCCGGGGCGCAGCACCCGCGCCGCTTCCTTGATGGCGCGCGGCGCGTCTTCAAGAAAATGCAGCACCTGATGCACGATCACCACGTCGAAGGCGTCGCGCGGCAGAGCGAGACTGTAAATGTCGCCCTGGCGCACCGTGGCATTGCGCACGCCGGCGCGGTCGAGATTGGCCCGCGCCACCGCCAGCATTTCGGCGGAGAGGTCGATGCCGACGCCGCGCTCCATCTCGTCCGCGAACAGTTCGAGAATGCGCCCGGTGCCGGTGCCGAGATCGAGCAGGCTGCCGATGCGCCCCCCGGACAGGGCGGCATGGATCGCCGCCTCCACCTGCTCCTCCGGCACGTGCAGCCGGCGGATGGCGTCCCATTCATGCGCATGAGCGCGGAAATAGGCCTGCGCGTGGGCGGCACGGGCGGCGCGCACCGCCTCCAGCCGCTCACGGTCGCGCAGCAGCACCTCGTCATCGGGCGCCATGAGTTCCAGCAGCGCATCGGTGAGTGCGGCGCCGGGCGCGTCGACGGCGCGGCGGTAGAACACCCAGCTCGCCTCGCGGAAGCGCTCGACAAGCCCGGCCTCGGCCAGCAGCTTGAGATGGCGCGAGATTCGCGGCTGCGACTGGCCCAGAATCTCGGTAAGCTCGGAAACGGTCAGTTCGCCCTCGCCGATCAGCGCCAGCAGGCGCAGCCGCGTGTCCTCGCCGGCCGCCTTGAGGCCGTCGAGCAGCAACGCGAAACCGAGCGGGGAAGCGGACAAAGAAACCTCCAAGAAAGATATAAAGATATGTTTATGTCTTATTCCGACCCGACGCAAGGGGCCGCGACGCATCATGAGCGTTGAGAACGACGACACCGCACACGGGATGACAGGCGCAGCCGGCGATTTCGGCGTGCGCCCCGGCGAGGTGACGGTGGACCTGCCGGCGCAGCCGGACGCCGGGCTCTATTTCATCGGCCGCATCCGCACCCCGTGGACGCAGCGCGCCGACTGCCCGAAAAATGCCGGCGAGGCCCTGGCGCGGCAGGATGTGTGCACGGTGGAGATCGACCCGCCCTTCCGGCCCGCGCTGCAGGGACTTGAGGGAACGACCCATCTCTGGCTGCTCTATTTCATGGATCAGGCGCCGCGCAACCTGGTGGTGCAGGTGCCGCGGCGCTCCGGCACCGCACATGGCACCTTCGCCCTGCGCAGCCCGGCGCGGCCCAACCCCATCGCCCTGAGCGCGGTGCGGCTGCTCGGCATCGACGGCGGCACGCTGACCGTGATCGGCCCCGACTGTCTCGACGGCACGCCGCTCATCGACATCAAGCCCTATTTCGCCTCCACCGACTGCCACCCGGACGCGACCGTCGGCTGGCGCCGCGAGCGCGCGGACACCGCCGGCCCTGCCGCTGGGTGACGTGTGGCGCCGCTGCATCAGCCCCGCGCCACACGCATGGCAGGCCGGAACCCGCGTTTTCGTGAGGACTTATGGTCTTGAACCTGCCTTGATCCTGCGTCATGTCCCTCGGCAGAACATTTTGGCGCAGTTCCGCGCCGACAGATTCGATTAAGGCTTGATGATGGTCGTTCGCCTCGGTTTCGTTCCCGCTGTCGCCTTCTCGGTACTGGCATCGGTCGGCACCGCCGCAGCCCAGTACTACCCCGTCGAGGGTCAGGACCCGGCCGCGCAGGGTGGATCGGCCTATGACGCGGCGGGCAGCCGCGCGATAGAGAATGTCGAAGTGCCGGCCGCCTATGATCCCTATGGCACACAGGCCCCCGGTACGGCGGCGGCGCCTTCTGGGGCCTATGGCCAGCCCGGCGCCTATGGCCAGCCGCAGGCCGCCTATGGCGCGCCTCCCCCCGGCGTGCGCGACCCCTATGCCCCGGCGGCGCCCGGCGTTCCCGGCCAGCCGCAGGCCCCCGGTGTGCCGCCGGTGGCCAATGCCCCCTATGCGGACCCGTCGCGCCAGCCGTCCGGCTACCCCGCCGGCGCCTATTCCGGCCAGCCGCCCGCCGGCATGGCCTCGCCCTATGGCAACCAGGCCGCGGCGCCGCAGCCGGCCTACAGCCAGCCCAATTACGGCCAGCCGCCGGCCTATGGTCAGCCGCCCGCGCCGGTGAGCAATGGCGCCAACACCGCTGGCGCCAACGGCTCCAGCGTTGCCATGCTGCCGCCCGAGGACCAGCCGGAGGAAGGCCCGCCCAAGGAACTGCCGGCCAATCTGAAGCGGCAGGTGGTGGACTATGTGACCAAGGAACCCCCGGGCACCATCGTCATCGACACCCCGAACACCTATCTCTATTACGTGCTGCCCGGCGGCAAGGCCGAGCGCTACGGCATCGGCGTCGGCCGCGAAGGCTTCACCTGGGCCGGCACGGAGAAGATCAGCCGCAAGGCGGAATGGGCCGATTGGCGCCCGCCGGCGGAAATGATCGAGCGCCAGCCTTATCTGCCGCGCTTCATGGCCGGCGGCCCGGGCAACCCGCTCGGCGCCCGCACCATGTATCTCGGCGGCACGATCTACCGCATCCACGGCACCAACCAGCCCTCCACCATCGGCCAGTTCATGTCGTCGGGCTGCATCCGCATGCTGAACGAGGATGTGGAAGCGCTGTATGACAAGGTGAAGGTCGGCACCAAGGTGGTGGTGCTGCCGGGCAACCCGCCCGCCACCGCCAATGCCGGCGGCGTGCCGCCCACCGCCGCCGCACCCGTCGCCGAGACCGGCTTCGCCGTCCGCTGAGCGGACGCCGCGCAGGACCGATGAGTCTCCAACGGCCGGATCGCCCCCGCGATCCGGCCGTTTTCATTCAGCCGCCCCAGAGGCGCTGGGGCGGAACACGCAGGCTGACCTCGGTGCCGGCCGTGAGCGTACCGGCGCGCTCAACCCAGGCGACCAGCCCGCGCAGACCCTTCGCCACCTTGGCGAAGTCCAGCTCCGCCGCGCTGTTCCCGGTCGCCGCCGCGATCGCCGCCCCGGCATGGCGGCAGGGCGCGTTCGCCCCCTCCACCACCAGCGCCGCGCCGCCGGTGAAATGCAGCCGCGTGCCCGGCGGCAGACCGGTGAGATCCGGCACGGCCTCGATCACCAGATTGGCACCGATCCAGTCCGGCTCCACCGCCGGCACGCCGAGCCGGCGGGCGATCTCGGCGAGTTCGTCGGGCGCCACCAGAGACAGCTGCCGGCTGTTGCGGATCGGCGCCCCGCGCGGATACCAGGGCACGCGCGAATCCGCCCGGCGGGCAAAGCCGGCATGGCGATCGCCCGCAATGCCTTCAAGCGTGACCGCGAGTTCCGCCACCGCACGGGTGGCGAAGCCCGGCCCATCGGCAATCAAGGTTCGGGCGAGGTGCGCGGTGAGGCGGCGGCCGGACCGCGCCACCGGCGCGCCGAACAGGTCAGGCGCCGGCGGCGCGGGGGATCGGGAGGGCATCCGGTTCTTCCATGACGACAGGGCGGCGCCAGCCTATACGTTAGGGCGCTCGTTCAACACGAGTCGCTGGAACTCCGGGAGGCGGGATCGCGTTACCGCGCTGCCGGCGTGGCGGGCAAGAATGAGGATCGACCACATGTCTTCGCAATCGGGTTCCCTCTCGCCGACGCCGGGCGGCATGGTCGCCGGGCACCTTTCCGAACTGCGCGCCAAATGGGGCTGGTTCGTCGCGCTCGGCCTGTTGATGGTCATGGCCGGCGCCATCGCGCTCGGCAATCTCGTGCTCAGCACCGTGGTCTCGGTGCTGTATATCGGCGTGATGATGGCCATTTCCGGCGGCGCCCAGGTCATTCACGCCTTCCAGGTGAAGACCTGGGGCGCCTTCGCTTTCTGGCTGCTCGACGGCCTGCTGTTTCTCGCCGCCGGACTCGTCTGCATCTTCGTGCCGATGGTCGCGGCGGAATTCCTCACCCTGTTTCTCGGCGTATCGCTGATCGTCGGCGGCGTGTTCCGTCTGGTCGCCGCCTTCCGGCTGCGCCCGGCCGAGGGCTGGGGCTGGATCGCCTTTTCCGCCGTCATCGCCATTCTGCTCGGCATCGAGATCATCGCCGGCTGGCCGGTGAGCGGGCTGTGGGTGCTCGGCCTGCTGCTCGGCATCGACCTGGTGTTCAACGGCATCGCCGTGCTGTTCCTCGGCTTCGGCCTGAAGAAATAGCCCGGAACGGTGCCTGCGCCCGTCGCCGCCACGGCGAACACGCATGCGGAGCCGGCCGAGCGGCCGGCCCCGCCCCCACCCGCCTCCGGGCGCGATCTGCGGCTCGACCTGTTCCGCGGGCTGGCGCTGTGGTTCATCTTCCTGAACCATGTGCCCAACAATGTCGGCAACTGGATCACCAACCGCAATTTCGGCTTTTCCGACGCCACCGAGATCTTCGTCTTCATCTCCGGCTACACCGCCGCCATGGTCTATGGGCGCCAGCTCGATTCCAGCGGCGCGATGGTGACGTCCGCCCGCATCCTGCGGCGGGCGTGGCAGCTCTATGTCGCCTTCATCTTCCTGTTCGTCATCTATCTCGCCGAAATCTCCTATGTCGTCGGCAGCTTCGAGAACCCGCTCTATGCCGAGGAGATGGGCGCGCTGCAGTTCCTGGCCGAGCCGGACGTGGCGCTGGTGCAGGCGCTGCTCCTCAAGTTCCGGCCGGCCAATATGGACGTGCTGCCGCTCTACATCGTGCTGCTGGCCACCTTTCCGCCGATCCTGTGGGCGCTGAAGCGCTGGCCCGACGCCACGCTCTTCGCCTCCTTCCTGCTCTGGCTCGCCGTGCAGTTCCTCGGCTTCAACCTGCCGGGCTATCCCGACGACCGGATGTGGTTTTTCAACCCCTTCGCCTGGCAGCTGATGTTCGTGTTCGGCGGCTGGTGCGGGCTGGGCGGCAGCGACCGGCTGTCCGTGCTGGTGCATTCGCGCCTCGTGCTGGCACTTTCCGTTCTCTATCTCGCGCTGTCGCTGGCGGTGGTCACCAGCTGGTACTGGCCGCCGATGGAAGGTTTCGTGCCGCCGGCCATCGGCGACATCATCTACCCCATCAGCAAGACCGACCTTTCCGTGCTGCGCTTCGTGCACTTTCTCGCGCTGGCGGTTGTCGTCGTCAGGCTGATACCGGTGCACGCCGCCTTTCTGCGCTGGGAGTTACTGAAACCGCTCATCATGTGCGGCCAGCACTCACTTGAGGTGTTCTGTTTCGGCGTCTTCCTTTCTTTTGCCGCACATTTCGTGCTGAACGAGGTCTCCGGCACAGTGCTCATGCAGCTGACCATGAGCGTGTCCGGCATCGCCTTAATGGTAGGTCTCTCGGCATTGCTGTCGTGGTATGCTCGCGCGGAGCGTGACCGTATGGCGCGCAAGAAGGCTGGCTAGCGCGGTTCGACGTGAAACGCTGGATTCTGGGTGTTGTCTTCGCAAGCGTCCTTGCCTGGGACGGCGCCCCTGTGGCCGCCGCCGAGACCGGCAAGATGTGCGCGGCGCCCTCCGCCCTCACCCGCGCCGGCTTTGCCCTGCCGCGCCTCGCCCGCTCGCTGGAGAAGAAGGAACCCACCACCATTCTGGTGGTGAACAGCGCCAGCACCGCCAAGCTCCCCTCCACGACCGACAGCGGCAAGACGGTCGCGCGGCGCAGCTTCCCCAGCTACATCGAGGAGACGCTGCGCGCCCGTTATCCCGATGGCGGCGTGGTGGTGACCACCCGCAGCCAGCCGCGCGCCACCGCCGCGGCGATGCTCGACGATCTGCCGGCCATGCTGGCGGAAACCAAGCCAGCGCTGATGATCTGGCAGACCGGCACGTTCGACGCCATTCTCAGCGCCGAGACCTCCATTTTCTCCGACGCGGTCGGCACCGGCATCGGCTATGCCCATACGGCCGGCGCCGATGTCATTCTCGTCAGCCCGCAATACAGCCCGCGCACCGCCCTCGCCTTCGATATCGGCGCCTATACCAACGCCCTGCGCTGGACCGCGCGGCTCGAAGGGGTGCCATTCTTCGACCGCTACGCCATCATGCGGTTCTGGGAAGACGATGGCGTTTTCGATCTCGACACCGCCCGGCCCTCCCCTACGCTGTTCGACGATGTGCATAGCTGCATTGGCCGCCTTCTCGTGACCATGATCGTCGATGGCGTCGACCTGCGAACACTCGGTTCCCGCTAAATGCTGCTGCGCCGCCTGCTCCCTTTCGCCCTTGCCGCCGCCTTTCTGGTGCCCGCCGCATTACCGGCCCTCGCGCAGACGGTGATCCCGGCCGGTTGCCCCACCCCCAAGACGCTGGCCAAGCTCAACGCGCCGCTCGCCCGCACCGCCGCCGCGCTCAGGGCCGGCGACAAGGTGGTGATCGTCGCCATCGGCTCGTCCTCCACCGCCGGGGCCGGCGCCAGCAGCGAGGAGGCGAGCTATCCCGCCCGCCTGCAGGCCATGCTGCGCGAGCGCTTCCCCGCCGCCGACATCACCGTGCTCAACCGCGGCATTAACGGGCAGGACGCACCGGAAATGCTGGCGCGCTTCGACAGCGATGTCGCCGCGCTGAAGCCGACGCTGGTGATCTGGCAGTCCGGGGTGAACGCCCTGTTCCGCGAGGGCGGCCTCGCCTCCGCCGACGATCTGCTGCACGACGCCATTGCCCGGGTGAAGGCGATCGGTGCCGATCTGGTGCTGGTCGATCCGCAATATGCCCCGCGCGTGCTCGCCGATGACGATAGCGGGCCGATGGTCCGCCTCATCGACCAGGTGGGGGCGGAGGAAGGCGTGGCGGTCTATCACCGCTTCGCGCTGATGCGCGACTGGCACGAAAAGGCGGCGATGGGCTTCGACTCCTTCCTCTGGAAGGACAAGTTCCACATGAACGACTGGGGCTATAATTGCTTCGCCCGCGATCTCGGCCGGGCCGTGGTCGCCAATGTGGAATCGCAGCAGCGCTCGGCGGACATGGGCAATACGGGTGGCGCGGCGGCGAAGTCCGCCGGCCTTCCGGCCGCGGCCGCCGCCCTGCCGGTGCCGGCCGCCGCCGCGCCCTGAACGTTGGCGCTCGGCGGCGAGGGCTCGCGCTCAGTCGTCGCCCTTGTCGGAGAAGGCGCCGCCGAAGCGCTTCATCACCGCTTCGCGCGCTTTCAGCACACGGCGCTCGTAGTCCTCGGCCATCGGCTCGGTGAGAACGCTTTCCAGCCCGGCGAGCAGCGCCCACAGCGCGGGAATCTCCGCTTCATCCTCGATGAACTCGGCCATCGCCTCGCCATCGGCATCGTCGACCGTGCGCGAGAGGAACTCGAATAGCACGACCGCGACGGAGCGGTCGATGACCAAGGTGATTTCGTCGTCCGGCGCCTCGGCCATGCCATGTCCCCTTGCGAGCGTGTCTCCTTCCTATCGTCCCGTCACAGGGCGATGACAAGCCCGGCTTCGCGCGGCTGTCACGCCGCGATGACAAGCCCGGCTTCGCGCGGCTGTCACGCCGCGATGACGAGCCCGCAGCTTGCATTCGGCGCCCTGCCGTGCTGACCCTTGGCGCGACAACGGGGAGAGGCACGATGACGGCGGCGGACGATCTGAAGACGGTCAGGGATTTCGTGCGCTATGCGGTGAGCCGCTTTGCCAAGGCCGGCATCGCCTTCGGCCATGGCACCAGCGAACCGCTGGACGAGGCCGCCTTCATGGTGCTGGAAGGGTTGAACCTGCCGGTGGACGACCTCGCGCCGTGGCTCGACGCCCGACTGACCCATGAGGAGCGCCTGCGCCTTGCCAACCTCATCGAGCAGCGCTGCACCACCCGGCAGCCCGCCGCCTATCTGCTCGGCCGCACCTATATTGGCGGCGTGCCGTTCCGCTCCGACAAGCGCGCCATCGTGCCGCGCTCCTTCATCGGCGAATTGATGGCGGGCGAACTGTTCACCGGCGGCGATTATTCGCTGGTGCCGCAACCGGAGACGGTCGGCCGCGTGCTCGACCTCTGCACCGGTTCGGGCTGCCTCGCCATTCTCGCCGCCATGACCTTCCCCAATGCCGAGATCGACGCGGTGGACCTCTCTCCCGAAGCGCTGACGCTGGCGGCGGAGAACGTCGCCGAGCACGGGCTCGAAGACCGGGTTCGGCTGCTGGAAGGCGATCTGTTCGGCCCGCTCAAGGGCGAGGTCTATGACCTCATCATCACCAACCCGCCCTATGTCGATGAAGAGGCGATGGCCGCGCTGCCGGCGGAATACCGCCACGAGCCGAGCCTCGCCTTTGCCGGCGGACCGGACGGGCTCGACATCGTGCGCCGCATCCTGGCCGACGCGCCGGCCCATCTCAGCCCCGGCGGCGGCCTCATCTGCGAATTCGGCACCGGCAAGGAAATCTTGCAGGCCGAATACCCGCATCTGCCCTTTCTCTGGCTCGACACCGAGGAAAGCGAGGGCGAGGTGTTCTGGCTCTCCGCCGCCGATCTGACGGTCAACGCGGATCTGCGCGTGATCAACCGCATGCCGCGCTGAGGCTCAGCCGCCTTTCTTCATATGCGCCAGCACGGCGGCGTCGGGCCAGCAGTCGACGGCGAGGCCGTTGGCCTTCTGATAGGCGCCGAGCGCGGCGCGGGTCTTCATCCCCGCCTTGCCGTCGATCTTCTCGGCGTAGAAGCCCTCGCGGGTGAGCACTTTCTGCATGAATTCGAGATCGCGCGTCTTCACCAACGCGATCTCCGCCCAGTCGCGGGCGAAGGGCCTGTCGTCCTCGATGCGGTCAGCGAGATGGCCGACATAGAGGACGTAGAGGTCGGCGAAATTGTAGCTCTTGAGCACGAAATAGTTGGCCGGGGTGAGGAAGGCCGGCCCATAGGGCCCCGCCGGCATGATGATGGAGGCTTCGTCGCGCAGCGCGGCCGGCGGCACGCGGCGCCCGTCGGCGATTCTGACGCCGCGCTTCAGCCATTCGCCGATCGGCAGCCGCGTCTCCGGCTCGGCCAGCGTGCAGTCGAAGCCCGGCGGCACGGTGATCTCATAGGCCCAGCGCTTTCCCGCCTGCCAGCCCTTCTCCTTCAAAAGGCTCGCCGTGGCGGCCAGCGCCTCCGGCACATCGGTCCAGATATTGGCGGTGCCGTCGCCGTCGAGATCGACGCCATATTCGAGATAGCCGGTGGGCATGAACTGGGTCAGCCCCATCGCCCCGGCCCAGGAACTCTTCATCGCCGCGCGGGTGACATGGCCTTCGTCGAGGATTTTCAGCGCGGCGAGGAATTCGGCGCGGAACTCCTCCTTGCGCCGCCCGACATAGGCCTGCGTCGCCAGCACGCGCAGCGCGTCATGGTTGAGCTTGGCGCCGCCATAGGAGGTCTCGCGCGCCCAGATGGCGAGCAGGATCGGCCCCGGCACGCCGAACTGCCGCTCCAGCGCGGCAAGCTGCCCGCGGTACTGTGCCGCCAGCTTGCGTCCGCGCGCGGCATAGGTGGCGATCGCCTTGTCGGAGAGATAGGCCGCCGGGGTCTGGACGAATTCCGCCTGCCGGTCGGGCGCCTTCGGCTTGCCGGGAAGGGCGAGGTCAGGCAGCCCATAGTCCGGCTCCAGCCCGGCGGTCTCGCGCTCGAAGGTGGCGCGGGAAATGCCCATGGCCTGCGCCGCCGGCCATTGCGCCGCCAGCCAGCGGTCAAAGCCGGCATCGGCGAGGGCCGGGCGCGCGGCGAGGAGGAGGCCCAGCACCAGGGCGGCGGCGGCAAGGGAACGGCGAAGCGCGGGAAACATCATGGCTTGAGATAACCCGTATCGCCCCCGCCTGTGAACCTTGGAGCGCGATCCGACCCGATGTGAAGCCGTCTGATCGGGCACTCACCGCGGCGCTTTGCAAAAGGCGGGAACTCTCTTAACACTACCATGTTGCCAGTCGAGGGCATGCGACACACCGGGATCGGACCATGAAGAAGAAGAGTTTGTGGTGCGCGGCGCTTGCCGGCGCGGGCATGATGGCCGCCGTGCAGATTGCCGGCCTGCAAAGCGCGACCGCGCAAGCCAAGCCCACCATCGAAACCGGCCTGGAACATTTTCAGGGCCGCTGGGTGTGGCAGGGCGCGTTGAAGGACAAGCGCGACCCGAAGAACATAAGCCGGCTTCAATTCACCGACGGCGATCGCATCGTCTATTGCTACAAGACCTTGTGCGTCGAAGTGAACGTGCACCGCGACGCCGGCGGCGGCTTCAGCTTCACCACCAATGGCAAGAACAACTTCGTGATGGTCAGCGACGCCTCGGGCAATCTCAGGGGCCGGTTCTGGGAGGATTTCACCTCGCCGTCGCGTCCGCCGGACGCGGTCGTGACCTTCACCCTGAAGTCCGGCATCTGAGCGGCCGGCCGGCACGTCGCGGGCGGTCCGCCGCGCCGTCCGCCCATCGCGCCGCGCCGGGCGTCAGCGCACCGCGACGATGAACAGCCGGGGAAAGCGCAGCAGCACCTTTCCGTCGACGCGCGCGGGATAGGCCCTGGCCAGCCGCGCGGTGTAGTCTTTGAGGAAAGCGGCGCGCTCGGCCTCGTCAAGCGGCGCGAGATAGGTCCGCAGCCCGGTGGAGCGGAACCAGTCGGCAATGGCCGCCGGCCCCGCCAGCGGGTGGTTGTACAGCGTGTGCCAGATATCGACCTGGCGGGCGAGCGGCGCGAGCCGGTCGTAATAGGCCCCCACCGCCGGCAGAACATCGCGCGCCGCGCCGGCGACGCGGGCCGCCCAGGGCCCGGCGGCGGCGGCTTCCTCCATCAGGAGATGCGAGGGCTCACTCACATTGTCCGGCATCTGCACCGCCAGCACGCCGCCCGGCGGCAGCTTGTCGAGCAGCCGCGCCAGCACGTCGAGATGCTCCGGCACCCACTGGAATACGGCATTGGCGAAGAGCAGGTCCGTGTCTTCGGGCGGCGTCCAGGATGCGAGGTCCGCCAGTTCGAAGCGCGCGCCCGGCAAGCGGGCGCGGGCCTGTTCGAGCATGGCGGGGGAATTGTCGACGCCGATCACCTCGGCCTCTGGCCAGCGCTGGGCCAGCAGCTCGGTCGAATTGCCCGGCCCGCAGCCGAGATCGATCACCCGGCGGGGCTTAAGGAGCGGCACCCGCGCGAGTAGATCGCGCGGCGGGCGGGTGCGCTCGTCCTCGAAGGCGAGATAGAGGGCGGGGTTCCAGTCTTCGGTCATCGCCGCCCTCCGTCCGGTCATGGCGTCAGCGCATCAGCTTCTTGTGCTTCATCCGGTGCGGGACGATCTCGTCGACGCCGAGGCGGCGCTTCTTGTCTTCCTCATAGTCGTGGAAGTTGCCCTCGAACCACTCGACATGGCCCTCGCCCTCGAAGGCGAGCATGTGGGTGGCGATACGGTCGAGGAAAAAGCGGTCATGCGAGATGATGACCGCGCAGCCAGCGAAGTCCTCCAGCGCCTCTTCCAGCGCGCGCAGGGTTTCCACGTCGAGATCGTTGGTCGGTTCGTCGAGCAGAAGGACGTTGGCGCCCTGCTGCAGGATACGGGCGAGATGCACGCGGTTGCGCTCACCGCCCGAGAGCATCCCGACCTTCTTCTGCTGGTCGCCGCCCTTGAAGTTGAAGGCGCCGCAATAGGCGCGCGAGTTGATCTCGCGCTTGCCGAGATAGAGCACCTCGTTGCCGCCGGAGATTTCCTCCCACACGGTCTTCTTGTCGTCCAGCGCATCGCGGTTCTGGTCGACATAGCCGAGCTGGACGCTGTCGCCGACGGTGATGGAGCCGGCATCGGGCTTCTCCAGCCCGTTGATCATGCGGAACAGCGTGGTCTTGCCGGCGCCGTTCGGCCCGATGACGCCGACAATGCCGCCCGGCGGCAGCTTGAAGGAAAGGTTGTCGATCAGCAGCTTGTCGCCGAACGACTTGCTGAGGCCGTTGAACTCGATGACGTTGTTGCCGAGCCGCTCCGACACCGGAATGACGATCTGGGCGGTGGTCGGCGCCTTCTCGGACGCCTTCTTCACCAGCTCGTCATAGCGCTGGATACGCGCCTTGTTCTTGGCCTGACGGGCCTTCGGGGAGGCCCCCATCCACTCGGCCTCGGAGGCGATCGCACGCTGGCGGGCCTCGTCCTCGCGATTTTCCTGCGCCATGCGCTTGGCCTTCTGCGCCAGCCAGGAGGAATAGTTGCCCTCATAGGGAATGCCGCGGCCGCGATCCAGCTCGAGAATCCACCCCGTCACATTGTCGAGGAAGTAGCGGTCATGGGTGACGATCAGGATCGCGCCGGGATAGTTGCGCAGATGGCCTTCCAGCCAGTTGGTGGTCTCGGCGTCGAGATGGTTGGTCGGCTCGTCCAGCAGCAGCAGTTCCGGCTGCGAGAGCAGCAGCTGGCACAGCGCCACGCGGCGGCGCTCACCGCCCGAGAGCTTGGAAACGTCCGAACCCTCTTCCGGGCAGCCGAGCGCGTCCATGGCCTGGTCGATCTTGCTGTCGAGGTCCCACAGGCCCTGGCCTTCGATCTCGTCCTGGAGCGCGGTCATCTCGTCCGCCGTCTCCTCGGAATAGTTCATGGCGAGTTCGTTGTAGCGCTCAAGGATCGCCTTCTGCTTGGCGACGCCGAGCATCACGTTCTCGCGCACGGAAAGGGTCGGGTCGAGCAGCGGCTCCTGCGGCAGATAGCCGACGCGCGCGCCTTCCGCGACCCAGGCCTCGCCCGAGAAGTCCTTGTCCATGCCGGCCATGATCTTGAGCAGCGTGGACTTACCCGAGCCGTTGGGGCCGAGAATGCCGATTTTGGCATCGGGGTAGAAGGACAGGTGCACATTGTCGAGCACCTTCTTGCCGCCCGGATAGGCCTTGGTCATGCCGTGCATGTGGTAGATAAACTGATAAGCCATGTCCAAATCCTGCGCGTACGGGCGAGCCGGGACCATGCCGCGCTGCCGCGGCGTCATAAGGTGCGGGTTGGGCGCTATGTAAACCGCGCGCCGTTGAGCGGCAAGGCCGTCACGCGCCGGACGCCCGCCATCCGCCCCCGCGAGGGGCAGACCATCGCGGCTTTTTCACCGAGGTATTGGAACGCCTCCGGCTCTGGCGCGTTAATGGCAGCCGGCGACCGTGCCGGCGGCCGAAGCTTCTTTTTGACCTCACTATGCCGGATCCAGGCGGAACAAACGACAGCATGGCGACAGCACCCAGCGCACCCCTCCCCCTGCTTCCACGCCCCGACTGGGCTCTCTTCCTCGACATTGACGGCACCCTGATCGAGCATGCGGACCACCCGGAAGGGGTGGATATTCCGCGCGACCTGCCCGACCTTCTGGCGCGGCTGCAGGGCGCGCTCGATGGCGCGGTGGCGCTGGTCTCCGGGCGGACCATCGACTGGATGGACCGCCGCTTCGCCCCCACCCGCCTCGCCGCCTCCGGCCAGCACGGGGCGGAGGTGCGGCTCGCGCCGGACGCGCCCTCCGTGCCGATCCCGCTGCCGAAATGGCGCCGGCCGCTGGAACAGGCGCTGGACGAAGTGCTCGCCACCTGGCCCGGCGTGTTCGTCGAGCACAAGCCGCTGTCGCTGGCCGTGCATTTCCGCGCCGTGCCGCAGTTCGGCGAGGCGATCATGGACCGGGTGATCGCACTCGGCACCGGCATCGATGGCGGGGTCGAATTCCTCAAGGGCAAATACGTCATCGAAGTCCGTCAGGCCGGCCGCAACAAGGGCACGGCGGTGGCGGAACTGATGAACTCGGCGCTGTTCGCCGGCCGCCGCCCGGTGTTCCTCGGCGACGATGTGACGGATGAGGACGGCTTCCGCGCCGTCCGCGCCGCCGGTGGCCTCGCCCTCGCCGTCGGGCCCCGCCCGACCGATCAGGCCGATTACAAGCTGGCCTCGCCCACCGAGGTGCGGCGCTGGCTGACCGACCTTCCCACGGCACTGGAGCGCGTGAATTCGTGAGCACCCATCTCGACCTGGCCGCCATCGGCAACGGCACCATCGCCGCGCTGATCGACCGCAACGGGCGCATCGGCTGGTGCTGCTGGCCGCGCATCGACGGCGACCCGGTGTTTTCCTCGCTGCTCGGCGGCACCGAGCCGGAGGCGGGCTTCTTCGACGTGGTGCTGGAAGGCCAGGTGAAGGCGACGCGCCGCTACCAGACCAACACCGCGATCATCGAGACCATTCTGGAGAACGACCAGGGCGCCAAGCTGCGCATCGTCGACTTCGCGCCGCGCTTCAAGCTCTATGACCGCATCTACCGCCCGGCCATGCTGGTGCGGCGGATCGAGCCGATCTCCGGTATGTGCCGGGTGACGCTGCGCCTGCGCCCGCATTTCAACTGGGGCGAACAGCGCCCGGCGCCGGTGCGCGGCTCCAACCATATGCGCTTTGCCGGCGACGACGTGACGCTGCGCGCCACCACCGACCTGCCCATCGTCTATGTGATGGAAGAGCGCCCCTTCGTGCTCAGCAAGGCGGCGACGCTGGTACTGGGGCCGGACGAACCCTTCCCCGCCAGCATCGCCGACACCACGCGCGGCTTCGAGGAGAAGACGCGCGACTATTGGCACGAATGGGTGCGCTACCTCTCCATTCCCTATGAGTGGCAGGACGCGGTGATCCGCGCCGCCATTTCGCTCAAGCTCTGCGCCTTCGAGGAGACCGGCGGCATCGTCGCCGCGCTCACCACCTCGATTCCCGAGGCGCCGCATTCGATCCGCAACTGGGACTATCGCCACTGCTGGCTGCGCGATTCCTATTTCACCGTGCGGGCGCTGAACATGCTCGGCGCCACCCGCACCATGGAAGACTATATCCGCTACCTCACCACGGTGATCGCCTCCGAGCCCTCGGGTCGGCTGGCGCCGGTCTATTCCATCGTGCCGGGCACGCCGCTGGAGGAGCGCTTCGCTCCGGCGCTTTCCGGTTTCCAGGGCATGGGGCCGGTGCGCGTCGGCAACCAGGCCGGCGAGCAGGTGCAGAATGACGGCTATGGCCATGTCGTACTGGCCGCCGCGCAGATGTTCTTCGACGAGCGCCTGCCCAAGCGCGGCGACAAGGCGCTGTTCGAGCTGCTTGAGGGGGTCGGGGCGCGCGCGGTCGAATTCGCCTTCGAACCGGATGCCGGGTTGTGGGAGCTGCGTGGCAAGCGCCGGCTGCACACCTTTTCCGCCGTGATGAGCTGGGCCGCCTGCGACCGGCTGGCCCGCATCGCCCGCGTGCTGGAACTGCCCGACCGCGCCGCGTTCTGGACCCGGCACGCCAACGAGATCCGCACCCGCATCCTCGCCTTCGCCTGGGACGAGGCGCGCGGCAGCTTCGTCGATGCGGAGGAGGACGGCCAGCTCGACGCCAGCCTGTTGCTGCTGGCCGAGCTCGGCTTCGTCCGGCCAGACGATCCGCGCTACGTTGCCACGGTGGAAACCATCGGCCGCGAACTGAAGCGCAATGGCTACCTCATGCGCTATGCCGGCGAGGACGATTTCGGCCTGCCGGAAACCTCCTTCACCATCTGCTCGTTCTGGTATGCTGGCGCGCTCGACCTGATCGGCCGCCGCGACGAGGCGCGGGAGATGTTCACCAGCCTGCTGGCCCGGCGCAACCCGGCCGGGCTGCTATCGGAAGACATCGACAACCAGACCCTGGAGCTGTGGGGCAATATTCCGCAGACTTATTCCATGGTCGGCCTGATCGATACGGCCATGCGGCTGTCGAAGACATGGGAGGAAGCCTTTTGGCGCGGCTCGTAATCGTCTCGAACCGGGTGGCGTCGCCCAAGGAGCGCGCCGCCAAGGCGGGCGGACTGGCGGTGGCCCTGCGCGAGGCGCTGAGCCAGCGCGGCGGTCTCTGGTTCGGCTGGAGCGGGGAAACCGAGGTCAACCCGCCGGACGCGCCCAAGGTCTTCCGCTCCGGCCGCGTCACCTACGCCCTGCTCAATCTCGATCCCGAAGACCAGCGCGCCCACTATGCCGGCTATGCCAATGGCACGCTGTGGCCGCTGTGCCATTACCGGCTCGGCCTCCTCTCCTTCCGCAAGGCGGACTGGGAGGGCTATCGCCGGGTCAATGAGCATTTCGCCCGTGCGCTGATGCCGCTGCTGAAGCCCGACGACATCCTCTGGGTGCATGACTACCATTTCATCCCGCTGGCCGCGGAACTGCGCAAGCTCGGCTTCGGCGGGCGGATCGGCTATTTCCACCACATCCCCTGGCCGACGCCGGAGGTCTATCTCAGCCTGCCCTCGCATGCGGCGCTGGTGGACGACCTCTCGCATTATGACCTTGTCGGCCTGCAGACCGAGAACGACGTGCGGGCGCTGCTGACCTACATCTCCTCCGAGATTCGCGGCTGGATCGCGCCGGGCGGTACGGTGGGGCTGAAGGACCGGCGCTTCCGCGTCGCCGCCTATCCCATCGGCATCGACGCCGACGCCTTCGTCAGCGACGCTCAAAAGTCGGTCGGCAAGGACGAGGAGCGACGGCTTAACGAGAGCCTCGCCGGCCGTATGCTGGCCGTCGGCGTCGATCGGCTGGACTATTCCAAGGGCCTGCCCGGCAAGTTCGCCGCGTTCGGCGAATTGTTGCGCAGCTATCCCGAGCACCGCTCCAAGGTGACGATGATGCAGGTGGCGCCGCTCTCGCGCAGCGAGGTGGCGGAGTATCAGGCGCTGCGGCGCGAGCTGGAGGAGCTGGGCGGCGCGATCAATGGCGAGTTCGCCGAATTCGACTGGGTGCCGCTGCGCTATCTCAACCGCCCGTTCCAGCGCGCCACGCTCGCCGCCATCTACCGCCGTGCCCGGGTCGGTGTGGTGACGCCGCTGCGCGACGGCATGAACCTCGTCGCCAAGGAATATGTGGCGGCGCAGGACCCCGAAAACCCCGGCGTGCTGGTGCTCTCACGCTTCGCCGGCGCGGCGGACGAACTGAAGGGGTCGCTACTGGTCAACCCCTATGACATCGAAGGCATGGCGGCGGCGATGGACCGGGCGCTGACCATGCCGCTCGCGGAACGTCAGGAGCGCTGGCGCAGCAATATGGAGACGGTGGAGACCAACACCATCCACCATTGGTGCCAGCGCTTCATCGACGAGCTGACCCGTATCGGCGACACATTTGGCGAGACGTCCGACCCGCGCGCCGGCGCCCGGCCGCTCTGACGACCGGCGCGGGCCGCGTCAGGGCGTGTTCGGGTTAGGGATTGTCCCGCGCGCCTGTTTCAGCCGGGCGATCTCCGCCCGGATCGGGGCGAAGGGGCCGTAGCGGTGCTGCTCGGCCGGGAAGCTGTCGGCGAAGGGCGGATAGGCCGCATCCACCGGCTTCAACAGCAGATCGGGAAAATCCCGGTCGATGCCGGCCAATTGCGGCCGGGGCTGCGACAGCACGAAAGCCGCCACGTCCCAGGCGTCTTGCGGCGCGAGCGTCGGCGCCACCCAGGACGTGCCGTTCGGCATGTTGTCATGGACGAAATTAGCGAGCGTGATCAGCCGCGCCGTGCCCGCGCCGTCATTGAAACTGTCCGGCCCCCAGAGCGGCGGGAAGGCATAGCCCATATCCGGCTGCGCCTCATTGCGCCGCACGCCGAGCCCGTCGCGACGGTGGCACTCCGCGCAATTGGCGGCATAGATCGCGGCGCCCCGCACCGGATCGGCCGCGCGGTCCAATTCGGGGATCGCCCCGGCCCCGGCGCCGACAATCGTCGCATCGGGCGGGATGTTGGTCGCGAGAACGTCGAGATAGGCGAGGATCGCCTGCATGGGCCGGTCGTCTTCTGCCATCGGCCGGCCGTTCATGCTGCGCTTCAGGCACTGGTTGACGCGGTCGAACAGCGAACTCACCGCGCCGGAGCGGCTGCTATAGGCGGGGTAGTCGGCGGAAGCGGCGACGAGCGGCAGGCCGAACTTCTTCAGCCCCGCCTGCAAATGGCAGTTCGCGCACGCCAGATTATTGCCGGCGAAGCGGGCGGCGGGATCGGCGACGGCCGGGCCGATATGGGCATAGGTCGCCTCGATGACCGAGCGGCCATAGCGGGCGAGCCGACCCTGTTCATCGTCCGGCAGGGCATTGAAGGCGGGAACATCCCAGACGATGACGGGCGTGGGCGCGGCCGGCGGCGGCTCGGCCTGGGCAAGGACCGGCAGGACCGAGCCGGCCAGGGCCACGGCGAGACAGGCGTGCAGTCTGAGACGAGAAAAACCGTGACGCGCCATCTTCACCATCGAGCCTTCGTGCCCGGCGATGGTCTCAGAACGCCGCGTGGGAGGCAATGACGGCGCAGGGGGGCCCTGCACCGCGAAGGAGCCGGCGACTTACCCGGCCCATGCCCGCACCGGCGCACCGCGCATGGCTAGCCCTCCACCTCATGCGGGCCGATCAGCCGGCCGACATCGGGCAGCCAGCGCACCGTCATGGCGAAGCGCTTGGAGGCGCCCGGCGCCAGCAGCGACAGGCCCGGCTTGTCGATGAATTCCGCCGGCCCGTCCTCGGGCGAGGCATAGCCGGCCCAGGGCTCGATGCACAGGAACGGCGCGCCGGGCTTCGACCAGATGCCGAGATGCGGCATGTCGGGGAAGGCCACTTCCAGCCCCGGCTCGCCCGGCACGCCGAAGCGCACATGGTGCGAGCGCAGATCGAGAAGGATCAGCGCGTCGCGCTCGAACAGCGCGTCGGTCGGCTCCAGGATCGCGTCCACCGCCGGGTTCGGCTCGGTGGCGGTGGAAAGCAACCCACCCACCGGCCGGTGGATGGCTTCCGCTTCCGCCTTCTCGAACACCAGCCGGTGGTCGGCGCGCGTGCCGCCATAGGGCAGCGGCCAGCGGAAGGCCGGGTGGAAGCCGAAACTCGCCGGCAGCACGCCCGCGCCCGTGTTCGCCACCTCCGCCTCGAGGGTGAGCGTCGCCTCTTCCAGCCGGTAGGTCACGGTGAGCGAGAAAGCGAACGGATATTGCTTGCGCGTCTCCTCGTCGTCATGCAGCGCCAGACGCACCGCCTGGTCCGTCGCCTCCTCCAGCGTGAAGGCGCGGCGGCGGGCGAAGCCGTGCTGCGCCATCGGATAGACCTTGCCGTCATGCACGAGCTGGTCGTTGGGCAGGCGCCCGACGATGGGAAACAGCAGCGGCGCGCGCCCGGTCCAGAACGCCGGGTCGCCATTCCACAGCAGATCATGCCCGTGCCGGTCCCTCAGCGCCACCATCTCCGCGCCCTGAGGCGAAATGTCCACCTCCAGGAAGTCCGACTTCAGCCGTACCGCACCGTCACTCATACCAATCCCCGTCTCGACTTCGCCAAAGATCAGGTCTAACCGGACCTTGCGGAACAAGGATTCCGCGCGCCCGCCACCCTCACCGTCCGGTTCCCATCATGGCCCAGACTCTCGGCCCTGTCGCCGCGCTCCTGCTCGGCGTGTTCTTTCTGGTAACCGGTAGCGGCCTGCAGAACACGCTTCTGCCGCTGCGCGGTGCCTTCGAGGGCTTCAGCGCCATCAATCTCGGCATATTGGGGTCGAGCTATTATCTCGGCTTCGTGGTCGGCTGCCTCGCCGTGCCTCATCTGGTGCGCCGCACCGGGCATATCCGCGCCTTCGCCGCCCTCACCTCGGGCGTGGTGGCAGCGATGATGGCGCATCCGCTTTTCATCGAGCCCTTCACCTGGTTCGCGCTGCGCACCATCACCGGCTTCTGCTTCGCCGGGCTCTATCTGGTGATCGAAAGCTGGCTCAACGACCGCGCCACCAACCAGACGCGCGGCTTCGTCATGAGCGCCTATGTCATCGTCGACTATGCCGCGCTCACCGCCGGACAGATGATGATCACGCTTTACCCCGTGCGGGCCTTCGATCTGTTCGCCCTCGCCGCCATTCTGTTCTCGCTGGCGGTGCTGCCGGTCGCGATCGGCTCCAGCACCCAGCCGGCGCCGATCGAGACCGCCCGCATCCGCCTGCCGCGCCTGTTCAAGGCGGCGCCGGTGGCGATGGTCGGCTGCTTCGCCATCGGCCTCACCAATGGCTCGCTGTGGTCGCTGGGGCCGATCTTCGGCATCGGGCGCGGCCTCACTTCCGACGGCGCCGCGACCTTCATGAGCGCCGTGGTGGTGGCGGGCGCCTTGGCGCAATGGCCGGTGGGCTATCTCTCCGACCGCATGGACCGTCGGCGCATCCTCGCCGCGCTGCTGGTCGGGGCGCTGCTGGCCGGGCTGGCGCTGGGGGCGCTGCCCTTCGACCTGCTCGGGCTCTGCCTGCTCGGCATGCTCTATGGCGGCCTGTCGCTGCCGGCCTATTCGCTGGCGGCGGCGCATGCCTATGACCGCACCGCGCCGTCCGAGGCGGTGGAGACGGCGGCGGGGCTGCTGCTGCTCTATGGCGTCGGCTCGGTGGTCGGGCCGGCGCTGGCCTCGCTCGGCATGCAGCATTACGGGCCGGGCGCGCTGTTCTTCTTCACCGCCGGCTCCTACACGCTGCTGCTGCTGTTCGTGCTCTGGCGCATCCTGCTGAAGGAGAAGGGGCGGCAGATCGACAGCAAGAGCGAACCCATCGCCTCGGCGGCGACCGGCACCGTGCCGCGGCCGGAAAAGAGCCGCGCGGAAACGCCGCTCTCCGGTCTGCGCCGCTGGCGCCGGGCCGCGTCTCCCCCAACGTCCAAGCCCGTCACACCCAAGCCGAATTCGGACAAGCCCCCGGCTTCGGACAAGCCCGCAGCCGCCACGACGCCGCCCCCGCCGCAGGCGCCCCAGCCGATGAAGGGCGATGACGATTTCCCCACCGCGCAGGACGGGCGTTCCGACGGCGCGTAAACCGGCGGAACTCCGGCGCTGCCCGTGCGTTGATACCGCGCCCTCACCTGCCATCCGGGGAAACGCCGCATGATCAAATACGCCGTGATCTTCCTGGTGATCTCGATGATTGCGGGCGCCATCGGCATGACCGGCGTGTCGCAGCTCGCGCGGAAAATCGCGCTGGTGCTGTTCGGCCTGTTCTTTCTCGGCTTCCTGCTGCTCATCGGCTTCGCGGTGCTGATCGACCACGCGGTGTCCGCGCCTTAAATTTGGTGGCACCCGGCCACCTTCTCGCTTAAGTTGCACCCCTCTACCACGGGGGGAGCAACGATGTCCGTCGATCCGTCACGGTCGTTGTCGGACAAGGTGGAAGAGACGATCGAAGGCGCCGTGCGCTTCGTCGTCCGCTTCCTGCGAACGACCTGCGTCATCCTGTTTCGCCCGCTTACCTGCGAGCGCCTGCTGCTGGCGCCCGAACGCGGCAACCGCCGTTTCGTCCGTCCGATGAGCTATCTCGCCATCGGCGGCTTTGTCTTCGCGCTCACCCTCTCCGTCTACCCGAAGGGCCTGCTGGGGATGGTGAACCTCATCTGGTTCAACGAGGAGGTGAACCGGGCGCTTCTCGCCAGGTGGCAGGAGGCGATCAGTGTCAGCGGCCTGCTTCTCGCGGCCTTTCCTGTTCTGATCTGTACGGCGGTGGTGACCGGTCTTGTCTCACGCCTGATCCCGGACCTGCGTCGCCGGCAGGAATTCGTCGCGCTGAACGCCTATCTGTTCGGCTTCCAATGCCTTCTCCTGCTCTCCGGCTTCGTCATCGCCCTTACGCTCGACGTGGGGAAGGCGCTGTTCGGCGTGGAGGTGAGAGAAATTCTCCGGCTGGAAGCGGTGCCCCTGCCCGAGACGGTCGCCAATCTTCTCCTGCTCGGCCCGCTGGCGATCACGCTCTCCGCTCTCGTCATGCCGACGGTGGGCCTGTGGTGCTGGACCGGACGGGCGCTGCGAAAACGGCGTCTGGCGACGCGCCTCTGCGCATGGCTCGCGATCGTGCCCTATTGCTTCGCCATGCTCGCCCTCTGCGCGTATTCCGCCAGCGTGCCGGCCGCCTTCAAGGAAGTGGCGACGCCGAAAGCCGGGCCATCTCGCATCCATTTCCTGAGCGATCCGGTGATACGGGTCGTCAGCGTCGATGCCGACCGCACCGTTCTCGCCTTCGACTACCAGATTGCCATCGAGAACGTCGCCGGTTCGGTGATGATCGTGCCGCGCGACGCCATCCGGGCGGGCATCGTCCGCGAATCCCGCGCCGCCGGGGCGGAGGAGCGTCAAGATGAAATCTGGACCGCCGCGAATCCGCGCCTGAGCCAGAGCGGCGGGGAGGTTCCTGCCATCGTGATCGCGAAATCCGGGCTTGCGAGCTACGGCCTGGCCGGGACGGTGGAGCTCGATCCGGCGGAATGGCTAGATTTAGCGCGCAAAGCGGACTCGTCTGTCGACACCAATCACTACGGCTTTTTCTACAGTATCGACCTGCGGCAGGGCGCAGACGAGACCACGCGCCGGCTTTGGCTCGATGTCAGCGCATTGATGGCGAAACGGTGAAGATCCGGCCCCGGCCCTCTGACTCGCGCCGCCCCCGCGCGCATCGACCGAGCCTGTCGCATGGATGCCGGCGGTCCGGCAAAGATGGCACGAATTTTCGACGGCCGCCGCCGCGTCTCCCGCGGCCCGCGCCGGCACGCAGGCCCCATCGACCTTGACCTAGCGCAAGGCGGACGATGCGCGCGCTCCCTACGCTTGGAGATATAAGTCTCAGGAGGACGCCATGCCGACCGAAACCCTGTTCTTCGTCGCCGCCACCATCGTCGCCTTCAGCGGCTTCGCCGCCACGCTGGCCTATGTGGAAGCGTCCACCAAGGCCGTGCGCCGCCACAACCACCCGCTTCCGGGCGAGTGAGGCACAGCGGCGGCGCGGGCTGTTCGGCTCACGCCGCCGTCTTGAACGCCTCAGCGGCGAGCTGCAGGGCTTCCTTCTCCACGGTCAGCGTCCGGTTGGTCCAGCCCTTGCCGAAGGTCTCCCAGGTGTCGAGCGCGCGGTAATAGTCGAGCCGCCGCGCGGAGAAGGCGCGGATGAGGTCGGCAATGTCGCGCGTGCCGACCGCCGCGAGGGTGACCGCACCAATGGCGCCGTCCTCCTTCGCGCCGACCAGTTTCTGCAGCATCTTCGCCGCGCGCACCGGGCCGGCATTGACCCCGAAATCATACACGACGAGATCGATGCCGGGCGGTAGCGCGTCGCAGTTCAGCGGGTTCCAATAGCGTACCCGGTAGATTTCGCGCGCCTCTTCCTTGGTGAGGTTGAGCACATCCTCGGCGGTCACCTCCTCGCCGCGCCAGTCGCGCAGCGTGCCGATGGTGATGCCGAAATTGGTCGCCCCGCCGGGGTCCCGGGGATGATCGACAAAGCCCCCTTCCGCGGTGAGCACGATGTCGGCGCAGCGCTGGAACTTCGCTGCCTTTAATGGCCCCGCCGGCGGCTTGCCCGGAGCCGCCGGCCCTGCGGCGCCACCGCCCGCCCGCTGCGCGCGGATGACCTCGCCGGTCTGTGAAGCGAGCCGCTCCTGAATCTCGAACGACGCCGTATCCTTGGCGCGCGAGGATGCCGAGGAACCGAGATAATAGCTCACCACCGTCGCGAAGGCCGAAACGAGACCGCCAATGACGATGTTGATGATCTGCAGCAGCGGGCTATCACGCGTGAAGGGTGAGTTGGCTCCCTGCGGTATCGGACTGATCAGGTACCAAAGCACCCAGAAGAAGCCGATGACGATGATGATCGAGATGACGATCGGGGCCCAGGCGAGCGGGTTGCGCGCGCTGGCCAGCGCCACGAACATGCCGCGCGCACTCTCGCGGTCCTTGTCGTCGCGCTCGCGGTGCGCCAGTTCCTGCGCCGCAGCGCGGCTCGCTTGCTCAATGGCAAGCCGCTGGGCCTCGAGATCGGCCTGACGCTGCTTTTCTTCGGCCTCCGCCGCGATCCGCGCCAGTTCCACCCGCAAGTTGTTAGCAAGCTTGGGATTGGCCTCGATCTTGGCTTCGGCCTCAACCGGGTCTTCGGTCCCCGTCACTTTTTCGAACGCCTTGGCGACCGCCTCGGCCACCGGGGCCGCTTTCGATCCGAGTGCGAGTTTGAGGATGTCCGGCAGAAGCGATCCGGCAAGCACAATCAAGGGATTCATGGCAGCCCCCACAGCACAATCTGAGAGTGCTTTAATACCTTTGTTCTTGTCAAGGTTGTATAATCGACTACGGAGCCGATCGGAGGTGGCAGGCGGGCTGGCGCAACTGCCGTCTTGGGGTTAAGAGAAGCGCGCCGGTCCCGTGCCGGCCGTAAGCGTCCGACGTCAGGCAACGCGTCCAACCGGTCACGGCCGGCCGGATGCGTGTGCTCCGGACCCGCCGCGACCATCCAGAAGGATGGCCCGCATGGCCTCTCCCCTCTTCCGCAAGCTGCCGGCCCGCTATGCCGGCCTCATCATGCCGCTGGTGCTCTCCGTGCTGATGACCTTCGTGGTCTCGGCCATCGCCACGCTGCGCAGTCTCGGCCCGAGCCCCGCCTTTGTCGCGATGTGGCCGACGGCCTGGGCGCTCTCCTGGGTGGTGGCGTTCCCCACCCTGCTGCTCGTGCTACCGCTTGTCCGGCGCATCGTCGGCCTCGTGGTTGAACCACCCGGGCGGTGAACCAAAAGAAAAGGCGGCCGAGGGGCCGCCTTTTCGCATTCCGAACGCTGCAGCCCTGGAAGGCCCGCGCCTCAATTGTCGAGGAAGCTGCGCAGCTTGCGCGAGCGCGAGGGGTGCTTGAGCTTGCGCAGCGCCTTTGCCTCGATCTGGCGGATACGCTCGCGCGTCACCGAGAACTGCTGGCCGACCTCTTCCAGCGTGTGGTCGGTATTCATGCCGATGCCGAAGCGCATGCGCAGCACGCGTTCCTCGCGCGGGGTGAGCGAGGCCAGCACGCGCGTGGTCGTCTCGCGCAGATTGCTCTGGATTGCCGCGTCGATCGGCAGGATGGCGTTCTTGTCCTCGATGAAGTCGCCGAGATGGCTGTCCTCTTCGTCGCCGATGGGCGTCTCCAGCGAGATCGGCTCCTTGGCGATCTTCAGCACCTTGCGCACCTTCTCCAGCGGCATGCCGAGCTTTTCCGCCAGTTCCTCCGGGGTCGGCTCGCGGCCGATCTCGTGCAGCATCTGGCGCGAGGTGCGGACGATCTTGTTGATCGTCTCGATCATGTGCACCGGGATGCGGATGGTGCGGGCCTGGTCGGCGATCGAGCGGGTGATCGCCTGCCGGATCCACCAGGTGGCGTAGGTCGAGAACTTGTAGCCGCGCCGGTACTCGAACTTGTCGACCGCCTTCATCAGGCCGATATTGCCTTCCTGAATGAGGTCGAGGAACTGCAGGCCGCGGTTCGTGTACTTCTTGGCGATGGAGATGACGAGGCGCAGATTCGCCTCCACCATTTCCTTCTTCGCCTGCCGGGCTTCCTTCTCGCCCTTCTGCACCATCTGCACGATCTTGCGGAATTCCTGGATTTCCAGCCCGGTCTCGGTGGCGAGGGCGTGGATTTCCGAGCGCAGATCCTTGATGCCGTCGAGTTCCTGCCCGACAAAACCCTTCCAGCCGCGCGAGGTGAGGTTCTTCACCCGGGCGACCCATTTCGGGTCGAGCTCGGAACCCTGATACTGGCGCAGGAAGTCCTCGCGCGAGACGCCGAAGCTCTCGGCGAGCCGCATCAGCCGGCCTTCCAGCGAGACGAGGCGCTTGTTGATGTCGTAGAGCTGCTCGACGAGGTTGTCGATGCGCGCCTGGTTCAGCGACAGCGACTTCACGTCGAGGATCAGCGCGTCCTTCAGGCTCTTGTATTTGCGGTCCTGCGAGGGCGAGAGGCTCTCGTTCTTCAGCTTGGACTCGACGTTCTGGTCCTGAAGACGGCGCAGCTTCTTATAGGCGTCGGCGATGCGGTCGAAGGTTTCCAGCACCTTCGGCTTGATCTCGGCTTCCATCGCCGCCAGCGACAGGGAGTTCTCCATGTCGTCATCGTCATCGCCGGCGATGGTCTCGCCGATGGTCGGCTCGCGCTCCTCCTCCGCCTCGGGGGCGAGCGAGCCGCCCTCGACGATGGGGCCGTTCTTCGCCTCGGGGCCGGCATAGGTGGCCTCAAGGTCGATGATGTCGCGCAGCAGCACCTTGCCTTCGACGAGTTCGTCGCGCCAGATGATGATGGCCTGGAAGGTCAGCGGGCTTTCGCACAGGCCGGCGATCATCGCCTCGCGGCCGGCCTCGATGCGCTTGGCGATGGCGATTTCGCCCTCGCGCGACAGCAGTTCCACCGAGCCCATCTCGCGCAGATACATCCGCACGGGGTCGTCGGTGCGCTCGCCCGGCTCGGACTTGGTCTCGGAGCGGATGACGGTGCGCGAGCCGGTCTCGGCCAGCTCGCCGCCGCTCTCTTCCTCTTCCTCGGCTGCCTCGGCCGGGGCTTCCTCACCCTCGGCCTCGGCTTCCGCCTCTTCCGCCTCGACGACATTGATGCCCATCTCGTTGAGCATCGCGTAAATGTCTTCGATCTGGTCGGAGGTGTTCTGCTCGGAGGGGAGAACCTCGTTCAGCTCGTCATAAGTCACGTAACCGCGCTTCTTGGCGAGCTTGATCATCTTCCGGACGCCAGCGTCCGAAAGGTCCAGCAACGGGCTGTCCGGGGTGTCGCCGTCCTTCTCGGGGGCTTCCGTCGCTTCCGCTGCCTGCTTCGCCATGCGTTTGTGCTCCTCAAGCGCCGCAGACCTGCGTCCCGGCGTGCGACGGCGTCCTTGCGGCACCGCCCTTCGATCGTTCAACCCGGCGCCCCGCGCAGTGGCAGGCGAGAGACGCAAACAGGGCTACGCGCACCACGCGCCCGAAAGACGCGCGGGCGAGCAGCCCGAAGGGACCTTACATCGACCGCCCCGGTCGACCCGACGCGGCGCCGAACCCCTCTACCAAAGCTTCGGTTCCGTCAAGTGCCGCGAGCTGACTTTGTACGTCGAGAAAGCGCGCCCAATTCATCTCCGTGGGCTCTTCCGCCAGGCGTTTCTCGGCTTCTTTCAGTTCCTTAGATAGGGCATGGCCGCGCCGGTGCAAGACCAGCCGCTGATGCCACCACAACTCCACATCGCTGCGGCCGGCATCGGAAAAGGCCGGCCAGTCGTGCCGGGCCACCGCCATGCGCCCCAGCCGTTCGACCAGCGGCGCCAGCCCCTGCGCTTCGAGCCGCGCGGTGAGCCGTTCGGGCGCTTCGGTATCGCCGTCCATATGCGCGTCGAGCAAGGCACGGCGCAGTTCCGCCGCCTCCTTGTTCTGCAGCGAAAGCCCGGCAAGCTCCTCCGCATATTGGTCGATCAGCCAGGAATGGTTGATGAGTGCGAACAGCAGCAGCGCCTCGTTGCGCGGCATTTCCGCCGCGGCCCCGCGCACCAGCGCCGAGCGGCGCATGGCTTCGCCCGCCGGTCTGCCCGCCCCGCCGCGACCGTTGCCCGGCCGGCGCGCGCCCTTGGCTCCCGCACGCCCGGAATAGCCGGAATAGTCATTGGCCGAGCGCCGCCCGCCCTCCCCGCCCCCCGAGGACGGGGCGAACAGCCGGCGGAAGCGCTCCATCAGCTCGGCGCGGTAATGCTTGCGCACGGTTTCGTCGCCGATCACTTTCACGATGTCGCCGATCCGCGCCTCCAGCGCCGCCCGGCGCTCCGGCGTGTCGACGCTCACACCCTCGATCTCGCGCGCCCACAGCACGTCCGCGAGCGGGCGGGCCTGCGCCAGCACTGCGTCCACCGCCTCGCGCCCGCCAGCACGCACCAGATCGTCCGGGTCCTGCCCCTCGGGCAGCAGGCCGAAGGAGAGGCTCATGCCGGGCTTGAGGTGCGGCAAAGCGAGGTCCATCGCCCGGAAGGCGGCGCGCCGCCCGGCCTTGTCGCCGTCGAATAGCAGCACCGGCTCGGGCGCCATCTTCCACAACAGCGCCAGCTGCTCCTCGGTCAGCGCCGTGCCGAGGGGGGCCACCGCCCCGGCAAAGCCGGCCTCGACCAGGGCGATCACGTCGACATAGCCTTCCGCCGCAATGACTGCAGCGCCGTTATGCGCCGCCGTGCGCGCGTTGAAGGCGTTGTAGAGCAGCGCCCCCTTGTGGAAGAGCGGGGTTTCCGGCGAGTTGAGGTACTTCGCCGGCACGTCCTTTTCCAGCGCCCGCCCGCCAAAAGCGACGACGCGCCCGCGCAGATCGGTGATGGGGAACATCACCCGGTCGCGGAAGCGGTCATAGGGAATGGCGATGTCCTCGGCCGAAATCAGCAGCCCGGCCTCGACCATATCTTCCACGGGAACGCCGCGCCCGCCCAGCGCCTCTTTCAGCGCGAAGCGGTCCGGCGGGGCGTAGCCAATGCGGAAGCGCTTCTGCACCGCCGGGCCGAGACCGCGATCGGCGAGATAGCCGCGCCCCTTGGCGCCGGTGCGGCCCTGCAGCGTCGCCTCAAAATACTGCGCGGCGAGTTCCATCACCTCATGCAGCGTCTTGCGCCGGCTCTCGCGCTTTTCCTCCTCGCGCGACTGCACCGGCATCGGCACGCCGGCCATGGAGGCGAGCCGCTCCACCGCCTCCGGAAAGGGCAGGCCCTCGACCTCCATCAGGAAGTCGAAATGGTCGCCATGCTTGCCGGAGGAGAAGCAGTGATAGAAGCCCTTCTGGTCGTTGACATAGAAGGAGGGCGTCTTCTCGGGGTTGAACGGCGACAGGCCGCGCCATTCCCGCCCCTGCTTCTTCAGCTGCACGCGCTTGCCCACCACCTCCGACACCGGGAGGCGGGCTCGTATCTCGTCGAGGAACGAGGGCGGGTAGCGCATGGAGGCGTGAACTCAACCGTTAGGGCGGCCGGAAAGCCTAGCAGGAGCAGCGGGCACTGCGGCAAGAACCGTGCCCATGGGCGGCGCCGTCCCCGCTGTCCCCAGCCTCAGCTCGCTCCCATATAGGCGCGCCACAGCGCCGCCGCGAGGATGCCGAGCGCGATCGCCGGCAGCGCCTGGCGCAAAACCAGCCGGGCGAGGATGGCGACGCCGACCGCGACATAGCCCTCCGGCCCGCCGCGCACCGTCGCCGGCACCACCAGCGCCACCAGCACCGCGCCGGCGAGATAGCGCAGGAAATTCTCGGTGCGGGCCGACATCGGCACGAAGCCGACGAGGAAGATGCCGCCCGCCCGCGTCGCATAGGTGACGAGCGCCATGGCGAAGACGACGAGCAGCGCCTGCGAGGTGCTCATGACCGCCTCAGCTCGTCGCGGATGAGGCCGGCGAGCCCGCCTGCCAGCCCGCCCACCATCACATGCCAGTTCGGCGGCAGGAACCACACTGCGCCCATGGCGGCGGCGCCCGCCACCAGCCAGGGCAGATCGTCCACCCGGCCCCGCCGCAGCCCCACCAGCGTGGTGGCGAAGAACGCCACCAGCACCAGATCGAGCGCGTAGGTCTTCACATCGTCCAGGGTGAGCCCGCCGGCGACGGCGCCGATAATGGTCGCCGCCACCCAGGTCACCCACATCAGCAGGCCGCCGCCGACGAGATAGCCGAGGTCCCGCTCGCCCTTGCGCTCGGCGGCGATCAGCGCCGCCCAGTTGAGATCGCTGAGCAGCGTCATCGCGCCATAGACCTTCCACGGCGAAAGCCCCCGGCACAGCGCCCGCAGCGAGGCGCCGAGCAGGATGTGGCGGGCATTGATGGCAAAGGTCGCCACCAGCAGCGGCAGCCACGGCACCGGGCTGGTCCACAGGTCCAGCACGGCGAACTGCGCCGCCCCGGCAAAGACGGCCATGCTCATCAGCGCAGCGATCCAGCCTTCCAGCCCGACGCCGCGCGCGGCAATGCCGAAGGCGATGCCGAACACGAAGACCGGCGGCAGCACGGCGACGATCGCCCGTGCCCCGCGCCCGCATCCCGCAAGGGTCAGCGTGGCCGGCACGGGCGAAGGGGAGGCTGAAGACATGGCACCAACGCGCGCGAGGGGAAGCCGGCCGGGAGGCCGGCTCAGGCGGTGAGCAGCGCCTTCACCGTGCTGCTCGCCTTGCCGAAATCCATCACCCCGGTGTGGCGCTCCTTCAGCGCCGCCATGGTGCGGCCCATATCCTTGAGGCCATGGGCGCCGATCTCGGCGATGACGGCGGCGATGGCGGCCTGCGCCTCGGCCTCGGTCATCTGCACCGGCAGGAAGGACTGGATGATCACGGTCTCCTCACGCTCCTGCGTGGCGAGGTCGACGCGCCCGGCCTCCTCATAGACCTTCGCCGATTCCTCGCGCTGCTTGATCATCTTGGTCAGCAGCCCGAGCACTTCCTCATCGGAGAGCGGGTCCTTGCCATGGCCGCGCGCCTCGATGTCGCGGTCCTTGATCGCGGCATTGACGAGGCGCAGCGTGCCGAGGCGGCGCTTGTCCTGGGCCTTCATGGCCTCTTTCAGCGAGGTGTTGATGTCGTCGCGCAGCACGTCGGCCAGCCTTCCTGAAATCCGCGAGTCGGCATCTGCGCCCGATTCGGGACCGCATGCCGCACGCGCCAATGGATGTTTCACCCGCGGGGTTTCAGCCCCCTCCGGCGGTTGCCGCCCCTCCGCGACGGGCGCCGCGCGCCGGAACCGGGCGCAGCCATCCGCAATTCGTGGGCCAGATACGCAGCCTGGAGACTGGCATCCGGCGCGGCAACGGACTAATTAGGGCACACGATGACAGGGAACAAGATCAATGAACGGTAGCGCTGAACAGCACTCCGGCGATGACGTGTGGGCCGAACCGGTCGCGACCGCCGTCCTCGTCCTGGCCGATGGCACGGTCCTCGAAGGCTTCGGCCTCGGCGCCACGGGGCACGCGGTGGGCGAAGTTTGCTTCAACACCGCCATGACCGGCTATCAGGAAGTGCTGACCGATCCGTCCTATGCCGGGCAGATCATCACCTTCACCTTCCCCCATATCGGCAATGTCGGCACCAATGAGGAAGACGTGGAAACCGTCTCCATGGCCGGCGCCTCCGGTGTGCGCGGCGTGGTGCTGCATTCCGCCATCACCGATCCGTCGAACTACCGCGCCACCCGGCATTTCGACGCCTGGCTGAAGGCGCGCGGCATCATCGCCATCTCCGGCATCGACACCCGGGCGCTGACCGCGCTGATCCGCGACGGCGGCATGCCGAACGCGGTGATCGCCCATGCGCCGAACGGCCAGTTCGACCTCGCCGCGCTGAAGGCGGAAGCCGCCGCCTGGCCGGGGCTGGAGGGCATGGACCTGGTGCCGATGGTGACCACCGCCCAGCGCTTCACCTGGGACGAGACCACCTGGAGCTGGCCGCAGGGCTATGGCCAGCAGACCGCCCCGGCGCACCATGTCGTCGCCGTCGATTACGGCATCAAGCGCAACATTCTGCGCCTGCTCGCCCGCGCCGGCTGCAAGGTGACGGTGGTGCCCGCCACCGCCACGGCGGAGGAGATCCTGGCGCTGCAGCCCGATGGCGTGTTCCTCTCCAACGGCCCCGGCGACCCGGCGGCGACGGGGGAATATGCGGTGCCGGTCATCCGCGAGATCATCGATCGCGGCGTGCCGACCTTCGGCATCTGCCTCGGGCACCAGATGATCGGCCTCGCCGTCGGCGGGCGCACGGTGAAGATGCACCAAGGGCATCATGGCGCCAACCACCCGGTCAAGGACATGACCACGGGCAAGGTCGAAATCACCTCGATGAATCACGGCTTCGCGGTCGACCGCGACAGCCTGCCGGCCAGCGCCACCGAAACCCATGTCTCGCTGTTCGACGGCTCCAATGCCGGCATCGCGCTGACCGACAAGCCGGTGTTCTCGGTGCAGTACCACCCGGAAGCCAGCCCCGGCCCGCAGGACAGCCACTATCTGTTCGACCGCTTCGTCGAGCTGATCGCCAAGAACAAGGCGGCGTGACGCGCCGCCTGCGCCGACCCTCGCCGGCCGCCGCGCCGGCGAGGGTCATGGCGCGGGCATGGGCCTCGCCCGCATCAGGAATGCGCCGCTGTTCACCAACGGCGGAACAGGCGACGGTATTTTTGGCGGGTTGATACGATCAAACCGAGAACATACAGTGAACGTGGGAGGAATTCCACGTGGATGACACTCTGAGGACCAAGCTCGGCATTCTCGCCGACGCCGCCAAATATGATGCCTCCTGCGCCTCTTCCGGCGCGCGCGGCCGCAAGGCGGAGAAGGACGGCATCGGCTCGACCACCGGTATGGGCATCTGCCATTCCTACACGCCGGACGGGCGCTGCGTGTCGCTGCTGAAAATCCTCCTGACCAATTACTGCCTGTTCGACTGCGCCTATTGCATCAACCGGCGCTCCTCCAATGTGCGGCGGGCGCGGTTCAGCGTCGAGGAAGTGGTGGCGATCACGCTGGGCTTCTACAAGCGCAACTACATCGAGGGACTGTTCCTCTCTTCCGGCATCATCCGCTCGCCCGACTACACGATGGAGCAGATGATGCTCGTCGCCCGGCGGCTGCGGCAGGAGCATGGTTTCGCCGGCTATATCCATCTCAAGGCCATTCCCGAGGCCAGCCCCTGGCTGGTGGAGCAGGCCGGGCTGTGGGCGGACCGGCTTTCGGTAAATGTCGAGCTCGCCTCCGATATCAGCCTGAAGGCGCTGGCGCCGGAAAAGGACGCCCCAAGCATCAAGGCGACGATGGGCCAGATGCAGGAGCGCATCACCGAGGCGCGCGCGGAAAAGCGCCGCTTCGCCCCCGCCGGCCAGAGCACGCAGATGATCGTCGGCGCCGATTCCACCACCGATGCGGCGGTGCTGGAGACCAGCGCCGGTCTCTATGGCGGCTATGGTCTGAAGCGCGTCTACTACTCCGCCTTCAGTCCCATTCCCGAGGCGAGCCGCGTGCTGCCGGTGAAGGCCGCGCCACTGCGCCGCGAGCACCGGCTCTACCAGGCGGACTGGCTGCTGCGATTCTATGGCTTCTCCGTCGACGAGATCGCCGCTGGCGGCACGGGCGGCATGCTCGATCTCGACATCGACCCCAAGCTCGCCTGGGGGCTGAAGCACCGCGAGCAGTTTCCGGTCGATGTGAACGCCGCCGACCGCGAGGCGCTGCTGCGCGTTCCCGGCCTGGGCGCCCGCGCGGTGGAGCGCATCCTGCGCGCCCGGCGCCAGACAAGGCTGACGCTCGACGACATCGCCCGCCTCAGCACCGGGGTGAAGCGGGCGCGCGCCTTCCTTATCACCGCCGACAATCACCCACTCAAACTCACCGACCGTGCCGATCTGCGCGCCCGTCTCGCCCCGCCGGCACGCCAGCTGGAGCTGTTCGCGTGAGCGTGGCGGCGGCGCGCGGCACGCCGGGCGACATCCGCGAGGTGGCGCTGCGCTACGGCACCGACCGCGCGGGTTTCCGCACCGCCGTGCGGGCGCTGGTGGCGGCAGAGGTGCCGCCGGCGCGCGTGGTCTGGCGGATGGCCGGCCCGGACGAGCCGGCTATGGAGGGCGGCAACGCCGACCTGTTCGGCAGCCCCGGGCCGGGGATCGCGTCCGGCGAGGCGCCGGCCCTCGCGCTGCCGCGCGCGGTCGCGGCGCTGGCCGATCTCGTGCTCTGCCACAGCGATCCCGCGCGCTTCGCCCTGCTCTACACGCTGATCTGGCGCGTGACGCGGGGCGAGCGGCAACTGGCCGACAATCCGGCCGACCCGCTGGTGCATCGTCTCGGGCGCATGGCGAAGGCGGTGCGCCGTGACATCCACAAGATGCACGCTTTCGTGCGCTTCAAGGCGCTGGGCACGGTGAACGGGCGCGAGCGCTACCTCGCCTGGTTCGAGCCGGAGCATTTCATCCTGGAAGCCGCCGCGCCGTTTTTCCGCACCCGCTTCCCCGCCATGGACTGGGTGATTCTCACCCCGCACGGGACGGTGGGCTGGAAGGACCACATTCTCGCCTTCGGCCCGCCCGCAAGCCGGCCCACCTTGCCGGAAGGCGACGGCTTCGAGGAAGGCTGGCTCGCCTATTACGCCAGCGCCTTCAACCCGGCTCGCGCCAACCCGTCGATGATGAGGACCGAGATGCCTAGGAAATACTGGCCGAATCTCCCCGAGGCCCGCCTCATCCCCGCGCTGCTCGAACAGGCCCCCGCCCGCGTCGCCGAGATGCTGGCCCGCGAGGCCGCCGCGCCGCGCAAGCGCGACCCGCAAAAGGCGGTGGCGGCGATGGCGCAGCAGGCACCAAGCAGCCTTGAGGCATTGAACGCCCTCATCGCCGCCTCGCCCGCCTTCGTCGCCGGCGGCACCCGTGCCGTGCTGGGCGAAGGGCCGCTCCACCCGCGGCTCGCCTTGGTGGGCGAGCAGCCGGGCGACCAGGAGGATGAAGAGGGACGCCCCTTTGTCGGCCCGGCCGGGCAATTGCTGATGAAGGCTATGGCCGAGGCCGGGCTGAGCCGCGAGGCGGTCTATCTCACCAATGCGGTCAAGCACTTCAAATTCGTGCCACGCGGCACGCGCCGCCTGCACCAGAAGCCGACCGCCAGCGAGGTGAAACATTATCGCTGGTGGCTGGAAAAGGAGCTGGATTTCGTCCGCCCTCGCCTCGTCGTCGCGCTCGGCGGCACGGCGGCGCTGGCGCTGACCGGCAAGGCACTGGCGGTGACGCGCGAACGCGGCCCACGCCAATTGGGCGCGCATGCGGGCTATCTCACCGTCCACCCCTCCTATCTGCTGCGGCTGCCGGAGGAGAGCGCCCGCAACGCGGCCTATGCCGCCTTCGTCGGCGATCTCGCGGCGGCGAAGGCGCTGGCGGAAGCGGCGTGAGCGGGGAACCGGGTCGCCCGGGCGGCGGTTGAATCTGGCCAGACCGGAGATCGCCATGACCGTTCCCGAAGCCCGCCTGTTCCCGCCGTCCGGCGGCGTGCCGAACAACCCGACACTTCCGGTCCTGATCTACCGCGCCGCCCTGCCTGCCAATGCCGACGACATCGAGCGGCGCCTCACGGAAAATGGCTGGGACTGCCGCTGGCGGGACGGCGTGTTCGATTTCCATCACTTCCACTCTACCGCGCATGAAGCGCTGGCGCTGGCCCGCGGCTCGGCGCGTCTTCTCATTGGTGGCGACGGCGGGGCGGAACTGGAACTGGCAGCCGGCGATGTGCTGGTGCTGCCCGCCGGCACCGGCCATAAACGGATGTCCGCCAGCCCCGATCTTGTCATCGTCGGCGCCTACCCGCCCGGGCAGGATTACGCGATCGAAAAGCCCGACGCCGCTTCGCTCGGCCGCGCGCGCGAGGCCATCGCGCGGGTGCCCCTGCCGGTCAGTGATCCGGCCGAGGGGGCCCAGGGCGCGCTCACCCGTCTGTGGAAGGGATGAGCGCTGCGCGCGGCGCGCAGGGCTACCTCCCGACTCAACTCTTCCCCCCCGAGGGAATCTGGTTTAAGGGAAGCCCCCAATTGCGGGGCGTGACCTCGCCCAGAAAGTTCAATCCGGGTCCGCCCAAGGACGCGTCGCACAACGCGTCCTTTTTCGTGCGCCCGGACCAATGCGCGAGCCGCACGGGATCCGATGCCGAAACGCACAGATATCTCCACCATCCTCATCATCGGCGCCGGCCCTATCGTTATCGGGCAGGCCTGCGAGTTCGATTATTCCGGCACCCAGGCGTGCAAGACGCTGAAGGCCGAGGGCTATCGCGTCGTGCTGGTCAACTCCAATCCGGCGACGATCATGACGGACCCGGACCTGGCCGACGCCACCTATATCGAGCCGATCACCCCGGAGATCGTCGCCAAGATCATCGCCAAGGAACGCCACGCGATCCCCGGCGGTTTCGCCCTGCTGCCCACCATGGGCGGCCAGACCGCGCTCAACTGCGCGCTGTCGCTGCGCAAGATGGGCGTGCTCGACGAATATGATGTCGAGATGATCGGCGCCACTGCCGAGGCCATCGACAAGGCCGAGGATCGCGAGCTGTTCCGCGACGCGATGACCAAGATCGGCCTCGACACGCCGCGCTCGCGCCAGATCAAGACCCTGCCTCAGGCGCTGGAAGCGCTGGAAGAGGTCGGCTTGCCGGCCATCATCCGCCCCTCCTTCACCATGGGCGGGCTAGGCGGCGGCATCGCCTACAACAAGTCGGAATATATCGAGATCATCGAGCGCGGCATCGACGCCTCCCCCACCAATGAAGTGCTGGTGGAAGAGAGCGTGCTGGGCTGGAAGGAGTATGAGATGGAGGTCGTCCGCGACAAGGCGGACAACTGCATCATCGTCTGCTCCATCGAGAATATCGACCCGATGGGCGTCCATACCGGCGATTCCATCACCGTCGCCCCGGCGCTGACGCTGACCGACAAGGAATATCAGCGCATGCGCGACGCCTCGCTCGCCGTGCTGCGCGAGATCGGCGTCGAGACCGGCGGCTCGAACGTGCAGTTCGCCATCGACCCGGAAACGGGCCGGATGATCGTCATCGAGATGAATCCGCGCGTCTCGCGCTCCTCGGCGCTCGCCTCCAAGGCGACGGGCTTCCCCATCGCCAAGGTCGCGGCGCGTCTTGCCGTCGGCTACACGCTGGACGAGATCGCCAACGACATCACCGGCGGCGCCACCCCGGCCTCGTTCGAGCCGACCATCGACTATGTCGTCACCAAGATCCCGCGCTTCGCCTTCGAGAAGTTCCCCGGCGCCGAGCCGACTCTGACCACCTCGATGAAGTCGGTGGGCGAGGCGATGGCGATCGGCCGCACCTTCCAGGAATCGCTGCAGAAGGCGCTGCGCTCGCTGGAGACCGGCCTCACCGGCCTCGACGAAATCGAGATCGAGGGCCTCGGCCTCGGCGACGACAAGAATGCGGTGCGCGCCGCGCTCGGCACCCCGACCCCGGACCGGCTGCTGAAGGTGGCGCAGGCCATGCGCCTCGGCCTCGACGACGCCGCCATCCATGCCGGCTGCAAGATCGACCCGTGGTTCCTCGAACAGATCCGCGAGATCGTCGACACGGAAGCCAAGGTGCGGGCGCACGGCCTGCCGAAGACGGCAGGCGCCTTCCGCCGGCTGAAGGCCATGGGCTTCTCGGATTCGCGCCTCGCCGGTCTCGCCCGCCTCACCGAGGCGGAAGTCGCCGCCCGCCGCCGCGCGCTCGATGTGCGCCCGGTCTATAAGCGCATCGACACCTGCGCCGCCGAGTTCGCCGCCCCCACCGCCTATATGTACTCGTCCTACGAGATGCCCTTCGCCGGCGTCCCGGCCGATGAGTCACGGCCCTCGAACGGCAAAAAGGTCGCCATTCTCGGCGGCGGGCCGAACCGCATCGGTCAGGGCATCGAGTTCGACTATTGCTGCTGCCACGCCGCCTTCGCGCTGAAGGATGCGGGCTATGAGACCATCATGGTCAACTGCAACCCGGAGACCGTGTCGACCGACTACGACACCTCCGACCGGCTCTATTTCGAGCCGCTGACCGCGGAAGACGTGATCGAGATCCTGGAGCGCGAGCGCTCCGCCGGCACGCTGCACGGCGTCATCGTGCAGTTCGGCGGCCAGACCCCGCTCAAGCTCGCCCGCGCGCTGGAAGAGGCGGAAATCCCGATTCTGGGCACCTCGCCGGACGCGATCGACCTCGCCGAGGACCGCGACCGCTTCAAGAGCCTGCTGGACAAGCTGAAGCTGCGCCAGCCTGCGAACGGCATCGCCTATTCCGTGGAGCAGGCCAGGCTGGTGACGGCCGAGCTCGGCTATCCCCTTGTCGTTCGCCCCTCCTATGTGCTGGGCGGGCGCGCCATGCAGATCATCCACGAGGAAAGCCAGCTCGGCGACTACCTCCTGGAGACGCTGCCGGGGCTGGTGCCGAACGACATCAAGGCGCGCTACCCCAACGACAAGACCGGGCAGATCAACACGCTGCTGGGCAAGAACCCGCTGCTGTTCGACCGCTACCTCTCCGACGCCATTGAGGTGGATGTCGACTGCCTGGCCGATGGCCGCGACACCTTCATCTGCGGCATCATGGAGCATATCGAGGAAGCCGGCATCCATTCCGGCGACTCGGCCTGCTCGCTGCCGCCCTATTCGCTCAGCCCGGAGATGATCGCCGAGCTGGAGGCGCAGACCCGCAAAATGGCGCTGGCGCTGGAAGTCGGCGGCCTGATGAACGTTCAGTACGCCATCAAGGACGGCAAGATCTTCGTGCTGGAGGTCAACCCGCGCGCCTCGCGCACCGTGCCTTTCGTCGCCAAGGTGGTGGGCCAGCCGATCGCCAAGATCGCGGCCCGCGTCATGGCCGGCGAGGCGCTTGCCTCCTTCGGGCTCACGCCCTTCGCCGGCGACCATGTGGCGGTGAAGGAGGCGGTGTTCCCCTTCGCCCGCTTCCCCGGCGTCGACACGGTGCTCGGCCCGGAAATGCGCTCCACCGGCGAGGTGATGGGGCTCGACCGCTCCTTCGCCGTCGCCTTCGCCAAGAGCCAGCTCGGCGGCGGCACCAAGGTGCCGACCTCGGGCACGGTGTTCATCTCCGTGCGCGAGGCCGACAAGGCGCGCATTCTGGATACGGCGCGGCTTCTTGTCTCGCTCGGCTTCAAGGTGATCGCCACCTCGGGCACCCAGCGCTTCCTGGCGGAAAACGGCGTGCCCAGCACCAAGATCAACAAGGTGCTGGAAGGACGGCCGCATATCGTCGATTCCATCAAGAATGGCGAGGTGCAGCTCGTCTTCAACACGACCGAGGGCGCGCAGGCGCTCGCGGACTCGCGTTCGCTGCGCCGCGCGGCCCTCTTGCATAAAGTGCCGTACTACACCACGCTATCGGGAGCGATCGCGGCGGCGCGCGGAATCAAGGCCTATATTGGCGGCGATCTGGAAGTGCGCGCCCTGCAGGACTACTTCTAACCCGGACCGGGCCCGACGGCGCCTCACGGCGCCTCGGGTTCACGGAAGACCGGACCAAGCCCGCGCGGGCGTTTCGTTGAGGCAGATGGCCCCGATGGAACACCCGCGGGGGCTTCCTTTGCTTTTGGGAGGTCAAGAACAGACCAATGGACAAGATTCCGATGACCGCCGGCGGCCATGCCGCACTGGAAGACGAACTCAAGCGCCGCCAGCAGGTGGATCGTCCCCGCATCATCGAGGCGATCTCGGAAGCGCGCGCCCATGGCGACCTGTCCGAGAATGCGGAGTACCACGCCGCCAAGGAGCAGCAGGCGCTCAATGAGGGCCGCATCGCCGAGCTCGAGGACAAGCTGTCGCGCGCCGAGATCATCGATGTCGCCAAGCTCACCGGCGACACCGTGATGTTCGGCGCCACCGTCAAGCTCATTGACGAGGACACCGAGGAAGAGCGCGTGTGGCAGATCGTCGGCGACATGGAAGCCGATGCCAAGGCCGGCCGCATCTCCATTTCCTCGCCCATGGCCCGTGCGCTGATCGGCAAGAAGCTCGGCTCGTCGGTGGAAGTGGTGACGCCCAAGGGCGCCCGCTCCTACGAGATCGCCGCCGTCCGCTTCGCCTGATCGCGGCAAGGCCTGACATGACGGAGAAGGCGGCGATCGAACCGGCCCGGCTCGAAGTCGTGGCGCCGAATTTCAAGCGCCGCCTCTCCGGTGTCACCTCCACCCTTGAGCGCGTCCTGCCCTACCAGGCGCGCGAGGTCGGCATCGCCGCCTTCGGTCCGGGCCTCGCGGCGCATGTGCCGCGCATCGGCCTCGGCATGTTCCGCCACTTCTGGGGCCGGCCGGCGCGCCGGCCCTGCCGCATCTGGCACGCCCGCCGCAATGTCGAAATGCTCGGCGGCGTGGTGCTGCGCGATGTGCTGCGGATGCGGCTGGCGCTGGTCTTCACCTCCGCCTCGCAGCGCCGGCACACGCGCTGGAGCCGCTTCCTCATCGCCCGCATGGACGCGGTGATATCGACCTCCGCCAAGACCGCCGACTATCTCAAGCGCGCCTCGACCGTCATCCACCACGGCATCGACATGGGCAGTTTCGCCCCCGCGCCCGACAAGCCAGCGGCGCGGCGCGCCGTGGGCCTGCCCGAGAACCTCAATATGATCGGCTGCTTCGGCCGCATCCGCGCGCAGAAGGGCACCGACGTGTTCGTCGATGCGCTGATCCGCGTGCTGCCCGACCATCCCGGCTGGGGCGGCGTGGTGCTGGGGCGGGCGACGGGGGCGCATACCGCCTTCTTCGCCGAGCAGCGCGCCAAGGTGGAAAAGGCCGGCCTCACGGACCGCATCCTCTTCCCCGGCGAGGTCGCCACCTCGGACATTGCCCGCTGGTACCGGGCGCTCGACCTCTATGTCGCGCCCCAGCGCTGGGAGGGTTTTGGCGTCACCCCGCTGGAGGCGATGGCCTGCGCCGTGCCGGTCGTCGCCACCCGCGTCGGCGCCTTCGAGGAACTGGTGGTCGAGGGCCACACCGGCGCCATCATCCCGCCCGGCGATGTCCCGGCCATGGCCGAGGCGGTGGCGGCCTTCGTGCAGCGGGACGAGACCGCCCGCGCGGCGATGGCCGAAGCCTCCCGCCGCCATGTCGTCGACAACCACTCGATCGAGACCGAGGCGCGGCGGATCAACGCCGTCTATGAAGACGTGTGGTCGCGGTTCTGAGCCAGCCCGAGCACCGGAGCGATGAGAGCGGCGATCGCGCCGCGCACATCCAGCGTCGGCGGCTCCAGCGTGACCAGGGTGCGGGCGAACTGGTCCGCATTCACCGTGCCGAGCGGCAGGATGGCGAGGCTCGGCGCGAAGGACGGCGCGGCCCAGCTCTTGGCCGCCCAGGCGGAAATCGCCTCGCTGGCATAGCCGTCATGCACCTTGGCCGAGCGCAGGCCGATCACCGGCCGCTGCGCCGTGAGCCCTTCCACCAGCATGCTCATCGAATCTTCCGTGACCGCCACCGCATCGGCGCCGAACAGCGCCCGCACCGAGCCCGGCCCGGCGGTGCGGTAGTCGATGAACTCGGCGAGCACGCCCTCCCCCGCCAGCGCCGCGAGGCGCGCCCCGACCTCGTCCGGCGTGCGGCGCGAGGTGGTGACCCGCCAGCGCACGCCATATTCGCGCGCCACGTCGCGCACCAGCCGCAGCAGCGCGTCCCACTCACCCGCCGGCCATTCCTTGCGATAGGCGGTGCCGCCGACCAGCAGCGCGATGTCGGCGCCCTTCAGGTCGGCAAGCGTCGAAAGCCGGCGCGGGGCGGGATAGTCGGCGGGATCGACGATGGAGGGGATCGGCGCCCAAGCCGAACGCGGATTGCCGGCGGCGCGCGGCGAGGCGACGATCATCAGGCTGACCTCGCGCGTGTCGTAGCCGCCGATGCCGCCGGAATAGACGAAGGGCACGCCGCCGAAGAACCGGCTCAGCAGAATGCCGGCGGCGATGGTCGGCCGGCCGGAACCGACGATGACATCCGGCTTCTCCAGGGTCGACGCCTCGATGGCATACATGGAGCGCAGCCATCTGCCGGCGTCGCGGCCATAGCGGCGCATGATGAATTTGCGCACATCATCATGGGCGAACCATGTCGGGCGGATGTCGAGCCGCGTCACCTCCGTCGGGGCCAGCCGTTCGATGGCCAGCGCGACACCTTCCGCCTGGTTGAAATGCCCCGGCTTCTTGTCGCGCAGGACCAGCAGCTTCACCGGGCGCCCCCGCGCGGCTTGGTGCCGAACAGCTTGCGATGCGCGGTGCGGGTCAGCTTCTGCGTGCGGTAGATCACCCGCTCGCGCGCCCGCACGGCAAGGCCGGTGAGCCCCCTCACCTCGCCGTCCCAGGTCTTGAAGGCGATACGGGCGCGGCGGTGGATCGGCATTTCGCGGATGGTGGGGAAATGCGGCTTCAGCCGCGCCAGCCACCACGCCGCACCGTGCTGCGAGACATGGGCGTTGCGCCCGTCGGAAAGCAGCATCTTGGCCGGGCCGGTGTCGATGACGAACAGGGCCTGCGTCGCGGTCGCGGCGATGGAGGCCAGCACCGCGTCGATTTCCTCGTCCGGTATGTGCTCCATCACATCGACATTGACCGCCAGTTCCACCCGCTTGTTGGGCAGGGTGGATATGGCGGGAATGGCGGGGTCATAGCGGTGGATCTCGCCAATCCCCGCCTTGGCGGCGATGAGATAGGCGAGGTTGCTCTGCCCGCAGCCGAAATCGATCAGCGAGGCGGGCTTCAGCGCCATGATGTGCGGCAGCATGTCCGCCAGCGCATGCCGCGCCGTGGCGCCGTAGCGGTGGCGGGCATGGAGCTTCGCATATTCGTCGACGAGGCTGTGTGCCATCCCTAGGCTCCGAAAAGGCGACGCTTGAGCTTGCCGAAGAAACGCCGCAGCTTGCGCGCGCGCTTCTCCACCTTGCGGCCGAGTTTGGTCTTCAGCGGCGCATTGGCGAAGGGCGTGCGGGCGCGATAGGCCATGAACAGGTCGCGCCGCGGGTGATTGCAGTCGGTGTAATTGGGTTTCACCTGACCGATGAAGTGGACGATGCGGGCGCCCTCCCACACGGCGGGATCGGCCTTGTAGACACCCTTTTCCAGCCGGTGGTGCATGTTCCAGCTCTCGTCGAGCGGAAGCCACTCGCCCCGCAGCGCGCCGTTGAGCGCGTCCTGGTCCATCATCGGCAGCGAGGGCCGCGAGGCGATGAATTCCAGCGTGCGCTCGGTCACCCGCTCCCGCCGCCAGGCGTCGAGATCGATCAGCAGCACGCCGCTGTTGAAATAGCGCATCTCGTCCGGCAGGCCGATGGCGCGGTTGCGGGTGATGTGGCGCTGCGGCACCAGCCGGGCGACATCGTCCACCGCCGCCACCGCGAAGCCTTGCATCGGCAGGGTCGCCAGCGGCGCCAGCGGCGCGGCGATCAGCGTGTCGCAATCGACATAGAGCAGCCGCCCCGCCGCTTCGGCCAGCGTCAGCGGCATGAGTATGCGGGCATAGGCGGTGCGCGAGAGATGGTTGTTCACCGGGCCGGAGGCGAAATGCCGGACCATGTCGTCGTCAATATCGAGGAAGCGCAGGTCCGGTCGGCCATAGCTGGCAGCCATCCGCCGCTTGTCCTCGTCCGACACACGGTCGCAGAACACGCAGACGGCGCTCACCGCATCCCCCGCCCGGTCGGCGATCGAGGCGAGGAGGACGGCGGTCAGTTCGACATAGGCGGTGTCGGTGGCGGTGGCGACGATCAAGGGACATTCCCTTCCATGGGCACCACCGCAGCGTCCTTCGACTGTTGCAGCGTCAGCGCGGTCTTCACATTGCGCACATTCGGCGCGCCGGTCAGTTCCAGCACGAAGTTCTGGAAGGTCCGCAGGTCCGGCGCGACGCAGAGCAGAATGAAATCGGTCTCGCCGGAAAGCATCCAGCACGCCCGCACCAGCGGCCAGCGCTCGACCTGCGCGGCGAAGGCGGAAAGGTCGGCCTCGGCCTGGCTGATCAGATGCACCATGGCGAAGGCCATCAGGTCGAAACCGAGCTTCTTCTCGTCGAGCAGCGCGCGGTAGCCCTTGATGATGCCTTCCTCCTCCAGCGCACGCACGCGGCGCAGGCAGGGCGGGGCGGAAATGCCGACCCGCTGGGAAAGCTCCACATTGGTGATGCGGCCATCGCCCTGAAGCTCGCGAAGGATGTTCCAGTCGATCGCGTCGATGCGGCGAACCAAGAGGGGTATCTCCGTGTGCGGCGCGCCGTGGCGCGCCCTCGGCCGCGACGCGAGTGCCGCCGCCGGCCAGAGCAATTATCTTGCGCGCGAGCCCCGCGCAATCTTCCTTCTGGAAAACTAATGGATAGGACCCGCCTGCCTTGCGGTTGCCAAGGTCAGCTCCTACATTTTCGCATGGCTAACGCAGCGGCCCGTGCACGGTGCTCATGTGTCGGCCGCGTTCCACGCCGCGCTTTCCCCCTGCCGCAACTTTAGTGAGCTTGTCATGTCGGCCTCTTCCGCCCGCCCGGCCAACCACGTCAAGGTCCTGATCATCGGTTCGGGCCCGGCGGGCTACACCGCCGCCGTCTATGCCGCACGCGCGATGCTGGAGCCGGTGCTGATCCAGGGCATCCAGCCCGGCGGGCAACTCACCATCACCACCGATGTGGAGAACTATCCCGGCTTCGCCGACCCGATCCAGGGCCCCTGGCTGATGGAGCAGATGCAGGCGCAGGCCGAGAAGATGGGCACCCGCATCGTCAACGATCTGGTGACGCGGCTCGACCTCTCCTCCCGCCCGTTCCGGGCCGAGACCGATTCCGGCACGGTGTGGATCGCCGAGACCGTCATCCTCGCCACCGGCGCCCAGGCGCGCTGGCTCGACCTCGACTCCGAGCAGGCCTATCGCGGCCACGGCGTTTCCGCCTGCGCCACCTGCGACGGCTTCTTCTATCGCGGCAAGGAAGTGATGGTGATCGGCGGCGGCAACACCGCGGTCGAGGAAGCGCTGTTCCTCACCAATTTCGCCTCCAAGGTCACGGTGGTGCACCGGCGCGACAGCTTCCGCGCCGAGAAGATCCTGCAGGAGCGGCTGTTCGCCCATCCCAAGGTGGAAGTGGTGTGGAACGCCGCCCTGCATGAGGTGAAGGGCGAGCAGGAACCGCCGCACGTCACCGGCGTGGTGCTGAAGGATGTGATCACCGGCGCGCTGTCCGAGCGGCGGGCCGACGGTGTGTTCATCGCCATCGGCCATGCGCCGGCGACCGATCTCGTGCAGGGCCAGCTGACGCTGAAGCCCAGCGGCTATGTCTGGACCGCGCCGCACTCCACCCAGACCTCGGTGGAAGGCGTGTTCGCCGCCGGCGATGTCGCCGACGACATTTTCCGCCAGGCGGTGACCGCCGCCGGCATGGGCTGCATGGCGGCGCTGGAGGCCGAGCGCTTCCTCGCCGCCCGCGAGCCGCTCGCCCAAGCCGCCGAATGAACGAGGGCACCCGTCGGATGGACAACAAGGCCAATCGCGCCCGTGACATGGACTGGGACAAGCTGAAAGTGTTCCACGTCGCGGCTGAGGCGGGTTCGTTCACCCATGCGGGTGAAGCGCTCGGCCTGTCGCAATCGGCGGTAAGCCGGCAGGTCTCGGCGCTGGAGCAGGAGCTCAACATCCCGCTGTTCCACCGCCATGCGCGCGGGCTGATCCTGACCGAACAGGGCGACCTACTGTACCGCACCGCGCATGAAGTGTTCATGAAGCTGGAGGCGGCACGGGCCAAGCTGACGGATTCGCGCGAGAAGCCGAATGGCGAATTGCGCGTCACCACCACCATGGGCCTCGGCACCCATTGGCTGACCGCCCGCATCGGCGAGTTCCTCGAACTCTATCCCGATATCCGCATCACCCTCATCCTCACCGATGACGAGCTCGACCTCGCCATGCGCGAGGCGGACGTGGCCATTCGCCTGCGCCAGCCGGTGCAGCCGGACCTGATCCAGCGCAAGCTGTTCACCGTGCATTTCCACGCCTTCGCCTCGGCGGAATATCTCAAGCGCAACGGCCATCCGCGCTCGCTCGACGAGCTCGACAAGGACAAGCACCGCATCATCCTGCTCGGCGGGCCGATCCCCTCCTATTTCCAGGGGCTGAACTGGCTGGAGCGCGCCGGGCTGGAAGACGACCAAGAAGGCCGCGTGCCCTCGCTCTCGGTCAACAACGTGCTCGGCCTCAAGCGCGCGGTGGAACGCGGCGTCGGCATCGGCATCGTGCCGGATTATCTCCTGGAGGATTCCGCCACGCTGGTGCAGCTCTTCCCCGAGCGGACCACGCCGACGCTGGAAGCCTATTTCGTCTATCCGCAGGAAATGCGCTCGGTGGCGCGCATCCAGGTGTTCCGCGACTTCCTGGTCGCCAAGGCGCAGCGCTGGAGCTTCTGAGCGGGAGCGCTGCCGGCGTCACGCCGGCGGCAGGGCCTGCGCCACCTCGCGGGCGACATAGTCGCCGGCATGCTGCCAGCCCGCGTCATTGTCGCCGCGAAAGCTGAGCAGCCGCTCGAACAGCAGCTTGCCGGTCGCGGTGTCGAGCACCGCCACCCGCATCGACAGCACCAGCGTGCTCATCTTGTGCACGCTGCCCACCAGCAGAAATCGCGCGCCTTCCGCCTTCGCCCGCTGGCGCAGCGCCTCCACCCCCTCCGCATCGAGCCGGCAGGCACCGTCGCAGCCGAGCGGCAGGCTGCGCAGCTTGCCATCCTGCCCGATGCCGCCGCGCACCTCCTGCGTCAGCGCGATCCGCCGCGTCTCATGCGCGGCGCGCTGGTCGGCGGGCTCTCCGGAGGAATCGGTGAAGCCGATATCGGCCACCGCCACCAGTTCCGGCGCAGCGGCGCGGGCGGTGGGCGCGGCGAGCGCGACGACAGCGAGCGACAAAAGGGCAATCGGCAGACGCGGGGCACGACGGGACACCGGCATGGCACTCCTCCGTGAGGCATCCGCTCTGCGGCGGATGGGCCGGAAATATACGCGGCGCCGCCATTTTGAGACAGGCGAAACGACTCACGGAGGTAATGCCTGCGCCCAATTCGCAGGCAGTGACAGCAGTAAGAAACGCCCGATGCAATTACGCATGCCTGCCATGCAGGCATACATTATTGCAGAATGCCCGAGATGTGAGCATATGAGGACCAGACGCCGAGGCGCCTTGCGTTTCGGCTGTTCCCCTCTGGAAGGTTCGCTGCTTCGGCAGCGAAAACTTTGGCCGGGCCCTTTTGGGACCCGGCCATTTTTCTTTCAGACGGTGGCGCGCCGCAGCGCCTCACATGAACAGCTTCTCGCCCGACATTCCCTTGTAGAGACCCGCGACCTGCTCGCCATAGCCGTTATAGAGCAGCGTCGGCCGCCGCTCGCCGGTGCCGATGTCGCGCTCCGAAGCCTGGCTCCAGCGCGGGTGCGGCACCTCGGGGTTCACATTGGCCCAGAAGCCATATTCGCGGCCCTGCACCTGCTCCCACAGCCCCACAGGCCGCTCCGCGACGAAGGAGATGCGCACGATCGACTTCACCGATTTGAAGCCGTATTTCCACGGCAGGGCGAGACGCAAAGGCGCGCCATACTGGTTCGGCGCCGGCTTGCCGTAGATGCCGGTGACGAGGAAGGCGAGGTCGTTATTCGCCTCGGCCATGGTCAACCCGTCAATATAGGGCCAGGGGTAGATGAAGCGGCGCTGGCCGAGCGCCACTTCCGGGTTCATGAAGGTCTCGAAGCGTACATATTTGGCGCCGGAGAGCGGCTTGGCATAGGCCACGAGGTCCTTCACCGGGAAGCCGGTCCACGGCACGGTCATCGACCAGGCCTCGACGCAGCGGTGGCGATAGATGCGCTCTTCCAGCGCCATGGCGCGGATCAGATCGTCGATCCCGACCTCGCGCGGCTGCTCCACCAGCCCGTCGATCTTCACCATCCACGGCCGGCGGGGCATGCGCGCGGCCACATCGGCGATCTGATAGGCGGAGCGCTCCGAGCCGAACTCGTAGAAATTGTTGTAATTGCCGGAAATCTCCTCCGGGGTGATCGGCCGGTCACCGGCGGTGAAGGCGGTGTTCTTCTTCGCGGGGTAAAGGTCGCGCGTGGGGTCGTTGGCAGGATCGCCCGGGGCCGGGGCAGCGTCCGCGAAAGGCGCGAGCGCGGCGGACAGGCCGGCGACACCGAGCAGCCCCACCCCGGCGCCAAGAAGGTTTCGGCGCGAGAGATAGGTGGCTTCCGGCGTGACCGCGCTCTCCGGCAGTTCCCAGGACCGACGACGGCGTATGTGCATGGCGGGCTCCTCTTGGATGCTGCGGAGAGTACGCCGGAAGCCCGCCCTTTATTTCACCTGCCGCGTCAACTTCTCGTGCGGATATGAAAAAAGCCCGGCGGGGTGCCGCCGGGCTTGTCTGTCTCTCGACGGCGCCGCGGCGCCGTGCGGCTCACTTGGAGACGAAACTCACTTGGAGACGCGGCTCACTTGGAGACGAGGTGCAGATCGCCCACGCCGAGCGCGACGTTCACGCCGGTCTGGCCTTCGACGCTGATCGGCTGAAGGGCGATGGTCTTGTTGGAGCCGCCGACCAGCACGTTGCCGGCCACGCCCACGCCGAGCGCCACGCTGCCGGACACGCCGACATAGGTGCCGTCGAGATCGGACGAGCGCACGCCCTTGGACGGCGCGAGCACGGTCCACAGCAGGATGTTGCGACCGGTGATGCCGAGGTCGAGGCCCCAGCGGTGGATCGAGCCCTCATAGGCGAACTTCTTGCCGCGCACGGTGGTGAAGGTGCACTCCAGCGTCCGCTTGGAGCCGATGATGAAGCTCACCGACTTGGAACCCGTGCAGGCCAGCGAGCCAGCCTCGACGCGCTTGGTCTGGGCCGAGGCCGGCGCGGCGACGAGGGTGGCGGCACCGGCGACAAGCGCGGTGGCGAGCAGGCCGCGCGACAGAACAGTACGGAACATTCAGATCTCCTGACGATGACGCGCTGCCGGCTCTCGGGAACCGGCGCCCCCGCCCTATGGCGCTTGCCGGCCGGGGCGCGCCGCCCGGCCGGTCAATACCCTTCTACCTCAGCGGAGCGAACCGCAGAAGCGCTGGATTCGCAGGCAGGCCTCTTCCAGATCCTTGGTCGCGGTGGCGTAGGAGATGCGGAAGGCCGGGCCGAGGCCGAAGGCCGAGCCATGCACCACCGCCACGCCCTCGGCCTCCAGCAGTTCGGAGGCGAAGGCCTCGTCCGTGTCGATCACCTTGCCCGCCGGCGTCGACTTGCCGATCAGCCCGGCGCAGGAGGGATAGACGTAGAACGCGCCTTCCGGCTTCGGGCAGGTGAGGCCCGACGCCTGGTTGAGCATCGAGACCACGAGGTCGCGGCGCTCCTTGAACACCTTGTTGTTGGCGGCGATGAAGTCCTGCGGCCCGTTCAGCGCCTCGACCGCCGCCCACTGGGCGATGGAGTTGGGGTTGGAGGTCGACTGCGACTGCAGCGTACCGATGGCCTTGATCAGCGGCTCCGGCCCGGCGGCGTAGCCGATGCGCCAGCCGGTCATGCAATAGGCCTTGGAGACGCCGTTCATCGTCAGCGTGCGGTCATAGAGCGCGGGCTCGACCTGCGCCGGGGTGACGAACTCGAAGTCGTCATAGACGAGGTGCTCATACATGTCGTCGGTGAGGATCCACACATGCGGATGCTTCACCAGCACGTCGGTGAGCGCCTTCATCTCCTCGCGCGAATAGGCCGAGCCGGTCGGGTTGGACGGCGAGTTGAAGATCAGCCACTTGGTCTTCGGGGTGATCGCCGCTTCCAGCGCCTCGGGCTTCAGCTTGAAATTGTCCTCGAGCTTGGTCTCGACTGGCACCGGCGTGCCGCCGCAGAACTGGACGATATCGGGGTAGCTGACCCAGTACGGCGCCGGGATGATCACCTCGTCGCCCGCGTCGACGGTGGCGACGAGCGCGTTGAACAGCACCTGCTTGCCGCCGGTGCCGACCGTGACCTGGCTCGGCTTGTAGGTGAGGCCGTTCTCGCGCTTGAACTTGGCGACGATGGCCGCCTTCAGCTCGGGAATGCCGTCCACGGCGGTATAACGGGTCTGGCCATCGCGGATCGCCTTGATCGCGGCTTCCTTGATGTTGTCGGGCGTCTCGAAATCGGGCTCGCCGGCCGCGAGCGCGATCACGTCACGTCCGGCCGCTTTCAGCTCCCGCGCCTTGTTGGAAATGGCGATGGTCTGGGAGGGATTGATGCGCTTCAGGGCGGCGGATATCAGGCTCATGGCCGGTCTCCCTTGAGGGTTTTGCGCGCGACAACTAGTCGAGCCCTTGCGCCCCGGCAAGCGATTCCCTACCTGCGGGCGGCACCCGCGCTGCGTTTTCCTGACGCGGCCGTCCACCAGCGCCCTCTGCCGGGAATTCCTGCATGCTGAAGCTCCACGCCATGCAAAGCTCCGGCAACTCCTACAAGGTACGCCTGCTGCTGGCCCGGCTCGGCCTGCCCTTCGAGCTCATCGATGTCGACCTGCTGCGCGGGGAGAACCGCACCCCGGATTTCCTGATGAAGAACCCGGAAGGCCGGGTGCCGCTGCTGGAACTGCCGGGCGGGCGCTATCTGCCGGAATCGAACGCCATCCTGTTCTATCTCGCCGATGGCACGCCGCTTCTGCCGAACGATCCTCTGGGGCGGGCGGAGGCGCTGCGCTGGATGTTCTTCGAACAGCACAGCGTCGATTCCTCCATCGGCCATGCGCGCTTCTGGCTGAAGCTGGTGCGCGGCGGGCGCGAGCTGCGCACTCACGATATCGACCGCTGGATGGAAGAGGGCTATGCCGCGCTCGGCGTGATGGAACGCCACCTCGCGCGCCGGCCGTTTTTCATCGACGGCACGCTCAGCGTCGCCGACATCGCGCTCTACGCCCATACCCATCTGGCGCATGAAGGCGACTTCGACCTGCGCCCCTTTCCGGCGGTAGGCGAATGGCTGAAGCGGGTCGAGGCGCAGCCCGGCCATGTGACGATCGACTGGCGCCCGGCGCCGATTCTTCAGCCGGTTAATGAACAGGTTAACGGGGCTTAACCCCTTGCCCTGAAATCGCCCCGAAATGGCACCGGGTCGCCCAAACCGGCGTCCCCGCCCGGCCGCCTTCCCGCACGAACTTACCGTCAGCCAAGGGCACCCGCCCGGACCGATTGAAGGGAGTTCGTCATGACCGATCCGATGTCGAACCAGTTCCCCGCCGCCCTGCCGCACACCGGCATGGTGGCGACCAAGCGCTATACGGCGGTCCGCCGGCTGCGCCGCGCCGCGCTGGAGGCCGGCGTCGTCCTGTCGCTGACCGTGGCCATCGTCGCCGTTCTGTGCCTGTTCGGCCTGCAGCGGGCCTCGGCCTTCGAGCTGGTGCAGGGCACCGCCTCGGATGAGCGCCTCGCCATCGGCGCGGTGCTGCTGGCCGCCTTTGTCGGCCTCTCCGGCCTCACCACCTTCATGCTGCGCAGCACGCTGCAGGCGGCCGGCGAGGCGAGCCCGCAGGAGTCGCGGCGGGGCCGGGGCTGAGCTTCCCCGCCGGGCATCTTCGGCGTGGGCGGGGGCAGCCTCTGACCTAACGGCATCGTGCACGACAGGCGATTGGCCTGCCGCGCCGTGTGCTCTAACCATACGGCTCGCAACCGAACCCCGGAGCGCGCCGTGCCTCACCCTTCCCTCTCCTGGCGCCTCTCGTCGCGTCGGACCGCTTCCGCCTTCGCCGGCCTGCTGGCGGCACTGATCGTCGCCACCGCGGCCCAGGCACAGCAGTCGGAAAGCGCGCCGATCGAGGCCCCCTCCTCTATCGGCCCGCTGAGCGTCGAGACCGTCGCCGCCGGCCTGCGCAGCCCCTGGGGTCTCGCCTTCCTGCCCGATGGCCGCATGCTGGTGACCGAGCGTCCCGGCACGCTGCGCCTCGTCAGCCCGAGCGGCACCGTCTCCGCCCCGGTCGCCGGCGTGCCGCCGGTCTTCGCCCGTGGCCAGGGCGGTCTGCTCGATGTCGCGCTGGCCCCGGATTTCGACCGCAGCCGGCTCGTCTATCTCGCCTATGCCGAGCCGCGCGAAGGCGCCTCCGGCACCTCGGTGGCGCGCGGCCGGCTGATGGAAGAAAACGGCGATGCGCGGCTGGAGAATGTCGAGGTCGTCTTCCGCCAGTCGCCGGCCTCTGGCGGCAGCAACCACTATGGCGCGCGGCTCGTCTTCGCCCGCGACGGGACGCTGTTCGTCACCCTCGGCGACCGCTACTCCCAGCGCGAGCAGGCGCAGAATCTCTCCACCCATATCGGCAAGATCGTCCGCATCGCCGGCAATGGCGATGTGCCGGCCGATAACCCGTTCCGCCAGAAGAACGGCGCCCGGCCGGAAATCTGGAGCATTGGCCACCGCAATGTGCAGGGCGCCGCGCTCGACCCCGCCACCGGCCGGCTGTGGACCATCGAGCACGGTGCGCGCGGCGGCGACGAGTTGAACCATCCCGAAGCCGGCAAGAATTATGGCTGGCCGGTCATCTCCTATGGCCGCGATTATTCCGGCGCCGCCATTGGCGAGGGCACGGAGAAGGCCGGGATGGAACAGCCGGTGAAATATTGGGACCCGTCTTTCGCCCCGTCCGGCCTCGCCTTCTACACCGGCACGCTGATGCCGAAATGGAAGGGCGACCTGTTCGCCGGCGGCCTTGCCGGCACGCGGCTGGTGCGGCTGCGGCTCGACACCGCGCGCGGCAGCGTGACCGAGGAGGAAGTGCTGCTGACCGACCTCAACGCCCGCATCCGCGATGTGCGCCAGGGACCGGACGGCGCGCTGTGGCTGCTCACCGACGATCCCTCCAATGGCCGCCTGCTGCGCGTCGCCCCCGCCGACTGAGGCTCACGACCATTTCTGGAAGATGAAGAACGCTCCGAGCGCGATCAGCGCGAAGCCGATCAGATGGTTCCAGTGGAACGGCTCTTTCAGCCACAGCACGGAGAATCCGGCGAACACCACCAGCGTGATCACCTCCTGCATGGTCTTGAGTTCCACCGTCGAATAGACGGCGGAGCCATAGCGGTTGGCCGGCACGGCGAGGCAATATTCGAAGAAAGCGATGCCCCAGCTCGCCAAAATGGCGATGAGCAGCGGCGAGGATTTGTGCTTGAGGTGCCCATACCAGGCGAAGGTCATGAAGATGTTCGAGGCAAACAGCAGCACGATCGGCATCAGCGTGGGCGGAAGCAGCGACGAGAAGAACGGCATGGGGGGAATCCGGTTGCGATGCTCGGAGCATCACCGGCTGCCCGCTTCCGTCAATGGCTCGCCCGGCCATGCCTTGCGGCGCAATCCGCCGCACGCCTCGCGCGAGCCGCGCCTCCCGCTCGCCTGCCGCCTCGCCGGACAGCGGGAAACAGGCACTCCACGCGCCTCTGCCGCACTTCACAAATAAGTTACATTTAAACAGCCGATATTACTGGAACACCGACCGCCGGCCGCAGGTTACCGGCGACGGGAGCGTCGTCGATGGAATGCCGTATTCCAGTCTTTACGCACCGTCATCTCAGCAACTTTTGCCCCAAGAGCCGCCTTTTTCTAGCGGCGCCGGGCTCCACGCCATGACGCCACTTTCTTGAACAGGGAGAGCGTTATGAAGCGAACCGAGACGGCACGACATGGATTGGCCCTGCTCAGCACCGGCGTGCTCGCGGTCTGCCTTGTGATGGCGACCGCCCCGGCCGATGCCCGCCTGGGCGGGCTCGGCGGCGGCCGTGATGGCGGCTCGTCGGCCAGCGGCAAGAGCGATAGCGGCGGCAGGAGCGCAAGCGGCCGCAGCAAGAGCGATGGCGGCGGCAAGAGCGATGGCGGCGGCAAGAGCGCGAGCGGCCGCAGCGGCGGGCTCGGCGGCTCGGTCGGGCGCGCGGCGTCCGGCGTCGGCCGGTCCGTCGGCGGCGCCGTCTCGGGCGTCGGCCGGGCGGCCGGCGGCGCGCTGTCGGGCGTGGGTGACGGCGTCAGCCGGGCCGGCGATGCCGCGAGCGCCAGCCGCGGCGGCACCGGCTTGGGCGGTGCGGTCGGCAGAGCGGTGAGCGGCGCCGGTCGCGCGGTGTCGGGCATCGGCAGCGGCGTCTCCGGCGCCACGAGCGGCCTTGGCGGCGCGGTGGGCGGGCTCGGCTCCGGCCTCGGCGCGGCGACGAGCGGCGTCGGCGCGGTGGGACCGCAGCCCTCAAGAGGCGACGCGACCACCTCTCTGACCGGGCGCGCGCCGGTCGCCGCCAATGTGGTCGGCCTGCAGATCGAGCTGTTCAAGCGCGGCCAGCGCCCGCTCGGCTTCGGCCGCAGCACCAGCGGCAATATTGCGGATGTGAACGCGAATGTTCTGGGCCGACGCGGCGTCAAGGCCGATGTCGCGGTCGGCACCTCGCGCCAGCGCCCGCTCGGCGTCGATGCGCGCGTCGGCGCGCTCGGTCCGCGCGGGTTGAACAGCACCAACCGCGCCACCCTTGGCGGCCGGCAGGCCGTGGATGTGGCGAGCCGCACCACGCTCGGCGGCCCGCGCGGCCTGCGCGCCAATGCGGATGTCGATGTCGGCGGCGAGACGGCCGCGGCGGTGGGTGTGGATATCGGCATCGGCGGCGGAGGCCCCGGCGGTCCTGGTGGCCCGGGTGGTCCGGGCGGTCCGGGCGGTCCGGGCGCGCCCGGCGGCCCCTCCGCCGGGGGCGGCGGGTCGGCGACGGGCGGCAACGCCAACCGTTCCGACATGGCGGCGAAGAAGACCCGCTGCACCGGCGTCCTCTCCGAGCCGCGCGCCTATGATGCCGGCATCGTCGCCCTGTGCCGCGACCTCATCGGCGGCTGATCCATGGAACGGGAGGCCGTCCCGGATCCGGGGCGGCCTTCGCTTTTGACCGGGGCCGTCCCGAGGCCCGCCACTTTTCGATAGGGAACGTCTTCGCGCGGCCGCGATTGCAGAGGAGTATTCCGCGGCTCCTCCAATCCGGTTTTCCCCATGGCCCAGCTTCTCGTCCTTCTCAACGCCAATGCCGGCACGCTGCTGGACCGCGACGCGGAGGAGGTTCGGCGCCACATCGCCGATGCGCTCGATGGCGGGGGCCGCACCGTCGAGGTCCGCCTGCTGCGCGGCAAGGAACTGGTGAAGGCCATCCGCGCCTCCGGCAGCGGCGAGCATGACACCGTTATCGTCGGCGGCGGCGATGGCAGCGTCAGCCTGGCGGTGCAGAGCCTCGAAGGCTCCGGCAAGACGCTCGGCATCCTGCCGCTCGGCACGCTCAACCTCCTCGCCACCGATCTCGGCATGCCGCGCGACCTCGACGCGGCCTTAGCGGCGCTCAGCGACGCGCGGGTGGGCGAGATCGACCTGGCGACACTGAACGGGCGCCGCTTCCACACCATTTCCGGCATGGGCTTCTTCAGCCAGATGGCCCGCGCCCGCGAAACCGCCCGGCGCTGGAAGCTCTGGCGCTTTTTCGCGGTCGCCATCGCCGCCGTCTTCGCCCTGCGCCGCAGCGGCCGTTTCGATCTCGATGTGACGGTGGACGGCAACGACCATCATTTCCAGGCCTTCGCCGCGCTCGCCTCGATCAACCGCTTCACCGGGCCGGGCTGGCGCCGTGGCCGGCTGGACGAAGGCGTGCTCGAACTGCATGTGGCGGAAGATCGCGGCGGGCTCGCCCTGCTGAAGGCCGGCGCCGACATGGTCACCGACAATTGGCGCGACAATCCCGGCATCATCAGCCTGACCGGCCGGGAAATCGTGCTGCGCCGCGCCAACCGCGCCCGCGTGTGGGTATCCACCGATGGCGAGCTCGGGCGGGAGGAGATGCCGCTCACCTACCGGATCGTGCCGCGCGGGCTGAAGGTCCTCATCCCGCTCGCCGCCAAGGGCGAGAGCGCCGTCGTCGAGGCCACCGCGGCGGCCACGACGCGCGCCGAGGCGCTTCAGAGCGGCTCAATCTCGTAGACCACGGTGACGCCGGCGCGCACCTGCGTCTCGCCGGCTTCCACCGGCACCGAATCCATCTTCTCCGCCCGCGCGGCCATCATCATCATGCGCGGCATGGGCTGCGGGCCGGCCTCGCTGGAGATCGACACCACCCGCACCAGCCGCACGCCCGCGGCGCCGGCGATGATCTCGGCCTGGTGGCGGGCGTCCTTCACCGCCTCGGCGCGGGCGGCATCCTCCAGCTTGCCGGGCTCGGCGAGGTCGAAGGCGATACCGTTGATCTGGTTGGCGCCATTGGTCACCAGCTGGTCGAGCAGATCGCCGAGCTTGGCGAGGTCACGCAGCCGCACGGTGACGGAATTGGTCACCTGATAGGAGGCGATACGCAGCGGATCGCCGTCCTTCTTCTGTGGCGCGTATTGCGGCTGCACGGAGAAGCCGGAGGTCGAGACATCGCGCCCCTCGACACCGGCGGCCTTGATCGCAGCGATCATCGTCGCCACGGCGGCGGAATTGGCGTCGAGCGCCTCGCGCGCGGTCTTGCCCTCGCTCACCACGCCGGAGGTCAGCGTCGCCCGGTCGGGAACGGCGCTGGCCGTGCCTTCGCCGGAAACCGCGAGCGTCGCCCGCCGGGCATTGGGCGCGAGATCCTGCGCGGCGAGCGGCGACAGGCTGGCGAACAGCGCGGCGGTGCCGAGAACGGCGGCGCACGCGGTGGCGCGGAGGAGCTTCATGTCGTTTTCTTTCCTGAAACCGGCCGGGACAGAGGCTTAAGCGCCCGCCCGCCCTCATGCCGGCAGACTGACGATGCGGCACGCCAGAGCACCGCGCGAAGGCGGCGGGAATGCGGCGGCGGGCGAAGCCTTCCCCGGCGCTGCCCATGCCACGCGCCGGGGAAGGCACCCGTCCCGCTGGACGCCGGGGTGGACGACCGGTGCAAGGCGGTTGGCGCCGACGCCACGCTTTGCTAGTTTCCCCCGCCCGCCGCGCCACCGCGCGCCGCCGGCCGGGCCTGTAGCTCAATGGTTAGAGCCGACCGCTCATAACGGTCTGGTTGCAGGTTCGAGTCCTGCCGGGCCCACCAAATCGCTCAACAGGTTAGTGGGGCTGCGCAACGATCCGGTCGGTGCCCCCCCAACGAAACCCCCAATGCGCGCCGCTCTTCGCTCGCTCCCCACCCCCTCCCCAACCCGCCGCTTCCAATGCCGGCGGCAAAATGGCACTGTGCCGGCCTTCGCGTTGGGTCTACATCCTCTTCCATGCTCAAACTGTGCTTTCTTCTCATCGGTGCGCCCTCGTTCCGTGCCCGGTGGTATGTCATCGCGATTCTCGGCGGGGTCCTCGTGACGCTCGCCACCCTGCTGGCCATCGACGCATCGGATGGCGTCACCTTTGTCACGCGCGAGGCTCTGGGCCTCATCTTCATCGTCAACGGGCTGGCGGCGCTGCTGGTCCTGCTGGGGCGGATGCGCGGGGCGGCGCGGTCGCTGCTCTTCCTGAAGGCCGCCGCGCTGATGCTGCTGGGGGTGCTCATCATCCAGCCGCCGGTCTCGACCGAATGGGCGCTCGCCCTGCTGTTCGGCCTCGCTTTCGCGCTCGACGGCATCGGGCGGATCGCCACCGGGCTGGTGGTGCGTTTTTCCGGCTGGCGGACGATGGCGCTGATCGGCGCGCTGGAAATCGCGGTGGCGGGGCTCATCATCACGGAATGGCCGCTGCCGCATAACCGCAACATCCCCTTCTGTATCGCCCTGCTGCTGGCACTGTCGGGCTGGCTGCTGCTGCGCATCGGCTTCATGTTCCGCACGCTGGAAAGCGAAGCGGCCATTCTCGCCCTGCCCATCTTCGGCGGGCGCGGCTGGTACGACAACGCCCCTGTCATGATCGACGCCGGCGACGAGCCGGCGCCGGAACAGCCGATGATCGTGCATGTGTGGACGCCGGTCGGCTCCGCCTATGCGCCGGAGCGGCGGCTGCTGGTCGACCGCTACATCGCCGCCGTCGATGGGCACGGGGTGATCTCCACCGGCCACGCCGCGCTGGAAATGCCGCCGGACCTCTATATCAGCCATTACCCCGCCATGGAGGTGGAGCGCTCCAGCGGCGACTTTATCGCCTCGCTGCGCGCCAGCGGCGAAAACGACCTCAAGGGCCGCTTCCAGCCTTCCTATGCCTATGAGTCGGACTGGTGGTGCCCGGCGGACCAGAATGTCGAATTCCGCATTTACAGCCCGCGCCGCCTGAGGGTGTTCTGGGCCGGCTACAAGCAGGACGACACGTATAATCTCACCAACCGCAACTGCTCCGTGGTGGTGGCGCAGGCGCTCGACGCCGCGCTCGAAGGCGCGCTGGCGAGCCGCTTCCCCTGGCTGCGCCTCCTCAGCCTGCTGTCCAATCCCGATATCTGGGTGGCGGCGATGATCCGCACCCGGGCCCATTCGGCGACCTGGACGCCGGGTCTGGTGCTGGACTATGCCCGCACCCTGGCGCGGATCGTCGAACAGGGCGATGTCGCCTGGAGCACGCGCCTGCTCGGCTTTCTCAAGCGGGGCCGGCACGGCCCGATGGATGGCAACGAGGTTCGCCCCGCATGACGACGCCGGTTTCCGCCGAACACCCCGCCAGCCTGCTCGCGCGCGGCGCCGTCATCATGACCGCCATGATGTTCGGGCTCACCTACAGCCTGAGCGCGGCGCTGATCGCGCTCGACCTGACCGCGCGCGGCCTGAGCGAGAGCCTGATCGGGGCTAATGCGGCCATGCACGCGGTCGGCGTGCTCGTCACCGCGATGATCCTGCCGCGCATCGTCGCGTTTTTCGGCATACGCCGGCTGGTCATCATCGCCCTGGTGGTGGCGGCGCTGGTGCTGAGTGCCTTCCCGGCCATCCCGCTGATCTGGCTGTGGTTTCCGTTGCGCCTCGTGCTCGGCATGGCGTCGGAGATCCTGTTCGTGCTCTCAGAGACCTGGACCAACAGCCTGAGCACCGAATCCACCCGCGCCCGCGCCATGGCGGCCTACACCGCCGCGCTCTCGGTCGGTTTCGCCCTCGGGCCGCTGATCCTCTCCGTCGTCGGCTCGGGCGGGGCCCTGCCCTATCTCGTCGGCGCCGGCATTTCGCTGGTCGCCGCCGGGTTCATCGCCTCGCCGAAGGTGCAGGCGCCGGTGTTCGATGAACCCGCCACGGGCAGCCCGCTGCGCTTCATCCGTCTGGCGCCGGTCGCCATTTCCGCGGTGATGCTGAACGCGGCGATCGAGACCGCCGGTCTGTCCTTCCTCGCCATCTATGCCGTCAATCTCGGCTGGGAGGAGAGCGGGGCCACACGGCTGATGTCGTGCATGATGATCGGCGCCATCCTGCTGCAACTGCCCATCGGCTGGCTCGGCGACAAGTTGGACCGGGTGAAGCTGGTGATCGCGCTCGCCGCCGCCTCCATGCTGGGCGCGCTGGCCTGGCCGTTCGCCCTGCAGAACGAGATCGCCACCTATACGCTGCTGTTCCTCTGGGGCGGCGCCTTTGTCGGCATCTACACCATCATGCTCACTTTGGTCGGCAGCCGCTTCAAGGGGTCGGAACTCGTCGGCATCTATGCCGCCATGGGGCTGATGTGGGGGCTCGGCGCGCTGCTCGGGCCGCTGCTGGCGGGCTTCGCGATGAACGCCACCCTGCACGGCCTCGCCTTCTTCACCGCCGCCATCTGCGGCGCCTTCACCCTGTTCGTGACGCTCAAGGGCCGGGGCGGCAGCTGAAAGGCTTTTCGCGACGGGCGGCGGGCGCCATGGCAGCGGGGCGCTCCTCACGGCGTCGTGGTCCCCTCCGGCCTTGACCGCCGGCGCGGCCGCGTCATTTCCGAGGGCGAAGCGCCCCGCCGCCGGAGAGCGCGCCGCCGAGGCCCGATCATGAAACCTATGTTTGCCACACCCGCCCTTTCGGCATCCGCCATCGCTACCAGCCTGCTCCTCCCGCTTCCCGCCTCCGCGCAGGCGATGCCGAACTCGCTGACCATGAGCTGCGCCCAGGCGCGGGCGCTGGTCGCGCGCGAGGGGGCGGTGGTGATCCGGACCGGGCCGGACCTTTTCGACCGCTACGTCACCAATCCCAGCTATTGCCAATCGCAGCGCTCCAGGCCCGCCTGGATTCCCACGCGCGACGATCCGCAATGCCTCGTCGGTCAGGAATGCCGCGAGCGGCGCATCCGCTGGCGGTGAGCCCCGCCACCGACCCACGCGGCCCACCACAACGGCGAGACGGTTGCGCGATACGCGCACGGGGGGCATAAGCGCGGCAAAGAGTTTGGAGGAATTCCATGCCCGCCTATCGCTCGCGCACGTCCACCCATGGCCGCAACATGGCCGGAGCCCGCGGCCTCTGGCGCGCCACCGGCATGAAGGATGGCGATTTCGGCAAGCCGATCATCGCCGTGGTCAACTCCTTCACCCAGTTCGTGCCCGGCCATGTCCACCTGAAGGATCTCGGCCAGCTGGTGGCGCGGGAGATCGAGAAGGCGGGCGGCGTCGCCAAGGAATTCAACACCATTGCGGTGGATGACGGCATCGCCATGGGCCATGACGGCATGCTCTATTCGCTGCCCTCGCGCGAGATCATCGCCGACAGCGTGGAGTATATGGTCAACGCCCATTGCGCCGACGCCATGGTCTGCATCTCCAATTGCGACAAGATCACGCCCGGCATGCTGATGGCGGCGCTGCGGCTCAATATTCCGGCCGTCTTCGTTTCCGGCGGGCCGATGGAGGCGGGCAAGGTGCTGCTCTCCACCGGCGAGAAGAAGGTGGACCTCATCGACGCCATGGTCGCCGCCGCCGACGACCGGGTGAGCGACGCGGATGTGACGGTGATGGAGCGTTCGGCCTGCCCGACCTGCGGCTCCTGCTCCGGCATGTTCACCGCCAATTCCATGAACTGCCTCACCGAGGCGCTGGGCCTCGCTTTGCCGGGCAATGGCTCGGTGCTCGCCACCCATGCCGATCGCGAGCGGCTGTTCGTCGAGGCCGGCCATCTCATCGTCGATCTCGCCCGCCGCTATTACGAGCAGGAGGACGCCAGCGTGCTGCCGCGCGCGGTCGCCTCGTTCAAGGCGTTCGAGAACGCCATGACGCTCGACATCTCCATGGGCGGCTCCACCAACACGGTGCTGCACCTGCTCGCCGCCGCGCATGAGGGCGAGGTGCCCTTCACCATGGCCGATATCGACCGGCTGTCGCGCCGCGTGCCGGTGCTGTGCAAGGTGGCCCCGGCGGTCGCCAACATTCACATGGAAGACGTGCACCGCGCCGGCGGCATCATGGCCATTCTCGGCGAGCTCGACCGCGCCGGCCTCATCCACACCGATCTGCCGACCGTCCACGCCCCCACGCTGGGCGACGCGCTGGAGCGCTGGGATGTGGTGCGGACCAAGAGCGAGCAGGTGCAGACCTTCTACCGTGCGGCACCGGGCGGGGTGCCGACGCAGGTGGCGTTCAGCCAGTCCCGCCGCTGGGACGATCTCGACCTCGACCGCGAAGCCGGCGTCATCCGCGACGCCGCGCATGCCTATTCCAGGGATGGCGGCCTCGCCGTTCTGTTCGGCAATCTCGCCGAGGATGGCTGCATCGTGAAGACGGCGGGCGTGGACGAGAGCATCCTCAAATTCACCGGCACCGCCACCGTGTTTGAGAGCCAGGACGACGCGGTGTCCGCCATTCTCGGCAACCGGGTGAAGCCCGGCCAGATCGTGCTCATCCGCTATGAGGGGCCGCGCGGCGGGCCGGGCATGCAGGAAATGCTCTACCCCACGAGCTATCTGAAGTCGAAGGGTCTCGGCAAGGCCTGCGCGCTCGTCACCGATGGCCGCTTCTCCGGCGGCTCCTCGGGCCTGTCCATCGGCCATGTCTCGCCGGAAGCGGCGGAGGGCGGCACGGTCGGGCTGGTGCGTGAGGGCGACGTGATCGAGATCGACATCCCCAACCGCCGCATCCACCTCGCCGTGGATGAGGCCGAACTTGCCGCCCGCCGCGAGGAGCAGCAGGCCAAGGGCTGGGTGCCGGCGGCGCCGCGCAAGCGCAACGTCACCACCGCCCTCAGGGCCTATGCCGCGCTCGCCACCAGCGCCGCCAAGGGCGCCGTGCGTCAGGTGCCCTGAGCGGCCGATCGCGCGGCACAAGGCCGGCAGACGAAACGGAGGCGGGGCCGCAGGCTCCGCCTTTTTGCATCCCCCTTCACGATCCCGCAGGGAGGCCGACATGGCCGATGACGACGATTCCTATGTCTATGACGAAGCCACCGGCGAATGGCGTCCGGCCTCCGAGGTGAAGGCGGCCGCCGCGGCCGCGCTTGAGGTGCGCGACGCCTCCGGCAACCGGCTCGCCGACGGTGATTCCGTCGTGCTGATCAAGGACCTGAAGGTGAAGGGCGCCGGCCAGACGCTGAAGCAGGGCACGGTCATCAAGACCATTCGCCTCACCGACAACCCGGAGGAAATCGATTGCCGGCACGAGGCGATCAAGGGGCTGGTGCTGCGCACGGAATTCGTGCGCAAGCGCGGCTGAGCACGGGGGACGGCGTGGCGCGCGGCACGGTGGCATGGTAGCGTCCGCCGTGCCCTCCACTGCGCAGGTTCTCCATGCGAAAGCCCGTCCTGAGAAAGCTCTTTCTCGCCCTCTCCCTCGCCGCGCCCGTCCTCGCGGGCCTGCCGCACGCCGCCCTGGCGGAGAAGATCGACCTCTCCACCACCACCTGCGGCCAGTTCCTGGAAAGCGACAAGACCGAGATCATGCTGACGCTGGCCTGGCTCGACGCCTATTACAAGGATGTCGACGCGCCGCCGGTCATCGACACCGAGAAGTTCATCGAGAATGCCGGCAAGCTCGGCGAGTATTGCGCGGCCAACCCCACCATCGGGCTGATCACCGCCGCCGATGAATTGTTCGGCGAGTGAGCGCCGCCGCTGTCACGCCTTCGTGAGCGACAGGGGCCTACAGGGTCCGATCCGGTATTATCGTCGGATCGGACGGTTAAAATGAACCTCTTCTGACGGAAGATCACCCATATTTACCGTAGAACGGTAGCTCACTACGCTGCCGCACAAGTTGATGTCGCGGAACTCTGGGAGATCGTCGGGCTTATTCCTTCACTCAACAGGAGGATACAGCCGATGATCAACGCCAAGACAGCTTCCGCTGCCGTTCTCGCCGCCATGCTCGCCCTCAGCGGCCCCGCCCTTGCCCAGTCCAGCGGGACGGGTGGCTCCTCATCGAGCGCGGGTGCGTCGGATTCCGGCGCGGGCATGGGCAACGATGCCGGCACCAACAGCACCGAAAGCCGCACCGGCGCTCCGTCCAACGCGACCTCGGGTTCCGGCATGAACGCGCCGGAAGGTCGGAATACGACCACCGGCACCAGCAGCACCGACAATGTCGGCGCCACCACCGACCAGCCGGGCGACACCAAGTCCAACCGCGACTGCTCGAGCACGCAGACCCCCTGCTGACCCGCGCCGTCGTGACATGGGAAAGGCCGCCCACTCCCCCGGGGCGGCCTTTTCTCATGCGTGCGGCAGCGACACGCCGAGTTGCGAACAAAACGCGAAACGTGCTCTCTGGTTTGCTGATCCGCGCCGGAGATTCGCCCGTCCATGCAGCCCGCCGCCTATCTCGACACGCTCAATCCGCAGCAGCGGCGGGCGGTCGAGCATGGAATCCAGGGACCCGGCGACACCCTTGCCGGGCCGCTTCTGGTGATCGCCGGTGCCGGCTCGGGCAAGACCGACACGCTGGCCCATCGCGTCGCCCACCTCATCGTCAACCGTGCCGATCCACGCCGCATCCTGCTGCTTACCTTCTCGCGCCGGGCGGCGGCGGAGATGGCGCGGCGGGTCGAGCGCATCGCTGCCAAGGTGCTGGGGCCGGAAGCACGGGTACTGACCGAGGGGCTGAACTGGGCGGGCACCTTCCACGGCATCGGCGCCCGGCTGCTGCGCGACCACGCGCTCGACATCGGCCTCGACCCCGCCTTCACCATCCATGACCGCGAAGACAGCGCCGACCTCATCAATCTCATCCGTCACGAGCTCGGTTTCAGCCGCACCGAAAAGCGCTTTCCCACCAAGGGCACGCTGCTCGCCATCTATTCACGCGCGGTGAATGCCGAGCAGAAGCTGGAAGAGGTGATCGGCCGCGCGTTTCCGTGGTGCGCGGGGTGGAACAGCGAGTTGAAGACGCTGTTCGCCGCCTATGTCGAAGCCAAGCAGCGCCAGAACGTGCTCGATTACGACGATTTGCTGCTCTACTGGGCGCAGATGATGAGCGAGCCGACGCTGGCGGCCACGGTGGCCAGCCGCTTCGATCATGTGCTGGTGGACGAATATCAGGACACCAACCGGCTTCAGTCCACCATCCTGCTCGGGCTGAAGCCGGACGGGCGCGGCCTCACCGTGGTCGGCGACGATGCGCAGTCGATCTATTCCTTCCGCGCCGCGACGGTGCGCAACATTCTCGACTTCCCAGGCCACTTCACGCCCCGCGCCGACACCATCATGCTGGAGCAGAATTACCGCTCCACCCAGCCCATCCTCGCCGCCGCCAATGCGGTGATCGACTTCGCCAGCGAGCGCTACGCCAAGAATCTCTGGTCCGAGCGCACCTCTGCCGAACGGCCGGTGCTGGTGAGCGTGCGCGACGAGATCGAGCAGGCCAATTTCATCGCCACCCGCGTGCTGGAAAACCGCGAGGACGGCATGGCGCTGAAGCAGCAGGCCGTGCTGTTCCGGGCCGCCCACCACAGCGGACCGCTGGAAGTGGAGCTGACCCGCCGCAACATACCCTTCGTCAAGTTCGGCGGGCTGAAATTCCTCGATTCCGCCCATGTGAAGGACGTGCTCGGCGTGCTGCGCTTCGTCGAGAACCCGCGCGACCGCGTCGCCGGCTTCCGCGTGCTGCGCCTGCTCTCCGGCCTCGGCCCGGCCACGGCAGGCCGCATTCTTGACGCGGTCGACGCCGCCGGCATGCTGCTGCCGGCGCTGGAAGCGGTGACGCCCCCGGCCCGCGCCGAGCAGGAATGGCCCGCCTTCCTCGCCCTGGCGCGCGAATTGAAGGCGAACAATGCGGGCTGGCCGGGCGAGCTTGACCTTGTGCGCGCCTGGTACGAGCCGCTGCTGGAGCGGCTGCACGAGGATGCGGGCAGCCGGCAGGCCGATCTGGTGCAACTGGCGCAGATCGCGGCGAGCTACCCCTCCCGCGCCCGCTTCCTCACCGAATTGACGCTCGACCCGCCGGACGCCACCAGCGCCGAGGCCGGGCCACCGCACCGCGACGAGGATTACCTCATCCTCTCCACCATCCATTCCGCCAAGGGGCAGGAGTGGAAATCGGTCTTCGTGCTCAACGCGGTCGATGGCTGCATCCCCAGCGATCTCGGCACCGGCACGCGCGAGGAGATCGAGGAGGAACGGCGCCTTCTCTATGTCGCGATGACGCGGGCGAAGGACAGCCTGCATCTGATGCTGCCGCAGCGCTTCTTCACCCATGGGCAGTCCGCGCGCGGCGACCGGCATGTCTACGCCGCGCGTACCCGCTTCATCCCGCCCACCATCCTCTCCCGCTTCGCCATGGCGAGCTGGCCGCCGGCGATGGCGGAACCGGCGGGAACGCGGGCCGCGCCGCAGGCCCCCATCGACATCGGGGCGCGGATGCGGGCGATGTGGAAATAACGGGGTTTAGCGTATCCGCACGCCCGGCCCATGCTCGCCGGGCGGCAACAGCATAATCCCGGCCTGTTCGAGCGTGGTGATAAGCAGCGCTTCCGTGGCGCGGTGGAGCACATGGCGGTGACGCTCGAAATCGCGCACCGTGCTGCGCGAGACGCCCGCGCGCTCGGCCAGATGTTCCTGCGTCCAGTCGAGAAGCCCGCGTGCGGCGCGGCATTGTTCGGGCGCCAAATCCATCGCTTCTGCCTTGCGTAACGACAGCCAAATCAACCATAATGGGCGACATATCGCAAGACTCGAGGATTAACCGCCCGCAGGGAGGCCCCCGCTACCTATGTCCCATGGCACGCTGCTCCTCGTCGCGCTGCTTCTGCCGTTCATCGGCAGCCTCGCTGCGGGGTTTCTGCCGACCCACGCGCGCAACACTGCCGCGATCCTGGCCGGCAGCGTGGCGGTGGCGGGGATCGGCATAAGCGTCTGGCTCTACACCTCGCTTGCCGATGGGGCACCGGTTCAGTTCTGGCTGTCCTGGCTGCCCATGCTGGGACTGGACTTCACCCTGCGGCTGGACGGCCTCGCCTGGCTGTTCGCCCTGCTGATCTTCGGCATCGGCGCGCTCGTCGTGCTTTATGCCCGCTACTACATGTCGCGCGAAGACCCGGTGCCGCGCTTCTTCTCCTTTCTGCTCGCCTTCATGGGCTCGATGGTCGGCATCGTGCTGTCGGGCAATCTCATCCAGCTGGTGTTCTTCTGGGAACTGACCAGCCTGTTCTCCTTCCTGCTCATCGGCTACTGGCACCACACCGCCAGTGCGCGCGACGGTGCCCGCATGGCGCTCACCGTCACCGGCACGGGCGGGCTGTGCCTGCTGGTCGGCGTGCTGCTGATTGGCCGCATCGTCGGCAGCTACGACATCGACCAGGTGCTGGAATCGCGCGATCTCATCATCCAGAGCGATCTCTATGTGCCGGCGCTGGTGTTGATCCTGCTCGGCGCCTTCACCAAAAGCGCGCAGTTCCCATTCCATTTCTGGCTGCCGCACGCCATGACGGCGCCGACGCCGGTGTCGGCCTATCTGCATTCCGCCACCATGGTGAAGGCCGGCATCTTCCTTTTGATGCGGCTGTGGCCGGTCATGTCCGGCACGGATGCGTGGTTCTATCTCGTCGTGCCGGCCGGTCTGGTGACGCTGCTGCTCGGCGCCTTCATCGCCATCTTCCAGCAGGACCTGAAGGGGCTGCTGGCCTACTCCACCATCAGCCATCTCGGCCTGATCACGCTGCTGCTCGGCCTCGGCAGCCCGCTGGCGGCGGTGGCGGCGATCTTCCACACGCTGAACCACGCCATCTTCAAGGCGTCGCTGTTCATGGCCGCCGGCATCATCGACCATGAGACCGGCACGCGCGACCTGCGCAAGCTGAGCGGGCTCTACCGCTACATGCCGATCACCGCCACGCTCGCCATGGTCGCCGCCGCCGCCATGGCCGGTGTGCCTCTCGTCAACGGCTTCATTTCCAAGGAAATGTTCTTCGCCGAAGCGGTGGCGGAGCATACGGGCTCGCTGCTCGATGACAGCCTGCCCTATTGGGCGACGCTCGCCGGCGTGTTCAGCGTCACCTATTCGCTGCGCTTCATCCTCGGCGTGTTCTTCGGCCCGCCGCCGGTGAACCTGCCGCACCGGCCGCACGAACCGGCGCACTGGATGCGCTTTCCCATCGAGCTTTTGGTGCTGATCTGCCTGCTGATCGGCATCGTGCCAAGCCTCACCGTCGGCCCGCTCCTCGCTACCGCCGTCAAGGGCCTGCTCGACGCCACCCCGCCCTATTACAGCCTGGCGCTGTGGCACGGCTTCAACCTGCCGCTGATGATGAGCCTCATCGCCATGGCCGGCGGCGTGGTGCTCTATCTCGGCCTGCGCCGCTATCTCGAAAGCGGCATCGAGGGCCCGCCGATCCTGCGTGACTTCAAGGGCCAGCGCATTTTCGAGAAGGTGCTGGCGACGCTGTCCTGGCAATGGGCGCGCGCCGGCGAGGCGACGCTCGGCACGCGGCGCCTGCAGCCGCAGATGCGCATCGTCATAACGCTCGCCGTGGTGGCGGCGCTGGCGCCCTTCATCGCCAATGGCGCGGTGGGCACGGGCGACATGCCCGGCACGCCGCTGCCGCCGGGCTTCGCCCTGCTCTGGCTGGTTGGCGGCATCTGCGCGCTCGGTGCCGCCTATCAGGCGAAGTATCACCGCTTCGCCGCGCTGGTACTGGTCGGCGGGGCCGGCCTCGTCACCTGCGTGACCTTTGCCTGGCTGTCGGCGCCGGACCTCGCGGTGACGCAGCTTCTGGTGGAGATCGTCACCACGGTGCTGCTGCTGCTCGGCCTGCGCTGGCTGCCCAAGCGCATCGAGAATGTCTATCCCAGCCGCCCGCCGCTGAAAGTGCTGCTGCGCCGCTATATCGACCTCACCATCGCCTGCGCGCTTGGCGGGCTGATGGCGTTCCTCGCCTATTGCCTGATGACCCGTCCGCTGACCCAGAGCGTCTCGCGCTTCTTTGTCGAGCGCGCCTATTCCGAAGGCGGCGGCACCAACATCATCAACGTCATCCTGGTCGATTTCCGCGGCTTCGACACGATGGGCGAGATCGTCGTGCTGTGCCTCGCCGGCCTCACCGTCTTCGCCCTGCTGCGCCGTTTCCGCCCCGCGCCGGAGAGCATCGAGCAGCCGGAGCAGCAGCGCATCCAGCACGCCTACGATGTCGCCACGCCTGACCGCTCGCCCGGCGACACGGTGGCGGACTACATGCTGATCCCCCGGCTGATCATGCACTGGCTGTTCCCGGTGATCGCGGTCATGGCGGTGTATCTGTTCATGCGCGGCCATGACCTGCCGGGCGGCGGCTTCGCCGCCGGCATCACCCTCTCCATCGCCTTCGTGGTGCAGTACATGGCCAGCGGCACCCGCTGGGTGGAGGATCATTTGCGGGTGCTGCCTCTGCGCTGGATGGGCATGGGCCTGCTCACCTCCTGCGCCACCGGCATGGGTTCCTGGTGGTTCGGCTATCCCTTCCTCACCTCGCATTTCCAGTATGTGGAGCTGCCCTATATCGGCAAGGTGCCGGCGGCCTCCGCACTGGTGTTCGATCTTGGCGTGTTCGCCCTGGTGGTCGGCGCCACGGTGCTGATCCTCATCGCCCTCGCGCATCAGTCGCTGCGCAGTTCGCGCGCGGCGCAGGCCAGCGAGGGAGGCGAGTGATGGAAATCGTCCTCTCCATCGGCATCGGCCTCTTCACCGCCTCCGGCGTGTGGCTGCTGCTGCGCCCGCGCACCTATCAGGTCATCATCGGCCTGTCGCTTCTCTCCTATGCGGTGAACCTGTTCATCTTCGCCATGGCCGGCGGCGGGCTGCGCGTCGACGGGCCGCCCATCCTCGCGCCCGGCGGCGTCGGCGACCCCGCGAAGATCGCCGATCCGATCCCGCAGGCGCTGGTGCTCACCGCCATCGTCATCGGCTTCGCCATGACGGCGCTGTTCCTGGTCGTGCTGCTGGCCGCGCGCGGACGCACCGGCACCGACCATGTCGACGGGCGGGAGCCGGACTGATGACCCCCGCCCTCGACCACCTCGCCATTCTTCCGATCGTGCTGCCGCTGGCCGTCGGCGCCCTCATGCTGCTGTTCGACGAGCGGCGGCGGCGGCTGAAAATGACGCTCAGCCTCGCCACGGTCTTCGCCCTGCTCGCCATCGCGGTGACGATGGTGGTGATGGTCGGCCTGCCCTCGAGCGATCGCTGGTCGACCCTCATCGTCTACCCGCTCGGCAACTGGCCGCCGCCCTTCGGCATCGTGCTGGTGGTGGACCGGCTGGCGGCGCTCATGCTGCTGATGACCGCCGTGCTGGGCTGCACCACCCTGCTCTTCGCCCTCGCGCGCTGGCACACGGCGGGGCCGCGCTTCCACACGCTGTTCCTGCTGCTGCTCACCGGGCTCAACGGCGCCTTTCTGACCGGCGATCTGTTCAACCTGTTCGTGTTCTTCGAAATCCTGCTCGCCGCCTCTTACGGGCTGGTGCTGCACGGCTCGGGCACGGCGCGGGTGCGGGCGGGGCTGCACTATATCCCGATCAACCTCGTCGCCTCCTCGCTGTTCCTCGTCGGCGTGGCGGTGATCTATGGCGTGACCGGCACGCTCAACATGGCCGACCTCAGCCGGATCGTGCCGACGCTGCCGCCGGAGTCGCGCACCCTCATGGAGGCGGGCGCGGCGGTGCTTGGCATCGCCTTTCTGGTCAAGGCCGGCATGTGGCCGCTCAGCTTCTGGCTGCCCACCACCTATGCCGCCGCCTGCGCGCCCGTCGCCGCCATGTTCGCGATCATGACCAAGGTCGGCATCTATGTGATCCTGCGGCTGTTCCTGCTGTGCTTCGGCGACGAGGCCGGCGCTTCCGAGGATTTCGGCGCCGCCTGGCTCTATTATGGCGGCATGGCGACGCTGCTGTTCGGCGGCATCGGCGTGCTCGCCTCGCAATCCATGCAGCGGCTCGGCGGCTATAGCGTGCTCATCTCCTCCGGCACGCTGCTCGCCGCCATCGGCACCGGCAACAGCGCGGTGATATCCGGCGCGCTCTATTATCTCGTCGCCTCCACCTTCGCCATCAGCGCCTATTTCCTGCTGGTGGAGTTGATCGAACGCGGCCAGGCCGCCGGTGCCGACGTGCTCGCCGTCACGCTGGAGATTTTCGGCGATCCGGAGGAGGACATTGAGGACGAGGACGAGGAGGTCGGCGTCGCCATTCCCGCCACCATCGCCGTGCTCGGCGGCGGCTTCGTCGCCTGCACCGCCGTGCTGGCCGGCCTGCCGCCGCTCTCCGGCTTCATCGGCAAGTTTGCCATGCTGTCGGCGCTGCTGAACGAGGCGGGCGAAATCCCATTCTACCACTGGCTGTTCGTCGCGCTGCTGATGCTCTCCGGCCTCGCAACCCTCATCGCCATGACCCGCAACGGCATCCGCACCCTGTGGGTGCCGGCCGAGACGGACATTCCGCGCGTGCGCGCTATCGAGGCCATTCCGGTCGGGGTGCTGCTGCTGCTCTGCGCGGTGATGACCTTCGCCGGCGGCCCGACCATGCGCTATATGGAAGCCACTGCGCAGATCCTCTATTGGCCGAGCGAATATGCGCGCGATGTGCTCGGCAGCCAGCCGGCGGGCCATAGCACGAGCGATTCCCGCTCCAGCGGCCACGGCCCCTCCGGGCCCAACCCGACGGGAGCCACGCCATGAACGGGCTGCGCCGCGTCATCCCCTACCCGCTGCTGTTTCTCGCTTTGCTCGTCATGTGGCTCTTGATGACGCAGAGCCTGTCGCTGGGCCAGCTTCTGCTCGGCGCGGTGGTAGCGCTCGGTGGCTGCTGGGCCATGACCGCGCTCGATCCGCCGCCGGCCCGGCTGCGTCGCCCCGCCGCCGCCGCACGTCTGGCGGGGCGCGTGTTCGTCGACGTGTTCCGCTCCAATGTCGCGGTCGGCAGCATCATTCTCGGCAGTGAGGACCGGCGCACCCATGCCGGCTTCATGCGCCTGAAGCTGGATTTGAAAAGCCCCTATGGCCTCGCCGTCCTCGCCATCGTGCTCACCTGCACGCCCGGCACGCAATGGGTGCGCTACGATCCCGCCACCGGGCTTCTGCTGCTGCATGTGCTCGATCTCGTCGACGACAAGGAGTGGGTGCGCACCATCAAGGGGCGTTATGAGGGGCTGCTGATGGAGATCTTCGAATGAGCGTCGCCATCCTCGGCTGGTCGATCACGCTGGCGCAGGTGCTGCTGACCCTCGCCATGGGCTGCGCCGCGTTGCGCTTCATTCGCGGCCCACGCGCGCAGGACCGCATCATCGGCCTCGACACCTTCTATGTGAACGCCATGCTGCTTCTGGTCACGCTCGGCATCCGCAGCGGCACCACGCTCTATTTCGAGGCGGCGCTGGTCATCGGCCTGCTCGGCTTCGTCGGCACGGTGGCGCTGGCGAAGTTCCTCATGCGCGGCGAGGTGATCGAATGAGCGCCGCTCCCGACCTGCCGCTCTGGGCGGCGATTCTCGTCTCGTTCTTCGTCGTCACCGGCGCGCTGGTGACGCTCATCGGCTCCATCGGGCTGTGGCGCCTGCCGGACTTCTACGCCCGCCTGCACGCCCCCTCGCTCGGCGCCACGCTGGGCACCGGGGCGATGCTGGTCGGGTCGATCATCTGCTTCTCCGTGCTTCAGCAGCGGCCGCTGATCCACGAAGTGCTGATCGGCCTGTTCGTCACCATCACCACCCCGGTCACGCTGATGCTGCTCGCCAGCGCCTCGCTCTACCGCGACCGGGTGGAAGGCAACGACGCCGCGCCCAAGGAAGACCCGGCGCCGACCGAGCCGTAAGCGCCTTTAGCGGCGCGCATCGTCCGGCTTCTTCGGCGTGCCGTCCGCCGAGCCATCCATTGTGTTCAGCGTCTCAGGCGCGAAGCGGCCACCGTCGCGCCGGGCCGGCTCGCCATCGACCGGGGAATTGTCGTTATCCACCTCGTCCAGCGGCGGGTTCAGCGGGTTCGAGACCGCCGTGGTGCGGTCATCGAGCACGGCATCGACATTGGCGGGGTCGATGACGACGGGGTTCTGGTCGAGCGTGCGGGGATCGCGCACCATCGTAGGGCCTCCATGAGTGTTGCCAGAGGCAACAAGCGGGGCCGCCTGCGGTTCCCTTCAGTCCCGCCGCGAATACCGGCTCAGGCGTGGAACAGCCGCCGGTAGAGGGTGGAGCGGTTGACGCCCAGCCGGCGCGCGGCCTGCGAGACATTGCCGCCGCAGGCCTCCACCGCCTGGCGCATCGCCTCCACGGTGAGCGCGTCGAGCGTGCCGATGGGCGGCGACGCGGCGGGTGCGGCGAGAATGTCCGGCGGCAGCATGTCCTCACCCACCGGGCGGAACGGATCGGCCAGCGCCGCCAGCGCCTTGAGCGTGCCGGCCAACTGGCGGAAATTGCCCGGCCAGTCATAGGCGGCAAGGCGCGCCTCGCACGCCTCCGACAGCGTCAGCCGTTCATCCGCCACCAGCCGCCCCCACAGCGCGCGGACGATCCCCGCCCGGTCCGGCAGGCGGCGCAGCGGCGGCAATTCGACGGTGTAATGGGCGATGCGGAAATACAGGTCCTGGCGGAAGCTGCCGGCCTCCACCAGCAGGCGCAGATCGCGATGTGTGGCGCAGAGCAGCGCCACATCGATCTTCACCGGCCGGCCGCCACCGAGCGGGGCGACCTCGCGCTCCTGCAGCACACGCAACAGGCGCGATTGCAGCGCCAGCGGCATGTCGCCGATCTCGTCGAGAAACAGAATGCCGCCATCGGCCTCGCGCAGCAGGCCGCGCCGCCCCTGCCGGCGGGCGCCGGTGAAGGCGCCATCCTCATAGCCGAACAGTTCGGACTCGATCAGCGTCTCGGGAATGGCGGCGCAGTTGACCGCCACAAACGGCCCGCCGGCGCGCGCGCTCTGGCGGTGAATCTCACGCGCCGCCATCTCCTTGCCGGTGCCGGTCTCGCCGCGGATCAGCACCGGCACGTCCGCCGCCACCATGCGCACCGCGCGGCCGAGCGCCGCCCGCTCCTCCGCCGCGAGCAGCGGCCCCTCCTCGCGCGGCGCGCGGGGACGCGGCGCCGGCTGCGGCCGGGGGCGGGCGCCCTCGAAGCGGCCGAACAGAGTGCGCCCGCCCGGCTGGCGCAAGGCGTGGGTGTCGCCGTCCGAACCCGGCAGCTGTTCCAGCAATTCGCCGGCCCGCCTGGCGCCAAGCGCCGACCAATCGGCGCCGACAAGGCCGAGCCCGGCGCGGTTGGCCGCCACCAGCCGGTCGTCTTCGAACACCAGCACGCCCTCGCGCGAGGTGCCGAGAAGCGCCCGGTCGGCCTGGAGGCGCAGCACACGGCGGTCGGAAAAGCCCTCGTCGAAGAAACGGTGCTCGATCTGCTCCACCGCCAGCCGCACGAGGCCGAGCGCATGGCGGTGGTCCACCGCCGCCGGGCCGGACATGTCGAGCGCGCCGACCGTGTGGCCATAGGGGTCGAGGATCGGGGCGGCCGAGCAGCTCAGAATCGCGTGCGGGTCGTAATAATGCTCGCCCCCATGCACGGCGATCGGCCGCCCCTCCACCAGCGCCGTGCCCACCGCATTGGTGCCGGTGGAGCTTTCACCCCACAACACGCCGGGCCGCAGCGCCACCTGCGCCGCACGCGCGGCGAAATCGGCATTGCCGAGCGCGTCGAGGATCATGCCCTCCGCATCGGTGAGAATGACCACGCAGCCGGTCTGCATGGCATCGGCATAAAGGCTTTCTACCTCCGGCCGGCACAACCGGCGCAGCCGCTCATGCCGCTCGGCGATGGCGCTGAGCTCATGCGCGGTCAGTGGTTCGAGGCGCGGCAGGGCGGCGTTGTCGAGCCCACGCTCCGCGCAGCGCTTCCAGGAGCGCAGGATCGGCTCGGGCAGCAGCGCCGCCAGCGGCCGGTCGTGCAGACCCTGCTGGAAGAACTGCCGGCGCGCGGCCAGCACGGCGCGCGGCGAGACCTCTTGGCGCATGCGATCCTCCCGGAGTGTTGCAAAATGCCACACATGTCGCAGGTCTTGTTGTTCTTTCCGACAGTTTCTACCAAGTTTTCCGGCGGCGTCTATCGGTAGAATCCTCACGCCCTCGCGAGTACTGAGCTAAGCTGAGGTATTTCAATATTTTGCCGTGTCGCAACGACGATTTTGTGCATTGCGAGAGACGGACTGGCACGGGCGGTGCAATCTTGAGTGTCCCTATCAGGGAGGATCCAATGAACAAGCCAGAACTCGCCATCACCAAGCAGTCCCCGTTCAAGGCCCGCTACGGCAATTTCATCGGCGGCCAGTTCGTCGAGCCGGTGTCCGGCCGCTATTTCGACAACACCTCGCCGGTGACCGGCGGCAAGATCTGCGAAGTCGCGCGCTCGGAAGCCGCCGACATCGACAAGGCGCTCGACGCCGCCCATGCCGCCAAGGCCGCCTGGGGCAAGACCTCGGCCGCCGAACGGGCGCTGATCCTCAACAAGATCGCCGACCGCATGGAGGAGAATCTCGACCTCCTCGCGCTGGCCGAGACCTGGGACAACGGCAAGCCGATCCGCGAGACGACGGCGGCCGACATTCCGCTCGCCATCGACCATTTCCGCTATTTCGCCGGCGCGGTGCGCGCGCAGGAAGGCGGCATCAGCGAGATCGACCACGACACCATCGCCTATCACTTCCACGAGCCGCTCGGCGTGGTCGGTCAGATCATCCCGTGGAACTTCCCCATCCTGATGGCGGTGTGGAAGCTGGCTCCCGCGCTGGCGGCAGGTAACTGCGTGGTGCTGAAACCCGCCGAGCAGACCCCGTCCAGCATCCTGGTGCTGGTGGAACTGATCGCCGACCTGCTGCCCCCGGGCGTGCTCAACGTGGTCAACGGCTTCGGCCTCGAAGCCGGCAAGCCGCTCGCCAGCTCGAACCGCATCGCCAAGATCGCCTTCACCGGCGAGACGACGACGGGCCGGCTGATCATGCAGTATGCCAGCCAGAACCTCATCCCCGTCACGCTGGAACTGGGCGGCAAGTCGCCGAACATCTTCTTCGCCGATGTGGCGGCCGAGGATGACGACTTCTTCGACAAGGCGATCGAAGGCTTCGTCATGTTCGCGCTCAATCAGGGTGAGGTCTGCACCTGCCCGAGCCGCGCGCTGATCCAGGAAAGCATCTATGACCGCTTCATGGAGAAGGCGCTGAAGCGGGTGGAAGCCATCATCCAGGGTTCGCCGCTCGACCCGGCGACCATGATCGGCGCCCAGGCCTCCTCCGAGCAGCTGGAGAAGATCCTCTCCTATATCGACATCGGCAAGCAGGAAGGCGCCGAGGTTCTCATCGGTGGCGAGCGCAACAATCTCGGCGGCGACTTCGCCGGCGGCTACTATGTGAAGCCCACCGTGTTCAAGGGCCACAACAAGATGCGGATCTTCCAGGAGGAGATCTTCGGCCCGGTCGTCTCGGTGACCACCTTCAAGGACGATGCGGAAGCGCTGTCCATCGCCAATGACACGCTCTACGGCCTCGGCGCCGGCGTGTGGACCCGCGATGGCAACCGCGCCTATCGCTTCGGCCGGGCCATCGAGGCCGGCCGCGTGTGGACCAATTGCTACCACGCCTACCCCGCCCATGCGGCGTTCGGTGGCTACAAGCAGTCGGGCATCGGCCGCGAGAACCACAAGATGATGCTCGATCACTACCAGCAGACCAAGAACATGCTGGTCAGCTACTCCCCGAAGAAGCTCGGCTTCTTCTGAGCAAGCCGGCATGGGCTTTCCTTTCCCCTCGGGGAGAGGGAAGCCCGCGAAGCGGGTCGGTGAGGGGCGGCCCGAACGCCCCTCACCCCGGCCCTCTCCCCGTCGGGGAGAGGGCGCTTTCACGGGAGCCCCCATGGACACGCAGACCGCGCCGCCGCCTGCCACCGAAGCCGCCATCCCCCGCGTGCTCGCCACCGAGGCGGCGCTGGCGCTGATCGAGACCTTGCGGGCGCAGCACGGCCCGCTGCTGTTCCACCAGTCCGGCGGCTGCTGCGACGGCTCCTCGCCCATGTGCTACGCCCAGGGCGATTACATGCTGGCCGATCGCGACGTACGGATGGACGTCATCGGCGGCTCGCCCTTCTATATGAGCCCGTCGCAGTTCGAATACTGGCAGCACACCCAGCTTATCATCGACGTGGTGCCGGGGCGCGGCGGCATGTTCAGCCTGGAAAATGGACGGGACGTGCGCTTCCTCACCCGCTCGCGTCTGTTCACCGATGACGAGCTGGACCGCCTCGCCCCGCTCGCCTATGGCCCGGACGCCTGAGCGAGGGGGAGCGAGAGCAATTCCCGCAAAAGTGCCTCGCGGCTTTGCGACGGCAATTGCGTCTAATCAGAGAGTTAGAGCCGTTCCGGTGAATGTGAATTTACCGGAACGGCTCTAGCGCGGCGTCAGCGCCGTCACCGCCAGCGCCGTGGCCGCCGCCCGGTTCTCGACGCCGATCTTGGCGTAGATCTGCTCCAGATGCTTGTTCACCGTGCGCGGCGACAGGCCGAGAATCTCGCCGATATCGCGATTGGCCTTGCCGCGCGCCAGCCACACCAGCACCTCCGCCTCGCGCAGCGTCAGATTGAGCTTGGATTTCAGCACCTGCTCCGGCGGAATGCCCGAATCCTCGACGATACGCAGCAGCAGCTCCTCCGGGCCGATCTGCCCGACATAGGAGAGCTTCAGCCGCCGCGGCGAACCCTCGACCGACACCTCCACCGCCGCCATCTCGCCGCCGCTGCCATCCCCGTTGCGCCCCTCCAGCCAGCGGCGCACCGGTTCCGGCAGGGTGAAGCTGTCGCCCGGCGCGGCGGCGCTGAGCGCGGTCAGCAGCGTGGTCGCCTGCGGCGTCGACCACAGGACGCGCCCGGCGCGATTGGCCGAGAGCAGATAGCGCCCGGCGGCATCCAGCGCGGCCCGGGCGCTGTGCGTCTGCCGTGCATTGGCGAGATGCACGCGGATGCGGGCGATCAGCTCGTCCGGTGCGATCGGTTTGGTCACATAATCCACCCCACCGGCCTCGAGCCCCTTCACGATCTGTTCGGTCTCCGACAGGCCGGTCATGAAGATAACCGGCACATGCGCCACCGCCTTGTTGCGCTTGAGCTGCCGGCACGCCTCGAACCCATCCATCCCCGGCATGATCGCATCCATCAGGATCACGTCGGGGGTGATGCGCTCGACCAGCGCCAGCGCATTGGCGCCCTCGGTGGCGACCAGCACGGTGGTCCCCGCCGCCTCCAGCGCGTCGGTGAGCAGGCTGAGGGTTTCGGGCGAATCATCCACCACAAGGACGATGTCGCGGCGCTCCACGCTAGGCATCATTGGCGCGCATCGCCTCCAGAACGGACATGTATTGCTTGAGATCGAAGGTTTCCATCAGCTCGCGCATATGGGCGACGAAGGCCTTGCTGTCGGGCGAGGCGCTTTCGATCTCCCGCAGCTTGGCCTGGATGCCGCGCACATAGCCGATCTCCCCCAGCTTCATCAGATCGTCGAGATGCACGCCGGCCGGTGCCCGCAATTCGCCCGGCTTGGCGGCCTCGCCGGCGGCCAGCGCCGCGAGTTCACCATCGCCCACCCATTCGAGGTCGAGCAGCGCCGCCATCTTTTCCAGCAGCGTGCGCAGATGCACCGGCTTGACCAGATGGTCGTCATGCTGGGCGAGGCCGTCGCCATGGATTTCTCCGGCATTGGCCGAGATCATGATGATGCGCAGCCGGCCGAAGCCTTCGTCACGCAGCTGCCGCACCACCTCCCAGCCATTCAGTCCCGGCATGGAGATGTCGAGCAGCAGGAGGTCCGGCTCCCATTCGCGCACCATGTCCAGCGCCTGCACCCCATCGGCGGCGGCGAGCACGGTGAATCCAAGCGGCACCAGCAATTCATGCATGAGGTCGCGATGGGCGACATCGTCATCGGCCACCAGCACGGTGCGGCGCTGGCCGGTATAGCCGGCGATGTGGCGGTGCTGGATCGGGCCGAGGCGCGAGGGGTTGGTCACCTCCGACAGCATCATCTTGACGCGGAAGACGCTGCCCTCCCCCGGCGCCGATTTCAGCGAGATTTCCCCGCCCATGATCTCGGTGAGCAGCTTGGTGATGGTGAGGCCGAGGCCGATGCCGGCGGTGGAATAGGTGCCGGCTCGTTCCCCCCGCTCGAACGGCTCGAAAATGCGCTTGTGGTCGGCGGCGGGAATGCCGATGCCGCTGTCCTCGATCTCGAACTCCGCCACCTGGTTGCGATAGGAAACGCGCAGCGCCACCCGGCCACGGTCGGTGAACTTGATGGCATTGGACAGCAGATTGATGAGGATCTGCCGCAGCCGCTTCTCGTCGGTGAACACCACGGCCGGAAGGCGCTCCGGCCGCACATAGACGAAATCGATGCCCTTGGCGGTCGCCTGCAGCCGGAACATGTCGACCAGCTGGTCGAGAAACTCGCCGATCCGCACCTCGTCGCGGGTGAGATAGAGCCGGCCCGCCTCGATCTTGGAAATGTCGAGCAGTCCGTCGATCAGGCCGGAGAGATGCTCGGCGGAGCGGCGCACCACGCGGATGGCGTCGCGCCGGTGCGGGGGAATGGCGACATCGCGCTCCAGCAGCTGGGCATAGCCGAGAATGGCGTTGAGCGGGGTGCGCAATTCGTGGCTGATGCCGACGACATAGCGGCTCTTGGCGAGATTGGCGGCTTCGGCCGCCTCCTTCGCCTTTTGCAGCTTGGCGTCGGTGCGCTTATGCGCCTCGATCTCGCGCATCAGCAGCGCGGTCTGGCGGTTGCTCTCCTCCTGCGCCACCCGCCGGCTTTCCTGCGCCAGCACGAACAGCCAGGCGGCGACGCCGGCGATGATGAGCAGGATGAAGTAGAGCGTGAACAGCACATTGCCGACCGTCTCCGCCTGATCCGGCGGGGCGAAGGTCGACTGGAAATAGATCACGCCCAATATGCCGCCGATGACGGTCGCCAGCAGCGCCATCACGCCGATATAATGGCCGAGGCGGGAATTGAGCTGCGTCACCATCCAGGCCGGCAGCGTCGCCCGCAGCGCCGCCAGAATCTGGTCGGGGAAGCGCGCTTCCTCCTTGCAGCGATCGTTGCAGCGCGCATCGAGCGAGCAGCACAGCGAGCAGATCGGCCCGGCATAGACCGGGCAGTGCGCCATGTCCTCCGGCTCGAATTTGTGCTCACAGATGCAGCATTTGAGCGTGTGGCGCGCTTCCCAGTTCTTCGCCGTCCGCCGCGCGATGTAGTAGCGCCCGCCCGTGGCATAGGCGATGCCCGCGGCGGTGACGAAGGACACCACCAGAGCGAGGAACGGCGCGAAGGCCTTCAGCGCCGGGCCGAGAAAGCCGGCGAAGGCGATGACGCCCACCAGCGTGCCGGCCAGCAGCGCGCCGACGCCGACGGGGTTGATGTCATAGAGATGCGCCCGTTTGAACTCGATGCCCGGCGGGCTCCAGCCCATGGGCTTGTTGACCACGAGATCCGCCACCAGCGCCGCCACCCAGGCCACGGCGACGATGGCGTAGAGGCCGAGGATCTGCTCCAGCACCTTGTAGATGCCGAGCGCCATCAGCATCAGCGCAATGGTGACGTTGAACACCAGCCACACTACCCGGCCCGGATGGCTGTGGGTGAGCCGGGAGAAAAAGTTCGACCAGGCGATCGAGCCGGCATAGGAATTCGTCACATTGATCTTCAGCTGGGCGAGGATGACGAACACCCCGGTGAAGGCCAGCGCGACCTCGGGCGAGAACACGGTCTTGAACGCCACCAGATACATCTGGGTCGGCTCGGCCGCGTGCAGGAACGGAATGCCCTGGGTGACGGCGAAATAGGCCAGAAACGAACCGCCCAGCATCTTGATGCCGCCGGGGATGATCCAGCCCGGTCCGGCGCTGAGCAGTGCCACCCACCACAGCGCATTCCGCCGTGCCTCGGTGCGCCCGGGTGCCCGGCGCGGCAGGAAACGCAGGAAATCCACCTGCTCGCCGATCTGCGCGACCAGCGCGAACACCACCGTCGTCGCCGTACCGAACAGCACGAGATCGAAGGAGCCGTCGGGATGGCCGAAGCGGCCAGTATAGGCGGTCCAGCCGGCGAAAGGGTTGTCGTCGAGGGCGAGGATGAACACGAAGGGGATGATGTTCAGCACCAGCCAGACCGGCTGGGTCCAGAGCTGGAACCGGCTGATGAAAGTGATGCCGTGCGTCACCAGCGGGATCACCACCAGGGCGCTGATGAAATAGCCCACCATCAGCGGCACGCCGAAGCACATCTCCAGCGCCAGCGCCATGATCGCCGCCTCGATGGCGAAGAACAGATAGGTGAAGGAGGCGTAGATGAGCGAGGTCAGCGTCGAGCCGATATAGCCGAAGCCGGCGCCACGGGTCAGCAGGTCGATGTCGACACCGAACTTGGCGGCGTAATAGCTGATCGGCAGGCCGGCGGCGAAGATGACGACGCAGACGACAAGGATCGCCGCCACCGCATTTTCAAAGCCATAGGCGAGCGTGATCGCGCCGCCGATGGCCTCCAATGCGAGGAAAGACACCGCGCCAAGCGCGGTATTGGCAACGCGAAGCGCCGACCAGCGGCGCGCGCTCTTGGCCGTGAAGCGAAGCGCGTAATCCTCCAGCGTCTCGTTGACGACCCACTGATTGTAGCGACGCCGAACGCGAACAATCTTCTGCTCCGCCGCCATGGGGGTGTGCCTCGCCGTGCCAACGCCAGACATGCTTCCGTGCTCACCCTCCCCAGGGCTTTTCGTGTTGTTGCACCGCGTCGGCGGAAGGCTGCCACCCGCGCCGACACTACCCCCCAAGCATAAATCATTCCACTCGCCGGACAGCCCGCTCATAAATTAATACGACGAATTCCCCTGCATTAGATTACCTTCCGATCCATCAGCACAGCATGAAATGCCCAATAATCGGGCTAACCGGCATCGAATTCGTTCAACTTCTCTACTGTTATCTCGCGCGCGCGCGAAAAAATCTGCCCGACACGATGGAAAAACCTTCGCGTCGGAAACACGATCCCATTCTCGCCTTCACTGTGCAGGAGCGACGACGTTTCCCCTATACGTCAATCGACGTATTGCTGCATCGCGACATCGACCGCCACGATCCGGCCAATGCAAGCACAAGAGAAGCTTGTTGAGGCCACGTCAAACCCGTGGAGGGGAATCGTATGTCTTCGAAGAATGATCCGACGAACACGTTTTCAGCGACGCGGCGCAAGCTCTTGATGGGTATTGCCGCGCTCCCGGCCGTGCCTGTTCTTGCGTCGACCGGTCTTTTTTCCACCCCGGCACAGGCGCAGGCCCCGGCGACATCGGCGGTGAACACCACCGGCCTCGCCGTGACCGACACGGAAGTCACTGTCGGCATCCTGCACTCGGTGACCGGCACCATGGCCATCTCCGAGACCGGTTCGGTGCAGGCGGAAAAGCTGGCGATCGAGCAGATCAACGCCATGGGCGGCGTGCTCGGCCGCAAGATCAAGTTCATCCAGGAGGACGGCGCCTCCGACTGGCCGACCTTCGCGGAGAAGGCCAAGAAGCTGCTGGTCAACGACAAGGTCGCGGCCATCATGGGCTGCTGGACCTCGGCCTCGCGCAAGGCGGTGCTGCCGGTGGTCGAGCAGTATAACGGCATGCTCTACTACCCGACCTTCTATGAAGGCCTTGAGCAGTCCAAGAACGTCATCTACACCGGCCAGGAAGCCACCCAGCAGATCCTCGCCGGCCTCGACTGGGTACAGAAGACCAAGGCCGGAAAGACCTTCTACCTCATCGGCTCGGACTATATCTGGCCGCGCACCTCGATGAAGATCGCCCGCAAGCACATCGAAGGGCATCTCAAGGACTCCTCGGTCGTCGGCGAGGAATATTTCCCGCTCGGCCACACCCAGTTCAATTCCGTCATCAACAAGATCAAGCTGAAGAAGCCGGACGTGATCTACGCCGCCGTCGTCGGCGGCTCCAACGTCGCCTTCTACAAGCAGCTCAAGGCCGCCGGCATCGACCTCAACAAGCAGACGCTGCTGACCATCTCCGTCACCGAGGACGAGATCGACGGCATCGGCGGCGAGAACTTCGCCGGCGCCTATAGCTGCATGAAGTACTTCCAGTCGCTCGACAACCCGAACAACAAGGACTTCGTCGCCGCCTTCAAGAAGATGTGGGGCGAGAAGACCGTGATCGGCGACGTGACGCAGGCCGCCTATCTCGGCCCGTGGCTGTGGAAGTTCACCGTCGAGAAGGCCGGCTCCTTCGACATCGACAAGATCGCCGAGGCCTCGGCCGGCATCGAGTTCACCAAGGCGCCGGAAGGCTACGTCAAGATCCACCCGAACCATCACCTCTGGTCGAAGACCCGCGTTGGCCTCGCCCAGCCGGACGGCCAGTTCAAGGTGGTGTTCGAGACCCCGGACCTGATCGAGCCCGATCCGTTCCCCAAGGGCTACCAGTGATCGGCTGACGCTCCCACCCGGAGAGGGCCGCGCCCTCTCCGGGACTTCACGCCGTTGATGCCAAGCGCGCGCTCGCGCGCCCGCCGGGGGATTGTTGAATGTTCGCTGACTATTCGCTGGCCGAACTCGGCTCGATTTTCGTGATGCAGGGCTTCGCCGGCCTCATCCTATTCTCGGTCTTCGTGCTCATGGCGCTCGGCCTCGCCATCATCTTCGGCCAGATGGGCGTCATCAACATGGCGCATGGCGAATTCATGATTCTCGGCGCCTATGTCACCTATTTTACATCTCAATTCTTCCTGAATTATGTGCCGGGCCTGTTCGGCGCCTATTTCTTTGTCGCCATGGTGCTCGCCTTTTTCGCCGCCGGCGCGCTCGGCATGGCGGTGGAATGGCTGATGATCCGGCGCCTGTACAAGCGCCCGCTCGACACGCTGCTCGCCACCTGGGGCCTCAGCCTCATTCTTCAGCAGGTCTACCGCTCCGTCTTCGGCCCGCGCGAAGTGGGCGTGGAACTGCCGAACTGGATGATGGGCTCGATCTCGCTCACCGACTCGATCGAAGTGCAGATCAACGGCCTGTTCGTCATGGGCCTCACCATCGCCATCACCGTGGCCGTCGCCCTGCTGATGTACAAGTCGGCCTGGGGCAAGCAGGTGCGCGCCGTGGTGCAGAACCGCGTCATGGCCGGCGCCGTCGGCATCAATACCGAGAAGATCGACCGCTATACTTTCGGCCTCGGCTGCGGCATCGCCGGCGTGGCCGGCTCGGCCTTCACCATGATCGGCTCGACCGGCCCGACCTCCGGCCAGCTCTACATCGTCGACACCTTCCTGGTCGTCGTCTTCGGCGGCGCGCAGAGCCTGCTCGGCACCATCGCCTCCGCCTTCACCATCTCGCAGGCCCAGTCGACCATGGAGTTCTTCCTCTCCGGTTCGATGGCCAAGGTCCTCACGCTGCTCGGCGTGGTCATCATCCTGATGCTGCGGCCGCAGGGCCTGTTCGTCATCAAGGTCCGTCGCTGAGGAGGCGCATATGAGCAAGTCATCCGGCCGCACCTTCTTCCTGCGCCCGCAGGACATGATCGGGATCGCGATCCTGGCCTTCATCCTCCTCGTCGTGCTTCCGCTGGCGCTGGACAATTTCCGCCTGCAATTCGTCGGCAAGTACCTCACCTACGCCTTCGTCGCGCTCGGCCTTGTGCTGTGCTGGGGCTATGCCGGCATTCTTTCGCTCGGCCAGGGCGTGTTCTTCGGTCTCGGCGGCTACTGCATGGCCATGTTCCTCAAGCTGGAAGCCTCCAGCGTCGAGAACACCAAGATCCAGACCACGCCCGGCATTCCGGACTTCATGGACTGGAACCAGATCACCGCCCTGCCCTGGTTCTGGGAACCCTTCAAGAGCTTCGCCTTTTCCACCGTCGCCGTCGTGCTGGTGCCGGCCTTCTTCGCCCTCATCCTCGGCTTCGCTTTGTTCAAGCGGCGCGTGGGCGGCGTGTATTTCGCCATTATCACCCAGGCGCTCGCCGCGATCATGACCATCCTGATCATCGGCCAGCAGGGCTATACCGGCGGCATTAACGGCATCACCGATCTGCGCACCCTGCACGGCTGGGACATCCGCACCGACAGCGCCAAGACGATCCTCTATTTCGTCTGCGTCGGCCTGCTGCTCGCCTGCATCCTGCTGGCCTTCTACGTGAAGTCGTCCAAGCTCGGCCGCATCCTCGTCGCCATGCGCGACAAGGAGGACCGGGTCCGCTTCTCGGGCTACGACGTGGCCAGCTTCAAGATCTTCGTCTTCTGCCTGGCGGCGGCGCTGTCGGGCATTGGCGGGGCCATGTTCGCGCTGCAGGTCGGGTTCATGTCGCCGTCCTTCGTCGGCATCGTGCCGTCGATCGAAATGGTCATCTACACCGCGGTGGGCGGCCGCCTCTCCATCCTCGGCGCCATCTACGGCACGCTGCTGGTGAACTGGGCCAAGACCTCGTTCTCCGAAAGCTTCCCTGAACTGTGGCTGTTCGGCCTCGGCGGCCTGTTCATCGCCGTGGTGCTGATCTTCCCGAACGGCATTGCCGGCCTCTGGCAGAGCTACATCGCCCCGCGCCTCGGCCCGCTGTTCGGCGGCGCGGCCCGACGCACGACGCCCCCCGCCGCGACGCCGCCCGCCGCCCCGTCCTCCGGGACGGCCGCCCCCGCCGCCGCCGAATAGGAGCCGGAGCCATGAACAGCCAAGTCATCACCGACTCCATGAACAAGGACTTCGTCCTGGCGGTGGAAGGACTCACCGTCTCCTTCGACGGGTTCAAGGCGGTCAACGACCTGTCCTTCTATGTCGACGAGAACGAAATCCGCGTCATCATCGGCCCGAATGGCGCCGGCAAGACCACGGTGCTCGACCTCATCTGCGGGCGCACCAAGGCGACCACGGGCTCGATCCGGTTCAAGGAGCGCGAACTCACCCGGATGAAGGAGCACGAGATCGTCCGCGCCGGGGTGGGACGCAAGTTCCAGAACCCGTCGATCTATGAGGACCTCACCGTCTTCGAGAATCTCGAAATCTCCTATCCCAAGGGACGCTCGGTGCCGGGCGCGCTGACCTTCCGCCGCGACCGGGCGGTGAAGGAGCGGGTGCAGGAGGTGGCCGAGACCATCTTCCTCGCCGACCAGCTCGACCAGCGCGCCGAATATCTCTCGCACGGCCAGAAGCAGTGGCTGGAGATCGGCATGCTGCTGATCCAGGACCCGGAACTCCTGATGCTCGACGAGCCGGTGGCCGGCATGAGCGTCTCCGAGCGCAAGAAGACCGCCGAACTGCTGAACACCATCATCAAGAACCGATCGGTGATCGTGATCGAGCACGACATGAAGTTCGTCGAGGACATCGCCCACAAGGTCACGGTGCTGCACCAGGGCAAGATTCTCTCGGAAGGCTCCATGGCCAAGGTCCAGGCGGACCCGAAGGTCATCGAAGTCTATCTCGGCCATTAAAGGGGGCGGATCATGCTGAACGTATCCAGGCTGCACGTCTCCTATGGCGAGAGCGAGGTTCTGCACGGCCTCAACTTCACCGTGGCGCCGAATGAGATCATCGCCATCATGGGCCGCAACGGCATGGGCAAGACCACGCTCATGAAGTCGCTCATGGGCATCGTGCCGACCAAGAGCGGCGCGGTGAGCGTCGGCGCCACCGACATCACCCGGCTGAAGAGCTATGAGCGCGTCAAGAACGGCGTCGCCTATGTGCCGCAGGGCCGCATGATCTTCTCCACCATGACGGTGCAGGAGAACATAGAGACCGGGCTGATCCCGCGCGGCGAAAGCAAGGTGCCGCCCGACATTTACGAGCTGTTCCCGGTGCTCCTGGAAATGAAGGGCCGGCGCGGCGGCAACCTCTCCGGCGGCCAGCAGCAGCAGCTCGCCATCGCCCGGGCGCTCGCCACCGCGCCGAAGGTGCTGCTGCTCGACGAGCCGACCGAGGGCATCCAGCCCTCCATCATCCGCGACATGGCCCGCACGCTGAAGCGCATCCGCGACGAGCGCGGGCTGTCCATCGTGGTGTCGGAACAGGTGCTGTCCTTCGCCCTCGACATCGCCGACCGCGTGCTGGTGATCGAGAACGGCGAGATCGTCCACGAGGACCGGCGCGCCGATGTCGACGAGGCCAAGGTCGCCCGCTTCCTGTCGGTCTGAGCCCGGCCGGACCGCTCCGCCCGCCTTTACCGCTTGCCCAAGATCCCAGCTTGTCCACGGGGAGTGAGACGCATGACCGAGACGCTTATCAAAGTCGACCTGAACCAGTCGGCCTATGAAAACGACATGGTTCACAACCGCTGGCACCCGGACATTCCGATGGTGGCCTGGGTGAAGCCGGGCGATGATTTCATCGTCGAGACCTATGACTGGACCGGCGGCTTCATCAAGAACAACGATTCCGCCGACGATGTGCGCGATATCGACCTGTCGATCGTGCACTTCCTCTCCGGCCCCATCGGGGTGAAGGGCGCCGAGCCCGGCGACCTGCTGGTGGTCGACCTGCTCGACATCGGCGCCATGCCGGACAGCCAGTGGGGCTTCAACGGCTTCTTCTCCAAGAAGAATGGCGGCGGCTTCCTCACCGACCATTTCCCGCTGGCGCAGAAGTCGATCTGGGACTTCAAGGGCATGTACACCTCCTCGCGCCATGTGCCGGGGGTGAACTTCGCCGGGCTGATCCATCCCGGCCTGATCGGCTGCCTGCCCGACCCGAAGCTGCTGGAGACCTGGAACACCCGCGAGCAGGCGCTGATCGACACCAACCCGACCCGCGTGCCGGCGCTGGCCGTCCCGCCCTTCGCCGCCACCGCCCATATGGGCCGGCTGACCGGCGACGCGCGGGACGCCGCCGCCGCCACCGGCGCGCGCACCGTGCCGCCGCGCGAACATGGCGGCAATTGCGACATCAAGGACCTGTCGCGCGGCTCCAAGATCTATTTCCCGGTCTATGTCGAAGGCGGCGGCCTCTCCATGGGCGACCTGCATTTCAGCCAGGGCGACGGCGAGATCACTTTCTGCGGCGCCATCGAAATGGCCGGCTGGGTGCATCTCAAGGTCGAGGTGCTGAAGGGCGGCATGGCCAAGTACGGGATCAAGAACCCGATCTTCAAGCCCTCGCCGGTGACGCCGAACTACAAGGACTATCTGATCTTCGAGGGCATCTCGGTCGACGAGGCCGGCGGCCAGCACTATCTCGATGTGCACATCGCCTATCGCCAGGCCTGCCTCAACGCCATCGAGTACCTGAAGAAGTTCGGCTATTCCGGCGCCCAGGCCTATTCCATCCTCGGCACCGCGCCGGTGCAGGGGCACATCTCCGGCGTGGTCGATATTCCGAATGCCTGCGCCACGCTGTGGCTGCCGACCGAGATCTTCGACTTCGACATCAACCCGACCGCGGCCGGACCGACGAAATTCCTCGACGGCTCCATCGACATGCCGCTGTCACCGGACCTTTGACCCCCTCTTACGTCCGGTGCATGCGGGGCGATGCCAAGGCATCGCCCCGCCCTCCATCACAAAGGATGTGCGCCGCCCATTCCTTCCCCTTCCGAGGAAACGCCCAAGGGGTCGCGCTCAAGACCCGTACACAGGGACATGCCGATGCCCGTCTATGAATATGAATGCGAAAGCTGCGGCGATTTCACCGCGATGCGGCCGATGAGCGAATATCAGGCCCCGCAGCCCTGCCCCGATTGCGGCGCACTGGCGCCGCGGGTGATGCTCACCGCCCCGCATTTTTCCGGCATGTCGCGCGAGAGCCTGACCGCCCATGCCACCAATGAGCGCGCCAGCCACGCGCCGATGACCACGGGCGAATATGCGGCGAAGCGGCACCCGTCGAGCTGCTCCTGCTGCTCGGGCGGCATGAAGAGCCGCTCGAAGAAATCCAAGACCGCCACCGCCGCCTCAGGCGCCAAGAGCTTCCCCTCCGCCCGGCCGTGGATGATCAGCCATTGAGGCCGTGTGCGCCCTCATCCCCGGGCTTGACCCGGGGATCCAGCCTTTCGGCCGTGTGCGATGTCGCCGCTGGGTGGCCGGGTCAAGCCCGGCCATGAGGGTGAAAGGTGGTGCGAAGCGACACGTCTCCTGCGGCCTTCGCCTCTCGCACCGTCATCCTGAGGTGCGAGCGGAGCGAGCCTCGAAGGATGCCGTCCGGGCGCGCTCTCACTCCCCGATCGCCACGCCCTCGCGGCGGGGGTCGGCGGCGCCGACCAGCCCCTGCGGCGTGATCGCCACCGCCTGTACGCCTGAGGTCATCGCCCCCGTCTTCACGCTGAAGCCGAGCGCGGCGAGGCCCGGCGCCAGCGCCTCCGCCGCCGTTCCCGCCTCGATCTCCACCGCGTCGAAGCGCGCCAGCACATTGGGCGCGGCGATGGCGTCGGGCAGGCTCATGCCCCAGTCGAGATGGGCGATCAGCGTCTTGGCGACATAGCCGATGATCTGGCTGCCGCCGGGCGAACCCAGTGCCAGCACCGGGCGCCCGTCCTTCAGCACGATGGTGGGGCTCATCGAGGAGCGCGGCCGCTTGCCCGGCTCCACCCGGTTGGCCACCGGCACACCGTCCTTGTGCGAGCGGAAGGAGAAGTCGGTCAGCTCATTGTTGAGCAGGAAGCCGCCCACCATCAGCCGCGACCCGAAACCCGCCTCGATGGTCGAGGTCATGGAGACGATGTTGCCCTGCGCGTCGACGATGGTGATCTGGGTGGTGGAAGGCAGTTCCGGCGCCAGCCCGTCCGCCCGCTCCGGGACGATGGAGGCGTGGTCCCAGGCCGGCTTGCCGGGCGCGACCTGCGGCAGCGCATCATCGCCCTGCAGAAGCCTGGCCCGCTGGGCGAGATAATCGCGCGCCAGCAGCCCCTTGGTCGGCATCGGCACATAGTCGCTATCGGCCATGTAGCGTTCGCGGTCGGCGAAGGCGAGGCGCGAGGCATCGGCGATCAGCCGCCACGCCCCGGGCGAGGTCGGGCCGAGTGTCTTCAAATCATAGGGCTCCAGCAGGCCGAGGATCTGGCCCAAGGTGAGCGCGCCCGAGCCCGGCGGGCCCATGCCGCAGACCTCCAGGCCACGATAGGCGCCGCACACGGGCGCGCGCTCCTTCACCCGGTAATCGGCGAGGTCCTCGTCCTCCAGCAGGCCAGGATTGGCCGCGCCGCGCACCGCCGCGACGATCGCCTTCGCCAGCGCGCCGTCATAGAACGCCGCCGCACCACCTTCCCGGAGCAGGCGCAGCGTCTGCGCATAGGCCGGGTTCTTCAGCAGCGTGCCCGCCGCCAGCGGCACGCCGGCGGCGTCGAGGAAATAGGCTTTCGCCGCGGGATCGCGCGCGAGCGTGTCGACCTCGCCGGCGATCAGCCCGGCAAGGCGGGGCGAGACGGAAAAGCCGTTCTCCGCCCGCTCCAGCGCCGGGGCGAACAGCGCCTTCCAGCTGAGGCGCCCATAGCGCCGGTGCACCGTCTCCAACAGTGCCGGCGTGCCCGGCGTGCCGACCGAACGCCCGCCGACCACCGCCTCCATGAAGGCAAGCGGCTGGCCCTGCGCGTTCTGGAACAGGGTCGGCGTCGCCGCGCGCGGCGCGGTCTCGCGCCCGTCAAAGCTGGTGAGCGTGCGGGTCGCGGCATCCCAATAGACCAGGAAGCCGCCGCCGCCGAGGCCGGAGGATTGCGGCTCGACGAGGCCGAGCATCAGTTGCACCGCGACCATGGCGTCGACGGCGTTGCCGCCCGCGCGCAGCATCTGCGCGCCGGCCTCCGCCGCCAGCGGGTTCGCCGCCGTCACCATCCAGTTCCGGCCGGTGGCGGATTTCGGCGCGATCGCCAGCGCGCCCGCCGCCTCCGGCGCCCGCACGTCGGAGGCCTGCTGCGCCTGCAACGGAGTGGCGATCAGCACCAGCGCGATAAGCCCGTGCCAGAGTTTCATGTCCGCCGCCCTCCCGCCTGTCGTGCACTCAAGATTGCGCGCCGTAACGCGAAGTGAACAGCCGATTCCTGCCCCGCACTGCAACAAGCGCGTGACCTTTCCACGAATCGGTCTAAGCTTCAGTTGTCGTCAACAATCGAAAGGAGGTGATCCAGTGTCTGATCGTCTTGATCCGCGGTCGTCGGTATCCGTGACCTGGACGCTTGCCTCTTCTGAGGTTCGTTCCGCGTGATGCGATACGTCGCGCTGCCCTTCTAGGCAGTTAACGGACCGAACCGCGGTCTGACATGGGAAGGGCTGCCCTCGCGGGCAGCCCTTCTTGCTTGTCTCCCCGCATCTCACCGCAAGGACTACTTTGCCGAAGCCGATCCTCATCTATATCGACGCCGACGCCTGCCCGGTGAAGGACGAGACCTATCGCGTCGCCGCCCGCCACCGGCTGAAGGTGTTTCTGGTCGCCAATTCCTGGATCGCCATCCCGCGCGACGCCGAGGTCGAGCGCGTCATCGTCGCCGCCGGGCCGGATGTCGCCGATGACTGGATCGTCGAGCGGGTGGAAGAGGGCGACCTCGTCATTACCGCCGACGTGCCGTTGGCCGCCCGGGTAGTGGCGAAGGGGGCGGAGGCCATCGGCCCGACAGGGAAACCCTTCACTGCCGCCTCCATCGGCATGCAGCTGGCGACCCGCAATCTGATGGCGGATCTGCGCGAAGCCGGCGAGATCACACGCGGCCCCCGCCCCTTTTCGCCGCGCGACCGCTCGGAATTTCTGCAGGCGCTGGAGCGCTCTGTGCAACGCCTGAAACGAAAGGGCTTTCTGGCGGGTTGAAGGGAGCAAGGAAAAGGGAGACCGCAATGCTGCAAGCCTGCCTCAACGGATCGCGCGACAGCGCCTTCCATGCCTACACGCCCCTCACCCCCGCCCGCCTCGCCGCGGACGCCGCCGCCGTGGTCGCGGCCGGGGCGAACGAGCTGCACCTGCACCCGCGCGATCCCTCCGGCGCCGAAACGCTCGACCCCGCCCATGTCGCCGCCGCGCTCGACGCCATCCGCGCCCGCGTGCCGGGCGTGCCCATCGGCCTCTCCACCCATGCCGGCATCGCCCCCGGCGGCGCGGCGCGGCTGAAGGCAGTGAAGGGCTGGACGGTTCTGCCGGACTATGTGTCGGTCAATCTGATCGAGGACGACGCGCCCGAGATGATCGCCCTCGCTCTGTCGCGCGGCATCGGCGTCGAGGCGGGGCTGTGGTCGGTGGGGGATACGGAGCGCTACATCGCCCTGCCCGAAGCCAAGAAATGCCTGCGTATCCTCATCGAAATCAACGAGCAGGATATCGAGCAAGGGCTTACCGTCGCCGCCGCCATCCGCAAGCTGCTGGCCCGCGCCAGCCTCGACGTGCCGGTGCTGCAGCACGGCTATGACGCGACCGTCTGGCCGCTCTACCAGGACGCGCTGATGCGCGGGCTGGACGGGCGCATCGGGCTGGAGGACGGCAAGCACCTGCCCGATGGCAGCGAGGCGCCCGACAATGCCGCCCTCATCAAGGCCGCCTTCCGCCTCGCCCGCGTGCCGCCGAACCTGCCGCCGGAAGCCGTGCCGCCGCTGGCGGGGTGAAGCGGGGGCCGTTCAGCCCCGCGGCGCCGGGATCAAGTCCGCCACGCGCCGCTCGTCCGGACGCTCGCTGCCGGCCAGCCCTGCCGCCACGCCGGCGCGGTCGGCCTCGGAGCGGTTCTGGCTCATCTTGCGCTTGCCTTCCAGCCGGGTGATCGGCAGCCGCAGCCCGACAATGCCCCGAAGCTGCGCGGCGACAAAGGACTCGGGCGCATCGCTCACCGACCAGGGCTCGGCGCGCTTCTGCTCATAAAGTGCGGTGAGCCGCGTCACCGCCGCCAGCAGCCGCTCGGGATCGTCGAAGAATTCGGCCACGCCATAGGCGTGCACGGCCTCATAATTCCAGGTCGGCACGACTTTGCCGTGCTCGGCCTTGGCGGCGTACCAGCTGGGTGTGATGTAGGCATCCAGTCCTGAAAACAGAACCAGCGCCTCGCCTATCGGCGCCGCCTTCCATTGGCCATTGGCCCGGGCGAGATGCCCGTAGAGCACGCCGTGCTCCCCCTCGCTCGCGTCGAGAAACAGCGGCAGCGGTGTCGCCATCAGCCCCTCGGCGGTGGCGGTGACCAGCGTCGCCAGTCGCGCCTCGCGCATGATGCTGCGCAGGATCGCGGGGTCGTCTTCGCGGAAGGCGGGCGGCGTATACATGACAAACCCCGGCAGGGATGGCGGCTGCCGGCACTCGACGCCGGCCCACACCGCCGCCTATTTCATCTCCACTTCGACGAAACTCATCGGCGCATCGCCGGCATTGCGGACATCGTGGCGGATGCCGGCGGGGCGCGAATAGGCGGCCCCAGCCGCCATGGCGATTTGCGTCACCACCCCGTCGACATCGATCTCCATCAGCCCGTCGGTGACGAAGACGATGGCATAGTCCATGGCGTGCTCGTGCCAGCCTGTCGTGGCGCCGGGCGCGAAATCCCAGCGGGTGATGCGCACGCGCGCATCGTCCGCCAGCTGGGTCGCAACGGCGGGAATGGTGCAGGCGAACGCCATGAGATTTATCCCGAGTTCCGCAGCCCGGCGGAGATGCCGTTAATGGTGAGCTGGATGCCTTGCAGCACCTTCTCGTCGGTATCGCTGGCGCGGTATTTGCGCAAGAGGCCGACCTGCACATGGTTCAGCGGGTCGATATAGGGGAAGCGGGCGCGGATCGAGCGTTCCAGCAGCGGGTTGGAACCCAGCAGCGCCGGCTGCTGCGAGATCGCCAGCAGCGCGTCGATGGCGCCCTGGTGCTCGGCGCGGATGCGGCCGAAAATGCTCTCGCGCAGCTCCGCGTCCTCCACCAGCGCGGCATAGCGCGAGGCGATGGCGATGGAGCTCTTGGAGAGCACCATGTCCATGTTGGACAGCTGGGTGCGGAAGAACGGCCATTCCCGGTACATCTCCTGCAGCAGCGGCAGGCCATCGGGGTGCGCGTCCAGCCAGTGACGCACCGCCGTGCCGAAGCCGTACCAGCCCGGCAGCATCAGCCGGCACTGCGCCCAGGAGAACACCCAGGGAATCGCGCGCAGATCCTCGATCCGCCGCGTCTTCTTGCGCGAGGCCGGGCGCGAGCCGATGTTCAGCGTCGCGATTTCGTTGATCACGGTCGATTCCCAGAAATAATCCTCGAAGCGCGGGGTCTCGTAGACCAGCGCCCGATAGGCGGCGAAGGCGGCGTCGGAGAGCTCCTCCATGACGGTGAGATATTCCTCGCGCGGCGCTTTGGCGTCGCCGGAAAGCAGCGTCGCCTCCATCGTCGCCGCGGCGAGGATTTCGAGATTGCCGCGCCCCACCGCCGGGTTGGAATATTTGGACGAGATGATCTCGCCCTGTTCGGTGATGCGGATCTGCCCCTGCACCGCCCCGCCCGGCTGGGCGAGAATGGCGTCGTAGCTCGGCCCGCCGCCGCGCCCCACCGAACCGCCGCGCCCATGGAACAGGCGCAGCCGCACGCCATGGCGCTTGAACACTTCGATCAGCTCGATCTCGGCCTTGTAGAGTTCCCACCCCGAGGTGAGGAAGCCGCCATCCTTGTTGCTGTCGGAATAGCCGAGCATCACTTCCTGCACACCGCCGCGGCTGTCCACCAGCTTGCGGTATTCGGGCAGGCGGAACATCTGCTCCATCACCTTGGCGGCGTTGCGCAGATCGCCGATGGTCTCGAACAGCGGCACGATATGCACCGCCGAGGCGCCGGCCGGCTCGACCAGGCCGACCTCCTTCAAGAGCAGCGCCAGCTCCAGCATGTCGGAGACGCTTTCCGCCTTGGAGATGATGCAGGTCTGGATCGCTTCCGGCCCGTAAATCGCGTGGATGCGGGCGCAGGTGCGCAGCATGGCGAGTTCGCCCACCGTCTCGTCGGAATAGGCGGCGAAGGGCGAGGTGAGCGGGCGCGCCGTGGTCAATTCACGCAGCAGCAGCGCGACGCGGGTGCCCTCCGGCAGCGCCTTGTAGTTCGTGCCCGGCGCCGCCACCTCGAACAGCTCGGCGACGCAGCGCTCATGCACGTCGGAATTCTGCCGCGAATCGAGCACGGCGAGGTGGAAGCCGAACGCATCCACCGCCCGCCGCAACGCCCGCAGCTTGCCGCCGGCGATGACGCCGGACTTATGCGCCTTCAGCGACGCGTCGATAATGTCGAGATCAGCGCGCAATTCGGCCGCCGAACCATAGGGCCGGGCCGCCGGCATCTGGGTAATGCCCAAGAGATCGGCAACTTCCAGCCGGAAGGCGGTGGCGCGCAGGCGCGAGGCGATGGCGGTCACCGCGAGGCGGTAGGGCTCGTTGCGCCGGTGCGGCGAGAGATCGGGCGAGGCGTCCACCAGCGCCAGCAGGTCGCTCGACACGCTCACCCGGATCGTGCTGATGGAGAGTTCGGCGCCGAGACTGTCCAGCTCTTCGAGATAGAAGCGCACCGCCTGGGCGGACTGCATGCGCATCGTCTCGCGCGTCACCTCGGCGGTGACGAAGGGATTGCCGTCGCGGTCGCCGCCGATCCAGCTGCCCATGCGCAGGAAGGAGGCAATTTCCGGCGCCTCCCCGGTGCGGCCTTCCATCGCCGCCAGCCGGTCCTCCAGCGCGGCATAGAGCGTCGGCAGCTGGCGCAGGAAGGTGTAGTCGTAATAGGAAAGCCCGTTCGCCACCTCGTCCAGCACGGTCAGCTTCGTGCGGCGCAGCAGATTGGTCTGCCACAGCATCAGCACCCGGCGGCGCAGTTCCGCCGCCGCGATTTCCTGCTCTTCCGGCGTCGGGTCGCGGCGGGCGCGGTCGGCGAGCAGCTCCGCCACCTTCATTTCATGCGTCAGGGTCGAGCGGCGGCGCACCTCGGTCGGGTGGGCGGTGAGCACCGGGCTCGCCAGCGCAGTGGCGAAGAAGGCGCGCAGATCGTCGGTCGAAATACCGGCCTCGCGCGCCCGCTCCAGCGCCCGCGCCACCGTGGCGGGACCGGACGCGCTGCCATTGGCCGCCGCCGCCCGCATGCGGCGGATGACGTTCTGGTCCTCGGCGATGTTGGCGAGATGCGAGAAATAGGAGAAGGCGCGGACAATGGAGATGGTCTGGTCCGGGCCGAGATCGCTCAGGATCGCTTCCAGCTCGTGCCGGGCGCCCTCGTCCTCCTCGCGGTGAAAGCGGGTGGAGACGCGGCGTATATGCTCCACCAGCTCATAGATGGCCTCGCCTTCCTGGTCGCGCAGCGTGTCGCCCAGCACGCGGCCGAGCATGCGGATGTCCTCGCGCAGCGACAGGTCGAGTTCGCCATCGGCTTCAGGCTCGGCATCGGAAAGGGCGATGGTCAGGGCAACGGACATGGCGATACTCCTTAAGGCGTAGGCAACTTAGCAATTAGCATGCCGTCGATGACACCCGTGCGGGCGCGCTTATCCCCGGCAAGGCGGGGCGCATCGCGGCGGCAGACCGTCACGGGCGGGATCGCGTTACCTGCGGGTGGCGGGGCCCACGGGAAGGTGAGGCTTGCGGGCCACACACCTAGAGGTTTCTCAGCCTCGCCCCAGAGCCGCCGCGATTGTGAACGAATCCCCCGTCAGGATGAACGCCATGCTCAGGAAAGCTTCATGGTTGAGGGTTCATAAAGAGCATCAGGAGCGCCGACCTGCGGCGGTGCTTTTCGAAACAACCGGCCGAAATCCGTGTTGACCCGACAAGGCCGGCCGCGAGGCCGGTGACATTCACAGTGTAACGCGTATCAGCAAGGACGACGAAAATGCCTCCCGTCATGAACCGCAACGAGGTTCAGGCTCCCCTCGCATCCCCCCAATCCAAGGCTTCCTACACCGGCGCCGTTTCGCCGCTGCGTCCGGCCGACGCGCGCGAGAAGAAGGCCGTGAACGTGCCCGTGGGCTCGATCGCCGCGATCGAATCGCAGCTCGGCTTCTGACGCCGCGCCCCTTGCGGACCCCGCCACGCGCGACGCCACAAACGGCGCCGCGCTTCGATCCTGAATGAGCCGGCGCCCCGAGTCCGCGGGCGCCTCATCACAGGATTGTGTGTCGCCCGCAAAGCGCGGTTTTGCACCGGCTCGCTCCGCTCCGCCGCCCCTGCGCGCCAGCGGTGCAGGCCCGAGGGACTGGATTCCGGGCGGCCTCTTCCCATATGGGTGACGTTGCGGCAACTCCGCACAACACCCTTCGAGAGAGGCCAAGCCCTTGCTTTTCCCGCGTTCGCGTCCCTTCGCCCTGCGTCTGATGATCGGCGCGCTGTTCGTCGCCGCCGGCGTTCTGGTGGCTACCGACTTCGCCGAGGCCCGCGCCGGCCGCAGCGGCAGCTTCGGCAGCCGTGGCACGCGCAGCTATTCGACGCCCGCGCCCACCCCCACCGCCCCGACCGCCCAGCCGTTGCAGCGCTCCGCGACGCCGCAGAATCAGGCCGCGCCGGCGGCCCGCGCTCCCGGCGCGCAGCCCGGCGGCTTTTTCAACCGTGGCGGCTTCATGGGCGGGCTGATGGGCGGCCTGCTCGGCGCCGGCCTTTTCGGCCTGCTGATGGGCTCCGGCTTCTTCTCCGGCCTTGGCAGCCTCTCCGGCATTCTCGGCCTGCTGCTGCAGGTGGCGCTCATCTTCATCGTCGTCCGGCTGGTCATGGGCTGGCTGCGCTCGCGCAACCAGCCTTCCTATGCCGGCGGCGCGCGGCCCGACCCGATGAATCGGGACGCCATGAACCGGGACGCCATGAATGGCGGCGGCCAGGCGCCGCAGCCGGGCGCCATGAGCGGCGGCACGGCCGCACCGCGCGCGGGCTTCGGCACCGCGCCGCGTGGCAAGCCGATCAAGCTGGAAGGCACGGACTTCGACACGTTCGAGCGCACTCTCGCCGAGGTGCAGGCTGCCTATAGCCGCGCCGACAAGGCCGCTCTTTCCACGCTGCTGACGCCGGAAATGGCCGGCTATATGGGCGAGGAGCTGGACGAGCTGGCGCGCGACGGCCTTGAAAACCGGGTCACCGACGTGAAGCTGCTGCAGGGCGACCTGTCGGAAGCCTGGTCGGAAGGCGACGCCGAATACGCCACCGTCGCCATGCGCTACGAGCTGAAGGACGTGACGCTCGACAAGGCCACCGGCCGCGTCGTGCAGGGCGATCCGGACCGGCTGGAACAGGCGGTGGAGTTCTGGACCTTCGCCCGCCCCCCGCGCGGCCAATGGAAGCTCAGCGCCATCCAGCAGGGCTGAGCGGCGTTACATTCGAGAGAAGCGGAAGGGCGGCCCGGGGCCGCCCTTTTTCATGCGCGTCAGAGTTCCAGCGGGTCAGGCCCGAAGCGGTTCGGCCCACGCGTGCCGCGCACCATGAACCAGAAGAACACGACGATGGCGCCGATGCCGGTAAGGATCAGCAGCAGCCACCAGCCGGAGAAATCCATGTCGTGGAAGCGCCGGACGCTCACCGCGATCGAGGGGATAAGCAGGGCGAGCGTCGCCAGCGTGGTGAGCGGGGTGAAGGCGTCGATCTCGCCAAAGGTCAGCAGCGAGAACGCCCCGAACAGGGCGGTGTCGAGCACGCCGGCGGCGATGTTGACGAGAATCTGGAACACGACGAACCACCAATATTCCGAGCGCGGGGCGCGCCCGGAAAAGGTGGCGTACTTGCCGAGAACGCTGGAAACCGCCTGCGTGAAACTCATGTCTTCCCCCGTGCCCCATTGGCGCGAAGCCATATTCTTGGCACGAAAGCCGCGGAACACCACCCCCGCGCCGCCTCGCCCGGCGCCGGTCTGTGGGAGGAACGGCTTTGAAGATCACCATTGAAACCAACCCGGGCGCCGAGGTCCGCGACCTCATCGACCGTGGCCTCGATATTTTCAACGAGGCCAAGGCCGGCCCTTTGGGGGCGTCGCAGCTTTGGGTTATCGCCCGCGATGACGCCGGGGCTACCACGGGCGGGGTCAAGGCCAGCACCTATTTCGGCTGGATGCACATCGCCTGGCTATGGGTGTCGCCGCAGGCGCGTGGCGGCGGGTTGGGCAGCGCCCTTTTGAATGCCGCCGAGGCAGAGGCCCGCGCACGCGGCTGCACCGGGGTACATCTGGAAACCTATAGTTTCCAGGCGCCGGATTTCTACGCGCGGCACGGCTATGAGCGCTTCGGCCAGATCGACGATTATCCGCCCGGCCATTCCAATATCTGGTTGAAGAAGCGCTTCTGAGCGCTCGCCCTACCGCTTCGGCGCGCGCCGTCCGCCCTTGCGATGGCCCTTGGTCATCGGGTCCGGCCGTTCCGGGCGCACCCAGTCCTCCACCCGCAGCGGCTCCACCCGGTCCGTGCCGGGGCCCATGTCGTCGAGCGATGGCTTGACGATGCGCGACGTGCCCGACGGGCCGAAGATGGACGGCTCGCCCGGCTCATAGGCCGCCTGCGCCTCGTCGGCCCGCGCCTCATGCCCTGATGAGACGTGCCCGGGCGAGGAGCGCCGGCCGGACGCGCCGCCTTTGCCCTTCTTCTCCGGCAGATTGGCGGCGCGGCCATATTTGCGCTCGCCGCGATAGCCGCCGGTGCGCTCGTCCACGCTGTCCTGCCGCGCCAGCGGATCGTCGGAGAGCACCAGTTCCGTCGCCTGCAGCCGCTTGATCTCGTCGCGCAGCCGCGCGGCCTGCTCGAAATCGAGATCGGCCGCCGCCTTGCGCATGCGCTTTTCCATGTCGGCGATCACGGTGGCGAGGTTGTTGCCATAGGTGGCCGCGCCCTCGGCGAGGCCCGTATCGACCGTCACATGGTCGCGCTCATAGACGCTGTTGAGAATGTCGCCGATCGCCTTGCGCACCGTTTCCGGGGTGATGCCGTTCTCGGTGTTCCAGGCGATCTGCTTCTCCCGTCGGCGCTGGGTTTCCGCCATCGCCCGCTCCATCGAGCCGGTGATGGTGTCGGCATAGAGCAGCACCCGGCCGTCGACATTGCGCGCGGCGCGGCCGATGGTCTGGATCAGCGAGGTTTCCGAGCGCAGGAAGCCTTCCTTGTCGGCATCGAGAATGGCCACCAGCCCGCATTCGGGAATGTCGAGGCCCTCGCGCAGCAGGTTGATGCCGATCAGCACGTCGAAGGCGCCGAGGCGCAGGTCGCGCAGGATTTCGATGCGCTCGATCGTGTCGATATCCGAATGCATGTAGCGCACGCGGATCCCGTTCTCGTGCAGATACTCCGTCAGATCCTCGGCCATGCGCTTGGTGAGCACCGTCACCAGCGTGCGGTAGCCCTTCGCCGCCGTGGCGCGCACCTCGCCGAGCAGGTCGTCGACCTGGGTGCGGGCCGGGCGCACCTCGACCTCGGGGTCGACCAGGCCGGTCGGGCGGATCACCTGCTCGACGAAGACGCCGCCCGTCTTCTCCATCTCCCATTTGCCGGGCGTGGCGGAGACATGCACCGTCTGCGGGCGCATCGCCTCCCATTCCTCGAAGCGCAGCGGCCGGTTGTCCATGCAGCTCGGCAGGCGGAAGCCATATTCCGCCAGCGTCGCCTTGCGGCGGAAGTCGCCGCGATACATCGCGCCGATCTGCGGCACGGTGACATGGCTTTCGTCGCAGAAGATCAGCGCGTTGTCGGGCACATATTCGAACAGGGTCGGCGGCGGCTCGCCCGGCTGGCGGCCGGTGAGCCAGCGCGAATAGTTCTCGATGCCGGCGCAGCTTCCCGTCGCCTCCATCATCTCGATATCGAAGGTGCAGCGCTGTTCCAGCCGCTGCGCCTCCAGCAGCCGTCCCATGGCGTTGAGCTCATCCAGCCGCATCTTCAGCTCGGCCTTGATGCCCTGGATCGCCTGAATCAGCGTCGGGCGCGGCGTGACATAATGGGAGTTGGCGTAGAGCTTGACGAATTTCAGGTCCTGCGACTTCTGACCCGTCAGCGGATCGAATTCCTGGATGCTCTCCACCTCGTCGCCGAACAGCGAGACGCGCCAGGCGCGGTCTTCATAATGCGCCGGGAAAATCTCGATCACGTCGCCGCGCACACGGAAGGTGCCGCGGCCGAAATCGCCCTGGGTGCGCTTGTATTGCAGCGCCACGAGATCGGCGAGCAGGGCGCGCTGGTCGATGCGCTCGCCCACCTCGATCTTGAAGGTCATCGAGGCATAGGTTTCGACCGAGCCGATACCGTAGATGCAGGACACCGAGGCGACGATGATGACATCGTCGCGCTCCAGCAGCGAGCGCGTGGCGGAGTGGCGCATGCGGTCGATCTGCTCGTTGATCGACGATTCCTTCTCGATGAAGGTGTCGGTGCGCGGCACATAGGCTTCGGGCTGGTAATAGTCGTAATAGGAAACGAAATACTCCACCGCATTGTCGGGGAAGAAGCTCTTGAACTCGCCATAGAGCTGCGCCGCCAGCGTCTTGTTGGGCGCCAGCACGAGTGCCGGGCGCTGCAGCCGCTGGATGACATTGGCCATGGTGAAGGTCTTGCCCGAGCCGGTGACGCCGAGCAGCACCTGGTCGCGCTCGCCCTGCTGCGCCGCCCGGCACAGTTCCTCGATCGCCTGCGGCTGGTCGCCATTGGGCGTGTAGTCGGATTTCAGCACGAATTTGACGCCGCCTTCGGACTTCTCCGGCCGCGCCGGCCGATGCGGCACCCAGAGCTGGCCGTCCACTTCGGGCCGGCCGCCCTCGATCAGCGCCGACAGCGCAGCAACAGTAGCGGAAGCGCCCGAGGTCGGCGCCACGCCGAGCTTTTCGGCAAGGGCGGGATCGAGCGTGGCGGATTGTGCGGGCTCGAAAGCGCGCTGGGAGCGCTCGGAGAACCCGCCGGGACGTGCTGCTTTGGCCATGGCCGCAATATGGGGCCGCCCCGCCCGGATGGAAAGATCAGGAGCCGGCCAGGTTGCGCTGGATCGGCACGAAGGAGAACACGACGCCCCGGCCGGCGACGCCGACGCTGTACTCCCGCTTCAGCGCGGCCGCGATCTTGGGCTGGACCGCCTTCAGCTTCATCTCAACATCGGCCGAAAGGCTGGCGCCACGCTTTCGCTCGAACACGATATCGCCGACATAGACCGCCTTCACCTGATAGATGGCGAGGCTGCCGGTGCGTGAGGCGACGGACGCGCGGCAACGCTTCTGGCCCATGAGGCCCTCGAACACGACGTCGGCGTCGGTCGCCGGGATGCTATATTTGGTCACGTTGACCATCTTGTAGTCGAAATAGCTGGTGAAGGCGCCGGTCAGTCCGACGCTGGCGAGTGCGTTGGAAATGCCCGAGGCCGAGGCGTCGATCGATAGCCGGTCCGCTATATTGATGGCATCCACCCGCCCCTCGGTCGGGTTATTGACCTCGAACGGTCTCAGGTCGACGACCTGGCACAGGGACTCGATCGAGACCGGCCGGCTAAGCTCTCGGGTCGGGGCTTCGTCCGCGTAATAGAGCGAACCGACATAGATTCCGGTCTGCGGCGGCCGGATTTCCCGCGCTCCTAGCTCCGGCGCCAATCCGGTAGGTTTACACCCCGCCATGGCGACGCACGCCAGAGCCACCGCCCATACCCCGTATCGCATGCTCGCTCCCCACTACCAGAGATAGACAATTACTAGGAAACCATTTGTAGTTGTCAATGCATCCCGGTCGCGATCTGCCCGCGCGGGCTCCGGGGCGCCGTGCGGGGGCATAAAGTGCCTGTCGCCTCGGCAACGCATGGGAGCGATGCCGGAAACATGTGCGGGCGTCTTGGGCACTACCGAGCCAGCCCGAAAGAACCCGCACCATTTCAATGCGCTAGAATGTAGTGACTAATTTAGCGGCATTGGCACGTCACATGCATACCTGAGTGTATGCATGTGACGGCGCCATGGCACCGTCGGACCCCCTCCTCCATCGTGGAGATGCCGATGCCCCAGCCCCTCCTCGCCGCCGAGCCCACGCCGCTCGCCTTCACCCCGGCCCGCGCGGCACTCATCATCATCGACATGCAGCGCGACTTCCTGGAGCCGGGCGGCTTCGGCGAGACGCTGGGCAATGACGTGTCGCGTCTGCAGGCGGCGGTGAAGCCCTGCAAGGCCGTGCTCGCGGCTTCCCGCGCCGCCGGGCTGCTCGTCATCCACACCCGCGAGGGCCATCGCCCGGACATGATGGACGCCCCGCCGGCCAAGGTGGAGCGCGGCTCCCCCACGGCCCGCATCGGCTGCGCCGGCCCGATGGGGCGCATCCTCATTCGCGGCGAGCCCGGCCACGACATCATCGCCGAACTCGCCCCCGCGCCGGGCGAGCCGGTGCTCGACAAGCCCGGCAAGGGCGCCTTCTACCAGACCGACCTCGAACTGATGCTGAAGAACCGAGGCATCGACACGCTGCTGGTGGCCGGCGTCACCACCGAGGTCTGCGTCCACACCACCATTCGCGAGGGCAATGACCGCGGCTATCGCTGCGTGGCGCTGGCCGATTGCTGCGCCTCCTACATCCCCGAATTCCACCGCGTCGGGCTGGAGATGATCAAGGCGCAGGGCGGCATTTTCGGCTGGGTGTCGGATTCCGCCGCCCTGCTCGCCGCGCTCGACACCTCACCCGCGATTGCGGCCTCCGCCAGCGCCGCCTGAACCCGCCTGCCGCCTCCGGCGCCCGGCGCCGCTTTCACCGCGTCCCCGTCATTCGTTCTTCGAGGGATACCGAGCATGTCCGCGACTGAAATGACCCCGATCTCACCCGCCCGCACCGGCATGCGCCCGACCCTGTGGACGCGCGGTGACTGGAATGCCCTGTTCGGCTTCGGCACCAACATCCTCGTCAACATGCTGGTGCTGACCGGCCTGCTGCAATTCGTGCTGAAAATGCCGCCCGACATCGTCTTCGGCCGCATCCTGCCGGCGGTGGGGCTGATGATGTTCCTCTCCACCGCCTATTACGCCTGGCTCGGCTACCAGCTGGCCAAGCAGACCGGGCGCGACGATGTCTGCGCCCTCCCCTCCGGCATTTCCGTGCCGCATATGTTCGTCGTCACCTTCGTCATCATGCTGCCGATTGGCGCGGCGACCGGCGATCCGATCCAGGGCTGGGAGGCGGGGCTGGTCTGGGTGTTCTTCCAGAGCTTCATCCTGATGATCGGCGGCTTCGTCGCGCCCTATATCCGCAAGATCACTCCCCGCGCGGCGCTGCTCGGCACGCTGGCGGGCGTGTCCATCGCCTTCATCTCCATGCGCCCCGCCTTCGAGATCTTCGCCACGCCGGTAATCGGCCTCACCTGCTTCGCCATCATCATGGTGAGCTGGTTCGGCGGGGTGAAATACCCGCGCGGCATCCCCGCCGGCCTCATCGCCATCGCGGTGGGCATGGCCATCGCCTGGGGCTCGAACCTCGTCGGGCTGAACTATGGCGGCATGAGCCTCGCCAATGTCGGCGCCGCCCTCGCCACCTTCGGCTTCGCGGTGCCGCTGCCGGCCTTCGACCATGTGTTTCACGGCTTCAGCTATCTCGGCGTCATCCTCGTCACCGCCATCCCCTTCGGCATCTATGATCTTGTCGAGGCGATGGACAATGTGGAAAGCGCCGAGGCGGCGGGCGACCATTACCCCACCACCCGCGTGCTCACCGCCGATGGCGTGGTCAGCCTCATCGGCTGCCTGATGGGCAACCCCTTCATCAACGCCGTCTATATCGGCCACCCCGGCTGGAAATCGATGGGCGGGCGCATCGGCTATTCCGCCGCCACCGGGCTGATGGTGATCGTGCTGTCCTGGTTCGGCATCATTGCCCTTTTGCTGGCGCTGATCCCCGTCGTCGCCATCTCGCCGATCCTTCTGTACATCGGCATGCTGATCGGGGCGCAGGCGTTCCAGACCACGCCCGCCAAGCACGCCCCCGCCGTGGTGCTGGCGCTCACCCCGCATCTGGCCGCCTGGGCCAAGCTGCTGATCGACAATTCGCTGGCTGTCGCCGGCACCTCGGCCGCCGCGCTCGGGCTGGAGAAGCTCGGCGCGGTCGGCGTGCTCTATCACGGGCTGGAAGTGATGGGCGGCGGCGCCATTCTGGTCGGCCTGGTGCTGGGCGCCATCGGTGTGTTCGTGGTCGAACGGCAGTTCGTCAATGCCGCCGCCTTCGCCCTTGCCGGCGCCGTCCTCACCTTTTTCGGCTTCATGCACGGGGAAAGTGTCGGATTCGGCGTGACACCGGCGGTAGCATTTGCTTACCTTCTGGTTGCCGGCTTCCTCTTCGCCTGCGCCAAATACGCGGCGCTGGAGGGGGCGCCCGCCGGAGAGACGGCAGCAGGGCCGCAGCCGGCACCGGCGGAATAGACCTTCGCTTCGATGCTGGGGGGTGTCGAAGCAGCTTGAGACGGCGCGGCACATCCCGCAGGATGTCCCGCGCCGCTCTTGCTTCCGGCCCCTTCAGGAAGCCGGACCGCTCCCGCCCCTGCCGTCCGCGAGGTCTCCATGTCGTTCCTGCTTTCCTTCGACCCGGCCACACTCGGCGCGCCGGAGGAAACCGCCCCGCCCGCCGACCGCCTCCTCTCCGGCGATCCGCGCCACCGCACCTGGAACGCCGAAACGCTGCCGGACGGCGCGCTGTTCGCCGGCATATGGGAATCCACCCCGGGCGCCTGGCGGGTGGATTATGAGGAGTGGGAGTTCTGCTCGATCCTCGAAGGCGTCTCCATCCTGCACGAGGATGGCGAGGCGCCGGTGACGGTGAAGGCGGGCGACACCTTCGCCCTGCGGCCGGGCTTCAAGGGCGTGTGGGAAGTCGTCGAGACCACCCGCAAGCACTATGTCATCCGCCTGATCTGACGGCGGTGCGCAAATCCGGCGAAGTGTGGCCTTGCCGTCATTGACCGCGCGGCAGGCGCGACGCATCTTCGCCGCAGACTCTGTAGGAGACGCGCGATGCCGGCCGACATGAAGCATGCCAAGGGACGGGTGACGCGGGCGATGGCGCGAGCCGCGACCGGCACCGCCGCGCTCTTCCTGCTCGCCGCCTCGCTCGGCAGCGCCGAGGCCGCGAACTTCTTCGAGAAGAACTTCTGGCTGTCGGGCCCCAACTACAGCGGCAACGTGCCGGCCTGCGACACGCCCGGCGCGCTGTCGAAGATCCAGAGCGACTTCGCCACCACCGAATCGCGCTTCTGGAATTCCAAGCTCACCATCGACCGCATCGACCATGTGCGCGAGGTGGCGTTCCGCCCCTGGGGCGAGCAGTACATGCCGCGCCGCTATTGCCGCGCCGAAGTCATCATCTCCGGCATCGAAGGCACGCCGCATTTCGAAAGCGAAGGCGCCTATGGCAGCGGCGCCTATGACGGCCACATCACCGGCAAGCCGGCGGCTCAGCCGATCGGCAAGGCCCATGGCAAGGCGCCCGGCCTGCCGCGCACCCACACCGTGTGGTACTCGATCATCGAGGATGGCGGCTTCCTCGGCGCCTCCTGGGGCGTGGATTTCTGCGTCGAAGGCTTCGACCGCTCCTGGACCTACGCCCCGAATTGCCGCATGGCCCGTCCGTGACGCGGGCATGGGCGGCGGGGCTCGCCCTCGCCGCGCTGCTTTTCGCGCCGCTCGCCGCCAGCGCCCAGAACAAGGGCGAACCCGGCCAGTTCGACCATTACGTTCTCGCCCTCTCCTGGTCGCCCTCCTATTGCGAGGCGATGGGCACGCGCGCCGAGCCGGCGCAATGCGCCCCAGCTCGCCCCTTCGCCTTCGTCGTGCACGGGCTGTGGCCGCAATATAAGCGCGGCTGGCCGGAAAGCTGTGTCGCCCCCGCGCCCTTCCTCCCCGAGCCGCTGCTGCGCTCGATGCTCGATGTGATGCCGAGCCGCCGGCTGGTGCTGCACCAGTGGCGCAAGCACGGCACCTGCGACGGCACCGATTCGGCCGGCTATTTCGCCACCGTCCGCCGCGCCTATGAGCGGGTGACGATACCCGAGGCCTTCCGCCGGCTCGACGACTACCGCATGGTCTCGCCCGGCGAGGTCGAAGCCGCCTTCCGCGCCGCCAATCCGGGCCTCGAACCCGACATGATCGCCGTCGCCTGCGACGGCCGCCGGCTGACCGAGGTGCGCATCTGCCTCAGCCGGACGCTGGATTTCACCCCCTGCCCGGACGTCGACCGCCGCGCGTGCCGGGCCGAACGGGTGGCGGTGCCGCCGCAGCGCGAGGGCCAAGGGGCGCCACAGAGGACCGAATGAACTACCGCCACGCCTTCCATGCCGGCAATTTCGCCGATGTCGTCAAGCATGTCGTGCTCGCGCGCATCCTTGCCTATCTCGGGCGCAAGGATGCCGCCTATCGCGTCATCGACACCCATGCCGGCGCCGGCCTCTACGACCTCACCGGCGACGAGGCCCGCCGCACCGGCGAGTGGGAGGGCGGCATCGGCGCCGTGCTGCGCGCCCGCTTCAGCCCTGCTGTGACCGAACTGCTCGCCCCCTGGCTCGACGCGGTGCGGGCGGTGAATCCGTCGGCCGCGGACGATGCGGCACTGGCCGCCAGCCTCTCCCGCTATCCTGGCTCGCCGCTCATCGCCCAGGCGCTGACCCGCCCGCAGGACCGGCTGCTGCTGTGCGAAACCCAGCCCGGCGTGCGCGCGGCGCTGGAGGAATCGGTCGGCCGCGATGCCCGCGCCAAGGTGCTGGCGACCGATGGCTGGCAGGCGCTCAGCGCCTATGTGCCGCCCAAGGAGCGGCGCGGCGTGGTGCTGGTCGACCCGCCCTTCGAGGAGCCGGGCGAGTTCCACCGCCTCGCCCAGGGCCTCGCCGAGGCGCATAAGCGCTGGGCGGGCGGCATCTACCTCCTGTGGTACCCAATCAAGGATGTGCGCGCGGTCGACGCCTTCCGCCGCGAGATCGAGCGCGCCGGCATCCCGAAGACGCTGAACATCCAGTTCGACCTGCGCGCCGTGCGGCAGGCCGACACGATGACCGGCTGCGGCCTCATCGTGGTCAACCCGCCCTTTACCCTCGCCGAGGAACTGCGCACCGTGCTCGGCGCCCTCGCCCCGGCGCTCGCCACCGACGGCGCCGGGCGCGTGCGCGTCGGCTGGCTGACGCCGGAGCGCGGGTCCGGCGCCCCGTAGAGCAATTCCCGCAAAAGTGCGTAGCGGTTTTGCGATAGGAATTGCGTATAGCCAGAGAGCCAGAGCAGTTCCGGTGAATCTGCATTCACCGGAACTGCTCTGGCCCCGCCCCGTCATCATCCGGCATCGGTCTTGCTTCATCCTGGCCCGGACCGACGTAACCGGCGGATGGGCACGCCCGTCCGGGGGTAAGGAGCAGGCGCATGGCGACGATGGGCACCGTCAAATTCTTCAACACCGACAAGGGCTATGGCTTCATCCGGCCGGATGATGGAGGCCGCGACGTGTTCGTGCATGTCTCGGCCGTCACCCGTTCCGGCCTCGGCACGCTGATGGAAGGCCAGCGCGTGAGCTTCGAGATCGAGCCGGACAAGCGCGGCAAGGGGCCGAAGGCCATCGACCTGCAGCCGGCCGACTGATAAGCCTGCCGGCCGAAGCTGCGGCGCCGCCGCGGCCGGGCGCAGGCGTCACCGGGCATCCGGCACGGGGGCGGCTGGCCCCTCAGAAGGTGCCGAACCCGATGAAGCTTCGCTCCTCCCCGCTGTCTCCGTTCGGGCGCAAGGTCAAGATCGGCGCCATTCTGTGCGACATCCATCTCGATGTCGTGCCGGCCGACACGACCGACCCCGCCGATTCCCTGCGGGAGCAGAACCCGCTCGGCAAGATTCCGGTGCTGCTGCGCGAGGACGGTCCGGCGATCTACGATTCCCGCGTCATCGTCGAGTATCTCGACATGGTGGCGGGCGGCGGCGTGCTGATCCCCGCGAGCGGCGAGGACCGCATCGCGGCCTTGACGATGCTCGCGCTCGGCGACGGCATTTCCGACGCCGCGCTGCTGCAGATCTATGAGAGCCGCTTCCGCGACGCCGACACCCACAGCGCCCGCTGGCTCGACCATCAGGCGGGCAAGGTGGCGCGCGGGCTGGCGGCGCTCGAAGCCGCGCCGCCGCAGCCACTGCCGGTAAGCGCTGCCGCGCATATCGGCGAGGTCGCGGTTGCCTGCGCGCTCGGCTATCTCGACCTGCGCTTTGCCGGCGCCTGGCGCGCCGGCCATCCCGCTCTGGTGGCCTGGCTCGACGCCTTTGCCGCGCGTGTGCCCGCTTTCGAGGCAACGACGCCGCAGGCCTGACCTTTCGCCCGGATCTTTCGCACCGCCACCCGGCCAAGAAAAAGGCCCCGGATCATCGATCCGGGGCCTTCTTTCTGGAGGCAGCGTCAGCCGCGCATCAGAACTTGTAGTTCACGCCCGCGCGGACGATGTTGGCCGTCAGGCCGGACTTGTAGCCGATGCTGTCGTAATAGTCCTCGCCGAGATCCATGTAGAGATACTCGCCCTTGATCGTCCAGTTGTTGGTGAGGGCGTATTCCACGCCGCCACCGACCGTCCAGCCGGTCTGGGTCTTGTCCGTGGACAGGCCGTACAGATTGTCGCGCACTTCGGTGTGGCCGTAAGCGAGACCGCCGGTCACGTAGGGAAGAATGTTGCCGAAGGCATAGCCGAGGCGGGCGCGGACGGTGCCGAAATAGTCCATCTTGGACTCGAAGCCGGCATAGGTGTCCTTGATGTCGGAGCCCTGGAAGTCGGCTTCGACGCCCACCACGACATTATTGGCGAACTGGTAGTTCACGCCGATCTGACCGCCGCCGAGGAAGCCCGACCCATCGAGATTGACGATGCCCGCGCCGCCTTCGCCCGAACCCCAAGCATAGCCGGCATTGGCGCCGAGATAGAAGCCGGTCCAGGTGAAGGCCGGCTCGACGATCATCGGCGCAGCCTTGGTGGGATAGGGCTGCTGCCGCGCCAGATCGGCCGCGAAGGCGGGGGCGGCGGCGAGGAGGGCGGCCGCAGCGACGCCCGAGCAGAGGATCTTCTTCATGGCTATTCTCCGAAAGATTCCTGAAACCAGGAAAGGCGTGCGCAACCCCTTGGGCTTGCGTCTCGGAGCATGAAGTAGAAGCGCAGATGGGCAGGCCAAGGGCTGGATTGGGGCAGCCTCGCCGCATTTTCGGCTCCCACCATCCAAGTGAGAGGCCGGAAGAGGCGGAAAACCGTTCGCGTGCAACGGTTCTCGCGCCTCGGGAGGCCACTCACAGAACGGTGAACCGCGCAACAATTCCGCCATGATCGACTGACGATCCTAAACGGGGTGTGTCGTGCATGTCACAAACCTCGCCACTCCGCCACCGTCGGCACAGGACGACGGCGCGGAATCGGGGCGGCCGTGCGCTCCGTCGAGCCTCAGAAGCGGTAATTGACGCCGGCGCGCAGCACATTCGCGCTCATGCCGACATCGCGCGGGCCGAAGAAGCTGGCATAGGTCTCGTCGCCGAGGTCGATATAGAGATACTCGCCCTTGACGCTCCAATTGCCGCCCAGCGCATATTCGGCGCCGGCGCCGAGCGTCCAACCGAGATGGTTGCGGTCATTGGAGAGGCCGAGCAGCTGGTAGCTGCCGCCGCCATAGGCGAAGCCGCCGGTGCCGTAGATCAGGAACTGGTCGAAGGCGTAGCCGATGCGGGCCCGCACCGTGCCGAAATAATCGAGCGTGAACACCGAGCTCGACACATCCGCATACTGGATGTCGGCCTCCACGCCGAACACCAGCGGCCCGGCGCCCTGCCAGTTATAGCCCGCCTGCAGGCCGCCGAGGAAACCGTCGACATCCGGCGAGGAGTCGGCTTCGCCCCAGCCATAGCCGGCATTGGCGCCGAGATAGAAGCCGGTCCAGGTGAACACCGGCGCCGGCGCATAGGAGGCCACCGGGGCGGGCGCGGGATAGGACATGTCCGCCGCCGCGGCAGGAACGGCCATCAGGGCCACAAGCCCGAGGCCGGCACGGATGCTGTTGTTCATAGTCGTCTCCTGAAAACCTGGCTCAGCCACCGGCGAGCCAACACATCTCGCCTTCGCTGAAACAATTCAGAAGAGACGACAAAGATGCGGCCGAAATTTCGCGGAAATCTGCAAGGCAATATTATGCTTAATGAATCGTATACTTCATGTATACGAAAGTACCGCCAAACGATGCGCGCATTGGACCATCGGTCAAAATCCCGGCGCAGGCACTCTATGGCCTCGCGCCGCGCGGAGCGGTAAGAAAGCGCGCCTTTCGGGCATGGAAGTACCAAGGCGCGGCAGGAAAATACCCATCCGCACTCCACGCCCTCATCCAGCATCGCGCCTCACCCGTATTGTTGGCCGGGCGAGGCGTCGCCCTACCCTGCCCCTGCCAACACCCCTGAGACCGCATGTCCCTTTCCCCCGCCTCCGCCCCGTCTTCTCCCCGCCCCGTCGCCCTCGTCACCGGCGGCGCGGTGCGGATTGGCCGCGCCATCTCTCTGCGGCTCGCGCAGGAGGGCTATGACATCGCCCTGCATGTGCGCCGGTCCGGTCCGGCGGCCGAGGCCACGGCGGCGGAGATCGCGGGGCTGGGTGGACGCGCGGTCATCCTCACCGCCGAGCTAGTGGAGGCGGAGGCGGTGGACGCGCTCATTCCCGCCGCCGTGGCGGCGCTGGGGCCGCTCAGCCTGCTGGTCAACAACGCCTCGGAATTCCAGCCCGACACGCTGGAGACGCTCGACCTCGCGCTGTGGGAGCGCCACATGGCGGCGAATCTGCGCGCGCCGGTGCAGCTGGCCCGCGCCTTCGCCGCGCAGCTACCAGAGGGCGCGCGCGGCGGCGTGGTCAACATTATCGACCAGCGCGTGCTGAAGCCGACACCGGCCTATTTCTCCTACAGCGTCGCCAAGGAAGCGCTATGGTCCGCCACCCGCATGATGGCGCAGGCGCTGGCGCCGCGCGTGCGGGTCAATGCCGTCGGCCCCGGCCCGACGCTGGCCAATGGCCGGCAGGACGATGAGGCCTTTGCCCGCCAGTCCGCCTCTGTGTTGCTGGGGCGCGGCCCGCAGCCGGAGGAGATCGCCGATGCCGTCGCCTATCTCGCCCGCGCCGCCAGCGTCACCGGACAGATGATCGCGGTGGATGGCGGCCAGCATCTCGCCTGGCGCACCCCCGACGTGGAAGAGGACTGAGCCCGGCGCCGCCGGCGTTCAGCGCTTGCGCGCGTCGCTCAGCGTGAACCAGCCGATGCTGGTCATGACCAGCACCGCGCCGGCGATCTCGGCGGGGCTGGCGCTCTCGCCGAGAAACAGCACCGCCAGCACCATGGTCGCGACCGGGCTCACCGTGCTGATCATCGAGTTTGCCTGCGCCGAGATGCGCTTGAGCGCTGCGTTCATCAGGAAGGTCGGCAGCACCGTGGCGCCGATGGCGACCATCACCGCCAGCGTCAGCCCGTGCGGCGACACCATCAGCGCGTCCACCGGCCGCACCAGCGCGAACTGGCCGATCGCCATCACCGAAGCCGCAATCATGGCGATGCAGGTGAACAGCGCCGAGCCGACCTTCTGCAGCAGCGAGCGGGCGCACAGCAGATAGAGCGCGAAGCTGATCGCTGCCAGCGTCACCAGCACCGCGCCCTTCACCACATCCGAGCCCATGACGCTGACATTCTGCAGGAAGATCAGCGCCAGCCCGCCATAGCACACCGCGAAGGCCAGCATCGCCTTGGGGCGGATCGGCTGGCCGAACAGCAGCGCGCCGAACAGCGCGACATAGATGGGGTAGGTGAAGAGGATGAGCCGGCTGAACGAGGCCGAGGCATATTGCAGCCCGGCGAAGTCGAGATAGCTCGCCAGCCAGTAGCCGAGCGCGCCCACCAGCATCGACTGCACCACCAGCTTTCCGCTCGGCAGAGGTTCGCCCATGCCGCGCAGGCGCAGCAGCGCCAGCGCGCCGATGACGAGATAGAACGGCAGCGAGAAGGCCATGCGCAGCGCCAGCAGCGTCTCCGGGTCGATGCCCTCGGCATAGGCGAGCTTGATGATGATGCCCTTGGACGCGAACAAGGTGGCCCCGGCGGCACCGAAGGCATAGCCGGCCCAGGGCAGCGGCGGGGTGGAGACGGCTTGGCTCGATGCGGACATGAAGCTCCCATAGGCGCTTTTTCCAGCCCACGCATCCTCCCCCGGCGCAGGACGGCCCGGCGCCCGGCGCATGTTCCACCCCGTGCCGGAACGCGAACAGGCGCGGGGAAGAGGCGCCCGGCCCCTGTTCGCCCGCGCCGCAGATGCGTATCTAGGGAATTATGATTGCCCGACCGACCCGCGACATGCCCGACCTCGACGCCGACGATGCCGACATCGCCGAGCTCGACCAGGACGAGGCCTTCATTGCCGACCTTGCCGAGGAGGCCGAACCCGCGCCGGGCTCCGTCGCCATGGGCCGCGCCGCTATTGCGCGCGCCCTCAAGCACGCGCCGAGCGGGCCCGGCGTCTACCGCATGCTGGGGCCGGACGGCACGGTGCTCTATGTCGGCAAGGCGAAGAGCATCAAGCGCCGCATCGTCGCCTATACCCGCCCGACCGGGCTCACCGCCCGCATCATGCGCATGGTGGCGGCCACGGCCGAGATGGAATTCGTCTCCACCGGCACCGAGACCGAGGCGCTGCTGCTGGAAGCGAACCTCATCAAGCAGCTGCGCCCGCGCTTCAACGTGCTGCTGCGCGACGACAAGTCGTTTCCCTATATCCTCATCACCCGCGACCATGTCTCGCCGCAGATCACCAAGCATCGCGGCGCCCGCAACCGGCCGGGCGATTATTACGGGCCCTTCGCCTCGGTCTGGGCGGTCAACCGCACCATCAACGCGCTGCAGAAGGCGTTTCTGGTGCGCTCCTGCTCCGACAGCTTCTACGAGGCGCGCACCCGCCCCTGCCTGCTGTTCCAGATCAAGCGCTGCGCCGGCCCCTGCACCGGCGAGGTCAGCCACACCGACTATGCCGAATATGTCCGCGAGGCGCGCGACTTCCTCTCCGGCCGCAGCAAGGCGGTGAAGGAGCAGCTCGCGCGCGAGATGGAAGCCGCTTCGCAGGAGCTGGAATTCGAACGCGCCGCCGCCCTGCGCGACCGCCTCGCCGCGCTCTCCGCCGTGCAGGGCACGCAGGGCATCAACCCCCGCTCGGTGGAAGAGGCGGACGTGTTCGCCATCCATCAGGAAGGCGGGGCGACCTGCGTGCAGGTGTTCTTCTTCCGCACCGGCCAGAACTGGGGCAACCACGCGCTCTATCCCCGCGCCGACCGGACGCTGGAGATCGGCGAGGTGCTGGAATCGTTCCTTGCCCAGTTCTATGAGGACAAGCCCTGCCCGCGCCTCATCCTGCTCAGCCACGACATCGCCGAGCGTGAGCTGCTGGAAGAGGCGCTTTCCACCCGCGCCGGCCATCGCGTGGAGATCGCGGCCCCCAAGCGCGGCGAGAAGCGCGAGCTGGTGGAGCACGCGCTGCAGAACGCCCGCGAGGCGCTCGGCCGCAAGCTGGCGGAAAGCGCCAGCCAGGCCCGGCTGCTGGAGGAACTCGCCCGCGCCTTCGCTCTCCAGGGCTCGCCGAAGCGGATCGAGGTCTATGACAACAGCCACATCATGGGCTCGAACGCCGTCGGCGGCATGATCGTCGCCGGGCCGGAAGGCTTCGCCAAGAGCCAGTACCGCAAGTTCAACATCCGCTCGACCGAACTCACCCCCGGCGACGATTACGGCATGATGCGCGAAGTGCTAACGCGCCGCTTCTCCCGCCTCTTGAAGGAGAATCCGCGCGCGGGCGCGTCGCCTCTCCCCGAGGGAGAAGAGGCGCCACCATCCCCGGCCGGCGACGGCGAGGAGGTCTCCGCCGCCTCCTCCGCCTGGCCGGACCTTCTGCTCATCGACGGCGGCCCCGGCCAGTTGAAGGCGGCGCAGGAGACCCTCGCCGGCCTCGGCGTCACCGATGTGCCCATGGTCGGCGTCGCCAAGGGGCCGGACCGCGATGCCGGCCGCGAGACCTTCTATGTCGAGGGGCGTGAGCCCTTCCGGCTGGAGCCGCGCGACCCGGTGCTGTATTTCGTCCAGCGCCTGCGCGACGAGGCGCACCGCTTCGCCATTGGCTCGCACCGCGCGCGGCGCAAGAAGGACCTGACCCAGGCCGGGCTGCAGGAGATTCCCGGCATCGGCCCGACCCGCAAGCGCGCGCTGCTGCACCATTTCGGTACGCTCAAGGCCATTGAGCGCGCCTCGCTCGCCGATCTCGAAGGCGTGCCGGGGGTGAACGCGGCGACGGCGCGGGCGGTTTACGACTTCTTTCATGCCAAGGCGACATGAAGGACCGGAACGGCCATGCGCGTCATGTGATGGCCACAGCCCTGACGCATCGTGATAAGCCTGCGGCAGGCAAGGCTGGGGACCGGGACGCGATTGACGCGGCCGGCTCGCATGTTTACCTGCCTGTGAGGGAGCCGGCGCAGTATGGTCGATGTCGCATCTAACCCGCAGACGGATCGGGAGCCGGCCAAGGTGACGCGCGGACACGCCATGTCGCTGCCCAACATCCTCACCTATGGCCGCTGCGTGGCGGTGCCGCTGGTGGCGGCGTGCCTGTTCTGGTCCGACATTCTCGAAGGCGGCCTGTGGCTGCGCTGGGTGGCCGTGGCGCTTTACGCGGTCGCCGCCATCACGGATTTCTTCGACGGCTATCTTGCCCGCGCCTGGTCGCAGCAATCGGCCATCGGCCGCATGCTCGACCCCATCGCCGACAAGCTTCTGGTCTCCGCCTCGCTGCTGATGCTGGCCTCGGACGGCACGATTCGCGGCTGGTCGCTGTGGGCGGCGCTGGTGATCCTGTGCCGCGAGATTCTCGTCTCCGGCCTGCGCGAATTTCTCGCCGAACTGCGCGTCAGCGTTCCCGTCACCCGCCTCGCCAAATGGAAGACCACCGCCCAGCTGGTCGCGGTCGGCGTGCTGCTGGCCGGCCCGGCGGCGGACCTCGTGGTGCCCGGCATCACCTTGTTCGGCATCGGCCTGTTGTGGATCGCGGCGCTGCTGACGCTCTATACCGGCTGGGACTATTTCCGCGCCGGGGCCCGCCATCTGATCGGGGACGACGCGTGAAGGTGCTGTATTTCGCCTGGGTGCGCGAGCGCATCGGGCTGGAGGCGGAGGAGGTCGCGGTGCCGGAAGGCGTCGCTACCGTCGCCGAACTCGCCGCCCATCTCGCCGCCCGCGGCGAGGGCTATGCCCGCGCCTTCGAGAATCCGCGCATCGTCCGCGCGGCGCTCGACCGGCGGCACGCCCGGCCCGACACGCCGCTGGGCGGCGCGCGCGAGATTGCCTTCTTCCCGCCCATGACGGGCGGCTGAACGAGCGAGGTGAGCATGTTCACCGTCCGCATCCAGGCGCAGGATTTCGACCCCGCGCAGGAGGCCGCCGCCCTGTCGCGCGGGCGCACCGACATCGGCGCCGTCGTCACCTTCACCGGCCTGTGCCGCGCGCAGGACGCCCCTGGCGGCGCCCCGCTCATCGCGCTGACGCTGGAACATTATCCCGGCATGGCGGAGGAGGAGATCGGCCGTCTGGTCGAGCAGGCCCGCGCCCGCTGGCCGCTCATCGGCGCCACCGTCATCCACCGCTATGGCCGCATGGTGCCGGGCGACAATATCGTGCTCGTCGTCACCGCCTCCGCCCACCGCGCCGCCGCTTTCGAGGCGGCCGAATTCCTGATGGACTGGCTGAAGACCAGCGCGCCGTTCTGGAAGATGGAGGAGCGCGACGAGGGCACGGCCTGGGTCGCCGCCAAGGATGAAGACGACGACGCGGCGGAGCGCTGGAACTAGGCGCCTCTTTTGCCTCCGCCCTGCGGGCGGCGGCCGGGATGACGGCGAAAGAGCCAGGCAAACGAAAAATGCCGGCCCGAGGGCCGGCATTTCCATTCGGCGATCTTTGCAGCCCTCAGGCCGCTTCCGCCTTCTTCGGCTGCACTTCGGACATGTAGTCCTCCAGCAGCGTCTTGGTCACCGGGCCGGGCTGGAAGTGCTGGCCGGCGATCTCGGAAACCGGCGTCACCTCGGCGGCGCTGCCGGTGATGAAGCACTCGTCGAAGCTCGGCAGTTCCTCCGGCATGATCGCCCGCTCCACCACCTCGATGCCGCGCCGCCTGGCGAGCGCGATCACCGTCTGGCGGGTGATGCCATTGAGGAAAGCGTCGGCTTCCGGCGTGTGGACCACGCCGTCCTTGACGAAGAAGATATTGGCGCCGGTGCATTCGGCGACGCGGCCGCGCCAGTCCAGCATCAGCGCGTCGGCGAAGCCCTCGCGCTCGGCGGCGTGCTTGGAGATGGTGCAGATCATGTAGAGGCCGGCGGCCTTCGAGGTCGAGGGCGCGGTCTGCGGATCGGGACGGCGGTACTTGGCCATGCCGATGCGGATGCCCTTGAGCCGCTGCGCCGGGTCGAAATAGCTCGGCCATTCCCACGCCGCGATGGCGAGGTGGATCTGGTTGTGCTGGGCGGAAACGCCCATCATGTCCGAGCCGCGCCAGGCGACGGGGCGCAGATAGGCGTCCACCAGCTTCTGCCGGGTCAGCAATTCGCGGCAGGCGGCGTTGATCTCGTCCTCGCTGTAGGGAATCTCGAAGTCGAGCAGTTCAGCGCTGCGCTTCAGCCGCGCCGTGTGCTCTTCGAGCTTGAAAATCTCGCCGCCATAAGCGCGCTCGCCCTCGAACACGCAGCTGCCATAGTGCAGCCCGTGGGTCAGTACATGGACCTGCGCGTCCTGCCAGGGCACGAAGGCGCCGTCATACCAGATCCAGCCGCTGCGTTTGTCGAAAGGTTCGCTCGCCATGGTTAAGTCTCCCAACCGGGGCGCCGACGCGCCATGGGAGGCGCCGGAGCCCTTCTGTTCCTTCGGCATGGTGGCTACGGCCTGCCCGGCGAGAGCGCAACGCTTTGCCTCGCGGCCGAAGTCCCGTTATCGTCGCGGCTCTGCACGAGCGGGCACGACTTTGTCCTGTTCCGAGGCGGATCGGGCGGCAAGCCGAACGATCCTTTCGTTGAACGGGACATCTGGGTAACGATCATAACGAAAAAAGTCAACATGGCTGACATAAATGTCTCGCTGACAGCGCGCACCGGCAAGAGCGAGCCGGGGGTGGCGCGTGGCTCTTCGCCTTCCGAGGGCGAGCCGATGCTCGACCTCATCGAGCTCTTGTTCTTCGCCTATCGCAATTTCGTCAGCGATCCCGACGAGATCCTGCAGGGCTTCGGCTTCGGCCGGGCGCATCACCGGGTGCTGCATTTCGTCAATCGCCATCCCGGCATGCGCGTCACCGACCTCTTGGACATTCTGCGCATCACCAAGCAGAGCCTCGGCCGGGTGCTGCGGGAGCTTGTGGACCAGGGCTTCATCGACAGCCGCGCCGGTGCCTCCGACCGCCGCCAGCGCCTGCTCTACCTCACCCCGAAGGGCGAGGCGCTGACCCAGGAATTCGTCGCCATCCAGTCCCGCCGCATCCGCCGGGCGCTGGAGGAGAGCGGCGGCGAGTCGCGCGAGCTGGTGCGCCGCTTTCTTGTCGCCATGATCGACCCGGAAGATCGCAGTTCGACCGAGAAGCTGATCGCCCGCGCCGACCAGGCCGTGGAGGCGCGCAGCGCCGCCCGCGGCCGGACGGCCGGCTGACGGGAGGACCGCCATGCTCGACGCCCGCCTGAGCCCGGCCGAAGCGGCAAGGGAATCCCGCACCATGCCTGCCGACGACGCCTTCCACCTGCTCATCGTCGATGACGACCGCCGCATTCGCGACCTGCTGTCGCGCTTCCTTACCGAGCACGGCTACCGCGTCACCACGGCGGAATCCGCGGCGGACGCCCGCGCCCGGCTCGGCGGCCTCACCTTCGACCTCCTGATCCTCGACGTGATGATGCCGGGCGAGAACGGCTTCGACCTCGCCCGCTCGGTGCGCGCCGATTCTCCCGTGCCCATCCTCATGCTCACCGCCCGCTCCGAGCCGGGCGACCGCATCGAGGGGCTGGAGATCGGCGCCGATGACTATCTCGCCAAGCCGTTCGAGCCTCGGGAACTGCTGCTGCGCATCGGCAACATCATCAAGCGCGCCGCCCCGCCGCCGGCGCAGGCCATCGAGGCGGTGCGCTTCGGGCCGTTCACCTTCCACCTCGCGCGCGGCGAACTCACCCGCGACGGCGAGCTGGTGCGCCTCACCGACCGCGAGCGCGACATGCTGCGGGTGCTGGGCGAGGCGCCGGGCCAGACCGTGCCGCGCCAGGACCTCGTCGCCCCCGGCGTCGCGGCCGGCGACCGGGCGGTGGATGTGCAGGTCAACCGGCTGCGCCGCAAGATCGAGCGCGACCCGGCCAATCCCGCCTATGTGCAGACGGTGCGCGGCGTCGGCTACCGGCTGGTCGTCGCTCCTTGAGGCCGCGCGACACCAGCGTGGTGGGCGCCGCGCGGGCGCGGCTGCGCCTCACCCAGCGCCGCATGCGGGAGAACAATGCCCGCTTCGGCGCGTGGTTCAACCGCGTCATGCCGAAGGGCCTGTTCGCCCGCTCGCTGATCATCATCGTCACCCCGGTCGTGATCCTGCAATCGGTGCTCGCCTTCGTGTTCATGGAGCGGCACTACAACACGGTGACGCGCCGTCTCTCCGCGGCGGTGTCGCAGGACATCACCGCCGTCACCCAGCTCGCCGTGGCCTTCCCGACCGAGGAAGACCAGGACAAGATCAAGCGCATCGCCCAGCTCACTTTGGGCCTCACCGTGGACTTCTTGCCTGGGGAACGCCTGCCGCCGCCCGGCCCGAAACCCTTCTTCTCCACCCTCGATTCCGCCTTCACCAGCGAACTCGCCAAGCGCCTGCACCGGCCGTTCTGGACCGACACGGTGGGCAATTCCAACCTCATCGAGGTGCGGGTGCAGCTGGACGACATGGTGCTGCGGGTGTTCGCCCGCCGCAGCCAGGCTTACCTGTCCAATTCGCACATCTTCCTGTTGTGGATGGTAGGCACCGCGCTGGTGCTGATGGCAGTGGCCATCCTGTTCCTGCGCAACCAGATCAAGCCGATCGAGGCGCTGGCCGATGCGGCCATCGCCTTCGGCAAGGGCCGCGACGTGCCCGGCTTCCGCCCGCGCGGCGCGCGCGAGGTGCGCGGCGCGGCGCTGGCCTTTCTGGAAATGAAACGGCGCATCGAGCGGCAGATCGAGCAGCGCACCACCATGCTCGCCGGCGTCAGCCACGACATGCGCACCATCCTCACCCGGTTCAAGCTGGAACTGGCGCTGCTCGGCGACAGCGCCGACACCGAGGCGCTGCGCAAGGACGTCGACGATCTCCAGAGCATGCTGGAGGCCTATCTCGCCTTCGCCCGCGAGGATGTGGCGGAAACGCCGGCGCTCGCCGACATGGCGCGGCTGATCGAGGACGCGCGGTTCAATGCCGAGCGGGAGGGCGCCAGGGTGAGCGCCAGCTATAGCGGCGACCCGCTGGTGATGGTGCGTGTCGACGCCTTCCGCCGCTGCCTCGCCAATCTCGTCGGCAATGCCGGCCGCCACGCCGCGCGCATCGAAATCACAGGCACGCGCGACGAGCGCTGGCTCACCATCACCGTCGACGATGACGGGCCGGGCATCGCGCCCGATCTGCGCGAGGATGTGTTCCGTCCGTTCTTCCGGCTGGATGAGGCGCGCAACCAGGATGCCGGCGGCTCCGGCCTCGGCCTCACCATCGCCCGCGACGCCGCCCGCGCCCATGGCGGCGATGTCATCCTTGGCGAGAGCCCGCTCGGCGGCCTGCGCGCGACGATCCGGATTCCGGTGTAGGACGCCGCGCCTCGCCCCCCATTCACCCGTCATCCCGGACGCCCGAAGGGCGAGCCGGGATCGTAGGCGGAAATGGGGACGCGATCCCGGCTCTCGCGTCGCTCGGCCGGGATGACGGCTAATGCTCAGAACAGCCGCGCGCCGTTGGGCACATCCTGGTCCGGCTTGAACAGCACCACAGCGCCGTCGGCGTCGGGAAAGCCGAGGGTGAGCACTTCGGACATGACCGGGCCGATCTGGCGCGGGGGAAAGTTCACCACCGCCGCCACCTGCCGCCCGATGAGGTCCTCCGGCGCGTAATGCACGGTGATCTGCGCCGAGGATTTCTTGCAGCCGATATGCGGGCCGAAATCGATCACCAGTCTGATCGCCGGCTTGCGCGCTTCGGGAAAGGGCTCGGCCTGGATGATGGTGCCGACGCGGATGTCGACCTTGAGGAAATCCGCGATCGTGATCTGTTCGATGGGGGCAAGACTCATGATGAACGCCTCAAGCTGAACGCCGCGAACCCCGCGCCATACGCGCGCGGGGTGATTCCGGCGGTCAGTCTACGCGAAAGCCCCGCGCCGATGTCACGCCATGACCGGCGCGTCCGGCGGCGCGGGCGACGCCGCCTCGCTGGTGGCCGCCTCGGCGGGGGTGTCGGTGCCGCGACGCCCACGGCGTCCGCCGGTGGCGAGGCACACCGCGCCCTCGATCAGGCCGAGCGCCCGCTCGCCGCGCGCCAGCTCGCGGTCCAGCGCCGCCATGGTGCGGGCCAGCGCGGGGTCGTCGTCGCTGAGGAAGGTCTGCAGCACGCGGCCGAACACCAGCGCCAGCCCCTGCGCCCGCACCGCGCCCTTGAGGCCGGCCGTATCGATGCGCGCCGCCGCGAGCATCCATTGCTGCGAGCGCACGGAAAGCTTGTTCAGCGCCAGGGCGAAGAACGGGTTGCGCCGGGCCGAGTCCATCAGCGAGCGCAGCGCCGCCTTGTGCGGCGCCAGCACATCGAGCCGGCGCATCAGCACATCGACCAGCCGGTCGCGGGCCGGCTCGTCCGCCATGTCGTCCGTGGGGGCGGCGAGCACCTTGGAATCGACCTCGCGCAGGAAGCCGGAGAGCATGTCGAAGGTGGAGCCGAAAGCGGCGCGCAGCTCGGCAAGCGGCATTTTCGCCTCATCCGCCACCTCGCCGAGGCTGATGCGCTCGAAGGGTTTGCGCGCCAGCAGCCGCATAAAGCTGTCGAGGGCGAGGGCGCGGCCCTCGCTCGGCCTGTCGGTGGTTGCCTTCGTTCCCGCGGAGCGTGCCATGATGACCTCCAGTCCTGAACGTTGCCTTACCCTGATGTAAGGCGCGGCACGGCACTGGAGAAGCCCCCGCGCGGCAAATCCCGGCAGGGTCCGCGCACGAAAGCGGGAGCGCTCAGCCCGCGAGTTCGCGCGAACGCCGCGCGGCGGCCGCCACCGCCTCGGACAGCAGCGGTCCGAAGCCCTTTTCCTCATCCATCAGCACGGCGAGCGCCGCCGCCGTGGTGCCGTTGGGCGAGGTGACATTGCGGCGCAGCTGCGCCGGGTCGATGCCGGTACGAACCATCAGCTCGCCCGCGCCCGCCACCGTCGCCCGCGCCAGCCGGTCGGCCATGTCGGCGGGCAGGCCCGCCTGCGCCCCCGCCGCCGCCAGCGCCTCGGCCAGCAGGAACACATAGGCCGGGCCGGAGCCGGAAACGGCGGTGGCGACATCGATCAGCGCCTCGTCCTCAACCCATTCCACCCCGCCGGTGGCGCGCAGCAGCGCGTCGGCGATGTTCATCTGGTCGGGGCTCACGGCGCCATTGGCCACCGCCACCGTCACCCCGCGCCCGATCGCCGCCGGCGTATTGGGAATGGAGCGGACCACGGCCGCCCCGGCGGGGAAGTAGGATTGGAGAAAGCCGAGCGTGCGCCCCGCCATGACGGAGACGATGAGCGTGCCGGCATCGGCCAGCCCCGCCACGCGGGCGAGCACGTCGGGGGCCACCTGCGGCTTCACCGCCAGCAGCATCACCGCCGGCGGGCCGCCATTGAGCGGGTTCAGCGCCACGCCGCGCGCCTCGATGAGGGCAGCAACTTCCGCCGGCGGCGCCGGGTCGATCACCGCCGCCCGCGCCGGATCGAGCCCGAGATCAAGCCAGCCTTCCAGCATGGCGCCGCCCATCTTGCCGGCGCCGACAAGCAGCACCCGCCCGGGAATGTCGGAAAGTGTGGCCATCGTGGAACTCCCCTGCCCGCGCGCCCCCGCGCGCCGTCACGCGGCCTTAGTGCCGCCCGCGCGCGTCTTTGGCAATGGTGGGAAGTGCGCCGGCGACGCCGCTCAGGCTTCGCCGACGGTCTCGAACAGGGTGGCGTCCATCGCCTCGCGGGCGGTCTTGCCGGCCCAGACGACGAACTGGAAGGCGGGGAAATAGCGCTCCACCGCCTCGATGGCGCATTCCATCAGCACCTCGCACTGGCGGTCGGTGGCTTCCGCCCCGGCCAGCAGCAGCGCATGGCGGAACATGATGACGCCTTCCTTCGACCAGAGGTCGAAATGGCCGACCCACATCTGTTCGTTGATGAGCGAGAGCAGGCGCAGCACCTCGGTCTTGCGCTTCTCCGGCACCTTGAGATCGAAGGCGCAGGCGATGTGCAGGGCCTCGACCTCGTCCATCCACTGGAACGAGACATGGCAATCCGTCCAGCGCCCTTCGAGGGAGATGGTGATCTCGTCCTCGGCCGAGCGCTCGAAGGCCCATTCGTTGAGCGCGGCCATGCGCTCGACGAGATCCAGCGGGTTGAGGCTGATGTCGGTCTCGAAGTCACTAGTATGGGTCATGCTCGACCTCGCGAGGGTGGGACGCGGAGGGGGTCGAACGCACGCAACGCGACGGTTGCGGCAAGCCGTTCAAGAATCGAACGAATCGCCGTCGTCCCAACTATATCGCGCTGAATCCGTACCTCGCTACGACCGTTGTACCATGGTCCGTATAAAAACGGGCCATGGCGAAAATTGGCACTATTGACTTGTCGCGGGATTCGGCCCGGCGCGGCAAGCGCCGTGTCGAAGCGTCCACAAGCCAGGCGGACGAATGGCTCAGCCAAGCGAATCGGGCGGATCGATCGTCGCCTCAAGCTTGGACTCGCGGGCCTCCAGCGCGGCGATGCGGGCGGCGAGCCGCTCATTCTCCTCGCGCGCGGCGGCGGCGAGTTCCTTCACCGTCTCGAATTCCTCGCGGGTGACGACATCGAGCTCGCGCAGGATGCGCTCGGCCTGGGCGCGCATCACGCCTTCCGCCTCACGACGCACGCCGGTGGCGACGCCGGCCGCGTCGTTCATCAGCTTGGCGAAATCGTCGAAGATCCGGCCGGTGGTCTGGGTCATGGTCATCTCCCGGGATGAGGCCGGACCAATGCCGTGCCTTTGCAGAAACAATGGGGCGGCCGGGCGGTGATCGCAAGGGGAGCGGCCTCTGCGCGGTGCGCGGCGGGCACAGGCGCCTTGATCCCGTCACGCAACGGGGGCAAAGCGAAGATGCCGCCTTCCGCACGTCCGCCGCCGGCCGCGCGCCCTTCCGCCGAGAGGTCCGATGCTGCTCACACCGCCGCTGCTCGCTTTGCCCTTTCCCAATATCGACCCGGTGCTGATCGAGCTCGGCCCCTTCGCCATACGCTGGTACGCGCTGGCCTATATTGGCGGCCTGCTGTTCGGCTGGTGGATGGCCAAGCGGCTGTGTTCCAGCCCGGCGCTGTGGGGCGGACAGGCGCCGATCAAGCCGGAGGAGTTCGACGACGCGGTGGTGTGGATCGCGGTCGGCGTCATCCTCGGCGGGCGCATCGGCTATGTGCTGTTCTACAACCTGCCCTTCTATGCCGAAAACCCGCTGCAGGCCTTCACCCTGTGGCATGGCGGCATGGCCTTCCATGGCGGCTTTCTCGGCTCCATCCTCGCCATGTACCTGTTCTGCCGGCGGCGGGGCCTGCCCTTCGTCTCCATGCTTGATATCGCCGCCTCGGTGGTGCCGGTCGGCCTGTTGCTCGGGCGGCTGGCGAATTTCATCAATGGCGAATTGTGGGGCCGGCCGACCGATGTCGCCTGGGCCTTCGTCTTCCCGCATGGCGGGCCGGAGCCGCGCCATCCGAGCCAGCTCTATGAAGCCGGGCTGGAGGGGCTGGCGATCTTCCTCATCCTGCAGCTCGCCATCCGCGCCGGCGCGCTGACCCGGCCGGGCACGGTGGCCGGAATGTTCGTGTTCCTCTATGGCTGCGCCCGCATCTTCGTCGAGTTCTTCCGCGAGCCGGACCCGCAGCTCGGCTATCTCTTCGGCGGCTGGCTGACCATGGGCATGCTGCTCTCCCTGCCCATGCTGGCGCTGGGGAGCTGGCTCGTCTGGCGCGCCCGCCAGCGCCCGGCGCTCCGCGCAGGTGCCGCATGAGCGCGCTGGCGGCACAGCTCGCCCGGCAGATCGCCCTCACCGGCCCGATCACCGTCGCCGATTATATGGAACAGTGCCTGTTCCACCCCACGCTCGGCTACTACACCACGCGCGAGCCCTTCGGCACATCGGGCGATTTCATCACCGCGCCGGAAATCAGCCAGATGTTCGGCGAACTCATCGGCCTGTGGGCGGCGGAAACCTGGCTGCGCCTCGGCTCGCCCGCGCCTTTCGTCCTCGCCGAATTCGGCCCCGGCCGCGGCACGATGATGGCCGACATGCTGCGCGCCACCGCCCGCGTGCCCGGCCTGCATGAAGCCGCGCGCGTGGTGCTGGTGGAAGCCTCGCCCCGGCTGCGCGCCCGGCAGGCGGAAACGCTGCGCGGCCATGCCGTCGAATGGGTGGAGCGGATCGAGGCGCTGCCGCCCGGCCCGCTGATCGCGCTCGGCAACGAGTTCATCGACGCGCTGCCGATCCGCCAGTTCGTCCGCACGCCGGACGGCATCGCCGAGCGCATGGTCGGCCTCGATTCCGCCGGCACGCTCGCTTTCGGCCTGCGCCCCGGCGCCCGTCTCGACGCGCGCGGCGAGGCCCGCCTCGCCGCGGCCCCGCTGGGCGCGGTGCTGGAAACCTGTCCGCTCGGCCTCTCCATCGCCGCCACGCTCGGTGCCCGCATCGCCCTGAGTGGCGGCGCGGCGCTGCTGGTCGATTACGGCCATGCCGGCGAGCGGGAGCGAGGCGGCGGCTTCGGCGATACGCTGCAGGCGCTTCATCGCCAATCCTTTGACGATGTGCTGGCCCATCCCGGCGAAGCGGACCTCACCGCCCATGTCGATTTCGCCGCTCTCGCCCATGCCGCCCGCACGGCCGGCGCACGGGTCTTCGGCCCCATTGGACAGGGCCTGCTGCTGGAGCGGCTCGGCCTGGACGAGCGCGCCTTCCGGCTGAAGCGCGCGGCGAGCGAGGCCGACCGGGAAATGGTGGAGGCGGCGCGCCTGCGCCTCGCCGGCACGGAAGAGGGGCAGATGGGCGCCCTCTTCAAGGCGCTCGCCCTGGTGCATCCTGCCCTCGACATGGCGGCCGGATTCGCCCCTTCCGAGCTGTTCGAGGACAATCCCGCATGAAGGTCGAATCTCCTGCGCTGAGCGCCCTGCCCGGCATCCGCCACGCTTTCTTCACCCGCGAGGACGGCGTGTCGCAGGGCATTTATGCCGGGCTCAATGGCGGCACCGGCTCGCGCGACGAACCCGCCCATGTCGCGGAGAACCGCGCCCGCATGGAAGCCGCGCTCGGCGTGCCGTCCGGTCATCTGCTCACCGCCTGGCAGATCCATTCGCCCGATTGCGTGATCGTGGACCGGCTGTGGGACGAGCGGCCGAAGGCCGATGCGGTCGCCACCGCGACGCCCGGCATCGCCGCCGCCGTCACCATCGCCGATTGCGGGCCGGTGCTGTTCGCCGACCCGCACGCCCGCGTCGTCGGCGCCGCCCATGCCGGCTGGAAGGGCGCGGTCGGGGGCGTGCTCGACGCCACGCTCGCCCGCATGGAAGAACTCGGCGCCCGGCGCGGAAACATCGTCGCCGCCATCGGCCCGCTGATCCGGCAGCCGAGCTATGAGGTCGGGCCGGATTTCATTGAAACGCTCACCGGCCTCGACGCCGGCAATGCGCGCTTCCTCGTCCCCTCGCCCCGGCCGGACCATGCGCTGTTCGACCTGCCCGGCTACATCGCCGCCCGGCTCACCGCGCTCGGCGTCGGCACCATCGACGATCTCGGCCTCGACACCTATGCCGACGAGGCGCGATTCTTCTCCTATCGCCGCGCCACCCATCGCGGCGAGCCCGACTATGGACGCCTGATCGCCGCCATCACCCTGGTGTGAGCTTCGCCATGACCCTGCATTTCACCGCACCCGAATTCGAGCGCCGCCGCCAGCGCCTGCTCACCGTCATGGCGGAACAGCGGCTCGACGGGCTGCTGATGTTCCAGCAGGAGTCCATGTACTGGCTCACCGGCTATGACACGTTCGGCTTCTGCTTCTTCCAGGCGCTGTGGCTCGGCGCGGATGGGCGGCTCGCTTTGCTCACCCGCTCGGCGGATCTGCGGCAGGCGCAGCACACCTCGCTGATCCAGGACATCCGCGTCTGGACCGACCGCGCCGACGCCACGCCGCAGCAGCAGCTGCGCGCCATGGTGACGGAGCTGGGCGGCGCGGGCGGGCGCATCGGCGTGGAATATGAGAGCTACGGCCTCACCGCCGCCAATGGAAAGAAGCTCGACGCCGCCTTTGACGGCATCGCCACGCTCATCGACGCCTCGCGTCTGGTGGACCGGCTGCGGGCGGTGAAATCGGCGGCCGAGATTCTCTATGTCCGGCAGGCCGGCAAGCTCGCTCTGGCCGCGCGCGAGGCGGCGCTCGCCACCATCGCGCCGGGCGTCGACGAGGGCGAGGTGCTGGCGGCGATGCAGGGCGCCATCTTTAGGGGCGGCGGCGACTATCCCGCCAATGAGTTCATCATCGGCTCGGGCGCGGACGCGCTGCTCTGCCGCTACAAGAGCGGCCGGCGCGTGCTCGGCGACGAAGACCAGCTCACCCTGGAATGGGCCGGCGCCTATCGCCACTACCATGCGGCGATGATGGAGACGGTGGTGATCGGCCCGCCGCGCGACCGGCATCTGGAGCTGTTCGCGGCGGCGAAACAGGCGCTGGAAGCCTGCGCCCATGCCATGGTGCCGGGCCGTACCGCCGGCGAGGTGTTCGCCGCCCATGCGCATGTGATGGACGGGCACGGGCTGGAAAAGCACCGCTTGGCGGCCTGCGGCTATTCGCTGGGCGCCAAATTCACCCCCTCCTGGATGGACCCGCCGATGTTCTACGAGAACAATCCCTGGGTTCTGGAGCCCGGCATGGTGCTGTTCGCGCACATGATCCTGATGGACAGCGACACCGGCACCGCCATGTGCCTGGGGCGCACCTATCTCGTCGGCGTTAACACTAACGAGGGCTTAACGCCCGCCCCTCTGGACCTGATCGTTAATTAGTTTTAACCCTTTCCCGTCCGCCGGCGACGTTCGCGGCCCTGCTTCGGCAGGGACACGCGGCGCGACCGGCCCACAGGGAATGGTTCATGCTCGCTCGCTTCCGCCCTCTGGGCCGACGCCTCACGACGACTGCGGTTCTTCTTGCCGCCCTCGCCCTCGGCGCCTGCCAGACCAATGGCGGCGGCAACAAGCCGGTGGCGGCGAACGCCATCTCCTCGGGCAACAAGACCATCGCCTTCGAATCCATCGACGGCCCGCCGGAGCCGGTGTTCAACCGGCTGGTGGCCGACCTCTCCGATCAGGCCAAGGCCCGGCAGATGCCCGTCGTCTCGCGCGGGTCGCAGGCGGCCTACCGGGTGCGCGGCTATCTCGCCGCCACCGTCGCCAATGGCAAGGGCGAGGTCGACTGGGTGTGGGACGTGTTCGACGCCGATAGCGACCGCGTGCTGCGCGTCGCCGGCCGCGAGAAGGTCGGCCCCGGCAAGGATGTCTGGAACAATCTCGATGACGCCACGGTGCAGCGCATCGCCGCCCAGAGCCTTGCCGAAATCTCGACCCGCCTCGCCGGCGGCACGCCTGAGGGCGCGTCCACGACCCCGGCGGCCGCGCCCGAACTCGACCCGGCGGATGCGCCGCCGGTCAACCCCGGCGACGGTCCGGTCGTCGCCAGCGCGGTGCCGGACGATATCCCCGCCGATGTCGTAACGGCACCTTCGGCGACCGAAGGCGCGAGCAGCGCCCTCACCTTCGCCTCCCATCCCTGAAGCCGCGTGGCACCTATGCGGCAACGCATGGGACAAGCGGGCGCGACGCGGCTCTGGAAGCTTTACAGGCCGTGCCGGCCCGCCTATCAGGTCTGCGCGACGGCCATAAGACGGCCGGCGGAAGGGTGACGGCTGGGAGCGCGCCGGAATGTCTGACAATAACGGTTCGATCAAACTCGTCGCCGGCAATGCCAACCGCCCGCTGGCGGAAGCGATCGGGGCCTATCTGCGCACGCCGATGACCAAGGCCGTGGTCCGCCGCTTCGCCGACATGGAGATCTTCGTCGAGATTCAGGAGAATGTGCGCGGCAAGGACGTGTTCGTCCTGCAGTCCACCTCGTTCCCGACCAATGACCACCTGATGGAGCTGCTCATCATCACCGATGCGCTGCGCCGCTCCTCGGCCCGCCGCATCACCGCCGTGCTGCCCTATTTCGGCTATGCCCGCCAGGACCGTCGCTCCTCCGGGCGCACGCCGATCTCCGCCAAGCTGGTGGCCAACCTCATCACCCATGCCGGCGCCGACCGCGTGCTCACCGTCGACCTGCATGCCGGCCAGATCCAGGGCTTCTTCGACATCCCGACCGACAACCTGTTCTCCGCCCCCGTGATGGTGGCGGACATCAAGTCGCGTTTCGAACTGTCCGACATCACCGTCGTCTCGCCCGACGTGGGCGGCGTGGTGCGCGCCCGCGCGCTGGCCAAGCGCATCGATGCCCAGCTCGCCATCGTCGACAAGCGCCGCGAGCGCCCGGGCGAGAGCGAGGTGATGAACGTCATCGGCGATGTCGAGGGCAAGCGCTGCATCCTTGTCGACGACATCATCGATTCCGGCGGCACGCTGGTGAACGCGGCGGACGCGCTGCTGGCGCGCGGCGCCACCGAAGTCTACGCCTATATCACCCATGGCGTGCTGTCGGGCGGCGCGGTTTCGCGCGTCACCGCCTCGAATCTCAAGGAACTGGTGATCACCGATTCGATCCAGCCGACCGAGGCGGTGCGGGTGGCGCGCAACATCCGCGTCATTTCCATCGCCAGCCTGCTGGCGGAGGCCATCGGCCGCACGGCGCATGAGGAAAGCGTCTCCAGCCTGTTCGACTGAGCGGGCGCGGAAACACCGCCTAACTCGTTGATGATGAACGCGCAGTGGCAAGATGCTGCGCTGCGCCATCTTGCGTCCACAGTTCGGCTGCACCCTGTCCGCTCGCTGAAATCGACCGGACTGTTCTGATGCCGCGTACTCCCTTGCCGCGTCTCTCCTTGCCGCGCCCCTTCGGGATCCGCCTCGCGCCCCTCACCCGCCGCGTCGCGCCCGCGACGGGCCTGCTGCTCGCCCTCGCCTTGCCGGCCGCCGCCCAGTCCATCGGCACCGTGACCAAGCCCGGCCTGCCGGACCCGTGGTTCGGGGTGATCATGATCTCGCCCTATGACGAGGCAGCCGCCGGGGGCTCGGCCTATGACGCCGCTCACGACGCGGCCGATGCGGCGGCGGAAGCGGCACAGCCCGCCCCGCCCCCGCCTGCCGCTGCGGCGGCGCCCGTGACCTTCGATCCCGCGCAGGAAACCGCCGTCATGCCCTCGCTGTGGGAGAGCATCGATCTCGGCCTCGGCGGACCGCCGGAAGAGCCGGAGCCGGAAGCGCCCACGCCCTACCAGCTGATCGAAAAGCGCAGCGCCCCCGTGCAGCGGGCGCGGACCCAGCTGCCGACGCAGATGGAGCTGCGCCAGGGCGCGGCGATCATGTCGGTCTCCTCCAGCGCCAGCGCCACCGCTCCCGCCTCAGGCGCGCTCGCGACCACCAGCACCAGCGGTTCGGGCGAACTGAAAGGCCGGCTCGGGCTGGAGCAGGACCATCTCACCGTCTACAGCACCGGCACTCTGGGCGCCTCCGCCGGACCGAACCCGGCCTCCGCGACGCTCTATGACAATATCGCCGTCGGCAGCACCGTGTCGGTGCCGCTGGCGCCGCTCGGCCTCGGGGCGGAACAGCTCGGCACGACGGTCGAGGTGGACAAGGGGCAGACGGTGCGCACCGGAGTGGAGCTGCGCGCGCCGGCCGGCCGCGCCGAGCGCTACATCTCGGTGGAGCGCTCGCAGGCGCCCGGTTCGGAGGCGAGCGGCCTCGTCAAGGCCGGGGTGCTCGGCAAGTTCTGAAGCCGCCGCGCCGGCGGCGCATTGCCGGCCAAGGCTTTTGCTGCTATGAGCCCGCCCGGCCCCGGCCTTTCCGCACCCCTGGAGGCGCGCCGGGGCTCACCGTACCGAGCCTGAAGGAACGGGCCGCGCAAGCGGCCTTCTCCTTTTGCAACCATTTGAGGACAATCATGACCGCCATCAAGGAACTGAAGGCGCAGGCGCGCACGAAGGTCGGCAAGGGGGCCGCTCGTGCAGAACGCCGCGCCGGTCGCGTACCCGCCGTCATCTATGGCGACGGCAAGGCCCCCGTCGGCATCACGCTCGATCATATCGAGATCAACAAGATCATCTATGCCGGCCACTTCCTGACCACGCTGTTCAACGTCGAGGTCGAGGGCGAGAAGCACCGGGTGATCCCGCGCGACTATCAGCTCGATCCGGTCAAGGACTTCCCGCTGCACATCGACTTCCTGCGCGTCGCCGTTGGCGCCACCCTGTCGGTCGACGTGCCGGTGCACTTCCTGAACGCCGAGACGGCCCCGGCGATCAAGCAGGGCGGCACGCTGAACATCGTCAGCCACACCGTTTCCCTCAACGTGCCGGCGGACTCGATCCCCGACGCGATCGAGGTCGATCTCTCCGGCTACAATTTCGGCGACTCCATCCACCTCTCGGCGGTCAAGCTGCCGGCGGGCGTGACCTGGGCCGGCCATGGCGACGACACGCTGGCCACCATCACCGCCCCGTCGGGCCTGAAGGAAGCCGAGGAAGACGAAGCCGCGGCTGCCGCGGCGGACGCCGCCAAGGGCTGACGCCTTTACGGCTGAAACGGCTGATCCGGGCGGCCCTTCGCGGTGCCGCCCGCCCATCCCGCGAGGAGAGCCGGAAGCCCGCTTCCGGCTTTTGTCGTTTCGCGGCGAGGCATGAACTGCAGGAGGCGCGCGGTGCTGCTGTTCACCGGGCTCGGCAATCCCGGGTCCAAATATGCCGGCAACCGGCACAATATCGGCTTCATGGCGGTGGACGCCATCGCCCGCCGGCATCGTTTCTCGCCCTGGCGCCGCCGCTTTCAGGGCGCCGCCTGCGAAGGCGAGATCGAGGGCCAGAAGGTGCTCGCTTTGCTGCCGGAAACCTACATGAACGAGTCCGGCCGCGCCGTCGCCGAAGCCCAGCGCTTCTACAAGATCGAGCTGCGCGACGTGTTCGCCTTCCATGACGAACTCGACCTGCCCCCTGCCAAGGTGCGCTACAAGGTCGGCGGCGGCAATGCCGGGCATAATGGCCTGCGCTCCATCACCGCCCATTGCGGCAATGACTATGCGCGCGTGCGCCTCGGCATCGGTCATCCCGGCGACAAGGCGCTGGTGCACAATTACGTGCTGAGCGACTTCGCCAAGGCCGAGCGCGACTGGGTGGAGGCGGTGTGCGACGGCTGCGCCGAACTTGCCGGCCTGCTCGCCACCCACCGGCTGGACGAGTTCCAGAACCGCATGCACCTGTTTCTGGAAGCGCGCGGCGTCGGCCCGGCGGAAAAGCCCGGCAAGAAGCCGGGCTGAACACCGGGCGCCTTCCCCGCCGGTGGCGCCTCACTTCGCAGGGCCTCACTTCGCAGGGCCTCACTTGCACTCGCCCGCCATTCTGCCTAACCACGGCGGCAATTGTTCCTCTCGACCGAGCATCGCATCATGGGCTTCAAATGCGGCATTGTCGGCCTGCCCAACGTCGGCAAGTCGACCCTCTTCAACGCGCTGACGCAGACGGCGGCGGCGCAGGCGGCGAACTACCCGTTCTGCACCATCGAGCCGAATGTCGGCGACGTGGCGGTGCCGGATGCGCGGCTGGAGACGCTGGCGCAGATCGCCGGCTCGCAGCAGATCATCCCCACCCGCCTCACCTTCGTCGACATTGCCGGCCTGGTGCGCGGCGCCTCCAAGGGTGAAGGGCTCGGCAACCAGTTCCTCGCCAATATCCGCGAATGCGACGCCATCGCCCATGTGGTGCGCTGCTTCGAGGATTCCGATGTCACCCATGTCGAGGGCAAGCTCGCCCCGGTGTCCGACATCGAGACCATCGAGACCGAGCTGATGCTCGCCGACCTCGAAAGCCTGGAAAAGCGCGCCGGCGCGCTGGAGAAGAAGGCCAAGGGCGGCGACAAGGAAGCCAAGGAGCTGCTCGACCTGATGAACCGCGCCCTCGTGCTGCTGCGCGACGGCAAGCCGGCGCGCCTCGTCGAGGTGAAGCCGGAGGAGGAGAAGGCCTTCCGCATGCTCGGCCTGCTATCCTCCAAGCCCGTGCTCTATGTCTGCAATGTCGAGGAAGCCTCGGCCAAGAACGGCAATTCCCTCTCGGCTGAGGTCTTCGCCCGCGCGGCGGAGGAAGGCGCCAAGGCCGTCGTCGTCTCCGCCAAGATCGAGAGCGAGATCGCCGTGCTGCCGGCCGAGGAGCAGAAGGACTATCTCGAAGCCATCGACCTCGAAGAGCCCGGCCTCAACCGCATCATCCGCACCGGCTATGAGCTCTTGAAGCTCGTGACCTATTTCACCGTCGGCCCCAAGGAAGCCCGCGCCTGGACCATCACGGCAGGCACCAAGGCACCGGGCGCGGCCGGCGTCATCCATTCGGACTTCGAAAAGGGCTTCATCCGCGCCGAGACCATCGCCTTTGACGACTATGTCAAGGGCAAGGGCGAAGCCGGCGCGCGCGATGCCGGCCGGCTGCGGCTGGAAGGCAAGGAATATGTCGTCGCCGATGGCGACGTGCTGCATTTCCGCTTCAACACCTGACCCGCGACGACCGCGCGCCCATGACGGCTGACGACGGCGCTCCCGTGCTCCGCCCCGCCCGCCCCGGCGAGGGCGGCGCGCTGTTCGAGGTGACGCGCCTTTCCGTCGCCGGCCTCGCGCGCGGACATTATTCCGCCGCGCAGATCGAGGGATGGATGGGGGAGCGCACGCCCGCCTATTATGAGGCGCTCATCGCCCGGGGCGGCGTGGTGGTGGCCGACCGTGGCGGCGCGGTGGTCGGCTTCGTCGATGCCGAGCCGGGCGAGATCACCCGCCTGTTCCTGCTCCCCGACGCCGCCGGGGCAGGTCTCGGCCGCCGCCTGCTGGAGATCGGCCTCAAAACCGCCCGGCGCGGCCATGACGGCCCGGTGAAGGTGGAAGCGACCGCCAACGCCGAAGGCTTCTACCGCCGCCACGGCTTCCGCCCCATCGGCCGGGGCTTCTTCTCCCACGGCGTCGGCGGCGACCCGATCGCCATCGTGAAGATGGAACTGTAGCCGACCCGCCCCTCGCCGCTCTTGACCTTGCCGCGCCGCTCGCCTGTCATGGACGGGCGCAGGGGGGGACGCGATGCTGTTCTGGGAGGATTTTCAGGAGGGGCATGTGGCCACCTGCGGGCGCTATGTGGTCGGGCGCGAGGAAATCCTCGCCTTCGCCCGCGACTACGACCCCCAGCCCATCCATCTCGACGATTCCGCCGCCGAGGCGACGCGGCTCGGCGGGCTCTCGGCCTCCGGCTGGCATCTGTGCTGCATCTTCATGCGCCTCGCCGCCGACGGCTTCCTCATCGGCAGCGACTGCCTCGGCTCGCCCGGCCTCGACGAGGTGCGCTTCCTCAAGCCGGTGCATCCCGGCACGGTGCTGAGCCTGCGCCGGCAGGTGCTGGAGACCCGCTCCTCGAAAAGCCGGCCGGAAATGGGGCTGGTGAAATTTCGCTTCGAACTGCTGGACGCCGCCGGCGAGGTGATGGCGGACCTTGTCGGCACCATCCTGTTCGGCCGGCGCAATCCCGGCTTCCGGCCAGCCTGAGGGGGTGTCATGCGGTTCTTTGAGGATATCGAGATCGGCGCCCGCACCCGGCTCGGCGCGCACAGCTTCACCGAAGGCGAAATCGTCGCCTTCGCCCGCGCCTTCGATCCGCAACCCTTCCATCTCGACGCGGCGGCGGGCGCGCGCACCCATTTCGGCGGGCTGGTGGCCTCCGGCTGGCATGTGGTGGCGATTTCCGCCCGGCTGCGGGCGCAGGCCTGGGCCCGCGAGCATGAGCTTCTGCGGCGCGAGGGAAGGCCGGTGCCGCGCCTCGGTCCCTCCCCCGGTTTCAAGGATCTGCGCTGGCTGCGCCCGGTGCGCCCCGGCGACACGCTGGCCTTTCTCAGCGAGGTGACGGCGAAGAAGCCGAGCGCAAGCCGTCCGGAATGGGGCCTCGTCTTCACGCTTGAGACCGCCACCGACCCCGCCGGCACGCGGGTGCTGGAGTTCACCAACAGCCTGTTCGTGGAACGGCTGGAGGGGTGACGGGGGCCTGACCGCCCCCTCATGCCCGGGCTTGACCCGGGCACCCAGAGACGGCTCCGCTCGCCAAGCCCTCGAGCAAGCCATGCGGATGCGGAAAGCTGGATCCCCGGGTCAAGCCCGGGGATGAGGACGTGTGTAGCTGGGGACCTGCGCTCCGACTCATGCCCGGGCTTGACCCGGGCACCCAGACTTCACACTCTGACCGGCGGGGCGTGACAGGCCATGAAGCCGCACTGGGTCTATATCCTCGCCAGCCAACGTAACGGGACGCTCTATGTCGGCGTGACCCGAGATCTTCCCAAGCGCATGCACGAGCATCGGACAGGCCTGTTCGGCGGGTTTACCGAGCAATACGGGGTCAAGACGCTTGTCTTTGCCGAGCCGCACGACACCGCCATGGCCGCGATCCAGCGCGAAAAGAACCTCAAGCACTGGCCGCGCCGCTGGAAGCTCGCCCTGATCGAGCGCGACAATCCCGACTGGCGGGACCTTTACGACGACCTGCTGTGACGGCCGAAAGGCTGGATCCCCGGGTCAAGCCCGGGGATGAGGGCGTGTGTAGCTGGGGACCTGCGCTCCGCCTCATGCCCGGGCTTGACCCGGGCACCCAGAGACGGCTCCGCTCGCCAAGCCCTCGAGCAAGCCATGCGGATGCGGAAAGCTGGATCCCCGGGTCAAGCCCGGGGATGAGGGGGCAGAAGGGGATTCAGCGCTCGCGCTGTCACGGCCACTTCACCACCGGCGGCATGGAGGAGAGGATCGAATCCACATTGCCCCCGGTCTTCAGCCCGAACAGCGTGCCACGGTCATAGAGCAGGTTGAACTCGACATAGCGGCCTCGGCGGATCAGCTGTTCCTCGCGCGCCGCCTCGTTCCACGGCGTCGCCATGTTCGCCCGCACGAGACGGGGATAGACATCGAGAAAGGCAAGCCCCACCGCCTTGGTGAAGTGGAAGTCCGCGTTCCAGTCGCCCGAGTCCAGCCAGTCGTAGAAAATGCCGCCGATGCCGCGCATTTCCTTGCGGTGCGGCAGATAGAAATACTCGTCGCACCACTCTTTGTAGCGGGCATAGTCGATGTGCGGGCGGCCCTCGCAGGCGCCGCGCATCGCCGCGTGGAAAGCCACCGAATCCGGGTCTTCCTGGGTGCGGCGGGCTTCCAGCACCGGGGTCAGGTCCGCCCCGCCGCCGAACCACGCCTTGGTGGTGACGACGAAACGCGTGTTCATGTGCACCGCCGGCACATGCGGGTTCGCCATATGGGCGATGAGCGAGATGCCTGTCGCGTGGAAGCGCGGGTCTTCCTCCGCGCCGGGAATCTGCTTGCGGAATTCGGGCGCGAATTCGCCATGCACGGTGGAGCAGTGGACACCCACCTTCTCGAACAGCCGCCCGCGCATCAGCGACATCACGCCGCCACCGCCCGGCGCGCCGGAATGGTCGGTACGCTGCCACGGGGTGCGCTCGAAGCGGCCGGGGGCGCCGGGATAGAGCGCTTCCGGTGCCTCGTCCTCCAGCGTTTCGAAGGCGGCGCAGATGCGGTCGCGCAATTCCTCGAACCAGGCGCGGGCGGCGGCCTTGCGGGCCTCGATGGCGGCGGCGGTCTCGGCACTCATGACGGCTGCTCCTGCGGATGGACGCAGGCCCGCTTCTAGCCTCTCCCGCCGCGCGCCGGAAGGGCGGGCTACACCATCGTGCCGGAGACCGCGCCGATGGCGGCGGTGGCGGCCATGGCCAGCGCGCCCCAGAAGGTGACGCGCAGCGCCGCCTTCACGGGATCGGCCCCGCCCGCCTTCGCCCCGGCAACGCCGAGCAGGGCGAGGAAGGCCAGCGCGGCGCCCGACACCGTCAGCGGCAGGCCGGAGAGCGGCATCAGCAGCGCGGTCGCCAGCGGCAGCGCCGCGCCGGCGGCGAAGCTGGCGGCGGAAGCCAGCGCCGCCTGCACCGGGCGGGCGGCGGTAATCTCGTTCATGCCGAGTTCGTCGCGCGCATGCGCCTCCAGCGCGTCCCTCGCCATCAATTGCCGCGCCACCTGGCGGGCGAGCGCCGGATCGAGCCCGCGCCCGACATAGATCTGCGCCAGTTCCTCCTCCTCGCCGGCGGGATCGGCGGCAAGCTCGGCGGTTTCGCGCGCGAGGTCGGCGCGCTCAGTGTCGGATTGCGAGGAGACCGAGACATATTCGCCCGCCGCCATCGACATGGCGCCCGCCACCAGCCCGGCAATGCCGGCGAGCAGCACGGCGTCGCGCTCGGCATTGGCGGCGGCGACGCCGACGATGAGGCTGGCGGTGGAGAGAATGCCGTCATTGGCCCCCAGCACGGCGGCACGCAGCCAGCCGGCACGGTCGACATAGTGATTCTCGGTGTGGCGCGGGCGCATGCGGGGTCTCCGTCGGTCAAGGCGCGGGAGGCTGCGCCGGAACCATTACATTCTTATGATACCGCCGGCGCCTGTGGGAAACCGTCCCCCGCCGGGGGACACAAAGGTGCCGCATCGCGAGCGCAGAAGGCGGCCCATGCTGACGCGCATCTTCACCCTGTTCGAGAAGCTGGTCGACCCCTTCCATCCCGCGCCCATCGGGCAGCCGCCGGAGGGGTTGATCGCGTTTTACTGGCACTTCGTGCGCCAGACCGGCTGGGTCTATGTCGCGGCGCTCGGCGCGGCCTTTGTCGTCGCGCTGATCGAGGTGTCGCTGTTCCGCTATATCGGCCAGATCGTCGACCTTCTGCAGGCGTCCAGCCCCCAGACCTTCTTCGCCGACCATGGCAGGCTGCTGCTGTGGATGGCCTTCGTCGTCGTCGTCGCCCGCCCCTTGGCCAATCTGCTGCACGATTTGCTGGTGCGCCAGACGATCACCGCCAAGGTCGGGCCGATGATCCGCTGGCAGTCCTATCGCTGGGTCATCCGCCAGAGCGTCGGCTTCTTCAACAATGATTTCGCCGGCCGCATCGCCACGCGGGTGCTGCAGGCCGGTCCGGCCCTGCGCGGCTCGGTGGTCGAGGTGATCGACGCGCTGTGGTACGCCGGCATTTACGCGGTGAGCGCCGTGCTACTCTTCGCCGAGGCCGATTGGCGGCTCGCGCTGCCGATGGTGGCGTGGATCAGCTTCTATGTGCTGGCGCTCGTCGTCTTCGTGCCGCGCATCCGGCATCTGTCCAAGCGCACCGCCGAGAGCAATTCGGCCCTCACCGGCCGGGTGGTGGACAGCTACACCAACATCCTCACCGTGAAGCTGTTCGCCCATTCCGACCGCGAAGACAGCTATGTCCGCGCGGCGCTGGCGCGCAATGTCGACGACAACAGCCGCCAGCAGCGCCACATCTCGCGCATGGCCTTCACCATCAGCGTGCTGAACAGCCTGATGCTGGGCGCGGTCGGCGCGCTCGGAATCTGGCTGTGGTCGGTGGGCGCGATCAATCTCGGCGCCATCGCGCTGTCCACCGGCCTGTCGATCCGCATCGTCAACATGTCCGGCTGGATCATGTGGGTGGTGACAGGCGTGTTCGAGAATGTCGGCACGGTGCAGGAGGCCATCACCACCCTGTCGCGCCCGCGCGACGTGGCGGACGCGCCCGCCGCCCCGGCGCTGCGGGTGAGCGAAGGCGAGATCCGCTTCGAGCGCGTGTCGTTCCACTATGGCAAGGGCGGCGGGGTCATCGACGACCTCTCGCTCACTATCCGCCCCGGCGAACGCGTCGGGCTGGTCGGCCCGTCCGGCGCCGGCAAGTCGACGCTGATGAGCCTGCTGCTGCGCTTCTACGATCCCGAGTCGGGCCGCGTGCTGATCGACGGGCAGGATGTGCGCGGCGTGACGCAGGATTCGCTGCACGCGCAGATCGGCGTGGTGACGCAGGACACCTCGCTCATGCACCGCTCCGTGCGCGACAACATCGCCTATGGCCGGCCGGACGCCAGCGAGGACGCCATCCGCACCGCCGCGCGGCGCGCGCATACGGACAGCTTCATCGACACGCTGTCCGACCCGCAGGGCCGCATCGGGCTCGACGCCCATGTCGGCGAGCGCGGGGTGAAGCTCTCCGGCGGCCAGCGCCAGCGCATCGCCATCGCCCGGGTGCTGCTGAAGGACGCGCCGATCCTCATCCTCGACGAGGCGACCTCGGCGCTCGATTCGGAGGTGGAAGCGGCGATCCAGGCCAATCTCGACGAGCTGATGACCGGCAAGACGGTGATCGCCATCGCCCACCGCCTCTCCACCATCGCCCGCATGGACCGGCTGGTGGTGATGGAGCACGGGCGCATCGTCGAGAGCGGCACCCATGCCGAACTGGTGGCGAAGGGTGGTCTTTACGCCCGCCTCTGGCACCGCCAGTCCGGCGGCTTCATCGACGCGGATGAGGTCGAGGCGGCGGCGGAATAAGGGCGCTCTGGCCGCCGGCCTCGTCGACCCAGGCGATGGAGAGGATTTCGAGGCTGCGCCCCCCGAACTCGACCACGTCGCCCACGGCTTTGCCCATCAGGGCGAGCGCGACGGGGGAGCCATGCGAGATCGTCGCCCGCGACGGGTCGGCCTCATCCTCGCCGACGATGCGGTAGGTCTGCACCCGGCCATCCTCGCGCTCGAAACTCACCGTGTGGCCGAAGGCGACGACCTCGTGCGAGGCGGGAGGCGGGGAAAGCTGGGCCGTCTCCACGCGCTGGGCATAGTAGCTGACATCGCGCAGGGGAATCGCCGCCTGCCGGCGCCGCTCATTGACATCGTCCAGCGCGTTCGCGGCCGCCAGCGCCTGCTGCGCGGCGGCGAGTTCCGCCTGCAGCCTCGCGAGCCCCGCCTGCGTCACCAGATTGATTCGGCCGGAGATCGGGCGCGGCGGCAGAATCGTCTCCGACGCCGCCTCGGCGCTCTCTTCCTTCGCAAACGCAACGCTCACGTCGCCGGGCTCCTGTCAGGCGTTCACCATGTGTTGGCCCACAGCTAGCACCGCGCGGGGCGGGCGGGCTATGGGCCGTATACCGAGCACGAAGGCTCAGGCAGCCTCGCGCGGGGTTATGTTCGCGAGCTCCGGCCGTTCCGCCTGCGTCTTGGCGAGGTCGAACGCGGTCTGGAGATTCATCCAGAATTCCGGGCCGGTGCCGAAATAGCGGCCCAGCCGCAGAGCCGTGTCAGCCGTGACCGGCACTTCCTCGCGCGCCAGCCGCTCGATGCGGGTACGCGGCACGTGCAGCGCCTTGGCAAGGCCATAGGGCTTGAGCCCCAGCGGCATCAGAAACTCCTCGCGCAGGATTTCGCCGGGATGGATGGGCGGAGTAGGACCGATCATCGCGCGCTCCTTAGTGATAGTCGGTGATCTCGACCTCGGCCGCATTGCCGTCCCGCCAGAGAAAGCAGATGCGGAACTGGTCATTGATGCGAATGGAATGCTGGCCGGCACGGTCGCCTTTCAGCGCTTCCAGCCGATTGGCCGGCGGCGCGCGCAGCGACTCCAGCGTCACCGCGGCGTTGAGCATGGCGAGCCGGCGCTGCGCCACCCGCACCAGATCGGCAGGAAAACCCTTGCCGACACGGCCATTCCACACCGCCTCCGTTCTCTTGTCCCTGAAACTGACGATCATCGTGGCGTGCGGCGTGAACGACGCAGCAAACGTATCTCAATATGATACGTCGCGCAACATCAGTTCCGCACCGCCGCCAATCCCCCCGTCTGCCGCAGCGCCTCGCCGAGAATCATCGCCCCCGCCAGCGCGACATTGAGCGAGCGGGCGCCCGCCACCAGCGGGATGACGATTCGCGCATCGGCCGCCTGATGCACCTCCTCCGGCACGCCGGCACTTTCACGGCCGAGCAGCAGCACGTCGTCGGGCGCGAAGGCGAAGGCGGTATAGGCCACGGCGCCGCGCGTGGTGCACAAAACGAGGCGCCGCCCCTCCCCTTCCCGCCACGCCTCGAACGCCGCGAAGCTCGCATGGCGGGTGATGGCGGCGCGGTCGAGATAGTCCATCCCCGCCCGGCGGAAACCGGCATCGCCGACAGGAAAACCCGCCGGCTCGATAATGTGCAGCGACAGGCCGAAACAGGCGCTCATGCGCGCCAGAGTGCCGGCATTCGGCGCGATATCCGGCTGATAGAGCGCCAGCGCCAGCGCCATGAGAAACCCCTCCCTCACCCGGCCGCGACGCGGCAGGAGCGCGTTGCCTAGGCCAGCCGCCGGCCCGGCGGCAAGGCTGGTGGCGGCGGAATCCGCGCACGCCGCGCGGCACGCGGCGCCCGAGGCTGCCGGCCGGCCCGCGCCGCCGGGCACGAAGACCCCTCGCGCGCTGGGGGCAGGACGGGTTGCCGCACTGGGTTCATCTGGACAAGGGACGGCCCGGATGCAATTAGAGGCAATCGAAGGTAGGGTCGGCCGCGTGCCACGCGGACGCCTGCCTGTTTCGTGCGAGCGCTGGGCGCCGCGACGGACGGCGGGCCGAGGCAGCGGTGACGGGTTCGAGGGGAAAGGAAACCATCGTGGCAGCAACTGAGACGGCGGGTACCACGCGCCGCGACTTTCTCTACATCGCCACCGGCGCCATGGGCGCGGTCGGCGCCGCCGCACTCGTGTGGCCCTTCATCTCCCAGCTTCAGCCCGACGCCTCAGTCCTCGCGCTGTCCTCCACCGAGGTGGACCTGTCGCAGGTCGCCGAAGGCCAGATGGTCACGGTGAAGTGGCGCGGCAAGCCGGTTTTCGTGTGGAACCGCACGGAGAAGGACATTGCCGAGGCCAAGGGCGTGCAGCTCACCGCGCTGCTCGACCCGATCGCCCGCAATGCCAATCTCGCGGCGGACGCCCCGGCGACCGACGAGAACCGCGCCGGCGAGGGCCACGAGAAGTGGCTGGTCGTCATCGGCATCTGCACCCATCTCGGCTGCGTGCCGATCGGCCATTCCGGCGAATATGACGGCTGGTTCTGCCCCTGCCACGGGTCGGAATACGACACGGCCGGCCGGGTCCGTCGCGGGCCGGCGCCGACCAATCTCGAAGTCCCGCCCTACAAGTTCGTGTCCGACACGAAGATCTCCATCGGCTGAGCCGGCGTTCAGGGATATTCAAAGATGAGCGGACATTCCACGTTCGAGCCGAAGCACCCGGCGCTCAAGTGGTTCGAGAGCCGGCTGCCCCTGGTCGGCCTGATCCATTCCTCCTTCGTCGCCTATCCGACGCCGCGCAACCTGAACTACTGGTGGACCTTCGGCGGCATCCTGTCGCTGATGCTGGTCTGCCAGATCCTGTCGGGCGTGGTGCTGGTGATGCACTACACGCCGCACATCACGCTGGCGTTCGATTCCGTCGAGCACATCATGCGCGATGTCAGCTATGGCTGGCTGATCCGCTACATCCACTCGAACGGCGCCTCGATGTTCTTCATCGCGGTGTACATCCACATGTTCCGCGGCCTCTATTACGGGTCCTACAAGGCTCCGCGCGAGGTGCTGTGGATCCTCGGCTGCATCATCTATCTGCTGATGATGGCCACCGCCTTCATGGGCTATGTGCTGCCGTGGGGCCAGATGAGCTTCTGGGGCGCCACCGTCATCACCAACCTGTTCTCCGCCTTCCCGGTCGTCGGCCCGACCATCGTGGAATGGCTGTGGGGCGGCTTCTCGGTCGATAACGCGACGCTCAACCGCTTCTTCTCGCTGCACTATCTGCTGCCCTTCATGATTGCGGGCGTCGTCGTCCTGCATGTGTGGGCGCTGCATGTGGTCGGCCAGAACAACCCGACCGGCGTCGAGCCGAAGAGCGCCAAGGACACCGTGCCCTTCACCCCCTACGCGACCATCAAGGACGCGTTCGGCATGGTGTGCTTCCTCATCTTCTTCGCCTGGTTCCTGTTCTACATCCCGAACTATCTCGGCCATGCCGACAACTACATCCCGGCCAACCCGCTGGTGACGCCGGCGCACATCGTGCCCGAATGGTACTACCTGCCGTTCTACGCCATGCTGCGCGCGGTGCCGGACAAGCTCGGCGGCGTGCTCACCATGTTCGGCGCGATCATCGTGCTGTTCTTCGTGCCGTGGCTCGACACGTCGAAGGTGCGCTCGGGCGTGTACCGTCCGCTGTTCAAGCAGTTCTTCTGGATCTGGATCGCGGTGTGCATCGGTCTCGGCTGGCTCGGTTCCAAGCCGGCGGAAGGCGGCTATGTCATCGCCGGCCGCATCCTGACCATCTACTACTTCGCCCATTTCCTCATCATCCTTCCGCTGCTCGGCCTGTTCGAGAAGCCGAAGGCGGTGCCGGCCTCCATCACCGAGGCCGTGCTGGGCAAGAACAAGGGCGCGGCACCGGCCTCGGCGGGCGTCTCGGCGCCGCAGACCAAGGGTTGAGCGGATCATCATGAGCACCACCATGTCCTTCCGTTCCACCCTTCTCCGTCCGCTCGCCGTCGCCGCGCTGGCGTTCGGCCTGGCCGCCCCGGCGCTCGCCGCCGAGGGCGCGCCCAAGCCCCCCCGCGAGGAGTGGAGCTTCGCCGGTCCGTTCGGCACGTTCGATCAGGCGCAGCTGCAGCGCGGCTTCCAGGTGTTCAAGGAAGTCTGCGCCTCCTGCCACGCGGCGCACCTGTTCTCGTTCCGCAACCTCGCCCAGCCCGGCGGCCCCTCCTTCAGCGAGGCGCAGGCCAAGGCGGTGGCGGAGAGCTACCAGGTGCAGGACGGGCCGAACGATGCGGGCGACATGTTCGACCGCCCCGGCCGGCTGTCCGACCGCTGGCCCTCGCCCTTCCCGAACGAGCAGGCGGCCCGCGCCTCCAATGGCGGCGCCTACCCGCCGGACTTCTCGACGCTCGCCAAGGCGCGCACCTATGAAGTCGGCTTCCCCGGCTTCCTGATCGACATATTCACCCAGTATCAGGAGCAGGGCCCGGACTACATCCACGCCCTGCTGGTGGGCTATGAGGAGCCGCCGGAGGGCTTCACGCTGCCGGAAGGCGCGCATTACAACAAGTACTTCCCCGGCCACGCCATCAAGATGCCGCAGCCCATTTCCGACGGGCAGGTGACCTATTCCGACGGCTCGCCGGAGACGCTCGACCAGTATTCGCGCGACGTGACCGCCTTCATGATGTGGATGGCGGAACCGCATCTGGAAGCGCGCAAGCGCATCGGTTTCCAGGTGATGATCTTCCTCATCATCTTCGCCGGCCTGCTCTACTTCACCAAGAAGAAGGTGTGGAAGGACGTCGCTCACTAAAGCGACCGCCTCCCGCCAGACGCCGACACGCGAAGGGCCCCGCTAGGGGCCCTTTTGCATTTGTGCCGCCCCTCATCCCCCGGCTTGAGCCGGGGACCCAGCCTTGCCGCCGCTCCACCACTCACATCTCAGCCCCGGGGGGAACCGTCTCTGGGTGCCCGGGTCAAGCCCGGGCATGAGGGAACGGAAGCAGCCAACGGGTGGACGTTCAGCCCACGGCCTCTGTGACGATCTCCGCCAGAGCCGCCTCGCCGGAGGGGAAGCCGGCCTCGACCCAGGCTTCCTCGGCCCGCCTCAGCGCCGCCCCGAGCGCCGGGCCGGGGGTCATGCCGCGCGTGAGGAAATCCGCCGCCTTGAGCGGAAACACCGGCAGCGGCCAGCCGGCGGCGATCGCGGCCAGAGCGCGCCAGCCTTCATCGTCGAGCGGCGCCCCGGAGCGGGCGAAGGCGATCAGCGCCCGGTCCTGAAACGCCTGCCGGCCCATGCGGTACAAAAACGCCTTCTGCCCCTTCTCGCACATGCCCGGCGTCGGCGCCGGGCCGGCAAGCGCCGCGAGCCGCGCGGCCTCCGTGTTGGAGAGCCGCAGCCCCTCGCGCAGCGCCTCCGCATCCGCCGGGGCCCGCACGGCGAGCGCACCGAGCCGCCGCACCGCGTCGGGCGGCAGCCCCAGCGCCGCCTCCACCCCGGCGAGGCGGGCGAAGGTGGTGTCCTCGCCCTCCCGCCCCAGCACCGGCGCCAGCAGCCCCGCCGCCTGCATCTGCGCCAGCGTCTCGGCGGCGCGGGGGGCGACGAGCAGCTTCATCACTTCCGCCCGCACCCGCTCGCGCGAGAGCTGGTCGAGCCCGGCGCGGTGGCGCGCCGCCGCCGCCAGCGCATCCGCATCGAGCGCTCCCCGGCCGAAAGAGGCGTGGAAGCGGAACAGCCGAAGGATGCGTAAATAGTCTTCGCGGATGCGGGTGTCGGCATCGCCGATGAAGCGCACACGCCCGGCCTTCGCATCCGCCACGCCGCCGACGAGATCGACCACCTCGCCGGTGCGGGTGAGGTAGAGCGCGTTCATGGTGAAGTCGCGCCGCTGCGCGTCATGCTCCCAGCTGCGGCCGAAGACGACGCGCGCCCGCCGCCCGTCGGTCTCCACATCCTCGCGCAGCGTGGTCACTTCATAAGGCTCGCCCTCGGCGATGACCGTGATTGTGCCGTGCTCGATGCCGGTCGGCACCGGTTTCAGCCCGGCGGCGTGGGCGCGGCGCGTGATCTCGTCCGGCAAGGCGGTGGTGGCGATGTCGATATCGGCCCGCAGCCCGCGCCCGATCAGCCAGTCGCGCACCGCGCCGCCGACAATACGCGCCTCCTCGCCCGCGCCATCGAGCGCGGCGAGCACGCGGGCAAGGCCGGGACGGCCTTCGACGAGCGGGTTCATTCGATATGCCCCGGCACCATCACCCCGTCCTTCCAGGTCGGCGGCACATAGCGGCCGGTGGTCGGCCCGCGCGAGGAGGATTCCAGCACGTAGAGGCTGCCCGCCACCAGCAGCACGGCGATGATGGAACAGCCGATCATCGCCCGCAGCGACCAGCCGGAAAGCCAGGAATCCACCTTGCGGCCGTAGCGCAGATAGAGGGCGAAGGCGAGGAAGGGCAGAACGAACAGCGCGAGCTGGGCGAGGATACGGGCCATCAGGCGTAGATCCTCTCATAGAGGCTGCGCAATATGCCGGCGGTAATGCCCCAGATGCGGCGTTTCTCATAGGTCATGGCGTGGAAGGTGCGCACCATGCCGAGCCATTCGCGGCTTTCGCGCTGGTGGTTGCCGTCATTCATCAGGAAATCCAGCGGCACCTCGAAGGCTTCGTCCACCTCGCCGGGGTTGAGCGTCAGCCCGAAATCCGGCTGCACCAGCCCCACGACAGGCACGATGCGATAGCCGGTGCGGGCGAGATAGGGGTCGAGATAGCCGAGCGGGTCGACGAGGCCCGGCGCCAGCCCCACCTCCTCCTGCGCCTCGCGCAGCGCCGCGCCGAGCGGGCCGTCGTCCTCGGGGTCGATCTTGCCGCCGGGAAAGGCGATCTGCGCCGCATGGCTGGAGAGATGCGCCGAGCGCAGGGTGAGCAGCACGGTCGGCCGCTCGCGGGCGATGATCGGCACCAGCACCGCCGCCCCGCGCACGGGGCGGGCATCGACCAGCGCGCGGAATTCCGGCGTCAGCTCATGGTCGCCGCGCACCGGGTCGCCATCAAGATCGGGCACGGCGAGCAGGCGGGCGCGGGCGCGGGCGAGAAAGTCGCCGAGGTCGAGCGGCGCCGCGTCGGTCGTCTCCGGCAGGGTCAGCACGTTCACAGGCAAGGCGTTCATCCCTCCGCGTTCAGCTCTTCGTCGGGCGCCAGCGCGAAGAACGCCCCGCCCGAGGCGACGCCGAAGACGCGCCGCCCTTCTACCACGCGCGCCTCCGCCCGCTCGGCGAGATCGAGGAAGACGGCGCGGGTCAGCCGCGCCCACAGGCCGCGACGGATATAGACATAGGGTCGCGGCTCGCCATCCGCCCGTATGTCGACCCGCAGCGGATGGTCGCGGTCGCAGGCGACAACATCGTCGAGATTGGTGCGGAAGACGAGGCGCGGCGCCCCCTCCCCCACCCCTTCCGGCTCCACCGCCATCGCGACGGCGAGGAAGGGCGCGTCCTCCACCCGGATGCCCAGCTTCTCCACCGGCGTCACCAGCACATGGCGCTCCCCCTCGCGCCTCAATACCGAGGCGAACAGGCGCACCAGCGCCGGCCGGCGGATCGGCTGGCCCTCATGGTGCCACCCGCCCTCGCGGTCGATCACGATGTCGATGTCGCCACAATCGGGCGGATTCCACCGCTCCACCGGCGGCAGGGCTTGCGCGGGGCTGTTTCCGAGCGCGCGCACCAAATCGTCAATCCGCGCGGAAGCTTCTGAAGTCATGGGGAAATCCCTGTCATACGCATGCAATCGCGCAGTCGTGATCCCCCGCCCGATAGTCGACGCGGTTGCAGGATAGCGTAAGCTCAGCCCTGCGGAAGCCCAAGCCGGCGCGCGAGTCCCTCGCGCGGTTGTGCGTTCCACGCGTTGCACTCGCTCGTGTTGCAGCGCACAATCGGCACGGGGCGGAAGCGACGGGGCGTCTCGCGGTGCGGCCTTCGGGCCGGACGGGGACGCGGGATTTGGAATTGCAGGAGCACGCCATGACATCCGCCACCGGCGAGAATTTCGAATCCCTCGATGACATGATCATCCGCACGGCGGAATCCACCGCCGCCAATGTCCGCGCCGCCCGGGCCGGCATCGGCGCGGTGATTTTCGGCCAGGAGGCGGTGGTCGAGCGCACGCTCATCACCCTTCTGTCAGGCGGCCATGGTCTCTTGGTCGGCGTGCCGGGCCTTGCCAAGACCAAGCTGGTGGAAACGCTCGGCGTGGTGCTGGGGCTCGACGCCCGGCGCGTGCAGTTCACGCCCGACCTCATGCCCTCCGACATTCTCGGCGCCGAGGTGCTGGAGGAAAGCGCCGGCGGGCGCCGTTCCTTCCGCTTCATTCCCGGCCCGGTCTTCGCCCAGCTCCTGATGGCGGACGAGATCAACCGCGCCTCGCCCCGCACCCAGTCGGCGCTGCTGCAGTCGATGCAGGAAGGCCATGTGACGGTCGCCGGCGTGCGCCATGACCTGCCAAAGCCCTTCCATGTGCTGGCGACGCAGAACCCGCTGGAGCAGGAGGGCACCTATCCCCTGCCCGAAGCCCAGCTCGACCGCTTCCTCATGGAGATCGATGTCGATTACCCCGACCGCGATTCGGAACGGAAGATCCTGTTCGACACCACAAGCGCCGAGGAAACCAAGCCGCGCGCGGTGATGACGGCCGAGGAACTCGCCGCCGCCCAGCGGCTGGTGCGCCGGCTGCCGGTGGGCGAATCCGTGGTCGAAGCCATCCTCACTTTGGTCCGCTCCGCCCGTCCGGGGTCGGAGGCGGGCGACCTCTCCAAGTTCATCGCCTGGGGCCCCGGCCCGCGCGCCTCGCAGTCGCTGATGCTGGCGGTGCGGGCCCGCGCGCTGCTCGACGGGCGCTACGCCCCGTCGGTGGACGATGTGGTGGCGCTGGCCGAACCCGTGCTCAAGCACCGCATGGCGCTCACCTTCGCCGCCCGTGCCGATGGCGAGACGGTGCCGGGCGTGATCGCCAAGCTGGCGAAGCGGATCGGCTGAAGCTGTTTGTGACGGCGGCGCGAGCCGCCAAGCGTGTGACGGAGACCTGACCGGGTGGAATTCGACGCCGATACCGCCGTGCGAGGCGCCGCGCAGGACGCGGCCGGCCTTGTCGCGGCCATGCCCCGGCTGGTGCTGGAAGCACGCCGCATCGCCGCCAGCGTCTATCACGGCCTGCACGGACGCCGCCGCGCCGGCACGGGCGAGAATTTCTGGCAGTACCGCCGCTTCAACGATGGCGAGCCTTCCGCCCGCGTCGACTGGCGCCGCTCGGCCCGCGACGATCATCTCTATGTCCGCGAGCGTGAATGGGAAGCCGCGCACACGGTGTGGATCTGGCCGGACCTCTCGGCCTCCATGGTGTTTGCCTCGCCTCTGGTGTGGGAGACCAAGCGCGACCGCGCGCTCGTGCTCGCCTTCGCGCTGGCGGACCTGCTGGTGCGCGGCGGCGAACGCGTCGGCATTCCCGGCGTCATGCGGCCTTCCGCCTCGCGCCGCATTGTCGAGAAGATGGCGGAATCGCTCATCCATGCCGCCAGCCTGCCGCAGAGCCTGCCGCCCGCCTTCGCCCCCTCGCCGCTGGCGGAAGTGGTGCTGCTCGGCGACCTCTGGAGCCCGACGCGGGAGGTGGTGGCGAGCCTTGGCGGCCTCTCCTCCTCCGGCGCCAACGGCCATGTGGTGCAGGTGTGCGATCCGGCGGAAGAGACCTTCCCCTATTCCGGCCGCGTCGAGTTCCGCGAGCCGGAAAGCGGCGCCACGCTGACCATCGGCCGGGCCGAGACGGTGCGGGCGGACTATGTCGCCCGCGTCGGCGCCCATCGCGACGCCATTCGCCGGGAGGCGGAGCGCCATCGCTGGAGCTTTCTCGTCCACCGCACCGACCGGCCGGCGAGCGAGGTGCTGCTGGCGCTGCATGCGCGGATGAGCGGCGGCCTTGGCGCCGTGCCGCCGCGCGAGGGCGCCGCTGACGAGACGGGGCAGATTTCGGGGCATCTGGCATGACCGGACTGTTCGGGCTGCCCCTCGCCTTCGCCACCCCGCTGCTGCTCACCGCGCTCGCCGCCCTGCCGCTGCTGTGGTTCCTGCTGCGGCTCGTGCCGCCGCGCCCGCGCAAGCTGGCCTTCGCGCCGATGCGCCTGCTGCTCGACATTCCGCCGAAGGAGGAAACCCCGGCCCGCACGCCATGGTGGCTCACCGTGCTGCGCCTCCTGCTGGCCGCGCTCATCATTCTCGCCGCCGCCGGGCCGATCTGGAATCCGCCCGTCGCCGGCCCGGCCTCCTCCGGCCCGGTGGTGCTGCTCATCGATTCCGGCTGGCCCGCCGCCGCCGGCTGGTCCGCGCGCCTCGCCAGCGCCGAGGGCGTGGTCGCCGATGCCGATCTCGAAGGGCGCGGAATCATCCTCATCCCCACCGGCGAGCCGCCGCTGGAGCCGCGCGTCATGGCGCCGAACGAGGCGCGCGAGCGGCTGCGCACGCTCGGCCCCGCGGCCTTCGTGCCCGACCGCGCCCCCGCTTTCGCCAGCCTGGCCAAGGCGCTGGCCGCCGCCCCGGAGGCGAGCGTGATCTATCTCTCCGACGGCGTCGCCCTCGACAGCGCCGGCACCGCCCCGGCCGATCTCGCCGCCCTTGTCGGCAACCGCCCGCTCACCACGCTCATCGATGGCGTCACCGAGCCGCTGGCGCTGGCGGCGGCCGACAATGCGGTGGACGCGCTCACCGTGAAGGTGCTGCGCGCCGGGCGCGAGAGCACGCCCCGCGCCGGCATGGTGCGCGCCTATGACATGCGCGGCCTGCCGCTGGGCGAGGCGCCCTTCGCCTTCACCGCCGGCGCCGGGGAGAGCGAGGCGCGCTTCGACCTGCCGGTGGAGATCCGCAACGAGGTGGCGCGGCTCGACATTCGCGACAAGGCCTCCGCCGGCGCGGTGCAGCTGCTCGACAAGCGCTGGCGCCGCCGCACCGTGGGCGTCGTCTCCGGCGTCGCCGCCGACCAGCGCCAGCCCTTGCTCGCACCGTCCTATTACCTCACGCGGGCGCTCGCCCCCTTCGCCGATATCCGCACCGCCGAAGGCACCTCCACTGCCGAGGCGGTGGACCGCTTCATCGAGCAGAAGCTGCCGGTGATCATCCTCTCCGATGTCGGCACCCTGCCGGCGCAGACGCAGGCCCGCCTCGCCCGCTGGGTGGAGGGCGGCGGCGTGCTCATCCGCTTCGCCGGCCCGCGCCTCGCCAATGGCTCGGACGAACTGGTGCCGGTGACGCTGCGGCGCGGCGGGCGGGTGCTCGGCGGCTCGCTGTCCTGGGAACAGCCGCAGGCGCTGGGCGGCTTTTCAGCTGACGGCCCGTTCCGCGACGTGGCAGTGCCGAACGACATCACCGTGAACCGCCAGGTATTGGCCGAGCCCGACGGGCTGCTCGCCGCGCGCACCTGGGCGACGCTCACCGATGGCACGCCGCTCGTCACCGGCGAGCGGCGCGGCGCCGGCACGCTGGTGCTGTTCCACGTCACCGCCGACACGTCGTGGTCGAACCTGCCGATCTCGGGCGCCTTTGTCGAGATGCTGCGCCGGGTGGTGGCGCTGGGCGGCGCCACCGCCAGCGAAGCCGCGACGGACGCGGCCGGCGGGCCGGTGCTGAACGGCGAGACGCTCGCCCCCACCCGCCTGCTCGACGGTTTCGGCGCCTTCCGCCCGACCCTGCCCACCGCCAAGGCGATCCCCGTCGGCTATCGCGGCCGCGCCAGCGCCGACCATCCGCCCGGCTTCTACGGCCCGCCCGATGGGCTGGTGGCGGTCAACGCCCTGTTGCCGCGCGACCGGCTGGTGGCGCTGGACCTCTCCGCCCTCGGCCGGCTGGAGCCCTACCGCGACGCCGCCCCGCGCGATTTGCGCGCGCCGCTGCTGGTGGCGCTGCTGGCCCTTTTGCTGATCGACGCCATGATCGTGTTCCTGCTCGCCGGCGGTGCCTCCCGCCTCACCACCCGCCGGACTGCCGGAGGAGCCGCCGCGCTGCTGCTGGCGCTCGGCCTCGCCACCGGCGCGCCCGACCCCGCCCATGCCCAGCCCAAGCCGGTGAACCCGCCGCTCGCCCAAAGCGCCCCGGCAGCCGCTGCGCCGGAAAAGCCGATGACGCCGGGTGAGATCGACTTCGCGCTGCAGGCGACCAATTCCACCCGCCTCGCCTATGTCGTCACCGGCGATGCCGAGACCGACGCGGTCAGCCGCGCCGGGCTGAAGGGGCTCACCGATTTCCTCGGCGAGCGCACCGCGCTGGAAGCCGGCGAGCCGATGGGCGTCGACCTCGCCACCGACGAACTGTCGTTCTTCCCGCTGCTCTATTGGCCGATCGTGCCCGGCACGGAGCGCCCGAGCGCGCAGACCCTGGCCCGCGTCGATGCCTTCATGAAGCAGGGCGGCACCGTCATCTTCGACACGCGCGACGCCGAGACCACTTTGCCCGGCTCCAGCGGCGCCGGTTCGCCCGCCAATGCGACGCTGCGCGCCATTCTGGAAGGGCTCGACATTCCCGAACTGGAGCCGGTGCCGCGCGACCATGTGCTGACCAAGGCGTTCTATCTCCTGCGCGATTTCCCCGGCCGCTTCACCGGTGGCACCACTTGGGTGGAGGCGCTGCCCGCCGCCGACGAGGCCGAGGAACGCCCGGCCCGTGCCGGCGACGGCGTGTCGCCGGTTGTCATCACCTCCAACGACCTCGCCGGCGCCTGGGCGCTGGACGAGTACGGCCAGCCCATGCTCCCGGTCTCCGATGGCGGCCCGCGCCAGCGCGAACTCGCCTTCCGCGCCGGCGCCAACCTCGTCATGTATGTGCTCACCGGCAACTACAAGGCCGATCAGGTGCATGTGCCGGCGCTGCTGGAAAGGCTGGGGCAATGAGTTGTTCTCAGCTCGCCCGTCCCGCCTCCCTCTCCCCGTCGGAGAGAAGTGGCCCGCGCAGCGGGTCGGTGAGGGGCGACGACGTTGCCGGTGGGCGCAGCCCCCTCACCCCATCCCTCTCCCCCGAGGGGAGAGGGGGTAACACCCGCGCCGACGGATGCCTCCCATGAATCTCGGCCTCGCCTTCGATCCGCTGATCCCGCTGCCCTGGCTCATCGCCGCGGCGGTGATCGCCAGCGCGGTGGCGCTGCTGGTCGTCGTCTCGCGCACGCGCGGCTCGCTGCTGCGCGCGCTCGCCATTGCGCTGGCGGTGCTGGCGCTGGCCAACCCCTCGCTCACCCGCGAGGAGCGCGAGCCGCTCTCCACCGTGGTCGCGGTGGTGGTCGACCAGAGCGCCAGCCAGGATTTCGGCGAGCGCACGCAGATGACGCAGGCCGCCCGCGCCGAGCTCGACAGCCGCCTCGCCCGGCTGCGCGAACAGGGCGCCGAGATCCGCTTCATCGACGCCGGCGGCGGCGCCGGCGAGGTGGACGGCACGCGCCTGTTCACGGCGCTGTCCGCCGGCCTCGCCGATGTGCCGCCCGAGCGGGTGGCCGGCGCCATCTTCCTCACCGACGGGCGTGTGCACGACATTCCCGCCACCGTCGCCGCCCTCGGCTTCCGCGCGCCGGTGCATGCCATCATCTCCGGCCATGAGGGCGAGCGCGACCGCCGCGTGGCGCTCACCTCCACCCCGCGCTTCGGCATTGTCGGGCAGAACCAGACCATCGGCTACCGCGTCGAGGACGAGGGCGCCCCGGCCGGGGCGCGCGTGTCCGTCACCGTGCGCCGCGACGGCGAGGTGGTGGCACGGCCCATCGTCACATCGGGCCAGCCGGCGCAGGTGGATGTCGAGATCACCCATGCCGGGGCCAACATCGTCGAGATCGAGGCCGCCGGCTTGGAGGGCGAACTCACCCCGGTCAACAACCGCGCCGCCGTCTCCATTGACGGCGTGCGCGACAAGCTGCGCGTGCTGCTCGTCTCCGGCGAGCCGCATGTCGGCGAGCGCACCTGGCGCAACCTCTTGAAATCCGACGCGAATGTCGATCTCGTCCACTTCACCATCCTGCGCCCGCCGGAAAAGCAGGACGGCACGCCGATCAACGAGCTGTCGCTCATCGCCTTCCCCACGCGCGAGCTGTTCCAGCAGAAGATCAAGGATTTCGATCTCATCATCTTCGACCGCTACGCCCAGCAGGGCGTGCTGCCGATGATCTATTTCGACAATATCGTGCGCTATGTGCAGGAGGGCGGCGCGCTGCTGGTCTCCGCCGGCACCGACTACATCTCCGACGGCTCGGTCTATTACACCCCGCTCGATTCCATCCTGCCCGCCGGCCCCACGGGGCAGATGACCGAGACGCCCTACCGCCCCCAATTGACCGAGGCCGGCCAGCGCCACCCCGTCACCCGCGCTCTGCCGGGCTCGGAGAGCACGCCGCCGGCCTGGTCGCGCTTCTTCCGTCTGGTCGACACCGACGCCGCGCGCGGCACCAGCGTGATGGACGGGCCGAACGGCAAGCCGGTGGTCCTGCTCGACCGCGTCGGCGAGGGCCGCGTGGCCTTGCTGCTGTCTGATCATTTCTGGCTGTGGGCGCGCGGCTATGAGGGCGGCGGCCCGCATATCGACCTGCTGCGCCGGCTGTCGCACTGGCTGATGAAGGAGCCGGACCTGGAGGAGGAGCGGCTGCGCATGGTGGCCAGCGGCGGCGACATCATGGTCGAGCGCCAGACCATGGGCGACAGCGCCCCGCCCGTCACCATCACCACGCCCACCGGCGCCACCCGCCGCGTGACGCTGGAACCCGCCGCGCCCGGCCTGTTCCGCGTCACTTTCCCCGCCGACATGCTCGGCCTGTGGCGCGCCAGCGACGGCACTCACACGGCGCTGGTGAATATCGGCCCGCTCAACCCGCTCGAATTCGCCGAGGTGACCTCGACCACGCAGACGCTGCGCCCGATCCTGGAAGCGACCGGTGGCGGCGTCTGGCGCATGGCGGACCTCGCCGGCCTCGTGCCGCGCGTCGTCGCGGTGCGCTCGGGCGAGCGCTTCGCCGGCGAGGACTGGATGGGCCTGCAGATGCGCGAGGTCTCCGTGGTGCGCGGGCTTGGCCTGTTCCCGCTGTTTGCCGGCCTGTCCGGCCTGCTCATCCTGCTCGCCGGCGTCGCCGCCGCCTGGGCCCGCGAGGGGCGGTAAGCCCCGCGCGAACGGCTGCCCTCTTCATGAGCCGCGCGCCGGGGCTGGCCCCGGCGCCCCCGTCCGGTCATGTTCGTGCGCCAACGACTCGGAGCACCGCATGACCCGCATCTATGGCTTCATCGCCGCCAGTCTCGACGGCTACATCGCCGATCGCAATGGCGGCCTCGACTGGCTCGCCCCGTTCGACGATGTCGATTCCGGCTATGGCGCCTTCATCGCCGAAATCGGCACGGTGGTGATGGGCCGGGCAACTTATGAGGCGGTTCGGGCGATGCCGGGCGGCTGGCCCTACGCGGGAAAGCGCGGGCTCATCGTCACCTCGCGCCCGCTGCCCGACGCCCCTGCCGGGGTCGCGGCCTGGACGCAAGGCGTCCCGGCGCTCATCGACCATGTGCGCGGGGGCGAGAGCGAGGGCGCGGCCTGGGTGGTCGGCGGCGGCGGGCTGCAGGCGGCCTTCATCGCCGCCGGCGCTTTCGACCGGCTGGACCTGTTCGTGATCCCCGTGCTGCTCGGCGGCGGCATTGCGCTGTTTCCGCCGGGGGCGACGCCGGCCCGGCGGCTGCAGCTTGAGGAGACCGAGCGCTACGCCAATGGCATGACGCGGCTGCGCTACGCGCTTTCCTGAAGCGCCGCCGGGGCGAAGGCCTTGCGCACGGCGCCGCGCACCTCGTCCAGCGGCGTGGCGTCGAGCGGGCACACCAGCACCCGCGCCGGGTCCACCGGGCCGGGCAGGCTCACCTGCCCGCGCGGCACGCGCTGGAAGCCCATGCGGCCATAATAGGGCTCATCGCCCACCAGCAGCACCAGCCGCGCCGCGCCGTCGCCCTGCGCCAGCGCCGCCTTCGCCGCCTCCAGCGCCCGTTCCACCAGCCGCCGGCCGATGCCGTGCGAGCGGAAGGGCGGCTCCACGGTCAGCGGGCCGAGCAGCAGCGCCGGCAAGTCGCCGATGACGATCGGCGTCAGCCGCACCGAGCCGACCAGCATGGTGCCGATGGAAGCGGTGAAGGAGAGGTCGCGCCGGTGCGGGTTGCCCTCGCGCAGCCGGAAGGCGGTGCGGGCATAGCGGCCGGGGCCGAAAGTGCGGGCGATCAGCCGCTCGATGGCGGCATCGTCGGCGGGGGTCTCGGGCAGCAGGGAAATGGAAAGCTCGGTCATCGGGACTCTCGGCGCTCAGGATCGGCGGTTCGCCGCACCGAGCGGCCGTGGATCACGGCCGCCGGCGGGCGCGAACGGGCAGGCACACGCGCGCAAGGGCGCGGCGGGCTCGCTCGTCTCGTCGTCGCTGGGCCGGCAACCGGAACATCGGGCTTTCCTCGATCGGACGCGCCCGATAGCACGGACCGCGCGCGAGGTCGAGCCGTTGCCGGGCACGGAGCGCATGCAATAGGCTTGGTCCCATGACTGCGCCCGATATCCGCCCCCTCAGCACCGACCCCGCCACCATCGACGCCCTCGCCGCGCTGCTGATCGAGACGGTGGCGGGCGGCGGCTCGGTCGGCTTCATGCACCCGGTAGCGCCTGACAAGGCCGCCGCCTTCGCCCGCACCAGCCTGGAAGCGGCGGCGCGGGGCGAGCGCATCGTCTTCGGCGCCTTTGTCGACGGCGTGCTGGCGAGCACGGTGACGCTGCTGCTCGCCTTGCCGGAGAACCAGCCGCACCGCGCCGAGATCGCCAAGATGATGACCGCCCCCGCCTTTCGCGGCCGGGGCCTTGCCCGCGCGCTGCTCATCGAGGCCGAGCGGGAAGCCGCCGCGCGCGGCCGCACGCTGCTGGTGCTCGACACCGCCGAAGAGGAAGGCGCCGCCGGCCTCTATGAGAAGGCGGGCTTTGTCCGCGTCGGCGCCATCCCGGATTTCGCGCTGAAGCCGCATGGCGGGCTCACCGCGACGCTGCTTTATGTGAAGCGCCTGCTGCCGGCCTGAACCGCCGGGCATCCGCGCAAGACCGCCCTCTCCTTCGTGCAAACGGGAAAGCTGGCCTCATCCGCCGCGCGCCCTATTGTCTGCCGCACACAGGGAGGCGCGCATGGGACTGCTGGTCGACGGCCACTGGGTCGACAAATGGTACGACACCAAGAGCACGGGCGGGCGCTTCGTGCGCACCGTGACCCGCTTCCGCAACTGGATCACTGCGGACGGCAGCCCCGGCCCTTCCGGCGAGGGCGGCTTTCCCGCCGAGGCCGGGCGCTACCATCTCTATGTCTCGCTCGCCTGCCCCTGGGCGCACCGCACCCTCATCATGCGGGCGTTGAAGGGGCTTGAGGACATCATCTCCGTCTCGGTGGTCGATCCCTTCATGGGCGCGGAAGGCTGGGTGTTCGCCGACCATGCCGAGCGCCGCAGCGAGGATGCCACCACCGATGCCGTGCTCGGCAAGCAGCGGCTCTACGAGGTCTATCTCGCCGCCGATCCCGCCTTTTCCGGCCGCGTCACCGTGCCGGTGCTGTGGGACAAAAAGCGCGGCACCATTGTCAGCAACGAGTCGGCGGAAATCATCCGCATGCTCAACACCGCCTTCGCCGCCTTCACCGAGGACCGGCACGACTATTACCCCGCCGCCCTCGCCGAGGACATCGACGCGCTGAACGCCCGCGTCTATGACGCGGTGAACAACGGCGTCTACAAGGCCGGCTTCGCCACCACGCAGGACGCCTATGAGGAGGCGGTGGCCGCCCTGTTCAAGGAGCTGGACGCGCTGGAAGCCCGGCTCGCCGGCCGCGACTGGCTGATGGGCGAGGCGCTGACCGAGGCCGATATCCGCCTGTTCACCACGCTGATCCGCTTCGATCCGGTCTATGTCGGCCACTTCAAGTGCAATGTCCGGCGGATCTTCGACTACCCGAACCTGTCGCGCTATGTGCGGGCGTTCTACGCGTTGCCCGGTGTCGCCGGTACGGTGAACCTCACCCACATCAAGCGGCACTATTACGAGAGCCACAAGACCATCAACCCCACAGGCGTGGTGCCGGTGGGGCCGGAGATGTGGTGGGGGTGAGGGGCCGCTTGAGCCACTTCCCCGACCGGAATTCGATTGCGCGGTGCGAACCGGCGCCTATATTTCCGTTAGACGCATCGACCAGATCGGGCATGGCCATGTCGACGAAATCGCAACATGTCGCGCCGCGTGGCGACAAGTGGATCGTCCGGACGACGGGTGCCGGCCGCGCCAGTGCGACCTTCGCCACCCAACAGGAAGCCGTTGCGCGCGCACGCTCGATTGCCAAGGAGCGCGGCACCGAGCTTTACATTCACGGCACCGATGGTCGTATTCGCGAGCGTTTGTCCTACGGCAAGGATCCCTTCCCGCCTAAGGGGTGATCCTTGTCGGACTTCGCCAGAAGCGTCTTCATCAACTGCCCATTCGATGAAGAATTCGAGCCCATCCTTCAGGCGGTGCTGTTCTGCACGATCTATCTCGGCTTTACACCGCGGATCGCCACGGAAAGCGCCGATTCTGGAGCGGTGCGGCTAGAGAAAATCAAAACGCTTATCGCGGAGTCGAAATACTCGATCCACGATCTCAGCCGCATTCAGGCGCGCCGCCGGGGCGAGCATTTTCGACTCAACATGCCGTTCGAGCTTGGCCTCGACTATGGCTGCCGGCAGTTCTCGGGTGGCGAGCACCGGGCCAAGAGAATCCTCATTTTGGAAGAAAAGCCTTATCGTTATCAGGCCGCTATTTCGGATCTCGCCGGCTGCGATATCCAGGTTCATGCGGGACAGTTTGCCACCGCCATCCGGAAGGTTCGCAACTGGCTGGTGAGCGAAGCCGACATCCGTGCCGATGGCGCCACGCGCATACTCGCTGCCTATGAAGACTTCCAGACGTGGTATTATGAGCAGCAACTGGCGGCAGGGTTCTCCGAGCGCGACATCAGGGACTATCCGACCGCTGAATTGCTGGTGGCGATGAAGCAATGGGTCGCCAGCGACGGGCGCCCCTAGTCCCTCACTTCCCGTCGAACCACGCCTTCCACTGCGGCACGGCGGTGGCGAAGGTGCCGCGGTGGGTGGTCTTGCCGGTCGACACCGCCTCCACCGCCGGATTGCCGGTGCCCATCGCCCGCTGATAGGTCTGGGCCAGCTGGCCGAGGCCGGGGGTGATCACCTCATCCGCCTCGCCATAATAGTTCCGCACCGGCGACTTGATGACCCAGCGATAGGCGGTGGTCGCCTTGACCAGCCGGCCATAGGCCGACTCGGCAAAGAACTGCGGGTCGAAATAGGCCGGGCGGATCAGCTTCTTGAGGTCGGTGGGAATGGCGGCAGGGTCATAGGGCTCGCGCGCATAGGCCTTGCGCGCGATCTCATAGCTCTCCTCCGTCAGCAGTGCCCGCGCCAGCCCCGGCACGCCGTAGTAATTCTCGAACGAGAAGGAGGAGAGGATGAACAGCGAGGTCACCCAGCTGGCATCATTGGCGCGGGGAAAGTCGAGAAAGCCGCTCAGCGCGACATAGATGTCCACCGGCGCGCTGGCGGTGGCGGCGGCATCGACCTTCACGCCCTCTGCTTCCAGCTTTTCCAGCAGCGCCATGGTGACGAAGCCGCCCTGCGACCAGCCGGCGAGAGTGAGCTTCGGCGTGTCGATCTTCAGCGCCGCCAGCACCTGCCGGCTCGCGGCGAGCATGTCGGCGGTGGCCTGCTGGTGGCTCGCCTTCACCATGTAGCCCTCGGGCTCGGTGGAGAGGCCGAGGCCGAAATAATCGGCGCCGATCACCACATAGCCCTGCCCGGCGAACTGGGCGACCATCAGCGCCGTCTCCGGCGACTGGGCGATGAAGGACGGCACCTCCTGTTTCCCGTACACCGTGCCGTGCTGGTAGGACACCAGCGGGAAGCGGCTGCCCTCGACATCGGGAATGGCGATCAGGCCCGTGGCCACAGTCGGCCGGTTGCCGCGTTCGGGAATGACGCTGGGATAGGTCACGCGGTAGAGCTTCACCGCGTTCTTCGCCGGCGTGTAGGTGACGCCGATGCCGGCAAAGGCCGGGATGTCCCTGGTCAGCACCTCGTTCAGGCGCGCGACATCCCAGCGTTCGAGAAACTCATAGCGCACGCCGCCGGCCACCGTGACGGCGCCGGTCTCCTGCGCCCGCGCCGGCGCGGCGACGGCGAGAACGAGCAGGCTGAAGAACAGGGCGAAAGGCGCGGCGATGCCGCGACGGCGGGTGAACAGGGCCATGATCTGCCGGAAGCTGGGGGGTGGCGGGCCGCGCGCCGGCGGAGCGCCGGCACGCCCCCGCCAAATACCACCCTCAGCCGACCAGCGCCACGCTCTCGTGGGCGGAGGCCATCTCCGCCTCGGTGCGCTTGCGGAAACGCACCATGGTGTACATGCCGAGCGCCACGTCGCGCTTAACCGGCAAGTCCACCGTGCCGTTGCGCACCGCCCAATTGTGCAGCCGGGCGAACTGGAATTCCGGGCGCCAGCCGAGCTTGCGGGCGCGGCGGGCGAACCAGCGCTCGAAGGCGGCGCGCGGGCCGTCCTCGGCGCCGAGATGGTTCACCAGAATGATCTCGCCGCCGGGCTTCAGCACGCGGGCCATCTCGTCCAGCGTCTCTTCGGGGTGCGGCACCACGGTGATGACGAACTGCGCCATCACCACATCGAAGGAATTGTCGGCAAAACCCATATGGGCGCCGTCCATCAGGCACAGGCCCTCGACATGGGAGAGGTTTTCCTTCGCCACCTTCTCATGCGCCTTGCGCAGCATGGGCTCGGAAATATCGACGCCGACGATGCGGTTGGTGCGCTTATAGGCCGGCAGCGCGAAGCCGGTGCCGACGCCGAAATCGAGGATGCGCCCGCCGATCTTCTCCGCCGCCTGCAGCGCCGCCTTGCGGCCGGGCTCGAACACCGCGCCGAACACGATGTCGTAAATCGGGGCCCAGCCGGCATAAGCCTCTTGAACGGTGGCGTGATCGAGATCGGTCTTCATGCAGTTCCCCTTGCACAACCCCGGGCCGGCGCGCCCATTGCCTGCAGCTTTCTCGCGACGCGAAGCGGCTCCAGCTTCCTGATCTTGGAGCACTTTCTTATCGATCAGGTGAATTCGCCTGACCGGAAAGGGCTCTAGCGTAACGTCGACTCAGGCCGAACGTGCCATCATCTCCGCGTCACGTGTCAGTGTGGTGAACGGCGCCACCTTGCGGCGGATCACGCCGCCGCCGAGCATGCGGGTGCCGGCCTCGCCATCCTCATAGAACACGCAGGCCTGCCCCGGCGCCACGCCTTCCTCGGTGCCGTGCAGCCGCACCTCCACGCCGCCGCCCTCGGCAGGGGCGAGATGGCCCGGCACCGGCGCACGGGAGGAGCGCACCTTCACATAAAGCTCGCGCTCGCGCGCGGCGGCCTCATCAAGCGTTTCCTCGCCGAGCCAGTTCACCTCGTCGATGCGGATGGCGGAAACGCCGAGCGCCGCGCGCGGGCCCACCACGACCTGCCGGCGGGCGGCATCGATACCCACCACATAGAGCGGCTCGGACGCGGCGATGCCCAGCCCCTTGCGCTGGCCGATGGTGAAGCGCATCACCCCGGCATGCCGGCCCAGCACCCGCCCGTCGAGATGCACGATCTCGCCCGGCTCGGCTGCCTCCGGCCGCAGTTTCTCGACAATGGCGGTGTAATGGCCATTGGGCACGAAGCAGATATCCTGGCTGTCCGGCTTGTCCGCCACCTTCAGCCCGAAGCTCTCCGCCAGCGCCCGCACTTCCGGCTTGGTGGTTTCGCCGAGCGGAAAGCGCAGCATGTCGATCTGCGCCTGGGTGGTGGCGTAGAGGAAATAGCTCTGGTCGCGGTTCTCATCCAGCGGGCGGAACAGGCCGCGCCGCCCGCCTTCCATCGTCCGGCTGGCGACATAATGGCCGGTGGCGAGAATGTCGGCGCCGAGGTCGCGCGCGGTCTCCAGCAGATCGCGGAACTTCACCGTGCGATTGCAGTCGACGCAGGGAATGGGCGTCTCGCCCGCCGCATAGGCATCGGCGAAGCGCTCGATCACCGCATGGCGGAAGCGGCTTTCATAATCCAGCACGTAATGGGGAATGCCGAGCTTCTCCGCCACGGTGCGCGCGTCGTAGATGTCCTGCCCGGCGCAGCAGGCGCCGGGGCGGTGGTGCATCGCCTCGCCATGGTCGTAGAGCTGCAGCGTCACCCCCACCACGTCATAGCCCGCCTGCGCGTAAAGCGCGGCGACGACGGAGGAATCCACGCCGCCCGACATCGCGACCACGACGCGCGTCTGGCTGGGGGCTCGGTCGGTGTCGTCGAGACGGATCATGGCGGGGCGGAAACCGGGAGGAAAAAGGGCGCGTGCGACGCACTATATAGGGCACCTCGGCGATTTCATGAACCCTGCGCGGCACGCCCTGACGCCTGCGGTAACATTTTGCCCAGGCGCAGACACCGGAGGCATTGCCGTTGCGGCACGAAAAGTAAACAAACTCCTTCGCAACTATTAACGAAGCAGCAATCACTTAGCGCTCACAGGGTGGTGATTCGCTTAGGAGAATATTTAAATCTCCATCGCTATGCTCACTTTCATTGGTCGTGTGTATTGAGTGAGTGAAACATGACAGAACCCTATCGCCCGAGGGTGAAGTATGTAATCGGGCCGGACGGAAGTCCGTTGACCATTGCCGATCTGCCCCCGCCGAACACCCGGCGCTGGGTCATCCGCCGCAAGGCGGAAGTCGTTGCCGCCGTCCGCGGCGGGCTCCTCAGCCTGGAGGAAGCCTGCAGCCGCTATACGTTGACCACGGAAGAATTTCTGTCCTGGCAGGCCTCCATCGACCGCCACGGCCTCGCCGGCCTGCGCACCACGCGCATCCAGCAATACCGGCAGTAAAGCGGCGACGGCGTCCGACATTTCCGGCCGCCGCCGCCCGACGTCCTTCTCCCACGACAGCCCGCCTCAAAGCCGCCGCGTCAGCGCTCCAGCGCCGCGAGATAGTCGCGCCCCGTCAGCGTGAACGGTGCATAGCGGCCGGGCCAGGTCTCTTCCCGCGCGCGCTGGCTGGTTCGGCAGCGGGGATCGTAGACGTACAGGTCCTGCCACCTGGCGTCGCCATCAAGCCGTTGCACGTAAGCGGCAAGCGGCGGCAAGGTCTCGACAGGATCGTCGGCCCCAAGGTCGAAATTAATCTCCATTTCTTCCCCGACATGGACCGTCACGGCGGGATACTGGGCGATGTCGACGAGACACACGCTCACCTTGTCGATCTCGGTCACCGCACGGATGAACGCGGTGGGACGTGAGCGTGCATTGAACCCGTGAAGGTCCAGCATGAGGCGAGGCGCCACGCGCCGCGCCGCCCCGCGCAGCCGCTCCGGCCTGTCGATCTGCAGGAACTCGACAAAAGGCGCCGCTCCCTCGGGCTGCGCGAAGCTGATTTCAAGATCGCCGTAAAGCCAATAGGGCTGCTGTGTCGCATGCGGCGCCGGCTCCCCGATCGCTTTGGTCGGCTCTCCCAGCAGAGCGACGATCTCCTCCATCGAAGCCCCCGGCCGGACGGGCCCGAGGCAGCCGGTATTGAGGAAATCGAGGAGCGACGCGCGGATCATGGCCTCATCATAGCGGAAGCGGCGCGGTGAGAGAGCCCGCGCAGCCGCGCCATCGTTCGCGAAAACCGATCCCTCAGCCGAGCCCGCCGAGGAAATCCGCCAGCGCCGCGCCGGCGGTCTCCACCGTGCCGACATTCAGCACGGTGAGGTCCGGCGGGGCGTCGAGCGCGGGCTCGCGCTTCAGCCGGGCGAGCACGTCCTGCGCGCTCTCGCGCCCCCGCGCGGCGATGCGCGCGGCCAGCATCTCCACCGGCGCGGTGACATGCACCGTCTTCACCCGGGCGAAGCGGCGGCGCGCCTCGCTCACGGCCGCGCGCGAGCCATTGGCGACGACGGTGCAGCCGGCGAGAATATCCTCCGCCACCTCCGCCCCCAGCGCGTAGCTGAGCCCGTTGGCCCGCCAGTAGAGCGGGAAGCTGCCGAGGGCGACGCCCTGGGCGAAATCGCGCTCATCCACCGCGATGTGGTTCTCGGTGGCATCCGCCGGCCGGGTGATGCGCCGGCGGGCGAAGCGTAGGTCGGTGCGCTCGGCCAGCCGCGCGCGGGCATAGGCGAGCAGCGTGTCCTTGCCGGCGCCCGAGGGGCCGACCACCAGCACCAGCAGGCCGGGGCCGAGCTTTTCGCCCGCGTCCAAAGCCTGCGCCACACCCGCCTCGCCGTTCACGCCACGCGCTCCCCCTGCCGCCACACCGCCCGTGCCGCCGGGCCGGCCCCGGCCGCCGAGACGCGGATGAAATCCGCCCGCAGCCCCGGCGCCAGCCGGCCGCGATCGCTGAGCCCCGCCGCCGCTGCCGGGTTGGCGCTCACCATCGCCACCGCCTGCGGCAGGGTGATGACGCCCTCCGTGCGCGCCGGCAGGTCGAACGCCGCCAGCAGCAGGCTGCCGGGCACATAGTCGGAGGAGAGAATGTCGAGCACGCCGCGCCGCGCCAGGCTCTCGGCCGCGACATTGCCGGTGTGCGAGCCGCCGCGCACGATGTTGGGCGCGCCCATCAGCACCCGGATGCCGGCTTCGTGCGAGGCGTCCGCCGCGCGGTCGGTGGTGGGAAATTCGGCGATCGCCACCCCGTCCCCGATCGCCTCGGCGACGTGATCGTCGGTGGCGTCGTCATGGCTCGCCAGCACGATGCCCTGCGCGCGGGCCATCTCCACCAGCCGGGCGCGGTTGGGCCGGGCGTAGCGGGCATGCGCCTCCTGCCGCTCGGAAACGATGAGGTCGAGTTCGGCGTCGCTCATGCCGCTCTTCTTCTTGTAATAGCTGCGGAACTGCGCCTCGGTCATGAACTGGCGCTGCCCCGGCGTGTGGTCCATCAGCGAGATCAGCCGCACGCCGGCCTCGTCGAGCAGCGCCCCCGCTTCCTCCACCACGCCGTCGGCGGTCACCTCGCAGCGCAGATGCACGAAATGTTCCGCCCGCAGCACGCCGGCCGCGCTCGCCGCGCGCACCGTGGCGGTAAGCAGCGCCGCGTCGCCATCCATGCCGGCGGCGCGCTTGTCCGGCCACACGCGCAGCGAGTCGAACACGGTGGTGATGCCGGAAGCGGCGATCTGCGCGTCATAGGCCGTCACGGCGGCGAAGGCGTTCCAGGTCACGCGCGGGCGCGGGTAGAGATGGCCCTCGACATGGTCGGTGTGCAGTTCGACAAAACCGGGCAGCACATGGTCGCCACCCAAGTCGATGGCGCCGCGCGGCGCGGCGCCCTCGCCGATCTCGGCGATGATCCCATCCCGCACCACGAGATGGCCGGGGCGCACCTCGTCTTCCAGCACCAGAAGCGCGTTGGCGTAGACCGTCTCGTTCATCATTCCCTCACGCTGCCGCCCGTCACATCTGCGCCGCTCACGCCGCCATCTGGCCGAAGCTCGTCACGTCGATCACCCGGTCGCACACCGCCTCGCGCACTTCCGCATCGTGGAAAATGCCGAGAATGGCGACACCGGCCCGCTTCTTCTCCTCGATCAGCTGCACCACCACGGCGCGGTTGGCCGCGTCCAGCGAGGCGGTCGGCTCGTCCATGAGGAGCAGCGGACGATGGGCGATGAGCCCGCGCGCGATGTTCACGCGCTGCTGCTCGCCACCGGAGAAGGTGGCGGGCGGCAGGGCCCACAGCCGCTCCGGCAGGTTGAGCCGGGCGAGCAGCTCGCCGGCCCGCTTGGTGGCTTCCTCAGGCGCCACCCCGTCATGGATCAGCGGCTCGGCCACCACGTCGCGGGCGCCGACGCGGGGGATCACCCGCAGAAACTGGCTGACATAGCCCATCGTGGTGTCGCGCAAGCGGATCAGCCGGCGCGGCGGCGCGGTGGCGACATCCACCACCTCGTCGCCATCGCGCACGCGGATCGCGCCGTCATCGACACGGTAATTGCCGTACACCATCTTGAGCAGCGAGCTTTTGCCCGCGCCCGAAGGCCCCCCCAGCGCCACGCATTCGCCGGCATAGAGGTCGAAGCCGGCGCCGTTCACGACCGGCAGCCGTGCCCCCTCGCGCAGATGCAGGATGAAGGTCTTGGCGACGCCGGAGACGGAAAGGATGGGTTTAGTCGCCATGTCGTGTCTTCCTTGTCATCCCGGCCGAAGCGAAGCGGAGCGCCGGGATCGCGGGCCGACCGCGCGCTCCCGTCGGCAGACGATCCCGGCTCGGCGCGCGCCGCGCCGTCCGGGATGACGATGAAGAGGGGGGCGCCATGCTCACGCCGCCAGAACCGAGGAGACGAGCAGCTGCGTGTAGGGCTCGCGCGGGTCGTCCAGCACCTGGTCGGTGATGCCGGTCTCGATCACCCGCCCGTGCCGCATCACCACCATGCGGTGCGAGAGCAGCCGGGCGACGGCGAGGTCGTGGGTGACGATGATGACCGCCAGCCCCAGTTCCGCCACCAGCTGGCGGATGAGATCGAGCAGGCGCGCCTGCACCGAGACATCCAGCCCGCCGGTCGGCTCGTCCATGAACACCAGGCGCGGCCTTGTGACGAGGTTGCGGGCGATCTGCAGCCGCTGGCGCATGCCGCCGGAAAAGGCGCGCGGGTCGTCATCCACCCGGTCGGCGGCGATTTCGACCCGGCCGAGCCAGTCGATCGCCTCATCGCGAATATGGCCATAGTGCCGCCAGCCGACCGCCATCAGCCGTTCGCCGACATTGCCGCCGGCGGAGACCGCCATGCGCAGCCCGTCCGCCGGGTTCTGCCGCACGAAGCCCCAGTCGGTGCGCATCAGGAGCCGCTTCTCGGCGGCGCCGAGGCTGGCGAGATCGGCCAGCCGCCCGTCGCGCAGCCGGTAGGAGACGCGGCCGGCGCTGGCTTCCAGCTCGGTGGAAAGCAGGCCGAGCAGCGTCGACTTGCCGGAGCCGGATTCCCCGACCACGGCCAGCACCTCGCCGGGATAGACCTCCAGCGACACGTCGCGGCAGCCGATGCGGGCGCCGTAATTCTTGGAAAGACCCTCGGCGATGAGAAGGGGTTGTTCGATCATGACGCGCCTCTCCTCTACTTTGTCATCCCGGACGGCGCGGCACGCGCCGATCCGGGATCGCCCGCGGACGACGGCGTGGTCGGCACGCCCCACGTCCCCTCACCCGGCCCTTCGGGCCGACCTTTCCCCGTCGGGGAGAGGTTAAGCGCGCCGTCTGCTCCCTCTCCCCGCAGGGGAGAGGGTTGGGGTGAGGGGGAAGCGCGGCCCGCCTCCCCCGCCATCTCGCCGCGATGCCCGGCTTCCTGCCGTTCGTTGCAGTAATCGGTGTCGGAGCAGACGAACATCCGCCCGCCCTTGTCGTCGAGGATCACCTCGTCGAGATAGACGCCCGTCGCCGCGCACAGGGCGCAGGGCTGGGCGAAGCGCTGCACCCGGAAGGGGTGGTCCTCGAAATCCAGCGAGCGCACCCGGGTAAAGGGCGGAATGGCGTAGATGCGCTTCTCGCGCCCCGCACCGAACAGTTGCAGCGCCGGGCAGTCGTCGAGCTTGGGGTTGTCGAATTTCGGGATAGGGGACGGGTCCATCACATAGCGCCCCGCCACTTCCACGGGGTAGGCATAGGTGGTGGCGATATGGCCGTGGCGGGCAATGTCCTCATACAGCTTCACATGCATGAGGCCATATTCCGCCAGCGCGTGCAGCTGCCGCGTCTCGGTCTCGCGCGGTTCCAGAAAGCGCAGCGGCTCGGGGATCGGCACCTGGTAGACGAGGATCTGGTTTTCGGTCAGCGGCGTTTCGGGAATGCGGTGCCGGGTCTGGATGACGGTCGCCTCGCGTGCCGAGGTGGTGGTAGCGACCCGCGCCGTCTTCTCGAAGAAGCCGCGAATGGCCACCGCATTGGTGGTGTCGTCCGCACCCTGGTCGATGACCTTGAGAACGTCGTCCGGGCCCAGCACGGCGGCGGTGACCTGCACGCCGCCCGTGCCCCAGCCATAGGGCATGGGCATTTCCCGGGCGGCGAACGGCACCTGATAGCCCGGCACGGCGATCGCCTTGAGGATCGCGCGGCGGATCATCCGCTTGGTCTGCTCGTCGAGATAGGCGAAATTATAGGTGATTTCGGGCATGGCCCCGGTCGCGTGGGCGTTCATTCCGCCGCCTCCTTGATCCCGTCCGCCGGCCGCTCGGCCGCCTGTTCCGCGCGCATGCGGCGCACGAGGTCGAGTTCCGCCTGGAAGTCGACGTAATGCGGCAGCTTGAGGTGCTCGACGAAGCCGGTCGCCTGCACATTGTCGCAATGGGAGAGCACGAATTCCTCATCCTGCGCCGGGGCGCCGGGCTCCTCGCCCAGTTCCTTCCAGCGCAGCGCCCGCTCCACCAGCGCCATGGACAGCGCCTTGCGCTCGCACTGCCCGAAGACGAGGCCATAGCCGCGCGTGAACTGCGGCGGCGTGGTCGCCGAGCCCTTGAACTGGTTCACGCTCTGACACTCCGTCACCTGCACCGTGCCGAGCGAGAGTTCGAAGCCGAGTTCCGGCGCCTCGAAGATCACCTCGACATCGCCGAAGCGGATTTCGCCGACAAAGGGGTGCGAGCGGGCATAGCCGCGCTGGGTGGAATAGCCGAGCGCCAGCAAATAGCCCTCATCGCCGCGCGCCAGCGTCTGCAGCCGGGTGGAGCGGTCGACGGGGAAGGACACGGGCGCGCGGGTGATGTCGAAGGGCTCGGCGCCCTCATCGGCGGGGGCGGCCTCGATCAGCCCCTCCTGCCCGAGCAGGTCGGTCACGCGCGGCATGGCCACGGGGGCCGCGTCGGCCGGATCGGCCTGTCTGGCCTCATCGTCCACCTCACCGGCCTCATCGGCCACGCCGAGAGAGGTATCCAGAAGCCGGTGGGTGTAGTCGAAAGTGGGGCCGAGAAGCTGGCCGCCGGGCAGGTCCTTATAGGTGGCGGAGACGCGCCGGCGCACCAGCATCTCAGACGTATCAAGGGCTTGCGCGTAGCCGAAGCGCGGCAGGGTGGTGCGGAAGGCGCGGATGAGGAAGATCGCCTCGATCAGGTCGCCGCGCGCCTGCTTCACCGCCAGCGCCGCCAGTTCCACGTCATAAAGCGACCCCTCCGCCATCACCCGGTCCACCGCCAGCGTCAATTGCTGCGCGATCTGGGCGAGGCTGATCGAGGGCAGATTCTTGTTTCCACGCCGACGCTTAGCGAGAAGCGCGTGCGCGTTGCGGATGGCCTTTTCGCCGCCTTTGGCCGCCACATACATGGCTCAACCCTCCTTCACGGTGACGGAACGCGGCAGGCCGGCGACCCCGCCCGCCCCCGCCAGCAGAAGGTCGACCCCGAGCGGAAAGCCCGCCCGATTGGCCGCCATCCGCTCGATGAAGTCCGCCGGCAGCGGCGCCGCGCCGAAAGCCGTCCGGCCGTTGATGCCCGGCCCTTCCAGCACCAGCCCGGCGGTGAAGGCGTCCACCTGCAGGATCAGCGTCGCGGAGGCGTCCGGAAACTCGGGCGAACCTTGCGCGAAGTCGTAAAAGTCAAGCATGTCAACGGGTTCGGCGATCAGCGCGAAGCGCGCCTCGCGCGCCTCCGCCACGATCGGCGCGCCGGTATGGAAGCGCAGGAAGTCGGCCACGGCGGGCGCGCCCGCGAGCGCGGGGTCGAGCCAGAGCGGGGTTTCATAGTCGCACAGCGCCAGTACCAGCGCCGCCGCTTCCGCATTGAGCGGTGCCGGCGGGGCGAGCCCAGCGCGGATCGGCTCCACCCGCCCGGGGCGTGACAGCGCCCACATGGCAGCGCGGAAGGTCGCCTGCTGGTCGAAGACGGGATCGGCGAAGCCAGCGGCCATAAGTATCTGAGACATATCAATCTTCCCCGCGCACAAGGGTGAAGAAATCGACCTTGGTGGCCGCCGTCTCGGCCCGCACCTGCGCCGCCTCCGCCGCCAGCCGCGCCCGCACCGGCGCCAGCGCGGCGTCAACCTCAGCCCGGCGCGCCTCGTCCTGCCACAGCGCGTCGAGGATGGCGGCGGCGCGGGCCGCCTTCACATCGCGCCCGAGGCGATAGGCGAAGCCGCTGGCGCCCCCCTCCAGCCGCACGGCGGCACGGGAAACCGTCGCCTCGCCGAGATTGAATGGGGCGCCGTCGCCGCCAGTACGGCCGCGCAGCATCACCAGCCCGACCTCCGGCGGCTTGAGATCGGACGCCGCCGGCAGCGGGGCGAAGCCGGCCAGAACGGCTTCAAGCTCGCCCGCCTCGGCCCGTGCCATCAACGCCATCGCGTCCTGCCGGGGCGAGCGGGAAGCCGCGCCATTGTTGGGTTTTGAAGGGGAAGGCTGCATGGGAAAAATCCGCTGACCTGCCGTCAAGGCCGTTTACATTTCGGCGGATTTGTATATTCATCTATACAAATAGGCAAGAGCGGTTTTGCAGCGCGGTAGAAATATGGACCCGACAAACGACAGCGCCGTGACGACGCCCCCCTCCCCGGCGGAAGACGTGGCGCGCGGCACGGGCGTCGCGCTGTGGAAACAGATCGCGGAGCGGATCGAGGCCGACATCGTCGAAGGCCGCCTCGCCGCCGGCGCCCGCCTGCCGACAGAAAACGAGCTGGCGGAACGCTTTGGCGTCAATCGCCACACGCTGCGCCGGGCACTGGCCCACCTCACCGAGCGGCGACTGATCGAGGCCACGCCCGGGCGCGGCACCTTCGTCAAGGAACCGCCGATCCGCTACCCGATCGGGCCGCGCACCCGCTTTTCCGAGATCGTCTCGCGCGAAGGCCGCGCACCCGGCGGCCGGCTCATCGGCTCGCGCATCGAGCCGGCCTCGGCCGAGATCGCACAGGCTCTGGGGCTCGCCCCCGGCGCCGAGGTGCTGCGGGTGGACATGATCCGCGAGGCGGACGGCGTGCCGATCACCGTCGCCTCGCACTGGTACGAGGCCGACCGCTGCCGCGATCTCGATCTCTTGGTCGCCGCCACCGGCTCGGTGACGCGGGCGCTGGAAACGCTCGGCCTCGGCGACTACCGCCGGCTGGAAACCCGCATCACCGCCCGCCCCGCCGATGAGGAGGATTGCCGCCTGCTCGCCCTCCCCGCCGGGCGCACCGTCATGATACTGGATGCCATCAACGGCGACGCCCAGCGCCGCCCGATTCAATATTCGCGTGCCCGCTTCTGCGCCGACCGGGTGCAGCTTGTGGTGAAGAACTGAAAGGACAGATCATGGCCGCCCTCACACGCCTTGAGGACCTCCGTGCGCTCTATGGCGAGGTGCGCGAGCGCAGCCGCCGCAAGGTGCTGCCGGCCATCGATCCGCACTCGCGCACCTTCATCGGCTTCTCCCCTCTGGTCATGCTGTCCTCAATGGGCGCGGATGGGCGCGCCGATGTCACCCCGCGCGGCGACGCGCCCGGCTTCGTCGTGGTCGAAGACCCCTCCACCCTGCTGCTGCCGGACCGGCCGGGCAATAACCGGCTGGACACACTCAGCAATCTGATCGGTAATCCGGCGGTGGGGCTGCTCTTCCTCATTCCCGGCGTCGACGAGACGCTGCGCGTGAATGGCCGCGCCGAAATCCGCGACGACGCCGACCTGCTCGCCCGCTTCATCGTCGACGGCAAGGCACCGAAGACGGTGCTGCGCATCACCGTGGAGGAGGTCTATATCCATTGCGCCAAGGCCTTCATGCGGTCCGGCGCGTGGAATCCGGACAGCTTCCTGCCGCGCGACCGGCTGCCGAGCATGGGTGAGATCATGCGCGACCAGCTCGGCATGGCCACGGCCGAGACGCAGGCCGAGATGCTGGAACGCTATCGCGCCACGCTGTACTGAGGCCGCAATCGCGCGGAGCGGCGCCCCCGCCAACGGCCCATTAACCCGATGCCGCCATGATGGGACGCACGGGAAACGGGGACGAAAGCGCAATGGACGACGAGCGCCTGCGGGGCGAGACGCCCGGCCTGTCGCTGCGCGAGGCAATCCGCGCCGCGCGGATGGAGGCGGCCGAGCGTTCCGGCGTCATCGTCGAGCTGCGCGACGCCACCCTCGCCCGCCTTTCCATGCTGAATGAACTGCTCGACCCGGTCTTCGCCCAGGTACCGCTGGAGCATGTCGACCTGTTCGACCGCGGCCTGATGCCGGGCGAAATCCCGCGTCTGTTCATCGACATGGTCGCGCATGTGACGCTGGCGCGCGACCGGCGCACCTACCGCTTCCTGCAAGATACGCGCTCAGGCCGGCATGTGCTGGCCGAGAGCCCTAACCCCAACGACATTGTCGACGCGGTGACGCGCTACATCGCCCGCCGGCTGATCGCGCGCGAACAGGCGATGGTGAGCGTCGGCGCGCCGCCGGAGATCGCGGCGGCCGAACCGCACCCGGCGCCGCACCACCCCGCCCCGGCGCCGCCCGACGCCATACAAGCGGGACGGACCGAGGGCGGCGGACGCACCCTGCCCTTCCTGCTGGGCCTCGTTCTCGGCGCGCTGGTCATGCTGGCGCTGACCAGCCTCTACCCTGAGATCACCGCCCGCTTATCGCTTCCGTGATCACCCGTGTCCCGCGCGAGGCCACGGTGGTCTCGCCATGCTGGAAGCCGCGCGCCTCCAGCGTGCAGCGCCACGGAAAGCCGGCGCCCGAGACGCGCTCGATGCGGTAGAGGTGGTAGCCCCCCGGCCAGTGGCGGTCTTCCGGACCGGCGGCGAAGGACGGCGCCTCGACGACCGGGATCAGGCCCGAATGCGGGCCGGGAATCATCTCCACCATCGGCACATGGTCATGGCCGCAAATGACGAGTTCCGCCCCGTGGCGGGCCAGAACCTCGCGCACGCGCTCCTCGTCGATCAGCCGCTTGTGCCCGGCGCGCAGGCCCGCAGGCGGATGGTGGATCATCACCACCCGGAATAGCCCCTCGGCGCCGAGGTGGTCCAGCGCCGCGCCAAGCCGCTCGCACTGCGCCCGTCCCACCTTGCCCGTCGCCATGAAGGGGCGGGTGGGAATGGCGGAGGACACGCCGATCAGCGCCACCTCGCCGCGCCGGCGCACGAAAGGGAAAGCGCTTTCATCGGTCACATCGCCATTCACCCCGTCGCCACGCATATAGTCGCCCCAGTTGAGGAGCGAATGGTGAGCGGTGGAGCGGACATAGGCGTCGTGATTGCCAGGCACGACCGTCACATCAAGGCCGTCGCCCAACGATTTGAGGAAGTTCAGCCCGGTGGCGAATTCGGCCGCGAGGCCGACATTCACGAGATCGCCGGTCACCGCGATATGATCGGGCGCCATCGCCTTGATGTCGTCGACCAGCAGGTCGATCGTGGCGACGGAGAAACGGTGCTGGCGGCCGCGCCGCCAGTTGAGCACGCCAAGCGCCCGCTTTCCCGCCAGCTCGGCGAAGCGAGCGCGTGGCAGCGGTCCCAGATGAGCGTCGGTGACATGGGCGAGAACAAACACGCGGGCATCCTTATCAGCCCGGAGCGGGGAAAGGAAAGCGCCGACGGTCACGCTTTCGGCAGCCCGCCATCCCGCATGACGGCTTTCCAGCGGCTTTTCGTACGGCTCGCCCATCGCTGGACCCGCCTTACCCGCAGCGTCACCCTCGGTGTGCGGGCCGTGGTGAGAAACGAGGACGGCGCCTTTCTCCTGCTGCGCCACACCTATGTGCCGGGCTGGCACCTGCCGGGCGGCGGCGTCGATCGCGGCGAAAGCGCCGTCGATGCCGTGGTGCGGGAACTGTTCGAGGAAGCGAGAATCACCGTCACCGCCGCGCCCCGCCTCCACGGCCTGCTGCTCAACCGCCATCTTGGCGCGCGCGACCATGTCGCGGTCTACATTGTCGAGCATTTCGAGCGCCGCCCCGAGTGGCGGCCGAACCTCGAAATCGCCGAGATCGGCTTCTTCCCCGTCTCCGCCCTGCCGCCGGACACCTCCCCGGCAACCCGGCGTCGCCTTGCGGAAGTGCTGGAGAGCCGGCCCGCCGCCGCGCACTGGTGACACTGTCGGGGGCAATGCGCTTTCCCGCCTTGACACCGTCCGGCCCGCTTCCTTATATCGCGCCACTTCGCGCATCGGTTCGCCGGTTCGCTGTGGCGGGGTAGCTCAGCTGGTTAGAGCACGGGAATCATAATCCTGGGGTCGGGGGTTCAAGTCCCTCTCCCGCTACCACAATCCTCTCTGTGACGATGTGTCAGAAACGCAAAAAGCCCGGCCGAAGCCGGGCTTTTCGTTTTGGTGCTGGCGCGGCTCAGTAGGGCGAGACGCACTGCTGGCGCGGGCCGTTATAGGGCTGGAAGGTGTTGTCCGACGCCCGGTACGACCGGTACTTGTTGGCGCACCACTGGACGTGCGCGTTGCCGCCGCCCGAATAGGTCGGCTGGTTCGCCACCGCGCCCAACGCACCGCCGATGATCGCGCCAGCGGCGAAGGCACCGGCCGGGAACCACCAGCCATTATACTGGCGATAGCCGGGGCGGTAGTAATTGTAGCCGCGATAGCCATTGTAATAGTGGTTGCGGCCGCTGCGCCAATAGCCGTGGCGGTTCCCCTGCCTGTAACCCTGACGGTAGCCTTGGCGATAGCCCTGTCGGTTGCCCTGGCGATAGCCCGGACGGTACTGCACCGGCTCGATATTCGAGGTCGACTGGGCCACCGGCTGCGGAATGAATGGCGCGGACATTGCCGGCATCACGCTTGAGGTGATGACCATCGCCGCCGCCGCAATAGCAATAGAGAGCTTCTTCATAGTAGCTTCCTCCGAATTACAACCGTTACACAGGATGTAGCGGCTGCTCCATGAATGCTCCCTGAACGAAATCTGCAGCAAGATTTCAGATTTCTGAACCTGCGTTCAGAATAGTCAGACACGGCATTCCAGAAGCGCAAACGCATGAGGGCGCGCGGAGTTCCCGCGCGCCCTCAACTGGCGGTATCAAGGCCGTGTGAACGAAGGTCAGTCCGCGCCGGGGTCCGCGGCAAAGCCCGCCGCCGCGATGCCGGCACTGGCCGCCGCCTCGTCATTCTCCGACGTGTCGCCGGAAATGCCGACAGCGCCAATCACCGCACCGCTTTCGTCGCGGATCAACACGCCACCCGGCACCGGAACCAGCGCGCCGCCCACCACATCGGTCACCGAGGCGACGAAGAAGGCCTGTTCCTTGGCCCGCTTGAAGATCGAGCGCGAACCCATGCCGAGCGCCAGCGCGCCATAGGCCTTGCCATGGGCAACCTCGAAGCGCTTGAGGCTGGTGCCGTCCTCGGCCGCCGACACTTTCACGGCGCCGCGCGCGTCGAGCACGACCACGGCCATCGGCTTGAAGTTGCCGGCGCGGCAATGGCCGAGCGCGGTGGAGAGGATGGTCTGGGCGGCGTCGAGGGTGAGACTCATGGACGGCTGCTCCCGCTGCTGGCCGCGCCCGGCGCCGAGCGGCCCGAACCACGGATCATGTCGATGGCTTTTCCGATAAGCGGCCAGAACAGCATGATCAAGGCCAGGGTCGAGATGGTGCCGACCAGCTTGTTGGACCAGAAGATGCCCAGCCCGCCATCGAGCCCGATCATGGACTGGCGGAAGGCGTCCTCCGCCTTGTCGCCCAGCACCAGCGCCAGCGTCATCGGCGCCAGCGGAATGCCGATCTTCTTGAAGACATAGCCGACAATGCCGAAGCCGAGCATGAGCCAGATGTCGAACATGGCGTTCTGCACCGCGAAGGCACCGACCGCGCAGGACACGATGATCATCGGGGCGATTGTGGCGAAGGGCACGCGCAGAACGGAGGCGAACAGCGGCACGGTGGCAAGCACGATGATCAGGCCGGCGATGTTGCCGAGATACATCGAGGCGATGAGGCCCCAGACGAAGTCCTTCTGCTCGACGAAGAGCAGCGGGCCGGGCTGCAGACCCCACACCATCAGGCCGCCGAGCAGCACCGCCGCCGTGCCCGAGCCGGGAATGCCGAGCGCCAGCATGGGCAGCAGCGCGGAGGTGCCGGCGGCATGGGCGGCGGTCTCGGGAGCGAGCACGCCCTCGATCTTGCCCTTGCCGAAGCTCGCCCCGTCGCGGGAGAAGCGCTTGGCGAGGTTATAACCCATGAAGGAGGCGGCGATGGCGCCGCCGGGCGTCACGCCGAGCCAGCAGCCAATGGCGCTGGAGCGCAGCAGCGTCATCCAGTAGCGCGGCAGCGTCATCCAGGTGCGCCAGACGACGGTGAAGCGGATCTTCGCCTCCTGGCCCTTGAAGGCGAGATGTTCTTCCATCGCCAGCAGGATTTCGGAGATGCCGAACAGGCCGATGACCGCCACCAGGAAGTCGAAGCCGCGCAGCAGTTCGACCGAGCCGAAGGTCATGCGCAGTTCGCCCGACACCGTGTCCATGCCGACCGCCGCCAGCAGGAAGCCGATGGTGAGCGAGATGACGATCTTGTGGCGCGCTTCCTTGCCGAGTCCGACGAAGGAACAGAAGGTCAGCATGTAGACGGCGAAGAATTCCGGCGGGCCGAAGCGTAGCGCGAAGCTGGCGATCCACGGCGCGAGGAAGGTGATGAGCATCACCGCGACGATGGAGCCGACGAAGGAGGCGGTGAAGGCGGCGGTCAACGCCTCGGCGGCCTCGCCCTTCTGTGCCATCGGATAGCCGTCGAAAGTGGTGGCGACCGACCAGGCCTCGCCCGGAATGTTGAACAGGATCGAGGTGATGGCGCCGCCGAACAGCGCGCCCCAATAGATGCACGAGAGCAGCACGATGGCCGAGGTCGGGTCCATGGTGAAGGTCAGCGGCAGCAGAATGGCGACGCCGTTGGGGCCGCCGAGGCCCGGCAGCACGCCGACCAGAATGCCGAGGCAGATGCCGATCAGCATCAGCACCATATTGTGGAAGGTCAGCAGGACGCCGAAGCCGTGGAACAGGGAATCAAGTGCTTCCATCGGGCCCTCCTCAGAAACCGAATGCCGCTTCGAGCGGGCCCTTGGGCAGCAGAACGTTGAACTGAACGTCGAAGACGTAGAACATCAGCGCCGAGAAGATCAGGCCGGTGAGCACCGACTTCCACGGCGAGAGCTTGCCGATGACGATCATGAACAGCGCCACGAAGATGAAGCTGGCGACATAGAGTCCGATGACCTGCACCAGGAACACGAACAGGATGGTCGGGATGAACACCCGCAACACGCGGCCGAAGGCGCTGCGGCCGACGAAGATCTCGTCCTTCAGGTCGGGATGGCGCAGCGCCGAGACGATGCCGACGACGCTGGCGCCGCCGAGCAGCACCGAGAGATAGAAGGGGAAGTAGCCGGCCTGCGGGCCGTCCGGTGCCCAGCCGGCACCGATGCGCAGATTGTCCCAGCCCAGGAACACAGCGACGCCTAGAAGCAGCGCCATTACCACGACTTCGACGCTGCGCGTCGACACCAGCGCGGGATCCACTCCCACGTTCGGGTCATCGGACATCGGTATTCTCCAGAGAAAAGTGCAGCCGGCAGGACGCCGCGCCCGGCGCTGGCGTCATCGCATCAAGGCAAGCGCCGGCGCGGCCCGAAGGCGCGCCGGCGGCCGCAAGGTTCAGTTGGCGACGAAACCGGACTGGGTCATCAGGTCCTTGTAGAGAGCCTCGTCCTGCTCCAGGAACTTGACCATCTCGGCGCCCTTGAGATCGGACGGCTTGAGCGCCTGCTTCTCAAGATATTCCTTGAATTCCTTGGTCTCGACCAGCTTGCCCAGCATATCCTGGTAGAAGGCCACCTGGTCGGGGGTCACGCCCGCCGGCAGGAACACGCCGCGCAGCATGATCCACTGGAAGTCGATGCCCTGCGACTTGCAGGTCGGGATGTCCTTCCACGACTTGTCGCCCGCGACCTTGGCCGGGTAGTCCATCGGCTCATTGTCGAACACGCACAGCGCCTTCACCTGGCCGGCGCGCCACACGGCGACGTTTTCGGACGGGTTGTTGACGTTGACCTTGATGTGGTCGCCGACCAGCTGGGTGGCCGCTTCGCCGCCCGACTTGTAGGGGATGTAGCTGAACTTGACGCCCGAGATCCGCTCGACGGCGGCAGCGAGAATGTGGTCTTCGCGCTTGGAGCCGGTGCCGCCGAGCTTAAAGGCGCCGGCAGGCTCCTTCTTCATCGCCTCGACGAGTTCCTGCGCCGTGTTGTAGGGCGCATTGGCATTCACCCACAGCACGAAATTGTCGAAGGCGAGGATGCTGACCGGGGTCAGCTTGCGCCAGTCGAAGGGCAGCTTGTTGGCCAGCGGCAGCGTGTAGATGGCCGAATTGGAGATGACCATCTTGTAGGGGTCGCCGGCGCTCGCCTGCATGTCCATCAGGCCCTCGCCGCCATTGGCGCCGCCCTTGAGCGTCACCACGATCGGCGTCGGCGAGAGCTTATTGTTCTGGATCGCCGCCTGCATCATGCGGGCCATCTGATCCGAGGCGCCGCCGGCACCGGCGGGAACGATGATCTCGATCGGCTTGGTCGGCTCCCACGCCGCCATGGCGGACGAGACGGTGAAGCCGGACAGGCAGGCCGCGACCAGCGCGGCGCGTTTGGAGACGAGCTTCTCCAGCATGGACATTTCCTCTCTTGTCGTTGAGCCGGAACGGGCCGGCACCACAGCGTTTCCGTATTATTTTTTGAGTTATGCATTCATAATGCAGAATCGACGCGTCATATCAAGCGGAGTTTTCCCCCTACTCCGCCGCCTCCAGCTGCCGATGGGGAAGACCAAGACGTGCCGCCGCAAGGCTTTGCGCGAGCACCTGCACCACATGCACCGCGTCGCGGGCGGCACCGTCATGGATCTGGTGGCGGCAGGAGGTGCCGTCGGCGACGATGAGCGTTCCCGGCTCCGCCTTGCGCACGGCCGGCAGCAGCGAGAGCTCGGCCATGGCAAGCGAGGTGTCGATGGTCTCGCTGTGATAGCCGAACGCGCCGGCCATGCCGCAGCAGCTCGACTCCACCGTCTCGACCTGCAACCCCGGCACCAGCCGCAGCGCCTTCTCCACCGCGCCCATGGCGCCGAAGCTCTTCTGGTGGCAATGGCCGTGCAGCAGCGCTTTCTCCCCCAGCGGGGCGAGCGGCAGGTCGAAGCGCCCGGCATCGATCTCGCGGGCGATGAATTCCTCGATCAGCAGCGCATGGGCGGAAAGCGTCTGCGTCCCCTCCCCGGGCAGCAGCGAGGGCAGTTCGTCGCGAAAGGCGAGCAGGCAGCTCGGTTCCAGCCCCACCACCGGCACGCCGCGCGCCACAAACGGGGCGTAGGTCTCCACCACGCGCCGCGCCTCGGCCTTGGCCTCATTCACCAGCCCGGCGGAAAGGAAGGTGCGCCCGCAGCACAAAGCGCGCTTGTTGCCGTCGACCGGGCGCGGCATGTGCACGCGATAGCCGGCCGCGGTCAGCACCTCCAGCGCGGCGACGATGTTCTCTTTCTCGAACCAGCGGTTGAAGGTGTCGGCAAACAGCACCACCTCGCGCCCGCCCTCCGGCCCGAAGGCTACCGCCTCCTCGCGGAAGGCATCCGCCCGCCAGCGCGGCAGCGAGCGGCGGGCGCTGAACTGGGCGATCCGCTCCGACAGTTGCGCCGCCCCCGGCAACCGGTCGCGCAGGTTGAGCAGCCAGGGCACGCGCGCGGCAAGGCCGGCATAGCGCGGCAGATAGGCGACGAGCCGCTGGTGCAGGCTGATGCCCTTGGCCTTGGCTCGTGCCGCCAGTGCCTCGATCTTCATCTTGGCCATGTCGACGCCGGTCGGGCATTCGCGCCGGCAGCCCTTGCAGGAGACGCACAGCTTCAGCGTCTCCATCATTTCGTCCGAGGCCAGCGCGTCGGGACCCAGCCGGCCGGAGATGGCGAGACGCAGCGTGTTGGCGCGCCCGCGCGTCACATCCTTCTCGTCGCGGGTGACGCGGTAGCTCGGGCACATGACGCCGCCCACCGCCTTGCGGCAGGCGCCATTGTTGTTGCACATCTCGATGGCGCCCTGCAGGCCGCCGCCCTCGCCGGAATAGCCGGACCAGTCGAGCGCCGCCGCGATTGGCGCCACCTTGTAGTCGGGCGCGTAGCGGAAGATGGTGCGGTCGTCGAATTTCGGCGCGCGGACGATCTTGCCGGGATTGTAGAGCCCGTTCGGGTCGAAGCGGTCCTTCACCTCCTCGAAGGCGCGCACCAACCGGCTGCCGAACATGGTCTCGTGGAATTCCGAGCGTACGATGCCGTCGCCATGCTCGCCGGAATGCGAGCCTTTGTATTCGCGCACCATGGCGAAGGCTTCCTCGGCGATGGCGCGCATCGCCTTCACGTCCTTCTCCAGCCGCAGATTCAGCACCGGCCGCACATGCAGGCAGCCCTCGGAGGCGTGGGCGTACCAGGTGCCCTTGGTGCCGTTCTTCTCGAACACTTGCGTCAGCCGCGCCGTGTAGTCGGCGAGGTGCGGCAGCGGCACGGCGCAGTCCTCGACGAAGGAGACGGGTTTGCCCGCCTGCTTCATCGACATCATGATGTTGAGCCCGGAGGTGCGCACATCGGCAATCGCCGCCTGCAGACCGGCCTCGCGCACCGGGACGACGCCGCCCCAGCGCGCGCCCGCGCGGTCCCAGCCGAAGCCGAGATCGCCCATCGTGTCGTCCAGAAGCTTCAGCCGCCGCTCATTCTCAGCTTCGTCCTCGGCGAACTCGACCAGAAGGATGGCGTCGGGCGTGCCGCGCACGAACTGCTTGAGCGTCGCCTGGAACATCGGGATCTCGCTGGCGAGCGCCAGCAGGGTGGAATCCACCAGTTCGACCGCGATGGGCTTCAGCTTCACCAGATGCTGCGCCGCGTCCATCGCCTGGTAGAAGCTGCCGAAATGGCAGGCGCCGATCACCTTCTTGCCGATCAGCGGCCACAGCTTCAGCTCGATCCGCGTGGAATAGGCGAGCGTGCCCTCGGACCCCACGAGAATATGGGCGAGGTTGGTGCCGTTTGCCTTCGGCACCAGCGCGTCGAGATTGTAGCCGCCGACGCGGCGCTGCACGGCCGGGAAGCGCGCCGCCACCTCGTCCGCCTCGCGCGCGCCGAGGTCGAACAGGTCGCGGGCGAGCGGCGCCAGCGGTGCGTCCGGCGGCAGGCTGGAAAGGTTGTGGTCCACCGGGCCGAAATGCGCCTTGGCCCCATCCGCCAGCATGGCGTCGATGGACAGCACATTGTCGCGCATCGTGCCGTAGCGCAGCGAGCGGCCGCCGCAGCTATTATTGCCGGCCATGCCGCCGATCGTGGCGCGCGACGCAGTGGACACGTCGACCGGAAACCACAGCCCGTGCTTCTTCAGCGACCGGTTGAGGTCGTCGAGCACGATACCCGGTTCGACCACGCAGCGCCGGTTCGCCACATCGAGTTCGAGAATGCGGTTGAGGTGCTTCGACCCGTCGATGACCAGCGAATCATTGATCGTCTGGCCGCATTGCGAGGTGCCGCCGCCGCGCGGGGTGACGGGAATGCCCTCGGCCCGCGCGAGGGCGATGGCACGTTCGGCCTCTTCGGTCGTGCGCGGCACGACGACGCCCAGCGGCATGATCTGGTAGAACGACGCATCGGTGGCGTAGCGCCCGCGATTGAAGCGGTCGAACCACACATCTCCCGAAACTTCCGCCTTCAGACGCCGCTCCAGTCCGGGCGTCAGCCGTGCCGCCATGATGGTCTCGCTCCCTCATGTCCTTTTTCGCGACGCCGGCGCGCCGCCATGGACTGAAACGCATTTTGCATTCATAATTCATTTATGCAAGATGGGGCGTGGAAGCGGGTCGTCACCAGCCGCCCGCTCGCAGCCGTGAAGAGGCGCGCGCATCAGCGCCGACCAAGGGAGAGAAAAAGATGTCCAGCAATGCCGCCCGGGTGGCGGGTCGTCATTTCCTGCAGATTCCGGGCCCCACGCCGGTGCCTGATCGCATCCTGCGCGCGATGGACATGCCGACCATCGACCATCGCGGTCCCGAGTTCCAGAAGCTCGGCAAGCGCGTCCTGGAAGGCATGAAGAGCGTCTTCAAGACCGCCAACCCGGTCATCATCTACCCCGCCTCCGGCACCGGCGCGTGGGAAGCCGCCCTCGCCAACGTGCTCTCGCCCGGCGACAAGGTGCTGATGTTCGAGACCGGCCATTTCGCCACGCTGTGGAAGAACATGGCGATCAAGCTCGGCCTGCACCCGGAATTCATCGCCTCGGACTGGCGCATCGGCGCCGATGCCGCCGCCATCGAGGCGCGGCTGCGCGAGGACAAGAACCACGACATCAAGGCGGTCTGCGTGGTCCATAACGAGACCTCGACCGGCTGCATCTCGCTCATTCCCGAAGTGCGCAAGGCCATCGACGCCGCCGGCCATCCGGCGCTGCTTCTGGTCGACACCATCTCCTCTCTCGCCTCGATCGACTTCCGCCACGACGAATGGGGCGTCGATGTCACCGTCTCCGGTTCGCAGAAGGGGCTGATGCTGCCGCCCGGCCTCTCCTTCAACGCCCTCTCGCCCAAGGCGCTGGCGGCGGCGAAGAAGTCGACCATGCCCAAGCTGTTCTGGTCGTGGGAGGAGATGCTCCCCCACAATGAGAAGGGCTATTTCCCCTACACGCCCGGCACCAACCTGCTCTACGGCCTCGCCGAGGCCATCGACATGCTGCACGAGGAAGGGCTGGACAATGTCTTCGCCCGCCACGACCGCCATGCCGAGGCCACCCGCCGCGCCGTGCGCGCCTGGGGGCTGGAAGTGCTCTGCCGCGATCCGAAATACTACTCGTCCTCACTGACCGCCGTGCTCATGCCCGAGGGCCACGACGCCGATGCCTTCCGCGAGAAGACGCTGAACCATTTCGACATGTCGCTTGGCACCGGCCTCACCAAGCTGTCCGGCCGCGTCTTCCGCATCGGCCATCTCGGCGATACCAACGACCTCACCATTCTCGGCGCGCTGTCGGGCGTCGAGATGGGCCTGTCGGTCGCCGGCGTGCCGCACAGGAAGGGTGGCGTGCAAGCGGCGATGGACTACCTCACCGACTGCGCCCGCGGCACGCTCAGCGCCGCCGCGTGATCCTCACGCTCCGGCCGCGCAACCTTCGTTGACCTTGCGAAATTCGCCGGCCGGAGCGATTTAGGGGTAGATTTGCGCAGGTGCCGCGCCGGGTGCGCGGCCATTTGGAGATTCGCCATATGGCGATGTCGGACACGGCCATCATTCCGCGGCGCAGCCTGCATGACGAGTTGGCCGCGCAGCTGCGCGACATGCTGATGCGCGGCGATCTGAAGGCCGGCGACAAGATCTCCGAACAGGCGCTGTGCCAGCGTTTCGGCGTCTCCCGCACCCCGCTGCGCGAGGCGCTGAAGGTGCTGGCCAATGAGGGGCTGGTCATCCTCTCCCCCAATCGCGGCGCCAGCGTCGCCCGCGTCTCGCCCGACGAGGTGGACGAGCTTTTCCCCATTATGGGCGCGATGGAGGCGCTGGCCGGCGAGGCCGCCTGTGCCCGCGCCACCGATGCCGACATCGCCCGCGTGCAGGCGATGCATGACGAGATGCTGGTGCATTACCGCGCCGGCGACCCGGCCGCCTATCTGCGCCTCAACCGGCGAATCCATGAGGCGTTCTTCGACATGGCCGGCAACCATGCGCTGGCCCAGCTCTACCAGACGCTGATGGTTCGCATCCACGCGGTGCGCTTCGTCGCCCAGAAGTCGAGCGAGCGTTGGCGTGAGGCGGTGGACGACCATGAGGAGATGATGGCCGCCCTCAAGGCCCGCGACGGCGTCCGCCTCGGCGCCATCCTCAAGCTGCACCTGCGCCACAAGGCGGCGATGGTGCATGAATCGCTGGAAGGCACGGATTCGCAGGCGGCGGAATAGGCGGGCGACCTCCAAACAGAACGTCATCCCGGCCGCAGCGAAGCGGAGAGCCGGGATCGCTCTCCGTCCCGCAGGCGATCCCGGATCGGCCTATGGCCGTCCGGGATGACGCTCTGGCAATTGCCTTCACGCCGCCTTCAGCGCGGCCGCATCCTTCAGCGCGGCTTCGAGCGCCGCTTCACGACGGCCGGCGGCGATGCCCTCGGCGATGATGAATTCCGGCTCGATCCCGATGAAGCCGAACACCCAGCGCAGATAGGTCTCGGCGTGCTCGGCCACGGCGGCGAAGGACGGATCGGCATAGCTGCCGCCGCGCGCCAGCGCCACGATCACCCGCTTGCCCTTGGCGAGCCCCTCCACCGCACCGCCGGCGCCATAGGCGAAGGTCTTGCCCGGAACCAGGATGCGGTCGATCCAGGCCCGCAGCTGGGTGGGAACGGAGAAATTATACATCGGCGCGCCCACCACCACGATGTCGGCGGCGAGGAATTCGTCGAGCGCCTGCTGGCTCGCCGCATCGCCCTTGCCGCCGGACAGCGGATGGTCGGCCGGCATGGAGGCGGGCGTCGCGTGCGGCAGCGGGTCGGCGGCGAGGTCGCGATAGACGACCGCGAGCGACGGATCGGCGGCGGTGAGCCGCGCCACGATAGCGGCGCTGACCTGCCGGCTCACCGAATGGTCGCCGAGAATGGAGGAATCGAGGTGAAGCAGGGTCTTGGACATGAAGCCACCGTGATTGGCTGGTTACGATTTGTAACTGACCCAACTAGATACCTGCGCTAAACTCCGCAAGAACGCACATGGCTCACCCTGAGGCACACGGAAGTGACTGAGGAACATCCACCTTTCCATACCGAGGGCTGCCTCGCGGTCAGCCGCGTGCTCGCGCGCGTCGGCGACAAATGGAGCGTGCTCATCGTCATGCTGCTGGCCGGCGGGCCGCGCCGCTTCAACGAGATGAAGCGCATGGTCAACGGCATCTCCCAGCGCATGCTCACCCTCACTTTGCGCGGGCTGGAGCGCGACGGGCTGGTGTCCCGCACCGTCTACCCCACCATTCCGCCGCGCGTCGATTATGAGCTGACCCCGCTCGGCCATTCTCTGCGCGGGCCGGTGATGGCGCTCGGCCAGTGGGTGGAAGCGAACCTCGATGAGATCGCGCAGGCGCAGGCGGCGTTCGACCGGCGCACCGCGCCCGATCCGGACGAGCGGCCGCTCCAACGCGCGGCGGGCCTGTGACCGCCGCGCCGGGGTGTCCGCGCTATAATTATTGATGCAATCCTCCCGGCGCGCTAGGCTGAAGGCCCACCCCGCCGGAAACGCCTATGCCCTCCTCGCCGATCATCCGTCATTCCCTGCACGAATCTCTGGTCGCCCCGCTGCGCGAGATGATCCTGCAAGGCGAATTGCGCCCCGGGGAAAAGGTGCCCGAGGAACAGCTGTGCGAGCGTTTCGGCGTCTCGCGCACACCCATCCGCGAGGCGTTGAAGGTGCTGGCGGCGGAAGGCGTGCTGCAGATCCTGCCGCATCGCGGCGCCATCGTCGCCCGCATCACCGAGGAGCAGATCGAGGAGCTTTTCCCGATCATGGCCTCGCTGGAGCGGCTGGCCGGCTTGCTGGCGTGCGCTCGCGCCTCCGATGACGACATCGCCCGCGTACGCACCCTGCACGACGCCATGATGGGGCATTTCGAGAAGGACGAGGAGGCGGAGTATCTGCGGCATAACCGGCTGATTCACGAAGCCTTTTTCGCGATCGCCGGCAATGCCACCCTCTCCGCCTACTATCAGCAGATTCTCACCCGCATCCATGCCTGCCGCTTCGTGGTGCGCAAGAGCCGCTATCACTGGGCCGCGGCGGTGGAGGAGCACAAGGCCATGATCGAGGCGCTGGAGGCGCGCGACGCCCCGCGCCTCGGCGCTCTTATGGAACGCCACGTCATGGGCACCACCGCCGGCATTGCCCGCGCCTTCATCGAGCGGACGCGCACCGGCGCCGCAGACCCGTCGCCGCGCGGCGGGTCCGTGCCGGCCCCGCAGGAGGCCTGAGCCAGGGGCTCACATGGCGGGCACGAACGACCAATCTGTAATTATTGATTTTAAATCATCAGTGAGCGGGGAGAGACCCATGAGCGATGTTCTCGATCAGGCGCCGCCGGACGCCGCGCCGGCTTCCGGGGCCGCGAAAGCCCCACGCCCCCTGCCGCTCGCCGGCGTGCGCGTGCTCGATGTCAGCCAGGTGATGGCTGGCCCCTATAGCTGCATGCTGCTCGGCGATCTCGGCGCTGACGTCATCAAGATCGAGCCGCCCGGCACCGGCGACCAGACGCGCGGCGCCATGGGCTTCAAGATGAAAGGCCCGGATTCCATGGGCTTCCTCAACATGAACCGCAACAAGCGCTCCGTCGCGCTCAACCTCAAGAGCGAGGCCGGGCGCGAGGCCTTCTACGAGCTGGTGAAGACCGCCGACATTCTGGTCGAGAACTACCGGCCCGGCGTGATGAAGAAGCTGAAATGCGATTATGAGACGGTGCGGGCCTATAATCCCCGCCTCGTCTACGCTTCCATTTCCGGCTTCGGCCAGACCGGCCCCTGGGCCGGCCGTCCCGGCTTTGATCTGATGGCGCAGGCCATGTCCGGCGTGATGAGCGTCACCGGCCATCCCGGCGGCCCGCCGGTCAAGGCCGGCGTACCGGTGGCCGATATCGGCTGCGGCCTGTTCGCCACCTATGCGGTGCTCGGCGCCTATATCGGCGCGAAGAACACCGGCGAGGGCCAGTATATCGACGCCTCGCTGTTCGAGGCGGCGCTGGCCTTCTCCGTCTGGGACATTTCGGAATATTGGGGGCGCGGCACCGAGCCGATCCCGCTCGGCACCGCCAACCGCATGACCGCGCCCTACCAGGCGGTGAAATCGCAGGACGGCTATTTCGTCATGGGTGCCACCAGCCAGAAGCTGTGGCTGCAGCTGTGCGAGACGCTGGAGCGGCCGGATCTGGCCGCCGATCCGCGCTTCACTACCATTCCCGACCGGCTGGACAATCGCGAGGCCCTCATCGCCGAGCTGGAAAAGACCTTCGCCACCCGTACCTCCGACGAATGGGTCGAAGCCCTGCTCGCCGTCGGCATCCCCGCCGGCACGATGTACACCTACCCCCAGGCCTTCGAGAGCGAACATGGCCGCCACCGGCAGATGCGGATGGAAATCGACCACCCCCACGAGGGCAAGGTGTCGAATATCGGCTTCGCGGTGAAGCTCACCGGCACGCCGCAGCAGGTGCGGCTCCATCCCCCGCTGCTGGGCCAGCATACGGACGACGTGCTGCGGGAGATCGGCCTCGACGAAGCGGCGGTGGAAAGCCTGACCCAGCGCGGAGCCTTCGCCCCATGAGCGCCCCCGACAGTGCAAGCCCCGCGCCCGTTGAGGGCCGCGTCCACTTCACCCGCGAGGGGGCCGTCGCTCACCTCGTCTTCGACCGCCCCACCGCCCGCAACGCCATGAGCTGGCGCATGTATGAGGAGATGGCGCAGGGCCTCGCCGCCATCGCTGCCGATCCCGCCATCCGCGTCGCGGTGCTGCGCGGGGCCGGCGGCAAGGCGTTCGTCGCCGGCACGGATATCGAACAGTTCCGCGGCTTCTCCGGCGAGGACGGCCTCGCCTATGAGGCGAAGGTCGAGCACTACATGCGCCGTCTCGAACAGCTGCCGGTGCCGACTGTCGCGGTGGTGGAAGGCTGGGCGGTCGGCGGCGGCATGGCCATCGCCAATGCCTGCGATTTCCGTCTGGCGACGCCCGGTGCGCGCTTCGGCGTGCCCATTGCCCGCACGCTGGGCAATTGCCTGTCGATGGCGAATCTGCGGCGGCTGGTCGCCGCGCTTGGCCTCGGCATGGTCCGCCGCATGCTGCTCGCCGCCGAGACCCCGACCGCCGAGGAGATGCCCCCCGGCTATGTCGCGATCCACGCGCCTGAGGCGCTGGATGCGGCGGTGGACGCGCTGTGCACGCGCCTCGCGGCCCATGCGCCGCTCACCCTGCGCGTCACCAAGCAGATGCTGGATCGCCTCGCCCATGATCCCGGCGCGGGCGATGCCGACCTCGTGCGGGAAATCTATGGCAGCGCGGATTTCCGCGAAGGGGTGGAGGCTTTCCTCGCCAAGCGCCCGGCACAGTGGCGGGGCGAGTAGCGGAGGGAAAGACCGTCATCCCGGCCGCAGAGCAGGGATCGCTCTCCAACATGTCGGCGATCCCGGACACGGCCTCACGGCCGTTCCGGGATGACGGCTCGAAAACCCGCCTCAGCGGATCGGCGGTGCGTACTGGATGCCGCCGGTGCTCCACAGCTGGTTGATGCCGCGCGGAATGCCGAGCGGCGACTGCGCGCCGACATTGCGCTCAAACACGTCGCCGTAATTGCCGACGCTCTTGACGATGCGCATGGCCCAGTCCTTGGTCAGGCCCAGCTTCTCGCCATAGGCGCCATCGGATCCGACGAAGCGCTGCACATCCGGCTTGGCGGACTGTGCCGCCTGGTCGAGCGTGCCGGTGCCGATGCCCAGTTCCTCCGCGTTCACCAGCGCGTAGAAGCTCCACTTGACGACGTTCAGCCAATTGTCGTCGCCCTGGCGCACCACCGGGCCGAGCGGCTCCTTGGAGATCACGTCGGGCAGCACGACATGGTCGGCGGGCTTCGGCAGCTTCAGCCGCAGTGCATAGAGCTGCGACACGTCGGTGGTCAGCACGTCGCATTTGCCGTCGGCATAGGCCTTCACCACCTCGTCGACGGTGGGAAGCTGGATCAGCTCCAGCTCCATCTTGTTCTGCTTGAAGTAGTCCTGAACGTTGCCGATGCTCGTGGTGCCGGCCTGGGTGCAGACCTTGGAACCGCCGAGTTCCAGCGCGCCCATCACATTCTTGGCCGCCGGCACCATGAAGCCCTGGCCGTCATAATAGGAGACGGCGGCGAACAGCAGGCCGAGATCGGCCTCGCGCTGCATGGTCCAGGTGGAGTTGCGCGAGAGCAGGTCGATCTCGCCCTTCTGCAGGGCAGGGAAGCGCGCCTCGGCCGAGAGCGGCACATACTCCACCTTGCTGGCGTCATCGAAGATCGCCGCGGCCACCGCCTTGCAGAAATCGACATCGAAGCCGGACCACTGGCCCTTGTCGTCCTTGGCGGAAAAGCCGGCGAGGCCCTGGCTGACGCCGCATTTCAGCGTGCCGCGCGCCTTCACATCCGCCAGCGTGCCCGCCTGCGCGAAGCCGGCCGAGAGCAGAACGCCGGCGGCGGCCAGCGCGGTTGCGATCCTGTTCATTTTTCCCCCAATGTCGATCGAAAGCCGTGCGGCAGGACGTGCTGCGCTCACAGCTCGGGCGCCTGCCGGATGACCACCTTCGTCCCCACCGGGACGCGGTTGTAGAGGTCCTGCACGTCCGAATTGACCAGCCGGAAGCAGCCGGACGAAATCGCCATGCCGATCGTGTTCGGCATGTTGGTGCCGTGGATGCGGTAGACGGTGGAGCCGAGATAGAGCGCGGCGGCGCCCATCGGGTTGCCCGGTCCGCCAGCCATGAAACGCGGCAGGTAGGGCTGGCGCTGGATCATTTCCGGCGGCGGGGTCCAGTCCGGCCATTCCGCCTTGCGGCTCACCTTCTGCAGCCCGGCCCACTGGAAACCGTCGCGGCCGACGCCGATACCGTAGCGCAGCGCCCGGTTGTCGCCGAGCACGAGATAGAGGAAACGCTCATTGGTGTGGACGATGATCGTCCCCGGCGGCTCATTGGTGCGGAAATACACCGGCTGCCGGCGGAAGGCCGGGTCCAGCTGCTCCTCATCGGCCGAGGGCACATAGCCGGGCTTCTCCGGCACATCGACGATCTGGTTGCCCATGCCCGCCGCCGGTCGCATCTGCGCCACAGCCGGGCCGAGGGGAAGCGCGAGAGCCAGCGCCAGCGCCGCCCCGATCAGGCCTGCTCCCACATGATGAAGACGCATGTCATTCCCCTCTGAGAACCGGGCGCACGCGCACGCGCGCCACCGAGTCACGGGTCGCTCCCTGGGTCGGGATCGAAAGAGGATTATGACCTAAAGTCAATCACTGTTTGATGAAATCTGCGCCAGACGTGCCGGCGCAGATCGTGTCGCAGAGCGCCGGCACTCAGCGCAGGTAGCTGCCCACCAGCGCCTCAAGCCGCTCCTGCCGGCCGGAGCGCGGCTGCGGGTCGAGCCCTTCCGCCGCGACGCGGGCGGCGATCGCTTCCAGCGAGCTGTCGGCGGCGAGCATCGCCTTGTTGGCGGGGACCTCCCAGCCGGCATAGCGTTCATCGACCGCCTTCTGCAGCGCGCCGTCCTCGATCATGTCGGCGGCGATCAGCAGGGCGCGGGCGCACACATCCATCGCCGCCGCATGGGCGATGACGAGGTCTTCCGGCTCGATCGACTGGCGCCGCACCTTGGCGTCGAAATTGGTGCCGCCGGTGGTGTAGCCGCCCGCACGCAGGATTTCGTACATGGCGAGCGCCGTGTCCTCGACATTGGTCGGGAACTGGTCGGTATCCCAGCCCGACTGTGCGTCGCCCTTGTTCATGTCGATGGAGCCGAAAATGCCGAGCGCTGCCGCCATGGCGATCTCGTGCTCGAAGCTGTGGCCGGCGAGCGTGGCGTGGTTGGCCTCGATATTGACCTTCACTTCCTTCTCCAGACCGGCGCGGCAGAGCAGGCCGTACACCGTGCCGACATCGAAATCGTACTGGTGCTTGGTCGGCTCCTGCGGCTTCGGCTCGATCAGGATCGTGCCCTTGAAGCCGATCTTGTGCTTGTGCTCGACCACGAGGTTGAGGAAGCGCGCCATCTGGTCGAGTTCGCGCTTGAGATCGGTGTTGAGCAGCGTCTCATAGCCCTCGCGGCCGCCCCACAGCACATAGTTCTCGCCGCCCAGCTCGTGCGTCACTTCCAGCACGTTCTTCACCTGCGCGGCGGAATAGGCGAACACATCCGGGTCCGGATTGGTCGCCGCGCCGGACATGAAGCGCCGGTTGGAGAACAGGTTCGCCGTGCCCCATAGCAGCTTGGTCTTCGACGTCTCCATCTTCTTGGCGAAGATGTCGGCGATGGCGCGGACATTGGCGTTGGATTCCGCCAGCGTCTTGCCCTCGGGGGCGATGTCGCGGTCATGGAAGGCGAAGAACGGCACGTCGAGAATGTCGAACAGCTCGAACGCCACATCCGCCTTGGCGCGCGCGAGCGCCAGCTCGTCCGTGCCGTGCATCCACGGGCGCAGGAAGGTCTCGCCGCCGAAGGGGTCGCCGCCCGGCCAGGTGAAGCTGTGCCAATAGGCGACGGCGAAGCGCAGATGGTCTTCCATGCGCTTGCCCAGCACCACCCGGTCCTTGTCGTACCAGTGGAAGGCGAGCGGATCCCGGCTCTCGGGCCCCGTATATGTCAGCTTGCTGATGGAGGGGAAGAAGCGGGCGGTCATGAGGTCACTCCCTTGAGCGCGGGGTACAGCGCCTTGTAGAGCGCGTGGCGTTCCGCATAGGCCTGTTGAAGAACGGGATCGGGTTCGATGGTCTCGATGCGGCGCGGCGGCAGGCAGATCTCGGCCGGGCTCTCGCCGGTCGCCGCCATGCGGGCGAGCCGCGCGGCGCCGAAGGCCCCGCCCCGCTCGCCATCCTCGACGCGGTTGAGCGGAATGCCGAGCACGCTGGCCAGCACCGCGATCCAGAAGCGCGAGCGCGAGCCGCCGCCAATGACATCGGCCTGGGTGAGGCGCGTGCCGGCGGCGGTCAGCGCATCGAGGCAGTCCTTGAAGGCGAAGGACACACCTTCCAGCACCGCCTGGGTCAGTTCGTCCCGGCCGGTGTCGTGGTCCATGCCGATGAAGGCGGCGCGGATCGCCGTGTCGTTGTGCGGCGTCCGCTCGCCGGAGAGATAGGGCAGGAAAGTGGCGCGCGAGGGCGCCTTGGGCGCGTCGCCCAGCGGCGCCAGCAGGTCGCCCGGCGCTTCCTTCGCCACATTCGCCCACCAGCCCAGCGCCGAGGCGGCCGACAGGATCACCCCCATCTGGTGCCAGGTGGCGGGAATGGCGTGGCAGAAGGCGTGCACGCTCGATTGCGGGTTCGGCGCGTAACGGTCCGTCGTCGCCCAGAGGACGCCCGAGGTGCCGAGCGAGACGAAGGCGTCATTGGCGCCGATCGCCCCGAGCCCGATGGCGCCGGCGGCATTGTCGCCCGCCCCGCCGGCGAGCACCGGCGGCGTCTCCATGCCCCAGCGCGCCGCCAGTTCCGGCTTGATCCGCCCGGCCGCCGCGCTGCCCTCGACAAGGCGCGGCATGTGCTCGCGCGAGAGGTAGGTGGCGGCAAGCGCCTCGTCCGACCAGTCGCGCCGGCCGACATCGAGCCAGAGCGTGCCCGAGGCGTCCGACATCTCCTCCACCATCTCGCCGGTGAGGCGGTAGCCGACATAGGCCTTGGGCAGCAACACCTTGGCCGTGCGGGCGAACAGGTCCGGCTCATGTTTGCGCACCCACAACAGCTTGGGCGCGGTGAAACCGGGGAAGGCGAGATTGCCGGCTATCCTGTGCAGCGCCGGGAAGCGATCTTCAAGTTCGCGGCATTCGGCGGAGGAGCGCCCGTCATTCCACAGAATGGCCGGACGCAGCACCTTGCCGAAGGCATCCAGCAGCACCGCGCCGTGCATCTGGCCGGAAAGGCCGATGCCGCGCACTGCGGCGAGCGCTGCAGGCTGTTCCGCCTTCAGCTTGTCGATGCTGGCGAGCGTTGCCTGCCACCAGTCCTCCGGGTTCTGTTCGCTGAAGCCCGGCTGCGGACGGGAGATCGCCAGCGGCGTCTCCGCCGTCGCGAGGACGTTCTGCCCGTCATCGACGAGCACCGCCTTGATGGCGGAGGTTCCAATATCGAGGCCGAGATACATGCCTCACACCCTTTCGGCACAACGGAGAAGGAAGGTCACGGCAGGTTGTCCCGCACGAAGATGTCGATGCGGATGCGCTCCTGCTCGTTCAGCAGCGGCTCGCCGGCGCAATGGGCCAGCAGCACCCGGGCGGCCGAGCGCGACTGGTGCCCGGCATCCTGGTTGATGACCGCGTCCATCACCCCGCGCAGCAGGAAGCGGCGCGTGTCGTCGGTGAGGTCGTGGCCGATGAAGATGAGGTCGCCGGCGCGGTTGGCGGCGGAGACCGCCGCGGCGATGCCGCGATTGCCGGCGCCGACATTGTAGACGCCGATCAGGTCCGGCACCTCGCGCAGCATCTGCGAGACGATGGCCTCGTTGCGCTCGTCCTCGTCGAGGCTCTCGCGCACCGGCAGCACCTTCAGCGCCGTGTATTCGCCGGCCATCACCTGGGTGAAGCCGAACTGGCGCTCGGCATGGTCGCGCAGGGCCGGCGTGCCGACGATGAGGCCGATCGAGCCGCGCCGCCCGCCGGCGAAGCGGCCGAGCAGGGTGGCGGCGGTGCGGCCGGCGGCGATGTTGTCGATGCCGACATAATGCAGCCGGTGCGAGGACGGTACGTCCGACACGAGCGTCACCACGGCGATGCCGGAAGACGCGAGGTCGTCAATCGCCGCCCGCACGCGCGGATGGTCGAGCGCGACCACCGCCACCCCGTCATAATGGCCGATCAACCCCTCAAGCGCCGTCGCCAGCGTCTCCGGCGCGAATACGTCGACGCGCAGCGTGTCGATATAGGCGTTGTTGGCCGCCAGCCAGCTCGCCGTGTTCGCCACCTGCTCGGCCAGCATGCGCATGAACACATTCGCACCGGCCGGCAGCACGAAGCAGAAACGATAGGTTTCCCCCCGCGCCAGCCGGGCGGCGGCGAGGTTCGGGCGGTAGCCGAGACGGGCCACCGCCTGCTTCACCCGCTCCGCCGTGATGCCGCGCACGCCGGCGCGGCCATTGAGCACGCGGTCGGCGGTGGCCAGCGAAACGCCGGCCTCCCGGGCAACATCTTGCAGGGTTATGCGCGAAACACCTCTGGACATGACGCCATGTTGCCCTCAAAATCTGAGGTACGCAACTCAGGCTGTGGACCGCCGCTTTAGACCAAAGATCGACAAGCGGTCGGCATCACGATTTGTTACCTTGACCATCACCACCTCGATAAGCGAGGTGAAACCGTACCGCCGGCGTCACCGTCGGCCAACGACTTGACGGCGATCGAGCCTCACTGAGGTTCGAACGTCAGGATAACGACCGCGGCAGGCGTCGCTCCTTCGGGGCGGCACGCCCAGCCACCGGCACCCCGCCTGTCGCATCCCCTTGGGAGGAATAGATGAATCTGAAACTGACGATTTCCGCCGTGGCCCTCACCACGGTTCTGGCGATGGGCGCCGCCCATGCCCAGCAGCCGGTGGTCGGCGTGAGCTGGTCGAACTTCCAGGAAGAGCGCTGGAAGACCGACGAGACCGCGATCAAGAAGGCGCTCGACGCCGCCGGCGCCAAGTACATCTCGGCCGATGCGCAGTCCTCCGCCGCCAAGCAGCTTTCGGATGTCGAGGCGCTGATCGCCCAGGGCGCCACCGCCCTCATCATTCTGGCGCAGGATTCCGACGCCATTGCCCCCGCCATCACCAAGGCGCAGAACGAGGGCATCCCGGTGGTCGGCTATGACCGGCTGATCGAGAATCCCTATGCCTACTACATCACCTTCGACAACAAGGAAGTCGGCCGCCTGCAGGCCGCCGAGGTGATGAAGGTGAAGCCGAAGGGCAATTACATCTTCATCAAGGGTTCGGCCTCCGATCCCAACGCCGACTTCCTGTTCTCCGGCCAGATGGAAGTGTTGAAGCCCTCCATCGACAAGGGCGACATCAAGAATGTCGGCGAGGCGTACACGGACAGCTGGCTGCCCGCCAATGCCCAGCGCAACACCGAGCAGATGCTGACCGCCAACAACAACAAGGTCGACGCCGTCGTCGCCTCCAATGACGGCACCGCCGGCGGCGCCATCGCCGCGCTCGCGGCCCAGGGCCTCGCCGGCTCGGTGCCGGTGTCCGGCCAGGACGCCGATTTCGCCGCGCTGAACCGCATCGCGCTCGGCACCCAGACCGTGTCAGTGTGGAAGGACTCGCGCGAACTCGGCAAGCGCGCCGCCGAAATCGCCATCGACCTCGCCAAGGGCACCGATCCCAAGGCGGTGAAGGGCACCACCACCTTCACCGGCGGCCCGAAGGGCGTGGCGATGAACTCCACCTTCCTCAAGCCCGTGCCGATCACCAAGGACAATCTCGACGTGATCATCGACGCCGGCTGGGTGCCGAAGGCGACGGTCTGCCAGGGCGTGAAGCCCGGCACGGTGAAGGCCTGCAACTGATCCGGCAGCCGCCGGTCCGGTAACGATCCGCGCGGCGGGGGCTCACCCTGCCGCTGCGGCGGCGTCACCGCACCCAGCGCGCGGCGGGGAGAGAACGCTCATGACAGACACCACCACCACGACGCCGGCCCCCGCCTCGCGGGCTTCCGGCTCCGCCCCCGCCGCCGCGCCCGCCAGCTTCATCGGCGCGCTGGAAATCGATGTCCGCTTCCTCGGCATGCTCGGCGCCCTTGCCGTCATCTGGGTGGTGTTCGATTTCCTCGCCGGCGGCACGTTCCTCACCGCCCGCAATCTCTGGAACCTCTCGGTCCAGAGTTCCTCAATCGCCGTCATGTCCACCGGCATGGTGCTGGTGATCGTGATGCGCCACATCGACCTGTCGGTGGGCTCCATCCTCGGCGTCACCGGCATGATCATGGCGGTGTTCCAGGTCAATTACCTGCTGCCGACCTTCGGCTTCAACCATCCCGCCGTGATCGTCCTCACCCTCGCCGCCGGCATCGGCATCGGCGCGGCCATCGGCGCGCTGCACGGCTTCGTCATCGCCTATCTCGGCGTTCCGGCCTTCATCGTCACGCTGGGCGGCCTGCTCGTGTGGCGCGGCGCCGCCTGGGCGGTGGCCGAGGGCAAGACGATCCCGCTGGTCGACGACAATTTCAAGCTGCTCGGTGGCGGCGCCAATGGCTCGGTCGGCGAGATGTGGAGCTGGGTGATCGCCGTGATCGCCTGCCTCGCCATCGCCTTCGCCGCAGTGCAGGCGCGCCGCCAGCGCCAGCGCTTCCACTTCCCGCTGAAGCCCGTCTGGGCCGAGTTCACGCTCGTCATCTCCGGCTGCCTGGCGGTGATCGCGGCGACGCTGGTGGTCAACGCCTATACGCTGCCCCCCGCCCTCGCCCGCCGCTATGCCGAGGCTGCCGGCCTCACCGTGCCGCCGGAGGGCCTGTCGATCAGCTTCGGCTATGCCATTCCCGTGCTGGTGGCGGTGGCGGTCGGCATCGTCATGACGTTCGTGACCACCCGCACCCGCTTCGGCCGCTATGTCTTCGCCATCGGCGGCAATCCGGAGGCGGCGGAACTCGCCGGCATCAACACCAGGCGGGTGACGCTCGCCGTGTTCGCGCTGATGGGCGCGCTCGCCGCCATCGGCGCCGCCATCTCCACCGCCCGCCTCAACTCGGCGACCAATGCGCAGGGCACGCTGGACGAACTGTACGTCATCGCCGCCGCGGTCATCGGCGGCACCTCGCTCGCCGGCGGCTCTGGCACCATCGTCGGTGCCATGGTCGGCGCGCTGGTCATGCAGAGCCTGCAGTCGGGCATGGTGCTGATGCGCGTCGACACGCCCTATCAGAACATCGTGGTCGGCATCGTGCTGGTCGTCGCCGTGTGGATCGACACGGTCTATCGCAAGCGGATCAAGTGAGGAGCGCGACCATGAACGCTGTCACGTCGCCCGTCGCCAATCCTGGCGCCTCCCGCATGACCGGCACTCCTGCCGTCGACATGCGCGACATCTGCATCTCCTTCGGCGGCATCCGCGCCGTCGACGGGGTCTCCGTCGATCTCTATCCCGGCGAGGTCGTCGGCCTGCTCGGCCATAACGGCGCCGGCAAGTCGACGCTGATCAAGATTCTCGCCGGCGCCTATCGCCCGGATGCCGGCGAAATCCGCATCAATGGCGAGAAGGCCGATATCGGCAATCCGCGCGATGCCAAGCGCTACGGCATTGAGACCATCTACCAGACGCTCGCCCTCGCCGATAATGTCGACGCCGCCGCCAATCTCTTCCTCGGCCGCGAGCTGATGACCCCCTGGGGCACGCTCGACGATGTGGCCATGGAGGCGGCGACGCGCGAGGTGATGGGCCGGCTCAACCCGAACTTCCGCAAGTTCAAGGAGCCGGTGCGCGGCCTCTCCGGCGGCCAGCGCCAGTCGGTGGCGATCGCCCGCGCCATCCACTTCAACGCCAAGATCCTGATCATGGACGAGCCCACCGCCGCGCTCGGCCCGCAGGAAACGGCGCAGGTGGCCGAACTGATCAAGCAGCTCAAGGCCGAAGGCATCGCCATCTTCCTCATCAGCCACGACATTCACGACGTGTTCGACCTCGCGGACCGGGTGAGCGTGATGAAGAACGGCAAGCTTGTCGGCACCGCCCGCACCTCGGACGTGACCAAGGACGAGGTGCTCGGCATGATCATCCTCGGCAAGAGCCCGCCCGGCGCGTTGGCCGGCCCGGGCGCCGCCGCCGACTGATCCGCTGACGCGGTGGGCTGGGGAGCGGCGGCATGCCGCTGTTCCGGCCCCTTCCCGCCTGTGATATGAGGCGGGTAAGGGAGCACGCCGTGTCCGCAGCCGACACCACAGCCAAGGCCATCCGCCCCGCCGACGCGCCCCTGCGCCGGCTGGCGCTGGTGCTGGCTGTCGCCTATGTGGTGGTGTTGCAGGCGCTTCTCGGCGGCATGGCCAGCGGCGCCCATGCGGCCGGCTTGCTCACCGTCGACGCCTTCGGCCAGACGCTCTGCCTGAGCAGCCATGGCGCACCCGACGCGCCGGGCGAATCCGGGCGCCACACACCCGATTGCTGCCTCACCGGCTGTCAGAGCGCGCCCGCCAGCGCCCTTCCGCCGCCCGTGGCGGCGACGCCCGCTCTGCCCGTCGGCCATGCGCAGGCCCGCACGCCAGCGCCGCGCACCGCGCGCCTCGCCTTTCTCCCCGAGCGTTCCCCCCGCCACACACGAGCCCCTCCCGCCGCCTGACGCCGGAACACCGCTTTCGATCGTCATCAATGCGCCGGCCGTGTGCGCGGAATGTGCCCGCCGGCAGCCCGGGAGACCTCACATGATCACCACCGTTCTGCGTCGCGCCCTTCGGCGCACCGAGGACCGCGTCGGCTTCGCCACCCTCGCCGCCGCGCTCGGCCTGCTCGTCATGCAGCCGGCCTTCGCCCATGAGTACAAGATCGGCAATCTCGAAATCGAGCACCCCTGGGCGCGCATGACCCCGGCCGGCGCCAAGGTCGGCGGCGGCTACCTCACCATCGAGAATGAGGGCAAGGAGGCCGACCGCCTCCTCTCCGCCACCGCCGAGGTCGCCGGTCATGTCGAAATCCACGAAATGGCCGTCAAGGACGGCATCATGACCATGCGCATGCTGCCCGACGGGCTGGAGATCCCGGCCGGCGGCGAGGCCAAGCTGGCGCCCGGCGGCTTCCATCTCATGCTGATGGACCTGAAGCAGCCGCTGAAGGAAGGCGAGAGCTTCAAGGGCACGCTCACCTTCGCCAAGGCCGGCACGGTGAACGTCTCGTTCAAGATCGAGGGCATGGCCGGGCCGAAGGGTTCCGAGACCGGGCACAGCCACCAGCACGGCACCCCCGCCAACTGATCCCCACCGGCGGACCGCCCGCCGCGCGCCTTGAGGCCGGCCCTCCCCTGTGAGGGCCAGGGCTCGGCGCGTGCCGTGGCGCGCCCCTTTTCCGGAACCTCTCCGATGAACACCACGACTCTGTCTGCCGAGCGCGCACTCGGCGCCGAGGAGCGCTCGGCCAATCTCTACCGCGCCGTCTGGCGCTGGCATTTCTATGCCGGCCTGCTGGTGCTGCCCTTCATGATCCTGCTGGCGGTGACCGGCGGGCTCTATCTCTTCCGCGAGGAGATCGACAATGTCTGGCACCACCGGCTCAAGGTCGTCGAGGCCCGCGCCACGCCGGTGGAGGCGCCCAGCGCCTGGATCGACGCGGCGCTCAAGGCACGCCCTGGCACGGCGCTGAAGATCATCTCGCCGGTCAACCCCACCGCCTCGGCCGAGGTGGTGATCAAGACCCCCGAGGGCGCCCGCCGCTCGGTCTATGTCGACCCCTATGATTCGCGCGTCCTCGGCGAATTGCCGGATCGCGGCACCATCATGTGGCTGATGCGCCGGCTGCACAGCCTGGCCGAGTTCGGCCCCATCGCCAACGGCATCATCGAGATCGTCGGCGGCTGGTCGATCCTGCTGGTCGCCACCGGCTTCTATCTCTGGTGGCCGCGCAAGCAGACGGGCGGTGTCGTGAGCGTGCGCGGCACGCCGGGCAAGCGCATCTTCTGGCGCGACGTTCATGCCGTCACCGGCGCCTTCGCCGGCCTTGCCATCGGCTTCATGTCGCTGTCGGGCATGCCGTGGTCGGTGCTGTGGGGCGCCAAGGTCAATGAATGGGCCAACAGCTCCAATTACGGCTATCCGAGCGGCGTGCGGGCCAATATCCCGATGTCGGATGAGCATCTGGAGCATGTGAACGGGCCGACGACCTGGTCGCTCGAACAGGCCAAGGTGCCGCTGTCGACGGCGACGCCGGGCCAGCCCCTCGGCATCGACGCGGCGGCCGCCGCCGTGGAGAAGCTCGGCATGTCGCCGGGCTACACGCTGAGCCTGCCGACCTCGCCCACGGGCGTCTACAGCGCCTCGATCTACCCGGACGACCTCTCCAAGCAGCGCGTCATCCATCTCGACCAGTACAGCGGCAAGCCCCTGATCGACATGAGCTATGCCGATTACGGCCCGGCGGGCAAGGCGCTGGAATGGGGCATCAATGTCCATATGGGCCAGGAATTCGGGCTGGCCAACCAGCTGTTCCTGCTCGCCATCTGCCTCGCCATCATTCTGATGGCGGTCTCGGCCGGGGTGATGTGGTGGAAGCGCCGGCCGGCCGGTTCGCTCGGCGTGCCGCCCGCGCCCACCAGCGCCGGGGTGATGTGGGGGCTGATCGCCATCATGGCCGTGGTCGGGGTCATCTTCCCGCTGGTCGGGGCCTCGCTGGTGGTGATGGTGGCGCTCGACTTCGTCTTCGCCCGCCGCCGCCCGAAGCTGCGCACCGCCTGAGCGGGTTCCAGCCGCGCGCCTCTTCCCCTAACATTGCGCGGGGCAAGGGGCGCGCATGGCCGGAACGAAGACGACCGCCGACACGGACAGCACAGCCGACAGTGACGGCGCGGGAAGAACCAAGCCCCCTCCGCGCGACGGGCTGTTCATCCGCGTCTATTTCGGCGATGGGCGCCATCTCGGCCCCGGCATGATCGAACTTCTGGAAGCGATCCGCCGCGAGCGCTCGATTCTCTCCGCTGCGCGCCGGCTCGGCATGAGTTATCGGCGGGCCTGGCTGTTGGTGGACGAGATCGGCCGCAATTTCCGCCAGCCGGTGGTCGAAACCCATCCCGGCCGCCGCGGCCACGGCACCGACCTCACCGCCTTCGGCGAAAGGCTGATCGCGCTCTACCGCGAAGTGGAGCGCGCCAGTGCCGCCGCCAGCCGGGACGCCGTGGACGAACTGCGCGCCGCGCTGGCGCCGCAGGGCGAAGAGGCGGGCAAGGACGGGTAGCGGGGAACCCGCGAGCGCCCGGTTCGTTGTCCCACCGGCGGGCGTTCCGCCAGGGGGACACCATGCAGACGCTGCTCATCGTCATTCTGATTCTCGTCGTCCTCAGCGCCTTTGGCGTGTTACGCGCCCGCTCGGCCCGGCTGCGCCTGGTGCTGATCGTACTCACACTCGGCCTGCTCATCCTCGCCGTGATCGGCTTCGTGCGCGACGAACAGGCGGTCGGGCCCGGCGTGGCGCCGATCATTCAGGCGCCGTAAGCCCGCCGGGACTGAGGAAGTCCGGGTTACGGCTGTCCACCGCCACCGATTTCACCATCGCCCACACATCGAGCCCCGGCCGCAGCGCGAGCCGCGCCACGCTTTCGCGCGTCACCATGGCAGCGAGGCGGACGCCGCCGACGTTGAGGCCGACATCGGCATAAGGCCCTTCCTGCGCCACCACCTCCTCCACCACCGCCGGCAAGAGGTTTGAGACCGACACGCCCTCGGGCTTGGTGAGGGCAATGGCGACATCGCGCGCCCGCACCCGCGCCCGCACCTTCTCGCCGATCGCGCGGTCCACCTGCGGCACGCGCAGTTCGCCACCGGCAAAGGCGAGGCTGGACAGGGCGAGGTCGCCATCATGCCGGGCAACGACGCATTCCAGCAGCGTACCGAGGTCGAAGCGCCCCACTACCGGCAGCATCTCCGGCCGGGAGAGCACCTGCGCCACCGGCCCCGCCGCCACCTGCCGCCCGTCGCGCAGCGCCACCAGCGTGTCGGCAAGGCGCAGCACCTCGTCGAGCGAATGGCTGACATAGAGGATGGGCAGGCGCATCGCGTCGCGCAGCCGCTCCAGATAGGGCAGGATTTCCGCCTTGCGCGCCTCGTCCAGCGCCGCCAGCGGCTCGTCCATCAGCAAGAGGCGCGGCTGCGCCAGCAGCGCCCGGCCGATGGCAACGCGCTGGCGCTCGCCGCCCGACAGCGTGTGCGGCCGCCGCGCCAGAAGGTGACCGATACCGAGCAATTCGACCACCGCCTCGAAGCGGATCGGGCGCTCCACCGCCCGGCAGCGGCGCTCGCCATAGCGCAGATTGCCCTCGACCTTGAGATGCGGGAATAGCCGCGAATCCTGGAACACATAGCCCACGCGCCGGGCCTCGATCGGCACGTCGATGCCGCGCGCGGCATCGAAGAACACCTCGCCCCCCACCACGATGCGCCCGGTATCGGGCCGCACCACGCCGGCCACCGCCTGAATGATAGTGGTCTTGCCGGCGCCGGAACGGCCGAACAGCGCGGTGACGCCCTCGCCCGGCGCGGCGAAGCCGCAATCGAGCGCGAAGCCGCCGGGCCGGGCTAGGCGCAGATCAACCTCGATCATGCCTATCCCCGCCCGATCATGACGCGGATGCGCCGGTCGACGAGGCTCGCCAGCAGCAGCGAGCCGAGCGCCAGCACCACCGAGACCAGCGTGAGCCGCAGCGCCATGGCGTCGCCATCCGGCATATGGGTGGCGCTGTAAATGGCGAGGGGAATGGTGCGGGTCTGGCCCTCGACATTGGAGACGAAGGTGATGGTGGCGCCGAACTCGCCCAGCGCCGAGGCGATGGCGAGCAGCGCGCCGGAGAGGACGCCGGGCAGCATCAGCGGCAGCGTCACCGAGAAGAACACGTCGAGCCGTGACGCACCCAGCGTGCGCGCCGCCGTCTCCAACCCCCGGTCCACCGCTTCCAGCGCCAGGCGAATGGCGTTGACGGTGAGCGGAAAGCTCACCACCGCCGCCGCCACCGTCGCCCCCGCCGTGGTGAAGATCAGCCGGATGCCGAACCAGGCGTCGAGATACTGGCCGAGAAAGCCGCGCGCGCCGAGGCTGACCAGCAGCAGATAGCCCACCACCACCTTGGGAAGCACGAGCGGGAGATAGACCAGCCCGTCGAGCAGGCTCTTGCTGGGAAAGCGCGCCCGCGCCAGCACGAAGGCGGTGAGGACCGCGAGCGGGAGGCTCCAGAAGGTCGCCCAGAAGGCAACCTTCAGGCTGAGAGTGACCGCTGTCCATTCCTCGGGAGTGAGCATGCTCATCGAAAAGTCGTCGTCCCCTCTCGCCGTCATCCCGGCCGAGCGTAGCGAGAGCCGGGATCGCCCGCTATTTTCATTCTGAAAGCGGTCCCGGATGCGGCCTTCCGGCCGCTCCGGGATGACAGCCGGCCAGCAACCCGCCTCACTTCACCACGAAGCCGTAGGACGCATATACCGCCTTGGCGTCCGGCCCCACCAGGAAGTCGAAGAAGGCCCGCGTCGCCGGGTTGTCCTGGCCCTTGACGATCTCGAACGGGTATTCGACCGGCGGGTGGCTGTTCGCCGGGAAAGTGGCGACGATTTTCACATTCTTCGCCACCGCCGCGTCGGTGGAATAGACAATGCCGGCGGCCGCCTCGCCGCGCTCCACCAGCGCCAGCGCGGCGCGCACGCTCTCGGCGCCGACGACACGCTCCTTCACCTTGTCCCACGCGCCGAGAGCGGTCAGCGCCGTCTTGGCATAGATGCCGACCGGCACGCTGTCGGTGAGGCCGGTGACGATGCGGCCATCGGCGCCGAGAAAACCCAGCCAGTCGAAGGAGGCGTTGATGGTCACGTCCCTGGCTTTGTCCGCCGGCATGATGAGCACGAGGCTGTTGCCGATCGGGGTAACGCGGGTGGCCTTCAGCGTCAGGTCCTTGCTCTCGGCGTAGTCCATCCATTTGTTGTCGGCGGAAGCGAAGATGCCCGCCGGCGCGCCGGCCTCCAGCTGCTTGGCCAGCGCCGAGGAGGCGGCGAAGGAGAAGGCGACCTCCGTGCCGGTCTTCGCCTTGTAGAGCTTGCCGATGTCCTGGAACGCATTGGTCAGGCTGGCGGCGGCGAAGACGGTGACCGGCGCCTCGGCCCGCACGGACGCCGGCAGCGCAATGCCGAGAAGGGCGGCGATGGCGACGCTCTTCAGCGCGAGGCCAAGCAGCACATGGCGACGGGACGGCAGGCGTGACGGCATGGCGGGCTCCCTCTTATATCCCGTGATATACATGTATCCGTCCATATACATGATTAGCCGCACGATGCCAGCCCGCCATGCCCGGCTTATGGCCGGGCGTGGCGGATGGTTCTTGCACCGGAGTGGAGAAAAACGTCGAACGTCAGCTGCGGGCGGAGGTTGCGCGCGGCCTCAGTCGATCATGCCGGTATGGCGCGCCGTGGCGGCGGCGACCTGCTCGGCGGCGCTCAGCAGTTCCAGCGCCGGCACATCGCCCCGCCCGCAGGTCACCTGCGGGCCGCCGCGCATCCGCCGCCGGCCGCTGGCATCCTCTTCCAGCGCGAACTCGTAAATGTGGTGGGCGACGCGGTGCATGACCCGGACGGTCGAAGGCGAGAGCGTGACTACGTCGAAATCGGCGTGCGGCATGGTCGTCCCCTCCCTCTGCCCGTCCGCGCGCGGACGGGGCGGCCGCGTTAGCGCGGCTCGGTTATCGGCGTCCGCCCTGCGGCGGAATGGAGCAGGAACTTTCGTCGAATAATGGCGTTGCGACAATGGCAAATCCGCAGGTTGCGCCGCTTTGTTGTGCCCGGACCAGCGGCACGCGCGCGGATTTACCTGCAACGGCCCCGCCTGCGGGCATCCCGTGAAGCCATGCCTCGTGGACTGGGCGACGTTATCGGGTCTCCGATAAGGCTGCCGGGCCACCAAGCCGGAGAAGCGCAAATGAGCCGAAACATGATGCTGATCGTGGCTGCGATCGTCCTGGTGATCGCCGCCTATGCCGCCGTCCAATATTCCGGGCGGATGACGACTCAGCCCACGGAAAACCCGACCCCGCCGGCCGCACAGCCCTCGGTTCCCCCGGCTGCCGATCCGATCACCCCGCCGCCGCCCGCGCCGGAAGCCACGCTGCCGCCGGCTAACGACCCGGCCGTGCAGCCCTCGACCCCGCCGGCCGCATCGCCGGAACCCGCGCCCGCCACTCCGGCCGAGCCGGCTCCGTCTACCCCGGCGCCCGCGAACCCGTAAGGCTCACGCCTCCCCGCCGCGCTCGCCCGACATGGCGGCGAGCGCGGCCCTGGCGCGCGGGCTCTCCATCACCGCGTCCACCGTCTGCGCCAGCCGCCGCCGCCAGTTCGGCCGCTCCTTGTCCGTGCCCGGCAGGTTCACCGCCACCGTCTCCCCGGCGAGATCGTCGAGCTGCGCCAGAGCCAGCGCCGCCTTGGTGCGCGAGACGAAAGCGTGGATCGCCGCCAGCAGCGCATCGTCGAGCGGCGCGCCCGCAGCCGGCAGCGCGGCGATCAGCCCCTCCTCAAGCAGCGCCGCGCAGAGTCGTTCGCGCTCAGCGGCCCGCTCCACCAGCCCCGCCGCATAATCCGCCGCGTCGATCAGGCCGAGCGCTTCCCGTTCCTTCAGGTCGACCCCCTCCCACCAGCCGGCCAGCGTCGGCAGGTCATGGGTGGAAACGCAGGCCGCCGCCAGCGCCGGATAGTCCTGCGGCGGCGTGAACACGCCCGCTTTCTGCTCGAACCACAGCACGCGGTAGGACAGCATGCGCTCGGCGGAAAGCTGGTCGCGCATGCCGAAGGGCACGGTGCCGAGATCCTCACCGATGACGAGGCACTGCGCCCGCGCGCTTTCCAGCGCCACCTGCGCCGCCAGCGCCTCGAACGGCATGGCGAGATAGGCGCCGTCCGCCCCGCTCGCGCCTTCGGGAATGAGGAACAGCCGCCGCAGCCCCATCACATGGTCGATCCGCAGCGCGCTGGCATGGCGCATATTCGCCCGCACCAGCCCGGCATAGCGCCGATAGCCGTCGCGCTGCAGCGCCAGCGGGTCGAAGGGCGGCAGGTTCCAGTTCTGCCCTTCCGGCCCCAGCGGGTCCGGCGGCGCACCGATGGTGACGCCGGGCATCAGCAGATCGGCCTCGGCCCAGGCTTCGGCACCGTCCAAAGTCGTGCCCACGGCGAGGTCGCGGTAAAGGCCGAGCGAGAGCCCCGCCGCGCGGGCCCTCTCCGCCGCCGCGGCGAGCTGCCGATCGGCCACCCATTGCAGCCACAGCGCGAAGCGGACCTCGCCCGCATGGGCGCGGCCGAACGCCTCCACCGCCGCGCCGCCGGCCTCGCTCAGGCCGTCCGGCCAGTCGCGCCAGGGGCGGCGGGGATAGGTGCCGGCGATCGCCTGGAACAGCGCGAAGCGGCGCAGCGTCTCGTCGCCTTCCGCGATGAAACGGTCGAAATCGGGGTCCGGCCCGCGCTCGAAGCCCGCAAAAGCGTCCCGCAGCGCGGCTTCCTTGGCCGCCCACACGCCGGCATAGTCGACCGACGATGCGGCAGCGAGCGCCCCGAACGGCGCCATCTCCGCGCCGAGCGCGGCGACATCGATATAGATCGGGTCGAGGAAGCGCCGGTCGGAGGGCGAATAGGGGCTGGTGCGCTCCCGGTCGTCGGGGAACAGCGCGTGCAGCGGGTTCAGCCCCAGCGTGCGCGCCCCCGCCTGCGCGGCCCGCTCGCCGAGTTCAGCCAGCGCGGTGAAATCGCCAATGCCCTGATCCGCACCGCCGCGCCGCAGCGTGTAGAGATGCGTACCAATGCCGAACAGCCGTCCCCCTGCCTCAAGCGCGCGCGGCAGATGGCTGGCCGGCGGCGCGACGGTGATCCGGCACGCATCGGCGCCGAGGCGCAGCACATGCCGGCCCGGCGGCAGCGCCGGCAGCGCCACGGCGCGCAGCGTCGCCAGCCGGCCGTCCGGCCGCTCCACGCTGCGGCTCTCGCCCTCCTCCGGGCGGATGGGAACGGCGATCTCCTGCCCGTCCTCCAGCGTGATCGATAGATCCAGCCGGCGCGGCGCCTGTGCGGCCTCGCCCGCGAGCGTCAGCAGCGGTTCCGTGCCCTCGCGCAGAATGGCAGCGAAGGGAATGGCGCGGTCGAAATGCTGGGCGGAAAGCCGGGCGAGGCTGTCGCTCACCTCGCCGGGCGTGCCGGCCGGCAGCTCCAGCGCGGCGAGCAGCGCGCGCTTGGTGTCGTCGCTCACCTTCTGCGCCTTGCCATCGGCGGTGAACCACTGGCCATCGATGCCGGCCGCAGCGGAAAGCTTGTCCAGCCGCTCCGGCGTGGCGGCGCGGCGCGGTGCGGCCGGCTCGGCGGTCTCGACGGCGATCAGCACCGCGCGCGGTGCGACCTCAAGGGGCTCCCCCTCCTCGGCCTCCGGCCGGGCGGTGTCGGCGGCGACGCGCCAGACGAAGCCGTCGCGCGGTTCGGGCAGCACCAGAGGTTCCGCCCGATCAGAAGCGTTGAGCGCCACCGCCACCCGGTCCGCCGCCTCGTCGGATGTGGCGGGCGCATAGAACACCGCCACCAGCGCGCGGGTGGCACCGTCATCCCAGCGCACCGTGCCGCCGGCAGGCGCGCGCCAGTCGACATCGGCAAGGCCGCTGCCATCGGGCGGGCGCCCGGTCAGCGGCGCGTCGCCGCGCAGCGCGCGATGGACGAGGCGCAGCTTCACCAGCCGGGCGGTGAAGGCGGCAAGCTCCGCATCCACTGCCGCCCAGTCGAGCCAGGTCAGCTCATTGTCCTGCGCATAGGCGTTGTTGTTGCCGGCCTGCGTGCGCCCGCATTCATCGCCCATGGTCAGCATCGGCGTGCCGCGCGCGGCGAGCAGCGTCGCCAGCAGCGCCCGCGCATCGCCGCGCCGGGCGGCGATGATGGCGGGATCGTCGGTGCCGCCCTCGACGCCGTGGTTCCAGCTCACATTATTGTCGGTGCCGTCGCGATTATGCTCGCCATTGGCGTCATTGTGCTTGGCCGAAAAGGCGACGAGATCGGCCAGGGTGAAGCCGTCATGGGCGGTGACGAAATTGATGCCGCGCGAGAGCGGGCGGTGGCGCCCGGCGAAAATGTCGGCGGAACCGGCCAGCCGCGTTGCCAGCTCGCCCACGACGCCGGCATCGCCGCGCCAGAAATGCCGCGCCGTGTCGCGGAAATGGTCGTTCCATTCGCCCCAGCCCGGCGGGAAGCGCCCGACCTGATAGCCGCCCGGCCCGATATCCCAGGGCTCGGCGATCAGCGCGAGGTCGCGTAGCGCCGGGTCCTGCTGCATCGCCGCCAGAAACGGTGCTTCCATGTCGAAGCCGTCGGGCCGGCGGCCCAGCGTGGCGGCGAGGTCGAAGCGGAAGCCGTCCAGCCCGCAGGCGGCCCAGCGTCGCAGCGCATCCATCGCCAGCCGCAGCACCGGCGCCCGCTCCAGCGCCAGCGTGTTGCCCGTGCCGGCATCGTTGATCAGGCGGGAGGGATCGTCGGCGGCGTGGCGGTAATAGGTCGCGTTGTCGAGCCCGCGCAGGCTGAGCGTCGGCCCGAATGCGTCGCTCTCGCCGGAATGGTTCAGCACCACATCCAGCACGACCGCGATGCCGGCCGCGTGCAGCGCGGCGATGGTGCGGGCGATCTCCTCGAAGCCGCCCGGCGCGAGGCGCGGATCGGGCGCGCCGAACACGACAGGGTTGTAGCCCCAGTAATTGCTCAGCCCCAGCGGCGGCAGATGCCGCTCGTCGATCCAGGCCATGGCGGGCATCAGCTCCACCGTGGTGACGCCGAGCCGCACCAGATGGTCGAGCGCCGCCGGTTCGGCCAGCCCGGCGAAGGTGCCGCGCAGCGCCGGCGGGATCGCCTCCTGCCGCATGGTGAAGCCGCGCACATGCAGTTCGTAGAGCACCTGCCGGTCCCAGCGGAACGGCGCGCGCGGCGCGGCGGGTTCGGCTTCCACCCCCATCACGATGGCTTTCGGCAGCGCGAAGGCGCTGTCGGTCTCGTCATGCAGCGCGCCGCTGGCGCGGTTGTCGAACAACGCCGCGTCCAGCCGGAACGGCCGGTCGAGCCGGCGCGCATAGGGGTCGACCAGCAGCTTGGCCGGGTTGAAGCGGTGGCCCTCTTTCGGCGCCCACGGCCCCGCCGCGCGCAGGCCGTAGCGGGCACCTGCGATTACCCCGGCAATGTGGCCGTGAAACACGTCGCCGGTGCGCTCCGGCAGGGCGATACGGGCGATCTCCACCTCGCCCGCCGCGTCGAACAGGCAGAACTCGATGCGCGTCGCATGGGCGGAGAACACCGCGACATTGACGCCGCGCCCGTCGAGGGTGACGCCGAGCGGCTCGGGACTTCCGGGGGCGAGGGTGAGGTCGCTCACCCCGCCCGCTCCGCCGCCAGCGTGCGGAACAGCGTGTTGTACTGGCCGGCCGCCCGCTGCCAGGACACGTCGGTCGCCATGGCGTTGCGCTGCAGCTTCTGCCACAGCGCCTTGTCCTGCCACAGCGCGGCCACCCGCTTGAGCGCGATCTGCAGTGCCGGCGCGGTGACGGGCGAGAACTGCACCCCGGTGCCGACACCGGCGGTGCGCGCCATCTCGTTCACGTCGATCACCGTATCGGCGAGCCCGCCGACGCGCGCCACCAGCGGCAGCGCGCCATAGCGCAGCGCGGAAAGCTGGGTGAGGCCGCAGGGCTCGAAGCGCGAGGGCACGATCAGCACATCCGCCCCCGCCTGGATGCGGTGCGCCACGCCCTCGTCATAGCCGAGCTGCACGCCGACGCGGCCGGGATGGGCATGGGCGGCGGCGGCGAAGCGGCCGGCGAGATCGGCATCGCCCGCGCCGAGCAGCACCATCTGCGCGCCGAGGCCGAGCAGCGTGTCGAGGCTGTCGGCCAGCAGGTCGAGCCCCTTCTGCCAGGACAGGCGGCTCACCACGCCGAACAGCAGCGCCTCCGGATCGGCATCGAGCCCGAACGCCTCCTTCAGCGCCACCTTGTTCGCCGCCCGCGCCTTCAGCGTCTTGGCGTCGAAGGGCTTGGCGATCAGCGTGTCGGTGGCGGGGTTCCAGCCGGCATCGTCAAGGCCGTTGAGAATCCCCGACAGCACGGAGGCGCGGGCATTGAGCAGCCCGTCGAGCCCCATGCCGGCATCGGGCAGCAGGATTTCGCCGGCATAGCCCGGGGAGACCGTGGTGATGCGGTCCGCCAGCTGCAGCCCGGCCTTGAGATAGCCGACCATGCCGTAATACTCGACCCCGCCAAGCCCGAACGCGTGCGGCGGCAGGCCGAGCATGGGGAAATCATGGGCGGGAAACTGCCCCTGAAAGGCGATGTTGTGGATCGTCATCACCGTGCCGGGGCGCCTGGTGCCGGCATAGTGGAGATAGGCCGGCGCGAGCCCGGCCTGCCAGTCATGGGCATGGACGATATCGGGCACGAAGCCGGCGATGAGGCCGAGCCCCAGCCCCGAGGCCACCGCACCCAGCGCCGCGAAACGCCGCGCATTGTCGCCCCAGTCGGCCCCGTCCGGCCCGGCATAGGGCCCGCCCGGGCGGTCATAGAGATGCGGCGCCTCGATGACGAAGAGGTCGAGCCCGCCGCCCTTGGCAGCGAGCAGCGTTGCCGGTCCGCCGAACAGATCGTCGAAACGGTGCACCGGCGCCGCCTCGGTCAATTTCGCCATCACGGCGGGATAGCCGGGGATGAGCGTGCGCAGCTCGACATCGTGCCGCGCCAGCGCCGCCGGCAGCGCGCCGGCCACATCGGCGAGGCCGCCGGTCTTGATCAGCGGAAAGACTTCCGAGACGACGGAGAGAACCTTGAGGGATGACACGTCAGACCCGCGCCCTGTGCCGTTAAAACCGAAGCCGCCGGCGGCCTGAACCGCCGGCGCGGGTTGAGTGTAAAGCAGCTTCTTGTCGATCGGATTTCCCAACCCGACCGATGCGAGCCCCCTAGACCGACAGCTTGTCGATCATCTGCTGGGTGATGAGGCAGATGCCCTTTTCCGTGCGGCGGAAGCGCTTGGCATCCAGCTCCGGGTCCTCGCCGACGACGAGCCCCTCGGGAATGCGCACATGCGAATCGATCACCACATTCTTCAGCCGGGCGGAGCGGCCGATCTCGACATAGGGCAGGATCACCCCGTTCTCGATCGACCCATAGGAGTTGATCCGCACGCCGGTGAACAGCAGCGCCCGGCGCAGCGACGAGCCGGAGATGATGCAGCCGCCCGACACCAGCGAGGAAATCGCCTGTCCGCGCCGGCCCTCGTCGTCATGCACGAACTTGGCCGGCGGGGTGATCTCGGCATAGGTCCAGATCGGCCAGTCGCGGTCGTAGAGGTCGAGTTCCGGCACCACGCCGGTGAGGTCGATATTGGCCTCCCAATAGGCATCCACCGTGCCGACATCGCGCCAATAGGGCGCCGTCTCCTGGTCGGAACGCACGCAGGAACGCGAGAAATGGTGCGCCGAGGCGGTGCCGTTCTTGACGATATAGGGGATGATGTCCTTGCCGAAATCATGCGTCGACAGCGGGTCGGCGGCGTCGCGGCGCAGCTGGTCGATGAGGAACTTGGTCTCGAAGACATAGATGCCCATCGAGGCCAGCGCCTTGTCCGGCCGGCCGGGCATGGACGGCGGGTCCTTCGGCTTTTCCAGGAAGGAGATGATGCGGTCCCGGTCATCGACATGCATCACGCCGAAAGCGCTCGCCTCGTGCCGCGGCACTTCGAGGCAGCCGACGGTCACGTCGGCCCCCGAGTCGACGTGCTGCTGCAGCATGATCTCGTAATCCTGCTTGTAGACGTGGTCGCCCGCCAGAATGATGATGTGGCGGGTGTCATAGGCCTCGATGATGTCGAGGTTCTGATACACCGCATCCGCCGTTCCCAGATACCACATGGTTTCCGAGACGCGCTGGCTGGCGGGCAGCACGTCGAAGCTCTCGTTCCGCTCATGGCGAAGGAAGTTCCAGCCGCGCTGCATATGCCGGATCAGGCTGTGCGCCTGATACTGGGTGGCGACGCCGATGCGGCGGATGCCGGAATTGATGGCATTGGACAGGGTGAAGTCGATGATGCGCGACTTGCCGCCGAAATAGACCGCCGGCTTGGCGCGGCGGTCGGTCAGTTCCATCAGGCGGCTGCCGCGGCCGCCGGCAAGGACATAGGCCATCGCGGAGCGGGCCAGTGGTGCGTTGGGTAGCGTCGGCCGTGCCATGTCGCGTGGTCTCCCTCAGTTACTCTGTTCCGGCTCATCGCGTTCGGCGGCGCGCGTTTCCGGTTCCCATTTGAAATACAGCGTGGCGAGCGGCGGCAGGGTCAGCCGCGCGCTGGCGGGCAGCCCATGCGCGGGCTCCTCGGTGGCATCCGCGCCGCCGAGATTGCCCATGCCGGAGCCGCCATAGAGATCGGCGTCGGTGTTGAGGATTTCGCGCCAGCGCCCCGCGCGCGGCAGGCCGACGCGATAGTCGTGGCGCGGCACGGGGGTGAGGTTGGCGACCATCACGACAGGCGCGTCGTCATCCTCGCCGAAGCGCGCCCAGGCGAACACCGATTGCGCGCTGTCGTCCACCACGATCCAGCGGAAGCCCTCCGGCTCGCAGTCGCGCACATGCAAAGCGGGCGTGTCGCGGTAGATGAGGTTGAGGTCGCGGACCAGCAGCTGCATGCCGCGATGATAGGGCCCCATGCCGACGAGATGCCAGTCGAGCGAGCGCTCCTCGCTCCATTCCCGGCGCTGGGCGAATTCCTGGCCCATGAACAGCAGCTTCTTGCCGGAATAGGCCCACATCATGCCGTAGCAGGCGCGCATATTGGCGAATTGCTGCCAGTCGTCGCCGGGCATGCGCGAGAGGATGGTGCCCTTTCCATGCACCACCTCGTCATGGGAGAGCGGCAGCACGAAATTCTCGGAGAAGGCATAGGTGATGCCGAAGGTCACCCGGTTGTGGTGCCACGGGCGATAGACCGGATCGAGCGACATATAGTCGAGCGTGTCGTGCATCCAGCCCATGTTCCACTTGAAGCCGAAGCCGAGCCCGCCGGCGAAGACGGGCTGCGAGACACCGGCCCAGGAGGTGGATTCCTCGGCGATGACCACCGTGCCGGGATGCTCGGCATAGATGATCTCGTTGGCGCGGCGCAGGAACGACACCGCGTCCTTGTTATCGTTGGAGCCGTCGGGGTTGGGCGACCATTCCCCGTGCTTGCGCGAATAATCGAGGTATAGCATCGACGCCACCGCATCCACGCGCAGCCCGTCGACATGGAAACGGTCGAGCCAGTACAGCGCGTTGGCGATCAGCATATTGGCGACCTCGCGGCGGCCGAAGTCGTAGATCGCCGTATTCCAGTCCGGGTGGAAGCCGCGCTGCGGGTTGGGGTGCTCATAGAGCGGGCCGCCGTCGAAATGCGCCAGCCCGTGAATGTCGGTGGGGAAATGCGCCGGCACCCAGTCGAGGATCACCGAAAGCCCCGCCGCATGCGCCTTGTCGACGAAGCGGGCGAAGCCGGCGGGGTCGCCGAAGCGGCTCGTCGGCGCGAACAGGCCGATCGGCTGGTAGCCCCAGGACGCGTCGAGCGGGTGCTCGGAAATCGGCAGCAATTCGAGATGGGTGAAGCCCATCCACTGCACATAGGGGATCAGCTCGTCGGCGAGTTCGTCATAGGTGAGGAAGCGGTTGTCCTCGCCGCGCCGCCAGGAGCCGAGATGCACCTCATAGGTGCTCATCGGCTTGCGGCGCGCCTCCCCCTCGGCGCGGGCGGCGATATGGGCGTCGTCGCCCCACGCGAAATTGTCGGTGCGCGCCACCACCGAGCCCGTCGCCGGGCGGAACTCGCCGGCAAAGCCGAACGGATCGGCTTTCAGCGGCAGCAGCCGGCCGTCGGCGGCGACGATCTCATATTTGTAGATCGCTCCCTCCGCGACGCCGGGGGCGAAGATCTCCCACAACCCGCTGTCGACGCGCTTGCGCATCTGATGGCGGCGCCCGTCCCAGCGGTTGAAGTCGCCCACCACCGAGACGCGCGCGGCATTTGGCGCCCAGACGGCGAAGCGCACGCCTTCGACGCCTTCATGCGCGTCGGGATGCGCGCCCAGCCGCTCATACAGCGTGCGATGCGTGCCCTCGACCAGCAGATGGTCGTCGAGCGGGCCGAGCACCGGCGGAAAGGAATAGGGATCGTCGAGTTCCCACGTCCCGCCCTCATTGCGGGCGCGCAGGCGGTAGCGCGCCCAGGCGGGGCGGTCGGGCACCAGCACCTCGAAGAAGCCGGCCGGGTGGCGGGGTTCGAAGGCGGCGAACACCGCGCCGTCGGGCTCGATCGCGTCCAGCGTCTGCGCATCCGGCACGAAGGCGCGCAGCACCAGCCCGTGCTCGGTCTGGTGCGGACCCAGCAGCGCGAAGGGGTCGTGATGGCGGCCTGCGACGAGAGCGTCGACCTCCCGTGCGGGTGCCTGCCATGCCTGCATCACTGCCAACCCTTCCTGAGCCGAAACACCGGGGACAAGCCCCGCGCGCAGTGAAGGTTCCTCTACCGCCAACACAAAGTCCACAGGTCGCAGCCACTCGTCGCGGCATCAGGTTAATGGCGGGCCAACAGGGTGCGGCCGGCGGGCCACTGCGGGAAGGCCGCAGGAAGGCCGCCGGGCGGAACCCGGCGGCCGGCAGCGTCAGCGAACCGGGCGAACCGGCACGTTCCAGATGTCCGTGGCGTATTCGGAGATGGTCCGGTCGGAGGAGAACCAGCCCATATTGGCGGTGTTGATGGCGCTTGAGGTCCACCATGCCGCCCGGTTGTTCCAGCGCGCATCGACCTTGCGCTGGGCGTCCCAATAGGCGTCGAAGTCGGTCGTCACCAGGAAATAGTCGTGGTAGCGCAGCGCGTCGACCAGCGGCTTGAAGCGGTCCGGCTCGTCCGGGGAGAACACGCCGGAGCCGACCGCGTCCAGCACCTCGCCGAGATGCTGCGAATTGCGGATCGAGCCCGCCTCGTCGACACCGGCGGCGCGACGCTGCTCCACCTCATCGGCGGTGAGGCCGAAGATGAAGATGTTGTCGTCGCCGACATGCTGCTTGATCTCGACATTGGCGCCGTCGAGCGTGCCGATGGTCAGCGCGCCGTTGAGCGCCATCTTCATGTTGCCGGTGCCGGAGGCTTCCATGCCGGCGGTGGAGATCTGCTCCGACAGGTCCGCCGCCGGGATCACCACCTCGGCGAGCGAGACATTGTAGTTCGGCAGGAACACGACCTTGAGCAGGTCCTTCACCGTCGGGTCGTCATTGACCACCTTGGCCACGTCATTGGCCAGCTTGATGATGAGCTTGGCCATCTGGTAGCTCGCCGCCGCTTTGCCGGAGAAGATCTTGACCCGCGGCGCCCAATTGCGCGCCGGATTGGCGCGCATTGCGTCATAGAGCGCGATGGTCTCCAGCACGTTCAGCAGCTGGCGCTTATATTCGTGGATGCGCTTGATCTGCACGTCGAACAGCGCGCCGGGGTTGACCTTGATGTCCAGCCGGTCGCGGATCAGCCGGGCCAGCGCCACCTTGTTCTGCCGCCGCACCGCCATCAGCCGGTCGTGCAGCGAGGAATCGCCGGCGACCGCTTCCAGCGTCTTCAGCTGGGTCGCGTCGTCCAGCACCGCCGGCCCGCACACATCCACCAAGAGGTTGGTGAGCCCCGGATTGGCCTGGTAGAGCCAGCGGCGGAAGGTGATGCCGTTGGTCTTGTTGTTCATCCGCTCGGGGAACAGACGGTAGAAATCCTTGAACACCGTCGTCGTCATCAGGTCGCTGTGCAGCGCCGCGACACCGTTGATCGAGTGCGAGCCGAGGAAGGCGAGATTGCCCATGCGCACGCGCCGGCCATGGTCTTCCTGGATCAGCGACACCGAGCCGAGCAGCGCGTCGTCGCCGGGGAACTGCGTGCGCACCCGCTCCAGATGCTTGGCGTTGAGCAGGTAGATGATCTGCATGTGGCGCGGCAGCACCCGCTCCATCAGCGGCACCGGCCACGTCTCCAGCGCCTCCGGCAGCAGGGTGTGGTTGGTGTAGGAGATGGTCCGCACCGTGATGTCGAACGCTTCGTCGAATTCGATGTCGTTCTCGTCGATCAGCACCCGCATCAGCTCCGCCACCGCGATGGCGGGGTGGGTGTCGTTGAGCTGGATCGCCACCTTGTCGGGCAGCGAGCGCACATCGCCGAAGCTGTCGACATGGCGGCGGATCAGGTCGTGCAGCGAGGCGGCGGTGAAGAAATATTCCTGCCGCAGCCGCAGTTCCTGCCCCGCCGGCGTGGCGTCGGAGGGGTAGAGCACCTTGGAGATCGCCTCGGCCTTCACCTGGTTCACCAGCGCGCCGACATGGTCGCCCTGGTTGAAGGCGTCGAGCCGGATCGGATCGGCCGCGCGGGCCGACCACAGGCGCAGCGTGTTCACATGCCGCCCGCGCCAGCCGACGATGGGCGTGTCATAGGCGACCGCCTCCACCGTCTCGGCGGGATGCCAGACCTGCTTCTTGCGGTCGCCGCCCATCGCCACCGACTCGACCGAGCCGCCGAAGCCGATGTCGTAATAAACCTCCGGCCGCTCGAACTCCCAGGGGTTGCCGAAGGACAGCCAGTCCTCGGGATATTCCTGCTGCCAGCCATTCTTGATCATCTGGCGGAACAGGCCGTTCTCGTAGCGGATGCCATAGCCATAGGCGGCGATGGAGAGGGTCGCCATGCTGTCCATGAAACAGGCGGCGAGCCGGCCGAGGCCGCCATTGCCCAGCGCCGCGTCCGGCTCCACCTGGCGCAGCCGGTCGAGATCGACGCCGAGATCGCCCAGCGCCGAGCGCGCCGTCTCCAGCATCTCGATATTGGTCAGCGCGTCGAACAGAAGCCGGCCGATGAGGAATTCCAGCGAGAGATAGTAAACCCGCTTGCGCCCTTCCGAATAGGTCTGGCGGGTGGAGGTGATCCAGCGGTCGACGATGCGGTCGCGGGTGGCGAAAGCGGTGGCGAGAAACCAGTCGCGGTCGCTCGCGGCGGCGGGGTTCTTGCCCACCGCATAGGTGAGCTTCGAGATCACCGCGGCACGGAACTTGGCGACCTCGTCGCCCTGCGCGGAAAGGGTGCGGGCGGGTGTCTCCGGCGTGTCCAGCATCTTCTCTTCGACCTCGACTGACATGTGCAGCTTGTGCTCCCGTTGCGGCCACCCCGCGTGAAACGGGAAAGGCCGCGTATCTCACCCCTGCCGGATGCAACCTTTTGGCCAACTCAGCCGGCGCGGGGTTCCCTTTGCAGCGCGGCCAGGGCGAGCACCAGCCATCCGAGGATGAGCATAGTACCGCCGATCGGCGCGGCCATAGGAAAAACCGCGATATCCCAAAGCGCTCGCAGCGCCAGCGTCCCGCTGAACAGCACCGTGCCCAGCGCGATGATACCGGCGCCGACGCTGGCGAAGGACCAGCCCGGACCGCGCAGTGCGGCCAGGGCGCAGCCTCCCACCACCGCACTCGCCCCCAGCATGAGGAAGGTGGCGGCCGTGGTCAAATTCGGGGCGGCGTTCACATGCGCGCCTGCCGCCGCCGCGGCCACCCCGGCCGCGCCCATCAGGCCGGCGACAAAAACGAGGAAACGGCGAAAGGCGTTCATGGCTCGGCTCCGCTTGACTGGCCGTCCGTGGCGATGACGTGGAAGAAGGTTCCCGAAACGCGCCCCCGGCGGCTTCCTGAAGGACCCATGTCCATACCCCGACCATCGCTCAGCGCGACCAGCGGCGCATCGTCGCCGGCTTGTGTGACGCTGGCATAATGGAATTCGTGGCCGCGCAGCCTTGTCCCCGCCGGCCCCAGCGCCGAGGCGGCGAGCGTCACCGCGCGGCGATAGCCGAGATTGAGCCGGCGGCGGGCGAAGCTGGTGGCGTGGCCGAGCAGGCCGAGCATCGGGTGGACCTTGCCCTCCGCGTCCTCGATCGCTTCGCCCAGCACCATGAAGCCCCCGCATTCGCCGTGCACCGGCCGGGTGCGGGCAAAGGCCCGCACCCCATCGAGAAAGCGGAAGGCTTGCGCGAGCCTTTCCCCATGCAGTTCGGGATAGCCGCCGGGCAGCCAGCAGGCATCGGCATGGTCGGCGGGCGCCTCGTCGGCGAGCGGGGAAAACGGCAGGATTTCCGCCCCCGCCCGACGCCAGCCGGCCATCACATGCTCATAGGCGAAGGAAAAGGCGACATCGCGCGCCAGGGCGATGCGCTGGCCGGGCGGCGCGAGCGCCACCGGCGCCGGGCCGGCCGGGTTCACCGGAGCCCCCAGAGCACAGAGCGCGTCGAGGTCGATGTGCTTCTCCGCCCGTTCCGCCAGCGCCGCCAATTGCGCCGCGAGCGCGGGGTGCTCCTCCGCCTGCACGAGACCGAGATGGCGCTCGGGCAGCCGCACCGCCCCGTCGCGCGGCAGGCTGCCGAGAACGGGGAGGCCGAGCGCCTCGATGGCCGTGCTGGCCTGCGCCCGGTGCCGCTCGCTCGCCACCTGGTTGAGGATCACCCCGGCGATGCGAACACGCGGGTCATGGCCGGCAAAGCCGCGCACCACGGCCGCGGCCGATTGCGACTGGCCGGATATGTCGAGCACCAGCACGACAGGCAGGCCGAGCCGGGCGGCGAGGTCCGCCGCCGCGCCGCTGCGCCCCGTCTCGCCCTCGATGCCGTCGAACAGCCCCATGGAGGCTTCGATGATGACCGTGTCCGCCGCTTGCCCCACCTCCGCCGCCAGCGCGTCGATGAGGGCGGGCGGCATGGCGAAACTGTCGAGGTTGAGCCCCGGCCGCCCGGTGGCGGCGGCGTGGAAAGCGGGGTCGATATAGTCCGGGCCGGACTTCGCCACCCGCACCCGCACGCCCCGCGCGCGCAGCGCCGCCGCCACGCCGAGCGTCACCGTGGTCTTGCCCGAGCCGGAGCGCGGCGCGGCGATGATGAAGGCGCGGGCGGTCATGCGGCGGCTCCGGCGCAAACGCCGCCGCTCCCTCTCCCCGACGGGGAGAGGGTTGGGGTGAGGGGAAGTAGAGCGCGGCAGCCGTCTCCCCCCTCACCGGCCCGCTGCGCGGGCCACCTCTCCCCGACGGGGAGAGGAAAAGGCTCGCCCGCCCCCCTCATTCCCGCCCCCGGAAGCGACGCTGATAGGCGGCGTCATAGAGCGCGCTCTCGCGGAAATCCTCCGGCGCCAGCGCCCGGCCGACCAGGATGAGCGCGGTGCGCTCCACCGGCGCCGCTGCCACCTGCGCGACGATATCGCCCAGCGTGCCACGGATCACCCGCTCGCCCGGCCGGCTCGCCTCCACCACCACGGCGACGGGGCAATCCGACCCGTAGAGCGGCGCCAGCTCTTCGACCACCTGTTCAAGCGCGTGAATGGCGAGATGGATGGCGAGCGTCGCTCCAGTGGCGCCGAAGGCCGCCAGCGTCTCGCCTGCCGGCATCGCCGAAGCGCGGCCGGAAACGCGGGTGATGACGAGGCTCTGCGCCAACCCCGGCACGGTGAATTCCCGCCCCAGCACCGCGCTCGCCGCCGCGAAGGCCGGCACGCCGGGGGTGAGCGTGTAGGCGATGCCGTGCTTTTCCAGCCGCCGGATCTGCTCGGCCAGCGCCGAATAGATCGACAGATCGCCCGAGTGCAGCCGCGCCACATCGTGCCCCAACGCCTGCGCCGCGACGAACTCGGCCTCGATGTCGTCGAGCGAGAGCGGGGCGGTATCGACGATCCGCGCGCCCGCCGGGCACCAGGCCAGCACCTCCGGCGGCACGATCGAGCCGGCATAGAGACACACCTTGCAGCGGGCGATGAGGTCGCGCCCGCGCAGCGTCATCAGATCGGCCGCGCCGGGCCCGGCGCCGATGAAATGCACGGTCATGGCGTCTGCGCCCCCTTCTCCGCCTCGCGCGCAAAGGCGCAGGTCACCGGCCCGAGCACGAAGCGCGGCCCGATCAGCGTCGAGCGCCGCCCGGCCACCGCCAGCGCCGAGGCTTCCGCTACCGAGGGAACGCCCATCAGCGCCACGACGCGGTCGGAATGGGTCATCGCCCGCGTACCCGCCGCTTCCAGCTGGCGCTGCGGCACCATGACCAGCAACAGGCCGAGATCGAGCGCCGCCTTGATGATGCCGGCCTCGCTGCCCTTCGCCGCCGGGGTCGCCATCAGCGAGATGTCGCACAGCTTCACGCCGTGGCGCTCCATCGCCCCGCGCACGGCGGCGCACACCTCCTCCGAGGTGACGCCCCGCCGGCTGCCGACACCGGCGACGATCACGGCGCGCCTCCCGGCTTCACCCAGCTCCATTGCGTCACCGGCATCGCCGGTCGCCAGCCGGTGAGCCCGCCCACCGGCACCGCGCGGGCGATGGAGAGGCGTGTAAGGTCTCCCCCCAGCGCCGCATGGCGGGCAATGAGCAGCGCCTCGGTCTCCAGCGTCACCGCATTGGCGACCAGCCGCCCCCCGGGCTTGAGCGCGGCCAGCGCGGCGTCCATCACGCCTTCATCGCCCGCCCCGCCGCCGAGGAAGATGGCGTCCGGCGCCGGCAGGCCGGAAAGCGCCTCGGGTGCCCGACCCTCGACGATCTCCAGCCCCGGCACGCCGAGCGCGGCCGCATTGCGCCGCGCCCGTGCCGCCCGCTCCGGGTGCTCCTCAATGCCGATGGCGGCGAGCGAGGGGTCGGCCAGCATCCATTCGATGCCGACCGAACCGGCCCCGGCGCCGATGTCCCATAGAAGCTCCCCCCGGCGGGGCGCGAGGGCGGACAGCGTCACCGCGCGGATCTCGCGCTTGGTCAATTGCCCGTCATGCGCGAACAGCGCGTCCGGCAGGCCCGGCGCGCGGGCCAGGATGCGCGCGCCCTCCCCCGCCGCCACCTCGACGGCGACAAGATTCAGCGGATCGATATCATCGAGGGCGAAGCCTTCGGCCACGGTGCGGCGCACCCGCTCGCGCGGGCCGCCCAGCGCTTCCAGCACGGTGAGGTGGGAGCCGCCAAAGCCGCTTTCCACCAGCAGGCGCGCGATCTCGCCCGGCCCGGCGGCGTCGGAGGTCAGCACCAGCAGCCGGCGGCCGGGATGCAGATGCGCCCGCACCAGATCGAGCGAGCGGCCATGCACGGTGAGGCAGGTCACGTCCGCCAGCGGCCAGCCCAGCCGGGCGCAGGCGAGACTATAGGCGGAGGGCGCGGGAAAGACCCGCATCTCCTCTGCCGGCACATGGCGCGCCAGCGTGGCGCCGACGCCATGCAGGAACGGATCGCCGGAAGCGAGGACGCACACATTCCGCCCGCGCAGCGCCAGCACGGCGTCGATGCCGCGCGCGAACGGGCTCGGCCAGACCCGCGCCTCACCCTTCACCGCATCGCCGGCGAGCGCCAGATGCCGCGCGCCGCCGAACACGATCTCCGCTGCCTCCACCGCCACCCGCGCGGCGGGGGAAAGGCCCGCCAGCCCATCCTCGCCGATGCCGACAAGGGTGAGCCAGCGGTCGTCAGCGGTTGACGCGGCGGAGGCGATGGTTTCACTGCCGGGCATGAATGCTTCCGATAAGAGCCGGGAGGCTGGCGTCCCGCGCCTGCTCATCCTCGGCGGCACCGCTGAGGCCCGCGAACTCGCCACGGCGTTGCAGGCGCGCGGGGGATTCGCGCTCAGCCTGTCCCTTGCCGGGCGTACGCGCAACCCGCTCCCCTCGGACGCCCCCACCCGCTCGGGCGGCTTCGGCGGCGTGGAGGGACTCGAAGCCTATCTGAAAGCCGAGCCCATCGACGCGCTGATCGACGCCACCCATCCCTTCGCCGCCACCATGTCGCACAACGCCGCTGAGGCCGCGCACCGCGCCGGCGTGCCGCTCATCGCCTTGCTGCGCCAGCCATGGCAGCGCCAGCCGGGCGACCTCTGGACCGGCGCCGCCAGCATTCCCGAAGCGGTGGAAAAGCTCGGCCCCGCCCCGCGCCGGGTGCTGGTCGCTCTCGGCCGCAATGAGGTGCGCGCGCTGGAGGCCGCGCCGCAACATTCTTATCTCGTGCGCAGCATCGACCCCGTCGACCCGCCGCTCGCCCTGCCGCAGGCGCGCTATATCGAGGCGCGCGGCCCTTTCCCGGAGGCCGACGAGCACGCGCTGCTCAACGCCCACCGCATCGACGCCATCCTGTCCAAGAACAGCGGTGGGGAAGCGACCTATGGCAAGATCAAAGCCGCCCGCGCGCTGGGTATCGAGGTGGTGATGGTCGCCCGCCCGGTCCGCCCGCCGGTGGAGACGGTCGACAGCGTGGAACGGGTGCTGGACTGGCTGGAACGCCGCCTGCATCAATCGTCCCCGGCGCGGCGCGGCGTGTAGACCAGCGCCGGCAGGCCGGGGCGTTCCACCAGCCGCGTCTCCGGCGAGCCGACGATGATGCAGGTCGCCATGTCGGCCATATGCCCGCGTGCGTTGGCCAGCGGCACCACCCGCATCCGCTCGTCCGGCCGCCCCACCGCACGGCCGAAAATGACCGGCACGCTCGCCGGCAGCTCGGCGCGCAAAATCTCGAAGGCGGTGTCGAGCTGGTGCGGGCGGGCTTTCGACACCGGGTTGTAGAACGCCATGGCGAAGCCGGCCTGCGCCGCCAGACGCAGCCGCTTCTCGATCAGCTCCCAGGGCTTCAGGTTGTCCGAGAGCGAAATGGCGCAGAAATCATGGCCCAGCGGCGCGCCGCATTTCGCCGCCACCGCCAGCATGGCGGTGATACCAGGCACGATGGCGAGATCGAGCGCCCGCCATTCATCCGGCCCGGCCTCGATCGCCTCGATCACCGCCGCCGCCATGGCGAACACGCCGGGATCGCCGCCCGAGACCATCGCCACCGTGGCGCCCGAGGCGGCATGGGCCAGCGCCGCGCCGGCACGCACCAGTTCCTCGCGATTGTCGGAGGGGTGGCGCGCCTGCCCCTCGCGCACCGGCACGCGGGCGAGATAGGGCTCGTAGCCATAGAGCGCCTCGGCCGCGCTGAGCGCCGCGCTCGCCTCCGGGGTGAGGAAGCGCGCCTCGCCCGGGCCGAGGCCGATGACGAACAATCTGCCCTTGCTCATGCCCGAATCTCCCAGCCCGGCACCAGCACGATGGCGAAATAGGGCGCGGGCGCATCCCCGCGCGTCGCCAGCTTTTCGCACAGGCTGCCCGTCATCGTGCCGCGCTCGACATAGAGCGCCCGCTCCAGCCGTCCGGCAACCGCCAGCGCCCGGCGGATCTTCGGCAAATTGCGCCCCACCTTCATGATAACAGCCGCATCCGTGCCTTTGAGCCGGCGCGCGAGTTCCGCCTCGGAGAGCGTGCCCGGCAGAATGCTGAGCACATCGTCGCCCTGCGCGATCGGCGTTCCCGCCTGCGACCAGCAGCCCGACATGCCGGTGACGCCGGCGATGACCTCGGTCGGATAAAGGTGCGCCAGCCGCACATGCAGATGCATGTAGGAGCCGTAGAACAGCGGATCGCCTTCCGAGAGCACCGCCACGGTGCGCCCGGCTTGCAGATGCGCCGCCACCGCCTGCGCGGCCTCCTCATAGAAGCCTGTTATCGCCGTGCGATAGGGCGCCTCGTCCTTCGGCATTTCCGTGGTCACGGGATAGCCGAGCGGCAGTTCCTCCGCCCCGGCGCGGAAATGCGGGTGGGCGATGGCGCGGGCATGGCTGTTATTGCCGAGCTTGGCGAAATAGGCGACCACATCCGCGGCGCCCAGCGCCCGCACCGCCTTCAGCGTCATCAGTTCCGGGTCGCCCGGCCCGACGCCGACACCGATCAGCCGCCCCTGCGCGATCTCGCTCATAGGCCCGGCCTCGCCAGCGCGTTCACCGCCGCCGCCGTCATGGCGCTGCCCCCGAGCCTTCCGCGCACCACCAGCCACGGCACGCCATGCTCGCCCAGCGCCAGCGCGTCCTTGGATTCCGCCGCGCCGACAAAGCCGACCGGGATCCCCAGAATCGCCGCAGGCTTCGGCGCACCGGCATCGAGCATTTCCAAGAGGCGGAACAGCGCGGTCGGGGCATTGCCGATGGCGATGACCGCGCCTTCCATATGGTCGCGCCACAGTTCCAGCGCGGCGGCGGAACGGGTGGTGCCGAGCCGCTCGGCGAGAGCGGGCACGTCGGGATCGCGCAGGGTGCAGATAACGTCATTCTTCGCCGGCAGCCGGGCGCGGGTGACGCCATGCGCCACCATCTGCGCGTCGCACAGGATCGGCGCGCCGGCCTTGAGCGCGTTGCGGGCGGCGCGCACCAGATCGGGCGCGAAATCGATGGCGAAGGCGGCTTCCACCAGCCCGCAGGCATGGATCATCCGTACCGCCACATCCGCCTCGTCAGGCGTGAAGCGGCCAAGCTCGGCCTCCTCGCGGATGATGGCGAAGGAGCGCTCATAGATCGCATTGCCGTCGCGCTCATAGTCGAACGGGGTGGACACTCAGGCCAGATCCTTCTGCAACAGCTCCTGCACCGCCTCTCGCAGCTGCGCAACGGGCACGAGGCGCGCCGGCATGGCACGCGGCGTGCCTTCGACCACGAGACCCGCCCCTTCGTCCAGCCCCACGATGGTCAGCGCCGCTTTTGCAGGGTGGGCGCAGCCCTTCGGACAGCCGGACACATGGAGATCGCGCCCGCCCAGCAGCGGCACCAGCGTCGCCGCGAGTTCATGGGTGTCGAGCTGCGCGGAGGCGCAGGCCGGCTGCCCGGCGCAGGCATAGACCCGCCGGCGCGGATCTTCGGGATCGGTGAGCAGGTCGAGCCCGGCCGCCGCCTCGCGCAGAGCCGGCGCCGCCTCGGGCGCGAGCCCGACCAGCAGCAGCGCCCGCCCGGCGGCCGGTTCGGCATGGGCAACCCCGGCCCGGCGCGCCGCCGCGACGAGTTCGTCCAGCACCGCCGCCCGGATCTGCCCGAAGGCGAGGCCGATTCCGAGCGCGACGCTTCCGTCGCTGAGCCGATGCAACCCCACCGGGTCGACACCCTCCCCCGATGCGGCGACGGGCGGGGCGAGGCCGAATTCGGCGCGCAGGCTCTCCATGCCCTCCGCCGCCACAAGCTCCGCCATCCGCGCCGCCGGGCCGCGCACCGCCAACCGCTGCAGCAGCGCGATGACCACCGCCGCCGCTTGGTGCGGCGTCACCTCGCCGAGCGGCGTGCCGGCCAGCGCGAGGGACAGCCCCCTTTCCCCGGCGCTCACCGCGATATCCGCCTTCAGCCCACCGAGCCGGAACAGCCCGCCGCCATCCACCACGACAGAGGCTTTCGGCGCCAGATGCGGCACCAGCGGCGCCGCGCCGTCACTGATCGCCCGCGTCAGCGGGCGCGGGTCGACGCGCTGCAAAGGGTCCCGCCCGGCCAGCGCGCTCACCTCCACCGGAAAGCCCTGCGGCACCTCGATGCCGAGCGCCGCCACCGCCTCGGGAAGACCCGGCGCGGTGGCGGGCGTCAGCCCGCGCAATTGCAGCTTGCCGCGTGCCGTCACCTCAAGAACGCCATTGCCGCGCTCCACCGCCAGCCGCGCCAGCCCGGCGAGCTGGTCCAGGCTGAGCGGTGCCAGAGGTTGCAGCCGCGCCAGCAGCCCGTCGCCGGTTTGCATCGGTTCCGGCAGGCTGGGGCAGGCGCCCCGGCGCAGGGAGAGGCGCGCGCTCATTCCGCCGCCTCCCCCGCGAGTTGCGCGAGATCGGCGCCGACATCGTTGCGGCGCGGGTGCCAGAGCCCCTTGTCGCGCGCACCGTCGAACCGGGCGGCGATGAAGCGCGCCGCCTCGGGCGAAGCCTCCATCAGGAATTCGCGCATCCCGGCGTCGCCGACATAGGCGCCGTGCAGCGCGTCGATCAGATGGCCGGGCACCGCGCGCGTCGCCTCGGCGAAGCCGATCAGCCGGTCCACCGTCTCCGCCATCTCCGCCGCCCCGCGCGGGCCGTGGCGGGTCAGCCCTTGCAGGTAGCGCGGGTTCACCCGCCCGCGCACGATCCGCGCCAGCGCCGCCGCCAGAGGGCGGGCCGTCGGTCGGGCGGGATCGGAGATGTCGAGCACCACGAGGTCCGGTGCGCGGCCGAGCTTTTCCGCCGCCGCCGCGAAACCGCCGATAAAGGCGAGGTCGGCGTCGCCCTCCAGCAGGTCACGGCCGGGATCGTCGGCGCCGTGCACCAGCATATCCGCCGCGGCCACCCGCGCCGCGAAATCGCCCGTCGCCCGGCCCGCGCCTTCCGCCCCGCCATAGGCATAAGAGGCGCTGGCGAGATAGGCGTCCGCCAGCGCCTCCCGCTCCACCCCGTCGCCCCGGCGTTCCAGCCCGGCGCCATAGGCCCCCGGCGCGCTGCCGAAAATGCGCGCCGCATCTTCGCCCGCCGCGCGCAGCGGGTTTTCCTCCTCGCTCTCCTCGCGCCGCGCCACCGCCCGGAGCGCGGCGTCGAGGAGCGCGATCTGCGCCGGGAACAGGTCGCGGAACAGGCCCGATATGCGAAAGGTGACATCGACGCGCGGACGCCCCAGCACGGCCGGCGGCAGCACCTCGATGCCGGTGACGCGGCCCGAACCCGGGTCCCACACCGGCCGGGCGCCGATCAGCGCCAAGCCTTGCGCGATCTCCTCGCCGCCGGTGCGCAGCGTCGCGCTGCCCCAGAGGTCGAGCACGAGCGAACGCGGCCAGTCGCCATGCGCCTGCGCATAGGCGCGCACGATCTCGTCCGCCGCCATCCGGCCGATATCCATCGCGGTCGCGGTCGGCAAGGCGCGGGGATCGCTGGTGAACAGGTTCCGCCCGGTCGGCATCACGTCCGTCCGCCCGCGCCCCGGCGCGCCGGCCGGGCCGGCAGGCACGCGGCGGGCGTCCAGCGCCGCCAGCAGCCCGTCGCGCTCGGCCTCCCCGCAGGGGCCGCGACCATAGACATGGAAGCCGTCCTTCAGCCGCATCTCCTTGATGTCGCAGAGAAAGGCGTCGATCTGCCTGAGGGCCTCCTCCGGGTCGGCATCCGTGTTCAGCCCGGCGTCGCGGGCAAAACCGGTGCGGGTCGCCTCTTCGACGATCAGCCGGGCGAGGCGTTCGCGGCGGCGGCGGTCGAGCCCATCGGCCTCAGCATATTCATCCACCAGCCGCTCCAGCGCGGCGGCGTCGCCGGCGAGGCCGGCCTCCTGCGTCGGCGGCGGCAGATGGCCGAGCGTTACCGCCGCGATGCGCCGCTTGGCCTGCGCCGCCTCGCCGGGATTGGAGACGATGAAGGGGTAGGCCACCGGCAGGGCGCCGAGCACGATTTCGGGGAAACAGGCGCGGGTGAGCGCCACATGCTTGCCGGGCAGCCATTCCAGCGTGCCATGCGCGCCCATATGCACCAGCGCGTCGGCGTTCTGCTGCAGCCACAGGCCGAAGGCGACGAGCCCGTGGCGCGGCGGCAGGGCGGGATCATGATACTGCGCCCGCCGGTCCGCCGCATCGCCGCGCTCCGGCGCCAGCGCCACGGTGACGTTGCCGAAGCGGGCGGCACGGAAATGGAAGGCGCCGTCGATCAGCTCCGGGTCGTCCTCCGGCGCTCCCCAGGCGGCCTCGACAGCGGCGACGGCCTCGGACGGCAGGGTGGCGAGATGGGCGCGATAGGCGGCGAGCGAGAGAACGCCGTCCTGCGCGAAGCGCCCGCCCCTCACCGCCGCCACCAGCGCTTTCTCATCGCCCGGCACATCCTCCACCCGATAACCGGCATCCCGCAAATCCGCCAGCAGCGCCATTACGCTCGCCGGCACGTCGAGACCCACCGCCCAGCCGGTGCGGCCGGGGGCGCCGGCATAATCCGGCATCAGCACGGCGACGCGGCGCTCGCCGCGCGGGGTCTGCCGCAGCCGCACCAGGCGAGAGACGCGCTCCGCCACCTGCGCCACCCGGTCGGGCACCGGCGCGTTCACCAGCGCGGCGAAGCCGGGCACGGCGGGCGTTTCCTGCGGCGCCTTGAAGGAAAGCGCGCCGGCCAGCACCCGCCCGTCGAGTTCCGGCAGCACGACATGCATGGCGAGATCGGCGCTGGTCAGCCCCCGCACCCCCTCCGTCCAGCCGGCGCGGCTGGTGGTGCCGATAATCGCCTGCAGCACCGGCACGCCGGGCGCGTCGAGCACCGTCGCCTCGCCGGGATCGGCGGCGGCGAAGGCGGTCAGGGTGAGGATGGCGGCCGGGTCCATCTCCGCCAGCGCCGCCTTCAGGAAGGCGATGGAGGTCGGCTCCTTCAGGCTGGCAACATAGATCGGCCGAGGGTCGAGCCCGCATGCGCGAAGCGCCGCACACAGGGCCTCCACCGGCGCGGTATCGCCCGCCAGCGCCATGGAGCGGTAGAAGATGACGGGGATGGCGGGGCGGGCAGCCTCCAAAAGTGAGATGCCATCATCCCCGGGCTTGACCCGGGGACCCAGCGTTTCCGAGGTCGCGAGGCGCGGCCCCTGGGTGGCCGGGTCAAGCCCGGCCATGAGGGGGCGAGAGCGGGGAGCGCGCGGCGGAATGTCGGCAAGATGTGCCCATGCCCCGCTCCCCTCATAAAACCCCGCCAGCGGCAGGTTCTGCGGCGCCGGCGGCGGCGGGGCCATCGCCCTCCCCGCATAAGTCGCGAGCAGCCGCAGCAGCGCGCCCATATTTCCCGGCCCGCCGGCGCGGAAATAGCCGAGCAGCGCGCCCAGTTCCGCCTCGCTCAGGGTGGAGGCCTCGGCAAGGCGCGGGTCGTCGCGGTCCTCGCCCGGCAGCACGGCGAGCGTGAAGCCGCGCGCCCGCGCCTCGGCGCTGAGCCGCTCGACGCCATAGCGCCACCAGTCGAGCCCGCCGAGCAGCCGCACCACCACGATGCGGGCTCGGGTCCCCACCTTGTCGATCCACAGATCCACCGACATCGGGTGGCGCAGATCGCGCAGATTGGCGAGGCGCAGGCTGGGCAGCTCCTCGCCTAGGTCCTCGCCCCGCTCCTGCGCCCGCGCCATGGCGGCGGCGAGCGCGCCGAGATCGCTGTCGGCAAAGGACACCACCACCACCTCGCCCGGCGTCTGGCCGAGATCGACCGGCTCGACGAGATCGTCGAGGCTGGAGGAGCTGGTGGCGAGAATGTGCATGGGGAGGCGGGTCTCCTGAAATCGTCATCCCGGCCGACGCACAGCGCCGGGCCGGGATCGGTTGCCGTTCATTCCGGCCGGCGATCCCGGATCGGCCTCGCGGCCGTCCGGGATGACGGAAGGCTCACGCCGCCACGCTCGCCCCGGCGAGGATCGCTTCCACCTTCGCCCGGTCCAGCCCCTTCAGCCCGATGGCGACGAGGCGTCCGGTGCGCGCGCCCTCGCCCCAGGGGCGGTCGAAATGATGCGCCACGCGCGGGCCGACCGCCTGCACCAGCAAGCGCATCGACTTGCCGGCGACGGGCAGGAAGCCCTTCACCCGCAGCACGTCGGCCTCGTCCGCCGCCCGCGCCACCCGTGCGGAAAACTCCGCCGGGTCGGTGATTTCAGGCACTTCGACGACGAAGCTGTCGAAATCGTCATGGTCATGGTCGAGTTCGTCATCGTGATGCGTCTTGCGGTTCTCGATGTCGTTCTCGGTGCCGATGCCGAGGCCCATCAGCAGCGCCGGATCGATCCGCCCCTCGGTCACGCTCACCACCCGCACCCCCTTGGGCAGCTCGGCGTCGAGCGCGGCGCGGGCCTTGGCCTGGCCGGCGTCATCGATCAGGTCGGCCTTGGTCAGGAGGACGAGATCGGCGCAGGCGATCTGGTCGTCGAACACTTCCTCGATCGGGTCGTCATGGTCGAGGCTGTCATCGGCGGCGCGCTGGGCGGCGAGCGCGTCGTGGTCATGGGCGACGCGGCCGGAGGCCAGCGCCTCGCCATCCACCACCGCCACCACGCCGTCCACCGTCACCCGGCTCTTGATCGCCGGCCAGTGGAATGCCTGCACCAGGGGCTTGGGCAGAGCGAGGCCGGAGGTCTCGATCAGGATGTGATCGACCTTGGGCGTGCGCGCGAGAATCGCGTCGAGCGCGGGCACGAAATCATCCGCCACGGTGCAACAGATGCAGCCATTGGCGAGTTCGACGATGTTCTCCTCCGGGCAGGTGTCGATGCCGCAGCCTTTGAGGATTTCGCCGTCGATACCGACATCGCCGAACTCGTTGACGATGACCGCCAGCCTCTTGCCGCGCGCATTCTCCAGCACATGGCGGATCAGCGTCGTTTTCCCCGAGCCGAGAAAGCCGGTGACGATGGTGCAGGGAACCCGGTCGAGGGCGGTGCGGGAATCGGTGGTCATGCGGCATCTCCACGGGCAAGGGAATCGTGGGATGCGTCGGTCGCGGGGAGGAAACCCCGCGCGAAGCCGCGCGCCTCAGCACGGCTCAGCCTGTCTGCCGGGCACCCCGCCGGCACGCACGACCGGACCGCCGGCAGGTCTCCTGGCTCGCGGGTCGCCGCCTCGTCGCCGCCTTCCCGGAGAGGTCTCCAGTGGCTTCCGGCTGAGGCTCGCCGCTTACAGTTGCGGGGGCAGCCGCGGAATTGGGGCCCGAAAGCCCCGCACCGCATTCCCTCTTCGTCCCTCCCTGGCGGGAGGAAACCGACGGTCGCGGCCACTAAAGGAGCGCGCCGGAGGAATGTCAAATAAAGCGCTACGCCCCGAGGGATGGCCCCTCACTTCCTCCCTGACAGGCAGGACAGCGGCGAATGTGAAAATCGCAACTGTTTGAGCCATAGACGGTGCCGCATTTCGTGCACTCGAGTACCCATAGATGGGCAAAGCGATGATTGCCGCGGGCGCTGGTCTTTTCGCGCAATCTTTGATGCAGAGGATTCACATCTCCAGCGACCGGCATTTTTCCGTTCCCAAGTTATGGATGCTGACGCGATTGTGGGCATCAATTGCCGTGAAATACATAGCAATGTAGAGGACCCTTGGAGTTCGCAATGACTACCATCGACCGCGCCCGCGCGCCCGATATGGGCCTTGATCTGCAATGCCTCCTCGCAATGGCTCACCCGTGAGCCGGGCCCTGACCCTCGTTCTCGGCGGCGCGCGTTCGGGCAAGAGCGCCTATGCCGAAGGCCTCGTCACCGCCCTGCCGCCCCCCTGGTGCTACATCGCCACCGCACAGGCCTGGGACACGGAGATGGCCGAGCGCATCGGCGAGCACCGCGCCCGCCGCGCGGAAGGCTGGCAGACGCTGGACGCCCCGCACGACCTCGCCGGAGCGCTCAAGGCGCTGCCGCCCGGCCGGCCGGTGCTGGTGGACTGCCTCACCCTCTGGCTGTCCAACCGGCTGCTGGGGCAAGCCGACCTTGCCACGGAGTCCGCCGCGCTGGTGGAGGCGCTCGCCGCCCATGACGGGCCGATTGTGGCCGTCTCCAACGAGGTCGGCCTCTCCATCGTGCCGGACAATGCGCTGGCCCGCCGGTTCCGCGACGCGCAGGGCCGGCTCAACCAGATGGTCGCCGCCCGCGCCGAGCGTGTGGTCTTCACCGTCGCCGGCCTGCCGCTTTACGTGAAAGGAAGCGCCGCATGAGCGAGATTTCCCCCGAGGACGCCGCCCGCCACCGCGCCAAGATGGAAAAGCGCAAGGCGGTGCAGGACGCGGAAGTGGCGGAAAAGACCGTCGAAAAGGGCCTTCTGCTCGTCCATACCGGCCCCGGCAAGGGCAAGTCCACCGCCGCCTTCGGCCTTGCTCTGCGCACGCTCGGCCAGCCGGACGGGGCAAAGGTCGGCGTCGTCCAGTTCATCAAGGGCGCGTGGGATTCCGGCGAGCGCCGGGCGCTGGAAAGCTTCGGCGCGCGGGTGGAATGGCATTCCATGGGCGAGGGCTTCACCTGGGAGACGCAGGACCTCGCCCGCGACATCGCTTCCGCCCGCCGCGCCTGGGACAAGGCGCGGGAGATGATGGACGACCCCGCCTTCGGGCTGGTCATTCTGGACGAGCTGAACATCGCCCTGCGCTACGACTACCTGCCGCTGGCCGAGGTGGTGGCGACGCTCAGCGCCCGCCGCGCGGGGCTGCACATCGTCGTCACCGGCCGCAACGCCAAGGCGGAGCTGATCGAGGCCGCCGACCTTGTCACCGAGATGGGGCTGGTGAAGCACCATTTCAAAGCCGGGGTGAAGGCACAGAAGGGCATCGAATTCTGATGCGCGACCGATCGAAATCGGCACGCGGGCCGTGGCGGCGATCTCGCAATTGCGCAACGGCATTCCTATGTGAAAGCCGACGCCGGCTGTTGCGGCGTGGTTCTTTCATGGAGAAACGCTTCGATGCGTTCCACCCCCATCGCCTATCTGTTCTGGTGCTTCGGCCTGATCGGCGTGTGCGGCATCCAGCGCTTCTATACCGGCCGCTACTGGACCGGCGCCCTGTGGCTGTTGACGGTCGGCCTGCTCGGCATCGGGCAGATCATCGACCTGTTCCTCATCCCCGGCATGGTACGGGAGGCCAATCTGGAACGCCGCGTCGACTATCTCGAAGCAAGGCGCGGCTGAGGCCGGCCGCCCCCTCATCCCCGGGCTCGACCCGGGGATCCACGACGTGTGCGAGCCTTCCTGTTGCGGGCCTTTCTTTCCTCTCCCCATGGGGGAGAGGTGGCCCGCGCAGCGGGCCGGTGAGGGAGTTCCCGGCTCATCGGCCCCGAGGCCGCTCTCCCCGACGGGGAGAGGGTGCATGACCGCCGCTCGTTCTCCGCTCGCCCTCATGTTCCAGGGCACCGGCTCGGATGTCGGCAAGTCGCTCATCGTCGCCGGCCTCGCCCGCGCCTTCACCCGGCGCGGGCTCATCGTGCGCCCGTTCAAGCCGCAGAACATGTCGAACAACGCCGCCGTCACGCCCGATGGCGGCGAGATCGGCCGCGCACAGGCGCTGCAGGCCCGCGCCGCGCGCGTCGCGCCCTCCGTCCATATGAACCCTGTATTGCTCAAACCGCAGAGCGAGATCGGCGCGCAGGTCATCGTGCAGGGCCGGGCGCAGGGCACGGCGAAGGCGGCGGATTACCAGACGCTCAAACCCGCCCTCATGGCAGCCGTGCTGGACAGCTATGAGCGTCTGCGCCATGAGGCCGACCTCGTGCTGGTGGAAGGCGCCGGCTCGGCATCGGAAATCAATCTGCGCGCCAATGACATCGCCAATATGGGCTTCGCCCGCGCCGCGCAGGTGCCCGTCATCCTCATCGGCGACATCGACCGCGGCGGCGTCATCGCCAGCCTGGTCGGCACCAAGGCGGTGCTGCCGGAGGACGACGCGGCGATGATAAGCGGTTTTCTCGTCAACCGCTTTCGCGGCGACCCGGCCCTCTTCGCCGCCGGCATGGAGGCGATCGCCGCCCGCACCGGCTGGGAAGCGCTCGGCCTCATCCCCTTCTTCACCGACGCCCGCCGCCTGCCGGCGGAGGACGCGCTGGCGCTTGATGCCGCCGCTTTGCCCAAGCCGGGGGCGCGGGTGAAAATCGCCGTGCCGCTGCTGCCGCGCATCGCCAATTTCGACGATCTCGACCCGCTGGAGGCCGAGCCCGGCATCGAGGTGGTGCGCGTGCGCCCCGGCACGCCTCTGCCCGCCGATGCCGCGCTCGTCCTGCTGCCGGGCTCGAAATCCACCATCCCCGACCTTCAAGACTTCCGTCGCGAGGGCTGGGACATCGACCTCTTCGCGCATATCAGGCGTGGCGGGCGGGTGCTCGGCCTGTGCGGCGGCTACCAGATGCTGGGGCGCAGCCTCTCGGACCCCGACGGGATCGAAGGCCCGCCCGGCACCGTTGCCGGCCTCGGCCTTCTGGAGGTCGACACGGTGCTCTCAGGTGAAAAGCGGCTGGTGGCCGTCACCGGCACCGCCGGCGGCGTGCCGTTCTCCGGCTATGAAATGCATATGGGCGTGACGGAGGGCCCCGGCCGCGCCCGATCCTTCGCGCAGATCGACGGCGCCGGGCCGGAAGGCGCGGTCTCCGGGGATGGGCGGGTGATGGGCACCTATGCCCACGGCCTGTTCGCCGACGACCGCCAGCGCGCCCACTGGCTCACAACGCTCGGCGCGCCGCCGAGCGGGCTCGACTATGAGGCCGGCGTCGAGGCGACGCTCGACGCGCTGGCCGCGCATCTGGAACGCCATATCGATCTCGACCGGCTGCTGGACATCGCAACCACCTTCCCTCATGCCCGGGCTTGACCCGGGCACCCGGTGACCGGGAGCCCGGCATTCCCTGGGTCCGCGGGTCAAGCCCGCGGATGAAGGCGGGGAGTTAAAGCCCTTCCTCACCACCCCCACATGAGCAGCGCCAGCCCCGCCACCAGCGCCAGCATCACCGCATCCGCCGCGCGGTAGAGCGCCAGCGCCCGGCGGATATCGTCGGCGGTGCATTCATAGCGCCCGCCCTCGCCCATCAGCCCGTCGACCGACAGCCGGCCGCCATAATGGCGCGGCCCGGCAATGGCGATGCCGAGCGCGCCGGCCATCGCCGCCTCCGGCCAGCCGGCATTGGGCGAGCGGTGGCGGCGGGCGTCGCGCCTCATCGCCCGCCACGCCCGGCGCGGCGAGGCGCCCGGCAAGAACAGCGCCCCGGCGACGATGAGCAGGCCCGCCAGTCGCGCGGCCGGCAGGTTGATCAGGTCGTCGAACCGCGCCGAGGCCCAGCCGAAATAGAGGTGCCGCGCGTCGCGATGGCCGATCATGCTGTCGGCGGTGTTCACCCCCTTGTAGATCGCCGCGCCCGGCAGCCCGCCCACCGCCATCCACAGGGCCGGCGCCACCACCCCGTCGGAATAGTTCTCGGCCAGGCTCTCGATCGCCGCTCGCGCCACGCCGGCCTCGTCGAGCCTGTCCGGGTCGCGGCCGACAATATGCGAGACCGCCCGCCGCCCCTCTTCCAGGCTGGTCTCCAGCCCGTCCGCCACCGCCGCGACGAACTGATAGAGGCTGCGCTGCGCCAGCAGGCTGGAGCCGGCGAGCCCGGCCAGCAGCAGGCCGACCACCGGCACCCACAGCGCCAGCCCCTGTACCAGCAGCCCGGCCCCGCCGCTCACCGCTACGATCAGCACCAGCGCGCCGACGCCAGCGAGGCGCCGCTCGCGCGGGGCGGCGGCGTCGCGGTTGACATGGCGGTCGAGAGCGCCGATCAGCCGGCCGATCCACATCACGGGGTGGCCGATGCGGGCGAGCAAAAACGAGGGATAGCCGAAGGCGGCCTCGAACAGCAGCGCCGCCAGGGTTAAACCAAGAGTAAGGTCGAGGCTCATCGCAAGTGATTCTCTCGGAAAGCGCGTCTGTCGGTCTCAGCGGGCCGCCGCCGCGACCGACGAATCCCCCGGTGGCCGCGCGGCCACCATTTCCGCCCGCGCGGTCGCCAGCAAGACCCATGACGCCCCAGGGCACCTGAAACGGACGACGACGCACGGAATGAATATCCCCGTCACCTCATCGCACGGCATCCTGCCGCCTCATATCGAGGAGGCGAAGCGGGCGCGGCTCGCCGAGGTGTTCGGCTTCGACCGTTTCCGTCCCGGCCAGCAGGAGGTGGTCGATTCCATCCTCGCCGGCGTGCCGACTCTGGCGGTCATGCCGACCGGTGCGGGAAAATCGCTGTGCTACCAGCTGCCGGCGCTGGTGAAGGGCGGGCTCTCCATCGTCGTCTCGCCGCTCATCGCGCTGATGGACGACCAGGTGAACGCGCTCAAGCTGCAGGGCGTCGCCGCCGAGGCCATCCATTCGGGAAAATCCCGCGAGGAAAATGTCGCGATCTGGCGCCGCGTGGCGGCGGGCGAGGTGCGCCTGCTCTATCTCGCCCCCGAACGCCTGCTCACCGAGCGCATGCTGGCGGCGCTGTCGCGCTTCCAGCTCGGGCTGGTGGCGGTGGACGAGGCGCACTGCATCTCGCAATGGGGCCATTCCTTCCGCAATGAATATCTCGGCCTCGGCCGGCTGCGGGAGATCTTCCCCGGCCTGCCGCTGGTGGCGATGACCGCCACCGCCGACCGCGCCACCCGCGACGACATTGTCGAGCGGCTGTTCGGCGGGCAGGCGCGCGTCTTCGTCTCCGGCTTCGACCGGCCGAACATCTTCATCGGCGTCGAGGACAAGAAGGACCCGGCCCGGCAGATCGAGAGCTATGTGCGCGCCCGGCCGGGGCTTTCCGGCATCATCTACCGCATCTCGCGCAAGAAGGTGGACGAGACCGCCGAGCGCCTCGCCGCCAGCGGCATCCGCGCTTTGCCCTATCATGCCGGCATGAGCCCGGAGGCGCGCGCCGCCAATCAGGAAATCTTCCTCGCCGAGGACGGGGTGGTGATGGTCGCCACGGTCGCCTTCGGCATGGGCATCGACAAGTCGGATGTGCGCTATGTGCTGCATGCCGATGCGCCGGGCACGCTGGAATCCTATTATCAGGAGATCGGCCGCGCCGGCCGCGACGGCCAGCCGGCGGAAGCGCTGCTGCTCTATTCCGCCGGCGACATCGCCACCCGCCGCCGCTTCCTCGACGAGGAACCCTCCTCGCCCGAGCGCAAGATGGTGGAAGCCCGCCGGCTCGACGCCATGGTCGGCTTCTGCGAGGCGGTGACCTGCCGGCGCGCCGTGCTGCTCGGCTATTTCGGCGAGCGCGCCAAGGCCTGCGGCGCCTGCGATGTCTGCCGCGACCCGCCCAAGGTGATCGACGCCAGCACCGAGGCCCAGCTGGTGCTGCGGCTCGTGCGCGCCACCGGCGAGCGCTTCGGCGCCGCCTATCTCGCCAGCGTCGTCACCGGCCAGCGCACCGACGCGATCTGCGGGCGCGGCCATGACAAGCTCGCCGATTTCGGCGCGGGCGGCGACAAGCCGGCGACCGAGTGGCGCGCCTTGCTGCGCCAGCTGGTCGCCACCGGGGCGCTGCACGCCGACCCCACCCGCTTCGGCGCGCTCACCCTCACCGAAACCGGCCTCGCCGTGCTGAAGGGCACCCGCGCCTTCACGTTGCGTGCCCCGGCCAAGCGCTCGCGCGAGCGCTTCGCCCGTTCCGACAGCGGGGCGGAACTCGCCCCGGCCGAGGCGGCGCTGCTCGGCAAGCTCAAGGCGCTGCGCCGCGATCTCGCGGCCGAGCGCAACGTGCCGGCCTATGTCGTCTTCGCCGACAAGACGCTGGAAGAAATGGCGGTGGAGCACCCGCGCACGCGCAGCGAGCTCGCCAGCGTCAAGGGCGTCGGCGCCGCCAAGCTGGAGGCATTCGGGGCGGCGTTTCTTAAGATTCTCAAAGAATTCTCTTAAGAAATCCGAAGAATTCGACCCGGGAAATTTTCCACGCGCAAGAGAGTTCACGAACGGCGAATCCCTCCCTAGACTGGTGGCCAACGGACGCAAAAGTCCGGAATGAACCCTGTTCCGGGATGGAAACGATGAAGCTTCAACTTTTTGCCGCGGCGCTGGCCGCCACCTCTCTGCTCGCCACCCTGCCGCCCGCGGCGGCGCATGGCCCGACCCGCCAGAAAATCTCTGAGAAGATCGAGATCAACGCCCCGCCGGAGAAGGTGTGGGCCGTGGTCTCCAACTTCCAGGATGGCGGCTGGATTCCGGTGGTCGCCAAGACCGAGGGCACGGGCGGCAACGCTCCCGGCGCCAAGCGCACCCTCACCCTGAAGAACGGCGCCACCGTCGAGGAAGAGGTCGCCAAGTTCGAGCCGGAAAAGATGACGCTGATGTACCGCATCGACAAGGTCGACGTGGCGGTGCTGCCGGTAACGAACTACTCCTCCTGGCTCATCGTCACCCCGGCCGATGACGGCAAGAAGTCCGAGGTCGAGTGGCGCGGCGCCTTCTATCGCGGCTACCCCAATAACGACCCGCCGCCGGAGCTGAACGACGAAGCCGCCGTCAACGCGGTGACCGGCCTCTACAAGGCGGGTCTGGAAAGCCTGAAAAAGCAGATCGAGGGCGGCAGCTGAGCCGTGACGGCGCCCCCGATCTCGCGGCGCCCGGCCCCCTCTCCCCGTCGGGGAGAGGGTTGGGGTGAGGGGCGCGGGCGGCAAGACGAGCCGTCTCGCTCTCCCGGCGTCATCCCGGCCGCGCGACCGCGCGCGCCGGGATCGCGCGCCGCCTCTGTGCGATCCCGGCTCGACCTTCGGTCGTCCGGGATGACGTTCATCGGTGCACTGGCCCTCCTCACCCTCCTCGCCCCGCCCGCCCTTGCGGATGAAGCCTTCATCACCTCGCAGCCGGCCGAGACGCTGTCAGTGGTCGATCTCGCCACCCGCAAGGTCGTCGCCAGCTTGGCGATTCCCGGCAAGCCGGCCGGCATCGCCGTGAGCCCGGACGGCGCACGCGCCTTCGTCACCGCGCCGGACGGCAAGACGCTAACCATTCTCGACGCCGCCACCCGCAGCGTCACCCACCGGGTGGAGCTGGGCGGCGGCCCGCTCGGCGTCGCGGTGCATCCCTCCGGCAGCCCGGCCTATGTCGCCGACTGGTACCTGCACCGGATCAAGGCGGTGGACGCGGCGAGCGGCACCGTGACCGGCGAGGTCGCGGTCGGCCAGTCGCCCTCCGGCCTCGCGGTGACGCCGGACGGCGCGCTGCTACTCTCCGCCGACCGCGATTCCGACGCGGTGAGCCTCATCGACACCAAGACATTGACCCGGCTCGCCTCCATCCCGGTCGGCGCCCGCCCCTTCGGCGTCACCATCGATGCGGCGGGCATGCGTGCCTACACCGCCAATGTCGCCTCCAACGATGTGAGCGTGATCGACCTCAAAGCCCGCAAGGTGGTGGCGCGCGTGAAGGTCGGCGCGCGGCCCTATGCGGTGGCGCTGGCGCAGGGACGTGCCTTCGTCACCGACCAGTACGATTCGACCGTCACCGTGTTCGATACCGACACCCTGAAGACGCTCGCCACCATTCCCGTCGGCGACTATCCCGAAGGCATTGCCGCCAGCCGTGACGGCGCCTTCGTCTATGTCGCCTGCTGGGAGGCGAACACGCTGGAGATCATCGACGCTGTGACGCTGAAGGTGGTGGAGACGATCCCCGTCGCCGACGGCCCGCGCGCCTTCGGCGCCTTCATCCGCCAGAGCGGCGATTGAGCCACCCGCCCGGCTGGGTCTAGGATGCCGGCCCGGCACCCAGGAAAGGCAACGCCATGGACCCCGATTTCTGGCACAAGAAGTGGGAAGCGAACGAGATCGCCTTCCACGAGAGCGAAGCCCATCCGCTGCTGGTCCGGCATTTCTCCGCGCTCGGCCTCGCCCCCGGCGCGCGGGTGTTCGTGCCGCTCTGCGGCAAGAGCCGCGACATGAACTGGCTGCTCGGCCATGGCTATGAGGTCGCCGGCGCGGAACTGAGCCGCCTCGCCGTCGAACAGCTGTTCGCCGAACTCGGCGTCGCCCCCGAGATCACCGAGATCGGCCCGCTGGAGCGCTTCGCGGCGGAAGGCATCGCCATCTATGTCGGCGACATCTTCGACCTCACCCGCGACACGCTCGGCCCGGTCGATGCCGTCTATGACCGCGCCGCGCTGGTCGCGCTGCCGGAAGCGATGCGGGCGCGCTATGCCGGCCATCTCGTGCATCTCACGCACAGCGCCCGGCAATTACTGATCACCTTCGATTACGACCCGCTGCTCACCGTCGGCCCGCCCTTCTCCGTCAACGAGCACGAGGTGCGCCGGCACTATGGCGCGGCCTATCACGTGACCCTTTTGGAAAAGCACCCGCTCAAGGGCGGGCTGCGCGGCAAGGAACCGGTGGCCGAGGAAGCCTGGAAGCTGGAGCGGCGCTGACCGCCCGCTCCCCCCTCCGGCCCGGGCGTGCCCCGGGCACCCAGAGGCTTGGGAGGACGCCTCCCGCCTTGGGCAGAGCCGCCGGCGCAAGTCTGGATCCCCGGGTCAAGCCCGGGGATGAGGGCGCCCGCGCGCCCGCCCCCCTCAGATCGCGTAATCGCCCGGCTGCTGCGCCGGCGGCGCCTTGGTGTCGACGCCCGGCCCGCCGGAAGCGAACAGGCGGGCGCGGTCGAGCCGCACCGCCACCTTCTCGCCGATCGGCACCCGCACCGTGGGGGCGATGTCGGCTTCCAGCACCGCATTGCCGACCGCGATCTCCACCCGGCGAATGGCGCCGTGGCGGCGGAAGGCCCGCACCTGCCCCTTCAGCCCCTCCGTGCCCGGCAGGCCCAGCGTCACATCGTGCGGGCGCACATAGAGCAGGCCCGGCCCGTCCGGCACCCCTTGCGTCGCCGCGGCGATGGCGGTGGCGCCGGCCAGCGCGACGCCGCCCTTGACCTCGACCTCGATCCGGCTCGATTCGCCCATGAAGCCGAACACAGCGGCCGTCTCCGGCCGGTCATAGACATCGTCCGGCGTGCCGACCTGCTCGATCTTGCCCTTGCCCATCACCACCACGCGGTCGGCGAGTTCAAGCGCCTCCTCCTGGTCGTGGGTGACGAACAGGGTGGTGTGGCCGGTGCGGTCGTGCAGCTCGCGCAGCCAGCGGCGCAGTTCCTTGCGCACCAGCGCGTCGAGCGCGCCGAAGGGTTCGTCCAGCAGCAGCACCTTGGGCTCGATGGCGAGCGCGCGGGCAAGCGCCACGCGCTGGCGCTGGCCGCCGGAAAGCTGCGCCGGGAAGCGTCCGCCAAAGGCTTCCAGCTGCACCAGCGCCAGAAGATCGGCGACGCGCGAGCGGATCTCGGCCTCCGAAGGCCGCTCGGCGCGCGGGCGCGAGCGCAGGCCGAAGGCGACGTTCTCGGCCACCGTCATGTGGCGGAACAGGGCGTAATTCTGGAACACGAAGCCGATGCCGCGCCGGCGCACCGGCACGGAAAGCGCGTCCTCTCCATTGAACAGCACGCGCCCATGGCTCGGCTGTTCCAGCCCGGCGACGATGCGCAGCAGCGTGGTCTTGCCCGATCCCGAAGGCCCGAGCAGCGCCACCAGCTCGCTGGGCTTCACATCCAGCGACACGTTGGAAAGCGCCGGCGCGCCGCTGCCGAAGCTCTTGCCGACCTGGTCGATGGTGACGGCGACCGTCATGAATTCACTCTCATTAGATGTACTAAATGGAATTATCCGCAAGATATCCGAAAATTCGCCGCTGTGAACCCCGCAACGCGCCGCGCCCCGGCATCCGCCCCATGGCGGAAGATGCGCGAATGCGGCTAAAAGGGGCGACCTTACCGGAAGTTCCCGCCATGACCGATCCCGCCGCCCCGCTCCTCCTCAATCTTGACGGCTACACGCCCCTGCCGCCCGGCAAGATCGCGGGGGTGGTGACGATGCTTGACATGACCGCCCCGCCCCCGCCTTTGCCGGAGCGGGCGACGGAGGGGCTGACGCTGGAGCGGATGCCCGCGCCTGATGTCGCCTGGTACCGCGCCCTGTTCCGCCGCGTCGGCGAGGACTGGCTGTGGTTCTCGCGGCTGCGCATGAGCGATAGCGAACTGGCCGCCATCATCCAGCACCCCGCGGTGGATGTGCTGGTGCTGCGCAAGGACGGCGTGGACGCCGGCTATATCGAACTTGATGGCCGCGAACCGGGGGAGATCGAGCTGGCCTTTGTCGGGCTGGTGCCCGAAATGGTGGGCAGCGGCGCCGGGCGCTTCATGATGAACCGGGCGCTGGCGCGCGCCTGGGAACGCCAGCCCCGGCGGGTGCATGTGCACACCTGCACCCATGACAAGCAGGGCGCGCTGACTTTCTACATCAAGGCCGGTTTCCGCCCCTATGCGAGCGCGGTGGAGATCGTCGACGATCCCCGCCTCGCCGGCCTGTTGGCACGCGAGGCGGCGCCGCATGTGCCGGTCATTCGCCCGGCCGACTGAGAGGATTCAGGCGCCGAGCACGGCGCGTGCGCGGCCGGCGATGTTGCGCGGGGTCATTTCCACCGGCGCCTCGATCCGCTCGCGCTCGCCCAGCGCCTCGATCTTCTTGAGCTCGTCCAGCGCGTCTTCCAGCGCCAGCCGCGCCTCGCTGAGCTGGCCTTTCAGCTCGTCGGCGGAGCGGCGCATATTGTCGCGGCGGGTGGCGGCGGCGCGGGCATAGGTGGAATAGGCGAAATGCTGGGTGTCGGTGATGCCCGAGCGCTGTTCCTCGGCGTCGATCTCGCGTTCCAGGTCGCGTGCCATGCGGTCGAAATCCGCGATCATGGTCTCGATCTGGGCGAGATGGCGGCGCTTTTCCTCCGCCTGGAAGCGCTTGAGGCGAATAAGGGTATCCAGCGACTTCATGGTCGGCACAACTCCGTTCCGTCGTCCGCCCGCATCCCCGATGGGCGCGACAAGGCGGCCGTCACGTACCGCCATCACGCTGCGGCAAAGCCATTTTCGACAACAGATATTGCCGCTTCCTTACTCTTTCGTCGGAAAAGGGTGCTGGGCTGGGGGAAAGCGCCCGCAGGCCTCCGGATCGAAACGATTTGTTTACCGGGCTCATTAATGATCGCGATGTCGTCCGGTGGGGTCAGGCTTTCGCGAAAGCGGAGTCGAGAGACTCACTTAGGCATGCTTGTTAAGATTCGACTCTAAAGACCGGGATCTGGAATTCCAATTTTCGAACAAACTCTTGGCGGAAGACTCGAAGATAATTCGGATCGCCGCTTGTGCTCGGGAATCGGTTTTTGTTACCCCTTGTCTCACGAGTAACGAATCGGTGTGTGTCGGCCGGGCGCGGGGTGGGGTCACGCTCGGCTTGAAAGAGTCGTGTTGAGCGCTGACCCCCCCGGGGCCATGGCGAGGGAAGGGGATTGGCATGCGCGTCTTGCTCATCGAGGACGACCGCGCGACCGCGCAGAGCATCGAGCTGATGCTCAAGTCCGAGAACTTCAACGTCTACACGACCGATCTCGGTGAAGAGGGCGTCGATCTCGGCAAACTCTATGATTACGACATCATCCTCCTGGACCTCAACCTGCCCGACATGTCGGGCTATGACGTCCTCAAGGGGCTGCGCGTCGCCAAGGTGAAGACGCCGATCCTCATCCTCTCCGGCCTCGCCGGCATCGAGGACAAGGTGAAGGGCCTCGGCTTCGGCGCCGACGACTATCTCACCAAGCCGTTCCACAAGGACGAGCTGGTCGCCCGCATCCACGCCATCGTGCGCCGCTCCAAGGGGCATGCGCAGTCGGTCATCACCACGGGCGATCTCGTGGTCAATCTCGACACCAAGACGGTCGAGGTCGCCGGCAACCGCGTGCATCTGACGGGCAAGGAGTACCAGATGCTGGAGCTCCTCTCCCTGCGCAAGGGCACGACCCTGACCAAGGAGATGTTCCTGAACCATCTCTATGGCGGCATGGACGAGCCGGAACTGAAGATCATCGACGTGTTCATCTGCAAGCTGCGCAAGAAGCTGGCCAATGCCTCGCAGGGACACAATTTCATCGAGACGGTCTGGGGCCGCGGCTATGTGCTGCGCGACGCCGGCAACGAGTCGGACCGCCTGTCCGCCTGACCGCCCGCTGCTCCGATCCTCCCCGACTGAAAGCCCCGCCGCAAGGCGGGGTTTTTGTTTTGGGGCACCCCCCCGGACGGCCGCGCGGCCGTCCGGGAGAGCCTTCGACGCCGCGCTACTTCGCGTTCTTCGCCAGCCAGGCCTTCAGGAAGGCGATCTCGCCCTCCTGCGCCTTGATGATCTCCTGCGCCAGCGCCCGCAGCTCCGGGTCCTTGCCGTGTTCCAGCTCGATCCGCGCCATGTCGATCGCCCCCTGGTGATGGGGGATCATGCCGCGGGCAAAGTCGATATCGGCATTGCCGGTGAAGGGGATCGCCATCCCCTCATGCATGCGGGCATTGGCGGCCTCGAAGGCCTGGGTCGAGGGGCTCGCGGCGCTCATTTGGGCGCTGTGGTCCATCGCGCCATGGTCCATGCCGGGCATGGGGGCGGTCGCCGGCTGCGCCAGCAGCGGCATGGGCAGGGCGAAGCCGGCGGCGAGCAGCGCCGCGCAAAGGGTACGGTTCATGTGAAAAATCCTCTGATGGTGGGAAAGCGGCCGCTCCGGCCGCGCGAGACCGATCAGAGAAAGCGCGGCGGCGGCACCGGGATGGCCGGGGCAAGGCCCGCCCGCGTCGTCTCCGCCCGCACGGCCGGGCGCGCGGACACCGCCTCCGGCACCGGCAGGGCGGGCGTGCTGAGCGGGGGCAGCACGGTCTGGGTCAGCACGCAGCACAGATGCGACGCGGCCGGCTTCTGCGCGGGGGTGACAGTTTGCGACGCCTGCGCCACTGCTTGCGCCGCTTGCGACGCCGTCTCGTGGCAGGGCATGGCGGGGGCGGACGCTGCCGGAACCGGCGCCGCCATTGCCCGCGCCGCCGCGACCGGGCTCGCCAGAGCGGCGCCCAGCGCACACAGCGCCAGCAGCAGGCGGAGCCATCGAAGCCGCATCATCCCTCCTGTGAAGGCCCGCGCAGGCGCACGGCCGACCGACCGACGCACGCTAGCAAGCTCCCGCCGGAGACGACAGAGCGGGCTCATCCGGATGGCGCAAGCGTGATCGGGCGTCAGCGCCCCGGCGCGCCCTGCAGCAGGGCCAGCACCAGCGCCACCGCGTCGCCGGACGGCACCACCGCCTCGAAACCCGGCGGCGTCGCGAGAGGAGAGGTCGAGAGCCCGATGCGCCGGCCCGGCCCGGCGGCAAGTCCAGTGGAAATCCCGGCCTCGCACCCCTCGCCATAGGCGTCGAGGTCGAACAGGATCACGTCGAAACGTTCGCCCATCAGCCGTGCCGCGCGCGGATCCTCGGCCAGCGACACCTCATGCCCCAGGGAGCGCATGAGGGCGCGCAGCGCGGTGCGGGCGGCGCCGGCCGGCGCCGTCACCAGCACGCGGCAAGGGGTGGGACGCGGCGCCTGGGTGCTGGAAGGCTCCAACAGCCGGTAGCGCCCCTGCGCCGTGGCGAGAAAGCGCAACCCGCCCACGCGCTCGATCCGCCCTTCCGGGGCCAGCCCGACGATCTCGTCGACGATCACCACCTCGCCCTCGCCGCCAAAGGCCAGCAGCATGCGCCGGGCCGGGGCGCCGGCCGTGGGCAGAAGCGCGATGCCCGGCACCTTCTCCAGCGCCGTCACAGTCTTCAGCGAGGCGATGCGCACCGCCTCCATCTGCGCCCGCCCGGCGCGCACCAGAAGATGCGCCGTGTCGGTCTCCGGCGCGGCGGCGGCGGGGCGCTTCATCGCCACGCCGAGCGGCAGCGCGACCATGGCCGCGCGCGTGCCGTCGGCCAGCAGCGCCATGCCGTCCACGAGGTCGGCGCCGCTGCCAAAGCGCGGCCGCCAGCCCGGCGGCAGGCTTTCCACCCGCGCCGTCTGCGCCTGCAATTCGCCTTCCACCAGCACGGCGGCGCGCACCTTGCCGCCGCTGCCGAGCAGCAGCAGCGTGCCCGTGGTGGCGCGCAGCGGCGCCACGCCCATGCGGGCGGCGAGATGGATGAGCGGCAGGCCGCTGGACGCCAGCGTGCCGGTCTGGGTCATGGCGAGCAGCCGCGCCCAGCGCGCGCCGCTCACCGTCATCGTGTCCATCACCTGGGAGGCGGCGAAGGCGAGGCGCAGCCCGCCAAGGGCGAAGGCCATGATCTCGATGCGCCCCGTCGCCGGGCGCGGGGCGGCGCGGGCCGGCTCCGGGCGCGGCGCGGGGGCGCGCAGGCTCGCGGCGATGCGGGCGGCTTCGCGGGAAACGGGGCCGCGCGGGGCGGCGGGCAGGGAATCGACGGGGAACATGGGCGACCGGCACTACGGGACACGACACACCGACCTTTCGGCCTGCGCGTGTCAGTTTCCACCGATACCGTTAATGTCGTCTGAACCTTCGGGAAGCTGTCCCGCCCGCCGTCGCGGTTTTGCCATAAAGAGGCGGCGCGGCCTCAGCCGCGCGCCACGCGAATCGTCACCGTGTCGCCCTCATGGGCGAGGTCGATGCCATAGCCGGTCGCCCGCGCCAGCAAGCCGGTGTAATGCGGCTGGATGGCATGGGCGTCGAGCGCCGCGCCCTCCTCGGCCGGGTGTCCGGCCAGCAGCGCCACGAGATGCGGGGGAATGCGCGAATGGCTGCCCTGGGTGGTGAGGCGGAAGCCGCCCTCCTCGCCCGCACCGTTCTCTTCCACGCCGATGCGCCCGCCGCGCGGAATGGTCGAGGTGGCGACGACCAGCAGGTTGAGCAGCAGCTTCACCTTGTTCTTCGGCGCCAGCACGCGCGGCAGCTGCCAGGTCAGGGTGGTGCGGTCGTCCTCCAGGAAGCCGCGCGCCACCTTCTCCGCGTCGCCGGTGTCGATCTGCGCCCCGGCCGAACCGGCGGCGCCGAAGGCGAGGCGGGCGAATTGCAGCCGGGCGGACGCCTGGCGGGCACTCTTGGCGATGAGATCGAGCGCGAAGCTCTTCATCGCCGGGTCGTCCTCGTCCTCCAGCACTTCCAGCCCGTTGACGATGGCGCCGACCGGACTGATCACGTCGTGGCAGACGCGCGAGCACAGCAGAGCGGCGAGGTCGAGCTTGTCGAGGTCGATGGCGGTCGTCATCGCGTCCCTTGCGAAGAGCTATGGCGGGATCGCCCGCCCGGAAATCGCGCCGGCCCGTGTGGCCGGCATCGCCGGGTGTGATACACCGCGCTCCCATGGAGGCCAACCGTTTCTCCCCCTCCGCTCTCCCGTTCCAGCCGGAAACACGCGCGCAATGTCTTCTCTTCCCCCGCACCTGCCGCCCGCCCTCAGCCTGCTCTCCGCCCTCGCCGATGCGGCGCTGAAGGCGGGAGAGGTCATTCTGCGCATCCGCGCCGAAGGGCTCGCCAGCGGGGGCCTCGCCAGTGCGCGCAAGAGCGACGAAAGCCCGGTCACCGCGGCCGACCTCGCCGCCGAGGCGATCCTGCGCGAGGAACTCGCCCGCCTGCTGCCGGGCGTGCCCGTCATCGCCGAGGAAGCGGTGGCGCAGGGCAAGGGCGAGGCGCCGGCCGACACCTTCCTGCTGGTCGATCCGCTGGACGGCACGCGCGAATTCATCGGCGCCAGCGGCGAATTCACGGTCAATATCGGGCTGGTGGAGGCCGGTGTGCCCAGCGTCGGCATCGTGCTCGCCCCGGCGGTGAACAAACTCTATGCCGGCGCCACCACCGCAGAGGGCGGCCTCGCCTTTCTCGGCGGCAACGACGCCGCCCCCGCCGGCTGGACGCCGATTCGCTGCCGGCCGATGCCGGAAAAGGGCCTCGTCGCTGTCGCCAGCCGCTCGCATTTCGACCCGGAGACCTCGGCCTTTCTCGCCGGCCTCGACATCGCCGAATCGATCAGCTGCGGCTCGGCATTGAAATTCGGGCTGGTGGCGGAAGGGCGGGCCGATCTCTATCCGCGCTTCGGCACGGTGTGCGAATGGGATGTCGCCGCCGGCCATGCGCTGGTGCGGGCGGCGGGGGGCAGCGTGCGCCGGCCCGACGGCAGCGCCCTGCCCTATGCGCGCACGCAGGCGGACTATCGTGTCCACGGTTTCATCGCCCGCGGCCGCGAGGTGTAGGCGAAGGCCGCCGGGCCACACCTGCCCCGCTTCCGCCCTTTTGGGCCGGCCGTGCCTTTCTCTGGTCGCACTCCATGCTATTGATAGGCGCGCGGTGCCGGTTGCCCGGGTCCTGAAACGGGCCCGTCACCGGCGGCGCCCTGCCCGTCGAGATCAAACGCGAGACCGCCCATGCCGACCTTGCGCGCCCTTTATGCCTGCTTCGCCCTTCTCTTCGCCCTGCCCTTCCTCGCCGCGCCCGCGGTCGCGCAGCAGGCGGGCGGCACCTACTCCTCGGACGAACTGGTGGAGAAGGGCCATGGCTTCTTCGGCGAGGTCTCGCGCGGCCTCGCTCTGTCGATCGAGAAGGCGGTGAGCCAGTGGGGCCAGCCCAATGGCTATATTCTCGGCCAGGAAGGCTCCGGCGCCTTTGTCGGCGGCCTGCGCTATGGCGACGGCACGCTCTACACCCGCAATGCCGGCGACCTGAAGGTCTACTGGCAGGGCCCTTCGCTCGGCTGGGATTTCGGCGGCGACGGCGCCCGCACCATGATCCTTGTGTACAACCTCAACGGCATCAACGACATTTACCGGCGCTTCGGCGGCATTTCCGGCTCGGCCTATTTCGTCGCCGGTTTCGGCATGACGGCGCTGGCCTCCGACAATATCGTGGTGGTGCCGATCCGCTCTGGCGTCGGCGTGCGCCTCGGCGCCAATATCGGCTATCTCAAATTCACGCCCTCCGCGACGTGGAACCCCTTCTGAGCACGTCCGTAGAATGCAGCGCGGCCGGGCTAGCCCGGCCGTTTTGGTATCTGTAACCTGTTGGCTCCCTGGCCGGCGGTCCCGCTCCCGACCGCCGCCGCGTTGTGAGGTGAAATCACCGCATGATCGAAGCGATCATGTATTGCGCCATCGGCTTCCTGGCCGCGACCCTGCTGGCGCTGCTCACCCTGCCGGCCGTGTGGCGCCGGGCGGTGCGGCTCACCCGCAAGCGGATCGAGGGCGCGATTCCGGTCTCCATCGCCGAGGTACAGGCCGACAAGGACGAACAGCGCGCCCTCTTCGCCGTCGGCATCCGCCGGCTGGAGATGGAAGTGGAGCGCCAGCAGGCCCGCACCGCCGCCCAATATGGCGAGATCGTCCGCCAGGCCGAGACGCTGCGCCTGCGGCAGGACACGATCGACCGGCTGTCCACCGAGCTCGACGCGCTGCAGACCGAACATGCCAGCGTCTCCACCCATCGCGACCATCTGCTGGCCGAGCTGGAGACGACCACCAGCGCGCTGGAAGAAGCCCGCGCCGCGCTGCTCCATACCCGCGCGGAACTTGCCCGCACGCGCGACGCCTTCGAGGACACCCGTTCGCGCGAGGAAGGGCTGCAGATCGAGCATGTGGCGCTGACCACGCTGCGCGACACGCTGAAAGACCGCATCCACGAACTCGACCGCCAGCTCGTCGCCGCCAACGCCCATCTGGCGAGCGAGCGCGAGACGGTCCGCACCACGGGCGAAAGCCTCGCAACCGAACTGCGCCGGAACCACGCGATGAAGGATGAACTGGCCAAGGTGCAGGAGGCTCTCACCCGCGCGCAGGAAGAACGCGCGGCGCTGCAGGAGCGGATCGAACAGCTCACCGCACTCGCCGCCGCCGTGCCGCCGGCCGCCAATGGCGCGGCGGCAAACGGCACGGAGGCCGCGGCACTGCTGCGCGAGCATATCAGCGACATCGCCGCCGGGGTCGCCCATCTCACCGCCCGGCTGGAAGGCCCCGGTTCGAAGATCGAGGCGCTGCTCGCCGAACATACGCGCGTGCCCGGCGCGCCGCCGAGCCTCGCCGACCGCATTCTCGACCTCAAGGCCGCCGCCGAACGCGCCGAGACCGAACGCGCCGAAGCCGAGGCGCCGGCCGTCCCGCCCGCCCCCGCCGTCATCGAGGCGGTGGCGGCGGAAGAGGCCCGCCCGCAGGGCCGCGCCGCCGCCGGCTGAGCCAAGAGCAATTCCCGCAAAAGTGCCTGGCGGTTTTGCGACAGGAATTGCGCAGAATCAGAAAGTTAGAACCTCGCCGGCCCGAACCGGCGGGCGAAACGAACGGACCGGGCACGATAAGCCCGGCCGCCTCCCGGGACGAAACGCATCAAGGAAACGCCATGAATCTCGCCCGCCTGCTCCGGGCCCGCGCCGATGCCGGCCGGCCCGTCCGTGTCGGCCTCATCGGCGCCGGCAAGTTCGGCTCCATGTTCCTCTCGCAGCTGCGCACCACGCCGGGCCTGCATCTGCTCGGCATCGCCGACCTCTCCGTGCCGCGCGCCCGCGCCGCGCTGGAGGCGACGGGGTGGGACGCGGACGCCGTCGTCGCCTCCTCCTTCACCGAGGCGCTGGGCACCGGCCGCACCATGCTTACCGATGATGCGGCAGCGCTCATCGCCACCGACGGGCTCGATGTGGTGGTGGAAGTCACCGGCAGTCCCGCCGCCGGCGCCGCCCATGCGCTGCTGGCGATCGAGCATGGCCGCCACGTCGTCATGGTCACGGTGGAGGCCGACGTGCTGGTCGGCCCGCTTCTGGCCGAGCGCGCCCGCAAGGCGGGCGTCGTCTATTCCATGGCCTATGGCGACCAGCCGGCGCTGGTGTGCGAGATGGTGGACTGGGCCCGCACCTGCGGCTTCAATGTCGTCTGCGCCGGCAAGGGCACCAAATACCTGCCGAGCTTCCACCGCTCGACGCCCGACACGATCTGGAGCCTCTACGGCCTCACCGCCGAACAGGCGGCGCAGGGCGGCATGAACGCGCAGATGTTCAACTCCTTCGCCGACGGCACCAAATCCTCCATCGAAATGGCGGCCATCGCCAATGCGGCCGGGCTGAAGGCACCTTCCGACGGCCTGCTGTTCCCGCCCTGCGGCGTCGACGACCTCGCCACCATTCTCCGCCCGCGCGAGCATGGCGGCGTGCTGGAGCATTCCGGCACGGTGGAAACCGTCTCCTCGCTGGAGCGCGACGGCCGCCCGGTGTTCCGCGATCTGCGCTGGGGCGTCTATGTCGTGTTCGAGGCCGATCCCAGCCCGCGCGGCGACTATGCCCGGCGCTGCTTCAAGGAGTATGGCGTGGTGACGGATGCCTCCGGCCGCTATACCGCGCTCTACCGGCCCTATCACCTCATCGGGCTGGAACTGGGCGTCAGCGTCGCCTCGGCGGCGCTGCGCCAGGAGCCGACCGGGGTGACGGAAGCCTTCAACGCCGATGTGGTGGCGGTGGCCAAGCGGCCGCTAAAGGCCGGCGAGACGCTGGATGGCGAAGGCGGCTTCACCGTCTGGGGCAAGCTCTTTCCCGCTGCCACCTCGCTCGCCAAGGGTGGCCTGCCTATCGGCCTCGCCCATCACGTCACGCTCACCCGCGACATTGCGGAAGGCGAGATCGTCGGCTGGGCCGATGTCGAGGTGAAGGACAGCCCGGCGGTGCGCCTGCGCCGCGAGATGGAGCGCTCCTTCGCGGGCGCAGCCTGAGCGGAGGGAATGGACTTTCGCACGTCATCCCGGATCGACGCGCTGCGTCGTCCGGGATGACGGCAATGGGCGGCGTAAGCGGGGGCCTTGTTTCCCTCATGCCCGGGCTTGACCCGGCCGCCCCTCATGTTGCGTCGCAGCGCGGATGAGGGTACGAGAGCCCCATAAATCCGGACCCGGTGAAATCCCGGGTGGCTCTTCCGGCCGCCGATCCGCCGGACAACGCACCTGCAGCGCCCGCCTTCACCGCCCCTCGGGGCGGAAGCCCGCTCTTTTGCGAAAGACCTCATGACTCCCATTCAGAAGTACCGCCGCGACTGGACCGCCAATATCCGCGGCGATGTCCTTGCCGGCATCGTCGTCGCCCTTGCCCTGATTCCCGAGGCCATCGGCTTTTCCGTCATTGCCGGCGTCGACCCCAAGGTGGGGCTGTTCGCTTCCTTTGCCATCGCCTGCGTCTCCGCCGTGGTCGGTGGCCGGCCGGGGATGATTTCCGCCGCCACCGCCGCCACCGCCGTGGTGATGGTCAGCCTCGTGCGCGACCATGGCCTGCACTATCTGTTCGCCGCCACCATCCTGATGGGACTGATCCAGCTTCTCGCCGGCTTCCTGAAAATCGGCCGCCTGATGCGCTTCGTCTCGCGCTCGGTCATCACCGGCTTCGTCAACGCGCTCGCCATTCTCATCTTCATGGCGCAGCTGCCCGAACTGATCGGCGTGCCGGTCGAGACCTATCCGATGATCGCGGTCGGCCTCGCCATCATCTATCTCTTCCCGCGCCTGACAAAGGCCGTGCCTTCGCCGCTGGTCGCCATCGCGGTGCTCACTTTGTTCGCGTGGTGGAGCGGGATGGACCTGCGCACGGTCGGCGATCTCGGCGAACTGCCCTCGGGCCTGCCGGTGTTCACGCTGCCCGCCGTGCCGCTCACGCTGGAGACGCTGCAGATCATCCTGCCCTATTCGCTCACTTTGGCGACCGTCGGCCTGCTGGAATCGCTGCTCACCGCGCAGATCGTCGACGACATGACCGACACGCCGAGCAACAAGAGCCAGGAATGCCTCGGCCAGGGCACCAGCAACATTGCCTCGGCGCTGATCGGCGGCATGGGCGGCTGCGCCATGATCGGCCAGTCGGTGATCAACGTCAGCTCGGGCGGACGCGGGCGGCTCTCCACCTTTGTGGCCGGCGCTTTCCTCTTGTTCCTGATCCTCGTTCTCGATGACCTCGTGCGCATCATCCCGATGGCAGCGCTGGTGGCGGTCATGATCATGGTGTCGATCGGGACCTTCTCCTGGCGTTCGATCCTCGATCTGCGCACCAATCCGCGCTCCTCCTCCGTCGTCATGCTGGCAACGGTCGCCACCGTGGTGACCACGCATGACCTCGCCATGGGCGTGCTGGTCGGCGTGCTGCTCTCCGGCGTGTTCTTCGCCGGCAAGGTGGCGCAGCTCGTCAGCGTCGGCGAGGTGATCGACGAGGCGACCGGGCGCATCACCTTCGTCGTCGAGGGGCAGATCTTCTTCGCCTCCTCCGAGGTGTTCCTCGCCGCCTTCGACTTCGACACCCCGGCGCGGGACGTGGTGATCGACCTCACCCACGCGCATTTCTGGGACATCACGTCGATCGGTGCGCTGGACAAGGCGGTGCTGAAGTTCCGCAAGGCCGGCGCCCGGGTGGAGGTCATCGGGCTGAACGAGGCCAGCGCCACCCTGGTCGAACGCTTCGCCCTCCACGACAAGGCCGGAGCGCGCGTCGCGACGCTGCACTGATGCGGCCGCGCCTCTGGACATCGCGCCCGGCCGCGCCTATCTCTGCGCCACGGTCTGCAGTTCACCGAGGCGTTGCCGCCCCGCAAGGGGAGCTAAACCTGCTTAACGTTCGCACCCTGCACTTGTCCTTGTGCCCGGTCGCAAGACGGCAACCCCGACATTTCCTCGCGAAAGGGCACCAACGAGGATAAGTCATGCCCCGACTCCATCTGGCCTATGAGGCGCCGGATATTTCTGCGCTCGCCCGCATCCTGCATCAGGGCCTTGCCGCGCTCGACCGCCCGCCCGGCCATGTCGAACTGCTGAACCTGCTGGCGCGCGGCGCCGGCTACCGCAACTTCCAGCATTTGCGGGCGGATGCGCAGGCGCGCGGGCGGCTGTCGGCCGCCCCGCCCGAACCGCCGCCGGTGGCGGACCACGCGCGCTGCGAAAAGGCGCTGCGGCTGTTCGACCCGCAGGGCCGGCTGGCGCGCTGGCCCAAGAAGCGCAACCAGCAGATCCTCTGCCTGTGGCTGCTGTGGTCGCGAATGCCGAGCGGCGAGACCTTCCCCGAGCGGCGGATGAACGAGTTGCTCAACGCCGAGCACCTGTTCGGCGATCATGCGCTGCTGCGGCGGGAAATGGTGGAATTCGGCCTGTTCCGCCGCACGCCGGACGGGCGGGAATATTCCCGCATTGAACGCGAGCCGCCGCCGGAAATGGCCAAGCTCGCCGCCCTGCTACGCCAGCGCCGGGCCGCCGGCTGAGGTCCACCACCCTCATGCCCGGGCTTGACCCGGGCACCCAGAAGACTGGGACGGCCGCGCCAACCTCTGTCACCGGCGCGCGCGGAAAGTCTGGGTCCCCGGGTCAAGCCCGGGGATGAGGGCGCAGCCATGGGCACAAGGAAGACAGGCACGTCCCGTTTGGCGGGCACCGCCGCCCCAAATAGCGCCCCTCATGCCCGGGCTTGACCCGGGCATCCAGAAGACTGGGACGGCCGCGCCAAGCCTCTGTCACCGGCGTGCGCGGAAAAGTCTGGGTCCCCGGGTCAAGCCCGGGGATGAGGGCGGCAAAAGCGGGGAAGTCCCTACCGCGTCGCCAGCACCCATTCGCGGGCGCGGGCTTCCGGATTGGCGTTCAAGAGAATGTCGGTGACGACGGCCAGGCTGTCCGCCCCCGCCTGCCGCACGCCCGGCGCGCGCTCGATGGTGAGGCCGCCAATGCCCACCAGCGGCAGGTCGCCGATCCGCTTCTTCCACTGCGTCACCCGCTCCAGCCCCTGCGGCGCCCAGCGCATCTTCTTCAGGATGGTGGGATAGACCGGGCCGAGCGCGACATAATCCGGCCCCGCCAGCAGCGCGGCTTCCAGCTCCGCCTCGTCATGGGTGCTGATGCCGAGCTTGAGCCCGGCGCGGCGCATGGCCGGCACATCGGCCTCGGCAAGATCTTCCTGCCCGAGATGGACGAAATCGCAGCCGAGCTCGATGGCAAGCTTCCAGTAGTCGTTGACGATCAGCTGCGCGCCATAGCGCGCGCACACCTCGCGCGCGGTGGCGATCTCGCGCCGCAGCTCGGCCTCGTCCATGTCCTTGGCGCGCAATTGCACCAGCTTCACCCCCTGCGGCAGCAGGCGCGGCAGCCAGGAGGCGCGGTCGACGATGAGATAGAACGGATCGAGCTTCATCACGCACTCACGCTTGGTTCTCAGGAGCCGACAAAGGCCCGGCCCATCACAGGGGTGGAAGGCGCCGCCATGTCGCGCACCTCCATGGGATCGGCCAGCACCGCCTCGCGACCCGCCGCGATGGCGGCGGCGAAGGCGCGGGCCATGCGCACGGGATCGCCGGCCTTGGCCACCGCCGTGTTCAGGAGCACGGCGTCATAGCCGAGTTCCATCGCCGCCGCCGCATGCGAGGGCACGCCGACGCCGGCATCCACCACCAGCGGCACGCCGGGGAAATGCGCCCGCATCGAGCGCAGCCCATAGGGGTTGTTGAGCCCGCGCCCGGAGCCGATCGGCGCGCCCCAGGGCATCAGCACCTCGCAGCCGGCGGACAGCAGCTTCTCCGCCACGACGAGGTCTTCCGTGGTGTAGGGGAACACCTGGAACCCGTCGCGCGAGAGGATGCGCGCCGCCTCCACCAGCCCGAACACGTCGGGCTGCAGCGTGTCGTCCTCGCCGATCACCTCCAGCTTCACCCAGGGGGTGCCGAAGAGTTCGCGCGCCATCTCGGCGGTGGTCACGGCTTCCTTCACCGTCTTGCAGCCGGCGGTGTTGGGCAGCACCTTCACCCCGAGGTCGCGGATCAGCTGCCAGAAGCTCTGGCCCGCCTTCGCCGCCCCGGATTCGCGCCGCAGCGACACGGTGACGATTTCCGCGCCCGAGGCGCGGATCGCCTCGGCAAGGATCGCCGGGGACGGGTATTGCGCCGTGCCAAGCAGCAGGCGCGAGGAGATTTCCGTGTCGTAGAAGGTCACCTTGTCGGTGCCGATGCCGGTCGTCAGGCCTGTCATCGCATCCATGGTTCATCCACCCTGCATGGGAGCGAGGATTTCCACCCGGTCGCCATCGGCGATCGGGGTCGCCGTGCGGCGCGCGGCCCTCACCATGTCGCCATTCACCGCCGTCGCCACGATGGCGTCGGCGAGTTCGAGTTCGGCCAGAAGTTCCGCCAGCGTGGCGGCGTCGGTGCTGGCCGGCTCACCATTGACGATGATCTTCATCCATCACCTCCGGGAAATAGGCCCCGTCGAACGCCAGTTCCGCCGCGCGGCGCGCCAGAGCGGGCGCCGCGAGGAAACCGTGGCGGTAGAGGCCGTTCACATAGATCGTGTTGCCGCGCTTGCGCAGGCGCGGCAGGTTGTCCGGGAAGGCCGGGCGCACATCCGCGCCGATCTCGACGATCTCCGCCTCGCCAAAGGCGGGGTGCAGCGCATAGACCGCGCCGAGCAGCTCCAGCATGGAGCGCCCCGTCACCCGACCGCGCTCGTCATTCTCGATCGAGGTGGCCCCGATCATGAAATGCCCGTCGCCACGCGGGACGATATAGACCGGGATGCGCGGGTGCAGCATGCGCACCGGACGGCTGAGCGCCACCTCGGTGGAATAGAGCACCAGCATCTCGCCCTTCACCCCGCGCAGGTCGGCGAGCGTGTCGCGCGCCGCCAGGCCGCGGCAATCGACCACGAGATCGGCCTCATCGGCCACACCGGCCTCATCGTCCACCTCATCGAACCCATCGGCCTCGAAGCGGAAGGTAACTTGATGCTCATCGACCAGCCGCCGGGTCAGGGCCGCAAGTGCCTTGCGCGGCTCAAGATGCGCCTCGCTGGGAAAGAACAGCCCCTGGTCGAAACGGCCCTCGAGATCGGGTTCCAGCTCGCCGATCCGCGCCCCGTCAACCCATTCAAAATGCTCGGTTCTTCGCGAAAACCGCCGCAGGTCGGCGAGATCGCGCGGCTGGGCGAGGACCAGCGAGCCCTCATTGGGCACATCAGGCACCGCCACCTGCCAGTAAGCCTGTGATTCCAAACCGAGATCGACGATCAGCGGCTCCGCGCTCTCGCGCTCGCACCAGGGCGCCAGCATGCCGCCGGCATACCAGGAACAGCCCTGACCCGAGCCGGGTCGGCGGTCCACCACCGTCACCTGCGCGCCGCGCAGCGCAAAGGCATGGGCGCAGGTGAGCCCAGCCACGCCCGCGCCGACCACCTTCACCCGCATGGCGTTGGCCGCCGGGTAAACCGTTGTCGTTTCAGTCGATTTCGTGTGAGGAGACACCATGCACTCCCTCCCTCCGCCAGTGTCAACTGGATCAGGTTCAAAGGGTCGCCATGCCGCGCAAACGCGCCGATGGCCTCTCAGCCTCCTGACGAGGCTCCCCTGGACGCTCTGGATATAATCACTCAGCCGGCGAATGTCACCGCCGCCTGTCAATAATCCAACGGGCGCTCAGCCCCGGCGCGACAGCGGCACCACATTGCTCGGCACCTTGCGCGTGGCCGCGACGATGGCGCGCTTGAGCGCCTCGCGGCTGAAGGGTTTGCCGAGGCGCGGCAGGCCGGCCCTGGCGTCGGCCGGCAGTTCGGCATAGCCGGTGCCGAGAACGACGGGCAGTTCCGGCCAGCGCTGCTCGATCACCGCCGCCATCTGCACCCCGGTCATGCCCGGCATCGCCTGGTCGGTGAGAACGACATCGAACACCTCGCCGGATTCGAGCAAATCCAACGCTTCCCGCGCGGAGATCGCTTCGGTGACGACGCAGCCGAGATCCTCCAGCATGGCGCCGGTGGCGGAAAGCACCAGCGGGTCGTCATCGACCACCAGAACCCGCTGGGCGCCGTCCTCGCCATCCGGCACGCCGCTCTCATCCTCGATCTCAGCCGAGGAAGCCGGCCGCGCCGCATCGGCGACCGGCAGGTAGATCGTGGCGGTCGTGCCCTTGCCGGGCGTGCTGGAGAGCACAAGCCGCCCATCCGACTGGGCGGCGAGACCGTGAACCATGGCGAGGCCGAGGCCGGTGCCCTTGCCCACGCCCTTGGTGGTGAAGAAGGGTTCGGCCGCGCGCGCGAGTGTTTCCGCATCCATGCCGCTGCCGGTATCGGCGATCGACAGGCAGAAATAATGCCCCGGCTTCAAGCGCCCCGGCTCCACCACATCTTCCCCGGCGGGCGCAGAGACGGTCTCCTCCCGCGCGGCGATGGTAATCACCCCGCCATCGGGCATGGCGTCGCGGGCATTCACCGCGAGGTTCAACAGAGCGAGTTCAAGCTGGTTGGCATCGACCCGCGCCAGCGGCAGGCCGAGCGGAAAGCGCGTCTCGATGCGCACCGCCGGGCCGATGGAGCGGCGCATCATCTCCGCCATGCCGAGCACCAGTTCGGGCACATCCACCGCTTCCGGCTTCAGGTCCTGCCGGCGGGCGAAGGCCAGCATGCGCTGGGTCAGCGCCGCCCCGCGCTGGGCGGCCTGCATCGCATTGCCGAGCAGCGTCCGCAGCCGGGCATCGTCGGGCGCACGCTTGGCCGCGAGTTCGAGATTGCCCAGCACCACTGCCAGCAGATTGTTGAAATCATGGGCGATCCCGCCGGTGAGCTGACCGACGGCCTCCAGCTTCTGCGCCTGGCGCAGGGCATCCTCGGTGGCGCGTCTCTCGGTGACATCGATAAGACCGCACAAGGTGTTGGTGAGATTGCCATCGGCATCGCGCTCCGCCACGGCGGACAGCACACAGTCGAGCAGGCGTCCGTCCTTGGCGACGAGCTTGTATTCCGCCTCCCGCAGCTCGCCGGTTTCCAGCAGCCGCGGCCAGTGCTCCTCGTTCCGCCGCCGGGCGGAGTCTTCCGTCATGAAATCGGTCAGCGGCCGCCCGACCACCTCCTCGCGCGGATAGCCGAGCAGGCTCAGCCAGCGGTCGCTGACCTGCGCGATGCTGCCATCCGGGCCCAGAGAGTGCAGCGGCAGCGGCGTGTGACGGTAGAGATTGCGGTAGCGCTCCTCACTCTCGCGCCACGCGCCGGCCTCGCGGTCCGCGAGCAACGCGACCCGCCGGTCATAGGCGGCGGCGAGCAGCAAAGCGATGAAAATGGCAAAGGTGGCGGCGGTCACCACGGCGACCAGCGAGGCCGCACCGATCCCCCCCGACATGGCCGCGTGAGCCGTTTCGGCGACATCATGGGCGTCGGCATGGCCGGTGAAAGTGACACCCAGCATCGCGACATAGTGCATGCCGGCAATGCCGAAGCCGAGAGCCAGCGCCGCGATGGCGCGCTGGAGAACCGAATGGTTGCGAAAGGCCAGCCAGATGGCGACGGTGGAGGCGGCAATGGCAAGGACGATGGCCATGCCGACATGGATCATGTCGTAGCTCATCGAACCCGGCATACGCATCGCCGCCATGCCGGTATAGTGCATGCCGACAATACCGAGCCCCATGAAGATGCCGCTGAGCAGTATTCCTTCGAAGCCCACGCCCGGTCGGCTGGCGCCGAACAGCGCCAGCGCCGTGGCGAACACCGCCAGCAGCAGCGAGACGAGTGTGAGCTCCGCGCCGTAGGAGACATCCATCCCCACATCGAGGGCGAGCATGGCGATGAAGTGCATCGACCATATGCCCCCGCCGAGAACCACGGCGGCGGCGCCGAGCCAGACCAGGCCGGCGGACCGCGTGCGCGTCATGCGGCCCGCGAGATCTAGCGCGGTGTAGGACGCCGCGATGGCGATCAGGATCGACAGCGCCACCAGCGCGCTATTGTGGCTCCCGATGATACTCATGATCGGCGCCTGTATCTCACCTTTTGCGCGGAAGGCACCCTATCGCGCACCCTCGGCCTCACGTTGGCGGCTTCAAGGTCTCAGGGCTTGAAGGCCCTCATAAGGCCTCAGAGATACCCCATGAACCAGAGAATGAGAATAATCGGCAGCGGAATACCGAGCATCCAGAGAGCGGCACCTTTGAACATGAACGACCTCCTTGCATGTGCAGCAAGGGAACACCGCAGGGCCGTCATGGGTTCCATCCCCGCCGGGCCCGTTCGGCCCCGTTCTCGTCTGTACCGGTGAATGATGTTCCAGCGCTTCCCCCGCCGCCTCGCCCGCTCGCTGCCCCCTCGCCTGCGCCTTTTGCCCGGCCTCGTTCTGCCTGAACTGGCGATCCTCCTGGCCTTGCTCGGCGCGGCGCTGGCTTTGCTCGGTTTCGCGTTTATCGCGGATGAAGTGGTGGAGGGCGAAACCCACGCTTTCGACCAGGCGGTGCTCCTGGCCTTTCGCGCGCCCGGCGACCCGGCTGACCCGCTGGGGCCGGCCTGGCTCGAAATCGTCATGCGCGACGTGACGGCGCTGGGCGGGACGACGGTGCTGACCCTCCTCACCCTCATCGTCGCCGGCTTCCTTGCGATCGACGGCAAACGCGCCGCTGCTCTTTTCGTGCTGCTGGCGACCTCCAGCGGCGGCCTGCTCAGCTATGCGCTGAAACTGGGCTTCGAGCGTCCCCGGCCGGACCTCGTCGCCCATCTCGTCGATGTCCGCACCCTCAGTTTCCCGAGCGGCCACGCCATGGGGTCGGCGATCACCTTTCTCACACTCGGCGTCCTCATCGTCCGCACCGAGCGCAAGCGACGGGTGAAAGCCTATGCGCTCGCCGTGGCGGTCGGTCTCACTCTGCTGGTGGGTTTCAGCCGGATCTATCTCGGCGTCCACTGGCCGACCGACGTTCTCGCCGGCTGGTGCGCCGGAAGCGCCTGGGCGCTGCTGTGCTGGATCACCGTCCTGCTGCTGCAACGGCGCGGAAAGGTGGAGAGCCCCAATGGCAACGGGTCGGAGGAGGCCGGTCCACGCACACCGCCTTCGTGACACCCCGCAAAGCACCCGATGGCTTTCGCCGCGCGCTCGGCTATCATCACCTCAGGCCGCCGCAGAGCGCGCCAGCAAACGCAGGAGAAAGCCCATGAGCTCCACCGCACCGGAAGGCCATCTGATTCCGGGGATCGGCGTCATCGAGACCGTCGAATCCGACAACATCCTGCGCTGGGACGGCACCAATCTCTATGTTGAGCAGGATGTCTTCCATAATGGCCAGCTCGTCCATCGCCGCTACCGCAAGCGCGTGACCAAATCCGTGGCCCAGGCGATCGCCGCGATTCTGGCGCAGCACTGAGCGGCAGCGCCACTAGATCCGCGCCAACAGCCCACCGAGCAGCAGAAGCCCCTGCGGCCACAGGCCGAGCCGGGCGGCGGAGCCGATGTGGCCGAGTTCGCCGACATCGGCGACATCCGCACCCCATGCCTGCGCAAAGGCGTGGGCCTGGCACGGCGTCACCCGCGGATCATCCCGCGATGACAGGATCAATGCGGGGTAAGGCAAAGGCGAGAGTGGCATGGGGCCGAAATTGCGGACGAGATCGAAGGAAGGGTCGGGGTCGTCGACATTGGTGGGCGCCACCAGCAAGGCCGCCGCCACCTTGGCGCGCGCCCGCTCCGGCTGCGCGACCGTCCAGCGCACGACGGTCGCCACACCGACCGAATGCGCAATGAGCACCACCCGCCGCGGCGCCGCTTCCACCGCCGCATCGAGCCGGTGGGTCCAGGCCCCGACCTCGGGCCGGCTCCAGTCGGCCTGGATCAGCCGGCTGGAATTGGCGAAGGCACCGAGCCAATGCGACTGCCAGTGCTCGGCAGGCGCGTTCTCACGACCCGGGACGACGAGAAAATCGAACGAAGCGAAATCGACCGCCATGCGCCCGCCCTCCTCAGGCCGGGATCAAAATGGCGAGGAGGATCAGCCCCAACCCCAGCAGGGACACCGACCAGACCGCCGAGCGCAGATAAGGCACGCCCATGGCGTAAAGCGGCACATAGACGATCCGCGCCCCGAGATAGAGCCACGCCCCCCAGAGCGTGAGCGCGCCTTCCCTGCCGGCAATGTGAGCGATCAGCACCGCCGCAGCGAAGAGGGGAAGCGTCTCGTACAGATTGGCCTGCGCACGGCGGAGCCGCCCGGTGACGATACCGACCGGCGGGCCAGGCTCGTCGCGCGGACCGGCATTGTAGTCGAGCCCCGTCTCCCGGTTGCGCCACATGGCGGGGAGCATCACCTGCACCACGGCGAGGACGAGAACCCAGGCGAGAAGGCTCAATTCGGTCGTCATGCGAGATCCCGTGGATGAGAAAGCCCCATAGGAGGCATCGCTATTCCCGCGCGATGCCCTACATTTAGCACATCATGGCCAAACAGAAGCAGATAAGGCGTCGCATGACCGATGGCCGCCCCCTCAACCAGGTGGCGGCACTACCCTACCGTGTGACACCTGCCGGCGAAGTCGAGGTGCTCATCATGACCTCGCGGGAAACCCAGCGTGTCGTGATCCCCAAGGGCTGGCCGATGAAGAACCGCAAGGATTGGAAGTCGGCGGAGATCGAGGCCCGTCAGGAAGCGGGCGTGGTGGGCGAGGTCGGCCGCAAGCGGCTGGGCCAGTATCTCTACTGGAAGCGGCTCGACAGCCATTTCGCACTGGTCAAGGTTTCCGTCTATCCGCTCGCCGTGCGCCGTCAGCTCGCCGACTGGCCCGAGCGTCACGAGCGGGCGCAAATCTGGCTGCCGGCCGAAGACGCCGCGCTGCTGATCGACGAGCCGGAACTGGGCGCCATTATGGTGGACTTTGCCCAGTCGCGCGCGGCGCGATTGCTCGCGGCCTCCAAGCCGCCGCGCGCCGGGCGCCCGCCGCGTCGCGCGGAAGCCAGCCCCAGCTCCGCGGCGGGATGAACCGCCGCGAAGCGGGCAACGTCGTCAGTCGATGATCTGCACGACCCGGTTGGTGGCGGGGTCGACAAGCACGGTGCGTTCGTTCACGACGGTGTAGCGGTATTCCTGCACGCCATATTCGGCGGGAACGTCGTAATAGCGGATGCTGCCGGGCGGCAGTTCCGTGCCGACCACGACCTCGCGCTCAACGCGGTAGGAAGGAACGTTCTCTTCCACGACATAGCCGCGGAAGCGCGAACGGCGATCGTCGGAAATGCCGCCGACCACGGCGCCGGCCACGCCACCGACCACGGCCCCGACGGGGCCACCTACCAGCGCGCCACCGACGGCACCCGTGGTCGCGCCGGCCGCGGTACCGGCGCCGTCCTGCGCATTCGCGGCCAGCGGCGCGGCCAGAACAAGCGAAGCCGCAATAATAGCATGTCGAATCATGGTATTTCTCCTGTCGCCCCGCCCCTTTGATTGGCGGGAATTCAACGCCGAAGCTGGAAAGGCGTTCCAGTGTCGGGGCAGGCGACAGAAGACGGCGGCGGAATACCTTGCTTTTCTCTGACGTTCAGGTCTCGGTATCGGAGACGCGGCGGTCGCGCTGGAACAACCTTCCGCTCTCCGCGAACAGCACGAAGCCCAGCGCCGCGAGGGCCAGGGCGGCGAAGCCCAGGGTCAGCGGCTGCGTGGTGCCATCGAAATTCTGCCCCAGCGCGAAGCCCGCGAGCGCCCCGCCCACCGTGCTGACGAAACCCAGCACCGACGATGCCGTGCCCGCTACATGCCCGACCGGCTCCATCGCCATCGAGTTGAAGTTCGACACCATGAGGCCGAAGCAGAACATCATCCCCCCCTGCAGGATGGAGAAGCTCCAGATGCTCTCTATCCCGGCCAGCACGATCGCGGCGTGCACAAGCGTCACCGTGAGGTAGCCGCACAGCGCCGCATGCGACACGCGCCGCATGCCCAGCTTCTCGACGATACGGGCATTGAGCAGCGAGGAAGCCGCCATGAACACGGCGATCAGCGCGAAGATGAGCGTGAAGAACGCCTCGGCATCGAAAGCATCCGCGAACACCTGCTGCGCCGAATTGATGAAGCCGAACAGCCCTCCCATCGCCATGGTGATGGCCAGCGTATAGCCAACCGTGATGCGGCTGCGGACAATCAGCCCGAAGGCGTGGGAAATGCCGGCAAAGGAGATGGGCGAGCGGTCTTCCGGATGCAGCGTTTCCGGCAGGCGCGCCAGCGTCCAGACGAACAGCACCGCCCCGAACAGGCACAGCATCAGGAAAATGCCGCGCCACGGCGCGATCAGCATGATCGCCTGCCCGATGGAAGGCGCCACGATCGGCACCGAGAGGAAGACGAGGAAGGCGAGCGACATCACCCGCGCCATGTGCGAACCGGAATAGCAGTCGCGCACGATGGTGATGGCGAGAATGCGCGTCGCCGCCGAGCCCACGCCCTGCAGCACCCGTGCCGCCAGCATCACCCCCAGCGTGCCGGCGAACACCGCGCCAATGGAGGCGAGCGTATAGACCGCGAGGCCGAACAGCAGCACGCTGCGCCGTCCGAAACGGTCCGCCAGCGTGCCATAGACCAGCTGGGCCCCGCCGAAGCCGAGCAGGTAGGCGGTGATGACGAGCTGGGCGTGGTTCGCCGTGTCGATGCCGAGCGACTCGCCGATTTCCGGTAGCGCCGGCAGCATCGAGTCAATGGCGATGGCGTTGGTCGCCATCAATCCGGCGATGAACAGCACGAATTCCCGGAAACCCATTCCCGGGTGCGGGGAGCCGGCGGGCGGACGCTCCGGCGTGGACAGGGGGGAGGACATAGGCGATCCAATGCGGCAGGGCGCCCCGATCGGCGAACGGGCGGCGGCAGGTAGTGGACCTCGCCTTAGCGCGCGGCGCGGGCGCGGCCTATAGGCCGAAAGACACAGACGGGCGAATTCTGCCGTGCATGGCCCGCGAAGGCAGCGACCGCAAGGCTTTCCCGCTGGCGTCAATAAATCTGATGGATATCATCAATGCGCCGGCAGCAGCCTGCCGGCGCCGCGCACCGCGTCGGGCGGAGGCGCCATCGGGGAGCATGCGCATGTTCGATCCGACCACGTGGACGGGTTTCCACACCTGGCTCAGCCTCATCGCCATCGCCACCGGTTTCATCGTGATGGCGGACCTCATCGCCGGCCGCGACCGGCGGGGCTGGACGATGGCCTTCCTCGTCACCGCCTTCGCCACCAGCGCCACCGGTTTCGGCTTTCCCTTCAACGGCGTGCTGCCCTCGCACATTGTGGGCGCCATCGCTCTGGCAGTGCTCGCCGTCACCGTGCCGGCGCGCACCCATTTCCACCAGGCGGGACGATGGCGGGTGGTCTATGCCATCGGCATCGTCGCCAGCCAGTGGTTCCTGGTCTTCGTCGCCATTGCCCAGGCCTTCGCCAAGGTTCCGGCGTTGCAGACGCTGGCGCCCACCCAGTCGGAGCCGCCCTTCGCCATCGCACAGGGCGTCGTCCTGCTGCTCTTTGTGCTCGCCGGCATCGCGGCGGTGCGTGGGAAGGGACCGCGCGCACTTCCCGCCTGAGGTCAGAACTGCGGCGGCGCCAGGTCGAGCGGCGGCGCGTCGAACTGCGGAATGTTCAGCTCGATGGTCGAAGGGTCCACGGTGGAGGGCGCGCTGATCCAGTAGGTCACCGCGTCCGGCCACAGGATGACCACGACCACGAGAATGAGCTGCATCAGCAGCCAGGGGATCGCGCCCCAATAGATTTGCGAGGTGCGGATCGACTTCGGCGCGATGCCGCGCAGATAGAACAGCGCGAAGCCGAAGGGCGGGTGCATGAATGCCGTCTGCATGTTCACGCACAGCAGCACGCCGAACCAGACGAGATTGATGTCGAGCTTCATCGCCACCGGCACGAGCAGCGGCACGATGATGAAGGCGATCTCGAAGAAGTCGAGGAAGAAGGCGATGAAAAAGATGAACACATTGACGAAGATCAGGAATCCGACCTTCCCGCCCGGCAGCTGGGCCAGCAGGTGCTCGATCCACAGCGCACCGTCCATGCCCTGAAAGACCAGGCTGAACACGGTGGCGCCGATGAGGATGAACACCACCATGGAAGTCAGCCGCGCGGTCGAGGCCATGGCCTGGCGCAGCAGGGTCCAGGTGAGCCGCCCGTGCAGCGCCGCCAGCGCAATCGCGCCGATCGCCCCCATGGCGCCCGCTTCCGTCGGCGTAGCCAGGCCCAGCGCCAGCGTGCCGAGCACCAGCAGGATCAGCACGATGGAAGGCACCATGCCCCACAGCACCTGCCGGACCAGCGGCCAGCCGCCTTCTCCGCGCGCTTCCGGCGGCAGCGGCGGCATGTGCTGCGGCTTGAACAGCGACAGCACGAACACATAGGCGAGGAAGATCAGCACCTGCAGCAGCGAGGGGCCGATGGCGCCGAGATACATCTCGCCCACCGGACGGCCGAGCTGCTCGGCGAGCACGATCAGCACCAGCGAGGGCGGGATCAGCTGGGTGATGGTGCCCGAGGCCGCGATGACGCCGGTGGCGAGGCGCTCATTATAGCCGTAGCGGATCATGACCGGCAGCGAGATCACGCCCATGGCGATGACCGAGGCCGCCACCGTGCCGGTGATGGCGCCGAGGATGGCTCCGACGATGATCACCGCATAGGCCAGCCCGCCCGGCACCTTGCCGAACAGCTTGCCCGTTCCTTCCAGCAAGTCCTCCGCAAGCCCGCAGCGTTCCAGGATCGCCCCCATGAAGGTGAAGAAGGGGATGGCGAGCAAGAGGTCGTTGGAGATGATGCCGTAGAAGCGGAACGGCAGCGCCTGCAGGAAGCTGAAGGTGAAATGGTCGGTCAGTATGCCCAGCGTGCCGAAGAACAGGCCGACCGCCACCAGCGAGAACGCGACGGGAAAGCCGGCCAGCATGAAGCAGATCATGCCGGCGAACATCAGCGGGGGCATCACGCCATAGGAGAACATGCGGGGCTCGCGCGTCGGATAGGGGGGCGGAACAGCGGGGTGTCGTGCCGCTCCTACTGGAGCGGCTTCTCGTAGTCGGTCGAGATGTCGAGCACGCCCGACAGCGCAGCGATGCGCTTGATGAGTTCGGAGAGCCCCTGCACGGTGAGCAGCGCGAAGCCGAGCGGCAGCAGCAGCTTGGCCGGCCACAGGATCAGCCCGCCGGCATTCTGCGAGACTTCGCTGGCCTCGAAGGACTGCCAGAAGAAGGGGAAGCTCAGCCAGGTGAGATAGAGGCCGGCCGGGATCAGCACCAGCAGGAAGCCCAGCGTGTCGATCCACAGCCGCACGCGCGGCGACACCGCCATGTAGACGAGATCGACCCGCACATGCTCGTTGCGCTTCAGCGTGTAGGGGGCGCCCAGCAGCACCACGGCGCCGAACAGATACCACTGCACTTCCAGCAGGCCGTTGGTGGAATAGCTGAAGAGGTAGCGCACCGTGGCGTTGCCGGCGCTGACGAGACAGGCGAACAGCACGCAGTAATCGGCGATGCGGCCGAACTTCTCGTTGAACCCGTCAACGAAACGGCTGAAGGCGAGAAGCCCCCCCATCCTATCCCCCCGAACTGGCCGGCTGTTCTGTTTGGGCCGGGGCGCCCCCATCGCCGCCCCCGCCGAGGACGGCAAGATAGACCATCGTCTCAGCCAATTTAACCCGCCTTGTCGCGGCGCGCGCCGACGGCGTCTCTGCCCTTGCGTCAGCGAAGCGTGGTCACCCCGGCCCTGGCGGATTTCCCAAGGCGGCGCGGCGTGTTATCCCGCATGTCACGTTGTCGCCATCTTTCACGAAAGCTCCCATGACGCTCGGCGCGCTCCGCCTCCCGCTCGGTATCTGCGCGTTCATTCTCGCGGCCGGGGCGATTTATCTCGCACGCTCCGTGGTGGCGCCGGTGGCGTTCGCCCTGTTCATCATCGCCCTTGTCTGGCCGCTGCAGCAGCGGCTGCAGCAGCGCGTGCCGGCGCTGCTGGCGATGATGGTGACGCTGGTCCTCACCATCCTCGCGCTGGCCCTGCTCGGCTATGTCACCATCTGGGGCTTCAGCCAGGCCGGCCGCTGGCTCATCGCCAATGCCGGGCGCTTCCAGGCGATCTACAGCGAGACGGCGGCGCAGCTCGAAGAAATGGGGCTCTATTCCGCCGGCATGCTGGCCGACACGTTCAACGCCAGCTGGCTGATCGGCACGTTTCAAGGGCTCGCCGGGCGGCTCAACGGCATGCTGGGCTTCGGCGTGGTCACGCTGATCTTCGTCATGCTCGGCCTGCTGGAGGTCGACATCGTCCGCACCAAGCTGGTGGCGGAAGCGGGCGACACCGGCCGGCGCCTCGTGCGGGCCAGCGCGGCGACGGCGGCGAAGTTCCGCACCTATATGATGGTGCGCACGGTGATGAGCCTGCTCACCGGCCTGTTCGTCTGGGCGCTGTCCGCCGGCATGGGTCTCGATCTCGCGCTGGCCTTCGGTGTCATCGCCTTCGCGCTCAATTACATCCCCTTCATCGGCCCGCTCGTGGCGACGCTGCTGCCGACCTTCTTCGCCCTGGCGCAGTTCGGCGCGTGGGAAACGGCGGTGGCGGTGTTCCTCGCCATGAACGTCATCCAGTTCTTCAGCGGCAGCTATATCGAGCCGCGCGTCGCCGGAAAGGCGCTCGCCATCTCGCCCTTCCTCGTGCTGTTCGCCGTGTTCTTCTGGGCGTTCATGTGGGGCCTGTCCGGCGCCTTCATCGGCGTGCCGCTGGTCATCGCCGCGCTCACCTTCTGTGAAGAAGGGGACGGCACACGCTGGATCGCCCGGTTGCTGTCCGGCCGCGAGGAACCCGAGGTCCGCCCATGAACACAGTTCTCAAGCTTCTGCGCAGGGCCCTCAAATGGGCCGGCGTGCTGGTGCTGGTGCTGTTCGTCGCCTTTCTCGGCTCGCGCGTCTGGTTCGCCCAGAGCGGCGCGCCGCTGGAACCCTGGCACACCTTCGTGCCGGAGGAGATGAGCGTCGCCGAGCTCGACAAGGCCGACTGGCGCGCCTACCTCGCCCGCGAGGACAAGCTGTTCGCCGACGTGACCCGCGAAGTCGTGCAGACGCTGCCGGAGGAGGACCGGGTTCCCTCCAACCGCTACTTCGCCGGCAGCGTGGTCTATCCGCCCCGCCTGTCGCACGATTTCAACCGCTCCTATGAGCTGGCGCCCGAAGGCGCGCCGGTGGGCGTGGTCGTGCTGCTGCACGGGCTCACCGATTCGCCCTACAGCCTGCGCCATGTCGCCCGGCGCTATCTCGCCAATGGCTTCCTGGTCATCGCCCCGCGCCTGCCCGGCCATGGCACGGTGCCGGCGGGGCTCACCGCCGCCGAGTGGGAGGACTGGCTCGCCGCCACGCGCCTCGCCATGCGCGAAGCCGCCGCCCGCGCGCCGGGCAAGCCTTTGGAAATCGTCGGCTTTTCCAATGGCGGGGCGCTGGCGCTGAAATACGCGCTCGACGCGCTCGGCGACGACAAACTCGTCCGTCCGGACCGGCTGGTGCTGATCTCGCCGATGATCGGCATTACCCGCTTCGCCCGCTTCGCCGGGCTGGCGGCGTTGCCGGCCTGGCTGCCGGCCTTCGACAAGGCCGCGTGGCTCGGCATCGTGCCGGAGTTCAATCCGTTCAAGTACAACAGCTTCCCGGTGAACGGCGCCGTGCAGTCGCACCGTCTCACACGGGCGCTGCAAGCCTCCATCACCGCCGAGGCGCGGGCCGGGCGGCTGAAGGATCTGGCGCCGACGCTCACCTTCCAGTCGGTGATGGACTTCACGGTTTCGACCCGCGCCATCATCGATGCGCTGTACGGCCAGTTGCCCGCCAATGGCAGCGAACTGGTGCTGTTCGACATCAACCGCAACACCAAGCTCGGCCCCCTGCTGCGCGCGACATCCTATTCGGCGCTGCTGCGCCTGCTGCCGCCGCTGCCGCGCAGCTTCCGCACCGTGATCATCACCAATGAGGATGCCGGTTCGGACCAGGTGATCGAGCATGCCATCCCCGCCGGCAGCACCGAGGAGACGGTGCGGCCGCTCGGCCTGTTCTACCCGCCCGATGTCTATTCGCTGTCCCATGTCGCCCTGCCCTTCCCGCCTGAGGACGGGCTGTACGGGTCGCATCCCGATCCGAAGGACAATTTCGGGCTTGAGCTCGGGGCAATGGCGGTGCGGGGCGAGCGCGGCGCGCTGATCGTCAGCCTCGATGCGCTGGTGCGCATGTCGTCCAACCCGTTCTTCTCTTACATGAACGACCGCATCATGCCCCCTCCGGCGGCCAGCGCGACACCGGAACCAGCAGCCGCACCGTCCCCCTGAGGGGCTCAGCGGTCGGCGGCGCGGCGCGTCCACGACTCGCCTTTGACACGGTGCCGCGCTAATGCTGGCGCTCGGCACAGGCTGGGGCCTGCGGAGGCTGAATGCGTCTTGTCATCGTTGCGTTGGTCCTCGCCTTGTGCGCGGGATGCTCGAACCGGCCGGTGGGCGTGCTCACCCCTGTCGAGGCCGCCGCGCCCGACACCACCAAGGTCGACCTGCTCGTCGCCACCACGCGCGAACCCTCCACCGACGCCGGCATCCTCTACACCGGCGAGCGCGGCGCGGGCGTGTCGCTCGATGCCTTCACCGTCTCCATCCCGCCGGACAGCCGCCGCCAGATCGGCGAAGTGCAATGGCCGCGCCGCCTGCCGCCCAACCCGGAAACCGACTTCGCCACGCTCTCAGTCAAACCGCTGCCCAATGTGAAGGCGGCGAAGGGCTGGCTCGACAGCCACCTGCCGCCGAGCCGGCGGGTGCTGATCTTCGTCCACGGCTTCAACAACCGCTTCGAAGACGCCGTCTACCGCTTCGCCCAGATCGTGCATGATTCGGGGTCGGAGGTGGCGCCGGTTCTGTTCACCTGGCCCTCCCGCGCCCGGGTGTTCGACTATCTCTTCGACCGCGAAAGCACGATCTTCTCGCGCGACGCCTTCGAGGAGACCGTGTGGCAGGTCGCCAGCGATCCGCGCGTCGAGGATGTGACCATCATGGCCCATTCCATGGGGGCGTGGCTCGCCATGGAAAGCCTGCGGCAGATGGCGATCCGGCGCGGCAAGCTGCCGGCCAAGATCCGCAACGTCATCCTCGCCTCTCCCGATGTGGATGTCGACGTGTTCGCCTCGCAATGGCGGGCGCTGAACGGGCCGCAGGCGCGCTTCACCCTGTTCGTGTCGCAGGACGACCGGGCGCTGCAGGTCTCGCGCCGCATCGCCGGCGGCGTGGACCGGCTGGGGCTGATCGACACCCAGAAATACTACGCCGATCTGGAGAAATCCGGCATCGTGGTGATCGATCTCACCGCCATGCGCGGCGGCGATTCGCTCAATCACGGCCGCTTCGCCTCCTCGCCGGAAGTGGTGCAGCTCATCGGCCAGCGGCTGGTGAACGGGCAGACCGTCACCGATTCCGAAATCAGTCTCGGCGACCGCATCGCCGCCGGCGCCATCGGGGTCGGCCAGACGGTCGGCAGCGCCGCCGGCCTCGCGCTCAGCGCGCCGATCGCCGTCATCGACCCCAAGACGAGGCGCACCTATCAGGGCCAGGTCGAACGCTTCGGCCAGACGCTCAGCGAGACGGTCGAGGACCCGGCGGCGGACTGAGCCGCCGCTTCAGCGCGCGAGGAAGCCGATCGCCGCCGCGTTGATGATGTCGATGAAGAAGGCCGAGACCAGCGGCAGGATGATGAAGGCGCGGGGCGAAGGCCCATGCGCCTTGGTCACCGCCGTCATATTGGCGATGGCGGTCGGCGTCGCCCCGAGGCTGATGCCGGTGAAGCCGGCGGAGATCACCGCCGCCTGATAGTCGCGCCCCATCGCCGGGAACACCACGAAGACGATATAGGCCACCGCCGCCACCGTCTGCACTGCCAGCACCAGCACCAGCGCGAGGCCCAGCCCGCCAATGCTCCACAGCTGCATGCTCATCAGCGACATGGCGAGGAAGATGTTCAGCGCGAGATCGGAGACCAGCGCCAGCGCCCGCGTCCGGGTGGGCCAGGCAAGGCGCGGCAACAGGCGCGGCACCGTGTTGGTGAGCGCAATGCCGACCAGCAGGCATACCACGAACATGGGCAGCTTCAGCCCCGTCCACTCCACCGCCTCCTCAAGCCCGAAGGCGATGAGGATGGCGACGTTGAGCACCAGCACGGTGCGCAGCAGACTGACATGGCTGATGTCGTCGTCGGCCCGCTCGTTTACCGGCTTTGGCAGGCCGACGATCGCCTCCTGACCCGGCTCGCTCCTGAGATGGTGGCGGGCGATGAGATAGCGGGCGATGGGCCCGCCGGCGAGGCTCGCCAGCACGAGGCCGAGCGTCGCCACGGCGATGCCCACCTCCAGCGCATTGGCGACGCCGAAGCGCTCCGCGATCAGCGGTGCCCAGGCGATGGTGGTGCCATGCCCGCCGATCAGCGAGGCCGAGCCGAGGAAGACGGCAAGCCCCTCCGGCAGGTCGAGCAGGCTGACGGCACCGAGGGCGATCAGGTTCTGGATGACGAGATAGAGGACGGTGAGCGCGAGCAGGATCAGCAAGGGCCGCCCGCCGGCCAGCAGGTCGTCGAGCCGGGCATTGAGGCCGATGCCGGTGAAGAAATACAGCAGCAGCATGTCCCGCGCGGCGAGATCGAACACGATGGCGGTGTCGAAGACGCGGTAGGCGATCAGCGTCGCCAGCGCCGCCAGCAGCCCGCCGGTCACCGCCTCGGGGATGTTGAACCGGCCGAGCGGCGGTATCGCCCGGTTGATGCCGGAACCGGTGAAAAACACCACGATGGCGATCGTGAAGGTGAGCAGACCCGAAATCTCGATCGCCGGCATGGTCACTCCGCCTCGGCGCCTCAAGGCACCCTTTTGCATGACATCCTTGGCGCACGGCGCCCGGTCAACCCTAGGTGCCACCCCGGCGCCGGCCATGGCAAGCCGGGCAGCGCCTCACACGCCGTCAAGCAGCGCGTCGAGATCGACCGAGGAACATCTGCCGATATTGGCGCCATCGGCCTTGAGGAAGGCGTCGGCCGCCTTGCGCCCCTCCTCCCGGAGCATGGCGAGGAATTCGCGTTCGGCATTCAGCTTGGAGGAATAGCCGAGCTGATCGACCACGCCATTGGGCACGACATGGATGCGCATCCGCGCCCAATGCGCGCCCTCGCAATTGCCGGGATCAGCCACCTGCCGCAGCAGGGCGATCATGCGCAGCTCCTTGATCAGCACGGAATTGAACGAGACTTCGTTCAGCCGGTTGAGGATCTCATAGGCGGTGCGCGGCGTGCCGGGGCGTTCCACCGGATTGATCGGAACGAGGATGGTGTCCTCCGATGCGAGTTCCCGTACCAGCGGCGTCATGGTCGGGTTGCCGGAATAGCCGCCGTCCCAATAGCTGTCGCCGTCGATTTCCACCGCCTGGAACAGGGTGGGCAGGCAGGCGGAAGCCAGCAGCACCTCGGGCGTGATCTCGGCATTGCGGAACACCCGGCCGCGCCCGGTACGCACATTGGTGGCGGTGATGAACAGCTTGATCGGCGAGGCCCGCAGCCGCTCGAAGTCGATCGCCTTTTCCAGCACCGCGCGCAGCGGGTTAGCGCCGGTCGGGTTGAGATCGTAGGGCGAGTACAGCCGCGACATCAGGTCCATGGTGACGAAGAGCGGCGAATGGTCGAGTGTCCAGCGCCCGAGCAGCACATCGAGCGGGCCGCGCTGAAACGGGCTGAAGCGGGCCGCCTCGGCGACATAATGCCAGAAGGCGTCGAGCGCCGCCCGTGCGCCCTCCCGACCGCCGGCAGCAAAACCGTCCGCCAATACCGCCGCATTCATCGCCCCGGCGGAAGTGCCGGAAACACCCTCGATACTGAGCCAGTCCTCTTCGAGCAGCCGATCGAGCACGCCCCAGGTGAAGGCGCCATGCGAGCCGCCGCCCTGCAGGGCGAGTTCGACCCGCACCGGGCCGCGCGCCGAAACGGGGGCCTGTCCCGCCTTCGACTCGTGCGCCGCGCTCGGCTGAGACCGCCGCCGGCCCCCGAGCCGCGGCTTCAGGGCGGTGGTCGAGCCGGATGCCGATGCGGGAGACGGGATCTTGGAGGGCATGGGCGCGCCTTCTGGAACCGGGGCCGGCAACGTAGCGGTCAGAATGCTGCATCGCAACATCCGGAGAATGACCGACGATCTCATCCCAAGGGCAGCAGCCGCCCCTCCCGCATCTCCAGAACCCGGTCGAACAGGTCCAGATTCTCGCGCCTGTGCGTCACCATCAGCACGGCCGGGCTCGGATCGAGGGCAAAGAGATGTTGCAGCAGACGCCTCTCCGAGGGCAGGTCGAGAGCGTTGGTGGCCTCGTCGAGCATGAGCAGGCGCGGACGCCGCAAAATGGCGCGGGCAAGGGCCAGACGCTGGCGTTCGCCGCCGGAGAGCACGGCACCGCCTTCGCCGATAAGCGTGTCGATCCCGCCCTCCAGGCGCCGCACCAGCGTGTCGACACCCACAAGCTCAAGCACCGACCAGATCGCGGCGTCGTCACAGGGTGCATCGGCCGTCACATTGGCGCGCACGCTGTCGCGGAACAGATAGGGTTCCTGCACGACATAGGCGACACTGTCACGCCAGGCTGGCAGGGCAGCGACATCAAGCGTGGCGCCGCCCACCACAACCGCACCCCTGTCCGGCGCCGTCAGCCCGGCCAGCACGTCGAGCATCGTCGTCTTGCCCGCGCCCGAGGCGCCGGTGACCGCGATCCGTTCGCTCGGGTTAATGACGAGATCGACCCCGGCGAGGCCGGCCCCTTCGCCATGGAGCCGACGCACCGCCCGCAGTTCGACCGCCCCCGGCAGGATCCGCTGAGCTTCCACCGCCCCCGCAGCGGGAGCCTCCATCTGCACCTCCAGGGCCTCGACGGCGGCGAAGGAGGGCAGGTAATAGGCGAACTGCTGCATCGCCTGCTGCAGGTTCAGCACCGGGCCGGCGAGACGGGCGCAGATCAGCACGAGCAGGATCAGCGCCGGCGTCGGCATCTCCAGCACCAGCGCGCCACCTGCCACCACCAGGCAGGCGCAGGCGGCCGAACCGATGCCGAACACCAGCCGGAGCCGCGCCTGCCGTTCGGAGAAGCGCCGACGGTTGTCGCGTGCCTCGCTGAGCGTGTCGCGAAATTCGCGCAGGAAGCGGTATTGAAGGTTCTGCGCCAGCGCCGCCTTGAGTCCCGACAGGAGACTTCCCATCGCCTGCATCTGGTTAAGGCCGGTGCGGGCCAGATCGTGTCCCAGGGCGCCGGCCCGCTGCAGGCCGGAAAAGGCGAAGCCCGCCGCGGCCGCTGTCGCGAGCAGGGTGCCGGCCAGAACCGGCGCCACATAGACGGCCAGCCCGCCCTGCACCAACACCAGCAGCGCGGCCACGCCGATCTGCACGAACAGCCGGACAGCCGTCGCCAGACGGATCATCTCCGTCGACAGGACGCTCTGGATTTCCGCATGGCGCACCGAGGCGAGCGACGCCCAGCGCGCCGAGGCCAGCCCCTGCATCAATTGCGCGCGCTGGCCGTCGACGAAGTCGTTCTCCACCCGCCATAACAGCCGGTCGCGCGCATAGAGGAGAAAGGCCCGCGCCGTCATCGCCAGCAGGAAAGCCGCGAGAAGGAGCAGCAACAGGCTTTCGCGGCGCCACTCGGCGAACCAGAGGGAGACGAGCCCCTCACGGTCGGTGAGCAACTGCAGGACCGGGATGAGAAGAATCAGCCCGATGCTTTCCACCATCGCCCCGCCAATGATGATGGCGATGCTGAGTGCCCCACGTCCGCGCGCGGACTGTGCGAGAGCGCGCATGAAGGCGACGAGAAGCGCCGCATCGACGGGTTGCCGTCTCACGGGGCACGCCGCATGCCGCTGAACATGCCTCTTCCCGCGATCTGCCGGCGGACCCAGAGCGGCAGGCGCAGCAGCGGGTAGAGAAAATGCAGGTAGCGCGGCAGCGGCAATTCCATCACGTCCCGGCCGTCGATCGCCCAGCGCCCAATCTCGCTGCCGACGTGAGCGGGCCCACACGCCACCGCATGCAGCATGGGCAGCAGCAGCGCCTGGAGCAGCACCTGGCTCAACGAAGTGTGCGGGTAGCTGGCACCGAGAGACGCGTGGCAGAGCCTACGCATGGCCCGTTGCAGCGGCGCCTCGACCGGACCGGCCAGCGCGGCCGGCACCGGGAGCGCGAACAGGTCGCGGCACAGGCCATAAGCCAGCAAGGCGGCCGGGCCCGCCCCCCGGGTCTCGGCGTGGCGATAGAGGCGTAGCCGCTCCTCCTCTGCCTTCCCCGCCAGCAGGGCATGAAGATCGGCCAGCCATTTCAGCCGAAACCAGCCGCTCCGCAGGCCGTGGACGCAGAGATAGGCGAACTCATCGTCGGGATGAAAGCCGCGAACCGGCACACCGCCGAGGCACTCGCGCTTGCCGGCCCCCGCCCGAAGCGGGCCGAGCGGCAGCAGCCGACGGTTCTCGGTCAACCGCCAATGCGGCTCCAATTGTACGCCGCGCGCCGGATCGGCCATCACCGCCTCGATCTGGAAGTCCCGTAGCGCGTCGATCTTGGCCGCCGTCAATGGCGCCGCGGGGAGGACCGGCTGGTAGCCTTCCCCGGCGAGCAGGGCGAAGGTCGCCGCGAGGTCCTCCGGCGGCACCAGAAAGTCGATGTCCTTGGCGTGCTTGACCGCGACCGAGCCGTAGGCCCGCTGCCCGAGCAACGCGCCCTTGAAGAAGATGGCTTCGATGCCGGCGGCGTCGAACAGCGTCTGGAGTCGGACGGTGGCGGCGACGAGGGTAAGATTGCGCCGCGCCAGCGCCTGAGCCTGTCGGGCGATCGCTTGCCGAATCTCGTCGGGGAGGATGTCGGGAAGGCGCCCGAGCCCGGCATGGACCAGGCCCGGCACACGGTGCCGCTCCACCAGACGCAGGAATAGCTCCCAGTTCACCATCCGGTCGGGGGCGGCGGTAAGGGAGGCCGACACGCCGTTTGGAGCCGCCGCGGCACAGGCGCGGCGAAGCAGGTCGAAGGCGGCCCCGTCCTCAACTGCGGATTGTCGTGACGCTCCGCCCATGCCTGCCCCACCGCCTCGCATCTATGGCCCGCCTCAGGCGCATAACGGGTGCGCCGGTAACGGAATGGCATATCACGGTGGGGTCGGGAATGTCAGACATGCGTGGGAGACGTCGCACAGTTCCCTAGAGCCTGATCCGATCAAGTTGAATCGACCCGATCGGTGAATCAGCCTCTAAATGATTGATAGGGAACGTTTTACCGATCTAGAGCTTCATGATGAAATGCAGCGCCAGATAGGGCGGGAAGTGCACGGCGTGCTGGGTGTCGCAGGTCAGACGCTGCAACGCGTGCGGTGAGACGACGCCGAACTCCTTGCCGTCGGCATTTCTTACCGCGCCAAGGTGGTAAACGTGGTCGATGCGGTGGATATGTTCCACCGTGCCGCCCGCCTGGTTCGCCGGGAAGGCGCCGCTGTCGGCTCCGACGGGGAATCTGGCCCGCCTGTCGGGCGTGCCGTTGCGGCCATCGCAGAGTGCCAAGCCTTCCGGCGGCCGCCCCGGGTCGCCCCCCCCCCCCCACATCAGGATCACGCCGCGCGGCACCGCCCCCGGCCCGGTGATGCCGCCCGGCACCTCGACCGGCCCGGTGACGGTAAGCCCGCCCGCCACCTTCACCGTGCCCCCGTCCCCGGAGATCGGCTGCGACAGGGTGAGCGGCCCCTTCACGGTCAGCGACGTGTTGAGCGTGGTCTTGCCGTCGGTGGTGATTTCCAGCGCCGGTTCAGTCTGGCCGACGCAGGTGAGCTTGAGGTCGTCGTCCTCCTGGGCGACGCGGGTCAGCCTCCATTTCGGCCTCACGGTCCGGTCGATCATGGCCGTGTCCTTTCACGCCTGAAGTTCAGCGGCGATGCATCAGGGTTTCGACCAGACGGGTTTGCCTTGCGCGTCGTCGATCCGGACTGTCCCCTCATCCGTCACGCGGAGAACAATGCCGCCCTTGTTGTAGGTATTGGAGGCGAAGGTCGGCTTGCTTTCCTTGGTGTACATGACGAAATTCCCGTCGGACTGCATGTGCGCCTCGACGCCGGTGGCCTGCCGGTTGCCCTGTTCGGCCACCCACAGCGACTTGGGCTGGTCCTTGTCCGTCATGTCGAGCAGCTTTAGCTTGTCATCCTCCATCATCATCAGGACGTAGCGCCGGGACGGTGACGCGATACCCTGCCCCTTCACCAGGAACTGCTCGGCACGCAGCTCCCTACCCACATTGATGGTGCCGCCGCGCCCGCCATAGATGATGTAGGCGAGTGCGTACCAGGGCGGACGGATGTCGATCGGTTCGCTCAGTCCCTTGGAGCCGACCTCCACGTCCCGGCCGACACTGCGCGACAACCCATAGGTGTCGCCATCGATGATCGGCCGGGCGGCGATGAACTGTTTCAGGTTCATCATTTCTTCCTTGGGCAGGTTCTCCACCTTGAGCACGCGCGTGGCGGAACCGCCGCTGGTGCGAACCTGCGCATAATCGGCGTAGCGAGGATCGTGGCCGACGATGAACCTGCCGCGCAGGTCGGGGACCGGGTCGCCATTGGCGAACCAGCCGACGCCGTTGCACAGATGCCAGCCCGCCGGCAGCTTCGACGGATCACCCGACCACATGAGGATGGCCCCGACCGGCACCGCCCCCAGGCCGACCAGCCCCTCCTCCGCCTCAAGGTTGCCGCTCGCCTTCATGTCGCCGGTGACGGAGAGGCCGGAATGGGCCATTGCCGGCCCCTCCATGAACAGGGGACCGGCGACCGCCAGCGAGGTGTTGAAGGTCGTCCGACCGTCGGCCGTCACCTCCACCTTCGGCGTGCTTTCCCCGTCCAGTGTCAGGCTGAGGCTGCCCGTGTCGCTGTCGATCTGCCGGACCCGTGTCAGGGTCCATGGCGGGGTTACGGTATCGCTCATCTTGCTGTTCCTTGCTGGGGATTGGCGCCCTGCGGCAATCGTGCTGCGGGGCTCAAGGGCTCGGCACGGGAATCGGCTCGATCCGAACGGATTCGCAGGGGTCGAGACTGGTGGTGGCGTCCCAGTTGCCCGCGCCCAGATGCGCCTTGGACACGTCGGTCTTGCGGTCGGCACCTCTGCCGACGAACTCGAAGGGGCGATCGGGGTAGAACAGGGTGAATTCGCTAACCACCATTGGGACGGTGCTGATGACGCCCTTGACCGTGCAGGTCACCATCTCCGAGCGCTCATCCTTCTTCTCCAGCTCGGTGCGCTTTTCCGTTCTCCAGTTCCGCGCCTCGCGGGTACGGGTCGTCACCTTGGCGCCCAGCACGAGATAGGGAAGGCTGGCGGCGCGCGTGTTCTCGAAATAGTCGGCGGCGAACAGGCGCGGGCTCTCGACCGTCAGGCTGAGGCGCTCGCCATTCGCCTTCATCAGCCAAAGGCGGGGCTCGCCGTCGCCGCGATAGGCCGCAACGGCGCCAGCGCTGCCCGTCAGCCCGAAGGAGCCCTGCTGCCACTCATTGGTCTGCGGGTTGTAGGCGAGACCCGCCCCCAGTCCGACGATGACGCCGCCGACATTGGTCACCGGACCGGCCGACAGCGCGGCGGCCCATTCCCTCCCCATCTCTTTCGCCGGCGTGGGATACTCGATCTCCACCGCCTCACGGGCGGCCGTCAGCCGGGCCGGGGAGCCGCTGGACCGGGCCTGCGCCAGCCTCTTGGCGCTGTCGGGGCTTGCCTCGAAGCGCAGCGTTGCCCCGGTCACCTCGTTGATCAGAAAGAGGAACTCGTTGTCGGTCCCAAACCCGTCCACCAGGTGCCAGCCATAGTTCTGGCTGAGTTCGACGCTGCTGAGCGCCGGCTCGTTTCGCCAGCCGGCCTTGCCGGTGGGCATGTCGCTTTCAGCGATCGAGAAGGTCTTGACCGAGGAGCGAGCATTGAGGCCTCCCTTGCGGTCGATGGGGCCGATTTGCACCTGCACGAACAGCCGGCCGCGCAACATGCCCAATTGGTAGTCCCGGCGCTGGGCGGCCGTGGTGTTGATCGGGTCGTCGGTCAGCGTCACGGGATAGGAGGCGACCTGATCGCGCGGCGAGAGCAAAGTCAGCTCGGCATAGGCCGGGCGGGTCGGCACAGGCGTGTCGATCTGGGCCAGCACCGCCACGCGCTCGGCATCGATGGCACGCACGGCGAGGCATGGCGCCTCCTGCAGCGGCTGCCGGTTGGCGACCGGCCCCGCGGCATCCGGCTGCCCGCCAATGCGCAGCGGCACGCGGGCAAAGGGCGGAAACGGGTCGTTGGTCTTGCCGCTGCCATCCGGCCCGATGCCGCCGCCGGCCCCGACATCGGCGAGGAAAAGGCCCTGTTCGCTGCACAGGACCAGCCTTCCGCCGGCGAAGGCGAGGCCGCGCAGGGCCCCAGTGGCGAGGGTGGAAGTGCCAGCGGGCTGCCAGCGTTCAATGTCGAAGGAGCGCGCAATGGTCTCCTCGCCATAGTGCAGCCGTACCGAGGTATCGGTCGCGCTCGCGCTCTGCGGCACCGCGAAGCTCATCTCGCCGGAAGTGGTCTGGCTGGCCGAGGCGCGCAGACGCTGCAGGCGGCGGTTGCCATTGGCATCGGTCCAGGACAGCATCGCTTCGCGGCGGTCGTCGGCCGGGAGTTCGCGGATGTACCAGCGCGCCCGTACCTTGCCGCCCGGCAGGACGGAAGAGGGCGTCAGCGTCAGATTGGCGAACTGGTCGAACCGGCGCACATCCAGCGTGACCGTGCGGGTGACGACCACGCTGACGCGGCTTCCCTGCTCGCCGGAGATTTCGGCGGTCAGCTGATAGGTGGCCGGCCCCAGCGCCAGCACCTTCTTCGATCCCGCGCACACGCCGTTTTCGGGAGTGATGGCGAGCACGGGCTGGCGATAGTCGACGGGTCCGCTCAACGTCGCCTGCACGCAGTCGGCGATCTTCCAGCTCAGTGTCACGGGCGCGCCGATCGCCAGCGTCCCCGTCAGCGATGCAGAGACATCGGTGCCGAACCGGACCTTGGCTTCCTGGTCGACATCGGCCGGCTTCTCCAGCCATGCGTCCACCCTATCAGTCCTCGACAGCTGGTCGATGCTGATACCGACGCTCACCTCCAACGGCAGGAATGGGCGACCCTCGCGGTTGGGCAATGCGAGATCGCCGGCGCGTAGCGGCAGAAGGATACGCAGCGCCTTGTTGCCGGGAATGAGCGGAGCGTCGCCGCCCTCATTCAGGTTGAAATTGGCGATACCGATGCGGACCTTCGCCGGATCGGCGGCGTCGCTGCGCATGACATACCAGAGCGGGTCGCCTCCGGCATCGCGCAACACGCCGTTGACCTTGCCGATATCCTGCCAGAGCTCGTCCGTCTGGTCCCGGACAAGGGCATCGGCGAGGACCTGCCGATCGACGACCACCTGCACGACACGCGAGCGGGGCGCGCCCTCCGCCGCGGGCGCCGGCGGCACCAGAAGTTGCAGCGTCGGCGGTGTGCCGGGCACCACGCGCGCCTCGACCAGCGCGGCCGCCGGTGGCGTCTGAGCGGCAGCCGGCACATCGGCGAGCAGCGGAAGTGCGGCGAGGGGGGCGATGGCGAGCCAGGCGTGAAGCCGCGAGCGAGAATTCATGCCATTCAACCTTCTGCTACGAGGGGCGACGCTTTCGCTGCGGGTTCCGTGCGGCGCAGGATCAGGCGCCCCTCCCCGACGGACGGCGGCGCGCCCTCAAAACGCGGTTCAATGCCGAGCGCAGCGATCGGCACGGACGCCCCATCGCTCCCATGCCATTCCCACCGCCCGCCCGTGCTGGCCGGCGGCGGCAGCAGCGGCAGCGCGCCATGAAACAGCACCGGCCCGGCACTGAAGCCGATCTCCAGCCGTGTCAGCGCGGCCCGAACCGTGTCGATCGGCAGGCTGGCCGCGCGGGCGGGCAGCACGCCGCTGGCGATTTCCACCGAGGCCAACGGATCCATGACCAGAACGAACTGGCTCGCCGTCGCGAAGCCGGCCGGCGGTGCGGTTGGGGTGTCGAGGGCGGCGAAGACGGAAAAGCGCCGCCCCTCGCCATGGCCGACAAGTCCATCCTGCTCATCCCGCCGATTGCCGAGCCGCAGCGGCAGACGCAGCGCGGCGGCGCCCGGGGGCGGCTCGCCGCGGAAGGACTGGAATCGCGCCTCGACGGCCACGACCGCCAGCGGCCGGCCGATCAGCATCTGCTCCGGCGCCGCCTCGCGGGCGCGGATGGTGGGCAACGCCTCGTCAATGGCTGCCAGCATGCGCACCAGCCGGTCGGCGCCCTCCAGCGGGTCCGCCAGCCATGTCGCGAAGTGGGCCAGGACCGGATCGCCGATCGCGGCGAGCCCTACCGGCCCGGCCTCGGCGAGACTGCGCCAGACAGCCGCGCCACCCCCCACGGCGCCCTCCAGCGCCAGTTCGCCCAGCAGCTTGCCATCGCCCGCGCAGACCACCAGCGCCTGATCGAGGCGGTTGAGGTAGATCCAGCCCCGGATCGGGTCCGCGCCGCCGGAGAAGGCGATGTCCAGCCGGGCGCCCTCGGTCAGCCGGGGCGGACGGGCAAACGGCCCGCATTGCGTGTCGTCCACCGCCGGGCCGAGCCGCAGGCGCGAGCGCGGATGCGGCTGTACACGCGTCTCCGGCCGGGCGATCGGCTCCGCCCATTGGCCGAAATCGTCGATCACCCAGAGATGTTCGAGGCGGAACCAGCCGGCCTCCAGCGCCGGCACCTCGGGGGCCGAGGGCAGCGGAGGAAGAGGCGCCGGCATGGCGATGCGCAGCCCGGCGGCGAGCCGCGCCAGTGCGTCCGTTCCCTGCGCGAGCAATTGGTCGGTCGCCGTACTAAGCCAGGGCAATGCGGCATCGGGCCGGGGCATCAGCGCCTGGGCGTTGAGCCGCCGCACGCTCGCCCCCAGCCCGGAGAGTTCCTGCCCGACGAGCGGCGTGCGGGTGAGCGCGGCGAAATCGCCATTGTTCAACCGCGACTCCGCAATGGCGGCAGTGAGCGCGTCCGCCATGAAGCGCCCGTCCATCGGCGCCATCAGGCTGCGCCCCTTCACCCCGGTCGGGTTCGCGCGCCCGGTCGCCGGCACCCCGACGGGCTGGCGGTAATCATAGTGGAGCGGGTGCTGGCCGGTGGCGAAACGCCAGTCGTCCAACCCGCCGGGGCTGGTGTGCCAATTGACGCTCCAGTCGATGTAGAGCGGCGACCAGGGCTGCTGGCCCCAGACAGAGACAAGCGTCTCGGGCAGCACCTCGCGCCCATCGCCGCCGGCGAGCACCAGCGACTGTCCCGGCGTCCCGGAACGGAAGCGTGCCTGCAGCGCGTCCTTCCAGCGTGTCCACTCGATCTGCCCGACGAAAGGCGCGGTTTCGGCAAAAGCGGCGGAGGCCACCGCCTGTTCCATCAGCGCCGCCTCGCGCAGCAGCGCGGCGAGCGCGCCGGCCTGCGGCAGGCCCTTGGCGTGAAGCCGTTCCGCGAGCGCGGCAAGCGCGGCCTCGGGAAACGCCGCGCGCTCCGGCGCGACCGGCGCGCGGGCCACCACGCCCGCCAGCGTGCGGCAGGGCAGCGGTTCCGGCAGCGCCGGCCGGCTGGCGCCCGGCACGCCCGCCAGCATCACCACCGGGTCCGCCGCCACCCAGAAGGACGGCTCCGGCTCCGCCTCAAGCCGCCAGCCTGGCGGCAGATTGGCACCGAACTGAATGAACGCGGTCAGGAGCACGAGGGAGGTGGCGCTCGCCCTCCCCACGTCTTCGACGAACGCGTCCAGCTCAGCCTTCAGCCCGGCCAGCGGGTCGGGGGTCGCATCCGGCCGCAGCGTGCCGGTGCGCACGGCGACGACACGCTCCCGCCAGGCGATGCGCAACGCATTGCCCCGCGCGATCAGCCCCCGCACCACACCGTTGAGAGCCGACTGGCGCTCATTGAGCCGCGCCAATTCCTCGCGCTGCGCCGGCGTCGGGCCCGGGGCCTTCTCCGCCGCCTCCTTCTCCTGCACGAGGACATGGCGCTGGCCGGCTTCCAGCGATGTGAACCCCAGCGGATGGTCGAGCTTGCGCCGGGTGGCGGCATCGAGGCCGGCGGGATCGGCGGCGCCGAGCAGATGCCCTTCCAGCACAGCCCATTTGGGACGGTCCTTCGCCTCGACCTCGTCGTCCCAGAACTGGTCGGATACCAGAGCGGCCAGCGCCGCCTGCGCCGAGGTGCCGAGCCCGACCTCCATCCGCGCCTCCGGCGGCATCAGGCCGCCATGGGCGGGGGGCGATTGGGGGTAGCCGAGCAGCGGCCCGCGATAGCGCTCCGCGTCCCAGAAATTGATATGGGCGAGCGCGCCGTGGAACAGGCACGGCCCAAGCCGCCCCTGCGCACCCAGCGGCGCCGCCCAGCCGAGATGCTTGAGCACGGCATCGAGATCGGCCGGGGCGCCCGCCTCACTCTTCAGCGTCAGCGGCAGGGCCGCGAGAGGGTCGGCGCCGGGGGTGAGATACCAGCCGACGACGGCATAGCTGACAGAGGCGAGCGGCAGCTTGTCTTGCGCATCGCGCAAATCCTCCAACCCGTCGTGCCAGGACAGGACATTGCGGTTCTCCGCCAACGAGGTGGAGAAGGTCGGCGAGCCGGTCCAGGCCGTGCCGAGCGCGGTCAGCGTGGTGTGGGCCATCTGCGCCTGCCGGGCGGGGTCGTATTCGTCCAGCGTGCGCGCGACGCCGACCGGCTGCGCCGTGACTTCGGGCCCGGCCGCGCCCCCCTTGCGCGGCGTCGCTACCGGCAGGCTGGCCGAGCCGGCATCGCCGGGATAGGCCGAGCCGTCGATCACCCAGGCCTTCAGCTCGACCTCGGCGCGGGAGGTGGCGCGGCGCAGCAGGCGCAGGATCACCCATTGGTCCGGCAGCGCGGGAAAGCTGAGGCTGTTCTGCGCCAGCGACTTGCGCAGGCCGGCGGGAACGATCCAGCGCAGATAGACGCCGCGATCGGTCGTGGTGGGGCGTTCGCTGTCGCGCAGCGCCAGCCGGTCCCCCGCCGCCGGCACCGCGCCCAGAAACGGCGTGAGCTTGGGATCGACAAGGGTGCGCAGGCCCGACACGTAATTGACCCGGTTGGCCTTCCAGCGCAGCGAGGCGCCGCGCTCGGCCGTGTGCCGCGCCAGCAGCAGGTCGCCCTCGGGCGCTGCCGCGCCCTCGATCACCAGCGCTTCGAGCTGGATCGGCACCAAAATGGCAGTGGCCGCAGCGGCGGCGGTTTCGACAGGGCTCACCGCGCAATCTCCCAAACGAAGCTCTGAATGCTGCCACTGCTGAGCGCGCCGGCGGCGAAAGCGGCGGCGGAGAGTGGATCGACGGGCGCGGCGGGCGGACGCCGGGCGCCCCCAAGCGCGCTTTCCGCCTGAAGCCGCGCCAGCGGGCTGAACAGGCCGCGCGCGTCCGGCTCCGGCACATCGGGGTGCTTCGCCAGCCGGAAGGCCAGTCCCTCCGGCGGCTCCTTCAGCGTCAGGCGGACCAGCTGACCCTCGGCAACCCCCAGCAGCACGTCCGGCGCCAGGCGCTCCAGCCGCAGCAGCCGCGCGCCCTGCTCCGCCGCGGTGTCGACGACCGTCTCCAGTCCCGGCCAGTCCGACACCAGCGTCGAGCGCAGCAGGAAGCCGGTGCGGGGCCGGTCGAGCGCGTCGCCTTTCGGATCGAGTTCCGCCATGGGGCCGGCCTCGCAACGCTCGACCAGCCGCGCGATCAGGCGGCGCAGGGGCAGCCCGTCGCGGGCCGCCGCCCCGGTGGCGGTGCCGCTGAGACTGAGCGCACCATTGGCGAGCGCCAGCAGCCAATTGGAGTCGACATGGAAAAAGCGCAGGCTGGCCACCGGCAGCAGCGCCTCCCCTCCCACCAGATAGGGGAAGGGCACGCCTTCGAGCCGCAGCAGGCCCCGCAGCCAAACGACCATCTTCAGCACGGCGTGGAAACTGTCCGGTGGCGCGGCCTTCGCCTCGTCGGCCGGTGTCGACACCGCCGCACCCGGTGCCGCCCATTCGCGCCGGATCGCCCCGAGATGCAGGCGCATGAAGGTGTCGAGCCGGAAAGCCACTTCGCGCGGGCCGGCATTGTCGGTGATGAAGGCCCGCGTGGCGGCGAGGAAGCTCGGCGAGGCGAGCGCCATCAGCCGGCCGAGCTGCCAGGCGGCGGCATAGGACGTGGTCAGCGCGCCATCTTCGGGCGAGAGGATCAGCGCGGCATCGGCATGGTCGAAACAATCGACCGGGAGCAGCGCCACGGGCGCGGGCGCGAACGGGCCGCGATACCAGGAAGGGAGAGCGTCGCCCGCGTCCCGCCGGTACGACATCTGCGTGTAGCCGGCCGCGTGCGGCACGGCGACCGCCGGCGGCGTGCCGGGCGGCGTCTTTGTCCGCAGCAGGTCGATGTCCAGACGGCCCGCAAGGCCGGGAAAGCTGTGGGCGAAGCCGGGATCGTGGATGAAGCGCCAGCGCGCGAGAACGACGAGACGCAGCCGCTCCGGCCCTGCCGGCAGCCGCCCCTCGATCAGTTCCTCCCAGCCTTCGAGCGACACGAGCAGGGCGAGGTTGGCGCCCGGCGCCGGCACCCGGCGGGCACAGACCACGGGGAACTCCCCCGCCCCGTGCATGGCCGCGCGCGGCTTGTCGTCCATCGCGACCTGGCGCACATGGGCGAGCAGCGGCAGATCGGCCGGCGAGGGACACAGGGCGCTCGCAAGCCCGCGCTCCAGATCGAGGACGCTGACACGTTGCTGGCCGGCGTCGGGGCTCGGCTCGGCGGCCAGCCGGGGAAACAGCACCTTTCCATCCGAGGTGCGCCGGCCGGGGACGAAGAGCGCATCCGGCGCGATGGTCTGCACCGCCGCGTCCCCGCCCTGCGCCTGGAACTCCGCCTCGGTGAGCAGCAGCAGCGCCATCCATGGCGCCCGGGGTGCCCCCGCCAGGGTCAGTTCACGTTCCCACGGCAAGGCGCGCTTGCGCAGCACGATATTGGCGACGTGCCGGCCGAAATCTCCCATCGCGCCCACCGCGGGGTAGCGGGCATGAATGTCGTTCTCATCAAGGAAGAAGCGCGGGCCGCGCACCACGAACGCCTCGTCGCGGTAGTAGTGATGCGCCTTCTGCGCACCGCCTGTCTCCTCATAGACAATGGACTGCTGGACCAGCACACGGTGGCTGCCGGCGGTGAGCGCCGGCAGATAGGCGTCGTAAAGGCCGAGGCTGAGCGCTTCCGAGGGGGAGCCGGGATGTGGCATGGTCAGGCTCCTTGCTGCCAGCTGCGGTGCATCGGCGGGGCGCGGAAATGGCGCGGGCCCCTTTCCGGCGCCGGATCGCGGACGGGGACATTCGCCTCTCCCCCACCGGCGGCTGCACGGATAGCGGGCTCGGAGGCTGCGGCTTCGCGGAAGATGCGGTCGCTCTCGCGATAGCGGGCGATCTCAACCCGGGTGCCCTCGCCCTGGCGTCGCCCCTCGGGGGGGGCGAAGCGGGCAAGCCCGGTGAGATAGGCGCCGGTCATGCGGGCGGCCGGCGCGTCGCCGGGCGGTTGCCGGTCCCACAGCGCGGCCGGCATGCCCTGGCGCTCCGGCTCGGCCTGCCAGCCGGCGAGGTCCACCCCCGCCGTGCCGTCGCCGGCAAGATCGCGGACGATGGCGATGGTCAATGCGCTCTCGGCCCGCGTCACCGCCAGCGGCACGATGCCGAAGGTCGCGCTCTCGGCGCCATGCCGTCCCGCGACGGTCGCCAGCGCCAGCGGCACGGCCAATGCGAGATTGCGGCCGCTTTGCTCCTTCGGCGGCACCGCGCCTTTGACCGTGCCGACCACGATGGCGGTCGCCGGCAGCACCGAGGTGACGGAGAGGACAAGTTCATCCCCGCGCACCATCCACGGGCCGCCCGGCGGCCGGTCATCGGGCTGCGACAGCCGCCCGCCGGCCAGAGCGACGCCGCAAATGGCAGGTGCCTCCACCGACCGGCCGGGCGTGGGGAGGGCGTCCCAATGCGGGCTGGCCTTGTCGAGGAACAGCGCGCCGAACTGCGCCCAGCCACGGATCTCCGCCGTGGCGCGGCCGCCGCCGAAGGCGATCTCGAAGGACAGCACCGACAGGCGCACCCTCACCTTTCCGCCGAAGGGCGGCCCCCACAGGCTGAGATGGACATCGAGGCTGAGATTGATCGAGAACAGCCACAGATCGGCCTCGACGCGGATCGAAATGCCGGCCTCCAGGCTGTATTGCAGCGGCGCCCAGCGGATAAGGAAATCCACGGCGGCGATGAACCAGGCCTTGATGCGGCTATGGATGAACGACGCCTCGAAGCGCCCGCCGGCCATGAGGTGCGAAGGGGTGAGCGCGCAATAGAGTTCGCCCTTGAGGGTGAGTTCGTTGGTCACCGCCCAGTTGAGGCCGAGGCGGGGCACGACGGGATAATGGGCCGGTGGCGTGAAATCGCGGTGATAGCCGCCAAGGGTGAGCACGAAGTCGCCCTTGCGCGCGCCGCCGAACCATACCCCCAGGGCGAAGCCGCCGGTGAGCCGGCAGGAAGGGTCGAGCACCCAGGAATTGGCGGTGAGCTCGGCCTGAAGCAGAAAGACGCCCTCTTCCGGGCGCAGGGTCATCTTGATCGCCAGTTCGACCCGGCAGAACTTCTGGTCGCCCACCGATTTCTCGAAGCGGGCAAGGCCCAGCAGCGAGAATTCCACATCCCGGCCGAACTGGCCGATGGCCAGCGCGAAGGCCTCGATGGTCTCGGCGATGGTGAAGCGCAGCCCCAGCGCGGCGAAAATCTGTCCCTCGGTGAAGGGCAGGTGCCGCTCCAACGTGTTGAGCATCTCCAAGGCCGACGGCTTGGCGCCGCCGGCATTTTCCTGCATCGCCAGCGCCACCAGCGGGAACGCCGCCACCTCGCCAATGGCGGGTATGATCACCCGGCGGTTGAGACCGAAGCCGAGCGCCAGCCCGGTGAGCGTGATCGCGCCGAGCTTGATGCCGGCGGCGAGGCTCGCCGTGCCATAGATGAACAGCGAGGTGGATGAGCCAGCACTGTCCGGAAGCTTGTAGGCGCCGTAGACGCCGACCACCCCGATGGAGACCTTGGGCAGTTGCACGCTGAGCTGGCCGCCATAGACCGTCTCCGACATTTGCAGGAAGCCGCCCTCGACCGACACCGCCCCCCGCCTGAAGCTGAGGCTCATGCCCTTCAAGCGGCCGCGCGGCGCGGAAAGCTCGTTGAGGCGGAGACTGATGCCGGCATCCATCAACTCCAGCTGCACACCGGCGAGGCCGATCTTTCCCGCCAGGGCGGTGGAGACCTCGTAGCTGCCGCCTGCCGGCCGCAGCCCGAGGCCGAGCTTGGCGAGGTGGAGCGGCCCGCAATCGCGCTGTACCGGCAGCCAGTGCATGTCGTCGGCGGGCTTGTCGTCCGGCGGGGCGGCGGGGGAGCCCCCGGCTTTCGTCGCGGCGTCGACCTTGGCCGGAATAGGCGGCAGGATCTCCACTTCCGCCTTCGCGCCGCCCTTCGCGCCCTTGCTGTCCTTCGCGTCCTTCGCCGGCGTCCTGTCCTTGGGCTGGGGGTAGAGGATCGACTTTTCGTAGTCGAGCAGCTGCAGCGTGCCGGTCAGCATCAGCTTGCCGGTCGGCGCCTCCGGCGGCGGGAAATCCGTCTGCGACAGGCCCTCGAACATGTCGGTGAGCGCTTTCTTCTCCAGGGTGGAGAGCACGCCCACCCGCAAGGCGTCGACGCCGACCGCCTTCCTGCCGCCACTCTTGGCGAAGGCGTCTGCCGCCGCACCGATCGCCCCGCCGACGACCGGCAGGCAGCGGAAGTCGATCTGCGCCGGGCCCAGTTTCAGGCTGTACTCCCAGCCCGCCTTGCCGCCCGCCGCGCGCCCCGCCACCAGGGTGAGGCGGAAATCGCCGCCATTGATCTTGAACTCGAAATTGACGGCGAAGCGCGGCCCCTCCGCGCCGAGGCGGAGGGCGCCAGCCACGCGGGTGACAGTGACGCTCCCCTCCGCGAAGGGCGGCTCGAAGCCGATATCCCGCGCCAGCGGCGCCAGCGCCCGGCCAAGATCGAAGCGCGTGTCACCGCCGAAAGTGAAGTTCCAGCTTCCATCGAGGTAAGCGAGCGCGAGCTTCACATCGCTGGCGTCGAAGCGTACCCGCCCTTCCCCGTTCAGCGTCAGGGTGCCGGCATAGCGGACATCGAGCCGGGTGAGCTTCAGCGCGAGGCCACCAATGGTGAATTCTTCCGACTCGGCCTTGAAGTCGAAACTGGTGCTCTTGCTGAGCGTGAGGTTAAGCTCGAACGCACTGATCTCGACCGCTGCCAGCTCGCCGGGCGCCTCGATTTGCAGCAGATCGGCGGCGATGGCACCGATGGGCAGGACCGGCACCGTCACCGTGCCCTTCACGTCCTTATCGATGTCGATGGCAACCCCCGCCTCGACATCGCCAATGACCAGCGTCGCTTCCAGCTGCGCCCTGTAGCCCTCGCCCCGCCGTTTGCCGACCTCGAAACGGACATCGCCGATCGACAGGAGGCCGCCGCCGATCGGAATATCCAGAAAGCCCAGTGTGATGATGGAGAAGAAATAGGCTCCATCGCGCGTATGGGCGCTGAGGGCGAGATCGATGAGGTGCAGGTTCTCCCGGCCCGCCACCTTGTCGAGCTTGGCGTCGATCTCCGCCGGCAGAACGAGCGGACTGCCTTCCGCCAGCGCAGCGCGGAAAATACCCTCCGGAAGGGAAAGGCTGGTCTCGAAGCGCATCGCCTGCGCGCCGCTGCCGATCGTGCCGATGCCGGTGATCTCCGCCTCGAAGGCGAAGGCGCCGCCGCCATAGGTGCCGGCGGCGAACAGGCTGGGGGTGACGCGGATCAGGTCGAACAGGACAAAGGGCTCGGCATAGGTGAGCCACAGCTCCAGCTTGGCACCGTCGAAGCCGTCGAGCGGCGCGGTCATATCCAGCCGCCGCAGCCACGGCACCACCTTGTCCACCGTGCCCAGCGCGTCGGACAGCGCCGCGTCGAGTTCCGGCGCCAGGCTGCGGACCAGCGCCCCGGCCTTGAGCAGCTCCGGTGCGTCGGCGATGAGGTTGAGCTCGCGGCTCGCCAGATTGAGCTCGATCGACGCGGCCAGCCGCTGCTGGTCGAGCGAAAGGGCGCCGAACAGCCTCAAGGAGAAGGGCGCGTCGCCGCCAGCCCCGGACCCCGCCCCTTCCGCCGCCACGCGGGCGCGCTGGAGGGCGACCGACAGGCGCCCGCCCAGCAGTTCCAGCGGTGGCACATTGAGGGCGGTGCTCGCCTCGATCCGGTAGCCCTGCGCTTGCTGCCCCGCCTGCGGCAACCTGCCGACGCTGCCGGCGACACGCACGCTGCCGTCGAGCCCGAAGCGCTCGCGCAGCGCCGCGTCGACCTCGGGCAGCAGGGTCGCTTCGCCGGTGAAATTCATGCCGGCGCGCAACGGCGCCAGCTGGTGAGGCCAGTCCGGCAGCAGGGCCCGCGCCGTGGAGGTGATGAGCGCGATGTCGTCGGCGCTGGCCGTGCCGGCGGCGGGCACGGCGAAATCAAAGGAGCAATAGGACAGCCGCGCCGCCCGCAGCCCCAGCGCCTTGTCGATGGCAAGCTGTGCCGGCTTCAGCGCGGCATAGGCATCGCCCGGACGCCACACCTCGCGCGTTTCGCGGGAGGCGACGACCACGCGCGTGGCGGTGGTGCGCGACCCGCCCTCGGCATAGACCGGCAGCTCGAATTGCAGCGCGGAGACGGCGCCACCGCTCTCGCCCAGCGCGGCCAGCCAGAGATCGAGCTGCGCGCAGCCATGATCCGTCAACCCCAGCGCCTCGAACCGGTCCGGGTCGATCTTCGACAGGGGAATGACGTTGTCCGCCTTCACCCCCTCATTGCCGCCGGCCATGGCCTCGCCCTTTGCTGAACACGTCACATTGCGAAAAGCCGCTCAGATGCCGAGTTGGACCTGATCGAAGAACCTGGTGATGTCGGAGAGTTCGACGGGGAAGGCGGCGCTCCGGCGCACCTGCTGCGATGCGCGGGCCTGCCATTGGACGACCTGGATCTTCAGTCCCTGCCCCTGCAGTTCCAGGATCTTGAGGGCGTTTTCGGGGAGGTTCTTCAGACCCGGCACCGGGGCCAGGTGCCCAAACGGCGGCAGCAATACGGGCACGTACCTGTACTTGTCGTTCGGTGGCGGAAGGTGCGTGTCGTCGAAGCCATGACAATCCCGGTGAATGAGAGGGGCCGTGGCGGGTTGCGCGGGAGCGGCTGGCGCGGGGACGGCCAGCAGACCGTTCGTGTTCGCAGGGCTCACATTCTGCCGCGCCATCCACCGCCCTCCGCGCTCCAGCCGCGAAGGGTAGATTGACGCCTCATAGTTGTATCGTCAATAAATGCAATCAAAGATTTTTGGCCGGACGCCGCCCCGCTGACGGCGCGCGCGTCACCGTAAGCCATTGAACTTCAACGCTCATCTTGCATCTCACTCCGGTCGCCGCGCTAGGAACGGACCAAAGCGCCACCAGAGAAATACAACCCTTACGAGAAACGAAGCCTCATCGAAGCGGGCGGCCTCAGGGCCAGCCCGGCATGTCGCCGCCTCTCACGCGCCGGCGAAGACCGGGGTTCGCGCCGTGGAAAGCACGCTGAACACACCGTCGCGGTCCACCACCGTGCCGCAACTCGTCACATAGTCCGGGCGAGGCAGAAGACGGCTCTGGCCCAGCTCCATATGCACATCGACCAGGCAGTCGACGAACTGACGGGCGAGCTTGAAATCGGCGGCGGCGGGTCCGGTCATGGCGGTGATCGGGTTGACGATGCGCACCCGGTCCGGCCGCAGCGCCCGGAGCGCGCCGCTGGCGATGAGCGGCTGGGCGGTGTGGTCGAGCACATAGCCGATATTGCGCCCGGACAGGATGAGCGCCAGCTGCGACTGGATGCCGAGCCCGACATCGCCGCAGGTGTCGCTGCGCCGCGTGCGCTCGGGGTGGTAGTATTCGAGGTGCCCGCGGTTGCAATAGGCGGCGGATTCGATCTCCGCCAGCGTCAGCTCCTCTTCGGGAACCGCGAACAGCGGATGCCGGTGGCTGCAGCACATGAAGCCCTGCTCATCGAACAGGTGCTCATAGGACAGCTGCGTATAATGCTCGTTCACCAGCCCGATGCCGACATGCAGCATGCCGTCGGCGACCCTTCCCGCCAGCTGGAAGCCGAGCATCACCTCCATGCGGAAGCGGATATTGGGATAATAGTCGCTGAAGCGGTGAATGGCGTCGTGGATGCGGGCGCACGGATTTTCGACAATGCCGTCCTGTATGCCGATGGAGAGCTCATAGCCGGCATTCTGGTTGATGTTGGCGGCCTTCTGCTTGAAGGCTTCGACCGAGGCGAAAAGTTCCTTCGCCGCCTTGTAGACCACCTCGCCCTCGCGGAAGAGCTTGAACCCCTTCGGCCCGCGCCGGCACAGCCGCGTGCCGAGGCGGATCTCCAGCGATTTGAGGTTCTCGCTGAGGGTGGACTGGGAGAGGTTCAGCGCGGCCTGCGCGGCGGTGAAGCTCTGCTCCTCCACAATGGTGCAGAAGCAGCGCAGAAGCTTCAGGTCGATATCGTAGATCTGGCTGATAGACGACATGGTTCGGCCTCTCCGGTCAGCGACACCTCTTCCCCCCGCCACTCCGCTAGCAAATTGTGCGCCGCATGATCGCGCGCGATCTGTCCGCGTGCGGCGCACCATCGCGATGGAGGTAATTGCCCAGCGATTGGCCATCCTTTGCCCCGCTGCCCAAGGATGAGCCGCCGCAGCGCGAACATCGCTTGGCTTTTTCGCGATGGTACGAACACGGAGCCCCGCCCTAGCCTTGGCCTCTCCATCACGGGCAGACAGGGCAGGTATCATGGCGCCACGGCCACTCCATCTCGGCTGGTTCACCAATTTCGCGGTCGACGAATGGACGAAGCCGTTCACCGGCGGCGGTGGCGACCCCTGGGATGGCGGGTTCTACATCGACATGGCGAAAGCCATGGAGCGCGCCTGCTTCGACTACATCATGCTCGAAGACACGCTGATGATCTCCGAGGCCTATGGCGGCTCCAACGCGGTCTATCTCAAGCACAACATCATGGGCCCGAAGGCCGACCCCTCGCCCATGGCGGCGCTGATCGGGGCGAACACCACCCATCTCGGCGTGGTGGCGACCTTCTCCACCATGGCCTATCCGCCCTTCATGCTGGCGCGCCTGTGCTCGACGCTCGACAGCATCTGCAAGGGCCGCTTCGGCTGGAACATCGTCACCACGGGCGAGGACCTCGCCGCCGAGAATTTCGGCATGGACAAGCTGCCGCCGCGCCAGGAGCGCTACGACATGGCGGACGAGTATGTGGAGCTCGTCAAGCAGCTCTGGGGCAGCTGGGAGGCCGATGCTGTGGTGCGCGACCGCGCCACCGGCACCTATGCCGACGCCTCCAAGGTCCGGCCGATCCATTTCGAGGGCAAGTATTTCAAGAGCCGCGGCCCGCTCAACTGCGTGCCCTCGCCGCAGCAGCGCCCGGCCTTCGTGCAGGCCGGCGGCTCGCCGCGCGGGCGGCAATTCGCGGCGATGACCGCCGACAGTATCATCGCCCCCTCCATGGGCGTCGCCGGGCTCAAAGCCTATCGCGACGATGTGCGGGCGCGGGCGCAGGCCGGCGGGCGCGACCCGGACGAGATCAAGGTGCTGTTCGTCGTCGCCCCGATCCTGGGAGAGACCGAAGAGGAAGCTAAGGCCAAGGCCGCGCGCATCATCGAGGCGCCGGATTATTGCGAGAAGGCTCTGGCGATGATCGCCGCCATCACCGATATCGATTTCTCGAAATTCGACCTCGACGCTCCCCTGCCCCACCTCACCACCAATGGCGAGCAGGGCTCGCTCGACGCCTTCCAGCAGGCGGGCTCGGGCAAGACGCTGCGCCAGCTCTGCGCCGACCAGCTCTCGCGCGGGCTCGACGGCCTCATCGGCACGCCCGACCAGGTGGCCGAGCGCATGGGCGAGGTGATGGCGGAAGTGGGCGGCGACGGCTTCCTCATCACCCGGCCTTTCACCGCCAATATCAGCCGGCAATACATCACCGATATCTGCGAGGGGCTGGTGCCCGCCCTGCAACGGCGGGGCCTCGCCCGCACAAGCTACACCGAAGGCGCCACGCTGCGGCAGATGCTGCGGGAGTTCTGAGAGCGCGGCGGCGCCGCCTCAGAAGCGTCATCCCGGAAGGACCGCAGGTCCTGTCCGGGATCGCGTCCATGGAGTTGTGAACGGTCCCGGCTCTCCGCCTTCGGCTTCGTCCGGGATGACGTCTCGATCACCGCAGGATCTGCGCCAGGAAATGGCGCAGGCGCTCGCTTTCCGGCGCCTCGAAGAAGCGGGCGGCGTCGCCCTCTTCCACGATCTCGCCCCGGTCCATGAACACACAGCGATCCGCCACGCGCCGGGCGAAGCCCATTTCATGGGTGACGCAGACCATGGTGACGCCGCTGGCGGCGAGTTCCTCCATGACGCCGAGCACCTCCTTCACCATTTCCGGGTCGAGCGCCGAGGTCGGCTCGTCGAACAGCAGGATGCGCGGCTCCATGCACAGCGCGCGGGCGATGGCGACGCGCTGCTGCTGGCCGCCGGAAAGCCGCGCCGGGTATTTGCGCGCCTGATCGGCCAGATGCACCCGCTCCAGATGCGCCATGGCGAGCTTTACCGCCTGCGCCTTCGACAGCCCGCGATTGAGCCGGGGTGCCAGCATGCAGTTCTCCAGCGCGGTGAGGTGCGGAAACAGGTTGAAGTGCTGGAACACCATGCCGACTTCCTGGCGGATGTCCTGCACCGTGCCCTCATCGCCCGTCAGTTCGACGCCATTGACCACGATCCGCCCGCCATCATGGCGTTCCAGCGCGTTGATGCAGCGGATCAGCGTCGACTTGCCCGAACCCGAGGGGCCGCAGATCACCACCCTCTCGCCGCGCCGCACATCGAGATCGACCCCCGCCAGGGCGCGATGCGTGCCGTAGCGCTTCACCACCCCGGCGAGATGGATCGCCGGCACGGCGGCAAGGTCGGCGGGGAGCGTGCGCGGGCTCATGGCGTCACCGTCCTCCCGGCTGGTGCGGCGACGGCGTCCTCGGCGCTGTGGCGGTTGAGCCAGCGTCCCCAGAACTGGAAGCCGATGCGCAGCACATTGACGAAGGCCCAGTAGAAGGTCGCCGCGCACAGGATCGGCGTGAACGGATCATAGGTCTGCTCGAAGATCGCATTGGCCACCGCCATCAGGTCGGTGATCGTCACCACGGAGACGATGGCCGTGCCCTTGACGAAGCTCACCACCTCGTTTTGGTAGGCTTTGAGCCCATAGCGCAGGGCGAGCGGCATCCGCACCCAGAGAAAGATGTTGCGCCTTGTGATACCGAGCGCCTCGCTGGCCTCGACCAGCCCGTGCGGCACGGCGAGCAGGCTGCCGCGCAGCACCTCGACCATATAGGCGGCATGGTTGAGGCTCAGCGCCACGATGGCGCAGCCGAAAGGCGAGCCGAACAGCACCCAGAACGGCCCCTCGCGCAGCGCCTCGATCTGGCCGAGGCCGTAATAGACGAGATAGAGCAGGATCAGCAGCGGCGCGCCGCGAAAGAACACGACGAAGATCTCCGCCGGCAGCGACAGGACGCGGCGGGGCGACATGCGGGCGAAGCAGATGGGAAAGGCCAGCATGAGCCCGATCATCAGCGGCAGCACGGTGAGGAACACCGTCACCCTGAGTCCGGCGAACAGCGCCGGCAGGCTTTCCCAGGCGAGGGCGACATCGATGGGCAGCGCGCTCATGCCTCGGCCCGGCTCGGTGAACGGGGCGCGCGGCGCTGGCCGCGGTCGAGACGGGCCTCCAGCCGGTTCGCGACCCAGAGGCTCGCGGCGCTGAAGGCGATGAACACCAGCGCGGTGGCGATGAAGAAGACGAAGGGCTCCTTGGTCGCCCCGGCGGCGATCTTGGCGGCGGCGACGAGGTCCTGCAGCCCGGCCAGCGACACCAGCGGCGTCTCCTTCAGCATGAAGCTCCACACATTGACGAGGCCGGGAAGCGCGAGCCGCATCACCTGCGGCAGGATCACCCGCCCCCACATGATGAGCGGGGGAATGGCAAGCGCCCGCGCGCCCTCGAACTGGCCCCTGGGCAGGTTCTCGATCGCCCCGCGCACCAGTTCGGCGATATAGGCGGCGTAGACGATGCCGAGCGCCGCCACGCCGGCGCCGAAGGGCGAGATGTCGATGCGGGAGCCGAATTCGCCCAGCACCGCGCCCAGCATGGCGCTGCCGCCATAGAAAATGAGGAAGATCACCAGCAGCGACGGCACGCCCATGAAGATGGAGGCATAGACCCGCCAAGCCGCGCGGATGATCCTGTTGCGCGAGAGCGTGGCGACACCGATCGCTACGCCCAGCGTGAAGGCGAGCGCGAAACTGGTGAGGAACAGCTCCAGCGTGATCAGCGCTCCCTCGCCGAGCTGGCGCAGATAGCCTGCGAGGTCGGCGGGGGAGAGGTTGGTCATCGGCCGGGCTCCAAGGGGCGCGCGGTCAGTTGGTCTTCTCGCAGGCGGCTTCCGCCGAGAGCGTCGCCACCGGCACGTATTTCTTGCGGATGGTGGTGTAGGTGCAGTCCTTGATCATCTCGGCGAGCGCGGTGTTGACGCGCTTGACGAGCGCCTCGCTCTTCTTCGGGAAGATCCAGCTATAGCCGCGCTCGGCCTCGGGGATGGACGGGTCGCCCAGCCAGTGGTCGCCGCCGGCCAGCTCGTAATCCTTGCCCTCGGGCTTGGCGATCAGTTCCAGCGTCCAGTTGATCTTGGAATCGAAGACGAGGTCCAGCCGGCCGGCGAGCAGATCGAGCTTCATCTGGTCGGGATTGTCGTAATAGACCTCGACGAAGGTATCCTTGCCGAAATGCTTGTGGATGTAGGGCACCATGGAGGCGCCGCGCTGCAGCGCGATGCGCAGGCCCTTGCCGGTGACACCTTCCTTGGTCAGCGTGTAGTTGCTGCCCTTCTTCACCACAAAGGTCGCGGGATTATAGACGATGGGCGTGGCGAACAGCGCCTTTTCCATCCGCTCCGGGGTCGGCGAAATCTGGGTGACGATGCCGTCGAACTTGCCCTGCAGCATGGACGGGATGAGCGCCTTGAAATCCATCACCACGATTTCGCAGTCCGCGCCGATGCGCTTGCACATCTCGCGCGCCAGCTCCGGCTCCATGCCGGTGAGGTTGCCGGAGGAATCCACCATGGAGAAGGGCGGGTAGACGCCCTCATTGCCAAGCTTGAGCTTCTCGGCGGAGGCGGCCGAGAGGCCGGCCGTCGCCAGGAACAGGCCGAGCGCGAGAGTACCGGCCCGGCGGAGAGGATGATGCGGAAGGCGGGAGATCATCGGCGTCATGTCCTGGTGGGGGGCGGGGTTCGATGCTGGGGGGTCAGAATTCGGTCAGCGTGTCGCGCAGGTGCTGATGGGTGTAGGCGGCGCGGGTCAGGCCACGGCGCTGCAGCACCGGCACGAGCCCGTCGGTGATCGTCGCCACCGAGCGGCGCGAGACATCCGGCAGGGCGATGAGGAAGCCGTCGCCGCCCACTTCCTGCATGATCTCGTCCATCTGGCTGGCGACGCTGTCCGGCGTGCCGACGACATCGACGCAATAGCCGCAGCTCACATGGTCGATCATCGCCTGGCGCAGCGGCTTGTCGCCGGCGCGTGTGAGGAATTGCGAGAGGCTGGACTGGTGGCCGTTGGTCGTGAGCGTGAGCTGGCTCACCGGCGTGTCGAGGTCGAGGCCGGAGAGGTCGAGATTGGTGCTCCAGCCGAAACGGGCCATGCGCGCGTCGAGATTCTGCGCGGCGGAGACGCGGCGCTGGTCGGCGGCCCATTTCGCCTGTTCCTCGGTCTCGGCGACGATGGGCGAGAGCAGGAACAGCACCTTGCAGTCGTCCGGGTTGCGGCCGAGCCCGGCCATCTGCGCGCGGATGTCGTCGCGGTACTGTTTCATCGCGGCGACGCCATTCGGCGCGGCGACGATGGTGTCGGCATGGGTGGCGGCAATCTTGCGCCCGCTCTTGGAGCCGCCCGCCTGCGCGATGACTGGCTGGCCCTGCGGGCATGGCCCGGAATTCAGCGGCCCGCGCGAGGCGTAGTATTTGCCGGCATAGTCGATGGTGTGGACCTTGGCGGGGTCGATCAGCACGCCGTTCTCGCGGTCGTCGAGAAAGGCGCCCGGCTCCCATGAACCCCACAGCCCCTTGACGATGTCGATATATTCTTCCGCCATCAGATAGCGTTCATCGTGCTCGGGCAGCTTCTCCTTGCCGAAATTCTGGGCGGAGAAGTCCGACGAGCCGGTCACCATGTTCCAGCCCGCGCGCCCGCCCGAAATCTGGTCGAGCGAGGAGACGATGCGGGCGGTGAGATAGGGGTGATAGGCGAAGGTGGAGAGTGTCGGCACGATGCCGAGCTTGCGGGTGGAAGCGGCGAGCAGCGTCGCCACCACGCTCGGCTCCTGCCGGGGCACGCAGATGCCGCCTTTCAGGAAAATGTCGCGCGAGGCCTGCCAGTTCTCGCCGACATAGATCGAATCCTCGATCAGCAGATAATCGAAGCAGGCGCGCTCCATCGAGCGCACGAGATCGACGAAGAGATCGGCGCTCATCCAGTCCTGGCCGATATTGCCGGTCCACGGCTCTCCCCAGGCCTGAACGCTGGAACCCTGGAGAAACCAGGCGAGATGGAAGGGATTCGCCGTCATGCACGCACCTTTGTCCTGATCCGCACGCCGGCTTCCGCCAGCACGCAGGAGAGGTTAAGGGCGCAACACCCGGGGGGAGTATCGTGAAGAGGCGAAGCTTGATCGTCTGCTTGTGAATTAATCCTGCCCAAGAAGCCGGCATATGGTGCCTCCGACCCGTCGGACAAAAGGAAATGCCGGGCTCCGAGGGCCCGGCATTCTGGTCATTCACGCATCATGCGCCGCAGCGTGTGCCGGTCACGCGCGATAGCGGGCGCGCTCGCGCTGCACTTCCGGGGCGGTATAGGCCGGCGCCTCCGGGTCGAAGCGGGTCCAGCCCTCGTCACGGTACACACGCTCGCGCGCGGTCACATCCACCGCCGACTCCGCGTCGAGAATGGCCTGCGCCTCCGCCTCGCGCTCGTCCGGCACGCGGGCGGAAACGACGGTGCCGCCACGGCGCACGCCCTCGGCATAGATATGCGCCCTCTCCTCGGGCACGCCTTCCGAGGTCATCGCGCCGACGAGGCCGCCGACCGCGCCGCCCGCCGCCGCGCCGGCCACCGCGCCGGCGCCGGTCGCCACCAGCCAGCCCGCCGCCACCACCGGGCCGACGCCGGGGATCGCCATCAGGCCGAGGCCGGTGAGCAGGCCGCCAGCACCGCCGAGCACGGCGCCGATGCCGGCCCCCGTGGCCGCGCCCTCGCCGGCATGGCTCTCATGGTGCTCATGGGTGCGCCCATCGGCATGGGAAGTGGTGGACGTGGTGGTGGCGCTGTCGCGGCCATACCAGTCGTCGGAATTATTGGCCACGAGGCTGATCTGCGCGCGGTCGATGCCCAGAGCCTGCAGCTTGTTCACCGCGGTGAGCGCGTCGTCATAATTGTCGAAAAGTCCGGAAACGGTCGCCATGATAGATCCTCCCTAAGGGGCCAGCGTGAGATCAGTTCGGAAAGACGTTGCCCTGATAGTCGAGCGCCACGTCATGCGAGGCGCCGCCCTTCATCGCCTTGCCGCGCCAGACGCCGTCCTGGTCCTTGGCGAGACCGGTCACGTCGGAAAAGCCGCGCGCCTCGATGCGCTCCTTCGCCTGCGCTTCGGTGAAGCTGTTGGCGCCCTTGGCAGGCATGGCCGGCTGGGGCGCGCTTTCGGTGGTCACCGCGGGAGTGTTGGGGTCCTGCGCCGCCGGCGGGGTCTGCGCCCAGGCCGGCGCGGCGATCGCCATTGCAGCAAGAATAGGCAGAATGCGCTTCATCTGATGGCCCTCCAATCACAAATTGTGAGGAGTGAACGCCATTTAGGCAGAACAGTTCCGCGCGGCGCATGACCGGAACGCAACAGAGCGACGCTTCCCTTGACGCCGATGCAGGATGCGCTTGATTAGGAACCGGGGCGCGTGCAAGGAAACGCCATGAAACACCGCATGCCGCTTACGGTCCTTCTCGTCGCCCTGGCCCTTCCGGCCAGCGCGGTCGTCGCCTCGGCGCAATATGCGGGCAATCCCGGCCTGCGCAATCCGGGCGCGACGACGCCGGTGCCGAAGCAGGCCGGCAAGCCGCCGCAGACCTGGGAGCCCGCGGCGCAGCCCACCCCGGCCGCGCGTCAGCTCAATCCCAATCCAGGTTGCGTCACCCTGCCCTGCAACGCGCCGCCGGTGATCCGGAAACCGGCTTCCTGAGCCAGAGGCCGGCGTGTCTCGCCACGCCTCCTGAAGACCGGAGCCTAGAGCCCTGCCGCCTTGCGCAGCGCGGCGTTCATCCGCTCCTGCCAGCCGGGGCCGTCCTGCTGGAAGTGCTCCAGCACATCCCGGTCGAGACGCAGCGACACCATCTCCTTGGCATTGGGCAGCGACAGGGTGGCCCGCGCCGGCGCGGGCTTCTCCGTCACGGGCGCCGGCTTGGCCGTCGCGCTTTTGAAGGCGGCTTCGGCGATGTCGCGGGCCGAACCGCTGCCGCGTCGTGTGGGGGTCATTGCCATCGGGGATCCTCGAATCGGCCGCAGCTTACAACTCATTCGCGCCGCGCGGCCAGCCACGCGGACCGGCCGTGACCAATCGGAGCCTTGCGTCCCCGCGCCCCCGCCCCCACTCTTGCCGCCAGAGCAAGGGCGCGCCCGCCGGCACAGCGCCCGGAGGTTCGCCATGTCCTACGGCTTTCTCGATATCGCCATCACCCCCAGCGTGCGGGCGGCGCAGGAGGAGATGGGCGTCGCCCATCTCTGGGAGGACTTTCGCGGCGACCGCACCTCCGACCGCTTCTCGCGCAGCGAGGAAGCCTTCATCGCCCAGCGCGACAGCTTCTACATCGCCAGCGTGTCCGAGACCGGCTGGCCCTATGTGCAACATCGCGGCGGGCCGCGCGGCTTTCTCAAAGTCATCGACGAGCGCACCCTCGCCTTCGCCGATTACGGTGGAAATAGGCAATATATCAGCACCGGCAATGTCGCCGCCAACAGCCGCACCTGCCTGTTCCTGATCGACTATCCCAGGCGCACCCGGCTCAAGATCTATGCCCATGCCGAGGTTCTCGCCCTCGGCGCCGACGCGGAACTCACCGCGAAGGTAAGCCCGCAGGGCTACCGTGCCCGCCCCGAGCGCATTTATCGTCTGCGGCTCGACGCCTTTGACTGGAACTGCCCGCAGCACATCACCCCGCGCTTCACCGAGGCCGAGATCACCGAGGCCGTCCGCCCGCTGCGCGACCGGCTGGCGGAGCTGGAGGCGGAGAATGCCGCGCTGCGCGCCCGCCTCGCCGCCGGGGAAGCGCCGGCCGAGGGCTGAACCGGCTTCCGCCGGCCCCTCACATCGAAGTGTCCGGCCGGCGCATGGGCATCGCCGGAACGGAAGCGTCGCCAGGCCATTAGCGTCTCACAGCCAAGGAGACCGAGATGACCGAGCGCGCCCGGCACGCCACCTATGATCAACCCGTTGGCGGCTGGGGGTCGGCAAAGTCCCTGCTCAAACATTCCACCGAGCAGCACGCGGTTTCCGCCGTGGCGGCGCTGGTGAAGGACCACAACAAGACCGGCGGCTATATGTGCACCAGCTGCGCCTGGGCGAAGCCCGCCCAGCCGCATGCGGCCGAATTCTGCGAGAACGGCGCCAAGGCCACCTTCTGGGACGTGACCTCCCGGCGCACCACGCCGGACTTCTTCGCCCGGCACACCGTCTCCGAACTGCTCGGCTGGTCGGATTACGACCTGGAGAACGAGGGCCGGCTCACCCATCCGCTGCGCTACGACGCCCGCCTCGACCGCTATGTCGAAGTGGCGTGGGAGGACGCCTTCGCCGATATCGGCACCAAGCTGCGCGGCTACCAGCCCGATGAGGCGGTGTTCTACGCCTCCGGCCGCGCCTCGCTGGAAACCTCCTACATGTACCAGCTTCTCGCCCGGCTCTACGGCACCAACAACCTGCCCGACAGTTCCAACATGTGCCACGAGACCACGTCGGTCGCCCTGCCGCCGACGCTGGGCACGCCGGTGGGCACGGTCCTTCTGGACGACTTCCGGGAGACGGACTGCATCTTCTCCTTCGGCCAGAATGTCGGCACCAATTCGCCGCGCATGCTGCACCCGTTGCAGGAGGCGCGGGAACGCGACGTGCCCGTCGTGGTGTTCAATCCGCTGCGCGAAAAAGGCTGGGAGGCATTCGTCAATCCGCAGCGGCCCGGCCAGATGTTGACCAATGAGCCGACCACCATCGCCACGCAATATTATCAGGTGCGCGCCGGCGGCGACATCGCCGCCATGACCGGCATGGCCAAGACGCTGCTGGCGCTGGACGACAAGGCGCAGGCGCTGGGTGACGCGCGGGTGCTGGACGCCGACTTCATCGCCGCCCACACGCATGGCTTCCCCGCCTTCGAGGCCATGGTGCGGGCGACGGAATGGGCGGAGATCGAGCATGAATCCGGTCTCGCGCAGGCGGAAATCGAGGCCGCCGCCCACACCTTCGCCAATGCCCGGGCGGTGATCGCCATCTATGGCATGGGCCTCACCCAGCACCGGCTGGGTGTCGATACCGTGCAGATGCTGGTCAATCTTCTGCTCATGGGCGGCCATATCGGCCGGCCCGGCGCCGGCATCTGCCCGGTGCGCGGCCATTCCAATGTGCAGGGCCAGCGCACGGTGGGCATCGCGGAAAAGGCGGAACTGGTGCCGCTCGACCGGCTCGCCGCGCAGTTCGGTTTCGAGCCGCCGCGCGCGGACGGGATGAACACGGTGGAAGCCTGCGAGGCGGTGATCGCCGGCAAGGTCCGCGCCCTTATCGGCCTCGGCGGCAACTTCGTCCGCGCCATTCCCGAGCGCGAGCTGATGGAGGAAAAGTGGCGCGAGCTCGACCTCTCCGTGCAGATCGCCACCAAGCTGAACCGCACCCATCTCATCGCGGCGAAAACCAGCTATCTGCTGCCGACGCTGGTACGCTCGGAGATCGACCGGCAGGCCACCGGGCCGCAGGTGGTGACGATGGAGGATTCCACCACCTGCATCCATGCCTCGCGTGGCAAGTTCGAGCCGGCCGCCGACACGCTGCTCTCCGAGCCGCGCATCGTCGCCGAAATCGCCAAGGCGACGCTGCCGCCCAATCCGTGCGTGCCGTGGGACCGCTGGGTGGAGGATTATGCACGGGTGCGCGAGGCCATCGAGGCGACCTTCCCCGACGATTTCCGCGCCTTCAACGCCCGGCTCGACACGCCCGGCGGCTTTCCCCGGCCGGTGGCGGCGCGCGAGCGGCGGTGGGAGACGGAATCGGGCAAGGCGACCTTCACCCGGCCGAAGGCGCTTTCCGCCAGCTTCGACGATGGCCGCGATGCCGATGTGCTGCGCCTCATCACGCTGCGCTCCAACGACCAGTTCAACACCACGGTCTATGGCTATGCCGACCGGCTGCGCGGCATTCACGGCTCGCGGATGGTGGTGATGATGAACCGCGACGACCGCATCCGCCTCGGGCTCACCGAAGACGGACGGGCGCGGCTGGTGACGGCGGTGGATGACGGCATCCACCGCGCCATGGGCGGCTTTCAGGTCATCGACTACGACCTGCCACCCGGCACCTGCGCCGCCTATTTCCCCGAATGCAACGCGCTGATCCCGCTCTGGCACCATGCCGAAGGCAGCAAGACCCCGGCGGCGAAATCGGTGCCGATCCGGGTCCGGCCGGAATGATCTGCCGTCAGGGAACACGCCGGGCCCCGGCCGGAACCCCTGCCGCGGCGGCGCGTTAGGCGAAGGCGTTTCCCGCTACCGCGCGCCGTGGCGGGAGGCTCGGCGCCACGACAACCCATGGAGGTCGCAACTGGACCCGGTCGTTCCCTATTGCGGTCCCGCGCCTGAACGCCTGCTGACGGCGTGGAACCTCGCCCCTCTGCCGCTCGCCCTGTGCGCGGTGGCGCTTGGGCTCGCCTTCCTGCGCCGGGATGTGCCGCGCGGGCCGGCGGCGCTGGCGGCGGCGGCGCTGTTTGTCGCTTTCGTCTCGCCGCTCTGCGCGCTCACCGTCGCGCTGTTTTCCGCGCGCGGGCTGCATCATCTCGTGCTGGTGCTGGTTGCCGCGCCGGCGCTGGCGCTGGCCTTCCCGCTCCGCCTGCCCTTCGCCCGCATGGGCGGCTTTCTCGGCCTGTCGCTGTTGCTCTGGCTCTGGCACCTGCCGGCGGCCTATACGCTGGCCTGGAACAGCCATGCCGCCTATTGGCTGATGCAGGCCGGCCTCCTCGGCTCGGGATTCGCCTTCTGGTCGTCGGTGTTCCGGGTGGAGCGTCCGGTCGAACGCGTCGCCTCCGTCGGGCTCGTACTGGCGCTGGCCGGGCAGATGGGGCTGATCGGCGCCATCCTCACCTTCTCCCCGCGCCTGCTCTATCTCCAGCATCTCGGCGCCACCGACGCCTATGGAGTAAGCGCCCTCGCCGACCAGCAGCTGGCCGGCCTCATCATGTGGGTGCCGGGCATGCTGCCCCTCGCCCTCATCGGCGCGCTGCTGCTGCGGCGCGGCTGGCGCGAGGCGAGCGTGGCATGATCGCGCTGCTGAAAGCGCTGCACATCGCCGCCCTCAGCCTGTGGTGCGCCGGGCTGGTGGCGATGCCGCTGGTGTTGCAGATCTATGGCCGGCGCGAGGAAGTGCGTACCCAGGCCGGCTTCACCGAATTCCGCCTGCTGATGCACGCCGCCTATACGCGCATCGTCACCCCGGCCGCCATCGTCGCCATCGCCGCCGGCACGGCGCTGATCTTCGCCGCCGACGTCACCCAGCCCTGGCTGGTGGCGAAGCTGGTGGCGGTGGCGGGCATGGTGCTGGCCCATGCCTGGCTCGGCCATCTCAATGTCGAGGCCTCCGAAGGGCGCGGCTCGTACCAGATGCCGCACGCCATCGCCGCCCTCCCCGCTAGCCTCATCTGCATGAGCGCGGTGCTCTATCTCGTCCTCGCCAAGCCGGACCTGCAGCCGCTGATCGAGGCGCTGCCGGCGGCGCTGACCACCCCTCAGGGGCGTTCGCTCCCCGATGTTCTGGTGCCGATTTGATAGTCGAAGACGAGTTTTCCGCCATGCCAGCCGGTCAGGGCGGTCATTCCGGCCATGACCAGCGACAGCGCCAGCCCAACGGGGAGCACCGCGCCGTCGGGGTCGCCGATGCGGATGATCCAGTTCATGCCGATGAGCGAGAGCAGCATCACCGCGAGGATGAAATGCGTCCAGCTGGCGGAGCGGTTGCGGATGCCACGCACCATCAGCAGTTCGGCGGTGCCGGTGATCCCCGCCAGCACGCCCATGGCGAAGGCGCCGAACACGGCATAGGCCGAGACATGCGACCAGAAGCTGCTGCCGGTCCAGAGATAGAGCAGATCGCCGCCCAGCGTGCTGAAGGACAGCGCGATCGGAAAGGTCACCAGCATGGCGTGCAGGGGATGGCCGGAGATCGCGATCTTCGATTCCGTGTCCTCAAGGGCGCGCCGCTCCTCCAGCGGGTCGAACAGATCGGGGCGGGCGTCCATCGGGCCTCCTTCGCGTGGCGGTCGGTCTCTCCGGGCAAGTGCGCAGCCCTCGCGCTGGTTCCCCTTGTCCTCGCGGGATGCAAGGGCCCGCTCTCGGCGCTGAGCCCGGCGGGGCCGATCGCGCAGGACATCGCCTCACTATGGTGGGGGCTGCTGGCCGGGGCGATGGCGCTGGCGCTGATGGTGTTCGTGCTCGTCGCCCTCGGCTTCGGCCGTCCGCGCGCCATCACGGAAGGGCGCTGGGTGTTCGGCATGGGGGTGTGGTTCTCCCTCGGCGTGCTCAGCCTCATCCTCATCGCCGCGCTCTGGGTGGGCGAGCGCATCCTGCCGCACGGGCCGGCGCTGGAAGTGCGCGCCCATGCGCGGCAATGGGCGTGGAGCTTCAGCCATCCCGGCGCGGAAGGTCCGGTCACGTCCGAGGGCGTGCTGCACATCCCCGCCGGCCGGCCGGTGGATGTGCTCATCACCTCGACCGACGTGATCCATTCCTTCTGGGTACCGCAGCTCGGCGGCAAGATGGACGCCATCCCCGGCCGCGAGAACCGGCTGCGCCTCGAAGCCGCGCGGCCCGGCACCTATGAGGGCCTGTGCGCCGAGTTCTGCGGGCTGGAACACGCGGCCATGCGCTTCGAGGTGATCGCGCATGATCCCGCCCAATGGCCGCCCGTGTCGCCGGAGGGCCCGCGCCCATGAACACGCCCATGAATACGCCAGCCAACACGCCTCTCACGCCCCACGACCCCGCCTCCATCCCCGCCAATCCGCCACAGCGCGCGCTCGGCCTGCACCGGGAGTTGGACCGCGTCTGGCGCAACGCGCCGGGCCTGCGGGGACAGATCACCGCCGTCAGCCACACCACGCTCGGCCTGCGCTTCATGGTGACGGCCTTCCTGTTCTTCGGCATTGGCGGGCTGCTGGCCATGCTGATCCGGGCGCAGCTGGCGACCCCTAATGGCGCCTTTCTCGACACCGCGCTCTACAACCAGATCTTCACGATGCATGGCAGCATCATGATGTTTCTGTTCGCCATTCCCATGCTGGAAGGGCTGGCGATGTATCTCTTGCCGAAAATGCTCGGCACGCGCGACCTCGCCTTTCCCCGGCTCTCGGCGCTGGGCTATTGGTGCTATCTGCTCGGCGGCCTGATCCTTATCGCCGCCCTGCTCGCCGGCGTCGCCCCGGGCGAGGGCTGGTTCATGTATACGCCGCTGTCCGGCAAGACCTATTCGCCCGGCATCAATGCCGATGTCTGGCTGCTCGGCGTCACTTTCGTCGAAATCTCGGCGCTGTCGGCGGCGATCGAGCTGATGGTCTCCATCCTGCGCCTGCGGGCGCCGGGGATGAAGCTGACGCAGATGCCGCTTTTCGCCTGGTACATGCTGGGCACGGCGGCGATGATGCTCGCGGGCTTCCCCCCGCTCATCCTTGGCTCGGTGCTGCTGGAAATGGAGCGCGCCTTCGGCTGGCCGTTCTTCGACCCCGAACGCGGCGGCGACCCGCTCTTGTGGCAGCATCTGTTCTGGCTGTTCGGCCACCCCGAGGTCTACATCATCTTCCTGCCGGCGGCGGGCGTGCTCTCCACCGTCATTCCGGTGCTGTGCCGCACGCAGATCGTCGGCTATGGAGCCATCGTCGCCGCCATTCTCGGCATGGTGTTCCTCAGCTTCGGCCTGTGGGTGCACCACATGTTCGCGGTCGGCATCCCGCATCTGGCGCTGGCCTTCTTCTCCGCCGCCTCGATGCTGGTGGCGGTGCCCACCGCCGTGCAGATCTTCGCCTGGATCGCCACGCTGTGGCGCGGCCGGCCGGAACTGAAGCTGCCGATGCTCTATATTCTCGGCTTCTTCTTCACCTTCGTCATGGGCGGGCTCACCGGCGTCATGCTGGCGGTGGTGCCGTTCAACTGGCAGGCGCATGACACCGCTTTCGTCACCGCGCATCTGCATTATGTGCTGATCGGCGGCTTCGTCTTCCCCATGCTGGCCGGCGTCGCCTGGTGGATGCCGCTGATGAGCGGGCGCCGGCGGGTGCGCGGGCTGGGCGAGGCCGCGTTCTGGTTCATCCTCGTCGGCTTCCACGGCACCTTCTTCCTCATGCACCTCACCGGGCTGATGGGGATGGCGCGCCGCATCCCCTCCTATCCCGAAAACCCGGAATGGACGGCGCTGAACCTCTCCTCGTCCTTCTTCGGCTTCGTCATGACCATCGGCTTCGCGCTGTTCGCCATCGACCTGATCCTGCAGGCGGGCTTCGGCAAGCGCAGCGTGCGCAACCCGTGGAAGGCGCCGTCGCTCGACTGGGCGATGGCGCTGCCGCCGCCCAACTATAATTTCGCCTCGCTGCCGGGGCCGGCGCTGCAACAGGCCGGGGCCGAGGCCGCCATGCTGGCGCTGGCGAAGGGCGAGGGCCTGCTGCCCGGCGCCCCGCGCGGCCGGCGCGAAATCCTCGTCACCTCGGTGGGCACGGCGCGGCCGGAACATGTGGCGATCCTGCCCGTCAACACCGGCCTGCCTCTGCTTCTGGCGCTCGCCATCTCAGCCTTCGTGCTGCTGATGCTGGCGGGGCTCTACACGCTGGCGCCGCTGGCGCTGATCCCGGTCGTGACGCTGATCTGGATCTGGGCGCGGCGCGCGATGGCGCCTCTCGACGCCACGCCGATCGAGGTGGCGCCGGGGCTGGTCCTTCCGGTCCAGCCGGGCGATGGTGGGACGCTGACGCGCAGCGGCCTCGTCAGCCTGCTGTTCGCCAATGGCACCTTCTTCGCCTCGCTGCTGTTCGGGCTGGCGTTTATCTCGCTGGTCTCGCCCGGCCCGCCCCGGCCGCTCTGGCCCGCGGACAGAACGGTGCTGTTGGCCACCGGGGCGGTGCTCGCTTTGCTCGCCATGGCGGCGCTCGGCCTGCCCCGGGCGCTCAGCCATATTGAAACCGGGCGCCGCGCCGGGGCGGGACTGCCGGTCGCCTTCGCCGCCAATCTGCTGGCGCTCGCCCTCCTCCTCGCGCTCGGCCTCGGTCAGCTGCCCGACCCCACGCGCCACGCCGCGGACGCGGTGCGCGCCGCGCTGGTGGCCTATGTCGGCCTGCATGCCGCCATCGCCACCCTGTTCACCGCCTTCGCGCTCGACCAGGCAAGGCGGGGCGAACTGGCTCCGGGCCGCGCCGGCGCGCTGCGCAATGCGGGCCTGTGGCAGAGCTACACCCTCGCCGCTGCGGCGGTGACGCTGGCGGCGCTGTGGGCGCAGGAGGCGGCGTCGTGAGGCCGGCGGGCGGCGTGCTCTGGCTCGGCTGGCTGATCGCCGGGCCGACCGTGTGGGCAGTGGCGTTCTCGCTCGCCTATGGGCTGCACGGCATGGGGTGCGAGTTCGGCTGGCCGGCGGTCGCGGTCGGGCCGGTCAGCCTGCACCGTCTCGCCATCGCCCTCCCTGCCCTCGCCGGGGCGCTGATCTGCCTCGGCCTGCTGGCGCGGGTGAAGACCGCGCTCGGGCCGGAGGCGGACCTCCCCCGGCTCGGCCTGTGGATCGGGCTGGTCGCCACCCTGTTCAGCCTGGCGCCGGTGCTGGTGGCGACGAGTTGCGGGCCCGGCCTCGGCTGAGCGGTCGCCGCGCCGGCGTCAGCGCGTGGCGGCGCGCGCGCCCTCGCCCCGAACCTTGTCGCCGCGCAGCCGCGCCCGCCAGACGCCGGCCTCGACCAGGCCGGCGATCACATCCGCCATCACTTTCGCTACCGCGTCGCTGCCGCGCGGGTTCATGGTGCGCGGCGACACCACCACCGACAGGCGCCAGGACGGCGTCGGGTCAAGAATGGGCACGGCCACCATCTCGCCGCGCCGCATCTCCTCGACAAAGGCGAAATGCGGCATGACGGCCAGCGCCCGGCCCTGCTGCACCAGCTGAGCGATGGCCGGCAGGCTGTCGCAGTCCATCGCCACCGGCTTGATGTCGTGGCGGGCGGCGACCTGCTCGATGACGGTGCGCAGCACATTGGGCGCGCCCGGCAGCACGATGGGATGCTCGAACAGGGCGCGCAGCGTCACCCCGGCGCTCGCCGCCAGCGCATGGCCCGGCGGCACGAACAGCATCAGCTCCTCGACCATCAGCTCGGTCCAGGCGACGGTCTCGAAGGCCCGCCGGTCATAAAGCAGCGCGACATCGAGCCGGCCCACCTGCAGGAACTCGTCGAGATAGCCGGTCATCGCCTCCACCACGCGCAGGGTGATGTTGGGCTGGCGCTCCGCCATGGCGGTGATCAGCGGGATGGAGAGGCCACGGCAGGCCGAGGTCGGCAGGCCGACGGCGACGCGGCCGGACGGGTTGACCGATTGCGAGCGCACCACGTCCTTCACCCGCTCCACCTCTTCGAGGATGCGGCGGGCATGGTCGTAGAGCTGCTGGCCCATCTCGGTCGGCGTCACGCCGCGCGCATGACGCAGCAGCAGCTCGACGCCCAACTCGTCCTCCAGGTTCTTCACCTGCTGGCTCAGCGAAGGCTGGGCGATGCGGAGCATTTCGGCGGCGCGGGAGAAATTGCCGCTTTCGGTGATCTGCACGAAGTATTTCAGCTGACGAAGATCCATGGATCGCCCCGGCTCACAGGGCAACTCTGCGCGCCATCGCCCAATTGTCAAACTGACTAACAAATCATCATTTGCATGATCTATAGGCAGGATTTTTCCAATACTCGTTTTCAAACAATACGTTACGCAAACAGGGGATTGATCATTGCTGCCTATAAATAAAAACCATAGGCTGAACCTATATATGTGATCGGAAAATCGTCTTTGCCGATGGCGGCTGCTTGTCTCTAGCCTCTGCCTCGTCGAGCCACGCAAAGCCCCCCGCAACCCGTGGCTTCGGGAGATACGCCACTGCCTTCCGCACCATCCCAGCGCTGCCAGCCTCTGGCGGCGACGGCGACGTTCGGCTGTGCGCCGGCACTCTCCCCAGCGTTTAAGGAGCGCCCATGTCCCGCGTCGTCGATCCGAGCCCCCACGACACCTTCATGCGCCGCGCCATCGAGATCAGCCGCGACAAGATGCGGGCGGACGGCTCGGCGCCGTTCGGCTGCGTCATCGTCAAGGACGGGGTGATCGTCGGCGAGGGTGTGAACAACGTCATCAACAACCACGACGCCACCTCGCATGGCGAGGTCGAGGCGATCCGCGATGCCGGGCGGAACCTCAAGACGTGGGACCTCTCGGGCTGCGACCTCTACACCACCTGCGAGCCCTGCGAGATGTGCGTCGCCTCCATGTTCTGGGCGAAGATCCGCCGGCTCTACTACGCCAACACGCTGAAGGACTGCGCCGACATCGGCTTCAAGCTGGAACCGCTGACGAACATGGTCCGCAGCGATCTGCATGAGCGCACCCTCCCCGCCGAACGCCTGCTCCCCACCGAGGCCCGCGAGGTGCTCGACGAATGGGCGGCCTCGCCCGGTTTCAGCCCCTTCCAGTGAGTGCCGGCCCAATCACGAACGCCCTTCCCGATGGAGACGACGACATGAAAGAGTTCGACGGTCCGATCACCGATTTCCGGGCGCTGCTGCACCCGATGAACCGCCGCCGCCTGCTGCAGGGCGCGGGCGCGCTGGCCGGCGCCGCCGCGCTCGGCGTCACCGCCACGGCGCCGGAGCCCGCTTATGCGCAGGACAAGGTGCTGAACCTGCTGTCCTGGCCCGGCCATGCCGATCCGGCTGTCGTGAAGCCCTTCGAGGACAAATACGGCGTCAAGGTCGTCGCCAAGGAATATGTCGGCGGCGAGCCGATGCTGGCGCTGATGAACCAGTCGCCCCCCGGCTCCTTCGACGTGGTGCTGGCCGATGCCGAATATATCCACATGCTGAAAGAGGGCGGCTTCATCGACAAGATGAACCCGGCCGATTACCCGCTCGCCGATTACTGGCCGGAGTTCCAGAAATTCGAGCCGCACTGGGTCGGCGACGATCTCTATTCGGTGCTGATCCGCTTTGGCTATCTCGGCATCGCCTACCGCACCGACGTGCTCTCGGAAGCCGACGTGAAGTCCTACAAGGTGCTGTGGGACCCGAAGATCAAGGGCAAGCTCGGCTTCTTCGACTGGTACCTGCCGACCATGGGCTGCCTCAGCCTCTATGACGGCAACAAACCGCCCTTCGACATTTCCGATGCCGCCTTCGGCAAGCTGAAGGAGACGCTGTTCTCGCTGAAGCCGCAGACCGCCGGCTTCTATTCCATGGCCGACCAGTTCTCCATGCTGACCAACGGCACCGCCGCCGCCATTCCCGGCGTCGGCGACTGGGTGGTGCTGCTCCTGCAGAAGAACGGCGTGCCGGTCTCGGCCACCGTGCCGGACGAGGGCGGCATCCAGTGGACGGAATCGATGTCCATCGTCTCCTCCTCCACCAAGAAGGACCTCGCCAAGGCCTTCATCCAGTACATGTCCTCGCCGGAAGGCCAGGTGCGCTCCTCGATCATGCCGGCCTATTGGGCCTCGATCCCCAACAAGAAGGGCTGGGAACTGCTCAACAAGCAGCACCTCGCCGAGGCCAAGGCGCTGCGCCACACCTTCGACGCCCGCAACGTCATGGACGAGTACAAGGAGGGCAAGATCTTCATCCGCAAGACGCCGGTGCAGCAGAGCATCGAGCAGTGGAACGACGTCTGGTCGGAATTCAAGGCGATGTGACGCGCGCCCCGGCGGGCGGCCGCGCGCCGCCTGCCGGCCTTGCTTTGCCCGGCACGAGCCCCGAAGGCTTCATGAGCGAAACAGCACCCGCCCCTGCATCCTCAACGGCCCCGCCTGCGACGGTCCCGTCGCGCCGTGCCACCGGCGCGCGCTTCGCCCTGTTCTGGGGCGCGCCGCCGGCGCTGTGGCAGGCCGCGTTCTTCCTCGTGCCGCTCGGCTTCCTCGTCGCCATGACCTTCTGGTCGGTGAAGAATTTCCGCCTGACGCCGGATTCGACGCTGGCCAACTGGGTGTTCATCCTCAACGCCAGCTTCTTCCGCAACGCCTATGTCTACACCTTCTGGCTCTCGGTGTTCACCGCGTTGATTGCCAGCGTGGCGGCGTTTCCGGCGGCCTATACGCTCGCCTACAAGGTGAGCCCGGCGGCGCGACGCTTCATGATCTTCATGCTGGTGGTGCCGTTCTTCACCAGCTACCCCGTGCGCATCTATTCCACCCAGATCTTCTTCAGCCCGCAGGGCATCATCAATTCCGCCCTCGCGCCGCTCGGCCTCGGCCCGCTGCACGTGCTGAACACGCCGACCGGCACGGTGGTGGGCTATCTCGTGCTCACTTTGCCGCTCGTCGTGCTGCTGCAGACCTTCGCCCTCGCCAATGTGCCGCGCACCCTCATCGAGGCGGCGCATAATCTCGGCTGCGGCCGCTTTCGCACCATCGCGACGGTCATCATCCCGTCGGCCCGCATCGGTCTCATCGTCGCCGGCACCTTCGCCTTCGTGCTGGCCTTCGGCGATTATGTGGCGCCGACCTATCTCGGCGGCTCCAAGCCGCCCACGCTCAGCATCCTCATCGCCGATCAGGTGAAATCCGGCAACAACTGGCCGCGCGCCTCTGTGGTCGCGGTGATGATGATCGTGACGCTGATGGTGGTGATGCTGGTCATGATCGGCCTCGCCTATGGCCGGCGGAAAGGCAGGGCATGAGCATGGCCGCGCTTCGCCGCCTTCTTCTCCTCGCCTATACGGCGCTGGTGTTCGCGTTCATCTTCGCGCCCATCGTCTCGACCATCGTGTTCTCGTTCAACGCCGACCGCTTCCCCAGCCTGCCCTGGGGCGGGTTCAGCCTGCAATGGTACGAGGCGATCTTCGCCGACGCGACGATCCAGCGCGGGCTGACGAACAGCCTCGTGGTCGCCGGCGCCACCTGCATCATCGCCACCTTCCTCGGCTTCTCCGCCGCCTATGTCGATTACCGCTACCGCTTCCTCGGCAAGTCGGTCTATCTCGCCCTCGCCGCCCTGCCGCCGACCGTGCCGGTGGTCATTCTCGGCGTGGCGCTGCTCACCTTCGAGGGGCGGGTCGGCCTGTCGGGGACGCTCCAGGGCATCATCGTCGGCCATGTCGTGCTCAGCACGCCCTTCGCCATGGCGCTGGTGCGGATGCGTCTTGCCGATCTCGACCCCGACATCGAGCGCGCCGCGTGGAATCTCGGCGCCTCGCCCTGGGCGACCATGTTCGGCGTCATCGTGCCGTTCTGCCTGCCGGCGATCCTCGCGGCGCTGTTCCTGACCGCCGCCGTCTCCTTCGACGAGTTCATGATCGCCTGGTTCGTCTCGGGGGTGAACGAGACGCTGCCGGTGCGCGTGCTCGCCATGCTGCAGGGGCAGGTCAGCCCGCGCATCAACGCCATCGGCGCCATCGTCTTCGGCGTCAGCATCACCCTCATCGTGCTCGCCCAATTGCTGCTCGGCCGCCTCTCCGGCCGCGCGGCCCGCAGGAAAGGATGACGCGCATGGCCACCCCCATGATCGAACTCGACCGCGTCGCCAAGCATTATGGCGGCCAGGCCGCCGTCGCCGATGTCTCCTTCACCATCGACAAGGGCGAGTTCATCGCGCTGATGGGCCCTTCCGGCTGCGGCAAGACCACCACGCTGCGCATGATCGCCGGGCTGGACCAGCCGAGCTCGGGCGAAATCCGCCTGTGGGGCCGGCGCCTCAACGAGGACGCGCCCTGGGAGCGCGACGCGCCGCTGGTGTGGCAGAGCTACGCGCTGTTCCCCTTCCTCTCCGTGCGCAAGAACGTCGAATTCGGCCTCAAGCAGCGCCGCCTGCCGGCGCCCGAGCGCCGCAAGAAGGCGGAGGAGTGGATGGAACGGCTCGGCATCGCCGGCTTTGCCGAGCGCGGCATCGACCAGCTTTCCGGCGGCCAGCGCCAGCGCGTGGCCCTCGCCCGCGCCCTCGCCCTCGAACCCGAAATGCTGCTGCTCGACGAGCCGCTCTCCGCCCTCGACCCGCATCTGCGGGTGCGCATGCAGTCGGAGCTGGTGCGGCTGCACCGCGAACTCGGCATCACCTTCATCTGTGTCACCCACAGCCATTCCGAGGCCTTCGCCATGGCCGACCGGGTGGTGATCATGAATGAGGGGCGCATCCAGCAGATCGGCGCACCGCGCGAGATCCACCGCCGCGCCGCCAACCGCTTCGTCGCCGAATTCGTCGGCGGCAACAACCTTTTCACCGGCACGGCGCGGGTTGAGGCGAACGGCGCCATCGCGCTCGAAAGCCCGGTGGGCACGGTCCACGCCCCCGCCCCCAGTGAGGGCGGCCCCGCCTCCGGCACGACCGCCACGCTGGTGGTGCCGGCCGACCGCATCGAACTGGCGAGCGCGGGCACCGGCACAGGCAATGAGGTGACGGCGCGCGTCGTCACCGTGGAATTCGTCGGCACCACCGTCACCGTCTTCCTGGAGACCGAAGGCGGCGGCGAATTGCGCGCCCAGCGCTCGCTGCACGAGATCGAGAACACGCCGCTCGCCGTCGGCCAGCCGGTCGTCGCCCGCTGGTCCCCCAGCCAGGGCTTCTTCCTGCCGGGCTGACACCCCCTTTCCGCGCGAACCTCTGGAGCTTCGCCAATGTCCATCGTCATCCGCGGCGCCACCGTACTCGCCATGGGCGGCCCGAACGGCAGCACCCCTTTCCTCGGCGATGTCCATGTCGAGGGCGACCGCATCAAGGCCATCGGCGCGGACCTGCCGCTGCCGGAAGGCGCCACGGTCATCGACGGCAGCGGCAAGCTGGTGATGCCGGGCCTCATCAACGCGCATCTGCATTCCGGCGAGGCGCTGTTCAAGAGCCGCTACGACAACCTGCCGCTCGAACTGTGGATGCTCTACGCCTACCCCATCCTCGGCGCCAAGGCGCTGAGCGAGCGCATGATCTATCTGCGCAGCATGGTGGTGGCCATCGAGTCGCTGAAAACCGGCGTCACCTGCCTGACCGACGACATCTTCGAAGCCCCGCGCCAGTCGTTGGCCCAGCTCGGCGCGGCGGTATCGGCCTATGACGATGCCGGCATCCGCGCCACCGTCTCCGGCCATGTGATGGACCGCGACTTTCTCGATTCCATCCCGTTCTCGCGCGAGCATGTCTCGGCCGAGCTTCAGGCGGAAGTCGCCAAGCTCACCCCGCCGACCACGGAGGAATATCTCGCTTTCGCCAAAGAGGCCTATGCGCAGTTCCATGGCCGTTCGGGGCGCATCCGCTTCATGCTCGCCCCCTCCGCCCCGCAGCGCTGCACGCCGGAGCTGATGCAGGCGGTGAACGCGCTGGCGCTCGAATGGCAGGTGCCGTTTCATACCCATATCGTCGAGACCAAGGTGCAGGGCGTCACCGGCCCGGCGATGTATGGCAAGTCATTGATGCGCTACATGGCCGATCTCGGCCTGATGCATCCCGGCACCACCATCGCCCACTCGATCTGGGTGAGCCCCGACGACATCGCGCTGATGGGCGAGGCCGGCGTCTCGGTGGTGCACAACACCATCTCCAACCAGAAGCTCGGCGCCGGCGTCGCCCCGGTGCGGCAGCTGCTCAGCGCCGGGGTCAATGTCGCGCTCGGCTCGGACGGCATTTCCACCAACGACACGCCGCGCATGTTCGACGTGATGCATGCCTGCGGCCTGATCCACAAGGTGACGACGCCTGACTACAGCCAGTGGCTCAGTTCCGCCGAGGTGCTGCACGCCTGCACCCTCGCCGGCGCCAGGAGCGCGCTGATCGGCCATGAGACCGGCTCGCTGGAAGCGGGCAAGAAGGCGGACCTGCTGGTCATCAATCTCGACACGGTGTGCTTCACCCCGCGCCACGACATCCTCAACCACCTCGTCTACAGCGAGAACGGTTCCTCCATCGAGAAGGTGATGGTGAATGGCGAAATCGTGGTCGACAACGGCCGGCTGACAAAGATCGACGAAAAGGCGCTGCTGGCCGAGCTGCGGTCGCTGATGCCGGCGTTCAACGATTATCATTCCGGCGTCGAGGCGGCGAACCGCGCCTTCGCCCCGGCTTTTGACGCCATCCACCGCCGCTGCAACCAGGTCGATCTCGGCATTCACCGCCTGGTCGGCACCAGCGACATGTGGCCCGCCTGACCCCCGACGGAGCCCCCGCCATGAGCACACACGCTGTCCGCATCGCCGACATGACCTGGTACGAATTCGCCGACCGGATGAAGGAAGACCCCATCGTCTTCCTGCCCACCGGCTCGGTGGAGCAGCACGGCCCGCATCTGCCGCTGCTGACCGATGTGATCCTCCCCGTCAGCGTGGCGGAGGCGGTGGCGGCGGAGGTCGGCGGCATGGTCGCGCCGGCCGTGAGCTATGGCTACAAGTCGCAGCCGAAATCCGGCGGCGGCAACCACTTTCCCGGCACGCTGAGCCTCGACGCCAGCGTGTTCATCGCCCTGGTGCGCAACATCGTCAACGAGCTGGTCCGCCACGGCGCGCGCAAGATCGTGCTGTTCGACGGGCATATGGAAAATGCGTGGTTTCTGGTCGAAGCCGCCGACCTCGCGCTGCGCGACCAGGCCATGCTCGGCCGCAGCGACGTGAAAATCGTCAAGCTCGGCTATTGGGACTTCATCAACAAGGCGACCGAGGCCGTGCTGTTTCCCGATGGCTTTCCCAGCTGGGAACTCGAACACGCCGCCGTCATGGAAACCTCGATCATGCTGCATCTGCGGCCCGATCTGGTGCGCGACGACAAGATTCCCGACGACCCCGCCGCCGTGTTCCCGCCTTACGACGTGTATCCCTTCGACACCCGCCCGATCCCGCCCACCGGCGTTCTGTCCTCCGCCAAATCATCCTCGGCGGAAAAGGGCGCGACCGTGCTGGCGCAGGTGGTGCCGGACATCGCGGCGAGCCTGCGCACGGCCTTCGGGCCGGAATGAGCGGCGCGCGGGCGGCCCGGCTCAGGCCCGCCAGACCTCGTCCGCCCCCAATTGCCGCGACAGGAGGCGCGTCTGCTCCAGCAGCGTCGCGCCGATGCGGGCGAGCGTCTCCCTGTCCTCCAGCCGGGTGCGCGGGCCCGAGACGGTGAGCGCGCCGGCGAGTTCGACGCCGGCCGTCCCCCGCCGATAGACCGGCACGGCGACCGCCGCCACCTCGGCGCTGCGCTCGCCAATGCTGACGATGGGCAGAAGCGCCAGCCGGCTGCGAAAGGTTTCCGCCGGCAGCGCCCGGTTGTCATAGCCGACGAGCACATGGCCGGCGGCGCCGCGGTCCAGCGTCAGCGTCGCGCCCTCCATCACATGATCGCGCACGGCGTGCTGGGATTCCTCGCGGAACAGGCAGAGCCGCACATCGCCCTGGCGCACGAAGAACGACGCGCTTTCGCCGGTCACCTCGACGAGGCGGCGCAGGATGGGGCGCACCATGTCCTCGATCTTGAACGCGCGCTGATACAGCAGCCCGAGCCGGAACAGCTGCGGCCCCAGCCGGTACAGCTTGTTCTCCTGCCGCGACAGGAAGCCCCCGCGCTCCAGCGAGGCGGCGATGCGCAGCACCGTGCTCTTGTAGAGCCCGGTCTGTTCGGAAATCTGCGCCAGCGACATCTGGCCGTCATGGCTCGCGAAGGCGGTGAGAATGGCCAGCGCCCGGTCCACGGCCTCCACGCCGCCCGCCTCCTTGGCCGGCGACACACCTTCCTGGGATACCTTATTGCGGGTCATGCGCCCTCCTCCGGCAGGTTTCGGCTTGACCTTGCCACGCCTGACATGTTCTAACAGATGCAATGACGTTCTGCTAGACAGAACTTAAGAGAAATGCACCGGCTCGATCCGGTGCGCGAGGAGCGCCCATGCCACTGCCTTCCGCGCCCCTGTCGGGCGTTCGCGTCCTGGATTTCGGCCACACCGTCATGGGCCCGTCCTGCGGGCTCATCCTCGCCGATATGGGCGCGGAGGTGATCAAGGTCGAGCCGGCGCCGAAGGGCGACCCGACCCGCGACCTGCGCGGCTTCGGCATGGGCTATTTCGGCTATCTCAACCGCAACAAGCGCTCGATCGCCGTCGACGCGAAGACGGAGGAAGGGCGCGCGATCATCCTGCGCCTGTGCGACAGCGCGGATGTGCTGATCGAGAATTTCGGCCCGGGCACGATGGACCGCCTCGGCCTCGGCTTTGCGGCCCTGCATGCCCGCAACCCGCGCCTCATCTATGCCAGCCTCAAGGGCTTCCTCGACGGCCCCTACAGCCAGCGCCTGGCGCTGGACGAGGTGGTGCAGATGATGAGCGGCCTCGCCTTCATGACCGGCCCCACCGGCCGGCCGCTGCGGGCCGGCACCTCGGTGGTCGACATCACCGGCGGCCTGTTCGGGGTGATCGGCATCCTGCTCGCCCTGCGCCGCCGCGACGCCACCGGCGAGGGCGAGGAAGTACGCACCGCCCTGTTCGAAACCGCCGTGTTCCTCATGGGCCAGCACCTGTGCTACGCCGCCCGCACCGGCGTCGCCATCCCGCCCATGCCGGAACGCGTATCCGCCTGGGCGGTCTATGACGTGTTCCAGCTCCGGGACGGCAAGCAGCTCTTTGTCGGCATCACCAGCGACAATCACTGGCAGCGCTTCTGCCGCGCCATGGGGCGGCCGGAGCTGCTGGACGATGCCGAACTCGCCACCAATAACCAGCGCATCGCCGCGCGCCCGCGGCTGATGGCGCTGCTGGTGGAGATGTTCGCCAATCTCGACCTGCCGGCGGCGACCGCCCTGTGCGAGAGCGCCCATATCCCCTTCTCGCCCATCGCCCGCCCGGAAGACCTGTTCACCGATCCCCATCTCGCGGCGACGGGCGGCCTGATGGAGACCGAGCTGCCGGACGGGACCGTCACCGCGCTGCCGCGCACCCCCATCCAGATGCAGGGCCTGCCCGAGCGGGTGCTCTCGGACCCGCCACTGGTGGGCGAGGACGCGCGCGCCGTGCTGGCGGGCATCGGCTATGGCGCGCAGGAGATCGAAGCGCTGATCGGCGCCGGCATCGTGCGCGCCGACACCCGCCCGCCGCCGAACGCCACGCGCGCGGCTCATAACGGAGCCGCCTGAGGCGGCACCGCCGCGTTCCACAAGCAGACGCACCGGCCAACGGGGCGACATTCAGCCAAACAGGTTCCTGGGAGGGAAATGATGAAAAGGCGTCACCTGCTCGCCGCCACGCTGGCCCTCGGCTTCGGCCTTGCGACCCCGGCGCTGGCCCAAACGGCCAAGTCTCAGCCGGAAAAGTCTCAGCCGGAAAAGCCCAATGTGACCATCGCCGTCGGCGGAAAGCTGGCGCTGTACTACCTTCCGCTCAACATCGCGGACCTCAAGGGCTTCTTCAAGGAAGAAGGCCTCAACGTCACCATCGCCGACTTCCAGGGCGGGTCGAAATCGGTGCAGGCCGTCGTCGGCGGCAGCGCCGATGTGCTGTCCTCGGCCTATGAGCACATGATCAACCTGCAGGTGCTCGACCAGCCGCTGAAGAGCTTCGTGCTGCAGGGCCGCTATCCCGGCTTCGTGCTCAGCGTCACGCCGGAACTGGCGAAAGACTGGAAGGGCGTGCAGTCGCTCGTCGGCAAGAATGTCGGCGTCACCGCGCCCGGCTCCAGCACCAACAAGATGATCGACCTGCTGATGATCCGTGCCGGCCTGAAGCCGAGCGACGTGTCCATCATCGGCGTCGGCGCCGGCCCGAGCGTGCTCGCCGCCTTCCGCAACGGGCAGATTCAGGCCACCGTCCAGGCCGACCCCGCCAGCACGCTGCTGGCCAGCGAGGGCCTCGCCGAGCCGAAGGTCGACACCCGGACGCTCGAAGGCACCAAAGAGGTCTATGGCGGCCCGATGCCCGCCGCCTCGCTCTCGGCGACGGACGCCTTCATCGCGGCCAATCCGAAGACCGTGCAGGCGCTCACCAACGCCATGGTGAAGGCGCTGCATTTCATCCAGACCGCCTCGAATGACGAAATCCTCGACGTGCTGCCGGCCGACATGATGGTGGGCGGCGATCGCAAGCTCTACGCCCAGATGCTCGACCGCGTCCGCCCCGCCTTCTCGCCCGACGGGCGGCTGTCGAAGGAAGCGGTGGAGACGACCTATGAGGCGCTGAAGATCTACAACCCGAAGGTCCGCGACGCCAAGAACGTCGACCTCGATGCCACCTATACCAACGCCTTCGTCGACAAGGCCGGGGCGGGGGGCTGAGCTTATGAGCGCCGCAGCCCTTCGTGTGGATGATCGGGAGGCCCGGACGATGCCCGGCATGGACAGCGCGGTTCCGGCCCTCGCGCTTCGCGACATCGCCTGCCACTTTCCCGCGCGCGGCAATCCCGGCGGCACCTATACCGCCGTCCGGGATTCGACCATCACCATCGCGCCCGGGGAATTCGTCTCGATCGTCGGCCCTACGGGCTGCGGCAAGTCGACCCTGCTCAACGTCGCGTCGGGCCTGCTCAAGCCGAGCCAGGGCACGGTCGAGGTGTTCGGCCAGAAGCTGACCGGCATCAACCGGCAGGCCGGCTACATGTTTCAGGCCGATGCGCTGATGCCGTGGCGCACGGCGCTGGAAAACGTCGTGGTCGGCCCCGAATTTGCCGGCATGGACCGCGCGCAGGCCGATCGCCTCGGGCGCGACTGGATGGCCCGCGTCGGTCTCGCCGGCTTCGAGAAGGCCTATCCGCACCACCTCTCCGGCGGCATGCGCAAGCGCGTGGCGCTGGCGCAGATGCTCATCATGGACCCGAAAGTGATCCTGATGGACGAGCCGTTCAGCGCGCTCGACGTGCAGACCCGGCAGCTCATGGAGAACGAGCTGCTGGATCTGTGGCAGGCCGACCGCAAGTCGGTGATGTTCATCACCCACGATCTCGAAGAGGCCATCGCCCTCTCCGACCGCGTGATCGCCCTCGCCGCCGGCCCGGGCACCCACCCCATCGGCGAGTTCGCGATCGACCTTCCGCGCCCGCGCGACGTGGCCGAGATCCGGCATCTCGAGGAATTCAGCCGCCTGCACGCGCAGATCTGGGAGGCCCTCAAGGAGGAGGTCCTCAAGGGTTACGCCCAGGGCAAGCGCTAGCGCGTCTTCGAGCGAAGCCGATACCGCTGCGCGCGCAGAAAACGCGATGAAACAGATAGTTAGATCATTCCACTGATGCCTTGAAACAGTGACATGATCTGAAGGAGAGCCACGGCATGTTCCGCTCCCAGAATACGAGGATCCTCCTCGCCCAGATCCTGATCTTCATCCTCTTCATCGCCGGCTGGAAGGCGCTGACGACCTTCGGCATCATGTCGAAATTCTTCGTCGGCGACCCCTTCATCGTCGCCGGCCGGCTCTATGAGTGGTTCGCCACCGGGATGATCTTCAAGCATCTCGGCGTCACGCTGTTCGAGACCGTCGTCGCCTTCATTCTCGGCTCGGTGCTCGGGCTGCTGGTCGGGTTGTGGCTGGCGCTCAGCCCCACTGCCTCGCAGCTCGCCTCGCCCTATCTGAAGGGCTTCAACGCCATGCCGCGCGTCATCCTCGCCCCGATCTTCGCGGTGTGGTTCGGGCTCGGCGTCACCTCGAAGATCGCCCTCGGGATCACGCTCGTCTTCTTCGTGGTGTTCTTCAACGTCTATCAGGGCGTGCGCGAGGTGAGCCCGGTGACGCTCGCCAATGCGCGCATGCTCGGCGCCTCCCGCACGCAGCTTCTGCGCAGCGTCTACATCCCCTCCGCCACCAGCTGGGTGTTCTCCAGCCTGCATGCGGCGGTCGGCATGGCCTTCGTCGGCGCGGTGATCGGCGAGTATATGGGCTCCGCCGCCGGGGTCGGCTACCTGATCCTGGAAGCGGAAGGCCTGTTCGATATCAACGGCGTCTTCGCCGGCGTCATCCTCCTCACCTTCTTCGCCCTGATCCTCGACGCCATTGTCGGCGTGGTCGAAGCCCGCCTGCTGCACTGGCAGCCGCGCGAGGCCGCTACCGTCGGAGCCCCGGCATGAGCCGCCCCATCAGCCGTCCCATCAGCAACCGCGTCGTCACCTTCGCCCGCCGCCCGGAGGGCCTGCCGGACGCCACCTGTTTCGCGCTGGAAAGCCGGCCGCTGCCGGCGCTGGCCGAGGGGCAGGTGCTGGTCGAGAACCACTATCTCTCGCTCGACCCCTATATCCGCATGCGGATGGAGGCGAAGGACTCCTACGCCCCGGTCATGGCGCTTGGCGAAACCATGGTCGGCCGCACCGTGGGGCAGGTGATCGAAAGCCGCGACGCGGCGATCCCGGAGGGATCGTGGGTGGTCGGGCGCCTCGGCTGGCAGGACTATTCCGTCGGCACGAAGGCGGATGTGCAGTTCATCCATCCCGACCGCGCGCCCCTCTCCGCCTATCTCGGCTCGCTCGGCTCCACCGGCATCACCGCCTGGATCGGTCTCGTGCATATTGCCGGGGTGAAGGAGGGCGAGAGCGTCCTCGTCTCCGCCGCCTCCGGCGCGGTGGGCAGCGTGGTCGGGCAGCTCGCCAGGGCGCGCGGCTGCCGCGTCGTCGGCATTGCCGGCGGGGCGCGCAAATGCGGCGTCGTGCGCGAGCGCTTCGGCTTCGACGACTGCGTCGACTACAAGGCGCCCGACTTCACCGAGCGCCTGGCGCAGGCCGCCGGCCCGGGCTTCGACATCTATTTCGACAATGTCGGCGGTCCCATCTTCGACGCGACGCTGCCGCTGATGCGCCTGTTCGGCCGCATTCCGCTCTGCGGCCTCGTCTCGCAGTACAACGCCGCCGAGCCCTATGGCGTGCGCAACCTGCGCGAGGTGTTCAACAAGCGGCTGACGATCCGCGGCTTCGTGATCTCCGACCATCGCGACGTGTGGGACATGGCCACGCAGGAGCTCGAACGCGCCTATGCCGAGGGCCGGCTGGTCTATGAGGAGACCGTCATCGACGGTCTCGAAAACGCGCCCGACGCCTTCATCGGCATGCTGCAGGGCGGGAACATCGGCAAGCAGCTCGTCCGCATCAAGACCGCCTGAGCCGGCCGCGCGGCTCCCCGAGGATCACCCCCATGCATGCAAGCCTCTATGTCGGCGGCGAATGGCGTCCCACCTCCGTCGCCAAGCCCGTCATCAACCCAGCGACGGGCGAGAGCGTCGGCACCGTCGCCGGCGCCGAACCGGCCGATCTCGATGACGCGCTGGCCACGGCTGCCGCCGGCTTCCGCGTCTGGAGCCAGACACTCGCCCATGAACGCGGCCGCCGCCTCATCGACGGCTGCCGGCTGATCCGCGAGCGTATCGACGCCATCGCCCGGGTGATGACGCTGGAACAGGGCAAGCCTCTGGCGGAAGCCAAAGGCGAGATCGCCACTTCGGTCGACAATCTCGAATGGATGGCGGAGGAAGCCACCCGCGCCTATGGCCGCATCCTGGTGCCACGCACCCCCGGCATCCAGCAATTCGTCCACCGCGAGCCGATCGGCCCGGTGGCGGCGTTCACGCCGTGGAACTTCCCGGCGCTGACCCCGTTGCGCAAGATCGGCGGCGCGCTGGCGGCCGGCTGCTCGCTGATCCTCAAGCCGTCCGAGGAAACGCCGCTCACCGCTTTCGAGCTGGTGCGCGCCTTCCACGATGCCGGGCTGCCGCCGGGCGTGCTGAATCTGGTCTTCGGACGGTCGGCGGAGATATCCGCCCATCTCATCGCCTCGCCGGTGATCCGCAAGGTCACCTTCACCGGCTCCACGCCCGTCGGCAAGCACCTGCTCGGCCTCGCCGCGCAGGGGGCGAAGCGGGCGACGATGGAACTCGGCGGCCATGCGCCCGTCATCGTCTGCGACGATGTCGACGTGCCCGCGGCCGCCGCGCTGGCGGTCAAGGCCAAGTTCCGCAATGCCGGGCAGGTCTGCACCTGCCCCACCCGCTTCTTCGTGCAGCAAGGCGTCTACGACGCCTTCGTCGACGCCTTCACCGCCGCGACGCGCAAGATCGTGGTCGGCAACGGGCTGGAGGCCGGCGTGGAGATGGGCCCGCTCGCCAATGCGCGCCAGCTCGCCAGCATCGAGGCGCTGGTCGGCGATGCGCGCGCGCAGGGCGCGCGTCTTACCACCGGCGGCCACCGCCTCGGCAATGACGGCCTGTTCTACGCGCCGACCGTGCTGGCCGACGTGCCGGACACGGCGCGGATGATGTCCGAGGAGCCCTTCGGCCCCGTGGCACCGATCCAGAAGGTGGCGAGCCTCGACGAGGCGGTGGCGAAGGCCAACGCCCTGCCCTTCGGCCTCGCCTCCTATGTGATGACGCGCTCGCTGTCGCGCGCGGACCGGCTCTCCCGCGCCATCGAGGCCGGCATGGTGGTGGTGAACCACTTCACCGTCTCGACGCCCGCCTCGCCCTTCGGCGGGGTCAAGGAGAGCGGCTACGGCTCGGAAGGCGGCATTGAGGGCCTCGACGCCTATCTCGTCACCAAATCGGTCACGATGCGCCTCGCCGGCGAGGATCTGCAGCCATGAGCCCCCTCACCCCGCCCGACCTCTCCGCCATCACGGTTCTTCAGTTCAATACCCAGGTGCATTTCGGCTGCGGCGCGCGGGCCCGGCTGGCCGATCTTGCCGCCCGTGCCGGCCTGCGCCGCCCGCTGGTCGTCTCGGACGCCGGCGTGGCGGCGGCCGGGGTGCTCGACAGAGCGCTGGCCGCCGCGCCGGTGGCGGCGCGGGCACCGCGCTTTCTCGACACCCCGCCCAACCCGACCGAGGCGGCCTCGCGCGACGGCGCGGCGCTCTACCGGCGCGAGGGCTGCGATGGCGTTATCGGTGTCGGCGGCGGCGCGGCGCTCGATCTCGCCAAGGCCATTGCCATTCTCGCCACCGACGACGCCCCGCTGTGGGATTTCTGCAACCGCCACGCCCGGCCGCGTCCCATTGTCGGCCCCGCGCCGCTGATCCTGATGCCGACCACCTCCGGTTCGGGCAGCGAGGTCGGACGCTCCGCCGTGATCGTCTTCGACAATGGCATCAAGGCCGGTGTCGGCTGCCCTTCCATCGTCACCGCCGCCATTGACGACCCGGAACTCACCGCCGGCCTGCCCGGCCGCATCACCGCCGTCACCGGCCTCGACGCGCTCTCGCACTGTGTCGAGACCTTCTGCTCGCCGACGGTCAATCCGCCGGCCGACGCCATCGCGCTCGACGGGCTGTCCCGTGCCTTCGGCGCGCTGGAGCCGGCCACACGGGGCGGCGGGGATATCGGCGCGCGCTGGCAGATGATGATGGCCTCGCTGGAAGGCGCGGTCTGCTTCCAGAAAGGCATGGGCGCGGTGCACGCGCTGTCCCATCCCATCGGCGCGCTGGGCCATCACCATGGCACGCTGAACGGCATTTTCCTGCCCCATGTGCTGCGCCACAACGCGCAAGCCCTCGGCGCCAAGCTCGACGCCATGCGCGGCGCCATGGCGCTGGCGCCGGATGCCGACGTGGCCGAGGCGTTCGACACGCTCAACGCCCGCCTCGGCGTGCCCCGGCGTCTCTCCGAACTGGGCCTGACGCGGGACGATCTCGCCGCGATCCCGGAAAAGGCGCTTGAGGACAACGCGCACAAGACCAATCCCCGCCCGCTGCACGCTGCCGACTATCGGCTCCTGCTCGATCAGGCGTTCTGAGCCGAGGACACGCGCCCATGACTACAACCACCGCCGAGATTACCACCGCCGCACCGGCCTCGCCGGAAGACCGCCTCAAGGACTGGTGGTCGACCTCCATTGTCGATATCGAGCCCGGCAGGATCGCCTTTCGCGGCTATCCGATCGAGCAGTTGATCGGCCGCATCGGTTTCGCCGAAATGGTCTGGCTCATGGTGCGCGGCGAGCTTCCCTCCCCCGCACAGGCGGCCCTGCTGGAAGCCTGCCTCGTCGCCGGCGTCGATCACGGCCCGCAGGCGCCGTCCATCGCCATTGCGCGCATGGCGATGACCTGCGGCGTCGACATCAACAACGCCATGGCTTCCGCCACCAATGTGCTCGGCGACGTGCATGGCGGCGCCGGACAGGCGGCGCTGGAACTCTATCTCGCCATCGACGCGCGCCAGCGCGCCGGCGCCCCGCTGGCGGAAGCGCTGGAGGCGGTGCTGCGGCCGCTGATCGCGGCGCGCCAACCCCTCCCCGGTTTCGGCCACCGCTTTCACCCCGTCGATCCGCGCGCGCCCCGGCTCATCGCGCTGGCGCGCGAGGCGGTGGCGGCAGGCACGATCGGCGGCGCTTTCGTCACCATCGGCCTCGGCGTCGAGGACTGGCTGGCGGCGGCAAAGAACAAGCGCCTGACCGTGAACATTGACGGCGTTACCGCCGTCATCTTCGCCGAACTCGGCTTCTCCCCCATGCTGGCCCGCGGCCTGTTCATCCTCTCGCGCTCGGTCGGCATCATGGCGCACGCGCATGAGCAGGCGCAGCAGGGCGGGCGCATCAAGGGGCCGACGCCCCCGGCCTTCGGCTATCGCTATGCCGGCCCCGGGCGCCGTTCGCTTACCGAGCCGGACTGAGCGGCGAGGCATCAGGATGCTGGACAGTTTCGGGACGCGCGCCTCTTTCGAGGGCCGCCACATCGTCGATCTCGGGAAGTTGGAGCGCCGCTTTCCCGGCATGGCGACACTCCCCATCGCCACCCGCATCCTGCTGGAGAATCTGCTGCGCCACGAGAACGGCACCAGCGTCACCAGCGCCGATATCGAGGCCGTCGCGCGCGGCCAGACGGGCGGCCAGACGGGTCCCAAGGCGGGCGCCGAGGTCGAGATCGCCTTTCATCCCGGCCGCGTGGTGATGCAGGACTATGCCGGGCTTCCCGTCCTGCTCGACCTTGCCGGGCTGCGCGACGCCGCCGCCGCGCGCGGCCTCGATCCGGCGCGGCTGCATCCGGCTGTCCCCTCCGCCCTGGTGATCGACCATTCGCTGATCGCCGAGACCGCCGGGCGGGCCGATGCGGCCACGCTGAATCTGGCGCGGGAATTCGAGGCCAATGCCGAGCGCTTCGCCTTTCTCAAATGGGCGCAGCGCGCCTTTGACCGCCTGCGCGTCGTGCCGCCCGGCAAGGGAATCGTGCATCAGGTCCATATCGAGCATCTGGCCGAGGTGGTCAGCGAGCGGACCGAGGCCGACGGCGCCTGGCTGCACCCGGACACGGTGATCGGCACCGACAGCCACACGCCGATGGTCAACGGCCTCGGCGTCCTCGGCTGGGGGGTCGGCGGCATCGAGGCCGAGGCCGTGCTGCTGGGCGAGGCGGTGTCGATGCAATTGCCGCCCGTCCTCGGCATAAGGCTGGAAGGCGACGTGCCCGCCGGCCTCCTCGCCACCGACGTTGTTCTCGCCCTCGCCGAACGCCTGCGCCGCCACGGGGTGGTTGGCGCCATGCTGGAATTCTACGGCCCCGGCGTCGCCGCGCTCGCGGTCGCCGATCGGGCGACCATCGCCAATATGACGCCGGAGTTCGGGGCCACCTGCTCCTTCTTCCCGACCGATGCGCGCACCCTCGACTATCTGCGCCTCACCGGCCGCGACGAGGGGCGCATCGCCCTCATCGAGGCCTATCTGCGCCGCAACCGCCTGTGGTTCGACCCCGGCTTCGTGCCGGCGGCGGACGATCATCTCACCTTTCGCCTCGATGGGCTTCGCCGCGTCGTCTCCGGTCCCAGCCGGCCGGAGCAGGCGCGCGATCTCGCCGATCTCCCGGCCGTCGCCGCGGCGGCGATCGGCACGGCGCGCACCGCCTCGCCGGTGCTGAAGGACGGCGATGTCGCCATCGCCGCCATCACCAGCTGCACCAACACCTCCAACCCCGCCGCCCTGCTCGCCGCCGGCCTTCTCGCGCGCCGGGCCGTGGCGCGCGGGCTCACCGTGCCGGCGCATGTGAAAACCTCGCTCGCGCCCGGCTCGCAGGTGGTGACGGACTATCTCGCCAGCGCCGGCTGCCTGGACGCGCTCGCGGCGCTGGGCTTCGACGTGGTGGGTTATGCCTGCGCCACCTGCGTCGGTAATGGCGGCGGGCTGAAGCCGGAGATCGAGGCCGCCTATGACGCGGCACCGGCGCATCTCGTTTCCGTGCTCTCGGGCAACCGCAATTTCGAGGGCCGCATCCACGCCAAGCTGCGCTCGAATTTCCTCGCCTCGCCGCCGCTGGTGGTGGCCTACGCGCTTGCCGGCACGGTGTGCCTCGACCTCACCCGCGATCCTCTCGGCCATGACCGCGACGGGCGCCCGGTGTTTCTCGACGACCTCTGGCCAGGCGCGGAGGAGATCGACGCCGCCCTGGCCGCCCATGTCACGCGCGCGCCTTTCCTCCACCGCTACAGCCGCATCGACGACGGCCCGCCGGACTGGCAGGCCCTCGCGACGACGCGGGGCGCCTGCTTCCCCTGGGATCCCGCCAGCACCTTCCTGCGCTCCCCGCCCTTCTTCGATCTGCCGCCGATGTTCGCGCCGGGGGAGCCGGCCCTGCACCGGGCGCGCCCGCTGCTGGTGCTCGGCGACATGGTGACGACCGATCACATCTCCCCGGTCGGGCCGATCGCCGCCGGCAGCCCCGCCGCCGCCTATCTCGGCGCACTCGGCATCGCGCCCGCGCAGTTCAACGCTTATGGCGCGCGGCGCGGGGCGCATGAGGTGATGGTGCGCGGCACCTTCGCCGGCACAAGGCTGCGCAACGAACTGGTCGACCGCCCCGGCGGCATCACCCGGCTGCTGCCGGAAGACCGCACGCTCGACATCCACGCCGCGAGCCGCGACTGCCAGGCGCGGGGGGAAGAGTTGATCGTCGTCGCCGGCAAGATGTACGGCGCCGGCTCGGCGCGGGACTGGGCCTCGAAGGGCACGCGCCTGCTCGGCATCAAGGCGGTGCTGGCCGAGAGCTTCGAGCGCATCCACCGGGCCAATCTGGTGCGCATGGGCGTGCTGCCGCTGGAATTCGCGGGCGGCGCGAACCGGCTCAGCCTCGGCATTGGCGGCGCGGACCGCCTGTCGCTGGCGCTGGAGCCGACCGCTCTCGCCCCGCGCCAGCAGGTGCCACTCCTGTTGCACCGCGCCGACGGGACGACCACCGACTTCGCCGCCCTTCTGCGCGTCGATACCTCGGTCGAGATGGACTATCTGCGGGCCGGCGGCATCCTGCCCTATGTGGCCGAGCGCCTGTGGGCCAGAGCACGTTCCGATCAGGTTGCTCCAACCTGATCGGATCAGGCTCCAAGGCGGAAACCGCCGCTCAGACGTGAACCGAGACGGGGCCCCGCGGCGCGGGACCCCGTTGGGCGGGTCAGTTCCGCTTCGCCTTGATGTCGCGCATCACCTCGCGGGCGGCGTTGAAGCCGGGAATGCCGGAAACGCCGCCGCCGGGATGCATGGACGAGCCGCAGATGTAGAGGCCCTTCACCGGCGTGCGGTAATCCGCATAGCCCGAGACCGGCCGCTGGAAGAACAGCTGGTCGGTCGACAGCTCGCCATGGAAGATGTGGCCCTGCGGCAGGTTGACGATGTTCTCGATATCGGGCGCGACGAGCAGCTGCGCCTCGATCACATCGTCGCGGAAGCCGGGGGCGTATTCCTCGATCGTGTCGAACACCGTCTTGCGGAAGTTCTCTTTCTCGCTCGCCCAGTCGCCGCCCTTCAGCGTGTAGGGCGCGTGGCCGCCGAACAGATTGACCACATGCTTGCCGGGCGGGGCCAGCGTGGTGTCCACCATGGTCGGCACCACGGGGGTGATGAAGGGGCGCGACGAGTACCAGCCATGCTTGGCATCGTCATAGGCGCGCTCCAGATAGTCGATGTCGGGCGCGATGTGCATGTAGGTGGGGTAGTCGAAATTCCCCAGCGTCCCTTCGCGCCGCACGCGGTCGAGGATGCGGTATTGCGGCGGGCGCTCGCAGGCGATGTTCATCTTGAAGGCGGTGGAGAAGGTGCGATAGCCCTTGATCTCCCGCACCACCTCCTCCGGCAGATGCGTCTCGCCGACGAGGTCGAGATAGAGCGTCTTGGCGCTGGCATTGGAGATGATGGTCCTGGCCGCATAGGTCTCGCCCGTCGTGGTCGAGACCGCCGTGGCGCGGCCATTCTGCACGCGCACTTCCCGGATCGGCGCGCCGGTGACGATGTCGACGCCCTTCTCGCGCGCGGAAGAGGCCAGCGCCTGCGTGATCGACCCCATGCCGCCCTTGATGAAGCCCCAGCCGCCGGCACCCTCATGCTCGCCCATGATGTGGTGCATGATGACATAGGCCGAACCCGGCGATTTCGGCCCGGCAAAGGTGCCGATCGAGGCGTAATAGGCCAGCACGGCCATCACGCGCTCATCCTCGAACCATTCGCGCAGGAAGTCATAGGCGCTCATCGTCAGCATATCGACGATGCGGTACATCTTCCGCCCGATCTTGCGGTGGCGCCACAGCAGCGACGCCCCGTCCTTGAAGGTGCGCCAGTCGCGCTTCGTCGGGTCGACCGGCGTCTCCCACAAAAGCTTGCGCACGATGTTGGCCGCCTCGTTCAGATAGCGGTCGAACTCGGGATACATGTCCGCATCATGCTTGGAGAAGCGGGCGAAACTCGCCTGCGACTTGGCGATGTTGTCGGAGAACAGGATGTAGTCCTCCCCGTCCAGCGGGGAGACCATGTCCGAGCAGGGCAGCACTTCCAGCCCGTGCTTCTTCAGCTCCAGCTCGCGAATGATGCGCGGGTGCAGCAGGCTCATGAGGTAGGAGAAGATCGACGCCCGGAAGCCGGGCGCGATCTCCTCCGTCACCGCCGCCCCGCCGACGACATCGCGGCGCTCCAGCACCAGCACCTTCTGCCCCGCCTTGGCGAGATAGTTGGCGCAGACCAAGCCATTATGCCCGGCGCCGATAATGATGGCGTCGTAAACCTTGCCCACGGTAACGTCGGCATTCATCGCTTTAACCCCACGCTGACGGATCGCATTCCCAAGGACGGCACGATTTATTCCGCGGCGACGCCGCGCAGCGGGGCCTTGGGCTCAAGTCCTTCGCGGCACATGTCCTGGAAGGCTTTGACCGAATGCTCATTTTTGGGCGACAGCGGCCCGCGCGTATAGATTCCCGCCGCGAGGTTGCGCTGCACGCCGGTGATGATGTCGAGATCCTCGGTCACGATCTGCGCCGACCACTCGGCCGAACGGCGGTTCTCTTCCGCCTTTTCAGGCGAGACATCGGTGAAGAAGTACCAGTTGATGTGGCGGATGCGCCCCGGCCCCAGCGGCTCGATGGTGGCGATGGAGGAGCCCCAGTCGTAGAGGTTCAGCATGAGGAAGGGGAAGCGATAGAAATAAAGTCCCCGCGTCAGCCCGCCATCGCGCTTGGGCGCGTGCAGGTGGAAGAACTTGTCCTTCGGATAGGTGTCGATCCGGTAATTGTCGATATCCATCGACTGGCACAGGCCCGGATGCATGGTCCGGCAGTGGTAGCATTCGAGATAGTTCTCGCCATAGACTTTCCAGTCGACGGCGCAGTCGCGGTCTTTCGACATGAAATAGTGCTGCTGCTCCAGCGGATAATCCGCCGCCATGGCGTGGATCGGACCGAGCCAGTCGATGAGGCTCTCGCCGCCGCGCGCGATGCGCAGGAAGACGAGGCCGCGCCATTCCTCGGCGTCGATGGCGTAAAGGCCCCACGCCTTCGGGTCGAACGTAATGCCCTCGCCGAAATCCACCGCCTTGTTCAGGGCGCCGTCACGGGTGAAGCTCCAGCTGTGATAGGGGCAGACCACCAGCTTGCCGCAATGGCCCTCCTCCTTTTCCAGGAGCTGCGCGCCGCGATGGCGGCAGACATTGTGGAAGGCGCGCACCACACCGTCATCGTCGCGGATGACGAAGACGGGGTAGCCCGCCAGCGTGCCGGTCACATAGTCGCCCGGCTTCTGCAGCCGCTCCGACCAGGTGAACAGCATCCAGTTGCGGGCGAAGATTTCCCTGCGCTCGCGCTCGTAAAGCGCGGGATCGCAATAGTCGCTGGCCGGTAGGGTCCAGTCAAAGCCGCCAGCGGCGGCACTCGTCTCGGTGGTCATGTGCGTGCTCCCAGGCGTTCGGATCTTGCTGATCCCTTGAATGTTCAGGTGCGGTAGGACGGATCGAGCGCGTCGAGCATCCGCAGATGCGCGTCCCATTCGAGTTGCAGGTCGCCGTCGTCGAAATTCATCTGGTCGTATTGCGCGCCGACCTTCTCGCAGACGTCCGGCGGCGGCAGCACGATCTCGCGGCCCATGGAAAGGGTCGCCACCTGCACCTCGCAGGCGCGCTCCAGATAGAACATCAGGTTGAACGCCTCGGCGACGCTCCGCCCGACGGTGAGCAGGCCGTGATTGCGCAGCAGCAGGCCGCAATGGGTGCCGAGGTCGGCGATGATGCGTTCGCGCTCGTCGAGGTCGAGCGCGATGCCCTCATAGTCATGCAGGCCGAGCCGGCCATAGAATTGCAGCGCAATCTGGTTGAGCGGCAGCAGCCCTTCCTTCAGCGAGGCCACCGCCATGCCGGCGCGGGTATGGGTGTGGATGACGCAGGCCGCGTCGTGCCGGCTCATATGCACGGCGGAGTGAATGGTGAAGCCGGCGGGATTCACCCGGTGCGGGTTGTCGCCCACCTTGTTGCCGTCGACATCGATCTTCACCAGCGAGGAGGCGGTGATCTCCTCCCAGCGGTGCCCATAGGGGTTGATGAGAAACCGCCCCGGCTCGCCCGGCACCCGCACGGTGCAATGGGTGTAGATGAGGTCGGTCATCCGGTAATGTGCGAGCAGCCGGTAACAGGCGGCGAGGTCGACCCGCTGCTGCCATTCGGCGGCGCTCATCTCGGAACTCAGGCAGGCCACAGTCATGACGGCTTCTCCTCAGTTCGGTTCGGCGACGGGGCGCGCGGCGGCGGCCCAGTCCTCAAGCGCCCATTGGCGCAGGTGCAGGGCCTCCTGCGCGCGGTCCGACAATTCCTCGCCCTGCGCGTCGGTGATGGCGTAGTCGCGGGGGCCGAGTTCGCACAGGAACAGGCAGTCGGCGTCCGTGCCGTGGCGCGCCTGCCATGAGGTGAATCCACGCCGCCACCAGTCGCGGAACACGGCGACCCAGGGCTGGTGCTGCGGGAAATGCAGCGGCAGCTGCACCTGGCAGCGATTGGCGACCCGGCCCTGGAAGCTGTCCGAACGCTCCAGCAGCCGGCCGACCTGCGCCTGATAATCGGCGCTGATCGGCAGCATCATCTCGCGGTCGACCACATAATGCGACAGGTCGGCGGCGAGCCGCATCTCGGGGATGGCGTCCATGAGCAGCAGCGTCGCGAACATGTCGTTGGTGATGCAGTTGCGGTGCGTCTCGAACTGCAGCGGGACGCCCTCCTCCCGCCCGATCCGCATCCACGCCTCGATGACCGGCACCATCTCCGCCACGGAGAGCGGCATCACCTGGCCGATGACGATGACGAAGGGCGAACCGATCTCCTTGGCGAGGTGCAGCGCCGGGCGCAGTTCCTCGATCGAGCGGGGAAAGGCGGTCAGCAGCCCGCCAAGGCCGGTGCGGGCGAACTCGGCCACCGTGCCCCGCGCCGCGTCGATATCCATGGCGCCGAGGTCGATGGCCATGCCGTCGAAGCCCGCCGCCTTCACCGCATCGAAGCGCTCGGCCACCGGCCGCTCCGGCGTGCCGGGGCGGCGCTGTTCCGTGGCCCAGAGCGACTGGTAGACCTTGAGCGGCATGGCTCAGACCCGCTTGGCGGCGCGCGGGCCGACCGGTTCGAGGTCGGTGTCGTCCATGATCCAGATCTTGTCGTCGGGATAGTCCGCCTCGGTCCGCCCGTTCCAGAACGCCTTGATCACCGCCAGCTGGAAGCCGAGATAGGTCATGGAATGCGGCTTGCGGCCCTTCTCCACGAAGATGGTGCGGTGAAGATCCGGCAGCCGGTGGAACGGCACGCCGGGGAAGGCGTGGTGCGCGGTGTGGAACTGCATGTTCCAGCACATCCAGCGCATCAGCGCATTGGTGCGCGTGGTGCGGGTATTCTCGGTGATCTGGTCGACATGCGGCAGGCCGAGATGCTCGATCGTGTTCTGCAGCTGGTGCACCGGCTTCATGACAAGCATCGGCAGCAGCCAGAGCTTCACCGCGAGCCAGCTGCCCGTCGCCACCGACAGGAGCGCGATCAGCGCATAGCCCGCTAGATGCCAGCGTGCCTCGCGGATCACCTTCGCGTGCTGGTCCTGCGGAATGTAATGCTCGCTGACGATGCCGAAGGCGAAGCGCAGCACCCGGCGGATGCGGCTGTACCAATAGGTCGGCCCCAGCACCCAGAGCAGATAGGACAGCATCGAATAGCGCTCGCGCCCCAGCTCGCCATCGCCCTCCCAGTCCTGGGTGTAGCGGTGATGGGCGAAATGCTGGATCTGGTCGAAATCGCGCGGATAGATCAGCACGAAGCCGAACAGCCGGCCGAAGAACTCGTTCAGCCCCTTGGTCCTGAACACCGTGGAATGGCTCATCTCATGCTGGCCGGCATAGAGGAAGTTGATCAGCGTGCCGTGCAGCATGAACACCGGCACCATCCACCACGTGCCCCAGCTGAACCACAGCGCCGCGCCGGTGATCGCCAGCGCGCCGAGATGGCTGCCGAGCTGGATGAAGCCCGACACATCCGATTTCGCGCTCAGTTCCTTGAGCCGGGAGGGACTGATCATGTCCTTGCGGCCGAATACCTCGTCCATCTCATTCCTCCTCGAAATCGGGGCGGCGCTGCAGCGCCATGCGGGCCAGCAGGATCAGCGTCGTGACCACGATCAGCACGACGGAAATGGCGGCGACGGCGGGATCGACATTGTCGCGCAGCCCCATCCACATCAGGCGCGGCAGGGTGATCGCGTCGACGCTGGTGATGAACAGCGTGACGCCGATCTCCTCCCAGGACAGGACGAAGACCAGCAGCGCCGCCGTCGCCACGCCGAAGCCGATATTGGGCAGGATGACATGCACGATGCGCTGGACGATTCCCGCCCCCATGCCGCGCGCGGCGAGGTCGATGCGCCGGTCGACCTGCGCCAGCGCCACCAGCACCATCACCACCGCGAAAGGCACCGTCATCACCACATGGGCGAGGGTGACGCCGATCACGCTGTCGAAGCCGATGGCGTGCGAGACCTGCGACATGCCGGTGAGCAGGAAATACAGCGTCATCGCGGAAACCACCGGCGGCACGATCATCGGCAGCAGCACGAAGCCGACCAGCAGCTGGGAAAAGCGCGGCTGCAGCATCCAGATGCCGAGCGCGAAGCTGGTCGCCAGCCCGGTCGCGATCACGCTGGTGAACAGCGCGATGCGCGCGCTCAGCAGGATGCTGGCGAGCCAGTCCGGATTCTCGAACAGCGTGCGGTAATGGGTCAGCGACAGGCTGCCCTTGGGCAGGGTCAGCAGCCGGCCGGGGGTGAAGGAAATCGGCACCACCGCCAGCAGCGGCAGCAGCAGGAACACCCCCACCAACAGCGCAAGCACGACCGCGACGGGTCCGGGACGCTGGATTTTCATCGCCCGCTCCCCATCAGCCCGAGCCGGGCGAAGCGCGCGAGCAGGCCCATCAGCGCGGCGACGAGAACGACCAGCGCCACGCTGATCGCTGCGCCCAGCCCCCAGTCGGGGCTCTGGAACATGCGCAGATACACCAGTTCGGCCACCATGATCGAACGGCCGCCGCCGAGAATGGCCGGGGTGACGAAAAAGCCGAGGCTGAACACGAAGACGATCAGCGTCGCGCCGATCACGCCGGGCAGCGTCATGGGAAAGAACACCGACCAGAAGATGCGCAGGCGCGAGGCGCCCATGCCACGGGCCGCGAGCAGCACCCGCTCGTCCACCGCCCGCATCGCGGAGGCGAGCGGCAGCACGGCGAAGGGAATGAGCACATGCACCATGCCGGCGATCACGCTCGGCTCGTTGCGCACCAGCGCCAGCGGCGCGTCGATGAGGCCGAGCGCCTGCAGCCAGCTATTGACGATGCCGCGATTGGACAGCAGCGCCAGCCAGCCAAAGGCGCGCGTCAGCAGCGAAATCCAGAACGGGACAAAGATGCAGATCTCGATGAGCCGGCGCTGCATCCTTGAGCCCCGCACCCAGACATAGGTGACGGCATAGGCGCAGGCCACCGCGATCAGCGTGACGAGGAAACAGATGCGGAAGGTGCGCAGGAACACCGACAGCACCAGCGGATCGCTCACCAGCCGCTCATACTGGCCCACTCCCGGCTCCGGCAGGGTCACGCTCCACAGCGCGACGCCAAGGAAGGGCAGCGCATAGGCAAACGCCAGGAACAGCACCAGAGGCGCTGTCAGGGCGAGTGCGGGCCAGAAGGCGGAGCGCGGGCGCATGGGGGAATCCGTCGGAGGAAAAGCCCTCCCGCGCGCCACGCGGGAGGGCGCGGGCCTCAGGCCGAGATGACCTTGGTGAACTCGTCGAGCGCGGCGCCGTAATTGTCGGCGTACCAGGGCATGTCGAGCACGGCCTGGCCCTTCATATTGGCGGGATCGACCGGGTTGTAGCGGCGCTGGTCGGCGGGGATCAGCGCATCGGTCGCCGGATTGGCCGGTCCCTGCCCCAGCATCTCGAACATGACCAGCTGGCGCTCGGGCACGGAGGTGGAGGCGATGAACTTCATCGCGTTCTCCTTGCCGCCGGGATTGTTCTTGATTACCGCCAGCGCGCCCGGCGACAGCAGGCCCTGGTTCCAGGTGAACTTGATCTGGCCGCCGGAATCCTTCTCGATCAGCGAGGCGCGGGTCGACCAGATCAGCCCCATCGAGGCATCGCCGCTCAGCATCAGCTGCTGGCTCTCCGCGCCGCCGCCCCAATAGGCCGCGACATCCGGCTTCAGCGCGGCGATCTTGGCATGGGCGCGCTTGAGATCGAGCGGGTAGAGCTTGTCGGGAGCGACGCCATCGGCCAGCAGCGCCGCCTCCCACATGCCCGCGCCCCATTTATACATGGTGCGCTTGCCCGGGAACGTCTTCACATCGAAGAAGTCGGCCATGGTCTTGGGCGGATTGGCGCCGTATTTCTCCGCGTCATAGGCAAGGACATAGGAGAAGAAATAGGTCGAGGCGGCATATTCCCAGTCGAAGCCGGGCCGCATCTTCGTCTTGTCGACGATCGTATAGTCGATCGGCTCGATCATCCCCTGCTTGCCGAGCGAGATGGCCGAGAACGGGTCGGCATCGACGATATCCCAGGTCGGCTTGCCGCTCTTGAACTGGGCGGCGATGGCGCCCTCGGTCGGGCCGGTGCCGTCCTCCTTGACGACGATGCCCGTCGCCTTCTCGAAGGGCTGGCCATAGGCCTTGTCATAGGCCTTCAGCGCGTCGCCGCCCCAATTGACCAGCACGAGCTGGCGCACCTGCGCCAGCGCCTCGGGCGTGCGCAGGAGCAGGGTCGCGCCGCCGAAGACCATCGCGGCGAGCTGGGTGAAGCGGCGGCGGTCGATCTCGCCACGCGCGGCCTTCGCCGCGAGAATGTCGAGGCAGTCTTTCTGGAATGCGTCGTTCACGGCGTGCTCCTGCTGTTTTCAGCTTTGCTCTGGAAGAAGGAAGCCATTCTCGAAGGACCAGGTCACCCAGACATCCGGCCCATGGGCGAGGATGCGGCCGGCGGCCTCGCTCGGCAGGGTCACGGTCAGCGGGGTGCCGCTGCGTGTGGCGAAGGCAAGGCGCATCGCCGAGCCGAGATAGGTGGTGCCGGCGAGCCGGGCGGGCACGCCATTGCCCTCTGCCGGCGGCTCGGGGCTGACCGACATGTGCTCGGGCCGCACCGCCAGCACGGCACTGCCGTTAAGGTTTTCATGCCGTGGCGCGGTGAGGCGCACCTCCTCGAACAGGCCGCTGGTGCCGCGCGCGCAATGGCCGATGCCGCCCACCGGCAGCAGGTTGATCTCGCCGAGGAACTCGGCGACGAAGCGGCTCGACGGGCGCTCATAGATGTCGCGCGGCGCGCCGACCTGAAGCAGCCGGCCATGGTTGAAGATGGCGATGCGCGAGGACAGCGACAGCGCCTCGCTCTGGTCATGGGTGACGAAGACGAAGGTGGTGCCGAACTCGCCATGCAGCCGCGCCACCTCGTCCTGCATACGGCCGCGCAAATGCTTATCGAGAGCGGAAAACGGCTCGTCGAGCAGCAGCACCGGCGGCTCGAACACCAGCGCGCGGGCCAGCGCCACGCGCTGCTGCTGCCCGCCCGACAGCTGGGCGGGGCGCTTGTTCGCGTGCCCCACCAGCCCGACGCGGGCGATGATGGCGTCGACCCGGCGGGCGATGTCCTCGCGCGCCACGCCCCTCACCTGCAGCGGAAAGGCGATGTTCTGCGCGACGCTCTTGTGCGGAAACAGCGCATAGCCCTGAAACACCATGCCGAAGGAACGGTCCTCCGCCCGGCTGCGGGTGATGTCGGTGCCGTCGCTGAACAGCCGGCCCGTGCTCGCGGCCTGGAAACCGGCGAGCACCATGAGGAAGGTGGTCTTGCCGGACCCCGAAGGACCGAGCAGGGTCAGGAACTCACCCGCCGCGATGTCGAGCGTGATGTCCTCCAGCGCCGTGAAGTGGCCGAAGGTTTTGCCGATCCCGACCGCCTGCAACCCGACCGCGCGCTTGCTCACGTTTGCCGCGTGCTCCCTGTATATGTAGAAATCCTAATCTCGTGATCCGCTCACCTCAAATGAATAAAACTGCCGAATGCTGTAGCTATAAATTCACGCCATTGGTGGCGTGCTAAGCACGGATAATGCGCCGCCTATCTATTCGGCACTCATATCCGCATGACAGGCGCGGTCTGGACGAGGCGTGATTTCAGCCAGTCCGCGAAGGCCTGTATCGCGGGATTGCCGGGGCGGTCGCGCGGGGTGACGAAGTAATAGGCCCGCGAGGCGCGGATGGTGAGATCGAACGGCACCACCAGCCGCCCGGTCTCCACCGCCTGCCGGCAGACGAAATTGTCGCCGATGGCGATCCCCTGCCCCGCCAGCGCCGCTGCCAGGACGAGGTTCATGTCGGAGAAGACCACGCCCTGATCGGTGCGCGGCGCCACGACACCGGCCGCCGACAGCCAGGTGAACCAGTCGCCGAGCCCGTCGAGATGCAGCAGCACCGTGCGGAACACGTCCACCGGCTCGCTCAAGCCCCCGAGCTGGTTGAGCAGCACCGGGCTGCACACCGGCATGAAGTCGACGACGCTCAGCAGTTCCACGCTGTGGCGCGGCCAGTCGCCGTCGCCATAGGCGATGAAGGCGTCGACGCCCGGCGCGTCGACATCCTCCAGGCGCGGCGGGGTGACGATGCGCAGCGTCACGCCGGGGTGAAGCTGGCGGAACTCGGCGATATGGGTGCAGAGCCAGAAGGTGGCGAAGCCCGGCGTCGAGCTGATGGTGATCGCCCCCTGCAGCAGGCCGCGATCGCCATATTGCACCGCCGCGTCAGCCAGCAGGGCCAGAGCGGTGCGGACATCGGCGGCGTAGCGCTTGCCCTGCGGCGTCAGGCTCACGCCCTTGCCGGCGCGCTGGAGCAAAGCGAAGCCGAGATCCTGTTCGAGGAAGCGCAGCTGGTGGCTGACCGCGCTGCGGGTGATGTTCAGCTCCGCCGCCGCCTGCCAGACCGTGCCATGCCGGGCGAAGGCTTCCAGCGCCCGCAGCGCCTGTGTCGAGGGCACTCGCATGAAACCTCGTCTTTCGCCCGCCGCAACCGCGCCCCGTGCCCGCTCACGCCGGTTTCAGATAGGACTCGACCAGTTCGGTCCAGAAGGCGGCGCCGATCGGCAGCAGATCGTCGTTGAAATTATAGCCGGGATGGTGGAGCGGGCGGTCGGCTTCCGACACCCTTCCGCCGAGGAAGAAATAGCTGCCCGGCCGCTCCTTCAGCATATAGGCGAAATCCTCGCTGCCCATGCTGGGACGCGCCATTTCGCGCACCTTGTCCGCCCCGGCGAAACGGGTGGCGAGCGCGCGCAGGAAGTCCGTCTCCGCCGCGTGGTTGATGGTGGCGTCATAGCTGCGCTGATAGTCCACCGTCGCGGTCATGCCGTAGCTCGCCGCCTGCCCCTCGGCGATCAGCCGAATGCGGCGCTCCAGCTCGTCGCGCACGCCCGGATCGAAGGAGCGGATGCCGACCACCAGTTCGGCGCGCTCGGGAATGACATTGCTCGCCGCCCCGGCATGGAAGGCGCCGACCGTGATCACGCTCGGGTCCATGGGGTGGATATTGCGCGCGACGATGGATTGCAGCGCCATGACGATGGACGCCCCGGCGACGATGGGATCGGCCGTCGACTGCGGTTCGGCCCCGTGCCCGCCGCGGCCATGCACGGTGATGCGGCATTCATCGACCGCCGCCATGATCGGCCCGTCGCGGAACACGAAGGTGCCGAAGGGCACGTCGGGGTCATTGTGCAGGGCGAACACCGCGTCGCAGGGGAAGCGGTCGAACAGCCCCTCCTCCACCATGATCTTCGCCCCGCCGAAATTCTCTTCCGCCGGCTGGAAGATGAGATGCACCGTGCCGTCGAAATTGCGCCGCTCGGCGATGGCGCGCGCCGCGCCGATCAGCATGGCGGTGTGCCCGTCATGGCCGCAGGCATGCATCAGCCCCGGCGTCGTGCTGGCATAGGGCAGGCCGGTTTCCTCAAGGATCGGCAGCGCGTCGATATCGGCCCGCACCCCGACCGAGCGCCCGCTGCTGCCCTGGGACAGCGTCGCCACCAGCCCGGTCTTGGCGAGCCCGCGCGTGACCTGATAGCCGAGCGCGGTCAGTTCGCGGGCGATGAGGTCGGAGGTGCGCACCTCCTCAAGGCCGAGTTCGGGATGGGCATGAAGGTCCCGGCGCAGCGCGACCAATTCCGGCATCGCATTGGTGAGCGTGGCGCGCGCGTTCATGTTCAGGCACTCCGGTTGGGTATTCTGTTCTCGAAATAGCGGAATCCCGCCACCAGCAAAGCGGTGAGGATAAGGTAGATCAGCGCGAGCAGCAGCAGCGGTTCATAGGTGAGATAGGTCACCTGCCGGATCTTGGAGATGACGGCATAGACATCGATCACCGTGATGGTGGCGACGAGCGGGGTCGCCTTCAGCTGCAGCACGGTCTCGCCATTGAGCGTGGGCAAGGCGCGGTGCACGGCGCGTGGCAGCCAGATGCGCCAGAACAGTTTCCAGCGGCTCATGCCGTAAGCGCGGGCCGCTTCCAGCTCGCCCCTCGGCACGCCGGCAAAGGCGCCGCGCATCACCTCGCCCTCATAGGCCGCGAAGGAAAAGGTCAGCGCCGCCACGCCATAGGGCCAGGCTTCGCGCAGATAGGGCCAGAGAAAGGACTGGCGGATTTCCGGGAATTGCGGAAACAGCGAGCCGAGCCCGTAATAGAGCAGCCAGAGCTGCAGCAGCAGCGGCGTGCCGCGGATGATGGTGCAAAAGCCCTGCGCCGGCAGGCTCAGCCACCACGGCCCCGTCACCTGCACCAGCCCGATCGGCACCGCCAGCACGAAGCCGAGCAGCGCCGTGCTCACCAGCATCAGCAGCGTGACGCCGACGCCGGAGACGAGCGCGCCCGCATAGGTTGGCAGCCAGTCCCAGCGCATGAACCACGCGGCGCAGAACACCAGCACCGCCGCCACCGCCATCAGCGCGAGGCGATGCGGCTCAAGGAAACCGCGCCCGCTCGGCAGGCGGGTCAGCGCCGTCGCCTCGAGCGTGCTTTCCTCCGGCGGAAGCTCCACCAGCGGCTCCGGCGCGCCGGCGCGGCGCTCGGGCGTCATCGCGCCACCCAGCCGCGCCGGGCGCGGGCCTCGATGAAGCGGATGACGAGGGTGGAAGCCAGCGTCAGCAGCAGATACAGCACGCCCGCCGCGCAGAAGAACAGCATATAGGCCTTGGTCGTGCCCGCCGCCTGCCGCGTCACCAGCGTCAGTTCGCTGAAGCCGACCACCGCGAGCAGCGCCGTGTCCTTGGTGCAGATCAGCCAGAGATTGGACAGCCCCGGCAGCGCATGCGGCAGCATGGCCGGCAGCGTCACCCGCCGCAGCACCATCAGCGGCGACATGCCGAAGGCGCGCGCCGCCTCGATCTGCCCGGCCGGCACGGCGAGAATGGCCCCGCGCAGCACCTCGGTCGAATAGGCCCCCTGCACCACGCCGATGACGAAGATGCCGGCCGCCAGCCCGCTGATGTCCACCGACCCATAGCCCAGCGCGGCGGAGAGACGGTTGAGCAAATCCGTACCGGCGTAATAGAGCAGCAGGATCAGCACCAGCTCCGGCACCGCGCGCACCAGCGTGGTGTAGACCTCCATCAGGTCCCTGGTCACCGGCCCGCCATAGAGCTTGCCGAAGGCGCCGCCCGTGCCGAGCACGAGGCCGAGCGCGTAGCCGCCAAAGGCGATCTTGAGCGAGTTCATCAGCCCGCCGAGCAGCACGCCGCCCCAACCGGGCGGCTCCAGCGCCAGCAGGCCCCAATTGATCAGGTCGGCCGCCATCTGCCCCTCCCGGGCTCCGGCGGGCGCGGGCCGGCATCCCCTGCCGGCCCGGCCCGCACAGGATCAGCCGCCATAGATGTCGAAGTCGAAATACTTCTTGGAGAAGCTGTCGTACGTGCCGTTGGCGCGGATCGCCTTGATGGCGGCGTTGATCTTGTCCTTCAGCTCGGTGTCGCCCTTGCGCAGGCCCACGCCCACGCCGGCGCCGAGGATTTCCGGGTCATCCTTCACATTGCCCTTGAGATCGCAGCACTGCTTGCCCTGGTCGGTACTGAGGAAGGCGGCGAGCGCGATGGCGTCGGCCTGCACCGCGTCGAGGCGCCCGGCCGCGAGGTCGGCATTGGCCTCATCCTGCGTCTGGTATTCCTTCACGGTCGCGCCGGCCTTGCCGAAATATTTGTTGGCATAGTCCTGGTGGATGGTGGCGACCTGCACGCCGATGGTCTTGCCCTTCAGCCCCTCGGGCGTTGCGGTGAATTTCTCGCTCTTGGGGCCGATCACGCCGGTCGGCGTGTTGTAGTACTTGTCGGAGAAGTCGATGGTCTTCAGCCGCTCGGGCGTGATCGACATCGAGCCGACGATCATGTCGATCTTCTTCGAGGTCAGCGCCGGGATGATGCCGTCCCAGGCAACGGGCGTGATCACGCATTCGAGCTTGGCCTGCTTGCACATGGCCTCCATGAACTCGACTTCCCAGCCTTCCCACTTGCCGCTGGCGTCCGGCGAGGCGAAGGGCGGATAGGGCTCGGCGGCAAAGCCGACCTTGAGCGGTTCGGCGGCGGCGCCGCAAATGCCGGCCATGCCGATGACGGCAGCGGCGATCATCGTCCTGAATGCGTGTTTCATGCTTGTCCCCTCTGGTTTTTGGGCTTTTTCAGTGGCTGGAGCTGATGAACTTCTTCAGCCGCTCCGATTTTGGATCGCCGAAGATCTGTTCCGGCGGGCCCTGCTCCTCGATCACGCCATGGGCCAGGAACACGATGTGGCTGGCGACATTGCGGGCGAACTTCATCTCATGCGTCACCAGGATCATGGTGCGCTGCTCGCGGGCGAGATCGCCGATGACGGTCAGCACCTCGCCGACCAGTTCGGGGTCGAGCGCCGAGGTCGGTTCGTCGAACAGCATCACATGCGGCTGGACGGCGAGGGCGCGGGCGATCGCGGCCCGCTGCTGCTGGCCGCCGGAGAGGAAGGCGGGATAGGCGTCGCGCTTGTCGAACAGGCCGACACGCCGCAGCAGCGCCTCGCCGCGCGCCACCGCCTCGGCCTTCGGCACGCCGAGCACATGCACCGGCGCCTCGATGACATTCTGCAGAATGGTCATGTGCTGCCAGAGGTTGAAGCTCTGGAACACCATGCCGAGGCGGGAGCGCAGGCGCTGCACCTGCCGCCGGTCCGCCGTGGTCAGCCCGCCGACGCCGTTCGGCTTCAGCGCGATTTCCTCGCCGCGAATGGCGACGGAGCCACGGCTGGGCACTTCCAGCATGTTGATGCAGCGCAGCAGCGTCGATTTGCCGGAGCCGGAACCGCCAATGATGGCGATGACATCGCCTTCATGCGCCGTGAGCGAGATGCCCTTGAGGACCTCCAGCGCACCGAAATGCTTGTGCAGGTCGCGAATGGCGATGGCCTCGGCGCGCTCCGTCATCGGATGGGCGCCTCCGCAGGCCGAGACCAAGGCATCTGGCTCATGCCGTCCCTCTTTCCCTTCCAACACCCTCGCGCGCCCCGCCGCAGGACCGGCCAGGGCGACGCTTTCCGGCGTCGGGTCATTTCACGGGTTAACGATGCACTTTCCTTAGCAGTTATTCAAGCGTATAACTAATCGGACCGCAACGTTTTTGTGCAGTGCCAAAAATTTGGCAGCCGCTCGCCAAGAGGTATCATATGTCGCCTTTCGGGTCGCAGGAAATGTCGGCGCCGCTGCAGCGCGTGCTCATGCGGCGCCCGGGCCCGAGCCTCCTCGCGGCGGACCCGGCGCAGTGGCATTACGGCCCGACCTTCAACGGGGCGAAAGCCGTCGAGCAATATGGCGCCTTCGCCCGCCTGGTCGAACAGTCCGGCGCCGAGATCCTCTGGCTGGACGATCCCGGCGACGGGCTGGCCGATGCCATGTTCACCCATGACCCCTCGCTGATGTCCGATCATGGCGCGGTGATCCTGCGCATGGGCAAGCCGCTGCGCGCCGGAGAGCCTGCGCTGCATGAGCGGGCCTATGCCGAGCGCCAGATCCCGATCCTCGGGCGCATCGAGGCCCCCGGCACGGTGGAGGGCGGCGACTGCGTGTGGCTGGATGCGCGCACCCTCATTGTCGGGCGCGGCGTGCGCACCAATCAGGCGGGCATCGACCAGCTCGGCGCCCTCCTCGCCCCTCATGGCATCGCCGTGCTGGGCTTCGACCTGCCGCTCTGGCACGGGGAAGAAGCCTGCCTGCATCTCATGAGCGTCATCAGCCCCTTGGCCGACGATCTCGCCCTCGTCTTCGCCCCGCTTCTGCCGGCCGCGTTCTACCAGCTGCTGAAGGCGCGCGGCATCCGCCTGATCGAAGCCCCGGCCGACGAGTTCCACGCCAGCAACGGCCTCTCGCTCAACGTGCTGCCGACACGCCCGAACGAGGTGATCATGGTCGAGGGCTTCCCCGCCACCAAAGCGGCGATGGAGGCCGCCGGCTGCACGGTTTCGACCTTCGCGGCGGACGCGCTGTGCATCGCCTGCGAGGGCGGCCCCACCTGCCTGACGCGGCCCGTGCTGCGTCGCGCGGCATGACCCGCCGGGATTTCCATAGGGGCACCGAGGCCGAGCGTCGGCACGACCTCATCGAGGCGACGCTCGACTGCATTTCGGAAGCCGGGCTGCAGGGCGCCACGGTGCGCCAGATCGCGACACGGGCCGGGGTGACGGCGGGGCTGATCCGGCATTATTTCGCCTCCAAGGACATCATCCTCCAGGAAGCCTACAAGGTCCTCATCGCCCGGCTGACCGAGAAGGCGAAGAATCTTGAGGGCACGCCGGAGCAGCGGCTGTCGGACTTCATCTTCGTCAACCTGACCGAGCCCGTCGCCAACAGCCGCAGCCTCTCGCTCTGGGCGGCGTTCATCAGCCGGGTCAGCGTCGACCCCGCTCTCGCGGCGATCCACCGCGAGGGCTATCTGAGCTTCCGCGCCGAACTGGAAGAATTGCTGGCGGATTTTCTCGCCGGCCGGGGCGCGCCCGTCACCCCGGCGCGCATCCGCGCGCTCGCCATCGCCATCAACGGCATTCTGGACGGCCTCTGGCTGGAAGGCTGCCTCGCCGGCGAACTTTTCGAGGAAAGCGAACTGGTCTCGATCGCCTTTTCCTCCGTCGAGGCGCTGATCGGCCACCCGATCGCCGCGCCAACCCCCACCGATCGCGACCGGGAGTAGCCCAATGCGCTACGCATCCATCACCGACAGGCTCGCCCGCCTCGGCTCCGAGAAATGGGCCGTCCATGTCGAGGGCCGCCGCCGCAAGGCCGCCGGCCGGTCCATCATCGAGCTGACCATCGGCGAGCCGGACCTGCCGCCGCATGAGCGGCTGATCGCGGAAGCGACGCGCGCCATGGCGGCCGGCCGGCACCGCTATTCCAACGGGCGCGGCGAGCCGGTGGTGGTCGACGCTCTGGTGCGCAAATACGCCGGGCGCCGGCCGGGCGTGACCGGCGACAATGTGCTGTGCTTTCCCGGCACCCAGACCGCGCTGTTCGCCGTCATGCTCGGCCTGGTCGAGACCGGCGACGCGGTGCTGGTGGGCGATCCGCTCTACGCCACCTATGAGGGCGTCGTCCGCGCCACCGGCGCCGAGATGATCCCCGTGCCGCTGCGCCCGGAAAAGGGCTTCCACATGCAGGCGGCGGATCTTGAGCGGGCGATCACCCCGCATTCCCGCGTGCTGCTGCTCAACACGCCGCACAACCCCACCGGCGCCGTGCTCACCGCCGAGGAGATCGCCGCCATCGGCGAGGTCTGCCGCCGCCACGATCTGTGGATCGTCTCCGACGAGGTCTATGAGGAACTGATCCTCGAAGGCCGCTTCGCCTCGCCCTTCGACGATCCCGCGCTGGCCGAGCGCACCATCGTCTGTTCCTCCATCTCGAAATCGCACGCCGCGCCGGGCTTCCGCAGCGGCTGGGCCATCGGGCCGGCCGAATTCTGCGCCCGCCTTCTGGCGGTGTCGGAAACCATGCTGTTCGGCCAGCAGCCCTTCATCGCCGACATGACCGCGCATGCGCTCGACAACCCCATCGGCACCTCCGCCCTCATGCGCACCGCCTATCGCCGGCGCGCCGCCCTCATCGCCACCATGCTGGCGGAGGCGCCGGGGCTGGTGCCATTCCCGCCCGAGGCCGGCATGTTCATCGTCGTCGATGTCAGCGGCACCGGCATGGACGGCGAAGCCTTCGCCTGGGCCCTGCTGAACGAGGAAGAGGTCGCGGTCATGCCCGGCTCCGCCTTCGGTGCCGAGGCCCGGGATTTCATCCGCATCAGCCTGACGGTACCGGACGACAGGATCGAAGAAGCGTGCCGGCGCATGGCGGCGCTGGCCGCGCGCTCGGGTCTGCGGAAGGCGAGACGGGCCTAGAATTCGGTGGCGCCGGCCACTGGCGGGCAAGGCGGGGTGGGAGGAGCGGTCATGGGTACGAAAACGGTTGGGGAGGCGCTGATCGACCTCCTGGAAGCCAATGGCGTCGAGGTGGTGTTCGGCATTCCCGGCGTGCACACGGTCGAGCTCTATCGCGGCCTCGCCGGCGCGAAAATCCGCCACATCACCCCGCGCCATGAGCAGGGCGCGGGCTTCATGGCCGATGGCTATGCCCGCGTCACCGGCAAGCCGGGCGTGGCGCTGGTCATCACCGGGCCGGGGCTCACCAACACCATCACCGCCATGGCGCAGGCGCGGCAGGATTCCGTGCCCATGCTGGTGATTTCAGGCGTCAACCGGCGCGCCTCGCTCGGCCAGGGCCTCGGCTATCTGCACGAGCTGCCGGATCAGGCGGCACTGATGAAGAGTTTCGCCGCCGCGTCCTGGACGCTGAACGACCCGGCCGACCTCGCCTCGGTGGTGGCGCAGGCCTTCGCGGTCATGGGGTCCGTGCGGCCGGGGCCGGTGCATATCGAAATCCCCACCGATGTGATGCCCCTGCCGGCCGGCGAGATCGTCGCCAGGGCCACCGTGCCGGCCCGCCCCGGCGCGGCGGCGGCGACGCTGCGCCAGCTCGCCGCCCTGTGCGATGAGGCCCGGCGCATCGTGCTGATGTGCGGCGGCGGCGCCGTCGCGGCGGCGGGCGCGGTCGAAGCGCTGGCGCAAAAGCTCGACGCACCCGTGGTCATGACGGTGAACGCCCGCGGCCTCATGGCCGGCCATCCCCTGCGCGTGCCGGCGAGCCCGAGCCTTGCGGCCACCCGCCGGCTCATCGCCGAGGCGGATCTCGTCATCGGGCTCGGCACCGAAATGGGCCAGACCGATTACGACATGTATGACGATGGCCGGTTCCCGCCGCTCGCCCGTTTCGTGCGCGTGGACATCGACCCGCTCCAGCTCGCGCGCGCGCCGCACGCGGACCTGCCCGTGCTGTCGACGGTGGAAGCGGCGGTCGATGGCCTCCTCCCGCTTGTTGCCGCCCGCAGCGGCGATGGCGCGGCGCGGGCGGCGGCGACGCGCGAGGCGGCCTGGCAGGAGCTGACGCCGAAGATCCGCACCGAAATCGGCGTGATCGAGGCGATCTACGCCGCGCTGCCGGACGCGCTCGTGGTCGGGGATTCCACCCAGGCCGTCTATGCCGGCAATCTCTATCTCGATCTCGCCCGCCCGCGCGCCTGGTTCAATGCCGCGACCGGCTTCGGCGCGCTGGGCTATGGCCCTCCGGCCGCCATCGGCGCGGCGCTCGGCGCGCCGGATCGTCCGGTCGTCTGCCTCACCGGCGATGGCGGGTTCCAGTTCTCCCTCGCCGAGATCGGCTCGGCGGTCGATGCCGGGACACGGGTGATCTTTCTCGTGTGGAACAATGACGGCTATCAGGAGATCGAGACCTACATGGTCGCGAACGGCATCACCCCGGAGGGCGTGAAGCCGTCGCCGCCGGATTTCCTGGGCATGGCCGGGGCCTATGGCGTGCCTGCGCTCCGCCTTTCGGATGTGAGCGAGCTCGGCGCGGCACTCACCGCCGCGAAGGAGCGTAACGGGCCGAGCCTAATCGAGATTCACCAGACGCGGACACGCGGCGCCACCGCCTGACGCGCCGTCGGTTTCCAGCCAGCCCGCACGGGAGAAAGGCGCGGGCGGGCGGGCCTTTCCGGTCCGGCGGCAACAGCCGAGCTAGGCATTTTCGCCGGAATTGCTCTAGACGGGGCCATGGTCGAGCGCTTCACCCTCATTGACGTGGCCCTGTGCCAGCAGGAGATCAAGAAAAGCCGCTTCCGCGCGGCGGCCGCGCCCGTGGCCGACGAGGCGGCGGCGAAGGCGTTCATCGCCGCGCAGTCCGATCCTGGGGCCAATCACAATTGCTGGGCATGGCGGATCGGCGCCGCCTACCGCTTCAGCGATGACGGCGAGCCTTCCGGCACCGCCGGCAAGCCGATTCTCGCCGCGCTCGACGGGCAGGGTCTCGACCGGGTCGCCGTCGTGGTCACGCGCTGGTTCGGCGGCATTCTGCTCGGCAGCGGCGGGCTGGTGCGCGCCTATGGCGGCACCGCCGCGCAATGCCTGCGCGAGGCCGCCAAGGTGGCGGTGGTGGAGACCGTGGCGGGGACGGCGGAATGCGGCTTCAGCGATCTCGCTCTGGTGCAGGCTCGGCTCGGCGCCCTGCCCGGCGTCGAGGTCGCGGTCGAGTCCTTCACCGCGAGCGGCGCCATCCTTTCCCTCGCCGCCCCGGCCGCGCAGGCCGAACAGCTCGCGCGGGCGCTGTCCGACCTCACCAGCGGACGCTCGCGGCTGCGATGGCAGGACGGGACGCCCGACGCCTGACGCGCGAGGTCTGACGCCCGCCCCCGCCCTCGGCTCGGGCCCTGCGTTTTCAGCATGGCATCCGGCGCCGGCTGGCGACAATTTGGGCTGACGAAAACCCTGCACAGGTTCTAAGCTGGACCGGCGCGGGCCTCTTCCCGCATCCGCCAGCCGAGCACGCTTCGATGAACATCGCCGCCCCCCCGACCTCTCCCGCCGCCGAGCCCATTGCCGACGCCTTCGCCCACACCCCCTATGACGGGTCGCGCAAGGCGTTTTCCGTCGGCCTCGCCCCGCTCGACCTCGCGGAGTGGATCGAGCCCGACGCGCATCTCGCCACCACGCTGGCAGAGCGCGCGGCGTTGATCCGCGACAGGCGCGACATCGTGGTGTGCGAGGAGCCGGACACCCGCGCGGCGCAGCGCGAGACGCTGGAGCTTCTCGTCGCCCATCTCACCGCGCGCTTTCCCGCGCAGTACCGGCTGGAGGGCCGGCACCTCACCGTGGCCGCGACCGGACGGACCTTCGATCTCGACGAGGAGAGCGAAGCGCCGCTCGTCGTCGCCGGGCAGATCGTCTCCGACGATCTCGTGCTGCTGCGCAAGAGCGAGGCCGGCTACCGGCTCGTCGCCGCCGTATTGTGCTTCCCCTCCGCCTGGTCGCTCACCGAGAAATTCGGCCAGTCGCTCGACGAACTTCACCGTGCGGTGCCGGGCTATGAGAGCAAGCTCGCCCGGGTGATGAACCGCATTTTCGAGAATCTGAAGGTCGACCAGCCGGTGTGGCGGGTGAACTGGTCGATCTATCCCGATGACGAACTGCACCACCCCGAATCGAAGGAGCGCCCGCGCCACTGGTTCGAGGACCCCGCCCATCTCGCCCCGGAAGCCTTCGTGCGGGTGGAACGGCAGACGCTGCGCCGCCTGCCGGAGAGCGGCGACATGCTGTTCACCATCCGCATCCATGTCGACCCGTTCCTCGCCTTCCGCCGCCACCCGGAAGGGCGCGCCCTCGCCGCCTCGCTGCGCGAGCAGATTCTCGGCCTCGACGCCGATCAGCTCGCGTATAAGGGACTAACCGAGCACCGCGACGCGGTGGCGGCGGCGCTGGAACGGCTCGCGGCGGGCGCCTGAACCGGCCGCGCATTGGGGGGAAAGGCTGATGGTCTTCTGGGTTCCGTTGATCGCCTGGGCGCTCGCCATCGGCCTCGCTTTGCTGATGTCGTGGCGCGGGCCGCACCCGTTCTCGCTCGCGCTCGTGGTGGACCAGCTGCTGCGCTACATCCTGCTGCTGCCGGTCGGCCTCATGGGGCTGTGGGCCTTTCTGGGGCATGTGTTCTTCCCCGGCCAGGCGGCGGCCTCCATCGGCTGGGCGCCGAGCCCGTTCCAGTTCGAGGTCGGCATGGCCAATCTCGGCATCGGCGTCGCCGGGGTGATCGGCGCCTTTCTCGGCTCGCCCGGCTACCGCGCGGCGGTGGGCATCGTCGCGCTCGGCTTTCTCGGCGGCGCCGGCATCGGCCACGCCATCCAGATCGAGGAGACCGGCAATATGGCCAGCGGCAATGCCGGGCCGATCTTCTACACCGATTTCCTCACGCCGCTCGCCGTGCTCGGCCTGTTGCTGATCCAGCGCGTGCTCGGGCCCGTACCGCAAAGGTGATGGACGGCGGGGGCCGGCACGCTTGCCTCCCGTCCGGTGCGGCCTAACTGATGGGCCATCCGTGAGGCTGCCTTGACCGACCCCGATTCTCCCGACCGCGAAGCCAACCGCCTTTCCGCCCGCGCTCTGCGCTATGCCCGCGTCGGCACCAGCGTCGGCGGCGTCGCCGCGCGCATGGCCGGCACCAGGCTGTTCGGCACGGGCGCGAAGCAGGGCGACGCCGCCGCGCTCGCCGCCGCGCTGGGCGGGCTGAAAGGACCGATCATGAAGGTCGCCCAGCTGATGGCGACCATCCCCGACGCGCTGCCGCCGGACTACGCCAAGGAACTCGCCACGCTGCAGAACCAGGCCCCGCCCATGGGCTGGGCCTTCGTCAAGCGGCGGATGATGGCGGAACTCGGCCCGGACTGGCAGGCGCGCTTCCTTTCCTTCGACAAGGAGCCGGCCGCCGCCGCCTCGCTCGGCCAGGTCCACCGCGCCCGCGCGCTGGATGGCACCAGCCTGGCGGTGAAGCTGCAATATCCCGACATGCAGTCGGCGGTGGAAGCGGACCTCAAGCAGCTCGGCCTGCTGCTTTCCATCCACCGGCGGATGGACCCCGCCATCGACACGACAGACATCGCCGAGGAGATCGGCGAAAGGGTGCGCGAGGAGCTGGACTATAAGCGCGAGGCCGCCCATGCCGGGCTCTACGCCGCGATGCTGGCGCAGGCCCCGCAGGTGCGGGTGCCGCGCGTGCATCCCGACCTCTCCACCGGCCGCCTGCTGACGCTGGACTGGCTGGAGGGGCGCCGGCTGCTGGATTTCGTCGACCATCCGCTGGAGGAGCGCAACGCCATCGCCCGCGCCATGTTCGCGGCGTGGTGGCAGCCCTTTTCCCGCTTCGGCGTCATCCATGGCGACCCGCATCTCGGCAATTACACCGTGTTCGAGGAGGCGGGGCGGCCGGCGGGAATCAATCTGCTCGACTATGGCTGCATCCGCATCTTCCCGCCCAGCTTCGTCGGCGGCGTGGTCGATCTCTATCGCGGCCTTCAGGCGGGGGACGAGGCCCGCATCGTCCATGCCTATGAGGTCTGGGGCTTTCGCGGCCTCTCCCGCGCGCTGATCGACGTGCTCAACATCTGGGCCCGCTTCATCTATGGCCCGCTGCTCGACGATCGCGTCCGCACCATCGCCGACGGCGTGGCGCCGGGGGACTATGGGCGGCGCGAGGCCTTCACCGTGCACCGGGCGCTGAAGGAACAGGGCCCGGTCCGCGTGCCGCGCGAATTCGTCTTCATGGACCGCGCCGCCATCGGCCTTGGCGGGGTGTTCCTGCACCTCAAGGCGGAGCTGAATTTCCACGCGCTTTTCGAGGAAGCGATCGCCGATTTCTCCACCGAAAGCGTGGCGGCGCGTCAAGGCGCCGCGCTGGTGGAGGCCGGACTGCGCTGACCTGCCCCGGCGCGCGCCGTTGCCGCAGGCGGAGTCTTCCGCTAAAGCGGAGCATCGCGCGATCATTATTCTTTGGGAGGGGGTCGACATGGCCGATCACGGAGTGACCGAATACGCCAAGGCGGATGGCAACGACTATGCCGAGCACCGGGGCACGTACCACTTCTTCACCAAGATGACCCTCGTCAGCACGCTGGCCCTGTGCAGCTTCATGGTGTCCTTCGCCATTGGCGGCGCTAACGGCCATTGGGGCATCTTCACCATCGGCACCCTCGCCTCGGTCGCCGCCTGCGCCATCGGCCTCGCCTCGGAAGACGGCAAGCCGAAGCTGCTGTTCGGCCTGCTCGGCGTTCTCGTGCTCGCCCTGATCATCACCTCCTGAGACCAGCCATGCGTATCGCGATTGTCAAAGAGAGCTCTGCTTCGGAGCCACGGGTCGCCGCGTCTGCCGACACGGTGAAGCGCTATATCGGTCTGGGTGCGGCGGTTTTTGTCGCGTCGGGGGCGGGGGCGGCGTCGGGGATTGGCGACGGGGAGTATG
>NZ_JAUSUI010000003.1 GCF_030813495.1 Ancylobacter polymorphus | reverse complement strand
TTGGCTTCGGGTGCGACGTCGCCTTTGAAGTCTACCGCGCCATGCTCGCCGCCTCTCCTGCCGCGCCGGGCGCTGAGGTGGAGCCGGTGGCGTGGGAATGGGAGACGTTTACCGGTGGATGCTGGGAACGACAGTCGTCACGGGCCAAGCCAGATCTAGAGCGCTGGATCGAACCGACGCGCAACCTTCGCCCCCTCTACCTCTCCCCACCCACCACCGACGCCATCCGAGCGCAGGCGCGCCGGGAAGCGTTGGAGGCAGCGGCCAGTCTGGTCAAGCAATTTTCGCCCGGCGGCGATCAGTTCGATTGGGGCCGAGACGCCAATTCAATGCGCGAGGCGATATACGACGCCCTTACGGCCCTCGCCGGCAAGGGGGAGGCGGAGTGATGTTTGCACCGCACCCCAACTGGGAAAACTGCGCCTCTGTGCCCGTACACCAAACCGTCGTCTATCTCGGATGGACGCGAGCCGCCGCCATGGCAGATTACATCACCCGCCAAGTTGGGCTTGAGGCAGATACGTCATATACCGTGCCTCACGCCGTCGCAGCGCCTGCCAATCACGTTGCCCCGGCCCGCATTATTGTCTCCCCCGCACCTCCCGCAGGAGGGCGCGACGATGGGGAGTGACGCGGTGCTGTACGGGCAGAAGATCGTCACGAGCCCTTACCTGACCGTCACTGTCGAGGATTGGACTGGCGTCAGGTCCCCTTCGCGGGCGATCAGGCGCCGCCGGCAGGGGCACCGCCAGAACGTCGTTCACCGCATTGTGCCGGACCCGAAGGCATACCTGATCGGCGGCGTCTTCCACATGCACCCTGACATGCTGGCGGAAGTTCAACGGCGCGCCGCCACCCGCGCCGCTCTCCCCCAGGAGGAACAGGAATGACCCTACTCACAGATAAGCAGCGCGAGGAAGTGGCGAGGTCTGTAGCTGTCGCCCTATGGGGTATGCAGGCGGATGTTCATAAAATGGCCGAAGCCGCCCTCACCGCCGCCCTGCCTGCGATAGAGCGTGCGGTGCTGGAGAAGCTGTCGGATCCGGTATTCGTTCGGCTCAACATTCTGAGCGGCGGCATCGCCCGGCCGGATGATCTGGTGTGGCTGCACGACACTGACGGGCCGGTTGCGGCGAAAGTCCGCGAGGTTGGGCGGGCTCTGATGAAAGAGTGCCTAAACGAGGCCGCCGCTGTCGCTTATCAGCAGGACGCAGACCACGGCGCTGCGAATACCGGAGGGGCCGACGAAGTCCTGAATAGGCTCCGCGCTCTTGCCGGGGGGGTGGGGTGATGGTCGAGTCCCCGACGCTGAAACACGCCGGAGCCACATGGTGGCATACCGACGACTACGCGAGCCCGGACCTCTCGAAGGCCAGCCTTGGAGAATTCTTCCTCGTGGCGCTGAGCACGGGCGCGCAAATTGGAGAGGTGTGGCCATTCAATTATCGCTACGCCCGGTCGCTGGTGCAAGTGTCTCTGTTCGCCACCGAAGCGCAGAAAGCGGAGATTGAGTCCAAGACGCGCTATCGCCTGCGCAAGCCGCCAGTGGTGAAGCCATGCTGAACCCCGAGCGCACCGGCCGCCTCTGGGCGATACGCCTAGCCGCCGCCATTGGACTGTCAGCTATTATTGGGCTTGTCGACAGATGCCAGCCTCCTACCTGAGCCGCAAAAGCCTCGCCTCCGAACTCGACATGTCGGAAAGCACGGTAGACGAGATGGTGAGCCGTGGCGTCCTACCGCGCCCTATCCGGCTGTCAAACGGCTGCGTCCGCTGGTGCTGGGAGTCGGTCAAGATGAGCCTTGCATCTCTGGACCCGCAGGGCAACCATGCCGCTCCTATCGATGCCTATACGCAGGGGGCGAGGGATGCCGCGAAATTCGCGCAGGAGAGGCGCCGTGGAGCTTCCTAAGGGCGTTCACCGCGTCGTCTCGCGGGGTAGGGAATATTTCTATTACCAGCCCGGCCGGAACACGCCTAGCGCTGAAAAGCCCGTCGCGCTGGGCAGTGATCCGCACAAGCCCGAATTTTGGGTGAAGCTGCGCGAGGCGCAAGGGCTTCTGACCGGCGGACGCGTCGAGACATTTGCCGACGTGTGCGACGCCTACGAAATCTCGCCGCAGTTCACCAAGCTCGCGAAGGGCACAAAGGAACAGTACCTGCGGGGGCTCGGCATCGCCAAGAAGGCGTGGGGGAAGCTGCCAGCGGATGGTCTAGGCCCGGCAAACGTGCTGGAGCTTATGGACGGGCTGGCGCCCATCCCCGGCACGGCGAACACCGTTCTAGGCGTCCTGCGGGCGATATCGACATGGGGAGTTGCGCGGCGCAAGTTCGCCGCCTCGATCACGGCCGGCGTAAAGCCCTATGACAAGACGGGCGGCCACAAGCCTTGGACCGATGCGCAGCTAGAGGCGGCTGAAAAGAACCTCACGGGCATGGTGCGCCGGGCGTTCTTCCTTGCCCGCTATACCGGGCAGCGCGGCTCTGACGTGGTGCGGCTCGGGCCGACCTTCCTTGATGAAGGTGGCTTCCGTCTGTCGCAGCAAAAGACCGGCGTGGAAATTTGGTGCCCGATAGACGACGCCCTGGCAGCGGAAATGGCCACATGGCCTGTGGCGCCAGGCGCCTACGTTCGCAACGACAAGGGCCGCGCGATGACGCGCAAGGTTCTAGACCGGCATTTTGCCGAGCAGCGCGACGCGATCCCGGAGCTTGCCGGCTGCACGCTACACGGACTGCGCGGCACCCGTGTGGTGGAACTTCGGCGCGCGGGCCTCACCAGCACGCAGATACAGGATCAGGTCGGCATGTCGCTCGCCATGATCGAAAGGTACTGCCGGTTTGCCGACAAGAAGGCCAACGGCAAGGCGTCCGTGATCCATCTCAAGGAACGCAAAAAGAACGCCTGATTGTAAACGCGTTGGAAAACATTTCGTCGCAAACGGCGTGAATGCGTGATAGAGATGAAATCGCACATCTCGTCCTCCAGCGCCGGAAACGGCCCGACATGGCGCACCCGTCCCTGCTCGTAGAGCGCGGCCACCGGCTCGGCGCGCAGCCATTTGCCGCGCGTCGCCCGCACCTCGGCGACCGGCACGGTGGGGTCGATGCCGGCGAGGATGGTCCGCACCATCTCCCCGCCCTGGTTGACCTCCACCACCACCCGGTCGGCCTCCAGCTTCTGGAACAGGCCGATGGCGCGCCCGCCCCAGCCATTGGGCGAGAGGCCCTGCGCGCTGTCATCCGCCAGCACATGCACGACGCCTTCCGCGTCGATCCCCGCCGCGAGAATGCCGCAGGCATCGGCCCGCTTGCCCGAGGAGGCCGGCGGGTCGACCGCCACCACGATACGGGCCAGCGCCGGCGCCGCCTCCAGCCGACCCGCCTCCAGCGCCGCGCGGTTCCACAGCGCGTCCGGCCGGTCCTCGATCAGTTCGCCGCCGAGTTCCTGCCGGCCGAGCCGCGTGCCGGCATAGCGGCCGACCACGGTGTCGAGAAAGCCCGGCGCCAGATGCGCGGCGTTCTCTGCCGTGCCCATGCGCGTCACCGCCGTGCGCGGGTCGGCGAGCAGGGCGCGGATCAGCGCGGTCGGGCGCGGCGTGGTCGTCACCATCTGACGCGGCCGCTCACCGAGGCGCAGGCCGAATTGCAGCATGTCGAAGGCGGCCTGGGCGTAGCGCCATTTCGCCAGCTCGTCGCACCAGGCGGCGTCGAATTGCGGCCCGCGCAGGCTTTCCGGGTCGTCGGCGGAAAAGCCCTGCGCCACCGCCCCGTTCGGCCAGACGAGGCGGCGGCGCGTCGGCTCCCAGCTCGGGCGCTCATGGCGCGGATGGATGGCGAGGAGGCCGGAGACGCCCTCCACCATCACATCGCGCAGATCGGCATGGCTTTCCGCCACCAGAGCGAGCCGCCCGGCCTTCGGCCCGGCACCGCCATGGACGAGGGCGCGCACCCATTCCGCCCCCGCCCGCGTCTTGCCGGCGCCGCGCCCGCCCAGCATCAGCCAGGTGAGCCAGTCGCCGCCGCCCTGCGCACTCTCGGGCGGGCGCTGCGAGGCCCGGCCGATCAGCGGCCAGTGATGGCGCAGCCAGTCGAGGGTCCGGGCGTCGAGCGCTTCCAGCGCCTCAGGCAGCCTCCCCGCTCGCCAGCACGCGCTCAAGCGTGCGGCCAAGCTCGCGTCGGAAGGCGTCGGCGTCGCGGTCGGCGTCATCGTCGCTCCCGTCGGGCTGCTCTCTGTCCAGTGCCGCGAGTTCGCGCAGCGAGCGCACGAGAATGGCCAGCGTGCGCGCGGCGCGTTCGCTGTCGGCCTGGCTCGCCTCCGGCCGCGCCGCGACGGCGAGACCGGCCAGCGCGACCAGCCGCTCCAGCGCGGCGATCTCGCCCTCGATCCGCCGCACCAGCCGGTTGATGAGGTCGCCGCGCGAGGCCGGCGCCGCTTCCGCCGGCGCCGCAGCGCCCGCCGCCACGGCAATGGGAGGCGGCCCGGCGGCCGGCGGGTCGTCGGCAAGCGGGTCTTGTGGGCGCAGGTCTTGCGGGCGCAGGTCTTGCGGGCGCAGGTCTTGCGGGATCACGTCGGCACGCGGCGCGGGCGCGCCGGGAATGCGCGCCATGCGCGGCGTCCAGCCCCAGCGCTGCCGGCGGAGATTGAAGGTGGATTTGGAAATGCCGAGCAGGTCCGCCACCTGCTGCACCGGCACATTCGTGCGTTCATAGAGCCGTCGCGCCTCTTCCAGCGCTTCCGGCGAAACCGACCGCCCGGGAACCGACATGCCACCTCCGCCGATCGAGCACGGAAACGAAAAAGCCGGCCCGAAGGCCGGCTGAAAAGGCGCGCGTCGGAGCTGAAGGGTTCAAAACCCGCCGCCTTCCGACGCAGTTGTGGAGCATGAGCGAAAGCTACCCCGCCAGCGCGACGCTGTCAAGGATTAATTTCCTAGATTAGGAATTATGGGATGCATGACCGTGTCCGGGACCAGCGGCACAGCCTGCCGCGCCGATCGGGCCGCGAGGGAGACTCTTTGGCCGAAATCCAGCCCCACGCCCCCCTCATCCCCGGGCTTGACCCGGGGACCCAGCCTTTCCAACGGCACATGGCGGAACATCTGGGTGGCCGGGTCACGCCGGCCATGAGGAAACGCGGCCATGAGGAAGGCCGCAGGCCGCGCCAGCCTCCTCAGCCCTTGGCGTGGGCCGCCAGAAGGTGGATTTCCTTGATCAGCGCGTCGACGCCGCCGGTGAGGAACTTCACCGTCTTCTCGTCGGTGAAGGCGCCGTCCTTGAGCTTGTCGCCGACATTGGGAATGGCGAGGTGGGGATAGGCCACCACCCGCGCGCCCGCCGCGCTCAGCGATTCGCGCAGCGAGGCCTGGGCACGGATGCCGCCGGTGGAGCCGGGCGAGGAGGTGAGCACCAGCACCGGCTTGCCGAGCAGCGCCCCCTTGGCATAGGGGCGCGAGCCCCAGTCCACCGCGTTCTTCATCGCGCCCGAGGGGCCGTAATTATATTCCGGCGAGGCGAAGATCACCCCGTCCGCCGCCGCGATCGCCGCCCGCAGCGCCGCCGCGCCGGCCGGCTGGGTGGCGCCGTCCTCGTCCTGATTGTAGAGCGGCACGTCGTTCAGCGTCAGCACGGTGAGGTCCGCCGTCGGGGCGAGCGCGGCTTTCAGCGCTTCCAGCACGGCGGTGGAATAGGCGCCGGAGCGCAGGCTGCCGGAAATGCCGAGAAGCTTCGGGCGGTCGGTCATTAGGGGGGAACTCCACAGCAGGGGTTGGATCGGACGCCCAACTTGTGGCGCCGCGCGCTCCCGCTCAAGTGCTTTATTGCGATGCGGTGCAAATCGCCTTCTGCCGCCGCGCAATCGATGGTGAGGCTGGCGGGGAAGCCGCATCAGGCATGGCATTTGCCGGGGGGTGAGGCCATGTTAGCACTCCCGCACTGCGGGAAGCCCGCCCGTCTTACGGGACCTCTTTGTGAGAGCCCCTTTTCGAGAGATTTGCCCGTGATCCTGACCGACCGCGACATTCTCGACGCCATGGCCGAAGGCTCGGTGCTGATCGAGCCGCCGCCGCCGCCGGAATTCTACGCCCCGAACGGCGTCGACCTGCGGCTCGACGCAAGGCTTACCCTCTATCGCAACCCCGCGCCGGGCGAAGACCCGGTGATCGACCCCGCCGGGCCGGGCTACAGCTTCCGCGAGGCGATCACCCGCATGGCGGGCGACATCGACATCGGCACGGAAGGCTTCGTGCTCGATCCCGGCCGGCTGGTGCTGGGCTGGACGCTGGAGCGGGTGGACCTGCGCCCGGGGGCACGGCTGGCGGCGCGGGTGGAGGGCAAGAGCTCGCTCGCCCGCATCGGCCTCATCGTCCACCTCACCGCACCCACCATCCACGCCGGATCGACGGGTCAGATCCAGCTCGAGATCATCAATCTCGGGCCGCGCCCCATCCGCCTGCGGGCGGGGATGAAGGTGTGCCAGCTGATCCTGGAGCAGACGCTGGGTGTGCCCCAGCGCAGCTATGGCGGGCAGTTCGCCGGCCAGCGCGCGGCCGGCTGAACGGCCTCAGCGGCGGCCGACACGCTGCTTGCGGGCGGCGTAGCGCTCGTCGCGGCGGGCCTTGGCGGCGGCGGCGGCAGCGGCGGCTTCCTCGATGGCGGCCGCCTTGGCCGCGATCTCGGCTTCCGCAGCGGCGGCAGCTTCGGCGGCGGCAGCTTCGGCGGCGAGGCGCGCGGCTTCCGCTTCCGCTTCCTTGCGCGCGGCCTTTTCCGCCGCCTTGGCGGCCTGCGCCGCCTGCCGCGCCTCGGCCGCGGCCTTGCGCTCGGCCGCGCGGGCGATCATCGCCGGGTCGTCCGGGCTCGGGCGTTCGGCAAGGCGGGACACCAGCCGGGCGCGGGCCTCGGCGGCATTCTTCTGGCGGTCTTTGAAGGAATCGACTGATTTCATGTCGTTTCCCTTATCTCTTTTTTGCGCCGATTGACAGCCGCCTGCGAGCAACTAGTTTTCGCCCGCGATCCGGCCATGCGAGCCGCCTCGCTTGGCGGGCGGTGTGCGCGTGATGAGTTCCAGAGACCTGGCTTCCTACCTGTTCCTGGCGCTCGTCTGGGGATCGTCCTTCGTGGTCATGGACCACAATATCCACGCCTTCGGCTGGGCCGGCTCCGTGGCGTTCCGCTCCTTCTTCGCGGCCGGCACGCTCTACCTCGCCGCCCGCGCCTCGGGGCGGAAGCTGGATTTCTCCTGCGGCCCGTTTCCGCTGTTCGTGGTCGGCCTCGCCACCGTCGCCCTGCAGCTCGGGCTGATATCCTATGGCCTGCCACGGATCGGCACCGCCATGTCGGCGATCCTCGTCGCCACCATCCCGCTGTTCACCATGCTGATCGCGGCGGCGTGGGGGGTCGAGCAGTTCCGGCTTAGCGGGCTTGTCGGCATCGGGCTCGGCGCGGTGGGAATCGTGCTGCTGGTGGGCTTTCCCGCCCAGCCGGTGACGCCATCCTTCATCATCGGCTGCGCCGCGACGCTCGGCTCCACCCTCTCCGCCGCCTTCGGCAGTGTCTATGCCGGGCGGCGACTGGCCAAGACCGGCTCATGGGAGATCACCATCGGCGCGTTCTTCTTCGGCGGCGTACTCATCCTGCCGCTGATCGCCTTCGTGCCGCTGCCGGGCGTGCCGGGCCTGCTGGATGTCGCCTCGCTGCTCGTCGCCGGCGTGCTGATGAGCGCCATCACCTATGTGATCTTCTACCGGCTGATCGCCTCCATCGGCCCCACCCGCGCCATCAGCGTGGAATTCGGCGTCACCGGTGTCGCCGTGACCATCGGCACGCTGCTGCTCGACGAACCGCTCACCCTGCCGCAGGTCGCCGGCGGCGCGGTGATCGGCATCGGCTGCGCGCTGGTACTCGGCGTCATCCGCCTCGGCCGGGCCGAGGCGGTGGCGGAACATCCCGGCGCCTGAGCGTCGGGCGCATCGCAGCCCCGCTCAGAAGCGTATCTGCAGCGCGCCGCTCACGGCGTTCTGCTGGGCGCTGGTGGCGATCTGCCCGTCATAGCGCAGGCTGAGCCGCGTGTTCGGGTTCAGCTCATAGGCCAGCCCGCCGCCGAAGATGAGAGTATCCGTGGCGATCGGCGCCCCCTCGATGCTGAACGGCGCCGAGCCGGTGGCGAAGCTCATCACCGCCGCCGGCCCGGTGTCGCCGAAGGCATGCTGCCAGCCCAGCGTGAAGCTGGCGGTGACCGGCACGCCGTTCACGTCGATCTCCTGCCCGCCGCGCAGGCCGAGAGTCGAATAGAACGTGTCCATGGCCCCGGCATTCACACTCAGCGCCGAGTTGGAACCGCGCTCGACCGTGTTCCAGCCCTCGACGTGCAGATAGGCGAGGCCGAGGAAGGGCTCCAGATCGACCGGCCCCAGCGGCAGGTCATAGCCGAGTTCGCCGAACAGCTGCGCCGAGCCGGCATTGGCGTCGCTGCTGTTGGACGCCTGATAGCCGGGGAAGGCCACGCTGCGGGAGAACGACATGTCGTGCCAGGCATAGCCGCCGCCGAGCCGCAGAGCCCACGGCCCCTGCTGGGTCGCGCCGTAGAGGCCGAGCTCGTAATTGTCCATGGAGCCGGAGGAGGCACGGCCGGACACGTCGAGCCAGGAGCGGCTGTAGCCGCCATAGGCACCGAGCCGCCAGTCGGCGGCAAAGGCCGCGTCGAAGCCGCCGACAAAGCCGCCGATCGAGTCCGAAACCGCTGCCGCATTGCCGTCGGAGCCGAGGGAGCCCTGCGCGCCGAAACCCTGCATCCACATGACCGTCGCGCCGTCGGCTCCAAGCCGCGCCGTCTGCGGCCCGTCCCCGGCATAGGCCAGCGGCGCGCCGGCGCCCTCGAAAGAGGCCTGCCGCAGCCGCGCGCCCACCGCGTCGCGGGTGAACACGGATTGCTGCTGAATCACCGACGCGGTGGAGGCGTAGATTTCCCCGGAGAGGGCATCGAAGGCGATGAAGGCCTCCGATTTCAGCTGCGAGGCGACCGCGTCGTAGATCTCGTTGCCCGCCCCGAGCGACTCGACGCCATTGGCGGTGGCAACCTGGTTCCACGTGTGCGCCTCGCGCCAGAACGGAATGTCCCGGCGCACGAGGTTCAGGATGACCTCGGTGTCGGTGTAGGACAGCAGGGGGTCGAGGAAGGCGAAATTGGTCGTCACCGTTCCGAAGAGGCCATGCACGCCGCCGCTGCCGGTCAGCACGGTGTAGGTCTTGGCGTTGGCGTAGGTGCCACGCTCGGCGTGCAGTTCCAGTGTGCTGTCGAGGTCGATGCCGACGGCGCCGGTGACGGCGAGCAGATCGCTGCCCCGGTTCGGCGAGATATCCACCCGATAGGTGGCCCCCGCCGCCAGCGTCAACGTGCCATCGATGTGGAGAGTGCCCGGAGAGAAGCCGGGCGAGAGGGTGCCGCCGTCGAGCACATCCACCGAGCCGATCGTGCCGACGCCGCCAAGCACGCCATGTGCGCCAACGCGGAAACTCACCTGCGAGTCGGTTCCGCGCTGCACCAGTACCCGCGCATCGTTGGTCTCGACGACGCCCCTGTAATCCGAGCCGACGAAATCGACCGTGCCGCCTCCCTCCAGGAGGACCCGACCCGTACCGCTGAGCGCGACCGGGAACGTATAGCGCCCCGCAAGATCGTAGATCAGCGTGCCCTTGTTGACGATGGGGCCACTGAGCCAGCCAGCCGTGCCACCCTCGCCGATCTTGAGCGTCCCGCCATCGATGGTGGTGCCGCCGCCCGGCGCGGCGGTGCCGGTCAGAATCAGCGTCCCCGCCCCCTTGACCGTGAGAGTGCCCGTGCCGCCGATGATATTGGCGAAGGTGCCGGTGGACGCCTGGTCGAAGACGAGGGCGCCATTGTTGAGGATGTTGCCCTCAAGCGAAGCGGTATTGCCCACCACCGTCCCGCCGAGGATGGCCAGCGCGCCATAGCTGTTGTCGCCGGTCAGGGTCAGGCGCCCCGCGCCGGTCTTGGCCAGCACGCCCGGTCCCGAAACGGTGCCGGAAAGGGTGAGGAAGCGGTCGGCGCCCACGTCGACCGACGCACCCGCGCTGCTCACGACCACATGGCGTGCGGAAGAGAAACTGTGCAGCACCTGAAGAGTGGCACCATCCAGCGACAGCGCGGTGCCCGCCTTGCCAAGGCTCTCATCCGCGTGCACCGCCAGGGTCGCGCCGGAGACGGAGGTACCGCCGGCATAGGTGTTGATCCCGGCGAGTTCCAGCGCTCCACCACCGGCGACGTAGAGCGCGCCATTGCCCCCGACCGTACCGGTGAGCGTCAGCGTGACGCCCGTGCCGACGCTAAACCCGCCGCTGGCGTTGAGCGTGACCGCGCGCGCGCTCGTGAAGGAGGCGGTCGGCGCCAGAATGCCGCCGCTTAGCGTCAGCGAACCGGTAGCCGCGCCGAGATTGCCATCGGAGGCCACCTGCAAGCTGGCGCCGGCCCCGATGGTCGTGCCACCGGCATAGCTATTGGCGCCGGCGAGGGTGAGCGTGCCTGCACCGATTTGCGTCACCGCGCCGCTGCCGGAGATGACGCCGGCAAAGCTCACGGCGTCGCTGCGGTTAAAGACAAGCGTGCCGTCATTGGCGACATTGCCGCTGATCGCGCCCGAGGTGCCGCCATTGCCGAGCACCAGCGTGCCGGCGGTGATGCGCGTGCCGCCGGTGTAACTGCCGGCGCCGGTCAGCACCAGCGCACCCGTACCCGCCTGCACGAGTTCTCCGGTTCCGGAAACGGCACCGGCATAGAGGATGTTGTCGGAACGGTTGAAAGCGAGCGTGCCGGCGGTCGCGACATTGCCGGAGAGCGTCCCCGAGGTTCCGCCGTCGCCGATCTGCAGCGTGCCGGCGGCCACCACCGTGTTGCCGGCAAAGCTGTTGCTGCCCGTCAGCACCAGTGTGCCAAGGCCGGTCTTGGCGAAGCTCCCCACGCCGCTGATCGCACCTGACAAGGTGAACACCGCGGCATTGGCGACGCTGATCGTGCCGCCGCCGATCAATGTCACCGTGCGCGCGCTGGAGAAGCCGAGATCGGCGGAGAGCGTGCCGCCACCGAAGATGAGCCCGCCCGTCGACGCGCCGAGTGCGGCGTCGGCGGTCACATGCAGCGTGCTGCCGGGACCGATGCCGGTTCCGCCGGAATAGCTGTTGCTGCCGGTCAGGAACAGGTCGCCGGCGCCGATCTGCACGACGGTACCGCTGCCGGAAATCGTGTTTGCGACCACCGTCTGATCGGACCGCGCAAAGGCGAGGATGCCGTTATTGACGATGGGGCCGGCCACCTGCCCCGTGGTCCCGCCATTGCCGATCTGCACCACGCCCTGCTCGATCCGCAGGCCCCCGAGGCTATCGATGTCGCCGGTGACGATTAGCGCGCCGGTGCCGGCCTGCACCACGGTGCCCTGGCCGGAAACGTGATTGCCGAACGTGAAGTCCGTGCTGCGGTTGAGAACCAGCGTCGCGTCATTGACGATGGCGCCGCCGACCGAGCCCGTGGTGCCGCCATTGCCCAGTTGCAGCACGCCAGCGCGGATGGTCGTCGTGCCCGTGAAGCCGTTGTCGGCGGCGAGGATCAGCGTGCCGTCGCCCTGCTTCGTCAGTCCGCCGGTGCCGGTGACCATCGAGGTCAGCGCCAGCGTGGTGCCGGTGGCCACCTGCAGCGTGCCGCCGCCGACCACAAGGAGGCTGCGCGCGGTGGTGAAGCTGCCCGTGGTCGAGAGCGTGCCCCCCTCCAGCGTGACCGCCCCGGCGACCTGGCCGAGATTGGCATCGGCGCTCACCTGCACCGTGCCGGCCGAGATCAGCGTGCCGCCGGCATAGCTGTTGGTGCCGGTGAGAATGAGCGTGCCGCTGCCGATCTGCGTGACCCCGCCCGCACCGCTGATCGTGCCGGCGAAGGTGATGACGTCCGAGCGATGGAAGGCGAGCAACCCGTTATTGACGACATTGCCGGCGATGCTGCCCGAGGTGCCGCCATTGCCGATGATGAGCCCGCCACCGGAAAGAGTGGTGCCACCGGAATAGCTGTTGGCGCCGGTGAGGACCAGCGTGCCCAGACCCTGCATCACCACACCACCGCTTCCGCTGATGCTTCCGGAAAACACGGTGCTGGCGGCGCTGTAGTTCAGTTGCAGCGTGTAGCTCTGCAGGTCGACCGTACCGCTGCCCGCGAGCGAGCCGATGCCCTCATTGGCGCCCAGCTGCAGCGTGCCGGCCGCCTCGATGCGCACGGCGGATGCGTTGGAAATCGCAGCGCCACCCTGCACTTGCAGCGTGCCCTCGGCGATCACCGTGTCCCCGGCATAGGTATTGGTGCCGCTCAGCACCAGCGTGCCGAGCCCCTCCTTGCGCAGGCCGCCCGTGCCGCTGACGGTGCCGGACAGGCCGAGCGTTTCACCCGCCCCCGGCTTCAGGCTGCCGAAGCCCTCCAGCACCATCGCGCCGGTCAGGGTAAAGGACCCCGTGGTTTCCAGCCCGCCGCTGGAGAGGGTCAGAACATTGCCGGCATCGCCGAGCGCCGACGCGCTGGCGACGCTGAGGAAGCCGCCGGAAATCTTGGTGCCGCCGACATAGCTGTTGGCGCCGGAGAGGATGAGCGTGCCGGTGCCGACCTTCTCGATGCCGCCCGTGCCGGTGATGGGCGCGCTGATCGTCGCGGTGACATCATGCCCCTCCACCCACAGCACGCCGCCGCCATTCACATGCAGGCTCGACGTCGGCTCCGTGCCATCGGCCTGCAGAACATAGCCGTCGGTGACGAATTCCAGCTTCTGGAAGGTCTGTTCGCCACGCACGGTGACGGTGCCGGCGGTGCCGGTGAAGATGCCGGTCTCTCCACCCCACGGAATGGTCTGGCCGGAGGAAGCGAGATACCAGGTGTCCCCGGTCGACGACCAGGTGCCGGAGCCGCCGAAACTGGTTCCACCGTCCGTGGTCCAGAGCTGCAGCGGGCTGGTATCACGCAGCAGCAGGTTCACATGGCCGGGATTGCCGGTCTCGATGGTGCCGGTATAGGAGGCGGAATCGACAAGGCCCGAGAGATCGACCGAAGCGAAGCTGCCGCTATTGCTGCCGGTATAGGTGAAGACGCGGTAGATGCCGGCGCCATGCACCGCCTCGCCGGAAACGCTCAGCGTGCCGCCAAGCGCGAGATCGCCGCTCACCTCGGCCACGCCGGTATTGCCGCCAGCGCCCAGAACCAGCGCCACATCGGCCGTATTGGCAAGGGTGAGCGAGCCGGTGACGAGGGCGGTGTGCTGCGGGTTGGGCTGGCCCGTCACGCCGCCGGAAAGCGTGCCGCCGGCCAGCACGGAGACCGTGCCGGCAATGGTGCCGAAGCCCTGCAGCGTGCCGCTATCCGCGACGCTGACCGAGGAGGTGGCCAGAGTGGCGCCGTAAAGCGCCAGCGTGCCGCTGACCACCGACGTGCTGCCGGTAAAGCTGCTGGCGCCCGACAGTGCCAGTTCGCCGTCGCCGATCTTCGTCAGGTTGCCGCTGCCGCCGATGACGCCTTGCAGCGTCAACACGCTGCCGGTGGCGACATCGACCGTGCCGTTGCCGGCCCCCAGCGTCACATTCCGCGCGGAGGTGAAGCTGCCCGTGATCGCCAGCGTGCCACCATCGAGTGTCACCCCGCCGATGGCCGCGCCGAGATTGCTGTCGGCCGACACCGCCAGCGTGCCGGCGGACACAAGCGTGCCGCCGGTGTAGCTGTTGGCGCCGCCCAGAACGAGCACGCCGTCGCCGGACTTGGTCAGCTGCGAGATCGAACTCTCGCTGATGGCGCCCATCAAGGTCAGCGTCTGGCCGGCCGCGACGGCGATGCCGCCGGCGCCGGCGAGCACGACCTCGCGCACGCTGCTGAAGGAGCCGCTGACGGCCAGTGTGCCGTTCGCAAGGCTGATACCGCCGCTCCCCGCGCCGAGATTGCCATCGCTGCCGACCGACACCGTTGAGCCATTGCTGATCGCGGTGCCGCCGGCATAGGCGTTGGCGCCGGTCAGCGTCACCGTGCCGCCGCCCGCGGCGCTCACGCCGCCCGTGCCGGAGATCGCCCCGCCGAAGCTCTGCGACGTGCTGGAATTGAAGGCGAGCGTGCCATTAGTGACCACATCGCCGGCCACCGAGCCCACAAGAACCCCGCTGCCGAGGTTCAGCGTGCCCGCCGTGATGGTGGTGCCGCCGGTGTATGTATTGGCGGAGGTGAAGGTGACCGGCGCGTTGCCGGCATTGACTGTCACCCCGCCCGTGCCGGAGATCACCTCCGACATCAGCAGGTCCTGCTCCGGCTTCAGAACCAGCGTGCCGTTATTCTCGATGGGCGCGGCCTGGAAGCTGGTGGCGGAGGCGCCGTCGCCGATCTGCAGCGTCCCGGCGGCAATGGTCAGGGCGGAGAGGTTGTAGCTGCCGGTGAGAACCGTCGTGCCCGCGCCCTGCTTGACGAGGCTGCCATTGCTGATCGAGCCGCCAAATTGGGTATTGGCGCCGTTACCGCCGAAGCTGAGCGTGTTGCCCGCGAGCAAGACCACGCCGCTGCCGGCAAGTCCGCCGACGGTCTCGCTGGCCTGCAGCTGCACTTGCGCGCCGCTGGCCACCGTCACCGCGGTCTGATCGCTGAGCGCGGCGCCGCCGGCCAGAACCAGCGTCCCGCCGCTGATCAGGGTCGGCCCGGTGAAGCTGTTGCTGCCCGAGAGCGTCAGCGTGCCAGTTCCGGCCTGCACCAGGCTGCCGCCGTTCCCGGTGATGCTGCCGGAGAAGGTGAAATCGTTCGCCGCCGCGACCGTGAAGGTGGAACTGCCGAGGGAAAGGCTGCCGTCGCCGGTAAGGCCGGCAACGGTCTGGTTCGAACTGAGCTGCAGGGTGGAGCCCGCGCCGCCGGAGAAGGTGACGACGGTGCTCGAACCGAGCACCGACTGGGAATCGAGCACCAGCGTGCCCCCGGCGATGGTCAGCGCGCTCACATCGGCATCGACCCCTTGCAAGGTGAAGGTGCCCGAGCCGGTCTTGGTGAGGCCGCCCGTGCCGGAGAAATTCCCGGAGAAGCTGGACGAGGCGTTGTTGGCGCCGACGGTAAGCGTATTGGTGCCGATAATGACGGCGCCGGCACCGGCGAGGCTGCCGGTCGCGATGGAGGTGTTGAGTTGGAGAGTCGCGCCCTCCTCTACCGTCACCGTGCCGTTTGAGCCAAGCGCCGTCGCGGAACCGGCGATCAGCGTGCCGGCGGCGATCGTCACCGGGCCGGTGAAGCTGTTGGCGCCGCTCAACAGCACCGCGCCCCCCCCGGTAAGGGTGAGACCACCGCTGCTGCTGCCATCGCTGACGTTGCCGCTGATCGTCCCGCTCAATCCCTCAGGGGAGAAAATGGTCACATTGCCCGCGAGGGTGACAGCTCCCGTGAGATTTGTTGCCGGCCCATCCCCGTCAAAGGCGAATTGGAGGGTGGTGCCATCGGCGAGGCTCAGCGTGCCCGGCACCCCGCCCAACGGGAAGGCGCCGCCGACAGCGAGCGTGCCCTGCTCGACCGTTGTCGTCCCGGTGTACTGGTTGTTGGCGCCGAGGGTGAGCATGCCGCCGCCGGTGACGATCAGATTACCGGGGCCCGCAATCTCCCCGCCGAGGATGAGCACCGTGCCGTTTTCGACGTCGAAGGTAGCGCCCGGGCCGCTGCCGCCGCTCAACTCGATCGGCAGGGTGATCGCCATGCTGGCCGTCGTCGTCAGCTGGCCGGAATTGCTGATGGTCAGCGCGCCATCGCCGCCGAGCGACAGCGGGTCGGCGATCGACAGGGCGCCGTCCTGGATGTCCCAGCTGACCAAGCTTTCTGGCTCGTTGAGCAGCGTCCAGGAGGCCCCATCGATGACGGTGTAGAAGGAGAAATTGGTGATCGCAGAGCCGATCGCGCTGACGTCGAAGATTCCCGGCGAGGAGCCGCCAAGCGCCAGCGCGCCGCCACCCTGGGCGTAAATACCGCCGCTCTGATTGTAGGTCGAGGTGAGAACGAGCCAGTTGCCCTGCCCGGTGATGTAGACCGCCAGCGCCTGACCGGAAGGATTGCCGCCCTGCGTGCCGCCGGTGGCGCTGCCGGCGAGTGTGACGACGTTGTTATCGCCGGAAATGAGGATACCGGCCCCGCCGGACCCGCCGGTACCGGACAGCGAGATGCCACCATCACCGCCGGTGACTTGCGCCGTCGGCTCAATGATCACATTGGCGGCCGTGCCGGCGACTTCGAGACCGCTGCCGCCGATGCCCCCGAAGCTCGGGAGATATCCATGGCCGCCAATGCCGCCGTCGCCGCCCTTGGCTTCACCCAGAATGCTGGCGCCGCCGCCGGAGCCATAGAGGTAAAGGCCGGTGCCGCCATCGCCGCCATTTCCGGCGCCCCCCTGGAACGGATAGAAAAAGCCGTCATTTTCCCAAATGATGGAAGCGCCGCTGCCACCGTCGCCGCCATCGCCGCCCAGCATCGCGTTCGGCAGGCTCAGCGTCGTCCCCGTGCCTTGAATCTCGATGACAGCGCCATAACCGCCAGCACCCGGCCCGCCGCCACCGCCGACAATACCCTCGATGTCTTTGGCGTTGAACTCGCCGCCCTCGCCGCCGTCGCCCCCCTGGCCGCCGATGGCGTCCCCGCTCGGCGCCTCGGTACCGACATAGCCGTGCGCCCCCCCGCCGCCGCCGCCGCCGCTGCCGCCGAGATCGCCGTCGCCGCCATCGGTCCCCGGCATGGACGGTAGGAACCCGCCGATCCCGGCATCGCCATTGATGGCAACGAATTCCGGCGAATTGCCCGCCGCCCCGAAGCCGCCGGTCACACCGCCACCGCCGCCACCGCCGCCGCCCCCGGGCGGCACTTCGAGATAGGGCGTGCCGTTGCCGCCAGGACCCGTGGGGTTGGTCGCGCCATTCATGGATTGACCGAGCGCCGGCGAGGCGACGAGAAGTGCAGCGGAAGCAAGAAGAGCGGCGCGCCGCGACGCCTGCGAATGCGGGAAGCGCATAGGCCGAAAACTCATGGAAACTCGCCCGCCGGGTCAGATGAAGTCGCGCCCTCCCGGACACGGCACGCACGCTGTCGCGCTCCGGCAGAACATCCTGCGACGGGCCGCGCCTCCCGACATTCGGAACGCAACTTCGTCGCAGTTTAGACACACCATAGACACGTGCGGAAACCGTTCAACACGGACATACCACTCGACGGCATCTTGTTCTCGGGCGTGACCGGCCCGCCACGCTCCTCGCGACGACCGCCCGCGAAACCACGTCAGGGGCGCTCGATCACCCCGCAGGCGATGCGGTCGCCGGCCTTGCCGCCGGGCTGGCTCGTATAGTCGTCCGGGCCGGAATGGATCATGAGCGCCGAGCCGTCCGAATCCAACAGCGAGCCCGGGCCGGGCTCCAGCGTCACGAAGGTGTTGAGCACCTGCACGCTCAGCACACCATTCGGGCCGACGAACTGATTCGGCATGTCGCCGGCATGCGGCCCGTCGGGGTCGAGAAGACCGTGGCGCTTGCCGTGCGGATTGTAGTGCCCGCCAGCGGATTCGAAGCCGTCGGCCGGGTCGCAGCGCCCGATCTCGTGAATGTGGAAGCCGTGCGGGCCGGGCGGTATGCCCTGAAGCTCCACCGAGATCAGCACGCCATGCGGCGTCTGCCGCAGCGTGGCGTTGCCGAGTTGCTCACCTTTGGGATCGATGAGGCTGGCGGAGGCGGTGTTCTCGGGGGCGACATCCGAGCCCGCCGTCTGGGCGAGAGCCGGGCTTGCGGCGGCGCAGAACGCGGCAAAAGCGAGGGTCGAGCGGCGCATAAGCGTCTCCTGTAGCGGGGTTGCGGGGCGCGCCGGCGAGGTATGCCGCTCTGTGGCGCATTGCGCCGGCGAACCGACGACGGAATGCCCGCGCCGTCGCCCCGTGTCGGAGACTAACGTTACGCCAACACGGCCGTTCCGCCCTTCCCGCGCTTTCCCCCGCGCTCAGCCCGACAGAAGCGTCGAGCGATTGAGCCGGCGTACCGCGAGGTCGACCCGCGCCGCGTCCCGCCGGGTGCGGGCGACGGCATCGCCGGTGAAGGTGAGATGGTGGTGGATCGCCTTCTCCGCCGCGTCCGGGTCGGCGGCCACCACCGCCTCGCCGATCGCCTTGTGCTGGACGAGCAGCGCCTCGCGGAAGGTGGCCTCGGCGAACAGGCTCGTGCGGTTGAAGAAAATGTCCCGGCGCAGCATCTCCGAGAAGGCGCGCATGACGTGCAGGATGACGAGATTGTGCGAGGCGGCATAGATCAGCCGGTGCAGCACGATATCCGCCTCCGCCTCGCGGTCGGGATCGCCGGCTGCGTGCGCGGCCTGCATTTCGGCAAGGCACTCGCGGATCGCCTGCCGCTCGGGCGCGGTGGCACGCACCGCCGCCAGCCCGGCCGCCATGCGCTCCACCGCCGTGCGGTATTCAAAGTAATCCGCCGTCACCTGCTCGTTGGATTGCAGCAACCCTGCCAGAGGATCGGTCAGGCCGGAAAGAAACTCGGTCACGCGGGTGCCCTCGCGGCTGGTCGCCAGCAGGCCGCGCTGTTCCAGCAGGGCAAGAGCGTCGCGCAAGGAGGGACGGGAGACTTCCAGCCGCTCGGCGAGGTCGCGCTCGCTGGCCAGCTTCTCGCCGGGGCGCAGCACGCCTTCGAGGATCAGCCGCTCGATATGCTCGGCGATCGCCTCCGCCAGCTTCGGTGTGTGCAGGCGCTCCACGCGTGCGTCTCCCTCATGTCGCCGACGATCTTTCGGCTTGACCTTCGGTAAATGCCACGAAAGTCGAATCGTTGTCCAATTGACTTGCTCGGTAAATAAAACTTACCAAACAACACTTCATGATAATCTCCTTACCAAAGGAGGGCGGCGCGGCAAAGACCGGGCCCAATGCGGAAAAAGCGGACCCAACCGCACACTTCCCTCCCCGGAGAAACGCCCGTGACCTGGAATCAAGTCTACGACCCGTTCGGCAGCATGGCGCTGTCGACGCTGTTCGCCGCTGTGCCCATCGTCGTCATGCTCGTCGGCCTCGGCTTCCTGCATATGAAGGCGCATGTCGCTGCCTTTGCCGGGCTGGTTGCCGCCTTCGTCATTGCCGTCTTCTTCTTCGGCATGCCCGCCGAAAAGGCGGGCCTCGCCGCCGGTTACGGCGCGGCCTATGGCCTGATGCCGATCGGCTGGATCGTGCTCAACATCATCTTCCTGCACCAGCTGACCGAAGCCAACGGCTCCTTCACCACGCTGCAGCACTCCATTGCCGGCATCACCGGCGACCGTCGCCTCCAGCTGCTGCTTATCGCCTTCTCCTTCGGTGCGTTCTTCGAGGGCGCGGCAGGCTTCGGCACGCCGGTGGCGGTGACGGCGGCGCTGCTGATCGGCCTCGGCTTCTCGCCGCTCGCCGCCTCCGGCCTCTCGCTCATCGCCAACACCGCGCCGGTCGCCTATGGCGCGCTGGGCACGCCGGTCATCGCGCTGGCGGCGGTAACGGGGCTCGACCTGCTCGACCTCTCGGCGATGATCGGTCGCCAGCTCCCCTTCTTCTCGCTCATTGTGCCGTTCTGGCTGATCTGGGCGTTCGCGGGCTGGCGCGGGATGCTGGAAATCTGGCCGGCGATCCTGGTCTGCGGCATCACCTTCGCCGTGCCGCAGTTCCTGGTCTCGAACTTCCATGGGCCGTGGCTGGTGGACGTGGTCGCCGCCATCGTCTCCATGGTCAGCCTGGTGCTGTTTCTGCGCGTCTGGCGACCGAAGACGATCTGGACCTCGACCGCGCTGAAGGGCCGGCAGGGCAATGACGGCTCGGAAGATGTGGCGGCCAAGGCCAAGATCGACCCGTCCCTCAACCAGCGCCCCTCGACCGGCGATCTCGTGAAAGCGTGGCTGCCCTGGGCCATCCTCACCGTGTTCGTCTTCGCCTGGGGCGTCCCGCAAATGAAGGGCTGGCTCGACGGATTCTTCATCCAGAAAATTCCGTTCGAGGGCCTGCACAACCTCGTCTTCAAGGTCCCGCCGGTGGTGGCGACCGCGCATCCCGAAGCGGCGGTGTTCACCTTCAATATCCTGTCGATGACCGGCTCGGGCATCTTCGTGTCGGCGGTGATCGCCGGGCTGCTGATGGGCTTCTCGCCGCTGGGGCTGGCGCGCATCTATGGCCGCACGCTGTGGAAGGTGCGCTTCTCGCTCGCCACCATCGCCATCATGCTGGCGCTGGGCTTCCTCACCCGCTACTCCGGCCTCGACGCCACGCTCGGCCTCGCCTTCGCCACGACAGGGCCGTTCTACCCGCTGTTCGGCACGCTGCTCGGCTGGCTGGGCGTCGCGCTGACAGGGTCGGACACCGCCTCGAACGTGCTGTTCGGCGGCCTGCAGAAGATCACCTCCGAGCAGCTCGGCCTGTCGCCGACCCTGATGGCGGCGGCGAATTCCTCGGGCGGCGTCATGGGCAAGATGATCGACGCGCAGTCCATCGTCGTCGCCTCCACCGCCACCGGCTGGGTGAACAAGGAAGGCGTGATCCTGCGCTACGTGTTCTTCCATTCCATCGCGCTGGCGGTGCTGGTGGGCATGCTGGTGACGTTGCAGGCCTATGTCTGGCCGTTCAGCAACCTCGTCATTCACCATTGACGCCGGCGGGGGGAGGCGTATCAGCCTCCCCTCACATCATGACCTAAGGGCAGAAGGAGCACGCGCATGGCGACCGTGACCAACATCCAGGATCTGCGCGCCATCGCGATGCGCAAGGTGCCCCGCGCCATCTTTCACTATGCCGACCGCGGCTCCTATGACGAGACGACGCTGCGCGCCAACAAGGCGGACCTCGCCGCCATCCCGCTGCGGCAGCGGGTGATGATCGACGTGTCCGATCGCTCCACCGCCACCACCATGATCGGCGAGAAGGTGGCGCTGCCGCTCGCCATCGCGCCCACCGGCCTTACCGGCCTGTTTCATGGCGACGGCGAAATCCATGGGTGCCGCGCGGCGCAGGCGGCGGGCATTCCCTTCACCCTTTCCACCATGTCGATCTGCTCGATCGAAGATGTAGCGGGCGCGGTCGACAAGCCGTTCTGGTTCCAGCTCTATGTGATGCGGGACCGCAAATTCTCGGAATCGCTGATCGAGCGCGCCAAGGCGGCCAAGTGCTCGGCGCTGGTGCTGACCCTCGATCTGCAGATTCAGGGCCAGCGCCACATGGACATCAAGAACGGACTCGCCGTTCCCCCGAAACTGACGCTGGCCAATGCGCTCGACATCGCCACCAAGCCGCGTTGGATCGCCAGCGTGCTGATGGGCAAGCGCCATTCCTTCGGCAATCTCGCCGTGCGGCAGGAGAGCGACAGCCTCTCCACCCTCTCGCAGTGGATCGCCGGTCAGTTCGACCCCTCCCTGTCGTGGAAGGATGTGGAATGGGTGCGCTCCATCTGGCCGGGCAAGCTCATCCTCAAGGGCGTGCTCGATGTCGAGGACGCCAGGATCGCCGCCGCCACCGGCGCCGATGCCATCGTGGTGTCGAACCATGGCGGGCGCCAGCTCGACGGCGCCGTCTCCTCGATCAAGGCGCTGCCGAAGATCGTCGACGCCATTGGCGGGGGAAAAAGCGAAATCTGGTTCGACGGCGGCGTGCAGTCCGGCCAGGACATACTGAAAGCCCGCGCGCTGGGCGCACAGGGCTGCATGATGGGCAAGGCCTTCCTGTGGTCGCTCGCGGCCGGCGGCCAGGCTGGCGTCGCCAAGGCGATCGAAATCATGCGCAAGGAGCTCGACGTGTCCATGGCGCTCACCGGCGTCAAGGACATCGAGCAGGTGGACCGGAGCGTGCTCGCTCTGTGAGGGAGGCGGGCGCCTTGCCGGGCGCCCTAGCCCTTCGCCTTGCGCCGCACGGCGCCGCGCGGCAGGCGCAGCGGCCAGCGCACCATGTGGTCGACATAGTCTTCCAGCGGCAATTCGTCCTCCAGCGCCGCCACCTTGCCGCGCACGGAAACGCCGGCCGCATGCACCGTCTCGCGGTCGCCGGAGACGAGATGGTGCCACCAGTAAAGATCGCGCCCCTCCTCCACCAGCCGATAGCCGCAGGAGGGCGGCAGCCAGTCGAGCGCGCGCACCGTCTCCGGCGTCAGCCGCACGCAGTCGGGCACATGCTGCTGCCGCTCCGGATAATTGCGGCAGCGGCAGTTGAAGTCGTCGAGCAACTGGCAGCCAATATCGGTATAGGCGATCGCCTCGGTATCCTCGTCCTGCAGCTTGACGAGGCAGCAGCGGCCGCAGCCGTCGCACAGGCTTTCCCACTCCTCGGCGGTCAGTTCCTCAAGGGTCTTGCGGCGCCAGAACGGGGCCGCCGCGAGGGTGGTCGGATCGTCGTGCATCGGTCGGAAAAGTCCCGCAGCCTCGGGCGCCGGCACACTTCACGAACCGGCAATCACTCCTTAGATATCCTCGCGGCCGCGCCGTGGCGAGCCTTGATGCTGCCCTCGTCGCGCGGCATGGGCTCGGTTATAAGAGCAGGCGGGGCTCGCAAGTCCCCTGGAGCATGGGCTTGAACGACACGCCGTCCGACCATCCCCCGCAGGAGAGGCCGAGGGAATCCGCCCCCGGCCAGCGCCCGCCCTCGGCGTTCCGCCGGCGCCTGCGCAATGCGCTGCTGGCGATCGATTCCTGGATCGATTCGTCGATCTATTCCGGCGGCGTGAACCTGCGCTCTGGCTGGGACAGCTTCGTCGCCTTCACCGAACGCTTCAACGTGCAGGGCCCCGCCCGCTACGCCATCTCGCTCGGCTCCGAGGCGATGACCTGGGGCGCGGTGGGCGCGGTGCTGATGCTGGCGCTGGCGGTGCCGGCCTTCCAGGAAACCTCCGACGACTGGCTCAAGCGCGCCGAGCTGTCCGTCACCTTCCTCGACCGCTACGGCAACACGATCGGCGAGCGCGGCATCCGCCACAACGACACGGTGCCGCTGGAAGAATTCCCGGACCACCTCATCAAGGCGGTGCTCGCCACCGAGGACCGGCGCTTCTACGAGCATTTCGGCATCGACATTCCCGGCACCTTCCGCGCCGTGCTGTCGAATGCGCGCGCCGGCGGCGTGGTGCAGGGCGGCTCCTCGCTGACCCAGCAGCTGGCCAAGAACCTGTTCCTGTCGAACGAGCGCACGCTCGAGCGCAAGATCAAGGAAGCCTTTCTGGCGCTGTGGCTGGAATTCCACCTCACCAAGAACCAGATCCTCAAGCTCTATCTCGACCGCGCCTATATGGGCGGCGGCGCCTTCGGCGTGGACGCGGCGGCGCAGTATTATTTCGGCAAATCGGCGCGCGACGTGAACTTGGCCGAGGCGGCGATGCTCGCCGGCCTGTTCAAGGCGCCGTCGAAATTCGCCCCCCACATCAATCTGCCGGCGGCGCGCGGGCGCGCCAGCGTGGTGCTCGACAATCTCGTCGATGCCGGCTTCATGACCGAGGGCCAGGTGTTCGGCGCCCGCCGCAACCCGGCGACGCCCGTCGACCGCAAGCAGGACGACCTGCCGGAATATTACCTCGACTACGCCTTCGATCAGGTGAAGCAGATCGTCGAGACGCTGCCCAAGACCTATGCCGAACGCTCCTTCATCGTGCGCACCGCGCTCGATCCCAACATCCAGAAGGCGGCCGACACCGCCATCCGCGACAGCCTGCGCCAGTTCGGCAAGGATTATGGCGCCAAGCAGTCGGCCATGGTGGTGATGGAGCCGAACGGGGCGGTGCGGGCGATGGTCGGCGGGCGGGACTATGGCGAAAGCCAGTTCAACCGCGCCACCGACGCGCTGCGCCAGCCTGGCTCGTCCTTCAAGCCCTTCGTCTACACGGCGGCGCTGATGACGGGGAAGTACAAGCCCAGCACCATCGTCGTCGACGGGCCGATCTGCATCGGCAATTGGTGCCCGCAGAATTACGGCCGTTCCTATGCCGGCTCCATTACCCTCATCAATGCCCTCACCCGCTCGCTGAACACGGTGGCGGTGAAGCTGGCCGAGAATATCGGCCGCGGCCGAATCGTCGATCTCGCCCATTCCATGGGCCTCAAGACCGAGCTCAAGGTCACGCGGGCCCTGCCGCTCGGCGCCGCCGAGGTGACGGTGGTGGACATGGCGACCGCCTATTCCGTCTTCGCCAATGGCGGCTACTCCGTCGACGCCCATGCCGTGGTCGAGATGCGCACGCCCAATGGTGATCCGGTCTGGAGCTTCGCCCAGAACGGCCCCGCGCCGAAGGAACTGATCCCGCCGGACATCATCGCCATGATCAACCCGATGCTGAACAGCGTGGTGGAGAACGGCACCGGCCGGCGCGCCATGATTCCCGGCACCAAGGTCTCGGGCAAGACCGGCACCACCAACGCCTATCGCGACGCCTGGTTCGTCGGTTTCACCGGCAATTATGTCGGCGCCATCTGGTTCGGCAATGACGACTATCAGTCCACTCGCAAGATGACCGGCGGCTCCCTCCCGGCCATGACCTGGCAAAAGGTGATGGCCTTCGCCCATCAGGGTATCGAGCTGAAGCCGACGCCCGGCCTCGGCAACCAGCCGGCGCCGGTGCTCGATGGCGCCGCCGCACAGGCCTCCGCGCTGCAGATCGACGGCGTGCAGCGGCCAGTGACACTGTCGCCGGCCTCGGCGGCGCGGCTGATGGACCTCTCGGCCCGCCTCGGCGAGGCGGCGGCCGCGCCCCCGCGCCGGCCGACGGCGGGCGTCGCCCCGCCAGCCGGCACCAGCCTCGTGGGAAGCAACTGACCCGTCGCGATTGACCTTCCCGCCGCAAGCGCCCATCCATGGGCGCCCCGCTCCACCGGAGAGCTTCCGCCTGTGCGCTCCCTGCTGTTCCTCCTGATCCTGGCCATCGGCGCCGTCGTCGGGCTCGGCCTGACCTGGGTCACCACGGTCAATGGCTATGGGCCGGGGCTGGTGCGCTCGGGTCCCTGGGAGACCTGGCCGCGCGCCGGCACCGAGACCGCTGATCCCTATGCCCGCGCCGCCCTCGCCCGCGCCGGCGAGTTGCCGCTGGAACTGGCGGACGGCATCGCCTTCGTCGCCGCCACCGATTCCGCCGGCCGCGCGCTCGACGGGCGCTGCGACATCCGCATCTCGGGCAGTCTGCCGCAGGCGCGGTTCTGGACTCTCACGCTCACCGACGCGCAGGGCCGGCTGATCGACAATGCCGCCGAGCGCAGCGGCTTCACCAGCGCGGAGGTGGTGTGGAACCGCGACGGCACGCTCGATGTGGTGCTGGGGCCACGGGCGCGGGCCGGCAACTGGCTGCCCACCGGCGCCCGCGACCGCGTCACGCTCGCCTTCCGCCTGTACGACACCGCGGTCGGCCTCGCCAACCGCACCAGCGACGCTCCGGAAATGCCCCGCATCGTCACCGAGCACTGCCCCTGGGAGCGCAGCTCATGAGCCCGCGCCGATGAGCCGTTTCATTCTCGCCGCCCTGGCCGGCCTGGTGCTCGGCCTCATCGTACATCTCGGCGCCGTGCTGGTGCTGCCCTATCTCGCCGAGCGCGACGCCTATGCCCGGCTGGCGGCGATCGCGGGGCCGAATGAGGTGGTGCCGATCGAGGATCCCTCCGATGTCGGCGCGGTGCTGCCATCCACCGATCCCGCCTTCATCTCGGCCGTCTGCCTCTATGATCTCTCCGGGGGGCCGCTGAAGGTGCGGGTGCCGACCACGGAGGACTACACCTCGGTGTCGTTCTACACCCGCTACGGCCTGCCCTTTTACGCCATCAATGACCGCTCGGCGGGCCGTTCCATCATCGAGCTGGATCTGATGAACGCCAAGCAGCGCGCGGCGCTGCCGGAAGACGACGAAGTGACCGCCGCCGACCGGCTGATCGTCGAATCGCCCAGCGAGGAGGGCATCGTGCTCATCCGGGCAATGGTGCGCGAGCGCAGCGCCCGCGATGAGGTACGCGCGCGGATGCAGCTGGCCAATTGCGCGCCGGCGGCCTGAACCGGGTGGCTTCAGCGCTTCTCGCAGGCAGCGCTGGCGGCCGTCGGCGCCAGGGGCCGGACATATTGCACCACGGGAAGAATAATCACCTTGGCCGGGGTGTCGGTGGGCAATCTCGGCCCCACCGGCCCGCCCTGCGCCTGCACTGTCGGAAACGGCACTAAGGCACCCATCGCGCCCTCCCCTGTCCCGCCAAACGGCATGGGCTCAGTACGGAACAAGCATGGTTAACGCCTTTCTAACGTTCGCAGGCTAATTTGGTTTCGCGCCCCCGTTCGGGCGGCGCAACGTGCCACATGCGAGCTGTCCGCCTGCCATGCCCTCTCTTTCCGGTTCCGGCCCCACACCTCCGCACGACACGGCGCGCCGCCCGTTCCAGGACACGCGGCCGGCGATGTTGCGGCTGCTGGTGCGCGAATTTCTGCGGCAGCCCGTGCCCGGCGAAGCGGCGGAAGCCCGCTTCACCACCCTCGCCATCCGCCTGATCGAAGGCGTCGATCTCGCAGTGGCGGCGCGCCATGTGCGCGAACTCGCCGCCCATCCCGCGCTGCCGCGCGCGCTCGCCCGCCACCTCGCCGCCGGGCCGCTGTCGCTCGCCGGGCCGATCCTGCGCCTGTCGCCCGTGCTGGCGGAAAAGGATCTCAGCGAACTGGCCGAGCAGCTCGGCCCCGCCCATCTCGCCGCCATGGCCGCGCGGCGCGAAGTGACGCCGGCCCTCGCCAAGCGCCTCGCCGAGCTGACCCATCGCCGCAGCCACGTCTCCGGGTCGGAGGGCGCCCGCGAAGCCGCTGCGGCGGAAATGCCCGCCCCCCTGGCCGAAGAACGCCCCGCTGTGCCGCCGCAGGCCGCGCCGGTGGAAACGCCCGCAGCTGAACCGGCCCCGCTGCCGGTGCCGGAGTTCTTCCTCGCCGGGCCGGAGGAGCGCGCCAGCCTCATCGCCCGTCTCGTCACCCTGCCCCCGCTGGCGCTGTCCGAACGGCCGGCGGCGGCGGCGGCCGGCTTCATCGACGAGCTGCTCGACGCCGCCAAGGCCAAGGATGCGCGCGCGCTCGCCGGGCTGATGGAGCGTGCGCTCCATGTCACGCCGGAGAATGCCGTGCGCATCATCGCCGACGAGACAGGGCAGGCGCTCGCCGTGGTCGCCCGCGCCCTCGGTCTGTCCTTCGCCATCCTCTCGCGCGTGCTGTTCCGGCTGCACCCGGTGGCCGGCCGTTCGGCCGGCGAGATGGCGCGGCTGGCGGAAATGTTCGACGAGTTGCCCCTTGCCAGCGCCCAGCATCTCGTCGCCTCCTGGCGCGCCGGAAGGCGCCCGCTACGCGAGAGGGCGGAAGAGGCGCCGTCCATGCGCAGCTTCAACGCACCTTATGCCGCTGCGGCGGCCACCGCCTCGACCGAAAGTCGCCAGCGTAAGAGCTGAGATGGCCTGAACAGCTCAGTCGGCAGCCAGATCGAGGAAGCAGCGCCCGGCGCGGTCCTCGATCTCCACCAGCCATAAATCCGAATCATAGCGCGCCTCGCGCGCCATACGCGCCTCGACCTCGCTCTCGGGGCTGCCGGGCGGCACGAGCGGGGTGAAAAGCCGCACGCCCTCCTCGTGCGGCGCGGCGTCGAGCGAGGGCAGCGCCGGGCCGTAGAGCGCGGCCTTGCCGTCCTGCGTCGCGACGATGACGAAAACGGCGCCCGCCTCTTCCGCCCCGCGCCGGCGCACGGCGGCGAAGGCGCCGGCCCCATTGGCCCGGCGCAGAAGGGCGGACACGAAGATCCCGCTTTTCAGCCGCATGGCGCCTTACCGGATGGTGAAGCCGGAGACGGCGGTCAGTTCGCGGATCACCCGGTCGGACATCTGGCCCGTCACCGGCAGGCGGCGGTCGCGCTCGAAGCGCTGGATCGCCTCCTCGGTGGCGGCGCCGAAAATGCCGTCAATGCGGATCGGGCCGTAGCCAAGACGCGCCAGCGCCTTCTGAATGTCCATCACGCGCGGCGATACCGGCACGTCGCCCGGCGGCAGAAGGTCGGCGGGGGACGCGGGGGCCTTCTCCGCCATCGGCGCCGTGGCGGGGGCGGCGGCCGGCGCCGCGCGCGGGGCGGCCGGCTTGGCCGGGGGCACCGGCGTCGCCACCGGGGCGGGCACGGCGTCGAGCGGCAGCGGCGCGGTGGGGGTGACGGAGGCGGCGGGCGGCGCGGCCGGTATCACGGCCGGCGACGTCGAGGTGGGACGCGGCGTGTTGACCTGGCGGATATCGGGCGCGGCCGGCGCGGCGCCTCGCGCGGCGGTACCCGGTCGGCCCTGCTGCAGCGCCAGGGCATTGAACAGCACGGCGGCACTGGCACCGGCGGCAAGAACGAGCATGAAAAGGTCGGAGCGCCGCCGCCCCTGCCGGTAGGGGCGCCCCGCGACGCGTTCGCCGTGGAGGTCGATATCGTCCACCAGAAGATCGCTGGCATAGGAACGGGGCATGGAACCGTGTTCTGGAAATCCGAATCGAAGGACACGCGGCGCTGTCGGGAGACAGTGCCATGCGGGGCTTAAGCGAACCCTAAAAGCCCGCCGCGTGCTTAACATCCGCTTTCCACGAAGCCGCAATTTCGCGGTTTTTCGACACAGCTTGGGCAACCCGGAGCCTTTATTCTCCCGCATGAGACCCCCGCGAGACCGCCCATGTTTTTTCTGCTGCGTATCGGTTTCTGGCTCACCGTCGTTTTCCTGCTACTGCCCGCCGTGGTCGGCGGGCCGGCTTCGCACGCTCCGGACAACGGACCGGCGGCAAATGGCGCGGCGACCACTGGCGACCCGAAGGTCAACGCCTTCGACGCGCTCTCGGCCGCCAGCGCGGCGGCAGCGGATGCCGGCGGCTTCTGCGCCCGCCAGCCGCAGGCCTGCGCCATCGGCGCCAGCCTCATCGAGCTGATCGGCGAGCGGGCCGAGGCCGGCGCCCGCTTCGCGCTGAGCTATCTCTCCGACCAGATCGTGGAGGAAAAGCGCAAGGCAGCGGCCCGCGCCAATGGCGGGCGGGCCGGCGATACGCTGACCACCCACGATCTCAGTCCCGCCTGGCAGGGCCCGCGCCCCCCGGCCGGCGTGGCCCCGGCGGAGCGGACCGGCGCCGCCAGCCCGGCCCCGACGACGACTCCGCCGGGCGTAGCTCCCGCCGCCCCTGCCGCATCTGGCGGGACATCCGGCGGGGTACCGCTGCCGCCGAAACGCCCCGCCTGAGCGGCAAAGCGACGCCGTGCGCATTGCGCTCGGCCGCCCCGCGCCCCTATATGCGGCCGGAGAGGCGCGTGATGACATCCAAGATCGACAGCATCATCGAGGACTTCGAGCTCCTCGATAATTGGGACGACCGCTACCGCTACCTCATCGAGCTGGGGCGCGCTCTGCCGCCCTTCCCGGAGGAGCAGCGCAGCGACCAATTTAAGGTTCAGGGCTGCGCCAGCCAGGTGTGGCTGGTGAGCGAGCCTGCCGGCGGCGCGGACGATCTCCGCCTCGCCTTTCACGGCGATTCCGACGCCCATATCGTGCGCGGCCTTGTCGCCATCCTGCTCGCCTTCTATTCGGACCGCACGGCCCGCGAGATTCTCGCGGCGGACCCCGGTGCCGTGTTCGCGCGCATCGGCCTCAAGGACCATCTGACGCCGCAGCGCTCGAACGGGCTGCGTTCCATGGTCGAACGCATCCGCGCCGACGCCCGCGCGGCGCTGGAAGGCGCGGCCGCCTAATCCTTGCCCTCCGGCGGCTCCGGCGCCTTCCAGGCGCGGGTGCGGGCGCGCGCCGGCCCCTGCGCCGCCGCGCTGAGCCCGTAGTGCCGGGCCAGCCGGTCGAGCCCGAGCGCCAGCACCACCTTGGCGGTGCGCGCGGGCCAGAAGCGCTCCTGCTCCACCTGCTCCAGACCTTTCAGGAAGCAGCAGACATCGACCAGCAGGCCGGAGAATTCCGGCCCCACGGCCTCCATCGCCCGCCCCACGCGCTGTCGGGCGGCGAGCATGGCCTCGGAAGCGTTGAGCCCGGCGCCACCGCCGGCGCGGTCGGTGCGCGTCACCGCGTCCCAATTGGCGGTGAGGCGCGGGGCCATGCCGGCGCGGGTGAAGTCGGCCCGCAGCCGCTCCCCGGCAATGAGCTGGACGGGCGCGATGAAGCTGCGTCCATCGCGCCCGCGCCGCCGGGCCAGCCAGCCGAGCGGGCTTTCGTCGAGATCGACGGCGACGGCGCGGCGTACGCCGTCTATTTCCACTTCGATATGGTCGATATGACGCTCAGCCATGCGGCCCTCCCGCCGGTGGCGCGCCGGCGCCCGCGGGGGACGACAGGCGGCGCGCATCCTCTTCCAGCGCCGCGACCCAACGGTCCCAGCCGGCGCTCTCGCGTCGCTCCTCGATGCGCCGGCAGGCATGGGCGACGGTGGAGCGGTGCCGGCCGAAGCCGGACGCCACGCGGCTCATCGGCAGGCCAAGCCCGACATGGGCGAGATACATCGCCAGCGCGCGGGCGGAGGCGCAGCGGCGATCCAGCCGGCGGGGATGCAGCACGAGCGGCAGCGGAATGGCGGTGGCGTCGGCGGCGAGCCGGGCGGCGAGCAGGCACGGCTCGGCGGTCGGCCGCAGGGATGGCGGGGAGGCCGGGGTCACGGGCATGGGACATCTCCGATCAAGGAATTAAAGCCTATTATCGGATTCGCTGCCTGACAAGAACAAAAGATGAACACATCGACAGTGACGCTCCGTGGAGCCTCGGGGGATGCCCGCCTGATTCCGGCGGAAGGTAATAGGATTTTTATCCGCACCCTCCCGCCGCCAGCCATACTCGCCTTGGTAGAGCGAGGTTCACCATGCGATCGCAAGCGTCCCAGCCCTTTGAAACGAACCGCCGCGCCACAGGCCGCCGCATACGCGCCGCGCGCAGCGAGGAGCGCGACGCCATCATTGGCCGCCGGGCCGCCGCGCTGCGGCCTTTTCTCGGGCGCGGCGGCGAGGAATGCCGCACGGTACTGCGGCGCCTGCTGCGCGCCGAGCGCCGCGCCGCCGGCTCGGGCCTCGGCTATGATGCCGCCCGCCACGCCGCCTTGGCGCGGCTGCTCGCGGAACTGGATGCGCCACTCAGGCCCGCCGCCGTCGCGCGCAACGAAAAAGGCCGCCACACGGGGTGACGGCCTTTCACGTCGATTCGGACTCGGACGGTGCGGTTCAGCCCGCCGTGCTGCGCCGGCGCTGCTGGCCGAGGCCCATTTCCTTCGCCAGCGCCGAACGGGCGGCGGCGTAATTGGGCGCAACCATGGGGTAGTCGGCCGGCAGGCCCCACTTCTCGCGATACGCCTCGGGAGTGAGGTTGTACTGCGTGCGCAGATGCCGCTTGAGCGACTTGAACTTCTTGCCGTCCTCCAGACACACGATGTAGTCGGGCATCACGGACTTCTTCGGCGGCACGGCGGGCTTCAGCGGCTCAACCACCATCTCCACCTCGCCCTTGTTCACGCGCTGCAGAGCGCCGTGCACTTCCGCAAGGAGGGTGACAAGTTCATTGGCCGAGACCGCATTATTGCTCACATACGCCGAGACGATATCGGCGGCGAGTTCGATATAGCTGTCGGCGTCGTTGATATCGCTCATGATACATTCTTCAATACAAGTTGCAGAATTCTCGTGCAGTCCCCGATCGCGGCGTACCGACGATAGTTGTACGTCAAAATACGTCATTTTTTGACGTATTCACGCGACAGGAAACCACGAGGACACAGATAAACTTGAAAACGGTCGGCGACAAGGTTTTTCGAGCAGCCGGGGCGCAATGCCGCGTGCAATGCGGAACACCACGGAGGCTGTCACCCACCTGTCGCAAGCTCAATCAAAGCGTAAGCCTGCGGCGACGCGCCGGGCCCGCCGGCGTTCGGGCGGGCAAAACTTCGTGAAGGGCGAGAACACTTGCCGCTGCTCGCCACAGCGATTATCTCATCGGAAAACCTCAAGGATTTTCCCATGGACCAGATCTCTCGCCGTCCCCGCGTGGTGAAGTCGGACGCGGAGTGGCGCGCCCAGCTCACGCCGGAGCAGTATCGTGTCACGCGCGGCCACGGCACCGAGTGCGCTTTCAGCGGCCCGCACCTCTCCCAGAAGGAGCCGGGCCTCTACCGCTGCGTGTGCTGCGAGGCGCCGCTGTTCCGTTCCAACGCCAAGTTCGAATCGGGGACGGGCTGGCCGAGCTTCTTCCAGCCGGTCGATGCCGAGGCGGTGAGCGCCTATCACGACCATTCCTATGGCATGCACCGGGTCGAGGTGCGCTGCGCCAGCTGCGACGCCCATCTCGGCCATGTGTTCCCCGACGGCCCGCCTCCGACCCGCCAGCGCTTCTGCATCAACGGCGTTGCCCTCGCCTTCGAGGCCGACAACACGGCGAGCGAGGGAACGCAGGCGTGAGCACCGACACCGCCGCGCGGCCGGCTTCCACCCACATGCCGCTGGTCCGCTCGTTCCACGGCCAGACGCTGAGCGATCCCTATGCCTGGCTCCGGGCCGAGAACTGGCGCGAGGTCATGCGCGACCCCGCTCTGCTCGCCCCCGACATACGCGAGTGGCTGGAGGCCGAGAACGCCGCCGCCGAGGCGTGGCTCGAACCCCATGCCGAGCTGCGGCGCCAGCTGGTGACGGAAATGCGCGGCCGCATCAAGGAGGACGACGCCTCGGTGCCGTCCACCGATGGTCCCTTCGCCTATTTCACCCGCTTCCGCGAGGGCGGCCAGCATCCGCTCATCTGCCGCCGCCCGGCCGGCGCCATTGCCGGGGAAACCGTGCTGCTCGACGGCGACGCGCTGGCGGAAGGCAAGGCCTATTTCCAGTTCGGCGATGCGCGCCAGTCGCCCGACCACCGCCTCTATGCCTGGACCGCCGACGAGGCGGGCTCGGAATATTACACGCTGCGCATCCGCGACATCGACACCGGCACCGACCTGCCCGACCGCGTCGCCGAGACCACCGGCGACGTGTTGTGGAGCGCGGATGGCGCTTACCTGTTCTATATCCGCCGCGACGCCGAGCATCGCCCGAGCTTCGTCTACCGCCACCAGCTCGGCACCGACCCAGCGCAGGACGTGCTGGTCTATGAGGAGCCGGACAAGGGCTTCTTCGTCTCGCTCGGCCACACCCAGTCGCGCCGCTTCGGCCTCATTTCCTGCGGCGACCACGACACCAGCGAAGTCTGGCTCATAGACCTCGACTCCCCGCTTGAGGCCCCCGTGCTTGTCGAGCCGCGCGAAGCCGGCCTGCGCTACGGTGTCGAGCACCATCCCGCGCTCGATGGCGTCGAAAGTCTGATCATCGAGACCAATGCCGACGGCGCCGAGGATTTCAAGATCGTCGCCACGCCGCTCAGCACGCCCGGCCGTGCCTACTGGCGCGATCTGGTGCCGCACAAGCCCGGCCGCCTGCTGCTGTCGGTGTGCGTGCTGCGTGGCCATCTCATCCGGCTGGAGCGGGAGGACGGGCTGCCGCGTCTCGTCATCCGCGCGCTGGAGGACGGCGCCGAACATGCCGTCGCCTTCGCCGAGGAGGCCTATTCGCTCGGCTTCGATCCCGGCTTCGGCTTCGACAAGACCGAAATCCGCTTCACCTATTCTTCCATGACCACGCCCTCGGAAGTGTGGGACTATGACGTGGCGAGCCGCGCCCACGTGCTGCGCAAGCGCCAGGAGGTGCCCTCCGGCCACGACCCCAAGCGCTATGTCACAAGGCGGCTGATGGCGCCGGCGGCGGATGGCGAGCTTGTGCCCGTGTCGCTGCTCTACGCCGCCGACACGCCGCTCGACGGCAGCGCCCCGTGCCTGCTCTATGGCTATGGCGCTTATGGCGTCTCCATGCCCGCCAGCTTCTCCGTCTCGCGGCTGTCGCTGGTGGATCGCGGCTTCGTCTTCGCCATCGCCCATATCCGTGGCGGCACGGAAAAGGGCTGGCGCTGGTACCGCGAGGGCAAGCTGGCGAAGAAGACCAACAGCTTCACCGATTTCATCGCCGCCGGCGAGCACCTCGTCGCCGAGAAGATCGTGGCGTCGGACCGCATCGTCGCCCATGGCGGCTCGGCCGGCGGCATGCTCATGGGGGCGGTGGCGAATATGCGGCCCGGCCTGTTCGCCGGCATCGTGGCCGAAGTGCCTTTCGTCGACGTGCTCAACACCATGCTCGACGACACGCTGCCGCTCACCCCGCCGGAATGGCCGGAATGGGGCAACCCGATTACCGATGCCGAGGCCTTCGCCACCATCCGCGCCTATTCGCCCTATGACAATGTGACGGCGCAGGACTACCCCGCCCTGTTCGCCCTGGCCGGCCTCACCGACCCGCGCGTGACCTATTGGGAACCGGCGAAATGGGTGGCCAAGCTGCGGGCGACCAAGACCGACGGACGCCCGCTGCTGCTGCGCACCAATATGGAAGCCGGCCATGGCGGCGCGTCCGGCCGCTTCGACCGGCTGGAGGAAACGGCGATGATCTACGCCTTCGCCCTCGCCACCGCCGGGCGCTGACGCAGCCGTCCTCGGCCCCAGACACAGAAAGGGCGCCCGTCGGGCGCCCTTTCCACATTCAAGACGGTGCGGCTTCTCACTCGCGGGCGGCGCTGCCGGACACGTGGTCGCGCAGATCCTGCAGCGAGGCGAAACGCAGCACGCCGTCCGGCAGGTCCGCCTCGATCGAACCGTCGGAATAGAGCGTGTAGCTCATGCCGCCGATCGTGCCGGATTTAAGCACAGTGACGGAAGGCGGGACCGGCGCGGGCTCCTCGATGAGCAGATCCGCATCGCTGAGGAAGGCAGACGGCGCCGCCGCCGGCTCGGTGGGGAAAGCCTCAGGCGCGGGTGCGGGCAAGGGCTCCTCGATGGCGGGAGCGGGCGCCGGACGCTCCGGCACAGGCGCCGCGCCGGCCGAGCCGCGCAGGAAGCCCGGGAGTTCGCGGCGCTGTTCCGCCGGCGAAGGCTCCGGCGCCTCCGGCTCGGAACGGTGAGGCTCGGCACGGTGAAGGTCCGCACGAACGGGCTCGGTGCGCGACTCGGACCGCAGAGGCTCCGGGCGAACCGACGCGGAACGCGGAGCCTCGACGCGCGGCGTCTCGACCCGAACCGGCTCGTGCGCGGTCGGCTCGTGGCGGGGAGGCTCGTGGCGGGGAGGCTCGTGGCGAACCGGCTCGGCATGGAAAGGCTCCGGCCGCGCGGCGGTCAGCGGCGAGCGGAAGGGCGGCAGGGGCTCGGCCTCGCGCTCGAATTCCGGCTCGCGCGGCGGCGCCAGGGCCGGCTCGGGCGCGTAATCCGGCTCCGGCTCGAACGCCGGCTCCTCCGCGCGCGACGGTGCGGGCGGACGCTTGCGGCCGAACCAGGCCGGAGGCGCGGGTGTCTCGTCGAGCGGCGCAAGATCCTCCGGCGCCCGCACGGGAGTCACCTCGTCAAAGGACGGCGCGGACGGGACAATGGCTTCCGCAGCGAAAGCGACCGCCGTCGTCTCGACCGCGGCGGCGGGGTGCTCGTCCTCCAGCGCCTCGAAATGCACCGCCCCTTCCAGCTTGTTGGCGATGTCGATCAAGATCCGCAGAATGAAGCCGAGGGCGACCATCAGAAGACCGCCGACAAAAACCGAGCTGCCGACCATCATCAGGCCCGCGCCGGAAGTCGTCTCCGCCGAGCCGAACCCGATTAGGCCGAAGACGAGGCCGAGCACGGCCAGAGCCGCGCCGATTCCGATGACTGCTGTACCCATGAAGAAACTCCGCCGGACCGATTCGCCGTCGGCCCTTCTTGTACGAGACCTTACGTCCAGTACAGCTTTAACGAAAGCCGGCAGCGCACTTGTCCGCCGCTGCGGCGCCGAGGGGTTTCGGCGGGGAAGAATTCGGCCGCGCGCGATGCTTTTGGTTGTCGCCCGCCGTATGGCGCCCTATCTAGTCGGAGCCGATCTTTCACGGTGCCTGCGCACCCGCAAGGGGCGCCGAGGCGGCGCGGCCGGATTTCATTTCTGCGGAGACAGATTCCATGTCCTTCACGCTTCCCGAGCTTCCCTACTCCTACGACGCCCTCGCCCCCTATATGTCGCGCGAGACGCTCGAATATCACCACGACAAGCACCACCTCGCCTATGTGAACAACGGCAACAACCTGCTGAAGGGCACGGAGTGGGAAGGCCAGTCGCTGGAAGAGATCGTCAAGGGTTCCTTCGGCAAGAATGCCGGCCTGTTCAACAATGCCGGCCAGCACTTCAACCACCTGCATTTCTGGAACTGGATGAAGCCGAATGGCGGCGGCGCGATCCCCGGCGAGCTTGAGAAGAAGATCGTCGAGGACCTCGGTTCGGTCGACAAGATGAAGGAAGACTTCATCCAGGCCGGCGTGACCCAGTTCGGTTCGGGCTGGAACTGGCTGGCGGTCAAGGACGGCAAGATCGTCGTGATGAAGACCGCCAATGGCGAGAGCCCGCTGGTTCACGGTGCTACCCCGATCCTGGGCTGCGACGTGTGGGAGCACTCCTACTACATCGACTACCGCAATCGCCGCCCGGACTATCTCAAGGCGTTCGTCGAGAACCTGGTGAACTGGGACTACGTCGCCGAGCTGTATTCCAAAGCCGTCTGAGCGGTCTTCACCTCGAAATCGGGCGCCGTCGCAGGTCGACGGCGCCCTTTTTCATGGCCTGGCACCGCTCACTGGCCGAAGGGAACCTCTGTACGCGGGCCAGCCGGGCGCGCCTTGGGCGGCCAGCCCTTCACGCAGTAGTCGTTCCAGAAATTGAACTGCCAGGCCGAGCGCCACTGGTATAGCCAGTTGTCGCATTCCGCCTTGGTGCGGAAGCAGCCTTCGACCGTGCGACCCTCGATGAAGTCGAAATTCCACGGCGCCTGCCGGCGGCCGGTGAAATGACCGTACCAGAGCTGCGCCCCGGGGGTCGAGGCCGCCATCTTGCGGCAGTCGCCGCCGGGAAAGGTCCCGGTGAATTCATAGGCCGCAGCCGGCCCGCCGCCCGCCCCCAGCATCAGCCCGGCGACGACCGCGACCGAGGCCATCCATTTCCCGCTCATGGCACTTTCCTCCCGGCCGCAGACGATCGCGGCCCGCTTCTCATCATTCTATGCCCCCGCCGGTCCACGGGAAGGGGTCACAGCCAGCGGATCATCCGCAGCCACGCCACCAGCCCGACGCCGAGCCCAGCGGCCAGCACGGTCACGGCCCAGAAGCCGTTCGGGTCCTGCGCGCCGGGGATGCCTTCCACATTCATGCCCATCAGGCCGGTGATCAGCGTCAGCGGCGCGAAGATCACCGTCACCGCCGCCAGCACCAGCATGGAACGGTTCATCTGCTCGGCCCGCCTTTCCACCATCTGGTCGTAGATGACGGCGGCGCGGTCGCGCACCGAATCCAGTTCCTCGGCGAAGCGCGTCACCCGGTCGGCCGCCTCGCGCAGCCGGTTGCGGTCGCGCGGCGAGAGCCATTCGGCGTCTTCCAGCGAGAAATGGTTCAGCGCCTCCCGCTGCGGGGCGATGTAGCGGCGCAGGATGATGGCGACGCGCCGCACCTCGGAGACCTTGGGGCTGAGATTGGAGAGCGTGGCGCTCAGCACCTGCTCTTCCAGCTCGTCCGCCTGCTCGGCCAGCGCGGTGATCACCGTGTCCATGCGATCGACGAGGCGCATGGAGAGATCGGCGACGAACTCGCCCGGGGTGCGCGGCGCCCGCCCGCGCTGGATGGCGTCCTCGAAATCGCCGACCGCCGACAGCGCCCGCCGCCGCACCGAGACGATGCGGTGCGGCTCCACCCAGAAGCGGATCGAGTGCATTTCGTCCGGCAGCGAATAGGGCATCAGGTTGATGCCGCGCAGGTTGAGGAAGGCGCCGTTGTCGAACAGGGCGCAGCGCGGCCGCGTTTCCGCCGCCACCAGGGATTCGACGATGGAGGGATCGACACCGCTGTGCATGTCGAGCCAGGTGCTGCGGCCGTGGCGATGCTCCAGAAGCTGGAGGTTGATCCACTGGAAGCGTTCGCCGGACGGAACGCCCTGCGCGATTTCATCCCAGCCGATGCGCCGCGCTCCGCCATTGCCGTCGAAGGTCCAGGCGGAAACGAGGCCTTCCTTGTCGTGATCGGGCAATGCTGGCTCCTGCGTTTGCCGAATGAATGGCAGATGAACGCCGCTAGTGGAATGCGTTCAGTTTGATGAACCTATTGCAACAGCGGGTTCAGCTTGGGTTCGGCCGGCCCTCGCTAGGGTGCGTTCATCAAGGGCCGAGCCGGCCCGCTGAGCACCCGAGGATACCGCCATGACCGGCATCACCAAGACAGGCATCACCAAGACAAGCAAGCTCGTCGCCCTCGCCCTCGCCGGCACCACCCTCCTCGCCACCGTTCCCGCCGCCGCCGATGGCTGGCGCGGCCCGGGCTGGGGCGGTCACCGCCATGGCGGCCCCGGCTGGGGCCGTCCGGGTCCCGGCTGGCGTGGCCCCGGCTGGGGTGCGCCCGGCTATTATTACGGCCCGCGCCGCAACAATAATGGTGCCGCCATCGCCGCCGGCATCATCGGTGGCCTCGCCGTCGGCGCCATCGCGGCCGGCGCCGCCAACAACTACTACCGCCCGAGCTGCTGGACCGAGACCCGCACGCTCTACAACAGCTGGGGCCAGCCCTACTACCGCGATGTCGAGGTCTGCCGCTGAGCGGCGCCCACCCTCCCCAAGGCGTGACGGACGAGCGGGCGGCGGAGCGATCTGCCGCCCTTCGCGTGTTCGGAGGCCGCGGTCAGTCGCTCGCCGGCGGCGGCTCGACCTTGACGATGCCGCTGCGGTCGAGCCCGGCGAGAGCCGTGGCCACCGACGCGCCGCCGACCTTCAGCTCCGGCGCCAGTTCGCTGAGCGGGATCAGCGCGAAGGCCCGCTCCATCATGCGCGGATGCGGAATTTCGAGGTCCGGCTCGGCGATCACCTCCTCGCCATAGAGCAATATGTCGATGTCGATCTTGCGCGGGCCGAAGCGCACCTCGCGCGTGCGGTCGCGCCCGAAGGCATGCTCGACGCCGAGCAGCAGGTTGAGCAGTTCCCGTGCGGAAAGCTCCGTCTCCACCGCCACCACCATGTTGAGATAGGGTCCCTGCGGCACCGGCCCCCAGGGCGGGGTCTCGTAGAGCGAGGAACGGGCGATGATCTTCAGCCCCGCGCGGGCGATGAGCCCCACCGCTTTCGCCATGGTGCCGGCGCGGTCGCCGAGATTGGAACCGAGGCAGAGATAGGCGACCGCCTTCTCCACCTTGCGCGGCCGGCGGACGAAGAAATCGGGCGTCGGCTTAGCAGGCATGGAGGATCGCCTCCGTCACCCGCGCCGCCTGTACATGGGCGGCCACATCGTGCACGCGGATGATGGCGCAGCCGGCGCGAATGCCGAGCACATTGGAGGCGATGGTGCCCGGCAGGCGCTCGGCCGGCGTGGTCTCGATCACCTTGCCGATCAGCGACTTGCGCGAGGTGCCGAGCAGCAGCGGGAAACCGAGCCGGCCGAACGTCTCCAGCGAGGCGAGCGCCTTCAGGTTCTGCTCGAAGGTCTTGCCGAAGCCGATGCCGGGATCGAGGGCGATGCGGTCCGGGCGGATGCCCGCGCGCGCCGCCCGCTCCAGCGCCTGTTCGAAAAAACCGAGAATGTCGGCAACGATGTCGACTTCCGGGTCCACATTGGCGCGGTTGTGCATCGCCACCACGCCGGCGTCATAGGCGGCGGCGACCCGCGCCATCTCGGGATCGCCCATCAACCCCCATATGTCGTTGAGAAGGCTGGCCCCGGCCTTCAGCGCCGCTTCGGCGACCGCCGCCTTCTGCGTGTCGATGGAGAGCGGCACCGGCACGTCGGCCAGCGCCTCCACCGCCGGCAGCACGCGGCGCAGTTCCTCCTCCGCCGGCACCGGCGTATGGCCGGGCCGGGTCGATTCCCCGCCAATGTCGAGAATATCCGCCCCCTCCGCCACCAGCCGGTGGGCATTGGCCACCGCGTCGTCGAGCGCCGCGCTGCGCCCGCCATCGGAGAAGGAATCGGGCGTCACATTGAGGATACCCATCACCAGAGTGCGGCCGGCATAGTCCAGCCGGCGACCGCGCGCATCGAGCAGGCGTTGGGTGGGCGGAACAAGAGCGGCCATGGCATCCCAAGGGTTGGCGTTTGGCTTTCACATCGCGCGAGCGGGCCGCGAAGGCAAGCGCCGACGCGGCAGGGTGGCGCCATTCACGCGCGCCGAGCTTTCGCCCGGCTTGCCGAACCGCCCCCGGCTGCGCTCTAAAGGAGAGGACGCGAGCGTGCGCAGGAGGCAGCCATGTCCGGTGACACCGACGGCCAGATCTTCGTCGGGCGAAGCCCTTCGAGTGAGGGCGGCGCGGGCAAGGCCGAATATCTCGCGCTGAAGCTCGCCAACCGCCACGGCCTCGCGACCGGCGCCACCGGCACCGGCAAGACCGTGACGCTGCAGACGCTGGCGGAGGGCTTTTCCCGCGCCGGCGTGCCGGTCTTCGCCGCCGACATTAAGGGCGACCTCTCCGGCATCGGCATGCCCGGCGAGGGCCAGGACTGGATTGTCAAGCGCTGCGCCGAGATCGGCATCGACTATGTGCCGGACGAATTCCCCGTCCTCTTCTGGGACCTGTTCGGCGAACAGGGCCACCCGGTCCGTGCCACCGTGTCGGAAATGGGACCGCTGCTTCTGGCGCGGCTCCTGGACCTCAACGATGTGCAGGAAGGCGTGCTGAACGTCGTGTTCCGCATCGCCGACGAGCAGGGCCTGCTGCTGCTCGACCTCAAGGATCTGCGGGCGATGCTCGCCTTCGTCGCGGAAAACGCGGCGAAACTCACCACCACCTATGGCAATGTCTCGCCCGCGACCGTCGGCGCCATCCAGCGCGCGCTGCTGGTGCTGGAAAATCAGGGCGCGGACAAATTCTTCGGCGAGCCGGCGCTGAAGATCACCGATCTGATGCGGGTCGAGCCACGCTCGGGCTACGGCACCATCTCGCTTCTCGCCGCCGACAGGCTGATGGCCTCGCCCCGCCTCTACGCTTCCTTCCTGCTGTGGCTGCTGTCCGAACTGTTCGAGGAGCTTCCCGAGATCGGCGACCCCGACAAGCCGCGCGTCGTGTTCTTCTTCGACGAGGCGCATCTCCTGTTCGACGGGGCGCCGAAGGCACTGCTGCAGAAGGTGGAACAGGTGGTGCGGCTCATCCGCTCCAAGGGGGTGGGCGTGTATTTCGTCACCCAGAACCCGCTCGACATTCCCGACAGCGTGCTCGCCCAGCTCGGCAACCGGGTGCAGCACGCGCTGCGCGCCTTCACCCCGCGCGACCAGAAGGCGGTGAAGGCGGCGGCCGACACCTTCCGCCCCAACCCGACGCTGAACACCGCCGAGGTCATCACCCAGCTCGGCAAGGGCGAGGCGCTGGTCTCGATGCTGGAGGGCAACGGCACACCTTCCATGGTCGAGCGCACCCTCATCGCCCCGCCCGCCGCCCGCGTCGGCCCCATCACCCCGGAACTGCGCAAGGTGGCGATGGCGCAAAGCCCGGTGCGCCACGCCTATGACGAAACGCTGGACCGCGAATCCGCCTATGAAATCCTGGCCAAGCGCGCCGAGCAGGCCACCGCGCCCGAGGCCACGCCGGCCGAGGCGGAGGCGCAGAGCGGCGGGGGCTGGCTCTCCGATGCGTTGGGCGGCCTTTTCCGGCGCGGCCCGCGCGGCGGCATGAGCATGGGCGAGCGGGTGGTCAACCAGGTGACGCGACAGGTCACCAACGAAGTGACCAAGGCCATTCTTCGCAACGTGCTCGGCGGCGCCCGCCGGCGGTAGACACCAATGAGACCCTCATGGCCGGGCTTGACCCGGCCACCCAGTCCTTGACGGAGGCGCAAGGTGTCTGGGTCCCCGGGTCAAGCCCGGGGATGAGGCGGAAAGGCCTCTTTGAAACGACAAGGACTCCCGGCCATGGCCGCTCTCTCCAGGACAGACCTCGACCGCGTGCTCGCGGCCGTCGATGCCGATCTCGACGCCTCGCTCGCGCGTCTGTTCGACTTCCTGCGCATCCCCTCCATTTCCACCGACCGCGCCTATGCCGCCGATTGCCGCCGCGCCGGCCAGTGGCTGGCGGACGACCTCGCCACGCTCGGCCTCGTCGCCAAGCTCAACGACACGCCCGGCCATCCCATCGTCACCGGCACGTCGTCCGGGGGCGCGGAACGGCGGGTGCTGTTCTACGGCCATTACGACGTGCAGCCGGTCGATCCGCTGGACTTGTGGGACAGCCCGCCCTTCGAGCCGCGCATTGTCGAAAATGCGGAGGGCGTGAAGCGGATCGTCGCCCGGGGCTCCTCCGACGACAAGGGCCAGGTGATGACCTTTGTCGAGGCCTGCCGCGCCTATATCAGCACCATCGGCCGCCTGCCGGTCGATGTGGCCATCGTCATCGAAGGCGAGGAGGAGAGCGGCTCGGCCAATATCGGCCCGTTCCTGGAAGCGCATAAGAACGAGCTGAAAACCGATCTCGCCCTCGTCTGCGACACCGGCATGTGGGACGCGCAGACGCCCGCCATCATCCTCTCGCTGCGCGGGCTGATGCATGACGAGTTCGTCGTGCGCTGCGCCGACCGCGACCTGCATTCCGGCTATTATGGCGGCGCCGCCGCCAACCCGCTGCATGTCATTTCCAAGATCATCGCCGGCGTCCATGGCCCGGACGGGCGCATCACCATTCCCGGCTTCTATGACGACGTGGTCGAGCCGTCCGACCACATGCGTGATTCCTGGGCGAAGCTCGACCTGACGACGGAGAACTTCCTCGGCCCCGTCGGCCTCTCCCATCCCATCGGCGAGAAGGACCGGCTGCTGATCGAGATGGTCTCGACCCGCCCGACCTTCGAGGTCAACGGCATGTGGGGTGGCTATATCGGCGAGGGCGCCAAGACCGTCATCCCGTCCATCGCCACCGCCAAGATCACCTGCCGGCTGGTGGCGGACCAGTACCCCGCCCATGTCCGCGACTGCGTGCGCGCCTATATCCGCTCCAAGCTGCCGCCGGACTGCACGGTGGAATTCCTCGGCGGCGAGGGCAACCGCGCCGTGGCCGTCGCCCATGACAACCCGCTGCTCGCCAAGGCCGCGAGCGCGCTGGGCGAGGAATGGGGCGCGCCGGCCGTCACCTATGGCGAGGGCGGCTCCATCCCCGTGGTCGGCCAGTTCAAGAAGGTGCTGGGGCAGGACACGCTGCTGGTCGGCTTCGCGCTGGACGATGACCGCATCCATTCGCCGAACGAGAAATACGACCTCACCTCCTTCCACAAGGGCATTCGCAGCTGGGTCCGCATTCTCGCGGCGCTGGCGGAGTAGCGGACATGTCGCATCACTGGACGCAGACCTGGACCTTCTTCAACGGCACCTGGCAGGAGGGCAATATCCCGATCCTGGGCGTACGCAGCCATGCCACCTGGCTCGGCACCTCGGTGTTCGACGGCGCCCGCGCCTTTGAGGGGGTGACGCCGGACCTCGACCTGCACTGCGCGCGGGTCAACCGCTCGGCGCTCGCGATGGGGCTGAAACCGCTCGTCTCGGTGGAGAAATGGGTCGAGCTGGCGCATCAGGGCGTGAAGCGCTTCGCGCCCGGCGCCGCGCTCTATATCCGCCCGATGTACTGGGCCGAATATCCCGGCGCGCGGACGGTGGATGCCGACCCGGAATCCACCCGCTGGTGCCTCAGCCTCTATGAGGCCGGCATACCGAGCCCCGACCACGGCACGGCGATCACCCTGTCGCGCTACCGCCGGCCGACCATCGAATGCGCCGTCACCGACGCCAAGGCCGGCTGCCTCTACCCCAACAACGCCCGCGCGCTGGTCGAGGCGCATGCGCGCGGCTTCGACAATGCGGTGCTGTGCGACATGCTGGGCAATGTCGCCGAGCTCGCCACCGCCAATGTCTTCCTCGCCAAGGACGGGGTGGCCTTCACTCCGGCGCCGAACGGCACCTTCCTCGCCGGCATCACCCGCACCCGCACGGCGAATCTGCTGCGGGAGGCAGGCATCGAGGTGGTGGAATCCGCGCTCACCTGGCGCGACTTCCTGGAGGCGGACGAAATCTTCTCGACCGGCAATTATTCCAAGGTGACGCCGGTAACGCGGATCGAGGACCGCGACCTCCAGCCCGGCCCGGTCTATCGCCGCGCCCGCGAACTCTATTGGGAGTTCGCCCATTCCTGAGGTGACGCACGCCGCCCCGCTGCCCGCACTCGACGCGCTCATTGAGGGTGTCCGTTCCGGCCACCGCGCCACGCTCGCGCGGGCGATCACGCTGGTGGAATCGCGCAAGCCGGCGCATCGCGCGCTGGCGGGCGAGCTGTTGCAGGCGCTGCTGCCGCAGACCGGGCGCGCCCTGCGCCTCGGCATCACCGGCGTGCCGGGGGTCGGCAAGTCGACCACCATCGATTCGCTCGGCAGCCATCTCATCGCCCGGGGGCACCGGGTGGCGGTGCTGGCGGTGGACCCCTCCTCCACCCGCACCGGCGGCTCCATCCTCGGCGACAAGACGCGCATGGCCCGCCTGTCGCTGGAGGAGCGCGCCTTCATCCGCCCCTCCCCGGCCGGAGGAACGCTCGGCGGGGTCGCGGCGCGCACCCGCGAGACCCTGCTGCTGTGCGAGGCGGCGGGCTATGACGTGGTGCTGGTGGAGACGGTCGGCGTCGGCCAGTCGGAAACCGCGGTGGCTGACATGACCGACACCTTTCTCGTGCTCATGCTGCCCGGCGCCGGCGATGAATTGCAGGGCATCAAGAAGGGCATCATCGAACTGGCCGATATCGTCGCCGTCAACAAGGCGGACGGCGCCAATCTCGCCCGTGCCAAGGCGGCGGCGGGGGAGTACCGCGCGGCGCTGCATGTGCTGGGTGGGCGCGAACCGTTCTGGTCGGTGCCGGTGCTCACCTATTCCGGCCTTACCGGCGAGGGGATAGATGCGTTGTGGGCGACGGTGGTGTCGCATCGCGATCGCGCGACGCAGGCGGGGGCCTTTTCTGCGCGCCGCAGCGGCCAGCAGGTGAAATGGATGTGGACCCTGTTCGACGAGCGGGTGCGCGAGGCGCTTCGCCGCGCCCCGGCGCTGCGGGCGCAACTTCCGGCGATCGAACAGGCCGTGGCGGCGGGCGCACTGTCCCCCACGCTCGGCGCCGCGAAGATCGCCGATCTGTTCGGCTGGCCGGAACTGTAAGGCCGGACTCGCAAAAAAGCCGAAATGAGGGAAGAATATTCAAAATGGCGACGGTTGCTGGTCGGCACCGGACAGGCAAGCCCGACCAGAAGGAGTGATACATCATCATGCAGGATCAGCCCACGCTGTCGGGCCAGCGCGTCTTCGTGGTCGAGGACGAGACGCTCGTCGCAATGATGATCGAGGGCATGCTTGAGGAACTGGGCGCCACCGTCGTCGGCAATGAATCGCGCTTCGACGATGCGTTGAACTTCGTCGCCGCGCGCCATGAAGAGATCGATGTCGCCATGCTCGACCTCAATCTCGGCACGCGCCACAGCTACGACATTGCCGAGGCGATCGCCCGTCACGGCATCCCGATCGTTTTCTCCACCGGCTATAATGACAGCGCCATCGACGCGGCCTGGCGCAAATGCCCGGTGCTGAACAAGCCGTTCCAGCTGGCCGATCTCGAGGGCGCCCTGGCGCGGGCGCTGGAGGCGCGCGCGGCCTGATGCGCGCCGGACGGGCGAAGGCTCCGGCTCTCCCGCGCCTGCTGGTCACAGGCTTCGGCCGCTTTCCCGGCATGCCGGCCAATCCGTCCGCCAAGCTGGCCCGCCGCCTCGCGCGCAGCCGTCCGGCCGCGGGCGCCGCGACCGAGTTGCTCCTGCTCGCCACCCGCTGGGACGAGGCCGCCGGCTTCCCCGCCCTGCTCGCACGAACCCAGCCGGATATTGTGCTGATGCTGGGCGTCGCCGCCCGGCGCCGGCTTGTCTCGATCGAAATCGTCGGCCGCAAGGCGACGGGCGCGTTTCCCGATGCCGCCGGCTGCCGTCCGGCCTCGGGCGTGCTGGAGCCCGGCGCACCGGCGCAACGGGCGCTGACCGCCCGCCCGGCCCCGCTGCTGGCGGCGCTGCGCGCGGCCGGCGTCCCCGCCCATCTCTCCCGCCATGCCGGCCGCTATGTCTGCAACGCGCTGACCTTCCGCGCCTATGGCTGGGCGCGCGCCGGCCGTCGCGCCGATGGCGGCCCGCGGCTTGCGGTGTTCGTGCATGTGCCGCTGCCGCGTCCCGGCCGGCTCGCGTTGCCGCAGCTGGCGCGAGGGCTGGAAGCACTGCTCGTCGCGCTGCTGGCGCAGTTCCGGCAGAGCCGCCTGCGCGCCTGAGCGACGGGGAAAGAAAGGGCGGACACCGCTCAGATCATTTCACTGTTTCACGGAAACAGTGAAATGATCTTATTCCTTGTTCTTCGCGTTTTCTTCACGCGAACCGGTATCCACTTCGCTCGAAAACGCTCGCGCGCGGCATCCGCCCCGGGGTCGACCCGACGCTCAACGCGCCGGCAGTTGCACGGTGATCTTGATCGAGCCGTACCACGCCGCGAGATTGGCGATGTCGGCGTCGGTCAGGTCCTTGGACACCACCGTCATCATCTCGTTGACGCGGCGGCCGGCGCGGAAATCCTCCAGCGCCTTGACGAGATAGACTTCCTGCTGTCCCGCAAGATTGGCCGCCGTCGGCAATTGGGCGATGCCGTCCATGCCGTGACAGACCGCGCATTGGGCCGAAGCCTTGGCGCGCCCCGCCTTGGCGTCCTGCGCCAAAGCGGGGGTAACGCCGAGTGCCGCCGCCATCAGCAGCGGCACGCAAAACATGCGTTTCATTGACGATTCCCGGCAAGAGAAAGGGCCCCCGCGCCCGTCTCCCGGCGCAGGGGCGATGAGGCACGGCCGCTTACTTCTCGTAGGAGATGCGGTAGATCGCGCCCGACGTATCGTCCGCCACCAGCAGCGAGCCGTCGTTCAGCTGCGCCACGGAGGCCGGACGGCCGAGATATTCCCCATCGACCAGCCAGCCCTCGGCGAAGGGCTCGGTCTTGGCGGCGGTGCCGTCCTCGTTCAGCGTGGTGAACATCACCCGCGCCCCGACCGGATCGGTGCGGTTCCACGAGCCGTGCTGGACCGAGAAGATCCCGCCCTTATATTTCGCCGGGAACTGCTTGCCGGTGTAGAAGGTCATGCCGAGATCGGCGGCATGCGCTTCCATCTCGACTTCGGGCGGCACGGAATCGGCCGGCGGCGTCTGGTCCTTATATTCGACGGTGCGGACATTGCCGCCGCCGAAATAGGGGAAGCCGAAGGTCTGGCCGGGCTTGATTGCGCGATTCAGTTCGCCCGGCGGAATGGTGTCACCCATGCCGTCAACCTGGTTGTCGGTGAACCAGAGGGTCTTGTCCTTCGGGTTGAAGTCCATGCCCACCGAATTGCGGATACCCCACGCATAGACTTCGCGGTTCTTGCCGTCGCGGTCCATCCGCACGATGCCGCCAATGCCCGTCTTCTTGTACAGGTCGTATTTCTCCGGCGCGAAGACGTTGAAGGGCTGGCCGAGCGTGATGTAGAGCTTGTCATCCGGCCCGATGCGGCAGACGCGGGCGGTGTGGTTGTAGGATTCCTCGGCGGCCGGAATGAGATCGCCCTGCTTCACCACCTCGAATGCCGCGACATCCGGCCCTTCATAGAAGAATTCGGCGGCGGGGAAGAGCAGGACGCGGTTTTGTTCGGCGACGAACAGGAAGCCGTCCTTGGAGAAGCACACGCCGTTCGGCAGCTTGAACTGGATGGAGGGTGCGAAGACCTTCACCTCGTCGGCGACGCGGTCCTTGTCGCGGTCGGTCACCGCCCATACTTTCGACTTGCGGGTGCCGACGAAGACGACGCCGGTGGTCGGCCCCACCGCCATCTCGCGCGCGTCCGGCACGATGGCATAGAGCGAAATCTTGAAGCCGTCCGGCAGCTTGATGCCGGCCAGCGTCTTGTTGAACGCATCGACGCGCGGGCCGGTCTGCGGCACCGTTTCCATTTCCATGGAGGCGCCGGTCTGCTGGAAATTCGAGAGCTTCTGCATGTTGTCGGTCGACTGGGCCTGGGCCGAAGCCGACAGCATCACCGCGCCCGCGAACATGGTGGTGGCGAGCAGCGCCGCGGTCCGCGAACCGCGCCGGAAAAGAGACATGGGGTTCCTCCTAGGATGCCGGACCTCGTTCGGGTCCGTTGCCGCGGCACGCTAGCACGACCTCACTGAACGTTAAGTCAGCAATACTGGCCCATCTGGCCTGAAATGACCTTCGCGGCCAAAAATTTTTACCAAGCAAGCCAGTTCAACAGCCCGATACTACAGTTGCCTCAAGAAGAAACCAAGCATTATCGCGCATAATGTATTACAGAACCGCCCTACCCGCCCCGATGGCCGCCGCCCGGTTCGCACCGGCGTTAAACCCTTGCCGGCCGAATCCTGCTATGGGCTGTCCATGGGCTCGGTGAGGCCCCGACGCTGCCGGATCTGCCCGTGACGATCTATCTGCCGATAGCGGAACTGCCGGTGAACATCTTCACGCTTCTGGCGCTGGGGATCGCGGTCGGCTTTATCTCCGGCATGTTCGGCGTCGGCGGCGGGTTCCTGATGACGCCGCTGCTCATTTTCCTCGGCGTGCCGCCGGCCGTGGCGGTGGCGAGCGTCTCCACCCACATGGCCGCCTCGTCCTTTTCCGGCACGCTCACCTATTTGCGACGGGGGTTGGTGGATGTCCGCCTGGGGCTTGTGCTGCTGGCCGGCGGCCTCACCGGCACGCTGGCCGGCGTCGTCAGCTTCATGCTGCTGCGCCAGCTCGGCCAGCTCGATCTCGTCATCGCCGTCACCTATATCGTCCTGCTCGGCACCATCGGCTCGCTGATGGTGGCGGAAAGCCTGCGCGCCCTGCTGCGCGAATGGCGGGGCGAGAAGGCGCAGGTGAAGCGGCCGGGGGCGCATCCCTGGTTTCTGCGCATGCCGTTGAAGATGCGCTTCCGCCAGTCGCGCATCTATGTCTCGGTCATTCCCGTGGTGACGATCGGCTTCGCCATCGGCTTTCTCGGCGCGCTGATGGGCATTGGCGGCGGCTTCCTGCTCGTGCCGGCGCTGATCTATCTCCTGCGCGTGCCGACGCTGACCTCCATCGCCACGGCGCTCATGCTGACGCTCGTGACGATGACCGCCGCCATCCTCATGCACGCCGTGCTGAACCAGACGGTCGATGCGGTGCTTGGCCTGGTGCTGATGGTCGGCGGCACCATCGGGGCGCAGTTCGGCGCCCGCGCCGGGCAGGCGATGCGGGCGGAAAAGCTGCGCCTGCTGCTCGGCCTGCTGGTGCTCGCCGTCGGCCTGCGCGTGGCGGTGGACCAGATCGTCACCCCGGCGGACCTCTACGCCGTCTCGATCGACGAGGCGGCACGATGAGGGGGATGGCCGCATCGCTTCTCGCCCTCCTGCTGCTCCTCGCCGGCACGCCGGCGCGGGCGGAACTGGTGCTGTCGCTGTCCAAGGCCCGCGTCACCATCACCTCGAACTTCACCGGCGACACGCTGGTGCTGTTCGGCGTCATCGATCCCGGCGTGGTGGCGCCGTCCGCTTCGCCCGATGTCGTCGTCACCGTGCGGGGCCCCCGCGAGAGCTTCACCACCTGGCGCAAGGAGCGGCGCTTCGGCCTGTGGGTGAATGTGGACGGCCGCAGCTTCCTCGCCGCCCCTTCCTATCTCGCCGTGCTGGCCAACCGCCCGCCGGCTGACATGGCCGATGCGGAGACGCTGCGCTGGGAACAGGCGGGGCTGGACAATAACCGGCTGCTGCAGCGCATCGGTTCGGACTATGCCGATGTGGTGCCGCAAGACCCGTTCCGGCAGGCTTTTCTGCGGGTGAAACAGGCGCAGGGGCTGTATTTCGAGCGCCCGGCCGGGGTGGAGTTCATCGCCCCGAACGTGTTTCGCGCCACCATTCCCATTCCCGGCACCGCCCCCATCGGCGCCTATGAGGTGGTGGTGAAGACCTTCAACGGCGGCGCCCTCGCCGGTCAGGGGACGCTGCCGCTGGAAGTGGCGAAGGTCGATTTCGAGCAGACGGTGGCCATCACCGCGCAGGATTATCCCTGGCTCTACGGCCTCGCCACCGCGCTGATGGCGCTCACCGTCGGCTTCATCGCCAATATCGCCTTCCGCCGCGACTGAGACTGAGACCTACAGCACCGGTTCCGGCGCGAGGGCGACGCCCGCCCGTTCCAGCACCCGCGCCGCCTGCAGCGCCTTGTCCTCCCGCCAGGGGGCCGCGATGAGCTGCACGCCGATGGGCAGCGGGTCGTCGGTCGGGATCGGCGCCGCGGCGACGGGCAGGCCGATGAAGGAGATGGGTTGCGTGTAGATGCCGATATTCGGCCGCACCAGCATTTCCCGCCCGTCGAGCACGAAGGTCGTCTGGCCGCCGCGCGGCGCGGGCACGGGGGTCGAGGGCGCGATCAGCACGTCGCAATCGGCGAACAGCTCCAGCGCCCGCTCGCGGAACCAGCGGCGGAAGATCTGCGCCCGTGCGATCCATATCGCCGGCAGCACCGCCCCGGCCAGCAGGCGCTCGCGCACCGCCGGGTCGAAATCGTGCGGGCGCGCGCGCAGCCGCCCCTCATGCAGCGCCGCCCCTTCCGCCATGGAGATGAGATAGGCCGCCGCCCGCGCCCGCTCCACCTCCGGCAACTCCACCGTACGCGTCGCGCCCAGCGCCTTCGCCGCGCGGGCCACCGCCGCATAGGCCTGCGGCGTTCCCTGCCGGGCGAACCAGCCGCCGAGCACCGCGACCTTGAGATCGCCGGGCGAATCAAGGGTGGAAAGCGTGGGCGCCAAGGGCGCGTCGGCCAGCGCCGGGTCCTCGGTATCCGGGCCCTGCAACGCGTCATAGGTCGCGGCGAGGTCGCCGACATGGCGGGCGAAGGGGCCGAGATGGTCGAGGCTGGCGACAAAGGGAAAGCTGCGCGCCCGCGACAGCCTTCCATAGGTCGGCTTCAGCCCGAAAATGCCGCAGAAGGAGGACGGCACCCGGATCGAGCCATTGGTGTCGGAGCCGAGCGCCAGCGGCACCAACTTGCCGCCGACCGCGGAACCCGAGCCGCCGGAGGAGCCGCCGGACATGTGCGCCGGGTCATGCGGATTGGCCGAGCGCCCGTCATGCCGGTTCTCGCCGGTGAAGTCATAGGCATATTCGCCCATATTGAGCCCGCCGAGGCACACCGCCCCGGCGGCGTTCATGCGTTCCACCAGCGTCGCGTCGCGCGCGGCAGGCGCCCGGTCGCGGTTGATCTTCGCCCCGGCCCGCGTCGGCAGGCCCTTGAGATCGAATAGGTTCTTGGCTGCGAACGGCACGCCGGCGAGTGGCCCCAGCGTCTCCCCGCGCACCCGGGCGGCATCGAGCGCCTCGGCCTCGGCAAGCGCGCGGTCGCGCGTCACATCGGTAAAGGCGTTCAGCACGGGATCGACCGCGTCGATCCGCGCCAGCGCCGCCTGCGTGACCGCGCGCGCGCTCACCCGCCCCTCGCGCACGGCGGCGGCGAGGTCGGTGGCGGGTCCGGCGAGCAGCGTCGCGGCGGCGGCATCGGGGGACATGGGCGCGCTCATGGCCGGTACACCGGCGCGGGCTCGGCCTCGTCGGGCAGCGGGAATTCCATCACCAGCGCCGCCATCGCCGTGGCGGTTTCCAGATGCATCAGCACGCGCGGCCGCAATTGCGGCTCCAGCGGCAGCCGCGCCATGGCGAGCCCCGCATCGAGCAGCGCCCCGCAGGCTGCCCTGTCCTCGCCGTCCGCCTCTGTCCGCATCGCCGCCTCCGTCCTGAATTCAGCCGCCGATGATACAGGAAGCGTGCCACGCGACGGCCTTCAGCACCTGCCTTGGGCGGCTGGCGGGAAAAGGTTGTCCACCTCCTTTGCGGAAGCATGCGCGGCGGCCTTGCAAAGCGCCGGCCGCCAAAGTAGGTTCCGCGCCGTTCTGGCACGCAGCTGTAGCTCAGTTGGTTAGAGCGCCGGTCTGTGGAACCGGAGGTCGGTGGTTCGAGCCCACCCAGCTGTACCAGAAACATCCTTGCCCCGGTCATTTTCCTCGCTTATCGCCGGTGCCCTGGCGCGCCGGGCCTGCGCTCGGCAGCAGCGGCAAGGGCAAGGAATGGCTTCATGGGGCGCAACCCGATCTTCGTCTTCGGCTCGAATCTCGCCGGCATCCATGCGGGCGGGGCGGCGCGCTGGGCGCATGACAACCGGGGCGCGGAATGGGGCGTCGGCTTCGGCCTTACCGGCACCGCGTTTGCCATTCCGACCAAAGACTGGGACATCGAGACGCTGCCGCTGGCCGACATCCAGAAATATGTCCGCCGCTTTCTGAAATTCGCCGCCGCGCGGCCGGATCTCAGCTTCCAGCTCACGCCCATCGGCTGCGGCCTCGCCGGCTACACCCCGGCCGACATCGCGCCGATGTTCGCGCAGGCGTCCGAAAATGTGCTGCTGCCGGACGAGTTCAAGGCCGCGCTCGGGCGCAGTTGATCGGCGCGCGCCATCCGCCGGCGATTCAGCGCGTGTCGCAGATATAGAGCGACATGTCCGCCCCGGCCGCCCGCAATTCCAGCCACACATCCGGCCGCACGCGCACCCGCCCGCCCCTTTTGCGGGCATAGGCGAGGGCGAACGCCTCGGCGGCGCGCACCCTCTCGGCGGTCAGCGGCTGGGACGGCGGAATCGGGCGCGACGGCGTGGGCGGCGGCATGGAGAGCATCGGCGCGGTCTCCTCACGGGGGGACAAGCGCCATGCAAGCCGCCGGCCAGCCGGGCGAGAACCGGCCGGCCCGGTCTCAGGGTGCCAGCACCTCGGCGCCGGCGCTCGTCTTCGGGTAGGGCAGCTCGGTCACCAGCCGCGCCGCCGGCGTCGTCTGCGCGAACAGCGGGGCGAGGTCGATGGTGAGATAGTTCAGCCGGTTGGCGTAATCGGCGATCATCAGCCGGTTATGCGTCAGGTCCTTCACCACCACCCACTGGGTGTAATCGGAGACCGTCGAGCCGTCCGGCAGCCGGGACTGGGCGATGCCGAGCGGGATATCGACATTGTTGAGAATATGGGCGACCGCCTGCGCCGCCTCGCCGGCATCCTGGGGCGGCACCACGCCGTGCCGCAGCAGAGTGGCGCGGACAAAACGCGAGGGCGGCGTGTAGTCGCCGGGAAGCCCGATCAGCCCGCCGCCCTGGCCGAGTTCGGTGACATTCGTCGTGCCGATCTCGCGGGCAGGCACGCCCACCGTGCTCAGGCTGAGATAGTTGCGGACATTGTTGAGGTGCCAGTCATAGGTCGGCGCATTGGTCAGCACGTGGGCGACATTGTCGTGGATGCGCAACTCGCCGCCGACATATTCCACCACCATGCCGGCGCCGCTGCGGTCGACGAAGACGAAATGAATGGTCGGCGGCGTCGGGCCGCTCGGCAGCGTGGCATCCGCCCACACCTTCATCGCCGGCAGCGCCGCGCGCAGGTCGGCGACAGTGGCGAAGCTGCCCAGCGCCCAGGAGCCGAAGGTCAGCACGGTCTGGTACTGTTTGTCGTCTTTCGTCACCGTCTGGTACTGGGTGAAGCCCGGCAGGAAATTGCCGCTCATCGACAGGCCTTCGGAGTTCTGCCCGTCGAGCAGCGCCCCGCCGGGGATGATGCCGGCATTGACGCCGACCACCGCATATTTCGTCGCCACCTTGTGGGCGGGCAGATTCAGCGCGGCGGGGGCGACCAGCGTGATCTCGGTGCCCTTGGGCTGGCTCACCAGCTGCCACTTCATGTCATAGGCCCATTCCATGGTGCGCCCGGCAATGACCGTGCCGTCCTTGGCGACGATGTCGACCGCCGTGCAGGCGAGAGACAGGTTGACGGTGGCGAGCAACGCCAGCGTGGTCGCGAGCAGCCTTTTCATGGTGTTTCCTCCGGGCTCCGTTCGGCCCCATGGCGCACAGGTAACGTCATCCGGCGGGCCTGTCCCTTCACATATCGAGATCGGCGGCCCGGCCGCCATGCGTGCGCAACGGCCAGGCCGGCCCGGAAACAGGAAAGCGGGCCGGAAACGAAAAAGCCCGGCGCGGACGCCGGGCCTTGATGTCGTGCCGGTACCGGCCGGCCTCAATGGGCGAGGAAAAGCGGCACCGTCATCCGTTCCAGCATGTCGCGGGTCACGCCGCCGAGCACGAATTCGCGCAGCCGCGAGTGGCCGTAGCCGCCCATGACCACGATGTCGATGTCGCGCGCCGCCACTTCCTTCAGCAGCACGTCGGCGATGCTCTCGTCGCCGCTCGGCACCAGCGTGCGCAGTTCCACCGTCTTCTCGTGGCGCGCCAGATGGCGGGCGAGGTCGGCGCCCGGCAGGTCGACGCCCTTCTTGCGCAGCGGCTTGCCGGTATCGACCACCACCGCCTCGACCAGATGGGCATGGCCGAGCAGCGCCCGCGCCTCCGCCACGGCGCGCGCCGAGGTGCGGCTGCCGTCCCAGGCGACCATGATGCGCTTGGCCGAGAACGGCTTCTGCTGCTTGCGCGGCACCACCAGCACCGGCCGGCCCGAATCGAACAGCACCGCCTCGGTCACCACATCCTCCGGGCCGAGCTTGTCGGGGTCCGCCTGGCTGACGATGGTGAGGTCATAAAGGCGGGCCATCACGCCGATCTGCTCGGCCGCGCCGCCGGGCGTGCCGTCGACCAGCCGGACCTCGCCGGTGAGGCCGAGCGAGCGCGCCGCCTCGCCGAAGCGTTCCACGGAGGTGCGCGCCAGACGCTGGGCTTCCGCCCTCTGCGCTTCGATGAAATCGGTGGAGAAGGCTTCCGTATAGACCGGCGGCACATCGATCTCGTAGCTCACGGCCACGCCCGTCAGATGGGCATCCAGCGCGGCGGCGGCAGAGACCGCATAATCGCCGGCGACATCTTCCCCAACGTCGGCCACCCGCAGGCTGACGAGAATATCCTTGATCATCTGCTTTCCTCCACGCATTCGGTGATGGCTTTTTTGCATTCAAAGAAGTGTCGTCGCATTGACGGCCGTCAAGTCTTTGGGCGCCGGCCGGCCCTGCTTGCGTTCTCCCCACGGACGCAAACGTCGCGCATTTGGCCGGCGGCGGCTATAAGGGCTGCAACGAATGCAGGAAATTGCCTCATGGCCGCCATCGGGCGCGCGCTCGCCGTCACTCTCGTTCTGCTCGGCCTGTGGGAAGGTGCGGTGCGCCTCTTCGCCGTCCCCGCCTACATCCTGCCCGGCCCGCTTCGCATCGGCATGACAGCGTGGGACAATGCCGGCATCCTCGCCCATAATGCCGGCATCACGCTGGGCGAGATGCTGCTCGGCCTCGCCTGCGGCTCGCTTCTCGGCATCGCCTGCGCACTCGCCATGGCGGCCTCGCCGCTCGCCCGCCGCGCCATGCGGCCGGTACTGCTGGTGGCGCAGGCACTGCCGGTCTTCGCCATCGCCCCGCTGCTGGTCATCTGGTTCGGCTTCGGCCTTGCCTCCAAGATCGTGATGGCGAGCCTCATCATCTTCTTTCCCGTCGCCTCGGCCTTTCACGACGGGCTGGCGCGCACGGAGGCCGGGCTGGTCGATCTCGCCCGGCTCAACGGCGCCGGCATCCTCACGACGCTGCGCTTCATCCGCATTCCCGCCGCGCTGCCGGCGCTCGCCTCCGGGCTGAAGGTCGCCACCGCGGTCGCCCCCATCGGCGCGGTGGTGGGCGAATGGGTCGGCGCCTCGGCCGGGCTCGGCTATCTCATGATCTATTCCAATGCCCGCATGCAGACCGACATGGTGTTCGCCGCGCTCGCCGTGCTGCTCGCCATGGCGCTGATCCTGTTCACGCTGGTCGATCGCGGGCTCACGCGGCTGCTGCCCTGGGCGCCGGAGACCAACGCCGGCAACGCACCCGCCTGAGCGGGCGGTATCGCCTCAACTGCTTCACCCCATCTTCTCATGCGCGTCGGCCTGGCCCAGCACCCAGTAGCCGGCCGCCTTGATCCAGCCGACCGGGACGCCGCGCCGCTCGGTCAGATAGGCCCGCACCGCCCGCGCCACGGCCGCCTCGGCCGCGAGCCAGACATAGGTGGCCGGCGCCAGATCCATCGTCTCAAGTTCGGCGATGAACGGTGCGGCCTCGCTCACCGCACTGGCCGGGCGATGGATCCAGCGCGGTTCGAGTGTTGCCGCCGTGGCGAAACGCTGCTCCTCGCCGGCGCCCGTCACCGCGACAAGGCTGGTGAGGCGCGCGCCCGCAGCCGCCTCCTCGATGCGCCGGCCAATCGCCGGCAGCGCCGTCTCGTCGCCGATGAGGAGCCAGCGTGCCACTGCGGCGTCCTCGACCACGGCGGAGCCGCGCGGCCCGAGCACGTCGAGCCGGTCGCCCGGCCGCGCCGCCATCGCCCAAAGCGTGGCGGGCCCGGCCTCGTGCAGCGCGAAGTCGAGGGTGAGTTCGCGCCGCGCCGCATCGAAGCGCCGGGGCGTGTAGTCGCGCCGCTCCTCCGTCCCGTCCGGCCGGGTGATGGCGACCTTCACATGGTCGTCCGGCGCGGCGCTGACGAAATCGGCAAGCTCCTCGCCGCCGAGCACAAGGCGGAGCATAGCGGGAGTCACCCGCTCGACGGAGAGTACGGTGAGGCGGCGCCGCTTCGGCTCGAAGCGGTGGCGGGTCAGGGTGGGGGCGGCGGGGAAAACGGGGCTGGCAACGTTCATCTCGGGTCCTCTCCGGCCATGGACGCGCCGGCAGGACAAAGTCGCGCCGATCACGTCCCGAAGGCCGTTCGATCATGCGCGTTGAGTGACGTTAACGCTTACGTGCACGCGCGCGGTTCACCGGAGATGCCCGTCGGCACTTCCGGCCTGCACCGCGCTCCGCGTGCAGTTGCCGCCCTTTGTAATTTGCGCCGCCGCCTCCCGCAACGGCCGGCGGCTCACGAGCGCGCGCGTTTCGTACTCCATCTGTTCCCATCGCCTGCCGCGTCCTAAGATCAGCCCATGACGATTCGCCTCTCGAACAGCGATGCCCGCCGCGTCTTCCTCGCCACCCAGGGCCTCAGCCGCCCGCGCGGGGCGCTGAGCAAGGCCGGGCTGCTGGAACTGATCGAGGCCATCGGTTTCGTGCAGGTGGACAGCATCGCCACGGTGGAGCGGGCGCATCATCACATCCTGTTCGCCCGCAACCCCGGCTATAAGCGGGAGCATCTCACGGCACTGCTCGAAAAAGACCATGCGCTGTTCGAGCACTGGACGCATGATGCGGCCATCATCCCCAGCACCTTCTTTCCCTTTTGGAAGCACCGCTTCGCCCGCGCGAAAGCGACGCTCGCCGCGCGCTGGCGCTCATGGCACGAGAACGGCTTCGAGACCTATGTCGACCATGTGCTGGAACGGGTGCGCCGCGAAGGGCCGCTGATGGCGCGGCATTTCGAGGCCGAGAAGCGCCCGCCCGGCGGCTGGTGGAACTGGCACCCGGAAAAGACGGCGCTGGAATATCACTGGCGCACCGGCGCGCTGGCCATTGCCGGGCGCGAGGGTTTCCAGAAGGTCTATGACCTCACCGAGCGGGTCATCCCCGCCCGGCATCGCGAGGCCGAGGTCGATGAGGCCGCCTTCATCGACTGGTCCTGCGCGTCGGCGCTGCAGCGGCTCGGCTTTGCCACCCATGGCGAGATCGCCGCCTTCTGGGACCTCGTCACGCCGGCCGAGGCGAAAGCCTGGGTGGAAACGAACCGCGACCGGCTGGAGCCGGTGCTGATCGAGGGGGTGGACGGCAAGCCCCGCGCCTCGCACGCCTTCGCCGACAGCGCCGCCCTGTTCGCCTCGCTGCCGGCCCCGCCGGCGCGGCTGCGGGTGCTGAGCCCGTTCGACCCGCTGCTGCGCGACCGCGCCCGGGCGGAACGGCTGTTCGGCTTTTCCTACCGCATCGAGGTGTTCGTGCCGGCGGAAAAGCGTGTCTATGGCTATTACGTCTTCCCGATCCTGGAAGGCGACCGCATGGTCGGGCGCCTCGACATGAAGGCGGACCGCAAGGCCGGCACGCTCGATGTGCGCCGGCTGTGGCTGGAGCCGGGCGTGCGCGCCTCCGCCGGGCGGCTCGACGCGCTCGACACTGAGCTCACCCGCCACGCCCGCTTCGCCGGGGTGGAGCGCATCGTCTATGCCGAGGGCTGGCGGGGGGAGTGAGATGGTCGCCCGTCGCCCACCCCTCATTCCTCCCCACTCTTCCTCATCCCCGGCTTGACCCGGGGACCCAGACCTTTCACCGCGCCCCCCGTCACTGGGTGCCCGGGTCAAGCCCGGGCATGAGGGCCACGCCGTTGTCTGCGCCCGGCTCTGCCCGGCACGCCCCCATTTGCCCCTGCCCGGCCGCTCTGTTAGCCTGCGCGCGTCCGAGGGGTGTCCCGCGATCCTCACCGATCAAGGGGCTGAGATGGCAGAAGCCAGACCCTTTGAACCTGATCCGGGTCATGCCGGCGAAGGGACGGAGCGACGGCGGGGCCCCACGCGGTGCGTGACTCCCGCGCCGGATTTCCCCCGAAAGCTCGCGCCGGGTCTCCAACTGGGAGGAGATCCATGTTCAAGAACCTCGCCGCCCGCACCGGCGGCCTCATCGTCGCCCTGTCGCTCTCGCTGGCGCCCGCCGCTGCGGCGGACAAGCTCACCGTCCTGCTCGACTGGTATGTGAACCCCGACCACGCGCCGCTGATCATCGCACAGGAAAAGGGGCTGTTCAAAGCCCATGATCTCGATGTCGAGCTGGTGGCCCCGGCCGATCCCGCCGCCCCGCCGCGCCTCGTCGCCGCCGGTCAGGCGGATGTGGCGGTGAGCTACCAGCCGAGCCTCTATCTGCAGGTGAAGGAAGGCCTGCCGCTGGTGCGCTTCGGCACGCTCATCTCCACCCCGCTCACCGCGCTGGTGGCGCTGAAGGACGGCCCGGTGAAGTCGCTCGCCGATCTCAAGGGCAAGACGGTGGGCTATTCCGTCGCCGGGCTGGAAGACGCGCTGCTCGGCACCATGCTGGCGAGCGCCGGGCTGAAGCCGACCGACGTCACCATGATCAACGTCAATTTCGCCCTCTCTCCCGCGCTCATTGCCGGCAAGGTCGATGCGGTGATCGGCGCCTATCGCAATTTCGAACTCACCCAGATCCGGCTGGAAGGCAAGGAAGGCGTCGCCTTCTTCCCGGAGGAGCACGGCGTGCCTGTTTTCGACGAGCTGATCTATGTCACCCACAAGGACAAGCTCGCCGATCCGCGCCTCAAGCGGTTCCTGGCGGCGGTGGAAGAAGCCACAATCTACATCCTCAACCACCCCGAGGAAGCCTGGGGCGTGTTCGTCAAAGCCAATCCGAAGCTCGACGACGAGCTGAACCGCACCGCCTGGACCGACACGCTGCGCCGCTTCGCCCATGCCCCGGCGGCGCGGGACGAGGGCCGCTATGTCCGCTTCGGCGAGTTCATGAAGAGCCACGGCCTGATCGACACGGTCGAGCCGGCCAGCGTCTACACCCCCGCTTTGCCCTGAGGCGGAGGCGCCACGCCGTCATGGCCGGGCACGACCCGGCCATGACGGTCGCATCATGCCTTCCGATCCCCGCCCGGCGATGCTAACCGATGCGGGGGCCGTTGGGACGCGGAAGGGCGGGCATGGGAAATCTGGCGTATCACCTCGTGGCGATCGGCGTGGGCACTGTCGTCGGCGTTCTCGGCTCGGCCTTTCATGTCGGCGTCGAGAAACTCACCGCCGCCTGGCCGGCCTATCTCGACACCGGGCTGGGGTTGGACGGGCTTCCGCTCTACGCCGCCGCCGCTCTGGTCGCCGCCGCCATGACGCTGGTCTCGCTCTGGCTCGTGCGCACCTTCGCGCCGGAAGCCAGCGGCTCCGGCGTGCCGGAGATCGAGGGGGCGATGGAAGGGCTGCGCGAGGTGCGCTGGCACCGCGTGCTGCCGGTGAAGTTCGTTGCCGGCCTGCTGTCACTTTCCTCCGGCATGGTGCTGGGGCGCGAGGGGCCGACCATCCATATCGGCGCCTCCGTCGCCAAGGCGGCCTCCGATTTGATGAAATGGTCCGGCGAGGACATGCGCGGCCTGCTCGCCGCCGGCGGCGCGGCCGGCCTTGCCGCCGCCTTCAACGCCCCGCTCGCCGCCGTGCTGTTCGTCATCGAGGAAACGCGCCGGCAGTTCCCCTATTCCTCGCGCACCTATATCGCCGTGGTGCTGGCCTCCATCGCCAGCGCCATCGTCACCGAATATCTCACCGGCAGCCGTCCCTATATGCTGCTGGAAGCGGTCACCATTCCCTATGTCTGGCTGCCGGCCTTCGCCGTCTTGGGCGTGATCCTCGGCGGGGCCGGCTTCGTGTTCAACCGCACGCTGGTGTGGTCGCTCGACCATGTCCGCCGGCTCGGCCAGCGCAGCTCCTTCTACATCTTCCCGAGCTTTGTCGGCCTCACCGTCGGCGTGCTGATGTTCGTGCGGCCGGAGGCGACGCAGGGCGGCGAATTGCTGGCGGTGCAGCTGACGCGCGAGAACCTGCCGCTCGCCATGCTGGTGTTCGTGGTGCTGCTGCGCTTCGTCATGACCATGGCGAGCTATTCCACCGGCGTCGCCGGCGGCATCTTCGCGCCGATCCTCGCTTTGGCGACCACGATCGGCCTGTGCTACGGCACCACGCTCGACCTGTTCTTCACCTTGCCCGACCTCGCGCACACCACCTTCGCCATCGCCGCCATGGGCGGGCTGTTCGCCGCCACCATAGGCGCGCCGCTGGTCGGCATGGTGCTGGTGCTGGAACTCACCAGCGCCTATGCGGTGCTGGTGCCGGTCATGATCACCGCCATCTTCGCCCATATGGTGTTCCTCGCGCTCGGCGGGCGGCCGATCTACGAGATCCTGCTGGAACGCACCCTCGCCATCGAGGCGGAGGCCCGCGCCGCCGCCTCGCGCTGATCGCTCACGCCGCCGCCGGCGCCGGCGGAAGATCGGTCAGCCGCGCCGGCCCCTCGCCCTCGCGGGTCAGCACCAGCTGGCGCTCATGCTGCTCGATCAGCGTCGAGCGGTGGCCGATGGAGAGCATCGCGGTCTGCGGCAGCCGCGCCCGCAGCAGGCGGTAGAGCGCCGCCTCGCTCGCCTCGTCGAGCGCCGAGGTCGCCTCGTCGAGCAGCAGCACGTCGGGCGCCACCAGCAGCGCGCGGGCGACCGCGAGGCGCTGCTGTTCGCCTCCGGAGAGGATCGAGGCCCAGGGCCCGCTCTCGTCCAGCCGCGCGGCCAGCGCCGGCAGGCCCACCGCTTCCAGCGCCTCGCGCAGGCGCTCGTCGTCATAGTTCTCCAGCGGGTCGGGATAGGCGAGCGCGCCGCGCAGCGTGCCGAAGGGAAGATAGGGCCGCTGCGGCAGGGTCAGCACCCGCGCGCCGGGCGCCACCGCCACCTCGCCATGGCCGTGCGGCCAGATGCCGGCGATGGCGCGCAAGAGCGTGCTCTTGCCGCTGCCCGAAGGGCCGGTGAGCAGCACCCGCTCGCCGCGCGCCAGATCCAGCGCCGCCACTTCCAAGAGCGCCCGCCCGTCCGGCAGCCGCACCTCCATGGCCTGCGCCGAAAGCGGCGCCGGCCCGTGCGCCGGCACGCGGCGGAAGTCGCTGCGCAGCGCCTCGGCCTGCGTCTCCTGCACCGAGCGTTCGAAACCGACGAGGCGGTCGACCACCGATTTCCACTCCGCCAGCGTGGTATAGGCGTTGATGAAGAAAGAGAACGAGCTTTGCACCTGACCGAAGGCGGAGGCGGTCTGCATCAGCTGGCCGAGCGGGATCGCGCCGGTGAAATAGGCCGGCGCGACCACCACGAAGGGGAACACGGTCGAGAGCTGGCCATAGCCTGACGTGAACCAGGTCAGGCGCTTCTGCGCGACCATGATGCCCCAGTAATTGTGCACCACATGGCCGAAGCGGGAGAGCAGGCGCTCGCGTTCCACCGGACCGCCCTGCATGAGTGCGATCTGCTCGCCATTCTCGCGCACCCGCACCAGATCGACGCGGTAATTCGCCTCATAACGCTGCTGGTCGTAGTTCAGCTTGATCAGCACCTGGCCGATGAGATGGGTGAGATAGGTGCCGAGCGCCGCATAGGCGAAGGCGGCCCAGACGAGATAGCCGGGGATTCTCCAGTCGGCGCCGAACAGGTTGAAGGAGAAATCGCCCGACAGGCCCCACAGGATCACCGCGAAGGAAGCGAGCGTCATCACCGCGTTCAGCACGCCGAGGAACAGGCTGAGCGTCTGGGTGACATAGGAGCTGATATCTTCGGCGATGCGCTGGTCGGGGTTGTCAGCTTCGTCGCCCTTCAGCCGCATGCGGTAATGGGTCTCGTCCGCCAGCCAGGCGGTGAGGTATTTCTCCGTCATCCAGGTCCGCCAGCGTATCTGCAGCCACTGGCGCAGATAAATCTGGTACACCGCCACGGCGATAGCCACCGCCGCATAGAGCGCGAAGATCCAGAGCTGGTGGACGAAGGCGGGATAGTTCTTCTCCTGGATCGCATTGTAGAACACCGCGTTCCACTCGTTGAGCAGCACGATCACATAGACCCAGCCGACCTCCAGCGCGATGATCGCCGCCAGCAGCGCCCCGCCGCGCCAGCGGTCCTCGCCGCGGAAATAGGGGATGGAGAGCCGCCAGACATCGGCGAGCAGGGAACGAAGGGCGTGCAAGGGGGCTACTCCGGGCAGAGGTCGCGATCCGCTCATCTACGCCGGGCGAAGCTGGCGGGACCGTGTCCGCCACATTACCGATTGGAGAGCTTGCGTACCATGCCGGGCTACCGCCGCCCCTAGAGCACGCGCCGATCAGCTTGCATCGCAAGCTGATCGGATAACGCGTTCTCTATCTTGGAGTTAGAGGGCGATTTACCGAGCAGATTGATTCAATCTGATCGGATCGCACTCTAGCGTGCGAAACGGCAAAAGCGCGGACGCCGGGCGTCCGCGCTTCTGATGGAATTGGGGTGCCCGGAGGCGCGCGGTCAGATGAACTTCTTGCGGATGCGCTGGCTCACCATGTCGAGCGCGGTCACGGTGATGATGACGATGATCAGGATCGCCGAGGCCTGCGAATAGAGGAAGCCGCGCATGGTCTCGTTGAAGGTCATGCCGATGCCGCCGCCGCCGACGATGCCGAGCACGGTGGCGGAGCGGACATTGGATTCGAAGCGGTAGAGCGCATAGGAAATCCACAGCGGCAGCACCTGCGGCAGCACGCCATAGATGATTTCCTGCAGCCAGGTGCCGCCCGTGCCGCGGATGCCCTCCACCGGCGCGGGGTCGATGGCCTCCACCGCCTCGGAGAACAGCTTGGCGACCACGCCGGTGGTGTGGATGAACAGCGCCAGCACGCCGGCGAAGGGGCCGAGGCCGACGGCGGCGATGAAGATCAGCGCGAAGACGAGTTCGTTGATGGCGCGGCAGGCGTCCATCAGCCGGCGGATGACGAAGGCCAGCCAGTGCGGGGCGACATTCTCGGCCGAGAGGATGCCGAGCGGAATGCCGGCGATGACGGCGAGCAGCGTGCCCCAGATGGCGATCGCCAGCGTCTCCAGCATGGCGTTGGCGTAGACATCCCAATCGGTGAAATCAGGGCGCAGGAAGTCGGCGCCGAGCGTCGCCATGTTGCCGGCGTCGCGGACGAGCTGCGCCGGGTTCATTTCCGCCTCGTACCAGGCGGCGACCAGCACCACGATGGTGAGCGCCGCGACCGCGAGACGGAACAGGCGTGTGCCCAGCGGTGTCACCGGCGGGGCGGGCATGGTGCGCGTGGCGGTGCGGTGGGCGGCGTCGGCGGCGGCAAACATTGGCTATCCCCGTGAGCGTCGTGCGGCCTGAATCGTCGGCGGCTCTGTCACAGCGATCCCGGACCGGCCCTTCGGCCGTCCGGGATACGTGTGTCGATGGCGAGAAGGCGGGACCGGACGAGCGGCCCCGCGCGTCTCACATGGCGGGGAACTTCTTCTGCTCTTCCACCAGCGCGGCGAGCTTGGCGTCGATCTCGCTGATCTTCTTCGCCTTCTCGTCGGCCGAGAGCTTGTCGTCGTTCTGCAGCTTCACCTTGGCCTTGAACAGCTCAAGCTGGCGGACCGGCAGCAGCTGGGCGTCGGAGGAGGCGAGGAACGGGCCCCAGCCATCGGAGGTCTTGGCGAGAACTTCGCGGGCGTGGGCGACTTCCTCGTCGGTGCCGAGGCGGCCATAGCTCATGAAGAAATAGTAGATCTTCGCCTTGAGATCGTTCGGCAGGTCCTTGCGCCAAATGATCGGGTCGCCGGCGATCAGCGGCGAGCGCCAGATTTCCTTGATCTTGGCGGCTTCTTCCGGACGGGTCTGCTGCAGGCGGGTGATGTTTTCGGTGTTGTTGGTGGCGAAGTCGACCTGCTTGTTGGCGACCGAGAGCAGGTTGGCTTCATGGTTGCCGGCCACGACGCGCTTGTAGCACTTGTTCGGGTCGACATTGTTCAGCGCGAAGACGTAGTAGCTGGGGACGAGGAAGCCCGAGGTGGAGTTCGGGTCGCCATTGCCGAAGTTGAAGCCCTTCGAGCAGTCGAGCACGTCCTTCAGCTCGTTCAGGTCCTTGCGGTCGGCATTGGTGACGATGAGGGCGTAATAGCCCGAGGAACCGTCCGGCTTGGCGGTCTTGACGAACACTTCGCCATTGGCGCGGTCCACCGCTTCCATGCCCGACTTGTTGCCGAACCAGCCGATATCGACCTTCTTGAAGCGCATGCCTTCGATCACGCCGGCATAGTCGCCGACGAAGAAGGGCTTCACCGGAATGCCGATGGCCTTTTCCATGTCCTTGAGCAGGGGCTCGAAGCTCTTGGCGAGGTTGGCCGAGGACTCGGTGGAGATGAAGCCGAAGTTCAGCTCCTTGATCTCTTCGGCGCGAACCGGGGTGCTCGCGAGAGCGGCCAGCGCGAGGCCGGCGGCGATGAGACGCTTCATGGGGGTTGCTCCTGTCAGGAAACGGTCTGGGTGGAGGGAGCGGCATCGGCGGGCGCCGGCACCACGAACTGGCTGGGCAGGATCAGCTCCTCGGCGCTGGCGCCGTAGAGTTCGGTCAAAAAGGCCGCGTTGATCTGCGAGGCGGGCCCATCGAACACGACCTTGCCGGCGTTCATCGCCACGACGCGGTCGAAATAGGCGGTGGCGTAGTCCACCTGATGCAGCGAGACGACCAGCGCGATGCCGTGGTCGCGGCTCATCGTCACGAGCGTATCCATCACCCGCTTGGCGCTCTTGGGGTCGAGCGAGGCGATCGGCTCGTCGGCGAGCACCAGCTTGGCGCCCTGCACCAGCGCGCGGGCGATGGCGACGCGCTGCTGCTGGCCGCCGGAAAGCTCGCGGGCACGCTTGGCCGCGTGCTGGGCGATGCCGACCTCGGCGAGCGCGGCATAGGCGGTGCGGCGTTCATCGGCGTTGAACAGGCCGAGCGTGCCGCGCAGCGCGTTCATCCGCCCGAGCGCGCCGACCAGAACATTGGTCAGCACGGAAAGCCGGCCGGACAGCGCGAATTGCTGGAAGACGAGGCCGATATGGCGGCGGGCGCTGCGCACTTCGCTGCTGAGCTTGCCGCCTTCCTGCACCTTGACGCCGAAGGAGTGCACGGCACCGGAACCGGCGCCGTTGCGGTCGGCCAGGATGAGGCCGGAAGCGAGACGGATCAGCGTCGACTTGCCGGAGCCCGAGGCGCCGATGAGGGCGACACGCTCGCCGGGCTGAATGGTGAGCGAGACATTCTCCACCGCACGCATCTGCCCGTAGGTCTTGCTCACTCGGTCGAGTTGAAGGGCTGCCGCCATCGGAGCTCCGCCGGCCTGTTGAAGACCGGCTTGGGGTAGTCGCCCCCGGTGACGGGTGGATGAAACCGGGATTACAGTTTCATGACATCCCCCATCCAGCTGCGGCAGGGCCTTGCGCCGCCTCAAAACGGCACGCTGCCTCGGCGGTACAATGGCGCCGCCAAGCGCCGTCAAGGCGCTGCGAGGAGGAAGGCATGAAAGCGATTGCAAGGCGCGCCGCCGCGCTGATGGCGGCATTTCTGGCGGCTGGCACCCCGGCCCGCGCCAGCGAGGGCCCGGACGAAGCGACGATTGCGCGCGACGCCTATATCTATCTCTACCCGCTCGTCACCATGGAAGTGACGCGCCAGCAGCTCATCAACCTGCCGCCGTCCTCCGGCCTCGGCGGGCCGATGAACGTGTTCGTCAATGTGCCGGGCTTTCCCACCGCCGAGATGAAGACGGTGGTGCGGCCCAATTTCGACACGCTCTATTCCTCCGCCTGGCTCGACCTCTCCGCCGGGCCGCTGGTGATCTCCGCCCCCGACACGCAGGGCCGCTACTACCTGTTGCCGATGCTGGACATGTGGACCGACGTGTTCGCCTCGCCGGGTTGGCGCACCACCGGCACGGCGGCGGCGGACTATCTCCTCACCCCGCCCGGCTGGAGCGGCGACGTGCCCGCCGGCCTCACCCGCATCGCCGCGCCGACGCCCATTGTCTGGATCATCGGCCGCACCAAGACCGACGGGCCGGCCGATTATGCCGCCGTGCACAAGGTGCAGGCCGGCTTTCGCGTCACCCCGCTCGCCGCCTGGGGCCGCGCGCCGGAGCCGCCGCCGGTGCAGAAGATCGACCCGGCGGTGGATGTGAAGACCCCGCCGAAGCTGCAGGTGGACGGCATGAGCGGCCCCGCCTTCTTCGCCAAGGCGGCCGAGCTGCTGAAGCTGCACCCGCCGCACCTCACCGACCAGCCGATCCTCGCCCAGATGAAGCGTCTCGGCCTCGTGCCCGGTGCCTCGTTCGATGCGCGCGCGCAGTCGCCCTCGGTGAAGGCCGCCATCGACGCCGCCCCCGCGCGCGCGCAAGAACTGATGGCGTGGAAGGTGCCGACGCTCGCCGACGTGGTGAACGGCTGGAGCATGAATGTCGACACGATGGGCGTGTACGGCAATTACTATCTCAAGCGCGCCATCGTCGCGCAGCAGGGCCTCGGCGCGAATCTGCCGGAAGACGCCATCTACCCGCTCAACTTCGTCGATGCCGGCGGGCACCCGCTGGACGGGACGCACCGCTACACGGTGCGCTTCCCGCCCGGCCACCAGCCCCCGGCGGATGCGTTCTGGTCGGTCACGCTCTATGACGCGGCCGGCTACCAGGTCGCCAACCCGCTCGACCGCTTCGCCCTGTCGAGCTGGATGCCACTGAAGACCGAGCCGGACGGCACGCTGGTGCTCTACATCCAGCCCGACAGCCCCGGCGCGGACCGCGAATCGAACTGGCTGCCGGCGCCGAAAGGCCCGTTCAACCTCACCATGCGCCTCTACGCCCCGCGCACCGACGCGCTGACCGGGCGCTGGAATCCGCCTGCGGTCACGCGCGCCGGCGCGGTGCTGCCGCTCGGCACGCCGTGAACCGCCCCCGCGATTGACAGCGCCCCATTCCCCGGCTCCAACTGCCGCCGGGGAATGGGAATGCGGGAGAAGGCTCTTCCGCCGCACGGGGAATGGCGCATGTATTACGTGTTGGTCGCGGTGACGATGGTCGTGGCGCCGCTGATGAGCATCGCGGCCGAATACCCCAACATCACCGGGCTCGGCAGCTTCATCGTCATCGCCACCAAATGGTTCGCCTTCTGGGCGGTGGGCGTGCGGCTGCTGCTGGCGGGCCTGTCGCAGATTCTCAAGCCCGGCTTCACCCTCAAGGGCATTCTCGGCGTCGACGCGCCGGGCGCGCATGTGGTGGTGCAGGAACTCGGCTTCGCCAATGTCTCCCTCGGCCTCGCGGGGCTGTTGTCGATCCTGTTCTCGATCTGGGCGCTGCCGGTGGCCTTCATCGGCGGGCTGTTCCTCGGCCTCGCCGGCATTAATCACCTGATGCGCCCGCACCGCACCATGCATGAGAACGTCGCCATGGTGACCGACCTCTGGGCCGCCGCCATCCTGCTGGCCGTGTTCCTGTTCAGCCTGTTCTGAAGGTTGCGGGCCGCGCCTCAGCGCGGCAGGACTTCAACTCCAGGCCGCGCCTCTGCGCGGCAAGAGCGAACCAAGGCCGCGCCTCAGCGCGGCCGAAACCCGACATAGCCGCCCTCGCCGTCGAACAGCACGTCGAAGCCGTTCAAGAGGTGGTAGCTGGTGTTGACGAAGGTGCGGTCCGCCGCCACCCGCAGATGGATCGCGCTCGGCGTCACCGGCCCGCCATCCCCCGCGCTGAAGCTGTAGAGCGGGAAGGCGCTCTCTTCCGTGCCGATGCTGATGGCGACCTGCGTGCCCGGAGGCAGCGTGCCTTGCGCCCCCTGCGCCTGCGCTTCCGGCACCGTCATGTACATCACCGACACGCCGGTATCGACCAGTACCGTGCCGCAGGCCGGCGGCGTGGCGCCGTTCAGCGAAATGCAGGCGGGCAGCGGCGCCCAGTCCGTGCCATCGGGCCGCCGCTCCAGCTTCACATAGCGGAAGGCGCCGCGCGTATTGGCGGCGGTGAGCCCGACATGCACGCCCTCGGGCGAGAGAATATAGCCCTGCCGCCGCTCGCCGCCGGTCACATGCAGCAGCGGGTTCTTGTCCGGCGTGCTCTGGCTCTGGCTGTCGCCCTCGCGGGCGAAGCCGACACCGACCATGGCGATGTTGCGCGGCGAGGTGGTGGGCTGGCAGACACGGGCATAGTCGAGGCACTGCACTTCGGTGACGACGAGCACCGGCAGCGGATCGGTGGTGACGCTCGCCCCCTCGCGGCCGGAAAGCGTGACCGGCATCACCACCCACTGGCCCAGCATCACCCGGCCGGAGCTGGAATAGGTGAGCTTGGCCGGCCCCAGCGAGGGCATGGTCTCGAAGCCGGGGACGAATTCGGCCGCCACCACGATGCCGGTGGAACCGGAATCGATCACCGCCCGCAGCGGCCGCCCGCCGAAGGAGAGGCCGATGCGCGGCACGCCGTCGATCTCGCCCGACTCGGCGTTGAGGTAGCGCAGGAACAGCCCTTCCCGGTAGGGGGCGTAGTCGGGCTTCTCCTGCGCCCGCGCCGGCAGGCCGCCCCCCATGAACAGGCTGGCCCCGATCGCCAGGGCGGCGAGAACACGGCTCCGCATCGTCGTTCCTCACATATTGGGATAGTTCGGCCCGCCCCCGCCTTCCGGCGCCACCCAGGTGATGTTGCGGTTCGGGTCCTTGATATCGCAGGTCTTGCAGTGGACGCAGTTCTGCGCGTTGATCACGTAGCGCGGGCCCGCGCCCTCCTCCACCCATTCATAGACGCCCGCCGGGCAGTAGCGCGCCGACGGCCCGGCATAGACATCGTGTTCCGAGGCTTTCTGCACCGTCATGTCGGCGACTTTGAGGTGGATCGGCTGGTCTTCCTCGTGATTGGTGTTGGACAGGAACACCGAGGACAGCCGGTCGAAGGAAACGACGCCATCCGGCTTGGGGTAGTCGATCCGCTTCGCCTTTGCGGCCGGCACCAGCGTCGCCGAATCCGGCTTGCCATGCGCCAGCGTGCCGAAGGGCGAGACGCCCAGCAGCGTGTTCAGCCACATATCGACCCCGCCCAGCGCGATACCGATGGCGGTGCCGAGCTTCGACCACAGCGGCTTGGCGTTGCGCACCTTCCACAGATCGCGCCCGATGGCGGACTGGCGCCAGCCGGCCTCATAGCCCGCGAGTTCGTCATGCTGGCGCCCCTCACCGAGCGCCTTCACCACCTCGGCGGCGGCGAGCATGCCGGAATGCACCGCATTATGGCTGCCCTTGATCCGCGGCACATTGACGAAGCCGGCGGCGCAGCCGATCAGCGCCCCGCCGGGGAACACCAGCTTCGGCACCGACTGGTAGCCGCCCTCTGTAATGGCGCGGGCGCCATAGGAAATCCGCTTGCCGCCCTCCAGCGTCTCGCGCACCAGCGGATGCGTCTTGAAGCGCTGGAATTCCTCGAAGGGCGAGAGCCAGGGATTGGCGTAGTTGAGGTGGACGACGAAGCCCACCATCACCTGCCGGTCTTCCATATGGTAGAGGAAGGAGCCGCCGCCGGTGGCGTTGTCGAGCGGCCAGCCGAAGGAATGCTGCACCAGCCCCGGCCGGTGCCTGTCCGCCGGCACGGTCCACAATTCCTTGAGGCCGATGCCGTATTTCTGCGGCTCGCGCCCGGCATCGAGGCCGTAGCGGGCAATGAGCTGCTTGGAGAGCTGGCCGCGCGCGCCTTCCGCGAACAGCGTGTATTTGGCCCTGAGTTCCATGCCGCGGGTGAAGCGGTCGGTGATCGCGCCGTCGCGGCCGATCCCCATGTCACCGGTGGCGATGCCGACGACCGCGCCGTCCTCATACAGCACCTCGGCGGCGGCGAAGCCGGGATAGATCTCGACGCCCACCCCCTCCGCCTTGGCCGCGAGCCAGCGGCAGACATTGCCGAGCGAGCCGATATAGGCGCCGTGATTGTTCATCAGCGGCGGCATCAGCGCATTGGGCAGGCGCAGCGAGCCGGCGGGGCCGAGGAAATAGAAGCGGTCATCCGTCACCGGGGTCTTCAGCGGCGCGTCGGCCTCCGCGCGCCAGTCCGGGAACAGCATGTCGAGCCCGGAAGGGTCCACCACCGCGCCGGAGAGGATGTGCGCGCCGACCTCCGATCCCTTCTCGACCACCACCACCGAGAGATTTTCGTCCAGCTGCTTGAGCCGGATCGCCGCCGCGAGCCCCGCCGGCCCCGCGCCGACGACCACCACGTCGAACTCCATCGCCTCGCGTTCGGGCAGTTCCGCCGCATTCATTCCGTCTCTCCGCTCCCGCCGGGTGCTGATTGGACTTCTTCCACGCTTGCCCCGGCCTGACAACTCTCCCCGCGACGGATAGGATCACCGCTCCGACGGGATAGAATGCACCTGATGAGTTCGACACTTAGCGATAGCGGGAGCGGCGACGACTGGGCGGGCGACCGCGACGCCCTCGCCGACATTCTCGCCTTCCATCTGGAGGCGGGAGTCGATGTCGCGCTGGGCGAAGAGCCGGTGAACCGCTTCGCCGAGAGCGAGGCGAGCCGCGCCGCCCCATCCACCGCCCCGGCACGCGACGCCTCGCGCCCGGCGCTGACCCGTGCGCCCGCATCCCCCCCGGCGGACGAGCCGGCCGCGCGCCGCGCCGTCGCGCCCGCCCCTGCCCTGCTCAGCCCCGCCGCCCCGCCGCCGCCGGATGTCGCCGCGCTGGAGGCCCGCGAAGCCGCCGCCTCCGCCCCGGACCTCGACGCGCTGCGGGCGCTGCTGGAGAGCTTCGACGGCTGTCCGCTCAAGCACACCGCCACCCGCCTCGTCTTCGCCGATGGCAATCCGGCGGCGCGGCTGATGCTGGTGGGTGAGGCGCCGGGGCGCGAGGAGGATATCGAGGGCAAGCCCTTTGTCGGCCGCTCCGGCAAGCTGCTCGACCGCATGCTGGCGGCGATCGGCATCGACCGCACGAGCGCTTACATCGCCAATGTCGTGCCCTGGCGCCCGCCGGGCAACCGCACGCCGACCCCGCAGGAAACCGCCATCTGCCTGCCCTTCATCCGCCGGCAGATCGAACTGGCGAACCCGGACATCCTCGTCTGCCTCGGCGGCCCCTCGGCGCAGACCCTGCTCGGCATACGCGACGGAATCACCAAGGCGCGCGGGCGCTGGATGGCGTACGATACCGGCCGCCGGGTCATCCCCGCGCTGGCCACCTTCCACCCCGCCTATCTCCTGCGCACGCCGCTCGGCAAGCGCATGGCCTGGCGCGACCTGCTCGCCATCGAGGCGAAGCTGGCGGAAAAGCCCGACGGCGCCTAGAGCATTTTCGAGCGACGCGGGCTCCGGTCCGCATGAAGAAAATGCGTCAAATCAACAAGCTGGAGCACGTCCGGTGAACGGGCTTTCACCGGACGTGCTCTGGCTTTCGCCCCAGCGCCGGCGTGCACCTCAGACAATTTGACCATGGTGCGGCTGATTTGAGTCATTCCATTGACGCGCCCGGCGGCTTACCCTGCCGGCGTCACCCTCGCTGGTGGTGACTGCGGAGTGTGAGCGATGGAACTAGATCCCACAATGTTGGCGCGCATTCAGTTCGCCTTCACTGTCTCCTTCCACATCATCTTTCCCAGCTTCACCATCGGCCTCGCCGCCTATATCGCGACGCTGGAGCTGCTGTGGATCGGCACCGGGCATGAGCGCTATCACCGCATCGCCCGCTTCTTCACCAAGATCTTCGCCGTCTCCTTCGCCATGGGCGTGGTGTCCGGCATCGTGCTGTCCTACCAGTTCGGCACGAATTGGAGCCATTTCTCCCGTGTGGTCGGCAATGTCATCGGCCCGCTCATCGGCTATGAGGTGCTGACCGCCTTCTTCCTGGAAGCGACCTTCCTCGGCATCATGCTGTTCGGCTGGAACCGGGTGCCGCGCGGCCTGCACGTGTTCTCCTGCGTCATGGTCGCGGTCGGCACCACGCTTTCCGCCTTCTGGATTCTCTCCGCCAATAGCTGGATGCAGACCCCCGCCGGGCACGAGATCATCGACGGCGTCGCCCATCCCGTGGACTGGCTGGCGGTGATCTTCAACCCGAGCTTCCCCTACCGCCTCGCCCATATGGTGACGGCCTGCTACCTCACCACCGCCTTCGTGGTGCTGGCGGTGGGCGCGCGCTATGTCTATTCCGGCCGCTACCCGGAAGACGGGCGCACCATGATGCGCATGGCGCTCGGCCTCATCGCCATTCTCGCGCCGCTGCAGGCCTTCATCGGCGACGCGCACGGGCTGAACACGCTCGCGCACCAGCCGGCCAAGATCGCCGCCATCGAGGCGCATTGGCAGAACGAGCCCGGCGCCAGCGGCGTGCCGCTGGTGCTGTTCGCCTGGCCCAATGAAGCGGAAGAGCGCAACGACTACCAGATTGCCATCCCGCATCTGGGCAGCCTCATCCTCACCCATAGCTGGGACGACACCTTCAAGGGGCTGAAGGAATACCCGCGCGACGAGCGCCCGCCGGTCGCCGTGCCGTTCTTCGCCTTCCGCGTCATGGTCGGGCTCGGCATCGTCATGATCCTCGTCGGCTGGCTCGGCGTGTTCCTGCTCTGGCGGCACCGGCTGTTCGAAACCGACTGGTATCTCGCCCCGCTGCAGCACATCTGGCCCATCGGCTTCGTCACCATCCTGTCCGGCTGGTTCGTCACCGAGGTCGGCCGCCAGCCCTGGGTCGCCTATGGCATATTGCGGACGGCGGACGCGATCTCGCCGGTCGAGGGCTGGGCGGTGGCCACCACGCTGGCGCTGTTCGTCTTCGTCTACGGCATCGTGTTCTCCGGCGGCATCTACTACATCAACCGCCTGATCGCCCGCGGCCCGCAGGGTTCCGCCGTCGAGCCGCCGGAAGGCGTGCCGAGCCGTCCGCTCGCCTCGGCGCACAAGGCGACGCGCGCCGCCATCAACCATCCGGGGGAATGAACATGACCGGCCTTGGCATGGAATGGTATCTGCCCGTCATCTGGTCGCTGCTGCTGGCCGTCGCCATCGCCATGTATGTGGTGCTGGACGGTTTCGACCTCGGCATGGGCATTCTCTTCCCCTTCGCGGCCAGCGAGACCGAGAAGGATCAGATGATGAGTTCCGTCGCCCCGTTCTGGGACGGCAACGAAACCTGGCTCATCCTCGGCGGCGGCGGCCTTTTGGTCGCCTTCCCCCTCGCCTACTCCATCGTCATGCCGGCGCTGTATCTGCCGGTCATCTTCATGCTGCTGGCGCTGGTTTTTCGCGGCGTCGCCTTCGAGTTCCGCCATGTCGCGGACACCAGCCGCTTCCTGTGGAACATCGCCTTCGCCGGCGGCTCGACGCTCGCCGCCTTCTTTCAGGGCGTGCTGCTGGGCGGCTTCGTTCAGGGCATCAAGGTGGAGAACAACGCCTTCGCTGGCGGCCCGCTGGACTGGCTCACCCCCTTCGCCCTGCTGTGCGGCGTCGGCGTGGTGGCCGGCTATGCGCTGATCGGCTGCGTGTGGCTGGTCATGAAGACCGACGGCGCCGCCGCTGCCCGTGCGCGGGCGCGGGCCAAGCTGCTGCTGCCGGCGGTGCTCGTCTTCATGGGCATTGTCAGCCTGTGGACGCCCATCGCCTTCCCGCGCATCGCCGAGCGCTGGTTCACCACGCCGAACCTGTTCTACCTCGCGCCGGTGCCGCTGCTCACGCTGGTGCTGGCCTATGCGGTGTGGCGCTGGCTGGAGAAGGGCCATGACAATCTGCCCTTCTTCGGCGTCATCGGCCTGTTCCTGCTCGGCTATGTCGGCATCGGCGTGTCGATCTTCCCCTATCTGGTGCCGCCCTCGCTCACCGTGTGGGAAACCGCCGCCGCCCCGGCGAGCCAGGTGTTCATGCTCATCGGCACCATCTTCATGCTGCCGGTGATCCTTGGCTACATCGCCTTCGTCTACTGGCTGTTCCGCGGCAAGGTGCGCGAGGGCGAGGGCTACCACTAAAGCACGCGCGGCGGGCGGCTGATCCGGCCCGCCGCCTGTTGCCCGCCGCCTGCCTGTTGCCCGCCGCCTGTTGCCCGCCTCTCCTGCCCGCTGCCTCTTCCCTCGCGGCTCAGGCCGCCGGGGTTTCGCCGAGGCGCAGGCGGATCGGCGCGAACGAGGTGCGGTGGTGGCGGCACACGCCGAGCGCCGCCAGAGCCTGCTGATGCTCGGGCGTGCCATAGCCCATATGGCGCTCGAAGCCATAGCCGGGATGGGCGGCGCCGAGCGCCCCCATCAGCCGGTCGCGCGTCACCTTGGCGACGATGGAGGCGGCGGCGATGGACGCCACCAGCCCGTCGCCGCCGATGATGGTGCGCGCGGCGCAAGGCACCGGCGGCAGGTCGTTGCCGTCCACCAGCACGAGGCGCGGGGTGCAGGCGAGGCCCGCCACCGCGCGGGCCAGCGCCCACAGCGTCGCCTGGCGGATATTGTGGCCGTCGATCCGCGTCGGCGGCGCGAAAGCCAGCGAGACATCGGCGGTGGCGCAGATTTCCTCGAACAGCTTCTCGCGCTGGCCCGCCGACAGCCGCTTGGAATCGTCGAGGCCCACCGGCACCCGCGCGGGATCGAGCACGACCGCGCAGGCCACCACCGGCCCGGCCCAGGGGCCACGCCCCACTTCGTCGACACCGGCCACCGGCACCTCGCCGGCGCGATGGGCGTCCATCTCCCGCGAAAAGTCCGGTTTCTGTCGCGGCTCCGCCATGTGCAGGGTCTCTCATACGATTCGCCGGCGCCGGCGCGCCGGCCGGCACCATGCCCACGGCCCGGCCGCGATGCAACTTGGCGCCGCCGAAGATACCGCTATAAGGCAGAGGCGAACGGGTGGGCGGATCATGAATTGGGCGGAACGCATTCAGGAATTCGTCACCCTGTGGGTGGTGATCGATCCGCTGGGCACGCTGCCCGTTTTCCTCGCCGTCACCACCGGCTTCTCCGCCGCCGATCGCAACAAGGCGGCGGTGCTCTCGGTGATCATCTCCTTCGGCGTGCTGGTGTTCTTCGCCATGGCGGGTAGCTGGCTGCTGCGGGCGATGGATGTGTCGATCGACTCCTTCCAGATCGCCGGCGGCATCGTGCTGTTCCTCTTCGCCCTCACCATGATCCACGGCAAGAGCCACGCCGACCCGCACACGCCGGCCGAGATGAACCCGATGGAAATCGCCATCTATCCCCTGGCGATCCCCTCCATCGCCAGCCCCGGCGCGATGCTGGCCGCCGTGGTGCTTTCCGACAATGCGCGGCACGACTTTCCCGACCGGATGATGACCATCGCCACCTTCAGCCTGGTGCTGCTGGTGACGCTCGCCATCATGCTGGCGGCGGGGCGGCTGGTGAACATCATCGGCCGTGGCGGCGCCTCCATCATCAGCCGGGTGATGGGCATGATCCTCGCTGCGCTGGCGGTGGACCTCATCCTCAGCGCCGCGGCCAAGTGGCTGGACCTGCCGGCGATCTGACGGGTACGCCCTCGGGGCCGCGCCCCGGGAGCCGCATTGATACCGGCCTATTGCGCCAGTTCGGGCCGGTTGCGGAACAGTTCCAGCGATTCCGGGTTGGCCAGCGCCTCGGTGTTCTTCACCGGCCGGCCATGCACCACGTCGCGCACCGCGAGTTCGGTGATCTTGCCGGAACGGGTGCGCGGAATGTCCGCCACCGCGAGAATGCGGGCCGGGACATGACGCGGGCTGGCCCCGGTGCGGATCTGGGTGCGGATGCGCTTGTCGAGTTCGGCGTCGAGCACCGCCCCCTCGCGCAGCCGCACGAACAGCACCACGCGCACGTCATTGTCCCATTCCTGGCCGATGGCGATAGCCTCGACGATTTCCGGGATCTGCTCGGCCTGGGCATAGATTTCCGCCGTGCCGATGCGCACGCCCTGCGGGTTCAGCGTCGCGTCGGAGCGGCCATGGATGATCAGCCCGCCATGCGCGGTCCATTCCGCGAAATCGCCATGGCACCACACATTGGGGAAACGCTCGAAATAGGCGGCGTGGTATTTCGCGCCCTCCGGATCGTTCCAGAACATCACGGGCATGCACGGGAACGGCTTCACGCAGACCAGTTCGCCGCGCTCGCCGGTGACGGGGCGCCCCTCTTCCGACCACACCTCGATCGCCATGCCGAGGCCGGGCGCCTGAATCTCGCCCTTGTAAACCGGCGCGGTGGGATCGCCGAGCACGAAGCAGGAAACGATGTCCGTGCCGCCGGAAATGGAGGCGAGGTGCAGGTCCGGCTTGATCGCCTCATAGACGAAGGCGAAGCTCTCCGGCGCCAGCGGCGAGCCGGTGGAGGTCACCGCCTTCAGCGCCGAGAGGTCATGCGTCGCGCCCGGCCGCACGCCTTCCTTGCGCAGCTGGTCGATATATTTCGCCGAGGTGCCGAACAGCGCGAAGCGCTCCGTCTCGGCATAGTCCCACAGTACCGCGGCATTGGGCGCGAAGGGCGAGCCGTCATACAGGCACAGAGTGAGATCGCTGGCGAGGCCGCTCACCAGCCAGTTCCACATCATCCAGCCGCAGGTGGTGAAGTAGAACAGCCGGTCGCCCGGCGCGAGGTCGCACTGCAGCCGGTGCTCCTTGATGTGCTGGAGCAGCGTGCCGCCGGCGCCGTGCACGATGCACTTCGGCGCGCCTGTCGTGCCGGAGGAGAACAGGATGAAAAGCGGGTGGTTGAAGGGCAGCCGCTCGAAGCTCAGCGGCGCCGGCGCGAAGGGGGCGATGAAGGCGTCCAGCGTCACCCCGTTCGGCAGCGCGCCCGCCACCTCCTCGGCCTGGCCGAGATAGGGCACGATCACCGTCGCCGTGACGCTCGGCAGCTGCGGCACCGCGCCCTTCAGCTTCTCGGCGATGGAGACCGGCTTGCCATTGTACCAATAGCCGTCGCAGGCGACGTAGACCTTCGGCTCGATCTGGCCGAAGCGGTCGAGAATGCCGCGCTCACCGAAATCCGGCGAGCAGGAGGAAAACACCGCGCCGAGCGAGGACGCCGCCAGCATCACCGCGATCGTCTCCGGCAGGTTCGGCAGGGTCGCCGCCACCCGGTCGCCAACGCCAACCCCGGCCGCGCGCAGCGCCTGCTGCAGCCGCGAGACGAGGTCGGACAATTCGCCGAAGCGCAGCTGGCGCTCCACCTTGTCCTCGCCGCGAAACACCAGCGCCACGCTGTCGCGCTCGCGCGGGCGCAGCAGGTTCTCGGCATAGTTCAGCCGCGCCTCGGGAAAGAAGCGGGCACCCGGCATGCGGTCGCCATCGACCAGCGACGGCCCGCTGCGGCTGCCGATCACCCCGCCGAGGTCCCAGATTTCTTCCCAGAAGGCGTCGGGATGGGCGATCGACCAGGCGTGCAGCCCGCGATAATCGGTGAGCGCGGTGCCGTGCCGGGCATTCACCCGCGCGAGGAAGGCGGCGATCTGCGTGCGCGCCACCCGTTCCGGGCTCGGCGTCCACAAGGGCGCGCTCCCCGCGCTGTCCTGCACCATGCCTGCGTTGCCGTCTGCCCCCATGGCCTTCCTCCCGTTTCAGGCGCCGTTGCGTCGGCGTTTTGCACTGCAACACTCATAGCGCCGGCCACGCCGCCTGTCAGGCCATCAAACAGACACAGAGCGCCAACATGGTGCGGCAACTTTCGGTACGCCAACTGCGCGCGATCCGTACCTCTCCGAGCGCCGCTCTTGCTTGCGCGGCCTGGCTGCGATGGGGTAGCGAGGGCGTGGAGCCTGACGACGCAATGAAGAAATACATTCCATTCCTCCTCGTGCCAGTGGCACTGGCGATGGTGGCGGGAGCGCTTGCGCCCAAGCTCGCCTCCGAGGAAACGCTGCGGGCGCAGGCGGGAGCGATGATCGCCGCCGCCACCGGCGTCGAGCCACGAATCGATGGCCCGGTTTCCTTCACCGTCCTGCCCCGGCCTGCCTTCACCCTTGACGGGGTGAGCCTTGAGGACCCGCGCGCCCGGCTCGAAGCCCCCTCCGTGCGGGTGGTGCTGGACCTGCTGCCTCTGCTCGCCGGCCATGTCCGGGCCGATTCCATCGAACTCCCCGAGGCCCGGCTGGTTCTCGCCGATCCCGGCGACGGGCTGACGGCGCTTGGCGGCTTCATTGCCTCGCTGGGCAGCGCCGATTCGCGCGGTGATCTCGTTGTCACCAATGGCAGCGTCGCCCTCGCCCGTGGCGACGGCACGGAAATGCTGGTTCCCGACGCGAACCTCGCCATTGGCTGGCGCGGCGGGGCGAATGTCACGGTGGCCGGCACCGCTGTCTGGCGTGGCGAGCGGGTGGCGATCGACGGCAAGCTCAGCAATCTGCGCGCGCTGGCGGCGGGCGAGGTCGGCGGGCTCTCCCTGTCGCTCGCCGCGCCGCTGGCCACGGCCAGTTTCACCGGCGGTGCCCGGCTGGCGGGCGGGCCGGTGGTGTCGGGCGATCTCAAGGTCGGCGCCGGAGAGCTGCGTGAGGCGCTGGCCTGGCTTGGCATGGATGCGCCGACCGAACGCGGCTTCGGCCCGTTCGCGCTGCGCGGCATGGCGCTGCTGTCGGCGCAGGGCGTCCAGCTGAGCCAGGCCAAGCTCGATCTCGACGGCAATACCGGCATCGGCGCGTTCAATCTGCGCATCGACGGCCCCCGGCCGATGCTGCAGGGCTCGCTGGCCTGCGAGACCATGGACCTCTCGCCCTATGGCGAACTCAGCCTGTCCAACCCGCATGAGGGCAGCTGGAGCCGCGAGGCGCTCGATCTCGGCCCCGCCCGGGGACTGGACGTGGAACTGCGGCTTTCCGCCGGCCAGGTGCGTCTCGGCGGGGCCAGTTTCCAGCGCATGGCGGCCGCCGCCACCGCCAAGGGCGGGCGGCTGTCGCTCACCATCGGCGAGGCCGAGGCCTGGGGCGGCCTGTTCCGCGCCGCCGTCCAGCTCTCCCCCCGCCCGGCCGGTCCGGGGATGAATGTGCGCCTCGATCTTTCCGCCGACGATGTGGCGCTGGGCCCGGCGCTGAGCGACCTGTTCCGCGTCCAGCGTCTGGAGGGCACCGGCTCGTTCCGGCTCTCGGCCATTGGCGGCGGGGCCAGCATCATGGAGATCGCCGAGGGGCTCGGCGGCGCCTTCACGCTCGGTGGCAGCGAGGGCGCGCTGGTGGGCATCGATGTCGGCCGCATCCTGACCCGGCTGGAAAAGCGGCCGCTGTCCGGCGGCGATCTGCGGGGCGGGCGCACGCCTTTCACCGATATCGTGGTCGATGCCCGCATCGCCGACGGCATCGTCAAGCTCGACCGGCTCGATCTGTCGAGCAGCACGCTGCATGTGGCGCTCACCGGCGAGAGTGCGGTCGCCTCGCGCGGCCTCGATCTTTCCGGCGTCGCCCAGCTGGTGCGTGCCACCTCAGCCGGCAAGCTGGCCAAGGCCGCAGCGCCCGCGCCAGATCCGGCGCCGGTGCCGAATGCCGCGCCGGCGTCGGGCCCCGTGCCCGCCGCGAGCGCGGCAAATGCGGAAAGCGCCGCCCCTTCGGTGGCCGGCGTGGCGGCGAGCCTCGCCGCCGACACGTCGACCCTCGCCGCGAGCGCTGCGGCGCCGGCGGTCACGGTGGCATTCGAGCTACCCTTCATCGTGCGCGGCGACTGGGTGAGGCCGATCCTTCTGCCCGACCCGCAGGCGCTGATCCGCCGCTCCGGCGCCGGCCGCGCGCTGCTCGCGCCGTCGGAAAAACTCGAAGTCTCCGCCCCCGCGCCCTGAGGCTACTCCGCCAGCACCCGCGTCGAGGGGAAGATGCTTCCGGAACGGAGCCGTAGGTTATTGATCTGGCTGGATATTTTCAGCCGTCGATGCGTTGCACTGGACCAGAGAAATGGGTTTTCGTCAAGGTGCCCGCGACTTGGCGCAGAGCACCGGTCACAAGTCGAAGAACCGTTCTCGCAACTGCTCGCAGGCGCCGTCTATGCCCGGAAAGAGCGAACCAGCCGTGATGCCCATGATGCTCAGCTGCTGCATCGCCTCTTTGCGTTCAATCGATGGAAGATCAATCACGCGAAGATATGTCTTCTGCGCCTCGCTTTCCCGCCTCCGGATGTAGCCTTCCACATCGTCCAAATTAGTGACGCTCGATAGAGCCTGCTGCGGCACCATCCTCGGGTTGTTTAGAGCGATGGGATCCAACAGGGAGAAGTGCTCCGGCGCAGGGCTGATCTTCGTGAATTGCCGCCGATCATTGCGCCACGCTGTGCTGTCAAACACAAAAATTCGGACCTTCTTGGTCGGGTTGATCTTGTCCTTTCGGAGCCCCTTGTATGCAAAATACGCCGCCACGAACGGCGAGTGCGTCCAATCCAACAAGGGGGTCGGATAGCCATGGTGTTGAACTAGCGAATAAAACGCTGCGTTCTCGATGTTGCTCTCTAGCCGGAAGAAATGCCGTGTCAGATTGGTTAGATTTTTATGCAGAGCTGGTATGTCTTGATTGATGAAACGAACGATATAAGCTCGACCAGTTCTATGAAAGTGCGTCCTAAGTCGCCATTCATTGCTTTCTTGTCCGCGATATATGTATCGGTATGGTTCTTGAGCTGTGGCAAAGGCTTTGAAAGAATTCCAGTCCTTTATATCGATCGGCTCATAGTCTGAAGGGCGTGACGCATCGGGTTTTGTCAGCTGGGCTGTGCCCTCGGTGCCCAACGGGGTTGTCCAACTGATATGGAGTACGTCGCCGACGACTGAGCAACTCAGACGGATGCGCTCTGGCATCGTTGCATCGGGGTAAATTTCCTTGATGAATTCCCGCGAGACGGGCTCGCCCGTGCCGGGGTGAAGGGGTGCGACGTGAGCATCAAGCTCAAACTGATCGCTTTTGCCCGGGGTCTCAAACCAGACCACCGAACTCGGAAGGCCGGGCCTTGCGTCATAGGCATATAGAGCACCGGCGTAGCGGTCTCCCATATCGTCCAGTTCGAGAATTGCGGAGCCCGTGTTGGTCCCCTCATAGGTGCCAAGCCATTGCCCGTTCATTGTCGCCCTTCAGCATCCCGCAGCAATTTTTCACAGAAATTCGTCAGAGCATCTTGGAACAGCGTTCCGCGCGCTATCCCCCTCCCGGGCCCATCCCTCTCATTCATTCTAGCCAAAACTACCGCAACAGACCAATGAGTCGGCGGCGGTGACACCCCGCATCCGTCCAATAGACCTTGCCCATCCGGACACGTCCGCTTCCGTGCCCAAGCGCGCCCAATAGGATGGGTGTTGACATTTTGGACGCACTCGACTCTCATGCCTAGACCTTTTGGACACGAGGGCCGGGCATGGCACGCATCACCGATCCGCTTGAACGGCTGCTAAGGCAGCAGCAGAAGCTCGAACGCCAGCGGGAGCGGCTGGAGCGCGAAGCGGCGGTGCATGCCGGTATGCGGCCGGGCGAAGAACCACCGCAGCGCCCGCCCAATGGCACGCCCATGCCGCCCCCGGCGCCGCTTCTGGTCGGCTATGCCCGCACCTCCACGGCGGAGCAGGCGGCCGGGCTGGAGGCGCAGCAGCGGGACCTTGGCGCGGCCGGGTGCGGGCGGGTGTTCAGCGAGCAGGCGTCTTCGGTGGGCAACCGGGCGGAGCTGGCGCGGGCGATGGACTTCGTGCGCGAGGGCGACACGCTGGTCGTCACCAAGATTGACCGGCTGGCACGCTCCACCATCCACCTGTGGGATATCGTCCGTGACCTCGACATGAAGGGCGTCAGCTTGCGGGTGCTGAATCTCGGGGGCGAGATGGTGGACACACGCAGCGCCACCGGGCGGTTGATCCTCAACATTTTCGCGGGCTTTGCGCAGTTCGAGCGCGAGATGATGCTGGAGCGCCAGAAGGAGGGCATCGCCAAGGCCAAGGCCGAAGGCCGCTACACCGGCCGCAAGCCATCGGCGCGGCTCAAGGCGGACGACGCGCGGCGGCTGCATGGCGAGGGCAAGACCGTGACCGAGATTGCCAAGGCGCTGGGCATCGGCCGGGCGAGCGTCTACCGGGCGCTGGAGACAGCATCGGGGACCGCCTCCAATACCGCATTGCCGGGCGCGTAAGGGAAGGCTAGCCTCGCGCCTCACCTCGTGTCACTTGGGCGGGCATGACCGACGTCGAGCGCTTCATTTCCCGTTGGACAGGCCGCGAAGGCGGGCAGGAGCGCGCCAACTACGCTCTGTTCCTCACCGAGTTCTGCCGGCTGATCGGCGTGGAGTCGCCGGACCCGGCCGCGCACGCCACAGAGCTGAACGCCTATGTGTTCGAGCGGGCCGTGACCTTCCGCGAGCCGGACGGGTCCACCGCGAAAGGCCGCATCGACCTCTACAAGCGCGGCTGCTTCGTGCTGGAGGCCAAGCAGAGCCGGCAGGGCGAGGGGCCGAAAGCCGCGCCCGGCGCCGATCAACCCGCCTTGTTCCCGCTAGAGGAGCCGCCGCAGGGGCGCCGCGTAAGCCGCCGCTGGGACGTGCTGATGATGAACGCCCGCCGTCAGGCGGAGGACTACGCCAAGGCGCTGCCGCCTGCCGAGGGCTGGCCGCCCTTCCTCATCGTCTGCGATGTCGGCAACTGCTTCGAACTGTACGCGGACTTCTCCGGGCAGGGGAAGAACTATGCGCAGTTCCCGGATCGGCAGGGGTTCCGCATCTTCCTGCAAGACCTCCGCTCGGAGGAGGTGCGCGAGCGGCTGAAAAAGGTCTGGACCGACCCGCACAGCCTCGACCCGACCAAGCGCGCTGCCAAGGTCACGCGCGACATCGCCGAGCGCCTCGCCAAGGTGTCGAAGTTCCTTGAGGAGCAGCGCGGGGCGGACGGCACGCCGCGCTACAAGCGCGAGGCCATCGCCTCCTTCCTCATGCGCTGCCTCTTCACGATGTTCGCCGAGGACGTGGAGCTTATCCCGAAGGAGAGCTTCAAGCGCGTGCTGGACCGCTGCCGCGCGACCCCGGAGCTGTTCCCGGAACTGGTCGGCCAGCTCTGGGAGGCGATGGACGCCGGCACCTTCGCTTTCGCCATCGAGGCCAAGGTGAAGCGCTTCAACGGCTATCTGTTCAAGGACCGCACGGTGCTGCCGCTGCCGCGCGAGGAGATTGGCGAGTTGTTCGAGGCCGCCAAGGCGAACTGGCGCGAGGTGGAACCTGCCATCTTCGGCACGCTGCTGGAGCAGGCGCTGGACCCGGTGGAGCGCCGCAAGCTGGGGGCGCACTACACCCCGCGCGCTTATGTCGAGCGGCTGGTGGTCGCCACCATCATCGAGCCGCTGCGGGCGGAATGGGACCTCGTGCGCGCCACGGCTGAACGGCTGAGCAGCGAGGGCAACCAAGGCGCGGCCTTGGCGGAGGTCATGAAATTCCATGCGCAGCTCTGCGGCGTGCGCGTGCTGGACCCCGCCTGCGGCACCGGCAACTTCCTCTATGTCGCCCTGGAGCTGATGAAGCGGCTGGAGGGCGAGGTTCTGGAAGCGGTGGCGGACCTTGGCGGGCAGGAAACGCTGGGGCTGGACCGCCACACCATCGACCCGCACCAGTTCCTCGGTATGGAGCTGAACCCGCATGCCGCCGCGATTGCCGAACTGGTGGTGTGGATCGGCTTCCTGCAATGGTTTTTCCGCACGCAGGGCGGCCAGCCGACCGAGCCCATTCTGCGCGACTTCAAGACCATCAAGGCGATGGACGCGGTGCTGCTGCACGATGGCAGCGAGCCGGCGCGGGACGCCTCCGGCCAGCCTGTCATGCAAACGGATGCGGAGGGGCGCCGCGTGCCGGTGTTCACCTTCCGCAACCCGCGCCTGCCGCCATGGCCGGAAGCGGAATACATTGTCGGCAACCCGCCCTTCATCGGCGGCTCTCTTATTCGTGGCCGATTGGGGGACGGCTATGCCAAGGCGCTGTGGGCGGCACACCCGCACATGAACGAGAGCGCCGATTTCGTCATGTACTGGTGGGACCGCGCGGCGGACCTGCTGACCCGGCGCGGCACGAAGCTGCGGCGCTTCGGCTTCGTCACCACCAACTCGATCACGCAGGAATTTTCCCGCCGCGTCATGGCGGCACGGATGAAGGCGAAGAAGCCGATTTCCCTGCTGATGGCGATACCGGACCACCCATGGACCAAGGCGACGCGGGACGCGGCGGCCGTGCGCATCGCCATGACCGTGGCGGCGGCCGGGAAGCATGACGGCCTACTGAATGACGTCATCAGCGAGCAACGGCTGGACACGGACACTCCCCTAATCGTCTATGGCAGCGTATCCGGGGTGATCAATCCGGATTTGTCGGCTGGCATAGACGTTACGAGCCTTGAAAAGCTTCAGGCCAATAGGTCAATTTGCCATGACGGCGTTAAGCTGCACGGCTCTGGGTTCATAGTTCACCCTCAACAAGCCGAATTGCTTGGCTACGGAAGCCGCGATCAGCTTGATCACTACATACGACCCTACCGGAACGGGCGAGACCTAATTGGCACGCCGCGCGGCCTTCTTGTAATTGATCTCTTTGGTCTCAAGGCTGAGGACGTCAGGCGACGCTTCCCCGAGGTTTACCAGCATGTGGTGGCAACGGTTAAGCAGTCTGTCGGGCCTGACGGCCGACCAAATGGACGGGACGTCAATAACCGAGCCGCTTATCGGGATAACTGGTGGATCTTCGGCGAGCCCAGACAGGAAATGCGACCGGCCCTCGAAGGATTGCGGTGCTATTTTGCTACCGTAGATACGGCAAGGCACCGCGTCTTTCAGTCGGTTGAGCCTTCGGTGATATGCGACGATAAGGTCGTTCTCGTCGCTTCTGATGATTTTGCGGTAATGGGTATTCTCTCTTCTCGCCTCCATGTTTGCTGGGCCACCCGAGTGGGCGGCTGGCTTGGCATCGGAAACGATTCTGTCTACTCGAAGTCGAGGACGTTCGACCCCTTCCCCTTCCCGGACGCCTCCGAGGCGCTGAAGGCGCAAATCCGCGCCGTTGCCGAGGAGCTGGACGCCTTCCGCAAGGCCCGGCAGGCGGAGCATCCGCGCCTGACCCTCACTCAGATGTACAACGTGCTGGAAAAGCTGCGCGCCGGTGAGCCGCTGGACGCGGACGACACCCGCATCCGCGACGAGGGGCTGGTGCTGATCCTGAAGGAGTTGCACGACAGGCTCGACGCGCTGGTGTTCGACGCCTATGGCTGGCCGCGCGACCTCTCGGACGAGGACATCATCGCCCGCCTCGTGGCGCTCAACAAGGAGCGCGCCAAGGAGGAAGCGCGGGGCCTGATCCGCTGGCTGCGGCCGGACTACCAGAAGGCCCGCGCCGGCATCGCCACCGCCGTGCAGCCGGAAGAGGCGCAGGACAGCATGGCGCTGGTGGTGGACGCCGCCAAGGAGCAGAAGCCGCAATTCCCGGCCGGCGAGGTGGAGCGCACCGCCGCCATCATGGCCGCGCTCGCCAACGCTTCCGGCACGGTGGACGCCGCCGCCATCGCCGCCAGCTTCCGGCAGGGCAAGCGTGTCGAGCCGCCGATACAGGCCACCCTGGCCTCGCTGGTCCGCATGGGCTTTGCCAGCACCCCGGACGGCCGCAGCTTCATGTTCCGCCGCGTGGCGTGAGGCGGGGCAGGCCGTGACGGGGTTGCCACCTCCGTCCGCGTGAATTAATTCGCGTCTGTCTGTCCGGGGACGGACGCAGATTTCTCGGGTTTCGCATGGCTCTCTGTCGCGTCCCCGGATGCGGCGCTGAGGCGACCCGCTTCGGGCATTATTGCACCACTCACAAGTCCCGCGTCCGCCGCCACGGCGACGTTGCCCAGCTCGGCATCACCAAGGCCGCGCTGGCGCCCTATGTAGACCGCGTGCGCGCCCGCATCGCTAAGAACACCGGGAGCCCGCTCTGGTCGCAGTGCGATGACCGATGGCGCGCCACCGTGGAGCACGCACAGCGCATTCTCGCGGCCTTTCAGGGCGGCCGGGCGGTGAACCGCTTCGAGTTGCGGGCGGCCGGCGAGGTGCTGCGGCTGGTCGATATCGAGGCGCGGGCGGTGATGGAGACCGTGGCGGCGCTCTACCTCATGCGCGACGCCGACCCCCGCAAATTCCGCACCGATGCCGCCTTCAATGCCCAGCTCGTGCGCCGGGTGCGGGGCCTCTCGGAGGTCAATGCGGGCGTCTGGTTCGATCATGCGAGCGGCCGGACGAAGCGCGTCTATCGCGACGTTCCCCCCGCCGTGTCCGCCATCTTCGCGCAATGGCTGGTCGAGACGCTGGGTGTGGTGGGGCTACGCTTGGCCGAACTGGAACGACGCGAGCAAGAGGAGGCCGCCGCCAAGCGCGACGCCTTCCGGAACGCGCTGGAGGATTTGACGTGACGGTGACGAGCTTGGAAGCCCTGCGCAAGGCGGCTGTAGAGGCCAAGGGGGAGGCCACGAAGGCTTTCGTCGTGAAGCTGGACGACATCCGGCGTGACCCAGCGTTTCAGGTGCGTGTTGATCTTGATACGGGGCACGTCGGCAGGCTGGTGGGGGCCATCAAGGCGGGGGCCGAACTGCCGCCCATCACGATTGCCTTCTGTGGTGACGACAAAGAGCCGGTGGTCGTGGACGGCCACCACCGTTGCCGCGCGTTCCGGCAGACGGGCGCCACGACCGTCAACGCTGTCGCAATGGCGTTGCCGCGCTCGCAGGCACTGTGGCGAGCGGCAGATGCGAACACCAAGCACGGCCTGCCGCTCAAGCCGCGAGAGCGTCGGGAGATGTTCCGAACCTATGTCCGCACTCGCCAGCATGTCCTCAGAGCTGGATATGGCAAGGACGGCAGCAGCCTCGCGGGGCAGCTCAAGTCCTATGACGACATCGCGCGGGACCTAGCCATACCCAAGCCCACGGTGTGGCGGTGGATGCAGAAGGACTTCAAAAAGACGGCGCTCAAGATGGGTGGAGCGGCGGAGTTTGTCGGAGAGGGCGGCACGCCGCCGACTCGCGAGGACCATGAAAAGGAGCTGGAGGCCGCCCGTTCCGCCCTCGCCAAACTGCGGCAGGCGTTCGGCGATGCTTCGGATTATTGGGTGCGGGACGAGATATTGACCCTCGCCCGGAGCATGCTGACGATGATCGGGGACCAGCACGAGGTCGAAGATGAGCTGTCCCTGCATTGGGAAGACGAGCCGTTGACGCCGCAGGACCACGGCGTGTTCTAGCCGTTACAACGCTTTGCGGTTCACTACCGTTTCATTGAGACGGTGCTGTCAACAAGAGGAAGGCTTAGGAGCCCACCAGATAAGGCGCTTCGGCCGCAACGTCGGACCAATGCGTGGTTGCTAGTCGCGAGGGCACCGGCCCGGTCAATCCACCTCGTAGCGCGGCACCTTGTTCAGCTCCGCCACCAGCACGGCGGGGCTCACATGCTCATAGGACCGGGCGACACCCTTGACCGTGTGCCCGACCAGAATGTCGCGGATGGACGGCTCAACCTTCGCCTCGGTCAGCCGCGTTTTCAGTGTGTGCCGCCACGCATGGTTCGGCTGAAGGCGCGGATCGAGCTTCGCCGTGTCGCGCACCCATTTCGCGAGATGCAGCGCCCGCGTCTCCGCCTGCGAGGTCTTGGCATCGGCCTGCCGGCGCTCGGGGTCATAGAAGAGCGGCCCCGGTCCCCGCGAAGCAACGAAGTCGGGAAAGCCAAGCGCCACAAGGTGCTCATGCAGGAAGGCGCGCCGGGCTTGTCCGCTCTTGACCGTGCCGGCCTCCGGCGTGATGTCGAGGACCCAGACGCCGCCCTCTTGGCGCACGTCCACACCGCGTAACTGCGTCATTTCCCGGACGCGAGCGCCTGTATAGGCACACAGCCACGGCACCCAACGCCGCGTGAAAGCCTGCGTCGGGTTCTTCGGGTCGTCCGGCACGGCCAGCGCGGCGCCAAGCACGGCCTTGATCTCATCGGCCCGGAAATTCGGCTGGCGTTCGCGCACCCGCTTGGGCGTCTTCGGCTTCACAGCCGCAGCGGCGTTGCTGGTCAGCACACGCCCGCCCTCATAGGACGCGGCCCAGCCGAGGACCGATTTGAGGGCTGTCAAACTGTTGTCGCGGATGGTTTTCCCGGAGACACCTTCGACCTCTAGGCGGTGCTTCACCCATCGCCAGAGGTCATCCTCTGTGATGAACCGCACATCCATGCCGCTCAGGAAGGCGTCACAGGCCCGGATCGACGGGGCATAGACCTTCAGCGTGCCGGGCGAAATCTCGGGATGAGCGGCCTTCCACCGCTCGAAGAGCACCGGCAATGTCAGCTTCTCGCCTGACGCAGCGGCGGCGCCAGAAGCCTTTGAGGCCGGCGCAGCAGGCTCCCACACAGGGAACCGTGCCGGCCGCTCATCGGGGCTGTAGTCGCCCCTAGCAAGCTGCATGAGCCGCTGGTGAGCGGCATAGAACTGATCCTCCATCGCCTCCATGAAGAGCGGGAGCGAAGCCGGCGCGAGGGTCACACCCTCGTCCAAGAAGAACTGAGCGAGGTGTCCCCGGTCGTGCAGGAAGGCATGCACCCGCTGGGTCGTCTTCGGCCCGCGCGGCCTCTCGTCCAAAGGCGAGATGTCACGTTCATCCAGCAGGCTGCCCGTATCCTCCAGCGCTTGCAGGGCTTCAAGGGAGAGCTGCCAGCCCTCGGGTGTCGTACCGGCATCATCATCATGCCGCGCGACGAACCACCCGTACCACCGCCCGGCCAACGCCAGCGCCTGCTTGCGGGAGAGAACGGTTATGCCGCTCGCCAGCGCTGCGAACCGCGCCTCCCACTCGGCATGCAGTTCAGCGTTCCGCCTGCGGGCCTCGTCGCGGTCGGTGCCGAGCCATCGCACAATCTCGGTCTTGCCCAGACGAGAGCGAATGGCGGCAGGAACCACCTTGCGGAAGCGCCAGCGTCCTGACGTCCGGTTGAGCTTCGGAGAGGGGTAGGCCATCTGCATTCTGGGTCGCCTCACTGGACCAAAGAGGCGGCCGAAACTCCTTTTAGATCAACAACCTGTTGGAAATACTCACTCCGCCAGCACCCGTGTCGAGGGGAAGATGATCTCGACGATGGTGCCGACATCCACCGCGCTGCGGATGTTGAAGGCGGCGCGGTTGGCTTCCGCCAGCGCCTTGGTCAGCGGCAGGCCGAGGCCGGTGCCGCCGGAACCGGCGCGGGCCGAGGTGGTGATCTGGCGGAACGGTTCCATCGCCACCATCACGTCGGATTCCGACATGCCGACCCCGGTGTCGCGCACCCGCAGCACCACCTCGCCCTCCTCCGTCAGCGTCGTCGACAGGATCACCTGCCCGCCGGGCTGGGTGAACTTGATCGAGTTGGACACGAGGTTGAGCACGATCTGGCGGATGGAGCGCGTATCGGCCACCACGGGCGGCAGGTCGGTGGCGAGCGAGGAGCGGATGATGATGCGCTCGCGGTTCGCCTGCGGCTGCATGATGCCCATGCACTGCTGCACCACCTCGTTCAGCGACACACTGGTGAAGGCGAGGTCGAGCTTGCCGGCCTCGATCTTGGAGAGATCGAGCAGATCGTTGATCAGCGAGACGAGGTGCTCGCCAGAGGCGTGGATGTCGCGCAGATAGTCGCGGTAGCGCTGGTTCTCCACCTGCCCGAATCGCTCCTCCATCATGACTTCGGAGAAGCCGATGATCGCGTTGAGCGGGGTGCGGATCTCGTGGCTGATCTTGGCGAGGAAGTCGGATTTGGCGAGGTTGGCGCGCTCGGCGAGCCGCTTGGCCTCGATCAGCTCCTCCTCGGCGCGCTTCCACTGGGTGATGTCGCGCAGCACGGCGCAGAATTTGGTGGGGTCGTCGCCGACCCGGCCCACGGTCATGAACAGCGGGATCAGCCCGCCTTCGCGCACGCGGCCGATCACCTCGCGCCCGTCATTGAGCACGCTGGCGACGCCATTGGCGGCGAGGCCGTCGAGGTAGTCGACCGCCGCGCGGTGGCTTTCCGGCGCCAGCAACAGGGTGAAGGATTCGCCCTTCACCTCGGCGGCGTGGAAGCCGAACAGCGCCTCCGCCGGGTGGTTCATCGACAGGATGGTGCCGGCGGCGTCGATCAGCACCACACCGTCGGTGGCGGTGTCGAGAATGGCGCGCAATTCGCGGCTGGAACGCTCCGCCTCGCGCAGGGCGAGTTCGGCCTGGCGCAGCCGTTCATCATTGAGCGCCTCGGCCGCCGCCGCCTCGGTGGCTATATCGGTGGGCGCAGGAACCGGCGCGGTGGCGCGGTGCAGCACATAGAGCATGGCTGAGCCGCCCTCCCAGGGAGAGGACATCAGCCGCGCCTCGACGCGGATCGGCGCGCCCTCGGCGCCGACGATGGTCAGCGGCACGTCGCCGCCTCCCGCCGCCGGTGCGGTGTCGAACAGGCCGGAGAGACCGCCGGCCGCTTCCAGCGCGGCGAGGTCCTCATGCCCGGTCCAGTCGAGCAGCGCGCGATTGGCATAGAGCAGACGGTCGCCGCGAAAGGCGAGCAGGCCCAGCGGCAGCCGGTCCAGCACAGGGCGCTCGCCCTCGGCGAGAACGCGACGCAGGCCGGTGCTGTCCGGGGAAGCCTCGGCGGCGGCGGGCTCGACAGGGCGCGGGACTTCGGGCGGCGTCTCGCGGGGCGGCGCGGGGGGAGGCGCGGGCGGCTCGATGACGGGCTCGGCGGGCGCATCGGCCGAGATGTCGGCAGGGTCGTCGACGCCTTCCAGCCGCGCGCCGAGGGCGCGGGCGATATCGCGGAACGCGTTGCGCTCCCCGGTCGACAGCCCCTCCCAGGAGGAGCGGGCGGCGTCGCGGCCGGGTTCGCTTCCGGCGCGCAGCGGCACGACATTGGCCGGCGACGGCACCAGGCTCAGCGTCACCCGCACCGGCGGGGCGGGCTCGGGCGCCGGGGGCGCAGCTTCGGGGAGACGCGGCGCCGGCGGGCTCACCGGCGGGGAAAGGTCCGGGCGGGCGGGCGTCTCGGCCCGCGCGTCCAGCGGCCGGCGGCCCCTTATCACGCCGAAGCCGCGCATGCCGTCGCCGCGAATGGGGGCGCCGCCAAGCTCGATGGCGAGCCCCTCGCCGCGCGCCGTCGGCAGAAGCAGCGCCAAATGGGTGAAGCTGCGCCCCTCCAGCACCGCGCGGTGAGCGTCGGGCGCACCGAGCGCGCGCCAGTCGCGGCCGGCGAGGTCGTCCGGCGCGCGCTCCAGCGCCGCGGCGAGGCGCGGGTCGATACGGTTCAGCCGCGCATCCGGGCCGGTGCTCCAGGTGAAGCGGGCGGGCGCCGCCACGGACGGCGCTTCGGGCGGTGCGCCGGCCGGGGCGGGCGCGGCCGGGGCACGGGCGGGCTTGGCGTCGAGCCCGACCAGCAGCAGGGCGCGGGCGCCGCCGGCCGCAATCAGCGAGCAGGCGAAGGTGACGGGGGTGAGCGTGCCGGGCAGGCGCAGCCGCTCCAGCCGCGCCGGACGCGACGGGCGCAGCGTGGCGGCAAGGCGAGGCGCCAGCGTGGCGAGAGTCGCGGGGTCGAGCAGGGCACGGCCGGCGTCATTGGCGTCGAGCACGCGGCCATCGGCGAGCGCGAGCACCGCCGGCGCCGCCCCGGCGAGCGCGGTCGCCGCCTGAGCACGCAGGTTCTGCGTCGCCAATGTGCCGATGTCGTCGGTGGTCATGAGCGCCCGAATGATCCCGCCGGTGAGAACCGGATGCCGCAAACGGAGGCCCCGCAAGGACCTGCCGCCGCATTCCAACAATAATGCGGGCCGGCGCCGCTTGCCATGCGCCGCCTGCCCTGTCGCGCCAGCTTCACCTTTTCCGGTTAATTGGTTGCCACCGATCCCGGTTAACCAAGTGCAACCGGCTGACCCGCAGCGGCGCGAATTCGATTGCGTTCTGGCCGCACTCTACTACTTTAGATGTAGGCATCCGGCCGGATAGCAGTGCCTTCCGTTGCGTCTACACTCCCACATCGTCATCCGGAGGAGTTTTCGCCATGGCCGACAATCCGAAACTCGACGTTCCCCCCGAACTGCGCGCCATTGCCGAGCAGGGCGTGGGGCAGGCGCGCGCGGCCATTGATGGCCTGCTTGGCGCCGCGCACAAGGCGCTCGACGACGCCAGCCGCCATGTCGATACGGCGCAGGGCAATGCCCGCGAGTTCGGCCGCACCACGCTGGATTTCGTCGAGGCCAACATCGCCGCCGGCTTCGATTTCGCCTCCCGCCTCGCCGGCGCGACCACGGTGGACGAATGGGCGCGTCTTCACGCGGAATATGTGAAGGAACAGGCCGCCCGCCTCGCGGAGCAGGCCAAGGCGCTCGGCCAGCAGGCCAGCGCGGCCTCGCCCTTCGGCAAGGGCGACAAATAGGCATCCACGCCGCGCCGTCGGGCGGCCGGGCGCCGCCCTCGTGAAAAAAGTCAAAAAAATCGCTCGCCAGCGCAAATTGTGCATTGCAATATGATGCTGCATTGCACAATTATAGGGAACAGGACAGGGCAGAGGGTCGGGTTTCACTCGGACAGGCCTTTGCCGGTCAGGGCGCGGCCGCAGGCGCGGAGCGGTTGTCGCCAGTTCCCAATCCACCGCGACTGCGAGGAGAACCCCCATGGTCGACGCTGCCCCCGTCACCCCCACCCCGAAGAAGACCGCCAAGGCGACGACCGCCGCTTTCGAGTCGTCGCTGCCGAAGTTCGAAATGCCGAAGTTCGAAGTTCCGAAGTTCGATGTCGCTTCCGCCGTCGAAGTGCCCGCCGTGGTGCGCGAGATGGCCGAGAAGAGCGTGCAGAACGCGCGCGAGACCTATGAGAAGTTCAAGGCCAACGCCGAAGAGACCACCGACCTCTTGGAAGACACCTATTCCACCGCGTCGCGCGGCCTCGCCGAATACAACACGGCGGCGCTGGAATCCCTGCGCACCAATGTGAACGCTGCCTTCGACTATATGGGCGCGCTGTTCGGCGCCAAGAGCGTGTCGGAAGCCGTGGAACTCTCCACCGGCCATCTGCGCAAGCAGTTCGACGTGCTCTCCAGCCAGGCCAAGGAACTCTCCACCCTGGCGCAGAAGGTCGCCACCGACACCGCCGAGCCGATCAAGGCCTCGGTCGAGAAGACGATCAAGAAGGCTTCCTGATCGCCGCTTCGCCTGTGACATCGAAACCCGGTCCGCGCCCCGCGCAGGCCGGGTTTTTCACGTCGGGCGTCCCGCCGGCTCCCCGCCACCGGCGCATGACATTTTATGACGGCGCCGCCGCTTGCCGCGCGCTTGACTCAATCCGGTACCATTCCTATCTCGGCGACGGTTTGGCACTCACTCATGAAGAGTGCTAATACGCTTCTCACCAGCGCCGCACCGGCGCGCGACAGGAAGACCGAGGATCTACCGATGGCCCAGCTGAAGTTCCGCCCCCTGCATGACCGCATCGTGGTGAAGCGCCTCGACGCCGAAGAGAAGACGGCGGGCGGCATCATCATCCCCGACAGCGCCAAGGAAAAGCCCTCGCAGGGCGAAGTTCTCTCCGTGGGCCCCGGCGCCCGCGACGAAGCCGGCAAGCTCGTTCCCCTCGACGTGAAAGCCGGCGACAAGGTGCTGTTCGGCAAGTGGTCGGGCACCGAGGTCAAGATCGACGGTCAGGACCTCCTGATCATGAAGGAATCCGACGTGATGGGCATCGTCGGCTGAGCCGACTTTCCTTCCCGGACACACTGATTTTCAGGAGTAGGCCAGATGGCTGCCAAGGACGTTAAATTTGCCGGCGATGCCCGCGAGCGGATGCTGCGCGGCGTCGACATCCTCGCCAATGCGGTGAAGGTCACGCTCGGCCCCAAGGGCCGCAATGTCGTCATCGAGAAGAGCTTCGGCGCTCCGCGCATCACCAAGGACGGCGTCACCGTCGCCAAGGAGATCGAACTCGAGGACAAGTTCGAAAATCTCGGCGCGCAGCTGGTGCGTGAGGTCGCTTCCAAGACCAACGACCTTGCCGGCGACGGCACCACCACCGCCACCGTTCTCGCCCAGGCCATCGTCCGCGAAGGCGCCAAGTTCGTCGCCGCCGGCATGAACCCGATGGACCTCAAGCGCGGCGTCGACATCGCCGTCGCCGAGGCGATCAAGGACATCGAGAAGCGCGCCAAGAAGGTGAAGAACAGCGACGAAGTCGCTCAGGTCGGCACCATCTCCGCCAATGGCGATGCCTCCATCGGCGAGATGATCGCCGGCGCCATGCAGCGCGTGGGCAATGAGGGCGTCATCACCGTCGAGGAAGCCAAGACCGCCGAGACCGAGCTCGACGTGGTCGAAGGCATGCAGTTCGACCGTGGCTACCTCTCCCCCTATTTCATCACCAATGCCGAGAAGATGACGGTGGATCTCGAAGATCCCTACATGCTCATCTTCGACAAGAAGCTCTCCGGCCTGCAGGCGATCCTGCCCGTGCTCGAAGCCGTGGTGCAGTCGGGCAAGCCGCTGCTCATCATCGCCGAGGACGTGGAAGGCGAGGCGCTGGCCACGCTGGTGGTCAACAAGCTGCGCGGCGGCCTGAAGGTCGCGGCGGTGAAGGCTCCGGGCTTCGGCGACCGCCGCAAGGCCATGCTGGAAGACATCGCTGTCCTCACCGGCGGCCAGGTCATCTCCGAAGAGCTCGGCATCAAGCTTGAGAGCGTCAACCTCTCCATGCTCGGCCGCGCCAAGAAGGTGGTGATCGAGAAGGAAAAGACCACGATTGTCGACGGCGTCGGCAAGAAGAAGGACATTGAGGGCCGGGTCGCGCAGATCAAGGCGCAGATCGAGGAAACCACCTCGGACTACGACCGCGAGAAGCTGCAGGAGCGCCTCGCCAAGCTCGCCGGCGGCGTCGCGGTCATCCGCGTCGGCGGCGCGACCGAAGTCGAAGTGAAGGAAAAGAAGGACCGCATCGACGACGCGCTGAACGCCACCCGCGCCGCGGTGCAGGAAGGCATCGTCCCCGGCGGCGGCATCGCCCTGCTGCGCGCCAAGAAGGCGGTCGAGAAGCTCTCCTCCGACAACCCGGACATCCAGGCCGGCATCAAGATCGTGCTGCGCGCGCTTGAGGCCCCGATCCGCCAGATCGCCGAGAATGCCGGCGTGGAAGGCTCGATCGTGGTCGGCAAGGTGCTGGAGACGAAGGACCAGAACTTCGGCTTCAACGCTCAGACCGAGCAGTTCGTCGACATGATCGCCTCCGGCATCGTCGACCCCGCCAAGGTCGTGCGCACCGCGCTGCAGGACGCCGGCTCGGTCGCCGGCCTGCTCATCACCACCGAAGCCATGATCGCCGACGCGCCCAAGCGCGACGGCGGCGCCCCCGCCATGCCGGGCGGCGGCGGCATGGGCGGTATGGACTTCTGAGGAAGTCCATCCGCCCCTGCGGTTGGTTGAGCGCCTGAACCGGGCTTGCCCGGCTCAGGTGGCGGTATGGACTTCTGAGGAAGTCCATCCGCCCCTGCTTTTCGCTGAAGGCCTGAACCGGGCAAGCCCGGTTCAGGCGGCGGCAGCAGACATCAAGGGCGCGGCGCGAGCTGCGCCCTTTTTGCTGGGGCAACGCGTCGTCATCCTGAGGTGACCGGCAAAGCCGGTCATCCTGAGGTGACCGGCAAAGCCGGTCATCCTGAGGTGACCGGCAAAGCCGGGCCTCGAAGGACGCAGGCCCGCCGCCGCTTGCCGTGTTCGGATCGGTAAAGGAGGAGTTGCCCTCAGCCCTGCCGGGGACGGGAGAGGCGCGCCAGCAGGATCACCGGCACCAGCCCGACCAGCACGATGAGCAGCGCCGCCAGCGCGCCGTCCTCATAGGTGCCGCGCGCCGCTTCGGAATAGACATGGCTCGCCAGCGTCTCGAAATTCAGCGGGCGCAGCATCAGCGTCGCCGGCAGTTCCTTCATGCAGTCGACGAACACCAGCAGCGCGGCGGTGGCCAGCGCCGGCCGCAGCATCGGCAGATGGATCAGCCGCACCACGCCGCCGGGCTTCTCGCCGAGGCTGCGCGCCGCCATGTCGAGCGTCACGCCCACCTTGCCATAGCCCGCCTCAACCCCACCGATGGGGATGGCGAGGAAGCGGATGACATAGGCGATGATCAGCGCCGCGCCGGAGCCCGAGAGCAGCAGGCCGGTGGAGAGGCCGGTCAGGCGCTCGGACAGGTGCGAGACCAGATTGTCGAAGCCCGCCAGCGGCACCAGCAGGCCGACCGCGAGCACCGTGCCGGGCACGGCATAGCCGAGGCTGGCGAGGCGCAGCGCCAGCCCGGAGCGCAGCGCCCCGGTGCGCAGCGCCACCACCACGGCGAAGCCGAGAGCCAAAGCCAGCGCGGTGCCGAGCGCGGCGAACAGCGCGGTATTGGCCGCCTCATGCAGGATGGTCGGCGACACGCCGTGGAACGCCACGCGCTTCCACGCTGCCAGCGCCAGATGCCCCGCCGGCAGCACGAAGCCCAGCAGGACGGGGAGGAGGCAGGCAAGGAAAGCGAGCACCGACGCCCCGGCGGAAAGCGTGCGCCGCGCCGGCGGGCGGGCGCGGTCGCCGATGCTGCCGGTCCTCTGGTGGCGCCGTCCCCAGCGCTCCAGCAGCACCAGCGCGAACATCAGCGCCAGCATGCACAGGGCGATCTGCGCCGCGCCCGGCAGGCTGGAGCGGTTGAGCCAGGTGGAATAGATGGAGAGCGTCAGCGTCTGCACGCCGAGAAATTCCGAGGCGCCGATGTCGTTCACCGTCTCCATCAGCGCCAGCGTCACCCCCACCGCGATCGCCGGGCGGGCGAGCGGCAGGGCGATGCGGAAGAACGCCTCCCCCGCTCCCGCCCCCAGCGTGCGCGCGGCGTCGAGCACGGAAGCGGTCTGCACCAGGAAGGCGGCGCGGGCGGAGAGATAGACATAGGGGTAGAGCACCAGCCCGAGCAGGATGATGCAGCCCGGCAGGGTGCGCACTTCCGGCAGCCACAGATCGCGCGGGCGCAGGCCGAAGCTGGTGCGGATCAGCGTCGGGATCGGCCCCAGAGGGTGCACCGCGTCGACATAGATGAAGGCCTGGATATAGGTCGGTATGGCGAGCGGCAGCAGCAGCGCCCATTCGAACACGCCGCGCCCGGGAAAGCGGCACACCGCCACCAGCCAGGCGGTGCCGGTGCCGATGATGGCGACGAACAGGCCGACGCCGAGCACCAGCACCGTGGTCTCATACAGCGCGTGCGGAATCACATTGGCGATGAGATGCGGCCACAGATCGGGCGCGCCCTGCAGCGCGGTCCAGCCCAGCGCCGCCAGCGGCAGCAGTACCAGAAGCACGACCGCCCCCGCCGCCGCCCGCACGAGGCGGGAGCCGGTCAAGGGGGCGCGGTGCGGGCTGGGGGAGAGGACCAGGCTCATCTCGGCAAATGTCCCGGAGCGGCGAACCACCCCGGGACCCGTTCATGTCAGGGGGAAAAGGGCGGCGCGGGTGGCGCCGCCGGGTCCGTTCAGTTGTCGAAGCCGACCTTGTCGGCGAGATCGGTCGCCGCCTTGCGCGCCTTGGCGACCTGCACCAGATCGATATTGTCGACCTTCAGCGGGCCGAAGGCGGCGATGATCGGGTCCGCCGGCACGCCGGGCACCACGGGATATTCGAAATTCGCCTTGGCGTAGATTTCCTGCGCCTCCGGCGAGACGAGATATTCCAGCAGCTTGACCGCATTGCCCTTGTTCGGGGCGTTCTTGGCGACGCTGGCGCCGGAGATGTTCACATGGGTGCCGCCATTCTCGAAGGTGGGCAGCACGACATTGATCGCCTTGCCCCATGCCTCCTGCTCGGGGCCGCCCTTGCCGGAGCGCATCAGGCCCACATAGTAGGAATTGGCGAGGCCGATGTCGCAGATGTCGCCGAGAATGTCGCGCGCCACTTCACGGTCGCCGCCGGCGGCCTTGCGGGCCAGGTTCGCCTTCACGCCCTTCAGCCACTCCTCGGCCTTCGCCTCGCCGTGATGGACGATATAGGCGGCGATCAGCGCGGTGTTGTAGGGGTGCTTGCCCGAACGGATGCAGACCTCGCCCTTCCACTTCGGATCGGCGAAGCTCTCATAGGTGATCGCCGTGTCCTTCACCCGGTCCTTGGCGGTGTAGGCGACGCGGGCGCGGGCGGAAAGGGCGAACCACTCGCCTTCCTTGCCGCGGAGGTTCGCGGGAATGGCCTTTTCCAGCGTGTCGGAGCTGACCTTCTGGGTCACGCCCTGATCCACGAGGTCGAGAAGCGCGCCGACATCCACCGTCATCAGCACGTCGGCGGGGGAGGCGTCGCCCTCGGCCTTCACACGCTCGGCGAGGCCTTCCTTGACGAACACGCTGTTGACCTTGATGCCGGTCTTTTCGCTGAAGGCGTCGAACAGCGGCTTGGCGAGACCCGGCTCGCGGGTGGTGTAGATGTTCACCACCTCCTCCGCCGAAGCGGCCAGGGGCGCGAGGGCGAGCGTCGCGGCGATGAAGCCGGAAAGCGCGTAGCGGGACAGAAGGGAGCTGCGGGCAGGCATGGGCGTCTCCTGTGTGCGCACCACCGTCAAGGGGCGGTTGCATGGTGGACGGTACGTCTGTCCGAGGCGGTAGCCGACGCGGCCCCGCCGGTCAACGAAAAGCAAAGTGAAGTCAATATGTTAGAATAAGTCTAAGGAAAGGCTGCGGCATGCCTGGGCGGCGGTGCGCCGCGCCGAGGCCGGGCGGAGACCACACGCCCGTACCGCAGCCTGAAACGAAAAGGGCCGGTCTCGCGACCGGCCCTTGCTAACCCTGGAGCCTGATCCGATCGGGTTGAATCAACCTGATCGGTGAATCAGTCTCTAAGCTATTGATAGAGAACGTTTTACCTATCGGATTGCGAGGCAATCCGATCGGAACGTGCTCTAGGTAATGACGGCGAAAAGGCTCACTCCAGCTCGCCGATATGGTGCTGGGCGTAGAGCTGCAGACCCAGGGTCTTGATCAGGTCGAGCTGGGTTTCGAGGAAGTCGATATGGCCTTCCTCATCGGTCATCAGCGCCTTGAACAGATCGCGGCTGGGATAGTCCTGCACGCTCTCGCAATAGGTCGCGGCTTCCTGGTAGAGCGCGCGCGCCTCGATCTCGGCGGCGAGATCGCACTCGATGACTTCCTTGATGTCCTGGCCGATGCGCAGCGGGTCCAGTACCTGCAGGTTCGGCAGGCCTTCGAGGAACAGGATGCGGTCGATGAAGCGATCCGCGTGCTGCATCTCCTCGATCGACTCGGCGCGCCACTTGGCGGCGAGCTTCTTGAAGCCCCAATTGTCCAGCATGCGGTAATGCAGCCAGTATTGGTTGATCGCGGTGAGCTCCGAGCGGACGCCGCGGTTGAGATATTCGATGACCTTTGAATCGCCCTTCATGGCGCCGCCTCTCCTGTTGCGAGTAGCGGCATCTTTTTAGAAAACTTCTAAGGAGAAGGCAACCACTCTTCCACAGGTCACGCGCGAGAGACCGCGCGGCGCTTCACTCAGCCGCAATGGCCGGCAGAGCCAGCGCAGGCTCGTGATGCCCATGGCCGTGGGAATGGGCATGGGGATGGCTGTGCCCATGGCTGTGCGCATGGCCGTGCCCATGGCTGTGATCGTGTGCGTGAGGCTCATGCCCATGCGGGCCGTGGGGGTGCGGCGCATGGGTGTGAGCGGCATGGCCTTGTGGCGCGTGGTAGTGCGGAGCCGCGGGATGAGCGTGCGGGGCGGGCGCCCCCTCCCCCTGCAGGGCGGCCGGGCATTCACGCGGGCAAACCGAACAGGCGCTGGCGTTCACGTCGTCGAGCAGCTTGCGGATGGTGCGGGCGCAGCGGCCACATTGGGCGCTGCAGCCGAGGCAGCGATAGACCTGCCCCACGGTTCGCACGGGCGCCGTCGTCTCCGACACCGCGCTGCGGATCTGACGATCGGAAAGCACATTGCAGGAACACACGATCATCGCGACGCGAAACCGAAGCTTTCAGGCGTTTAGAATTATTCTAAATATCGCCTTTCTCTTCTCTTTTCGCGCTATTCCGGCCAAGCGTCAATCGGCAAATACAAATCTGCCGATCATGTGAGGTGATCGATCAGTCTTCATTGGCATAGATTTGAGAGATTCCAGATTAAGCGCCGGAACTCATCTCATCAGCACTTTTGAATGGCACCAAACTGGCACCCTCGAACCCCGGCACGCGCGCGATCGGATCGCCCGCCAGCCGGGCATAGAGCACATGGTCCTGCCAGCGGCCGTCGATGCAGAGATATTCGCGCCCATAGCCCTCGCGCCGGAATCCGGCGCCCTCCAGCAGCCGCATGGAAGGGGTGTTGCTCGGCAGGCAGGCGGCTTCGATCCGGCGCAGCCCCAGCGTGCCATGGGCGAAGGGCAGCAGGGTGCGCACCGCCGCGCTCATATAGCCTTGCCCGGCGAAAGGGGCGCCCATCCAGTAGCCGAGGCTGGCGGTCTGGGTCACGCCCCGCCGGACATTGGACAGCGACAGCCCGCCCAGCAGCACACGGTCGGCACGGCGGATCACCAGGAACGGATAGGCCGCGTCCTCGCGCACATCGCGGGCATAGCGGCGCATGCGGCGCCGGAATGAGCCGCGCGTGAGGTCATAGGCCGGCCAGGTCGGCTCCCACGGCGCGAGGAAGTCGCGGCTCTGCTCGCGCAGGGCCGCCCAGGCGGCAAAGTCCGACATTTGCGGCAGGCGCAGCAGCACGCTCGCCCCCTCGACGAGCATGGGGGGCTCAGACCAGGACACGGTGCGAAACAGGGCCATGTGCGCTGCCGGCGGGCGTTATGCTGCGCTGAGACGTTCCGCGATGCGCGCCGCCGATTCAAGCGATTTTCCCGGCCCCAGCGCGGTGAAGGTCGGCCGGCCGCGGCCGATCAGCGCCTTGCCGGCGGCGCGGGCATCGTCCAGCGTCACCGCTTCCACCTTGGCGACGATCTCTTCCAGCGGGATCGGCCGGCCGAAGGCCAGCATCTGCCGCGCCAGCTGGTCCGCCCGTGCGCCGGAACTCTCCAGCGCCGCCAGCAGCCCCACCTTGGCCTGGGCCTTGGAACGCGCCAGCTCCGCCTCGGTCATGCTGTCGATGGTGGCAAGGATCTGGTCGACGGCCACGTCGACAAGTTCGCCGACATCGCCGCCATCCGTGCCGGCATAGACGCCGAACAGCCCGGTATCGGCATAGCCCCAGTGGAAGGAATAGACCGCGTAGCACAGGCCGCGCGCCTCGCGCACTTCCTGGAACAGCCGCGAGGACATGCCCCCGCCGAGCACATTGGTGAACACCTGCAGCGCATGGATGCCGGGGTCGCGGTAGGAAAGGCCGGGCAGGCCGATCAGGAGATGCGCCTGCTCCAGTTCGCGCCCGCCGCCGATCTCCACCCCGCCCTCATAGCGCGCGGGAACGACCGCCGGCTTGTCGGCGCCGGCAAAGCCCGCCACGCGCTTTTCCGCTTCCGCCACCAGCGCCTCATGCGACACTGCACCGGCGGCGGAGACGATCATCTTCGGCGCGCGGTAGGTGCGCCCGAGATAGGTGCGCAGCTTTTCCGGCCCGAAGGAGCGCACGCTGTCCGGCGTGCCGAGGATGGAACGGCCGATGGGCTGGCCGGGAAAGGCCCGCTCCTGAAACAGGTCGAACACCAGATCGTCCGGCGTATCCAGCGCCGCGCCGATCTCCTGCTCGATCACATTGTGCTCGCGCGCCAGTTCTTCCGGGTCGAAGGCCGGCTCAGCGAGAATGTCGGACAGCACGTCGAGCGCCAGCGGCATGTCCTCGGCCAGCACCCGCGCATTGTAGGAGGTGTGCTCGACGCTGGTGGCGGCGTTGATGTCGCCGCCGACCGCCTCGATCTCCTCGGCGATGCCGCGCGCGGAGCGGCGGCGCGTGCCCTTGAACGCCATATGCTCCAAGAGATGAGAGATGCCGTGCTCGTCCGCCTCCTCGTCGCGCGCCCCGGCCCCGACCCAGATGCCGAGCGAGGTCGTGGCCAGATGCGGCATGGATTCGGAAACGACGGTGACACCGTTGGCGAGCGTGGTGATGCGGGGCCCCGGGGCGGTGGGAGTGCTCACGCGGCGGTCTCCGAGGCCCGCGCATGGCGGGTGATGTAGGCTTCGATCGCCGCCACATCATTGGGCAGGGTCGGCGTGCGCTCGGGCCGCTCCAGGAGGTCGGCGAGGTGCGGCGGCAGCGCCGGGCGCTCGCCGCAGGCCCGCTCCACCGCGTCGGGGAACTTGGCGGGGTGCGCGGTGGCGAGCACCACCTGCGGCACATGCGGATCATGCGCGACGCGCTCGGCCACCGACACCGCGACCGCCGTGTGCGGATCGAGCAGATAGCCGGTCTCCGCCCGCACCCGGGCGATGGTACCCAGCGTCTGCGCCTCGTCCGCCCGCCCGGCGTCGAAATCGGCCCGCAGCGCGGCCATGGCGGCGCTGGAGGGCGCGAAGGCCCCGGACTGCGCCAGCGAGGCCATCAGCCCGCGCAGCGCGCCGGCGTCGCGGTCCATCGCCTCGAACAGCACGCGCTCGAAATTCGACGACACCTCGATGTCCATCGACGGCGAGGAGGAGGGATGCACGCCGGTCACCTCATAGCGCCCGGTCGCCAGCGTGCGGGCGAGAATGTCGTTCACATTGGTCGCCACCACCAGCCGCTCTACCGGCAGGCCCATGCGCTTGGCGACATAGCCGGCGAGCACATCGCCGAAATTGCCGGTCGGCACCACGAAGGAGGTCTTGCGCTGCGGCGCCCCCAGCGCGACGCCGGCGACGAAATAGTACACCACCTGCGCGACGATGCGCGCCCAGTTGATCGAGTTCACCCCGGCGAGGCGCTGGCGGTCGCGGAAGGCGTGATGGTTGAACATCGCCTTCACATGCGCCTGGCAGTCGTCGAACGTGCCTTCGATGGCGATGGCGTGGACATTGGCGTCCGGCACCGTGGTCATCTGCCGGCGCTGCACCTCGGAGACGCGGCCGGCGGGGTAGAGGATGAACACATCGGTGCGCTTGGAGCCGCGAAACGCCTCGATGGCCGCGCTGCCCGTGTCGCCCGAAGTGGCGCCGACAATGGTGGCGTGCTGGTCGCGCGCGCTCAGCACATGGTCCATCATCCGGCCCAGAAGCTGCATCGCCACATCCTTGAAGGCGAGCGTCGGGCCGTGGAACAGCTCCAGCACGAAGCGGTTGGGGGCGATCTGCACCAGCGGCGTGGTGGCGGGATGGCGGAAGCTGGCATAGGCCTCCTCCAGCATCGGCCCCAGCACGTCAGGCGTGAAGGCGGAATCGACGAAGGGCGCGATCACCCGGCCGGCGACCTCGGCATAGGAATGGCCGGCGAGGGTGGAAATCGCCTGCGGCGCCAGCGCGGGGAAGACCTCGGGCACATACAGCCCGCCATCGCGCGCAAGGCCGGCGAGCAGGGCGTCGGAGAAGGCGAGCACGGGAGCCTCGCCGCGAGTCGAGATGTAGCGCACGCGCGCCTCCGCTGGAGAAAGTGGCCGCAACCTAGTGGCGGGGAGCCGATGAGGCAAGCAAACGCTCACCTCACGCGCTCACACCCGCCGCCGGCTCCAGACATAGGCGATGAACACGCCGAGGAGCGAGGCGGCGAGGCCGAACCAGGTCAGCGCATATTCGAGATGCCGGTTCGGGAACACGATGCGCGTCAGCCCGCCACGCGGCAGGCCGCCGGGGTTTGCCGTCGCATCCGCGTCGATGAGGAAGGGCGCCACCCGCACCAGCCCCTTGGCGCTGGCGATCGCCTCGGGGTCGCGCACATACCAGCTGTCCCTGGCCGCGTCGTTGGCGGGGGTGAACGGCCCCGCCTCTTCCGGCAGGCGCAGCAGGCCGGTGACGGTGACGGGACCTTCCACCTGGCCCTCCGCCCGCGTCGCCGGCGCCTTCTGCGCCAGCGGCACGAAGCCGCGATTGACCAGCACGACGGCGCCATCGGGCAGGCTGAGCGGCGTCACCACCCAATAGCCCGGCCCGCCGGAGCCATCCGGTGCCTGATCCACCAGGGCATAGACCTGCACTTCGAGAGCGTTGAGGAACCGCCCCTGCACGGTGACGCGGCGATACTCGTCATTGGCGAAGTCGATCTTGCCCCAATCGGCTTCCGGCGGCAGCGGCACCGGCGCTTCGTGAATGCGTGCCTCCACCTGGGCGATCAGTGTTTCCTTCCAGGCGAGCCGCTGCAACTGCCACAGGCCGAGCCCCACCAGCACGGCGAAGGCCAGCAGCGCCGCGGCCGCGACCGGCAGCAGCCGGTGCCGCGAGGGGGCCGGAGCGCTCACTTATCCCCCTTGTCGAGACGGCCTTCCTGCGCGCGCTTGGCATATTGCAGCGCGATCAGCGTCGCCTTCAGCGGCCGCAGCAGGCCGAGCGTGGAGAGCAGCACCAATGGCGTCCAGAGCAGCGCATGCACCCAGAAGGGTGGCTGCCAGGCGAGTTCCACCCACAGCGCCAGCCCCACCACCAGCGCGCCGGCGGCGAGGATGATGAACACGACCGGCCCGTCGCCGGAATCGTCGAAGCTGTAATCCAGCCCGCAGGCGGTGCAGGACGGCGCCACGGTGATGAAGCCGTTGAAAAGCTTGCCCCGGCCGCAGCGCGGGCAGCGGCAGGTGAGGCCGGCCGTATAGGGCGAGACCCCTCTATCGTAAGGTTGCAGGTCCATGGCCGGTTTCTACTCCCATTCCGGGCCGGGGTGGCACGGGCATTTCGCCACATAAACGAAAAGGGGCGGCCGAAGCCGCCCCTTGCCGAAAGCTGTTACCGGATCAGTGCGGAGCGCCCGCGCTGCCCCAGACATAGATGAAGGTGAAGAGGAACAGCCACACCACGTCGACGAAGTGCCAGTACCAGGCCGCCGCCTCGAACCCGAAATGATGGGTCGGGGTGAAATGGCCGGCATAGATACGCCCGAGGCACACGGCGAGGAAGATGGTGCCGACAATGACGTGGAAGCCGTGGAAGCCGGTCGCCATGAAGAAGGTGGCGCCGTAAATGTTGCCGGAGAAGGCGAATTCGGCGTGGCTGTACTCGAAGCCCTGCAGCAGCGAGAAGATGAAGCCGAGGCCGACGGTGAGCCACAGGCCCCATTTGGCGCTCTGGCGGTCGCCATGCACCAGGGCGTGGTGCGCCCAGGTCAGCGTCGTGCCGGAGGTCAGCAGGATCAGCGTGTTGAGCAGCGGCAGGTGCCAGGGATCGAAGGTCTCGATGCCCTTCGGCGGCCAGACGCCGCCGGTCGCCGTGGCGCGGGCATAATTGATCTCCTCGCCGACGAAGAGCGACGCATCGAAGAAGGCCCAGAACCAGGCGACGAAGAACATCACCTCGGAGGCGATGAACAGGATCATGCCGTAGCGCAGGTGAAGCTGCACCACCGGCGTGTGAGCGTGCTCGTGCTCGCCTTCGCGGATCACGTCCCGCCACCACACCACCATGGTGTAGATCACGCCGAGCAGGCCGGCGATGAACACCAGCGAGGTCAGCTGGCCGTGCATCCAGAACACCGCGCCCACGGCCATGATGAACGCGAAGATCGAAATGACGAACGGCCACGGGCTCGGGTCAACGAGGTGGTAGTCGTGATGTTTGGCGTGGGCCTCGGCCATGGGTCGCGCTCTCCGTTCCGTCTGCTTCTCTAGAGCCCTTTCCGCGCCGGTGGAACCACCGAAGCGACGGGAAACGGCACCGTATTCACTGCACCCGCCCCTCTCGACGCCAGGGTCGTCCGACCCTCGCGGAAAAGGCACGGGCAAGCCGCGCGCGCGGCCGCAACTTTCCCTGCCGCCCGGTTAGAGCGGCGCCTTTCCGTCCTTCGCCGCCCCGGCGGCCAGCGGCGTCGCCTTGGGGAAGAAGGTGTAGGAAAGGGTGATGGTCTTCACCCCGCGCATCTCCGGATCCTCGGCAAAGGCCGGATCGACGAAGAAGACGACGGGCATGTCGAGGCTCTCGCCCGGCTGCAGCGTCTGGTCGGTGAAGCAGAAGCACTGCATCTTGGCGAAGTGGTAGCCGGACTGGGCCGGCGTCACATTATAGGTCGCGGCGGCGGTCACCGGCTTGTCGCTGCGGTTCTTCACCCGGTAATAGGCAAGCTTGGTCTCGCCCACCCGCACCTGCACCGAGCGGCGCTCGGGAGCGAATTCCCAGTCGAGGCCCGGCGCGGTGTTGGCGTCGAAGCGCACTTCCACCATCCGTTCCAGGGCCGCGCCCGGCGCCGAGGCGGCGACACGGGTAGCCCCGCCAAAGCCGGTGACCTGGCAGAACATCTGGTAAAGCGGCACGGCGGCATAGGCGGCGCCGGTCATGGCGACGACGAAAGCGACGCAGCTCAGCGCCACGCCGCGATGGCTCACCTTCCGGCGCGGGGCGGCCGGGGCAGCTTCGGTGTCGGTGGTGTCTTCGCGGTCTGATGCCATGGCACCCTCACAGCGGACGGATCAGCACGGCCGGGCCGAGCTTGACGATGGTCACCACATAGAACAGCACGCAGAGCGCCGCGAGCACCGCCGCGATGGCGATGGAACGGGCGCGCCGGCGCCGCTTCTGCTCCTCGGTCAGCACCACACCTTCGGGCTCGCCGCCGGGTCGCTTGTTGTCGTCGCTCATTCCAGCCCTCGCCGCCATGCGCTCACAGCCCGAAACCGGCCGGCGCGACCGCCTCGACGAGGAGGACCGCGAAGAGCAGGAAAAGATACAGGATCGAGAAGCCGAACAGCCGCCGCGCCGCGATTTCCGCCGGGGCGCCCTCGCGCCGGCGATAGACCTGGACCGCCAGCAGCAGCATCAGCGCCCCGGTGACGCCGGAGACGACGCCATAGGCGAGGCCGGCCATGCCGAGGAAGAAGGGCGACATGGCGAGCGGCACCAGCAGCAGCGTGTAGAGCAGGATCTGGCGGCGGGTCTCCGACGGGCCGGCGACCACGGGCAGCATCGGCACGCCGGCGCGGGCATAGTCGCCCGACTTGTAGAGCGCCAGCGCCCAGAAATGCGGCGGGGTCCAGAAGAAGATAATGAGGAACAGCAGCAGGCTTTCCAGCCCGATGCCGCCGGACGCCGCCGCCCAGCCGACCATGGGCGGGAAGGCGCCGGCGGCGCCGCCGATGACGATATTCTGCGGCGTCCAGCGCTTCAGCCACATCGTGTAGATGACGACATAGAAGAAGATGGTGAAGGCCAGCAGCGCCGCCGCGACCATGTTCACCAGAAGGCCGAGCACGATCACCGAGCCGACCGAGAGCGTCATGCCGAAAGCGAGCGCCTCGCCCGGGGTGACGCGGCCGGCGGGAATCGGGCGGCGGCGGGTGCGGCTCATCACCGCGTCGATGTCGGCGTCCCACCACATGTTGAGCGCGCCCGAGGCGCCGGCGCCGATGGCGATGCACAGCAGCGCGGTGAAGGCGATCACCGGGTGCACCTCGCCCGGCGCACGCACGAGGCCGACCAGCGCGGTGAAGATCACCAGCGACATGACGCGGGGCTTCAGCAGCGCGACATAGTCGGCCACCGAGGCGGGCGACGGCATGTCGAGCGCGCGGGGCTCGCTCGGGGTCAGGTCGTATTCGCGCGAGGCGACGTCGCTCATCACTTCACTCCGGCGCGCCCGGGGGCGGCACTTTTCTTCGGGACGGCCGCACGCGGCGCCGCCCCTCTTGTGGAACCGGCGCGGAGAACCGCGCCGGGTCGTCTCTCAAACGGCCGGGCCGCTCACTTGATCTTCGGCAGGACGTCGAAGTGGTGATAGGGCGGCGGCGAGCTCAGCGTCCATTCCAGCGTGGTCGCGCCTTCGCCCCAGGGGTTGGCGCCGGCCGGCACCTTGGCGGCGAACATGCGCCAGATGCCGAACAGGAACACCAGCACCGCGAAGCCGGAGATGTAGGAACCGATCGAGGAGACGAAGTTCCAGCCGGCGAACGCGTCCGGATAGTCCGCGTAGCGGCGCGGCATGCCGGCGAGGCCGAGGAAGTGCTGCGGGAAGAACACCAGGTTGACGCCGATGAAGGTCAGCCAGAAGTGCAGCTTGGCGATGCCCTCGCTGTACATGTAGCCGAACATCTTCGGGGCCCAGTAGTACCAGCCGGCGAAGATGGCGAACACGGCGCCGAGCGACAGCACGTAGTGGAAGTGGGCCACCACGTAATAGGTGTCGTGCAGCGCGCGGTCGATGCCGGCATTGGAGAGCACGACGCCGGTGACGCCGCCGACGGTGAACAGGAAGATGAACCCGATCGCCCACAGCATCGGCACGCGCATGGAGATCGAACCGCCCCACATGGTGGCGATCCAGGAGAAGATCTTCACGCCCGTCGGCACCGCGATGATCATGGTCGCGGCGACGAAATAGGCCTGGGTCGAGGAGGACAGGCCGACCGTGTACATGTGGTGCGCCCACACCACGAAGCCGACCACGCCGATCGCCACCATCGCATAGGCCATGCCGAGATAGCCGAAGACGGGCTTGCGCGAGAAGGTGGAGACGATGTGCGAGATGATGCCGAAGCCCGGCAGGATCAGGATGTACACTTCGGGATGGCCGAAGAACCAGAACAGGTGCTGGAACAGGATCGGGTCACCGCCGCCGGCCGGATCGAAGAAGGTGGTGCCGAAATTGCGGTCCGTCAGCAGCATGGTGATGGCGCCGGCGAGCACGGGCAGCGACAGCAGCAGCAGGAACGCGGTCACCAGCTGCGACCAGGCGAAGAGCGGCATCTTGTGCAGCGTCATGCCAGGGGCGCGCATGTTGAGGATCGTCGTGATCAGGTTGATCGCGCCGAGGATCGACGAAGCGCCCGCAATGTGCAGCGAGAGGATCAGCAGGTCCATCGCCGGGCCGGGATGGCCGAGCTTAGAGGAGAGCGGGGGATAGATCGTCCAGCCGCCGCCGAAGCCGTTGGTGCCCGGCGCGCCTTCCACGAACAGCGACAGCAGCGCCAGCGCGAAGGCGGGCGGCAGCAGCCAGAAGGCGACGTTGTTGATGCGCGGGAAGGCCGTGTCCGGCGCGCCGATCATCAGCGGCACGAAATAGTTGCCATAGCCGCCGATCATCGCCGGCATCACCATGAAGAAGATCATGATGAGGCCGTGGCCGGTGGTGAACACGTTGAAGGTCTGCGGATCGGAGAAGATCTGCATCCCCGGCTCCTGCAGCTCCATGCGGATGCCGATGGAGAGGGCGCCGCCCACGATCCCCGCGACGATCGCGAAGATCAGGTACATCAGCCCGATGTCCTTGTTGTTGGTCGAATAGACCCAGCGCTTCCAACCCGTCGGATCGCCCGCGTGACCGGCTGCGTATGCCATGGAACCGTCCCTCATGCGCGCCCTTTAGGGGCACTTAGAAACTTCAATGCGCCGAACCGGCACTCTCAGCGGGCGGCGACGCCCGCCACCTCGCCCTGCGCGACACGCGCCGGCGCCGGGGCCGCCGCGAACTCCTGCTTGGCCTTCTCGACCCACGCCGCGAATTCCTGCTCGCTCACCACCCGGATGGCGATCGGCATGAAGGCGTGGTCCTTGCCGCACAGCTCGGAGCACTGGCCGTAATAGATGCCTTCCTTGGTCGCCTGGAACCAGCTCTCGTTCAGGCGGCCCGGCAGGGCGTCGATCTTCACGCCGAAGGACGGAAGAGCGAAGGAATGGATCACGTCCGCCGCCGTCACCTGGATACGGACGATCTTGTTCACCGGCACGACCACGTCGTTGTCCACCGCCAGCAGGCGGGGCTGGCCGGGCTTCAGCTCGGCTTCCGGCACCATCAGGCTGTCGAAGCTGAACGCGCCATTGTCCGGGTATTCATAGGACCAGTACCACTGGTGCCCCGTCACCTTCACGGTGAGATCGGCCTGCGGCAGGTCCAGCTGATGGAACAGCAGGCGGAAGGAGGGAATGGCGATCGCCACCAGGATGAGGACCGGAACCACGGTCCACACCACCTCGATCATCGTGTGATGCGTGGTGCGCGAGGGGACCGGATTGGCCTTCTCGTTGAACTTCACCATCACCACGACCAGCAGCGCCAGCACCAGCAGCACCACGGCGACGATGATCACCAGAAGGAAGAAGTGGAAGGAGTGCATGCTCTCCATGACCGGAGAAGCCGCCCCCTGAAGATTGATCTGCCAGGGCGAAGGCTGCCCGGTCCCCGCCAGCGCGGCCCCAGCCAGCGCCAGCATGCCGAACATCCCGCCGGCCAGGCCCGCGACCGTGCGCGCAGCATTGCGGATCCACGATTTCATCGCGAACGTCACTCCCATCAGCTTCCCCACGGCCCAGCCCAAGCGATAATGATCGCTCTCCGGGACAGCGGCATTTGATCTTCATCAAACACAAAAAGGACACGCGGGCAACGCGCCTGGGGCGTTCGACTCCTGCGACATGACGTCGGGTGCCTGGAACCGTTCTATCTCCATGCAGCGATGGATTGCCGCATTCTTGACATCACCCTCGGGCTTCTACCGCATCCTGCACTGGGGAGCGGCCGAAAAGGGGACGCCGCACGATTCGCCTTGTCCCCTGCCGCCGATTCTTTAGAAGACATAGCGAACGACACTTTTCGGGAGACAGCCATGCCCGGCTTCGCGGCCCTCCGTTCAGCCATTGTCGCGGCGCTCGCCGCCGCAGCGCTGCTCGCCTCCCTCGGTGGGGCCTCGGCGCAGGGCGTCGTGCGCTCCGTCCATGGCGAATGGCAGATCCGGTGCGACACCCCGCCCGGGGCGCAATCCGAGCAATGCGTGCTGCTGCAAAGCGTGCAGGCCGACGACCGCCCCAATGTCGGCCTCACCGCGATCGTGCTGAAGATGCGCGACAACGGCAAGACCCTGCTGCGCGTGCTCGCCCCGCTGGGCGTGCTGCTGCCCTCCGGCCTCGGCCTCATCATCGACGACACCCCCATCGGCAGCGTCGGCTTTGTGCGCTGCGTGCCCAATGGCTGCGTCGCCGAGGTGGAGATGGACGCGACGCTGATGGACAGGCTGCGCAACGGCAAGAAGGCCATCTTCGTCATCCGCGAAACGCCCGAGCCGGATGAGGGCATCGGCATCCCGCTCAATCTCAACGGGTTCGGCCAGGGCTACGACGCGCTTCCCTGAAGGCGCGGGCCCGTGAACCCCTCCCCTCCTGACGCGCCCCCTCCCCGCCTCGTCATCTTCGATATGGATGACGTGCTGCTGCGCTATGATGTCGAGGCTCGCCGGGCCGCCATGGGCGCCCCCGCCGGGCTCTCCGCCGCCGAGGTCGAGCGCCGCGTCTGGCACAGCGGCATTGAGGACGCCTCCGATCTCGGCCATCTCACCCCGGACGCCTATCTCGCCGCGGTGGCTGAAGCGCTCGGCACGCCGTTCGGCCGGCCCGAATGGCTGCGCACCCGCGCCCTCGCCATGACGCTGGATCCGGACATGCTGGCGCTGGTGCCGCGGGTCAGCGCCCGCGTTCCCATTGCCCTGCTCACCAATAATGGCCACATCATGCGCGAGCATTTCGACGCGCTGGTGCCGGAACTGCGGGCCCTGTTCGGCCCGGCCATGCATGTCGCCTGCGAGTTCGGCGCCAAGAAGCCGGCGCCCTCCGTATATAAAGGTGTGGCGGCCCGCTACGGCGTCGCCCCGCAGGAGGCGGTGATGATCGACGACAAGCCGGTCAATGTCGCCGGCGCCCGAGAGGCCGGCCTGCGCGCCCATTGCTTCACCCGCGCGGGCGATCTCGCGGCGTTTCTGGCGGAGGCCGGGCTGGGGGAGACCCTCTGATGCTGTGTCCCGTTTGCGAGGCCGCGTCCGCTCCCTTCCGGGTGGTCGAGGGATTCGCCTATTTCAAGTGCTCGGGCTGCGGCGTCCTGCATTTGCCGCCCGACATTCTGCGCGACATCGACGCCGGCAAGCCGCTCCGCACCTATGAGGTGGAGTATTGGGACGCGGAAATGCACGCCGCCGGGCAAAGGGCGGCCGGGCCCGGCATGGCCCGGCTGTGCGAGGCGATCTTTCTCGCCTCCACCCCGGTGCGCACCGTGCTGGACATCGGCACCGGCCCGGGCGTCCTGCTCGATCACATGGCGCGGCTGATGCCCCATGCCGCCCCCGCCATTCACGGCGTGGAGCTTTTCCCACCGCCGGCGCGCTGGCGGACGACCTCGCCCAACTACCATATCGGCACGCTCGACTCCCTTGCCCCGATGACCTTCGAGGCCGGCCTGTGCATGGAAGTGATCGAGCATCTGACGCCGCGCATGGTCGCGACTCTTCTGCGGGCACTCGCCTCGGTGGCGAGCGAGGGCAGCTGCTTCCTGTTCAACACCGGCCTCACGCCCTTCGTGGAAAACGAGGACCCGGCCTATCTGGACCCGCTTGGGCGCGGCCACATCACCATTTGGACCGTCGAGGCGATGGCGCGGCTTGCAGCGCCCTTCGGACTCACGGTCTCGCCCGTGCCCGGCCGTAGCTGGGCGTTCATCGTCGAGAAGGCGCCGCGCCCCGTGGCGTTTGATCACCGCATCTATCATCCGCTGCCGGAGAACCTCGCCTTTCTCTCCGGCGGCGGGGCGATCGAATCGGTGCCGAGCCTGCTGGCCCGGTCGGGCCTCGCCTGGTTCTTCTTCGCGGACATGGCGGCGAGCCGCACCGCCTGGGCCCTGTCCCTCGACGGGGAGCTCGCCGCGCTGCGGGAGGCTCGCCAGCCCTCGGAGGCGGGCGGCGGCGGTCATCCCCCGGAATGAGCGCCCATGCCCGAACTGCCTGAAGTCGAAACCGTCCGGCGCGGCCTGGCCCCGGTCATGGAAGGCCGCCGCATCCTCGCCGCCGTCGCCCGTCGGCCGGATCTGCGCTGGCCGCTGCCCGAGCGCTTCGCCGAGCGGCTGACCGGGCGCACGCTGCACCGGCTGGAGCGGCGGGCGAAATATCTCATGGCCGATGTCGGATCCGACGCCGACGGCAGGGACGAGGTGCTGGTGATGCATCTCGGCATGTCCGGTTCCTTCCGCATCGAGCCCGACGCCGGCCCGCCGGAAATGCCCGGCGATTTCCACCTGCCGCGCTCGCGTCTCGCCGCACACGATCATGTCGTGCTGCGGATGGAAGGCGACGGGACGACGGGCGCGGCGGAGGTGGTGTATAACGACCCGCGACGCTTCGGCTTCATGCTGCTGCTGCCGCGCACAGAGTTGGCGACGCACCCGCTGTTCAATTCCATCGGGCCGGAGCCGCTGGGGGAGGACTTCACCCCCGAAACGCTGGCCCGCGCGCTGGCCGGGCGGCGCACCCCGCTGAAGGCGGCGCTGCTCGACCAGAAGGTCGTCGCCGGGCTCGGCAACATCTATGTGTGCGAGGCCCTGCACCGCGCCGGCCTGTCGCCGGAGCGCGGCGCCTTCACTCTCGCCGGTCTCACTGGCGGTCCCATCGAACTCACGGTCCGCCTGGTCGAGACCATCCGCGAGGTGCTGCAGGAGGCCATCGCGGCGGGCGGCTCGACCCTGCGCGACCATGCCCAGGTCGACGGCACGCTCGGTTATTTCCAGCACACCTTCCGCGCCTATGACCGCGAAGGCGAGCCCTGCCAGACACTTGGCTGCCGGGGTACAATCGCCCGGCTTGTACAAAGCGGACGCTCCACCTTCTACTGTGCCGCCTGCCAGACATAGGAGACGCGCATGTCCTACGACACCATTCTCGTCGACACCAATGGACGCGTCGGGGTCATCACCCTGAACCGCCCCAAGGCGCTGAATGCCCTCAACGCCGCGCTGATCGCCGAGATGGGGCGGGCGCTGGACCGCTTCGAGAGCGACGCCGGCATCGGCTGCATCGTCCTCACCGGCTCCGAGCGCGCCTTCGCGGCGGGCGCGGATATCAAGGAAATGCAGGCACTTAACTTCCCCGCCACCTATGTCGACGACTTCATCACCTCCTGGGAACGGCTCTCGCGCTGCCGCAAGCCGGTGGTCGCGGCGGTGGCCGGCTACGCGCTCGGCGGCGGCTGCGAGATCGCGATGATGTGCGACATCATCCTCGCCGCCGACAATGCGCGCTTCGGCCAGCCGGAGATCCAGCTCGGCATCATGCCGGGCGCCGGCGGCTCGCAGCGGCTCACCCGGGCGGTCGGCAAGGCGAAGGCGATGGAGATGTGCCTCACCGGCCGCACCCTCACGGCGGAGGAGGCCGACCGCTACGGGCTGGTGTCGCGGGTGGTGCCGCTGGCGTCGCTGAAGGAGGAGGCGATGAAGGTCGCCGACACCATCGCCGGCCTGTCGCTGGCCTCCGTGATGATGACCAAGGAGAGCGTGAACCGCGCCTTCGAATCCTCACTGGCCGAAGGCATCCGATTCGAACGCCGCCTCTTCCAGGCGCTGTTCGCGACGGCCGATCAGAAGGAGGGTATGGCCGCCTTCGCGGCCAAGCGCGGCGCCTCATTCACCAACAATTAACCATTGTGCGGGCGGGGGCCCGCGCCATGCATGTTGACGCGGCGGCGCCCGCCGACTATAAGCCCGCCACTCGCGCGGAGCTCCTTCGGGTTTGCTCCGCTTCAACATTTGCAACCGACATTTCGGCAAGGCGCGGTACGCGGCGTCCTTGCGACGATGAAGAGGATGGCCGATGGCCAATACGCCCTCCGCCAAAAAGGCGGCTCGCAAGATTGAGCGCCGGACCGAGGTCAACCGGAACCGCCGTTCCCGGATGCGCACTTTCGTGCGCAAGGTCGAAGAGGCGCTGGCCTCGGGCGACAAGGACGCGGCTGGCGCCGCCTTCAAGTCCGCCGAGCCGGAGATCATGCGCGCCGCCCAGAAGGGCGTCCTGCCCAAGAACACTGCCTCGCGCAAGGTTTCGCGTCTGGCGCAGCGTCTGGCCAAGCTCGGCGCCTGAACAGGCGGCCCGATCGACTAGATCGCCAAAGACAAAACAACGTAAAAGCCCGGCCTCGCGCCGGGCTTTTTGCGTTTGCGAGCGCGGCCTCGCCAGAGCTCCGCCACGTCCCGCCTGCGTTCCCCGTGGCCATCAGGACCGCGTTGCAAAAGTGTCACGGAAGGAAGTGCCAGCGGAAATCCGGCTCCGACGAACCAGTTGTTTCTTGACTCTTCCGTCGCTCCCAAGCAGCGACCAAACCTGCCAAACCGGCCGAAAAAAGAGACGCCGCCGCGCAGAGTTTTCTCTTTTTTTTCAATTACTTATGACCCACGCCGACCACCACCCCCCGAATCGGCATCTCCTGCCCCCTCCACACCCCTCGCGGCACAAATTTAGCTGCGGAAAGACCCGCCAATGCCCCCCATTGAATCTTGCAAGTGACTCAGAGATTTGCCGACTGATGGCTCTTTTTTGGGCGCTCGAATCACCGCCCTGCGGCACCCCGATACAGCCCCTGCGGCACTGACGGCGTTGCACCGCAGGGGGGGGCTGTGTATGTTGTCTTCATCCGGTTGGGCCGGGCACCTCAGCGAAATGTTGAGTTTTGGAGCGGTCCTTTGCGACGTGGGGAGGGTGGCGTGTGCTGTATTCATGACCCTACCTCCACAGCGATGTTGTCGCCGGGCGTTGATCGACAGGTCTTCCAAGAGGGAAGATCTTGTCCGCGTAGTGCGTAGTGTTGGCGATTTTAGTTGAATCATAACAATTTAACATTTGACGACGGCAATAATCTTGCCGTGAAGGGGCTGCTATGACTACGCGCAAGAACGCACAAGAGGGTGCGTGTTCCATTCGCCCCGCTGCTTCCGCGGCGGAAGGCGTCTGCGACGACGATATATCCACCCCTCGGATAAGGTGCGTTCTGCATGAGCCTCATGCCTTGGCCTTTTGGCCTGTTGAGGCGCTGATGCGGGTCGTCTAAAGACATCCCCCGCCCGACGGCCGAGAGGCCACGTCGATCACTTCATTCGCACTGATGAGCCTGCCGCCTGCTGGAACGCGTCCGCGATCCGGCGGAGCGGCGCGGCTCTCGTGTGTCCCAACAACCGCATAAGAAGCGCGGAGCCGATATGTTCAAAGATGGCATCGAATCCTCAGGCAAAACCCAGTTTCCCGGCGTGGCGGCAAGCGCCGGTGCGAGGGGTGGGCTGGAAAGCGACGCGCGCGACGCCTGGGATCGGGTTCGCCGTCGGCTGCGGGCCGAGGTCGGTGAGGAAGTCTATTCGAGCTGGTTCCCGCGCATCGAGCTCGATGGGATTAATGACGGCTTCGTGCGCCTGTCCGTGCCCACGCGTTTCCTCAAGACCTGGATCCAGCAGCATTATATCGAGCGTCTCGTCGCTCTGTGGCAGGAAGAAGCCTCGGCGGACCGCGTCGAACTGATCGTCCGCACCGCCGTGATGCGCACGCCGGGCGCCGCTCCGATGCCGGTGCGCGCGGCGATCACGCGCGTCGCGCCGCCCGTCGAAGCTGAACCCGCGCCGTCGACTCCGGCATCCCTGGCCAATCCGGCCGAGGTGGCCAATGGCTCTCCGCTGGACCCGCGCCTTACGTTCTCGACCTATCACCTTGGCGACTCCAACCGCCTCGCCCATGCGGCGGCGCTGAAGGTGGCGCATGCGCCCGCCGGCAGCGGCCCGGTGTTCAACCCGCTCTATCTCCATGCGGCCGTCGGACTGGGCAAGACGCACCTGCTTCAGGCCATCGCCGCCGACGGCGCCGGCCATGGTCGCCGCGTCGTCTATCTCACTGCCGAGCGCTTCATGTATGGCTTCGTCGCCGCGCTGAAGAGCCAGTCCTCGCTCGCCTTCAAGGAGCAGCTTCGCGGCATCGACACGCTCGTCATTGACGACCTGCAGTTTCTGCAAGGCAAGAGCGTGCAGCAGGAATTCTGCCACACGCTCAATGCCCTGATGGATTCCGGCCGTCAGGTGGTGATCGCCGCCGACCGCCCGCCCGCCGAGCTCGACGCGCTGGAGGAACGGGTACGCTCGCGCCTCGCCGGCGGGCTCGTGGTCGAGATCGCGCCGCTCGACGATGAACTGAAGCTCGAGATCCTGAACGCCCGCATCGCGACGCTGGCGCAGCAGCATCCCGGCTTCGGCGTTCCGCAAGACGTGCTCAACTTCATCGCCCGCCATTGCGGCCAGAACGGCCGCGACCTCGACGGTGCGCTGAATCGCCTGCTCGCGCATAACCAGCTCACATCCCGCGCCATCACGCTCGAAATGGCCGAGACCGCCGTGCGCGACCTGGTGCGTTCGAGCGAACCCAAGCGCGTGCGGGTGGACGATATTCTGCGCGTCGTCGCCAAGCACTACAATGTCAGCCGCGCCGACATCCTCTCCCAGCGCCGCACCGCCAATGTGGTGAAACCGCGCCAGATCGCGATGTATCTCGCCAAGATGCTGACCCTGCGCTCGCTGCCGGAAATCGGCCGGCGCTTTGGCGGGCGCGATCACACCACGGTGCTGCATGCCGTGCGCAAGATCGACGGTCTCGTCGGCACCGACCGCGTGCTCGCCGATGAGGTCGAGACGCTGAAGCGGCTGGTCAACGACGAGTAGCCCCGGGCGCCGCGAACGGCGGTTTACCCGATATACCCGCAGATTTCCCCATCATTTCGGCGCATCCCTTGGATGCGCCGCTTGCCTTGATACGCGAGGGGCGGCAATGTCGGCGCCCCCGGCGGCGCGGTCGCGCCGCTGCCCGGGGCGCGTGGCCGGGGTCGTTCGGCCGCCCGTGCCTCGTGCACCTTTCCTTTTTCGTAAAGCCACGGGTGTCGCGGCCATGAAGGTCACTGTCGAGCGGGCCGAGTTGCTCAAGTCTCTGGCCCACGTCCATCGTGTCGTCGAGCGGCGCAACACCATTCCGATCCTCGCCAACGTGCTGATGCGGAGCGATCCGCGCGGGCTCGCGCTGCGGGCCACCGACCTCGACATCGAGATTGTCGAGACGATCGCGGCCGAGGTTCAGGAAGAAGGCGCGACAACCGTCCCCGCGCATACGATCTACGACATTGTCCGCAAACTGCCGGAAGGCGCCCAGGTTCAGATCGAGACGTCGGGCGACCGCAGCACGCTCACCGTGCGCGCCGGCCGTTCGCGCTTCGCGCTGCAGACGCTACCGGAGAATGAGTTCCCCGATCTGGCCGCCGGCGAGATGTCACACAGCTTCACCCTGCCGGCCGGCGAGCTGAAGCGCCTCGTGGACAAGACCCAGTTCGCGATCTCGACCGAAGAGACGCGCTATTATCTCAACGGCATTTATCTCCACGTAGCGGACGCCGGCGGACCGGTGCTGCGGGCTGTCGCCACCGATGGCCATCGCTTGGCGCAGGCTCAGACGGCCGCGCCTGCCGGCGCCAGCGGCATGCCCGGCGTCATCGTGCCGCGCAAGGCCGTGGCCGAGATCCAGCGACTTGCCGAGAATGCGGATGCCGAGGTGACGGTCGAGCTTTCCGCTGCCAAGATTCGCGTGTCGCTCGATCGCGTGGTGCTGACCTCCAAGCTGATCGACGGCACCTTCCCGGATTATGGGCGCGTCATTCCGGTCGGCAACGACAAGACCCTCGTCGTCGACAAGGCCGACTTCGCTTCCGCCGTCGATCGCGTCTCCACCGTGGCCAGCGAACGGGGCCGGGCGGTGAAGCTCTCCATCGCCGATGGCAAGCTCACCCTCTCCGTCACCAATCCGGATTCGGGCAGCGCCACCGAGGAAATCGAGGTCGAGTACGCGGCTGAGCCGATCGATATCGGCTTCAACAGCCGCTACCTCCTCGACATCACCTCGCAGATCGAAGGCAGCACGGCCGAGCTGAAGCTCGCCGATCCCGGTTCGCCCACTCTGGTGCAGGACCCGGACAAGCGCGGCGCGCTCTATGTGCTGATGCCGATGCGGGTGTGAGCGCGGCCACGACGGTTACGGCCCGCCTCGCCCGCCTGCGGCTGACCGATTTCCGCAGCTACCCGTCTGCGGATATTCGCGTCGGCAAAGGGCCCATCGTGTTGCTGGGGCAAAACGGGGCCGGCAAGACCAATCTTCTGGAAGCGATCTCGCTGCTTGCGCCCGGTCGTGGCCTGCGGCGGGCCACGCTCGACCAGTTCGCGACGCGGCGGCCCGGACCCCAGGGTTGGGCGGTGTCCGCCGTGGTCGAAGGAGCGTATGGCGAGGTCGTGCTCGGCACCGGTGTCGAAGCCGACAGCGAGGCGCGAACCCGCCGCTGCCGCATCGACGGTGAGACCGTGGGGTCGGCTGCGGCGTTCGCCGCCCATATCCGCATTGTCTGGCTGACACCCGACATGGATGGGCTTTTTCTGGGCCCGCCTTCGGAACGTCGGCGTTTCCTCGACCGGCTGGTGCTGGCGGTCGATGCCGAGCACGGGGCGCGGGTCAACGCACTGGAGCGGGCGCTACGGTCGCGTAACCGCCTCCTTGAGGAGCCCACGACCGATCCCCGCTATCTCGACGCCGTGGAACAGGAACTGGCGGCGCTGGCGATCGCGGTGGCCGCGGCGCGGATGGAGACGGTGCAACGGCTTGCCGCTGGCATCGCGCAGGGGCGCGAGGCGCATGACGACGGCGCGTCCCTTTTCCCCTGGGCAACGGTTGCGCTCGACGGCGAGGTGGAGCGCGCGCTGGCGACCGAGCCGGCAACGGTCGTCGAGGATCACTACCGGATGGCCTTGCGTGTCGCCCGCCCGCGTGACCGGGCGGCAGGGCGGACCCTGGAGGGGCCGCATCTGACCGACCTGCTCGTCGGCCACGGGCCGAAAGCCATTCCGGCCGGACAGGGCTCCACCGGCGAGCAGAAGGCGCTGCTGATCGGGCTCGGCCTCGCGCATGCCCGGCTGGTGACGGAGATGACGGGCGGGACGCCTGTCATGCTCCTCGACGATGTCGTCGCCTATCTCGACCCCGAACGCCGCATCGCCCTTTTTGCCGCGCTCGACGCGCTCGGCGCGCAGGTGTGGATGACCGGCGCCGACCCCTCGGCCTTCGCGGCGCTGGCCGGACGGGCGGAAACCTTCGCGGTGACGCCCGGCCATATCGAGAAGCACGCCTGAACCCTTGAAATAAAAGGGAAAACACCCTAGAAATCTGCCTATGCCAATGGGCTTGTCGGCGGGCTCCGTCGTCGTGGCCTTTCACCCGGGCGCCAGCTTGTCAAAGTGCTCAAGCCCCGCCACGAATTCACCGTGCGAGTGCGGTATAAATCCCAATCACGTCCTCGATTCGTAGAGCTTCATTCCATGGCCGACCCTGACAACGCTCCGTCCCCCGCCGCGAACACCGCGAACGGGGAAGACTATGGCGCGCAGTCGATTCAGGTGCTTCGCGGCCTCGACGCGGTGCGCAAGCGCCCGGGAATGTATATCGGCGACACGGATGACGGCTCCGGCCTCCACCATATGGTGTATGAGGTGGTGGACAACGCCATCGATGAAGCGCTGGCCGGCTATGCCGACGAAGTGACGGTGACGCTGAACGCCGACGGGTCGGTGACCGTGACCGATAATGGCCGCGGCATCCCGACCGACATCCATGACGAGGAAGGCGTCTCGGCGGCTGAGGTCATTATGACCCAGCTGCACGCGGGCGGTAAGTTCAACCAGAATTCCTACAAGGTCTCCGGCGGCCTGCACGGCGTCGGCGTCTCCGTGGTCAACGCCCTGTCGACGACCCTTGATCTCACCATCTGGCGTAATGGGCTCGAACATCACATGCGCTTCCGCCATGGCGATGCCGAAGCACCGCTGGCGGTGAAGGGGCCCGCGCCGGAAGGCCGACGCGGCACGATGGTGACTTTCGTCCCAAGCCCGCAGACATTCACGCATATCGAGTTCAGCTATGCGACGCTGGAACACCGGCTGCGCGAACTCGCCTTCCTCAATTCGGGCGTGCGGATCGTGCTGACCGACGCGCGCCATGCCGAGGTGAAGCGCGAAGAGATGATGTATGAAGGCGGCGTCGAAGCCTTCGTGCAGTATCTCGACCGTTCCAAGCAGGCTCTGTTGCCCAAGCCGATCGTAATCCGCGCCGAGCGCGACGGCATCATGGTGGAATGCGCGCTCTCATGGAACGACAGCTACCATGAGAACGTGCTGTGCTTCACCAACAACATCCCTCAGCGCGACCGCGGCACCCATTTCACCGGTTTTGCGGCGGCCCTGACACGCCAGATCATCGGCTATTCCGAGCGCTCCGGCATCGCCAAGAAGGAAAAGGTCGACCCGACGGGCGAGGATTGCCGCGAGGGCCTCACCGCCGTGCTCTCAGTAAAGGTGCCGGACCCGAAATTCTCGTCGCAGACCAAGGACAAACTGGTCTCGTCCGAAGTGCGGCCGGTGGTCGAGGCGCTGGTGAACGACGCGCTCGGCACTTGGCTGGAGGAGCACCCCGGCGAGAGCAAGGCGCTGGTGACGAAGGTGGTCGAAGCCGCCGCCGCGCGCGAAGCGGCGCGCCGGGCGCGCGAACTCACCCGTCGCAAGAACCCGCTCGATGTCGCCTCGCTGCCCGGCAAGCTCGCCGACTGTCAGGAGCGCGATCCGGCCAAATCCGAACTGTTCATCGTCGAGGGTGACTCGGCCGGCGGCTCCGCCAAGATGGGCCGAAACCGGGCCTTCCAGGCGATCCTGCCGCTGCGCGGCAAGATCCTGAATGTCGAGCGCGCCCGCTTCGACAAGATGCTCTCGTCCGACCAGATCGGCACGCTGATCACGGCGCTCGGCACCGGCATCGGCCGCGACGACTTCAATGTCGACAAGCTGCGCTACCACAAGATCATCATCATGACGGACGCGGACGTGGACGGTTCCCACATCCGCACCCTGCTGCTGACCTTCTTCTTCCGCCAGATGCCGGAACTGCTTGAGCGCGGGCACATCTACATTGCGCAGCCCCCGCTCTATAAGGTGACGCGCGGCAAGTCCGAGCAGTATCTCAAGGACGAGCGCTCGCTGGAAGATTACCTCATCACCCAGGGCCTGGACGAGGCGTCCTTGCACCTTGCCACCGGCGAAGTCCGCGGCGGTGCCGATCTTCATCATGTGCTGGAAAGCGCCCGCTCCTTCCGCCATGTGATGAACGGGCTGCATCCGCGCTACAACCGCGCGGTGGTCGAACAGGCGGCGATCGCCGGAGCGCTGACGCCCGGCCTGCTGGTCGAGGAGGAGCGCGCCACCGAGATCGCCCATGTCGTCGCGGGCCGGCTTGACCGGATCGCCGAGGACACGGAACGCGGATGGGTCGGTGAGGCCGACGGCGCCGGCTTCCGTTTCACGCGTACGGTGCGCGGGGTGAAGGAAGTGGCCGTGCTCGACGCCACCTTTATCGGCTCCGCCGAGGCGCGCCGGCTCGACAGCCTGTCGGCTGACCTGCAGGACGTGCATGCCGACCCCGCCACCCTGCGCCGCAAGGGATCCGAGACCCTCGTCTTCGGCCCGATGGACCTGTTCGACGCCGTGACCGATGCCGGCCGTAAGGGCGTCGCGCTGCAGCGCTACAAAGGTCTCGGCGAGATGAATGCCGAGCAGCTGTGGGAGACGACGCTCGATGTCGATGCCCGTTCGCTGCTGCAGGTGAAGGTGAAGGAAGTCGCGGACGCCGACGACCTGTTCAACCGCCTGATGGGCGATGTGGTGGAACCGCGCCGCGAGTTCATCCAGGACAACGCGCTGCGCGCCAGCGTCGACGTCTGAGGCCACCTTCCGCGAAGCGCTGTGCTGGCGCAGATGTGAGGGGCGGACGGCTCGTCGCGGAGCCCGCCCGCCCCATAGTCTTGTGCGACTTCCCTTACGATAGGAGCCGCACAATGCCCACACCCCTCCGCCCGCCACGCACGATGCTCGGCGCCGGCCTTGCCGGCCTCCTCGTACTCTCCGCCCCCGCTCTCGCCCATCACGGCTGGAGCTGGGCGGAAAGCGAGCAGATGACGCTGGAAGGCACCATCAAAACCATCTCGATGGCGCCGCCGCATCCCTCACTGGAGGTGACGGCCGGCGACGGCACTGTGTGGCAGGTCGATCTCGGCAATCCCCGCCAGACCGCCGCGTCCGGCTTCACCGGGGATACGGCCAAGCCCGGCGACGCCATCACCGTGCTGGGCAACCGCAACCGCGACAGCGCCAAGGCGCATATGAAAGCGGTGCGCATCACCCTCGCAGGCACGAATTACGACATGTACCCCGAGCGGATCGGCCGCAACTGAGGCCGCAGGTGGAAGAGCTGTGGGGCACTCTCGCCGCGCTGGCAGATTGGCCCGGCGCCCGCGCCTTGCGGGCGTCGTGGATCGCCTATCTCCTCGTCAATGCGGCCCACATTCTCGGCGTTGCGCTGCTGCTCGGTACCATTCTCGTGTTCGACCTGCGGCTGCTTGGGGCGTTCAGCTCCGTGCCGCTTGCCGTGATGGGACCGCTTCAGCTGCGGGTGGCGGCTTTTGGCCTTTGCCTCGCTGTGCTCACGGGGGCGTGGCTGATCTCGATACGACCCACCGACTATGCCGCCAACCCCGCCTTCCAGATCAAGCTGGCCCTCCTAGCCGCAGCGCTTGCGAATATCGGCCTCCAGCACGCCAATCCGGGCTTCCGGCGGGCGATGAGGGGCGCGCCTGTCACGACGGCTGTGCGCGCCTGTGCCGCCGCGTCTTTCGTGCTCTGGATCGCCCTTCTCGTGGCGGGACGGTGGATCGGTTTCGCCTGAGGCGGACTTGGCCGCAAGTTCACTCGCCTTCGCCGTCCGCTGGCTCTAGAGTGTTCCGTCCTTCGCGTCGAGTTCTTGCCCATGACCTCCCTGCCCTGCCCCGCCCCCCGCACCGGCGCCCGCCTCCTCGTCGACGCACTCCTCGCCAACGGCGTTACGCGCACCTTCGGCGTGCCTGGCGAAAGCTATCTCGACGTGCTGGATGCGCTGTCCGATAGCGCCATCGACTTCGTGATCTGCCGGCAGGAAAGCGGCGCGGCGATGATGGCGGAAGCCTGCGGCAAGCTCACCGGGCGGCCGGGAATCTGCTTCGTCACGCGCGGGCCCGGCGCTACCAATGCGAGCGCCGGCATCCATATCGCCCAGCAGGATTCGACGCCGATGATCCTGTTCGTCGGCCAGATCTCGCGGGCGATGCGCGGGCGTGAAGCGTTTCAGGAGGTCGATTACCGCGCCGTCTTCGGCCCGCTCGCCAAATGGGCGGTGGAAATCGACGACGCGGCGCGTATCCCGGAAATCGTCTCCCGCGCCTTCCGCGTCGCCATGCAGGGCCGGCCGGGGCCGGTAGTCGTCGCCCTGCCGGAAGACGTGCTGAGCGCGCTCGCCGAGGTACCCGACGCGCCCGCCGTGGAGCCGGCCGAAACCTGGCCGGGCCTTGCCGACATGATGCGGCTGCAGCGCCTGCTCTGGGCGGCGAAGCGGCCACTCATGATCCTCGGCGGGGCGCGCTGGAATGAGCGGGCGGTCGCCTCCGTCGCCCGCTTCGCCGAGCGCTTCGACCTCCCCGTGGCGGTCAGCTTCCGGCGGCAGATGCTGTTTCCGGCGGATCACGCCTGTTTCGCCGGCGACATCGGTTTCTCCGTCAATCCGAAGCTCACGGCCCGGCTGAAGGACGCCGATCTCGTCATTCTCGCCGGCGGGCGGTTCGGCGAGGTGCCCTCGCAGGGCTACAGCCTGCTCGGCATTCCCGATCCCGGCGTGCCGCTGGTGCATGTCCATGCCGATGCCGAAGAGCTGGGCCGGGTCTATCAGCCCGCGCTCGCCATCAACGCCTCCTCAGGCGCCTTCGCCTCCGCGCTGGAAGGGGTGCAGCCGCCAAACACCATCACCTGGGGTGACTGGCGGGCGCAGGCGCGGGCCGATTATCTCGAATGGACCGAGGTCCCCCCCGCCAATCCCGGCGCGGTGCAGATGGCAAGCCTCGTGCACTATCTGCGCGCCCTGCCCAAAGACACGGTCATCTGCAACGGCGCGGGCAATTTCGCCATCTGGGTCCATCGCTTCCATCGCTTCCGCGCCTATGGCACGCAACTCGCGCCAACCTCGGGGTCCATGGGCTATGGCCTGCCGGCTGCGGTCGCGGCGAAAATCTCCCAGCCGGAGACGCCCGTGGTGGCCGTGTGCGGCGACGGGGATTTCCTGATGACCGGGCAGGAATTCGCCACAGCGGTGCAGTATGGCGCGCCCATCGTCGCCATCGTGGTGGACAACGGCATGTATGGCACCATCCGCATGCATCAGGAGCGCGAATATCCGACGCGTGTTTTCGGCACGACGTTGAAGAATCCGGATTTCGCCGCCTATGCCCGCGCCTTTGGCGGCTTCGGCGTGACGGTGGAGTCGAACGAGGCGTTCGTGCCCGCGCTCGACGCGGCCTTTGCGTCCGGCTTGCCGGCAATCGTGCACGTGAAGCTCGACCCGGAAGCGATCACACCGACCACCTCGCTCAGCGCACTGCGGGATAAGGCGCTGGCGGGACGGTCAAACGCCTAGAGCCTGATCCGGTCAGGTTGAAACAACCTGATCGGTGAATCAGTCTCTAAAGTATTGATAGAGAACGTTTTACCAATCCGATCGCGATGCAATCAGATCGGAACGTGCTCTAGCGGGACGGGGGCCGCGTCTGCGCGGTCACTGTGACGGGCGCCTTGGCCAAGCGGTCGAAGAGCCGCCGCTCCTGCACCAGCGGCCACCAGTCGAACAGGAAGATCTCCATCGGCCGCCAGTTCGCGACCCAGCCGAGAATGACGAGGCCTTCCATGACAACGCTGGCGAGGCGCGAGTAGGGGAAGAGGTTGACCAGCGACTGGCCGACCAGCAGGCAGAGGCCGAGCACGAGAACCCCGATGGCCAGAGCCTTGCGGCCTTCGGCAAAAAGCCGGGTCAATTCGCGGCTGCGCCGTTCCGCCTGGTTCTGGAAATGCTGTCGGAAAACAGCCGGCAGACTCTGGGACAGCGGCCCTTCGACCTGCGCGGGCGGAAGGTGGATGATGATGGCCAGCGAAGCATCGGGCGGCACGTCAAGGGCGTGCTCGCGCACATAATCGTCGACCTCCCCGTCAAGGCCGCGCTCGCGAAAGGGAAACGGGTCGAGCATGTCGAGCAGTTGCTGCGGGTCATCCACCCGCAGATCGATCTGCCCCTTGCGCCGTCTCGGCATTCGTCCCCCCACGAGCAATTCCCGCAGAAGTACATAGCGGTTTTGCGCGAGGCATTGCGTCTAATCAGAGAGTGGGAGCGCTTCCGGTCAATGTGGTTTCACCGGAAACGCTCTAGCGTGAGGGGCGCCGCTCGCGCGTGCGCCTCCTCTTCGCCGCCACACTGCTTTCGCTACGCCTTGGCGAGTTCACCGGAAAGCGCCCGCGCGATCAGGGCGCGGGTTTCGGGAATGCCGTAGGCGGCGACGAAGCCACCGAAACGCGGTCCTTCCTTCTCGCCGAGCAGAAGCTCGTAGAGCGCACTGAACCACGCAAAGGTCACGCCCGGCCCGCCGGAAGGGCTTTTGCGCTTGTGGTCCTGATAGCGCGGTTCGGCCCGGCCGACATCGAGCACGGCGTTCTGGATCGCGTCGCGATCGTCGCCATCCACCTCCGCCAGCGCCGCGTCGAGCCGTGCCAGAGCCTGCGCCTCGACCTCGTCGGGCAGGCGATAGCTCCGGTGCGGCTTCACCCGGTCGATGAAGTAGCGCACCGCATAGCCGGCCAGCTGGTCGACGGTCGGGTGGGTTTCCGGCGACGTGCCGGGCGCGTAGCGTTCAATGAAGCGCCAGAGCACGCCCTTGTCCTCGGCGTTGGAGGCCGAGGCGAGCTTGAGCATCAGGCCGAAGCTCAGCGGCAACTCCTCCACCGGCGGGTTGCCGGAATGGATGTGCCACACAGGATTGCCGAGCCGGTTCTTCCAGTCCTGGGTCGGGTAGCGGGCGAGGAAGCTGAAATACTCATCGACCGCCTTGGGGATCACGTCGAAATGCAGCTTCTTGGCCGAACGCGGCGACTGGAACATATACAGCGCCAGGCTCTCCGGGCTCGCATAGGTCAGCCATTCGTCGATGGTCAGGCCGTTGCCCTTCGACTTCGAGATCTTCTGGCCGTTCTCGTCGAGGAACAGCTCATAGACGAAATGCTCGGGCGCGATGCCACCGAGGATTTCGCTGATCCGGTCATAGATCGGTGCGTTGGTCTGGTGGTCCTTGCCGAACATCTCGAAATCGACATCGAGCGCCGCCCAGCGGGCACCGAAATCCGGCTTCCATTGCAGCTTCACATGGCCGCCGGTCACGGGAAGAGTCTTGTCCACCCCGTCCTCATCGGTGAAGGTGATGGTGCCGGCCTTGGCGTCGACAGCCTTCAGCGGCACGTAGAGCACGCGGCCGGAAACCGGCGAAATCGGCAGGAAGGGCGAATAGGTTGCCTGCCGCTCCTCACCCAGCGTCGGCAGCATCACTTCCATGATGGCCTCGTACTTCTCCGCCGCCTTCAGCAGCACGGCGTCGAGCTTGCCGGAGAAGTAGTAATCCGTGGCGCTGGCGAACTCGTAGTCGAAGCCGAACGTGTCGAGGAACCGGCGGAGCATCGCGTTATTGTGGTGGCCGAAGCTCTCATAGCCGCCACCGAACGGATTCGGCACCTTGGTCAGCGGCATCTGCAGATAAGGCTTAAGCGCCGCCGGATCCGGCACGTTTTCCGGAATCTTGCGCATGCCGTCCATGTCGTCGGAGAAGCAGAGCAGACGCGTCGGAATCTTGCCCTCGGTCAGTACGTGGAAGGCGTGACGCACCATGGTGGTGCGCGCCACCTCGCCGAAGGTGCCGATATGCGGCAGGCCGGACGGGCCGTAGCCGGTCTCGAACAGAACCTCGTCTTTGGGTTTCCGCTTCAGACGCTCGACGATCTTGCGGGCTTCCTCGAACGGCCAGGCGCCGGCGGTCTCCGCCAGCGTGCGCAGTTCGACTGCAAAATCTTCGACCGGAGCGGTCGCCGTCATGATAGGCCCTCCTGGGCTTGGCTTCATCGAAACGTCAAAGGCGGCCGCGCCGCCTCGGCGCATGCTCTAGGTAGTGCGGCGGTCCGCGTCAATAAACGCTGATCGGGAACCAGCGCAGATAGAGGTCGGTATACACCCCCTCCTCCCAGAGCTGGGCCAGCGCATAGTTCAGCGACTGACGCAGCGGGTCATTGCCACGCTTGACCGCGATGCCCATCCCCTCGCCGAAATAAAGGCTCTCGGTAAAGGGGCCGCCGACGAAGACGCAGCAGCCGGCGGAGGCCGTGCCGTTGAGCCACAGGGCGAGTTGCACGCCATCGCCAAAGAGCAGGTCGATGTCGCCCTTCTGCAAGGCGGCACGCGCCGCTTCCGCATCGGGAAAGCGGCGGATGGCGATCTCGTTGAAGAAGTCGCGCAGATAGGCCTCGTGCGCGGTGTCGGCGACTACGCCGACCGATTTGGAGGCGAGCGCGTCCGGCGTCACCTTCTGCGCCGGATCGCCGCGACGAGCGACGAAGCGGGCGGGCGAGCGGAAGTAGCGGTCGGAGAAATCGGTACGCTCGCGGCTGGCGGCGGAGATAGCGATTCCCGCGATGGCGGCATCCGCCTTGCCGCTTTCCAGCGCCTCGACGAGTTGCTCGAAGGGCAGGATTTCCAGCGTACAGCGAATGGCAAGCTCGGTGCAGATCGCACGGGCGATGTCGACATTGAACCCGGTCGGGCGCCCGTCCTCGCCGCGGAAGCTGAAGGGCGGGTAGTCCTCGGTGGTGACAAAACGTATCTGGACCGGCAGTCGGGTGACATCCGGTCGCTCCGGCCGCCGTTTCGGGTCCCAGAAGCCCGGAACCATCACCGCCTCCGGCGCGCTGGCGGCCGCGGCTGTGGTCGGCCCCTGTTGCGCCCACACCACACCGCCATGCAATCCCAGCGCAAGAACAGCCGCCCCGGTAAGCACCGTCATCAAACAGGACTTAACTGCCGGATAAAAATACCGCACACTTTCCTCACGCTGGACCAGGCGGATGCCGCGCCTTCGATGTTCTACCGTCTTGGTGTGCACTAGGCGAGGGGCCGCGCGATGACGCAATTGGCGCATTGGCGCTCATGGGGCCCGCTGGAACCGCTGGACGCTCCCGGCATCCCCATCGAGATGCGTGGGATCGCGCAAGGGCTCGACCCGGCCGTGCTGCATTACGCCCGGCGCCGGGCCCTGCGGCTGGGAACCGGGCTCGACGAGACGTTGCTCGCCACGGGCCATGCCTCGCCGGACACGCTGGCTCAGGCCGCGGCGCTGGATCTCGGGATCGACTTCGAGCCGCTCGACCCAGCGGTGTTCAAGGCCTTGCCAAGGCTGGCCGCGACCGATGTCTGCTCCATGCTGCGCAGCGGCGTCATGCGAACGACGGATGGACGGCTCGTCGCCGCGGCGCGCGGGGCGCGGCTGCGACGGCTTGCGGCGGCGCTGGCGGAGCGCCCGCAGCTTCGTGGACGGGTGAGCCTGACGACGCCGGAGCGGCTGTCGCGCTTCGTTCATGCGCGCTTCGGGCGGCAACTCGGCAACCTCGCCACCTATCGGCTGCGCGATAAGCAGCCCCATCAGTCGGCAGGAACGCTCCATGCGTCCCGCTATCTGTTCGGCCTGATCGCCTGCCTTCTCGCCGCCCTCTTCCTCACCACGACCGCCACCTCCTTCATCGGCGCCTGGATACCGCCTGGCCTGGTCGCTCTCATGCTCATAGGTAGCGCGACACTGAAGCTGGCGGCCTGCACGATACCGCCTCAGAGGCCTCCCCGCCCGGCAAGGGACGACAAGTCCTTGCCGGGCTACAGCCTGATCGTTCCGCTCTACCGCGAGGCGAGGGTCGTGCCCCAGCTGGTCGACGCGTTGGACGGGATCGACTACCCCCGCGAAAAACTCCAGATCCTCTTGGTCATCGAACCCGATGATGAGGCAACGGCAACCGCGCTCGCGCTCCATGCCCGCCGCCCCGGCTTCGAGGTCATCGTCGCTCCCCCGGTCGGGCCCCGTACCAAGCCGAAGGCGCTCAACGCCGCCCTGCCCTTCGCGCGCGGCACAGTGATCGGCGTCTACGATGCCGAGGATGTGCCCGATCCGCTGCAGCTTCGGCACGTTTGCGGCAGGCTCAATGCACGCGGGAATGAACGTATTGGCTGCGTTCAGGCCCGCCTTGTCATCGACAATCTCGCCGATGGGTGGATTTCCCGGCAGTTCGCCGCCGAATATGCCGGCTATTTCGATGTGGTGCTGCCGATGCTCGGCCTCTGCCGGTTGCCGCTGCCGCTCGGAGGCACGTCCAATCACTTCCGCCGAGCTGCGCTTGACGACGTGAACGGTTGGGATCCCTTCAATGTCACGGAAGATGCCGATCTGGGCGTGCGCCTGGCGCGGGCCGGCTGGGGAACGGACGTCATCGCCTCCGCCACGGATGAGGAAGCGCCCCAGCGGTTCGGTGCGTGGATGCGCCAGCGCACACGCTGGTACAAGGGATGGATGCAGACGCTGCTGGTGCACATACGCCAGCCCCTGCGCATGGCGCGCGAGGCCGGATGGGCGGAAACGCTGACCCTCCTGTTCCTTCTCGGCAGCGGCACGGCGGCCGCGCTGCTTCATCCCGTGCTGTTCGCTTCAGTGCTGCTGGGGCTGTTTCTGGAGCCCATCCATGAGCTGTCGTTTACGTCGACACTGCTCGACGGGGTTTGGTTCTGCGTGCTGGTGGCGGGATGTCTCGGCACCGTGCTTTCGACCCTGCTGGGCATGCAGCGGCGACGGATTCCCGGCATGGTCAGCGTGGCGCTGAGCATGCCGGTGTACTGGCTGATGATGTCGGCGGCGGCGTGGCGGGCCCTTATCGCGCTCGTCATCGCCCCGTCGCACTGGGAGAAGACCGAACACGGGCTGGCGCGCACATCACGCCGGCGGCAGGGATGGCGGCCGACGTTGCGGCTCAGAAATAGCGGCGCAATTCGGCAGCGGCATCTTCGGGCGAGCGCTTCAGGTTGAACGGGGCAACGAACCGGCCGTTCTTGTCCATGAGATAGACGATGGCCGTATGGTCCATCGTGTAATCACCTCCCTGGGTCGGCACCTTCTTGGCGTAGGCACGGTAGGCGCGGGTGACGGCGGCGATCTGCTCCGGCGTGCCGCTCAATCCCTGAATGCTCGGATGGAAGCTGCCGAGATAGGCCTTCATCACCTCAGGCGTATCCCGTTCGGGATCGACGGTGATGAACAACCCCGTGGCCTTGCGCGCATCCGGCCCCAGAGCCTCGAACAGTTGCGACATCTCGAACAGCGCGGTCGGACAGATGTCCGGGCAGTGGGTGAAGCCGAAAAACACCAGTGTCGGCCTGCCGCGATAGCTGTCCTGCGTCACCGCATTGCCGTTCTGGTCCACGAGCTGAAAAGGACCGCCGATCGCCACCTCGTTCGATACAGTGCCCCGGCCGGACGGCAGCAGAGCGAGGGCGCTCGCGACGATGGCCACGGCACCGACGACGAAGGCGGCGAGGAGCAGAACGACACGACGGTTCGACATGGCACCACAGCAAGGCTCGGCGCCGCCGACCGGCGCGCGCCACGGATCACTCTTCAAAGGCCTAGAGCAATTCCCGCAAAAGCGCATAGCGGTTTTGCGATAGGAATTGCGTATAATCAGAGAGTTAGGGCCGTTCCGGTGAATGTGAATTCGCCGGAACGGCTCTAGAAACAGTATGCGAGACCGGCCGTCAGCATCTCGAAGAAAACGACCGCACCGTGGCGCGCCCACAGGCCGATCGCCGCAGCGACGGCGAGGACCCCGGCAATCCCCGCACCCCAGGCCAAGACCCTGCTCCGCGAAGCCGCGATGTGTGCCATTGGTGTCGCCATCGTGCTCATACCCCCAGCACAGTCTAGCACGAGCGACGCCGGCGCGCCCGCGGTTCAGTGCCTCAATAACCCCGCCGAGGATCCACCTCGTGCAAGGGCGGCAAGCCCTGGCGCACCCGGCGAATGCTCTCCGCCACATCCCGCGCCGCCAGGGCCGGCACGGTGATGCTCGCCACATGGGGCGTGATCAGCACATTGTCGAGGGTCCACAGGGGGTGGCCCTTCGGCAGCGGCTCGGTCTCGAATACGTCAAGCGTCGCCTCCGCGAGATGACCCGAGCGCAGCGCCTCGACAAGCGCCACCTCATCCACCAGCGGCCCGCGCGACACATTCACGAGCTTTGCCCCCCGCGGCATGAGGGCGAGTTCGGCGGCGCCGAGCAGGTGATGCGTCTCCGGCGTCAGCGGCACCAGACAGACCACGATCTCGCTTTCACCGAGCACATGTTCCAGCCCCTCGCGGCCGGTGAAGGCGGTGACGCCGGCAATGTCCTTCGGGCTACGCGACCAGCCGGACACCGTGTAGCCCATGCCCGCCAGCGCCTTGGCCGAAGCCGCGCCGAGCTCGCCGAGCCCCAGCACACCGACCTTGATCTCGTACAGCGGACGGGGATGTACATAGTCCCATTCGCCGCGCCGCTTGGCGCGTTCGAACACCGGTATGTCGCGGGCATAGCGCGTCACCGCGAAGATGACGTAGCTCGCCATCATCGCCTCCATACCGGGATCATTGAGACGGGCGAATTTCACCGGCAGCAGATCCTCCCGCCGCATCAATGAGTCGACACCGGCTCCCAGATTGACCACCAGCTGCAGATTGGGAAAGCGCGCAAAGAAGCCGGCGGGAGGCGTCCACACCAGCGCGTAGCGAATGTCGGCGGGATCGCCGACATCCGGGTCGATCCGCACATCAAGCTCGGGGAGTTCAGCGTTGAGCGCCGCCTGCCACGCCTGTCCATCATCCACCGCGCTGTAGAAGACCAGGGCATCCCCGCTCACGCGCATTCTCCGCTTTCAAAGCCGCCCGACTCGCCGGCCGCCCCATCCTATCGGCTCGGAGCCGGGCGGACATAGACGGCAGCAGCCGATGCCGCCCGATTTGGCGCCCCTCACGCTGCCTCCACAGCGGGCCATCATGCGCGTGGATCACGCCGCGTCCCGCAAGCCATCGAGATGCTTGCCGGGAGTGACAGGCACCATTTGGTGCCCCCTTCCCTTGGGGAGCTCCCGAGCCCCGGCGCCGGCCTTGTCCGTAGGTCCACGGGCAAACAAGGGCTGTCACCGACACTCGGTGAGCGCCTTCAAAATGGCTGAAAATACGAGATGTCCCACCAACAGCAGTCGCAGCCGGAGGGGAATTGGAGCGGGCGAAGGGAATCGAACCCTCGTATGCAGCTTGGGAAGCTGCCGTTCTACCATTGAACTACGCCCGCTCAGGCCGGCGGCACATTAAGGGCGCCGCGCAGCCTCTTCAAGCCCCCAGACACCTAAGCGCACAGAAGAGACGCCAAACACCTGCTAACGCGCGGAGGATCATGGGCCCGCCGGCGCCGAGCCCGAGCCGACCGGGACAAAGGATTTGAGATAGGCGATGAGCCAGGTGGCGCGCTCAAACTCCCCGCCGAAGTTGAGCGGACGGGCATTCGCCTCCAGGAACCAGAGCTGGCGGTCCTGATCCAATGCGAGGTCGAAGGCCCATTCGAAATGGTGCGCCGTGTCACTTTCCGTCAGCCGTTCGGCAAGTGCGAGCGAGAGTGCCTCGATCTGGCGTATCCGCCCGCCGATATCGGGCTCGCCGCGCCCGCCGAGATAACTCTCGACCGGCATCAACGAGCCCCCTTGCGAAATGGTCGATACCACCTTGCCCGGCGGCGAAATGCGGCCTGTGATGCGCACCGAGCCCCACGCGCCGCCCGGCATACGCATCACTTCCGAGCGCAGCGTTCCTGGCCGGCCGCTGCCATCGCGCGTGTCGATGTAACGTTGAACGACATAGTCTCGATAACCCATGCGCGCGCCTATCGCCGCGCTCACCCGCGCAATGGCCTCATCGGTGTTCACCACGTGACGACGGTCGCCCTGGATCATCTCCCATCGACCACTCCCGGCGGGAATGACGAACTGCACGCCGATGCCGCGCATGCCGTCATTCGGCTTGACCACGATCCCACCGCCCGCCAGCCACGCGGCCAATTGCCATTGGAGGCGGTCGGCACCGAGCAATTCGGATGGGATGACATGCCTCTCCCATGGCGTGCCGACCAGAAGCTCCGCATTGCCAAGCTTATCGCGTCTCAGGGTACCGAGGGCCGTCGAGGAGGCGCGCACCCATCGTTCCACCTCGGCCTCTTGCCGCGTTGCGGGTTCATTGAGGATGACGACCACGGGAGGCAGAGGATGGGAGCTTTGGCGCCACCCCTCCGCACTCCATCTCCAGGCGCGCACCATTCCGGTGACGGGCTCGCAATCGGAGCTGTTCAGGAAGCAGAGATCCACGCTCTGAAGCGCCGACTCGGCCAGCAAGGCCCGCAGGCGCACGGGACGCATCTTGGCGGGGTGATAGCCCCTGTGACCCATCATGGCGACGGGACCGATGGCCGCTGGTGAGCCGCTATCGGCCCCCACAGCGGCAGGCACCGAATGCGCTGGATCGGTCGCCACCCTCATTTTCCTTGCCGCATCCGTGATCGGCAGCAACAGGTCCAATCATCGGAGGTCGCTTTGAAGTATCAGTTCCAACCCTTTGCGACAATTCGGCGTTGAGGACGGCACCCCCCATTCGGGAGTTGCAGCTTTGGGTCAGATTTCAGCGATGGCGCTGTCCGGCACCCGCGCTTTCTCGGCCGGGTGCTTGCGCCCTCCCACGTCATCGAGACTGACGCCCGTGGTTTCGATGCGGAACCACCATGTGACTGCCGCGCCGAGCAGCGACATCGCCACCAGCCCATAGAGCAGCGCCTGCTGGCCGATGGTGGCCAGGAGGATGGGAAAGCCGAAGGCGGTGAGAACGGCACCGATCTTGGCAAAGGCGGCGGCGAAGCCAGCGCCCTTGCCGCGAATGGCGGTCGGAAACACCTCGCCGGCGAGAAGGTAGGTCTGCGCATTCGGACCGAGATTGGTCATGAAGTTGAACATCATGAAACCGACGAAGATGAGGGCCGTCGCGAAGGTGCCCTCGTAATAGGCGGAGAAGGACGCGATCAGCAGACCGGCCGCGCAGCCGATAAAGCCGAGTATCTGCAGCGGAACACGGCCAACCCTGTCGGCGAGCGCTACCGCAAAGAGGATGCCGACGATGAGCAGCACGTCGATCATGGCCGCGCCCTGGGCGGCGGAGATGTCGTTCTGGATGATCTCAGCGACGTTGCGGGCATTGGCGCTGTCATGCCCCAGCGCCGCGGCGAGTATGGTGGGCGTGAAGATGCCGATGCCATACGTCGACAGGTCCTGCAGAAACCACGGCACCGCCGCGAGAATGGTGGCGCGCCGATTCCGCCGGTTGAACAACGCCATCCAGCCGCTGCTCTCCGTCTCGGCCTTGATGGAGGCCGAGAGCACGACCTTCTTGGGATAGGCGGGCTTGCGATGCAGCAGGCGGGCGGTCTCACGCTCAGCCTCATGCTTGCGCCCCCGGGCGAACAGCCAGGGCGCGCTCTCGGTGACGAAGAAGCGACCGGCCAGCACAATCGTCGCCGGCATGATCGCGGCTGCGTACATCCACCGCCACGCGGTGACGTCGGGATCCAGCGTAAGGACCACATAACCGACGCCGGTGCCGACCAGAGCACCGACCGCCTGGAAAGCGAAGGCGCCAAGCACGAGGCGCCCCCGGGCGCTGCTCGGAATGCTCTCGGAAATGATGAGATGCGCCGTAGGGTAGTCGCAGCCGAGCGCCAGACCGATGCCGAACAGGAAGACGACCAGCCAGGAATAGCTGGGCGCCACCGACAGCAGCACCAGGAAGATGATGAACAGTACCATCTCGGCAATGAACATGAGCTTGCGGCCGAACTGATCGGCAAGACCGCCGAGCAGCAGCGCACCCACCAGGATGCCGGCCAGCGAGGCAGCGCCCACGGCACCGTGCTCGACAGCGTCGAGACCGAATTCGCTGGCGATCAGCGGCATCGCGACGCCGGTCATGAAGACGACCAGTCCCTCGAAGAACTTGCCGGCTGCGGCGAGACCCCAGATGCGCCACTGCATGGCCGTCATTGGGGTGACCGGCACCAATGTTCCGTCCGGCCAACTCGGCCGCTCATCGATATAGTGTTGAACGGTCCTGCCGATGTCAGGTTCGTGACTGGTCTGTAAGGGCTTAGGAGGCATCGGTATCCCTGCGACATCAAGCAATGGTAAGATGCAACGTCATCACCTTGTGTGAAAGCCGCGTGACGGCGCCGATGGCCGGGCTGATGCTCCCCAGCAAACCTATTGGCGGGGCTCCGCGCCCGGCTGGACCCCGGAATGCGCTGGTGACAGTAGCGCGGTGGCGCCGGCACGATTAAGGAGAAGCCTAGAGATCTTCTCGGATGGCGCTTGCGCGCCCGACGACCTGCGATATAGGCGGACCTGCCGTGACATTCATGACGACCAACCCGGCGCTCGCCCGTGCGCTTGCCGAGCGGGAATACACCAGCGCAACGCCCGTGCAGCGCGCCGTGCTTGCGCCGGAGGCCGCAACCCGCGACCTGCTGGTGTCGGCGCAGACCGGATCGGGCAAGACCGTCGCCTATGGGCTCGCCATGGCCGAGACGCTGCTTGCCGCCGAGGAGCATTTTGCCCCCGCCGCGGCTCCGCTGGCGCTGGTGGTGGCGCCGACGCGTGAATTGGCGCTTCAGGTACAGCGGGAATTCGGCTGGCTCTATGCCGCGACCGGCGCCCGCATCGTCTCCTGCGTCGGTGGCATGGACCCCCGGCAGGAACAGCGCCTGCTGAACCAGGGCGCCCACATCGTCGTCGGCACGCCGGGGCGGCTGCGCGACCATCTGGAACGCGGCCGGCTTGATCTCTCCGCGCTGAAAGTCGCGGTGCTCGACGAAGCCGATGAGATGCTCGATCTCGGCTTTCGCGAGGATCTCGAATTCATCCTCGACGCCACCCCGCCGGAACGGCGCAGCCTGCTTTTCTCCGCCACCATGCCGCGCGGCATCACCACGCTGGCCAAGCGCTACCAGAACGATGCGCTGCGCATCGAGGTGGCGAGCGCCGAAGGTGGGCACGCCGATATCGAATACCGCACCATCCGTGTGGCGCCGACCGAGATCGACCACGCCGTGGTCAATGTGCTGCGCTTCTACGACACACCCTCCGCCATCGTGTTCTGCAACACGCGCGAGGCGGTGCGGCGGCTGCATGCCATGCTGCAGGAGCGGCAGTTTTCCGCCGTCGCGCTCTCCGGCGAATTGAGCCAGAACGAGCGCAACCATGCGCTTCAGGCGCTGCGTGACGGGCGGGCGAAAGTCTGCGTCGCCACGGATGTTGCCGCGCGCGGCATCGACCTGCCCAATCTCGGCCTCGTCGTCCATGCCGAACTGCCCAATGATGCCGAAAGCCTCCAGCATCGCAGCGGGCGCACCGGGCGCGCCGGACGCAAGGGCGTGAGCGTCTTGCTGGTGCCGCCCTTCCGGCGCCGGCGGACCGAGGAGCTGATGCGCGGGCTCGGCATCGCGCCGGTCTGGTCCGGCCCGCCGACGGCAGAAGAAATCCGCGCCCTCGATCATGAGCGCATGCTGGGCGATGCGCTGCTCACGGAGGAGCCGAACGAGGAAGACCTCGCCGCCGGGCGCACTTTGCTCGCCGCCCATACGCCCGAGCATCTGGCCGCCGCACTGGTGCGGCTCTATCGCGCCGGCCTGCCGGCCCCCGAGGAAGTGGCCGACCCCGGCGAGCCGCGTGCCGTGCGCGACCGCGCGGCCGACCGCGAATTTGGTGGTCCCTCGGGCGGCGGCAGCGCCTGGTTCCGGCTCAATGTCGGGCGCCGCAGCAATGCCGATCCCAAATGGCTGCTGCCGCTGATCTGCCGGCGCGGCAATGTCACCCGCAAGGACATCGGGGTCATCCGCATTCTCGACGAGGAAACCGCTTTCGAGGTGAGCCTCGCCGCCGCAGACCGCTTCGCCAAGGCGGCGCGCCGGATCGAGGGCGGCGACGTGGTGATCGAGCCTATGCCCGGTGGCCCGCCGGAAGGTCGCTTTGTCCGCACGCCCCGCGAGCGGCCGATGCGCGAGCGGACGGACCGTCCCGAACGTACACGTCCCGAACGCGCACGACCGGAACGGCAAAAACCTGCCGATGACAGGTCCGCCCACGACAAGCCTCGCTATGAGGCGCCTGTCGACACCAAGCCTCCGCGCGCGCCGGCGCCACGCCATGAGCGCTCGCACGAAGCCGCGGCCGATGGTCGGCCGCGGCACGAGGCGATGCCGGGGGACAGGCCCGAGCGCATCAAGACCGCTCATCGCAAGGGCGGGGCGGAGAAGCGTGAATGGAGCCCGCTGACGGACGCCGACAGGGAGCGTTCGGCACGCCCCGAACGCCCGAAGACATTTGAAGGCAAGAAGCCGGGACGTTTTGACGGCAAGAAGCCGGAAGGCAAGCCGCGCTTCGACAAGGGCACAGAGGGCAAGAAACCCTATACCAAGCCCGGCAAGAGCAAGCCGCCGCGCCGGCCTTGACCGGCACGGGCCTCGGCTTCGGCCCACCACCTGAAAAGGCAAACGAAAACGGGACGCAGCGATCGCGCTGCGTCCCGTTCATCCACGCGTCGGCAGCACCCGATGTTCGGGATCGGGTGCCGGCCTGAAGCGGTTCAGACGACCTTGACGGTGAGCGTGCCGACGCCGTCGACGCCGCCTTCCATCACATCGCCGCGCACAATGGCGCCGACACCCGCCGGGGTACCGGACATGATGACGTCGCCGGGCCGCAGTTCGAACAGGCCGGAGAGGTAGGAGATCATCTCCGGCACCTTCCAGATCATCTGGTTGAGGTCGCCGACCTGGCGCTGGGTACCGTTGACGTTGAGCCACACCTTGCCGGCGGCGGGATGGCCGATGGCGGAGGCCGGCACCAGCGCCGAGCACGGGGCGGAGGCCTCGAAGGCCTTGCCCACTTCCCACGGACGGCCGAGCTTCTTGGCCTCGCCCTGAAGGTCGCGGCGGGTCATGTCGAGGCCGACGCCATAGCCCCAGACGTGATCGAGGGCGGACTCGACCGGGATGTTCACCCCGCCCTTGCCGATGGCGACCAGCATTTCCAGCTCGTAATGCACATCGCTGGACTTGTCGGGATAGGGGAAGGTGCCGTCGGTGATGACGTTGTCGGGATTCTTCTGGAAGAAGAAGGGCGGCTCCTTGTTGGGATCATGCCCCATCTCGATCGCGTGCTCGGCGTAGTTGCGGCCGACACAGTAGATGCGGTGGATCGGGAACAGCTTGTCCGAGCCTTCGACGGGCAGCGTCGGAATGCCAGGAGGCGTAATCACATAGGTGGAAGTGTCGATAGGCGCGTTCATCAGCGTACTCCTGCGTAATAGTCGACGCGTTTTTCAATGTTCTCGATCAGGGCCGACAATCCCATCGCCGCCGCGAAGAGGATGATGGTGAGGGCCCAGAAATTCTCCATGTCGAAATTGCGCGAATAGAGCTCGAACAATTCGCCATAGCCGATGATCGCCACCAGCAGCTGGCCGATCACCACACCCTTGACGCCGCGCACCACGCCGAGGCGGATGCCGGCAAGGATTTCCGGCAGCGCCGCCAGCAGGATGATCTTGCTGTAGAGCGCGAAGCGGGAGGCGCCGTAGCTGCGGCCCATTTCCAGCAGCGAATTGGGCACGCTCTGAATGCCGGCGCGCGTGTCGAGCACGATGATCCACACCGCGAAGAGGAACACCGTCACCACGACCGTGGTCTCGCCCATGCCGAACAGGATCATCAGCACCGGCACGAGCGCCGAGAGCGGGGCGGAGACGAAGATATTGACCCAGATCCCCAGAAGGTTGTCGGCCGTGGCCGAACGCCCCATCAGCACGCCGATGGCAATGCCGACGACGATGGCGAAGAACATGCCGAGCAAGAAGCTGTTCAGCGTGGTGAGCGCCGCCGCCTGCCAGGTTCCCGTCTGCACCAGCGCCACGGCGGCCACCAGCACGTCGGAAAGCGGGGGAATGAGGAACATCGCCCCGGAACGCCCGACGATCTCCCAGATGACGCACCACACCAGCAGCGACGCCATCATGGGCACGCGAAATCCAAACAAGGTCATCGCGCCCTCCCCTAATCGACGTAGCGCTTCAGGCCCTGCCAGATTTCCTCGACCGTATCGAGGTAGCCCTGGTCACGGCGGATGGCGTCCGGCGTTGCGGAACGGTCGATCTCCGGCTCGATGATCTGCGCGATCCGGCCGGGGCGCCGCGAGAGAATGACGATGCGGTCCGAGCAATAGACCGCCTCTTCGATCGAGTGCGTGACGAAGATGAAGGTCTTCTTCTCCTTCTCGACGAGTTCCAGCAAATCTTCCTGGAACTTGCGCCGGTTCTGTTCGTCCACCGCCGAGAACGGTTCGTCGAGCAGCAGTACATCGGCGTTCACCGCGAAGGCGCGGGCAAGGCCGACGCGCTGGCGCATGCCGCCGGACAGTTCGTGCGGGTATTTGTTCTCAAATCCTGCAAGCCCCACTTCGGCGATGTACTTGGCGGCAATCGCCTGGCGCTCATCCTTGCCCATGCCCTTGAGTTCAAGGCCGAAGGCGACGTTGCGCATCACCGTGGCCCACGGCATCAGCGCGAAGTCCTGGAACACGAAGGCACGTTCCGGGCCCGGGCCGGTGACGGTCTTGCCGTTCACGCGGATTTCGCCCGACGTGGCGGGGATCAGGCCGGCGATGATCTTGAGCAGCGTGGTTTTTCCGCAGCCCGACGGCCCGAGCAGCGTGGTCAGCTTGCCCGAGGGAAAGTCGAGATCGATGCCGCGCAGGGCCTCCACCTCATTGTACATCTTGCAGACGCCGCGCACCTCGACCGCGACATCCGAACCGGCGGGACGGGAGGCAGCGCTCGCCGCCTGGGCGGTGATGTTGCGCATGGTCAAGACCTCTTCTTCTCGGGACGCAGCACGCGAAGCTCGAAAGCCTCAAGCGCGGCGAGCGTCAGGGTGGACACAAGGATGATGGAGACCACGGCCGCATACATCTCGGCATAGTTGGCCACCGAGCGGTGATAGGTGATGAGGTCGCCGATCCCCGTCGGGGTGATGAGAAGCTCGGCCAGGATCACGCCGATAAAGCCGGCGGCGAGGCCGAGGCGCAGACCGGCGAAGATCACCGGGCTGGCATCGGGGATGATGATCTTGGTGATGCGCTGCCACAGATTGCCCTGGAATGAGTAGCACATGGCGACCAGCGAGGGGTTGGCGTTGCGCACCGCCTTGTAGCCATTGAGCACGATCACCGGCAAAGCCAGCATGATCACCGCCAGCGTCTTCGACACCAGGCCGATGCCGTAGACGAAGGTGATCAGCGGGATCAGCGCCGCCATCGGCGCGGCCTGAAGCACGATGAACACCGGCGCCACCAGCCATTCCGCGAAGCGCGATAGGCCCATGACGATGCCGAGAGCGATGCCGATGACGGCGGAAACGGCAATGCCGATCACCAGCGGCTGCAACGTCTCGGCATAGGCCGCCACGAAGGAGCCGTCGAGCGTCATCGTCACGAAGGCGTTCAGCGTCTCCAGAAAGGTCGGGAAGGCGAAGCTGATCGGGATACGCCCGGCGATTTCCCAGATGAGGAAGAAAAGCCCGACCGACGCCAGGCGCCAGAGAGCGGTGCGGTGCTCCGAGAGCTTCCTCCAGAAGAAGGAAGCTTCGGAGGGGGGAACGGCTCGCGAGGAGCCGTTCGCCTGGACCGGATAGGTCATCCCGCCGGCCTCAGTTCGTGCCGACCTTGGCGAGCGCGCGGTTCAGCGGCTCGAGCGCCCAGAAATCCTCGACCTTCAGGGTCTTGGGGTCGCCCTGAAGCTGGCCCGAGAGCGTGTAGAAGGCAAAATCGTCCTTGGCCGCCGCCTCGCCGCCGCCATTGAGCGGGAACGCCTTACCCTCGGCGAGCTCGGTGAAGTAGGGGGTGATTTCCGCCACCTGATCGGCCGGGAGATCCGGCAGCAGCTTGTACTTGGCGCGCCACTCGGCGACGACCGCCGGGTTCTTGGTCACTTCGCGCCAGGTGGTCAGCACCGACTCGACGATAACGTCCACGTCCTTGGGATTCTTGTCGAGGAAATCCTGGCGGGCGAACAGCGCCTCATCCGTGGCGTTGATGCCGTCGAGCGGCAGGATGATGAACTTGCCCGGCGCCTTTTCCTGCAGCAGCCGGCGGCCGGCCGAATCCACGATCGTCGCCTTGACATTGCCCTGCAGCAGCGCGCCGGTGCGCACTTCCGACCCGGGGATATAGCTGATCTTGGAGAACTTGATGCCCTGCTTCTCCTCCATCAGCTTCATGATGGCCTCGGTGCCGGAGCCACGCGAATGGACCGCGACTTCCTGGCCGTTGAGGTCCTTCCACGTCTTGTAGAACTCGGCGTTCACAGCGGGATAGAAGCGCAGGGTGGAGAGCTGCAGGAAGATGCGCACCGGCACCTTCACCTTCTGCATCAGCGCATAGGGACCGCCGACGCCGATATCCGCCTGCCCGCTCACCACCGCCTGGGCGGCGATGTCCTCGGACTTCAGATAGGTCATCTCGATGTCGACGCCGCGCTCCTTGGCGAGCTCGAAGGCGGCGAGCAGGTGCAGGTTCTCGACCGAGGCAATGTCGCCATAGGCGACGCGGACCTTCGCCTCCGCCTGCGAGGGCGCGGACAGGGCAAGGCCGATACCGACCGCGACCGCCACGCCGGAAAGATCGCGCAGTTTTCTCGTGATTTCCTTGAGCATTTCCAGTCTCCCATGAGAGCCGAGCGGTTCAATCCGCCACTCACCCGACCCGCGAGGTCGGATACCAATTTCATTTTGGTTTATATTGGCTGATATGACCGGTCAAGGCCGGATCGGCTTGACCACACCACTTGTTGGCGCCATAGAATGAACCAATTCGCAATTTGGTTGATCCGACTCCCATGCTTAATCCTGCCGCTGACACCCACCTCGAAAAAGGTATCGTCACGCAACTACGCGCCTATCTCGCCCAGATCGAGCTGCCGGACGATGGCCGCCTGCCGCCCGAGCGTGAATTGTCGACGGCGCTGGGAGTCTCGCGGACCGAACTGCGCAAGGCGCTCGACGTGCTGGAGGCGGAAGGCCAGCTCTGGCGCCATGTCGGCAAGGGCACCTTCATGGGCAGCCGGCCGCTGGACACCTTCGCCGACATCGCGGCCCTGGCGCGACGCAGCAATCCGGCGGAGGTGATGCGGGCGCGCATCGTGATGGAACCGGAGATCTGCCGCGCCGCCGCCTTCACCGCGACCCCGGAAGACATCGCGGAAATGCGCATGTGCCTGACCCGCTCGCGTCAGGCGGAAACCTGGCGCCAGTATGAGGCCTGGGACACGCGCCTGCACCGCACCATCGCCGAAGCGTCGCAGAACACGCTGCTTCTCGGCCTTTTCGACACGCTGAACGCGGTACGCCGCGCAGTGACGTGGGGTCGGCTGCGGACCGAACCGGTGAAACCCCTGCCCAACCATCACAGCTTCGCCGAGCATGAGGCGATCGTCGACGCCATCGAGCAGCGTGACATCGCCGCCGCAGCCGCCTGCATGCGCGCGCATCTGCAGACCGTCGAGCGCAAGCTTCTCGACCGGCAGTGAGGCCGAACCGTCGCCGCGGGCTTGATAAAAGGACGGCGTCGACATTGGATATACTGTCGGCGCCGGGCCGGCAGCCAAGGGCATCGAGGCATCCGACCGTGCGGAGCGGCGCAACTGCGAGAAGGTCTGCCGCATCCGTCTCACGGCGGAAGATCGCCCCGTGAGCAGCGCACGCCAGCCAGCGACGCTTGCTGCCCGCTGGCGGCGACTGCGTTGGCGTGACCGGGCGCTGCTGGCGGAAGCGCTGCTGGTGATCAGCCTCGCCCGGCTGGCGCTTGTCACCCTGCCCTTCCGCCATGCGGTTCGTCTTGCGGCCGCACAACCGGCGAAACCGCGTGCCGACGATACACGCGCGCACATCATCGGCCGCACCCGCTGGGCCGTCCGCGCCGTGGCGCGCCGTGTGCCGTTCCGGGCTCTATGCCTGGAGCAGGGCCTCGCGGCGCGGGTGCTGCTGCGTCGGCGCGGCGTGGCGACGACACTTCATTATGGCGTCGCGAAAGACAGGGAAGGCCGGCTGGCGGCGCATTTATGGGTGAGCTCGGGCCCCCTTGACGTGATCGGCACCGAGAATGCCGACCAGTTCACGCTTGTCGCCACCTTTCCTCCACGTGAGCGGGCGGGCGACACGTTCGGCGACGGTCACGCGCACTGACCGCCACGCAACCGCTCAGTCCAGCGTCTGCCGGAAGCGCGTGACGGCAATGACCATCGCCACGATCATGATCACGCTCAGCCCCAGAATGCTCTGCGCCAGGTCGGCGGAGGTCGCCCCCTTCAGCAGAATGCCCCGCACGACGCGCAGATAATGGGTCAGCGGCAGCGCCTCGGCGATCCACTGCGCCCATGTCGGCATGCCGGCGAAGGGAAACATGAAGCCGGACAGCAGGATGTTGGGCAGGAAATACATGAAGGTCATCTGCACCGCTTGCAGCTGGTTCTGCGCCAGGGTGGAGAAGGTGTAACCAATCGCCAGGTTGGTGAGGATGAACAGGCCGGTCAGGACGATGAGGAGGACGAGATTGCCCACGACCGGCACCTGGAACAGCACCACCGCCGCGCCAAGGATCATCGCCGCCTGCAGCGCCCCGACCATGACATAGGGCGCGATCTTGCCCACCATGATCTCCACCGGCCGGATGGGCATCGCGAGCAGCGTCTCCATCGTGCCGCGCTCCACCTCCCGCGTCACGGAGAGCGCGGTGAAAATGAGCATGGTCATGGTGAGGATCGTTCCGAGCAGGCCCGGAACGATGTTCAGCTGGGTGACGGCGGCAGGGTTGTAGCGGGGATGGGTACGGAACTCGAAGGGTGGCGGGGCGGCCTCCAGCCCGCTGCCCTCGGGCGCGTCGTCAAGGTTGAAACGTTCGCGGCGGACCGAGGTTTCCACGAGACGCCCCAGGGCCGCGAGTGCGCTTGTCGAGGCGACAGGATCGGTCGCGTCGGCCGACACGAGCAGCGCCGGGCTCTCTCCGCGCCGCACCGCGCGCTCGAAGCCGGCGGGAATCTCCACCACGAACAGCACCTGCCCCGAGCGCAGCAAATGCTCGGCCTCCGCCTCGTTCAAGGGATGGTGGGTGATGGCGAAATACTGGGTGTTCTCGATCGCGGCGAGGATGGCGCGGGTCAGCGCCGACTGCTCATAGGCGAGCACGGCGGTCGGCAAATGGCGCGGAGTGGTATTGATGGCATAGCCGAACAAGATCAGCTGCAGGAGAGGGATCGACACCATCGCGGCGAAGGAGACGCGATCGCGCAGCAACTGGATGAATTCCTTGCGCATCATCGCGCCCATGCGGCGCAGGGAACCGGCCGCGCCTCTCACCGGACCTTGTCCTTCGAGCGGTTGATCAGGTCGATGAACACATCCTCAAGGCTTGGACTGTCGGCGCGCCAGACGAGATCGTCCCGCCCACTGAGACCGTCGATGGCGCGCTCCAGCGCCTCCCGGTCGCGCCCGCCCACATGCACGCTCGTGCCGAACGGAGCGACCAGCTCGAAACCCGGCACTGCCATCAGTTCGCGGGCCAGCGCCGCAGGATCAGGACCGGTGACACGCCACATGTGGAGGGCGGAGTCGGCGACCACCTGCTCCACGCTGCCCTGCGCCAGCAATTCGCCATAGGCGATATAGGCGATCTCGTGGCAGCGCTCGGCCTCATCCATGTAATGGGTGGAGACGAGCACCGTGACACCTTCCGCTGCCAAATCGTGAATCTGAGCCCAGAACTCGCGCCGGGCCTTGGGATCGACGCCGGCGGTCGGCTCATCCAGCAAGAGCAATTGGGGCCGGGGCAGGATGCACGCCCCAAGGGCGAGACGCTGCTTCCAGCCGCCGGACAGGCTCCCGGCCAGTTGCCGCTCGCGCCCCTTCAGCCCGAGCGAGGCGATGGCCTCTTCCGCCGCCGTCGCGGCATCGGGCACGCCATAGATTCGGGCAACGAATTCAAGGTTCTCCCGCACGGAGAGATCCGCATAGAGACTGAATCTCTGCGTCATATAGCCGACATGGCGGCGGATCCGGCGGCCTTCGGTGAGGATGTCCATGCCGAGGCAGGTGCCCTGCCCCTCATCCGGCGTCAGCAGCCCGCAGAGCATGCGGATCGTCGTGGTCTTGCCGGAACCGTTGGGCCCGAGAAAGCCATAGATCTGGCCGCGCCTGACGCGCATCGAAAGATCGTGCACGACGCGGTGGCCGCCAAAACTCTTGCTGAGGCCCTGCACGTCGATGGCGTAGTTGTTGTCGCCCTCCGCGGCCAGGGGCACTTCCGCCTGCTCCCCCTCCGCCCGCGCGCTCATGGCGCGATCTCGACCGTGACCGGCTGCCCGGGGCGCAGCTTGGAAGGGTCCCGCGGCTTGGCTTCCAGCATGAACACCAGCTTGGAGCGCTCATCGAGACTGTAAATCACCGGCGGCGTGTATTCGGCGCTGCTGGCGATGTAGCTGACCGTGGCGTCGATCGACTCCGCACAACCATCGCAACTCACCGCCACCGCCTGGCCCATGCGGAAGTGCGGAAGGGACGGTTCCGGCACGAAGAACCGAACCTTGATCAGATCGGGCGGCAGGATCGACACGACGGGCCGGCCCGCCGGCACCAGCTCGCCCACGCGAAAATACACCGTCTCCAACGTGCCGCTCACGGGTGCGGACATGCGTCGCCGGTCCAGCCGCACCTGCGCCACCGCCAGGGAGGCGCGGGCCGCATCCACAGCCTTTTCGGCGGCAGCGATTTCCTCGTCGCGGCCGGCGAGCTTCGCCGCCTCGATCTTGCGGCGCACTTCGTCCAGCGACGCTTCGTTCTGGTTGAAGGTCTGCTGCGCCGTGTCCAGCGCCGCCTTGGAGGAAACCTGCTTGGACTGCAGATCCTTCTGGCGCTCCAGTTCAAGGCGAGAAAGTTCGAGCGCGGCGGCGGCCCGCCTCTCGCCGGCCTCCAGCACGGCCACTTCTTCGGGCCGCTGGGTCGACGCCTTGATATTGGCAAGCTGGGAAAGCGCCTGCCCCAGGCTCGCTTCCGCCGCCTTTACGTTCGCCTGTTGAATGTCCGCATCAACGGTGAAAAGCGGCATTCCCGTGGTCACCACGTCGCCTTCATCCACGTTCAGCTCGATGATGCGGCCCGCCTCGTCCGGCCCGACAAAGATGAAATCGGCCTCCGCATAGCCCTGATACCCGCCGGGACGGGAGACGACGAAGAGGGCAGCGAGTGAAAACAGGATGAGGGTGAGAATGAGGACGACGACATTGGTGGGCAGGCGGAAAGGCAATGTCATCATGTCCTCGGCCTTAGGGCCGTTTCGATGCCCTCTTGCCCTCCGGCAAGCATCCAGAGACCCACGCGTTTCCCGGATGACCACGCGCCGGCCACGTCTTGCACGGATGTGGCCAGGCCGAAGCCTGCCCATACGACCAGACTTCGCGGCGTACTTCCAGCGCTCCCCACGGGCGAAGGCCGACCCAACCCCGTTGCAATCAAAAATAGTCGGAGGCACGCGGCTCATCGGGCACGCGGAAGAGAGGCGTCGAACTCCAGCCTAGGCCGATATCAAAGCGAAGACAGGCTCCGCAGCCATGATCGCGTGCGTCGCGCAGATACCGCGCCGTGTCTCACCCTGTGAACGCGACTTCCTGCTTCTCGAAGCGCTGCGAGCCGAAATCCTGATAGTGCGTGCAAAAATACTGCCGGGCGATTTCGGCGACGAGGCGCGCGCGGGTGACATGCGAGCCGGGGATCGTCTTGTCGATCCAACTGTCCGGCACGGTGAGGACCATTCCCGTCTCCAACCGACACAGAATCGTCCGCAACTCCTCTCCAGCCATCTCGCGCGCCCCTCCAAGCCTCATGGCCTTGGCTATAGGCTGGGGCGCCGGGCAAAATCCAGCCCTTCATTCTGAGCGGGTTCACGACCCGTTTTCTTTCCCGGCCAGGGACGATCCGGGACCGTTTCCCGATCCCTGCGCGCGGCAGGACGCCGGAAGGGAGCGACGCGATTCGTCGCGACAGGCGAACGCCAAGCCCGCGCGCGTCAAAACAGAAGCGCTGTTGCCTTATGGCCACAGCGCCCGTGGTGACGCGTAAGGCATTGTAAGTAACGGCTTTTTAGATCGTTTCACGCGAAAAAACGCGATCTGCAACCTACAAAAGAGGAAATGCCTTCTCTTCATTCCGCGCCCTTTTCCCAACGGTAGTTTCCTACAGAGCGATCTGTGTTATGAGGTGCTAGGGTTTGACGGTGGCACTCTGTGTCCTCGAAACTCAAGGGGCTCTGATGCGAATTGTGTTGTCGATGGCGGCTGTGGCTGCTCTTTCGTTCGGCGCGGCCGGTACCGCTGCCGCCCAGGACGCGTGTCAGACCGCCGGTCGGCTGGCGTCCGCTGCCGGCTCGGTCATGATCGACAAGGGCAACGGCTTCACGCCGGGCGTGATCGGTACGTCGCTTAAGACGGGCGACAAGGTCTCCGTGCGCGGCCAGGGCAATGCCGTTGTCGATTTCGGCGACAACCGGACGATCACCATTCCCAGCTCCACCACCGAAACGCTGCGTGCTCCGGGCTGCGGCTTCGGCGTGACCAATTCGGGCGGGAACCCGGGCCTCGCGGTCGGGGGCATGCTGGCGGCCGGCGGCGGCCTTGCTGCGGCGCTGTCCACTTTGGATAGCAGCGGCAGCAGCGTCATCATCATCCCCGTCAGCCCCTGAGCCCGAGACGCTGACCTCGTCAGCTTGGGGTGCATCTCGGTGCACCCGGCTATCCCCCCGCACGCATGAGTCGCGGCGCTCTCTTTGGCGGGAGGGCCGCATCTGGCCTTGAGGTAAAAGACACCTCGGCCCGGCCTATACCCCATCGCCTTGTCTGTTTGCAGCCGGCTCGGCTTGACCGGCCGCCTCGCCCGAAGGAGCATGGCCTGCTCCGACCGCGCCACGACACAACAAGACGGCGGAGCGGGAGGATCGCATGCCTGCTCGCACGGGCGCGGCTATCGCCGCCGGCCTTGTTATTCTCATCAGCACGGCCTTGGCCGACCCCTCGGGCGATCCGTCCGCTGCCAGTTCCACGGATGGCCTGTACAGCGACGCCCGGGGCAATCCCACCTATCGGATCAGCAAGGACGGAACGGTCGACTGGTACACGTCGATCGGCTACCTCCGTTACACCGCCAACTGCCTGCAGTGCCATGGCCCGGACGGCCTTGGCTCCAGCTTCGCCCCCTCGCTGACCGACGCGCTGCAGTCCCTGAACTACAGCCAGTTCATCGACACCGTCACCAACGGCAAGCAGAATGTGAGCGCGAGCCAGGATCTGGTGATGCCGGCCTTCGGCACCAATCCGAATGTAATGTGCTTCATCGACGCCATTTTCGTCTATCTTCGCGCCCGGTCGGACGGCGCCCTCGGGCGGGGGCAGCCGGCGAACAGTGCGCCGCGGCCGGCCGGCTACACCGCCCGCGAGGATGCATGCCTCGGCTAGGCGTTCCCGAGGTAGCGTGATGCCCAGGCCAGCGCGATGATAGTCTGCGCCGCATTCACCGTGAGCGTCCGATTCGAACGGACCTGTGAGGCGAGGCTGCCTTTACCACGTCGCCTCCGCCGGCGGGTCATGGGAGGGCATTCTGTCCTCCGTCGCCTGAGAGCCCCTGATGACCGCCGATCGCCCCGCTTCCCACCTTTTCTACCAAAGCCGCCTGCGCCGGCCGATGCTGGCCCATGGCGAGGGCGTCTATCTCTGGGACAGCGCGGGTAAGCGCTATCTCGACGGCTCAAGCGGCGCGATGGTTTCCAATATCGGTCATTCCAACCCCGCCGTGCTCGATTCCATGCGCCGGCAGATGGAGCTTTCAACCTTCGGCTATCGGCTGCATTTCGAAAACGAACCCGCCGAGCGGCTCGCCACCCGCATTGCGGAACGCATGCCGGAAGGGCTGGACCGGGTGTTCTTCGTCTCCGGCGGTTCGGAAGCGGTGGAGAGCGCGCTGAAGCTCGCCCGGCAATATGCGGTGGCGCGCGGGCAGGCCGAGCGCTGGAAGGTGATATCGCGTTTTCCCTCCTATCACGGCTCGACGCTGGGGGCGCTGGCGGTCACCGGCATGTCGCTCATGAGTGCGCCCTTTGCGCCGATGCTGCGGGAAATGCCGAAAATCCCCGCCCCCACCTGCTATCTCGACCGCGACGGACGGACATTGGAAGAGCGCGGCCTGCGTTACGCCCACATGCTGCGGGACGAAATCCTGCGGCAGGGGCCGGAGACCTGCCTCGCCTTCATCATGGAGCCGGTCGGGGGCGCCTCGACCGGCGCGCTGGTGGCGCCCGATGGCTACTACGCCACCATTCGCGCCATTTGCGACGAGTTCGGCCTGCTGCTGATCTGCGACGAGGTGATGAGCGGGGCGGGACGCACCGGGCGCTATCTCGCCAGCGAGCATTGGGGCCTGCGGCCGGACATCGTGGCGCTCTCGAAAGGCTTCGGCGCCGGCTACGCCCCGCTCGGGGCCATGGTGGCGGACAACATCATCGCCGAGACGGTGATCGACCATGGCGGCTTCGTCCACGGCCACACCTATGCCGGCAATCCGCTCGCCTGCGCCGCCGGCCTCGCCGTGGTCGACGAAATCGACCGGCTCGACCTGATCGCCGCCGCGGCGCGACAGGGCGCGTTGCTGAAGGGGCGGCTGGAAGGGCTGATGACGCGCTTCCCCTTCATTGGCGACGTGCGCGGCAAGGGGCTGCTGCTGGCCTTCGAACTGGTGGCGGACCGGGCGACCATGGCACCACTGCCGGTGGAGCTGAACGCGCATCTGCGCCTCGTCGATATCGCTTACGAGGCCGGGCTCATCATCTATTCCCGCCGCACCCGCGGCGGGCGCATCGGCGACCATTTCATGGTGTGTCCGCCGCTGATCGTCACGGATGAACAGATCGACGAGATCATGGAGAAGCTCGGCGGCGCGCTGGAAGCCTTCGCGACCGAGGCCGGGCTGCCGGTGGGTGGCGCGTGATGAGCTCACCCGTCATTCTCACCTGCGCCGTCACCGGCTCCATCCACACGCCGTCGATGAGCCCCTATCTCCCCATCACGCCCGAACAGATCGCCGAGCAGGCGATCGAGGCGGCGGAAGCGGGGGCGGCGATCCTGCATCTGCACGCCCGCGATCCCGCAACCGGCGCGCCCTCGGCCGACCCGGCGCTGTTCCAGGAGATCGTCGCGCGCATCCGCGCCCGCTGCGATGCCGTGCTGAATCTCTCCACCGGCGGCTCCTCGCGCATGACGCTGGACGACCGGCTGGCAGCGGCACGCCTGATCGAACCGGAAATGTGCTCGCTCAACATGGGTTCGATGAATTTCGGCCTGTTCCCTCTCGCCGATCGCTATGACTGGCAGCACGAGTGGGAGCGCGGCTTTCTGGAAGCCACCCGCTCGGTCATCTTCCGCAACAGTTTCGAGGATATCGAGACCATTCTCACCGATCTCGGCGCGAGGCGCGGCGCACGGTTCGAGCTGGAATGCTACGATGTCAGCCATCTCCAGACCGTCGCCTTCTACCTCAAGCAGGGCCTGCTGAAGCCGCCGGTGTTCCTGCAATTCGTGCTGGGCGTGCTGGGCGGCATCGACGCGGCGCCCGAACAGCTGATGCACATGAAGGCCAGCGCCGACCGGCTGCTCGGCAGCGACTATCGTTTCTCGGTGCTCGCCGCCGGCCGCCAGCAAATGCCGCTCGGCACCATGGGCGTCATTCTCGGCGGCAATGTGCGGGTCGGGCTGGAGGACAACCTCGCCATCGCCCGCGGCGAACTCGCCACCTCCAATGAAGCGCAGGTGCGCAAGATGCGGCGGATCATCGAGGAACTCGGCCATCGCCTCGCCACCCCGGACGAGGTGCGCGCCCGGCTCGGGCTCAAGGGCACCCCCTCCATCGAAACCGGGAGCGCATCTCCATGAAGGTGATCTTCGATGCCGCGCAGAAGAAGCACTATCCGGGCTTCTTTCTGACCAGCGGGGCGCGCGCCCCGAACCCGGAAGTGCCCGCCCGCGCCGATATTCTGTTCGCCGCCGCCCGCGCCGCTGGCCTCACGCCGGAGGAGCCGCCCGATCTCGGCCTTGCGCCGGCCGCCGCCATCCACACGCCGGAATATCTCGCCTTCCTCAAAGGCATCTTTGCGCGCTGGCAGCGCATCGAAGGGGCGTCGGAGGAGGTGATCCCGAACATCCATCCCAATGGGCGCGGAGGCTCCTACCCGCTCTCCGCCGTCGGTCAGGCCGGCTACCACATGGCCGACACCTCCTGCCCGATCGGGGCGGAGACCTATGAAGCCGCGCTGCGCAGCGCGCACGCCGCCGCCCATGCGGCGCAGCAGGTCGCGGAGGGTGCGGCAGCGGCCTATGCGCTCTGCCGCCCGCCCGGCCATCACGCCTTCACGGACATGGCCGGCGGCTTCTGCTACCTCAACAATTCCGCCATCGCCGCGCAGAGGCTGCGCGCAAGCACCGCCCGCGTCGCCATTCTCGACATCGACGTGCACCACGGCAATGGCACGCAGGGCGTGTTCTACGACCGGGCGGATGTGCTCACCGTCTCCCTCCACGCCGACCCGGCGCGCTTCTACCCCTTCTTCTGGGGCCATGCGGCGGAGCGCGGCGACGGCGCGGGCCTCGGCTACAATCTCAACCTTCCGCTGCCGCGCAAGACCGGCGACGAGGGCTTCCTCACCGCGCTGGATCACGCCTTGTCGCGCATCGCCGCCTTCTGTCCGGGGGCGCTCGTCGTCGCGCTCGGGCTCGACGCCTATGAGGGCGATCCCTTCGCGGGGCTCAGCGTCTCCACCCCCGGCTTCGGCCGCATCGGGGCGAAGATCGGCGAGCTCGGCCTGCCCACCGTGGTGGTGCAGGAAGGCGGCTATGTCTGCGACGCGCTGGGCGACAATCTGGTCGCCTTCCTCGATGGTTTCCGTGCCAGCCATCGCGTGGTGACGGAGGTCAGCCGGTGACGGCGGCAGACGCACGGCCGGCGACGACGATCCGACCGATGGAGCGGGCCGACCTCGCCCCCGCCGCCGACATGATCGCACGGCTGGCGCATCACGTCCGGCCCGGCTTCCAACCGGGCGCCGATGCGGCGAGCCTGGAACGTTACGGCCCGACCGGGCTGGGCCTGTTCGAGGCGGTCATCGCCCGGCGGGACAGCGCAGCGGTGGGGCTCTGCCTCTACACCTACGCCTTTTCCGGCTGGCGCGGCCGGCCCGGCGTCTTCGTCGAGGACCTCTATGTCGCGGAGACGGAGCGCGGCAACGGCCTCGGCCGCGCTTTGCTGGCCGCCGTCATCGCCCGCGAGGCGCCGAAGGGCTGCAGCTTCATCAAGCTGCAGGTCGACAAGGCCAATGCCGGCGCACAGGCCTTCTATGCCCGGCTCGGCTTCGCGATCGAGGAACATGACCACACGCTCACCCTCGAAGAAGAGGGCTTGCGCGCGATCACTTCGCCGTTCTGAAGGCGCCCGTCAGTTCCGCAGCCCCGGCGCTTCCTGCCCGGTGCGCGCGACATATTCGACATAGCCGCCGCCATATTGGTGGATGCCGTCCGGCGTCAGTTCCAGCACGCGGTTCGACAGCGCGGCGAGGAAGTGCCGGTCATGGCTGACGAACAGCATCGTGCCCTCATAGTCGGCCAGCGCGGCGATCAGCATTTCCTTGGTGGCGATGTCGAGATGGTTGGTCGGCTCGTCGAGCACGAGGAAGTTCGGCGGATCGTAGAGCATGCGGGCCATGGCGAGGCGCGCCTTCTCGCCGCCCGACAGCACCCGGCACTTCTTCTCAACGTCGTCGCCGGAGAAGCCGAAGCAGCCGAGCAGGGAGCGCAGCGAACCCTGCCCCGCCTGCGGAAAGGCGTCTTCCAGCGTCTCGAACACGGTGCGCTCGCCTTCCAGCACCTCCATGGCGTGCTGGGCGAAATAGGCCATCTTCACGCTGCCGCCCACCGCGACGCTGCCATCATCCGGCGCGGTCTCTCCCGTCACCAGCTTGAGCAATGTCGACTTTCCGGCACCGTTGACGCCCATCACGCACCAGCGCTCGCGCCGGCGCACATGGAAATCCAGCCCCTCATAGATGCGCCGGGCGCCGTAGCTTTTATGGACATTCTTCAGGCTGACCACATCCTCGCCGGAGCGCGGCGGCGGCTGGAACTCGAACGCCACCGTCTGGCGCCGGCGCGGCGGCTCGACACGCTCGATCTTGTCGAGCTTCTTGACCCGGCTCTGCACCTGCGCGGCGTGGGACGCACGGGCCTTGAAACGCTCGATGAAGGCGATTTCCTTGGCCAGCATCGCCTGCTGGCGCTCGAACTGCGCCTGCTGCTGCTTTTCGGCGAGCGCCCGCTGCTGGGCGTAGAATTCGTAATCGCCGGAATAGGAGGTGAGCGCGCCGGCGTCGATCTCGACGATCTTGTTGACGATGCGGTTCATGAAGGCGCGGTCGTGCGAGGTCATCATCAGCGCGCCGTCGAAATTCTTCAGGAACGCCTCCAGCCAGATCAGGCTCTCAATGTCGAGATGGTTGGAAGGCTCGTCGAGCAGCATCACGTCGGGACGCATGAGCAGGATGCGGCCGAGCGCCACGCGCATCTTCCAGCCGCCGGAGAGACGGCCGACATCGCCCTCCATCATCTCCTGCGAAAAGCCGAGGCCGGCCAGCACCTCGCTCGCCCGGCCCTCCAGCGAGTAGCCGTCCAGTTCCTCGAAGCGCGCCTGCACCTCGCCATAGCGCTCGATGACGGCGTCCATCTCGTCGGCACGGTCGGGGTCGACCATGGCCGCTTCGAGTTCGCGCAGTTCGGCGGCAATGCTGCTGACCGGACCGGCGCCGTCCATCACCTCCGCCAGCACCGACTTGCCGGCCATATCGCCGACATCCTGGCTGAAATAGCCGATGGTGATGCCGCGATCGACCGAGACCTGCCCCTCATCCGGGGCCTCTTCGCCGGTGATGAGGCGGAACAGCGTGGTCTTGCCGGCGCCGTTGGGGCCGACGAGCCCCACCTTCTCGCCCTTCAGCAGCGTCGCCGACGCCTCGATGAAGACGAGTTGCTTGCCGTTCTGCTTGCCGATGGAATCGAGCCGGATCATGCGCGCGGGAGGTCCTAGAGAGAAGCTCCCGCGCGTTTAAGCCATTCCCGGCCCCGGAGGAAGGGCCGGCGCCTGCGGCCTGTTGCGTTGCAGCGATCAGACCGGCGAGACGCGCCAGATGCAGTCGCCGACATCGTCGACGCACAGAAGCCCGCCGCGCCTGTCGACGATCACCCCCACCGGGCGCCCCAGCGCCTTGCCGTCGACGCGGAAGCCGCCGAGGATCTCCTCCGGCGGGCCGGCCGGCTTGCCATCCGCGAAGGGCACGAAGATCACCCGGTAGCCGGAAGGCGGGTTGCGGTTCCAGGAGCCGTGCTGGCCGATGAAGACGCCGTTGCGGAAGCGTGCGCCGAAACGGTCGTCATCGACGAAGGTAAGGCCGAGCGAGGCGGTGTGGGACCCGAGCGCATAGTCCGGCTTGAGCGAGGCCGCGACCAGATCCGGCCGCTGCGGCTTCACCCGCTCGTCGACGATCTTGTCGTAGTAGCAATAGGGCCAGCCATAGAAGGCGCCGTCCTTCACCGAGGTCATGTAGTCCGGCACCAGATCGTCGCCGATCTCGTCGCGCTCGTTCACGCTGGTCCACAATTCGCCGGTCACCGGGTTCCAGTCCATGCCCACCGGATTGCGCAGGCCGCCGGCGAACACGCGGTACGTTCCCGTGGCGATGTCCACTTCCAGAATGGCGGCGCGGTCCACTTCCTCCTCCATGCCGAACTCGGCGACGTTGGAGTTGGAGCCGACGCCGACATAGAGCTTCGTCCCCTCCTTGTTGGCGACAAGGCTCTTGGTCCAGTGGTGGTTGCGGCCGGAAGGCAGGTCGCAGATCTTCACCGGGGGCGCGTCGATGCGGGTGGCGCCGGGCACATAGGGGAAGCGCACCAGCGAATCCGCGTTCGCCACATAGAGCTGGTCACCCACCAGGGCCATGCCGAAGGGCGAATAGAGGTTCTCGATGAAGGGCAGCTTGATCTCGGCCACCCCGTCGCCATCGGCGTCGCGCAGCAGGGTGATGCGGTTGGCGCTCTTCACGCCGGCGCCGGCGCGCACCATCACGAAGCCCATCGCCCACCAGCGCAGGCTGAAGATGCCGGCCGGCCAGGGCGGGCCGGCGGTCTCGGCGACGAGAATGTCGCCATTGGGCAGCTCATAGACCCAGCGCGGATGGTCCAGGCCCTCGGCGAAGAAGCTCACCTTGAAACCCGGGGCGGGCTTGGGCTTCTGGCCAGGCCCCCAGCCGACGGCCGGGGCGATCTTCATGATGGGGATGAGGGTCGGCTTGGGCTTGGGCAGCTTGGGCAGGTCGCCATAGCCGGCTTCCTCGGCAAGGGCGGGCGCCTTGCGCAGATCCGTGAGGAAATGGACGACGCCGGTGATGCAGGCGCCCAGAAAGCCGCTGATCTTCACGTAGTTGGCCATGACTGGCTCCGGCAGAGGGGGGATGCGCCATCTCAGCCCGGAAAGTCGCGCCAGCGCAATAGCTTCTTCGGCTTATCCTGCCTCGGATAGGTCGGCGCCGCTGCCGATCGCGGGAAAGTCGACGCGCTGGCGCAACCCCACGGCCATGTTTTCGAGGATCAGGCTGCCCCCGCTGCGGGTGACAATCTGCTCGGCGATGGCAAGGCCCAGCCCCGCCCCCGGCGCACCGCGCGCCGGATCGACGCGGAAGAAGGGCTCGAAGACCTGGGGAAGCAGTTCTTCCGGAATCCCCGGGCCGACATCCTCGATCACCACACGGCCGAGGCCTTCGACCGCCTCCACCCGCACACGTGCCTGCCGTCCGTGGGTGGCGGCATTTATGAACAGGTTGCGGAGCGCGCGCCGCAGCGCCTCCGGCCGGGCCTGGATGACCACTGGAGAAGCGCGCTCCAGAGACACCGCATATCCGATCGCCCGCAATTCCGCGACCGTGTCGGCCACCATGGCGTCGAGCGAAAGCGCCTCGCCGCGACCATCTTCCACCTCCTCGCGCACCAGCCGAATGGCGCTGTCGGCGATCCCGTCGAGTTCGTCGAGGTCGTCGATGAAGGCCGCGCGCTCCTCCTCCCCCAGGAACTCGGCCCGCAGGCGCATGCGCGTCATCGGGGTGCGCAGATCGTGACCGGCGGCGGCGACCAGCCGCATGCGGCTTTCCATCACCTGATGCAGCCGCGCCGCAAGCTGGTTGATGGCGCGCGCCGCCGCCCTCACTTCGGCGGGGCCTTTCTCCGCGACAGGATGAAGGCCGCTGCAGGGCGTGATGGCATCCGCCGTCCGTTGCAGCAGCGCCAGCGGTTCGGTGAACCGGCGGACCGCGAACACCATGACCAGCGTCACGCCCACGGCCACCAGCAGGATCCAGCCCACCAGGGCCCAGCTTCTTTGGGGACCCGGCATCGGAATCCCCAAGGGCATGATCACCCAGCGCCCGTCAGCCAGCGGGGCTGAGATAACGGGCCAGTCGAAATCAGCCGGGTTGGAAACAACCACATGCAGCTTATGTCCGCGGCGCGTCAGGACACCATTGATGGCGTCGGTCATCGGCCGGACCTGTGGCCCGCCAGCGGGCGCGTCCGCGATGCGGCCATAGAGCCCCTCTTCCAGCGAGCCTTGGGTGCGTGTGGCCAGATCGACAAGCATGCTGATCTGGGTCGCCGCCGCCTCGTCAACTCTCGCGAAATTGGGCTGCTTCAGGAAGAGCATCGAGAGGCCCGTCGCTATCAGAAGCACGCCAAGAACGGACCCGACCAGAAGCGCCGTGAGCTTGGCCCGCATGGACTTCATCGCGAAACCTCGCCCTCGTCAGGCGCAGGCTCCACGCGCGCGGCGAGCTGATACCCCCCATTGCGCAATGTCTTGATGATCTGGAAATTGCCGGCATCGCCCATCTTCCGACGCAGCCGGCTGATGAGGACATCAATGGAGCGGTCGAAGCCGGAAGGGACCCGCCCATGGGTGAGGTCCAGCAGCTGCTCGCGCGACAGCATGCGTCCCGGGCGTTCGAGAAAGGCGAGGAGCAGGTCGAACTCGGCGCCGGTGAGCACGATTTCCCGCCCTTGCGAATCCCACAGCTGGCGGCTGGTGGAATCGGCGAGGAAGCCGCCGAAACGCAGGCGCAGGGCCGGCGCAGGCGTGGTGTCGCGCGGAGAAAGGCGGCGGAGAACGGCGCGGATGCGCGCCACCAGTTCCCGCGGATTGAACGGCTTGCCGAGATAATCGTCGGCGCCGATCTCCAATCCGATGATGCGATCCACATCCTCCTTCAGTGCGGTGAGGAGGATGATGGGAACAGAGGAACGCGTCCGGATCGTCCGGCACAGGTCGAGCCCGGACACATCAGGCAGCATGAGATCGAGCACGATGAGATCGATCCGCCCCTCGGTGAGGCGGCGCTCGGCCTCCTTGCCATCAGCCGCCAGCGACACGCGGAAACTCTGCTCGGCGAGGTAGCGCCCGAGCAGCTTGCGTATCTGCTGGTCGTCGTCGACCACAAGTATGTGCGGGCCGCTGCCCGCTTCCGAACCGCGCATGTCGTTCATGCCGCCGCTATACGCGCCCCATGCGGCCTCCGCCGGAAAATTTTGCGAACCAGCGTTGCCGGGCCGCCATGCGCAACGTTGGGCAACAATTGTGGCGCATTTCACCGGTAGCGGGAAACATGCCTGAAACACTAAAGGCACGTCGACACGCCGCCGTTTTCCAGCTCCCGGGTGACTCTGGATTCGGTTCAGCCCACATGGTATCGCCTTGAAACCAAAGGTCATCAAGTTGGCGTTACCCATGCAGGCATCATTGGACAGCGAGCGCGTTCTCCGCTGGATCGTCGTTTATCTCGCTGTCATTTCCGGTGAGGACAGCGATACGATCGACCCGGGCATGCCGCTTTCGCATTTCGACCTCGATTCCGTGGACGCCGTCGAAATGGCGCTCCAGTTCGAGAAGACGTTCGATCGCCAGATCGGAGCGGAATTCTTCCTCGCCGCGAACGCGACGGTGCGGGGGCTTGCCGAGCTGATCATCGCCAATGCCGCCGCGCACGCCGATTGATCCCGAGGCGCTGCGGCCGTCGGCGCGGATTCACGCGGCCTCGCGCCTCGACGCGTCCTATCTCGCCTATGCCAAGTCCATTGCGCACGGGAACTCCGACCCGAAGCTGCGCCTTGAGGTGTGCCGGCAGTTCGTCCGCTGCGGCATGATCGGCGAGACGGTCGCCATGCTCGCCACCCTTATGGATGTGCGCGATCTGCGGGGCAGCGTGACGGAGATCATGGGGGAGCTGCGCGCGCTGCGCCGGGCGCGCAGCGAGGATCACCTGTTTCTTCCTGCGGCGGGAATCGCCGATGCGGGGGCGAAAGACCGCGGCTATTGGGTGGTTCCGGCCGATTCGGACACGACGCTGATCGCCTTTGCCGGGAAGGCGCAGTTGCTGGGCCTGTCCATCTATTTCATGCACAGCCTGCTCGGTCGGCTGAATGCCAACCTGATCTATCTCTTCGACTGGTCGAACAACTTCTATTTCGGCGGCGTGTCGGGGCTGGGCGGCAGCGTCGACGCGACGGTCGAGCGCCTGCGCGGCCTCTGCGCGGAACTGAAGTCGCGCCGTGTGCTCTGCCTCGGCCAGTCCGCCGGCGGCTTTGGCGCGCTCCATTACGGCGTGAAGCTCGGCGCCGATGGCGTCATGACCTTCAGCCCCATCCTCCTGCCGGTGACACGGGGCAAGGTGCGCGAGCGCATCGGCAACCGGATCGGGCGATCCCTCACCGATGCCGACACGCAGCTGCGCGAGCAGATTGCCGCCGCCCCGAGGGCGCCGCATATCGAGATTGTCTACGGCACCGAGAATAAGGCGGACGTGGCCTCCGCGCGCTATCTCGCGGATCTGCCCATGGTCGTCGAGCATCCCCTGCCGGGCGTCAGCGACCATGGGACGATCCAGGTCACCGTCGCCAATAATACGTTCGGACCGCTGCTGGACAGCTTCGTCCGCGCCTCCGGCCCCGGCGGCTGGAGGGGCGGCGATCAGTCGTTGAGCTGCGACAGCCAATAGGTCATCGCGGGCATCATGCGTTCGATCTCGGCGCCATTGGCGAGGGGGCGCTTGTTGGCTTCGAGGAACCAGAAATGCAGATCCTGGTCGACGGCAAGGTCGATGCCGAACTCATAACAGGCGCCAAGGCCCGGCTGCTGGCACAGCGTGCTGGCGATCTCCCGTGACAGTGCCTGGGCTTCGCGGACCTTGCCCTCGGGATCGGCCGCCCCGCGCGCGATGAAATAGGATTCCGCGTCGATCAGCGCGCTGCCCTTGGCCCGGTTCGAAATCAGCTTGGAACCAAGCGAGACGCGGCCCGTCAGGCGGAAGAAGTCCCAGCCATCGTCCGGCCGACGGACCATGTCGGCGCGCACCGTCGCCGGCTGGCCGGCCAGGTCGTGGGTGTCGATGAAGCGCTGCACCAGATAGGTGCGGTAGCCCATGCGCACGCGTATCGCGCCAATGACGCGCGCAATCGCCTCCGCGCGCGTGCCGCGCCAGGAGTGCTCGTCCTTGTGAACGGCAACCTCGTCGTCCTGCGGAATGAGAAAGAAGATGCCGGTCCCCAGAGCGCCATCGGCGCGCTTGACCACGATGGGGCCGCCGGCCAGCCATTCGGCGAGCTGCGCCTCGACCCGTTCGGCGACGAGCACCTCTTCAGGAATGATATGCGGCTTCAGATGCGGATAGGCGGCCAGCATCGCGGCCATCTGGTGCTTGTCATAGCCATCGAAGGCGAGAACCTTGGTGCGCGCCCGCAGCCAGGCATCAACGACGCGATGCGCGGGTCGGGTCGGCGGTGCGGCCGCCACCACGAGCCGCGGCACGTCGATTTCGACAGGCCTCCAAGCCCCGTCGACATACTCATGCGCCCTTATCCGCTCCGCTTGCATGTCGCAGTCGGCGCTGCGGGCAAGCAGCACACGGACGCCGCGATAGGCCGCCTCGCCAACGACGGCGCGAAGGCGGATCGGCGAATAGGATTGGTGAAGGGTGGTCTCATGTCCGAGAAGGAGGATCGTCGGCGTATCGGGCATCGCATGTTCCATTCGCAGCAACGCCGTTCTAGCGGGCGTCGAGACCGGCGAAAACTCCCGTCCGGGGCTGGGGCCCCACATTTTTTCGGGCGTTTCTCCGCCACAGGCGACGCGAGGCCCCGCCGACGCCAGCCGATGGAACCAAGCGGCCGCTCCGCCGCTTAATCGCCGGAGGTGGGGATGGAGCACTTGTCATTGCCGACATGGCTGCTTGGCGTTTGGGACCGCCTGCGGTCAAGTTTCTGGTTCCTGCCCTCGGCGATGGCCGCCGGTGCCACCGCACTTTCCTTTGCCCTCGTCTGGCTCGACACGTGGCTGGGCCAGGAGTCGATCGAGCGACTGGGCTGGCTCTACGGCTTCGGGCCGGAGGGTGCACGCGCGGTGTTGTCCGCCGTCGCGGGCTCGATGATCACCGTGGCCGGCCTCACCTTTTCAATGACCATGCTGACGCTTCAGCTGGCCTCGCAGCAATTCGGCCCGCGACTGCTGCGCAGCTTCATGAGCGATCGCGGCAACCAGCTGGTACTGGGAACCTTCACGAGCACATTCCTCTATTGCCTGCTGGTGCTGCGCACCGTGCGCGGCACCGAGGACGCAAGCTTCGTTCCGCATCTGTCCGTCACCTTCGGCGTCGTGCTGGCCGCGCTGAGCCTCGCCATACTGATCTACTTCATTCATCACGTCGCCAACTCGATCCGGATCGAAACGGTGCTTGCCGATCTCTCTCAGGAGACACGAAGCACCATCGAGCGTCTCTTTCCGGCCCAGATGGGCCAGGAGCCAAAGGGGCGCGACGGCCGCATCTCTGCCGGCCTGCTCCACACGCTGGAGGGGGATTCACGCGCGGTCTTCGTCGAAGGCAGCGGCTATGTGCAGCGCCTCGACGAGGCCGCCTTGATGCGAATCGCCACCGAACATGATCTGGTCATCGGCGTGGACTCGCCTCCGGGCCGGTTCGTCACCGAGCGGGTTCCCCTGCTCCGCGCCGCGCCCCGGGCTCGTGTGTCGGAGGAGGTGAAGGATCGCCTGCGCCAGGCTTTCGTCCTCGGCGCGGATCGCACGCCCATGCAGGACCTGCAGTTCTCTCTTCACCGATTTGTCGAGATCGCCCAGCGCGCCCTCTCCCCCGGCATCAATGATCCGACCACGGCTCTGTACTGCATCGACAGACTGGCCCAGGCCTTATGGCTGCTGGCCGGGCGCGACATGCCGTCTCCGGTGCGGGCGGACGAAGGGGGGCGGCCGAGGGTGTTCGTCCCGGTCAACACGTTCGAGGAATTCGCCTGCCCGGCGCTTGCGGCCATCGCACGCTATGGGATGAACGATGCCGATGTGGTGCGCCAGCTTCTCGCCAGCACGAGCGTGCTGGAAGCCCGGGCGGCACCCGAGGCGCGCGACACCTTGCGGCGTCTTGCCGCCGCCATCGAATCCGAAAGCGGGGCCTCGCTCAGATCGTTCGACATCGGCGTTTCACCTCACGGGCCTACCTATCCCTATGGATGATGTCTCGCCCCGATCGGGATGCTCGCCAAGGTCATGGCGGGTGCTAACATCGGGACAACGACGCATTCACCGGGAGTAAACGCCATGTCGCCGTCCGCCACCCAGCCGAGCCCCTCCGGCCCTTCGCTGCTGCATGATCCTGTTTTCAACCGCGGCAGCGCCTTCTCGGCCGAGGATCGGGCGCGGCTCGGGCTTGAGGGCTTCCTGCCGCCGGTGGCCGATACGCTGGAGACGCAGGTGGCGCGCATTCACCTGCAGCTTTCGGTGCTCGACAATGATCTGCAGAAATATCTGCTGCTCAGCGACCTGCAGGCGCGCAACGAGACGCTGTACTATGCGGTGCTGATGTCCGACCCGGCGGTGTTCATGCCGCTGGTCTACACCCCGACCGTGGGCGAAGCCTGCCAGAAATACGACCATGTGCTGCGGGCCACGCGCGGCATGTATCTGCCGATCACGTTCAAGGGCCGGCTGAAGGAGGTGCTGTCGCACTGGCCGCAGAAGGATGTGCGCTTCATCGTCGTGACCGATGGCGAGCGGATTCTCGGGCTCGGCGATCTCGGCGTGAACGGCATGGGCATTCCCGTCGGCAAGCTCGCGCTCTATTCCGTCTGCGCCGGCGTGCCGCCGGAAATGACGCTGCCGATCACCCTCGATGTCGGCACCAACAACGGCACGCTGCTCGACGATCCGCTCTATCTCGGCCTGCGCCAGAACCGCGTGCGGGGCGCGGAGTACGACGCCTTCATCGCCGAGTTCGTGGAGGCGGTGACCGAGCTGTTCCCGCTGTGCTGCCTGCAGTGGGAAGACTTCGCCAACATCAACGCCGTGCCGATCCTTGAGCGCTACCGGGATCGGATCTGCACCTATAATGACGACATCCAGGGCACGGCCGCGGTCGCCGTGGCGGGCATTTACGGCGCGCTCAAGCTGTCGGGCCAGAAGCTCACCGATCAGACCTTCCTGTTCCTTGGCGGCGGCTCGGCGGCGACCGGCATCGCCGAGCTGATCAGCGAAGCCATGGTGCTCGAAGGCGCGACCATCGAGGAAGCCCGCGCCCGCAACTGGCTGTTCGACGTCAACGGGCTGATGGTGAATTCGCGCGGCGACATCGCCGGCTTCCAGAAGCCCTTCGCCCATGACCATGCACCGATCTCGAATTTCGTCGAGGCCATCGAGGCGATCCGGCCGACGGGAATCATCGGCGTCAGCACCGTGCCGAAGCTGTTCAACCAGGCGGTGATCGAGGCGATGGCGCGGATCAATGCCCGGCCGATCATCTTCCCCTATTCCAACCCGACCTCACGCTCGGAATGCACGGCGGAAGAGGCCTATAAATGGTCGAACGGTCAGGCCATTTTCGCCAGCGGCAGCCCGTTTCCGCCGCTGGAATTCGGCGGCAAGCGTTTCGTCCCGGGCCAGGGCAACAATGTCTACATCTTCCCCGCCATGGGAATGGCGGTGCTCGCCACCCAGGCCAGCCGCGTGACCGAGGACATGTTCATCGTCGCGGCCAAGGCGGTGGCGGAACAGGTGACGCCGGAAGACCTCGCGCTCGGCCTGATCTATCCGCCGCAGCGCGACATCCGCAAAGCCTCGCTGCATGTGGCGGCGCGCATCGCCGAACTCATCTTCGACAAGGGCCTCGCCCGCGTGCCGCGTCCCGCCGATATCGAGGCCCACATCAACGAACTGGCCTATATCCCCCGCTATCCCGCGCTGTGACGGCGCGGGTCAGCTACGGCGCGAGTCAGCTGCGGACCTGGCGGGTCACCGCCAGGATGGCATCGATGCCGGCGCCGGCTTCGGGATAGCCGGCGTCCCGGAGCGCGGTGAAAATGCGCCGGGCGGAGACGAAGTCGCGGAGATGGTAGTAGGACCAGGCACGGATCGACATCAGGTCCTGCTGCTCCGGGGCGAGGCGGCTGCGCTCGTCGAGCGCCAGGATCGCCTCGACATAGCGGGCATCGCGATAGGCGGCGATCGCCCGCTGGGCGAGCAGGTCGGCGCTCAGCGTCACCGCCCGTGCCGGGGGCTGGGGCGTCTCGATCGCGGCCACCTGGGCCTCGTTGGTCAGGCCGAGCCGCATATAGGCCAGCGACTTGCCATAGGCCGCGTCTTCGGCCGTCCGGCCGGCGCCGTCGCGGACGGCGATGTCGAAGGCGTTGATGGCTTCAAGGGGACGGTTCAGCTCAAGCAGGCACCAGCCGCGCGCGAGGCCCTCTTCGGGTGACACGCGGCCGGCACGGAACGCCGCATCGCCGGCGCTGGAACACGGCGCACCGCGGGGGGCGGAAGCACCGGAGGCCGGGCCGTCTTCGTATCCGGCCAGCCTGTCCGGCAAGGCTCCATTGAGCGGCAGGGGCGCGGCGGTCGCGGCCGTCGGCCGGCTGACGGGCATAGGCGTCGGCTGCGAGATCGGGGCCGGCTGTGAGGCAATAGCCGGCGCACGGCTCGCCAGCCGGCGGCGGGCGGCGGGCGAGACCAGCGCCAGGATGCGCTCGGACTTCCCCGCCCAGCTGGCGGCGATGGCGTCAAGGGTCGCGGTGTCCTTCAGCCGCTGGCTGACAAGCGCCAGCCCATAGGCGGACACCTCGTCCGCCGGCGCCCATTGCACGGCGGTACGGAACCAGGAGGCTGCGGTGCGGATCTGCCCGGTATTATAGGCGTACCAGCCCAGCGCCTGCGCCCCGGTGGCGGATTTCGCCTCCTGCACGACCGGGGCGAACCGGGCGACGACCGACTGTTCGAGGCGCGGCGGCGGCGCCGTGGCCAGCAGGCCCGCCATGAGGTCGATATAGGCCTTGCGGTTGCTCGCCCCGGCATCGCGCCACTGATAGGCGATCGGTTCCGCCTCCTGGGCGCGGCCGGTGGCGGCGAGCGCCAGCACATAGCCCTCGGCCGCCGAGGCCCCGCCCTGCCGGTCCAGCGCCAGCTTGAACCAGTCGACCGCTCGCGCCGCGTCGCCGCGACGGAAGGCGTACCAGCCGAGCACCAGCGCATCGTCGGCAACCGATCCATTGCGGGCCAGTTGCTCCAGCGCCGCGATGTCGCCGGGCGATACCGACAGCGTCGTATCCTGCGCGGCGCGGCCGACACGCATGCGCAGGAGGTCTTCGCGCAGGCCGGCGAATTCGGGCGTGTTATCGGGATTGGCGCGGGCGAGCACCGCGTCGAGATCGGGACCGTCGAGCAGTTGCAGCGCCTTCTGCGCCGTGGCGACGCGCTCCTGCGGATTGGGGCAGGAGGTCAGGATATAAATGAACAGATCCTTGGCGCGCTGGGGAGTGCCGGTCCGCACGAAGGCTTCCGCCACGCGCCAGAGCACGTCCATATTGGCGCAGACGAGCATGCCGGGCGTGTCGGTGGCGATGCGCAGGACGGAAGCCCATTGCTTGGCCTCCGAGGCATTGACCAGCCGGCGGGCGGCCTCGCCCTCGTCGAGCCGCTCCATCAGATCGGCCGGCGGCTGCCAGCCCGGCTCCGACGCCTGACGCTGGGCGATGGCGGCCCTGATGTCGGAGAACTTCCCTTCGGCAAACAGCGCCCACAAGCGCGGAATGTCGGGGTCCTGGTCCGGCGTCGGGGAAAACAGGTCCTTGGGCGGCTGCCAGTTCGGATAAAGCGCCCGCAGCCGTGCAATTTCGGCGTCCAGCCGCTGCTTGTCGCCTTGGGCGGCGAAAAAGCGCAGCGCCGATTCGTCGACTTTCGGCGTCGTGGCGGCGCCGGCAGGAGCGGCGCCATTCTCAGAGGGCGAGGCGAGTTGCTGGCCGATGGCCGGGACGGCGGCCGCCCCGACCAGGATCAGCAAAAGCACCCTCAGCGAAGACATGTCGGATATTTCTCACTCACCAGCGACAGGCTTAGGAGATAAAGGGTCGACGGGTAGTACTGGCTCGGTTGCAGGCGCCTGAGATCTGCCGGAATCGCCGTGCCGTCGATCGCACAGGCCAGCGTTGCCGCCAGCATCCGGTAGCCGGGCTCCGACAGCCGGGCCAGGGCCTTGCCGGTCGGGATATTCACGATCGCCGGCATTCCCCCATTCTGCACCATCCAATTGTTGAGAATGGCTTTTTGAACGTCGGAGTCGGGGATACCGGCGCGCAGAAGGTAAAGAACTATCCTTAACGAATTGTAACCAAAGACCGGTTCGAAACCGTCGGCCGGCGCCAGCGGGCGACCGGCCGGCGCGGAAATCCAGTCTGGCGGCAGCTTGGCCGGGCCGAGGCGGGCGAGGGACAGCAGTTCCCGGCCGGAGGCGGCAAGACCCGCCCAGTCGACTTCAGGCGCGAGCCGGGCAAGGACCGGAAAGGCCTCGAAGATCCAATAGGACAGGTTCAGCACCGGCCCATCCGGCCGCTCGCCGACCGAGAAGCCGGTGACGCCCGGCAGCAGCACGAGCCGCCCGGCCTCACGCCGCACCACCTGCTGGCCGAGCGCCCGCGCGATGCGGGTCGCGCTGCTCACATAGTCCGGCACGCTCCACGCCTCCCCCGCGAGCGCGAGCGCATAAGCGATGAGAATGTCGCCGTCGCTGGCGGCATTGATATCGGTGACGTGCGGATCCGCCTCCGGGTCCCAGCGCCAGGCCGCGAGGCCGTCGTCGCGGATCAGCAGTTCGGTACGGGTAAAGGTCCATATCCGCTCGAAGCCCGCCTTGTCGCCGGCGAGATAGGCGAGCAGCATGCCATAGCCCTGCCCTTCGGAATGGCTGATACGGCCGTTCGCGTCATCGATGACCCGGCCGCTGGGATCGACGAAGCGTGCGGAATAGGCGGCCCAGTCGTCGCGGGAGATCATGCCGGCCGGCTCCTTTGCGAAGGCGCCCGGCGCGACGAGACACGCCGCCGCCACCAGCATGGCGGCGGCGACGCCGGCACCGCGGCCCAAACGCGCCATCAAGCGCGCCATCAGGCGCGCCGCCCCGTGCGGCGAAGCAGCAGGCTGGCGACGATGGCGAAGGCGATACAGCATAAAACGAGAACCAGCGCGTAAGTGACAATATTGAGCGACAGCCAATTGGCCGCGATGAGCCGGAGGTTGGACGGGCCCAGCGGCTGGGTCACGATGAACCGCACGCTGCTCGGCATGCGAATGTCCAACCGGCCGGTCGCGGCGTCGAACGCCAACGCCTGACCATAACTCTTCGCCCAGAACTCCGGCAGGGTGAACTCATCGATGGCGGCATCGAAGCTCTCCGCCGTATGCCCGGCAATGAGCGTCCAGACCGCGTCACTGTTCGGGGCAAAACCCTGCGCCACCAGGACCGAGGTGTTGTGCGGGGGATTGAACGGCTCGACATCGCCGCCATTGGGCATGCCGAAAGACACACCGAACGTGCCGGTGAGCCATTTCTGAAAGTGGAGCAACTCGGCGCTTATGTTGCTTCCTGCCGCGACCTGATCCCGCCAGCGGTCAAAGATGGCGTCGTTGCCCGAGCCGGAGCGTACGCGGACACCCTGCTCCAGCATCGGCATCGGCTCCGGCGGCAGTGTAGCGCCTCCATCCCAGAAGACGGGCGCCGGGCCTCGCGCGCCCTTGTCGGCGTCCCGATCGGTGCGCCAGCGGATCTTGCTGGCATCCACCACACCCACCTGCCGCAGCACTTCGGGTGCGATCTGGTTGATCTCCCCGATGAACAGGACCGGCCGGCTGGCGAGCGATGCCGGCGGCGGCGACGTGTCGACAGGGGCTATGTGTTCCTGCGCAAAGGACAGCCGCGCCATGATCGTCGCGGCGGCCGCAACCGTCGGCGTATCCTGGCGCATCACCACCGCAATAGGCTGCGCGGCGTTGAAGTACGGGAAGCCGCCGCCGAAAAACGCCGCCAGATTGGGGCTCGTGCCGATCCTGGCGAAACTGTCCATCACGAACTCGCTGGAGTCGAAGACGACAAAGCGCTTGTCACGCTCCAGCGTCGCGCCGGGACCGCAGATCCGGTCGCTGTCGACATCCAGCATCACTTCGATCCAGACCCGGTTGAGCCCGGCCCGGAAATGCGTCAGCGGAACCTTGATGACCTTCCGCTCCATCAACCCGCCATGCCGATCGGTGAGCATGTAGGAAGACGCCAGCGAACCATTCACATAGACCGACAGCTGGCTTCCGGGCCGCACGCTCGGCGCATAGGCCGCGTCCAGCAGAATGCGTGCCTGGCCATTGGCGGAACCGTAGAAATCGGCGGGAAGGCCGATCGGAAAGCGCAGTTGCAGCCGGCGGCCGGAAAACTCCTGCGTCATCACCCCCAATTCGGAGAAACGGACGCTGCCCGCGCCGGTGAAGTAGGGCGCGTCCGGCGCGAAGCGGCTGGAAATCGACAGCTTACTAGGTTCGGACTGGCTGCTGCTGGCGGCGAGGCGCTCAATCGCGGCGTCCACGCTCCGCGCGGTCTCTCCCCCCAGCACGAGAACGGTGCCGCCCGCACGGTTATCGTTGAAAAAGCGCACCAGCGGCTGGCCACCCATAAGGGCGGGCGGACTGGCCATCACGGCGCGCAGGTCTTCCGCCATGCCCACCACGACGTTCAAGGTCCCCGGCTCGGCCGGACCGACATTCGGCCCCACGATCGAGACAACCGGATGCGAGTAGCTCCCGCGCTGGGTGAGGGCCTGGGCGGCCGCCAGGAAATGCGCGCTATGGTGGGGCTCGATCGGCCCACTGTGGATGAAGCGAATATGGGTTGATCCCCTCGCATCGACCCCAACGGCGGGAAGATCATCGACCATGACGGGCGGCGGCACGGGACCGCCTCCGAACGCCACGCCGGTCAGCGCATTGTCGAGTTCCACCCAGAGGTCGTAGGTGGATTCGATGGAGCAATCGGTGCGGTGCACCGCCAGCATGTCGATGCGGATGAGATTACCGCCCGAACGGAGCACACCGGCAGGAATGGCTGCCGTCACCTGGGTCGGCCCCTGCGGCGAGGCGATCGGAATCTCCGCCACAAGCTGGCCGTTGATGGTGACCCTCAGGCGCGAGCGTTCCGGCATCACATAGATGGCGTTGAGATAGCCGATGAGCAGCGTGGCCGGGCGCTCCACCTCCTGCTGCGTGAACCAGGTCACCCAGCCGCGCGAGACCGACTCCCCTTCCAGTCTCAGACGGGGCACCGGGACGATGAAGCGATCGGGGGTTCTGGGGCCCGGCGGTTCGATCTTCGCCGGGACTGCGGCCACAGGCCGACCCGGCACCATCTGGAACGGGGCCACCGAGCCCGGCGATCCCCCACCGGGCACGCTCTGGGGCGCCCCTTCGGGCGCGGGCGGCGTCATGCCGAAGGGAGCGCCGGTCGGCCCCATGAGGGCGGGAAGCACCAGCGGCTCAGCCTCCGAGTCCTCACCGCCCTGCATGTCGAAGGCGGGGATGTCATAGGCGGGCGCAATCGGGGCGCGGCTCGGGACAGCCGCGTTCGCCGGCGTGTCGGGCGGTGGCTTTGCCGCCGCGCCGACAACCGCGAGGAAGAGGGCGGTGAAGAGGACACCGCCGGTCAGGCCAATACGAAGCGCTTTCATCGTCCCGTCGCTCCCGCGAACATGCCGGGCGCGAGACGGCGCGTCAGTCTTTCCAGCAGCGTGACATAAGCGAGCCCGCGCAGGGTCTGGTAGCCCGCGATCAGCACGAACATCACGGTTCCTCTGAGAACGCCCGGGTTTCGCCGCCTCCCCTCCTGGAACTTCTTCCATTCGTCGGCATCGGCGAAGATCAGATCGGCGATGAGCTGATAGTGAGCGGCGCACTTGGCGTTGAACTGGGTCCCCAGAACGATCACGCCATCATCATGGGCGATGTTGCGCACCAGCACGGGAAGCGTGTCGCTGATGCATTCGTCCGGGGGCGTCAGCCGCACCACGGCGTGCATCCCGAGCCGCGCCTGAGCCTCCGGAGGAAGCTCCGTGCGCACGCGCAAGCCGCCCATGGACACGTCGTCGATGACGGCCGGCACCTCGACACCGTCGATCAGAAGGTTGCATCGCCGGCTGATCGCCATGCGCTGGCTATGCCGCTTGACCGCCTTCTCCGACACCACGCCGAGCGCGCAGCCGGAGATGATGAGATTCAGCAGGTTCCAGATACCGACGACGAGGGTGATGTCGGCGGAGTAAGGCTCGGTGGCGATCCGCCAGAACGTCACGAACACGGCGACGATCTGGATGACAAAGATGATGAAGAACGGAATCCCGATTTCCGAGATGCGGTTCTCGTCAATCGTCTCGCCCTTCGACGTCACCCGGAAGGTTGGCTTCTTCGGATCGATCATGACGGAAAGAAGCGCCGGAAGAAGATAAACCGTCTGAATATATTCATAGAGCTCGGAAAACCACGGCCAGCGGTATTTTCCGAAGAGATAGCTCTGGATGAAGAGATTGGTGAGAAGATAAACGGCCGTATAGGCTATGAATTCCGCGCCGGAACCATTGAATATCTCCAGCGAGAAGAACAGGTAGCAGAAAGGCGAGATCAGGAAGATCGCGCGCGAAATCGGGAAGAACCAGAACAGGATGCTGGACATGTAGCAGATACGCTGCGCAACCGTCAGACCCGAGCGGAACAGCGGGAAGTGGAAGCGAAGGATCTGGTACATGCCCTGCGCCCAGCGGGAACGCTGGCCGATGAAATTGGCAAACGTCTCCGGCTGCAGCCCGGCAATGAGCGGCGTGTCCACATACACGCTATGCCAGCCGCGCGCGTGGAGCGACAGCGCCGTCTCGCAATCCTCGGTGATCGAGGAATGGGCGAAACCGTCCGTCTCCAGCAGCGCTTCGCGCCGGAGCACCGCCGCCGACCCGCAGAAGAACGCGCCGCCCCAGCGGTCGAGACCGCGCTGGATGACGCCATAGAACATCTCGTTTTCCGACGGCATGCGGCGCCATGTGCCGAGGCTGCGCTCAACCGGATCGGGATTGATGAAGAAATGCGGCGTCTGGACGAGGAACAGGCGCGGGTCCTGGTGGAAATAGCCCACCGTCTCGCGCAGGAACGAGCGCGCCGGCGCATGATCCGCATCGAAGACGACGACGAGTTCGCCATGCGAATGGGCGAGGCCGTGGTTGAGATTGCCGGCCTTGGCAAATTCGTTGCGCGGACGGGTGAGATAGTTCACCCCGAGCTCCTCGCAGAGCTGGGTCAGCGTCGCCCGCCGCTCCTGCGCTTCGCGCGCGGCCGCCAGATCGTGCTGTTCGCATTTTTGATCGGTCCCGCCATCGTCGAGCAGCCACACGGTGAACCGGTCGCGGGGGTAGTCGATCGCCATCGCGGCAGCCAGCGTCGTCGCCAGCAATCCCGCATCCTCATTATAGCTCGGGACGAAGATATCGACGGTCGGCTCGCTGCCGGGCTCGATCGCTGGCGCAACGCGCGCGGGCTGGGGCGCCGACACCACGAAAAGGCTGAGCGCCATAAGCGCGACGCTGTACATTTCAGCGACGTAGAGCAGTACGGCGGGAATGAAATTCGCCAGTTCTTCTACCGGAGGTAGTGTTGACGTCGTCCGCCAATACACGTACCTTGATACCATTGCTACGCCCAGAGCGAGTGCAACCATGCGGGGCACACCCTCTGGCGCAAACATTCTCAAAAATACAATTAGTAGAATCACTATACAGCCGGTAACCAGCTGCGCCTGCAAGTTAACCGGTAAGGTCACTATAAATGCGACTAGGGCGATTAATACTACCCAGATACCCGTCACCCATTTTCTATGGCTCAATTCGCATTAGCTATGCACGCTGGCCTGACATTCAGCATTCCCGCGGCGGCGGCGAGAACCGCGCGCGGTGAGGGAGCGCGCGGGAGGATAGCGAGGTGATACCACCGCAGGTAGCTGTCGAGATATTTGGTGGCGATCCCGCGGTGGCGGCGGAGAAAGTCCTTGAGGCGCTCATGGCGGCTGTTGACCGTTTGAATGTGGAGATCGCCACGCATCCGTTCGCCAGCGGTCTGGTTGAGCACTTCATGGCTGACGCCCAACGCGGCGGCGCAAGGCGGATAGCTGGTGCAGCCGTCGGTGACCAGCAGGGCGTCCTTGCCAAGAACGGGCCGAAGGACGGCTTCGATCGCGGCGGCGCAGACGGACGGCAATACGGCGCTGACGGTGGAGCCGGATCGGTCGGCGGCCACCAGGACGGGAACCCGTTCGTCGGACAGCCCTCGCTTGGACGCCTTGCCGCCGCGCTTGCGGGGTTTGCGATCGAGATGTCGCTCGCCTTTGCGGCTGGCCAGCACAAAGGTCTCATCGGCCTCAACAATGCCGCGCAGTTTGACAACTCCGCTGCTCACCGCGCGCAGAAAGCGATGCCGCCACCGAAAAGCCGTGCTGCCGGCGACGCCGCAGCGTTGGGCCGCGGCCGCCACCGTCTCGCCCTCGCTCATCGAAGCGCCGAATGCCGTCCAGCGCTCCTTGTACCGCAGCCGCGCCAGCGGCGTCCCGGTCAGGCAGTTGAACGTCTTGCCGCAGCCGCGGCAGAAATAGCGGCGCAGACCGTTGGACTGGCCTCGAATGACCGCCCCTTCCGCCGTGCAGTGAGGGCAGCGCCGTTCCGCGCCAATCCGCTCTTCGAGCAGGCCGACCACAGCTTCCAGAGATGGTTGGCCCGCCAGCGCCCGGCCGGCTTCCACACGCTGCTCCGCCGAGAGTTCGTCGATCTGCGAAAGCCACGCCATGTAGTCTTGCCGGTCCACCTTCGCCTCCTGCGTGCAGATCGCCAGCCTACCAAATCGGATCGTGCATAGCTAACGCGAATTGAGCCTTTTCTATTCATAATTTTCGGCTGGTCTCCGCAGTCGCCCTTACGGCGGCTCTTACGTGGTACGTGCTCTGATCGCAAGTCGCCCGGGTACACAAGTCATGGGCGCGCGCTCACATCTGCTAACATCTTGTTCGATCTTTGACCGTTTCTGCCGCGGCGCTGGGGCGCTAGATTGCATCGATGCGTGATTCGTTTTGCGAGATTGACAGGCCCGCCATGTCCCGCCCGCCCCAGGAAACGACAGGCGACACTGCAGGCCGCGCGGCTGCGCGCCTCGGACATTCCAGCGCCAAAAGCTTGCGTCGGGGTGCCTTCGCCATGGGCTGCCTGCTGCTGGCGGGGGGCTGCACGACGGGCCGACCGCCGGTCGTTGCCACTCTTTCGGCCGAGGTTCCCGCCGTGGAGGCACTGGTGCTGCCAGAGCCCGGCGGCCCGCGCATCATCGGCGTGATCGAAACGCGCTATGCCAATGCGCTGCAGCAGGAGGTGATGCTGGCGACCGAGGCGGCGACGCCGGGCCAGAATGCCTTCAGCGTCGTGTTTTTCGGCCCCGTGGAAGGGCGAACCGGCCCCGAGAACATCAAGAACGACAGCTTCCTCAGCGAATACGCCCTGGCGGAGGAGATGGAGCAGGCACTGCCCGGCATCGACCTGCGCCCGTCAACCTATTTCGTCCAGAACCGCTACGGACCCTTCGGCTACGCCGTGGGGCCGGGAGAAGGACGCGACCTCTGCCTCTACGCCTGGCAGCGCATTCAGGGCCAGCAACGGATGAACGTATTGGCGGCGGATCGTGGCGTCTTGTCGGTGCGTCTGCGCTTCTGCCAGAGCGGCGCCAGCGAAGCCGCGCTGCTGCGGATCATGTACCGCTACACCATCAATGGCTATTTCCTGCCACGCAGCTGGCAACCCTATGGTCGCCCTCTCCCGGTCGCGCCGGAGCTTGGCCGGGTCGGCGGACCGGTCGTCTATCCCTCGACCGTGTTCGGCACGGGCGCGGCCACCGCGCCGCCGCCGGCACCGGCGCGCACCATAGCCCCCGCCGCGTCCCCGTCCGTGCCGGCGCCCGCCGACACCGGACCAAGCGCGCCGAGCGCACCGCTCGAAGGATACCCGACCGTGCCCGCGCCTCAGCCCTGAACGGTGTCGCAGCTGGCGATGCCATCAGGTCGGAACGTGCTCAAGAGCCGGCCCGGTGAATCCACATTCACCGGGCCGACTCTAACTCTCTGATTTTACGCAATTTCTGTCGCAAGATCGCTATGCGCTTTTGCGGGAATTTCTCTAGCCGCGCGGGCGATCGCCAGGGGGAAGCGCGATGCCGAGGCTCGCGGCGGGCGGAAGGTCCGGCAGACGGAACGTCGTCGTCGCCCTAGCTTTGGCCGGCTCAGCCTCCGCCATCTTCTGGCCCCCAGCCGGCGCTTCAGCGGCGCGCGCCAGGGCCCCTGTCACCTCTACCGCCAGCGGCTCGGCCGTAATGGCCCCGAGACGCCAATGCCCGTCCACGGGCAGGAAGGCCACATCGAAGCCGATCCTCAGCGGCGCGGTCGGGAAATAGCCGCGCAGGCGCAGTGCCCCATCGGCCCCGATGGAGGGCGGGGCCGAGAGCTTGGCGTCGAGAAGGGTGACGGCGGCGAAATCCAGCCGGCCCTCACGCCACTGGCGGAAGCGGTCGGCAAGCGCGGCACTGGAATTGGCGTCGCGGAAGGAGGGAGCCGCGAGATCGCGCAGCACCGAATAATTGCCGGTCAAATTGGCCTGGTTGAGCGCGATCATCGTGCCGCGCAGCAGGGCCAGAAGCACCGCCGGCGGCGGCATCGCATCGGCCGGCTTCTTCTGCGCGTGGGCGAGAGCCGGCGCGAGCAGAGCCAGGGCGAGCGCAAGAACGGCAAGGCGGGCGGGGCGGCGCATGATCGTCACCACGCGAACAGCAGGCCGGCCTTGCCGCCGACCGTGCCTTCGTTGAAACCTACGCCGATGGCGCCGGTGACGAAGAAGGAATCGTCGGCGATCCGCGCAATGCTGGAGAGCGCGAGCGCATTCTGCCCCCCGAAGGTGCCCCACTGGGCGCTCACCGCCATGTTCTTGCCATTGGGCAGGGTCGGCGTGTCCATCGCCATCGCCATGGCAACGCCTTCGCTCACCCGGTCGATCTCGGCCCAGACGGGGCGCAGGTCGAAGAGTTCCGCCGTGCTCGCGCTGGCGAGATTGCCGACGGCATCGGTGGTGACGATCTGCACCGCCCCGCTCTGAGCGGACCGGCTGGCGCTCGAGGTCAGCCCCGCCATCGTATAGGTCGAACCGGCGGTGCCCAGCGCCATCTGGTTGGCCCGGCTGGTGGACGCGCCGGCACCGACGGCGGTGGAACCGGCAAAGGAAGCGATGGCGCCGGTGCCAAGGGCGGCGGCGTTCGTGGCGGAGGCGTTGGCGTTCTGACCCAACGCAACGGCACCGGCCCCGGCGGCGACGGCATTCTGTCCCAGCGCCGTGGCGCCAGCACCATTGGCGGTGGCGCCGAAACCGACGGCGGTGGCGTTGGCGGCATTGGCGACGGCCCCCTTCCCCAGCGCGGTGGCCCCGGCGCCATTGGCGGTGGCCGCCGTGCCCAGCGCGGTCGCGTTGCCGGCGTTGGCGACCGCGCCCTGCCCGACAGCGGTCGACGCATCGGCATTGGCGCGCGCGCCCTGGCCGACGGCGGTCGCGTTGGCGCCATTGGCGAGGGCGTCCTGGCCGAGCGCGGAGGACGCGGTGCCGTTGGCGCTCGCCCCGCTGCCGAAGGCCGAGGAGAAGCCGGCATTGGCGGCAGCTCCCTGCCCGGTCGCGGTCGACTGCTCACCATTGGCCGTCGCGCTCCAGCCGATGGCGGTGGAGGACACCCCATTGGCCACGGCGAGCTGGCCGAAGGCGCTGGCCTTGTCGGAAAAGGCGCGCGACCCCTGGCCTACGGCCGTCGTGCCGGCCTGCGTCGCCTGCGCATCGTCGCCGATCGCGGTCGAATCGGCTCCGCTCGCCACGCCGCCGCACTGCAGGGCGGTCACGGTGAGGTCGCAACTGATCTCCTCGGCGGACGCCGCCTGCGGCGCAAGGCCCGCCAGCAGGGCCAAGCCGGCCGATCCACCAATCCCCACAAGGCACCGTCGCATAAACACGTCTCGAAATTCGCGCGACGCCCCCGCAGCGCCGTTGCCGGTAACATCGCGGCAACATGGTTAACGCCGCGTTAACCAGTTCGCTGAGCAGTGGAAATCGCGCAAGCGCTGGAAGCCGGCAGGGCGCGTCGCGCCGACATGTCCGGAAACCGCACGGCCTGCCCGCGCGCAGAAGGCGACACGCTTTCCCGCCGCCTGCGGCCGAGCCGCCATGATACAGCCACAGCTTTGACCGAGTTTAGACAGTAATTTTCGGAAACATTATTGTATTGGCTGGAAATATTACCACCACACTCTCACCGGATTGGCGCGCGAATGTACAGTCAACAAGTTGTTATCGCGGTGAGCAGCCCCTATGCTGAAATGGCTCGTAGATATTTGGCACTGGCTCACAGATGCCTATGAGCGCGAATGCCCTTACTGCGAAAGCGAAGAACTTTGCGAGGAATGTTTGGCACTCTGGGCGATAAAATAATGCCCCCGCGCGGTTCCATGGCCCAGCGGCGCCGCGCGCGGCGTTGACGCGCTCCCGATCTACTCGGCCGGCGTATGAACGATGCCGGGGGCGATCTCGGCATGGGGCGTGTGGTGGACACGCCCGATCAGCGAATAGACCACCGGCACGACGAACAGGGTGAGCAGCGTGCCCAGCGTCATGCCGCCGACAATGACCCAGCCGATCTGCGACCGGCTCTCCGCTCCGGCGCCGCTCGCCAGCGCCAGCGGCACCGCGCCCAGCACCATGGCGCCCGTGGTCATCAGAATGGGCCGCAGACGCAGAACCGCCGCCTCGATGACCGACGCGCGGCGGTCGAGACCCGCCTCCTGCTGCTGATTGGCGAATTCGACGATCAGAATGCCGTGCTTGGTGATGAGGCCGACCAGCGTCACCAGTCCGATCTGCGAATAGACATTGAGCGATCCGCCGGTGAAATACAGCGCCGCCAGCGCCCCGGTCATGGAAAGCGGCACGGTCAGCATGATGATGACGGGATCGCGGAAGCTCTCGAACTGCGCCGCGAGCACGAGATAGATGAACCCGAGCGCCAGCAGGAAGATCACCACCAGGCTCTGGCCGGCGGCGCGGAACTCGCGGCTCTGGCCGGCGACATCGGTCTGAACGGTCTGCGGCAGTACCTCGCGGGCGGTCTGGTCGAGAAAGGCCAGCGCCTCGCCTTGCGAGAAGCCGGGCGCCAGATTGGCGGAAATAGTGGCGGAGCGTAGCTGGTTGAAGCGCTTCAGTTCCTGTGGCGCCACGCTTTCGCGCACGGTGACGAGGTTGGAAAGCTGCACCATCTCCCCGCTCGCCGAACGCAGATAGATGGTGTCGAGTGTCGCCGGGGTCGAGCGGTCGCGGGCGTCGAGCTGGACATAGACATCGTACTGCTCGCCGCCCACCTCGAAGCGCGTGACCTGCCGCCCGCCGAGCAGGCTCTCCAATGTGCGGCCGAGAACGGCGATGTCGATGCCGAGATCGGCCGCCTTGGCCCGGTCCACCGAGACGGAAATCTCCGGCTTGTTCAGTTTGAGGTCGCTGTCGATGCTCACAAGGCCGGGATAATCGCGGATGCGCTCCAGGAACCGGGTCGTGTAGTCGTCGAGCTGTTCATAGGTGCCGGAGGTCTGCAGCACGAACTCGATCGGCCGTGAACTGTTGGAGGCGCCGAGCGAGGGCGGGTTGTTGGCATAGGCATTGATGCCGGCAATGCGCCGCAGTTCCGGCGTCAGCTTGGCCACCAGTTCCTGCTGGCGCACATCCCGCTCGCCCCAATCCTTCAGCCGGCCGATGACCAGGAAGCGGTGGACCTCGGGGAAGCCGTTGATGATGAGGACGCTGTCGACCTCCTTCTCCTTGGAGACGATGGTGTCGATCTGGTTGGTGTAGCGCGAGGTATAGGCGAGGGTGGAGCCCTCCGGCGCGCTGCCGGTGACGCGGACGACGCCGCGGTCCTCGACCGGCGAGAGTTCCGAGGGCAGCACGGTAAGGAAAAAGGCGCTCGCGCCCGCCACGCCGAGCGCCAGCAGCAGGATCAGCGGGCGGAGCTTCAAGGTCGAACCCAGCAGCCGGCGATAGCCGTTCTCCATCGCCCGCAGCCGGCGCTCGATGAAGGCGGACACCCGGCCCGGCTTCTCCTCATGCTTGAGCAGGCGCGAGCACATCATCGGCGTCAGCGTTAGCGCGACAAAGCCGGAGATGATGACGGCGCCCGCCAGCGTCAGCGCGAATTCGAGGAAGAGCCGCCCCGTGCGGCCGGGGGCGAAGGCGACGGGCGCGTAGACGGCGGCGAGCGTCAACGTCATGGCGATGACGGCGAAGCCGATTTCGCGCGCGCCCCTGATGGCGGCGGGGATCGGCTTCATGCCGTGCTCGATGTGGCGGAAGATATTCTCCAGAACGACGATGGCATCGTCGACCACGAGGCCGATCGCGAGCACAAATGCCAGCAACGTCAACGTGTTCACGCTGAATCCCAGCGCATACATGATGGCGAAGGTGGTGACGAGCGAGATCGGAATGGTCACGATCGGAATGATCGAGGCCCGGAAGGAGCGCAGGAACACCACGATGACCAGCACCACCAGGAGGACCGCCTCGAAGATGGTGTGAAACACCGCCTCGATGGAGCGCTCGATGAACACCGCATTGTCGTTGCCGATGGTGGCGCTCATGCCTTCCGGCAGGCTCTCATTGACGGCCGGCAAGATGGCGCGGGCGCCGGCGGAAACGTCCAGCGGGTTGGCCACGGCCTGCTTGATCACGCCGATGAAGATCGCCGCCCCGCCATTGAAGCGGCTGGCCCGGCGCTCGTCGGCGGCGCCGAGTTCCACGCGGGCGACATCGCGCATATGCACCTGCGCACCATTCGCGCGCTTGACGACGATCTGGTCGAACTGGTCGACCGAGGTCAGGCCCGTGCGCGAGAGCACGGTGAATTCGCGGTCGACGCTCTCGATGCGGCCGGAGGGAATCTCGACATTCTGCGCCCGCAGCGCATCCTCGACATCCTGCACGGTCAGTTCATAGGCGGCGAGCCGCTCGCGGTCGACCCAGATGCGCATGGCATAGCGCCGCTCGCCATAGATCTGCACATCGGAGACACCGTTGATGTTCTTGAAGCGGTCGACGATGTAGCGGTCAATATAGTCGGACAGTTCCAGCGCCGACATGCGGTCGGAGCGGAAGACCACGAACAGCACCGGCTGGGCGTCGGCCTCGACCTTGGAAATGACCGGCTCGTCGATCTCGTCCGGCAGGCGCTGGCGCACGCGGCTCACCCGGTCGCGCACATCGCTGGCGGCGACATCGGGGTCGACCTCCAGCCGGAAGCGGACGGTGATGCGGCTGGATTCCGAGCGGCTGGTGGATTCCAGCACGTCGATGCCGGCGATGCCGGCGATCGAGCCCTCCAGAACCTGGGTGACCTGGCTCTCGACGATGCTGGCCGAGGCGCCGGGATAGGTGGTCACCACCGACACCACGGGCTCGTCGATATTGGGATATTCCCGCACCGAGAGGCGGCTGTAGGAGACGATGCCGATGAGGATGAGCAAAAGGCTCAGCACCGTCGCGAAGACGGGACGGCGGACGCAGAACTCGGAAATGCCCATGGCGCGGCCTCAGCCCTGCGGCGCCGGCGGCGGCGGCACCACCTCCACCACAGCGCCGGGCTGCAAGCGCCCCTGCCCCGCCACGACGATGCTGGCGCCGGGCGCCACGCCCTTCACTTCGACTTCACCTTTGGCGCGCTGGCCGAGTTCGACTTTCAGCTGTTGCGCCTTGCCGTCGACAATCTGCCAGACGAGACGCTCCTGCCCGCGCGGCACGATCGCGCTTTCCGGCACGAACACCGCGTCGCGCGCCTCGCGGCCCTTCACCACGACGCGGGCGAACAGGCCCGGGCGCAGGGTCAGGTCCTTATTGTCGAGCCGGGCGCGCACACTGAGCGAGCGGCCATTGACATCGACCATCGGGTCGATGGCGTAGATGGTGCCGGTGAAGGAACGGCCCGGCAGCGCGTCGAGCGTGATGGTCACGGTCTGGTTTTCGGCGATGCTGGAGAGCTGCGTCTCCGGCACTTTGAAATCCAGCTTCAGCGTGTCGATCTTCTCAAGGTTCACCAGTTCCGTGCCGACGGCGATATAGGCCCCGTTGGACACGGTGCGCAGGCCGACGACGCCGTCGAACGGCGCGGTGATGGTGTGCTTGGCGATCTGCACACGCTGGGAATTGAGCAGGGCGCGGGCGGTGTTGAGTTCCGCCTGCGCCTCGTCCAGCGCGCGGGCGGTGCCGGAGCCGGATTTCTGCAATTGCTGGGCACGGCCGAAATTCGCCTGGGCAAGTTCCAGCCGCGCCTCGGTCTCGTCCAGCGAGGCTTTCACCAAAGCGGCGTCGAGCTGCACCAGCACATCGCCGGCCTTCACGTGCTGCCCTTCGCGAAAGCCGATTTCCTGAATGCGGCCAGCGACTTCGGACGCAACCTGCACGGATTCGTCGGATTGAAGCGAGCCGATGGAAGAAATGTCCGTCGTCACCGAGGCGGCGCGCGCCGGTGCCACTTCGACCGGCACTTTTCGCGCCGCCGCCGGCTGGGCGGCCGCCTTCGCCTGGCTGCGCGCGCCGAACAGGCCGGTCGCGTCGACCCATCCCCGGTCATGCGCAAGCCATCCGGCTCCCGCCAGAACGGCGATGGTCATCAGCAAGGCGGATCGGCGTCGCATCAAGCCCCCATGAAGCTGCGTCGGAGCATGGAAATCCATGTTGCGACACAACAGATATGAGGAGGAGTTCCAACTTAATTATGCGTCACATTCCAAGCCGCGCGATCACATTCGCGCGGCTGCCGGAACATCATACTCCCTGGCGCCGCCCTGTGAAACCGGCCCGCCTTTTCCGCGCGCAACCGCGCGGAGACGCGCCGTCAGGCGTTCTTCACCATGACATGGCGGACCACCGTGTAGTCTTCCAGCGCATAGGCGCTGAGATCCTTGCCATAGCCGGACTGCTTGAGGCCGCCATGCGGCATCTCGCTCACCAGCATGAAATGGCAGTTCACCCAGGTGCAGCCATATTGCAGGCGCGAAGCGGTGGCCATGCCGCGGCCGACATCGCGCGTCCACACCGAGGAGGCGAGGCCGTAATCGCTGTCATTGGCCCAGCCCACCGCCTCGTCGACATCGCTGAAGCGCGTCACCGACACGACCGGACCGAACACTTCGCGACGGACGATTTCGTCCGACTGCAGCGCGCCGGCGACGACGGTCGGCTCATAGAAGAAGCCCTTGCCGGTGCCCTCCCCGCCGGCGAGCTTGCCGCCGGTGGCGATTTCGATGTGGTTGAGTTCCGAGGCGCGCTCGACGAAGGAGGCGACGCGGGCCCGCTGGCGGGCGGAGATCAGCGGGCCGATATCGTTCGCGCTGTCGTCCGCCTGGCCGAATTTGAGCCCGGAGACGGCGGAGGAGAGGTCCGCCACCAGCTTCTCATAGACCTTGGACCCCGCATAGATGCGGCAGGCGGCGGTGCAGTCCTGGCCGGCATTGTAATAGCCGAACACCTTCACCCCCTCGACCACGGCGTCGATGTCGGCATCGTCGAACACGATCACCGGCGCCTTGCCGCCGAGTTCCAGATGGGTGCGCTTCACCGTCTTGGCGGCGGCGGTCAGCACCTTCTTGCCGGTGGCGATGTCGCCGGTGAGCGAGACCATCGCCACTTTGGGATGGTGGATCAGCGCATTGCCGACGCTCTCGCCGCGCCCGACCACGACATTCACCACGCCTTCGGGGAACAGATCGGCGATGATCCTCGCCAGTTTCAGCAGCGTCAGCGGCGTCTGCTCGGAAGGCTTGATCACCACCGTATTGCCGCCCGCCAGCGCCGGCGCCAGCTTCCACGCCGCCATCATCAGCGGGTAGTTCCACGGCGCGATCGAGGCGACGACGCCGATCGGGTCGCGGCGGATCATCGAGGTGTGACCGGCGAGATATTCGCCCGCCACCATGCCGTGCTGGGTGCGCGCCGCGCCGGCGAAGAAGCGGAAGCAGTCGACCACGCCGGGCAACTCGTCATTGAGCACCGCATGGCGGGGCTTGCCGCAGTTCAGCGCCTCCAGCGTGGCGAAGGATTCCGCTTCCGCTTCAATGCGGTCGGCAAGCTTGAGCAGAAGCGTGGCGCGTTCGGCCGGCGTGGTGCGCGACCAGGTGCGGAAGGCTTTGTCCGCCGCGTTCACCGCCGCATCGATCTGGTCGATCGAGGCCTCCGGCAGGTCGAGCAGCGTCTCCTCGGTCTTCGGGTTCAGCACCGTTTCCGGCGTTTCCGTGCCGGCGACGAAGGCGGAGCCGATGAGCATCTGGGTGTCGGAAAGGGCAGTCATGGGCGTCTCCTATTTTCCCGAGCCGGCCACCGCCTCGCCATGGCGGGTGAGGTAATAGGCGGCGAGGATGGGCAGGAAGGTCACGAGGATCACGAGCACGGCGACGACATTGGTGACGGGCCGCTGCCGTGGGCGGATGAGCTCGGACAGCATCCATATCGGCAAGGTCGATTGCTGGCCGGCGGTGAAGGTTGTGACGATGACCTCGTCGAAGCTCAGCGCGAAGGCGAGCATGCCGCCCGCCAGCAGTGCCGTGCCGATATTGGGCAGAATGACGAGCCGGAAGGTCTGGAACGCATCGGCGCCGAGATCCATCGACGCCTCGATCAGCGAGGGCGAGAGCCGCCGCAGCCGCGCCACCGCATTGTTGTAGACCACGACGATGCAGAAGGTGGCGTGGCCGAGAACGATGGTCCAGACGGAGAAGGGTATCTCCATCAGCCCGAAGGCCTGGCGCAGCGCGATGCCGGTGACGATGCCCGGCAGGGCGATGGGCAGCACGAACAGCAGCGAAATCGGCTCGCGGCCGAAGAAGCGCGCCCGCGCCAGCGCCCCGGCCGCCAGCGTGCCGAGCACCAGCGCCAGCAGCGTGGCGATGCTCGCCACCTTCAGCGACAGCCCCACCGCCGCCCAGATATCGGCCCGCCCCCACACCACGCCGAACCATTTCAGCGTGAAGCCGGGCGGGGGAAAGGCGTAGCTCTTCTCTTCCGTGGTGAAGCAGTAGAGCAGGATGAACAGCAGCGGGACGTGCAGGAAGGCCAGCCCGCCAAGGGCGGCGATCTTCAGGGAGAGCGGGGCGCGGGTCATGCGGTCCTCCCGGCCTCGATCGCCCCCTCATCCTCGGGCTTGACCCGGGGACCCAGATTGGCAGGCGCAGCTCCCGGCCCTCTGGGTGCCCGGGTCAAGCCCGGGCATGAGGGTGTTGCCAACCGGGCATCCGCGTCACAGCGCATCGAACGCTCCCGTGCGCTTGGCGAGGGTGAGAAAAATCGCCATGACCAGGATCGGCACCAGCGAGAAGGCCGCCGCCAGCGGGATGTTTCCGGCGGTGCCCTGCAGCGTGTACACCGCTTGCCCCAGCACCAGCGCCGAGGTGCCGATGATCTGCGGCACGATGTAGTCGCCCAGCGTCAGCGAGAAGGTGAAGATCGCCCCCGCCACCACGCCCGGCATGGCCAGCGGCAGGATGATGGTGCGGAAGACCAGCGCCGGCGCCGCACCGAGATCACCGGCCGCTTCAATGAGATGCGGCGGCACACGCTCCAGCGCCGCCTGGACGGGCAGGATCATGAAGGGCAGCCAGAGATAGGTGAAGGTCAGCACCATGCCGGTATAGCTGACCGAGAGCGAGGGCCCGCCGACCAGCGGCAGCGCCAGCCACGCCTCCAGCGCGCCGCCGAGGCCGAGCTTGGCCGCGAACCAGCCGATGGCGCCCTCCTTGGCCAGCAGCAGTTTCCAGCCATAGACCTTGACCAGATAGCTCGACCACAGCGGCATCATGACCGCGAGATAGAATGCCGCCTTCACCTTCGGCCCGGCATAGCGGGCGGCGTAATAGGCGATGGGAAAGGCGATGATCGCGCACAGCCCGGTCACCGCGGCGGAAATGCCGACCGTTCGCAGCAGAATGTCGAGATTGGCCGGGCGGAAGAGTTCGAGCAGCGTCGCGGTGGTCGGCTCGCGGACGATGGTGCCTGAGAACTCGTCGATCGAGAAAACCGATTGCGCGAGGAAGACGAACAGGCTGCCGAGATAGACGAGGCCCAGCCACAGGAGCGGCGGCACCAGCAGCAGCAGCGTCAGCAGCCGGCCGCGCCGCACCAGCACGTCCGACGCACGTCGGAGCACGCCCTCGCGCGGGGCGGGAAGATCGAGGCTGAGGCTCATTGCTCGCCCTCCATCGCCCGCACCGCCCCGGCGGGCACGGCGAAGCGGATATCGGCACCCGCCATCACCCCCGCCGCGGTGGCGGGAACAGCGGCGGTGAGGGCGAGCCCCTGCCCCGTGCGGGCGCTGATCCGGCGCACCGGGCCCTGATAGGAAATGTCGGTGACGCGCGCGTCCACCACCGCCGCGCCCTCGGGCACCGGCGCGCCGGGCGCGAGCAGCAGGATCTTCTCCGGCCGCAGGCTGCAGGGCCGCGCCGGGCCGCCCAGCGCCTGCGCCTCACGTGCCTCCAGCACATTGGCCGAGCCGACGAAACGGGCGACGAAACGGGTCGCCGGCTGTTCGTACACCTCTTCCGGCGGCCCGACCTGCACGATCCGCCCCTCATTGAACACGGCGACGCGGTCGGCCATGGACAGCGCCTCGCTCTGGTCATGGGTGACGAAGACGAAGGTGAGGCCGAGCGCGCGCTGCAAGCCCTTCAGTTCGCTCTGCATTTCCTCGCGCAGCTTGAGGTCGAGCGCGCCCAGCGGCTCGTCGAGCAGCAGCACTTTCGGCCGCACCACCAGCGCGCGGGCCAAGGCGACGCGCTGGCGCTGGCCGCCGGAGAGCTGGGCGGGGCGGCGCGTTTCCATGCCGGCGAGCTTGACGAGGGAGAGCGCCTCGCGCGCCAGCCGCTCGCGCTCGGCCCGGCCGACGCCGCGCACGCGCAGCCCATAGGCGACATTCTCGCCCACAGAGAGGTGCGGAAACAGCGCGTAGTCCTGAAACACCGTGTTCACCGCCCGCCGATAGGGCGGCAGGCCTTCCACCGTCTCGCCGAAAATCTCGATATGGCCGTCATCCGGCTGCTCGAAGCCGGCGATGAGGCGCAGGCAGGTGGTCTTGCCGGAACCGGAAGGGCCGAGCATGGCGAAGAACTCGCCCGGCGCGATGGAAAGATCGACCCCGTCAACCGCGCGCACCGCGCCGAAATGCCTGACAACACGGGCAAATCGGACAGCCGGCAAAGCGAGCGGGGCGGCGTGAGCGTGCATGAGGAAATCCGGGGGCCGTTAGGAAGACTGGAAACAGGGCGCTGCGCGCGTTCTGTGTTTGGGTTCCTCCCCGCACTCCCTCATGGCCGGGCTTGACCCGACCTCCCAGGATACGGGGACCAACCGGCGGCGGAGCTGGGTCCCCGGGTCAAGCCCGGGGATGAGGACATCGGGCACGTTGCGACGCGGGTCTCGCACGATGCGCGCGGGCGCTTGCCGATGATCCCTCAACGCCCGGGCTTTCGCCCGGGCACCTCAGGACTGCGTTGTGTGACGCGGCGCGTTACCGCCCGCCGAGCACGGCGATATAGTCCGACACCCAGCGGTAATAGGGCACGCAACCTTCCGCCTGGGTGGCGCATTTGGCCACCGGCGTGCGCCAGAAATGGATGCGCTCGAACTCGTCCATGCCGTTGGTCTTGCAGCCCTCGGCACCGAGAAGTTCATTGCCCTTGCAGGCGGCGGGAACGGCGGGCACCGAGCCGAACCAGGAGGCGAGATCGCCCTGCACCTTGGGGCTCAGCGAATGCTCCATCCACATATAGGCGCAGTTCGGGTGGGCGGCGTCGGCATGCATCATGGTGGTGTCGGCCCAGCCGGTGGCGCCTTCGCTGGGAATGGTGGAGGCGATCGGCTTCTTCTGGCTTTGCAGCAGGTTCACCTGGAACGGCCAGGAAGAGGAGGCAACGACGCCTTCATTGGTGAAGTCGTCAACCTGGATCATCGCGTCGTGCCAGTAGCGCTGCACGATCTTGCGCTGCTCGCGCAGCAGGTCGAGCGCGGCCTTGTACTGCGCCTCGGTCAGCTCATAGGGGTCCTTGATGCCGAGCTCGGGCTTATGGGCCATCAGATAGAGCGCGGCGTCGGCGATGTAGATCGGCCCGTCAAACGCCTGGACGCGGCCCTTGTTCGACTTGCCGTCGGGCAGCGTCTGTTCCTCGAACACCACCTTCCAGCTCTTCGGCGCCTGGCCCTTGAACGCTTCCGTGTTGTACATCAACACATTGGAACCCCACTGGTAGGGCGCGCCGTAATGCACGCCATTGACGGTGTGCCAGGGCGCGTTCTGCAGCCGCTCGTCCACCGTGCCCCAGCTCGGGATCAGCTTGGTGTTGATGGGGGCGACCTTCTTGCCGGCGATGAGGCGCAGCGAGGCGTCGCCGGAGGCGGTGACAAGGTCGAAGCCGCCCTCATTCATCAGCGCGACCATCTCATCGGAAGTACCGGCGGTCTTCACATTGACCTTGCAGCCGGTCTTCTTCTCGAAATCGGTGACCCAGTCATAGGCCTTGTCGGTGTCGCCGCGCTCGATATAGCCGGCCCAGGCGACGATATCGACCTGCCCTTCGCCCTTGCCGACGGCGGTCATTTCCGCAGCGAAAACAGGGTTCAAGGCGAGAGAGGCGCTGGCGGCGAGCGCCGGCAGACGCAGATAATGGGAGAGTTTCGGCATATCTGTTTCCCTCTGTTCTGCGGGCGCTTGCGGCCCTTTGGCTTGAGTGTGACGCTGCGTCCTGCCCCGCGCCACACCAAAGATCAGAACGGTAATATCGGAAAAAACGATGAGTAACAGATGAGCACGGTTCTGCCGTGAGGCCGGACAATTCGATGAGGCGGCAGCGGGGGGTTAGCGGGTTGAGCCGCGCGGCAGGCGCCTGACCTTCCCTGCCCGGATCACCCGTGTCCCCGCCCATCGCATGCCGTTGTGTCCCGTCAGCCCGGACGGTCCGCAGAACCGATCCGGGATCGCGTGACGGTTGGGGTGGCCACCCAGCCTTGAAACCGGGCACGGGCGGTGGGGCTGGGTCCCCAGGTCACGCCCAGGGATGAGCACGCACGGCGCACGAGGCTTCCGCCATCTCTACGGCGCCCTCAACACCCCTGCGCCCTCAGGACCGGGCTTGACCCGGCCACCCAGCCTTGAAATCGCGCGGGCGGTGGGGCTGGGTCCCCGGGTCACGCCCCGGGGATGAGGGCACGCAGGGCGCACGAGGCTTCGGCCATCTCTACGGCGCCCTCTCTTCATTCACACCCCCCATGGCCGGGCTTGACCCGGCCACCCAGCCTTGGAAACCGGGCGCGGGCGGTGGGGCTGGGTCCCCGGGTCACGCCCGGGGATGAGGGCACGCAGGGCGCTCGAGGCTTCGGCCATCTCTACGGCGCCCTCTCATCATTCACACCCCTCATGGCCGGGCCTGACCCGGCCACCCAGCCTTGAAACCGGGCACGGGCGGTGGGGCTGGGTCCCCGGGTCACGCCCGGGGATGCGGAAGGTTGCAGCGCGGCACCCGCCCGGGGATGAGGGACGCGTCAGCAGGGCGGCGGCCGGTCCCCTGTGCCCTGGATCGGCGCCGCGCTGCGCTTCGGCCGGGATGACGATCGTGGCGGGGCCCCTCCGGCGTCGATCGCGGACGGCCGGCGATCCCCTCCACCACCGCACCCCTCCCGTCCGGCCGTGCGATCTGCTAGACCTGCCCGCCCCTGATAGAGACCCCCGCCGAGCCTCCCAACCGAGCCTTCTCTGCCGAGACCCCCGCCGATGGCCCGCCTGCGTTCCTCCATCTTCCTCGTGCTGCTGGTTCTGTGGACGGCGCTGCTGGCGCTCACCATTCCCTATTTCGCATGGCTCGACCGGCCGACCGCCACTCGCCGTTTCTCCCGCTTCTGGGCCGGCGGTGTCATGGCGATCCTGCGCCTCGTCGGGCTCGCCTACCGCACCATCGGCGAAGAAAACCGCCCGCCCGAGCCGGCGCTCTATGTCGGCAACCACCAATCCGCCTTCGAGACCATCGCCGCCGCCGTGCTCATTCCCGATGTCGCCATCGTGCTGAAGGAGGAGCTGTACCGCATCCCGGTGTTCGGCTGGTTCCTCAAGCGCTCGCCGATGATCGCCATCGACCGTGCGGGCGGCGCTTCCTCGGTGAAGAAGATGTTCCGCGAAGGCCGCGAGGCCAGCGAGGCCGGGCGCAATCTGCTGATCTTCCCCGAAGGCACCCGCCGCGCCGTGGACGAGCGGGCGGAGTTCCATCGCGGCGTGCTGCTGCTCTACAAGGCGCTGGATTTGCCGGTCGTGCCGGTCGTCAACAATGCCGGCCTGTACTGGCCGGCGCGCAGCTTCAGCATCCGGCCGGGTACCATCACCGTCTCCTACCTGCCGCCCATCCCCCCCGGCCTGCCGGACAAGGAGTTCATGGCCCGGCTCACCGAGGCGATCTATGAGGAGCGCGACCGGCTGGTGGCGCAGGAGCGAGGGCAGTCATGAGCGCGGCGGGCACAAGCGAGGCGGGCACAAGCAAGGCGGGCATCGTCATTGTCGGGGCAGGCCAAGGTGGCTTCCAGGCGGCGGCCTCGCTGCGGGAAGCCGGCTATGAGGGCCGGCTCGTTCTGGTCGGCGACGAGCCGGGCCTGCCCTATCAGCGCCCGCCGCTGTCCAAGGCCTATATGAAGGGCGAGGCCGGCATCGAGCAGATCGAGCTGCGCGCCGGCGCCTTCTATGTCGACCACCGCATCGAACTGGTGAATGCCCGCGCCACCGCCATCGACCGCGCCGGCCGGCGCCTGGTGCTGGAGGGCGGCGAGGCGCTGCCCTATGCCCATCTCATCCTCGCCACCGGCGCCCGCAACCGGCCGCTCCCCGTGCCGGGGCACGATCTCGCCGGCGTGTATTATCTGCGCACCCGGGCGGACGCCGACGCGCTCAAGGACCGGCTCGCCGCCGCCCGCCGCGTGGTGGTGATCGGCGCCGGCTTCATCGGGCTGGAATTCGCCGCCGTCGCCCGCGCGCTCGGCCATGAGGTGACGGTGCTGGAAGGCGCCAGCCGCGTGCTGGCCCGCGCCGTCTCGCCCGAAATGTCGGCCTTCTTCGCCAGCGCCCATGCCGCCATGGGCACCGATCTCGTGCTCGGCGCCGGGGTGATCGGGCTGGAGGGCGAGGGCGGCCACGTCACCGGCGTCAGAACCGGCAACGGCACGGTCTACCCCGCCGATTTCGTGCTGGTCGGCATCGGCGTGGTGCCGAATGTCGAACTCGCGGCCGAGGCCGGGCTGGAGGTGGCGAACGGCATCGTCGTCGACGCCCATCTCGCCACCATGGATCCCGCCATCTCCGCCCTGGGCGATGCCGTGGCCTATCCCAGCCGGTTCGCCGCCGGTTCTGTGCGGCTGGAATCGGTGCAGAACGCCGCCGATCAGGCGCGCAGCCTCGCCCATCGCCTCACCGGCAAGGGCACGCCGTTCGACGCCGTGCCGTGGTTCTGGAGTGACCAGGCCGATCTCAAGCTGCAGATCGTCGGCCTCGCCGCCGCCACCGACAGCGCGGTACTGCGCGGCGACCCCGCCTCGCGCCGCTTCTCGGTGTTCCGCTTCCGCGACGGTGTGCTCACCGCCATCGAGAGCGTGAACCGCCCGGCCGACCACATGCTCGGCCGCCGCCTGCTCGCCGGCACCCCGGCGATCACCCCGGAACAGGCGGGCGACGAGGGCTTCGAGTTGAAGTCCCTGCTGGCGAAATAGGCGCGGCCGGCCGCTTCGGTCTCATCGTCCACCTCATCGGCCTCATCGGCCAGTGGAAAAGCGGCACTTGGCGGGGCGAAATCGGGCGCCTACTCTCGCGTTTGGTCCCCCTCCCTGCGGAGTTCCGATGGCCTTTTCGCTGCGCCAGCTCCAGTATTTCGTGGCGGTGGCAGAGAACGGCTCCGTCTCCTCCGCCGCGCACGCCTTGTCGATCTCGCAGTCGACGGTGACGGAATCGCTGCGCGAACTGGAACTTGACCTTGGTTTCAAGCTGCTGGAACGCCACGCGCGCGGCGTTGATCTCACCCTCAAGGGCCATCATTTCCTGCGCCATGCGCGCAAAATACTTGGCGATGTCGCCGATGCGCGGCGGGCGCTGGCCGGGCCGGAAACGGCGGCGCTGACCGGCCGGCTGGCGGTGGGGGTGACGCCGCTGGTCGCCGGCTACATCTATTCCGACCTCATCGCCCGCTTCCGCCGCGCCTTCCCCGGCGTCGCCGTGGAAGCCGTTGAAGATGCTGGAGATTATCTCGAACATCTGCTGGTGGGCGGCGAGCTCGATGTCGCGGTCATGGTGCTGCCGCCCGGCCGGCATTCGGCGGCGCTGCAGACGGAAACCGTGGAAGTCTCGCCCTATCGCGTGTGGATGCCGCTCGGCCACCCCGCGCTGGTGGAGGAGCGGGTGAGTCTGCGCGCCTTCAGCGAGGAGCCGCATGTGCTTCTCGCCATTGACGAAATCGCCGAGGCCTCGGAGATCGTCTGGCGCCGGCTCGGCATCCGCCCGCCGGTGGCGTTCCGCACCCGCTCGGTGGAGGCGGTGCGCTCGCTGGTGGCGACCGGCGCCGGCGTGGCGGTGCTGCCGGACCTCACCTACCGCCCCTGGTCGCTGGAAGGCGACAAGATCGAGGCGCGCACGCTGATCGACACGGTGCCGGCGGTGGAGGTGGCCACCGCCTGGCGCCGCGGCTCGCCGCTTTCCCCCGCCGCCGCCGGCTTTGTCGCCATCGCCGCCACCCGCACCCGCTCCGCGCCGCACGCCCGAGGGTGACGCGCGAGGTCGTGCCACGCTCACCCATTTCCCCCGGGGGCCGGAGCGGGTTCCAGAAGGGCAAAGGCGTTGACATCGAACAGGCCGACATCGGTGATCTTCAGATGCGGAATGACCGGCAGCGGCAGGAACGCGACCTGCAGAAACGGCTCGGCCAGCTTGACGCCCAGCGCCTTCGCCGCCGCGCGCAGCGGGATCAGCGCGTCGTGTACGTCCTCGAACGTGGTGTCCGCCATCAGCCCGGCGACGGGCAAAGCGAGTTCGGCCGTCACCTCCCCGCCATCGGCCACCGCGAAGCCGCCGCGCATTTCGATGAGCCGGTTCACCGCCAGCGCCATGTCGGCCTCGTCGACGCCGACGACGGTGATGTTGTGGCTGTCATGCCCGACCGAGGAGGCGATGGCGCCGCGCTTCATGCCGAAGCCATGGACGAAGCCGCGGCCGATATTGCCGTTGCGCCCGTGCCGCTCGACGACGCAGACCTTCACCGCGTCCTTCTCCAGATCGGCCCGCTTCTCGCCGTCGATCAGGTCCAGGTCAAGCCGGATATCCTCGGTGATGATGCGGCCGGGCACCACGCCGATGACACGGGTGGCACTTTCCGAGGCCGGGATGCGGAAATCCTCCGCCGTCACGGGCCGCGCCTTTACCGAATCCATGCCGACCGGGGCGACATGGCCACGCGCGGCGAACAGTTCCGGCGTCACCAGCCGGCCGGCTGATATGACCTGGCGCACCGAACAGGCTTCCAGATTATCCACGAGCACGATGTCGGCGCGCCGTCCCGGCGCGATGAGGCCGCGATCGGTGAGGCCGAAGGCATTGGCCGCCGACCAGCTCGCCACCCGGTAGACATGGTGCAGCGGCGCGCCGTGGCGGATGGCCTCGGCGATCATGTAGTCGAGATGGCCCTCCTCGGCGATGTCGAGCGGGTTGCGGTCATCGGTGCAGAAGGCGAGGAATGCCGAAGTATCGGCGGAAATGAGCGGGATCAGCGCGTGCAGGTCTTTGGAGACCGAGCCCTCGCGGATGAGGACGGACATGCCCTTCATCAGCTTCTCGCGCGCCTCCTCCAGTCCCGTCGCCTCATGCTCGGTGCGGATGCCGGCGGCGATGTAGCCGTTGAGGTCGCGCCCGCGCAGCAGCGGCGCATGGCCGTCGATGTGCCCGTCGGAGAAGAGGGAGAGCTTTGCGAGGCACCCCTCATCGGCGAACAGCACGCCGGGGAAGTTCATGAATTCGGCGAGGCCGATGCCGGATTCGTGGCCGCGCAGAAGCGCGAGATCGGGCGCGGCGAGTTCAGCGCCGGCGGTCTCGAAGGAGGTGGCGGGCACGCAGGAGGAAAGCTGGACCCGCAGGTCCATCACCATCTCCTCGGCGCAGCGCTGGAAATAGGCGATGCCCTCCGCGCCCAGCACATTGGCGATCTCATGCGGGTCGCAGATCGCCGTGGTGACGCCGTGCGGCAGCACGCAGCGGTCGAATTCCAGCGGCGTGACCAATGAGGATTCGACATGCAGATGGGTGTCGATGAAGCCCGGCACGGCGAACAGACCGGCGCCGTCGATTTCCTGCGCGCCGCTGTACTCGCCATAGGTGCCGACGATGCGTTCGCCCACCATGGCGATGTCGGTGCGGGTGAGCGCGCCGGTGATGACGTCCAGCAACTGGACGCCCTTGATCACGAGATCCGCCGGCGCGGTGCCGCGGCCGGCCTCGATGAAGCGGGCGATTTCGGCCGGGCTGCGGGCGGTCATGGTATCACTCCTTCCAGGCGCTGGCCGTGTCGAGCCGCGCCATGTCCGCGCCGGTGAGGGCGAGATCAACGCTGGCGATGAGATCGGCAAGCTGTTCCACCCGCGAGGCGCTGGCGATGGGGGCGGTGATGCTGGGCCGCGCCATCACCCAGGCGAGCGCCACCTGGGTCGGGGTCGCGCCATGGGCGGCGGCGACCTCGTCCAGCGCGGCGAGGATACGCTCCCCGCGCGGGTTGAGATATTTCGCCACCAGTTCGCCCCCGCGCACGCTTTTGTCGGCATCGGCGGCGCTGCGGTACTTGCCGGTGAGGAAGCCGGCGGCGAGCGAGAAATAGGGGATGACGCCGAGGCCGTTGGCGGCGCACACCGCCTCGACATCCGCCTCATAGCCGGCGCGCTCGCACAGATTATATTCCGGCTGCAGCGTCTCATAGCGCGGCAGCTTCTCGCGCGTCGACACGGCCAGCGCCTCGAACAGACGCGGCGCAGTGAGGTTGGAGGCGCCGATGATCCGCACCTTGCCGGCGCGGACCAACTCGTCATAGGCACCCAGCACCTCTTCGAACGGGGTGTCCGGGTCGTCCCAATGCGATTGGTAGAGGTCGATATAGTCGGTCTGCAGGCGGGCCAGCGAGGCATCGACGGCGCTGCGGATATAGTCGGCCTGCAGGCACACCTTGCCCCGCCCCATGTCGCTGCCGACCTTGGTGGCGATGATGAGCCGGTCGCGATTGCCGCGCGCCTTCATCCACTTGCCGATGATGGTCTCGGATTCGCCGCCCTGATGGCCCTCGGCCCAGCGGGAATAGACATCAGCGGTGTCGATGAAGCACAGGCCGGCATCGAACAGCGCGTCGAGCAGGCGGAAGGAGGTGGGCTCGTCAGCGGTCCAGCCGAAGACATTGCCGCCGATGCACAGCGGCGGCACCAGAATATCCGAGCGTCCGAGGCGGCGCAGTTCCATTCGTCTCTCCTCCGGCGGTTGGGCGGAAGGGGTGCCGCGAACGGCTCAGGGCTCATCGGCCCCGGCGCGCGCCGCCCCGATGTTGCAATGCGGGATCGCTAGAGTGCGATCCGATCAGATTGAACCAGGCTGATCGGTAAATCGCCCTCTAACTCTAAGATAGAGAACGCGTTGTCCGATCAGCTTGCGATGCAAGCTGATCGGCGCGTGCTCTAGAACCCGTCCTCGTCAAGCGAACCGACCTCGATCAGTTCCACCTGCTCGCGCTGGCACACATTGCGCAGTTCGGGCGATGATACGGTGTCGGTGACGAAGGTGTCGACCTCCGACATGGAGCCGATGCGGACCGGCGCCGTGCGCTCCAGCTTGGAGCGGTCGGCCACCAGAATGATCTGGCGGGCATTGTCGATGATGGCGCGGGCGACCTGCACCTCGCGATAGTCGAAATCGAGCAGCGTGCCGTCTTCCTCGATCGCCGAGGCGCCGATGACGGCGTAGTCGACGCGGAACTGGCGGACGAAATCCACCGCCGCCGAGCCGATCACCGCCCCGTCGGCCTGACGCACCGGGCCGCCGGCCATGATCAGCTCGATGCGGGGATGGCGGTAGAGTAGCGTCGCCACGTTGAGGTTGTTGGTGATGACCAGGAGGTCCTCATGGTCGGACAGGGCGCGGGCGACCTCTTCCGTGGTGGTGCCGATATTGATGAACAGCGAGGCGCGGTTGGGCACCATGCTGGCGGCGGCTTCGGCGATGGCGCGCTTGGCGCCCTGCGCCATGGCGCGGCGTGCCTCATAGGCGAGGTTCTCGACGCCGGAGGCGACGACGGCGCCGCCATGCACGCGCGACATCAGCCGCCGCACGCACAGATCGTTGAGATCCTTGCGGATGGTCTGGGGCGAGACATCGAAACGGCCGGCGAGGTCTTCCACGCTCACGCGGCCCTGGGCGCGCGCGAGGCCGAGAATGTCCTGCTGGCGTGAGGAGATCGCGTTCATGCGGCCAACGGCCTTTCTCCCGAAATGGACGACCGTCTTCTGCGGACGATTCGAACCGCATCCTGCACAAGGAGGCCCGGCGCCGCAAACGCCTGTTTAGAGGCGCTGCAACATGAGCACGCTGGCGAGCCCGCCCGCCGCCGCGATGGCGGAAAGGCCGAGCGCGCCCGGCGCCTCCCGGGCCAGCTCATGGAACTGGCGCACGGCGAGAATAGCGCCGGACGCGCCGATGGGATGGCCGCGCGCCAGCGCCCCGCCGCCGCGATTGATGGCGGTGGGATCGAGGCCGTTGTGCCGGCAATTCGCCAGCGCCTGCCCGGCGGAGGCTTCCATCAGCTCGACGACCGGAATCTGTGCCCAGTCGAGTATATGCCCGTAGAGGTCGAGACGATCGAGATCCATGACGCAGGTTTCGCGGGAGCTTTGCGCCAGGGCGTAATTCAGCGCCTCCGGCGGGTTGTCCGCGGCCGCCCCGAAGGATTGGGCGAAGAACACCTCTGCCACCGGATGGCCGCCCTGCCGACGCCGGTCCGCCCAGCCCTCCGAGCCGACCAGCACGACGGCGGCGGCGTCCGCCTCCACCGCCACGCCGGCCGCGTCGAGTTCGCTCTCGCCGTCGCGGTGGAGCACCGGGGCGCGGGCGCACAGAGCCGGGGTCAGCGCGCGGGTGAAACGGTCGAAAGCAAGGCCCGCCACCGGCACGATCTCGGCTTCCAGCCGCGCCCGCGCCGCGAGCGCCTTGGCGTGGCTCGCCATGGCGAATTCCGCCTGCCGCTCGCGGCTGTAGCCCTTCGCCGCGCGGGCCAGCACCTCGATCATGTCAGGATCGCGCGCCGGCCACGGGGTGAAGCGCGGGCGGTCGTAGAACTGCGGCGCCTCGCCCTTGGCCTTCGGCCGCACGGCGCGCAGGGGGGAGCGGCTGAAGCTCTCCACCCCGCCGGCGAGAACGAGACGCGCCACACCCGACTGCACGAGGCAGGCGGCCAGCTGGATGGCGTCGAGCCCGGAGCAGCATTGCGTATCGACGGTCAGCGCCGGCACGTATTCGGAGAAGCCGGCGGCGAGCGCGGCGAGCCGGGCGACATTGCCGCCGCCGGACAGCGCATTGCCGAGAATGACGTAATCGAGCTCGCCCGGCGCCACGCACATCTCATCAAGGCAGGCGCGCAGCACCGGGGCGGCGAGATCGTGCGCCTCCACTGCGCGGAAGGCGCCGCCGCGTGGGGCCACCGCCGTGCGGCGGGCGGCGAGGATAAAGGCGGGGTTCATCGCGTGAATTTCTCCCGCGCGACGGCTTCCAGCGCCCGCAAATCCGCCTTGCCGCCCGATGTGCGCGGCCACTCCTCCAGCCTGAGAAAGCGGCGCGGGATCTTCGCCGCCGGCAGCAGCGCCCGGCAGGCGGCGCGCAGGGCGGGCTCGTCAAACGTGCCGCGCAGCACGGCCACAAGCTCCACGCCGCGCAAAGAATCCGGCAGGCCGAAGACGGCGGCCTCCGCGATGCCGGGCAGGCTGACGAGCACGCTCTCCACCTCCTCGGGATAGACGTTGAGGCCTGACGTGACGAGCATGCGCTTTTCCCGCCCATGCAGATAGAGAAAGCCGGCCTCGTCCAGCCGCCCATGGTCGCCAATGGTGAGGAAACCGCCTTCGCGGCGGGTTTCCGGGGCATGGCCGCAGGCGTAATCATCGAACAGCATCGTGCTTTTGACCCAAATCGCCCCCGCCTCCCCGGCCGGGAGGTCGCGCCCGGCGGCGTCGCGGATGCGCAGGGTGACACCCGGCGCGGCGCGGCCGACCGAGCCGGCGGGCACGGCCTCATTGGGGTGCGCGAGGGTGATGAAGCTGGTTTCCGAGGCGCCGTAGAATTCGGCGATGCCAGCCTTGGGGAACAGCGCCAATGTGGCTGCCCGTGTTTCCGCCCGCCATTTGGCGCCGGAAATCAGGATGAGGCGGACGGTTGGCAAACGCTCGCCGCCTCCCGCCTCGATCAGCATCTGCAGCTGCGTCGGCGTGGCGTAGATTGCGGTGACGCCGTGGCGGGCGATGAGCCGCAGCGCCCGGCGGGGGTGGAACTGGCGCATCATCACCGCTGTCGCGCCGCCGTGCAGCGCGTGGACGACGCCATAGAGATGCAGCGACGCCGCCAACCCGCCCGGCGCGAGCACGACATCCTGTTCGCCGAGGCCGAACGCCGCCGCGCTCACCTTGAAGCTGTCGATCCAGGAGCGGTGGCTGCGCCGATAGCCCTTCGGCAGCCCGGTCGAACCGGAGGTGAAGCCGACATAGAAGGGCGCGTCCGGCGCGGGGGGCGGCGGGAACGGGGCGGGCGTGGACAAGGCGAGGTCTGGCAGCGTTTCCAGCGTGATCGCCGGGGCCAGCGCGGCATCGATGGCGGCGCGGTAGGGCGCGGGCCAGGCGGGATCGTACACCAGCGCCTGCCGGCCGCCGATGGCGCAGGCGAAGAAGGCGTCCACCAGTTCCGGCCCATTGCCCAGGGCAAGGGCGATGGGCGCGCCCGGCGCGCTGCGCTGGGCCAGAAGCGCGGCCCGCGTGGCGATGCGGGCGGTAAGCATTTCGCGCGTCAGCACGGTGTCGTCGCAGACCAGCGCCGGCCGTGTGGGTTCCGCCGCTGCGAGGGCGGGCAGGCCGGCGCCGATGGTGCGGGTCATCGCCTCAGGCGTTGCGCGAGAGCAGCGCCTCCGGCAGGCCGCGCGCCACGGTCTGCGCGATCAGCGCCACCAGCACCGCCTTGATGGCGTCACCGGGAATGAAGATGAGACAGGCCTTGGCCGCGTCCAGCACCGACAGCCCGCCGACCAGCGCCATGCCGGCAATGCCGAAGGCGTACATGACAACGATGCCGCCGGTGACGGCGGCGATGAGCGCGGCGGGGAAGACCGGCGCCTTGCGCAGCGCCTGCATGATCCAGCCGGCAACGAAGGCCACCGCGATCCAGCCGAAAATGAAGCCGACGGACGGGGTGAAGAACACGCCCAGTCCCCCGCGCCCGCCGGCCAGCAGCGGCGCGCCGAGCGCGACCACGAACAGCAGCAGCACCATGGCCAGCGCCCCGCGCCAGGCGCCAAGCATCACCCCCGCCAGCATCGCCCCCATGCTCTGGGCGGTGATCGGCACGCCGGCGGCGAAGGGCAGGTCGAAGCGCGGCAGCAGGCCGAGCACGGCGAAGATGGCGGCATAAAGCGCGATCTGGACGAGGCTGCGGTCTTTCATCGGCGGTCTCCGCGGGGTGCGCCGCCGCGCGCGGCCAGCGCCTCGGCGGTGTGATGGGACAGTCTGAGTGTCTGGATACAGAATGGCGCGAGCAGGCGCCAGCCGCCGCGCTTGCCGGTGCGAGCGCGCCAGGAGTCGTTCAACGCCTCCCACAGGGCAAAGAGCAGCGGCACAAAGCGGATCATCATCGCCACCGCCAGCGCCACCGCACGCGGCGAGCCGCCGAACAGCCGCAGCGGGGCGAGCAGCGGCTCAACCGCGTCCATCATCGCGTCCATGCGGGTGGTCATCGTCACCGCATTGGCGAGCAGCACCATGGCGAGGATGCGCGCCAGCACGACGAGGCCGGCGGTGATGTCGCCATTCCACCAATGAAAAGCCAGCAGTATGAGGAACAGCGGCCACAGCGGGCGCAGCAGGGCGATCTGCTTGAGCGCCGCCTTGCCGAGCGAGGCATAGAGCACAAGCGCGGCGAGAAGCAGCCCGGCCATGACCGGCAGGCTGTTCAGCGGCGCGGCGACAAGGCTGATGAGCGCCAGCGCCAAGAGCTTCCACCCGGCGGGAACGGCATGCAGCCAGGTACGCTCAGGCAGATAGAGCGAGATCACGCCAGCGCCTCGGCGAAGGCACGGTAGGCGGCGATCACCGCCTCGGGCGGGCCGTCGCCGCGCAGGCGGCCCGCATGCAGCCAGATCACCCGGTCATAGCCTTCGAAAGCATCGAGCTCATGGGCGACGAGGATCACCTGTTGCTCCAGCCCTGCGACCAATGACTCCAGCCGCCGGCGGGTGGGCAAATCAAGGCTGGAAAACGGCTCGTCGAGAATGACCAGCGCCGGCCGCATCACCAGCACGGCGATGATGCAGAGGAACTGCTTCTCGCCCTCCGAGAGCGCGTGCACCGGCCGTTCGGCCCAGTGCGCGCGCTGGAAGCGGGCGAGCGCCGGCACCGCCTCCTTCGCCGCCTCCCGGCGCGGCATGCCCGCCTGTTCCAGGCTGAAGGCGATTTCCTCGGCCACGGTGGGGAAGATGATCTGGTGGTCGGGGTTCTGGAAAATGAAGCCGACCTTGCGCGGCAGTTCGCCCGCCTGCGTCGCCGCATCGAGCCCATGCACGGTGACGCGGCCCTTCTCAGCGGCCAGAAGGCCATTGAGCAGACGCACCAGCGAGCTTTTGCCCGAGCCATTGGTGCCGATCAGCCCGACGCGGCGTTCGGCAATGTCCAGCGACAAATCGTCCAGCACCACCCGCCCGCCACGGGTGAGGGTGACGTTTTCGAGCTGGATCAGCGGGGCGTGCGGCACGGGGACATCCAACGGTGAGGAAGGCGGCATCTGCGCTTAATCGCGGGAGGTGCCGGCTCCGCGCCGCAGCGTGGCGCGCGCGAATTTGCGGAAGCGGGCGAAGGCCGCCGGCCCGTCGCCGGCGCGAGCGCGGATCACCGCCCCCTCATAGAGATCGATGAGATGCGCCGCCGTCTCGGCCGGATCGAGCCCGCCCTCGACTTCGCCTTCCTGCTGGGCCTGCGCGATGAGGGCGGCGAGGTCCTGTTCCCAGGCGGCGAACACCTCCGCCAGCTGGCCGCGCAGTTCCTCGCCCAGGCTGGGGACGGCCTGGGCGAAGGCGCCGTAAAGGCAGCCCGGCACCGCCGCCTCCGCCGAATCATGCTCCACCTGCACGAGATGGCGCTCGATCCGTGCCAGCGGGCTGAGCCCCGTATCGGCAAAGAGCTCCTGCCGCTGCTGGCGATATTGATCGGCATAGGACTTGAGCACCGCGCCGGCAAAGTCCTCCTTGCTGGCGAAGAAATGGTAGAAGGAGCCCTTGGGCACCGCCACCGACGCCAGAAGCGGGCCGATGCCAGTGCCTTCATAGCCCTGTTCCAACATGGCCCTTCGACCTGCGACGACGATCCTGTCGCGCGTGGATGGCTTTTCCATCATACTAGACGACCGGTCTACTGTTGCGTATCCTGCGGCGGATCGGAACACACAGAGGCGCCCATGTCCATCGTGCCGAAGCCTAGCGTGCCCGCACCCGTTGCAACAGCACCCGCGCCCGCTGAGCCGGCCTCGCCCGGCATCTTCGTGTCCCGGCGCGCCATCGGCCTCGGCGTGGTGCTGTTCTCGACCCTGCTGTGGAGCCTCGTCGGCCTGTTCGTGCGCATGGCCGATCTCGACGCGTGGACCATCATCCTCTGGCGTTCGGTGTTCGCCGCGCTGGCGCTGGCGCCGTTCTGGCTGCTGGCGACACGCGACAAGGGGCGGGCGCTGCGCGACATGATCGCCCCAGCCGGCCTCGTCGCCATCGGCCTCGCAGTATCCGGCAATGTCGGCTACATCGCCGCGCTGCAGCTGACCTCGGTGGCGACGGTGATGACCGTCTATGCCACCCTGCCCTTCGTCACCGGGCTGCTCGGCCTCTGGCTGCTGCGGGAGAAGCTCAGCCGGCGCTTCGGCGCGGCCGCGCTGGTGGCAGCGGCCGGCATCGCCATCACCGCCGGGGCCGCGCTGTCGGCGGGCGATGCCGCCGGCATGGTGGTGGCGGCGCTGATGACGCTGAGCTGGGGTGGGCTGCTGGTGCAGGCCAAGAAGCATCCAGGGCTCGACCTCACATTGATCAGCCTCATCTCCGCTCTTATCGCGGCGGTGATCGCCCTGCCGCTGGCCACGCCCGGCCTGCCGCCGGTCGCTTCGCTCTGGGCCTGCGCGCTGCTTGGCACGCTCACCTCCGGCCTTGCCAATGTGCTGACGCTGATGGGCGGGCGGCACATACGTTCCGGCGAGACCGGTCTGCTGCTGCTGCTCGACGTGGCGCTGTCCCCGCTCTGGGTGTGGCTCGTCTTTGACGAGCGGGTGGGCGCGCCGGCGCTGCTGGGCGGCGGGCTGGTGGTGGCCGCCGTCGCCGTCTATCTCTTCGCCGATGCGCGGCGGCGGACGCTGGCCTGCCCGGCGCCGTGAACGGCACGGCCGCCGCCCCCTGCCAGGTGGGATCAGGAAGGCGGCGCGAACAGGCCGGCGTCGCGGCCGGCACCTAGGCGGCCCCTACAGCATTTCCAGCGCCCGCCGGCGCGAGGGCGGCGGGAAGGCGGCGTCGAGCGCGGCGAGGTCTTCCGCATCCAGCCGGATGTCACGGGCGCCGGCATTCTCGCGCATATGGGCGGCGCGCGACGCCTTGGGGATGACGATGTTGCCGGGCATGCGCAGCGCCCAGGCGAGCGCGATCTGATAGGGCCGGGCATTGTGCTTGGCGGCGAGATCGGCGAGCACGCCCGTGCTCTTCAGCCGGCCGCGCTCGATCGGGCTATAGGCCATGAGCGGGATTTCATGTTCCTGCAGCCAGGGCAGCAGGTCCCATTCCGGTCCGCGACGGGTGAGGTTGTAAAGCACCTGATTGGTGGCGCAGGCCTCGCCGCCGGGGGTCTCGTACAATTCGTTCATGTCGTCGGTGTCAAAATTCGACACGCCCCAGTCGCGGATCTTGCCCTGGCTCTTGAGGTGCTCGAAGCCGATGATGGTCTCGGCCAGCGGCACGCTGCCGCGCCAGTGCAGCAGATAAAGGTCGATATGGTCGGTCTTCAGCCGACGCAGGCTGCGCTCGCAGGCGGAAACCACGCCGTTGCGGCTGGCATTGTGCGGGTAGACCTTGGTGACGAGAAACACCTTGTCGCGAAGCCCGGCCAGCGCCTCGCCGAGAAAGCGCTCGCAGGCGCCCTCGCCATACATTTCCGCCGTGTCGACCAGCGTCAGGCCGAGCTCGACGCCGAGGCGCACCGATTCGGTTTCCTCCGCCCGGACTTCGGGGCGCTCGCCCATCATCCAGGTGCCGATGCCGAGCGCCGGAACCTTGTGACCGCCGGGTAGAACCACCTTGCCGCTCATCTGCGCCTCCGTTTCATCCTCCGCCGGAGTGCCACTCCCGCGCCCTCGGCGCAAGCCGCGCGGGCGCCGTCGTGCTAATGTGCACGGGCACGCGCCCCGCCGACCCTCACCGCCCGGAACCCGATGCCGCCCTCGCCGACCCCCGACCCCCGCGCGCCCGCCCCTGCCCCGCCCGTGCCGGAGCCGGCGCTGGCCATCGGCCTGTCGGCGGTGATCGTGGCCGTGACCGGGGACGACCCGAAGGTGCTGACGCTGCGCCATGAGGACGGACGCGATTCGCTGCCCTCCGGCCCGCTGGAGCGCGGCCACCGCACGCTGGAAATGGGCCTGCGCAGCTGGGTGGAACGGCAGACGCTGCAGGAGCTCGGCTATGTCGAGCAGCTCTACACTTTCGGCGACCGCGACCGTGGCGAGGACGGCACGCGCGCGCTCTCGCTGGCCTATCTCGCTCTGGTGCGCGAGGCGCGCCCGGCCGGCGACACCGATGCCGCCTGGCAGAGCTGGTACCGCTATTTCCCCTGGGAGGACTGGCGCGGCGGGCGCCCCGCCGTGCTCGACACGCTGGAGCAAGGGCTGCGCGCCTGGGCGGCGGGCGCGGCGCAGGGACGGCTGAGCGAGCGGCGCGCCGAGCGCATCGCCCTGTGCTTCGGCGGCCCAAGCGGCAGCACCGAGGCCGGCTGGAACGAGGAGCGGGTGCTGGAGCGCTATGAACTGCTCTATGAGGCCGGGCTGGTGGGCGAGGCGCTGCGCGAGCGCGGCTCGGACCGCGTCGCTGCCGCGCCTTCCGGGCACGAGATGCGCGAGGACCATCGCCGCATGCTGGCGCTCGCCATTGCAAGGCTGCGCGGCAAGATCAAATACCGGCCCGTGGTGTTCGAACTGATGCCGCCCGCCTTCTCGCTCGGCCAGTTGCAGCAGGCGGTGGAGGCACTGTCCGGGGCGCGGCTGCACAAGCAGAATTTCCGCCGGCTGGTGGAGCAGCAGCGGCTGGTGGAAGAGACCGGCGAGAGCACGGCGGAAACCGGCGGCCGCCCCGCCCGGCTGGTGCGCTTCCGCCGCGAGGTGCTGCTGGAGCGCCCGGCGCCGGGGGTGCGCCTGCCCGGCGGGTTCGGGCGGCGGTGAGGGTTATTCCGTCCAGGGGTCGATGACCGGGACCCCCGCTGCCTCGAACGGGGCGCGGTCCCGGGTGGCGACGCGGAAGCCGTGCACGGCGGCGATGGCGGCGATCTGGCCGTCCGCCACGGAAATCGCCCGCCCGGCGCTCCGGGCTTGCGCCACCAGCCGGGCGAAGGCGTGCGCGGCGGCCGCGTCGAACGGCAGGATGCGGCTATCGAACAAGGTATCAAGAAGTTCGGCCAGGCCCGCGCGCAGCTCGTCCCGCCGGCGGCCGGCGGGCAGGATTTCCACGCCGAGCATGAGCTCAGACAGGCTGGTGGCGGTCAGAAACAGCGTCGACGCGGCCTGACGGTCGAGCCAGTCCAGCACCGCGGGGATGCCGGCCGGGCGCATCGGCTCGGAGACGACATTGGTGTCGAGGATGATCATTCAAACGAGGCCGGCTCAGCCGGGTCGCTCGCACGCATGGGCTCGAACTCGATCCCATTGAAGCGACGACCGAAGGCGGCGAGGGCCGAGCCGACCTTGACCCGCTCCGGCGGGCGCACAGCGGCCTGCAAGATTTCGCGGATCTCCGCTTCCGTGCTGCGCCCATGGCGGGCCGCCCGGTCCTTGAGAGCGCGGTGAACTTCTTCGGGCAGGTTGCGGATGGTGACGGCCGACATGGTTCTGCTCCCGGCAACATCAATGATATCATATTACGGGAAATGATATCAACTGGCTATGCTACCATCCAAAATCCGCATGACCCGATTTGTGACGAAGTGTTGACAGCGACTTATACTCAGTCCTAGCATAACGACGATCCGCCGGGCCCTGTTGCCCGGTCTTCTTTGGCCTGAGTTATACTCAAAAAGAGCATAATGGAGGACGCGATGCTGGATTTCGACGTCGCCGCCCATGCCGAGCGCCCCGAGGCGTTTGTCCCGGGCCTGACCGACGAGCGGCCTGCCGCGCCGGCGCTGGGGCATCTCTATGCCCGCGTCGCCAAGCACGTCACCCTGGCGGAATGGCCGCTGATCGCCCGCGAGGTCGAGGCGATCGAGCGCCTGAAGCGCGAGCGCAACGCCGTGGTGCTGGGCCACAATTACCAGGCGCCGGAAATCTTCAACACGGTGGCGGACATTGTCGGGGATTCGCTGGCGTTGGCCCGCGAGGCGGTGACGGTGGATGCCGACGTGATCGTCATGGCCGGCGTGCATTTCATGGCGGAGACCGCCAAGCTGCTGAACCCGTCCAAGACCGTGCTGATGCCTGACATGGGCGCGGGCTGCTCGCTCGCCGACAGCATCACCGCCGCCGATATCCGCCTGCTGAAAGAACGTTATCCCGGCGTGCCGGTCGTCACCTATGTCAACACCTCGGCCGAGGTGAAGGCCGAGAGCGACTATTGCTGCACCTCGGGCAACGCCGTGAAGGTGGTGCGCGCCGTGGCGAAGGAATGGGGCGTCAATCGCATCCTCATGCTCCCCGACGAGTTCCTCGCGCAGAATGTGCAGAAGGAAGTGCCGGAGCTGGAGCTGATAGCCTGGAAGGGCCATTGCGAGGTGCATGAGCGCTTCACCCCGCAGGACATTCGCGATTTGCGCGAGAACCATCCCGGCGTCGTGGTGCTGGCGCATCCCGAATGCCCGCCGGAAGTGGTGGCGGAGGCCGATTATGCCGGCTCCACTGCCGGCATGGCGGATTATGTGCGCGACGAGAAGCCGGCGCGGGTGGTGCTGATCACCGAATGCTCGATGGCCGACAATGTGGCGGTGAACCACCCGGATATCGAGTTCGTGCGCCCGTGCAATCTCTGCCCGCATATGCGCCGCATCACCCTGCCGAATATCCGCCGGGCGCTGGAGACGATGACGACGCAGGTGGCGATCGACCCCGCTATTGCCGACCGCGCCCGCCTCGCGGTGGAGCGCATGCTCGCCATCCGCTGATCGCGGCTCCTTCGCTCGCAGCCCGGAGAGGCCACACCGTGAGCCATTCGCGTGAGAACATCGTCGTCGTCGGCGGCGGGGTGGCCGGTCTTGCCACCGCGCTGCGGCTCGCACCGCTCCCTGTGACGCTGGTCGTCGCCGCGCCGCTGGGGGCGGAGGCCGCCACCGGCTGGGCGCAGGGCGGCATCGCTGCCGCGCTTGGCGCCGACGACCGGCCGGATCTGCATGCCATCGACACGCTGGCCGCCGGTGCCGGCCTGTCCGAGCCGGAGGTGGCGCGCCGCGTGGCGGCGGCGGCGCCGGAGGCGATCGACTGGCTGGTCGGGCTCGGCACGCCCTTCGATCGCGACGCCGAGGGCGGCCTCGCCCTCGGGCTGGAGGCCGCGCATTCCCGCCGGCGCATCGTCCATGCCGAGGGCGACGGCACCGGTCGCGTGGTGCTGGAAACGCTGACCCACGCCGTGCGCGCCTGCCCCTCCATTCATGTGATGGAAGGCTGGCGCGCGGGCGAGTTGCTCCCCGATGCGCAGGGCCGCATCGCCGGCCTCGCCGCCCGCGACCGCGACGGGCGCACCCTCACCTTGCCCGCCCGCGCCGTGGTGCTGGCGACCGGCGGGCTCGGCGGGCTCTATGGCGCCACCACCAATCCGCTCGGGGCGGTGGGATCGGGCCTCGCCCTCGCCGCGCGCGTCGGCGCCGTGCTGCGCGATATGGAGTTCGTGCAGTTCCACCCCACCGCCATGGCTGTGGGCGGAGATCCCGAACGGACCGCCTCTGGCGGCCCTGCGCCCATGCCGCTCGCCACCGAGGCGCTGCGTGGCGAGGGCGCGCGGCTGTACAACGGGCGCGGCGAGCGCTTCATGGCCGACGTGCCGGGGCAGGAACTCGCCCCGCGCGACGTGGTGGCGCGCGCGATCTTCGCTGAGATCGCCGCCGGGGAGACCGTGGTGCTGGACGCCCGGTTGAAGCATATCGACCGCCGCTTTCCCGGCGTCGCCGCGCTGTGCCGCGCCCATGGGCTCGACCCGGCGGTGACGCCGATCCCGGTGCGGCCGGCGGCGCATTACCATATGGGCGGCATCCGGGTGGACGCGGCCGGCCGCGCCAGCGTCCCCGGCCTGTGGGCCTGCGGCGAGGTCGCCTCCACCGGGCTGCACGGCGCCAATCGGCTCGCCAGCAATTCGCTGCTGGAAGCCTTGGCCTATGCGCGGTGGATCGCCCAAGATATCGCCGGCGAGAACGCCGCGCCCGGCCTGGCGCGCGCGCCCTCTCCCCCGCGCCCGCGCTCTCCGGCCCGGGCCGAGATTCGCGCGCTGATGGACCGGCAGGTGGGGGTGGTGCGCGACGCCGAGGGGCTGGAGGCCGCCGCCGCCCGGCTCGGCGCGCTTTCCGCGCGCGACGGCTGCGACCTCTCACTGGTGGCACTGGCGATCACCGAGGCGGCGCTGCGGCGCTGCGAGAGCCGCGGCGGGCATTTCCGCGCCGACCATCCCGCGCCAGCGGCGCTGGCCCGGCATTCGCAGACGCGATTCGACGAGACGCCGGGCGTCGCGCCCTCGATCGAGGCGCGGCAGGTGGCGTGAGAACCGTCCGGACGACGACGCCATGCCCGGGCGTGTCCAGGTCTTCCACTCCGGCGCCCGCGACGGGATGCCATTGAACCACCCTCATCCCCGGGCCCGACCCGGGGATCCAGACGACTGGGTGGCCGGGTCAAGCCCGGCCATGAGGGGCCTTGAATGTGAAGCGAGTCGAGTGATGTCATCTTCCCTCCCCCCCCTTCCCCGCCTGATGGTGGAACCCATCGTACGCGCCGCGTTGCTGGAAGATCTCGGCCGCGCCGGCGATGTGACGACGGACGCCTGCATTCCCGCCAGCGCCCGCTTCGACGCGGTGATCGGCTCGCGCCAGCATGGGGTGATCGCCGGCATCGACGCGGCGGTGATCGCGTTCGCGCTGATCGACCCCGCGCTGAAGGTCACGGTCGAGCGCGGCGACGGAGCCGAGGTGGCGCCGGGCGATGTGGTGCTGCGGCTGGAAGGCTCCGCCCGCTCCATCCTCACCGCCGAGCGGGCGGCGCTGAACATCGCCTGCCGGATGTCCGGCGTCGCCACCGCGACGGCGGGGCTGGTGGCCATCGCCCGGCAGCATGGCAAGGCGCATATCGTCTGCACCCGCAAAACCACGCCGGGCCTGCGCGCGCTGGAAAAGCACGCGGTGCGGGCAGGCGGCGGCTCCAATCACCGCTTCGGGCTCGACGACGCGGTGCTGATCAAGGACAACCACATCGCCGTGGCGGGCGGCGTGGTGCCGGCCATCCGCGCCGCCAAGGCGCATGCCGGCCACATGGTGAAGATTGAGGTCGAGGTCGACACGCTGGCGCAGCTCGACGCGGCGATGGCCGAGGGGGTCGACGCGGTGCTGCTCGACAACATGACCCCGGCCATGCTCGCCGATGCGGTGGCGCTGGTGGCGGGGCGCGCGCTCACCGAAGCCTCCGGCCGCGTCTCGCGCGAGACGGTGGGCTCGATCGCCGCGACCGGGGTGGACCTGATCTCGGTCGGGTGGATTACCCATTCCGCGCCGATCCTCGACCTCGGGCTCGACGCGGCGGGGGCTTGAGCCTCCCCCCTCCCAAGGTCGCAGGCTCAACTCGGCGCGAGGACGCGCGACTGCACTTGAAGAAGGCATGCCGTTGTGCGATGCATATAGGCGTCTGCTAATGGTCATGCGGGAGAGATCGACCGTCCTCCCGGATAAGTGTCGGCGCCGACGGAGCAACCCCCCAGGAAACTCTCAGGCACCAAGGACCGCATGATCAGGACGATCTGGAGAGAGGCGTCGCGCCGGGAATTTCCGGGGTAGGACGCCCACCGAAGGGGAAGCCCGGGATGGTGTGACGGCGTCGCCGTCGGTCCCGGGGCGAGCTCTCAGGTACCGCGACAGATGGGGACAGCCGGCCGGACGCCAAGCGGGGTACCGCGCGTTCGGGCCATGTCGTCCTCAAGCGCGGGAGCCACCCATGCGCCACATCGCCGTTATCGGCGCCGGTATCACCGGCGTCACCACCGCCTATGCCCTCCATCAGAAGGGCTATGACGTCACCGTCATCGACCGCCAGCGCTATTCGGCGATGGAGACCTCCTTCGCCAATGGCGGACAGCTCTCCGCCTCCAATGCCGAGGTATGGAACTCCTGGGCCACCGTGCTCAAGGGCATCAAGTGGATGTTCACGCCGGACGCCCCGCTGCTGATGAACCCCAAGCCCTCCTGGCACAAATATTCCTGGATGGCCGAATTCCTCGCCAACATCCCGAATTACGAGGCCAACACGGTCGAGACGACCCGTCTCGCCATTCAGGCCCGCAACTACATGTTCGACATCGCCAAGCGCGAGGGTATCGACTTCAACCACGAGACCCGCGGCATCCTGCACATCTACCGGGACAAGGAAGCTCAGGACCATGCCCGCAAGGTGTCCGCGCTCTATGCCCGGGGCGGGCTGGAGCGGCGCGAAGTGACGCCGGAGGAAATCCGCGCGATCGAGCCGACGCTGCATGGCAAGTACTATGGTGGCTTCTTCACGCCGTCCGATTCCACCGGCGACATCCACAAATTCACCTATGGGCTGGCGCAAGTGTGCCGGCGCTATGGCGTGCGCTTCATCAACGAGGCGAGCGTCGAGCGCGTCGTCCACACCGGCACAGGCAAGGACGGCACCGGGGTGGAGGTGACCTTCTCCATCGCCCCCGACGCCGAGGACGCGCTGCCGCGCCGCGAGACGCTCGCCTTCGACGGCGCCGTGATCTGCGCCGGCATCGGCTCGCGCGCCATCGCCGCCGGGCTGGGCGACCGGGTGAACATCTATCCCGTGAAGGGCTATTCCATCACCGTCATGCTCGACGATGAGGCGAGCCAGAAGGCCGCGCCCTGGGTGAGCCTGCTCGACGACAAGACCAAGATCGTCACCTCGCGCCTCGGCAAGGACCGCTTCCGCGTTGCCGGCACCGCCGAGTTCAATGGCGAGAACCGCGACATCCGTGCCGACCGCATCCGTCCGCTGGTCGACTGGACCCGCAAGCTGTTCCCCGGCGTCAACACCGCGCGCGTGGTGCCGTGGGCCGGGCTGCGGCCGATGATGCCGGACATGATGCCGCGCGTCGCTGCCGGCACGAAGCCGGGCGTGTTCTACAACACCGGCCATGGGCATCTCGGCTGGACGCTCTCTTGCGCCACCGCCGAGATCATTGCCGCCAAGGTGGCCGACGCGCTGCCGGTGGAAGCCCCGGCCCCCATGCTGCGCATGGCGGCGGAGTGACGCTGCCGCCCCCGCCGCTCACGCGGCGGGGTGCGTGCACCACCCTTTCCGACCCCCCGCCCCGGTCCGCGTTTCCGCTCCGGGTCTTGTGAGAGCCGACCCTTCCGGCTCCCGCCCCGCCCCCGGACGAACGCCGGGGGCGGTTTTATGTGAGACGGGGGCCGGCCCGGCATCGCGCCCTACGCCAAAAATGGTCGTCCACATCCGGGGCAAACGCACGACCATCGGAACGGACGCCGCCGCACTTGCGAAACGTCTGCATGTCGGACAGTTCGACAAGGCGGGCGAGCCCTGTTTCGGTCAGCTCGAACGGGTCGTCGCCAACCTGCTTCGACGCTGGCCCGACGCGAGCCGAGACGAGATCGCCGCAGCATGGCTCCACGATCTTATCGAGGACTGTGCGATTACCGCCCAGGATCTGCATGAGATCGGAGCCTCGCAGGAGAGCTGCCGGATCGTCGCCGCTGTGACGCGGCCTGCCGGCTCCGACTACCTCGCTTGGATCGGCGCGCTGGCGCGAAGCGGCGACCGCTCCGCCCTCCGGGGGAAACTGGCGGACAATGAAGACAACCGGGCTCCAGAGCGCGTGGCGGCGCTTGCGGACGGACAACACCGCCTCGCCACGCGCTATGAGCCCGCGCGTCGCCTGCTCGAATCCGGGCTGGGCGTGCCCGCCGTCGATGGCTACAGCTTCACCGACCGCAGCCGCAGCGCGTTGCTGATGACGCTGACCGAGGACAGCGCCATGGCCAGCGCCGCCACCATGGGCGAGAGCAGCAGGCCGAAGACGGGGTAGAGTACGCCCGCCGCGATCGGCACGCCGGCGCCATTGTAGAGGAAGGCGAAGAACAGGTTCTGGCGGATGTTGCGCATGGTCGCCTGCGACAAATGCCGGGCGGTGACGATGCCGGCGAGGTCGCCATGCAGCAGCGTCACCCCGGCGCTCTCAATGGCGACATCGGTGCCCGAGCCCATGGCGATGCCGACATCGGCCGCCGCCAGCGCGGGCGCGTCGTTCACCCCGTCGCCGGCCATGGCGACGACGCGGCCTTGCGCCTTCAGCCTTTCCACCACCGCCGCCTTGTCCTCCGGCGCGACCTCGGCTTCGACCTCGGTGATGCCGAGCCGACGGGCCACCGCCTGCGCCGTTACGCGGTTGTCGCCGGTGAGCATGACGACGCGGATGCTTTCCTTGGCGAGGGCGGCGAGCGCGGCCGGCGTCGTCGCCTTGACCGGATCGGCGATGGCGAGCGCCGCCGCAAGCTTGCCGTTGACACCCAGCAGCACGACGCTGGCGCCCTCGCCGCGCAATTCGTCCGCACGCGCGGCAAGCGGGGCGGCGTCGATACCCAGTTCGCCGAGGAACGCCGCGCTGCCGATAACGACGCGCTTGCCCTCGACGAGGCCATAGGCGCCCTTGCCGACGGGGGAATCGAAGCCACGCACCTTGGGGATGGGGAGACCGCGCGCCTCTGCCGCCGCCACAATGGCATGGGCGAGCGGGTGCTCGGACGGGCGCTCCACGGCGGCGGCAAGGCGCAGCGCCTCGGCCTCCTCGAAGCCTTCCTGCGTCACGATGGCGGTAACGGAGGGCTTGCCCTCGGTCAGCGTGCCTGTCTTGTCGACCACCAGCGTGTCGACCTTCTCCATCCGCTCCAGCGCCTCGGCATCGCGGACGAGCAGGCCCATCTGGGCGCCGCGCCCGACGCCAACCATGATCGACATCGGCGTGGCGAGGCCGAGCGCGCAGGGGCAGGCGATGATGAGCACCGCCACGGCGGCGATGAGCGCGTGGCTGAAGCGTGGCTCCGGCCCGAACAGCGCCCAGGCGGCGAAGGCGAGCAGGGCGCAGGCCACAACCAGCGGCACGAACCAGCCGGCGACCTGATCGGCGAGGCGCTGGATCGGCGCGCGCGAACGCTGCGCCTGCGCCACCATCTGCACGATGCGGGCGAGCAGCGTGTCGCGCCCCACCTTCTGCGCCGTGATGACGAGGCCGCCGGAACGGTTGAGCGTGCCGCCGATGACGGCATCGCCCTCGCTTTTGCTCACCGGCAGGGATTCGCCTGTAACCAGCGATTCATCGAGCGCCGAGCGACCTTCCACCACCGTGCCGTCGACCGGCACTTTCTCGCCCGGCCGCACCCGCAGCCGGTCGCCGACCACGATGTCCGCGAGCGGCACTTCCTCCTCGCTGCCATCGTCGTTGATCCGGCGAGCGGTCTTCGGCGCGAGATCGAGCAGCGCCTTGATGGCGCCGGAGGTCTGCTCGCGGGCGCGCAGCTCCAGCACCTGGCCGAGCAGCACCAGCACGGTGATGACGGCGGCGGATTCGAAATAGACCGGCACCGCCCCATCCGCACCGCGGAAGGCGGGCGGGAACAGGCCCGGCGCCAGCACAGCGACGAGGCTGTAGAGATAGGCGACGCCGGTGCCGAGCGCGATCAGCGTGAACATGTTGAAATGCCGCGTCACCACGGACTGCGCGCCGCGCACGAAGAACGGCCACCCCGCCCACAGCACGACCGGCGTCGCCAGCGCGAGCTGGATCCAGGCCGAGGTGGCGGGCGGCACCAGGTGATGCAGCGCCGGAATGAGATGCGCGCCCATCTCCAGCGCGAAGACCGGCACGGTGAGCGCGAGACCGATCCAGAACCGGCGGGTCATGTCGATCAGTTCATGGTTCGGGCCGTCGTCGAGGCTGACCAGCATCGGCTCCAGCGCCATGCCGCAAATCGGGCAGCTGCCGGGGCCGACCTGCACGATCTCCGGGTGCATCGGGCAGGTATATTCCGTGCCCTCCGGCACCGGCTCGGCCGGAGCCTTGTCGCCGAGGTATTTTTCCGGGTTGGCGATGAATTTGGAGCGGCAGCCCGGCGCGCAGAAATAATAGGTGATGCCGTTGTGCTCCGCCTTCAGCGTCGCCGTGTGTGGGTCGACATCCATGCCGCAGACCGGGTCCTTGGCCATGTGCGAGGCGGGGGCGTGTGCGTGATCGTGCGGATGGGCGGGCGCGCCGGCATGGTGATGATGGGCGTGATCGTGTGCGGCATGCCCGCCGCAGCAGCCACCGCCCTTGGCAAGCGCGTGACCCGCTGGCTCGCCGTCGCCCGCCCGCCCGTGATTGCTCGCTGCCATGGCACCCTCCTATACCCCCATGAGGTATCTACCCCTTGCGATATATACCCCATGAGGGTATATGGCAAGGATGCAGAACGATACCCGCACCGCCTGCCTGAGACGCCTGAGCCGCATTGAGGGCCAGGTGCGCGGCCTCTCCCGCATGCTGGAGGAAGACCGCTACTGCATCGACATCGTCACCCAGGTGGCGGCAGTGCGCGCGGCGCTGAAGAAGGTGGAGGAGGAGGTGCTACGCGACCATGTCGCCCATTGCGTCGCCCACGCCATCCAGTCCGGCGACGCCGACGCCCAGCGCACCAAGGTGGACGAGCTGATCGAGGTGCTCGGCAAGCTCCGGTGAGGGGGCGATGCCGCCTCAGTGCCGCTGAAGCGCGAGGTGCGTGCCGAGCCCCACCAGCACCGCCCCGCCGGCCCGGCGCATCATACGCTGCGCCCGGCCCGAACGGCGCAGCCGCTCCACCAGCGCCCCCGCCACAAAAACACAGCCAAGATCGGTGGAGGTGAACATGATGTTCACCAGAGTGCCGAGCACGAGGAACTGCGCCCAGACCGGCAGGCTCGCCGCTGGATCGATGAACTGCGGCAGCAGCGCCACGAAAAACAGCGCCGTCTTCGGGTTCAGCACTTCGACGGCCACGCTCTCCACGAAGGCGCGGCGGGAGGATTTGCGCTCGAACACCGGAAGCGAGGCCTCCTCGCCTTTCGCCTTCGCGCGGAACATGCCGATGCCGAGCCAGATCAGATAGGCCGCGCCCGCGAACTTCACCGCCATGTAGAGCAGCGGCACGGCGTGGAAGAGAACGGAGAGGCCCGCCGCCGCGGCGATGACGTGGGCATAGCAGCCCAGATGCAGCCCCAGCACGGCCATCAGGCCGGAGAGCCGGCCGCGCGCCAGCGTCTGCGCCGCCGTATAGAGCATGGCGGGGCCGGGAATGCACGCAAACAGGCCAGCCGTGGCAAGGAAGGCCAGAAAGAGGTCCGTGCGCGGCATGGCGGTTTCCGGAAACAGCACTGGCGAGAGACGCGACGCTAGCACATACGCGCGCCGCGCTCCCTACCCCCCGTAAAGCCCCTTATACTGCTCGCGCAGCAGGTTCTTCTGCACCTTGCCCATGGTGTTGCGCGGCAGGTCGTCGAGGAAGATGACGCGCTTGGGCAGCTTGTAGCGCGCCAGCCGCCCTTCCAGCGCCTCAAGCACCGCCTGCTCGTCCAAGGCCGCGTCGGGGCGGGCGATCACCACCGCCGTCACGCCCTCACCGAAATCGGGATGGGGAATGCCGATCACCGCGCTCTCGATCACGCCTTCCAGCGCGTCGATCTCGGTCTCGATCTCCTTGGGGTAAACATTGTAGCCACCCGTGATGACGAGGTCCTTGCCGCGCCCGACGATCTGCACATAGCCGTCCGGCCCGACGAGGCCGAGATCGCCGGTGACGAACCAGCCGTCGTGGAACTCCGCTGCCGTCTTCTCCGGCATGCGCCAATAGCCCTTGAAGATATTGGGGCCGCGCAGCTCGATCATGCCGATCTCGCCCGTGCCGAGCACTTCCCCGTTCTCCGGCGCCACCACGCGCAGTTCCACGCCGGGCAGCGGGAAGCCGACCGTGCCGGCGATACGCTCGCCCTCATAGGGGTTGGAGGTGTTCATGCCGGTCTCGGTCATGCCGTAGCGTTCGAGAATGGCGTGGCCGGTGCGGGCGCGCCATTCCCGGTGCGTCTCCGCCAGCAGCGGCGCCGAGCCGGAGATGAACAGCCGCATACCGGCCGCGGCCTCGGGCGTGAGCTCGGGGGATTTCAGCAGCCGGACATAGAAGGTCGGCACGCCCATCAGCACGCTCGCCCGGCCCATGAGCGACAGGATGCGCGCCGGATCGAACTTCGGCAGGAAGATCATCGACGATCCCGCCGCCAGCGTCACATTGATGGCGACGAACAGACCGTGGGTGTGGAAGATCGGCAAGGCGTGGATCAGCACGTCGTCGGACGTGAAATGCCAGGCCTCGACCAGCGCCTGCGCATTGGAGGCGAGGTTCTCATGGGTGAGCATCGCCCCCTTGGAGCGGCCGGTGGTGCCTGAGGTGTAGAGCAGCGCGGCGAGGTCGTCCGGCCCGCGCGGCACATCGGTGAAGCTGGAACGGCAAGCCTCGGCGGCCTCGCGCAGCGTGCCCTGCCCGTTCGCATCCATTGTGACCACCTGCGCCACGCCGCGGGCGCGGGCGATGGGCGCCAGAACCGCTTCCGCCGCGGGATCGCAGATGAAGATCGCCGGTTCGGCATCGCCGAGGAAATAGTCGACCTCGGGCGGCGTATAGGCGGTGTTCAGCGGCAGGAACACGCCGCCGGCCCGCACCGTGGCGAGATAGACGAACACCGCCTCCAGGCTCTTTTCTGCCTGCAGCGCCACCCGGTCGCCGGGCGCAAGACCCATCGCCAGCAGCGCATTCGCGTAGTGCGCCGTGCGCCGCTCAAGCTCGGCATAGGTGAGGACGGCCCCGTCCGCCGTTTCGGCGAAGGGGCGGGCGGGGTCGGTGCCGCCGGTGCGCAGGCGGTCGATCAGATGATTGGTCATGAGCGGGGCATCACGGGCAGGAGGTCACGGCGGCGAGCGAAGCCTCTCCCACGGCAGCGAGCGGGGCGGCGGAGGCAGCGGCGGGGCGAGCAGACGCGGGCGCCGCCGCACCGGCGGCAGCGAGACGCGGGCAGGTGGCGCTGAGGCCGAGCGAGGCGACATAGGAAGCGCGGATCGTCGTGTTGGCGAAGCGCGCATTGGCGATGTACTCGCGCAGCGTCGCCGCCACCTGCTCGCGCGAGGGCTTGTCCATCGTCGGCCACTGGCTTTTCGGCACGCTGCCGAACAGGGCGATGGCGTCCCAGCCCTGCGGGCGGTTGATGGAGGCGACGGTGGAGGGCGTGTCGAGATTCTTGTAGGTCCAGAAGCTCCAGCCGAGGCCGAAGCGCTCATTCAGCGTGCGGAATTTCTGGTTCCAGTCGTCGTTCAGTTCGCCGGTCTCGCCGATGAAGATCGGCACCTGCCAGCGATTGGCGAAGTTGACATATTTCTGGATCGAGCTGCGCTGCGGGCCAGCCCAGAACATGTGGTAGGTGTAGCCGAGATTGTCGGCGAAAGGCTTGCCGAACACGTCGAAATTCGTGCTCCACTGCGCGCCCGCCAGCATGATCGGGTGGTTGGGATCGACGGCGCGGATCGTCTCCACCAGCTCGCGATAGAACGGCTCCAGCCGCGAATTGAGGAAATCCGTGTCGTGATAGGGGGTGATCGGCTCGTTGAGCAGATCGTATCCCAGCACCGCCGTCTCGTCCTTGTAGCGCTCGGCGATGGCCCGCCACATCGTCAGCGTGCGGCGCTTGTATTCCGGCACATAGAAGGTGAGCGGGTAGCCCACCCCGTCATCATGGTTCACGCCGGTCTGTCCGCCGGGGGCGGCGTGGATGTCGAGTATGAGCTTGATATTGTGCGCCTTGGCCCAGCCGACCAGCCGGTCGATGCGGCCCCAACCCTCGCCGTTCGGGTCGACCTTGTCGGGATTGGCGGGGTCGAGGAAGAACTTCCAGTGCAGCGGCACCCGGATGGTGGTGAAGCCGGAGGCGGCGAGGAAGGCGACATCCTCTTCCTGGATATAGGCCTCGCGGAACTCCTTCCAGAAGCGCGCGGCCTCTTCCGGGCCGGCGAGGTACTCGATCACGTCCTCGATATCCTGCGGCGAGCGCTGGACCGTGAACTTGAACATATAGCCTTCCGGCAGCAGCCAGTTGCCGAAGCTCATGCCCTTGATATTGAAGGTCGATCCGTCCGGATTGACGAAGCGCGTGCCTTCCGCCCGGATGAAGCCGGGCGCGGCGGCGGGCACCCCCCCCGGCGTCGCCGGGGCGACGACGGTCGCGGAACCGGCCGGCGCGGCCGGCGTGTCGGTCAGCGCCAGAGCGGGGGCGGCGGCGAGAAGGAGGGCGGTGGCGAGGGGGAGAGCGCAGCGGATCATGGACGGCAACCTAGTAAAGCCCGCGCGCCCCGGCAATGGTCCGCGCAGGCGCTTGAGCCCGATCAATCGTGCCCGCCCCACCGGTCGCTAGACTGGCCGGCAGGAGGGACGCGGCATGAACCGACGGCAAATGCTGGTGGCCGGTGGCGTGGCAGCGGCGGCCGGGTGGCTCGGCTGGCGCCAGGCGGTTGGCAGCGCCGCCGCTTACGAGGCCTATAGCCGCGAGTTGCGGGGGCCGCTCGCCGATGATCCGCCCTTCGCCGAGCTGATCCGCAGCGCGACGCTGGCGATGAGCGGGCACAACACCCAGCCCTGGCGCTTCCGGCTCGGGCCGGGGGCGATCGAGCTACTGCCGGATCTCACCCGGGCGACGCCGGTGGTCGACCCCGACGATCATCATCTTTTCGTCAGCCTCGGCTGCGCGGCCGAGACGCTCGCCCTCGCCGGCGCCGCCGCCGGGCGGCCGGGCGCGATCGAGACGGCGCCGGACGGCCGGCTGCGCTACCGCTTCACGACCGCGCCGCCGCGCCCCGATCCGCTCGCCGCCGCCATCGGCCAGCGCCAGAGCACGCGCGGGCTCTATGACGGCCGGCCGGTGCCCGCCGAGACGCTGGACGCGCTGGCGCGCGCGGCGGCGCAGCAGGGTGTCCGCTGCGTGCTACTGACCGCGCGCGCCCGGCTCGACGCGCTGCGCGACCTCACCATCGCCGGGAACGAAGCGCAGATGCGCGACCCCGCCTTTCTCGCCGAATTGAAGCAGTGGCTGCGCTTCAACCCCGCCAGCGCCATGCGCCACGGCGACGGGCTCTATGCGCCGGCCAATGGCAGCCCACCATTGCCGGACGGGCTCGGATCCTACGCCTTCGACCTGTTCGTCACCCCCGCTTCCGAAAACGACAAATATGCGCGGCAGATCGATTCCTCGCCCGGCATCGCGGTATTCTTCGCCGAACAGGCCGACCCGGCGGGCTGGACCGCCGTCGGCCGCGCCTGCCAGCGCTTTGCCCTCGCCGCCACCGCGCAGGGGCTGAAGCTCGCCTGCCTCAACCCGGCGGTGGAGGTCGCGGCGCTGCGCCCGGGACTCGCCGCACTCGCCGGCGAGACGGGGCTGCGGCCGGACATGGTGATGCGCTTCGGCTATGGGCCGACCCTGCCCTTCGCGCCCCGCCGGCCGGTGGCTGCGGTGCTTGCTTAGGTGCGGGGAAGGAGTGGGAGCGGCCGGCGGTAGCCGGGCGCGGCGGCCACATTGCCGCCATCGCCCTTTCCGCCACGGTGACAGCGCGCGCGCGGCAGGCTAAGCGTGAGGCTCCCGCCTCCCGCCCCGGCAGACCCTTACCTCCATGTCCTATCTTCTCTACGCCGCCATCCTGCTTGTCGTCGTGGCCCTGTTCGCGCTGGTGACGGCGCGCGGGCGCGTCCATCCCTTCCTCGCGCTGGTGCTCGCCGCCTTCGCCTTCAACCAGGGCGTCGGCTGGTCATTGAGCTTCGTGGTGAAATCCTTCTCCGTCGGCTTCGGCCAGACGCTGGCGGCGCTCGGCATCATCGTGGTGACGGGGGCGCTGATGGCGGAGATCGCCGACGGGTCAGGCGCCACGGCACGGCTGCAGCAGATGGCGCGCGGCTGGCGCACGCGCTCCGGTCCGCTCGCTGTGCTCGGGCTGATCGGCGGCATGGCCTCGACCCCGGCGGCGGCGTTCGCGGTGCTGAACCCACTGCGGCGCGGCATTGGCGGCGACAGCCCGCGCTCGGCGCTCACCCTGGGCCTCGCCCTTTCCGCCGGCCATGGCCTGCTGATCCCGGCCCCCACCGTGCTGGCGAGCCTCACCATATTGCGCGCCGACTGGGGGCTGGCCATCGCGGTCGGCCTGCCTTTGGCGCTGATCGCCGTCGGCTTTGGGGCACTGTGGGCGAAGGGCTGCGCCAGCGGCGCGCCGAACCCGCTCGACACCACCGCCGGCATCGAGGGCGCGACGATGCATGCGCCGCAGCGCGGGGCGCTGGCGCTGCTCATCGTCAGCCTCGTTCTGGTGGCTATGCTGATCGTGCAGGCGCTGGGCGACATCGCCTCCGAACCCTTCGGCGGCGGCAATGACCGCCACTTCATTCTCGCCCTCGGCAGCCCGGCGCTGCTGCTGGTGACCGGCATCGGCCTGCTGCTGCTGCTGAGCTGGAGCTGGGAAAAGGGCGGCCTGTCGGAGGCCGGCTGGGCCGGGCGGGCGGTGACGAAAGTCGCGCCGCTGCTGCTCATCCTCGGCGCCGCCGGCGGCCTCGCCAAGGTGGCGCAGGATGTCGGCATGGCGGAGATGACGGCGGAATATCTCATCCCCCTCGCCCCCACCTCTGGCGCGCTGGTGCTGGTGCTGCCCTTCGCGCTCGCCGCCACCATCAAGATTCTGCAGGGTTCCTCGCTGGTCGCCGCCATCACCAGCGCCGGCATGATGATGGAACTCGCCGCGCCGCTCGGCCTCGGCGACCCGATGGGGCGCGCTCTCGCCGCGCTCGCGGTGAGCGCCGGCGCCATGACCGTGCCGCAGATCAATGACGGATTGTTCTGGCTGGTGACGCGGGCCGGGCGCTTCACCCCGCCGGCGGCGCTGGCGCGGTTCTCCGCCGGCGCCCTGCTGCAGGGCGGGCTGATCCTCGCCGGGCTCATCGCCATCCGGCTGGTCACCGCCTGAGGAACCGCCCGTTCAAGGAACTGCCTGTTCGAGGAATCCGCGCCGATGCTCCGACGCCGTGACCTGCTGCTCTCCGCCCTTGCCGCCGCCAGCCTGCCGGCCCTGCCTTTGTCCAACCGAGCGCAAGCCGCTGCCGCCGTGCCGCTGCCGCCCTCCGGCACGCCGCGCCTGCCGGCGGATTTCGTCTGGGGCGCCTCCACCTCCGCCTACCAGATCGAGGGCGCAGTGGCGGAAGGCGGGCGCAAGCCTTCCATCTGGGATGTATTTTCCCACACGCCCGGCCGCATCGCCGACGGCACGACGGGCGATGTCGCCTGCGACCACTACAACCGCTACGCTGACGACGTGGCGCTGATGGGCGATCTCGGCTTCAAGGCCTATCGCTTCTCCCTCGCCTGGCCGCGGGTGATGCCCGACGGCACCGGCCCCGTGAACGCGGCGGGGCTCGATTTCTACGATCGGCTGGTGGACCGCCTGCTGGCCCAGGGCATACAGCCCATGGCCTGTCTCTATCACTGGGACCTGCCGCAGGCGCTGCAGGAACGCGGCGGCTGGCACAATCGCGACATGGCAAACTGGTTCGCCGACTATGCACGCGTCGCCGTGCAGCGGCTCGGCGACCGGGTGAAGCCGTGGGCGATGCTGAACGAGCCGTCGGTGCATGCCATTTTCGGCCATGGCTTCGGCAATCACGCGCCGGGCCTCACCGGCTGGGACAGCTATGTGAAGGCGCAGCACCACCAGAATCTCGCGCAGGGCACCGGCATCGCCGCCGTGAAGGGGCTGCACCCCGACCTCAAGCTCGGCACGGTGCTGTCGCTGCAGCCGATCTATCCGGCCTCATCGGAGCCTGCCGACATCGCGGCGGCCGCGCGCTTCGACGCCTGCTGGAACACGATCAATCTCGACCCGCTGTTCCATGGCCGCTACCCTGCCCTCTTCACTGAGGCCTTCGCGCCGCTGGTCCAGCCCGGCGATATGGAGACGATCCGCGCCCCGCTCGATTTCCTCGGCGTGAACTATTACGGCCCGTCCTACATCAAGCACGACGCCAACGCCTTTCTCGGCCAGGCAAGCTGGGGCGCGCTGCCGCCGGACACGCCGCAGACGCTGCTCGGCTGGCCGATCAGCGCGCAGGGCATGGTGGAGGTGCTGGCCCGGCTGCGCGACACCTATGGCAACCCGCCGGTCTTCATCACCGAGAATGGTGCCTGCTACGAGGACCCCGCGCCGGTGGACGGGGTGGTGGCCGACCCGGAGCGGACGGAATATCTGCGCGCCCATCTCGTCGCCGCCGGCGAGGCGATCGCGCAGGGCTGCGCGCTGAAGGGTTACTATGTCTGGTCGCTGCTCGATAATTTCGAATGGGCGGAAGGCGAGCGCCGGCGCTTCGGCGTGGTGCGGGTGGATTTCGCCACCCAGCAGCGCACGCCCAAGCAGTCCGCGCGCTATCTCGCCAGCCTGATGAAAGCGCAGGGCGGTGCCGTGGCGCCCTGAGGTATCCTGTTAACAGGCCGACATGCGCCCGACACATATGTCGGTCATTTGACGGTAGGTGCCCCACGGCCCTTTCTATGTGATACCTAACCGCATTGCCGGCTCGCGGGCCGACGCACGAGACAGAGCACAGACGCATGCAGACAGACGATCCCGCCGTCGCCGAAATCGTCGCCTTCATCTCCGGCGAGGTCGGTGTCGATGCGAGCCTGCTCACGCCGGACACGCCGGTGGCGGAGCTGGGCATCTCCTCGCTCGACCTGATCGAGACCATCTTCAAGCTGGAAAGCCGTTTCGGCATCGAGATTCCCAATGACGGCCCGCTGAGCGGCAGCGAGGTCACGGTCGGCACGCTGGTCGATCATGTCGCCGAATTGCTGGCGGCGCAGAAGGCGAAGACCGCCTGATGGCCGCACGCGTCGCCGTCACCGGCCTCGGTTCACTTTCCGCGCTGGGCAATGATGTCGCCGCCCATCTCGCCGGTCTGCGCGCCGGTACGGTGGGCATCGGCCCGACACAGGGCCTCGACGTTTCCGCGATGAAGACGAAGATTTCCGCCGAAGTGCGTGGCTTCGTGCCGGAAGAGCATTTCGAGCCGCGCCAGCTTGGCCTTGTCGACCGCACCTCGCAATTCGCCGTGGTCGCCGCCCGGCAGGCGCTGGCCGATGCCGGCCCGGCCTTCGAAGGTGTGGCGCGCCACCGCGTCGGCGCCATCTTCGCCGCCTCGGTCGGCTTCCATGCCGTCGATGACAGCTACCGTAAGCTCTATGCCGAGGGCGCGCCGCGCCCGCACCCCTTCACCGTGCCCCGCGCCATGCCGAGCGGGCAGGTGAGCCATGTGACCATGGATCTCGGCATTCACGGCCCGGCTTTTTCCATCGCCTCGGCCTGCTCCTCCGCCGCCCATTCCATCGGCACCGCTTTCCACATGGTGCGTTCCGGCATGCTGGATGTGGCGCTGGCGGGCGGGGGCGAATCGCAGATCACCTACGGCATGCTGAAGAGCTGGGAGGCGCTGCGCGTGCTCTCGCCAGAGGCCTGCCGCCCCTTCTCCAAGGACCGTTCCGGCCTCGTCATCGGCGAGGGGGCCGGCGCCGTGGTGCTGGAGAATCTGGACCGGGCGCGCGCGCGCGGCGCCACCATCCATGCCGAGATCGTCGGCTTCGGCATGAGCGCGGACGGCATGGACATCACCGCCCCCGATATGGAAAGTGCGGCCGCCTCGATGCGCTTCGCGCTGGAGGATGCCGGGCTGGCGCCGGAAGCGATCGGCTATGTCAGCGCCCATGGCACCGCCACGGCGCTGAACGACAAGACCGAGGCCGGCGCGCTGCGGCTGGTGTTCGGCGATCACCTCGCCAGGCTGCCGGTGTCGTCGTCCAAGTCGCAATACGGCCACACCATGAACGCCTCAGGTGCGCTGGATTTCGTCACCACCGTGCTCGCCTTGCGCGAGGGCTTCCTGCCGCCGACCATGGGCTTTCGCGAGGCCGACCCCGATTGCGACCTCGACTGCGTGCCCAACGCGGCGCGGGCGGCGGCGATCGAGGCCGCGCTCTCCTCGTCCTTCGCCTTTGGCGGGCTCAACGCCGTGCTGGCGGTGAAGCGGTTCGACGCTTAGACCTGCGGCATCCGTCGAGGTCCGGCTGACGCCGGGCACCTCGGGATGACGGCGCATGCCTGATTCCCATCGTCAGGCTGACGTGCCCGGGCAAAGCCGGGCCTTGAAGCACGCGCCCCTCACCCCTCTACCGCGAATTCCCCGGCCAAACTCTCTCCCACCAGCGCCGCCACCGCGCCGCGCTGCGCGGCGAGGCGGGCGCGGCAGAAGGCGGCGGTCTCGCGCGGCAGGCGCCCCAATTCCTGCCGGCGGGCGATGAGGGTGAGGTGGCGCGTCAGCCCCGGGCCGGGGAGCTTGTGGCAAGCGAAGCCGTCGAGCTTCAGCCCAGCCTCCACCAGGCAGAGCGGCGTGGTCACGGCGAAGCCCGCCCCTTCCAGCACCGCGCTGGTGACGCCATAGGGCGTGTCGAATTCCAGCGGACGCGGCAGATCGAGCCGCAGCCGGCGCAGATGCCGCTCCACCTCCATGCCGGTTTTGGAACGGGCGGAGAAGCGCACCAGCGGCAGGGCGCGGGCGAGGTCTTCCAGCGCTTCCACCGTCGTCGGGGCAGGCGCCGCCGCCGGCAGCAGCAGCACATAGGGCTCGGTGAGCAGCGGCCAGCGCTCCAGCCCCTCGATCTCGTCCAGCGCGTCGGCGCCGACGAGCAGGTCGAGCTGGCGGGTCAGCAGCGCCCCGGCATGCGAGGCGGTGAGGCCCGACAGCAGCGACACCTGCTCCGCCTTCTCCCCCAGCGCGCGGGCGAGCGGGGCCATCAGCACCCGCGCCAGCGAATCCACCAGGCCGGCGCGCAGCAGCGGCAGGCGGGCATGCTCGGCCTCGCGCAGCAGCGGCGCGATCTGTCGTGCTTCGGAAACCAGGGCGCTCGCCCGCTGGCGCAACGCCCCGCCGGCGGCGGTGAGGCCGAGGGGGCGGGCGGTACGGTCGAACAGGCCGATGCCGATGCGACGCTCAAGGTCCGCCACCGCCTGCGAGATCGCCGGCTGGGTCAACCCGAGCCGCCGGGCCGCCTGCGCCATGGTGCCGGCGTCGCAGACGGCGAGGAAGATTTCCAGCGCCCGCAGGTCGAAGGGCAACGTGTCGGCGGGGGGCATGGGGCGGTCTTTCGTGTCGCGCCGTCATCGGGTCTATATATAACTAAAACTTATATTATCACCAGATCAGGGTTGATCTATAGGTTTTGACGGTGTCCGGCAGCCAATGCCACGCGAGCCCCGAACGAGCCCCGCCCATGCGCTATTCCGTGTTTTCCCTGCTCGCCAATGCCCTGAACGGCCAGAAGGGCTGGGTGCCGGCCTGGCGCGAGGCGGCGCCGAAGCCCGCTTATGACGTCATCATTGTCGGTGGCGGCGGGCATGGGCTGGCGACCGCCTATTACCTCGCCAAGGTGCACGGCATCCGCAATGTGGCGGTGCTGGAAAAGGGCGTCATCGGCTCCGGCAATGCCGGGCGCAACACCACCATCATCCGCTCCAACTACCTGCTGCCCGGCAACGAGCCGTTCTACGAATGGTCGATGAAGCTGTGGGAAGGGCTGGAGCAGGAGCTGAACTACAACGCGATGGTGAGCCAGCGCGGCATCCTCAACCTGTTCCACTCCGACGCCCAGCGCGACGCCTATGCCAGGCGCGGCAATGCCATGCGCCTCGCCGGCGTGGATTCCGCGCTGCTGGACAAGGCGCAGGTGCGTGCCATGTACCCGTTCCTGGATTTCGACAATGCGCGCTTTCCCATTCAGGGTGGGCTGCTGCAGGCCCGCGCCGGCACTGCCCGCCACGACGCGGTGGTGTGGGGCTATGCCCGCGCGGCCGACCGGCTCGGCGTCGACATCGTGCAGAATTGCGAGGTGACCGGCTTCATCCGCGAGGGCGACGCCATTGTCGGGGTCGAGACCACGCGCGGGCCGGTGCGGGCGGGCAAAGTCGGGGTAGCGGTGGCGGGCTCGTCCTCGCGCGTCGCCGCCATGGCCGGGCTGCGCCTGCCGATCGAGAGCCATGTGCTGCAGGCCTTCGTCTCCGAGGGGCTGAAGCCGCTGGTCGACGGCGTCATCACCTTCGGCGCCGGGCATTTCTACATCTCGCAGTCCGACAAGGGCGGCCTCGTCTTCGGCGGCGATATTGACGGCTACAATTCCTACGCCCAGCGCGGCAACCTCCCCGTGATCGAGGATGTGTGCGAGGGCGGCATGGCCTTGATGCCGCGCATCGGAAGACTGCGGCTGCTGCGCCACTGGGGCGGCATCATGGATATGTCGATGGACGGCTCGCCGATCATCGACCGCACGCCGGTGCCGGGGCTCTATCTCAATGCCGGCTGGTGCTATGGCGGCTTCAAGGCGACGCCAGCCTCCGGCTGGTGCTTCGCCCATCTGCTGGCGAAGGGAGCGCCGCACGAGACCGCCGGCGCCTTCCGGCTCGACCGTTTCCGCACCGGCCATCTCATCGACGAGAAGGGAGTCGGCGCGCAGCCGAACCTGCATTAATGCTCCCTCCTCGCGCCCTCCCCCTGACCCCACCCCTCTCCCCCACGGAGAGAGGAAGCCGGCCGCCCTTCACCTCTCCCCGACGGGGAGAGGTCGGATCGCCCAGCGATCCGGGTGAGGGGCTTCCTCCCGAAGGTGCCACCTGATGCGTATCCCCTGCCCCTATTGCGGCGAACGCGACGCCCATGAATTCGCCACTCTCGGCGACGCCACCCTGACGCGCCCTGACCCGGCGGCGGCGGACGCCGACGCGCAGTTCCATGACTATGTCTATCTGCGCGACAACCCGGCCGGGGCACATGAGGAGTGGTGGTACCACGCCAATGGCTGCCGCCAGTGGCTGCGCGTGGCGCGCGACACCCGCACCCACGCCATCTCAGGCGCCGTTGCCGCGCGTGCGACTGAACAGGCCTCGGGAGAGCCGGCATGAGCGCGCCGAACCGTAACCGGCTTACCAGCGGCGGCCTGATCGATCGGGCGAAGTCTCTCGGCTTCAGCTTCGACGGCACCTCCTATCAGGGCTATGAAGGCGACACGCTGGCCTCGGCGCTGCTGGCCAATGGCGTGCGGCTGGTGGGCCGCTCGTTCAAATATCACCGCCCGCGCGGCATCGTCGCAGCCGGGGCGGAGGAGCCGAACGCGCTGGTGGAACTGCGCTCCGGCGCGCGGCGCGAGCCCAACACCCGCGCCACCGTCACCGAGCTCTATGACGGGCTGGTGGCCTCCAGCCAGAACCGCTGGCCCTCGCTCGCCTTCGATGCGCTGAGCCTCAACCGCTTCCTGTCGCCGTTTCTCGGCGCCGGCTTCTACTACAAGACCTTCATGTGGCCTGCCGCCTTCTGGGAGAAGCTCTATGAGCCGATCATCCGCCGCGCGGCGGGGCTCGGGCGGGCGGCGGAGGAAGCGGACCCGGACCATTATGAGAAGGCGACCGCCTTCTGCGACCTCTTGGTGATCGGCGCCGGCCCGGCCGGGCTGATGGCCGCACTTACCGCGGCGCGCTCCGGCGCGCGGGTGATCCTCGCCGACGAGGATTTCCTGCCCGGCGGCGGGCTCAATGCCGAGGCGGGCGATATCGACCGCCGGCCCGCGCCGGCCTTCGCCGCCCATGTCGTGGCGGAACTGACCAGCCTGCCCAATGTGCGGGTGATGCGCCGCACCACGGTGTTCGGCGTCTATGACAGCGGCACCTATGGCGCGCTGGAGCGGGTGAGCGACCATCTGCCCGAACCCCTGCCCTTCCAGCCACGCCAGCGCTTGTGGCGGCTTATCGCGCGGCGCGCCGTGCTGGCGGCGGGCGCCACCGAGCGACCCATCGTGTTCGGCGGCAATGACCGGCCGGGGGTGATGCTGGCGGGCGCGGTCGGCACCTATGTGCAGCGCCACGCCGTGCTGCCGGGGCAGAAGATCGCGCTGTTCGCCAATAATGACGGCGCCTGGCGGGAGATGCTGGCCGCCCAGGCCGCTGGTGCGCCGGTGGAGACCATCATCGACGTGCGCGCCGAGGTGGCGCCGGCCCTGGTCGCGGCGGCGCGTGCCGAGGGCCTCCGCGTGCTGACCGGCGCGCAGGTGATCGCCACGGCCGGCAAGACACTCACCGGACTCACCGTCGCCACGCCCTCGGGCACCGAGCGGATCGCCGCCGACACGCTGGCGGTATCGGGCGGCTGGTCGCCCGCCGTGCATCTCACGTGCCACCATGGCGGCAAGCCGATGTGGGACGCGGGTCTCGCCGCCTTCGTGCCGGGCACCTGCCCGCCGGGGCTCTCCGTGGCCGGGGCGGCGCGTGGGATTTTCGGCCTCGGCGCGTGCCTCAAGGACGGCGCGGCCATGGGGGCGGAAGCGGCTGAGGCGCTCGGCTTCACCGTGCCGGCGCCCGACGTGCCCGAAGTGGCGGATGCCGCCTTCGCCCTCACCCCATTCTGGCATGTCGAGGGCTCGAAGGGCCCGGCCTTTGTCGATTTGCAGAACGACGTCACCGCCAAGGATGTCGGGATCGCCCATAAAGAGGGCTTCCGCTCGGTCGAACTGCTCAAGCGCTACACCACGCTCGGGATGGCGACCGATCAGGGGCGGACCTCCAACGTCACCGGCCTCGCCATCATGGCCAGCCTCACCGGCGCCTCGATCCCCGAGACCGGCACGACGATCTTCCGCCCGCCCTACACGCCGGTGTCGCTCGGCGCGCTGGCCGGGCATCATAGGGGGAAGGATTTCCGCCCGGTCCGCCTCACCCCGACGCATGAATGGGCGCGCGCGCAGGGCGCGGTGTTCATCGAAACCGGGGCGTGGCTGCGCGCGCAGTATTTCCCGCGTAAGGGCGAAAAAGACTGGCTGGAGACCGTCTCGCGCGAGGTGACGGCCGTGCGCGCCTCCGTGGGGCTGATCGACGTCTCGACTTTCGGCAAGATCGATTTGCAGGGGGCGGATGTCGGCGCCTTCCTCGACCGCGTCTACATCAACGGCTTCGCCGGGCTCGCGGTAGGCAAGGCGCGCTATGGGGTCATGCTGCGCGAGGACGGCATGGTGATGGATGACGGCACCACCGCGCGCCTGTCGCCTGAGCATTACGTGATGACCACCACCACGGCCAATGCGGCCAAGGTGTTCCAGCATCTCGAATTCTGCCTGCAGGTGCTGTGGCCGGAACTCGACGTGGCGCTGTCCTCCGTCTCCGAGCAATGGGCGCAGATCGCCCTCGCCGGCCCGCGTGCCCGCGACGTGCTGGCCCGGGTGGCCGATGGCGACGTGTCCAACGCGGCGCTGCCCTTCATGGGCGCGATCGAGTGCACGGTCATGGGCGGGGTCAAGGCGCGGCTGTTCCGCCTCTCCTTCTCCGGCGAGCTCGGCTATGAGATCGCGGTGCCGGCCCGCCATGGCGCGGCGCTGGCGGCGGCGCTGATGCAGGCGGGCGAAGAGTTCGGCATCACGCCCTATGGCATCGAGGCGCTGGGGGTGATGCGGATCGAGAAGGGCCATGTCTCCGGCAACGAGCTTTCCGGCCAGACCACGGCGGGCGATCTCGGCTTCGGCCGCATGGCCTCGACCAAGAAGGACTATATCGGCCGCGTGATGGCCGCCCGGCCGGGCCTGACCGACCCGGAGCGCCCGTGCTTCGTCGGCTTCAGGCCGGTGGACCGCTCGCGCCGGCTGCGGGCCGGGGCGCACTTCCTCAAGCTCGGCGCGGCGCCCACCCTGGCGAACGACCAGGGCTACATGACCTCGGTCGCCTATTCCCCGCATCTGCGCCACTGGATCGGCCTCGGCCTGATCAAGCGCGGGCCGGAGCGGCTCGGCGAGCGCGTGCGCGCCTATGATCCGGTGCGCGGCGAGGAAATCGAAGTCGAAATCTGCGCGCCCGGCTTCATCGACCCGGAAGGAGTGCGTCTCCGTGGCTGACCATTCGTCTCACGATCCCCTCGCGGGCATCCCGTTCGACCGCGTGCCACCCTCCGGCCGCTATGGCGCGGCGGGCGAGCCCGGCGTCACCGTCTCCACCACGGACACGCCGTTCATCGCCCTTGTCGTCGCCCGCAACGGCTTTGCCGCCAGCGTCGCCGCCCGGCTGGGGCGGGCCTTCGGGGTGGAGGTGGCCGACCGGGCCGGCGCGGCGATCAGCGCCGCCTCCACCGTGGTCGGCACCGGGCCGGGGCGCTTTCTCGTGCTGTCGACCATAGAGCCGGACCTTGAAGGCACGCTGCGCGCGCTGCTGGGGGCCGAGGCGGCGGTGAGCGAACAGAGCGACGCCTCCGTCGCTTTCAATCTCACGGGCGAGAAGGTGCCTGATCTCCTCGCCAAGGGCGCGCTGATCGACCTCGACCCCCGCGTGTTTCTGCCCGGGCACGCCGCCACCACGGTGATCGCCCATATCGGCGTGACGCTGTGGCGGGTGCATGAGAGCGGCTGGCGCCTCCTCGTGGCGCGCAGCTTTGAAGCCAGTTTCACCCGCTTCCTCGTCGCCAGCGGCGCGGAATTCGGCCTCGCTCTGGAGAATGGGACGGCGGGACGAGGTTGACGGCGGCGCAGAGCGCGCTTCCCCCCTCGCCCCTTCTCCCCTAGAAGCCTGTCGGCGCGCGCATCACCGACGCCGCGACCGGCGTTTCGACGAGACCTGACATGACCGACACCCGCGACCCCTATGTGCTCACCCTGTCCTGCCCCGACCGGCCCGGCATCGTCGCCAGCGTCGCCGGCTTCCTGTTCGAGCAGGGCGGCAACATCCTCGAAGCCCAGCAATTCGACGACACGGAAAGCGGCCGCTTCTTCATGCGGGTGATGTTCGACCGCCCCGCCGGCGCCGGCCCGCTGGAGGCGCTGAAGAGCGATTTCGAAGCGGTGGCGGGCAAATTCGCGCTCGACTGGCGCCTGCGCCCGCGTGGCCGCAAGCCGAAGGTGATGCTATTGGTCTCGAAATTCGACCATTGCCTCGCCGACCTGCTCTATCGCTGGCGCATCGGCGAAATTCCCATGGACATCGTCGCCATCGCCGCCAATTACCCGCGCGAGACCTATGCACATCTCGATTTCGCGGACATTCCCTTCCACTATCTGCCCATCACCAAATCGACCAAGATGGAGCAGGAAGCCCAGCTGTGGGAGCTGTTCCAGTCGAGCGGCGCCGAAGTGGCGGTGCTGGCGCGCTACATGCAGGTTCTGTCGGATGGGCTATCGGCCAAGCTGTCGGGCCGCTGCATCAACATCCACCACTCCTTCCTGCCTGGCTTCAAGGGCGCCAAGCCCTATCACCAGGCGCATGCGCGCGGGGTGAAGCTGATCGGCGCCACGGCGCACTATGTCACCTCCGATCTCGACGAAGGCCCGATCATCGAGCAGGATGTCGAGCGCATCAGCCATCAGGACTCGGCCGAGGACCTCGTGCGCAAGGGCCGCGACATCGAGCGCCGCGTGCTCGCCCGCGCGCTGGCCTGGCATCTCGACGGCCGCGTGCTGGTGAACGGGCACAAGACGGTCGTGTTCCGCGACTGAGGAGGCTTTCATGATCGAGACCCGGCTGATCGACGGCAAGGCCTTTGCCGAGACGATGCGCGCCCGGCTGAAGGGCGAGGTCGCCGCCTTCATCAAGGAGACCGGCGTGACTCCGGGCCTCGCCGTCGTGCTGGTGGGCGAGGACCCCGCCAGCGCGGTCTATGTCCGCAACAAGGGCAAGCAGACGCTGGAGGCCGGCATGGCCTCGATCGAACACAAGCTGCCGGCGGAGGCCACGCAGGACGAGGTGCTGGCGCTGGTGCGGGCGCTCAACGCCGACCCTGCCGTGCACGGCATTCTCGTGCAGCTGCCCTTGCCCGGGCATATCGATGCGCAGGCGGTGCTCGCCACCATCGACCCGGCGAAGGATGTCGACGGCTTCCATGTGGTGAATGCCGGCCGGCTGGCGGTGGGGCTTGATGCGCTGGTGCCCTGCACCCCGCTCGGCTGCGTGATGCTCTTGAAGGACACGCTCGGCAGCCTCGCCGGGCTGGAAGCGGTGGTGGTCGGGCGCTCCAACATCGTCGGCAAGCCGCTCGCCCAGCTGCTGCTGCGGGAGGACTGCACCGTCACCCTCGCCCATTCGCGCACCCGCGACCTGCCCGCCGTGTGCCGGCGCGCCGATATCCTCATCGGCGCGGTGGGCCGGCCGGAGATGATCCGCGGCGACTGGATCAAGCCGGGCGCGACGGTGATCGATGTCGGCATCAACCGCATCACTGGCGCGGATGGCAAGGGGCGGCTGGTGGGCGATGTGGCCTTCGAGGAAGCGCAGGGCATCGCCGGGGCCATCACCCCGGTGCCGGGCGGCGTCGGGCCGATGACCATCGCCTGCCTGCTGGCCAACACCCTCACCGCCGCGCGCCGCCAGCTCACCTGACGCGGCGGCCGCGAAGGCTCAGATCGCCTGCGGGAAGCTGAACAGATTGCCGGGGTCGACCGCCGCCTTGATGGCGGCAAGGCGCGGCAGGTTGGCGCCGTAATAGCGGGCGCGCCACTCGGCGAGCGAAGCGTCGGGGAAATTGACGAAGGCCCCGTGCCCGCCGGCATGGTCGACCGCGCGGTAGAGTGCGTCCTGCCAGTCCTTGGCGGCACGCACGATCTCCGGACGCACCGTGTCGTCCTCGCTCCAGCTCACCCCCACCACGGAAAGCCAGCGGCTGGCGCGATGCACGAAGGCGCTCGCCGCCGGCGCGGTCTCGTTGATGCGCCCGCCAGTCTGGAAGAAGAACAGGTCGCCATGCGCGCCGGTGCCGGGCCAGCGCACGAGATGATCGAACGCCCGGTCGAGAAACGCATCGGTTGGGGCGGTGTCGAGAAAGGCCGAGCGCTCGCGGTACCAGGCCGGGGCGCCGGGCTCCATCAAGAAAGCCTGCGCGTCCCAATAGGGCAGTTCGCGGATGTCGGCCAGTTCAGGCACGGCGACGGCCATCACCGGCTGCAGCAGCTTTTCCAGCCCCTGCCTGTCACCGGCGAACTGGCCGAGCAATGTGATCGACACCTGCCGCCCGCCGGCATGAAGTTTAGGCGTCACGCCGGCGAGGCTGATGCGGGTGCCGAGCGTCACCGGCGCGTCGTCGAGCGCGGCGAACAGCGCGCCGGCCACTTTCCGCGTGTTCTGGCGCCAGACGATGCGGAAGGCGGTGATCTGGCGGTCGGCCGGCATGGTGTCGAAGGTGAAGGAGGTGCTCACCCCGAAATTGCCGCCGCCCCCGCCCCTTATCGCCCAGAACAGGTCCGGCTCCTCGCTGGCGGAGAGGGTGCGCACCCGTCCATCGGCGGTGACGATCTCGGAGGCAATGAGGCTGTCCGAGGCGAGGCCGAGCCGGCGCATGTTGAAGCCGATGCCGCCGCCGAGCACGAAGCCGGCGACACCGACGGTGGGGCAGCGGCCATGCGTCATCATCCGCCCGGACTGGCGCAGCGCGTCGTAGATCGGCTGGTTGATCGCACCGGCGCCGACCTTGGCCCGCCCCGTGGCAGGGTCATAGGCGATGGTGTTCATCGCCGCCATGTCGATGAGCAGGCCATGGGTGGTGGAAAAGCCGGCATAGGAATGGCCGCCGCCGCGCAGGGCGAAGGGCACTTCATAGTCCTGGCACCAGCTCAGCACGTTGCCGATCATCTCGGGCGTGCGGCAGCGCACGATGCCTTCCGGCCGGACATGGCGGAAGCGCAGATTGTTGGGCAGCGCCTCGGCGGCGAAGCCGGCATCGGAGGGGCGCAGCAGCGCGCCATCGGTAATGCGGGCCAGTGCCTGCCAGCGATCCACCAGCGGGCCCGGGGGCGTGACCGTTGCGGGAGCAGGCGCTGGGGCCGGGGTCGACGCTTCCTGCGCCCGCAGCGGCGCGAAGCCAGCCAGCGCGGCGCTCGCCGCCGTGCCGAGGAGAAGACTGCGGCGGTTAAGCCGTGGCGCTGCGTTCATCTGGTGGCCCCCCGTGACGCGGATACGGACCTCCGCAAAGCGGCCCCCACGCCTTTTCCCCATGCGTCCCATATTGGTGGCGACTTGTGAAGGGGATAGCAATAAATCTCAGGGTTGCATAAAATCAATTTTTGATTGCACCACTCCCCTCCGCGGGCACCGGCGGCGGGGCTCACACCCGGGTCATGCGGTTCCAAGCATCCAGGCCGGCGATCTTGTAGGCCTCCGCAAGGGTGGGATAGTTGAACGTATTCTCGATGAAGTAGTCGATCGTGCCCTTGAGGTTGAGCACCGCCTGGCCGATATGGATCAGCTCGGTGGCGCCCTCGCCGACAATGTGGACGCCCAGCAGGCGGCGGGTCTTCACCGAGAAGATCATCTTCATCATCCCGCTGTTCAACCCCATAATGTGGCCGCGCGACGTCTCCCGGAAGCGGGCAATGCCGCATTCATAGGGTATCTCCCGCTTGCGCACCTCCTCCTCGCTCATGCCGACGGTGGACATCTCAGGCACGGAATAGATGCCATAGGGGAAGAATTCCGGCGGGGGCGGGGGCTCCAGCCCGAAGGCGTGGCAGGCGGCGACGCGGCCCTGCTCCATTGAGGTGGAAGCGAGGCTGGGGAAGCCGATGACATCCCCCGCTGCATAGATATGCGGCACGGCGGTCTGCAGTGTCTTCGGCTCGACGGTGATGCGCCCGCGATGATCGACGCTAAGGCCGGCGGCTTCCAGATTCAGCCGGTCGGTGGCGCCGACGCGACCGGCAGCGAAGAGCAGCATGTCGGACTGTACGGTGCGCCCGTCCGCCAGCTTGCACACCGGCCGCTCGCGCGCATCCAGCGTGATGGAGCTGACGGCGGCGCCGAGGCGCAGCCCGACATTGCGGTCGCGCAGTTCGTGGGTGAATTCCTCGATCAGTTCCTTGTCGATGAAGTCGAGAAAGGTGGCGCGCGGCTCGATCAGCGTCACCGACACGTCGAGCGCGCTGAAGATCGAGGCATATTCCACGCCTATGACGCCGGCGCCGATGACCGCGAGGCTGCGCGGCAGCCGCGGCAGGTCGACGATCTCGTCGCTGTCGAACACGCTCATGCCGTTGAAAGGCACATAGTCCGGCCGGAATGGGCGGGTGCCGACCGCGATCAGCACATGCGCGCCGGTGACGGTGTCGACCTCCCCGCCCTCGGCGGTGATCTCGATGGTGTGTGGGTCGACAAAACGCGCCTCGCCGCGCGCGGTCTTCACCGCGTTGCGCGCGAACTGGTGTTCCAGAACCTCAACCTCATGGTCCAGCGTCTTGTGCAGCCGCGCCATCAGGTCGCCGGCGCCGATATCCTGCTTCACCCGGTAGGAGCGGCCATAGAAGCCGCGCTCGCGCCAGCCGGAGAGGTTGAGCACGGTTTCGCGCAGCGTCTTGGAGGGTATCGTGCCGGTGTGGACCGACACGCCACCGACGCGGCGCCCCTTTTCCACCACCAGCACCGACTTGCCGATCTTGGCGGACTGGACGGCGGCGCGGCGGCCGGAGGGGCCGCTGCCAATGACAATCATGTCGAAATCGTACATGGCGCGACGAACCGTCCTGTGGCAACGAGGTAGGGGCTCGCCCTTCGATGCACGATGAATGCCAAGGCTCCATGACAGTGCCGGGCGGGCACATTGCCGAGTGATCTTGCCCGGCGAGCCTGTCGGGGGGCTTGCTTTTGCCGGCAAACCGCGTCCCATCGCCCAAGGGAAATGAAGGGGGAAGCTCGCGTGACGGATGGACGGCGCAAGGCGCGCGCAACGATGGCCGAGGTGCCGGCGGAGGAACTGACCACCGGTTCGGGCGCCCCGGTGGCGCGCGAGCGCACGCTGGAACAGGCGCTCGGCCATCAGGTGCGGGCGATCCGCAGGGATCTCGACCTCACCGTCTCCGATGTCGCCAGCGCCGCCGGCATCTCGGTCGGCATGCTCTCGAAGATCGAGAACGGGCTGATCTCGCCCTCGCTGGCGACGCTGCAAGCCATTTCCACCGTGCTGAACGTGCCGATCTCCACCCTGTTCACCAGCTTCGAGGAAAAGCGCGACTGCTCCTTCGTGCCGGCCGGCGGCGGAGTGCGGATCGAGCGGCGCGGCACCAAGGTGGGGCACGAATATGAACTGCTCGGCCACGCGCTCGGCGGCGAGGTGGGGGTCGAACCCTATCTGATCACGCTGAGCGAGGAGGCGGTGCCCTATACCGGCTTCCGCCATGCCGGGGTGGAGTTCATCCACATGCTCTCCGGCGAGGTGATCTACCGCCATGGCGACCGCACCTATCACCTCAAGCCCGGCGACTCGCTGCTGTTCGACAGCGCCGCCACCCATGGGCCGGAGGAACTGCTGGTGCGGCCGATGCGCTACCTCTCCATCATCATGTACCCGCGTGAGAGCGAACGCTGAGGCCGGAACGGAACACCGCGATATTTTCCTCAGAAGAAAATTATATTCACACAGATTGACGCCCGCCCGCGCCGCTCCTACAAGAGGAGGCACGGCCTCATGGCCCTTGCCCTTCCCTTGCCTGCAGGAGTTCTCAAGCCATGTGCGGCATTGTCGGCCTGTTCCTGAAGCAGCCGAAGCTGGAGCCGGAGCTCGGCGCCCTGCTTTCGCAGATGCTCGACATCATGTGCGACCGTGGGCCGGATTCCGCCGGCTTCGCGGTCTATGGCGGCGGCACGCCCGGTTTCGTGAAACTGACGCTGCGCGGGCCCGCCGGCACCGATTTCGCCGCGCTCGGCGAGGCGATCGGCCATCCCATTCGTCCCCGCGACACCCATGGCGTGCTGAGCGTGCCGGTGGAGGAGGAAGCGAGCGTCCGCGCCGCGCTCGCCCGCCTCGCGCCTGAGCTGCGCGTGGTCGGCGCCGGCACCCGCATGGAGCTTTACAAGGAGGTCGGCCTGCCTGCCGATGTCGCCAAGCGCTTCAAGCTGGAGGAGATGAGCGGCACCCACGCTATCGGCCACACACGTATGGCGACCGAGAGCGCCGTGACCACGGATGGCGCCCACCCCTTCTCCACCGGGCCGGACCAGTGCCTGGTGCATAATGGCTCGCTGTCCAACCATGCCGGCGTGCGCCGGCTGCTCGCCCGCGAGGGGCTGCCGGTGACGACGGAGAACGACAGCGAGGTCGCCGCCGCCTATCTCACCTACCGCATGCGCGGCGGCGATACGCTGGGCGAGGCGCTGGAGCACTCGCTGGGCGACCTTGACGGCTTCTACACCTTCGTCGTCGGCACGGAGAGCGGCTTCGGCGTGCTGCGCGACCCGATCGCCTGCAAGCCGGCCGTCATGGCCGAAACCGATGATTACGTCGCCTTCGCCTCCGAATACCGCGCGCTCGCCGGCCTGCCGGGCATCGAGACCGCGCGGGTGTTCGAGCCGGAGCCGGCACGTGTCTATTTCTGGGATCGCGCCGCATGAACCTCTCGCTGAAGCCTGCCACCGCCGAGGGCGAAACCCTCGTCGACCTCGCCACCACCCCGCTGCGCGAGCTGAACGGCGCGCTGCACAAGCTGGCGCCCGACACCAACCAGACGCTGTGGAAGATCGCCCATCCCGCCGGCCGCCACGCCATCGCCGCCGGGCTCGACGTGCCGGTCACCATCGAGATCGACGGGCCGGTCGGCTATTACTGCGCCGGCATGAACAAGCAGGCGCGCGTCATCGTCCATGGCAATGCCGGTGTCGGCGTCGCCGAGAACATGATGAGCGGCTTCGTTCATGTGAAGGGCGACGCCAGCCAGGCCGCCGGCGCCACCGCCCATGGCGGGCTGCTCATCATCGACGGCAACGCCTCCGCCCGCTGCGGCATCTCGATGAAGGGCATCGACATCGTGGTGAAGGGCTCGGTCGGCCATATGAGCGCTTTCATGGCGCAGGCCGGCACCCTCACCGTGCTGGGCGATGCCGGCGAGGCGCTGGGCGACAGCCTGTATGAGGCCAAGCTGTTCGTGCGCGGCTCCGTCTCCTCGCTCGGTGCCGACTGCATCGAGAAGGAGATGCGTGAGGAGCACAAGGCCCTGCTGGCCGAGAAGCTGAAAGCGGCCGGCATTCTCGGTGAGGTCGATATCGCGGAGTTCCGCCGCTACGGCTCGGCCCGCACGCTCTACCATTTCCACGTCGACAACGTGTCGAGCTACTGAGGGCGCGATGACCGACCACAGCAATACTCCGCGCACGACGCCCCGCGCGTCCGCTACCTTCGACGATTACACGCTCTCGGAAATCCGCCGCGCGGCGGCGACCGGCATCTACGACATTCGCGGCGGCGGCGCCAAACGCAAGGTGCCCCACTTCGACGACCTGCTGTTCCTCGGCGCCTCCATGTCGCGCTACCCGCTGGAAGGCTACCGCGAGAAGTGCTCGACCGAGGTCGTGCTCGGCACCCGCTTCGCCAAGAAGCCGATCGAGCTGAAGATCCCGATCACCATCGCCGGCATGAGCTTCGGCTCGCTTTCGGCCAATGCCAAGGAAGCGCTCGGGCGTGGCGCCTCGGCCATGGGCACCTCCACCACGACAGGCGATGGCGGCATGACCAATGAGGAGCGCGGGCATTCCACCCAGCTCGTCTACCAGTATTTGCCCTCGCGCTACGGCATGAATCCGGACGACCTCAAGCGCGCCGACGCCATCGAGGTGGTGGTGGGCCAGGGCGCCAAGCCCGGCGGCGGCGGCATGCTGCTCGGCCAGAAGATCACCGAGCGCGTCGCCGCCATGCGGACCCTGCCCGTCGGTATCGACCAGCGTTCCGCCTGCCGCCACCCGGACTGGACCGGACCGGACGATCTCGAAATCAAGATCGAGGAACTGCGCGAGATCACCGACTGGGAAAAGCCGATCTATGTGAAGGTCGGCGCCGCCCGCCCCTATTACGACACGGCCCTCGCCGTGAAGTCGGGCGCCGATGTGGTGGTGGTCGACGGAATGCAGGGCGGCACCGCCGCGACGCAGGAAATCTTCATCGAGCATGTCGGCATCCCGACTCTCGCCGCCGTGCGCCAGGCGGTGAAGGCGCTGCAGGACCTCGGCATGCACCGCAAGGTGCAGCTCGTCGTCTCCGGCGGCATCCGCAACGGCGCGGACGTCGCCAAGGCGCTGGCGCTCGGCGCCGATGCGGTGGCGATAGGCACCGCCGCGCTGGTGGCGCTGGGCGACAACGACCCGCATTATGCCGCCGAATATGCGGCGCTCGGCACCCGCGCCGGCGCCTATGACGACTGGCACGAGGGCCGCGACCCCGCCGGCATCACCACCCAGGACCCCGAGCTGATGAAGCGGCTCGACCCGGTGGCCGCAGGTCGCCGCCTGGCCAATTATCTCGCCGTACTGACGCTGGAGTGCCAGACCATCGCCCGCGCCTGCGGCAAGAGCCATGTGCACAATCTGGAGCCGGAAGACCTCGTCGCGCTGACCATCGAGGCCGCCGCCATGGCCAATGTGCCGCTGGCCGGCACCGACTGGATACCGGGCCGCAACGGCGGTTTCTGAGGGGTTTGGCAACCGTCATCCCGGCCCGAGGCGCAGCCGCAGAGCCGGGATCGCGTGCCTGATTGTTTCGCGATCCCGGACACGGCCTGACGGCCGTTCCGGGATGACGGAACGGTGGGACGAAGGGCAAGGAACGGCCCTGAAAATGCATTCACCAACGAGCCCGAACGGGCCGGGGAACAGCGAAACCGGATAGCACCATGGCCAACGACCTTGCCCAAGCCGATCTGAAACATGCCGCCAAAGAGCTCGGCATCAAGTACTTCCTGATCTCCTATGTCGACCTGTTCGGCGCGCTCCGGGCCAAGCTCGTGCCCGCCAGCGCCATCAGCGGCATGCAGAAGGCCGGGGCGGGCTTCGCCGGCTTCGCCACCTGGCTCGACATGAGCCCGGCCGATGCCGACCTGTTCGCCGTTCCCGACGCCTCCAGCCTGATCCAGCTGCCATGGAAGCCGGAAGTCGGCTGGCTCGCCTCCGACCTCGTGATGAACGACGAGCTTGTGGCCCAGGCGCCGCGCAACGTGCTGAAATCCACCATGCTCGGCGCCGAAAGCCTCGGCTATGTCATGAAGACCGGGGTGGAGTGCGAATTCTTCCTCACCAATGCCGATGGCAGCAAGATTTCCGATGCCGCCGACAACGCCACCAAGCCCTGCTACGACCAGTCCGCCCTGATGCGCCGCTACGACGTCATCAAGGAAATCTGCGACTGCATGCTCACCCTCGGCTGGGGCCCCTACCAGAACGACCATGAGGACGCCAACGGCCAGTTCGAGATGAACTGGGACTTCGCCGACGCGCTCATCACCGCCGACCGGCATGTGTTCTTCAAGTTCATGGCCCGCTCCATCGCCGAGAAGCACGGGCTGCGCGCCACCTTCATGCCCAAGCCCTTCATCGACCTCACCGGCTCGGGCTGCCACATGCACACCTCGCTGTGGAGCCCGGAGGGGGCCAATTTGTTCGAGGACGAGGACGGCGAACTCGGCCTCTCCGCCCTCGGCTACGGCTTCATCGGCGGGCTGATCCACTCGGCCGACGCGCTGTGCGCCTTCACCAACCCGACGGTGAATTCCTACAAGCGCATCAACGCCCCGCGCACCGTCTCCGGCGCCACCTGGGCGCCCAACACCGTCACCTATACCGGCAATAACCGCACCCACATGATCCGCATTCCCGATGCGGGCCGGCTGGAACTGCGCCTGCCGGACGGCGCCGCCAACCCCTATCTCGCCCCCGCCGCCATGCTGGCCGCCGGGCTCGACGGCATCCAGAACCAGCGCGACCCGGGCAAGCGGCTCGACATCAACATGTACACGGACGGCCACAAGGTGAGGGGCGCCAAGAAGCTGCCGCTGAACCTGCTCGACGCCATCCGCGCGCTGGAAAAGTCGAGCGTGCTGCGCAGCGCGCTCGGCGCGCCGCTGGTGGACGGCTATTCCAAGCTCAAGCACGAGGAATGGAACGCCTATTCGCGCCACCTCACCCAGTGGGAGCGCGACAACACGCTGGATATCTGAGGGGGAGTTTTCCCCGCGCCGGCGTCATCCCGGAACGGCCGCGAGGCCGTATCCGGGATCGCATCCGGCTCCATCCTGCGCACGATCCCGGCTCTCCGGCTTCGCCTCCGGCCGGGATGACGATGCGGGCAGAACCGTTCCCAGCGCCCCTCACTCCCGCACGGAGAACGGCACCACGTCGCGCTGGTCGGGATCGAGCACGATGGCGCGGTCGAGCGGGGGGAAGGCACGCTCGGGGCAGGCGGTGCGCGGGCAGATGCGGCAATTGACGCCGAGCGGCGCGGGAGCGGCCGCCTTCAGGTCCAGCCCGTCGGCATGGACGAGCTCGCCGGCATAGGAAATCTCGCAGCCAATGCCGAGCGCGAAGCGGCGCTCGCGCGCGCCGTGGCGCAGCGCCGGCTTTGACGTGCCGCGCGCCAGGCACAGATAGCGCGCCCCGTCCGGCATCTCGCCCAGTTGCACCAGCGTGCGCGAAGGCTGCTCGAACGCCTCGTGCACGTTCCACACCGGGCAGGCGCCGCCATAGCGGGCGAACTGAAAGCGCGTGGCGCTGTGGCGCTTGATGACATTGCCGGCGCGGTCGACTTTGAGGAAATAGAACGGGACCCCCTTCTCGCCCGGCCGCTGCAGCGTCGAGAGGCGATGGCACACCTGTTCCAGGCTCGCCCCGGTGAGGGCGGCCAGCCGGTCGAGATCGTGCCGCGTCTCGCGCGCCAGCCGGGCGAAGCGGCGATAGGGCAGCAGGAGCGCGCCGGCGAAATAGTTCTGCAGCGACAGCCGGCACACGTCGCGCGCCGTAGGGCTGCGGAACCCGGCCTCCTGCACATGCTGGTCGATGATCTCGTTCTGCTCGAAGCGGGCGAGAAAGGCGGCGAGGCGGAAGGCGCGGCTCGCGGGGTCGAGCGTGCGCGCCAGTGTCGCCACCCGGCGGTGGCGGTCATAGGCGAGAAGCGGCGCGTCGAGCCGGGTGGCGGGTGCCATTTCCACCGTGATGTCGTGGCGCTGGCGCAGATGCGCCGCCAGCACGCCCACCGCATCGTCGCGGCCGAACAGGTCGAGCGCCGCGTTGCGCTCCTCGCCGGCACGGTCGAGTCCGTCGACATAATTGTCGATGTAGTGGAAATGGTCGCGCACTTCCTCATAGGGCGCGAGATTTCGCACCTCGTCCGGCGCCGCCCCGTCGACCTCGCGCGCCACCGAGACAAGCGCATCCTCCTGCGCGGCGCGGCGCTCCTCCAGCCGGCGCAGCGCCCCGTGCAGGCGCAGGAAAGCATGGGCAAAGGCGGGGGCATGGGTGGTGGCGTTCTTCAGATCCTGCAGGCTCGGCTCGATGCCGCGAAACACCGGATCGGCCAGCGCCTCGCGCAGATCGGCGACCACGCGGTCGAGATCGTCAGCGCCGAAGCGGGTGATGTCGAGATCGAACACCCGGCTGATGGCGAGCAGCACGGCGGCGGTAACGGGGCGCTGGTTGCTCTCGATCTGGTTGATGTAGCTCGGGGAAAGCGACAGGCGCCGGGCGAAATCCATCTGCGTCAGCCCGAGCCGCTCACGCACATGGCGCACCGCATGGCCGGCGAAGACTTTTCGGGACATAATCGCCTCTCCCAGAACCAGCTACAGAGCACCGTCATCCTGAGGTGCTGGCCGGGGGCCAGCCTCGAAGGATGGCCGCTCACGCGCGCCCGGACGAACATCCTTCGAGGCTCGCCGCGCTCGCACCTCAGGATGACGGCGCGAGAGGCGGCGGCATAGAACCGTCATTTTTGTGAAGTTTTTACAACTTCACGATCCGCATTTTCACAGCTTATGTTTTCCGTCGCAAGCGCCTAGAACCAATGCAACGGTCCGAATGCCGGCTGGGGGAGCGCGATGAAGCCCATTCTCGACGAACTGGAACAGCGCCGCGCCGGGGCGCGGGCCGGCGGCGGCGAGAAGCGCGTCGCCGCCCAGCACAAACGCGGCAAGCTCACCGCGCGCGAGCGGCTGGAACTGCTGCTCGACACCGGCTCCTTCGAGGAGTTCGACACCTTCGTGCAGCACCGCTGCACCGATTTCGGCATGGACAAGGCCGAGAAGATTCCCGGCGACGGCGTCGTTACCGGCTGGGGCACGGTGAACGGGCGCAAGGTGTTCGTCTTCGCCAAGGATTTCACCGTGTTCGGCGGCTCGCTCTCGGAGGCGCACGCGGCCAAGATCACCAAGATCCAGGACATGGCGCTCAAGGTGCGGGCGCCGATCATCGGCCTGTTCGATGCCGGCGGCGCGCGCATTCAGGAAGGCGTGGCGGCGCTGGGCGGCTATGGCGAGGTGTTCAAGCGCAACGTCACCGCCTCCGGCGTCATTCCGCAGATCTCGGTCATCATGGGCCCCTGCGCCGGCGGCGATGTCTATTCCCCGGCCATGACCGACTTCATCTTCATGGTGCGCGACACCTCCTACATGTTCGTCACCGGGCCGGAGGTGGTGAAGACCGTCACCAATGAAAGCGTGACGGCGGAAGAACTCGGCGGCGCCAAGGTGCACACGACCAAATCCTCGGTCGCCGATGGCGCGTTCGAGAACGATGTCGAATGCCTGCTGCAGATGCGCCGGCTGATCGACTTCCTGCCCGCCTGCAACCGTTCCGGCGTGCCGGTCTGGCCGAGCTTCGACGATGGCGAGCGGCTCGATCCCTCGCTCGACACGCTGGTGCCGGACAACCCGAACAAGCCCTACGACATGAAGGAGTTGATTGCGAAAGTCGCCGACGAGGGCGATTTCTTCGAGATTCAGCAGGGCTTCGCCAAGAACATCCTCACCGGCTTCGGCCGGGTGGAGGGGCGCACGGTGGGCTTTGTCGCCAACCAGCCGATGGTGCTGGCCGGGGTACTGGACGCGGATGCCTCGCGCAAGGCGGCGCGTTTCGTGCGCTTCTGCGATGCGTTCGAGATCCCGATCGTCACCTTTGTCGATGTGCCGGGATTTTTGCCCGGCACGGCGCAGGAATATGGCGGGCTGATCAAGCACGGCGCCAAGCTGCTGTTCGCTTACTCGCAGGCCACCGTGCCGCTCGTGACCGTCATCACCCGCAAGGCGTTCGGCGGCGCCTATGACGTGATGGCCTCCAAGCATATTGGCGGCGATGTGAACTATGCCTGGCCGACCGCGCAGATCGCTGTCATGGGCGCCAAGGGGGCGGTGGAGATCATCTTCCGCGCCGATATTGACGATCCCGAGAAGATCGCGGCGCGGACGAAAGAGTACGAGCAGCGCTTCCTCTCGCCCTTTGTCGCGGCCGAACGCGGCTATATCGACGAGGTGATCACGCCGCGCGCGACCCGCAAGCGCATCGCGCGGGCGCTGGCGATGCTGGCCTCGAAGAAGATCGAGGCGCCGATGAAGAAGCACGATAATCTGCCGTTGTAGGCGCTTGCCGCCGCAACGCCGTCATCCTGAGGTGCGAGCGACCAGCGAGCCTCGAAGGATGCCGAACAGGGCACGAGACGACCATCCTTCGAGGCCCGGCTGCGCCGGGCACCTCAGGATGACGACAGCAAAGAAACGAACGGTCAGGGACGCCCATGTTCTCCAAGATCCTCATCGCCAACCGTGGCGAGATCGCCTGCCGGGTCATCAAGACCGCCCGGCGCATGGGCATTGCCACCGTCGCGGTCTACTCCGACGCCGACCGCGACGCGCTGCATGTGGCGATGGCGGATGAGGCGGTGCACATCGGCCCGGCCCCGGCAGCGCAGTCCTATCTCGACGCGGAGAAGATCATCGCCGCCGCGAAGCAGACGGGCGCGCAGGCGATCCATCCCGGCTATGGCTTCCTCTCCGAGCGCGCGAGCTTCGCCGCTGCGCTGAAGGACGCCGGCCTCGTCTTCATCGGCCCGAACCCCGGCGCCATCGAGGCGATGGGCGACAAGATCGAATCCAAGAAGGCGGCGGCGGCGGCCGGGGTGTCCACCGTGCCGGGCTATCTCGGCGTGATCGAGGATGCCGCCCACGCCGCGCGCATCGCCGACGAGATCGGCTATCCCGTGATGATCAAGGCCTCCGCCGGCGGCGGTGGCAAGGGCATGCGCATCGCCCATTCCCGCGACGAGGTGCAGGAAGGGTTCGACCGCGCCCGCTCGGAAGCCAAGTCTTCCTTCGGCGACGACCGGGTGTTCGTGGAGAAGTTCATCGTCCAGCCGCGCCATATCGAAATCCAGGTGCTCGGCGACAAGCACGGCAATGTCATCCATCTGGGCGAGCGCGAATGCTCGATCCAGCGCCGCAACCAGAAGGTGGTCGAGGAAGCCCCCTCGCCGCTGCTGGACGAGGAGACCCGCGCCCTCATGGGCGCGCAGGCGGTCGCGCTGGCCAAGGCCGTGAACTATGACAGCGCCGGCACGGTGGAATTCGTCGCCGGGCAGGACAAGTCGTTCTATTTCCTCGAAATGAACACCCGCCTGCAGGTGGAGCATCCGGTCACGGAACTCATCACCGGCATCGATCTGGTCGAGCAGATGATCCGCGTCGCGGCGGGCGAGGCGTTGCCCGTCACGCAGGCCGATGTGAAACTCTCCGGCTGGGCGGTGGAAAGCCGCGTCTATGCCGAGGATCCCTATCGCGGCTTCCTGCCGTCCATCGGCCGCCTCACCCGCTATCGTCCCCCGGCGGAGGGGGTGAATGACGCCATCACCGTGCGCAACGATACCGGCGTCTATGAGGGCGGGGAAATCTCGCTGTTCTACGACCCGATGATCGCCAAGCTGATCACCCATGCGCCGACGCGCGCCGCGGCGATCGAGGCGCAGGCCGACGCGCTCGACGCCTTCGCCATTGACGGTATCCAGCACAACATCCCCTTCCTCTCCGCGCTGATGACGCATGAGCGCTGGCGGGCGGGCCGGCTTTCCACCGGCTTCATCGCGGAGGAATACCCGGACGGCTTCCACGCCACCGCGCCGAGCGCGGCGTTTGCCCGCACGCTGGCGGCCGTGGCGGCGGTGATCGACAATGTCGGCAATTCCCGCAAGCGCAAGATTTCCGGCCAGCTCGCCGGGCGGCCTGTCGTGTTCGAGCATCAGCGCGTGGTGCGGCTCGGCGACCTCACGCTCGCCTGCGAGGTCGACCGCGCGGCGGGCGGTTTCATCGTCAGCTTCCTTGATGAGGCCGGGCGGCCGGTCTCCACCCATGAGCTGCGCTCGGGCTGGCAGCCGGGCGAGCCGGTGTGGAACGGCGTGTTCGACGAAGAGGCGGTGGCCGTGCAGGTGCGCCCGCGCCTCAACGGCGTGGCGCTGGCGCACCGCGGCATCGCGGTGGAGGCGCTCGTCTATACCAGGCGCGAGGCGGAGCTCGCCGCACTGATGCCGGTGAAGCAGCAGGCCGGCAGCGGCAAGCACCTGCTCTGCCCGATGCCCGGCCTTGTCGTCTCGATTGCCGTCAGCGCCGGGCAGGAGGTGAAGGCGGGCGAGACGCTGGCGGTGGTGGAGGCGATGAAGATGGAGAACGTTTTGCGCGCCGAGCGCGACGCCACCGTCGCCAAGATCCACGCCAAGGCCGGCGACAGCCTGGCGGTCGACGCCGTCATCCTCGATTTCGCTTGAGGAGAGGCCCATGGACCCGCGCCCGCTCGATCTCGACCTCGACAGCTTCCCGCCCGCCACGCGCGCGGACTGGCTCGCCTTGGTCGACGGCGTGCTCAAGGGCGGCGCCTATGACAAGCGCATGGTAACGCGCACGGCGGATGGCATCCGCCTCGACGCGCTCCCCGAGCGGCGGCGTGATGCCGCCCCCATCGCCGGCCGCCCGGCGGGGGCACCGTGGAAGGTGATCGCCCGCATCGACCATGACGACGCCGCCAGCGCGAATGCGCAGATGCTGGCCGATCTCAATGGCGGCGCCGATGGCATCTCGCTGGTCTTCGCCTCCGCACCCTCCGCCGCCGGCTTCGGCCTGCCACTGCGGCATGAGGACGTTGTGGCGGCGCTGGACGGGCTGCTGCCCGAGATGGCGACGCTGCGGGTGGAGGCCGGCGCCTATCAGGGCCGCGACATCGCCCTCGCTCTGGCCCGGCTGTATGAGAAGGCAGACCCGGCGGCGCTCGACCTGCGCTTCGGGCTCGACCCCATTGGCGACTTCGCCGCGCTCGGCGCCGCGCCGATCGAGTGGGAGGCGCTGGCCGCCCGGCTCGGCCAGACGGTGACCGCCCTGCACGGGCGCGGCCTCACGGCGCCGATGGTGCGGGCGGATGGGCGCCTTCACCACGCGGCCGGGGCCACCGACGCGCAGGAACTCGCCGCCGTTCTTGCCACCGCCACCGCCTATCTGCGCGCGCTGGAAGCCGCCGGCCTGCCACTCGACGCGGCGGCGCGGCTGATCGAGGTGACGCTGGTTGCCGATGTCGACCAGTTCGGCACCCAGGCGAAGCCTAGAGCCCTCCGCCTGCTCTGGCAGGCAGTGCTGGAGGCGTGCGGGCTCGCGCCCTCCCCGGTGACGATCCACATGGAAACCGCCTGGCGCGCGCTGACCCGGCACGACGCGCAGGTGAACCTGCTGCGCGGTACTATCGCCGCCTTCGCCGCCGGCGTCGGCGGGGCGGACAGCATCACCGTCCTGCCCTTCACCCAGGCGCTGGGCCTACCCGACGCCGATGCGCGGCGGCTGGCGCGCAACACCCAGATCATCCTGATGGAGGAATCGAACGTCCACCGCGTCGCCGATCCCGGTGCCGGGGCGGGCGCCATCGAGGAACGCACGGAAACACTAGCCGCCGCCGCGTGGGAGCTGTTCCGCGCCATCGAGCGCGAGGGCGGTATGGTGGAAGCGCTCACCTCCGGCGCGTGGCAGCGGCGCGTGGCGGCGGCGCGGCAGGCGCGGGCGCAGGAGGTGGCGACCCGGCGGCTGCCGATCACCGGCACCTCGGAATTTCCGCTGCTCCACGAAAACGTGCCGGCCGTTCTGGCCCCTTCCCGCCTCCGCCCCGCCGCCGCGCCTGCCGAGGGCGCGCTCTTGTGCGAGCCGCTGGTAGGCGCGCGCCTTTCCGAACCGTTCGAGCGGCTGCGCGCGTCGGCCGCCGCGGCGCGGCCGTCGGTGTTTCTCGCCGGGCTCGGCACGCCGGCGGATATCGCCGCCCGCGCCGGCTTCGCCCGTGCCGCTTTCGAGGCGGGCGGCATCGCGGCGGCGGGCAATGACGGCTTCACCGATCAACCGGCGCTGGTGGAGGCGTTCCGCGCCTCCGGCGCCCGCCTCGCCTGCCTGTGCGGTTCCGACGCGACCTATGCCGAGCGCGCGGTCGAGACGGCGCAGGCGCTGAAGGAAGCCGGGGCCGTTGCCGTCTATCTCGCCGGCAAGCCGGGCGAGGACGAGGCGGCCCAGCGCGCCGCCGGCGTCGACGCCTATCTTGCTGCGGGCCTCGACCTCGTCGCCTTTCTCGACGACGCCCAGGCCCGTCTCGGCCTTGGCCGCAGGAGGGAACCATGAGCCCGGCCATCCGTTGCCCCAGGGGTAGCTCTCAGGCTGCCATCAACCTAGGGACAGACCATGAAAACGCTGGATCACGGGTGGCGTCGCGCGACCTGCGGCGCGGCGCTTTGGGGGATGCTGCTGGCGGCGCCGGCAACGGCGCAGGAATTGAGCGCGCTGAGCCTGCACGACGGCATCTGGCAGGTCTCGGCCGAGCCGGTGTCCGGGCCGTGCGACACGCGGCTGGAGTTCCGGCTGGCGGTGGAAGATGGCCAGATCAGCTATGGCGGGCTGTGGCCGGTGAATGCCACCGGCACGGTGAGCGCTCTGGGGCGGATCGACATCCGTGTGGAGCGCGGGGGCGACACGCTTTCGGCGCGCGGCATGGTGCGTGGCGATGTGGCCACCGGCAAATGGCAATCGGCGGAGAAGAACTGCAGCGGCTCCTTCGTGGCACGCCGGGCCTAGCCGTCAGCACCTCTCACCGGGAGGACGCGCGATGAGCCGCATCCCGGATTTTGCCGTCCGCGACTGGCAGGCGCCGCAACCGACCGCGCCGGCAGCCGTCGCCCATGACTGGATGACGCCGGAAGGGCTGGCGGTGAAGCCGCTCTATGGCCCCGCCGACATTGCGGGGCTCGGCGCCGTCGACAGCTATCCCGGCATCGCGCCGTTCCTGCGCGGGCCCTACCCCACCATGTACGCCACCCAGCCCTGGACCATCCGACAATATGCCGGCTTCTCCACGGCGGAGGATTCCAACGCCTTCTACCGCCGCAATCTGGCGGCCGGGCAGAAGGGGCTCTCGGTCGCCTTCGACCTCGCCACCCATCGCGGCTACGATTCCGATCATCCGCGCGTCGCCGGCGATGTCGGCATGGCGGGGGTCGCCATCGATTCGATCTACGACATGCGCACGCTGTTCTCCGGCATTCCGCTGGACCAGATGAGCGTGTCCATGACCATGAACGGGGCGGTACTGCCGATCCTCGCGCTCTATGTCGTGGCGGCGGAGGAGCAGGGGGTGAAACCCGCCCAGCTCTCCGGGACCATCCAGAACGACATCCTCAAGGAGTTCATGGTCCGCAATACCTATATCTACCCGCCCGGCCCCTCCATGCGGATCATCTCCGACATTTTCGCCTTCACCTCCAAGGAGATGCCGCGCTTCAACTCGATCTCGATCTCCGGCTACCACATGCAGGAGGCGGGGGCGACGCAGGATCTGGAGCTCGCCTATACACTCGCCGACGGGATCGACTATGTGCGCGCCGGGGTGGCGGCGGGAATGCCCATCGACACCTTCGCGCCGCGCCTCTCCTTCTTCTGGGCCATCGGCATGAACTTCTTCATGGAGGTCGCCAAGCTGCGCGCCGCCCGGCTGATCTGGGCGAAGCTGATGCAGGATCTCGGCGCCGCCAACCCCAAGTCCCTGCCGCTGCGCACCCATTCGCAGACCTCGGGCTGGAGCCTGACGGCGCAGGACGTGTTCAACAACGTCATGCGCACCATGGTGGAGGCGATGGCGGCGACGCAGGGGCACACCCAGTCGCTGCACACCAACGCGCTCGACGAGGCGCTGGCGCTGCCCACCGACTTCTCCGCCCGCATCGCCCGCAACACGCAAATACTGCTGCAGCAGGAGAGCGGCACCACCCGGGCCATCGACCCCTGGGGCGGCTCGTTCTTCGTGGAAAAGCTCACCGCCGATCTGGCACAGAAGGCGCTCGGCCATATCGCCGAGGTGGAGGAACTGGGCGGCATGGCCAAGGCGATCGAGGCCGGCATCCCGAAGCTGCGCATCGAAGAGGCCGCCGCCACGACGCAGGCGCGGATCGACTCTGGCGCCCAGACCGTGGTCGGCGTCAACAAGTACCGGCCCGCGCGGGAAATGCCGATCGACGTGCTCAAGGTCGACAATTCCGCCGTGCGGGCGGCGCAGCTCGACAAGCTGGCGCGGCTGAAGGCCGAGCGCGATCCGCAGGCGGTAGCGCAGACGCTGGCCGCGCTGGAGAACGGCGCACGCGGCGGCGCCAATCTGCTCGCCCTCGCCATCGATGCGGCCCGCGCCAAGGCGACGGTGGGCGAAATCTCCGACGCGCTGGAGCGCGTCTTCGGCCGGCACCGGGCGGAAATCCGTGCGGTCTCCGGCGTCTACCGGCGGGAGGCGGGAGCGATGGGCGACAGGGTCGCGCAGGTGCGGGCACGCGTCGAGGCGTTCGAGCGCGAGGAAGGCCGGCGCCCGCGCCTCCTCGTCGCCAAGGTCGGGCAGGACGGGCATGACCGCGGCCAGAAGGTGATCGCCTCCGCTTTTGCCGATCTCGGCTTCGATGTCGATATCGGCCCGCTCTTCGCCACGCCCGAGGAAGCCGCAAGGCAGGCGGTGGAGAACGACGTGCATGTGATCGGCATTTCCTCGCTCGCCGCCGGCCACCTCACTCTGGTGCCGCAGGTGAAGGCGGCGCTGGCCGCGCAGGGGCGGCCGGACATCATGGTGGTGGTGGGCGGGGTGGTGCCGCCGCAGGACTACGACGCTGTGCGCGCCGCCGGGGCGGAGGCGATCTACCCTCCCGGCACGGTGATCGCCGAGGCCGCCGGCGAACTGGTCGACACACTCGCCGCCCGCCTCGGCCATGCGAAGGACGCGGCGGAGTAGAGGGCGCCGCTTCACCCCGGCGCCCGCACCGGCAGATGCAGCGCCGGCCCGGCGGGGCGGTAGGCGCCGCCGGAACCGAACAGTTCCGCTACCCAGTCGACGAAAACCCGCAGCCGGCTGCTCAGGTGCCGGTTCGGCGCGTAGACGACATGCAGCACGATGGGGCCCGCCTGCCACTCGGGCAGCACCCGCACCAGGGCGCCGGTCTCGAGATAAGGCCCGACCATCGCATCGATCGTCTGGGTGATACCGAGCCCGGCGAGGCCGGCGGCGAGATAGGCGGTGGAATCATTCGTCGCCAGCACATGCGGCAGGCGCAGCTCATAGCTTTCCTCGCCCCGCACCATGTCGAACGCCATGGGCCGCCCGGTGCGAGCGCTGAAATAGCCGATGACGCGGTGCCCCTGCGCGAGGTCGCGCGGATGCTCCGGCAGGCCGTGGCGGGCGATGTAGGCGGGCGAGGCGTAGTGCATGAGCGGCAGGGCGCCGATGCGGCGGGCAATCAGCGTCGGGTCGAGCCGCTCGCCGCCGCGGATCGCGCAGTCGACATTCTCGGCCAGCAGATCCACCGGCCGGTCGGTAACGCCGAGATCGAGCTGGATGTCGGGATAGCGGGCGAAGAAGTCCGGCAGCGCCGGGATGAGAGCGTAGAGCGCGAGCGAGGACGGCACGTCCACCCGCAGCCGCCCGGCCGGGCTCGCCTGCGAGCGGGTCATTGACCCGTCGAGCTCATCGAGATCGGAGAGCAGCGCCACCGCCCGCTCATAATAGGCGGCGCCGTCGGGGGTCACGGCGACGCGGCGGGTCGAGCGGTTGAGCAGCTTGGTGCGCAGATGCGCCTCAAGCTGCTGGATATGCTTGGTCACGGTGGGTTTCGGCATGTCGAGCAGGTCGGCGGCACGGCTGAACGTGCCGGCTTCCACCACCCGGACAAAGGCCCGCATCGCGGCAATCTGGTCCATGGCTACCGTGCGATTATTTCCATATGTGAATAATGTTATCGCCAATCGGCTATTTTTTCGAGCCCGATGCAGGTCTAGGTTTCGCCGCACTGCAACAGCAACAACCGTTGGAATCGGGTGGAAGCCGAGGCTTCCTCCCGGTAGTGGGCGCAATGACCGCAGCGTGGACCGAGGCAAGGCTGGACATGGACGGGGAGGCGCTGGCCGCGCGCGTCTACCGCCCCGCCATGCCGTTGCGTCCCGCGCCGCTGGTGCTGCATCTGCATGGCGGCTGCTTTGTCGATGGCGACCTCGATTGCAGCGCCCATCTCTGCCGCATCATGGCCGAAGCCGGCGCGGTGGTGGTGTCGATTGATTATCCGCTGGCGCCGGAACACCCGTTTCCGGCGGCGCTGAACCTCTCCTTCAAGGCGCTGGGCCGGCTATCGGCCGAGCGGTCGAAATGGGCGGGCCGCGGCGCGCGGCTGTTCGTCGCCGGCGAGGAAGCCGGGGCAAACCTTGCCACCGCCCTCAGCCTGATGGCGCGCGACCAGCAGGCGCCGCCACTGGCCGGGCAGATCCTGATCTCGCCCATGGTCGATCCCAGCCTGTGTACTGGCTCGATCCACGCTGCATCGGCAGGAGCCTCGGGCTGCAAATGGGCGGATGGCTGGCACCTTTATCTCGGCAGCGCCGACCGCGCCGCCCATCCCTATGCCGCCCCGCTCGGCTCGCGCCGGCTCGGCGGTCTTGCCCCGGCGCTGATCGTCACCTCCGCCGACTGTCCGATCCGCGACGAGAGCCTCGCCTATGCCGAGCGTCTGCGTGCGGGCGGTGTGTCGGTGGAAAGCCATCTGCTCGAAGGCACCAACTGTTCGAACCAGAGCATCGACGCCGCCATCGAGGCGGCCCCGGCCTGGGAAACGGTCCTGCGCGGACTGTTCGGCACCTTTCTGGCGGAACATTCCGCCGCACCGCTTCGCACCATTCGGGCCTGAGGCCCGGGAGACAGGTCATGAGTGACAACCGCTTCGGCACCGATGCCGCCCCGACACCGATCGCACACGCCGTCATCGCCCACGATGCAGCCGCTCCGCGTGGGCGCCGCGCCAAAGGCTGGCGCGAGGCCGGGCTGGCGCTGACCCTCGCCCTCATCGCCACCGGCGGCGCGGTGTTCGTGGCGTGGCCGAGTTCGACCGCGCTGGCCACCGATCCCGCTCCGGCGGAAGCTGCCGCCCCGCCGGCCATGCCGGTGGAAGTTGCGGTGCTGAAGACCCGCGAGACCATGAAGTGGGACGAGTTCTCCGGCCGCCTGCGGGCCGTCGAGGTGGTGGAGGTGCGCCCGCGCGTCGCCGGCGCGGTGGAGAAGATCCATTTCCGCGAGGGCGCGCTGGTCAAGCAGGGCGACCTGCTGGTGACCATCGACCCCGCGCCGTTCCAGGCCGCGCTGACCCGCGCGGAATCGCTGCGCGAAGCCGCCGCCGCCCGCGTTGAACTCACCCGCAGCGAGCTGGAACGCGGCAAGCAGCTCGTCGACAACCGCACCGTTTCGGTGCGCGATCTCGACCAGCGCACCAATGCCTTCCGCGAGGCGGAGGCGAATCTGCGCGCGGCCGATGCCGCCGTGCAGACCGCCAAGCTCGATCTCGGCTACACCGAGGTGCGTGCCCCGGTGGACGGGCGGGTCGGGCGGATCGAGGTGACGGTCGGCAACCTCGTCGCCGCCGGCGCCTCCTCGCCGGTGCTCACCAGCCTCGTTTCGGTCGATCCGATCTATGTCAGTTTTGACGCCGACGAGAACACCGTCGCCGAGGCGCTGGCCTCGGTCGGCGAGCATGACATCGCGTTGACCGAGATCGACCAGATTCCGGTCGAGATCACCACCGCCACCACGGCCGCCCGCCCGGTGCGCGGCCATCTCCAGCTGGTCGACAACCAGGTCGATGCTGCCACCGGTACATTCCGCCTGCGCGCCGTGTTCGACAACAAGGACGGCCGCCTCGTTCCCGGCCAGTTCGCCCGGGTGAAGATGGGCCGCGCCAAGACCCAGCCGGCGCTGGCGGTGAATGAGCGCGCCATCGGCACCGACCAGGACAAGAAGTTCGTCTTCGTGGTCGGCGACGACAACAAGGCCGTCTGGCGCAAGGTCACGCTCGGCCCGCCGGCCGACGGGCTGCGCGTCATCACCGACGGGCTGAAGGAAGGCGAGCGCATCGTCGTCAACGGCCTGCAGCGCGTGCGCCCCGGCGCGGTCGTCGCGCCTGAGATCGTGCCCATGGAATCCGCTTCCGCCGCCTCCGCGACGGACCCGAACACCGCCGTCGCCGCGCGCTGATCGCAGCCCGCCGCTCTGCCTCCTTGGGGGAGGACGCTATGAATCTGTCCAAATTCTTCATCGACCGGCCGATTTTCGCCGGCGTCCTCTCCGTTCTGATCTTCCTCGCGGGGCTGCTGGCCCTGCGGGTGATGCCGATTTCTGAATATCCGGAAGTCGTGCCGCCGCAGGTCATCGTCCGCGCCACCTATCCCGGCGCCAGCCCGAAGGTCATCGCCGCGACGGTTGCCACCCCGATCGAGGAAGCGATCAATGGCGTCGAGGACATGCTCTACATGTCCTCGCAGGCGACGACGGACGGCGTGATGACGCTGACCGTCACCTTCAAGCTCGGCACCGACCCGGACAAGGCGACGCAGCTGGTGCAGAACCGCGTCGGCCAGGCCGAGCCGCGCCTGCCGGAAGAGGTGCGCGCGCTCGGCATCACCACGGCCAAGAGCTCGCCCACCTTCCTCATGGTGGTGCATCTCATCTCGCCCAATGACCGCTACGACATCACCTATCTCCGTAATTACGCCGTGCTGAACGTGAAGGACCGGCTGGCCCGCATCGGTGGCGTCGGCCAGATCGACATTTTCGGCGGCGGCGACTACTCGATGCGCGTCTGGCTCGACCCGCAGAAGATCGCCGAGCACGGGCTCTCCGCCGGCGACGTGGTCAGCGAGATCCGCGCCCAGAACGTGCAGGCCGCCGCCGGTATCGTCGGCGCCTCGCCGGCGCTGGAGGGCGTCGACCTTCAGCTCACCATCAACGCGCAAGGCCGGCTGGAGACCGAGGAAGAGTTCGGCGACATCGTCGTGAAGACCGGCGCCAACGGGCAGGTGGTACGCCTGCGCGACGTGGCGCGGCTCGAACTCGGCGCCGCCGATTATGCGCTGCGCTCGCTGCTCGACAACAAGCAGGCGGTCGGCCTCGGCGTGTTCCAGGCGCCGGGCTCCAACGCGCTGGAAATCGCCGAGAATGTCCGCGCCACCATGGCGGAAGTGAAGAAGACGATGCCGGAAGGCGTCGACTTCGACATCGTCTACGACACCACCCGCTTCGTCGACGCCTCCATCGACGCCGTGGTGCACACACTGTTCGAAGCGGTGGCGCTGGTCGTCATCGTCGTCGTGGTGTTCCTGCAGACCTGGCGCGCCTCGATCATCCCGCTGCTCGCCGTGCCGGTCTCCATCGTCGGCACCTTCGCGGTGATGTATCTGTTCGGCTTCTCCATCAACGCGCTGAGCCTGTTCGGCCTCGTGCTGGCCATCGGCATCGTCGTCGACGACGCCATCGTGGTGGTGGAGAATGTCGAGCGCAACATCGAGAACGGGCTGACGCCCCGCGCCGCCGCCTATCAGGCGATGAGCGAGGTGTCCGGTCCCATCATCGCCATCGCGCTGGTGCTGGTGGCGGTGTTCGTGCCGCTCGCCTTCATCACCGGTCTGTCGGGCCAGTTCTACCGCCAGTTCGCCCTCACCATCGCCATTTCGACGGTGATCTCGGCGATCAACTCGCTTACCCTCTCGCCGGCGCTGGCGGCGCTGCTGCTGCGTGGCCACGATACCCCGCCGGACGCGCTCCAGCGCGTCATCAACTTCCTGTTCGGCTGGTTCTTCCGCGGCTTCAACTGGGTGTTCGCCCGCGGCTCGCGCGGCTATGGCGGCGGCGTGCGCGGCACGCTGAAGGTGAAAAGCCTCGTCATGGTGTTCTACGCCGTGATGCTGGGCGCCACCTGGTGGCTGTTCCAGGCGGTACCTCCGGGCTTCGTGCCGGCGCAGGACAAGCAGTATCTCGTCGGCTTCGCCCAGCTGCCCGACGGTGCCACGCTCGACCGGACGGAAGAGGTGATCCGGCAGATGACCGAGATCACGCTGGCCCAGCCCGGCGTCTCGAACGCGGTGGCCTTCCCCGGCCTCTCCATCGCCGGCTTCTCCAACTCGTCCAATGCCGGCATCGTGTTCTCGGTGCTCGACCCGTTCGAGGAGCGCACGAGCCCGGAACTCTCGGCCGGTGCCATCGCCGGGGCGCTGAACCAGAAATACGGGGTGATCAAGGGGGCCTTCATCGCCATGTTCCCGCCCCCGCCGGTGCAGGGTCTCGGGGTGGTAGGCGGCTTCAAAATGCAGATCGAGGACCGCGCCGGCCGTGGCTACGAGGCGCTGAACGAGGTCACCAACGCCTTCATGGCCAAGGCGATGGCGGCGCCGGAACTCACGGGGCAGTTCACCACCTACCAGATCAACGTGCCGCAGATCTTCACCAATGTGGACCGCACCAAGGCCCGCCAGCTCGGCGTGCCGATCAGTTCCGTGTTCGAGACGCTGCAGGTCTATCTCGGCTCGCTCTATGTCAACGACTTCAACAAGTTTGGCCGCACCTACTCGGTGCGGGCGCAGGCCGACGCGCCGTTCCGCGCCCGGCCGGAGGACATCGGCAAGCTGAAAGTGCGCTCGCTCTCGGGCGAGATGATCCCGCTCTCGGCGCTGCTGACAGTGGAGACCACCGCCGGGCCGGAGCGGGCCCAGCGCTATAACGGCTTCCTCACCGCCGACTTCAACGCCTCCCCCGCGCCCGGCTATTCCTCCGGCCAGGCGCAGGAAGCGGCGATGCGGATCGCCGCCGAGGTGCTGCCGCCGGGCTTCGACTATGAATGGACTGACCTCACCTATCAGGAGATTCTCGCCGGCGATTCCTCGCTCATCGTCTTCCCGCTCGCCCTGCTGCTCGTCTTCCTCGTGCTGGCGGCGCAATATGAAAGCCTGACGCTGCCCATCGCGATCATTCTGATCGTGCCCATGGGCCTGCTGGCGGCGCTCTATGGCGTGTGGCTGGGCGGGGGCGACAACAACATCTTCACCCAGATCGGCCTCGTCGTGCTGGTCGGCCTGTCGGCGAAGAACGCGATCCTGATCGTCGAATTCGCCCGCGAGCTGGAATTCATGGGCCGCAACCCGGTGGAGGCGGCGATCGAGGCCAGCCGCCTGCGCCTGCGGCCGATCCTGATGACCTCCTTCGCCTTCATCATGGGCGTGCTGCCGCTGGTGCTCTCCACCGGCGCCGGCGCCGAGATGCGCCATGCCATGGGCATCGCCGTGTTCGCCGGCATGATCGGCGTCACCTTCTTCGGGCTGTTCCTTACGCCCGTCTTCTACGTGCTGCTGCGGCGTCTGGCGGGCAACCGCCCGCTGCGGCAGCACGGCGAGGCCCATATCGCGCCGCTTGCGGCCGAGTGAGCCTTGCTACCCGGTCGGGAGGCCGCTTCCCACGCGTCGGTTGCCCCCTCGGCGCATGGGAGCGCGGTTCTTCCGGCCGGTCTCGTTCGACAGGAGCGGCGGGCGATGGCACATAGAGCCTCCCGCCGCCAGGATGCCGCCGCGCATGAAGCCGATCAAAGCCGACTGGACCGATGTGGTCCTCGTCTGCCGCAAATGCGCGAAGAAGCTCGACGGCGGCTTCGGCCCCGGTTCTGACGAGACCCTGCCCAAGGCGCTGCGCGCCGCCATCGCCCGGCGCGAGGGCGGCAAGCCGATGAAGAAGCCGCACCGCAAGGGCGCGGGGGTCGCGGTCATCGAGGTGCCCTGCCTGGACATCTGCCCGAAGAACGCCGTCATCGTCATTCCCGCCGGACGCCCGGGGCGCTGGCTCAGCGTGCCGCGCGGGACCGATCCCGACACGCTGCTTGACGCGATTGCCCCCTCGCGGGAGGAGGACTGATCAGGCGGGCTTCTTCGCCGGTGTGTCCGTGGGCGTTTCCGCCGACGAGCCCGCCTTGGCCGGCGGGTTGAGCGCCCACACCAGCACCGTCATCAAGCTGACCCCGATGACGATGCCGACCAGCCGGTCGACCGGCGGGGCGAGGCTGTCGGGCGGGGAAGCGCTGACCAGCGTGACGAGATAGGCGATGGCGGACTGGGTGCCGATATAGGCCTGGGTCGATTTGCCCAGGTGGATGCGGGCGAAGGAGAACACGCCGAGAAACAGCATCGACGCCCACCACCAGGGGTCGGCGGCGTCGATCAGGATCACCAGCAGCGCCGCCGTGCCGCCGAGCATGCAGCCCAGAATGCGCTGGAAACCGCGATGACGCGTCGCCAGCGGGTCGCTGTCCACCACGATGAGGCTGGAAATCAGCACCTGCGGCAGTTGCGGCAGATCGAACAGCGACCAGACGATGATGATGGTGAAGGCGCCGAGCCCGGCGATGAGCGACTGGCGCTCGGCATTGAGCGCGGTGGTGGCCGCCGCCTGCGCCTTCAGCCGCGCATGCAGTTCCCCCGCCCGCGGCCCCAGCGCCCAGCTCGACAACGTGCCGCACACCACGCCGATCACGATCTCGAAGCAGCGATAATGCGCGAAGCCGTAAAGCTGCGCCGGCTGGGTCATGGTGTAGAGCATGACCAGCGCGAAGGTGAGCCCACCATAGAACCAGGCATAGCCATAGGCGCTGCGCTGGCGGCCATAGGTGCCCACCGCCGCGGCAATGGTCACGAGCGCCAGCTGCATGAGATTATAGCCCTCCGCCCACTGGCCGATATAGTAGCCGCCGATCACGCCGATGAAGGTGCCGAGCACCCGCAGCACGCCCTTGGTGAACAGCGCGTCGCGGTCGACATTGGCGATAATCATCACGCTGAGCGCTGCCCAATAGGGCTCATCCAGCCCCATCAGCAGGGCGATATAGACAGCCGCCAGCACGCCGGTGGCGGTGGCGAAGGCCTGCCGGTCGATATCGCTGATCCCGCCGCCCGGCTCCACCATGGCTCAGAACCAGATCAGCACGCGGGCATCGGCGCCGTTGAACAGGCCGAGCCCCTCGGGCCAGGCGTCCAGCGTCACCTCCACTGGAAAGCGCCGGGGCAGCCGCACCCAGTCCGTGGTCGGCTCGACATAGGGAATGACCTGCGGGTTGTCGGGCGTGCGGGCGACGCCGCCGGCAATGCCGCTGACCCGGCCCCAATGCAGCGCCCACGGGTCGGAACCGAGGGTGAGCAGCGCCCGCTGGCCGACCCGGATGCGGGCGAGATGGCGTTCGCTGACATTGGCCACCACCCGGCGGCGCTTGTCGGTGACGATCGCCATCACCTCGCTGCCCGGGCGAAGATAATCGCCCACACGGGTGACGAACGGCGCGACGCGGCCGGCATCGGGGGCGTTGATCACGGTTTTCGAGAGATCGTACTGCGCCTTTGCCACTGCGGCGGCGGCGGATTCGATGGCCGCCTGCGCCACCGACACGCGCCGCGCCGCCACCGCGAGCTGCGCCCCGGCGGCCGTCACATTGGCGCTGGCGGTGGCGACATCGCGGGTGGCGACATCGAGCGTCGCTTCGGGCGAATAGCCTTCCTTCTCCAGGGTCTTGATCCGCGTCAGCTGGTCTTCGGCGTTGGTCTGCACGGCCTGCGCGGAGGTGACGGCGGCCTTGGCCGCGTTCACCTCGTCCTGCGCCAGTTCGAGATTGGCGCGGGCGGTGGCCAGCGCCGCCTGCGTTTCCCGCAGCTTCAAGGCATAGGGCGTGCGCTCGATCTCGAACAATAGCTGGTCGGCGGTGACGCTCTGGTTGTTCTGCACCGCCAGCCGCGACACCGGCCCCTCCACCTGGGCGGAGAGCACGACGATGTCGCTCATCACATAGGCATCGCCGGTATAGGCGAAGAAGCGCACGCTGGTCTCATACGCCGCGAACAAGCCGAGGATCACCCCGATGATTAGCGACACGGGGTGGCGGATAAGACGGCTCAGCATGAAAGGCGCGGCTCCACGGATTCCGGCCCGGAGCCGGCGCGCCGCATCATCGCGGCTTTGTCGCGCCCGCTCAATCCTCTCCCGTTACCTCCGGGCGGCGTTTGCGCCAAGCGGGCGCCTAATGCCGCCGCTCCTCGATGGCGGGCAGCACCGGCTCCTCATCCTCCTCGCTGCGCTCGCGCGCGCCGGGGTGCTCCTCGATCATCGGGCCCGGCGTGGCGGCTGCCGCGCGTGCGGCGGCGCGGCGGGGACGCGCGGGCGGGGCAAGTTCCTCCGCGCTCTGGTTCACCACCCGCAGCGGCGGGGCCATGCCCTTCTTGTCGGTGCCGAGATAAACCGTCTGATGCGGATAGGGCATCTCGATGCCGCGCACATCGAAGGCGGCCTTGATGCGGCGGTAGAATTCACGCCGCACGTTCCACTGACCGAGCGGGCGGGTCTTGAATCGGCCGCGCAGCTGGATATGCGAGGGGTCCAGCGCCTCGACGCCGACCACCTCGAACGGCTCGGTGATGGTTTCCGCCAGCGGCCCGTTCGCCGCCATATCGGCCGCGACTTCCGCCATCAGTGCCAGCGCTTCATCGATGCTCTCGCGATAGGCGATGCGCACATCCACCACCGCATAGGCGAAGTCCTTCGACATGTTCTTGACCGTCTGGACCTCGCCGAAGGGGATGGAATGAACGTTACCGTCGAAGTCGCGCATATGGACGGTGCGGATGGTGATTTTCTCCACCAGCCCGGCATGGGCGCCGACCTCCACCACATCTCCCACCGAGATGGTGTCCTCCATCAGTATGAACACGCCCGTGATCACGTCCTTCACCAGCGTCTGCGCCCCGAAGCCGATGGCAAGGCCCAGCACGCCGGCGCCGGCCAGCAGCGGAGCGATGTTGATGCCGATTTCGGAGAGCAGGATCAGGCTGCCAATGGTGAGCAGCACCACGCGGAAGGCGTTCTGCAAAAACGGCAGCAGCGTCTTCAGCCGGGTGGAATTGGGGTTGGCGGCCCGCAGCCGCTCGGCGAAGGCGGTGGAGATTTCCCACAGCACAAGCCCGACCAGCACGACCACGCCGATGGAGATGAGCCGCCCCACCGCCAGCCGCCCGGCCTCGGACGCCAGCCGCTCGAACGGGCGGGCACCCCAGATTTCCAGCAGCACCAGCGCGGCGACCAGCATCACCAGTCCCTGCATGGCGCTGCGCAGCGCCGGCAGATAGCGGTTGGCGCGCGCCTCCAGCAAGGGGTAGCGGGTGCGCATCTCGGCATTGAGCTTGAACACCCGTTCGAAGGCCCGCAGCATCAGCGCGATGATCAGCGCGGCGAGGGCGAGAGTGAGCAGCGAGAGCAGTGTGGCGCGCGCGAGGAAGGCGAAGCCGCCATCGACATCGAGCGTCCAGACGAGAAAGCCGGCGATGACATAGGCAATGGCGAGGACGTGCCAGAAATCGGCGACGGCGTTGCGCAGCCGCGCCACCCGCCCCTCGCGCGCGCCGAGACGCCGCAGCCGTCGCGCCACCCCGCCCCTGATCTGCAGCACGAACACCACGGCCATGCCGGCGACGAACAGGCCGAGCAGATTGCCGAAGAAGCGGTAGGTGGGCAAAGCAAGGCCCAGCACCCAGGCGGCACGCAGCAGGAAATGGCCGTAGACCAGCGTGTAGGTGAAGCGGCGCACCCAGAGATAGCCATACGCGGCGCTTTCGTGATCGAGCGGAAACAGCCGCATCTGCGGCGCGTCCGGCGTCAGCACCGCCCGCGCGCCGACCAGGATCAGCCGCGCCAGCACATTGGCGTTGATGACGGTAACGACGGCGAGGCGGACGATGAAATTCAGCTCCACCAGCGCCAGCACACCGAAGGCCGCCGCCGCGAAGGCGGCGATGGGCACGATGTCGATCAGCGTGCGCAGCGCCAGCAGCAGCGCGCGCATGAACAGGCCGCGCGTCGGCCGGGCCTCGATCGCCCGCCGCAGCCCGGCGAGCAGCCGCTTCGCGATATACTCGGCCAGCAGGGCGGCGGCGAGTACGGCGATAATCATCGTCACCGCCCAGCCGACGCGCTCCAGCACCAATGGATCGGCGAGGTCGCTGAACAGCTTCTCGGCCTGCGCCGGCAATTGCTCGATCTCGCCGACCAGCGAGAGCACGGAGCCGGAGAAGGCGCCGAGCGACTGGGTAGCGCCGGAGAGCCAGTCGTCGCGGCCCGGCGCGGCCTGCTCAGTGGCGCCCGCCGGCGCCGCCGTTCCGGCCTCGCTATCCACCAGTGCCCGCAGCTGCCCGAGGAAGCGGGCGCGCGCCGCCTCATTGCTCAGCGTGTCGAGCAATGCCCTGAGATCGCTGGTGCGGCCCTCCGGCACCGGGGAGGCGGCGGGTGGGGCCTCGACGGCGGTGGAGGCACCGGCGGTCTGGGCCGCCAGTGGGCCGGCGAAGAGCGGGGTGAGGAGAAGGGAAAGGGCGAGGAGCAGGCGGCTTAGAGCACGCAGCGGCATGAGGCCTTCCGTCGTTCGCGGCTCTTCGGCGGTGAGGCCCAGAGCACGCCGAGGTGAGGGAGCCGGAATGGCGGGTGCGGCTCGTTAAACGCCCGTCGCGGTGAAAGGTTCCGCCGCCGCTATCGCGGACCCGACGCAGCGGCGCAATGTCGCCCCGCCTTGCTCCCGTCACCTTCATCAGCACATTGGTGCCGTTACCTTGCGTCAGTGAGAGGCTATGGAAGCTCTATCCGCCGAGGTGGTCGCGTTTTTGAGCGGCCACGACTATCTGGTCCCGCTGGTCATCGGCCTCATCGCCTTCGGCGAATCGCTGGTCCTCGTTGGCATTCTCATCCCCGCCACCGCCCTCATGCTCGCTATTGGCGGGCTTGTGGGCACGGGAATCGTCTCACCGCTTCCGGTCATCGCCGCCGCCATTGCCGGCGCGGTTCTCGGCGATGTCGTCTCCTACTGGCTCGGGCGCTGGCTCGGGCCGCGCGTAGTGCATCGCCGGCCGCTGCTGCGCTACCGCGAGCAGGTGGCGCAGGCGCGGCTGTTCTTCCGCCGCTTCGGCTTCGCCTCCGTGTTCGTCGGCCGCTTCTTCGGGCCGGTGCGCGCCACCATGCCGCTGGTCGCCGGCATGATGCGGATGGATCAGCGCCGGTTTCAGCTCGCCAACGTCTCCTCGGCCATCGTCTGGGCGCCGGTCATGCTCGCCCCGGGCTGGCTGGCCGGGAAGAGCGCCAGCGAAATGGGCGGCCACAGCCAGGGCGAATGGCTCGTCATGATGGTCGGCATCACCCTCGTCATGCTGATCGCCACCGTGGTGGTGCTGCGGGTGATCAAGGGCCGCATCGCCAAGCGGCCGCGCACGCGCCGCCGGCCCAGCGGAGCACCTGCGGGCTGAACGGCCACCGCGAGCCCATCGGCCGTCTTAACCATTTCGTAAGGATTCGTCCGCCCGCTCCTTGGCTTGCGCTACTATGGCCGGGAGAAAGCCTCTGGAGCACCGCGCCGTTCGCGCGGCGGCGACGGGGCGGAAAGCCTGGCCATGGGCGGACGGGAACGCGGAATGATCGACAAGCTTGAGCCCTCCATCGGCCCCGTGCGGGCCCGTGCCGGCGAAGAGGCCGGCGCCGCGCCGCGTGCGCCGGCGGCCCCTGCCCCGGGAGTTCCTGCCCCCGCCGCCTCACCCAACCGCGCCAAGGGCCCGCCGCAGGACCCGGTGGCGTTCCAGCGCTGGCTCGGCATCGAGCAGCTGAAGCTGCAGATGCGCCGGCTGGAGCTGGAGACCAGGCGCGCCGAGGCCCCCGCCCCGCGCACCCTGCCCCCGGTGCTGCCGATTCTGTTCGGGCTGGTGCTGGTGCTGCTGCTCGCCGGTGTCGCATTTCTCGCGGCGCAGGTATTGAGCCTGCGCGACGAGGTCACCACGCTGCGCGGGGCCGAAGCTATGCTCTCCGAACGTCTTGCAGCGCTGGAAGTGCCGCCGGCCCCGCAGGCCGCCGCGCCGGCGACGCCACCGGCCGCAAGCGCGACGCCCCTCGCCGCGCCGGCATCGGCCGCGCCCTCACCCGCCACGCCCGGCCCCGCAACCTCCGCCCCGGCCGATCCGCTGGTGCCGCTGGCCGGCACCACGCCGACTCCGGCCCAGAATGCGCCCGCCGCAAACCCGCCCGCGCCGGCGACGGCGGCGCTGCCGGGGGCGGGCTATACGGTGCGCATCTTCGCGCCGATCAACACCGTGCCCAAGGCGCGGGTCGACGCCTTCACCGCCCCGCTGAAGGCGGCCGGCTTCGATGTCGTTGTGTCTGACACGGGCGTGGTGCAGACCACCAGCAACACGCTTTCCTTCCATGCCGGCAGCGCCGACATGGCCAGTGATGTGGCGGAGATCATCCAGAAGCGCCGCCCCGCGCTCGGGGTCGAGTTGCGCGCCTCGCCGTCCATTCCGGACAGCGCGCGGCAGGTGCTGATCCTCAACCTGACGGAAGACGCCTTCAATTAACGACGAGCGGCGGCCGCTTCACGCTCAGGCGGCGGCGCGCCCGCGCCGGGCGGTGCGCCCGGCCTCGCGGATGGCGGCGATGTTGGCGCCATAGGCCTCGCGGCCGCCCTTGAACACCGCCGAGCCGGCCACCAGCACATTCGCCCCCGCCGCAGCGCAGAGCGCGGCGGTTTCAGGCGTCACCCCGCCATCGACTTCGAGATGGATCGGGCGCTCGCCGATCATCGCCCGCAGCCGGTAAATCTTCGGCAGCACATCGGCAATGAAGGCCTGGCCGCCGAAGCCGGGATTGACCGTCATCGGCAGGATGAGGTCCACCTTGTCCAGCACATAGGCGACGGCGCTCTCATGCGTCGCCGGGTTGAGCGCCACGCCGGCCTTCTTGCCGAGGGAGCGGATGAGTTGGAGGCAGCGGTCGAGATGGTGCGTCGCCTCGGCCTGCACGGTGATGATGTCCGCGCCCGCCTTGGCGAAGGCCTCGATATAGGGCTCCACCGGCTCGATCATCAGATGCACGTCGAAGACCTTGTCCGTGTGCGGGCGCATGGCCTTGATGACATCCGGCCCGAAGGTGATGTTGGGCACGAAATGCCCGTCCATCACGTCGAGATGGATCCAGTCGGCGCCGGCGCTGGCGACGTCGCGCACCTCTTCGCCGAAGCGCGCGAAGTCGGAGGCGAGCATGGAGGGGGCGATGAGAACCATGAAGCGATCATCCTTGCTCGGGTGTCATCCCGGACGGCCACAGGCCGATCCGGGATCGTGCGAATGGAAAGCGATCCCGGCTCTGCGCTGCGCTTCGGCCGGGATGACGAAGCTGGCGGCGTCACTCCCGGGCCGAATCGAGCCCTGACGCTCTCACCGCAGCGGCGGGTAGCTGTCGATGCCGCCGGAAAACACCCGGCTGGCGAGAATGTCCTCGGCGGCGAGGGTGACGAGGTCGTCCGCCGTCACCGGCCGGTCGGAATTGAACAGCCGGTTGGCCTGACGCAGCCGGGCGCGGTCCAGCGCGTTGCGGATCGAGCGGCCATTGGCGAAATGCGGCTGCTGCATGCGCAGCTCGATATAGCGGCGGAACGCCTCCTCCGCCTCGCGGCTCATGCGGTAGTTCATGGTGTCGAGAATGCGCCCGCCAATGGCGTCGAGCTCGGCGGCGGAATAGTCGGGAAAGTCGACATGATGGGCGACGCGCGAGCGGAAGCCCGGATTGGCGGTGAAGAAGCGTTCCATCCGGTCGGCATAGCCGGCGAGGATGACGACGAGGTCGTCGCGCTGGTTCTCCATCACCTGCAGCAGGATTTCGATCGCCTCCTGCCCGTAATCGCGCTCGTTCTCGGGGCGGTAGAGATAATAGGCCTCGTCGATGAACAGCACGCCGCCCATCGCCTTCTTCAGGACTTCCTTCGTCTTCGGCGCCGTGTGACCAATGTACTGGCCGACGAGATCGTCGCGCGTCACGGTGACGAGGTGGCCCTTGCGGACATAGCCGAGCTTGTGGAGGATTTCCGCCATCCGCAGCGCCACCGTGGTCTTGCCGGTGCCGGGATTGCCGGTGAAGCTCATATGCAAAGTCGGGCTCACCGCCTCCAGCCCGAAGCGGCGGCGGGCGGTGTCGACGAGCAGCAGCGCGCCGATCTCGCGCAGGCGGCGCTTCACCGGCACCAGCCCTACCAGTTCACGGTCGAGCTGGTCGAACACATCGGCGAGCCCGCTGGCGGTGAACTCGGCGCGCAGGTCGATGGAATCGGGGGCCTTCGGCGTAGCCTCGGGGGCGACGTTCGGGTCGTCGATCACGGCGTCCATGGGCGTTGCTCCTGACATCATCCTTCGAGGCCCGGCTGCGCCGGGCACCTCAGGATGACGTGGTTCAATATTCTCGTTGTGCCACGTCATCCTGAGGCGCGAGCGAAGCGAGCCTCGAAGGATGTTTGTCGCAAAAGAAAAAGGGGACCGATGCCGGGCGCGGCATTCCGACATCGGTCCCTCGCGGCCGGGGAGGAAACCGGACGACCGCGGTTCTCCGTCGGGGGAGTAGTGGGAGACCGACGGATCAGTAGCGCGCGCCCTCCGGGCGGTTGGCCGCATAGGCGCGCGTCGTGTAGCGGATCGACCTTCCGTCGATTTCCTGGCGCTCCAGCGCGAAGCCGGGCTCTTCAGCAGGACGGTCGGTGATGAAGGAAAGGCGCAGCGACTCCCACGTATGGGTGGCGTCGAAGGCGCTGAGGCGGATGTACTGGCGGCCGCCATAGACCTTGCGGCATTCGTTCAACTCGAACATGACGCCGGCGGCGTCCGGCACGTCGAACATCGGCTGGCCCCACAATTCCCAATAGGTGTTGCGCGGGTGCGGGTCATCGGTGAACTCGATGTTCACCGCCCAGCCCTTGTCGATGCAGTACTGGACCTGGCGGGTGATCTGCTCGTCGGTGAGATCGGGCAGGAAAGAGAAGGCTCCCTGAGTCAGGCGCATGGTGGTGTCTCGCTCTCGTCATCCCGGTCGGCCGGGGGCCGAACCGGGATCGGGTTCCGGAAAAGGGTTTCCACGCTGGTCTCGCGATCCCGGATCGCGCCTGGGGCGCGTCCGGGATACGGCCTCGTCACTCCGCCGCGGTGGCCTGCGGCACGAAGTCGGGCGTGTCGGTGGAGGAGTAGTTGAAGGTCACGTCCTTCCACGTCTCCAGCGCCTGCTTCAGCGGCAGGCAGTGGCGCGCGGCGTCCTTCAGGATCTCCGGGCCCTCATTGAGCAGGTCGCGGCCCTCATTGCGGGCGAGGATCATCGCTTCCAGCGCCACGCGGTTGGCGGTCGCGCCAGCCTGGATGCCCATGGGGTGGCCGATGGTGCCGCCGCCGAACTGCAGCACCACATCCTCGCCGAGGAGGTCGATGAGCTGGTGCATCTGGCCGGCATGGATGCCGCCCGAGGCGACCGGCATCAGCTTGCGGGTCGAGGCCCAGTCCTGATCGAAGAAGATGCCATGGGCGAGGTTCTGCGGCACGAAATCCTCGCGGCAGAGGTCGTAATAGCCCTTGGTCGTGTGGGGGTCGCCCTCCAGCTTGCCCACCACCGTGCCGGCATGGATGTGGTCGACGCCGGCGAGACGCATCCACTTGGTGATGACGCGGAAGGAGACGCCGTGGCTCTTCTGCCGCGTATAGGTGGAGTGGCCGGCGCGGTGCAGGTGCAGGATCATGTCGTTGCGCCGCGCCCACTTGGCCATGGACTGGATCGCGGTGTAGCCGATGATCAGGTCGATCATGACGATGGAGGAGCCGAGGCTCTTGGCGAACTCGGCGCGCTCATACATGTCTTCCATGGTGGCGGCGGTGATGTTGAGATAGGTGCCCTTCACCTCGCCAGTGCCGGCCTGCGCCTTGTTCACCGCCTCCATGCAGTAGAGGAAGCGGTCGCGCCAATGCATGAAGGGCTGCGAGTTGATGTTCTCGTCGTCCTTGGTGAAATCGAGCCCGCCCTTCAGCGCCTCATAGACCACCCGGCCGTAGTTGCGGCCGGACAGACCGAGCTTCGGCTTCACCGTGGCGCCGAGCAGCGGCCGGCCGAACTTGTCGAGCCGCTCGCGCTCCACCACGATGCCGGTGGCGGGGCCGTCGAAAGTCTTCACATAGGCGACCGGCAGGCGCATGTCCTCAAGGCGCAGCGCCTTGAGCGGCTTGAAGCCGAACACATTGCCGATGATCGAGGCGGAGAGGTTGGCGATGGAGCCGGGCTCGAACAGGTCGAGGTCATAGGCGATATAGGCGAACCAGGAGCCGGGCGCGTTCGGCACCGGATCGACCCGATAGCACTTGGCGCGGTACTTGTCGCAGGCGGTGAGGCGGTCGGTCCACACCACGGTCCAGGTGGCGGTCGAGCTTTCGCCGGCCACCGCCGCCGAGGCCTCGATCTCGTCGACGCCGTCCTGCGGGGTGATGCGGAACACGGCGATCACGTCCGTGTCCTTCGGCTCATAGTCGGGCTGCCAGTAGCCCATCTTGCGGTATTCCATCACGCCGGCGCTGTAGCGGCTGCGCTTCTCCTCGGCGGGCTTGGTCTTGTCGATCGCGTTCATCGATCTTCTCCCTGTGCGTTCCCGTCGGCGCCGCGCGGTGGGCGCGCGCCTTGATGTCCTGTTGGGCCCCCCTTGGAGGGGCGTTACTCCGCCGCCACCCGGGCGCCGCCGATCACCGGATCGAGGCTGCCGGAGGCGTAGCGCTTGGCCATGGCGGCCAGCGGCAGCACCTTGATCTGCGAGGCGTGGCCGGCCGTGCCGAATTCCTCGAAGCGCGCGCGGCAAAGGTCGCGCATCGCGTCCATGGCGGGCTTGAGGAATTTGCGCGGGTCGAACTCGGCCTTGTTGCCCTGCGCCACCTTGCGGAACTGCGCGGTCATGGCGAGGCGGCAATCGGTATCGATATTCACCTTGCGCACCCCGTGGCGGATGCCGCGCACGATCTCTTCCACCGGCACGCCCCAGGTCTGGGGCATCTCGCCGCCGCTCGCGTTGAACAGGTCCTGCAGCGCCTGCGGCACCGAGGAGGAGCCGTGCATGACCAGATGGACATTGGGCAGGCGGCGATGGATTTCCTCGATGATGTTCATGGCAAGGATGTCGCCGTCCGGCTGGCGCGAGAACTTGTAGGCGCCATGCGAGGTGCCCATGGCGATGGCGAGGGCGTCGACCTTGGTGCGGGCGACAAAATCCACCGCCTGGTCGGGGTCGGTCAGCAGCTGGTCGTGGCTGAGCTGCCCTTCCGCGCCATGGCCGTCCTCCTGCTCGCCGGCGCCATGCTCCAGAGAGCCCAGCACGCCGAGTTCGCCTTCCACCGAAGCCCCGACCCAATGGGCGGCATCGACCACGCGACGGGTGATGGCGACGTTGTAGTCGTAATCCGCCGGGGTCTTGGCGTCCTCTTTCAGCGAGCCGTCCATCATCACGGAGGTGAAGCCGTGCTGGATGGCGGAGAGGCAGGTCGCCTCGTTGTTCCCGTGGTCCTGATGCATGCAGATCGGGATGGCGGGATACATCTCGGTCAGCGCGTCGATCATGCGCGAGAGCATGATGTCGCCGGCATAGGAGCGGGCGCCGCGGCTGGCCTGCATGATGACCGGGGAGTCGACGGCCTGCGCCGCCTCCATGATCGCGATGCCCTGCTCCATATTGTTGATGTTGAAGGCCGGCACGCCGTAACTGTGCTCGGCGGCGTGGTCGAGAAGCTGTCGAAGGGTGATGCGGGCCATTGGCTCTTCCTCTGGCTCAGGCGCAGGTCAGGAGGTCGCAGGTCGCGTCGACCACCGCCTCCGGGGTGATGTTGAAGTGGCGGTAGAGATCGGCCGCCGGGCCGGAGGCGCCGAAGCCCTCCATGCCGATGAAGCGTCCGCGCTCGCCGATCCAGCGGTCCCAGCCGAGCCGGGCCGCCGCCTCGATGGCGACGCGCGGGGCGGTGCCGAGCACGGCGCGGCGGTATTCATGGCTCTGGCGCTCGAACAGCTCCCAGCACGGCATGGAGACCACGGCGGCGTCGACCCCGCGCTCGGCCAGAAGGTCCGCCCCCTTGAAGGCGATCTCGACTTCCGAGCCGGTGGCGAGCAGCGTCACGTCACGCCGGCGCCTGGGCTTGCGGGCGACATAGGCGCCATAGCCGACGAGGTTCTCTTCCGAATGCTCGGTACGGAAGGTCGGCAGGTTCTGCCGGGAGAGCGCCAGCACCGAGGGCGTGCCTTCCGCATGCAGAGCAAGCTGCCAGGCTTCCAGCGTTTCCACCGCATCGGCGGGGCGGAACACATAGAGGTTCGGCGTCGCCCGCAGCATAGCGAGATGTTCGATCGGCTGATGCGTCGGCCCGTCCTCGCCGAGGCCGATGGAATCATGCGTCAGCACATAGACGACGCGCTGGCCCATCAGCGCCGAGAGCCGCATGCCACCTCGGGCGTAGTCGGAGAACACCATGAAGGTGCCGCCATAGGGAATGCTGCCGCGATGCAGGGCGAGGCCGTTCATCACCGCCGCCATGGCATGTTCGCGAATGCCGTAATGGATGTAGCGGCCGGCATAATTGCCCGGCGTCACCGACTCCATGCCCTTGGTAACGGTGAGGTTGGAATGGGTGAGATCGGCCGAGCCACCAATAGTGAGATCGGTGGCGCGGTTGATGACGCCGAGCGCCATCTCGGAGGCCTTGCGCGTCGCCACCTTCGGCGCAGTCTGGGAGAGTTCGCGCTTGTAGGCGGCGAGCTTCTCGTCGAAATCGGCCGGCAGGTCGCCTTCCATCGCCGCCTCGAAATCGGCGCGACGGCCGGAGGCGGAGAGCCGCTTCTCCCAGGCCTCGCGCGCCTCGCGGCCGCGCCGGGCTATGGCGGCGAAGGAAGCGCGCACGCTCTCCGGCACCTCGAAGGGCGGGTAGTTCCAGCCGAGCGCGGCACGGGCGCCCTCGATTTCTGTCGCGCCGAGCGGGGCGCCGTGCACGGCCTCGGTGCCGGCTTTGGTCGGGGCGCCATAGCCGATGGTGGTGCGGCAGGCGATCAGCACCGGCCGGTCGCTCGTCCGCGCCTCGGCGATGGCGTCGATCAGCGCGTGATGGGCGTGGCCGTCGACCCGCAGCACCTTCCAGCCGGAGGCGGCGAAGCGGGCGAGCTGGTCGGTTGAGGTGGAGAGCGCCGTGCTGCCGTCGATGGAGATGCCGTTATCGTCCCAGAGCACGGTGAGCTTGGCGAGCTTGAGGTGGCCCGCAAGGTCGATGGCCTCGTGGCTGATGCCCTCCATCAGGCAGCCATCGCCGGCGATGACCCAGGTGCGGTGATCGACGAGATCGTCGCCGAAGCGGGCATTGAGCATGCGCTCGGCCAGCGCCATGCCGACCGCGGTGGTGAGCCCCTGCCCCAGCGGGCCGGTGGTGGTCTCGACGCCGAGCGTGTGCCCATGCTCGGGATGGCCGGCGGTGACGGCGCCGAGCTGGCGGAAGCTCTTGAGCTGCTCCGTACCCATGTCGGCATAGCCGAGCAGATGGTTGAGCGCGTAGAGCAGCATCGAGCCGTGACCGGCGGAGAGAATGAAGCGGTCGCGGTCCGGCCAGTCGGGACGGCTGGGGTCCAGCGTCACGAAGCGGGAGAACAGGGCGGTGGTGACATCCGCCATGCCCATGGGCATGCCGGGATGGCCGGACTTGGCCTTTTCCACCGCGTCCATGGCGAGCGCGCGCAGCGCATTGGCCATGTCGTCATGCGGGATATCGGCCGGGTCCTGAGGCGGACGCAGGGCTTCAGAATGGCTGGTCAACATGCTGTCCTCCCGGTTCACGCGGCGCGCCGCTTCTTCTCGACGAGGTTGAGGATCATCGGCGTGAGGATGAGCTGCATCGCGATGTCGAGCTTGCCGCCGGGGATCACGATGGAATTGGCGCGGCTCATCCAGGAGCCCTGGATCATCGAGAGCAGGTAGGGAAAATCGATCCCGCGCGGGCTCTTGAAGCGGATGACGACGATGGATTCGTCGGCGGTGGGAATCCACCGGGCGATGAACGGGTTCGAGGTGTCCACCGTCGGAACGCGCTGGAAATTGATGTCGGTATGGGTGAACTGCGGGCAGATGTAGTTCACATAGTCCGGCATGCGCCGCAGGATGGTGTCGGTCACCGCCTCGGTGGAATAGCCGCGATGGGAGCGGTCGCGGTGGATCTTCTGGATCCATTCGAGATTGATGACCGGCACGACGCCGATCTTCAGGTCGGCATAGCGGGCGACATCGATGTTGCCGCTGGCCACCGCCCCGTGCAGCCCCTCATAGAACAGCAGGTCGGTCGGGGTCGGAATCGGCTCCCAGGGCGTGAAGGTGCCGGGCGCGCCGCCATATTCCGCCGCTTCCTTGTCGTCATGGACATAATGGCGGTACTTGCCGGTGCCGGTGTGGGAATAGGAGCGAAAGGTCTCCTCCAGTTCCTCGAACAGGTTCGAATCCGGCCCGAAATGGCTGTAGTGGTGGTTGCCGCGCGAGGCCTCCTCGGCCATGACGCGCTTCATCTCGGCGCGGTCATAGCGGTGATAGGCGTCGCCCTCGATATAGGCGGCAGTCACGTCCTCGCGGCGGAAGATCTGCTCGAAGATGCGCCGCACCGAGGTGGTGCCCGCGCCGGAGGAGCCGGTGACGGAGATGATGGGGTGATGGATCGACATGGGTCCTCTCCGTCAGGCGCGCAGCAGGCCGCGACGGCCGAACAGGGGCGAGCGCTCCGGCATGGCGGCGGCGTCGCGGTGATAGCGGGCGATGCGCTCGACCTCGGCGCGCGAGCCGAACACCAGCGGCACGCGCTGGTGCAGATGCTCGGGCACGATGTCGAGGATCGGCAGCCGGCCGTCGGTGGCGGAGCCCTGCGCCTGTTCCATCAGGAATGCGACCGGATTGGCCTCGTAGACCAGCCGCAGCCGGCCATGGCCGTATCCGCGGCGGGCGTCGCCCGGATAGAGATAGACCCCGCCGCGCACCAGGATGCGGTAGACATCGGCCACCATGGAGGCGACCCAGCGCGTGTTGAAATCCTTGCCGCGCGGGCCATCGGCGCCGGCCAAGCAGTCCTCGATATAGCAGCGGATCGCCACGTCCCAGTGACGCAGATTGGAAGCGTTGATGGCGTATTCGGCCGTTTCCGGCAGCACCAGCGCCCGCTGTTCCGCGAGCAGGAACGCGCCGCTGGCACGATCGAGGATGAAGATCTGCGTCCCGTCGCCAACGGTGAGCACCAGCGCGGTCTGCGGCCCGTAGAGCAGGAATCCGGCGGCGAGCTGCGCCCGCCCCGTCTGCAGCAGCGAGTCGGTGCCGATATAAGGCAGGATGGAGAAGATCGTCCCGACCGTGGCGTTGGTGTCGATATTGGACGAGCCATCCAGCGGATCGACCGCCACCGCGAGCGTGCCGGCGGGATTGAGCACCACCGCGGCATCGGCCTCCTCGGAGCCGAACAGCGCGACCGGCGCCTCCGAAAGGGCCTCGCGAACCAGATCGTCGGTGATGACGTCCAGTTCCTTCTGGCTGTCGCCATCGGCGTGATAGCCGCGCACGTTGGCGAGCGCCCCCGCCAGCGGACCGGCGGCGAGAAGCTCGGAAATCTGGCGGCCGGCGTCAGCCAGCGCGATCACGGCGCTGGCAATGTCGCGACGCAAGGCGTCGGCCTGCGACCACCCCTCGAGGTGGTCCTGCAATGTCGGGCGTGTCATGGCGTTCCCCAGTTATGTTCTTGTGGGCTTGAGCCCTTTGGCGTGTCGTTTCCGTAAGCCTTCGGGCGGGGACCCGAAGCGGCGGACGCCTTTTGTTGAGATCAGACTGCCTGATTTGCCGGCGTAAGGAAATTCGAATAAATTGACCTTTAGGTTCAATTTATCTGAAGTGTAATGGTTTATGCGTAATGCCACGCTGAAGCAGCTGCGCGCCGTCGCCGCCATCGTCGAAACCGGCAGCGTGACCGGGGCGGCGAAGAAGCTGAATGTCACCCCGCCGGCGGTGACGATGCAGGTGCAGCTGCTCGAGCATTATCTCGGCCTGCCGCTGCTCGACCGCGCGGGCGATCGCTTCCAGCCCAGCGCCGCCGGTCGCGAAATCCTGCTCGCCACCGCCCGCATCGAACAGGCGCTGGCCGATTGCGGCGCCGCGCTGGACGCGATGAAGGGGCTGCGCTCGGGGCGGGTGTCCGTGGGACTGGTGTCGACGGCGAAGTATTTCGTGCCGGCGGCGCTCGGCGCCTTCACCCGCGCCCATCCCGGCATCGACGTGGTGATCTCGGTCGGCAACCGCGAGGCGATCATTGCCGGCCTGCGGGCGGACGCGATCGATGTCGCCATTATGGGGCGACCGCCGCTCGACATCGAAGTCGACAAGACGCTGATCGGCGACCATCCGCATGTGCTGATCGCCCCGGCGGATCATCCCCTGCTCGGCCGCCGCATCACCCCCTCCGCCATCGCCAACGCCACCTTCATGTCGCGCGAACCCGGCTCGGGCACACGCGGGCTGATGGAGCGCTTTTTCCAGCAATGGGGGCTCGACCCACGCATCGGCATGGAAATCGATTCCAACGAGACCATCAAACAGGCGGTGATGGCAGGGCTCGGCCTCGCCTTCATCTCCGCCCACACCATCGCCGCCGAGGTGGCGGACGGGCGACTCGCCGTGCTCGATGTCGAGGGGCTGCCGGAGGTGCGGCAATGGTTCGTGGTCAAACGCTCGGCCAAGCGCCTGACCCCGCCCGCAGCGGCGCTGACCGAATTCCTCGCCCGGCGCGGGCCGGAATTCCTGCCGGACACGCTGCACCTGCCCGGCGTCGCCGAGGCTCGTGCTGCGCTGGAAGCGGAGCGAGGGAAGGCGGCGGAACTCCAGGAAGCCCCGCCGCACAAGGGTGGCTAGAGCCTGATCCGATCAGGTTGAATCGACCTGATCGGTGAATCAGTCTCTCAATGATTGATAGAGAACGCTTTACCGATCTGATTGCGATGCAATCAGATCGGAACGTGCTCTAAGCGCCGCCCTTTGCCCCGAACCTGCAACGTCGGGGCGGTCACCCTTACGGATTGCCGGCCCGTGGCGCCGTGGCGAGAAGCGCGGCGATCTCCTTGGCGTAGAACTTCGCCATGGCCAGGGTGGCATGGCCGCGCGTGTCGGCGCTGGCGGGGATGAGCAGCACCCGGCCGTTCTTCACCCGCTTGATCTCACGGTCCATGATGCCGGTTTCGGGCGGGTTGCGCTCGTCATCGGCGGAATTGATGGCGAGCACGGTGGCGGTAATCTTGTCCAGCCCCGCCGCGGCGTTGTAGTCGCGCGATGCGTCCCACTGGTACATGTAATCGTTGGCGTCCACGGTGAGCGGCGCCTTCAGGCGGCTGTCGAGCAGCGCATCCGCCTTCTCCCGTGTCGGCGCCATGTTCTGCAGGGCGATGTTGCCGCCATTGGTGGCGATGCCGAAATACACATTCGCGACCTGCACCGCCTTGGGCTGCTCGGTATAGTCGCCGCCCTTCCAGTCGGGATCGTTGCGCACCGCGTCGATGATCATGCGGCGCATCATCCAGTTGCGGCTCGACATTTCGGTCGGCTGCGAGGCCATCGGGACCACGATGTCCATCATGTCCGGGTATTTCGAACTCCACAGCCAGGCGTGCATGCCGCCCATGGAGTAGCCGATGATCATCCGCAAATGCTTGACGCCAAGCCCTTGGGTGACGAGGTCGTACTGGGCGCGGACCATGTCGTCGTAATTGTAGCGCGGGAACTTGGCGCGCAAGCCGTCAGAGGGTTTGGCGGACGTGCCCGCGCCGATGGAGTCGGTGAGGATGACGTAGTAGCGGCTGGCATCCAGCGGCTGGCCCGGACCGAAAAGCTCGCCGGCAAAGGCCGGTGTCAGCATTGAGGCGGCCGAGCCCGTGGTGCCGTGCAGGATAAGCACCGGCTCGCCACTGGGCTCGCCGACGGTGGTGTAGCCGAGCTTGAGTTCGGGCAGCACCTCGCCAGTATGGAACTTGAAATCCTTGGCGACCCACACGCCCTGCTTGGGGGCGGGGTAATCGGCCGCGAAGGCGGTGGCGACTGAAGTGATCGCGATCGTGGCGGCAATCGCCAACCCTCGCAATCCGCGTATCATCATCGACATGCGAACTCCGTTTCTTCCCTGTGACGCCGGGCGTGCTGCCCGGTTCTGATCGACGCCCCCCTCTGGCATTTTGGCGACCCGGCCGTTGGCGCGGCTGCGGGTCCCCGAAGCGGGACGGCTGACATCATCTTTCGCTTTTTCGCCTCAATTCGCAAGAAGCGAAAGCACTGCCAGCGCAGGTGAAAGCAAACGAAATAGAGAACGCGGCCCGTCGGGCGTGCGAGCGCCCGCGTGACGACTCAGACCCTAAGCGCCGTCGGCCACGGCTTTGGCGAGCCGGCTCTGGCGCCAGCGCAGCAGGCCGGCGAGACCGGCGAGGCATAGCGTGCCGATGATGAGCAGGAACGCCGCCGCCGCAATCGTCGGGCTCACATTCTCGCGGATGCTGGCGAACATCTGCCGGGCCAGCGTGCGCTGGTTGGGGCCGGCAACGAACAGGGTGATCACCACCTCATCCAGCGAGGTCGCGAAAGCGAACACCGCCCCCGACACCACGCCCGGCAGGGCGAGCGGCAGGGTGATGCGCCGAAATACCGTCGCCGGATTGGCGCCGAGGCTGCTCGCCGCCCGCTCGATCGACCCGTCAATGCCGCCGAGCGAGGCGGAGACGCTGACGATGACGAAGGGCACGCACAGCACTGCATGGGCGACGATCACGCCGAGATAGGTGCTGGCGAGGCCGAGGCGGGTGTAGAGGATCTGCATGCCCACACCCAGCACCACCGCCGGCACCACCATGGGCAGCAGGAACATCACCCGCAGCAGATTGGCGAAGGGCAGGCGCGCATGGCGCAGGCCGAGCGCGGCCAGCGTGCCGATCACCGTCGACAGCGCCGTGGCGCCGCAGCCGATGATGAGACTGTTGAGAATAGCGCGCCGCCAGGTGTCGCTGGTCTGCAACTCGACGAACCAGCGCGAGGAGACGCTCTCCATGGGGTAGTTGAGGAACACGCTGGAATTGAACGCCAGCGGCAGGATGGCGATGATCGGCGCCACCAGGAAGAACACCACGGCGGCGCCGAAGACGATCTGCCCGGCGCGCAGGGCCGGAGACGATGCCGACATGGTCAGGCCCCCACCATGTTGGGCGAGCGCGACAGCCGGCCATAGACGAGATAGAGCGCCGTCGTCGTCACCAGAAGGATCAGCCCGAGCGCGCCGGCCATGCCCCAATTGGCGGTGCCGGTGGCGAAGAAGGCGATGACGGAGGAAATCATCTGGTCCTCCGCCCCGCCGACCAGCGCCGGGGTGATGTAGTAGCCAAGCGCCACCATGAAGACGAGCAGCGCGCCGGAGGCGACGCCGGGCAGCGCCATCGGCAGCAGCACATGCCAGAACGCCCGCAGCCGGTTCGCCCCCAGCGAGGAGGCCGCCGGCATCAGATTGCGCGGAATGCCGAGCAGCACGGAATAGATCGGCAGCACCATGAAGGGCAGCAGCACATGGGTCATGGCGATGACCACGCCGGTTCGGTTGAAGATGAGCTGCAGGGGCTGGTCGACGATGCCGATGGCGATGAGCGCCTTGTTGATCAGCCCTTCATTCTGCAGAAGGATCACCCAGGAAGCGGTGCGCACCAGCAGCGAGGTCCACAGCGGCAGAAGCACGGCGAGCAGCATCACATTGCGCACCCACCCGGTGGCGGCGGCGGCGATCATCGCATAGGGCAGGCCGATGAGGGCGCACAGCACCGTCACCAGCGCGGCGATGGTGAAGGTGCGCAGCATGATGACGCGGTTGGCCGAGGCGTCGGCGGTGATGCTGCCCTCAGTGTCACGCTTGAGGTCGACGGCGGCGAGCAGGTTGCGGTCGGTATAGTTCGGCATCGCCCGCTGCAGCGCCTGCCAGTAGCGCCCCTCACCCCAGCGCGGATCGACCGCCGCGAGGTCCACGGGCTGGCCGGCTGGCGCATCGCGCACGGCGCTGGCGGTACGGCTCAGCAGGGTGCGGAAGCCCGACACCTCGCTGTTGAGCCGGCGCACCGCGTCGCCGAAGGCCATCTGTTCGCTCGGTGCGCGCAGATCGGCGATAAGCGCCTGCTGCACCTCCGGCGGCGGCAGGCCGGTGCCGTCCCAGTCGCCGATCACCTCGGCGGTGGCCGGCATCACCTGCCGCACCGTGCCGTCGGTGACGGAGACGGAGATCATCATCACCAGCGGCCAGACAAAGAACGCCGCCAGAAACAGGAACAGCGGCGCCACCAGAAGCAGCGCGGAAAGGCGGCCGCGTGTGGAGGACCCGCTCATGCGGCGCGCCCCGCCGCCGCGTCCGGCGCGATCAGCGTGCATTCGGACGGTTCGAAACAGGCGAACGCCGTGCTGCCCACCGGGCCCACCGGCACGCGCCGCTGCACCTTGCCGACGAGTTCGATCCCCGGGCCGGCGAGATGGGTCCGCAGATGGTCGCCCTGATAGACATTGTCGGTGACGGTGACCGGAATGACATTGCCCGTCCCCGGCTGGTCCTGCAGATGCAGCCGCTCCGGCCGCACTGAGGCGAGGATCGGCGCGCCGACCTCGACCGGACCGAGCTGGGTCGCGCGCACCGTTACGTCCTCGGCGATCGTTACCTCGGCGATGCCGTCGGCGACCGTCTTCACCACGCCCTCGAACAGGTTGGTCTCGCCGATGAATTCGGCGACGAAGCGGGTGCGCGGGCGGTCATAAATGCCTTCCGGCGTGTCGAGCTGCTCGATGCGGCCATGATTGAACACGGCAATGCGGTCCGACATGGTGAGCGCTTCGGACTGGTCGTGGGTGACGAAAATCACGGTGAGGCCGAGCGTGCGGTGCAGGTCGCGCAGTTCAAGCTGCATGTGCTCGCGCAATTGCTTGTCGAGGGCGCCGAGGGGCTCGTCCATCAACACCACGGTCGGCTCGAACACCAGAGCGCGGGTGAGCGCGACACGCTGCTGCTGGCCGCCGGAAAGCTGGGCCGGTCGGCGGTCCTTGAGATGGCCGAGGCGCACCATATCGAGCGCCCGCGTCACCCGCGCCGCCGCTTCCGCCTTGCCCACGCCGCGCATGGCGAGCGGAAAGGCGACATTCTCGGCCACCGTCATATGCGGGAAAAGCGCGTAGTTCTGGAACACCACGCCCATATTGCGCTTGTGCGACGGCAGGCTCTCAATGCGGGTGCCGTCGAGCCAGATGGCGCCGTGGGTGGGCTGCTCGAAACCGGCCAGCATCATCAACAGAGTTGTCTTGCCGGAGCCGGAAGGCCCGAGCAGGCTGACGAACTCGCCCTTGGCGACTTCGAGGTCGAGCTTGTCGACCACCTTCAACGTGCCGAAGGACTTGGTGACCTGGTCGAAATGAATGAAGGGCGCCAACCGCAATCTCCGAGTGATGGCCTTGGCCCTGACGTTACCCGGACGGGTCGCCCGCTCCAAGCGCGGGCCCGACCCGTCCCCGCCTTTCGGCCCGGGCGGGCACCGTCCCGCCATCGCCGGTCAAAAGCTGGGGGAGAAGTGACCGGGCCGCGCCGGAGGTGGGGCGCGGTCCGGAAATAGCCGTGAGCGGGCTGCGCCGCGGCGCAGCCCGGTGAGCCGCTGGGACGATTACTTGGCAAGCCAGGCGTTGAAGCGCTTGGTCAGCTCTTCGACATTGTCGACCCAGAAGGCGCCGTCCAGCGCGATGGCGCCGGTAAGGTTGGCCTGCGTGGTCGGCAGGTCCTTCTGCAGCGCGGCCGGCACCATCGCGGCGGCTTCCTTGTTGGGGAGGCCATAGGCGATGTAGTCCGGCAGCTTCGACTGGTTGGCCGGCTCGCTGGCGAAGGCGATGAAGTCCATCGCTTCCTTGGCGTTCGGGCTGTCCTTGAGGATGACCCAGCTGTCGATGGCGTAGATGCTGCCCGGCCAGACGCCCTGGAAGTTCTTGCCTTCAGTCTTGTTGATGCCGGCGAGACGGCCATTATAGGCGGTGGACATCACCACCTCGCCCGAGGCGAGCAGGGAGAGCGGCTGGGCGCCGGCTTCCCACCAGACGATGTGCGGCTTGAGCTCGTCCAGCTTCTTGAACGCGCGGTCGACGCCTTCCGGCGTACCGAGCACCTTGTAGACCTCTTCCGGCTTCACGCCGTCGGCCATCAGGGCGAATTCGAGCGAGTATTTCGGGCCGCGGCGGAAGCCGCGCTTGCCTGGGAACTTCTTCACGTCCCAGAAATCCGCCCAGGAAGTCGGAGGGGTCTTCAGCCGGTTGGCGTCGTAGCTGAGCATGGTCGACCACACGATGGCGCCGACGCCGCAATCGCTCACCGCGGCGGGGAGGAACTTGTCCTTGCCGCCGAGCTTCGACCAGTCGATCTTCTCGTAGAAGCCATCGGCGCAGCCGAGTTCGAGTTCCTCGGTCTCGACCTGCACCACGTCCCAGTTCGGTACGCCGGCCTTCACCTTGGCGGCGATGACGCCGATGCCGCCGTCCCAGCTCTCGTCGAGCACGGGCTTGCCGATCTTCTTGGAGAAGGGCTCGAAATAGATCTTCTTCTGGGCGTCCTGGTAGTTGCCGCCCCAGGACACGACGGTGAGATCGCGGGCCGAGGCCGTGCCGCCGGCCATCATCAGGCCGAGCGCGAGGCCGGCACCGCCGATCCGCAGAAGAGTGGAAGTGGCCTTCATGGAAGTTCCCCCTGTTGTCGCTGGTGCCGCAGCAAAGCACGCTGCTGCCATGGGTAATAGAATGGCCGGGCCCCCTGGGGGTAACCCGGTTAATATAATAACCAAGCCTGCCGCATTTGAAGGCGGCGCGGCGCCTAGTATGTGGGCGGGTTGATGGCGCTGACAATCTCGCTCGGCTCATCCGCGACATTGCGGAAGCGGTGCGGCAGCTTGCTGTCGAAGTAATAGGCGTCGCCGGCGCGGAGCACCTTGGAATTGCTTTCCACCGTTACCTCCACCGCGCCGCGGATGACCATGCCCGCTTCCTGCGCCGTGTGGGAGAAGGCCTCGCCGGTATCGGCACCGACGGCATAGGTCTCATGCAGCACCAGAATCTGCCGGTTGGGGTGATTGATGCCGATCACCCGGTAGGAAATCGCCTCGCCGCTACCGACTTCCGGCAGTTCCGACGCCTCGTAGAAGGGCGAATAGGACGACATCTGCTGCAGTTCGGAGAAGAAGCCCACCAGCGTCGTGCCCAGCGCCTCCAATATGGCGGCCAGCGTGTCGATGGAGGGGCTGATGCGGTCGCGCTCGATCAGCGAGATCGAGGAATGCGAGACGCCCGAACGCAGCGCGAGGCGGCGTATGCCGAGATTGCGGCGGCGGCGCAGCTCGCGAATGCCGGGTCCAATATGCGGCATAGGTACCCTCGTGTGGCGCACAAACCTTCAGCAGGTGGAGAATATAATAGACAGCTGCGCGGTCGCCAATTGCCGGCATGCGCGGCGGGCCTCACCATCGCACCCGTGCTCACAGGAAATCGCCATGTCCGCGCTCAGCTCCACTCTCGCCGACCAGATTCACCCCCTCAAGGCGCCGCGCCCGGATGACGGCCGCGACACGAACGAGATCGCCACCACCGTCAAAGAGGTGCTGGACGCGGTGCGCACCCGTGGCGACGAGGCGGTGCGGCACTATTCCAAGCTGTTCGACAAGAGCGACGTGACCGCCATCGAGGTGAGCGCGGAAGAACGCGCGGCCGCGCTGGCGGCGCTCGACCCGCAGACCCGCGCCGACACGGAATTCGCCATCGAGCGGGTCCGGGCCTTCGCGCAGGCGCAGCTCGCCACCATCCTGCCGCTGGAGGTCGAGGCCCTGCCCGGCCTGCATCTCGGCCACCGCGTCATTCCGATCGAGCGCGTCGGCGCCTATGTGCCCGGCGGGCGCTACCCGCTGCTCTCCGCGCCGATCATGACCATCGTGCCGGCCAAGGTGGCGGGCTGCGACGAGGTGATCGCCTGCCTGCCGCCGACCGCCCACCCCGCCATGATCGCCGGCTGCCACCTCTCCGGCGCCGACCGCATCTTCCGCGTCGGCGGGGCGCAGGCCATCGCCGCCATGGCCTTCGGCACCGAAACCATTCCCGCCGTTGACAAGGTGGTCGGCCCCGGCAACGCCTATGTGAACGAGGCCAAGCGGCAGGTTTTCGGCCCGGTCGGCATCGACCAGCTGGCCGGCCCCAGCGAGATCTTCATCGTCGCCGACGAGACCGGCGACGCCGAGATGATCGCCACCGACCTCCTGGCTCAGGCCGAGCATGACGTGCGCACCCGCGTCGGCCTCATCACCACCAGCCGCGCGCTCGCCGAGGCGACGCTGGTCGAGGTTGAGAAGCAGCTGAAGACGCTTTCCACCGCGCCGGTCGCCGGCAAGGCCTGGGAGGATTTCGGCGAGATCGTCGTCTGCGACAGCGAAGAGGCGATGATCGCCTATTCCGACCACATCGCCGCCGAGCATCTGCAGGTCCACACCGCAGACCCGCACGCCACCGCCGCCAAGCTGCGCAATTACGGCTCGCTGTTCATCGGCACGCTGGCGAGCGTCGTTTATTCCGACAAGTGCTGCGGCACCAACCACACCCTGCCGACCATGGGCGCCGGTCGCTACACCGGCGGGCTGTGGGTCGGCTCCTTCGTCAAGATCTGCACCCATCAATGGCTGGATGCGCGCGGCGTCGCTGCTGTCGCCCCGCCGGCTGTGCGCCAGAGCGCCAGCGAAGGGCTCGAAGGTCACCGCCGCGCCGCCGCCTTCCGCCTTCAGGGCTAAGCGGCGGCAGGTCGAGCGCGCCCCCGTCCCCCGAGCCCCGGTTCGGACGGGGGCGCGTCTCGAGCCCTCACATCTGACGGAAAAACCCCATGGCCGGTTCCGGCCATGGGGTTTTTCATGTGACCGCCGCCCTGAAAGGGGAACGCCTCGAAACGCTTGCTCACAATTGTCAGCCATCCCCTTCCGGGATGGAAAGCGCCACCGCTGCCGCGCTCAGTCCCGCTTGCCGCCGGTCAGCCAGGACAGCAAGGGATTGGCGGGCTCGGCCGATTTCGGCATCGCCTCGACCACCACGACTTCCTCGATCTCGCCCTTCTTGAAGGAAACGAGGAAGGCATCGTAATCGGCCAGCGAGATGCAGCCATTGGAGTCGCCACGCGGGCCAAGCAGATAGGGGTGGAGCAGGAAGCCGTTGCGGCCATACATCTTGCCGTCGCCTACCGGCGTCATCCGCACCGCCTCGGTGCCATGGAACAGCGCCTCACGCATACGCAGTTTGTAGCGGTTCGGCGGCGTGGGGCCGACCATCTTCACATGCACGTAGCGGGGATCGTCGAACTTGTCGCCATAGCCGGAATGCGCCTCAAGCTTCTTGCCATTGGGCAGATAGAGCTTCTTGGCGCGTATGTCGTAGATGGCGAACTTGTCCTCGCGCGTGGGGTAGCGCAGTTCGTCCTTCGGCGCCTCGGTGGCGGCGGGCGCCTCCGGCTCGGGGGCCAGGTCTTCCTCCATCGGCGGGGGAAGCGCGGCGACCTCGGTGCCCATCGCCGGCTTGCGCGGGGGACGCGGGGCGAGGGTCAGCGTGTCCTCGGGCTCGTCGCCGGACATGACGCGGCCGGCGAATAGCGGATTGGCCATGGGCAGCGGCACGGTGCTCACCGTCTCCATCGGCGGCACCACCTCGTCCGGGGCGGCAGCGACGGCGGCCGGGCGCGCGACCATCGGCGCGGGATCGAACAGCCAGTGGGTCGGCGGCTCGAACACGCCGGCAGCGCGGAAATTGCGAATATCGTTGACCGTGTAGGTCGGCGGCGGCGACGGCTCGTCCACCACCACGGTGTCGACTTCGGGCGAAACGGGGCTTGCCATCGGCGGAGGATCGACCCGCGCGGCATCGGCCGGCGTCGGAATAGCGGTGTTGGAAATCCACGCGACGGCAACCGCCACGCCAACAAACCCCGCCGAGCCGATAAGGAACGAGCCAACTAGCCGCATAGACATCTCTATACAGATGACGAACGTTCGCGCACGACCCGCAGATCGTCCACGCCCGGCGTCAGCCTTCGGTTGCACACGGCACCGGCGCCCAAGCCCTGGCTCGCCGGTGGCCCCCAAGCCAAATCGTTCCTAGCCAAGTTTAGGTAATATTTCATTAATGACGTGACGACAACCCGGCCATGACACCGACGCGGCCCGCACGGCGGCTGCCCGAAGAAGCGGGCGGAAGGTGGCCTCCCGCCCGCAGACGAATGATCTTGCCGATGGCCTCGCTCCTTTTTTAGAACTACTAAAGACTGGATTGGCGATGGATCATCCCAGCGCCGAACCCAGGGTGTCTTTGTGCACGCCTCCGCTGTCGCCGGCCTTGCATCCCGCCTCGCCCCGCTGCGCCGCCTGCTGCTGCCGGGACTGCTGCTGACGCTCGCCGCCGGGGGGCTCGCCTTCGCCAGCGGGCAGGATATTCTGGCACAGCGGCTCTGGGCCGGGGCGACGGCGCTGGTGCTGTCGCTACTGGTCTGCCACATCCTCTCAAGCCTGAAGCGGGGCGAATTCGGACTCGACCTCATCGCGGCGCTTGCAATGGGCACCGCCCTGCTGTTCGGCGAGAACCTCGCTGGCGCCATCGTCGCACTGATGTTCACCGGCGGCGAGGCGCTGGAAGGCTTCGCCCAACGCCGGGCGGCGCGGGAAATGAGCGCCCTGCTGGCCCGTGTACCACGCACCGCCGCGCGCTATGAGAACGGCCGGATCACCGAGGTGCCGCTCGACGCGCTGCGCCCCGGCGACCGGCTGCTGGTGCGGCGGGGCGAGGTGGTGCCGGTCGACGGCACGGTGGAAAGCGCGCAGGCGGTTCTCGACCAGTCCGCGCTCACCGGCGAGCCGCTGCCGGTGCGCCATGCGCGCGGTGCGCCCGTCATGAGCGGCTCGACCAATGCCGGGGACGCCTTCGACCTGCTCACCCGCCAGGCGGCGGCGGACAGCACCTATGCCGGCATCGTTCGGCTGGTGGAGACCGCGCAACGCTCCCGGGCGCCGATGGTCCGCCTTGCCGACCGCTACGCGCTGGGCTTCCTCGCGCTGACGCTGGCCATCGCCGGCGCCGCCTGGGCGTTCAGCGGCGATCCCGTGCGCCTGCTGGCGGTGCTGGTTATCGCCACGCCCTGCCCGCTCATCCTCGCCGTGCCGGTGGCAATCATCTCGGGCATCTCGCGCTGCGCCGGGCGCGGCGTGCTGGTGAAGGAAGGCGGGGCGCTGGAACGACTGGCGGCGCTGCGCACCGTGCTCATCGACAAGACCGGCACACTCACCGGCGGGCGCCCCCGGCTCGTCGACATCCGTGCCCGCAATGGCTTCGCGCCGGGCGAGGTGCTGCGGCTGGCGGCCTCGCTCGACCAGGCCTCCGCTCATGTGGTGGCGGGCGCGCTGGTGGAAGCGGCGGCGGACCGCGGCCTCGCCCTTGGCTCGCCGCAGCAGGTCGTCGAAGAACCGGGCGCGGGCCTCACCGGCCGCGTCGACGGCCGCGCGGTAGCGGTCGGCGGCTGGGATTTCGTCACGGCGCAGCTGGCGCCCGCCGCCATCGACCCTGACATCGCCACCGCGCGGGCGGAATGGACGGCGCGGCCGGGCACGGTGGTGGTCGCGGTGGCGGTGGATGGCGCGCTCGCCGGTGCGCTGCTGCTGGCCGATTCGGTGCGGGAAGAAGCGCAGGCCGTGCTCGGCGCCCTGCGCGAATTGGGCGTCACCCGTCTCATCCTCGCCACCGGCGACGAGCCGGTACGCGCCGAAACCATCGCCGCCGGGCTCGGCTTCGATGCCGTGCTGAGCAACATGACACCGCAGGATAAGGCCGCCGCCGTGGCCGCCGAACATCCCAACGGCCCCGTGATGATGATCGGCGACGGGGTCAACGACGCCCCGGCCCTGGCCGCCGCCGATATCGGCGTCGCCATGGGCGGCGGCGCCTCGGCGGGCGGCGCCTCCTCGGAGGCCGCCGGCATCGTCATTCTCGTGGATCGGCTGGACCGGCTGATCGACGCCATGCGCATCGCCCGCCGCTCCCGCGCCATTGCCCTGCAAAGCGTCGTCGCCGGCATCGGCCTCTCGACGCTCGGCATGATCGCCGCCGCTTTCGGCCTGCTGGCGCCGGTGCAGGGGGCGCTGCTGCAGGAGGCGATCGACGTGGCGGTTATCCTCAACGCGTTGCGAGCCCTGCGCTGAGCTGCCCGCCGGACGGGTTCAGGAGAGCGGCGCGATGAGCGACCACCAGCCCCAGGCGGTGAGCAGCGACAGCGGCACGCCGAGCCCGATCAGCAGCGCCACGAGGTCGGGCTCCAGGTCATGGTCCATCGCGATGATGCTGGCGCCGAGCATGGGCGGCATCGCCATTTCCAGCATCGCCACCTTGGCGACGGGATCGCCCGCCTGGCCGAGCGCGAGATAGAAGCCGACGAGCAGCGCCGGCGCTACGATGAGCCGATGGCACAGGCCGAGCGCCACCGGCCCGGTGCGGCCGGCCAGCCGGTCGAGCCGCAGCGCGAAGCCCACCGCCGCCAGCGCGATGGGGGTGAGCGTGTTGGCGAGGATCTCGATCAGTTGCGCCAGCCAGTCCGGCCGGGCGAGATGGTTGGTCGCAAATGCGATGAGCACGGCATAGAAGGGCGGAAAGGTCGCGATGCGCCGCGCCACGACCGCGAGGTCGAGCCGACCGGATATCGCCACCGTGGCGACTGCGAGGCCCAGCGTCGAGACGGCGAGATAGGTGCCGAACAGGTCGATGACGATGCCGAGCCCCAGCCACTGGCTGCCGGCGAAGGCGGCGATCATCGGCAGGCCGACAAAGGAGGTGTTGCCCCAGCCGGCCACAAGCAGGATCGCCCCTGTGCGCTGGCGCGACCAGCCGAGCCAGCGGCAGAGCGGCACCAGCAGGGCGATGGAGACGAGCACGCCGAGCCAGGGCGTCGCCGCCGCCAGCCACCAGTCCGGGTGCAGCGTCACGCCCTGCACGCTGTGGAGCGCCGCCGCCGGCAGGGCGACATTGATCACCCAGCCGCCGAGCACCTTGGTCGCACTCTCCGGCAGCCGGCCGGACAGGCGCAGCAGCACGCCGATGGCGAGGCACAGCACGATCAGCAGTATTTCCGACATTCCCGGCACCTTCCCCGGCCCGCCGCTCCCGGCGGTAGCGTGGTCAGGATTGCCGGAAATCGCGCCCGACGTCACTCGGGCGATTTTCCAGATCGCCGCCTCCGCCCCGCGTCGCTCACTGGTGTTGCCGAACGGCATCACTATATGAGCCCTGGCCGGGCCCTACCTGAGAGGGAAAAAGGGACCGCCCCAGGAGAACCCCATGAAGAAGACTGACCCCCGCCTGTGGATGTGGTCAGACGCGGTCGAGATGCTCAACCGCGCCGACCGCCTGCACCGGCAGATGTTCCAGCCGGTCGCCCGCGCCGAGGCGCCGGCGCGCCATCGCGCGCCGTGCTGGGAGCCGCCGGTCGACATGCTGGAGACCGACCACGAACTCTTGGTGCTGGCCGCCCTTCCCGGCGTCGACCCCGACCGCATGACGGTTTCGATCCAGAACGGCGTGCTCACCATCGCCGGCGCGCGCATCCTGCCGCCCGAGCTGCACAACGCCACCATTCACCGCATGGAGCTGCCCCAGGGCCGGTTCGAGCGCCAGCTCGCTCTGCCGCCCGGCCGCTATGAGGTCAATCACCCGCGCGTCGTCAATGGCTGCCTCGCCATTGTGCTGCGCAAGGTTTGAGGAGGGGGAGACACAGCATGACACACCCCGATTTTGACAGGTTTTCCCCGCTCCGCATGGCCGACACCGGCAATGGCAGCGGTAACGCTCCGAACGCCAATGTGCCGGAGGATCAGCTGATCCTGCTGCCGGTGCGCAATCTCGTGCTGTTTCCCGGCGTGGTGATGCCGGTGGCGGTGGCGCGCCCGGCCTCCATCGCCGCCGCCCAGCAGGCGGTGCGCGAGGGGCGGCCGGTCGGCATCCTCATGCAGCGCGACGCCAGCGTCGACGAGCCCGGCCCGACCGACCTGCACCGCATGGGCGTCATCGCCAATATCCTGCGCTATGTCACCGCGCCGGACGGCACCCACCACCTCGTCTGCCAGGGCGAGCAGCGCTTCCGTGTCGATGCGTTCGTGCACGAAAAGCCCTTCCTCACCGCCCGCGTCACGCGGATCGAGGAGAGCGAGGAGCGCTCCTCCGAGATCGAGGCACGCTTCGTCCATTTGCAGGGCCAGGCCAATGAGGTGATGGAGTTGCTGCCGCAAGCCCCCGCCGAACTGGTGGCCGCGGTGCGCGGCGCCAATTCGCCCACCGGCCTCGCCGACCTCATCGCCGCTTATGCCGACATCTCGCCGGACGAGAAGCAGGAGCTTCTGGAGACGGTCGACATCGCCGCGCGCATGACCAAGATCTCGCGCCTGCTTGCCCACCGCATCGAGGTGCTGCGGCTGTCGCAGGAAATCGGCAAGCAGACCAAGGCCTCGCTGGACGAACGCCAGCGCGAGGTGCTGCTGCGCGAGCAGATGGCGGCGATCCAGAAGCAGCTGGGCGAGGATGGCGGCAACAGCCAGGAAATCGCCGATCTGGAAAAGGCGATCGCAGAAGCCGGCATGCCGGAGGATGTGGAGCAGATGGCCCGCAAGGAGTTGGGCCGGCTGCGCCGCATGCAGGACGCCAGCGCCGAGTATGGCATGATCCGCACCTATCTCGACTGGCTGATCGCCCTGCCCTGGACACTGCCGGAGACGGCGCCGATCGACATCACTGAAGCGCGCAAGGTGCTGGACGAGGACCATTTCGGCCTCGACAAGATCAAGCGCCGCATCGTCGAATATCTCGCCGTGCGCAAGCTCGCGCCCAATGGCAAGGCGCCGATCCTGTGCTTTGCCGGCCCTCCGGGCGTCGGCAAGACCTCGCTCGGCCAGTCCATCGCCCGCGCCATGGGCCGCAAATTCGTCCGCGTGTCGCTCGGCGGCGTGCATGACGAAGCGGAAATCCGCGGCCACCGCCGCACCTATGTCGGCGCGTTGCCGGGCAATATCATCCAGGGCATCCGCAAGGCGGGCACCCGCGACTGCGTGATGATGCTGGACGAGATCGACAAGATGGGCTCCGGCATCCAGGGCGACCCGTCGGCGGCGATGCTGGAAGTGCTCGACCCCGAGCAGAACGGCACCTTCCGCGACAATTATCTCGGCGTGCCGTTCGACCTGTCGCGCGTGGTGTTCATCGCCACCGCGAACATGCTCGACACCATCCCCGGCCCGCTGCGCGACCGCATGGAGATCATCCAGCTCACCGGCTACACCGACAGCGAGAAGCTGCAGATCGCCCGCCGCTATCTTGTGCGCCGGCAGCTGGAGGCCAATGGCGTCACGCCCGAGCAGGTGGAGGTCGAGGACGAGGCCCTCAAGGCCATGATCCGCGCCTACACCCGCGAGGCCGGCGTGCGCAATCTGGAGCGCGAGATCGGGCGCGCCATCCGCCATGTCGCCGTCGACATTGCGGAAGGCACCGCCGAGACGGCGAAGATCAGTGTCGGCACGCTGCCCGATCTGCTCGGCCCGCCGGTCTTCGAGGATGAGGTGGCGCTGCGCGTCTCGGTGCCAGGCGTGGCCACGGGCCTTGCCTGGACCCCGGTGGGCGGCGACATCCTGTTCATCGAGGCGACGCGCATTCCCGGGCGCGGTGGGCTGATCCTCACCGGCCAGCTCGGCGACGTGATGAAGGAAAGCGCGCAGGCGGCGTGGAGCCTCGTCAAGAGCCGCGCCGTCGAACTCGGCATCGACCCCGGAGTGTTCGCCACCAGCGACGTGCATGTGCATGTGCCGGCCGGCGCCACGCCGAAGGACGGGCCGAGCGCGGGCGTCGCCATGTTCACCGCGCTGGTTTCACTGCTCACCGGCCGCACGGTGCGCAAGGACACGGCGATGACCGGCGAAATTTCCTTGCGCGGGCTGGTGCTGCCAGTCGGCGGCATCAAGGAGAAGGTGGTGGCGGCGGCGCGGGCGGGCCTCACCCGCGTGATGCTGCCGGCCCGCAACCGGCGCGACTATGAGGACATTCCTCAGGACGCGCGGGACCGGTTGGAATTCGTCTGGCTGGAGCGGGTGGACGAGGCCATCGCCGCCGCGCTGGAGCCCGCGCCAGTGGGCGACGCGCCGGCGCTCAAGGCCGCGAGCTGACGCGGCGGCGACACGAAGCGGGCTGTCCCGGAACCTCCGGGGCGGCCCTTGCTCGGCCCAGAGATGACGCTGCGGGGGAAACCGGCTAGAGCATTTTTCGCGCGAAGCGGATTCCGGTTCGCGTAAAGAAATTGCGTCAAAACAGAACCCTAGAGACGACGCTCTGCCTTAACCGATCAATGGGTGCCATGGAGAGTTTCTGGTCGACCTACTGGCCGCATGTCGTGCTGGTCACGAGCGGCACGGTGGGCGTCGTCGCGGCCATCCATGCGGCGATGACCAAGGACGATGTGCGCGCCGCCATCGGCTGGGTCGGCGTCATCCTGCTCTCGCCGCTGATCGGCGCCTTCCTCTATCTCGTCGCCGGCATCAACCGCATCCGCCAGAGCGCGGCGGGGCGCCGGCGCGCCAGCCAGGAACGGCAGCACCGCCGGCACGAGCGCCCGCCGGCCGCCATCGCCCTCTCGCCCAGCCTCTCGGCGATGAAGCGGCTCGGCGACCGCGTCTCCAGCTTCGCGCTGACGACGGGCAATGCGGTGACGCTGCTGGACAGCGGCGACGAAGCCTATCCCGCCATGCTCGCCGCCATACGGGGAGCGCAGCGTCATGTCGCTCTCTCGACCTACATTTTCGATAACGACCCCGTCGGCGTCGAATTCGCCGACGCGCTGATCGCGGCGCATAAGCGCGGCGTAGCGGTGCGGGTGCTGATCGACGCCATCGGCGCGCGCTACTCCCGCCCCTCCATCGTCGGGCGGCTGAAGGCGGGCGGGGTGGTCACCGACCTGTTCATGGGCAATCTCATCGGCCTGCGCCTGCCCTATGCCAATCTGCGCAGCCACCGGAAGATGCTGATCGTCGACGGCACGCTCGGTTTCACCGGAGGCATGAACATCCGCGCCCAGTTCACCACCGCCCACGCGGGCGACGACCCCGCCCGGGATACGCATTTCCGCGTCGAGGGGCCGGCGGTGGAGCAGTTGCTCACCGTGTTCACGCAGGACTGGGCCTTCACGGCCGAGGAGCATCTCGACGGGCCGGCCTGGGCGGAAGGCGATCATTCCGAGCCTCGCGGCCCGGTGGCGGTGCGGGTGGTGCCCTCCGGCCCCGACCGCAACCTTGCCTGCGCCCACAGCATGATCATGGGCGCGCTCACCATGGCGCAGAGCCGGGTCAGCCTGTGCTCACCCTATTTCCTGCCCGACCAGCAACTTATCGGCGCGCTTTCCGTCGCCGGGCGGCGCGGGGTGGAGGTGGATGTCGTCATCCCCTCGGCCAATAATCTCAAGCTGGTCGACTATGCGATGACCGCGCAGCTTGACCAGGTACTGGCCGGCGAGTGCCGGGTGTGGCGGGCGGGCGGCATGTTCGACCATTCCAAGCTGATGGCGGTGGACGGGTGCTGGGCCTATGTCGGCTCGTCCAATCTCGATCCGCGCAGCCTGAGGCTGAATTTCGAGCTGGATCTCGAACTCTATGATCCCGCCATCGCTGCCGAGATCGAGGCCCGGATTAGCGCCATGACGGCGGCCGGCAGCCGCGAGACGCTGGACACCCTCGCCGCACGGCCGTTCCTGAAGCGGCTGCGCAACCGCGCCATCTGGCTCGCCTCGCCCTATCTGTGAGCGGCCCGTCTCGCGGCGGTGCTCGACGCGGGCGCGGAACGCCGCGCCCCAAAACAAAAGCCAGCCCCGGCGACGGGACTGGCTTGAAGGAGGCGGACAGCCCGCCCCGGGATGTGTGTTTCAGCCGAGGCAGGCGGCGGGGGTAACCCGCCGCCGTGATCCTCACGCAGCGGCAACGGCGGTGGTGTCGACTTCCGAGATCGTCTTCAGGACCTGGGAAGCGATCTGGTAGGGGTCGCCCTGGGAGTTCGGGCGGCGGTCTTCCAGATAGCCCTTATAGTCGTTGCGGACGAAGGAGTGCGGAACGCGGATGGAAGCGCCGCGATCGGCCACGCCATAGGAGAACTTGTTCCACGGAGCGGTCTCATGCTTGCCGGTCAGGCGCATGTGGTTATCCGGGCCATAGACGTTGATGTGGTCGTGCAGGTTCTTCTCGAACGCCGCCATCAACGCCTCGAAATAGGCCTTGCCGCCCACTTCGCGCATGAACTTGGTGGAGAAGTTGCAGTGCATGCCCGAGCCGTTCCAGTCGGTATCGCCGAGCGGCTTGCAGTGGAATTCGATGTCCACGCCGTACTTCTCGGTCAGACGGAGCAGCAGGTAGCGGGCCATCCACACTTCGTCAGCGGCCTTCTTGGAGCCCTTGCCGAAGATCTGGAATTCCCACTGGCCCTTCGCGACTTCCGCGTTGATGCCTTCGTGGTTGATGCCGGCTTCGAGGCAGAGCTCAAGATGCTCTTCCACGATCTCGCGGGCGATGTCGCCGACATTCTTGAAGCCGACGCCGGTGTAGTACGGGCCCTGCGGCGCGGGATAGCCATGCTCGGGGAAGCCGAGCGGACGGCCGTCCTTGTAGAAGAAATACTCCTGCTCGAAGCCGAACCAGGCGCCTTCGTCATCCAGAATGGTGGCGCGGGCGTTGGACGGGTGCGGGGTGACGCCATCGGGCATCATCACTTCGCACATCACCAGAACGCCGTTCTTGCGGGCCGGGTCGGGATAAAGGGCGACCGGCTTCAGCACGCAATCGGAGCTGCGGCCTTCGGCCTGCTCCGTGGACGAGCCGTCGAAGCCCCACAGGGGCAGTTCCTCGAGCGAGGGGAAGTGGTCGAATTCCTTGATCTGCGTCTTGCCACGCAGGTTCGGTGTCGGCTTGTAACCGTCGAGCCAGATATACTCGAGCTTGTACTTCGTCATCGCGTGTCTCTCATCACTTTAGACCGGGCGGCGAACTGCCCTGGTCGTTGTGCCGGCCGTGCGACCGCCAACGGCTAGCCTCACACAAGCATATGCTGTGCCAATTGGCCCGCAGCGGGCGCCAGGGGCCCGCCAGCGAGGGAGGCGATGAGGGCGAAACGAAGCCGGCTGAAGACGTGAAGCGGCGCGATTCGCGTTGATCCTGCGGCACTTGCGGCGGCGGATCGGGCGGCGCCGGGATGCCGCAGTGCAACCGCGGCTGCAACCTTCCGGGGGTCGACGCCGTTAGAGCGGCAGGGCTTGCGGGCGCGTGCGGCGGTGCACATATTCTAAGCTCATTGTGATTGTAAAATGTGCATCTTGCGCAAACGCCGAGCAAAAGCTGTTATATGTAAATGAAAGGCTGGCGCATGAACGCGCAGCCGGAAAGGAGAAACGTGCCATGAATGCCCATACTCAGCGCGAGAGCGCGCAGATCGTGCCCTTCCCCGTCGGCGGGCGTGCCGGCCTCGCCGGCCGTCGTCCGGACACCCTGTCTTCCGAAGCCCTGAAAGTATCGCCCCGTGTCGTCATCGGGAGCTGGTATCATGAAGAGGCGATCAAGGAAGACGGCGGGCGCAGCAACTGAGCCTCGTCCGTGTTTCGGCTTCGGACGTTGACCATGCCCCGTGCGTTTAATCACCCAGGTGCCTACCAAGAGGGCCGCGACTGACCGTCCGGCCCTCTTGTCATATCCGGACCCGCGCCTAGCCGAAGATCGACCAGCCCATGCGCTGCGTCAGCCGTTCCAGCGCGATGCGGCCGAGATGCGAATTGCCGCTGGCGTCCAGCCCCGGCGACCACACGGCGATCGAGGCCTTGCCCGGCGCCACCGCCAGAATACCGCCCCCCACCCCGCTCTTGCCCGGCAGGCCAACGCGATAGGCGAACTCGCCCGAGCCGTCATAATGGCCGCAGGTGAGCATGATGGCGTTGATACGCCGCGCCCGCTCCGGCGACACCACGCTGAAGCCCGTTGCCGGGTTGCGCCCATTATGGGCGAGGAAGCGGCCCGCCATGGCCAGCTGGCGGCAACTCATGGTGATGGCGCAGTGGTGGAAATAGACGCCGAGCGTGAAGTCGACCGGATTTTCCAGCACGCCGAAGGATTTCATGTAGTTGGCCAGCGCGCGGTTGCGGAAGCCGGTGCGCTGCTCGGAAGCCGCCACCGCCTCGTCGATGCCGATCGCCGGATCCTCGGCGAGGAACTGGAGAAAGCGCAGGATCTCGCCCAGCGCCTCGCGCGGCTGGTGGCCAGAGAGAATGACATCGGTGACGGCGATGGCGCCGGCATTGATGAACGGGTTGCGCGGAATGCCGTGCTCGGCTTCCAGCTGGACGATGGAATTGAAGGCGCTGCCCGAGGGCTCGCGCCCCACCCGCCGCCACAGCCGGTCGCCCACTTTGCCCAGCGCCAGCGTGAGGGTGAAGACCTTGGACACGCTCTGGATGGAGAACGGCACCTCGGCATCGCCGCCCGTCACCACACGGCCCTCGCGGTCCACCACAGCGATGCCGAAGGCCTGCGCGTCGGCGCGCGCCAGTTCGGGAATGTAGCTCGCGACCTCGCCCCGATCGGGACGGGCGCGCATTTCTTCGGCGATGTCGCGGACGACGCTGTCGAGATCGGGCACGGGCTTCGGTCACCTTGGCTGGTCGCATCGGCCCCCGCCTTTAGCGCGGCGAGGCGGGGAAAGGCCAGCCCGTGCAAACGGGGTGCCGACAGGGCGGCGGCGAAGCGGCGTTCTGAGAAGCTCGTAGCATCGATCCGGGTAAGGATGGGAGCATGAACCGTCCTGGGCGACCGCGGCGCCGCCCTCCATCCAGGGAGTAAAGCCGTGCCCCGCCATTCCACTCGCGCCGCGCTGGCGCTTACCAGCGCTCTCAGCCTCGCTTTCGCCCACGGCCCGGCCACGGCCGACACCGCGAAACCGCCCGTCCGCAACATTGTGCTCGTGCATGGTGCCTGGGTCGACGGCTCGGGCTGGAAGGCGGTGTACGACCATCTCGTCGCCGACGGCTTCCACGTCAGCATGGTGCAGGAGCCGGAAACCTCCTTCGCCGACGATGTCGACGCCACCCGGCGCGTGCTCGACCTGCAGGACGGGCCGACCCTGCTGGTCGGCCATTCCTATGGCGGCTCGATTATCACCGAGGCGGGCGTACACCCGAAGGTTGCTGGTCTCGTCTATGTCGCCGCCCCTGCGCCCGATGTCGGCGAGGACGAGGCCGCGCTCAGCAAGTCCATGCCCAGCGTGCTGGCGATGACCGCTGGCGCCATCGCCAAGACGCCGGATGGCTTCACCTATCTCGACCCCGCGCTGTTCCCCAAGCTGTTCGCGCCGGACCTGCCGCTGGCGCGGGCGCAATTCGAGGCGCGCGGCCAGGTGCTGGCCGCTGCCAGCGTGTTCAGCACCCCGCTGACCGCCGCCGCCTGGCAGTCCAAGCCGAGCTGGGGCATCGTGGCGGGCGCCGACCAGATCATCAGCCCGGCGCTGGAGCGGTTTTATTACGAGCGGGCGGGGGCGCCGATCACCACCATCCCCGGCGCGAGCCATTCCATCTATGAATCGCATCCGCGCGAGGTCGCGGCCGTGATCGAGCACGCAGCGGCGGAACTGGGCAAGGCGACGAAATGACCGGTCCCGGCGTCAGCCCGGGTCCTGCCGCCCAATGGCCGGCTTCAGCAGGATCAGTGCGCCGCCGAGCGCGATCCACAGCGCGACGATGTAGGGCCACAGATTGTCCGGGAAGGATGGCACCGGATAGACCGAATTATACAGCGGCCACAGCATGGCCAGTGTGCCGAGCGCACCGAGGACCAGCCAGAGATGGCTGCCGGCACGCACCGCATGCACCGCCGCCGCGGCGGTCACGCCGAGATAGGCGACGATCAGCGCCAGCACGCCGATCGTGCCGACGCTGTCATAGTAGCTCGCCGGGCCGATGAACGGCGCCCAGGCGATCAGCCCCACCAGCATCGTGACGGCGACGATGCCGACCGCGACCGAGGGCGTGCCATAAATCGGGTGCACTTTGGCGAGGGTCGGCGACAGCCCGCCCCGGCCGAGCACGAACAGCATGCGGGCGCCGGCGGAAAGCGTGCCGAGCACGCAGGACACCGCCGACACGCAGGCGGCGAGGTCGAGCGCGGTGGCGATGTGAACATTGCCATATTTCAGCGCCAGCGTGTTCAGCGGCGCCTCACTCGCCGCCAGCGCCTTCATATTGTCGAGCCCGAAGCCGATGACCTGGATGTAAGAGGCGAAGACGAAGAACAGACCCGCCGCCACCACCGAACCGACCAGCGCAATGGGAATGGTGCGGCGCGGCTGGCCGGCTTCCTCAGCCAGCGTCGCCGCTGCCTCGAAGCCGGCGAAGGAGAGCACGGCGAACACGACGGCATAGCCGATGCCCCACCAGCCGACCGTCGGGTCGGGATGGAACGGGGCGAGGCTCAGCCCGCCTTCCGCATGCACCGCCGAGAGGATGCGCAGGCCGAGATAGATGATGACGGCGATGGAGGAGAGCTCCAGCGTGAGCATCACCCGCGTGGCAAGGCGCACGTCGCGCCAGGCGAGCAAGGTTCCGCCGGTGAGCGAGGCCACCGCTACCGGTAGCCACCAGCTGCCGAGATGCACGCCGTGATCGTCCAGCGCCGCGCTGAGAAAATTGCCGACAAGCGCCGCGCTGCCCGAGCCGCCAGCAATGTAAAGCAGCACCATGCACCAGCCGGCGATGAAACCGGCGCGCGGGCCGAAGGTCTGGCCGATATAGGCATAGCCCGAGCCGGCGCTGGTCACCCGGCTAGCGAAGAACACGAAGGACAGGCCGACGAGACCGACCACCAGCGTACCCACCGCGAAACCCAGCGGCGCGCCAACGCCGGCGGCGCCGACCGCCAGAGTGACGTTGAGCGCCATGCCCATGGTCGGCGCGATGACGGAGAGCGAGAGCCCCACCGCCTCCACGGGACCGAGTTCACGCCGCAGCCCGCCGCCCGTCTTCGCCATTGGTGCATCCTTTTACCCGCGCCGGTTTATCCGGCACGGGTAAAAGGCTGGCAACGGCTAAATTTGGTCTTATCGCGTGCCTTCGTCCGAGGCCGCCGGAGGCACGTAATGGGCGTCGCGCCCCTCGGGCTTGCGCTCGCGCTCGCCCGCCTTGTCGTCCTGCTGCGGATTGGCGCTGCGGGCGTGGCCGGCCTCGTCAGGGGCGCGGTCCTTCTTCTCGACGCGGCGGTCGCCCGGCTTCGCCGGCCCCTTATCGTGCTGGTCGGCAATGATCATGGCATTCTCCTATCCGAATGTTGGTTAGGTTTTTCGAGGGGCGCCGCAGACTGCGGCGCGGCGGCCGGGCGCGGCTCCGCAGCGGTGGCACCCTCCACTTCGTCGCGCGGGCGCACGAGGCCCACATCGACGAGCAACTGAACGAGCCAGTTCCGCATGGCACCCCCTCAGCGCCGCTTGCGGCTGCCGGCAAGGCCGCTCATCGCCCCCGCCCGGTCGTCGGCCGGAGCGCCGGAGCCGCGCCGGCTCGGCGGCACTTCCAGCGTGCGGCGAATGGTGTCGATCTCGCTCACCGGCGCGTTACCGCCCTGGCCGGGGTCGATGGCGGCATTGGGATCGGCCGCCGGAGACAGCGGCAGCGGCGGGCGCTCCGCGCTCTCGATCCCGCCCTCGGCGGAAGGCGCCGGGCGTCCGTCGGCCGCGCCTATCGGCTCCGGCGGTGCTTCGGCCGCATCCACGGGCCGGAAGGCGCCGGACGCGCCATCGCCCATGGCCCGCCCTTCGGCCACCAGCATGTCGCGAGCGAGGAACCAATAATGGTCGGATTGCCCGTCCGGGCGTCCGTCGGCTTCCCACAGCCGATGGGCGCGGGCCCTGATGTCGTCGTCGTTGAGGCTCATGGACGTTCTCCCTGTTCCACGAGGTCAACGCCCCGCCGCGACGCCTGTTCCGGCCGGACGAACGCAGGTGGCGGGGCGAGAGGCGGGCGCAGATCGAGATCGGCGATAACAGGCAAATGGTCGGAGGCGTGCCGCGCCTCCGGATCGGAGAAGCTGCGCACCAGCATCCCCGGCCGGCTGCAATAGAGCCGGTCGAGCCGCAGCAGCGGCCAGAAGGCGGGAAAGCTGCGGAGGTTCGTACTCTCAGGCAGCACCCGCGCCAGCGTACGCCGCACCGGCCGGAAGGCGAACCAATCGTTGAAATCGCCCATCATCACGGTGGGGGCGCCGCAGCCGTCGCGGGCCAGCCGGGCAAGCCGCGCCGCCTGCCGCCAGCGCTCGCCAAGCGCGAGGCCAAGATGCACGGCAACCACGCGTAAAGGCCCCTGCGGCGTGTCTACACGGGTCTCGATCGCCATGCGCGGCTCGCGGCGACGGACGGAGAGGTCGTGCAACACGGTGTCGTGCGTCGGCCAGCGCGAATAGAGCACATGGCCGTAATGGCCGTCGGGCACGGCGATCGTGCGCGCTTCCGCGAAATGACCGATGCCCAGCCCTTCCAATGGCGCGAGGCAGGCAATGCCGCGCCCGCGCGTATCGACTTCCTGCAACGCGAGGATATCCGGCTGGTGGCGGGCGATCAGCGCCGCGATGCGATCGAGGTCGAAGCGGCGGTCGGGCCCCACGCCGCCATGGATGTTCCACGTCATCAGCCGCAGGCGCGCGGGCGGCGCCGCGTTCACGCCGGCCTCCGCAGGCGGGCGACGAGGAATTGCAGCCCGAGCGAGCAGGCGATCCATAGCCCGACAAAGCCGATCAGCAGCGCCACGCGTCCCAGCGTCGGGTTGGACATCACCTCGACGATCTGATGTCCCAGCGCGCTCAGGACCACCAGCCCGGGCAAGAGACCCAGCGCGGTGCCGAGCACGAAATCCACCAGCCGCAACCCGGCCGCGCCGGCGACGAGATTGATGAAGGTGAACGGCGCCGCCGGTACCATGCGCATCGTCGCCACGGTGAGGATGCCCTGCTTGGCCAGGCCGCGACGGATGCGGTTGATGCGCGGCCCGATGAAGCGGCGGACCACGCCGGCGCCGAGTTGCCGACCGATCAGGAACGTCACCAGCGCGCTCGCTAGCGCGCCGAGGCCGGCGAGCAGCGCCCCGGTCCAGCCGCCGTAAACCGCAACCGTGGCGACGATCAGAACCGAGACGGGGAACACTACCAGCCCGCCCAGTACATAGATGCCGACGACGATGGCCGCGCCCCAGGGGCGGTCGGCCATGTTGTCGAGGGCGGAGATGATGCGGTCCGGCTCCGAGAAGGGGGAGTTGGCCCAGGCGATCACCAGCGCCGCCAGGACGGCGAGGCCCGCCAAGGCGGCGGCGATCGGCCATTTGCGCCGCGTGCCGCCTTCGGAAGCGCGCTCGTCATAGAGCGGCTCCGGCGGGTCGGCGAGCGCGCTGATCTGAGGCAGGGCGAGATCGGCGGCGACCGGGGGCAGGTCCACAAGGCACCGGCCCGCCGTGTTCCGCCGCGAGGCGGCGATCAGCCCCTCGCGGGCGAGAAGTTCCGCCACCTGTTCCGGCGCGCGGCCGATATGCTCGCCGAGCAGCCGGTCGCGTATCGCCGCCACCCCTTGCCGCTCGCGCGCATTGCGGGCCTCAATGACGAGGTCGCATTCGCTGTCGAAACCCATGGACCGGTTGCAGATATTGGCCGAGCCGATGCGCAGCAGGCGGTCGTCGACGATGAGCACCTTGGCATGGACGAAAACCTCGACCGTGGCGTCTCCGGCGGTCACCTGCGGGAAGACCAGCCGCGCGCGTTCCGACAAGCCTTCCTGCTCCAGCCGCGCCCGCAGCCGCTCGCGCGGCACGCCCATCACCTGCTGCTCGATCCAGGAGCGGTAGATGTTCGGCGTCACCATCAGCGCTTCGAGTTCGGGCCGCGCCTTCATCCGCGCCACCAGCCGTTCGGTGAAGCGCTCGCAGGTGATGAATTGGTTCTCGACATAGATCATGCGCTCGGCGCTGTCGATCATGTCGAACAGCAGCGTCTCCACCTCACGCGCGCCCGCCGCGCCGTCATAGGCCGGCAGAGTGCGGGCGATGCCGATGGCGACATGGGTGAAGTCGACCGACATTATCTGCGGCCAGCGATCGCCGCGCGCCCGCGCCGGGTTCAGCCGCTCTGAGGCGGCGCGCTGCCAGCGGTCGCGGAACAGCGCGCCAAGCGCGGCGGCGGCCTCGCCGTCCACCGCCATCTGCACGTCATGGAACGGCTCGTAGAGCGCGCCCAGCGGGTCGCGCCGCAACGCGTCGCCGGGCGTATGGGCGGGCGTGTCCCACCGATGGCCGGTGATATCCAGCCCGCCGGAGAAGGCGAGGGAATCGTCGATCACCACGATCTTCTGGTGGTGCGAGGCGCCAATCGGCAGTTCGTCGTCAAGGCACAGTTCGATCTGCTTCGGCGTGGCCCAGAGAAAGGACAGGATCGGCGCCAGTTCCCGCTCCAGCGCGAACATGACAGAATAATCCCACAGCAGCAGGCGGATGCGCAGGCGCGGGTTGCGGGCCACGAGAGCGGAAAGAAACGCCGACAGCGTCTCGGGAAGCCCGTCCTCGGCGGTGCCGTTCTCGCCCACCAGCTTCATCCGGCTGTCGAGGTCCCAGCCGGCGATATGGATGGTCTCGCGCGCTTCCAGCATCGCCGCCCGCAGCGCGCCGAAATAGGCAGCACCGTCCACCAGCACGCGGGCGCGCTCGGCCTCCGCCACGCGCCAGACATTGCGCCCGACCTCCAGCACCGGACCGGACCCCTGCCGCCCGGGCGAGTTCGGCCCTTCCGGCATGGATTGGGCGGCCATGGCGCTTTCGATCGCTTCGGGATTTTGGTCCAGGCGCACGTCTTGTCGCAGGTTCTGGCTGACGGACATCGGCTCGCATTCTCGGGGGCTAATAACCTGCGCTAACCGAGGAGGCGCCCCTGCGGTTCCCGGAGGGAGGTAGGCCGGGGCGGGATCGGGCCGACGGAGAAGGCTCAGCCCATCATCATGGCGGCGAAGACACCGGCGCCCAGCACCACCACCAGCAGCAGGCCGACCACGGCGGTGACGAAGGAAATGCCCGGCACGGTCGTGCCCTTGTCGTCATACGGCCGGCCGCGCTCATCCGTGCCGCCGCCGGCACTGGAAGCCCCTTGCGGTTGGGCGGCCATGGCCCGGCGCTCACGCCCGGCCGGCGCCCCGGCCGCCTCGTCATCCGTGCCGAGCGGTGCCGCCGCCGGATCGGGAAACGGCACCTTGTCGTGGGTCCGGCCCGCGTCGATATCGCCGCGCAGGCGCTCGGTCTCCGCCATGATCGTCTCCTTGGGCGCCGGACAATGGTCGGCGTCCGACGATCAACGCACCGCGACGTAATCGGTTCAGCCGCCGGAACCTCGGAGCGGCCCAGCGATTGTTGGCGAAGACACCACACATCGGGGGACGTTCAGTGGCGCCGCGCGGCCTGTGGAAAGGCTATCTCAAGCTCTCGCTGGTCACCTGCCCCGTGGTGCTGGCCCCTGCCACCAGCGCCGCCGAGCGCATCCGCTTCCACACGCTGAACCGGGCGACCGGCAACCGCGTGGAAGGGGTCTATGTCGATGGCGAGACCGGCAAGACGGTGGAGGCCGACGACCAGGCGCGGGGCTATGAGCGCGAGCCGGGCCGCTATGTCATTCTCGACGATGACGACCTCGACTCGGTGGCGCTGGAGAGCAACCGCACCATCGACATCGCGACCTTCGTGCCCGCCGATACCGTGGAGTGGATCTGGTACGATACCCCGCATTTCCTGATGCCGGACGATCCCGTCGGCGAGGAGGCTTTCGCCGTGATCCGCGAGGCGATGGTCGCCACCGGCAAGGTCGGGCTGTCGCGCGTGGTGCTGCACCGGCGCGAGCGCCCGGTGATGCTGGAGCCGCGCGGGCGCGGCATCGTGCTGTGGACATTGCATTATTCCGACGAACTGCGCCGGCCGGAGGGCTATTTCGACGACATCGACGAAAACGCCGATGGCGATCTCGTCACCCTGGTGGGCAAGCTGATCGACAAGCGCACGCAAGGCTGGGATGCCGCGCTGGTGCATGACCCGCTGCAGGACAATCTCAAGCAGTTGATCGCATCGAAGAAGAAAAAGCGCCCGGCACGGCGCCGTCGCACCGAAGCGGACGAAGAAGACACGCCGACCAATGTCGTCAACATCATGGATGCGCTGAAGAAAAGCCTTGCCGCCGAGCGCGGCAGCGGCAGCGCCAAGCGGACCCGCTAGGCCTGTCAGCGTGGGGGTTCGTCGTCTTCCTCGGAGAGCGGGCGCGCGCGGCGCGGGGGTGGCGGGCTGCGCGATTCCACCAGCCGCTCCAGCGGCAGCATGGTGACGAGAAGCCCGATCGTGGTCGCCAGCGCCAGAAACACCAGATGCCAGGAGGCGATCGCGCAGGCGACGCCGAGCGCCGCTGTCACCCACACGGCGGCCGCGGTGGTGAGCCCGTGCACTTCCAGCCGCGTGCGGTCGCGCAACACGACGCCGGCGCCGAGAAAGCCGATGCCGGTCATCACGCCCTGCACGATGCCCTGAACGACGCGGCTGGTGGCGTCCGGATGGCCTTCCATCCCCTCCACCTGCAGGGCGGACAGCGAGATGAGCGCCGCCCCAAGCCCCACCAGCCCGAGCGTGCGCATGCCTGTCGGCTTGCCGCGCAGGTCGCGGTTGATACCGACGATCATGCCGCAGGCGGCGGCCGCCATCAGCCGCAGCAGGTTCTCGATCTCCTCCGGCGTCAGCCAGAGCGCTTGCGGCAGCCTTTCCATCAGGCTTTCCTCCCCCGGCCCTTGCCGGCGCGGACCTCCGGAAGAGGCACGGCCGCGGCGCGGAAATCGGCCCAGGGGTCGATGTCGAGATTGGCGAGCCGGGCCGGCGCCTCGGCGAGGGTGAACTGAGCGCCGCCGGTGAGCGCATCGAGTTCATCCCACGCCACCGGCATGGAAACGCCGGCGCCGGGCCGCGCGCGCGGGCAATAGGCCGCTACCGCCGTGGCGCCGCGCCCGTTGCGCAGGTAATCTATGAAGATGCGCCCCTTGCGGCGGGCCTTGGTGGCCACCGCGATGTAGCGGTCGGGGTCGTCGGCGGCCAGGGCATCGGCCAGCGCCTTGGCGAAAGGCTTGGCGGTCTCCCAGGTGGCCTTCGGCTCCAGCGGCACCACCACATGCAGACCCTTGCCGCCGGAGGTCTTGACGAAGGCCGGCAGGCCCTGCGCCTCCAGCCGGGCGCGGATTTCGCGTGCGCCAGCGGCCACGCCGTCCCAGCCCACGGCCTCGCCGGGGTCGAGATCGAAAATGAGCTGGTCCGGCCGCTCGATATCGATGAGCGGCGCGCCCCAGGGATGGATTTCCAGCGCGCCAGACTGGACGAGGGCGATCAGCCCGTCGAGATCGTCAATATGCAGAAGCTCCTCGCCGTCTTTGTCCTTGCTGACCTTGATTGCCTTGTTCATGCCGCGCCAGGAATGCTTCTGAAAGAAGGCCTGTCCCTCGATGCCATCCGGACAGCGCAGCAGCGCCAGCGGCCGGGCGACGACGAAGGGGGCGATGAAGCGCCAGATCTCGGCGTAGTAATCGGCGAGGCCCTGCTTGGTGATGCCCTCCGCCGGCCAGTAGATGCGGTCGGGATGGGTCAGCTTCACCCGCGAACGCGGCGCGTCGCTTTTCGCAGCCATGGCCTCGCCCTCCACGGGGGTCTCGCGGACGATCTCGCGCGCCGGCTTGTCCTCGCGCAAGCCGCGAAAGGCGGCGTGGCGCAGATGCTGGTCGCCGGTCCAGCCGCGGAACTCCACCTCGGCCACGAGTTCGGGCACGACGAAGGTGAGGCCGCGCCGTTCCTCCGCCGTCAGCTTCTGGGCAAAAGGGCTGCGGTCGCGGCTAATCTTTGCCAAACGGGCATGGAGGTCGCGCGCCAGATCGCGCGAGAATCCGGTGCCGACCCGACCGACGGGAACGAGCTTGCTGGCCTCATGGACGCCAAGCACGAGCGAGCCGATGGCATTTTTCTGCGCCGTGGAAGGCGTGAAGCCGCCAATGACGAATTCCTGCCGGAAGGCGCATTTCGACTTCACCCACTCCTTGCCGCGGCCGGGGCGATAGGGGGCGTCCGCCCGTTTCGATACCAGCCCCTCCAGGCTGAGCCGGCAGGCATGGCGCAGCATGGCATCGCCATCCTCCGCCAGATGCTCGCTGTAGCGCAGGCCGTCCCCGGCCTCGGCCAGCAACTGTTCCAGCATCTCCTTGCGGCGCCTGAGCGGGTCGCCAGTGAGGTCGCGTCCGTCGAGATGCAGCAGGTCGAAGGCGTAATAGACGAAGCGGTCGGTGCGACCCTCGGCGAGATCCTTCTGCAGCAGGCTGAAATTCGACACGCCGGCGCTGTTCTCCACCACCAGTTCGCCGTCGATCAGCGCGTCCTTAACGGGCAGCGCCTCCAGCGCCGCCACCAGAGCGGGGCCGAAACGCGGGCTCCAGTCGAGACCGGAGCGAGTGAGCAGCTTCACCCGCCCCTTGCCCTTGGCGCTCTTGTCGATCCGCGCCTGAAGCCGATAGCCGTCGAACTTGATCTCGTGGATCCAGCTCTTGCCCACCGGTGCCTTGGCCACCAGCGTCGCCAGCTGCGGCTCGACGAAGGCGGGTGGCGGCGCTGGGCTCCCTGCCGCCACGGTAATCTTCGCGTGGGGCGCCGCCTTAGGCTTGGACGCGATGCGGGCGTGGGAGGGTTTTCGCGGCTTTGCCTTCGGCTCGGCAGCGCCGGGCGGATCGGCCGGCGCCTCGCCCTTGGCGATGGCGTCGAGGGATCGGCCGGTCTTCACCGAGTCCGGCCTTTCCTCAAGAATATCCGGCGCGCCTTCCGGCCGGGCGGCCGCGTCCTCGGCCTTGATCAGCAGCCAATTGTCCGCCTTCTCGCCCCGGCGCTTGCCCATCCGCACCAGATGCCAGCGGCCGTTGAGCTTCTCGCCGTGCAGCGCGAATTCGAGATGGCCCTTGTTGTAGCCGCGCGCGGGATCGCCGACCGGCTCCCAGCTGCCGGTATCCCACAGCATGACGGTGCCGCCGCCATACTCGCCCTTGGGGATCGTACCCTCGAAGCTGCCATAGTCGAGCGGGTGGTCTTCCACATGCACGGCGAGGCGTTTCTCGCCCGGGACCAGGCTCGGCCCCTTGGTCACGGCCCAGCTCTTGAGCACGCCGTCCATTTCCAGCCGAAGGTCGTAATGCAGGCGCCGGGCGGCATGTTTCTGGATCAGATAGGCATGGCCGGCACTGGCGCTTTCGCTGCCCTCCGGCTCCTGCGTGCGGGTGAAGTCGCGCTTGCGGCGGTAGACCTCCAGCGCCATGATGCTCACCCGGCCTTGCGGGTGGGCGCGCGGGTGGTCTTGCGGGCGGCGCGCTTTTTCGGCTCGGCCTTTGCAGCGGCCTTTCCGGCGCCGCTCTTCTTGCCCGCGGGCGCGTTGTCACCCGAAAGCCCCGCGCTCTCGCGCAGCGCGTCGAGCAGGCTCACCACCTTGGCAGCCGGCTTCTTCGGCGGGGCGATCGTGCGGCCCTCCATCTTCGCCTTCACCAGTTCGGCCAGCGCGTCGTCATAGCGGTCGTCGAAGGTCTCGGGCTGGAAGCGGCCGGACTTGGTGTCGATGATGTGGCGGGCAAGATCGAGCATTTCCGGCTCCATCTTGATCTCGGCGATGTCCTCGAACGCCTCTTCGGCCGAACGCACCTCGTAATCGTAATGCAGCGTGGTGGCGATGATGCCCTCGTCATAGGCGCGGATCAGCAGGCTGCGCGGGCGGCGGAACAGCACGGCGCTGGCGACCGCCGCCACCTTCTTCTTCCGCAGCCCCTCGCGAATGACCGCGAAGCTGGCTTCGGAGGCGCCGTCGACCGGGCGCAGATAATAGGGACGGTCGAAATAGAGGTCGTCGACCTCATGGCAGGGCAGGAAGCTCTCAATGGTCAGCGCCTTGTCCCCCTTCGGCGTCACCTCGGCGATCTCGTCCGGTTCCAGCACGACGAAATCGCCGGAATCGACCTCGTAACCCTTCACCTGCTCATCGCGCTCGACCACCTCGCCGGTGTCCGAATCGACGAAGCGGCGGGAGAGGCGGTTGCCGGTCTTGCGGTTGACCATGTGCAGGCTCACCCGGTCGCTGGCGCTCACCGCCGTGTAGAGCCCGACGCCGCACACCAGTTCGCCAAGCCGGAGATAACCTTTCCATGTCGCGCGCGCAGCCATGCCTGCCTCTCTGCCCAAAAAGGGTGCGGTGCCTGGCGACTAACGCCGCTTGCGCCCGCGCGTTCCGCCTCCCCACACAGCAAAGCGGGCGCCGCAGCGCCCGCCTGTCGATCCTCATCCGGGCAAGGTCACGCCACCTTGCGTTCGTGCCGGCCCTCGCCGATCTCCTCGATGATCTTGGCGACGAAGGCCTTGAGATCGGCGGGGGAGCGGCTGGTGATGATGCCCTTGTCCACCGCCACCTCGCGGTCGACCCAGTTGCCGCCGGCATTCTTCACATCGGTGCGGATCGAGGCGTAGGAGGTCACGGTGCGCCCGCGCACGGCGTCGGCTTCCACCAGCAGCCACGGGCCGTGGCAGATGGCGGCCACCACCTTGCCGCTGTCGAGGAAGGCGCGGACGATCGCCATCGCCTCCTTGTTGACCCGCAACAGGTCCGGGTTGATCTGGCCGCCGGGAATGACGAGCGCGTCATAGTCCTGCGGCTTCACCGCTCCGAGCGCGGTGTCGGCCTCGACGCTCTCGCCCCAATCCTCACCCTTCCAGCCGCGAATGGTCTTGCCGTCCGGGCTCGCCACTTCGACACGGGCGCCGGCGGCGCGCAATTCGTCGCGCGGCACCATCAGTTCCGACTGTTCGAAACCGTTGGCGGAAATGATGAGGATGCGCGCTTCGGCGATTTTCGCCATGGGAATGTCTCCTTGCAGTGTCGTCGCCCCCAGGCCCGTCAGGGAGCGAACGTCCGCCCTCCCCCCGAGGTTCCCACCAAGGCGGCCGCAGGGGCCGCTCAGCCCGCAGGCTCCTCCCCCGCCTCCAAGCGCAGGCCCAGCATCTCCATGAGGCGGCGGGCATCCTCGGGCGCGTGCCGCTTGTCGGTGTTGTCGAAGAACACGAACACCTCGCGGCGGCGGCGGTCCTGTGTCGGCGCCCCGGCGAAATCACCGTCCGGTGCCGCCTTCCCCTCGGCCCAGGCAGCGATGCGCCGCGCCCACAGGGCGAGTTCGTCGTCAGGATAGCGCGAGCGATAGAGCTCGGCCGATCCGTGCAGGCGGCAATAGGCAAACTCGGCGGTGAGATCCATCAGCCGCGGCCACTTGGCCGTGTCGGCGCAGACGAGAGCGACACCATGTTCGCGCAGCAGATCGACAAAGGCCGGCGTGCGGAAGCTCTCATGGCGGATTTCCACCGCATGGCGCAGCGGGCGCGCCGCGTCGGTATGGACGACGGCGCGGCCGTCGACCCGTGCATCATGCTGGCTGGCAAGCCGGGCGGCGGCGGCGGTGTCCTTCGGCAGTCGGGCGAGGAAGTCGCCGATCAGGGCGGGATCAAAGCGCAGCGTCGGCGGCAATTGCCACAGCAGCGGCCCCATCTTCGCGCCGAGATTGAGCAGGCCGGAGGCGAGGAAGTTCGCCAGCGGCAGGCGCACGTCGCGCAGGCGCTTGGTGTGGGTGATGAAGCGCGAGCCCTTCACCGCGAAGACGAAAACGTCCGGCGTCGCCTGCGCCCACCGCTCGAACACCTCCGGCCGCTGGAGGCCATAGAAGGTGCCGTTGATCTCCAACGCCGGGAACTGGCGCGCGGCATAGGAGAGCTCGCGCGCCTGGGTCAGGCCCTTGGGGTAGAAATGGCCGCGCCAGGGAGCATAGGTCCAGCCGGAGACGCCGATGCGGATCGCCGCGCGAGGGCGGGTGGGGCCGGCACCGGGCTTTTCAGGCGCGCGTGTCGCAGACATGGGCCTTTGCTCGCAAGGGGTTGTCCAAGCCCCCTGCCAAGCCCTTCGCCCCGCCCCCGGTTCCGCTGCCCGCCCCGGAACCAACGCGGCCCGCCTTCGTTGGCCCTCAAACCACTCATCACCGATGACAGCAGGAGGAGCCGTCCATGCTCGATCACCCGCGCCCGCCGTTCAAGGAACAGCAGCAGCCCATGCCCGGCCGAACCGAGGCGATGTCGCCGCGCCCCGACCATGGCGAGGAGAGCTATAAGGGCTCGGGCCGGCTGGAGGGGATGAAGGCGCTCATCACCGGCGCCGACAGCGGCATCGGCCGCGCCGTCGCGCTTGCCTATGCCCGCGAAGGCGCGGATGTGCTGATCTCCTATCTCGATGAGCATGAGGACGCCGAGGCGACCGCCGCCTTGGTGCGCGAGGCGGGCCGGCAGGCGGTGCTGGTGCCGGGCGACATCCAGCATGCCGACCATTGCCGCGCGCTGGTGGACGGGGCGGTCGAGGCCTTCGGCCGTATCGACATCCTCGTCAACAATGCCGCGCATCAGGCGACCTTCGACGACATCACCGAGATTCCCGACGAGGAATGGGACCTGACCTTCAAGGTCAACATCCACGCGATGTTCTATCTCACCAAGGCGGCGGTGCCGCACATGAAGCCCGGCAGCGCCATCATCAACACCGCGTCGATCAATTCCGACAAGCCGAATCCCAGCCTGTTGGCCTATGCCACTACCAAGGGCGCGATCCAGAATTTCACCGCCGGGCTCGCCCAGTTGCTGGCGGAAAAAGGCATCCGCGCCAATGCGGTAGCGCCGGGGCCGATCTGGACACCGCTCATCCCCGCCACCATGCCGGCGGAGAAGGTGGCGGCGTTCGGCGAGCAGGTGCCGATGAAGCGCCCGGGCCAGCCGGCGGAGCTCGCCACCGCCTATGTGATGCTGGCTGATCCGCTGTCCAGCTACGTCTCCGGCGCCACCATCGCGGTGACCGGCGGCGCGCCGATGATCTGACCCACACTGACGGAGGAGAGCGCGATGCAGACGCAAGATGCCACGGGCTCCGCCACCTATGTCCTGCGCGGCAGCGAGGGCGCGTGGCGGGTCGAAACCGACGGCGAGGCGGGAATGGCCTATGCCAGCAAGGAAGCCGCCTTCGAGGCGGCGGTCGCCGCCGCCACCAACGCCATTCGCGACGGCTATGACGTGACGATCACGGTGCCGGGCGCGGGCGGCAGCATGCTCGGCGTCGAGGACACCGCCCGGCCGTCACCGGCCGAAGGCTGACAGAGCGGCGCGCGCCGGTCGTTCCGGCGCCGCTTCACCTCACCGGAAAGGTTCTGCAATGGAGATCATGTTCGGAATCGGCGTGCTGCTGCTGCTCGGCGCCCTCGCCTATGCCATGAACCAGTCGAAGCGCCGCCGGCAGGCGAAGGATATCGAACTTCCCGAAGAGAAGGTCGACCGCAAGAGCCCGCTTTAAAGCACGGCGCCGGCCCGCAGGCCGGGGCTGCCAGCCAAGGCCAGAAACGCGTCGAGCGCGCGGAAATCGCCAAGCGCCGCCGCTTTTTCGCGCGGGGTAAGCGCCGCGAGCGCGGCTTCAAGGCTTTCCGCATCCGCGATCTTCGCCAAGGCGATCAGCCGTTCCGGCGTGTAGTCGCCACGCCGCCTCTCGCCATCGGTGAGTTGGGCCCGGTGGAAAGCCAGCAGCTCCGGCGCGGTCGCGAGACGGGCAACGGCTTCCGTTGGAGCGGCGGGCGTGGCGGCCTGCCGCAGCTCCCGCGCCCGCCGCAGCACAGGCGGCGGCTCGCGCTCTTCAGGCGTGCGGAACAAAGCCGCCAGAGACGCCCGCGGACCACCGGTCCACAGCACCAGCGGAATGGCGAGAGCGAGGCCGAGCACGACGGGAGTCATCCAGAGAAACAGCGGCAGCGAGATGCTGAGCGCGGCGGCGCCAAGCAACCACCCCGCCAGCGTATGCGGCAGGAAGAACCGCGCCACCGAGGCTGTGTCGATGCGGTCATCGTCGCGGCGCTGCGGCTGCCAGCCGCCGTCGCGCCCGGCCAGGATGCCCATCACCGCCATGGACTGGGTGAACATGGTCACAGGCGCAAGAAGGCCGGAGATCAGCGTCTCCGTCAGCACACTGGCCAAAGTGAGCGCCCCGCCACCGAAGCCCCGCCGGTCGGTGCGGGAAGCGACGAGAGCGCCATAGGCGAACAGTTTCGGCAGCAGCAGCACCGCCATGGTGCCGATGAACACCTGAACAGCCCGCACCGGATCCTGCGCCGGCCACGCCGGAAACAGCGAGAAGCCGGACGGAAAATAGTCGGGCGGCACGAAACGCGCCTGCAGGGCCGTGGCCAGCCCCGCCAGCAGCATCACCAGCCACAGCGGCGCGGTGAGATAGGAGCCGATGCCGGTAAGAAGGTGCAGCCGGCTCACCGGGTGCAGCCCACGCGCCGGCAGCACGGCGATGTGCTGGAGATTGCCCTGGCACCAGCGCCGGTCGCGCACCGCGAGATCGGTCAGCGTCGGCGGACCCTCTTCATAAGAGCCTTCCAGCCAGGGCACCATGTGCATGCCCCAGCCGCGCCGGCGCATCAGCGCCGCCTCGATGAAATCATGGCTGAGGATATGGCCACCGAAGGGCTTGGGCCCCTTGAGTTCCGGCAGGCCCGCGCCATCGGCGAAGGCGCGGGTACGGATCATGGCGTTATGGCCCCAGTAATTGCTCTCCGGCCCGCTCCAGCTGGCGAGTCCATGGGCGATGAGCGGGCCGTAAAGCCTCCCGGCGAATTGCTGCAGCCGGGCGAACAGGGTTCGTCCACCGACGATGACCGGCAGGGTCTGGATCAGCCCCACGCGCGGGTTGGCCTCCATCGCGGCGGCGAGGCGCAGGATGCACGCGCCGGTCATCACGCTATCGGCGTCGAGAATGAGAAAGCTCTCATAGGCGCCACCGAAGCGCGTCACCCATTCCGCGATATTGCCGGCCTTGCGGCCGGTGTTGCGGGGGCGGCGGCGGTAGAACAGGCCACCGTCGAGGCCCCATCGGGCACGCAGCGCCAGAAAGCCGGCTTCCTCGGCGACCCAGACATCGGGATCGGTCGTATCGCTGAGGATGAACACGTCGAATTGCGCCCCTGCCCCGGTGGCGCCGAGCGATTCACAGGTCGCTTCCAGCCCGGCCAGCACGCGGCTGGGCTCCTCATTATAGATGGGCAGCAACAGCGCATGACGCGCGCTGAGGGCTGGCAGCGGCCCCTCAGGGGCAATGCCGAGAGATCCGTCCGCGCGACGCAGGAGGCTGGAGAGGCCAAGCACCGCATTGGTGAAGGCAAAGCCGATCCAGGCGAACAGCAGCACGAACAGGCAGAGCACGAGATATTCAAGCAGGGTGACGCCGCCGACATCCAGCACGAGATACATCTCATGCGCCGCCAGCACGGTCAGCGCCCCCGCGCCACCGAGGACGAAGGCACGGCGCAGAAACAGTGCCGCTGTGCGCGGTCCCGGCGCTGGCGCGCGCGGCACCCGCCCGAGCGGCTGGACCGGCATGGCCAGCGGCGATTCCGGCGGCAATGCCGGGGCGGCATCCGCGCCGACGCCGGTGCGGCATGGCATCGCGCGCGAGGCGGGCCGGTTCACGCCGTCCACCGATAGACCCAGGTCTCGGCCAGACGCTCCTCGCCGTGCACAAGATCGGCGCGCAGTTCGGCCAATGTGGCGCCGCGCGGTTCCAGCACGAAGGAGATGCGCCAGCCGCCGGTTTCGGGATTTTGTTGCAGCACCACATCGCGAACCTCGCCGCTGCCGGAGGTGACGCGTGCGGCAAGATTCTCCCTTGGCAGTTCCTTCACCTTGTCGCCGACCACGTCGAGCACGAACAAACGACGGTCGCTATTGCCGCCGACCCGGGTGGCGACGAACCGGCCGACATCCGAACGGTCCGGGCCGGACCAGCCCCAGTGCAGGCGATAGGTGGTGCTGTATTCCCGCCCCTTGCGCAGCGGCTCGCGCGGGCGCCAGAAGGCGACGATGTTGTCGTGCACCTCTTCGGGCGTGGGTATCTCGATCAGCATCACCGAGCCGTCGCCCCAGTCGCCGATCGGCTCGACCCAGACGCTCGGCCGGCGCTCATAGCGCGCTTCAAGGTCCTGATAGTCGAAGAAGGAGCGCTGGCGCTGCATGAGGCCGAAGCCCCGGAGATCGGAAACGGCGAAGGAGGAAATCTGCAGCCGCTGCGGATTGGAGAGCGGCCGCCAGAGCCGCTCGCCGCTGCCGGTGGCGATGGCGAGGCCGTTGGCGTCGCACACCATGGGGCGGAAATCATCGATGCCATCGCGGTCATTGGGGCCGAACATGAACATGCTGGTGAGCGCGCCGATGCCGACCTGATCAATGTCGACGCGCGGATAAACCGTCATCTCCACCGACATCAGCGTCTCGTCGCCGGGGCGGATGGTGAAGCGGTGCGCGGCCGTCGCGCTGGGGCTATCAAGCAGGGCGTGGATCACCAGCGAGTCGACGCCGGGGCGCGGCCTTTCCAGCCAGAAGGCACGGAACGCGGGAAACTCTTCGCCACCGGCATCGCCGGTCTTCACCGCCAGCCCGCGCGCCGAAGAGCCATAGACCTGCCCCTTGCCGACGGCGCGGAAATAGCTGGCGCCCTGAAAGGCGGCGATCTCGTCGAAATAATCCGGGCGGTTGATCGGCCCGTGCAGGCGGAAGCCGGAGAAACCGAGATCGGCCCGGTCCGGCGGCTGCGGCACGCCGTGCTCGAAGCGGAACAGGCCGGGGTCGTAGGGAATGCGGTGCGCCTTGCCGTCGGCCACCTGGTACACATCCACACGGTCGCGGAACAGGAAGCCGCGGTGAAAGAGCTGGGCCTGAAAGCCCGTGCTCTCCGTGCGCCACAGCGTCCGCTCGGCATTGAAGCGGATGTTGCGGTAATCATCATAGCTGAGAGTGTCGAGCGGACGGGGCAACCGGCCATCAGCGGGCCGATAAGGCTTGGCCGCCATCTCGCGCGCCAGCTGTCGGACGGTCTGCGCGTCGAATGGCGCGACCTGGTCCTCCTCATCCGACAACGCTTCGCTGATGCCGAGGCGGGCGAACGGCACCGGCGCCATCGCCAGGAGCCCCATTCCCAGCAACAGGTGACGTCGATGCATGCCTGACCTCGCGCGTTCCAGGGCGGCACGCCCTTCCCGCCGAGACAAGTGCCAACGGCGCCAAGGGTTCCCGGATTTGTGCGGTGCGGCAGATTTACGCGGCCGGGCGGCGGTGCAGGGGAAAGCCGTTCCGCAGCGAGCCGAGCGGCGGGACCGCCGCCACGATCACGGCTCAGACGCGCGGGGCATCCTTGGCGGTATCCTCGACTTCCACCTCGGGGCGATCGCCGCCCTGTGCGACCTCCTCATGCCAGCGCCCGCTGCGGTCCTGATAGGCGATGGGCCGGGTTTCGCCGGAGATCGACTGCCGTGCTGCGGCATCGCGCGCGGCGGCGAGGGCCGACTCATGGGTCGGATGGGTTTCCGAGAACACGTCGCCGAGCTTGTAGGCCCAGCCCCCGTCATGCTCGACGATCTCGTAGCGAATGTGGCTCATGGATGATCCTCCCGCGAACTAACCGAGCAGCCGGGTTCGCGGTTCCGGCAGTCCAGATCTTCATGCCTCGAAGGGGCCCCGCCAATCGTTCCACTTCAAACGATGATGTGGCTCGCTGCGATCATGACAGCGGAACGTGTCACCGGAAATCACACTGCTGCGATCCTGATGCCCTTGTCCGTCGGGCCCCCATTTCTGCAACTCATTCGCAGTTGCATATTCCGATTCGCGCCCTAATATGATCTTGCAACTCATTCGCAAGAGGAGACGGGCATGTGGCACGGGTCGAGACGGGCGGTTCTGCGGAGCCTGGTGGCGGCCGGTATCGTTGCCTCCGGTATGACTGGCCTGGCAGCGCAGGAAAGCGCGCCGGCGGCGCCGAAATTCAAGGCGGTGACCACCTTCACCGTCATCGCCGACATGGCGCGCAACGTGGCCGGCGACGCGGCGGTGGTGGAATCCATCACCAAACCGGGCGCCGAAATTCATAACTACGCCCCCACGCCCGGCGACATACAGCGCGCGCAGGGCGCCCAGCTGATCCTCTGGAACGGGCTGAACCTCGAACTCTGGTTCGAGAAGTTCTTCCGTAATCTCAAGGGTGTGCCCAGCGTCGTCGTCTCCGCCGGCGTCGATCCGATCAGCATCTCGCAGGGGCCCTATAGCGGCAAGCCGAACCCCCATGCCTGGATGTCGCCCACCAATGCGCTGATCTATGTCGACAATATCCGCGACGCCTTCATGAAATACGACCCCGCGAATGCCGCGACCTACGCGGCCAATGCGAGCGCCTACAAGGCGAAGATCGAGGCCGCCGTCGCGCCGATCCGCGCCGAGCTCGACGCCATTCCCGCCGACAAGCGCTGGCTGGTGTCGAGCGAGGGCGCCTTCTCCTATCTCGCGCGGGATTTCGGGCTGAAGGAGCTTTATCTCTGGCCGATCAACGCCGACCAGCAGGGCACGCCGCAGCAGGTGCGCAAGGTGATCGACGCCGTGCGCGCCAACAAGATTCCCGCCGTGTTCAGCGAAAGCACCGTTTCCGACAAGCCGGCGCAGCAGGTGGCGCGGGAGACCGGCGCGCTCTATGGCGGCGTGCTCTATGTGGATTCGCTGAGCGAGGCGGACGGCCCGGTGCCGACCTATATCGACCTTCTCACCGTCACCACGGGCACGCTGGAAAAGGGCCTCGCCAAGGGGTTGTCGCAATGAATGCCCCGCTTGCCTTATCCAGCGCCGGCGAGGGGCTCGCCGTCCGCCACGTCTCGGTGACCTATCGCAACGGCCACACCGCCCTGCGCGACGCCAGCTTCACCATCCCCACCGGCACCATCACCGCGCTGGTGGGGGTCAATGGCTCGGGCAAGTCGACCCTGTTCAAGGCGATCATGGGCTTCGTGCGCCTTGCCTCGGGTGAGATCCGCATTCTCGGCGCCAGTGTGGCCGAGGCGCTGAAGCGCAACCTCGTCGCCTATGTGCCGCAGAGCGAGGAAGTGGACTGGAACTTCCCCGTGCTGGTGGAAGACGTGGTGATGATGGGCCGCTACGGCCATATGGGCTTCATGCGCATTCCCCGCGCCGCCGACCGGGCGGCGGTCACGGACGCGCTGGCCCGCGTCAATATGAGCGAGTTCCGCAAGCGGCAGATCGGCGAACTCTCCGGCGGGCAGAAGAAGCGCGTCTTCCTCGCCCGCGCACTGGCGCAGGACGCCAAGGTGATCCTGCTCGACGAACCCTTCACCGGGGTCGACGTGAAGACCGAGGAGGCGATCATCGCCTTGCTGCGCGCGCTGCGCGACGAGGGGCGGGTGATGCTGGTCTCGACCCACAACCTCGGCAGCGTGCCGGAATTCTGCGACCGCACCGTGCTGGTGAAAGGCACCGTGCTCGCCTATGGCCCGACGGCCGAGACCTTCACCGAGGCCAATCTGGAGAAGACCTTCGGCGGCGTGCTGCGCCATTTCGTGCTGAGCGGCGCGGGGCTGCACGCGGACGACGACAGCCGCCAGCTCGCCGTGCTGACGGACGACGAGCGCCCGCTGGTGTTTTACGGCGAGAAGGGCGAATGCGCGCCCCGCACGCGGGAGAACGCCCCGTGATCGCCCTGCTGGCGGAACCCTTCGGTTACGAATACATGCGCAACGCCATGTGGGTCTCGGCCCTTGTCGGCGCGGTTTGCGCGTTCCTCTCCTGCTATCTCATGCTCAAGGGCTGGTCGCTGATCGGCGACGCGCTGTCCCACGCCATCGTGCCCGGCGTCGCCGGCGCCTATATGCTCGGCCTGCCCTTCGCCATCGGCGCCTTCTTTTCCGGCGGGCTGGCGGCGGCGGCGATGCTGTTCCTCAACCAGCGCACCAAGCTGCGGGAGGACGCCATCATCGGGCTGATCTTCTCCTCCTTCTTCGCGCTGGGCCTGTTCATGGTCTCGCTGTCGCCGACCTCGGTGAACATCCAGACCATCGTGCTCGGCAACATCCTCACCATCACGCCGGAGGACACGCTGCAATTGGCGATCATCGGCACGCTCTCGCTGGCCATCCTCTTGGTGAAGTGGCGCGACCTGATGGCGGTGTTCTTCGATGAGGCGCATGCGCGCTCTATCGGCCTCAAGCCCACGGCGCTCAAGATCCTGTTCTTCACCCTGCTGGCGGCGTCCACCGTCGCTGCGCTGCAGACCGTGGGTGCCTTCCTTGTCATCTGCCTGGTCGTGACGCCCGGCGCCACCGCCTATCTGCTGGCCGACCGTTTCCCCCGCCTGCTGGCGATCGCCGTCGTCATCGGCGCCGGCACCAGCTTTCTCGGCGCCTATGCCAGCTATTTCCTCGACGGCGCCACCGGCGGCATCATCGTGGTTCTGCAGACGGCGGTTTTCCTCGCCGCCTTCGTCTTCGCGCCCAAGCACGGCATGCTGGCCGCGCGGCGGCGGGCGGCGGAAGCCATGAGTTCGGAGGCGTCCACATGATCGAGACGCTGCTCACCCCGTTCCAGTTCGACTTCATGGTCAACGCGCTCGTCATCTCCGGGCTCGTGGCGGTGCCGATGGCGCTGCTGTCCTGCTTCCTGGTGCTGAAGGGCTGGTCGCTGATGGGCGACGCCATTTCCCATGCCGTTTTCCCCGGCGTAGTGCTGGCCTATATCGTCGGCCTGCCGCTGGCGCTCGGCGCCTTCGCCGCCGGCATGTTCTGCGCGGTGGCGACCGGCTATCTCAAGGACAATAGCCGCATCAAGCAGGACACGGTGATGGGCATCGTGTTCTCCGGCATGTTCGGCGTCGGATTGGTGCTCTATGTGAAGATCCAGTCCGAGGTGCATCTCGACCATATCCTGTTCGGCGACATGCTCGGCGTTTCCTGGCGCGATATTGGCGAGACGGCGCTGGTGGCCGCCGTGGTGGCGGCCGTAATCGCGCTGAAGTGGCGCGACTTCCTGCTGCACGCCTTCGATCCCGTGCAGGCGCGCGCCGTCGGGTTGCCGGTCGGGTGGCTGCATTACGGCCTTTTGTGCCTCATCTCGCTCACCATTGTCGGCGCGCTCACCGCCGTCGGGCTGATCCTCGCCATCGCCATGCTGATCGCGCCGGGAGCCATCGCCTTTCTCCTCACCCGCACCTTCGGCGCCATGCTGGCGGCGGCGCTGGCGGTGGCGGTGATCGCCTCGCTGCTGGGCGTCTATCTCTCCTTCTTCCTCGACAGCGCCCCGGCGCCGACCATCGTGCTGCTTATGAGCGTTGTGTTCATCGCCGCGCTGCTGCGCGCCTCGCTGAAGACACGCCGGATCGAGGCGGGCGAGGCCGGCTGAGCGGGGCTCACCGGGAACCGAGACCGAGCGTGGCGCAGGTCGCCTCGCTCTCGCGCGCCAGTTCCTCGAACTGTGCCGCCCGCCCGTTACCGGCACGCCAGAAATAGCCCATCTCCCGGCTGGCCGGCCAGCCATCGAGGGTAAGCAGGGCGATGTCGTCCTCCATGCGGAATTCCGAGCGGGCGTAAAGCTCGGGAAACAGCGACATTCCCATGCCCATCAGCACCATCTGGCGCAGCGCGTCGAGGCTGGTGCCCTCATAATCCTCCCGCATCTCGGCCCCGCAGGCCGCCGCGAGTTGGCGCGTGCGCTCGAACAGATGATGCCCACGCCCCAGGGTGAGGAGCCTCTCGCCGCGCAGCGCCTGTGGATCGACATGGCCGAGCGCGGCGAGCGGATGATCCTTCGGCACGCCGAGAAAAATGGTTTCACGGCACAGCCGGCGGAAGGTAACGGCGTGGCCGGAATCCGGCGCCGGCCCCAGGCCGCAGTCGAGCGCGCCCGACACCACCTCGCGCAGGATCGCCGCCGGGCGCTCCTCCTTGATGTAGATCTGCAGCGACGGGAAACGGGCGTGCAGGGGCGAGAGCAGATGCGGCAGGAAATAGGGGCCGAAGGTCGGGGCCACGCCGAGCCGGATCAGCCCGCCGAGATTTCGCGCCCCGCTCGCCGCCACCGCCACAATGTCATCCAGCGTCAGCAGCACGGAGCGCGCCGCCTCGATCACCCGCATCCCGATGGCGGTGGGCTGCACCCGGCCGGGCGTGCGGTCGAACAGCGGGGTGCCGAGCTGCGCTTCCAACTGGGCGATCTGCACGGAAAGCGTGGGTTGCGAGACATGGCAGCGACGCGCCGCCGCGCCGAAATGACCGGTCTCGGCGAGGGCCACGGCATATTCCAACTGGCGATGGGTCGGACGGAAGGCCAAGCCTCATAGCTCCTGGCTATCGATACTATTAAGACTATGCATTGGAACTATGGTCGCGTCCACGCCATCTTGTCCCCGTTGAAAGGAGGTTGACGTGGACCAGTTCCTCAAGTCGTTGACGACCCGGAGCCAATTGCTCGATGTCGAACTCGCGGCGGAGCGTCGCCGGGAGAAGCCGGATGGCGAACGCCTGATGGCGCTCAAGCGCATCAAGCGCCAGATTCTCGCCCAGATCGACTATCTGCGCCGCGAAGGGCGCGAGAGGGCCGAGGTGCGGGCCACGCGCCGCCCCGGGCGCTTCACCGATCTGGCCCTCCCGCGCCTGCGCTGACCTTCCCTTTCGCCCCAGCTGAGGTCCGGGTCCCTCTGACGGCACCGCCGCCATGTCGGCCCTCAATCCACCCATGCTCCCCGCATGTCCGCACGAACGAGCTGCGTCGCCTTCCCCGGCGCCGCAGCTCGGCGTGCCGTCGCGCGCCGTGGAGCCTGAACCGAGGACCCCATGGACACATTGATTGCGCTGATCACCGCCGACATCGTCGGCACGCCCGCCTGGCTCTGGCTGAGCTTCCTCGCCGTCGTCTTCATCCTGCTCGCCTTCGATCTCGGCGTGCTGAACAAGGGCGAGAAGGAACTCGGCATTGCCGAGAGCCTGAGGCTTTCGCTGTTCTATATCCTCGTCGCCGTGCTGTTCGGCGGCTGGGTGTGGTATTCCCGCGGCGCCGACGCCAGCATGCAGTATTTCACCGGCTATGCGATCGAGAAGGCGCTGTCGATCGACAATGTCTTCGTCATCTCGCTGATCTTCAGCTATTTCGCCATTCCCCGCATCTATCAGTACCGCGCCCTCGTCTGGGGTATCATTGCGGTGCTCGTGCTGCGTGGCCTGATGATCGGCGTCGGCGCGGCTCTGGTGCAGGAATATGACTGGGTGCTGCTGCTGTTCGGCGCGTTCCTCATCGGCACCGGCATCAAGATGCTGATCGTCAAGGAAGGCGAACAGGACATCTCCAAGAACCCGCTGGTGCGCCTGCTCTCCCGCGTGCTGCGCGTGACCCCGCAGCTGCACGGCCAGCGCTTCATCGTGCGCCAGCCGCACCCGGTGACGGGCAAGATGGTGCTGTGGGTGACGCCGCTGTTCCTGGCGCTGGTGGTCATCAACATCGCCGACCTGATCTTCGCGGTCGACTCGGTGCCGGCGATCTTCGCCATCACCACCGACACCTACATCGTCTTCACCGCCAACATCATGGCGATCCTCGGCCTGCGCGCGCTCTACTTCGCTCTGGCCGCCATGGTGCACCGCTTCGAATACCTCAAATACGCTCTGGCGCTCGTGCTGGTATTCATCGGCGGCAAGATCTTCTGGAACTACTATTACGGCAAGCTCGACCCGGCGATCTCGCTCGGCGTGACGGTGGCGATGATTGCCGGCGGCATCGTCTTCTCGCTGTGGAAGACCCGCAAGAACGCGCTTGGCGCGCACTAACGAGGAAGGCCGGCGCTCCCGCGCCGGCCTTCCTCGACGCCTTCAGGGGGCCGGGCCGGAAGCCGCATAGCGGCGGCGCGCCCGGCCTTTGCCACGTCGATTGGGTGTCACTCGGCCCGCATCATCTCCGGCAGCGTCACCAGTTCGACCCCGGCCGCACGCAGGGCCTCGCAGCAGGCCGTGGCGACAGCGAGAGCGGAAGGCTCATCGCCGTGGAGGCAGAGCGAATCGAAGCGGGTCGGCATGCGCCTGCCGTTGACCGAGACGATCTCGCCCTCCAGCACCATGCGCACGGCACGCTCCGCCGCGACGGCGGGATCGCGGATCATCGCATCCCCATGGGCGCGCGCGCGCAGGTTGCCGTCATCCTCATAGAGCCGGTCAATGAAGGCTTCGCGCGCCACCGGCACATCGAGATCGACCGCCGCTCTCTCCATCTCCGTGCCGGACAAAGCGAGATAATAGAGCGAGGGGTCGACCACCTTGATGGCGCGGGCGACGGCGCGGGCATAGTCCCGCTCCACCGCGCACATATTGTTGAGCGCGCCATGCGGCTTCACATGCGTGACCTTCATCCCCGCATAGGCCGCCATGCCGGCCAAGGCGCCAAGCTGATAGGCGACGAGATATTCGAGATCGTCCGCACTCATGCGGATCTGCCGGCGTCCGAAACCCCAGAGGTCGTTGAAGCCGGGATGCGCGCCCACGGAGACGCCGTTCGCCTTCGCCTTCAGGCACACATCGCGCATGATCGTCGCGTCGCCGGCATGCAGGCCGCAGGCGACGTTCACGCTCTTGACGATCTCAAGGATCGCGTCGTCATTGCCGATGGCGTAATGCCCGTAGCCCTCGCCGAGATCGGCATTGATGTTGATGCGTTTTGTCACGGAAGCTCCACAGGGCTGATGCCGGCGCGTTGAAGTCCTTATACGACAGAGCCTTTCAGGGCGGAACGCGGCGGAGGCACCAATGGGGGACGGCACGGCGATGAGGGTACGGCGGCTGGGTGCGCGGGCACGCTTCCTGCCGGCCGGCGACACCGCCTTCGCGGTCGAGTTCGGGGAGCGCATCGACCCCGCGATCAACGCGCTCGTCCACCGCACCGCCACGCTCTTGGCCGCCGCCCCGCCGGAAGGGCTGGTGGAGACCGTTCCCAGCTTCCGCTCACTGCTGGTGCATTACGACCCGCTCACGACAAATGCGGAGACTTTGCAACAGCTTATTGGCGACCTTGAACTGGACGGGGCGACAAGCACCGGTGCCGGCCGCATCTGGCGGATACCGGCGCTCTATGGCGGCGCGAGCGGGGCGGACCTCGCCGAGGTCGCGGCGGCGACCGGGCTGAGCGAAGCGGAGGTGATCGCCCTTCATGCCGGCACGCTCTACCGGGTCTATGCGCAGGGCTTCCTGCCCGGCTTCGCCTATCTCGGTGACCTGCCGGCATCGCTCGACCTGCCGCGACGGACGAATCCGCGCGTGCGTGTACCGGCGGGCTCGGTCGCCATCGCCCAGCGCATGACGGGCATCTATCCCGTGGAATCGCCGGGCGGCTGGCATCTCATCGGCCATACGCCGCTGCGCTTCTTCGACCCCGGCAAGGCGCCGCCGACCCTGTTCGCGCCGGGCGACGCGGTGCGGTTCGTGCCGGTGGATGCCGACGCCCATGCCGCCATCGCCGAGGCGGTGGCGCAGGGACGCTATGTCCCTGACACCGAAGGGCTTTCCACGTGACCCGCCACTTTCGCATCCTCCAGCCCGGCCTGCAGAGCACGGTGCAGGACCTCGGCCGCATCGGTTTCCAGGCCTATGGTGTTCCGGTATGCGGCGCGCTCGACAGCATGGCTCTACGGCTCGCCAATGCGCTGGTGGGCAATGCGACCGGGGCGGCAGCGCTGGAAATTCGCCTGCTTGGCCCGGCATTTGAGGTCTCCGGCGGACCATTGCGGATGGCGCTGGCTGGAGCATCGGCCGACACAGAGGTGACGATTGGCGGCGAAACGCAGCGCTACGGCGCGTGGCGGGCGATCGATGTGCCGGAGGGCGCGCGGGTGCGGATCGGCGCGCTTGCCGGATCCGGCTGCGCGGTGCTTGCCTTTGCCGGCGGGATAGACGTGCCGCCCGTCCTCGGCTCGCGGTCAACCGATCTCAAGGGCGGTTTCGGTGGCCATGAAGGGCGCTCCCTGGCGGCAGGAGATCGGTTGAACCTAAGCAATGTCAGAGACTTGGGCCCCTGCCTTGCCCTGCCCTCCCCGCCCGTGGCCGAGACCGAGGTGACGCTGCGCGCCGTGCCGGGCCCGCAGGCGGACGCCTTCACCGAGGCGGCGCTGGAGGCTTTCTTCCATACCCCCTACCGCGTCTCGCGCGAGGCGGACCGCATGGGAATGCGGCTCGACGGGACGCCGCTGACGTTCCGTGGCGGCGCCGATATCGCCTCCGATGGCATCGTCACCGGCGCCGTTCAGGTGCCGGGCTCGGGCCTGCCGATCCTGCTGCTGGCCGACCACCAAACCATTGGCGGCTATGCCAAAATCGCCACCATCATCTCCGCCGACCTGCCGCGTGCCGGCCGATTGCTGCCGGGCGCGACCCTGCGCTTCAGGGCGGTGAGCGTAGCGGAAGCGGAAGCGGCGCGGCGGGCGGCGGAGGCAGAGATGCAACGGCTGATCGCCTCTATGGTGCCGGTACGCGAAGGGGCCGGTCTCAATCTTGAGGCGCTCTACGGCGCCAACCTGATCTCCGGCGCCGTCAGCGGAATATAGGCGTATAACACTGATATTACAGGATTTATCTCCGCCGGATATGCGCGATCAACGCTTCCACGGCGACGCCATAGCCGCTCGAGCCGAGGCCGATAATGCATCCCGTTACCGCCGCCGCCAGCGGGGCATGATGGCGGAAGGGCTCGCGCGTGAACACATTGCTGACATGTACTTGAAACGTCGGCCTTTTTACCGCTGACAGCGCGTCGAGCAGGGCGATGGAGGTGTAGGAGAGACTGCCGGCATTGATGACGATGCCATCCGCCGCCGTGCGGGCCTCCTGGATCCAGTCGACCAGCACGCCCTCATGGTTCGACTGGCGGAAATCGACTGTTCCGCCAAGGACTTTTGCCCGCGCGCGGCAATCTTCCGCGATATCTTCCAGCGTCAGCGCGCCATAGGGGCCGGTGGGGTCGAGGCCGTAAAGATTGGTGTTGGCGCCGTTGAGCACGAATAGGCGGACGGGCGACAAGCTCATGATAATCAACGCCTTTTCCGGAAGATGTCAGGCCGTGCGCTCGCGCGGGCGGGTGGCGGCCATGGCGGGGCGCGCATCGAAGCCCGCGAACCATTCCGCCGTCGCCGGTCGGCCCTCGCGCCATTGCAAATCCGCATAGCGGAAGTCGAGATAGCCGAGCGCGCAGCCGAGGCTGATGAGGCCGATGTGGTGGACAGTGTGTCCGATCGGGCCGGTGTGGACAGACTGCTCGATGGCATCGAGCGCGCCGGATATCTTCGCCATCTGCGCCCGCGTCCAATCCGGCCAGCGCAGCGCCTCCGGCCGCATCACGTTCTCATAGCGCAGGCCGACGGCGGCATCGAGCAGGCCGTCGCCGAGCGCCTGCAGGGTGAGCGCCGGCCAGCGCGCCGGGCCGGTGGGGAAGATCGCGGTGTCGCCGGCGAGGTCGGCGAGATATTCGCAGATCACCGCGCTGTCATAGAGCACCGTGCCGTCGTCGAGCAGCAGCGCCGGAATCTTGCCGAGCGGGTTGAGGCTGGTCAGCGCCGGGTCGCGCTGCAGCGGGCTGGCGGCGTTGAAGACGATCTCGATACGGTCCGCGAGGCCGGTCTCGTGCGCGACGACCATGACCTTGCGCACGAAGGGCGATGTGGGAGCGTGCAGCAGCTTCACGGGATCTGGTCCTCCGCGCCGATGGCGGCCAAAGCGGCGCGCGCCACCTCGACATCCTCCGCCCCCTTGCCCGAGCCGACGCCGATGCCGCCGACGCAGACGCCGTCGATGATGATGGGCAGCCCGCCTTCCAGATTGGTCAGCCGCTGGCCGGCGGCGAGCGAGAGCTTGATCTCGTCGGCCGGGTTCAGCCGGGAACTCGGCTGGCGGTGCGAGGCGGCGGTGATCGCCTTGGACAGCGAGGTCTCGCGCGAGAGCAGCTTGGCGCCGTCCATCCGCACGAAGGCGAGGAGGTTGCCGCCCTCGTCAACGATGTTGACGTTCTGCGGCACGCCCATCGCGCTCGCCTTGGCGACGGCGGCGGCGAGCATTTTCAGCGCCCCCTCATGGGTGAGCTTCAGGGCCGGGCGGGTAACGGACATGGGGCCTCGCGGGGCTGGCTTGAGGGGGGCTGGCGGAGAGGGCTGCGTGCTGCGAGGCGCGCTCACTCATCCCCCGGCACGCCATAGGAAGGCGCGGTGGAGGGATCGAGCGCGCGGGTGACATAGGCGTCCATCTGCGGCTTCCACAGTTCCCACAGATCGGCCAGCGCGCCGATGGGATCGGTCTCGTGCCAATCGACGCGGAGGTCCGCCACCGGCCACGCCACCGTGTCGACGATCAACATGCCCACCGAATGCACCGGCCCCTCCTCGCCGCCGGCCGCCAGCGCCGCTTTCATGGCGGCGACCAGCCGGTCGCCGAGGGGTCCCTGAGCGGCGGAGAAGGCATCGACCATCGCCTGCGGCACAAGCGGCGAGGAGAGGAGGTTGCCGGCCGCCACCACGTTCTCGCCCTCGGCGATGTGGTGGGTGCCGAGCGTCTTCGCGCCGGAAAAGCCGGCGGTGCGGCCCTCGGCGTCGATGAGCGCGATCTGCCGGTAGTCGATATGCGCCCCCTCCGCCTTCAACCGCGCCAGCGCTTCCGGCGCTGAAAGGCCGGACGCCATCAGGTCAAGCCCCTTCGGCCCCAGGGTCGGATCGGTGATGTTCTGCGTCGCCACCGCCCCCACCCCGGCGCGGGCATGGGCGCAGCGCGCCGCCACCGCCGGGGAGGAAGACGACACCGCGATGCCGAACTGCCCGGTGCGGGGGCAGCGGGCGGAGATGGAGAAGGTCATAAGCGCGCCCTCACGCCGCGTCGGGAATGACGGCGGTGACCTCGATTTCGACCAGCCATTCCGGCCGCGCCAGCGCCGGCACGACGAGGCCGGTGGAACAGGGGAACACGCCCTCCATCCACTTGCCCATCTCCTGATACACCGCCTCGCGATAGCGGATATCGGTGAGGTAGACGACGATGCGGCAGATATGGCCCATCTCGCTGCCCGCCTCTTCCAGCAGCATCTTGATATTCGCCATCGCCTTGGCGGTCTGCGCGCCGGCGTCGCCCACATGCAGGCTCTCGCGCGTGTCGAGGTCCTGCGCCACCTGCCCGCGCAGGAACACCATGGTCCCGCGCGCCACCACCCCCTGCGAGAGGTCGTTGTTCAGCTTCTGCTCGGGATAGGTCTGCTTGGTGTTGAAGGGGCGGATGCGCTTATGCGTCGGCATGAAGGGACTCTTTGCTGGAGAGGAAAAGGCAGAAGGCGTCCATCGCTCACGCCACTTCGAGCCGGCGGTAGCTTCGGTTGGAATAGACCAGCGGGTGTTCGGCATGGGTTTCCATCGCCACCACATTACCGGCGACGATGCGGTGGGTGCCATGCTCGAACACATTGGCCAGCTGGCAGTCGAAGCGGCACAGGGCGCCGCGCAGCAGCGGCGCGCCGGTGGCGAGGCCGTCCCACTCCCCCGCGCCGAAGCGGTCCTCGCGCAGTTCCGGCACCAGCCCGGCGAAACTGTCGGCCACGCGCTGCTGGCCCTGCGCAAGAATATTCGCCGCGAACACGCCATTGGCGAGCAGCGCCGGCAGGCAGCGGCTGTCGCGGTGCAGGCAGAACAGCACCGAGGGCGGTTCCAGCGAGAGCGAGGACAGGCTGGAGACGGTGACGCCGACACGGCCATGCGCCCCGTCGCTCGTCACCACGGTCACGCCCGCGGCGGTGCGGCCCATAGCGTGGCGAAAGGCGGCGGGGTCGATGGCGTGCATCGGCATCGCTCCTCAGTTGGTGCCGGCGACCTTGCCGGTCACCTTGTCCGACAGGCCGGCAGCCTTGCGGACGAAATCCAGCGGGCCGGAGAAGTCGAAGGCGTTATAGACCGCGTTCAGATGGTTGAAATGCGGGGCTTGGGCGAACTGCACGAAGGTCAGCCGGTGCCCTGCATAGTCGGAATTGAGCAGATCGCGGGCGAAGGCCAGCAGCTTGCGGCGGTCTTCCGCCTCCCACTGCTTGTTCAGCGTGTAGAACTTCTTCAGCCAGTCGCCCGAGCCGGCATTATGGAAGGCAGCCGCGTTCGGGGTGACGCAGATCTGCCCGCCGCACAATTCGCGGGCAATGTGCATCATCGCCGGCAGGTTGGAACAGCCATGCACGCGGCCGGCATAGAGCAGCGACTGGTTGGGCATGAGCAGCCCGCCCGGGCTCTTTTCCGCCAGCGCGATGGAGGCGGTGAGATGGGCGTTGATGCCCTCGCGGTAGCAGACGAGATCGGCCAGCTTCTCCCGCACCGATTGCAGCTTGTCGAGGCCGGTCTGCTTGGCGTTCCACATCGCCGCGCCGATCATCATGTCGGCGACATAAAGCAGGCGATGGACGTAAGGAAACGCCGAGTAACGGTGCAGCGTGGCGCGGATGTACTGCGCCGCCTTGGTGTGGCGGTAGAAGAACACATTCTCCCACGGGATCAGCACATTGTCGAAGATGACGAGGGATTCGACCTCGTCGAACCTGTTCGCCAGCGGGTAATCCTGCGGGCTGGTGCGGCCGGCGAAGGAGGAGCGGCAAATCTGCTTCACCCCCGGCGCGCTCATCGAGATGATGCCGCCCACCGCATAGTCGGACAGCGTCTCATTGGTCCAGGCGCCGACGGTGGGCTTGAGGAAGGCCTGGTCGGCATAGGCGGCGGCGGTCTCGTACTTCGCGCCGCGAATGACGATGCCGGCATCGGTCTCCTTGACCACATGCACCATCATGTCGGGGTCCTGCTCCTGCGGCGGCAGGGAGCGGTCGCCCTTGGGATCGGTGTTGGCGGAGATGTGGAAAATGTCGTTGTCGAAGATGTTCTGAACGTGCCTGTCGACATTGTCGGCGAAGCGCGGGTCGAACTCGGCCAGCACGTCGCGGCCGTCGATCAGCGACCAGACTTCGCCGATGGTCTCGTCGCCGACGCGGGTGACGACGCCGCCAATGTCCTTCATCACGAGATCGACCGCCTCGACCTTGTCGGTCCAGTCCTTGGTCTCGCGCGGCGGCTTGTAGAAGATGGTGTTGCGCTTGTTCTCCTCGACATAGGTGAGGCGGTCCTGATAGGCCGCCTCATGCGCCATGTCGTACATGCGGGCGCGCACATCGACGATCGGCTTGAAGGCGGGATGGGTGGTGACATCCTTCACCCGCTCGCCGTCCATCCAGATTTCGCGGCCGTCCTGAAGACCCTGCCGATAGTCCTGCCCTGTGCGGATCATTGAAGCATCCTTTTCCTGTCAGGAAATATTGCGTTGGGCCCGTAGATCGGTAAAATATTTTGATTCATTTCTCGGCATAGAAAAACCTGATGAACATCTCGCTGCGCGCGCTGCGCTACGTCGTGGCCACGGCCGATTTCGGCAATCTCACCGAGGCGGCGCGGCATCTGAACGTCTCGCAGCCCTCGATCTCGGCGGCCATCGCCCAGTTCGAGGCGGAGTACGGGGTGCAGGTGTTCGTGCGTCACCATGCAAAAGGCGTGACGACCACCATCGCCGGCACCCGCATCATCAACGAGGCGCGGCTGCTGCTGAACCATGCGCGCGATTTCGGCCAGAACGCCCGCGCCATGGCCGACGAGGTGCGCGGCGAGATCGCGGTGGGCTGCTTCTGGACCATCGCCACCCATTTCATGCCCGGCCTGCTCTCGACCTTCGCCGGCACCCATCCCGGCATCACGGTGAGCCTCGACGAGGGCGACCAGCAGCTGATCCTCGACGCGGTGATTTCCGGCCGCACGGAGATGGCGCTGTCCTATGAATTCGCCCGGCCGGAGGAGGTGATGGCCGAGCCTTTGGCCGAATTGCCGCCCTATGCGGTGCTGCACCCGGACCATCCGCTGGCGCAGCGCGAGCGCATCAGCCTCGCCGATCTGCGCGACGAGCCGTTCATCCTGCTCGACCTGCCGCATTCGCGCGACTATTTCATGGGCCTGTTCCACGCCGTGGGCGTGGAGCCGCAAATCGCCTTCCGCTCCCGCGCCTATGAGCTGACGCGCGGCCTCGTCGGCCATGGGCGCGGCTACACCATCCAGAACGTGCTGCCGCGCACGCAGATCACCCATGATGGCGGTCGCGTCGCCTCGGTGCCGCTCACCGACCGCCTTCCCCCCGTGCGGCTGGTGAGCCTGCGCCTGCGCCGGCAAACCCCGCGCCCGGCGGTGGAAGTGTTCGCGCGCCATCTGAAGAACGCGTTCGCGCCCGGCGGCATCTTCGCCCCCGGCACGCTCTCGCCGCGCGCCACGGTGCGCTAGCCATAGGCGCCGCCTATCCAGTGCATCCGCAAACTGTTTCCCGCGCCGATTGCCTCCGGGGCCGACGGCTCTCTAGAGCTTGGGGCGATGAGTGGAGGGGCGAGGCATGGGCGCGTTGCGGGTGATCGGACCGTCGGAGTATCGGCGCGTGCCGTGGAAGAATGGCGGCGGCATCACCGAGGACGTGCTGCTGCTGCCCGACGGCGCGGCGCATGCGGATTTCGATGTGCGCATCAGCCGGGCGCCCATCGTCGAGGAAGGGCCGTTCTCCGCCTTCCCCGGCATTGACCGCCACATCACCCGGCTCAGCACCAACCCGCTCGCCCTCGCCTTCGCGCAGGAGACGCGAGCGCTGGCGCGGCTGGAGCCGTTCTATTTCGACAGCGCGCTGCAGCCGCGCTCGGTGCTGGCCGAGGGGCCGGCCGAAGTGCTGAATGTGATGACGCGGCGCGGGCGCTGGCATGCGCAGGTGATGCCGGCCACCGCCGGCAACGGCCCGCTGCTCGCCGCGCCCGAGGGCGGCATGGTGATGCTCTATGCGGTCACCGGGACCTGGCAGGTGGGCGACGCCGCCGGCGCGGTGCTGGTGCGGCCGGGCGAGACCCTGCTGGCGCGGGAGGCGCAGACCTTGCGCGTCAGCGGCGAGCCGAACGGCGAGGCGGTGGTGGCCTTCCTCACCCCCACCGGGGCACGGGGCGAAGCTGCATAGTTTTTGCCTATGTTATGTAACAGGTAAAAGTATTTTTCGATCCAAGCGCCGCAGCGCAACATTTCCTGACAGGAAAAACAACAAGACCTTCGGAGACGGGATCGATGAAGCAGGAACATGCCCGACGGCATGGGCCGGCCACGCGTGGCCATGGCGTCGCGACGTTGCGTCAGGCGCTGCGATGAGCCGGGATGCACTGGTGTTCTACAGCCCGGTGGACGATGCCGGGGCCTGGCGCGCGGCACTCGCCGCCGAACTGCCGGATCTCGACTTCCGCGTCGACCCCGAGGTCGGCGACGCGGCCGAGATCCGCTACGCCCTGGCATGGCTGCCGCCGAAGGGCTTTTTCGCCCGCTTTCCCAATCTCCAGCTCGTGACCAATCTTGGCGCCGGGGTCGATGCGCTGGTGCGCCGCGACGATCTGGTGCCGGTGAAGTTCTCCCGCCTGTCCGATCCCGGCATGGTGGCGATGATGACGAGCTATGTCGTCTTCGCCGTCACCCGCTATGCCCGCGACATCCCGGTGTTCGAGCGCGCCACGAGGCGCGGCGAATGGGAGTATGTCCACCCGCGCGCCCTCTCCGAGATCAAGGTGGCGGTGCTCGGCCTTGGCGAACTCGGCGGGCCGGCGGCGCGCATGCTGGCCAGCATGGGTTTCACGGTCAGCGGCTGGTCGCGCTCGCCGAAGGACATACCCGGCGTCGCCTCCCATACCGGCCGCGCGGGGCTGGAACGGGTGCTAAGCCAGAACGAGATCATCGTCAGCCTGCTGCCGCTGACACCGGACTCGCGCGGCCTGCTGGGCGCCGCCGAATTCGCGCTGATGCCGAAGGGCGCGAAGTTCGTCAACGCCTCGCGCGGGGCCGTCGTGGACGAGGCCGCGCTGATCGCGGCGCTGCGCTCGGGGCAGGTGGGCGAAGCCACGCTCGACGTGTTCGAGACCGAGCCGCTGCCCAAGGGCCATCCGCTGTGGAGCCTCGATAATGTTCTGATCACCCCGCACATGGCCAGCATCACCGTGCCTGTCCTGGCGGCGCGGGATGTCGCCGAGAGCATACGCCGCGTGCGGGCCGGGCTGCCGCCGCTGCACGAGGTCGATCCCGGCCGCGGCTACTGAGCCGGCCGACCGAGTTTCGCGCGCGGCACTCGCGCGCGTCCCGAAACTGCGCAAAGCGCGCCCGCCTGAAGGCGCGCGGCCAGAACATCCGGGCGGCCCGCCGCCCCAATCACAGAGGTGGAACATGAAGAAGCTGTGCATTGCACTGGGTGCCCTGGCCGTCATGGCCGCCGGGGCCACCCTTCCCGCATCGGCCCAGGAAAAGCTGGTGGTCAGCACCTGGGGCGGCAACTGGAAGGCCGGCGTCGAGATCATCGGCAAGGAATTCACCAAGCGCACCGGCGTCGAGGTGGAATACATCACCGGCGGCACGCTGGACCGGCTCGCCAAGGCGAAGGTGGCGCGCGACAATCCGGAATCCGACCTGATCAACACCACCGCCCATGTCGGCTATCTCTATCATTCCGACGGGCTGATGGAGAAGCTCGACTGGTCGAAGATCCCGAACGCCGCCAAGCTCTACCCGATGGCCAAGCGCTCGGACTACACGGTGGCGGACTATGTCTATGTCTACACCCCGGCCTTCCGCACCGACCTGATGCCGAAGGGCTTCAAGATCACCAGCTGGGAGGATTTGTGGGGCCCGGAGATGGTGGGCAAGCTCGGCCTGCCGGATTTCGATCCCAGCCACATCATCATCGCCGCCACCCGCCTTGCCGGGGTGAAGCCGGAAGAATGGGACAAGGTGAAGCCCAAGCTCCTGGAGCTGAAGAAGAACATCAAGGCGTTCTACCAGTCGGACGCCACCAGCCAGAACCTGATGCGCACGGGCGAGACCCCGGTGCAGGTGCTGCTCAACATCAATGGCTATCACCTCGAAAAGCTCGGCATGCCGGTCGAGATCGACGTGCCGAAGGAAGGCGCGGTGGCGGGCACCGATGTGTGGGGCATCAATGCCGGCTCGAAGAAGAAGGAGCTGGCGCTGCAGTTCCTCAACATCGCGCTGGAGCCGGCCATGCTGGCGCAGCTGTGCAACTTCCACAAATGCTCGCCGCTGACGGCCGAGGCCAAGCTCGACCCCGCCATCGCCAAGCTGCCCGGCATCTTCACCAGCCAGGAAGCGATCGAGAAGGGCACCATCGTGCTTGAGGACAAGACCTACGCCACCCTGCTGCCGCAGTGGAAGGCGTGGTTCACCGAGAACATGATGCACTAAAGGCCGGGCGCAGGCACGGTCCGATAGGGCGTCATCCCGGCCGGAGGCGCAGCCGACGAGCCGGGATGGTCCTCAAAGCCGGGCGTGCCCGGACGCCCCTGCGATCCCGGATCGGCCTCCGGCCGTCCGGGATGATGCCATCTGGTAGGGCGGGCCGGGCCTGCGTCCTTCGAGGTCCCCGTTCTCATTTCCCACGATCCCGGATCGACGCGTCGCGTCGTCCGGGATGACGGCAGAAAGTCATGATCCAGCGCCGCCCCTTCTTCCTCACCTTTCTCGCCCCCGCCGTGCTGACGGCGGTGATCCTGGCGGCGGCGCTGTTCGAGGTGCTGCAGTACAGCGTGCGCGAATTCGTGCCCGGCTCGCTGAATGTCGGCGGCTTCACGCTGGAGAATTTCACCCGCATCAACCGGCCCATTTACTGGTGGGTGCTGCTCGACACCTTCTATATCAGCCTGCTCACCGCGATCTTCTCGCTGCTGCTGAGCTACCCCGTCGCCTATGCGCTGGTGCGGGCCAAGCGCGACTGGGTGCGCTCGCTGCTGGTCTCGCTCTCCATCACCCCGCTGTTCACCGGCGAGATCGTGCGCACCTTCTCCTGGATGCTGATGCTGGGCTCGGATGGCTTCATCAACTCCGTGCTGCGCAAGCTCTCGCTGATCGATCTGCCGCTGCAGATCATGTACACGCGGCTCGGCGTGGTGGTGGCGCTGGTGCAGTTCTCCATGCCCGTCATGATCATCCTGCTCGCCACCGCCATCAGCCATGTCGACCGCGACTGCGAGAAGGCCGCCGCCAATCTCGGCGCCAGCCCCGGCGCGGTGTTCTGGCGCATCACCCTGCCGCTCACCTTGCCGGGCATCCTCTCCGGCCTCGTCGTGGTGTTCGCCTGGACGATGAGCGCCTTTTCCACCCCGCAGCTGATCGGCGGCGGCAAGGTGCTGATGATCTCCAACCTCGTCTATCTCCAGGGCTTCTCGGTGCTGAACCTGCCCTTCGCCGCGACGCTGAGCGTGATCGCGCTGATCGCCGCGCTCGGCAGCCTCGTGCTGATGAAATCCCTCACCGGCCGGCTGGAAAAGCGGCTGGCAGTGCGCTGAGGAGAACGCCCGTGACACGCCTGCGCTCATTCGGCTTCTGGAGCCTCGTCGTCGCCATCCTCACCTATATGACGCTGCCGACGCTGGTGGTGCTGATGACCTCGGTCAACCCGACCGAGATCCTCGCCTTCCCGCCCGAGGGGGTGTCTTTCGCCTGGTATGAGAAGGCGCTGACCTATCCCGACTTCCAGAGCGCCTTCAAGAACGGGCTGATCGTCACCTCGCTCGCCTCGACGGCCGCGCTGATCGTCGGCTCGGCCTTCGCCTGGCTGGTCTATCGCTACAGCTTTCGCGGCCGCGGCGTGCTGGAGGCGGTGCTGTGGTCGCCGCTCATCATCCCGCATTTCACCCTGGGCTTCGGCTTCCTGCTGCTCGGCGGGGCGTTCAAGCTGCAGCAGGGCTACGCCATGATCGTGCTGGCGCATATGGTGCTGGTGATGCCGTTCGTGACGCGGGCGGTCTATGTCAGCCTCGCCGCCATCGACCCCGATCTCGCCCGCGCCGCTGCCAATCTCGGCGCCTCGCCCTTCCATGTGCTGACCCGGATCGAACTGCCGCTGGTGCTGCCGGGCATGGCGGGCGGCTGGCTGATCGCCGCCGTGCTCTCGCTCACCGAGTTCACCGCCTCGCTCTATGTCACGGGCAGCCGGACCCAGACCTTGCCGGTCGCGATGTACAACTACATCCGCGAATATGCCGACCCGACCGTTTCGGCGGTCTCGGCGATGCTGATCATCACCACCACGCTCATCATGTTCATCGCCGACCGGGCCTTCGGCCTGCGCCGGGTGCTGGCGATCGACACGCACTGACCGCCTGCCGGAGAGCCGACGCTTATGAACGCCACCAGCCCCGCCCCCGCCGCCGTCGAGCTTGTCCGCGTCCGCAAGGAATTCGGCAGCGCGGTCGGCGTCGCCGATGTGTCGCTGAAGATCGGCCAGGGCGAGTTCCTGACGCTGCTCGGCCCTTCCGGCTGCGGCAAGTCGACCTTGCTCGGCATGATCGCCGGCTTCCTCACCCCCACCGCCGGCAAGATCGTCGTCGATGGTGTCGACATCACCGATGTGGAGCCCTACCGGCGCGATATCGGCATGGTGTTCCAGTCCTATGCGCTGTTCCCGCATATGAATGTGTTCGACAATATCGCCTTCGGCCTGCGCATGCGGAAACTGCCGAAGGCGGACATCGCCGTCGAGGTGCGCCGCGCCATCGCGATGATGAAGCTGGAGGGCTTCGAGGAGCGGCGGGTGAGCCAGCTCTCGGGCGGCCAGCGCCAGCGCGTCGCGCTCGCCCGCGCCATCGTCATCCGCCCCAAGGTGCTGCTGCTCGACGAGCCGCTCTCGGCGCTGGACAAGAATCTGCGGGCGCAGATGCAGGTCGAGCTGTCGGAGCTGCACCGCAAGACCGGGCTCACCACCATCTTCGTCACCCATGACCAGGGCGAGGCGCTGAGCCTTTCCGACCGCATCGTGGTGATGAATCGCGGCGAGGTGCAGCAGGTGGCGGCGCCGGTGGAACTCTACCGCACCCCGGCCAACGGCTTCGTCGCCTCCTTCATCGGCGAGATCAACGCGCTGCCCGTGGCGCGCTATGAGCGCGCGGGCGCCGAGGCGGCGCTGGTGCTGCCCGGCGCGGGGCGGCTGAGCGCGGCGGCACCGGCGCACTGGGACTTCACCCATGGCGTCGAGGTGCGCGCCTTCCTGCGGCCGGAGCATGTGCGCCCGGCGCGCCCGGGGGAGCAAGGGCCCAACATCCTGCGCGGCGTGGTGGCGGCGCATATCTATCAGGGCTCGCACACCATCACGCGCGTGGAGATGGAGGGGCTCGGCCTGATCGAGACCCGGGTGACCGGCGCGGACATTGTCGGCACGCACCCTGTCGGCGCGCCGATCGCGCTGGTGTTCGATCTCGGCGAGGCCGTGCTGCTGGCGGCGCGGTGAGCGGGGGCGTGAGGGGGCGGACCGCGGACGATCCGCCCCGAAAGCAGAGCCTCAGAGCGCGGCGAGTTCGGTGACGAACTTGGTGCGCAGGAAGGCGTCGAGCCCCTCAATGCCGCTCTCCGAGCCATAGCCGGATTCGTTGACGCCGCCGAAGGGCGTCTCCGGCGTCGACACCGCCATGTGGTTGACGCCGACGAGGCCGGCGTCGAGCGCCTCCTCGGTGCGGGCGGCGAGCGCGCCGGAGCGGGTGAAGACGAAGGAGGCAAGGCCATAGGGCAGCGCATTGGCCCGCTCGATCACCTCGTCAAAGCTGGAGAACGAGGTGAGCGGGGCGATGGGGCCGAACGGCTCGCTCGACATGATGGCGGCCTCGGCCGGCACGTCGGCCAAAACGGTGGGGGCGAAGAAATGCCCCTGATTGCCGACGCGCGTGCCGCCCAGCTTCAGGCTCGCGCCCCTGGCGACGGCATCGTTCACCAGCTCCTCCATCGCCGCGAGGCGGCGGCGGGCGATCATCGGGCCCATATTCGTACCGGCGTCGAGGCCGTTGCCGACCTTCAGCGCGGAGGCCAGTTCGACGAAGCGGGCGACGAAGGGCTGGTAAATCTGCTCCTGGATGAAGAAGCGGGTCGGCGAGGTGCAGACCTGGCCGGCATTGCGGAACTTGAACGCCACCAGCGTGCGGGCGGCGAGATCGAGATCGGCATCGCCATGGACGATGACCGGCGCATGGCCGCCCAGTTCCATGGTGCAGCGCTTGAGCGTATCGGCCGAGAGCCGGGCGATTTCCTTGCCGACCGCCGTCGAGCCGGTGAGCGTCACCGCCTTGGGGATGGGCGAGGCCAGCAGCACGCGGCTCACATGCGCCGGGGCGCCGAACACCACGTTCAGCACGCCCGCCGGCAGGCCGGCCTCCTGGAAGCAGCGGGCGATGGCGACCGCCGTGCCGGGGGTCTCTTCCGCCGGCTTGATGATGATCGAGCAGCCCGCGCCGAGCGCGCCGGCGATCTTGCGGATGACGTTGGAAGACGGGAAGTTCCAGGCGGCGAAGGCCACCACCGGCCCGACCGGCTCCTTCAGCACCATCTGGCGCACATTGGCCATGCGGGCGGGCACGATGCGGCCATAGGCGCGCTTGCCTTCCTCGGCATACCAGCGCGTGGCGTCGGCGGCGAACTGGACTTCCGGCACCGCTTCGCCGAGAGGCTTGCCGTTTTCCAGCGTCAGGATGCGCCCGATGCGCTCCTTGCGCGCCTCGATGAGATCGGCCGCCTTCATCATCAGCGTGTAGCGCGACTGGGCGGTCATCGCCTTCCACACTTTGAAACCGCGCTGCGCGGCGTCGAGCGCGCGGGCGAGATCGGCGTCGGAAGCATGCGGCACGGTGGCCAGCGTCTCCCCGGTCGCCGGGTTTTCCAGCGCCTCGCTCTTGCCCTCGGAGCCCTGGCACCAGGTGCCGTCGATCAGCAGCTCAATGGTTTCATCATAGGTGGAAAGGTCGGTCATCATCGTCTCCAGGGGGCCGGAATAAGGGCGTGCGGGCGTCAGCGGCAGAGGAATCCATCCGCCAGCGGGTCGCCTTGCGCGAGCACGAAGCGGTGCTCGCCGGTGATATGGGCGAGGCCGACAATATGCGGCGCGATCGCGCCGGCCTGTCGGGCGCCAGCCTCGTCGGCGACCGCCCGCGCAGTGGCGGTGAAATCGACGCCGAGAATGTTGCGGGTGCGGATGGGCTGGTCGAGGCCGAGTTCGCCGCGCGCCACCATCTGCGCCAGCCGGGCCGAGGAGCCGGTGCCGCAGGGCGAACGGTCGAACTTGTTGGATTCCAGCACCACAAGCTGGCGGCTGACCAGACCGTGATCGTCCGCTTCGGTCTCGTAGAACAGGATGGAATCGACCGGCCGGGCGGCGCCCGGCACGCGCCCCTCGTGGATGCCGGCATTCAGCGCCGCCTTCAGCGCCGCGCCCACGGCCATGGCGTGGGAGACGCCGGACGGCGCCAGCTCCACCCCGGCGGCGCGGGCGGCAATGAGGCCGTACCAATTGCCGCCCCACACCACATCGGCGCTGACATTCACGCCGGCGGCGCTGACCGGCACATTGCAGGCGGCGACATGGGCCGGCACGTTCTCGAAGGTGACGGCCGCGACCAGCCCCTGTTCGCGGCGCACATGCACGGTGACGATGCCGGCCGGCACTTCCAGCGTGAAAGAGCTGTGCGGCACATCGGAGGGGCCGATCAGCCCCATATGGTCGAGCGTCACCGCGAGCCCGATCGTCGCGTGGCCGCACATCTCAAGATATTTGTAGCTGCCGAGGAAGAAGGCGCCGAAATCCGCGCGCGTGCTTTCCGTCATCACCACGCCGACCATCGCCGCATGGCCGCGCGGCTCATGCAGCAGGAAGGTGCGCAGGGAATCGAAGCGGGCACGGAAATCCTCGGCCCGCGCCTCCACCGTGTCGCCCTTGAGCGGCGGCACGCCGCCGGTGACGACGCGGGTGGGGTGGCCCGCCGTGTGGCTGTCAATGGTGGAAATCCAGCGGCGGATCGCCATGTCGTTCCTCTGCCCTAATGGCCGGACTTGATGGTGTCGGCGATCTTTTCGCCGGCCATGATCGTCGTCAGCATGGTGTTGGCGCTGATGACAGCCGGCATGATCGACGCATCGACCACGCGCAACCCCTCGACGCCGATCACCCGCGCGGCGCGGTCGACCACGGCGCGCGGATCGTCCGGGCGGCCGATGCGGCAGGTGCCGGAGGCGTGCCAGCTGCCGCAGGCATTCTCGCGGATCCAGGCGCGCAGCGCCTCGCGGTCGCCCATCATCTCGCGCGCCTTGAGGCCGGGGGTGATGACGTTTTCGATCATCAGTTTGCGCGCCAGCGGCCCGGTGCCCATGATGCCGGCGGCCATCAGCGTCATGAACCAGTTGGTGCGGCTCACCGCGCCGAGCTTGCGCACGCGCTCGGAGAAGGTGGCGGGGAAGATGCTCTCGATCACCCCCTCCATCGCCGGATCGGTGACGATGCCCCAGAGCCGGTGCATGCCGTCCTCCAGCCGCGCGAGATCGCGCTCGTCGGAGAGCTGGCGGAAATTAACGAAGGGCGCGGTCGCGGCGTCCCGGCCGTTCAGCTTCACCTCGCCGGTGGAATAGGGCCGGTTGACGCAGACGAGGATCGAGGCCAGCCGCCGGCCGAGCGGGTGCCAGGCGGCGCGATTGGAGGGCAGCACGAACATGTCGCCCGGCGTGGTGTCCGGCAGGCCGGACGAATAGCGATAGCCGAGCTGGATGTGGCGGCGCTGGCTGGCGGGCAGGCGCGCGGCTTTCGGCAGATAGGCGGCGAAGGCCACCATCGGGTGGTCCTGCAGATTCTGGCCGACGCCGGGCCGGTCCGCCCGCACGTCGATGCCGAATTCCTTCAGATGCGCCGCCGGGCCGATGCCGGCGCGCAGGAGATGGGCCGGCGTCTGCAGCGCGCCGGTGGAGAGGATCACCTCGCGCGCGTTGAGGATCACCGGCCCCTGCGGCCCCGTCGCCTTCAGCCCGGTGACGCGGCTTCCCTCGAACAGCAGCTCGGTCATCTCGGTTTCGGGAAGGATGGTGAGGTTTGGCCGGGCGCGCACCTCGCGGGTGAGATAGGCGCGGGCGGTGGAGACGCGCTGGCCGTCCACATTGTTGATGGTCATCGGGAAATAGCCGTCGTCGAAGACGCCGTTATGGTCCCGGATATTGGCCACACCCTGCTTGTCGAGCACCTTCGCCACGGTTTTCGCGAAGGGCGACCAGTCCTTTTCCGGGATGCGGCGCAGCGGCAGCGGGCCGTGGCTGCCATGCAGCTGGCTGTCGCCATAATCGAGGTCGGTTTCCAGCTTGCGGAAATAGGGCAGCACATCGTCCCAGCCCCAGCCCTCGGCGCCGTCCTCGCGCCAGTGCTCATAGTCCCAGGGCACGCCGCGAAAGGCGAACTGGCCGTTGATCGAGGTGCCTCCGCCCATCACCCGCGCCTGCTCATAACGCCGCCCCGCCGCGCCGGGCTTGGGGTCGTTGAGGTGGATGGACAGGTTCTGCCAGTGATAGAGCCGGTTGAAATAGGCGACGATCGGATAGGCGTCGAGCGTGTCGGCCGGCTCAAGGCCGGGCGGCGTGTCGCGCCCGGCCTCGATCAGCGCGACCTTGAGGTTCGAGGCTTCCGACAGCCGGCTCGCCAGCACGGCTCCCGCCGCGCCGCCGCCGACGACGATGTAGTCATATGCGTGTTCGGACATTTTTTCAGCCGTGGTTGAGCCAGACGGTCTTGAAGCGCAGGAAGCCCTCAAGCCCCGCGCGCCCCATTTCCTTGCCGAAGCCGGAGCCGGCGAAGCCGCCCTGCGGGGTGGCGAAATCGGGCTGGCGGCCATGGCCGTTGACCCAGACCGTGCCGGCGTTGAGGCGGGCGGGCAGCGCCAGCGCCTTGGCGGCGCTGGTGGTGTAGAGGCTGGCGGCGAGCGCGTAGCTGGGATGGTTGGCCATCGCCAGCGCCTCGTCCTCGTCGTCATAGGCGTAGACGGACAGCACCGGGCCGAAGAATTCCTCGCGGAAACCGACCGATGTGTCGGGCACGCCGGCGAGCACGGTCGGCTCGACATAGGCGCCCGCATTCATAGTGGCGCAGCGCCGGCCGCCGGTGAGCACGGTGGCGCCATCGGCCACCGTTTCGGCCAGCATGCGGTCGATGCGCGCCGCCTGCTTCTCGCTGATGATCGGCGGCAGGGTTGCCCGCGTGTCCCAGGTGGGGCCGGCGATGCGCGCCTGCGCGAGGCCGATGATCTTGTCGGTGAGTTCGTCCAGCAGCCGGCGCGGCGCGATCAGCCGCGTGCCGGCGGTGCAGACCTGCCCGGCATTGGCGAGGAACCCGCCGGCGATGGTGGCGGCGAGCGCGTCGAGATCATGCGCGTCGTCCATGACAAGCTGGGGCGTCTTGCCGCCGAGTTCCAGCGTGAGCGGCTTGGTGCCGGTCATCGCCGCATCCGCCATCACCCGCGCGCCGGTGGCGGAGGAGCCGGTGAAGGTGATCTTGCCCGTGAGCGGGTGGCGCACCAGCGCCGAGCCGGTGGCCCCCGCGCCCTGCACCACATTGAACAGGCCGGCGGGGAGCCCCGCCTCGATGGCGAGTTCGGCGATCATGACAGCCGAGGAGGGCGTGAGATCGGAGGGTTTCAGCACCACCGCATTGCCGGTCGCCAGCGCTGGCGCCGACTTCCAGATGGCGTTGATGGCGGGGAAGTTGAACGGCGCGATCGAGGCGATGACGCCATAGGGTTCGGGCTTGAGGAAGGTGGTGCCGCTGTTCGCCCCGGCGATCAGCGAGCCCTCGATCTTGTCGGCCCATTCGGCGAAATAGCGCACGGCGCCGGCCGCGCGGACGAGGTCGCGGGTGAGGACATCGGCCACCGGCCGGGTCGTCGTCGCCGCTTCCAGCCGCCCGAGCTCGGTGCGCCGTGCGTCGATGAGATCGGCCCATGCCTTCAGCACCCGCGCCCGCTCCAGAGGCGTGGCGCTCGCCCAGCCGGAAGAGGTGCGGGCCTTGGCGGCGCTGCGCATCGCCGCGTCCACCAGCGCCTCATCCGCCGCGCGGATTGTGCCGATCGCCGCGCCGTCGGACGGGCGGATGAGCGCGATTTCCGCGCCGTCGCCGGCGAGACGCCGCCCGTCGATCAGGTGATCGGTGAGGACGGCGACGCCGTTCGGGTCGAAATCGTGGGACATGAGCCTCTCCTTGAACCCGTTTCCTCAGACGCCGGTCAGGCGGAAGCCCTGCTGGAACGGGTCATTGGGATCGAGGAAGAAGTTGAAGCTGCCGGTGAGATAGGCCGAGCCGGTGACGGTGCAGCGGATCGCCGGCAGGTCGCCGACGGTGGCCTCGCCATGGATCTCGCCGGTGAACACCGTGTCGAGAATGCCGGCATGGCGGAAAATGTCGCCCACCTTCAGCTCGCCCTTGCCGTGCAGCATCGCCATGCGCGAGGCGGTGCCGGTGCCGCAGGGCGAGCGGTCGATCACGGTCGGCGGGCACACCACGACATTCTTGCCGTCGAACCTCACGCCGTCACCCTCGCCGACGATCTCGATCTGGTAGATCTCGTTGACATGGGCGAGCGTGGGGTGCTGGACCGGAATGTCCTTCAGCCCGGCGCGCAGCTCCGCCGCCGCGCTCACCAGCGCCCAGGCATTGTCCGTGGTGAGGTCGAGGCCGAGGTCGGCTCCCTTGACGATGAGGTAGAAATCGCCGCCGAAGGCGATGTCGGCGCGCACCTTGCCGAAGCTCTTGGTCTCGACGAACACGTCGCGCTGGTAGAGGAAACTCAGCGGCATCTCCAGCGTGACGGCGACGGCGCGGCCGTTCTCCACCTTGACCCGCGCCGGGACGACACCGGCCGGGGTGTCGAGCCGCACCAGCGTCTCGCCTTCCTGCGCGGTAATGTAGCCGGCCTCAACGGCGATGGTGGCGACCGCCATGGCGCAGTGGCCGCACATGGGGGGATAGGTGTCCGGCTCAAGAATGAGCATGCCGATATCGGCGTCGGGCGAGCAGGCTTCGGTGAGCACGGCGGCCGGCATGTTGAACGAGCCGCGCGGCTCGAACAGCACGAGCTGGCGCAGCCAGTCGCGGCTCATCAGGTCGGCGCGCTTTTCCACCATGGTGGCGCCGCGGATCGGCCCGAAGCCCGAGGTGATGAGGCGCAGCGGGCAGCCGGCGGTGTGGGAATCGATGCCCTGGATGATGCGGGTCGAGCGCATGAGAATGTCCGTTCAGGCGAGCGTGTTGATGAGGGCGGCGACATCGGCCTCGGCGAGGATCTTCGCCACATTGGCCTGCTGCGCGTCGGTGAAGGGCAGCAGCGGCTCGCGCGGAATGCCGACCGGCTGGCCGAGCGCGTTCATCGCCGCCTTGATGCCGGCATAGAAGCTGCCGCTCTTGAAGCAGCGGTAGATGGCGAACAGCGCCGGCTCCAGACGGTCGGCGGTGGCGGCATCGCCCGCGGCGCAGGCGTCGAAATAGGCGCGCACGAGGCGGCCGGAGAGCTGGTGCGCCATGGCGACCACGCCGACCACGCCGAGCGGCAGCGAGGAGCGGATCATCGTCTCATAGCCGACGAACACCGCCAGCTCGCCCTTCACCTTCTGGCACAGCTCGGCGACCTGCTGGATGTCGCCGGAGGAATCCTTGATGGCGACGACGTTCGGAATCTCGGCGAGGCGCGCCACCAGATCGGGCGTGATGTTGACGCCGATACGCACCGGGCTGTTGTAGAGCATGACCGGCAGGCCGGAGGCGGCGCAGATGCGGCGGTAGAAATGCTCGGCCTCGCGCAGGTCCGGCTTGGCGTAGATCGGCGGCAAAGCGAGGATGCCGTCGCAGCCCGTGGTCTCGGCGGCCTTGGTGAGTTCCAGCACCACATCGGTGTGAAGATCGGAGACGCCCGCCAGCACCGGCACGCGGCCGGCGGCGACCTTCACCGTCGCCTCGAACAGCTTCACCCGCTCGGCGACGCTCATGGCATAGAATTCGCCGGTCGAGCCGCAGACGATGAGGCCGTCGGCGCCATTGGCGATATTGGCCTCGGCCAGAGCCTCGAAGCGCGGGAAATCGATCGGCCCCTCGGGCAGGAAGGGGGTGACGAGGACACTGTGGATGCCCTGCCAGTTGGTCTTGCTCATGTGCGGTCTCGTTTCAGGAAGGCTGTGTCGGGACAGAGCGGGGGCGTGGCGCGGCACGCGGCCCCGCGCGAAAGGACGTTTGAGGTGCGGAAGGCGCCGGGCGGCGCGTCAGGTCTGAAGCAGCGGGCGCATCAGCTCGGCGGTGGCGTGGAAACGGTTGACGAAGGCGCGCACGCGCTCATTCGTGGGATGCAGCAGCACCTCCTGCGGCGTGCCCTGGGCGCAGATCGCGCCCTGATCCAGGAACACGACGCGGGTGGCGACCTCCAGCGCGAAGCCCAGCTCATGGGTGACGACCAGCATCGTCATCCCCTCGCGGGCCAGCGTAATCATGGTGTTGAGCACCTCGCCGACCAGTTCCGGGTCGAGCGCGGAGGTCGGCTCGTCGAACAGCATCAGCGAGGGGCGCATATTCAGCGCGCGGGCGATGGAGACGCGCTGCTTCTGCCCGCCCGACAGCCGGCCGGGCATGCGGTTGGCGAATTCGGCCATGCCGACCTTGGCGAGCAGATCCATGGCGCGGGCGCGGTTGGTGGCGTCGTCCTCGCCCAGCACGGTGCGGGGGCCTTCCATCACATTCGCCAGCACGTTCATGTGCGGGAACAGGTTGAACTGCTGGAACACCATGCCGACGCGGCTGCGCATGGCGGCGACCTCGCGGCCGCTGATGCGGGCATTGTCGCGGCCATCCGGCGCCCGGTCGAAGATGGCCGAGCCATCGACGACGATGCGGCCGGAGGTCGGCTGTTCCAGCAGGTTGACGCAGCGCAGCAGCGTGGTCTTGCCGGAGCCGGAGGAGCCCAGCAGCGCCACCACCTCGCCGGGATAGACGGTGAGATCGATGCCGCGCAGCACTTCATGCGAGCCGTAGCACTTGCGCACCTGGCGCACTTCGACCAGCGCGGGGGCGTCGGCGGGAAGACGGGTCATGGCGGGGCCCCCTCTCAGTGACGGCGCATCTCGAGCCGGCGCGCGAGATAGTTGGAGGGAATGAGAACGGCGAGGAAGATGAGGCCGACCACGGTGTAGACCTCCATCGGCCGGTAGGTGAAGGAGGAGACGTAGCTCGCCTGATAGAGCAGGTCCGGCACCGTGAGCACCGAGAGCAGCGTCGTGTTCTTCATCTGGATGATGGTCTGGCCGGCGAGCGGGGGCACCATCTGCCGCAGCGCCTGGGGCAGGATGATGCGGCGCATCGCCTGCCAGGAGCGCATGCCGAGCGCCTTGGCCGCGTCCGCCTGCCCGTGGTCGAGCGACTGGATGCCGGCGCGCAGGATCTCGGCGTAATAGGCGCCGCCATAGAGGCTGAGGGCGAGAATGCCGGCGGCCTGTTTGGAAATATTGATGCCGGCGAAGATCGGCAGCGCGTAATAGCTCCACAGCAGCCACACCAGCAGCGGCACGTTGCGGAAGAATTCCACGAACAGCATGCCGATGATGCGCAGCGCCTTGAGCGGCGAGAGCTGCACCAGCGCGATCAGCAGCCCGACGATCAGGCCGAGGACGCAGGTGATCACCGTGTATTCGAGGGTGACGACCAGTCCCCAGGCGAACAGATGGGCGTTTTGGGTGATGACGGACCAGTCGAACACGGCGCAGCGACCTTGCGGGGGAGGGAAAGGCCGGTGCCGGCGGCAGGCGCCGGCACCGTAGGTAACGTCGACGAGGGGGACGACGTCAGAAGTTGAACTCGGCCGGCAGCACGGAGAGGTCGATGCCGCGGGCCTCGAAGGCCTTGCGCAGCTTGCCCTGGGCGAGGCCGAGGGCGCGCTGCTGGTTCACCCAGTTGGTGAGCCAGTTCTCGTAGCCCTCATTGCCTTCCTCGCGGCGCATGCCGATGGTCGCGGGGTTAAGCAGCATCGGGCTCGGCAGCACGATCTGGCCGTTGATCGCCTTGGACACGTCGATGGCGTCGAACACGGCGAGGATCATGGCGTCGGCGCGGTTGGCCTGCAGCTCCATGATGCCGAGCGGGCGGTCTTCCACCACGATGATGTTGGCCTTGGGCGTCAGCGCCTCGGCGACGACCTGCATCGTGCCGCCCTTCTGCACGACGATGCGCACCGACGGGTCGTTCAGTTCGGCCCAGGTCTTCTTGGCGAAGCCCGGCTTGGTGACGATGGCCCAGGCATCGGTGAACAGCGGTACGCTGAGATAGTCCACCACCAGGCCGCGCTTGGGGTTCGGGTTCAGGCCGAAGGCAATGTCGATCTTATTGGCCTGGAAGTCGGCGGCGAGGTTGCCCCAGGTGGTTTCAACCGGCACGACCTTCACGTTGAGCAGCGTGGCGATGTCGTTCGCCCAGTCCATGTAGAAGCCGCTCCACGCGCCGGTGTTGCGGTCGCGGATATAGCCGGGCTCCTCGCCGATCATGACCGGCACGCGCAGCTCGCCGCTCTTGCGGATGCGGTCGAGCACGAGGTTCGGATCGGCGGCGAAGGCGGACTGGAAGGTCGAGAGCGCCAGCACGACGGCGCCCACGAACATGAGGACGAAAGAGCGGAAAAGCGAGCCGGCGGCCGGAGACGGCCGGAGGGACGAGGCGGTGGTCATCGTCGGTTCCCTAGTTCTCTGGTTTGGTGTTGAGGCGAGGCCTATCGCAGGAAGCCGCTGCCGAGCGGATCGCCCATCTCCTGGATGAGCGTCGCCACGGCTTTGAGGTGCGCGCGTCCCGTGATCCGGGTCGTGGCAGCCACGGCACCGCCGGCGCCGTGGGTCAGGGTGATGAGTTCGCCGGACAGACGCCCGCCGAACAGGCTGACCGCGTCGAGCCGCGCCCCCGGCTGCGCGGCGCCGGTGGCGGCGCGCAAGGCGAGCAGGCAGGCAAGGCCGGCGACGCCGGGCGAGCGGTCGAATTTCTGGCGATCAATGGCGAGGAACTGGCGCACCGCGCCGGCCTCGTCAGTGCCGTGGAACAGCACGGAATCGACGCTGGGCTGCGCCCCGCGCCGGCGCGGCAGCGCCTCGTTGAGATGACGGCGCAGGCTCTCGCCAAGAGCGAGCAGCCGGTCGATATGGCCCGCCTCCAGCGTCAGCCCGGCGGCCTGCGCATCGACGAGCGCGGTGCAGTCGCCGCACATGGCGATGGCGACATCGAGTTCCAGCCCGTCGATCGCCACCCGCCGGCCCACTTCAGTAATGAGGGCGGGCGGCATGTCGAGGGCGATGGCGTCGGCGTCGCCGTCCACCCCGACCTCGACGCTGAGGATGCCGTTCGGCACCTCGATGGTGAAGCGCTTGTGGCGGGTGAGGCGGCCGAGCGCGCGCAGCGCGGCCGTGTAGCCCATGATGGCGTGACCGCACAGGCCCGGATAGCCATAGGAGGAGATGAAGAAGGCGCCGAAATCCGCCGCGCTGGAGGCCACCGGCACCAGACCGAAGGCGCCGGAATGGCCGCGCGGCTCGTGCAGCAGCATCGGGCGCAGGCTGTCATAGCGCTCGGCAAACTGGCGGGCCTTGCCGGCGACGCTGTCGGCGTCCAGCCCTTCCAGCGGCTCGATGAGAATATGCGTCGGATGGCCCTCGGTATGGGTTTCGATGACGCGGAAGGTGCGCGCGCCCGAGGGCAGTTCCAGGCTGAGCGCGCCCTCGCCAATGCCCTCGCCGATGCCGGCGCCGAGGCCGAGCCGGCGGTCGGTGCGCTCGAAGCTCATTGAGGAAAGGCGGTCGCTGTCGGTGTTGATCCACAGCACCTTGGCCGGCACCGGGCCGGTGTTGCGCCAGCGATGGGCGATGCGGCTGTTGAAATAGGCGCCATCGCCGGGGTTCAGCACCTCGGCGTCGCGGTCGGCGAGCGCGAGCTCCAGAGAGCCTTCCAGCACATAGATCAGTTCCTCGCCCTCATGGGCGTAGAAACCGTCGCTCTCGCGGTCGGGGTCGATGGTCCACACTTCGGCGTCCATCAGCCGCTGCGAGACGGTGAGCTGCTCGATGGTGACGCCGGGGCCGAAGGAGCCGACGATGCGCCCCTGCCCCCGACGCACCACGGGGAAATCCCGCCCCTTGGTGCCGCCGAGCAGTTCCGCCAGCGTGCGGCCGAACACTTCGGCGATGGCGTTGAGCCGCGCCGGGGAAAGGAAGGCGACGCCGCGCTCGAACATGGAGAGATGCGAGGTGGCGATGTCGGTGCGCTCGGACAGCTCGCGCAGCGACATGCCCGCTTCCTGGCGCAGGCCGCGCACGCGGGCGCCGAGATGGTTGAAGGCGACCGGCGCCGCCTCGCCTTCAGGCGCGGGCGCGGCCTCTTCCTCGCTGTCGAGCAGCCGGCGGATGGCGGAAAGGCTCTGGCCGTCGACCCGGCGCATGCGGTCGATGCGGCGCACCCGCTCGATCTCGGCCTCGCCATAGGAACGATGCCCGCCCGCCGACTTGCTGGGGGTCAGCAGGCCCTGATTTTCCCAGGAGCGCAGGGTCGACACCGCAATGCCGGTCACCTTGGCGACATGGCCGATGGAGAAGGGGAAGCGGGCGGCCGGCTGGGTCATGCGGTCTACATACCGTTTATAGAAACACCGAACATGCGCAGACGGTATGCGGATTTATTGAACGAGTCAATCGACGTTCGGCAGGGGAAATCACCCCCTCGCCCGCCGTTGCGGTAATGGAGAGCGTCGCCCTTGTGCGCTCTCGGCAACTGGTATAATGACTATCTCAAGATATGAGTGAGCACAGACTCACCGCTTGAGGAAACGCACGGAAGGCTGAGGCGGCGGCGCGCAAGCGCGCGGCGGAGCGGCTTTTCGTGCCGAGCCAGGACAGCCGCATGCCCGCGCCCCACCGGATCGAAGCCGACTATCTCATCGAAACCGCCTATGATCCCCGCCGCGCCGCCGAGGCGATGGCGGGCGAACAGTCGAGCGGCACCTTTGTAGCCATTCCCGGCGAGACGCCGGAACTGAAGGAGCGCTCCGCCGCCCGCATCGAGGCGCTGGAACTCGTCGGCACCGCCGAGGCCCCCTCCCTGCCCGGCGCCGGCCATCCCGCAGGCGGGGTGATCCAGCGGGCGCGCGTCACCCTTTCCTGGCCGATGGACAATCTCGGTCCCTCGCTGCCGAACCTGCTGGCGACGGTGGCGGGCAATCTGTTCGAACTGAAGCAGTTCTCCGGCCTGCGCCTTCTCGACATCCGCCTGCCGCAGGACTTCGCGCAGGCCTATGGCGGGCCGAAATTCGGCATTGAAGGCACGCGCCGCCTCGCTGGGGTCGAGGGCCGGCCGATCATCGGCACCATCGTCAAGCCGAGCGTCGGCTTCGGGCCGACCGAGACGGCGGACCTCGTGAAGCTGCTGGCGGAAGCGGGCATCGACTTCATCAAGGACGACGAATTGCAGTCCGACGGCCCGCATTGCCGCTTCGAGGACCGCGTGCGCGCGGTGATGCGCGTCATCAACGACCATGCCGACCGCACCGGCAAGAAGGTGATGTTCGCCTTCAACCTCACCGGCGAAATCGACCAGATGCGCCGCCGCCACGATCTCGTGCAGGAACTGGGCGGCACCTGCGTCATGGCCAGCCTCAACTCGGTCGGCCTTGTCGGCATGATCGAGCTGGGCCGCTTCACGCAACTGCCGCTGCACGCCCACCGCAATGGCTGGGGCTATCTCTCGCGCGCGCCGATGCTCGGCTGGTCCTATGTCGCCTGGCAGAAGATCTGGCGGCTGGCGGGGGCCGACCACATGCATGTCAACGGCCTCGCCAACAAGTTCTCGGAGGCCGATGACAGCGTGATCGCCTCCGCCCGCGAGTGCCTCACCCCCCTGTTCGAGGACAAGCCCTGCATCGCCATGCCGGTGTTCTCCTCCGGCCAATCCGCCAAGCAGGCGCCCGGCACCTATGCCGCGCTGGGTTCGGCGGACCTGATCTTCGCCGCCGGCGGCGGCATCATGGCCCATCCCGACGGCCCGGCGGCGGGCGTCGCGTCGCTGCGCGAGGCGTGGGAAGCGGCGATGAGCGACGTGCCGCTGGCCGATTATGCCCGCGACCATGCCGCGCTCGCCCGCGCGCTGGAGACCTATGCGGCATGAGCGCGGCGGCCGCCCCCTCTCCCGCGCTGCCGGCCGGCCCGCTCGTCGCCTTCTATGGCGACGACTATACTGGTGCGTCGGCGGTGATGGAGGTGCTGAGCTTCGCCGGCCTGCCGACCGTGCTGTTTCTCGGCCCGCCGACGCCGGCGCAGCTGGCCCGCTTCCAGGACCGGCGCGGCATCGGCATTGCCGGCGTCGCCCGCTCGCAGCCGCCGGAATGGATGGACGAAGAGCTGCCGCCGATCTTTGAACAGCTGGCCGCGCTCAAGGCGCCGATCAGCCATTACAAGGTCTGCTCCACTTTCGATTCCTCGCCCGAGATCGGCTCCATCGGCCGCGCGGCGGAAATCGGCGAGCGCCTCCTCGGCGGCGCCTGGCATCCGCTCATTGTCGGCGCACCGGCCATTGCCCGCTACCAGGCCTTCGGCAACCTCTTCGCCGCCATTGACGGCACCGGCTACCGGCTCGACCGCCACCCTGTCATGGCGCGCCATCCGGTGACGCCGATGAACGAGGCGGATGTGCGCCGGCATCTGGCGCGGCAGACCGCCCTGCCCGTCGGCCTGGTCGATTTCGTCGCCATGAAGACCGGAAGGGCCGAGGCGCAGCTCGCAGCCGAGCGCGCGGCCGGCGCCCGCATCCTGGCGCTCGACGTGCTCGACGAGGAGACGCTGGCGCAGGCCGGGCGGCTGGTGTGGGAACAGCGCGGCGAGCGCCTGTTCGCCCTCGGCTCGCAGGGGCTGGAATATGCCCTCGTCGCCTATTGGCGCGACGCCGGGCTGCTGGAGGCGGAAGCGCCGACGCCGCCGCCGGCAAGGGCTGAGCACATCGCTGTCGTTTCCGGCTCCTGCTCGCCGATCACGGCGGCGCAGATCGGCCACGCGCTGGATAACGGCTTCGAGGGCATAAGGCTCGACGCAACCCGCGCCGTGGATTCGCAGGCGTGGGAGCGCGAAATCGCGCGCGGCACGGCGGCGGCGCTCAAAGTGCTGGAGACCGGCCGCGACCCGCTCATCTTCACCGCCTGCGGGCCGGACGATCCGGCCGTGCCGGCGCTTGGCCACGCGATCGAGGCGGCGGGTATTGCCCCGGCGCAGGTCAATGCCCGCATCGGCGACGGGCTCGGGCGCGTGCTGGATGCGGTGGTCGACCGGGCGGGGCTGACGCGCGCCGTCATTTCCGGCGGCGACACGTCGGGTCATGCCGGCATGGCGCTCGGCATCTATGCGGTGACCGCGCTGGCGCCGCTCGCGCCGGGCTCGCCGCTCTGCCGCGCTTATGCCGAAGGCGCCCATGACGGGCTCGAAATCACGTTCAAGGGCGGCCAGATGGGCCGGCCGGACTTCTTCAGCGCCGCACGGGGCGGCGTCGCCAACCATTGACCAGGGGAGAGACCTCAGATGAAAAAGATCGCCTTGCTCGGCGCCGGCGGAAAGATGGGCGTCCGGCTCGCCACCAATCTCCAGGGCTCGCCCTATGAGGTGATGCATGTCGAGCCGACCGAGGCCGGCCGTGCCCGGCTGAAGGAGAAGACCGGGCTCGACTGCATCGACGGCGACAACGCGCTGGCCGATGCCGACGCCGTGCTCATGGCCGTGCCGGACCGGCTGATCGGCAAGATCGCCCACACCTTCATCGAGAAGGTGAAGCCCGGCACCGCGATCATCATGCTGGACGCCGCCGCCCCGCATGCCGGCGAACTGCCCCAGCGCGACGACGTCACCTATTTCGTCACCCATCCCTGCCACCCGCCGATCTTCAACGACGAGGTGACGGAAGAGGCGAAGAACGACTTCTTCGGCGGCGTGCACGCCAAGCAGCACATCGTCTGCGCGCTGATGCAGGGGCCGGAGGAGCATTATGCCCAGTGCGAGCAGATCGCCCGCACCATCTACAAGCCGGTCATGCGGGCGCATCGCTGCACGGTGGAGCAGATCGCCATCATGGAGCCGGCGCTGGCCGAGACCATCGGCGCCACGCTCTGCCTCGCTCTGCGCGAGGCGACGGATGAGGCCGTGCGCCGCGGCGTGCCGCGCCAGGCGGCGACCGACTTCCTGCTCGGCCATCTCACCATCGAGCTGGCGATTGCCTTCGAGATTTTCCCCGAGGGCAAGTTCTCCGATGGCGCGCTCTATGCCATCGATCAGGCCCGGCCGCAGATTTTCCGCGAAGGCTGGCTGGAGCGCATCTTCGACCCCAAGGCCGTGCAGCGCTCGGTCGAGGAAATCTGCAACCCGCCCAAGGCCGCCTGAGGCAGCCCGCCGGCCCAACCGTCCGGCTCGTCCGGGGCCCTCGACGGCCCCGGACGCATCAAATCCAACAGGGACAGGAACGCCATGAACCGGATCATCGCCCTCGCGGCCGCCGCCGCGCTCAGCCTCGCCGCCGTGCCCTTCGCCAGCTCCGCCTTCGCCACCACCGTGATCAAGGCCGGGCATGGGACGCAGACCGCGCATCCCACCCATATCGCGCTGGAAAAACTCGCCGAAATCGTCGCCGCCAAGAGCAAGGGCGACCTGAAGATCGAAATCTATCCCGACCGCCAGCTCGGCGAGGAACGGGAAATGGTCGAGGGGCTGCAGCTCGGCACGGTCGACATGGCGGTGGTCTCCACCGGCCCGCTCGTCGCCTTCGTGCCCGCGCTCGGCACGGTGGACCTGCCCTTCCTGTTCAAGAGCTCCGACCATGCCTACAAGGTGCTGGACGGCGAGGTCGGGCAGGAGCTGCTCGCCAAGTTCAAGGACCGCGGCATTGTCGGCCTCGCCTGGTGGGAGAATGGCTGGCGCAGCCTGACCAGCAAGAAGGAAGTGAAGTCCCCCGCCGACCTCAAGGGCATGAAGCTGCGCACCATGCAGAACCCGGTGCACATCGCCGCCTTCAAGGAGCTGGGCGCCTCCCCCATTCCGATGGTGTGGGGCGAGGTGTTCACCAGCCTCAGCCAGGGGGTGATCGACGCGCAGGAGAACCCGGTCACCATCGTCTACAGCAATTCGCTGTGGGAGGTGCAGAAGTACATGACGCTGACGCGCCACGTCTATGGCCCGCATCTGGTGCTGTTCAGCCAGCAGGCCTGGGACCGTCTGACCCCGGCGCAGCGGACGATCCTGGAGGAATCCCTCGTCGAGGCGACCGCCTATCAGCGCCAGACCTCCGCCCGGCTGGAAGCCGAACAGCTGAAGCTGCTGGCCGCCAAGGGCATGATCGTCGAGCAGGTGGACATCACCCCGTTCCAGGAAGCCACCGCCAACACCGCCTCGGCCTTCAAGAACATCGATCCGGCCGTCGTGGCCAAGATCAAGGCCGCCGCGAACTGAGCCCTGCGCCGGCCGCCCCCTTGCGGAGCGGCCCGCCCCGGCCATCGGCATCGCAGCCCGGAGGCGTCTGCCTCCACGGGAGAGGTGTGACATGCTCTTGAAGTTCTGGACCGGCGTGGAATGGCTGGCGCGCGCCCTGCTCTGCGCCTTGCTCAGCGCGATGGTGATCGTCTGCCTCGGCCAGGTGGTCTGGCGCTATGCCTTCAACGACCCGCTCATCTGGTCGGAGGAGCTGGCGCGCTACCTCTTCGTCTGGGTCGGCTATCTCGCGGCCTGGTTCGCCTGGACCAAGCGGGCGCATATCGCGCTCGACGCCGTGACCTATCTGCGCCTTCCCGGGCTGGAGCGCGCCTGCGGGCGGCTCGTGGAGCTGATCGTCCTCGTCTATTGCGGCGTCACGCTCCATGCCTGCATCGGCTTCCTCAGGCTCACCAGCAACCAGCCCTCCGCCGTGCTCGAACTGCCGATGAGCGCGGTCTATGCCGGCTACGCCGCCATGTGCGTCCTCATCATCGGCGACATCCTGATCGGCTGGATCTATGGCGCCCGGGCGCCCGCGCCAGCTTTCCCGCAGGAGTAAAACCCATGGCCACGGTCCTCTTCGTCGCCTTCGCCGTCCTGCTCATCCTCAACATGCCGGTCTCCTTCGCCCTCGCCGTCGCCTCGGTGATGGCGCTGCTCTATGGCGGCCTGCCGCTGGCGCTGGTGGTGCAGAAAATGACCGCCGCCATGGACAGCTTCGTGCTGCTGGCGGTGCCGTTCTTCCTGCTCGCCGGGCACCTGATGGCGCGCAGCGGCATCGCCCGCGACATCATCGATTTCGCCGACGCGCTGGTCGGCTGGATGCGCGGCGGGCTGGCGCACGCCAATATCGGCGCCGGCATGCTGATGGGCGGCATGACGGGTTCGGCAGTGGCGGAAGCCTCCTCCACCGGCGGCGCGCTCATTCCGCCCATGCTGAAGAAAGGCTATGGCGCGCCCTTCACCGCCGCCGTGACGGCGGCGGCCTCGACGATTTCCGTGGTCATTCCGCCCTCCATCCCGATGATCGTATTCGCCGTGGTCACCGGCGTGTCGGTCGGCGACCTGTTCATCGCCGGCATCGTCCCGGGCATTCTGATGACGGTGGCGCTGATGGTCACGGCGTGGCTGATCGCGGTGCGGCAGGGCTATCAGCGCGGCCCGCGCCCGACCCTCGCCACCATCGCCCGCGCCACCCGCGCCAGCGTGTGGGGCCTGCTGATGCCGGTCGTCATCATCGGCTCCATCCGCTACGGCATCGCCACCCCGACCGAGGCGTCGGTGGTCGCCGTGGTCTATGGCATGGTGGTGGGGCGCTATGTCTACCGCACCATCGCCTGGCGCGACCTGCCCGGCATCATTCTCGACAGCGCCGTCACGACCGGCATCGTCATGCTGATGATCGCCGCCGCCTCGGTGTACGGGCTGATCGTCACCCGCGAGCAGATTCCGCAGGCGGCCGCGCAGTTGATCCTGGAACTGACCAACAACCCGCAGCTGGTGCTGCTGCTGATCCTGTGCGTCTATCTCGTCGCCGGCATGCTGCTGGACCTCGCCGCCAACATCATCATCCTCGTCCCGGTGCTGTGGCCGCTGGTGAAGCGGCTCGACATCGATCCGGTGCAGTTCGGCGTCGTCACCGTCATCGGGCTCGCCATCGGGCTGATCACGCCGCCGGTGGGCGCGTGCCTGTTCGTCACCTGCGGCATCGCCAAGACCGACCTGCTGCGCGGCAGCAAGGCGGCGGCGCCGTTCATCCTGGCGCTCATCGTGGTCGTGCTGCTCATCATCGCCGTGCCCGGCATCGCCACCTGGCTTCCCTACAGCGCCAAGGCGATGCAGTGAGCCCGGAGAGCGGGCGCAACGCTTGCTGGCCCGCGGAGGACGCCACTGGTATGCTCAACATGCCGACCCGGCGCGAGACGGGTCCGACCCTGCAGGAGCGCGTGAATGGCCGACATCTCCGACACCATAGTGCGACGAAAACTGTCTCATGAGGTGTTCGACCGCCTGAAGACGCTCATCACCTCGGGGGAACTCGGGCCCGGCGACGCCCTGCCCTCCGAGCGCGACCTGATGGAGCGCTTCGGCGTCGGCCGCCCCGCCATCCGCGAGGCGATGCAGGCGCTGGCCAATATCGGCCTCATCGCCATCACCCATGGCGAGCGGGCGCGGGTGCAGCAGCTTTCCGCGCGCTCGCTGTTCCAGCAGGTGGACCTCACCGCGCAGATCCTGCTTTCCGCCTCGCCGGACAGCCTGGAGCATCTCAAGCAGGCCCGCCGCTTCTTCGAGCGCGGCATGGCGCGCGAAGCCGCCCAACGCGCCGAGGCGGCGGACATCGCCGCGTTGCGCGGCATTCTCGACCAGCAGGCCAAGGCGGTGAGCGAGCCCAAGCAGTTCATCGCCTATGACATGCGCTTCCACACCCAGATCGCGGCGATTTCCGGCAACCCGATCTTCGAGGCGGTGAGCGAGGCCATGCTGTCCTGGCTGCGCCAGTACTATACGGAAATGCTCACCTGGTCCGGCCGCGAGAATGTGACCCTGGTCGAGCATGAGGCGATCATCGACCACATCGCCCGGCACGACGCCGACGGGGCGGAGGCGCTGATGGTCAAGCATCTCGACCGTTCCAGCGCGCTGTACACCCGGCCGGGGTAAGCCTTCACCCTTCCAGACGCAGCACCGCATAGGCCGGGAGAAGGAGCGACCCGACCCCGGCGTCGACCGGGCGCGGGCCGGCGCCGCCGAGCACCGCCGCCGCGTCGAGCCATTGGGCGCGGCCGGGGAAAGGCAGCGTCACTGTCTGTTCCTGCGGCGTCAGATTTGCGGCCAGCAGCACACGGTCGCCGGCGGGCGTGGCGCCGGCCAATGCCAGCACACGCGCAGGATCGGCCGTGGTCACGCGAATCGCCGGCGCACCGCCGAGCGCCGCCAGCCAGCGGGCCGCGTGGAACACCGGACGGCGGCGGCCCGGCGCGCCCTCGACCAGCAGGCCGAACGGGCCGGTGAGGGCCGCGCCGGTGAAGCTCTCCACCCCCGCTTCCGCGAGGCGCGCGGCCATGCCGACCAGATAGGCGGCGGCAAACAGCCCGTCCTGCCGGGGATCGCGCTCCGCCATCGGCATCCGCCGGCGCTCGGGATTGGGCATCACCCGCGCGCCATAGGGATTGTGCCGCATGCCGATGGTGGAAGGCCCGATGCGGTAGGGCATGTCCGCGCCGATGAACGCCCGCGCCGAGCGCAGGATGAAGGGCAGTGCCTCCAGCGACTGCATCACCGCGCGGTCGTCGGCATCGTGCACGATGGGACAGATGCAATGGGTGACATAATCCAGCCGCGCCACCGGCGGGCGCTTGCGGTTCAGCTCGGTGAAATAGCTGAACATGCCGCCGCCGAGCCGCAGCGCGGGGAAGGCGCGGCGGGCGGCTTCATAGACCTCCTCCAGCGGCGAACAGGGCGGCCAGACGCTGCCGGGCGGAGTGGAACGCCGGTCGACCGCGGGGCTGACCGCAAGCGCGTCCAGCCGCAGCCCCGCCGCCGCCACCTGCCGGGCGAGGTCGGAAAACTCCTCGTCGAGCGGACGCGCGCAAGGGACGACATATTCCAGCACGCACTCCCCGCCCGGCGCCGCCGCGAGCTTGGCGAATGCCGCGAGTTCCGCCGGCCCGTGCCCGGCCGTGGGGTCGACATGAAACAGCAGGGTCTGCGGCGCGATGTGAGCCAGCTCATCGGCGGCGTCGAGCGTCGCGGCGGCTTCTTCCGGCGCGATCGCCAGCCCGAAGAGGGGCAGCCGCCCCCGCGTCGCGCCGAGCGCGAGCGTCACCGGCGCGTCGTTCTGCGGGGTCGGCGCGACGGCGCCTTCCGCCGCGATATCGAGCGTCACGCGCTGGCGCACCGGCGCGCCGGCCGGCAGCTTATAGGGCCAGGGCAGCGCCAGCGGGCGCACATAGGTCTTGTAGGAGGCGTCCGACCAGTTGCGCTGGTCCTCCATCTCGAAGGCGTCGCCTTCCATGCGGCAGGTCGCCCGCACCCCCGGCGCGACAATGTGGGTGATCGCCCGCATGTCCTTGAAGGGCTGCGCCGGGTCGATCAGGTCCGGCAGGCGGGCGGCCACCCGGCGGCCGTCGACGTGCTCCACCTCGACCTCGGTGCCGGCGAGGCCGACGATAGGGTGAAGAACGGTGAAGCCGCAGCGATTGGTGAGGAAATCGCCCTCCGGCACCGCCTCGCCCGCGAAGACGAGGCCGGTCGGGCGGCCTTCGATGCGGCCCCGATAGACCAGCCTCTCGCCGCCGGCCCCGGTGCATTCGGCCCGGTAGCCGACCGCAAAGCGTCCCTCCCCCTCCTCGACGGCAAGATCATGCAGCACCGGCGCATAGGTGCCCCAGTCCTTGTCGCGCACCACGAAGGAAATCGCCCGCAGCACCTCGACGCCGTGGAAGCGGATGTTGCGCAGATTGCCCGCGAGCAGCTCCGCGCTCAGCGGGCCGGCTTTGAGCCGGCGCAGCTCCGGTTCGGGCTCGGGCGTGCCGAACAGCGCCAGCCGAAGGGCCTCGGGAGAGACGGCGGCGGTCATGGCGCCACGGCCTCCGTTTTGGGGGCAGCGCGGCGGCGGCGCACCGCGCGCCCGCCCGCCAGCGCCAGCACGGCGATGACGACGATCCCCTGCACGATGTCCTGCGTGCCCGCCGGCAGGCCGGCGATCTGCATGGTGGTGACGATGAGGATAAGCAGGAAGCTGCCGCACAGCGTGCCGAGCGCGGTGGAGGAGCCGCCGAAGATCAGCGAGCCGCCGAGCACCACCGCGCCGAGCGACTGCAGCAGATAGGGCTGGCCCATCTCCAGGAACGCGCCGCCGACATAGGCGCCGAGCAGCATGCCGGTCAGCGCCGCCAGCAGGGCGGAGGCGAGGAAGGCGCCGGTGACGACGCGACCGGTGCGGATGCCGGCCAGCGCCGCCGCCCGCTCGTTCTGCCCGACGGCGGAGAGCCGGCGCCCATAGACGGTGCGGCCCAGCAGCAGGCCGGCGAGCGCCACCGCGACGAGCGCAATGACCAGCATCAGCGGCACGCCCTCGACCCGGCCGGCGGCCAGCGTCTTCAGGAAGGGGCTCATCGAGAAGCCCGCCGCCCAGCGATTGGCGATCAGCGTTGCGGTGGCGAGGATATAGCCGGTCGCCAGCGTGGCGATGATGGCGGGGATGCGCAGCACCACGACCAGCAGCGCATTGGCGAGCCCCGTCACCAGCCCGATGCCGAGCACCGCCGCCAGCGCCAGCGGCAGGCGGGCATCGGAACCGGCGGCCACCACGATGCTGGCATAGGCGCTCAGCGTCAGCACGCTGGCGATCGACAGGTCGATATTGCCGCGCCCGGTGGTGACGACCAGCATCTGCCCCAGAGCGACGAGGGTGAGGAAGCTCGCCGAAACCGCCACGCCGGAGAGCGAATGCAGGCTGAAGCGCCCGGTGGTGACCGACAGCACCGCCCAGAGCAGCAGCACGCCGAGCGCGGACCAGATCCAGCGGTTGCGCTCCAGCCTTTCGATCAGGGCGGTCATCGGCGGGCCTCCCGGCGATCGGCAAACGCGCGCAGCGCCAGCATGGACAGGAGCAGGCAGCCCTGCACGGCGGCATTATAGTCGGTGGAGACGCCGAGCGCGCCAAGCAGCGCGCCGACAAGGGCAAGGGTGAGCGCGCCCGCCACCACGCCGAGCGGCGAGACCAGCCCGCCGATCAGCGCGCAGCCGCCCATGACGACGGCGGCGACGCTGATGAGGGTGAACGGCCCGCCGGCATTGATGTCGCTGGCGGTGTTGATGGCGGTGAGCGAGAGCCCCGCCGCCAGCGCGAACAGGCTCGCCAGCATGTAGCGCAGGACGGCGTAGCGCAGCGGCGACCAGCCGCCCAGCGTCATGGCCGGCGCATTATTGCCGAAGCCGCGCAGCACCACGCCGAGCGGCGAGCGGTCGATGGCGAGGGCGACGAGCGCCGCCACGCCGATGAGGACGAGGCTGGCCGGCACGTCGAACAGCGTCCAGGCGAAGCCGGCCGACAGCCATTCCGGCGACGCGCCGCCCGGCGTCGGCTGCAGCGTGTAGCCGATGCCGATCCAGATGAAGGAGGCGCCGAGCGTGACCACGATGGCGGGAATGCGCCGCAGCTGGATCGTCGCCCCGATCAGCCCATAGGCAAGGACGCAGGCGACGAGCGCGAGCGCACCGAGCCAGGGTGTGTCGAGCAGCAGCGTGGCGCTCAGCACATTGACCAGCCCGGCGAAGGCGCCGACGCCGAGGTCGATCTCACTGCCGCCGACGACGAACATCTGCGCCAGCGCCACCAGCACCAGCGCCAGCGCCGGGCCGAGCAGCAATTCGAGGCCGAACAGCGAGACGGTAAGCGGGTTCACCCAGGCCATCAGCGCGAAGACGGCGGCCAGGCTGGCGAAGGGGGCGAGATCGACCAGCCGGTCGGCGAGGCCGCGCGCGCCGGCGGTTGCATCGCGCTCGCTCGTTCCGCTGCCGGCAAAGGAGGCGTCGACGATCGCCTGCTCGGTGATCTCCGCGCCCACCAGCTCGCGCACGATGCGGCCGCCGGCGAAGACCAGAACGCGATCGCATTCGAGGAACTCGATATCTTCCGTCGAATGCCAGATGACGAGCCGTCCCGCCCGCGCCACCGTGCCGATCAGCGCGTAGAAATCCTCCTTCGCCCCGACATCGACGCCGCGCGTGGGATCGTCGAACAGGATCGTGTCGGCCTCGCCCACCAGCGCCCGGGCGACCAGCGCCTTTTGCTGGTTGCCGCCGGAGAGGTCGAGGATCGGGGAATCGAACCGGGCGGGATCGAGCTTCAGCTTTTCGGCCGCGCCTCGGGCGGCGTCGCGCTCCCGGGCCTCCTGCACCAGCCCGAGCGGGGCCCGGCCTTCCAGCCGGCCGAGCGCGATGTTGGAGAGCACGCTCCACAGCGGGAACACGCCCTCTTTCTGCCGGTCGCCGGAGACGAAGCTGGCATTGCCCTTGCGGACGATACCGGCGCCCGGCCTTCGGTGAAGACGGTGCAGCAGGTCACGCTGGCCGGAGCCTTCCAGCCCGGCGAGACCGACGACCTCGCCGGCCCGCAGCACCACGTCGCGTCCCAGTGCCGCGACGAGCGGGCCGGACAGGCGCACCTGTTCGGGCGCTTCTGCCCCGATGACGGGGCGGCCCGCGCGGCGGGAGCGCATCTCGCTCTCGCTCGCCCCGCCCATCGCCCGGACCAGCGCCTCGACGCTCGCCTCCACCGCCGGCCCGCACCAGACGGAGCGGCCATTGCGCAGCACCAGAACGCGGTGGGCGATGTCGACCACCTCCTGCAGCTTGTGGCTGATAAAGATGAAGGCCAGCCCCTGCGCGGTGCGGGCCTTGATATAGGCGCGCAGCTGCCGGCTGCGTTCCAGGCCCAGCGAGGAGGTCGGCTCGTCGAGGATGACGAGGCGCACCTGCGGCGTGGCGACGGCGCGGGCGATCTCCACCATCTGCCGCTGGCCGATCTGCAGATGGGCGACGCGGGCGTCGACCGAAATGCCGTGATCGGGAAACACCTCGTCCAGCGCGGCGCGGGCGCGGGCGCGAAAGATGCGGCGCCAGCCCGGCAGCGCCCGCGCCGCCTCCGGCGCTTCGAGGAAGAAGTTCTCCGCCACCGAGAGATTGTCGCACAGCGACAACTCCTGATGCACGATGCGGATGCCGCCGGCCTGCGCCAGCGCGGTGTCGTAGAGATCGGTCGCGATGTCGATGCCGCGCAGGGTGATGCTACCGGCATCGGCGCGGGTGACTCCGCACAGGATCCGCATCAGCGTCGACTTGCCGGCGCCATTGCCGCCGACAAGGCCAAGCACCTCGCCGGCGCCGACGACGAGATCCACCGCGTCATTGGCTCGGGTCGGGCCAAATGCCTTGGAGATGCCGGACAGGCGCACGACCGGCGCGTCGCCGCCGGCCGCGCCGAACGCGTGCGGCCCGGCCGCAGGGGAGGTGTGACGAGGCGGCGCCGACGCACCGGCCGCGCGTGCCGGTGCGTCCTGCGCGGCAGAAAAAGCTGCCGTCATCATGCGTGTCCGTGGTCGGCTTCAGGGACGGGCGATCGGCGGGTCAGTTGCCCGCCTTGGCCTTGAGCAGATTGTCCTGGACCCATTGCTGGGAATAGGACGGGCTGACGATGACGCCTGCGGGCAACCCCGCATAGTCCTTGAGGTTCTCATCGGTCACGGTGGCGACCGGCATGATCATCAGCTTGGGCGGGTTGGCGCCCTTGACCAGCTCATATGCGAGCCAGAAGGCGGCGCCGCCAATGCCGGGCGTGGTGTTCATCGAGATGGTGGAATAGCCGTTGGCCTGTTTCTGCTTCGCCCACCACTGGATGAAGTTGGACGAGCCGCCGCCCTCGATGACCGGCATCTGCTTGGCATAGGCGCCGCCATACTGGTCGAAAGCCTGGGCGATGCCGGTGTCGTCCGAGCCGCCCTGCGCCAGCACGGCGTCGACCTGCGGCAGGCTGGGCAGCGCATTGGCGACGGCCGACTGGGCGACCGAGGCGGTGGCCTGGCCATAGACGGTGGCGACCACCTTCACATCCGGATAGTTTTTCAGCACGGCTTCCTGCGCGCCGTACATGTCGGCATCCGGCGCCGAGCCCTTCACGCCGCGCACGACGATGACATTGCCCTTGCCGCCGATCTTCTTCAGCACCCATTCGGCCTGGTCGCGCTTGTAGCCCTTGAAATCGAAATTGAGCTGCCAGTTGCACGGGGCGGAGGCGACGGAATCGAACGACACCACCTTGATGCCGGCCTTGCACGCCTTCTCGATGATGCCGTTCACCGCCGTCTCGGAGGCGGCGTCCACGGCGATGGCGTCGACCTTCTTGAGGATCAGTTCGGCGATCTGGCTGTTCTGCTGGGCGACGGTGCCGTCGCCATTCAGGATGATGTAGTCGGCGATCTTGCCCTCGGCCTTGGCCTTCTCGGCCGCTTCCTTGAAGGCGTCGACCATCTGGTGCCGCCAGCTATTGCCGAAATAGGCATTGGCCAGCGCGATCACCGGCTTGTCCGGCGTGGCGGAGGCCGGCAGCGCGCCGGCGGCGGCGAAGGCAAGGGCCGCGCAGGCGGTGGCGCAGGCGCGCGAAAGGGTTTTCAGGCGCATCATTTCCTCCCATTGGCCCCATTGGTGGGGCTCTTGATGGATTCCCAGGCATCGGCGATCATTGGCCGCTCGATGGTAGCAACAGTATCTCATTATACCAGTTGCGCAAGCCCGTCGGCGCGGCGGACGGCCCACAGGCCCCGCGAGCCGCGCATATGGAATGGGCGCGGCCCTGCGCCGTGCGTCGCCGGCGGCGACCCACGGGGAGGATGGTGCGGAAGAGGCGCGGGGGCGGCCGTTCAGCGCGACGGGGTGGTTCCCGTCATGGCGATGCTGGCGAGATCAGCCTCGGCGGCCATGGCCGCCTTCACCGCCGCCTCGCGCCTCTCGCTGTAGCGGCTGGTGAAATAGTCCCGGCGCTCGCGGGTGAGCAGGGTGAACTTCATCAGTTCTTCCATCACGTCGACCACGCGGTCGTAATAGGAAGACGGCTTCATCCGCCCGGCCTCGTCGAATTCCTCGAACGCCTTGGCGACCGAGGACTGGTTGGGGATGGTGACCATCCGCATCCAGCGGCCGAGCACGCGCAGCGTGTTCACCGCATTGAAGGATTGCGAGCCGCCGGAGACCTGCATCACCGCCAGCGTGCGCCCCTGGGTCGGGCGGATGCCGCGATATTCCAGCGGCAGCCAGTCGATCTGGCACTTGAACACGCCGGTAATGGTGCCGTGCCGCTCCGGGCTGCACCAGACTTGGCCCTCCGACCATTCCGACAGGCTGCGCAGTTCCTGCACCTTGGGATGGTCGGCCGGCTCCGCGTCCGGCAGCGGCAGGCCGCGCGGATCGAAGATGCGGGTTTCCGCGCCCATGGCGGTGAGCAGGCGCGCGGCTTCCTCGACCAGGAGCCGGCTATAGGAACGCGCGCGCAGCGAACCGTAGAGCAGCAGGATGCGCGGGGGATGCGTCATCGGCGCGGCCGGCGCCAGCTTGTCCGTGTCCGGCCGGTCGAAATGGGCGAGGTCCAGCGCCTCGGTGAAATCGTCAGTTGTCATCAGGAAACCTCGAACCGTGCGCGGCGCGACAGGAAGGCGGCGAGCCAGAAGCCGACGGCCACGATGACCGTCATGAGGATGATGCAGGCCAGCACCGCATCATAGGAGCCCGAGGCCGACCAGATCAGGGCTCCGGCGAGCGGCGCCACAGCGCGCGAGACGGTGCTCGGCGCCGACATCGCCCCGTTCACCGCGCCATAGGCCTCCCGCGTCAGCATCTCCGGCACGGAGAGCCCGCGCACGATGGTGGTGATGCCGTTGGCTGCGCCATAGAACAAAGCGACAAGGGCGACGAGCAGGAAGCTCGGCGGCAGCATGTCGAGCGCCACCAGCGCCAGCGGAAACACCGCCACGGTGAGCGAGCCGATCACCCGCACCGGCGCGCGCGGCGCGAACACCCAGATGGCGATACGCCCCGCCACCTGCGCCGGCCCGATCAATGTCATGGCCGCGACCACGGCGGAGACCTCGAACCCCTTCTCCACCAGCAGCGGGTAGAGATGGAAGGTGAAGGCCGAGAAGGCGGCGGAATAGGCGGTGAAAGCCACTGCCAGCGCCCAGAACACCGGCTGGCGCGCCGCCCAGGCCACCGCCGCCCGCCCGCTGAGCGCCGGCCGGCCGCTGGCGGCGGGACGCTCCGGCGCGTCAGCATCCGGGTCGATCACCGACCAGTAGCAGCCGGCGCAGACGAGGATGTTGATGGCCGCCAGTACCAGCAGCGCGTCGCGCCAGCCGACCGTGTCGAGCAGAAGCTGCACCAGCGGGATGAACACGGTGGAGGCGAAGCCGCCCCACAGGGTCAGCGCGGTGATCCCCGCCCGCGCATGGGCGGGGCCGGAGCGGCGGGCGATGACGGCGAAGGCGGGATCGTACAGCGTCGCCGCCTGCAGCGCGCCGATGCCGGCCACCGCGACATAGAACAGAGCGAGGCTCTCCACTTGCGACCACAGCACCAGCAGCAGCCCGGCCAGCACCGAGCCGATGGTCATGATCGCGCGGCCATGGCCGCGGTCGATGGCGGCGCCGACGGGATAGGCGGCCAGTCCCGCGAAGGCGAGCCCCAGCGTCGCCGCGCCATAGAGCGCGCTTTTCGACCAGCCGAGTTCATGGCCCATCGCCTCGGCGATCAGCGGGAAGCTGTAATAGAGCGAACCCCAGGAACAGACCTGGCCGATGCCGAGGCCGGTGACGAACAGGCTGCGCGCGCCGGGCGGGCGATGCTCGCTGAGCGGCGGGGCGAGGGCATTACCGCTCACGACGCCGCCGACGGTTCGGCCAGGGCCGCACAGGCCGCATCGGCGCAGCATTCATCGGCGAGATAGCCGATCAGCGCATCCATCGCCGGGTAATGCGCCCGGCAGATGAGGGTCGTCGCCTGCCGCTCCTGCGTCACCAGCCCCGTCTCGACGAGGCGCTTGAGATGATGCGACAGCGTCGAGGCGGCGATGCCGATCCGCTCCTGCAGGCCGCCGACCGGCAGGCCGGCATGCCCCGCCCGCACCAGCGTGCGATAGATCTGCAGCCGGGTCGGATTGCCCAGGGATTCGAGCTGGCGTGCGGCTTGTTCGAGATTCATGGAAATACGTTAGGCGACGGCGCCAGCGGCGGTCAAGCACTATTTCGATACGTATCGAAATATAAGCCGGCGCCCTCAGGCGCCGGGCGCTGTGCGTGGAAACCACTTTTTGCCGAGCCGCAGCGCGACATGCACCAAGAGGATCAGCACCGGCACCTCGACCAGCGGGCCGATGACGGCGGCGAAGGCCACCGGCGAGGCCAGACCGAAGGCGGCGATGGCGACCGCGATGGCGAGCTCGAAATTATTGCCGGCGGCGGTGAAGGCGATCGCCGTGGTGCGCGGATAATCCGCCTCGATCAGCTTGCCCATGGCGAAGCTGATGAGGAACTGGACGACGAAATAGATCGTCAGCGGAATGGCGATGATCACCGCGTCCATCGGCAGGCGCACGAGATCGCCGCCCTTGAGGCTGAACATGGCGACGATGGTGAACAGGAGCGCGCCCAGCGTGATCGGGCTGATCTTCGGCAGGAACACATTGGCGTACCAGTCCGGTCCCTTGCGGGCGATCAGCAGGCGGCGGGTGAGGAAGCCGGCGAGGAAAGGAATGCCGAGATAGATCAGCACCGCCTCGGTGATGGTCCAGAAGCTGACATCGACAACGCTGCCCTCCAGCCCGAACAAAGGCGGCAGCACGGCGAGGAACAGCCAGGCATAGGTGGAGAAGAACAGGATCTGGAAGATCGAGTTGAACGCCACCAGCCCGGCGACATACTGGTTGTCGCCGCAGGCGAGCTGGTTCCACACCAGCACCATGGCGATGCAGCGCGCCAGCCCGATGAGGATCAGCCCGGTCATGTATTCCGGGTAGTCGCGCAGGAAGATCACCGCCAGCGCGAACATCAGCGCCGGGCCGATCAGCCAGTTCTGCACCAGCGACAGCGCCAGCACCCGCTTGTCGGCAAAGACGAGATGCAGCTCCTCGTAGCGCACCTTGGCCAGCGGCGGGTACATCATCAGGATCAGCCCGATGGCGATCGGGATGTTGGTGGAACCGACCGAGAGCGTGTTCAGCGCCTCCGGCAGGCCGGTGAACACCGTGCCGAGGACGACGCCGAGCGCCATCGCCGCGAAGATCCACACGGTGAGGTAGCGGTCGAGAAAGGACAGCCGCGCGGCGGGTCGGAGCGTGAGCGCCAGGGTCTGGGTCTGGGACATGGGGTTCCGGTTCTCGTTCAGAGCGTTTTCCAGCGAAGTGGATACCGGTTCGCGTCAAGAAAACGCGTGGATTCAATAGCCTAGAGCACTTCCCCGATTCAATGAATCGGGGAAGTGCTCTAGGCGGCGCGGTGGCCGTTGATGTCGATGACGAGTTCGCCGTCTTCCTTGCGGAATTCGCCGCGCTGCGGGGCGTCGAGCAGATCGAGCACCGCCTCGGAGGGACGGCACAGCTTGACGCCGCGCGGGGTGACGACGATGGGGCGATTGATGAGGATCGGGTGCGCCATCATCGCGTCGAGCAGCGCCTCGTCGCTCAGCGTAGGATCGCCGAGCCCAAGCTCGGCATAGGGCGTGCCCTTCTCGCGCAGCAGATCGCGCACGCTGATCCCCATGCGGGCGATCAGCGCCACCAGCTCGTCGCGGCTCGGCGGGGTCTTGAGATATTCGATCACCACAGGCTCAAGGCCGGCATTGCGGATCAGCCCCAGCACGTTGCGCGAGGTGCCGCAGGCGGGGTTGTGGTAGATGGTGATGTCGCTCATGGCCTTCTCCTCACGCCACATCGCGCCGGGGCTGGGTCGCCCCCTCGCTGCGGCCGATCTCATGCAGCTTCGCCCCGAGCGTCATCGTGTCCAGACTGCGGATCGGCAGGGCGGCGAAGGCGGCGATGCGGTTCTTGAGATAGCGGAAGGTACGGGCGAAGGCGGCTTCCTTCTCGATCTCGCTGCCCTCGACGGCGGCGGGGTCCTCGATGCCCCAATGGGCGGTCATCGGCTGGCCCGGCCAGACCGGGCAGGTCTCGCCCGCCGCGCCGTCGCAGACGGTGAAGACAAAATCCATGACCGGCGCGTCGGGCGCGGCGAACTCGCCCCAGTTCTTGGAGCGCAGGCCGTCCGTGGGGTAGTCGAGGCTGCGCAGCGTCGCCAGCGCCAGCGGATTGACCACGCCCTTGGGCTGGCTGCCGGCGGAGAAGGCGCGGAAGCGCCCGTGTCCGTCCTTGGCGAGGATCGATTCCGCCAGAATGGAGCGGGCGGAATTGCCGGTGCACAGAAACAGGACGTTATAGATGTGGCCGGCCTCACGGCCGGACGGCTTTTGGTCAGACGGCTTTTGGTCAGACGGCTTTTGGTCAGACATGGCGCGCCTCCTTGGCGGCAAGTGTGTCTGTGCTCTGTCCCGCGGCGGGACAGCAGGGCTGGAGATCGGCGATCAGCGGGGCGCAGATGTCGGGCTTGCCGCCGCAGCAATCCTTCAGGATGAAGGAAGCGAGCTCGCGCACCGCGTCGAGGCGGGCGCGATAGAGGATGAGCCGGCTCTGCCGCTCGGCCTCGATCAGCCCCGCCCGGACGAGAATGCCGAGATGGGTGGAGAGCGTGTTGTGCGGCACGTCGAGCCGGCGCGCCACCTCGCCCGCCGGCATGCCTTCCGGCTCATGGGCGACGAGCAGGCGGAACACATCCAGCCGGGTGGGCTGGGCGAGCGCGGCGAAGGCGGCAAGGGCGTTATCAGTGTCCATATGTCGACTATAGCCGACATATGGAAGAGAGACAAGACCCACTTCTCGCGAGCCGGAGCCCGGCGCCGCGCTTCCCTTGATGCGAACCGTCGCGACGAGGAGATCAAAGGCGGGTAGGCTCGCGTTCGACATGAGGGATGGGAGGAATGTCCATGCGATTGGCGATGCTTGGCCTTGCACTCAATATACTGGCCGTCGGTGCGGTTCTCGGTTTTGCGGCGCCGGCGGGCGCAACGAACTATCTTTGCAACCAGGCTTTCGCCCTCTGCACCTCGGCGCCCTGCATTCCCCAACCGGGCAACCCGGACGTGTCGATCTGCGTCTGCGAGATGCAGGAGGGTCCGAACCTCGCCACCGTTCCCTGCGACACGGTGCGGCCGAGCACGGACGCGAACGGGGTGCGCACCGTCTATTCGCAATTCGCCCTCACCCAGTTCCAGCAGGGCAAGAAGGGACTGCGCTGCCCGAGCGGCACGCCCTGGTCGCAATGCCTCAACAAGATCTGCACCGTCGACCCCGCCAATCCGGACAAGGCGATCTGTGCCTGCGACGTCGTGCGCAGCGGGGAATGGCAGACCGCCGGCGGCGACTGCCAGGCAGCGACCTGCGGGACGGCCTATTGGTCGGGCGCGCTGCTGGCCGATTCCAGGAACAATGCCGACTTCATGATGCAACAGCTCAAGATCGCCACCTCGCCGGCCGAGGCGTGCCCCGTTCCCACGCCGTGATCGCAGGAGCCGACCCATGCGCAAGATCGCGCTTGAAGAACATTTCACCACGCCCGAACTCGCCGCCTATGTGGCGCGCCCGACGCAGAGCGACGCGCTGTTTGCCGATGTCGAGCGGCGTCTGGCCGATTTCGGCGCGTTGCGGCTCGACATGATGGATCGCACCGGGATCGCGCGGATGGTGCTTTCCGTCACCACGCCGGGGGTGCAGGGCGTGCGCGACACCCTGGAGGCGATACGGCTGGCCCGCAACGCCAATGATTTCCTCGCCCGCGAGGTGAGCAGGCGGCCCGACCGCTATGCCGGCTTCGCCCATCTCGCCTTGCAGGACGCCGAGGCGGCGGCGGCGGAGCTGGAGCGGGCGGTGCGCGAACTCGGCTTTTGCGGTGCGCTGATCAATGGCCAGACCAACGGGCATTATCTCGACGAGGACCGCTACCTCCCCTTCTGGGAGCGCGTCGAGGAACTCGGCGTGCCGGTCTATCTCCATCCCGGCGCCATGGCCGACCAGCCCGCCATGTTCGCGCACCGGCCGGAAATCGGCGGCCCGATCTGGGCCTGGACGGCGGAAACCGCCGCCCATGCGCTGCGGCTGGTCCTCGGCGGCACGCTCACCCGCTTCCCCGGCGTGCGGATCATTCTCGGCCATATGGGCGAGACGCTGCCCTTCCTGCTCTGGCGTCTCGACAGCCGGCGGCAATTCGACCTCGGCGAGACGCTGCCGCCGGAGGCGCTGCCCTCGGCGATCATCCGGCGGAGCATCAAGGTCACCACGTCGGGCGTCTGCGACCCGACCGCGCTGGCCGCGACCTTGCAGGCTCTGGGCGAGGACAATGTGATGTTCTCGGTCGACTATCCCTATGAGGATCCCGACATCGCCGCCGCCTTCATCGACGCCGCGCCGATCGCCGAGGAGGTGCGCGCCAAGGTCTGCCACGGCAATGCCGAGCGGCTGCTCGGCCTCTAGATCAATTCACCGTTTCACGGAAACAGTGAATTGATCTAATTCTTTGTTTTGTCGCGTTTTCCTCACGCGAACCGGTATCCACTTCGCTCGAAAACGCTCCAGAAGGCGCGTCGGCCCGCCGCGCCTTAAACGAAAGTCTGGCCCCTCCCCGGGCGATCCTCTAGCCTTCGCCAAAACAAGGTGCGAAGCCCGTGGAAACGCCTGAACTGCCCGCCCTGCGCTCCTACCATTCCTGGATCGCCAACGAGACGCTTGAAGACTATTCGCTGCGCTACACCGCGCGCTCGTTCCGGCGCTGGTCGCCCTTCGTCATCGCCAACACAGCGCTCGGCGGCATTTCGTTCCTGGCGCTGGAGACCATCGGCGCCTCGATCACGCTGAGCTATGGCTTCGTGAATGCCGGGCTGGCCATTCTCGCGGTGTCGCTGTTCATCTTCGTCACCAGCCTGCCGATCGGCTATTATTCCAGCAAATACGGCATCGATCTCGATCTGCTGACCCGTGGCGCGGGCTTCGGCTATATCGGCTCGACCATCACCTCGCTGATCTATGCGAGCTTCACCTTCATCTTCTTCGCGCTGGAAGGCGCGATCATGGCGCAGGCGCTGAAGATCTATGCCGATGTGCCGCTGGTGCTCGGCTATATCGTCTCCTCGCTGGTCATCATCCCGCTCACCCTCATGGGCATCACCATGATCTCGCGGCTGCAAATGGTGACGCAGCCGCTGTGGCTGGCGATGATGATCCTGCCCTTCGTGATGATCGCGCTGAAGGCGCCGGACGACATCGCCGAATGGGTGGATTTCGCCGGGCTGGAGACCGGCTCGCGCGGCTTCGACGTGCTCGCCTTCGGCGCGGCGGTCAGCCTGATGTGCTCGCTGGTGGTGCAGATCGGCGAACAGGCGGATTATCTGCGTTTTCTGCCTGAGAAGACGGCGGCGAACCGGCTGCGCTGGTGGAGCGCGGTCATCGCCGCCGGGCCGGGCTGGATCGTCATTGGCGGGCTGAAAATCCTCGCCGGCGGGCTGCTCGCGGTGCTGGTGCTCGGCAGCGGACTGCCGCGCCCGGCGGCGCTGGAGCCGATCCACATGTATATCGTGGCCTATGGCTACGTGTTCGAAAACTCCGCTCTGGTGCTTTTCTGCGCCACTTTCTTCGTGCTGATCTCGCAGATCAAGATCAACGTCACCAATGCCTATGCCGGCTCGCTCGCCTGGTCGAACTTCTTCTCGCGGGTGACTCATTACCATCCCGGCCGGGTGGTCTGGCTGGTGTTCAACATCCTCATCTCGCTGCTCTTGATGCTGCTCGGCATCTTCGACACGCTGGAGGTGGTGCTCGCCGTCTATTCCAACATCGCCATGGCCTGGGTCGGGGCGATCGTCGCCGATCTCCTGGTGCTGAAGCCGCTCAAGGTCAGCCCCAGCTTCATCGAGTTCAAGCGCGCGCATCTGCACGATTTCAACCCCGTCGGCTGCGGCGGCATGGCGCTGGGCTCGCTGGTCTCGCTCACCGCCTTCACCGGCGTGCTGGGGCCGCTGATGCAGGCCTATGCCGCGCCCTTTTCCTTCCTTATCGCCTTCGCCAGCGCGACGCTGATCGGCTTCGCCACGCGCGGGCGCTATTACCTCGCCCGCCCGCCGGTGCATCCGGGGCTCGGTCCCGAGGGCGCGACGGTGCTGCGCTGCGAGATCTGCGACCATGGCTATGAGCGGGACGACATGGCCTATTGCAGCTTCTACGAGCGGCCGATCTGCTCGCTGTGCTGCAGCCTCGACGCGCATTGCCACGACGCCTGCAAGAAATCGCATCAGGATTTGGAAAGCTCGCGCTCGCGCTATCTCGGCGACGGCTTCACCCGCCGCATCGCCCCGCATATGCCGCAGCGGCTGCTGAAAGTGGCGGGCGTGCTGGTGGCGCTGTCGGTGGTGACGGGAGCGCTGTTCCTGCTCACCTATCGCCTGATCGACCCCGGCGAGGACGTGCCGCATCTCGACAATGGGGCGCTGCTGCTGCGCATCTTCCTTGCGCTGCTGCCGCTGCTGGCGATCAGCGCCTGGTGGATCGTGCTCGCCAATGAGAGCCGGGAGCTTGCCGAGCGCAACCTGGTCGGCTCGCTGGAGAAGCTCTACGAGACCCGCGAGGAACTGACCCGCAGCGAGCGCCTCGCCGCGCTCGGCCAGTTGACCGCCACGGTGAGCCATGAGCTGCGCAACCCGCTCGGCACGCTCGCCACCTCGGTCGCCGTGCTGCAACGGGCGGGCAACCTCACCGGCGAGCGCGAGCGCGGCGAGCTCGACCGCATCCAGCGCAATGTGCGCCGCTGCGTGCGCATCATCGACGACCTCTTGGAATTCTCCCGCCGCCCGAACGTCGCCATGGTGCCGCTGGCCCTCGACCCGTGGATCGCCGAGCAGATGGGCGACCTCGGCGCGCTCGGCCCCGTGCCGCTGGAACTGGAGCTTCGCTGCGGCGAGATGATCGAGGCCGATGGCGAGCGGCTGCGGCAGGTGCTGGTCAATCTCGTGCAGAACGCCATGCAGGCGGTGCAGGAGCGCCCCGCCGGCGCGCCGCCGGGCCAGGTGCGCCTCGCCACCGCGCGCGAGGGCGATGAGGTGGTGATCACGGTCGCGGATAATGGCGCCGGCATGAGCGCGGAGGTGCGGGCGCGGCTGTTCGAGCCCTTGTTCAGTACCAAGCCGTTCGGTCTCGGGCTCGGCCTCGCGCTGGTGCAGCGCATCACCGAACGCCATGGCGGGCAGGTGCGCGTCGACTCGGTGCCGGGCGCCGGAACCCGTGTCGAACTGCGCCTGCCCGCCGCCTCCGGAGAGAGCCGCCATGTCGCTTGACGCCACCCCCGACGCGCCGTCGCGCGTGCTGATCGTCGATGACGACCCCGACTTCGCCGCCAGCCTCGCTTTGCTGCTTGAGATGGAAGGCTATGACATCACCGTCGCGCATGACGGCGCCGGCGCCCATGCCGCGCTGGCGGGGCCGCTGGCATGCGGGCCGGCGGTGGCGCTGGTGGATATCCGCCTCGGCCATGAGGACGGGGTGGCGCTCGCCACCGCGCTGATCGGCGCGCGGCCGGAACTGCTGGCGGTGATGGTCACCGCCTATGCCTCAGTGCCGACCGCCATCCGGGCGTTGCAGGCGGGCATTTACGACTATGTCTGCAAGCCGTTCGAACCGGCCGAGCTGCTGGCGATCCTCGCGCGCTGCTTCGACCGCCACCGCCTCGCCCGCGAGCGCGAACAGGCGGAGGAATTGCTGCGCCGGGCCCGCCGGCTGGAGGCCATCGGCCGGCTGTCGGCGGGCATCGCCCATGATTTCAACAATCTCCTCGCCGTGGTCGGCGGCAATCTCAAGCTGCTGCGGGACGAGCTGGCGCGCGGCGGGGAGGCCGACGGCGCCTTGATGCGCGAATTGGTGGCCGACGCGCTTGCCGCCGTCGAGGAGGGCACCGCCGCCAACCGGCAGTTGCTCGCCGTCGGCCGCGCCCAGCCCCTGCTGCCGCGCACCATCGACCTCGCGCAGGCGGTCGAGCACGCTGCCGCCATCGCCCGCCCGGCGCTCGGCCCCCGCATCGCGCTGGAACTCAGCCGGCCGGCGGCCCCCTGCCCCGCCAAGGTGGACCCGCGCCCGTTCGAGGCGAGCCTGCTCAACCTGCTTATCAATGCCCGCGACGCGCTGGGCGGCACCGGCCGCATCCGGCTCGGCGTGGCGCGCGCCGATCTCGGCGCCGGCGCGCCCGGACGGCTGGAGGACATGCCGGCCGGCGCCTATGCCGTGGTGACGGTGGAGGATGAGGGTTGCGGCATGACGCCGGAGGTGCTGGAAAAGGCGCTCAACCCGTTCTTTTCCACCAAGCCGGCGGAAAGCGGCAGCGGGCTCGGCCTCGCCACCGTCTATGGCTTCGCCCGGCAGTCCGGCGGCAATCTTCTCATCGAGAGCGCGGCGGGCTGCGGCACCCGCGTCACGCTGGTGCTGCCGGCGGCGTGAACACATAGCCCTCGCCGCGCACGGTCTGGATGAGCTGCCGGCCGCTGCCATCGTCCAGCTTGCGCCGCAGCTTGCCGATCATCACGTCGATGCTGCGGTCGAACGGCGCCCATTGCCGGCTCGCCACCAGATCGAGCATCTGGTCGCGGCTCATCACCCGGCCGGGACGTTCCGCCAGCGCCGCCAGCAGGCGGAACTCATGCGCGGTGAGATCGACCCGCCCGCCATCCGGGCCGGTGAGTTCGCGCCGGTCGAGATCGAGCCGAAAGGCGCCGAAACCGATGCGGTTCGCCCGCTCCGGCGGCGGGGCGGCGGTGGCCCGAGCGAGCCCACGGGCGCGGCGCAGCAGGGCGCGGATGCGCGCGAGAAGCTCGCGCGGCTCGAACGGCTTTGTAAGGTAGTCGTCGGCGCCGATTTCCAGGCAGACGATCTTGTCCACCGTCTCGCATTTGGCCGAGAGCATGAGCAGCGGCATGTCCCAGCCCGCCCGCAGGCCGCGCGCCAGCGTCAGCCCATCCTCGCCGCGCGGAAAGGTGAGGTCGAGAATGACGAGATCATAGGGCGTGACGGCGAGCGCGTCGCGCATGGTGGCGCCGTCGAGCGCGAACTCCGCCGCGAAGCCCTCGCGCGTCAGAAACTTGGTCACGAAACCGCACATCCGCCGGTCGTCATCGACCATCAGGATGCGCGGCATGCGCACCGCCTCGTTCATCGTCCCGCCCCGTGCATTCGCGCATCGAGACGACAGATCGTCGCCTTGGCCCCGATCCTAACCGCTCGCCCCCGCGCTGCGCAGCCATGCCGCAGGACGATTACAAAAATTTACATTCGCCCCCGCCAGCGCGGGAAGAGCGCTTACATCGGCTTCCTAGCCTGCTGCGGCAGGGTGCGGGCGCGTGGCTTTCCAGCCGCCCGCCTTCAGGAACGGCGCCAACGCCGCGGCACCCTCACAGGAGGAAGCTCATGGCCAAGACCGTCTTCAAGATCGATCTCAACAAGGCGCCGGAAGACCAGGCGATCAAGACCCACAACCGCTGGCACCCCGACCTGCCGATGGTCGAGACGTTCAAGCCGGGCGATGAATTCCGCGTCGAGTGCTACGACTGGACCGGCGGCCAGATCGGCAACAATGACAGCGCCAATGACGTGCGCGACGTGAACCTGACCAAGGTGCACTATCTCAGCGGCCCGTTCGGCGTCGAGGGCGCCGAGCCCGGCGACCTGATGGTGGTCGACATTCTCGATATCGGGCCGATCGAGGGCTCGGAATGGGGCTTCAACGGCCTGTTCGACAAGAACAATGGCGGCGGCTTCCTGACCGAGCACTATCCCGACGCGGTGAAATCCTGCTGGGATTTCCACGGCATCTACACCACCTCGCGCCACATCCCGAAGGTGCGCTATCCCGGCCTCGTCCATCCCGGCCTGATCGGCTGCCTGCCCGACCACAAGCTGCTGGCGGAAGCCAACCGGCGCGAGGCGGCGCTGGTCGCCACCGATCCCAACCGGGTGCCGCCGCTGGCCTGCCTGCCCTTCTCCGACACCGCGCTGATGGGCCAGATGACCGGCGCGGCGCGCGACAAGGCGGCGGCGGAAGGCTGGCGCACGGTGCCGCCGCGCGAGCATGGCGGCAATTGCGACATCAAGAACCTGTCGCGCGGCTCGCGCTGCTACTTCCCGGTCTATGTGAAGGGCGGCGGCCTTTCCATGGGCGACATCCACTTCTCCCAGGGCGATGGCGAGATCACCTTCTGCGGCGCCATCGAAATGGCGGGCTGGATCGACATCGGCGTCGGCCTGATCAAGGGCGGCATGGCGAAATACGGTGTGGTGAACCCGATCTTCAAGCCGAGCCCGATCGACCCGCATTTCGATGACTACCTCATCTTCGAGGGCATCTCGGTGGATGAGCACACGGGCGAGCAATATTATCTCGACGCGCATGTCGCCTATCGCCGCGCCTGCCTCAACGCCATCGAATATCTCAAGAAGTTCGGCTATTCCGGCGAACAGGCCTACTCCATCCTCGGCACCGCGCCGGTGGAAGGGCGCATCGCCGGCATCGTCGACATTCCCAATGTCTGCGCCACGGTGGCGATCCCCACCAAGATCTTCGAATTCGACATCAACCCCAACTCCACCGGGCCCACAAAGCAGGTGTCGGGCGTCGATGTCGCCCGCGCCAGCTGACCCCTCCGGCACAGAGCGCCCCGGTCGGCCTGCCGGCCGGGGCCGAGGAGATCCATCATGCTGCTCGGACTTGGCCTGCTCTATGTCGGCGCCGTCCTCGTGCTCAATGGCCTGTGGCTGCTGGGAAAGATCGAGGACCGCGAAATCATCGTGGTGAACGTCGTCTCCGGTGTGGTGACGCTCGCCATCTCGCTGTTCTGGGCGTTCAACCCGGAAGCGGATGCCGGCTCCATCAAGGGGGCGGCGCTCACCCTGCTGTTCACCGCCACCTATTTCTGGGTGGCCTATAACCGCGTCACCAAGGTGGACGGGCGCGGGCTCGGCTGGTTCAGCCTGTTCGTCGCCATCACCGTCGTGCCGGTGGCGATCCAGTCGCTGCGCGGGGCGGACAGTTCCATCAGCCTCTGGATGGGCTGGAACTGGGTCGGCTGGGCGCTGCTGTGGTTCTGCTACTTCCTGCTGCTCACCATGAAGCAACCGATCCTGCGCTTCACCGGCGCCTTCACCGTGCTCATCGGCATCGTCACCGGCTGGGTGCCCGGCGTGTCGCTGCTGCAGGGCTGGCTGAACCCCTGATCGCGCACGGGCCACGGCCCTTAGCTCTCCCGGATGGCCCACGGGCCATCCGTTCCCTTTCATGGAGGATTCAACGATGCCCCTCTATTCCTATGCCTGCGACGATTGCGGGCCGTTCGAGGGCTGGAGCGCGATGAGCGAGGCGGACCAGCCGGCCTGCTGCCCGGAATGCAGCGGCACGGCGCCGCGCGCCATGGCGATGCCCCGGCTCAGCACGATGAACGGCACGCTGCGCAAGGCGCTGGCCCGCTCCGAAGGCACCGCCTCCGAGCCGAAGGTGGTGAAGCGCGAACATCTCGCCGGCTGCGGCTGCTCGCTCTGCGGCACGCGCAAGAACAAGCCGGCCCCGATCGAGCGGCGCTGGTCGCTCGGCCACTAAAGCCCCGCCAGCGACGCCCGCTCAAGGGGCGGAGGACAGCACGCGGGCGGGGGCCTTGCTCTTGATCTTGCCCTCTCCCGCGCCCGAACCGATGAGCGCGGCGAGCACCTCATAGGCGCCGTCAATATCGGCGGCCAGCGCCCGCGCCGCCCTTTCGGGATCGCGGGCGCTCACGGCGTCGAAGATCGCCCGGTGCTGATGGTTCGAGATGCGGAAATTGCCCGAACCGCGCAGCAGATGAAAATAAGGGCTGATCTGCAGCCAGAGATTTTCGATGATGGTCAGCAGGATCGGCGATCCCGCGTGACGATAGATGTGGAAGTGGAAGTCGTAATTGGCGCCGATATAGTGCTTGGCGTCCGCGTTCTTCTCGGCTTCCTCCAGACGTTGGAACGCCCGCGTCAACGCCGCGATCAGCGTGCCGTCCTGCCGCTCGGTGGCCCAGCGCACCGCGGTGGTCTCCACTTCCAGCCGCACCCGCCGCAAATCTTCCAACCGCGCTGATGTCAGCTTCGGGATGCCGATGGTGCGCCCCGAGACCACGGTGAGCACCCCCGCGCCGGTGAGCTTGGTCAGCGCCTCGCGCACCGGCATCGGGCTGACGCCGAACGCCTCGGCCAGATGCGCCACGGTGATCGACTGGCCCGGCGCGATCCCCCCTTCGAGGATGAGTTCGCACAGCCGGCGGAACACGCCTTCCTGCAACGTCTGCTTGTGAAGCGGAACGACCTGTTCGCGTAGATCGGACATCAGCGACTCCCGGCTGCGGATGGCCTCAGCATAGCCCAGCGCGCGAGGGACTTGAAGACGGTTTTGATTTTTGATCTAATATCAAAACCGACGGCACACGACAGATGTGCCGCGCTTGGGAGGACGACGAATGAGGATGACAGCCCGTATCGGGCTGGCGGCGCTGTGCGCGCTCGCCGGTGCCGTGACCCCCGCCATGGCACAGGAAAAGCAGAAGGTTTTCCTGTCCATGAGCTATATCGGCAATGACTGGCAGGCCGAGGCCGCCAACATGGTCAAAGCCATGGCCGCCTCGAAGACGCTGCGCGACAAGATCGATCTGGAAGTCCAGGTCGCCGGGCCCAATGCCCAGCGCCAGATCCAGCAGATCAACGCCATGGTGCAGGCCGGCGCCAAGGCGATCGTGGTCTATCCGATCTCGCCCACCGCGCTGAACCAGGTGGTGAAGAGCGCCTGCGCCAAGGGCGTGAAGATCGTCGCCTATGACTCCGTGATCACCGAGCCCTGCGCCTACAACGTCACCATCGACCAGGCGGAAGCCGGCCGGCGCACGGCGGAATGGCTGGTGGAGAAGCTGGGCGGCAAGGGCAATATCGTCCTCGTTACCGGCGTGCCCGGCACCTCGGTGGATAGCGGGCGCACCAATGCGGCGAAGGAAGTCTTCGCCAAGCATCCCGGCATCAAGATCGTCGGCGAGGCGGTCGGCATGTGGAGCCAGGCAGTGGCGCGCACCGAGCTTTCCAAGCTGCTCGCCACCCGCAACTGGAACGACATTGACGGGCTGTGGATGCAGGTCGGCTGCTACACCGCCAATGCGATGCAGCTGGAAGCCGGCCGCACGGCCGAGCAGCTCAAGCCCTGCGCGGGCGAAGGCTCCAATGGCGGGCGCATCCAGATGCTGAAGGCCGGCACCGAGGTGGAAGGTGCCGACGGCGCCTACAAGCCGCTCGGCGCGCCGCGCATCTCCTATGCGTCGCCCCCCTATTCCGGCGCCTATGCGCTGAAGCTGGCGGCGGAACTGCTCGACGGCAAGGACGTGCCGCACAACGTCACCCTGCCGCTGCCCATCGTCACCAATGAGACGGTCAAGCTCTGCGAGACCGGCAGCTGGGACGAGATGAAGGCCGGCTGCAACGTGTTCAAGCCGTCCATCATCCCCAATCCCGGCTGGTTTGCCTCGATCTTCTCCGAGAAGACGCCGGAAGTCGGCCTGAACGCCGCCCTCGTCGGCCAGCCCGAGAACTGAGACCCGCCCCCGGCGGAGCGCGCCCTCCCGGCGCGCTCCCTTGCGGGCCGCTCGCGGCGCCGGCGGCTGCCGGCGCCCCCTCTCGCGCGCCAACGGAGAGATGGCCATGTCCCCTCAAGAGACCCCGCCCGCCGTCGCGCTCGCCGGCGTGTCGAAGGCGTTCGGCGCGACCCGGGCGGTCAGCGATGTCAGCTTCACGGTCCGCGCCGGTACGGTGCACGCCCTGCTCGGCGAGAACGGCGCGGGCAAATCCACCACGATGAAGCTGCTCTCCGGCCTCATCGAGCCGGATGAGGGCACCATTGCCATTGACGGGCGGGAGGTGCGGCTGCGGTCCCCGCGCGACGCCCACCATGCCGGCATCCGCACCGCCTTCCAGGAACTGACCCTGGTGCGCGACCTCAGCGTGCTCGACAATATGCTGATCCCCGCCGCACCGATGAGTTTTCTCGGCACGCTGCGACGCAAGCAGGTGGCCGAGGACGTCGCCGCGCATTTTGCCCGGCTCGGCCTCGCCGTGGATCTCCACGCCGAGGTCGGTCGGCTCGACCTGGCCCTGCGCCAGAAGATCGAGATCGCCCGCGCCCTCTACCGCCAGCCGCGCCTGCTGCTGCTGGACGAGCCGACTTCGGCGCTGGCAGGAAGCGATGTGGAATGGCTCGGCGCGCTGATCGCCGACGCGAAGGCACGCGGCATCACCGTTCTGTTCATCTCCCACCGCATGCCGGAAGTGCGTGCCTTCTGCGACGACATGACCGTGCTGCGCAACGGCCGGCGGGTGGCCAGCGGCGCGGTGGCCGACTTCACCGACGCGCAAGTGGTGGAAATGATCATCGGCCGCTCGCTCGACCAGACCTTTCCGCCGCGCCGCGCCGTGCCGGTGGCCGACCGCCCTGCCCCGGTGCTGGAGACGCGCGGCCTCACCGCCGGCGCCAAGCTCAGCGATGTCGACCTGGTGCTGCGGCCGGGCGAGATTCTCGGCGTCGCCGGCCTGCAGGGCATGGGGCAGAAGGAGCTGTTTTCCGCCTGTTTCGGCGCGCTGCCGATCCGGCGCGGCGAACTCCGGGTCGATGGGCGGCCGGTGCATCTCTCCAGCCCGGCGGACGCGCTGCACCCCTCGCTGCGCATCGGCTTCGTGCCGGAAGATCGCAAGACGGAAGGGCTGTTTCTCAATCTCGACGGCACCACCAATGCCAGCCTGCCGGTGATCGACAGCTTCTGCCGCCACGGTCTCATCGACCGCGCCTCGGAACGCGCCGCCACCGACCGCGTCTTCGCGGCGGTGGATGTCGCGGCGGTTGCCGCCTTCAAGGCCGCCGGCGCCTTTTCCGGCGGCAACCAGCAGAAGATCGCCGTCGCCAAATGGCTGGTGGCGCAGAGCCGCATCCTGCTGCTGTTCGACCCCACGCGCGGCATCGATGTCGGCACCAAGCACCAGCTTTACGAACTGATCCGCGCCTTCGCCGATGCCGGCGGGGCCGTGCTGTTCCACTCCACCGAAATCCCCGAGCTCGTCCATCTCAGCGACCGCGCCATCGTTCTCTATGAGGGCCGCGTCACGGCGCGGCTGGAACTGGACGCGCTGGACGAGCGGACGGTCATGCGTGCCGTGCTCGGCCATGGCGCCACCCGTCTCACCGACGGAGCCGCCGCATGAGCCTCGACCTCGCCACTCCCGCCACCGCCACCCCGCGCGCCCGGCCGCGCGCATCGGCCGATGCGCCGTCCGCCCCGCGCCGCTGGCTCGGCCGCAACCGCGCGCCGCTGGTGGCGCTCGCGGTGTTTCTCGGCCTGTTCCTGCTGGTCGATGCGCTCAGCCCCGGGCCGCTCGCCTATTTCGACGTGTCGTTCCAGATTTCCGGCGCGACGCCGCTGGCGCTGGCGGCGATGGGGCAGACGCTGGTGGTGCTTTCCGGCGGCTTCGACCTCTCGGCCGGCGCGGTCATCTCGCTGGTCAATGCGGTGCTGGCGCGTTCCATGGACCCGGCCGCCGCCGAGGCCTCCGTGCTGCTATGGACGCTGGCCGGCATCGGCATCGGCATGATGGTCGGCGCCGTCAACGGCTTCTTCGTCGCCGTGGTCCGCCTGCAGCCGATCGTGGTGACGCTCTCGACCATGTTCATCGTCCAGGGCGCGACGCTCCTGGTGATGGACCAGCCCGGCGGCTTCATCGCCCCCGCGCTCGGCAGCTTCTACATGGGCGACGCGGTGGAAGGGCTGGTGCCGATGGCGCTGGTGCTGCTCGGCCTCGCCGCCCTGTTCTGGAGTTGGCTGCGCAAGACCGGCTTCGGCGTCGCGCTCTACGCCATTGGCAGCGATCCCGCCTCGGCCATGGCCACCGGCATCCGCGTCACCCTGGTGCGCTTTGCCACCTATGTGCTGGCGGGCGGGTTCTACGGCCTGTCCGGCGTGTTCGTCAGCGCCCAGACCGGCTCGGGCGACCCGCTGGTCGGTAATTCGCTGCTGCTGTCCATGTTCGCGGCGGTGGTGATCGGCGGCACAAGGCTCGGCGGCGGCAAGGGCGGGCTGGTCGGCACCATTTTCGGCGCGCTGGTGCTGATGGTGGTGGTCAACATCCTGCTCGTGCTGAACGTTTCCGCCTATTTCGCCACCATCGCCGAAGGCGGCGTGCTGCTCGCCGCGGTGCTGATCGGCTCGCTGAGCCGCGATTCCGTGCTCAGCGACCAGCTGCGGCGGCTGCGGGGCAGCCTCACGGCTCGCCGGGCCGGGACACATGTGAGCCAGCGCCCCGCCGGCGACCGGCGCCTTGCCTTCGTCACCGGCGCGGCGATGCCGGTACGCAGCGCGGCACCGAGCTTCCTGCAGCGCCATGGCCGCGAGCTGCGCTTCGCCCTGCCGGCCTATGTCTGCCTCGTGCTGGTGCTGATCGCGACGCAGGTCGTGCTTGGCAACACGCTGGCCAATTGGGGGTTCTGGAACGCGCTTCTGGTGCTTTCCACCTTCCTCGTCATCCTCGCGCTGGGCCAGGGCGCGGTGATCCTCACCGGCGGGCTCGACCTTTCCGTGCCCTGGACCATCGGCCTTTCCGGCATATTGCTGGCCGGGCTGGTGCAGGGCTCGGACGCCGCCCTGCTCTACGCCCTGCCCGTGGTCTTCGCCGTCGCGGCGCTGATCGGCCTGCTCAACGGGCTTGGCGTGGTGGCGCTCGGCCTGTCGCCCATCGTGGTGACGCTGGCGGCGAACGGCATCCTGCAAGGTCTCGCTCTGCTCTATTCCGGCGGCACGCCGGCGGGCTTCGCCTCGCCCGCTTTGCGCTGGCTGATGACCGGCAAGATCGCCGGCATCACCCCCGTGCTCGTGCTTCTGGCGCTGTTCGTCGTCGGCGGCACGCTGCTGCTCGGCCGCACCGCCTTCGGCCGGCGGGTCTATGCCATCGGCAATTCGATGGAGGCGGCGCGGCTGGCCGGTGTGCGCACCGGGCGGGTGGTGATCGGCGTCTATGTGCTCTCGGCGCTGTGCGCGGCGCTGGTCGGCATCCTGCTCACCGGCTTTTCCGGCCAGGCGAGTCTGGGCATGGGCGACGACTATCTGCTGCCCTCCATCGCCATCGTGGTGGTGGGCGGCGCCCTCATCACCGGCGGGCGCGGGCATTTCCTCGGCATGGTCGGCGGCGCGCTGCTGCTGACCGCGCTGCAGACGCTGCTCGCCGGCACGACGCTTCCCTATGCCTTCCGCGCCATTCTGTTCGGCGGCGTCGTGCTCGCCGCCGTCATCGCCCTTCGCGAAAAGAGGAACTGACCCATGTCCCCCACATCTTTTGCCGGCGGCCTCGAAGGGCAGCGCGTCGTCGTTACCGCCGGCGCCGGCGGCATCGGCCTCGCCATCGCCCGGCTGCTGCACGCGCAGGGCTGCCGCCTCGCTTTGTGCGACGTGGCCGACGACGCGCTGGCCGCCGCCGCGTCCGAACTGCCGGGCACCATGGTGATGAAGGCCGACGTGTCGGATGAGGGGCAGGTGGAGGCGTTCTTCGCCGCGGCCCTCGGCGCGCTGGGCGGGCTCGACGCGCTGATCAACAATGCCGGTATCGCCGGCCCGACCGGCGCGGTGGAGGACATCGCCCCCGCCGAGTGGCGGCGCTGCCTCGATATCGGCCTTACCGGCCAGTTCCTCTGCGCCCGGCAGGCGGTGCCGCACATCAAGCGGGCGGGCGGCGGCGCGGTGATCAACATGTCCTCGGCGGCGGGCCGCCACGGCTATGCCTACCGCACGCCTTACGCGGCGGCGAAATGGGGGGTGATCGGCCTTACCCAGTCGCTGGCCAAGGAGCTGGGGCCGCACAATATCCGCGTCAACGCCATCCTGCCCGGCATCGTCGCCGGCCCGCGCATGGAAGGGGTGATCCGCGACCGCGCCGCGCAGGTGGGTGTGAGCTATGAGGACATGGAGGCGCGCTATCTCGACAAGATCTCGCTGCGCCGCATGGTGACGATGGAAGATGTGGCCTCCTCGGTCGCCTTCCTGCTTTCGGATGCCGGCCGCAACCTCTCGGCCATGTCGTTCAATGTCGACGGCAATGTGGAGACGCTGTGATGGGTACCCCCTCGCGCGTCGCCATTGTCGGGGCCGGGCTGATCGGGCGCGCCTTCGCCATCACCTTCGCCCGTGCCGGGCATGAGGTGCGGCTGTGGGACCCGGCGCCGGATGCCGCCGCAGCGGCGCTCGCCTATGTCCGCTCCGTGGGTGAAGACCTCGCACGCAACGACCTGCTGAACGGGCGGAGCGTGGACGACATCGTCGGCGCCCTCACGCCCTGCGCCAGCCTCGCCGAGGCGCTCGACGGCGTTCGCTGGGTGCAGGAATGCGGGCCGGAGACGATCGAGGTCAAGCGCGCCAGCTTTGCCGAGATCGACCGGCTGGCGCCGGCGGATGCGGTGCTGGCCTCGTCGAGCTCGGCGCTGCTGCCCTCCGCCATTTTCGAGGCGGTGCCCGGCCGGGCACGCGGCGTCGTCGCCCACCCGATCAACCCGCCCTATCTGGTGCCGGCGGTGGAGGTGGTACCCTCGCGCTGGACCGATCCGGCGGTGCTGGAACGCGCCGTCGCCTTTCTCGCCGCCGCCGGCCAGGTGCCGCTGCGGATGGAGAAGGAGATCGACGGTTTCATCATGAACCGCATGCAGGGCGCGCTGATGGAGGAGGCGTTCCGCCTCGTCGCCGGCGGTTATGCCAGCGCCGCCGATGTCGATCGCGGCATCGCCGACGGGCTCGCCCTGCGCTGGAGTTTCATCGGCCCGTTCGAGACCATCGACCTCAACGCGCCGGGCGGCATCGCCGACTACATCGCCCGCTACCAGCCCATGTATGCCGGCCTGTTCCAGGGCATGCGCGAGCGGGTGGACTGGGCCGAGGTGGCGGCCGGCGGGGTCGAGGCCGAACGCCGCGCCGCCGTGCCCGCCGCGCAGCTTCCCGCCCGGCAGCGCTGGCGCGACCGCCGGCTGATGGCGCTGATCGCGCAGAAGCGGCGGGCCGACCGCGACATCGGCCGCTGACCCCTCACCTCAGGAACTGATCCCATGTCCACCGCCTCCACCGCCCGCCCCGTTCCCACCGGCAAGGTCATCATCACCTGCGCCTGCACCGGGGCGATCCACACGCCGACCATGTCGCCCTATCTGCCGATCACGCCGGAACAGATCACCGCCGACGCCATCGGCGCGGCGGAAGCCGGCGCCGCCATCCTGCACCTGCACGCGCGCAACCCGGAAAACGGCCGCCCGGACCAGACGCCGGAAGCCTTCGCCCGCTTCCTGCCCCAGGTGAAACAGGGCACCAATGCGGTGATCAATATCACCTCCGGCGGCAGCCCCTACATGAAGGTGGAAGAGCGGGTGCTGCCCGCCGCGACCTTCCAGCCGGAGGTTGCCTCGCTGAATATGGGCTCGATCAATTTCGGCCTCTACCACCTCGTGCAGAAGTACGACAGCTTCAAGTTCGACTGGGAAAAGCCGCATCTCGAAGCCACGAAAGACCTCGTTTTCCGTAACTCCTTCAAGGACATCGAGTACATACTCGACACCTGCTACGGCAATGGCACGCGCTTCGAGTTCGAGTGCTACGACATCGCCCATCTCTACAACCTCGCCCATTTCGCCGATCGCGGGCTCGTCAAGGCGCCGTTCTTCGTCCAGTCGGTGTTCGGCCTTCTCGGCGGCATCGGCACGCATCCGGAAGACGTGATGCACATGAAGCGCACCGCCGACCGGCTGTTCGGCGCGGATTACCGCTGGTCGGTGCTGGGCGCGGGAGCGAGCCAGCTGCGCATCGCCACCCAGTCGGCGGCGATGGGCGGCAATATCCGCGTCGGGCTGGAGGATTCGCTGTGGGCCGGCAAGGGCAAGCTCGCCACGTCAAGCGCCGATCAGGTGCGGATGGCGCGAAAGGTGATCGAGGGCCTGGGGCTTGAGGTCGCGACCCCGGACGAAGCCCGCGCCCTGCTGCAGCTCAAGGGCGGCGACCAGGTGAATTTCTGACCCCACGCCAACGACAATGGGAGAAAGCGATGCGGATCGAGGTTCTCATCGACGTGAAGACGACGCTGGGCGAGGGTCCGCTGTGGGACGCCGAGCAGGAACGTCTCTATTTCATCGACAGCTTCGACGGCCGGGTGTTTCGCACCACGGCCGACGGGCGCGAGGTGCGGGCCTGGGACGTGCCGGCGAAAATCGGCTCCATGGCGCTGCGCAAGGACGGCCAGGGCGCCATCGTCTCGCTGCAGACCGGCTTCCACGCGCTCGATTTCCGCTCCGGCGACTGCGATCTGATCGTCGATCCCGAGAGCGACAAGCCCACCACCCGGATCAATGACGGCAAGGTGGACCGGCGCGGGCGCTTCTTCGCCGGCTCCATGGACACGATGGAGGAAGGCCCGCACGGCGCGCTCTACCGGCTGGACCCGGATTTCACGCTGACCACGGTCGATCGCGGCATCATCTGTTCCAACGGGCCCTGCTTCAGCCCGGACGACACGACCTTCTATTTCGCCGACACCTGGACCGGCGAGATCTGGGCCTATGATTACGACATCGCCACCGGCACCGCCTCCAACCGGCGGACCTTCGCCAGGGTCGACACCTCCAGGGGCGGTGCGGCCGACGGCTCCACCGTCGACGCCGAGGGCTTCCTGTGGAACGCGCTGGTCTATGACGGGCGGCTGGTGCGTTACGCGCCGGACGGCAGCGTCGACCGCATCATCGACATGCCGGTGAAGAAGGTCACCAGCGTCATGTTCGGCGGGCCGAAGCTGGACGTGCTCTACGTCACCTCCATGGCCAAACCGCCGCTGCCGCGCTTTCCCGGCGACGGCGTGCTGCGCGGCAGCCTGTTCGCGATCTACGATCTCGGCGTGACCGGCGTGCCCGAGCCGCGCTTCGGCGCCTGAGCACCCCCCGCGCGCCCGGGCTCCGTCGCGGGCGCGCTAAACAGGCGTCACGGCGTAGCGCAGATGCACCACGCCGTGATCGAGCGTCTCGGCGGCGAGGAGCGACAGGCTCACCTTGCCGGCGAGACCGTCCGGGCCGGCATCGACAATCGCCTCGCTGCCGGGACGGGCATCGAGCGCGGGGGCGATCAGCACGCTGAACTCGTCGACCAGCCCGGCGGCGAAGAAGGCGCCATTGGCGCGCGCCCCGCCTTCCAGCGCGAGGCGTCTGATACCGAACGCGCGCACCAGAATGTCCAGCGTCGCGGCCAGATCGATCTCGTCACCCTCCGCGACGATATAGGAGACGCCATCGGCCGCCAGTTCGGCGAGATGGCTGTCCGGCACATCGCGCCCCAGCAAGGCGATGGCGTGATCCCCGCCGACCTCGGCTCCCCTAAAATGCACCTTGCCGGCGGGATCGAGCGCGATGGCGTAGCTCTTTGCCTGCGCGGCGACATGCAGCGGGCGGGCAACCGCCCCCGCCTCGGCCGGCGGATGCGGCACACCCTTGGCCATCTCCGCCATCGTCACCCGACCGACCAGCCAGGCATCGGCGTTTAGCGTGGCGTGGATCTGCTCATAGAGCCGTCCCCAATCGGCACGCCCGCCCTGCGGGCTGGAGGTGAAGCGGCTCGGGTGCAGCCGCCCGTCGAGCGAGGTTTCCATCAGGCAGATGACATAGGGCTTCAAGGCGCATTCTCCCGCTGCGGCCGGCGCGACGCGGCACCGGACGCTGACCTATGGCGGCGGGGTCGTCTTGGGTAGGCCTTGGGCGACGATTCCCGGCCTGTCCGAAGGGGCTTGACCTCATATTTTATATTATCTATCGTTTTTATATTCTAATTGACCTCGTGACCCGCGCGCCAGCGCCCGTCGCCTTCGCCCCACACGTCGGAGACCATCATGGCCGAACCCATCCAGCTCACATCCGACGTGCTCGTCATCGGCGGCGGGCCGGCGGCATGCTGGGCGGCACTGGCCGCACGCGAGGCCGGGTGCAGCGTCGTTCTGGTGGACAAGGGCTATGTCGGCACCAGCGGCGCCACCGCGCCATCCAATACCGGCACCTGGTTCGCCACCACGAAGGAGCGGCGCGCCAAGCTGATCGCCGAGCGGGTGAAATCCTCTGAAGGGCTGGCGGATCTGCGGCAGATGGGGCGGGTGATCGACACCGCGACCCAGCACCTGCATGTTCTTGCCGAACGCGGCTACCGCTTTCCGCGCGACGATGAGGGCGCGCTCTACATCGCCAATCTGCGCGGCCCCGACTATATGCGCTTCCTGCGCCAGCTTCTGGTGCGGGCCGGGGTCACGGTCCGCGACCATCATCCCGCGCTCGAATTGCTGACAGCGGGCGAGGTGGTGGCCGGCGCGGCCGGTTTCGCCCGCCAGCTCGGCCAGAACTGGGAGGCACGGGCCGGCGCCGTCGTGCTCGCCACCGGCGGCTGCGCCTTCGGCTCGCGCATTCTCGGCGCCACCGGCCTTACCGGCGACGGCCAGCTGATGGCCGCCGAACTCGGCGCGAGGCTTTCCGGCATGGAGTTTTCCAGCCAGTACGGCATCGTGCCGCTGCACTCCTCGGTGAATAAGGGCCTGCCCTATTTCTGGGCCAGCTTCTACCGCGCCGACGGCTCGGCGATCGAGATCCCGCCGGGGGAGCGCTTCGCCGTGCTGGCGCGGGAATCGCTCAGCGGACCGCTGCAGGCCCGGCTCGACCGCGCCACCGGCGCGGTGCCGGACGCGCTGCGCCGGGGCCAGCCCAACTGCTTCCTTCCTTTTGAGCGTGCCGGCATCGACCCGTTCGCGCAGCTGTTTCCCATTGCCCTGCGCGCGGAAGGCACGGTGCGCGGCACGGGCGGGCTGAAGCGTGCCGATGACGCCTGCGGCGTCGGCATTCCCGGCCTGTTCGCCGCCGGCGACACGCTGGAGCGCCAGGACATTGCCGGCGCGGCGACGGGCGGCGGCGGGCCAAACGCCTCCTGGGCCATCGCCACCGGCCTGTGGTCCGGCAAGGGCGCGGCCGCCTTCGCGCAACGCCTCGGCCCGCGCGCGGCGGAACGGCCCGTGCGACCGGCAGGACAAGTCGGGCTGCGCCCGGCCGCCGACGCCCGCGCGCTCGATCCGGCGGAGGCGGTAGCGCTGGTGCGCGCCGAGATGCTGCCGGTGGAGCGCAATTTCTTCCGCCGCGCGCCGACGCTCAACGCCTCGCTCTCCCGCCTCGACGCGGCCTGGGCGACGCTGCGCGACCATGGGCAGGGCGAAGGCGCCACCGCCTTCCGCCTGCGTGAGGCTGCGGCGCTCCTCGCCTCCAGCCGCTGGGCCTACCGCGCCGCCGCCGCGCGCGGCGAGACGCGCGGCATGCACCGCCGCCTCGACGCCCCGGCCGGCACGCCCGCCCTCGCCCACCGCCTCACCCTCGCCGGCATCGACCAGCCGGTGCTGAGCTTCGACCGCCCGCCGCAGGAGGCCGCCGCATCATGATCGAAATCCTCTCGGCGAGCCGCTGCACCGCCTGCAATGTCTGCGTGAAGGCCTGCCCGGCCAATGTGTTCGAGGCTGTGCCGGGCAGCGTGCCGGTCATCGCCCGGCAGGCGGACTGCCAGACCTGCTTCCTGTGCGAGATCTACTGCCCGGTCGACGCGCTCTTTGTCGCCGCCGATCCCGAGCATGTCACCGGCATCACCGAGGACGCGGTCGTCGCGGCCGGCCTGTTCGGCGGCTATGCCCGCGCGCTCGGCTGGAAGAAGGGCCGCGAAGGCGGTGCCGACGCCGACCCCACCCATCGCCTGCGCCAGGCCTCGCTCACCGCGATGCCCACCGGCCCCCGGAGCCCCGCGCCATGAGCCTCTCCGCCACCGACCTCGCACCTTTGGCTGCCCCCGCCGCCCAGCGCATCGCGCTGCGCGACGTGCGCAAGACCTTCCAGCTGAAGCCCGGCCAGAGCGTGACCCTGGACGGCCGGTCGAGCGACCGGATTCCCGTGCTTTCGGGCGTCGATCTCGACATCCCCCAGGGCGCCTTCGTCACCGTCGTCGGCCCCTCGGGCAGCGGCAAGTCGGTGCTGCTCGACATCATCGCCGGGCTTACCGAGCCGAGCGGCGGCACGGCGGCGATTGACGGGCGGAAGGTGGCGCGTCCGCATCCCGAGACCGCCTATGTGTTCCAGCAATATGCGCTGTTTCCCTGGCGCACGGCGCTGCAGAACATCGAATACCCCCTGGAGGTGCGCGGCGTCGGTCGCGCGGCGCGGCGGGAGCGGGCGCGGCATTTCCTGCATCTGTTCGGGCTGAAGGGCTTCGAGGACCGCTATCCCTCGCAGCTTTCCGGCGGCATGCAGCAGCGCGTGGCCATCGCCCGGGCGCTCGCCACCGATCCGCAGGTGCTGCTGATGGACGAGCCCTTCGCCGCGCTCGACGCGCAGACCCGCGACATCCTGCAAAGCGAATTGCTGCGCATCTGGGAGCAGATCCGCACCACGGTGGTGTTCGTCACCCATTCCATCGACGAGGCGATCTTCCTCGCCGACCGGATCGTGGTGATGACCGCCCGCCCGGCGCAGGTGAAGGAGACCATCGCGGTCGACCTGCCGCGCCCGCGCGACATCGACATCCGCAACAGTGACGCCTTCAACGCCTACCGCGTCCGGGTGTGGGACGCGCTGCGCGAGGAGGTGAGCAAGGCGCAGCGCGACTGGGCCCTCGCCGCCGCCTACAACGCCTGAGGAGCCCGCGATGACGCTCGCCACCGACAATTCGACCGACATTCCCCCGCGCGTCTGGTGGAGCCGGCCGGCCTTCCTGCCCGCCCCGTCCTCGCTGCGCCACGCCATCAGTGCCATCGGCCTCGGCCTGCCGGCGCTGCTCGTGCTCGCCCTGGCCTGGGAGCTGGCGCCGCGCCTCGGCTGGATCAACTCGATCTTCTTTCCCCCGCTCAGCCAGGTGCTGGCGGCGCTGGGCGAGATGATCGGCAGCGGCCTGCTGGCGCAACATATCGGCATCAGCCTGCAGCGCGCCGCCATCGGCTTCGGCCTAGCCGTGGCCGTCGCCCTCCCGCTCGGGCTGCTGATGGGACGTTACGCATTGTTCGAGAAGGTGAGCGACTTTCTGGTGCAGGCGTTGCGCAACACCTCGCAATTCGCGCTGCTGCCGGTGTTCATCCTGGTGCTGGGCATCGGCGAAGCCTCGAAGATCGCCATCACCTTCTATGCTGCCGTGTTCTTCCTGCTGGTCAACACCATCGTCGGGGTGAAGTCGGTCGATCCGCTGCACCTGAAAGCGGCGCGCTCCATGGGCACCTCGGACTGGAATCTCTTCCGAAAGGTGATCCTGCCCTCCGCCATCCCCTCCATCGTCGCCGGCGCGCGGCTGGGGGTGAAAAGCTCGCTGTTCTCGGTGATCGCGGCGGAGATGCTCGCCGCCCAGTCGGGCATTGGCTACCTCATCCAGAATTCCTCGCTGATGCTGGAAACCGACCGCATGTATGCGGGGATCCTGACGCTCACCGTCATCGGCTTCCTGCTCAACTACGCCCTCGTGGCCTTCGAGGCCCGGGCGACGCGCTGGCGCGCGAGCGAGGACAAGGGCTTCGCCTGAGCGCGGCCCGCTCCCTTTTTCGCTCTCTCCCCGAAAGGTTTCGCCATGATCCGTCATCTCCCCCTCACGCGCCGACGTGTCGTCGAGGCGCTCGGCCTCGCCGCTCTCGCGCCGCTGGCGGGCGCCGTCCCCGCCCGCGCCGCCGACAAGCCGGAGGTGATCCGCATCGGCTCGACGGCGCCGGGGCATCTCAAATTCATCCTCTATCGCAACCGCAAGCTGCTGGAGCAGGAATTCGCCAAGGACGGCATAAGGGTGGAGCTGGCGACCTTCGACGGCGGCGGCCCGGCTTCGGTGGCGCTCGGCTCCGGCGCCATCGACTTCACCTATATCGGCAACAACCCCTCGCTGCGCCTCGGTGCCGCCGGCGCGGATGTGAAAGCGATCGGCCTGTCGAGCTGGGTGCCGTCGAACGAGACTCTGGTGGTGGTGCGCCCGGATTCGCCGATCAAGGATATTGCCGAGCTGAAGGGCAAGAAGGTCGCGGTGCTCACCGGCACGGTGCGCCATTCCACCTTCGCCAAGGCGCTGAAGGAAGCCGGCGTCTCGATCAAGGACGTGCGGTTGCTCAATATCGGCATTGAGAGCTCCGGGCCGGCGCTGGCGCGCGGGGATATCGACGCCATTGTCGAGAGCACCGGGCCGGCGCAGAAGCTGGTCGATCTCGGCGGCGCCAGGGTGATCTTCGACGCCGGCCTCTCCGGCAAGCGCGAATGGGCGGTACCGCATGTGCTGAGCGTCAACGCCAGCTTCGCCCGCCAATATCCCGATCTCGTCGCCCGGCTGCTCGCCGTCGACATCGCCACTGCGCGCTGGGCCGACGCGCACCCCGAAGAGACCATCGCCATTTTCGTGCGCGAGACCGGCAGCAGCGAGAAGGCGGTGCGCGCGACCTATAGCGACGGCCAGTTCTGGCAGGACCCGGCCATTACCGACGAGGCGGTGCGGGCGCTGCGGGCGGAAGAGGCCTTCATGGCCGAGGCCGGACTGTTGAAGGGCAAGGTCGATTACGCCAGCTGGATAGACCGCTCCTATTACGACGCGGCGCAGAAGAAGCTGGCGGGCAACTGAACCGCGGCGGGGTCGGCTCCGGCATCGGACCCGCCTCGCCCATCCTTGGTACCCATCGCTGCGGCGGGCTGCTATCTACCCTGTCGACGGGCGCGCCGGGGTGGATGAATGCTGACGAACAAGGGGAAATACGGCCTGAAGGCGATGGTGCATCTGGCGTCGCTGGAGAGTGGGACGACGACGATGGGGGCGGCGATCGCCCAGGCGGAGAACATACCGAAGAAGTTCCTCGACGCCATTCTGCTCGACCTGAGGAATGCCGGGCTGGTGCGCAGCAAGAAGGGGCCAGGCGGCGGTTATTCGCTGGCCCGGGCGCCGAAGGAGATCCGCGTCGGCCACATCATCCGCACGCTGGACGGCCCGCTGGCGCCGATCGGCTGCGCCAGCCAGAGCGCCTATGTGCCCTGCCAGGATTGCGAGAACCGCGAAGCCTGCGAGGTCCGCATCGTCATGACCCGGGTGCGCGACGCGCTGTCCGACATTCTCGACCGGATGACGCTGGAAGAGATGGTCAGCTATGGCCGGACGCGGCACCCGGACCTGATGTACCACATCTGACACCTGTCCTTTTATCCAAAATCGCCCATCCGCGTGAAAACGGAGTGCCGGCAGGCGGCGCATTGATCCATAAGATACGTCGCAGTGCCGACCCCAAGGCCGACGACGCCGCCGTCGCCGCGACGCAGAAGGTGCTCTCGCGGCGCGATTCCGCCGGCCAGTCGCGCATGCAGACGCTGCAGGGCGGGCGGCGTGATAGGCTGGAGGTGAGCCCGAATCTGTGGGCCGGCGTCGGGTGAGCGGCGCGGCGGGCACGGCGTTGGTCGGGGCGGGTCAAACGGTGGCGGCGCGCATGCGGGAATATGCCGATCTCGGCATCGACAGCTTCATCCTCTCCGGCTATCCGCATCTCGACGAGGCCTACCGGGTGGCCGAGCTGGTGCTGCCGCGCCTCAAGCTGAACCGTGGCGTGGCGCAGGGCCCCGCCGGCGTCAACACGGGGCCGTTCGGCGAGACCATCGCCAATGACGACCGCCCGGCCGCGCGCGCTACCGCCTCATGAGCGAAAGCGCGCAGAAACGGCCGATCCATGTGCCGGTGGCGATCATCGGCGGCGGCTTTTCCGGCGCGGCTGTCGCCTGGCACCTGCTGCGGCGGCGGCCGGAGCTGGCGCGGGTCGTCATCATCGAGCCGCGCGCGGAACTCGGGCGCGGCCTCGCCTATTCCGCCGCCGATCCCAGCCATCGCATCAATGTACCGGCGACGCGCATGTCGCTGCTGCCGGACCATCCGACGCATTTCAACGACTGGCTGGAAGCCTCCGGCGCGCTGGAGGCCGACCCGGCGGCGCGGCGCAGCGAGGGGCGAAACTTCCCTGCCCGTGCGGTGTTCGGCACCTATGTCGCGGCGCAGCTGGCGGCGCTCGGCCCGCGCGTGCAGCATGTGGCCGCGGCGGCCGAGGCGGTGGAGGCGCGCGGGGACGTCTATCGTATCCACACCTCGGACGGCGCCACTCTTGAGGCCGGGATCGTGGTGCTGGCCGTCGCGCACGCCCCGCCGAGCCCGCCTTCCGCCCTCGCCCGCGCGCTCGCCGGCCATCCGCGCTTTCTCCCCGACCCGTGGAAAGCCGGAGCGCTCGACGCCGTGCGGCCGGACGACCGGGTGCTGATCGTCGGCACCGGTCTGACCATGGCCGATCTGGTCGCAACGCTCGACCGGATCGGCCATCGCGGCGCAATCGTCGCCCTCTCCCGGCGCGGCCTGCGCTCGCGCGGCCATCCGGCGGCGCTGCACGACCCCTATGGCGATTTCGCCACCGACCCGGCCCGCACCGCCGGCGTCCTCGTTCGCCGCATCCGCGCGGCGGTGGCGCAGGCCGTGGCGGAGGGCAAGAGCTGGCACTGCGTGCTCGACCAGGTGCGGCTGCAGGGCAGCACCATCTGGAACGCGCTGCCCTTGCACGAGCGGGCGCGCCTGCTGCGGCATCTGCGCCCGTTCTGGGATGTGCACCGCTTCCGCATCGCCCCGCAGGTGGAAGAGGTGCTGGACCAGAGGATCGCCGCAGGCACGCTGCGCCTGCGCGCAGCCTCGCTGCAAAGTGTGGAACGCTCCGGCGAGGCCATCGCAGTGAGCTTTCGCGACCGGCGCACCGGAGCGGTGACGCAAGAGGTGTTCGACGCCGTGCTCACCGCCACCGGCCCGGCGCATGGGCGCGTCTTCGCCGACAATCCGGTGCTGGCAGCGCTGGAGCGCGCCGGCCTCGCCCGGCCCGACAAGCTGCGCCTCGGCATCGAGGTGGCGGGGGACGGGCGGGCCATCGGCCGCGACGGCGCCCCGACACCGGACCTCTTTGTCGTCGGACCGCTGGCGCGCGGCACGGTGGGCGAGCTGATGGGCCTGCCGGATGTGACGAATTACGCCATCCGCATCGCCGAAACCGTCGCCGCCCGACTGGAAGCCGACGCGAATTCGCGCGCGGCATCAGCCTGTTACGGCTCCGAGCGAAAAGGCGGGTAAAGGCTGGACACTCTCGCCTTCGCGCTGGAACTGGCGACCCGGCTCGTCGAGCGCGTGCCGGTCGGCTGGGCTGCCATGGCTGACGCGCCCGGGCAGCGGGCGCGCGTTCAGGAGGGCGCGACCGCCGGCCAATTGGTGGCGCGGTGATACTGCTCTCCGGCGGCGAGGACGGCGGCGTCGGCGCCGTCGCGGCCGATCAGCTGCATCCCCATGGGCAACCCGCCGGCACCGAAGCCGCAGGGCAGCGCCAAAGCGGGCAGGCCGATGAGGCTGACCGGCACGACGATCTCCATCCAGCGGTGATACGTGTCCATGGGATGCCCGTCGATCGACTCCGGCCAGCGCCACTCCACCGGGAACGGCCAGACCTGCGCCGAGGGCATGACGAGGAAATCATACGTCTCGAACAGCCGCGCCGCCTGCGCATACCAGCGCGAGCGGGTGACGCTGGCCGCGTAGAGCTGGGCCGCCGTCACCGTCTGGCCGAACGCGATCTCCCAGCGGCTTTCCGGCTTGAGTTGGTCGCGGCTGTGCGGATCGGCGAGCAGCGCACCCTTTGAGCCCGCATTGAGGAAGCCGCGCAGGCGGATCCAGGCGTCCCACAATTCCTCGGCGGGGAAAGGCGGCGCCAGCACCTCGACCTCTGCTCCCAATTCCTCGAACACCTTCAGCCCTCTGGCGCAGATGTCGAGAATGCCCGGCTCGCAGCGATAGGCCCCGCCCCAATCGGCCAGCCAGCCGATGCGCCGGCCGCGCAGATCGACCTCCAGACGGTCCGCCAGCGAGGGACAGTCGCGGCCGAAAGGCACGCCCGGATTGGGACCAGCCAGCGTTTCCATGAGGCGGGCGAGATCCTCGATGGTGCGCGCCATCGGGCCGTCGGTCGCCAGCGTCGAGAGGAAGGTGTCCCCGGCGGCATCGGCGGGCACGAGCCCCCAGCTCGGCCGGAAACCATAGACATTGCAGAAGGCCGCCGGGTTGCGCAGGCTTCCCATCATGTCCGACCCGTCGGCGACGGGCACCAGCCGGGCGGCCAGCGCCGCCGCCGCGCCGCCGGACGATCCTCCCGCCGAGCGGGTGAGGTCATAGGGGTTGCGCGTGGCGCCGAAGACCGGATTGAAGCTGTGGCTGCCCTGTCCCCATTCCGGCGTGTTGGTCTTGCCGGCGAGGATGGCGCCGGCCGCGCGCAGCCGCGTCGCCACCAGATCGTCCTCTTCCGGGACATGATCGCGGTAGAGCGGCGAGCCATAGGTCGTGCGCACGCCGCGCACCGCGACAAGGTCCTTCACCGCCAGCGGCAGGCCATGCAGCCAGCCGCGCGGCGGCGCGTTGTCAAGCGCGCGCGCCTGCGCCCGCAACTCGTCGGGATCGACCGCGGAGACGATGGCATTGACGGCGGGATTGGCGGCGGAAAGACGGGCGAGATACGCCTCCATCAGCTCGGACGGCGCCAGGGCGCGTGTGGCGATGAGGCGGGACAGCTCGCTCGCGCTGAGCTCCATCAGGGAAGGCGACATTCGTTCTGCACGGCTCCGGAAGGAATCGGGTGCGCCGAAGGTCGAGCGACGGTCCGCGCGCCAGTATTCTCCGCGAGGAGAGGACAGCCGGCAACCACCGGCGCGGGCGGCGGGTTTGCGAACGCTCAGGCGGTTAGGGCCAGCAGCGCCTCGGCCAGCCTCAGGTCGTCGGGCGTGGTGATCTTCAGATTGACGGCGCTGCCGGGCACGAAGGCGGTCTTGACCCCGCCGAGGGCGAGAATGTCGAGAAAGCTGGGATCGCTGTCGAGCCCATCCTCCGGCAGCGTCTCATAGCCGGCACAGGCGGCGTCGCGGCGGAATGCCACCGGCTTCTGGCCGATGAGCACGGCGCCCGGCGGGTGCAGCAGCTCGCCGCTGCGGGTGTACAAGAACTCGGCATTGACGAGGCCCGGCGCAGCGGCCCCGCTGAGATGCGCCTGCTGCAGCAGCGCGCGCAGCAGTTCCGGCGCGGCGAAGGGGTGGACCACATCGTGCAGGATGAGCCAGGGCGCCGTCGCCTGCGCCATCAGGCGGCGCGTGGTGCCGCTGCGCGTGGCCGCCCCTTCCACAAACGCCACCCGCTCATCACGGATGAGGGCGCGCGCACGCTCCATATCCGCCGCCGCCACCGCGACGATGATGGAATCGACGGCCGGCAGCAGGCGGTCGACCGCGCGCTCAAGCAGCGTTCGCCCAGCCAGCGTGACAAAGGCTTTCGGTCCGCGCCCGAGCCGCGTGCCGCTGCCCGCCGCCTGAAGGAGACCCTGGATTCTCATGAGCGGCCCCCTGAGCGTTTCGGACGGGGTTGAAACATGCGTGGCAACCACTTTTTCCAGCGGGGTCGCTTCCTCGCACGTGCCGGCGCGGCCGGGGAGGAAGGGCGAGCCGGCGGCAACCTGCCCACCGGAGGCCTCGGGGGCGCACAGCCCAGGAAGGCTTCGCGTCCCGTGCGGTCCAGCCTGTCGAAGGCGGCGAGGTCGAGAAGCATCGAGGCGTCGGCCTGCCGTTCCCGCGCATGGGCGTTCTTGGCGGCGACATGGGCTTTCAGCGCGTCGCACAAACGCACCACGTCTTCCTGCAGCGCCCCCGACCGCCACAGATGGCGCTGCGTTCCAAAATGCTGATGCTGGGGCCTCGGCAGATCGACCGGCACCAGGCGTCCGCCACTATCGAGATCGAAATGGTGCAAGAGGTTGTGGTGCCCGCCCGGATCGAGCCGGTGATTGAATAATTGCAGCCCGCGCGCACTCACCAGCAGCGCATGGGAATGGTCCAACGCCGCGAAGCCCTTCTTCACGTCGCAGCTGTCCATGTCGGCCTGGCTGGCGGTAAGGTTCTGCGCGAAGGCGATAGTGCGCGCTCCTTCGGCAAGAAGGCTGCGGCCGGAATGCGGGAAAGGCCAGTCGCCCTCGATCCCCAGAAGGTCGAGGCAGGTGGAAGCGAGGTCGACAGTGCTGACAAGGCGGCCGTCGGTGCCGACGGGCAGATGCTCATCGCGAATAACGAGCGGGGTGTGGAGGAGGGCGGGATAAGGCTCGACCGCGTGCAGCAGCCCGCTCTTGAAGCCGTGCGTGCCGTGATCGTCGCCATGGTCGCCATAGACGAGGGTCGTGGTGTGCTCCAGCGCGCCCGCGCGGCGCAGGATTTCGAGCATGGCGCCGAGCAGCGTGTCGGTGGCGGCGCAGCTGCCTTCGAACAGCTCGTCGAGATGGTGTGCATGCGAGACCAGGGCGAGGTCCGCTTCGATATGGGGAAGCTGACACCACACATAGATCGCGAACGGGCCTGTCGCGGTCCGCTGCTCGAACGCTTGGAGCAGTGTGGCGAAGTCGTTGGTCTTCCACGCTTCGGGCAGCGACGCGTTCAGGAGATGCAGGATCGGCAGTCGGGGATAGGCGGACGCGCAGAGGAACGAGGTTTCATAGCCACGCGCCGCAAGCTGATTGAACAGGCTCGCATTGTTGACCACCGGCCGCGACAGCCCCGCCGCGCCGTCCATCTCGAAGTCATTGCCGTGCAGAAACGCCGCCATCACCATCTGTGTCGAGGTGGCGGAGGCATAATGGCGCCGATAGGTACGCGCCTCGGCCATCAGCGCGCGCAGATGCGGAAACGCCTCGGGGAAGGCGTTGAAGGTCTGCCACGATGTGCTTTCGAGGTGAAAGACGAAAAGGTTCTTCGGCCTGGCCGGCACGGGACGCGAATGGCTCATCTTGTGGCGGCCCGCCTTTCGGCAAAGAGGGTCTCGAAATCGAGGCCGTAGAAATGCGGCCATGCGCCGGCGTCCTCCGGCGCGCGTCGGGCGGTGTCGATGCGGAACCGTTCGACGAAAGCGGGATCGGCCAGGCATCCCGTCAGCGCGGGGCGCTCGGGCGGGGGTGTCCAGGCCTCGCGTGGCAGGTCGACATAGCTTTTGAACGGGAGTACGCGGCGCACCGTCAGCCCACTCTCGTCGATGAGATGGTTATAGCCGACAGGCTGGTGCTCGCCGTCGGGATCGACGGCCGTGAACTTGGCGTGGCGGGCCTCGCGGTCGCGCCGCTCGATCATCTTGAGATGATAGAGGAAGGCGGGAACAAACCCGCGCGGGGCGCCGTCCAGCTCAGGCGGGAACCAGGGCTGGTGCATGCGATCGGGGCGCCGGGTAACGGTGCGCGGAATCCTGAACAGGCGGGGCGTCCAGCGTGGCCCGCACGTCCCGTCGATCCGATACTCGCTGCGGCTGTTCCAGAGATTGACGATACTCACGGCGAGAATCTGCTGCCCCCGCGCCTCGCGCCGTTCGAGAACCGGCCGCAGGCGGCGCAGGAAACGTTCTTCGTAACGCTCGTCGGCATCGCCGCAGATCACCCAATCTGCCCCCAGCCGCGCCGCTTCAAGAATCAGGCGGTGCCGGTTCTGTGATTCATGCGCATGGGGTGGCGCGGGACGACGCTCGTGCAGAACCGAAACCACCTTCGGCTCGGCGCGAAGAAGATCGGGCGTGGCATCGGTCGAGCCCTCGTCAAGCGCGACAATGCCGTCCACATGCGGCGCGATGTGACAGAGAAAGCCTGAGAGGAAGCGCTCCTCGTTCCGAAGCTGCGTGATGCAGATGATCTTCATCGCCGGTGGGTTCCGAGGGGCGGGTCGCTTCCTTAGGCGCGATGAAGACGCGCCGCTATCGACGTCCCCACGCAAACGCAGAGCTTTCCACAATCCGGTACCGCCACACAAGCGAGGACACGCCGCGCGCATCCTTCCGCCGCGACTCGACATTGATTTGTACCGCTGGCGCAGCGGAAAGGTCGCGCCGACTTGTGGATCCACACATTCTCGCCGATGGCCCTATCGCAGCCCGGCGAGTATGGGGCTGGTGTCGGCGAAGGAGCGCCAGCCGCACATGCGCAGCGTCTCCGGCAGCGCCTCGAAAGCCCTGAAGGCAAGGCGGAGCGCAAGCCGACGCCACCACCTGTCCTTTCTGGGTCATCGACGCCACGGCCAGCGCCTTAGCGCGGCCACGCTCACAGCGCCGTCCAGCCACCATCCAACATCAGCGCGCTGCCGGTCATCAGCGACGCGGCCTCCGAAGCGAGGAACACCGCCGCCGCCGCCACTTCGTCGACGCGCCCTGGGCGTCCGAGCGGGATTTTCCGCAACACGTCGGCTCGAAAGGCCGGATCGCGGAAGAAAGGCTCCGTCATCGGGGTCTCGACAAAGGTCGGGCAGATGGTGTTGACGCGGATGCGATGGGGCGCCAGTTCCACCGCCAGCGCCTTGGTGAAGCCTTCCAGGCCCCATTTCGAGGCGCAGTAGATCGTGCGGTTGGCAGCCCCGACATGCCCCATCTGCGAGGACATGTTGATCACCGATCCGCCCCGCCCCGCCGCGATCATCCCGGCGGTCACAGCCTTGGCGGCGAACACCGCGCTGCGCAGGTTCAGCCCCAGCACGGCGTCGTAATCCTCCACCGAGATGTCGGCGAGCGGCTTGGGCCGGTTCATGCCGGCATTATTGACGAAGACATCGAACGCCGGGCGTGCCGCGATGAGCGCGGCAAACGCTTCCACATCGGTGACATCGGCCGGCAACGCCTCGGCCTTCAGGCCCTGCGCCCGCAATTCGTCAGCCGCCGCGCCGATCTCGCCCGCCGAGCGGGCGCAGAGCGTCACCTCCGCGCCAGAGGCGGCACAGGCCTGCGCGATGGCGAGGCCGATGCCTCGCCCCGCGCCCGTCACCAGCACGCGGCGTCCGTCCAGCCGGAACGACGGCAGAGCAGCGCTCATTCCGCCGCCTCGCCATAGGGCACGTTCTTGCGCCCGTAGCGGCGCACACGGACATTGCACTGCTCGGCGTGACCGACGAAGCCTTCCAGCAGGCACAGCCGCGAACCATAGGCCCCGATCATCGCCGCCGCCTCGTCGGTGGTGATCTTCTGGTAGCTGTGCGTCTTCAGGAACTTTCCGACCCAGAGACCGCCCGTATAGCGCCCGGCCTTGTGGGTGGGCAGCGTGTGGTTGGTGCCGATCACCTTGTCGCCATTGGCGACATTGGTGCGCGGGCCGAGGAACAGCGCGCCATAGGAGTGCATGTTGGCGAGATACCAGTCGTCGCGATCGGTCATGACCTGGACATGCTCGGAGGCGATGTCGTTGGCGACCTCCAGCATCTCCTCATGGGTGTCGCACAGGATCACCTCGCCATAATCGGCCCACGACTTGGTCGCGGTCTCGGTGGTCGGCAGGAGCCCGAGCAGGCGGTCGATCTCCGCCAGCGTGTCTTCGGCCAGCCGGCGGCTGTTGGTGACCAGAATGGCCGGCGAATTATAGCCGTGCTCGGCCTGCCCGAGCAGATCGGTGGCGCAGATCTCGCCATCCACCGTATCGTCGGCGATCACCATGGTCTCGGTCGGGCCGGCGAAAAGGTCGATGCCGACGCGGCCATAGAGTTGGCGCTTGGCTTCGGCGACATAGGCATTGCCGGGGCCCACCAGCATGTCGACCGGGGCGATGGTCTGCGTGCCGATCGCCAGCGCGCCGACGGCCTGGATGCCGCCCATCACATAGATCTCATGCGCGCCGCCCAGATGCATGGCGGCGATCACCGCCGGGTTCGGCTCGCCCTTGAAGGGCGGGGTGGCGGCGGCGATGCGCGGCACGCCGGCCACCGCGGCAGTCAGCACCGACATGTGCGCCGAGGCGACCATCGGGAATTTGCCGCCCGGCACATAGCAGCCGACCGACTGCACCGGAATGTTCTTGTGGCCGAGAATGACGCCGGGCAGCGTCTCGATCTCGATATCCGTCATCGAGTTGCGCTGGGCCTGGGCGAAATTGCGCACCTGCTCCTGCGCGAACCGAATGTCGTCCATGTCCCGCGCAGACACCCGCGCCATCAGCGCCTCGATCTCGCTCAGGGTCAGCCGGAAGGCCGGCGGCGAATAGCGATCGAACTTCTCCGACAATTCGCGCACCGCCGCATCGCCGCGCGCCTCGATATCGGCCAGAATGGTTTCGACCGTCTCACGGACCTTGCGGTCGTCCTGCGAGCGCTCATCGGCGGGCTTGCCGCGCTTCAGATAGGTTACGGCCATGGTACGGGTCCTTACGTTTACATGTGTCGCGAAAGCGGGAAGAGGCGCCGGGGGCTAGGGAGCGAGCCCACTGGCCTTCTTGAAAGCGGCGAGGCCGGTGAGCGCCTTGTCGCGCCAGGCGCGGCGGGCGGCGAGTTCGGCTTCCGGAAGCGCGGCGCGGCGCTCCTCGCCGGCGCGGCGGATGGTCTCCTGCGGCCAGGCGCGCGGCGTGCGGCTCTGCGCCATGGCGTGGTACATGCCGCCGAGCCGGGCAGCGTAGTCGACGATGCCGCCGGGGGCGTTCAGGTCGATCGTCTCGAACGGACCCATAAAGGCCCAGCGCAGCCCGAGCCCGTGCGAAATGGTGGCGTCGATATCGGCGAGGCTGGCATAGCCCTCGTCATAGAGGGCCCAGGCCTCGTTCAGCAGCGCCCCCTGAAGGCGGTTCAGGATGAACCCGTCGATCTCGCGGGTGAGCGTCACCGGCACCTGCCCGGCCGCCTGCATCAGTTCGCGGGCGCCTTCCAGCGCATCGGCGTCGGTCCAGGGCGCCGGCACCAGTTCGACCACCGGGGCGAGATGCGGCGGGTTGACCGGATGGGCGATCAGGAAGCGTCCGCGATGGACGCAGCCTTCGGTGAAGCGCGAGGCGGGAATGCCCGATGAGGACGAGCCGACGATCGTGTCCGGCGCCATGAGGGCATCGATGGCGCGGCAGATGTCGGTCTTCACCTCCACGCGCTCGAAGACCGATTCCTGCACATAGGTGGCGCCGTCGAGCGCCTCCGCGAGCGTGTCGAACACGTGCAGCCGGCCGATCACCGCCTCGATATCCTCGATCAAGCCGGCCTCGGCCAGCGCGGCCGCGCTCTCCCGCGCCCAGGGCAGGATGCGCGCGCGAACCTCGGCGACGGGATCGTAGACCTGCACCCGCACGCCGGCGCGGGCGAACACCAGCGCCCAGCCGGAACCGACCAGGCCGGCGCCGACGATGGCGACGACATGCGCCGCAAGAGGGGCTGCGAGAGGTGTCGGCCGCGTCATGCCGACACCTTCGAGGTTTCGCCATCGGCGAGGCAGATTTCGGTGATCCGCAGCCCTTCCCGGGTGATGCGCGAGGGGAAGGTATCGCGCAGCCGCTCCTCATGCACCGGGATGACGCGGTGGGAATCGTAGCCGACCTGCTTCATCATCGCCTCGGTGGCGAGCACCAGATTGGCCTGGCTGCCGACCGCGAGGCCCACCGGCGTGTAGACTTCCTTCTCGTCGACGGCCGCACCGGGGCCGTGGATGTTCTCGAAGACATAGACGAGGTCGCCGGCAAGCACCCATGTGTCCTGCGACTGCGCCTGTCCGTCATTGCGCACGGTGACCCACATCGAACCCCAGGTGTGGCTGTCATCCGCCGCGTGCAGATCGATGCCCGGCAGCACATCGCTCAAAGCGCCGTTGACCGTCACCAGACGCTTCTGCCGGGCAAGATCGGCGCCGCGCACGATGTCGCCGGGGTCGACCGCCACCATCATCCAGCGCAGGCGATCGGGCAGCGACATCGCCCACACCCATTTCGCGATCTCGCGCTCCTGAATGTAGAACTTAGCATTCGGGAAGTCCTCGACATTGCCGAAATGGTCGAAATGCGCGTGGGTGATGAAGCAGGTGTCCACCTCTTCCGGCTTCACGCCGATTTCGGCCAGAACCGTCGCGGGGCTGCGCCAGTTCTCCACGCCGAAGCGATCGCCCAGAACCTTGCCATAGTCCTTGTCGTTATAGCCGACATCGACCATCGCCACATGATCGCGCCCCTTGATGACGACGTAGCAGTAGGGAAGCTTCACGAAACCCTGGTTGTGCGCACCGTAGAGCACACCGCTCTTGTGGTAGTTCTTTACATAGGAATATTCGCACACCCAGATCGAATAGTCGGACATGGCTTGTTTCCTTCCTTTGGTTCTTTTGTCTTCTTCCGGCTGGCGGTTCAGCGCCCGCAGGAGCAACAGGCATGGGACAGGTCCACCATGGCGAGCCCGGCCTTTTCGGCGGTCGCCGCGCTGAGATGCGCATAGGCGCGGCGCACATGGCGGGAGATGGTGTCGAAGGCGGCCTCGTTGTCGCCGCGCGGGCGAAGCTCGGAGAACGTTCCCAGCGCAAGGCCGGAAAAAGCATGCGCGGCAACGAGCTGCTCGCGGTGCGGCTCAAGGGCGTCGGGGGCGACGAGCTGCCGGATGCGCTCGCCCGCCTCATCGAAGCGCCGCCGGCAGCTGGCGAGTTCACCAAGACCGGCCACCTCCGACGAGTCGGTGAGTTGTGCCAGGATCATCAACCCGGCCAGCTGGCCGACGACCCGGCGCAGATCCTCGAACACCGGACGGCACGCATCGGCATAACGGGCCGCCTGATCCGAGCCGAGCAGCGGCGCAAGATCGTCCGGCCCGGCGACGGGCATCGGGAGCGGCCCGTCGGCAAAGAGGGCGCAGTCCGGGCGGTGCACGCTCGTGAGGCGGTCGAAAAGAGCGCGTCGCTGCACCGTCATCGGGTCCCTCCCTCACGCTTTCGCGTCGTGTTTCTCTCGATCAGCTCGCCGGGCGGCAGGCGCAGAATGTGCGGCTCCTGCCCGCGGTCGACGGCGAGCTCGCGGGCAAGGCTGACGGTCGCCGCCATCATCCCATCCAGCGGCTGGGCCACGGTCGTCAGCAGATGCGAGGGCCAGCCGGCCATGGTGATGTCGTCGAAGCCGACGACCGAGATGTCGTCCGGCACGCGAAACCGGCCACTTTCCTGCACACCGGCGATGAAGCCGATGGCGACGATGTCATTGGCGCAGAACACCCCGTCGAGCGGGCGCTCCGCCTTCGCCGCCGCGAGCCCGGCGGCATAGCCGGCCTCGTAGCTGAACCGGCCGGCCTCGATCACGACGGGCGGGGCGAAGCCGCGTTCCACCACCCGGCTGCAGAATCCCTTGCCGCGCTCCACATTGGTGGAGGCGCCGGGAAAGGCCGAGACATAGGCGAGATGCCGGTGGCAGCTGTCGATGAGATGATCCGCCACCCGCCGGCCGCCCGCCTCATTGTCGCAGGTCACGCCGAAACCGAGGCCATCGGCGGAGAGGCGGTTGAAGAAGATGCATGGCGCGCCGGCGCCCTCGCATTTCTCGCGGGCGTGCGAGGCCATGTTGGCGGCCAGCACGATGACGAGGTCCGGCTGATAGGTCAGCAGCAGATCGACCGCATCGTCGATCTTCTCCGGCTGGTTGGCGGCGGAGAGCATCACATTCATGCCCGCCTCCTGCAGCATCGCCGTCATCTCGGTCATGACTTCGGGATAGAACGGGTTGGTCAGGTCGGAGACCACCATGCCGACAATCTGGGTCTTCTTGGTAATCAGGCTCTGGGCGAAGGGATTGGGCCGGTAGCCGAGCGCGGCCGCCCGCTCCAGCACCAGCCGGCGCGTCTCCGAGGCGACGACCGCGTCCGGGTAGAAGGCGCGCGAGACCGTCGAGACCGACATGCCGAGATCGCGCGCGAGGTCCTTCACCGTCACCCGTCGTCCCTTGTCTCGTTGTGCATCGCTCAAGGCCCGTCTCCCGTCTCGCCATCGCTGGCGTTCCTGTCATTCCGCTGCGGCAGGAAAGCAGTGTCGTCCGTAACCGGCATGCCGCGCCACCCTGTTCGGGCATCCGGGGCTGCCCGGCACCTGCCGGCGCCGGGCAGAGATCGCTGCGTCCCTGTCGCCTCAGTTCACCGTCGGCGCAACCTTGGTGAGCTTGTACTGATCCTTGGCCGCCTCGCAGCGCGCGCAGTTGATGCCCGGCTCATTGGCGGCCTTCACAATCTCGGCCGGCAGCGGCTGGATGGTCGCGCCCTTCACCGGGGTGCCGTTCAGGGCCGAGTCGATGTTCAGCTCGGGCAGCAGCACCGGATTCAGCACTTCGGTGACAAAGGAAGACGGTACGCGATCCTTGGGGAAGACGTTGCAGCCGTCCTCGAACTTCTCACCCGCGCACAGCTTGACCTTGTCGGCGGGAACCCAGGGCAGCGGATATTCGATGTTCGTCGGCTTGAGTTCGCGCTTGCCGGTGAGGATTTCCATCATCAGCTTGAAGGCGTAGCCCGACTGCGCCGGCGGCGAGCCGGCCGAGACGCCGGTCAGCCCCTTGGCCTGCATCGCCGGATCGGCGAGCGCGAGGCGGAAGCCATTGGAGTTCTCGCCCGTGACCGGCACGAGATTGCCGCCCTTGTCGAGCAGCGCCTGGATGGCGCCGTACTCGCCGGCCTGCGCCCAGATGCCCTGAACGTCCGGGTGCGCGGCAAGGGCCTTGGCGGTCTCCTGCTGCGTCGTGCGGTCGTCCCAGAACGAGTAATATTCGGACACCACTTCAATGCCGGGATATTTGGCAAAGATGTGCTTGGCGCCATCGGTGTGGCGCTGGTCGACCGAGTTGCCGGGCACGCCGCGCGACAGGAAGATCTTGCCCTTGCCGCCGAGCGCATTGACCAGGGCCTGCGCCGAATTCTCGCCGAAGCCGGAGGAGAGATAGCTGACGTTATAGGCGCAGCTCTCGGTGACGGTGGCGTCGTACATGAAGAACAGCACGCCCTGCTCGCAGCCGCGCTTGATGGTGCGGTTGAGCGCGGTGGCGGAGATCGGGAAGCTGACAATGCCGTCCGCGCCAGCGTCGATCATGCTCTCATAGGCGGAAATCTGCGCCTGCGGATCGGCGCCGGAGATGACCTCCTTCAGTTCGACGAGATCGTTATAGGGCGGCGTCGCCGCCAGCGCCTTGACGATATTGGCGGCCTCGGACTGCCAGGCATTACCGGAATAGCTGAGGCTCAGATAGATCTTGTACTTCTTTCCGTCCTTGGGGCCCGCGGCCTGCGCCGGCTGGATGGCCGCCATGCAGGCAGCTCCAAGCAACAGCGCGGCGGTCGCGGTCTTGAGCAGCGTCGATATCATCGTCGTTTCCTCCTGGTATCTTGCGTGTTCTTGTCGTTCGTCTCGCTCGCCTTGGCTCAGCGCCAGAGAGAGCCGAGTTTCTGGAAAAGCTCCTCGCGCAGGAGCAGCAACGCCACCAGCACGATGGCGCCCTCAATGATGGTGCGCAGGCCGAATTCGAGGCCGATGGCGGAGATGATGGTGCCGAGCGTGGTCAGCAGGATCGCCCCGCCCACCGTGCCGAGAAACGTGCCGCGCCCGCCCAGGATGGAGGAGCCGCCGATCACCACCGCCGCAATGGACGGCAACAGATAGCTGTCGCCCATGCGCAGCGTGGCGCCGCTGGAATAGCCCACCAGCATCAGGCCGGCGAAGCCGGCGCTCACCGCGCTGACCACATAGGGCAGGATGCGCATCGCCGTGACCGGGGCGCCGGCAATGCGCGCCGCCTCCACATTGGTGCCGATGGCATAGAGATAGCGCCCATAGATCGAGCGGCTCTGGAACAGCCAGCCCAGCAGCACGAAGGCGACCAGGAACAGGACGGGCGCCGGCAGGCCGAGAACCTGACCCTTCATCAGCGCCACCGCTATGTCCGGGGCGGCGCCGCGCGGCGTGCCCTTGGTGTAGCCCAGCAGCAGCGAGGACACGATGATCGACATCGCCAGCGTCATGATGAAGGGCGGCACCTTCAACCAGACGATGCCGGCGGCGGAGAGGAATCCGACACACCCGCAGGCCAGCAGCACCAGCGGCAGCAGATACCAGGCGGCGGGATCGCTGGCGCCGACCCAATTGGTGGCGAGGATGCCGCCCAGCGTGGCCACCGCCGGCAGCGACAGGTCGAGACCGCCGGTGAGGATGACCAGTCCCTGCCCGAAGGACAGCACCACCAGGAACGAGCCCAGCACCAGTACCGTCTCCACCTGCGACCAGGAGCCGAGCGAGGGGCTGATGAAGCGCGCGCCGAGCAGAAGCACCACGCACAGGATCGCCACCGCGAAGGTGCTCACCGTCTCGGCGCTGACGCGCGCGCTGCGCCGTGTATCGCCCTTCTGCTGGAAGCGGGCCTGCGAGATCGGATTGTCGTTCATGACCGTCATTTCCGCTCTCCGATCCGGGTCAGCAGGCCGCTGAAGACCACGGCCACGATCAGCACCACGCCCTGGAACAGGCCGGTGTAGAAGGAGGAAACGCCGCTGGAGAACAGCACCTTCTGCAACAGGGTGAGCGTCGCCGCTCCCATCACCGAGGCGAACAGCCCGCCGCGTCCGCCGCTCAGCGAGGTGCCGCCCAGCGCCACCGCCGCGAAGGACAGCAGCAGCAGCGGCGTGCCGGAATTGGGGTTGCCGGTCGCCGTCTGCGCGCTCAGCATCAGCCCGGCGAGGCCGTACAGCATGCCGGCTGCGACGAAGGTGAGGAAGCGCGTGCGCCGGACATTGACCCCGGAGAGCGCGGCGGCGGGCTCGTCGGCGCCGATGGCGTAGAGCGCGATCCCATAATCGGTGCGCCGCACCAGCAGCCACAGCCCGATCACCACGGCAACCACCAGCCCCGACACCGGCACGACGCCCCACAGTCGCCCGGTCAATTCGTCGGCGATCCAGTCGGAGACCGCACCGCCCGGCGCATTGAGGATGACGAGCGCGATGCCCTGGCAGATGATCATGGTCGCCAGCGTGGCGGCGATGGACTGGAGCCGGAGATAGGCCACCAGCCAGCCATTCACCGCCCCCACGGCACCGCCGATGGCGAGGCAGACCAGCAGCGAGAGCAGCGCACCGCCCGGCCCTTCCAGGGGATAGACGGCCAGCACGACATTGGTGAGCGAGATCACGCCCGCGATCGAGAGATCGAAGCCCCGGCTCAGCACCACCAGCGTCTGCCCGGCCGCCGCGAGCGCCAGCGGAGCCGTGTTGTTCATCAGCGCGGCGATGGCGTAGCTGTCGAGAGCGCGCGGCTGCTGGTAGGCATAGAGCGCATAGAGCAGCACGTAGAGACCGAGGATCAGGCCGGCGCCCTGCGTCAGCCGCCAGAGCCGGTGACGCGGGGCCGAGCCCGAGCGAACAGCGGAAGGGGCGGACCCGGAGGCGCCCGCAGTGGCGATGTCGCTCATCGGGCATTCTCCGCGACGGCGTGAGCGGGGGTGGCGAAGGGGGCGGGCGCGCGGGCGGCCGGCGCGCACGGGTCATGGCCGATCATTGCCGCCACCAGCGTCTGCTCGGCGATGTCGTCGCCTTGCAGTTCGCGGAACACCTGCCCGCCATAAAGAACGAGGCAGCGATCGGCCAGCTGGACGATCTCGGGCAGTTCCGAGGAATAGAAGAGAACCGAACCGCCGCGCTCGGCGAAGGCGCGGATGGCGGCATAGATGGATTCCTTGGTGCCGACATCGACGCCGCGCGTGGGGTCGAACAGCAGCAGCGTGCGCGCGCCAGTGGCCAGCGTGCGCGCCATCAGCGCTTTCTGCTGATTGCCGCCGGAGAGGTCGCCGATGGCGAAGCCGAGATAGCGCGGGTTCAGCGCCACCTGATCCGCCGAAGGCTGCGCCGCCTTTTCCTCGTCGCGCCGGCCGATGAACCCCGCCCGGCCCACGCGCGGCAGGAGCGGCAGAACCACATTGGTGGCCGCCGACAGGCCGGCGAGGATGCCCTCCGTCTTGCGTTCCTCCGGGAGATAGCTGATGCCCGAGCCGCAGCGCAGCGCGGCGCGCGGGTTGCGATAGGCGGCCAGTTTCCCGTCGACGCGGATGACGCCGCCGGCCGGCGTCTCCAGCCCGGCCAGCAGGCGGAACAGACCGCGCTGCCCCTGGCCTTCCAGCGCGGCGACGCCAAGAATCTCGCCCGCCCCGAGGTGCAGGCTCACCCCGCGCAGCCCGTGACCGGCCAGATTCTCGACGGCGAGCCGCGGCGTGCGTGCCGCGTCCACCGCACGCGCGGGCCGGCGCGCATGCTCGACCCGGTGGCCGACCATCATCTCGAAAATGTCGCCGTCGCTGGCGCTGGCAAGGCCCACCGTACCGATGGAGCGGCCATTGCGCAGCACGGTCGCCGACGAGCAGATTTCCCGCACTTCGGCGAGCCGATGCGAGATGTAGAGAATGGCGACGCCCCGCGCGCGGGCCTTGCCGATCTGTTCGAACAGCCAGTCCGTCTCAGCCAGCGAGGCGGTCGGCTCGTCGAGGATCAGCACGCGGCCAGCATTCTCGATCGCGCGGGCGATTTCGATGCGCTGGCGCTCGGCGAGCGGCAGGTCGCCAATGCGCGCGGCCGGATCGATCCGCGTGAGCCCGTGACGTTCCAGGATTTCCGCGCCGCGGGCGAGGACATGGCGATGCGAGATCAGCGGCGATCCGCGCCCGGCAAGCGCCGGAAGCAGGAAATTCTGCGCCACGCTCAGATTGGGGACGAGGCTCAGTTCCTGAAACGCCGTGGCGACCTCGCGCTTGCGCGCCTCGATGATGGAACGCGGCGCGTAGATTTCGCCATGCAGCCGCATCTCGCCCCGATCCGGGATGACCGCGCCGGTGAAGATGCGCACGAGAGTGGACTTGCCGGCCCCGTTTTCGCCGAGGAGCGCATGAACCTCGCCGGCTTTCAGCGCGATATCGGCATGTTCGAGCGCGACGGTCGCGCCATAGGACTTGCTGACGCCGGCGGCGCGCATTTCGCGAGACGAAAGGTGCCGTTCCCCGGTGTCGGGGCGGCCTGTGGCGTCGGTCATTCGTTTCCTCCCGTGCCCGGAGCCGTTCCACTAACGAGAACGTTCTCTGAGAACGTTCTCATTGTTGACGACGTTTCCGATCCCGGTCAAGCGCTGTCGGTCGATTTTGTCGCGGCACCGGATGCCCGCGACCAAACAGACGCCTCAAGCCATTGAATATGTTCAGGTTAATTTCCGCACCCTTGCGGAGGGAGGGACGGAAGGCCTTGGGGCCGCCGCGCTCCACCGATATCTCACGCAGGAGAAGGCCGTGCGGCCGAGCGTGAAATGATGGCGCCGTCGCGCGCCTATCGACGGCCCGCCGAGAGCGGGAGTGCCGCCGCGCACCGGGTGCGCACGCCGGACAGGCGCTGGAAATGTGCCGACGACAGTGGGATACGGTCGCGAAAATTGTCAAAATCTTCCAGAATCGATCATCACGCGTCGCGGACACCCCGCACAGCGGTACGGAGGCGCCATGAACAGTCGCGAAAGCCAGGGTGATAATGGCGAGGAGGCGCCGCGCGGGCGCGTGGAGATGATTCCGGCCAAACGGCGAGCGCTCATCCTGGAACGCCTTCGGCGCGAGGGCGCGGCAGGCATTCAGGAACTGGCCGATGCCATCAACGCCTCGCCATCGACCATCCGCCGCGATCTCGAACATCTGGTGAAGCAGGGCGCGCTGGAACGCACCCATGGCGGCGCCCTGCTGCAGAGCACGGCGCGCGCTACCTTCGAGCCCGACATCGCCCTCGCCGCGCAGCTGCGGCGCGAGGAGAAAAACGCCATCGCCGCCGCCGTCGCCGAAGCGCTGCGGCCCGGACAGAGCGTCATTTTCGACGCCGGCACGACGGTGCTCGCCGTGGCGCGCGCGGTGGCCAACCGGCGGCTCCCGCTGACCGCCGTCACCAACAGCCTCGCCATCGCCCAGGTGCTGGCCGACGTGCCGGAGGTGCATCTCATCGTGCCGGGCGGCACGGTGCGGCCGGGGTCGACGACGCTGGTCGGCCGGCCCGGCGAGGACTTCCTGCGCAGCCTGCATGCCGACATTGCTCTCATCGGCACCCATGCGATCACCGGCAGGACACTGACGGAGACCTCGCTCGACGTGGCGGCGATGAAGCAGGCGATGATTGCCGCGGCCCGGCACGTCATGGTGCTGGTGGACAGTTCGAAATTCACCGCGCCGAGCTTCTGCACCATCTGCGATGTCGCCGACATCCAGGAGATCGTCACCGATGACGGTATCGATCCTCTGGCGCTGGAAGAGTTAAGGCGGCTGAAGGTCGTCCTGCGCGTCGTTCCCGTGCTGCGACAGGACCGCCACCGTGGCTGAACCTACGCGCCTGCGCATTCTCGCCGACGATCTGACCGGCGCACTGGACAGTGCCGCCGCCTTTGCCACGCCCCGCTGCCCGATCCCGGTGCTTTGGCACCCTGTGCGCAGGCTGCCAGCCGTGGCGGCTATCGACATTGGCACGCGAGAGAGGGAGGGCGATGATGCGGTCCGCCGCCAGGACCGCCTCGCCGACTGGCTTCTTGAGGGTGCGCCCGCCTTCAAGAAAATCGACAGCCTTATGCGCGGCAACTGGGCGACCGAGCTTGCCGCGCTTTCGAGGCGTATGGCCGGATGGCGCCTCGTCGTCGCTCCGGCCTTTCCCTTCCAGGGGCGCGTCACCCGGGCGGGTTGCCAATGGCAGATAGGGCCCGCGCAGCCGCTCGGCGGCGACATCGCCGCCACATGGCGCGCGGCGGGACTGGTCAATGCCGACATCCATGTCCATGACGCCGAGACCGACGCCGATCTCGACGCCATCGTCGCGCGCGAGATGCGCGATGGTGGCCGCGTGCTGTGGGTTGGCACCGGGGGGCTCGCTGCCGCGCTCGCCCGAGCTCGGCCTGCCTCGCCTCCCGTCTTCGAGCCGCCGTTGGATGCACGGATGCGCGCGCCCCTGCTGGCGCTCATCGGCTCGCATCATCCGGTCATCCAGGAACAGATCGACCATGCCGCCGCGCCGGACCCGCGCCGGCATATCCGGCTTTCGGGCGCCCCGTCGGACATTGACGCGGTGCACGGCCGTCTCGCGCGGGGCCTGTCCTGCATCGTCACCGTGGCCTTCGAGGGGGCGCGTGCTGCGGCGGCGGCCGTCATTGCCGAGCGGTTCTCCCAGCTGCTCGTCCATTGCCCGCCGCCCGGTACGCTGTTCGTGTCGGGCGGTGAGACCCTGCGCGACGTGGCCCAAGCCACAGGCGCCGACAGCCTCGCCGTGGAGGGCGCGCGCGAGCCGGGGCTGGCCGTGTCGCATCTGCGCGGCGGACGGTTCGAGGGCGTGCACGTGGTCTCGAAGTCCGGCGGCTTCGGCCGTCCCGACTTGCTGCGCGTTCTGTTCGACGAGGCGTCGGCGCGTGCCCGAACAACACCGTTGCGCATGTATGATAACTTTTGATATCAAATGACACTTTCTGGGAAGAGGTAGCTTTTCATGGCCGTTCCGCGCCTTGCCATCACCATGGGCGATCCCGCCGGCATCGGACCGGAGATCATCGCCAAGGCTGGCGCCCGCCTCGCCCCTCGCCTGCACGCCGGCGAGCTGTCGCTGCTCGTCATCGGCAGCGTGACCGCCCTGCGCGCCGCCGAGGCCCTGCTCGCAACACCGCCGATACCCGAGATTGAAGAGGCCGCGCAGGCCGCGCCTCTCGCCATCCTGGCGGCCGGCAACGAGCGCGAACCGATCCGCTTGGGCGAGATGAGCGCGGAAGGCGGCCGGCTTGCCTATCTCGCCATCGAAAAGGCCGTCCGCCTCGCCCAGTCCGGCGCCATTGCGGGCCTCGTCACCGCCCCGCTCAACAAGGAGGCGCTCAATCTCGCCGGCTACGCCTATTCCGGTCATACCGACATGCTCGCCGACCTGACCGGGGCGCGCGATTCCGTGATGATGCTGGCCCATGGCGATTTTCGCGTCAGCCATCTCACAACCCATGTCGCGCTGGCCGACGTCCCCTCAAAGCTCACGCCGGCACGCCTGCGCCGCGTCATCGAGCTGACGGCGGCCATGCTGCGTTCGCTCGGCATCGCGCATCCGCGCATCGGCATCGCCGCCCTGAACCCGCATGCCGGCGAAGGCGGCATTTTCGGCCGTGAAGATATCGACGTCACGGCCCCTCTGGTGGCGACCTATGAGGGCTCGGACATCACGGTGATCGGCCCGGTGCCCGGCGACACGGTTTTCGTCAAGCTGCGCGGGCGCAGCTACGATGCGGTGGTGGCGATGTATCACGATCAGGGCCATGTGCCGGTGAAGCTTCTCGGCTTCGACGTCGACCCGGCAACCGGCGAATGGAAGGCGCTGTCCGGCGTCAACATCTCGCTGGGGCTACCGATCATCCGAACCTCCGTCGATCACGGCACCGCCTTCGACATCGCCGGCAAGGGCCTCGCCAACGAGGAAAGCCTGATCGAGGCGATCGACTTCGCGCTGGAACTGGCGCGCCATCGCGCCGCTTGAGCCGCGCCCGCGCGAACCTTGCTCAATGTCGGTGGGCGTTACCAGCCGCAAAGCCGCTAGGAAGATGTCGGCGCGTTCACCCATAGAATAGAGGCTGACTTGCTGCCTCTGCTCCAGAATCGATGGGCGATGTCGCTGTCGAAGGCGACGCAGTCGCCCGCGTTCAGCACATAACTCTTGTCGCCGATCTCCAACTCCATCGACCCGGAAACGACATAGCCGACCTCCTGCCCGTTATGGGAATAAGGCTCGTCTCCCGAACTCGCACCGGGGTCGAGACTGACGAGAAAAGCCTTCAGCCGCGAGGCGGCGGGAGGGGTGATGATGACCTTCTCAAGGCCACGATTGCGGATCAGCAACTAGCCACGGCCCGAGCGGGTGACGAACGGATCGCTACCGACGCCCGAGACGGCGGGATCGAGAATCCACGCAGGAGACACGCCGAGTGCCGTGCCGAGCCCGAACAGGGTTCGTACAGTCGGCGATGTCCGTCCGCGCTCGATCTGCGACAGCGTGCCAATCGACAGGCCCGTCTTTTCCGAAGGCTGGGTCAGGGTCAGGCTGTTGGACAACCGCAACGCCTTGATCCGGCGTCCGACCTCGCGCTGCGCCGTATCGATTTCGCGCTCATTCTGCGCGGACGGCGTGGTCGGTTCAGCGGTTTCCGGCGTCATAGGTATCCTCGGCAGAAGGGAAAGAACGGCGAAGCCCGACGATCGGTCGCCACGTCCTCTATGAGCACGAGTCGATCACCGTCGATTATCGGCGCGATTCAGCCAATCGGCTGCTTATGGGCGGGCGCAGCCGGTTGCGGTCGCTCCATGGACCGGCGGGGTTTCCCGATCTCAATGCGCTACGCGAAGCGGCTCTGGCCGTTTCTCGGCAACATCCGCTGGACCCATGGCTGGAACGGCCAACCCGCCATCACAGCGGATGACTATCCCAACCTTACCGCCCCGGCGCCCGGCCTCATGGCGTGCATCGGCTACAATGGCCGCGGCGTCGCAATGGCGACGGCCATGGGCGGCGAACTCGCGCGCTGGGCAACCGGCACTGAGCCGGATATCCTCGATATGCCAGTGCGTCCCGCGAGGGCCTTCCCGTTCCACAGCTTGTGGCCGATCGGTGCTTCCATACGCATAGCCTATGGCCGGGCGCGCAACGCGCTCGGCATCTGAGCCGCCTTCACAGAGACGAGGCATTCCATGACGTCCCGCTATCTCACATTCTACATTGACGGCGCCTTCGTCGACCCGGTCGTCGACCGGACGCTCGACGTGATCGATCCCGCCACCGAGCAACCGTTCGCCACCATCTCGCTCGGCGGGCAGGCCGACGTGGATCGCGCGGTCGCCGCCGCCAAGGCCGCCTTCGCCGATTTCCAGTTCACGTCCAAGCAAGAGCGTCTCGCGCTTCTTGAGGCGCTGCTCGCGGTCTATGAGCGCCGCTACGAAGATGTCGCCCAGGCGATCAGCCGCGAAATGGGTTCGCCGATCGCGCGGGCCCGCGACTCCCAGGCCTATGCCGGGCTGGGGCACCTCAAGGCGACCATCGAGGCCCTTCGGCGCTTCGACTTCGACGAGACGCGCGGCACCACGCGGGTCACGCATGAGCCGGTGGGCGTCGTCGGGTTGATCACCCCCTGGAACTGGCCGCTCAACCAGATCATGTGCAAAGTGGCGCCGGCCATCGCCGCCGGCTGCACCATGGTGCTGAAGCCGAGCGAGATCGCGCCGATCTCCGGCATGGTCTTCGCTGAAATCGTTCATGAGGCGGGCATCCCGCCGGGCGTGTTCAACCTCGTGAACGGCACGGGACCGGAAGTCGGCGCCGCGCTTTCCTCGCACCCGGACATCGACATGGTGTCGTTCACCGGCTCGACCCGCGCCGGCATCGACGTCGCGCGCAATGCCGCCGCGACCGTCAAGCGCGTGGCCCAGGAGCTTGGCGGCAAATCGGCCAATATCGTGCTGCCGGACGCCGATCTCGAAACCGCCGTGTCCCAGGGCGTGCTCGCCTGCTTCTCCAACACGGGACAGTCCTGCGATGCCCCGACCCGCATGCTTGTGCCCGCGGCACGGCAGGCGGAAGCGCTGGAGATCGCCCGCCGGACCGCAGAAACCGTGCGCGTCGGCTCCCCGACCGATGTCGAGACCCAGATCGGGCCGCTGGTCAGCGATGTCCAGTTTGCCAAGGTGCAGGCGCTCATTCAGGCCGGCATCGACGAGGGCGCGACGCTCGTCACCGGCGGCACCGGCAAGCCGGCGGGCCTTGAGACCGGATACTATGTGAAGCCCACCGTATTTGGCGACGTGAAGCCGGGCATGCGCATCGAGCGTGAGGAAATCTTCGGGCCGGTTCTGTCGATCATCCCCTATGCGACGGTCGATGAAGCGATCAGCATCGCCAATGATACGCTCTACGGCCTCGCCGCCTATGTCCAGGGCACGGATCTTGACGAGGCGCGCCGCGTCGCCGGCCGGCTGCGCGCCGGTTCCATTTATCTGAACTATCCGGACTGGGACCTGTTCGCGCCCTTCGGCGGTTACAAGCAGTCCGGCAATGGTCGCGAATACGCGGATTTCGGGCTGCGTGACTTCCTCGAAATCAAGGGCATCGTCGGCTACGGCTGAAACGCACCCTGACACGTCGGCGGGTCCAGGAGACCGATCGCGGCGGGCGGAAGCTTGCCGTGATCGGCATGGCGCGCTGCCCGGAGTGAAAACGCGAACACTCATGTCATTGAAATTGCGTTGGGACAGAGCCTCGCGGGGCGCAGATGTTAGCCTCCTTCGCATCCCGCATGCTCTGCCGCGGGCGCACTGGCGAGGGCTGCCGATCTTGCAGCCTGATCGGTCGAGAAAGCCGGACCGGCTCGCGCCTGCCGGACGACATCGGCAAGCTTCTCGGCAAAGCGCTTGGCACGTCCCGAATGCCGGGCGCTGGTTCGCAGCCGCGGCGCTTTATGGAAAGATGGCCTTGCTGATGCGCGCGTGCACGCCCCAATTGCCGTCGGCGACTTGCGTCACGCCGAAATCGACCGCCACCGACATGAGCGAGATCGCCTCGTCCTCGTCGAGCCCATAGCGTTCCATCAGGAACTTGCGGGCGGCACGGAAGGCGCTGCGCAGCGCCCGGCTGAGCGAGGAACGCTTGAACACTTCGGACTGCGCGTTGCGGCCGAGCTCACGCAGATAATTGGTATAGCTGAAGCCGTGCAGCAGCCAGGCATCGGGCGTCTCGATCAGCGGCGCGCCGAGCCCGTTGAGGAAGGGTTTGTCGGTCTCCCCGCGCTTGTGCAGCACGAGGCGGATCTCGCCGGTCAGCGAACATTCCAGCGCCGTGCCGCTGATCTCGCCATCCCCTTGCGCCAGATGCGGGTCGCCAATGGAGAGCAGGGCGCCGGGCACGGCCACGGGCAGATAGACGGAGGCCCCCTTGCCGGCACGCCAATTGTCGATATTGCCGCCGAAATAGCCGGGCGGCACCGAGTCCACCATGTCGCTCTCGCGCGGCGCCACCGCGATGAAGCCGAAATGCGGGCGGACGGGAATGCGCACGCCGGCGAGGACGGTCTCGCGCTTCTCGATCCGTCCGTGATCGACGGGAACGCCGGGGTAGTCGATGGTTTCGTGCACCACGCCGAAGGGATCGGTTTGCGGTGCCCAGCGGAAGGAATAGACCGCCTCCGCGAACCCGCTCTCCCCGGCGGCGTCGGTGCGGTAGATGGTGATGACCTCGCGCTTGCGCGGCTCGTCCAGAACGTCGTCATGGTGAAAGCCCCACGCCGCTGCGGCGTTGGAGCCAAACGCATAGCCGGCATGGGCCGGGTTGGCGCTCGGGCGCGGCTTCAGGTCGAGAATCTCGACTTCCAGCACATCGCCGGGCTCGGCGCCGTGGACGAAGATGGGGCCCGTGCAGATATGCACGCCGAAGCCCTCACCCGCCCCGCGGCCGAAGATCGAGGCGTTGACCGGCCCGGCCCCGCGTCGGTCCACGGCCTTGTAGTCGGCGGTCCAGCGGAACACGCTCTCGGCCCCGGGATCGCCGGCGATCATCCGCTCATGATCGTCATAAGCGTGCTGGGTAAGGGTCTCGATGGTCACGCGCGCGCCGGAGCGCACCCGGAGCGCGGGCGGAATGCTGCGCGAGAGATAGCCCCAATGCACCGTCTCGCGGGACACCGGCAGGTGATGATGGCCGGGCGCGACGACCTCGCGCGGGCGCACCGGCGCCGGCACATCGGGGGCCTCGGCACTCATGGCCGCCGCCGGGGCCGGACGGACGGGCCGCGAGCCCGAATGCATCGGGCGGCCTCGGGTCCACCGGGTCTCCACAGTGGCGCCGGAGGATTTGCGGTAGTCGCGCGGCGAAATGCCATAGGCGGCGCTGAACACCCGGCTGAAATGCGCCTGATCCGCGAAGCCCCAGCGAAAGCCGATCTCGGCGATGGAGCGGTCAGCGTGCTGCGGGTTGACCAGATCGAGCCGGCACTGTTCCAGCCGGCGATGGCGCACATAGTCGGAAAAGGAGCGGTCCTGACCCTCGAAGAGCCGCTGGATGTAGCGGGCCGACAGCCCCTCCGCGCCGGCGATGTCGTTCACCGACAGATCGGGCTCGCGCAGGCGCGCTTCGATCTGGGCGCAGATGCGCGCGAAATGCGCCGCCTGCACCTGGGTCGCGTTATCCTCTTCCGGCCGGGCCTGCGCGAGCAGGGCGGAGAGCACGAGTTCCGTCACCGCCGGCTCCGCGGCCATCACATCGCCGTCCTCCATAACCGCGAAATGCGACGCCAGCGCCCGCATCAAGGGCCGAGCCGCCGCCGCCGACACGGTTTCGCCGAGCACCAGCGTCGGCACGGTCGCGGCGCGGCTGAAGCGGCCGACCAGCCGCTCGCGCGGCAGACACAGCAGCAGAAGCTCGAAATCCTTGCGGAACTGCACCGAGAAAGGGGTGGCGGGATCGCAGACCCAGAGATCGCCATCGGCGAACTCGGCGGCGCGCCGGCCGGAATCGGTGAGATGCCCGCGCCCATAGGTGACGAAGCCGATGAGGATCGGCGGTTCGCTCCTCGCCGGCTCCCGGCCCTTCCGGGCGGCCTGATCCAAGGCGGTGAGCTTCTGCGCCGCCGAGCGCAGCAGGGCAAAGGTCGCCTGGGTCGGCGAGCGCTTGATGGAGACCTCGCCGAAATGGAAGGCGTCAGTGTCGGAGAGCTGCGCGGCAAGGCCGAGCGAGGCCAGCGTTTCCCGCCATGCCGCCTCCTGCTTGGAGGCGGGAAAGGCGTTGATCGAGATGGGAACGGCGCGGTTCATGGCAGCGGAACTCATGGGCGAAGGAATGGCGCAGGCGGCGCCGGATCGCCAGTGAAGCACTTTGACGAATGGCGCACAAAAACTTGTCGCGGCGCAACCGAACCGCGCTGCACAATTCCTCGTCATATCTCGCTAAATAGCTGAATTTATGTGTATTTTTCTGAAACAGAACGCACTGCCCCATCGCCGCTTTGGTCCCGTTGCCTCTTTAGGGGCATTGCCCATACCGCGCGGCAGCGGCTTAGTGGCGCCCGATCACGGCGCCGCATGTGGCGCCATCCGGACAAAGGGGAACAACAATGGATCGTCGTGGATTCCTGGGCGCCGGTCTGGCGGGTACGGCCGCCGTCGCCACAATCGCCGCGCCGCATGTCGCGCGCGCCCAGCAGAGCTTCAGCTGGAAGATGACCAACGCCTACGGACCGGGCGCTCCCTTCTATGTCACCGGTCCGGGCAGCCCGACCTATTTCTGCGACCTCGTCGGCAAGATGTCCGGCGGGCGACTGACCATCCAGCACTTCGCCGCCGGCGAGTTGATCCCGGCGCTGGAAGGCTTCGACGCGGTGTCCTCCGGCACGGTCGAGATGAACGCGGCGAATTCCTATTTCTGGGCGGGCAAGGTGCCGGCGGCGCAGTTCTTCACCTGCGTGCCCTTCGGGCTGAACTTCCAGGGCCAGAACGCCTGGATCTACCATGGCGGCGGCCTGAAGCTGTGGGAAGAGCTCTACGAGCCCTTCAACCTCGTGCCGATGCCGCTCGGCAATACCGGCGTGCAGATGTCCGGCTGGTTCCGCAAGCCGATCGAGAAGGTCGAGGACTTCAAGGGCCTGAAAATGCGCATCCCCGGCCTCGCCGGTAAGGTCTATGCGCAGCTCGGCGTCGATGTGAAGCTGCTGCCCGGCGGCGAGATTTTCCCGGCACTGGAGCGCGGCGTGATCGACGCCGCCGAATTCGTCGGCCCCTATCAGGACCGCCGCCTCGGCCTGCAGAAGGCGGCCAAATACTATTACACCACCGGCTGGCACGAGCCGAGCAACGTCACCGAGCTCGTCATCAACAAGGCCGCCTGGGAAAGCCTGCCGGACGACCTCAAGGAAATCGTCCGCGCCGCCGCCATGGCCTGCAACGTGCTCAGCCACACCTGGTGCGAGGCGACCAATGGCGAGGCGATGACCGACCTGGTGAAGAACCAGGGCGTGATCGCCGCGCCTTACCCGGCCGAAGTGGTCGCCAAGCTGCGCGACGTCACCACCACCACGCTGCAGCAGCTCGCCGACTCCGACCCCAAGATCAAGAAGGTCTACGACTCGTTCAGCAAATTCGCGGCCGAGCACAGCCAGTGGGCGGGCCTCTCGGAGGCGGTGTACCAGACCCAGATCCGTCGGGGCGCGTGAGTTCGGGCGCATGAGTTCGACCCCCGTGACCAGCGTGCTGGAAAAATGCGCCCGTGGCCTCGACGCGATCGTCGAGGCCTGCGGCTGGGTCGCGGCGTGGACGGGCCTCGCGCTCGTCCTCGTCATGGCCGGCAATGTGCTGATGCGCTACGCCTTCAACACCGGCTCGGTAGCCATGCAGGAGCTGGAATGGCACCTGATGTCGCCGCTCACGCTGCTCTGCATCGCCTACACCATCAAGCATGAAGGCCATGTGCGGGTGGACATCCTGTTCGCCCGGCTTCCCGTGCGCGTGCAGCAGGGGATCGATCTGTTCTCGGCCCTCGCGGTGGTGGCGCTCTCCGTCATCATCATCCTTCTGTCCTGGCGCTATGTGGGCCAGTCCTACCGGATCAGCGAGGGCTCGCCCGACCCCGGCGGGCTGCCTTACCGCTTCATCCTCAAGGCGATGATTCCGGCGGGTTTCGCGCTGCTGCTGCTGCAGAGCCTGGCCGCCACGGCACGCGCGCTCGCCGCCCTGCTTTCTCCCGTCAGCATACCGCCGGCGCCGCTGTCGGAACAGGTGCCTGCCAATGCCCTATAATGAAATCCTGGCGATCGCCTGCATCGCCTCTTTCTTCGTCATGCTGTTCGTCGGCGTGCCGGTGGCGCTCACCCTTGCCATCAGCGGCTTCTTCTTCGGCTGGCTCGGATTCGGCACGACGCTGTTCAGCCTTTTGCCGGCGCGCATCTACGGCGTCACCGCCAATTACACGCTGATTGCCATCCCGCTCTTCGTGTTCATGGGCGTGATGCTGGAGAAATCGCGCCTCGCCGACGAGCTGATGGAAGTGATCGGCCATCTTTCCGGCAGCCTTCGCGGCGGCATGGGTCTCGGTATCGTCCTGGTCGGCATGATGATGGGCGCGACAACCGGCATTGTCGGTGCCACCATCGTCACGCTCGGCCTGCTCACCCTGCCGACGCTGCTGCGGCGGGGCTATGACAAGAGCCTGTCCTGCGGGGCGATCTGCGCCTCCGGCACGCTCGGGCAGCTCATTCCCCCCTCGACCATCCTCATCCTGCTCGCCGACATTCTGGGCGAATCCGTCGGCACGCTGTTCGCCGCCGCCCTGATGCCCGGGCTGCTGCTCACCGGCATTTTCTGCATCTACATGATCGTCGTCGGCATCATCTGGCCGGAGAAGGTGCCCGCCATCCCGCTCGAAGAGCGGCGTGCCATGCCGCGCAAGCAACTGTGGCTGAAGGCGCTCAAGGTCGGCCTGCCGCCGATCGGGCTGGTGCTGGCCGTGCTCGGCTCGATCATCGGCGGCATCGCCGCCCCAACCGAGGCCGCCAGCATGGGGGCGCTCGGCTCCATATTCGTGGCATCGGTTGCGGGCCGCTTCACGCTGAAGACGCTGGTCGACACCGTGCAGTCCACCGCGCGCATCACCGCGATGATGTTCTTCGTGCTGATCTGCTCGCAGGTCTTTGCGCTGTCCTTCCGCGGCCTCGGCGGCGAGCGGCTGGTGCATGACGCCTTCGCGCTGGTTCCCGGCGGGACGGACGGCATCCTGATCTTCATGCTGCTGATCATCTTCGTGCTCGGCTTCTTCATCGAGTGGATCGAGATCAGCTATATCGTCGTGCCGATGTTCCTGCCGCTGATGCAGAACGCCGGTGTCGATCTGGTCTGGGCGGCGGCGCTGATCGCCACCGTGCTACAAACCTCCTTCCTTACCCCTCCCTTCGGCTGGGCGCTGTTCTACCTGCGCGGCGTCGCCCCGCCGGAGGTGCGCACGGCCGACATCTATCGCGGCGTCCTTCCCTTCATCGCCCTGCAGTTGATGGCGGTCGCCCTCGTCTTCACCTTCCCTGCGGTGGCCACCTGGCTGCCCAAGGCGATCGGCTGGTAGAGGTCGCGTGACATGCTGAACACGGTTCGTGCCCGTCGGGGCATGGTGACCTCGCCGCATCATCTGGCGAGCGAGGCGGGGCTGCGCGTGCTGCGCGAAGGCGGCAATGCCGTCGAGGCCATAGTGGCGATGGCCGCCGCGCTGGCGGTCGTCTACCCGCACATGACGGCGATCGGCGGCGATGGCTTCTGGCTGATCGGCGCGCCGGGCGAAACCCCGGTCGGCATCGATGCCTGCAGCCGCGCCGCCGCCGCGGCGACGCCGGAACTCTATGCGCAAGCGGGTCTGACGGCGATCCCGCAGCGTGGACCTCTGGCCGCCAACACGACGGCCGGGACCGTTGCGGGCTGGGGCGAGGCCTTGAGGCTGAGCACCGAGCGCGGCGGACGTCTGCCGCTCGCCCGCCTGTTGGAGGATGCCGTCTGGCACGCCCGCAACGGCTTCGCCGTGACCGCCAGCCAGAGCCAGCTCACCGCCGCCAAGTTGCCGGAACTTGCTGACGTGTCGGGCTTTGCCGACGTGTTCCTCACGGACGGCGCCGCCCCGGCCACCGGCGCAACGATGACGCTGCCGGCCCTGGCGCAGACGCTGGAGCGGCTCGGCCGCGAGGGCACGGAGAGCTTCTACCGTGGTCCGCTCGCCCGCGACATCGCCCATGATCTGACCGAAGCGGGCGCGCCGGTAACGCTTGACGATCTTGCCGCATGCCACGCCACGCGGGTCGCCCCGCTGCAGGTCGACCTGCCGGGCGTAAGGCTGTTCAACTTCCCGCCGCCCACTCAGGGCCTGGCCTCGCTGATGATCCTCGGCATTTTCAGCCGGCTCGGCGTGCGGGAAGCGGAGGGGTTCGCCCATCTCCACGGGCTCATCGAGGCGACCAAGCAGGCGTTCCTCGTGCGCGACCGCGTGGTCGGCGACCCCGGCATGATGAGCGAGGATCCGCGCGATTTTCTTGCCGACGGCGTGCTCGAACGCCTCGCGCGGCGCATCGACCCGGCACGCGCCCTGCCCTGGCCGACGCCGCCTTCCGCCGGCGATACGGTGTGGCTCGGCGCCATCGACCGCGACGGTCTGGCCGCCAGCTTCATCCAGAGCATCTATTTCGAGTTCGGCTCCGGCATCGTGCTGCCGCAGACCGGGATCGTCTGGCAGAATCGCGGCTCGAGCTTCGCCCTTACGGGAGACGGGCCGCGCCTGCTCGCCCCGGGCCGCAAGCCCTTCCACACGCTGAACCCCGCCATGGCCAGCTTCGCGGATGGTCGGCACATGGTCTATGGCACGATGGGCGGCGAGGGACAGCCGCAAACGCAGGCTGCGCTGTTCTCCCGCTACGGCCTGTTCGGCCAGGAACTTCAGGCGGCGATCACCGCGCCGCGCTGGCTGCTCGGCCGCACCTGGGGGGCGGAGACCGTGACGCTGAAGCTGGAGGACCGCTTCCCGCCGGACCTCATCGCCGCCCTGCGCGCCGCCGGGCACGATGTGGAGATGGTGCCCGCCTTCGACGCGATGATGGGTCATGCCGGCGCCATCGTCCGCCGCCCCGATGCCACGCTCGAAGGCGCGGGAGACCCGCGCAGTGATGGCGCCGCGATGGGTTTCTGACCTGTCGCACGCCAAACAAGCGGGCGTCTGCTGGTTCAGAGGATCGTCCGCTTCGAGCAGGCGGGTGAGGTTGATGCCGCGCGGCCTGGCGCCGGCGGCGGACACGTCGCTGTCCGGGGTGCGGGTCGCTCGCGAACGCGGTCGGCTGCTGGCAGAGCGCGGAAGGCCGAAGATGAGCGTGAACGAAACCGCGTTCGGCGCAGCCACGATGGCAGCGCGATCACCTCCAATGCCATTCCCGGCTGGGCCGACGCCGCGAGGTGCGAGTGGCATACATCGCGCCGGGCAAGCCGATGCAGAATGGCTTCATCGAGAGTTTTAACCGCCACCTTCGGGCGGGCATCGGACCATCGGCAGCGAGCTCAAGTACCGACCTTCTTGAATGTTTCTCGGGTCGATGGCCGGAGGTCGTGACGAGCGAAATCAACCGCAAGGTTGGGCGAGTTCAATTCGGGCCCGGTCCGAATTCGACGACAGCGCGCAGGCCGGACCGCTCCGTGCGGTTGGCCATCGCGAGGCGGGCGCCGATGCGCGCCAACGCGGCCTCCGCGATGGCAAGGCCGAGGCCCGAGCCGGAACCGGCTGCCTTGCGGCCGCGATAGAAGCGCTGGCGCACGAGGCTGAGCTCCTCGGCGGGAATGCCGGGGCCTTCATCCTCGATCACGAGCCGGTCCGCTCCTTCGAGGCGCCAGTGGATCATGCCCTCCGTCATGTTCTGGACGGCGTTCTCCTGAAGGTTTCGCAGCACGAGCCAGAGGGTGTCACGGTCGATCAGACGCCGGCTATGGGCCAGGTCGGAATCGACCACGGTGACCACGCCCGGCGGGTGCGGCACGGTATCGGCGATGTCGCGGATGAGGGCGCCGAGTTCCATCTCGGCGCCCTGGCCGGCCGCGCCGGCGTCGAGGCGCGCGAGGGCGAGGAGTTGCCGGACAAGACGAGTGGTGCGGTCCACCGAAGCGATGATCTGCCGCAGCGCGTTCTCCCGCATCTGCGTCTCGCCCGCGGCCAGCGCCACCTGCGCCTGCGTCTTGAGCCCCGCCAGCGGCGTGCGCAGCTCGTGCGCGGCAAAGGCGGTGACGTCGCGCTCATGGGTGCGCGCGGCCTGCACCTTGGCGAACAGCCCGTTGAGGGCGGCGATCAGCGGCTGGATTTCGGAGGGCGCGCCGTCGGGCGGGACCGGCCGCATGTCCTCGCCCTCCCGGGCGGCGATCTCCTCCGCCGCCCGGTTCAGCGGGCGCAGGCCGCGTCCGAGGCTCCACCAGATCAGCAGGCCCAGCAGCGGCATGGCGAGCAGCGCCGGGGCGGCGAGCCCGGCGACGAGGTCGCGTACCAGCTTGTCGCGCAGCCCGATCCGGTCGCCGACCGCCACGCGAACATCCTTTTCCGGATCGACGATGGTGTAGACGCGCCAGTTCTCGCCGCCCACCTCGCGATCCGAGAACCCTTCGCTCTCATCGGCCAGCACGGCGTCGGGCGCGCCGGAGGACCGGGCGAGGAGGCGTCCGTCGAATGACCATATCTGGCAGGAGAGCTGGCGCTCATAGCCGCCGGAGAGTGGGGACGGCGTGCCGGCAAGAGCCGGTGCCTCGGCTCCCTCCCGGCGCTCGCCGGTCATGACCAGCGAGTGCACCATGCGGGCGGCCTCCTGCAGGCGGGTGTCGAGCACATGCTCCAGTTCGTGGCGGCTGCCGAAGCTGATCCAGGCGACGGCGCACAGCCAGATCAGGCCGGTGGCTGCCATCAGGATGAGGAAGAGCCGACGGCGCAGCGAACTCATGCCGGCACCCGCAGGCGATAACCCAGCCCGCGCACCGTCTCGATCACCTGCCGGCCCAGCTTGGCGCGCAGATTGTGCACATAGACCTCGACCGTGTTGCTCTCCACTTCCTCCTGCCAGCCATAGAGCCGTTCTTCCAGTTCGCCCTTGGAGCGGATGACGCCCGGCCGCTCCATCAGCATGGACAGCACCGCGAATTCCCGCCGCGACACCGCCACGGGAGAATTGTTCAGTGTCACGGAGAGCATGGCGGGATCGAGCGCGAGGTCGCCATGGGTGAGCAGCGGGCTTGCCCGCCCGCTGCCGCGCCGCAGGAGGACGCGCAGCCGCGCCGCCAGTTCGTCGAGATCGAACGGCTTGCCGAGATAATCATCGGCGCCGGCGTCGAGCCCGCGAATGCGGTCCGGGGTCTCGTCCAGGGCCGTGAGGAGAAGCACCGGCGTCGCGTCCTGCCGCGCGCGCAGCGCCGCCAGCACATCCAGCCCCGAGCCGTCCGGCAGCATGAGGTCGAGCACGACAGCATCGAAGCGCGAGACGGCGAGCGCCGCCTGCGCGTCGGCGCAGCTGGTCACGGCGTCCACCGTCAGCCCGGCCAGGGCGAGGCCGGCACGAAGGCCGTCCGCCAGCACCGGATCGTCCTCGACCAGAAGAATGCGCATCACGCCGTGTTCATCCCCGTTCGTTCCGCCTTCGCACCAGCCGCTCTCAGCTTAAGCCTGGCTTAAGGTGGAGATAAGAGCGCTGCACCGCGACACATGTGGAGCGGTGACGCGATGGCAGGACAATTACTGGCAAGGGCTGTTCGGTCGCTGGCGCTTGTGTTGGCCTGTCTTTCGCCACTGAGTGCCAGCGCCAGCGAGGCCGCCGGATTCACCGCGCTCGTCGCGCCCTCGGCCGCCCGCGCGCCCTTCACGCTTGAGGCGGCGCGCTCGCCCGACGGCGCGCTGCTGCTGCGCTGGAAGGTCGAGCCCGGCAATTATCTCTATCGCGACAGCCTGGAGGCCACGCTCGACGGCGCGGCCGTGCCTTTGGAGCGGCCGGCCGGCGAGGCAAAGGATGACCCCAATTTCGGCGTCGTGCGGATTTTCCCCCGGGACGTGGAGGCCAGCGCCGGCGGGATCGGCCGCGCCGGCCGGCTCAGGGTCACCTATCAGGGGTGCTCGGAAAAGGGCATCTGCTTTCCCCCGCAGGCGCGCCTGGTCAATCTCGCAAGCCTCTCCATCGAGGCGGCGCCGCCCGGCCTGACCTCGTCCAAGGCGGACGCCTCCAGCGGGGAGAGCCCGGCCGCGGTAGCGAGCGAAGCGGTTGCGGCGCGTGCCGTGGACGAGGGGGACGGCATCGCCGCGCTGTTCCGGGGCGGGCTCGGCGGGACGATGCTGGCCTTTCTCGGCTTCGGCCTGCTTCTGGCGCTCACGCCCTGCGTCTTCCCGATGATCCCGATCCTCGCCGGCATGCTCACCCGCTCGGGCGAGGCACTGTCATGGCGGCGCAGCCTCGTGCTCACGGGCGCCTATGTGCTCGCCATGGCCGGCGCCTATGGGCTGGTCGGCGCGGTGGCGGGCTGGTCGGGGGCGAACCTGCAGGCGGCGCTGCAGACGCCGCTGGCGCTGGGCGTGACCGCCGCGATCTTCACCGCGCTGGCGCTATCCATGTTCGGCCTGTTCGATCTTGCGCTTCCGGCCGGGCTTGCCGCCCGGCTCGCCGGGCGCGGCGGTAACGGCTCCCTCGGTGGCGCGGCGCTGCTGGGCTTCGGCTCGGCGCTCATTGTCGGGCCCTGCGTGACCCCGCCTCTGGCCGGCGCGATGCTCTACGCCGCTTCCACCGGCGACGCCGCCACCGGGGCCGCGACATTGTTCATGCTCGGGCTGGGCATGGGTCTGCCGCTGATGCTGGTCGGCCTGTTCGGCCCTAGCGTTCTGCCGCGCAGTGGCGTCTGGCTGGAGCGGGCGAAGCAGCTGTTCGGCGTCGTCTTTCTCGGCGTCGCCATCCTGCTCGCCGGGCGGCTTCTGCCGCCGCCGGCGACGCTGGCCCTGCTCGGCCTGCTGCTGGTCGGCTCGGCGGCGTTCTTCGGCGGGTTCGACCGGCTCACCGCGTCGAGCGGCCCGGCCGCCCGGCTCGCCCGCAGCGGCGGCATGGTGGCGGCGCTCTATGGTGCGACGCTCATCATCGGCGCCGCCGGGGGCGCGCAGGACCCGCTGCGGCCGCTGGCCTTCGCCGCGGCTCGGACGGCCGGTCAGCCCACAGCGGACACCGCCGTCACCATCGCCTCCTCTGCCGGCTTCGACAGGGCGATTGCCGAAGCGGCGGCGGGCGCTGCCGGGAGCCGGCCCATCCTCGTCGACTTCACCGCCGCGTGGTGCACCGTCTGCAGGTCCAATGCGGCCGTGATGGCGGCGCCCGAATTGCGCGCGCGTCTGGCCCCCCTGACGCAGGTCACGGCCGATGTCACCGACTACGACGACGCCACCCGCACCCTGATGGAACGGTTCCGCGTGGTCGGCCCGCCGGTGCTGTTCCTCGTCGACGCACAGGGGCGCGAGATTCCCGGCACCCGCATCGTCGGCCCCGTGACCGTCGAGGAGATCACCCGCCGGCTGGATGCCGCCGGCGCCTGACCCCCCTTCGTCCCTTCATCTCTCAACGCTCAGGAGCTCGCATGCAGCGCCGCCACGTCCTCACGCTTGCCGGCCTCCTCGCCGCCGGCATGGCCCTCCCTGTCGCGCCGCTCCTCGCGCAGGGCGTCGATGTCGAGGCCATCCTGCGCGATCCCGCCGCGCCAACCGCCGGCAACCCGAAGGGCGACGTCACCGTCGTCGCCTTCCTCGATTACAACTGTCCTTTCTGCAAGAAGGCCGCGCCGGACCTGGAGCGCGCGGTAAAGGAGGACGGACGGATCCGCCTCGTTTACAAGGACTGGCCGATCCTCTCCGAAGCCTCGGTCTATGGCGCGCAGATGGCTCTCGCGGCCAAGTATCAGGGCGGCTACGGCAAGGTGCATCACGCGCTGATGGCGATTCCCGGGCGCGGCGTCAGCAAGGAGCAGATGGCGGCAGCGGTCCGCGCGTCGGGCGTCGATATCGACCGGCTCAATGCCGATCTCCAACTCCATGCTGGCGAGATATCCTCCCTGCTCAAACGTAACCTCGCCCAGGCGGAATCGATCGGCCTGCAGGGCACGCCGACCTATCTCATCGGCCCGTTCCGTACCTCGACGCTGGACTATGCCGGCTTCAAGGAAGCCTTCGCCGAAGCGCGTCGTCGTCAGGCGGCGGAGTGATCTGATGCAGCGCAGAGATGATCGTCCGACGCTGAGTGGCCTGTCGCGGCGCGGCGTACTGCTTCTTCTTCCCCTCGCGCTCGGTGCCTGCGCAACAGGCCGACGCGAGACCGCATCGCCGCCCGCCGCCTCCCCGTTCGCCCCGCGCTATGGCGCGTTGGACGATCGCGGCTTCCGCGTACCCGGCGTGCCTGCCGACGAGATGAAGGACCGTAACCGCCGCGCGCTGGTCGACGATCCCACCGGTCAGGCTCCGGGAACCCTCGTGGTCGATCCCGCCAACCGCTTTCTCTATCTCGTGCAGGAGAGTGGCAAGGCGCTGCGCTATGGCGTCGGTGTCGGGCGCGAGGGGCTGGAGTTCAGCGGCACGGCGGAGGTCGCTTACAAGCGCGCCTGGCCGCGCTGGACACCGACGCAGACCATGATCGCCCGCGAGCCTGAGAAATACCGGAAATGGGCCGGCGGCATGGCGGGCGGCGAGACCAACCCGCTCGGCGCCCGCGCGCTCTACCTGTTCAAGGACGGCAAGGACACGCTCTACCGTATCCATGGGACCAATGAACCCTGGTCGATCGGCGAGGCGGTCTCATCCGGCTGCATCCGCATGATGAACCAGGATGTGATCGACCTGTATCAGCGCATCCCGGACGGCACGAAGGTTGTGGTGCTGCCCACCTCCTGAGAGCTCAGGCCAGCAGCGCCGAGGCGCTCTTGAACAGCATGTAGCTGGCGACCATGAAGATCAATGTTGCGAATACGGTGGTGAGGCGTCCCGTGCGCCCGGAAAGCTGCCGGGCGAGCTTCATGCCGGCGACGCTGCCGAGCGCGCCCCCGGCGATGAAGGTGAAGGCCAGCGGCCAGTTCACCAGACCCGACAGCGCGTAGTTGAACGCCGTGGTGAGGCCGAAGGCGGTGACCGCCACCAGCGAGGTGCCGACAGCATTGAGGATCGGCATGCCGGTGGAGCCGATCAGCCCCGGCACGATGAGGAAGCCGCCGCCAATGCCGAAGAAGCCGGAAAAGGCGCCGGTGCCGAGGCCGAATCCCAGCACTTTCGGCGCCTTCTCGCGGTTGCACTCGGCGCCCGGCTCGCCGGGATTGCCGCGCCCGCGCAGCATGAGCACGCCGACGACCAGCATGAGCAGGGCGAAGAGAAGCAACAGCTTCTCCCCCGCGATCAGTTTGCCCAGGCTCGACCCGGCAAAGGCGCCGATGATGCCGGCGGTAGCGTACATGCCGCCGCAGCGCCATTTCACCGTACCCGCCCGCGCATGGCTGAGCAGGCCGGCCGCCGCGTTGATGGCGACGGCGAAGGCGCTGGTGCCGATGGCGATGTGCGGGTTGCGCACCCCCACGAGATAGACCATCAGCGGCACGGCGAGGATGGAGCCGCCGCCCCCCACCAGCCCGAGGGTGAAGCCGACGAGAATGCCGGCACCGACACCGAGCCCGTATTGCAGCGGCTCCAGCATCAGGCGGCCTCTTTCGACGCGACGACCGGCTGGGGCTGGCACAGCCATTCCCGGCCCTTCAGCATGGCGTGCCAGTAGATCGGCGGCAGCATGCGGTCCTTGAGGAACCAGGCGAGCCGGGTTGGGCGGGTGCCGTCGAGAATCCAGCGCGGGAAGGTGGGAAGCAGCGCGCCGCCATAGCCGAATTCGGCCAGCACGATCCTGCCGCGCTCCACGGTGAGCGGACAGGAGCCGTAGCCGTCATACTGGGCGGCCGGCGCCTTCCCCTCCAGCGCCGCGAGCACGTTGACCGCCACGACGGGCGCCTGCTTGCGGGCGGCGGCGGCGGTCTTGGCGTTGGGCGTGTTGGTGGCGTCGCCGAGCGCGAAAACGTCCGGATGGCGCACATGACGCAGCGTCGCCGGGTCGACCTCGATCCAGCCGCCCGCTCCCGCCAACGGGCTCGCGGCGATGACGTCGAGCGGCTTCTGCGGCGGCACGGCGTGCAGCATGTCGAAAGGCCGCTCGACACGCTCGGTGGCGCCGTCGCTATGCCGGCGCTCGAAGGTCGCAACCTGCGCCTCGCCGTCGACGCCGACGAGGGTCGAGCCGAAATTGAGGTCGATGCCGTAGCGCTCGACATACTCCATCAGCGCCGGCACATAGGCCGGCACGCCGAACAGCACGCCGCCGGCATTATGGAATTCCACCTCCATGCGCGGCAGCACGCCGGCATCCCGCCAGATGTCGCAGGACAGGTACATCGCCTTCTGCGGCGCGCCGGCGCATTTGATCGGCATGGCCGGCTGGGTGAACAGCGCCCGGCCCGCCTTCACCGTGCTGGCGAGGCGAAAGGTGTAGGGGGCGAGGTCGAAGCGGTAATTCGAGGTGACGCCGTTGCGCCCGAGCGCCGCAGCAAGGCCGGGAATGGCCTCCCAGGCCAGCCTTAGGCCCGGGGCGGCGACCAGCACGCGGTAGCGCATGGACGAACCGTCCGCGAGCGCCACCTCTTTCGCCTCGGGCAGGAAGCCGGCGGCCGCCTGGCGGATCCACGTGACGGAATCGGGCATCACCGCCGCCATGGGGACCCGCGTGGTGTCCGGCTTGAAGACGCCGGCTCCGACCATGGTCCAGCCCGGCTGGTAGTAATGGCACTCGGCCGGCTCGACGATGGCGATGTCGAGCGAGGGCCGGCGCTTCAACAGGCTGGAGGCAGTGGCGATGCCGGCCGCGCCGCCGCCGACAATGACCACGTCATAGGTCCGGGGTGCACCGGGGCGCGGCGCGTCAGCGCGCGCGGCGAGCCGGGCGCGCTGTCCGGAAACGTCGATGCCGGCGGCAGCGGTCAGCGCCAGGATCTCGTCCGGGTTCCGCCGGCCCGCCTCGGCAAGCGCCCACAGCGTGGCGGCCCTTGTGCCGGTGCGGCAATAGCCCAGCACCGGGCCGGGCAGCCGGTCGAGCATGGTACGCATCGCCGCCACATCGGCATCGGCATAGGTACCCGGCGCCACCGGGATGTGGACGAAGGCCATGCCGAGCGCCGCGGCCAAAGTGGCGACCTCGCCGGCCGGCAACTGCCCCGGCTCCTCGCCATCGGGGCGGGTGCAGATGATCGCGCGGTAGCCGGCGGCTGCGGCCTGCGCGAGAGAGGCGTCGTCGAGCGGGCCGCACACGTGAAATTCCGGCACGATCTGTTTCGGCGTCATGGGGTTTCCTCGATCTTGTTGAGAGCGATGCGGCTGGCGGCCGGCGTTGGCGCACCGGCCGGTCGCCGTTTCAGAGCGTGTCGAGCGGCAGTTTCAGGTAGCGCCGGCCATTCTCTTCCGGCTCGGGCAGGTGGCCGGCGCGCATGTTCACCTGCACCGAGGGCAGGATGAGCTTCGGCATGGCGAGGGTCGCGTCGCGCTTGGTGCGCATATCGACGAAGGCGTCCTCGTCGACGCCGTCGCGCGCGTGGATGTTGCCGGCACGCTCGGCGCCGACCGTGGTCTCCCATGCATAAGTGTCGCGGCCCGGTGCCTTGTAGTCGTGGCACAGGAACAGCCGCGTCTCGTCCGGCAGCGCCAGCAGGCGGCGGATCGAGTGGAAGAGCTGGCGGGCATTGCCGCCGGGAAAGTCGGCGCGGGCCGTGCCGAAATCCGGCATGAACAGCGTATCGCCGGTGAACACCACGTCGCCGATCACATAGGCCATGTCGGCGGGGGTGTGGCCGGGAACGTGCAGCGCCATGGCGGGGATGGAGCCGATGGCGAAGGTGTCGCCATCCTCGAACAGTCGGTCGAATTCGGAGCCGTCGCGGGCGAATTCGGTGCCGAAATTGAAGATCTTCCCGAACACGTTCTGGACGGTGATGATCTCGCGGCCGATGGCCAGCTTGCCGCCGAGCTCGCGCTGGATATAGGGCGCGGCCGAGAGGTGGTCGGCATGGGCGTGGCTCTCCAGCAGCCAGTCGACCGTGAGGCCGTGCGCCTTCACGAAGGCGATCATGGCGTCCGCCGAAGCGGTGGAGGTGCGCCCGGAAGCGGCGTCGAAATCCAGCACGCTGTCGACGATGCCCGCCCGCCCGGTTTCGGGGTCATGAATCACATAGCTCGCCGTGTTGGTCGGCTCGTCGAAGAAGGCCTCGACAGCGAGGCGGTTTGCGTTTGCCCGGGCGGCTCGGATCTGGGCGGCGGCCTGGTCGAGATGCGGATCGGCGATGGCAGTGGGCATGGGCGTCCCTCCGACGGTTTCATTGATTTCATATTTACATAATGTGTGTAATTGTAAATCCGTATTGCGTCACTTTCTCGCTAAGGGCAATCAGAGGGCATGACAGGGGAACTTCCTTCCGAGACCCGAATCGCCGTGTCCGCGCCGCGCCCGCTGCGGATCGGCGATGCCGCGCCGGTGTTCAGCGCCCGCTCGACCCAGGGGCAGGTTGAACTCAGCGATTATCGCGGCCGCTGGCTGGTGCTGTTCTCGCACCCGGCGGATTTCACCCCGGTCTGCACCAGCGAATTCATCGCGCTGGCCCGGCTTGCGCCGCGTTTCGAGGCGCTTGGCGTCGCGCTGATGGGGCTTTCAGTGGACAGCCTGTTTTCGCATCTCGGCTGGCTGCGGGCGATCCGTGGCGCATTCAATGTGGAGGTGCCGTTCCCCGTGGTGGAAGATACCTCGCTCGTCATCTCCCGCGCCTATGGCATGCTGGACGAGACGGCGCAGGACTCGTCCACCGTGCGCGCAAGCTATTTCATCGACCCGGAAGGCATCGTCCGCGCCATCAACTGGTACCCGATGTCGGTCGGCCGCTCGGCACGGGAGATGCTGCGCCTCGCCGCCGCGCTGCAGCGCGCCGAGGCGGGGGACGCGGTGACGCCGGAGGGCTGGGAGCCCGGCGACCCGGTGCTCCGCCCGCTCACCGACGAGACGGCGCTCGCGGACGGAGACCCTGCCTGGTTCTGCCGCACCATCGATCGCGGGTGACACCATGGCGCTGAAACCATGCCGCTGACCCGCGAGGAAGCCGACAGGGCGGTCGAGAAGCTCCGCAGCTACGCCCAGCCGCAACGGTTGATGATCCTTTCCCATCTCCAGGCCGGCGAGATGACGGTGAGCGAGATCGATTCCGCCACCACCATCGGCCAGCCGGCGCTGAGCCAGCAGCTCGGCGAATTGCGGCGGGCCGGGCTCGTCGCCACACGGCGGGCCGCCAAACAGGTGTTCTACCGGCTGGCAGATGCCGGCGTGGCGCAGTGCGTGCGCAGCATCGAGGCGCAGTTCGGCGAAGGCACCGCGCCCCTTCCTCCGGCGCCTTCGCTGCCGGTAGCGGAAGCGCCGGCACCGCCGCGCCCGCGCAACCGCAGCGCCGCGCAGTTCGCCCGCATCGTGCGCCCCGGCGGGCCGGCGGCCTAAAAGCCCGGCTTAAGCTGCGCTTAAGCGGAGCCCGGCACCTGCCGCGCTCGACCCGGTCGAGCCCGGAGCCCGCCCCGCATGAGCGCCCTAGGCCTCGGCTCTTTCGTCCCTGCCGGCGATCGACTTGCCGCTGGTTTCGGCATGGGTGCCTTTCTGCTGATGACGGCGCTGCTGGAGCGGATCGGGCCCTTCGCCGGACAGGCAACAGAGGTGACGCGGGCGCACGCTCAGGAGCGCGAGCGCCGCCCTCCCGCCAAACGCGGGCGGGCGGCGGTCCGGTTTGGCAGGAAGAACAGGGCCCGCCCCTCGACCAGAAACGCGATGCCGAGCCGGGCACCGAGGATCATGCCGCCGACCGCGAGCGGCCAGGACAGCGCCATCAGCGAGCCGGCGGTGATCCCCTGGCCGATGGTACAGCCGCCGCACAGCACGCCGCCGGCGCCCATCAGCACCGCGCCCAGCAGATGGCGTTTCATCTCGCGCGCATCGTCGAAGGCTTCCCAGCGGAACTCGTCGCTCGCCTGCGCGGCGGCGAAGGCGCCGAGGATCACGCCGGTGATCGAGCCGGTGCCGAAATTCAGCAGCGTCGCGCCGTCGAGCAGCATCCCGTGCAGGGTGATCGCCACCGGAGAGACGAAGGTCAGACTCTGTGGCCGTGCCGCCTGCAGGAACTCGTCGACCAGATATTGCGTCGCCAGCCACCCGCACACGACGCCAGCGCCGAGCACGACCCCCGCGACGAGCAGGCGGCGGGCCTTGCGCAGGCGCGCATCGGTCACGGCAAGGGCGATGAGGATGGCCGCGCAAGCAGTCGCCAGAGCCGCGCGGCTGGACAGGCCGAGCAAGGGGTCGACCAGGCCCGGCAGGTCCGCCTGGCCGGAGCGTGGAAAGACCAGCGCCCAGGCCTCGCCGAAGCCGATCCGGTAGGTCGCCAGCGTACCGCGCAGCATGGCGTAGGCGGTCACCCCGAAGACGAGGAGCACGACCAGGCTGCGCAGATCCCCCGAGCCGAGCCGGACACAGCTGCCGAAGGCGCAGGTGCCGACCAGCGCCATGCCGAGGCCGAACATCACCCCGCCCAGCCCGATGCCGATCCAGGGCAGGGCTCCGGGGACATAGGAGGTCGCCTGCGGATCGAGCAGCCCGGTGAGGACGAGGAACTGCGTTCCCGCGAGGGCGATGCCGAGGGCGAGGCCGAAGACACGCAGACGGCGCGTGTCGGAACCGACCAGCGCGTCCTCAAGGGCACCGAAGCTGCACAGGCGGGCGCGGCGGGTGGTGAAACCCACGGCCGCGCCGATGGCAAGGCCAGCCAGGGCGGCCCACCACGCATTGAGATCATCCATTGCGCCCGGTCCTCCCGTACCATGGCTCCCGCGGGCATTGGTGCCCGTCCGGCCGGCGCTTATGTGGCTCAGTCTTCCTTGGCGCTGCAGAAAATCTCGTAGATCACCCCTATCAGCCGCCGCACGTCTTCGTCGGCGAGGCTGTAATAGACCGTCTTGCCGTCGCGGCGCGTGGTGACAAGGTCGTCGAGCCGCAATCGGGCCAGTTGCTGCGACACGGTCGGCTGGCGCAGCGACAGGATGTTTTCGAGCTCGGTGACGGAGCGCTCGCGCTCCGCCAGCAGGCACAGAAGCAGCAGCCGGTTCTCATGCGAGACGGCCTTGAGAAAGTCGCTGGCCTCGCGCGCATTGCGCATCAGGCGGTCAAGCTCGGGCGAGACCTCCGGGCCGTCGCGCAGCTCGTCCTCTATGCGTTTCGAGACAATTCCGGTCATCACCACGTCGCTTTCAACTCCAGCTTAACGGACTCTCACCCGGCGCAACAGCGTCACGGTGTCTGGGGCAGTTTCTTGGTCATCGCCGCGAGCAGCCCCCAAAAGGCCTCCTCCCCGGCATAGCCGGGAATGCGTGCGATCTCGCGCCCATCCTCCACAAGCACGAAGGTCGGGGCGAAACGCACGGGGGCGGCAAGATCGGCGAGTGCCGCGTCCTCATCGCCGAGCGCAACCCGGCGCAGCGGCGCGAGGCGGCCTTCCTCGGTGCGGGGATAGATGGGCGCGATCTCGCGCTCGAAACGCTGGCACCAGACGCAGCCCGCCTGTTCGAACACCAGAAGTTCGGCCGCCGACGCTGCATCCGCCAGCGCGCCGCACGCCACCATGCCGGCCGCGATGCCAAGGGCGATGCGGGCCAGAGCCGCGCGGCGCCGTTCGCTCATCTTGCCGTGAAACCGTGTCTGCATGATCTCCGCCGGGTGACGTTGCCTCGCCTTCGTTATATAAACGCATTCGAATATGAATTCGATGGTCAATCCGCCGCAGAGCGGAGCGGGCCGGGGGAAATGCCGTGTCGCTCGATATAACGCTGCCGGGCGCCTTCGGGGCCGGCCTCCTTTCCTTCGCCTCGCCCTGCGTGCTGCCGCTGGTGCCGGCCTATCTCGGTTTTCTCGGCGGGGCGGGACGCGGCCTCTCTGGCGAGGGGGCGACGCGCGGTCGGCTGATCGCGCTTTCGGCCACCTTCGTCGCCGGCTTTTCCAGCGTCTTCATCCTGCTCGGCGCCACCGCCTCGCAGCTCGGCCAGTGGCTTGCCGTGCACGCGCCGGTGCTGACGATCGTGGCGGGCGCGATGCTGATCCTGTTCGGTCTGCATTTCCTCGGCCTGCTGCGCATTCCGCTGCTCTACCGCCGGGCGGCGCCGGATGTGGCGCGCGCGCCCGCCGGGCTCGCCGGCGCCTATCTGGTCGGGCTGGCCTTCGGCTTCGGCTGGACGCCCTGCGTCGGGCCGATCCTGTCGATGATCCTCATCATCGCCGGGACCGAGGATTCGCTGGCCAAGGGCGTGCTGCTGCTGTCCGCCTATGCCGCCGGGATCGGCCTGCCCTTCATCGCGGCGGCGGCATTCTCCACCGGCTTCCTGCGCTGGTCGGCAGCGATGCGCTCGCGCCTCGGCCTGGTCGAGAAGGCCTCCGGCGTGCTGCTGGTCGCCACCGGTGTCGTCTTCATCGGCGGCTGGATGCCGCAATTTTCCGCCTGGTTGCTCGATGCCTTCCCCACACTCGGCGCGATCGGATGAGGCGCGCCCGCGATGGAGCCGATCATGGATACTCGCCTGAACCGCCGTAGGTTCACCCTCGCCGCCGGCGCGGTGCTGCTGGCGCCAAATGCTGCCGGAGCGGCCACCCGTCTCGGCGATGACGGGCTGTATGTGCAGGACTGGTATATCGAGAGCTTCCTCGACTTGGCCGAGGATTTCGCGGCGGCGAAGGCGGCGGGAAAGGGCTTCGCGCTGCAATGGAGCCAGCGCGGCTGCCCGCTTTGTAAGCGGCTTCACACCGAGTATTTCGCCGATCCCGCGATCGAAACCTATGTGCGCGACCATTTCAATATCGTGCATCTCGACATTTTCGGCGCGCGCGAGGTGATGGGCGTCGACGGTGTGACGCTCTCGGAGAAGGCGCTGGCGGGGCACTACGCTGTTCGCGCCACGCCCACCTTCCAGTTCTTCGGCGTGCGGAACGGCCGGGTGGTGGAGGTGGCCCGGCTGCCGGGCCTGCTGCCCAAGCCCGAATTCCTTGCCATGTTCCGTTATGTCGAAGCCGGTGCCTATGACAACTCCGGCTTCGAGGCGTGGCTGGCGGCGCAAAAGGCGCCCTAAGAGCTACTTGTTGACCGGCGATTCCGGGTCGAACAGATAGGCGACGACGTCCTTGATCTGCTGCTCGCTCAGCACGCCATTGACGCCGAAGCGCGGCATGCTGGAACAGGCGAGCGAGGCCTGCGCGTCATAGACCTTGGCGAAGGCCGCCTTGGCATCCTCGGGGGCGAAATTGCGCTCGCGGCCGTAACCGGCGAGGCTGGGCCCGAGCGTGCCATAGCTCACTTCCTTCGGGTCGAGCTGGTGGCAGGCATAGCAATTGCCGCCGCTCACCGTGCCCGGCGGATCGCTGAACTGGCCTCCGCGCCCGTTCTGGGCGACCTTGGCACCCTCCTTCCAGTTACCGAGGACCGAGCCTTGGGGGAAGGTGATCCGCTCCTCCTCCGCCTTCATGATCGCGCTCGCCTGTTCGGGCGAGGGGTTGTTGCGGGTCAGCGAGCAGATGCGCTGCGTCTCGTCCTGCTGGAGACGGACCTCCCAGCCCTCCGGCAGCTTGGTGAAGCCGGCCTTGACCACCGCATCGACCCGCGCGGGATCGACGGCGGGTGCCTTGGCCGCTTCCTGCGCGGCGGCAGCGAGCGGGGAGAGCAGAACCGCGCCGGCCAGTGCCGCGCGCGTCAGAAAGGTGTGAACGGTCATCTTCGCCTCCCTCAACGCTTGATCGACGGCACTTTGAGCTCACCGCCCTCGGCCTGTTTGGTCAGATAGAGGGTGAGCGCGGTCACGACGTCCGAGCCATAATCGGGCGGGGGCATCCGCATCTGCCGGTAGCAGTCCCACATGCGGTGCTGCATGGTGCGCAGCGCGCTCTGCGAGACGCGATAGGTCGGCCAGGTGCCCATGGTCAGCTGCGCGTCCTTGCCCGGTATGTCGAGCTGCGGCAGCGCCTGCAGGCGGATGCGCTTTCCCGCGTCGCCATGGCAGGTGGAGCAGGAGAAATCATTGATCGAGGAGCGGCGGAAGAACAGCGCCTCGCCGATCGCGTACATCTCCTGTTCCTGCGGCGTCGCCAGCGCGACATCGATTTTCATGCCGTCCGACTTGTTGGCGATGAAGGCGACGAGATCCTCCATGTCGGAGGTCCGGCCAGGGCCGGAGAATGGCTTGGCGACGATGGGCTTGGTGTCGAGACCCTGGATGGTCTGCATGCACCAGAGCAGGCGCTGCTCGAGGTCCATCACCTTGCCCGAATCGGCGAAATAGCGCGGCAGATGGGCGTAGGCGCCTTCCAGCTTGCCCGGTCCCTCGCCGAGATCGCAGCTCTCCAGCGAGACGTTCTTGGTGCCGCGCGGCTCGCTCCACAGCGCCTCGCCGCGATCGACATTGAGGTAGCCCGGATTGGCCATCGGGTCCTCGATCATCTGACGGTAGCGCTCGATTTCCTTCTCACTCTCGTCCTCGGCGGCCTGCGCGGCGGTGAGGATGACGGGCAAGGCGAGGAGGACGAGGGCGAGGCAGCCGGTGATGAATCGCCGCATCGGCTGACAGCTCTCCTTGAGTCGTATCGGTTCCTTGGGCATGTGCTTCCCCAGCTGTTGAGCCGCCTCCCACCCTTCTCGCGCGAGTGTTGAAGCGGTCTCTGTGGCGAGCGATGATAGGCTTTGGCGATCGCTCGATAGGTCACTTTACATTCAAAAAATTTAATATCACAATATGTATGTTCGCTGCCGGCCAAAATGGTCCGCTGACGACGAAATCAAAGCAAAAACAAAGCGCTGGCGCTCGACGCCAGCAGGAGGACGCCTGATGCAACTTCGCAGTTGGACTCCGTCGCGACGGGAAACCATGGGGCTTGGACTGACCGCCCTGCTGGCGGCGGCACTGGCGCCGTGCCTCGTCATGGCGACCGAGGAAGCGGTCGCCGCCGAGCTCAAGAAGCTCTATGGCGACAAGCCGATGGCGGACGGCAAGATCAAGCTCGATCTGCCCGAGATCGCCGAGAACGGCCTTGTCGTGCCGCTCAATGTCGACGTGGAAAGCCCGATGACCGATGGCGACTACGTCAAGGCGGTCCACGTCTTCGCCGACGGCAACCCGCTGCCCCAGGTCGTGACCTACAAGTTCACGCCGCAGTCGGGAAAAGCGGCGGCCTCGGTCCGCATGCGCCTCGCCCAGACCCAGAACGTCATCGCTGTAGCCGAAATGTCGAATGGGACGCTCTACACGGCAAAGGCGCAGGTGAAGGTCACCATCGGCGGCTGCGGCGGCTGAGCGGCGTGTCCCGCCTTCGGGCCGCGTGACACGACTTCAGGGGAAACGACAAGGAAACGCCAACATGGCCATCAAGTCCAAGCCGCGCGTCAAAGTGCCTTCCGAGGCCAAGGCCGGCGAGATCGTCGAGATCAAGACCCTCATCTCGCACGAGATGGAGACGGGACAGCGCAAGGATTCCACGGGAAAGACGATCCCGCGCGCCATCATCAACAAGTTCACGGCAAGCTTCAACGGCAAGACGTTCTTCGAGGCGGACTGGTTCACCTCCGTCTCGGCCAACCCCTATCAGGCGTTCTTCTACAAAGCGTCCGAATCGGGCGAATTCACCTTCACCTGGAAAGACGACGACGGATCCGAGCAGACAGCGAGCGCCAAGCTCACCGTCGCCTGATCCGTCTGCGTCGGCCACATGCCGGCGCCCAGCAGGGAAGATTCGCCAGATGATCTCACGCCGCGATTTCGTGATCGCCGCGATGGCTGCCGGTATGCTTGCATCCGGCGCCCGCGGCGCCTTCGCCCAGGCGGCCCGTTCCGGAAAGATGACGCAGGACGACATCCTGCGCTTCGATCCCGTGGGCACGCTGACCATCCTGCACACCACCGACCTGCACGCGCAGCTCGAACCGATCTATTTCCGCGAACCCTCGGTCAATATCGGCGTGGGCGACGCACGCGGCCTGCCGCCGCACCTCGTCGACGAGGCTTTCCTCGCCTACTACAAGATCGCCGCCGGGGGGCCGGAAGCCTATTCGCTCACCAGCCTCGATTTCGACGCGCTGGCTGGCACCTATGGCCGCATGGGCGGCGCCGACCGCATCGCCACGCTGGTAAAGGCCATTCGCGCTGCGCGCGGCGATGGCAATGTCCTGCTTCTCGATGGCGGCGACGGCCTTCAGGGCAGCTGGAGTTCGCTACAGACCAAGGGCGAGGACATGGTGCGCGTCTTCGGCGCGCTCGGTCTCGACGCGATGGTCGGCCATTGGGAGTTCACCTATGGTGCGGAGCGGGTACAGGAAATCGTCGAGAAGGCGCCCTTCGCCTTCCTCGCCCAGAACATCCGCAGCGCGGAATGGCAGGAGCCGGTCTTCGAGGCGCGCAAGATGTTCGAGCGCGGCGGCGCCAAGGTGGCCGTCATCGGCCAGGCCTTTCCGCGCACGCCGATCTCCAATCCGCGCTGGATGATCCCTGATTGGGAATTCGGCCTGCGCGAGGAGGACCTGCAGAAGCAGGTGGACGACGCACGCGCCGCCGGTGCCGATGTGGTCGTGCTGCTCTCGCATAATGGCTTCGATGTCGACCGCAAGCTCGCCGGCCGGGTGAAGGGCATCGACGTCATCCTCACCGGCCACACGCATGATGCGCTGCCGGCGCCGGTCATGGTCGGCTCGACGCTGCTCATTGCCACCGGCTCGCACGGCAAGTTCATCTCGCGGCTCGACCTCGACGTGAAGGACGGCAAGGTGGCCGGCTTCCGTTACGGGCTGCTGCCGGTATTCTCCGACGCCATCGCCCCCGACCCGGAGATGACGGCGCTGGTGCGGGAGATCCGCGCGCCCTTTGCCGCCGATCTCGGCCGTGTGGTCGGGCGAACGGGCAGCCTCCTCTACCGGCGGGGCAATTTCAACGGCACCTTCGACGACATGATCTGCCAGGCCATGCTCACCGAGCGCGACGCCGAAATCGCCCTCTCGCCCGGTTTCCGCTGGGGCGGCACGTTGCGACCGGGGGATCCGATCACCTTCGAGGCGATCGCCAACGCCACCGCCATCACCTATCCCGCCTGCTACCGCAACATGATGACCGGCCAGCAGCTCAAGGATGTGCTGGAGGACGTGGCCGACAACATCTTCAACGCCGACCCCTATTTCCAGGGCGGCGGAGACATGGTGCGCGTCGGCGGCGTCGGCTACGCCATCGCGATCGACCAGCCCATGGGCAAGCGCATCAGCGACCTGACGTACCTCAAGACCGGCCAGCCGCTGGACCCGTCAAAGACCTATGCCGTCGCCGGCTGGGCCAGCGTGAACCAGGGCGTGGAAGGCCCGGCGATCTGGGAACTGGTCGAGCGCTACGTCGCCGCGACCGGGACTGTCGACATCGCGCCGATGGCGTCGGTCAAGGTGTCCGGTGCGTGAGGCAACGACGATGGGACCTATGCGCGCCCTAATTATTCACAAATATGAATGTTATTATCCGTCCGGGAGGGTGCGATGACCCAAACCAAATCGGGATCGCCGGTCGACCGCCGCCGCTTCCTCACTCTCGCCGGCCTCGCCGGTGCCGGCGCCGCGGCCGGCGTGCGACCTGCCGCCGCCGAGGCGACGCCTGACCCTGATATCGTCAATCTGCCGCCCTGGACGCAGGCGCTCGGTGCCGGGGTGAACAATCACCCTTACGGCATACCCTCGCCCTTCGAAAAGGATGTCGTCCGGCGGGAGGTGACGTGGCTCACCGCCAGCAGCGAAAGCTCGGTGAGCTTCACCCCGCTCTATGCCCTCGACGGCATCATCACCCCGAACGGACTGTGCTTCGTGCGCCATCATGGCGGCGAGGCGGAGATCGATCCGGCGCGCCACCGCTTCATGATTCATGGACTGGTCGACAAGCCGCTGGTGTTCACCATGGAGGACATCAAGCGCATGCCGGGGCGCACCAACCGGGTCTATTTCCTCGAATGCGCCGCCAATAGCGGCATGGAATGGCGCGGTGCCCAGCTCAATGGCTGCCAGTACACCCACGGCATGATCCATAACGTCGTCTATACCGGCGTGCCGCTGCGGGCTTTCCTCGAAGCCGCGGGGGTAAAGCCTCGGGGCAAATGGGTACTCGCCGAGGGGGCCGATGCCTCGGCCATGACGCGCTCCATCCCGCTGGAAAAGGCAATGGACGACTGCCTCGTCGCCTGGGCGATGAATGGCGAGGCGCTGCGCCCCGAGCAGGGCTATCCGCTGCGCCTCGTCGTGCCCGGCTGGGAAGGCAATATGTGGATCAAGTGGCTGCGCCGCATCGAGGTCGGCGACCAGCCCTGGGGCCAGCGCGAGGAAACATCGAAATATACCGACCTGCTCGCCGATGGCCGCTCGCGCCGCTTCACCTTCATCATGGACGCCAAATCGGTCGTCACCAGCCCGAGCCCGCAGGCACCACTCATTGCCAAGGGGCCGAACGTGGTGTCCGGCGTCGCCTGGTCGGGGCGCGGCACCATCACGCGGGTCGACGTCTCCCTCGACGGCGGCAAGAACTGGACGACCGCCCGCATCGAGGGGCCAGCGCTGCCGCGCGCGATGACGCGCTTCTATCTCGACGTCGACTGGAACGGCGAGGAATTGCTGCTGCAATCCCGCGCCATGGACGATACCGGCTACCTGCAGCCGACCAAGGCGGAGCTGCGCGCCGTGCGCGGCGTGAACTCGATTTACCACAATAACGGCATCCAGACCTGGCTGGTGCGCAGCAACGGGGAGGCGGAGAATGTCGAGGTCAGCTAGATCCTGCGCGATCGCGGGGACATTCGTTCTCGCCTTTACCGGACTCGCGACGGCGGATGCGGTGAAGCTCGGCCGGCCGGCGCTGCCGGAGGAGATCAAGGCGTGGGACATCGACGTGCGCCCGGACGGGCTCGGCCTGCCCGAGGGCAAGGGCTCGGTCGCCCAGGGCGAGGAATTGTTCCAGAACAATTGCGCCGCCTGCCATGGCGAATTCGGCGAGGGGGTCGGCCGCTGGCCGGTTCTCGCTGGGGGTCAGGGCACGCTGAAATCCGAACGGCCGGAGAAGACCATCGGTTCCTTCTGGCCCGACACCTCGACGGTTTTCGACTATGTGCACCGTGCCATGCCCTTCGGCGCCGCCCAGACACTTCAGCCCGACGAGGTCTATGCGATCGTCGCCTATCTCCTCTATCTCAACGACGTGGTGCCGGACGACTATGTGCTCTCGAAGGAGAACTTTCCGACGGTGGCGCTGCCCAACCGGCCGAACTTCTACGACGATGACCGCGAAACCACGGAAAAGGCGTTCTGGAACGCCGCGCCCTGCATGAAGGACTGCAAATCCGCCGTCGAGATCACCAGCCATGCGGCGGTGCTCGATGTCACGCCCGATGCCGGGAAGGAAGGCGACAAGCCCGCCGGCGCGGTCGAATGAGGCCGCTGCGGCACGCCTGCCGTTGCATCCGACACAAAGGAGGAGAACGCCATGCCCAAGCTGGAGTTGAACCGTCGGACCGTGATGGCCGGCCTTGCCGCCGGCGGTACCGTGCTCACCACCGGCAGGGTCGGAGCCGCGCCCGCGCAGGTTCAGCTTGAGGATATCCAGAAAGATGCCGAAGTCGCCTGCCTCTATCACTGCGACTATGGCGACCCCGACCGTTTCGCCCAGACGCTGAATAACATCGGCAACCATTATTCCGTCTACGGGGCGGATCCCTTCGCCTTGCAGATCGTGCTGGTGGTGCATGCCGGCGGCATCAAGTTCTTCCTCGACAGTCTCGACGGGACGATGTGGGCCGATGAGACGCTGCCGCCCGAACTGTTCGCCCGCGCCGAGGCGATCTCCAAGAGCGGGCTGAAGGTCTATCTCTGCGAGATCACCTTCAAGCGGAACCAGCTCGACCTCTCCCGGGCCAAGCGGGCCGACTTCATCTCCTTCGTGCCCTCGGGCGTCGCCACCTGCGCCGCACTCCAGGGCAAAGGCTTCGCTTATATGAAGGTCGGCTGAGGAATGGCGGCACTCAGCCGGCGCGCCTTTCTGGGCAGCGTCGCCCGGAGCCTTGCGGGCTCGACGGCCATCGCGCCGCTGCTTGCCGTCCCGGCGGTGGCGCGCGGGGCACGGCCGAAGCTGGTGATCGTCGGGGCCGGCTTCGGTGGAGCGGCGCTCGCCAGCGCCCTGGCCAACGGGCCGGAGGGTCCGCTCGACATTGTGATGGTGGAGCCCGAGCCCGGCTATTTCGCGCTCTGCCAGTCCAATCTGGTGCTCGGCGGGCTGAAGAACTCGCCCGCCCTCTGGTTCACCTATGAGGCGCTGGCTCACCGAACCGGCACGCGCCTCCTTCAGGGCCGTGCCGAGCGGATCGATCCGGAGAGCCGGACGGTGCGGCTGGAGGACGGCACGGCCCTGCCTTTCGATGCGGCCGCCCTGGCACCGGGAATTGGCCTCGACTATGGGAGCGTGCCCGGCTGGAGCCGCGCGGCCGCCGAGGTCCTGCCGCATGGCTGGATCGGCCGCGCCCAGTTCGACCTGCTCGACCGGCAGCTCGCGGCCGTGCCCGACGGCGGCACCATCGTCATCCTGCCGCCGCCCGACCCCTCCCGCTGCCCGCCGGCTCCCTATGAGCGGGCCTCGATGATGGCACACCGCCTGCGCGCCACCGGGCGCGGCAACTGCCGGATCGTTCTGCTCGACGGCAAGGAGCGCTTCGCCAAGATGGCGCTCTTTCTCGATGGCTGGGAGCGCTACTATCCCGGCATGATCGAATGGCTGCCGCCGTCGATTCACGAGGGGATCGAGGAGGTCGACCCCACCACGCGCACCGTGCGGGCGGGGTTCGGCATCTACCGTGACTGCGCGCTGGTCAACGTGATTCCAGCGCAGACGGCCGGTGCCCTTGCCATGCGATCCGGGATCACTGATCGCTCCGGCTTCTGCCCGATCCGCCCCGACGACATGGGTTCCACGCTGGTGCCGGAACTCTTCGTGCTGGGTGACGCGGCGCAGGCCGGGCCTCTACCGAAATCGGCCTATGCGGCCGTAAGCCAGTCCCCCGTCGTCGCCGCGGCACTGCGCGCCCGCCTGCTCGGGGAGGCCGCCCCACCCCCCACCTATGCCAGCTTGTGCTGGAGCCTCCTCGCGCCCGGCGACAGCGTCTCGACAGAAGGCAGCTATGCGGCGGTCAACGGCGTGCTGAAGGAGGTGGAGAGCTCCGTCTCTGATCTCAGAGAGCCGCGCGAGAAGCGAGCCGCGAATGAGCGGGAGGGCGAAGCATGGTTCAAATCGGCCGGCAAAAGGCTATTTGGTTCCTCCGGCCGCCCCTGATCCGCGCCCCGGAGAACCTCGACGCCTTCATGGAGTTCTACTCTCCTCCAAGCCTGGAATTGGAGCCGGCCGGATGTCGTCCCGCCCACCTTGCCCTGCGTGATCTTGAGCTGCGTGCACGCATTCACCGAGCGGATGTAGTCGCGGGTGGTCAGGTGGATGCCGCCCTTCACCATCGACGCGCTTCGCCGAAAAGCCCGCCCATGTCATCCAGCAGATCGGAGACGGTAGAGCGAACGACCGCGGCTTTCCCGCCCGCTGACCCGAACGGCATCTATCCCAGGGGCCTCGGCCGCTGGCCGGACACGGCCCAACGAACAGAGCGTCACCGGCGCCCCTTAACGGCATGCCGCAGGCGGTGCATGGCCGCCTGCGGCTTTGGCGATATTCGAGGATCAGGCGAGGCCGTCCGACGCATGCAGCGCGCTGGCGACGGACACCGTTTCTGCCGCGGCTGCATCAGCCGCGTCGAGAAGGGCCTGCCATTCGGCCAGCGCCGACGCATCCTTGGCCGCGATGTCGTCGATTGACATGTCGGCCAGCGTCACGCCGTCAAGCGTATAGGTTTGGTTATTGCCGGCAATGTCGATGACGACCGAGCCGTCGACTTCCGAGACCGAGAAGCTCTGCGCCGACATCCAGCCGAAATCGAGCGTATCGGTGCTCGGCTCGAAGGCGAGCACGGTGTCGGTGCCCCAGGCCCAGGTGATGGCGGTGGTGGTGCTGGCGCCGTCGCCGGTGTCGCCGCCATCGCCGTTGCCGGTGTCGGTATCGGTGTCGCCGTCACCGTTCCCGGTATCGGTGTCGCCGCCATCGGTATCGCCGCCGTCCGTGTCGCCGTCGCCGGTGTCGGTATCCCCTTCGTCCGTATCGCCGTTGCCGGTATCGCCGTTGCCGGTATCGCTGTCACCGCCATCGGTGTCGCCATCACCGTCCGAAGATCCCGAACCGGAGCTGTCGGTCACCGTTTTCAGGATCTCGGCAAAGGCATAGGTATCCTGAACGATGCCGCTGCCGGTCGGCGAGACATAGCCGGTGGCCGAGCCATTGTCCCGGCTGAGCGACCACATGGAGATGCCGGCGACGCTGTCATTGGCCTGGGCAAAGGCGACGAGCTGCTCGGCATCCTCCAGCGTGAACACCTCGGAGGTGACATCGTTGATGCCGATCATCACCGTGATCACGAGCGGGCTGTCGAGGCCGATCGTCTCCATCTGGGCGAGAGTCGCCAGCGCGGCGGAAATGGCGTCATTGCCCATGTCGCCCGTGTCGTAATACTCGCCATAGTCCATCGCCATGATGTTGACACTGGCGATCTCCACCCCCGCCGCCATGGCGGCGGTGAGCAGGTCGATGCCGTCCTGGGTCAGGCCGACGGTGAGCACCGGCAGGGTGAACGAGACTTCCAGTTCGGGATTGGCCGCCTGCAGCAGCGCCAGCGCCTCGTTGCGCAGCGCGTTGGCCGCGTCATTGGCGATCGCCGATCCCTCAATGTCGAAGTCGAGCCGGGTGACGTGATAGCGGTCGATGATCTCCTGATAGGCGGCGGCGAGGGCTTCGGCGCTGGAGAAGGTGAGTGCGCCTTCCTGGCCATTGGCGCCGCCGAGCGAGATCGTCACCTCGACGCCCCGCGCCTGCAGCGTCTCGATCTGCGACAGGATGGTGGTGCCGTTGGGCAGCGTGTCCGCAGCAATCGTGCCGATGCCGCCCCAGCCGAGCGTGTCGGTGCCAGAGGACAGGACGAAAGCCAGTGTGACCGCACTCAGCCCGGCGGCGTCGACGATCTCGACAAGGTTCTGGCTGCTCGACAGCGACATGTCGATATAGGGCGAGAAGGTCTTGTCGCCCGCGCCCGTGCCCTCGGCCGCAGTGCTGACGCTGAGCACGTCGGAGGCCTCGGACGCGCCGGCCTCGTCGACCGCGACGATGGTGAAAGCGTAGGACGTGGAGGGTTCCAGCCCGGTGACCTTGTAGTAGGTCGAGGAAGTGGTCGCGATCAGCACACCGTCCTGGTAGATCTGATAGGCGCTGACCGTGCCGACGCCGTTCACTTCAGCCGCATCCCACACCAGCACGGTGGTCGTGTCGGAGGTGCCGGCGGCGTAGAGATCCTCGGGGGCGTCCGGCACCACGGGCGTGGTGTCCATGTAGCCGACCAGGGTCCAGACCGAGCCGCCGGCGGAGGGGTCTTCGCCCTGCGTCCACCAGCCGGCCTGGTACACGAGATTGCCGATGCTGACACGGTCGCCTGCCGTATAGATGTCGCTGGCCGACCAGGCGGCTGCATAGCCGGCATCGGGTTCGCCGTCGCTGCCGCCATCGGAGTCGCCCCCGCCGTCGGAATCGCCATCGCCGGGCTCGCCGCCGTCATCCGTGCCGTCGCCGCCACCTGCGGCTTCGAGCGCGGTCTGCCAGGCCAGAAGGGCCGAAGCGTCGCGGGCGGTGATGTTGTCCAGCGTCAGATCGGCGAGCTGGACACCGTCCAGCCTGTAGGTCTGGTTGTTGGAAGGAATGGAGATGACGACGGAGCCGCCGACCTCCGAGATGGTGAAATTGGTAGAGGAAAACCAGCCGAAATCGAGCACGTCGGCAGCTGGGTCAAAGTCCAGTACCTTCGCAGTGCCCCACTGCCATGTAATCGTTGTCGTTACACCGGAGTTAGAAGACATGGGAACCTCTTGATAAGTAATACAACCCACAGTAGCGAGCCATTAGATAGATCGGATTTCCGGAATGTCTGCTGCACGGCCCGGTGCTAAAATACACTTGGCGCACCAACGCATCATGTCAAATCGGTGGCTGTGCGGTCGTTTTCAGTAGGTTATATTTTATAAGCAGGATCTTCACTTGATATTGGAGCCGCGCGAGCGGCGCGCGTGACTTGCGCGAACATCATTCTCGCGTCGATGACATTCGATTGCTCGGGGAGCGTTCGTTTGCGGCCTCCGGCGTGGCGCGCGCCGCTAATCCTCGCGGAAAGCCCGCGCCATCTGGTCGGTCAGCGGCTTCGTGAGATAGCTTAGCGGCGTGCGCGCGCCGGTCACGACGAATACATCCGCCGGCATCCCCGGCACCAGGGTCTGCTCCGGGCGCAGCAGTGCCAGCTGGCCGGGATCAATGCCGACCTTAAGCGCATAATAGGCGGCTCCGGTCTGCGGATCGACCAGGCGATCGGGCGAGACGACGAGAAGCGCGCCTGACAATTCTGGTGTGGAATGCTGGTCAAAGGCGGCGAGGCGGACACGGGCCGGCTGCCCGGCGCGGATCCGGTCCACCGAAGCCGGGTCCGCCCGTGCTTCCACGATCAAGATCTCATTGTCCGGCACGATTTCCATGACCACGTCTCCCGGCTTGATGACACCGCCGAGAGTGTGGAAGGCGAGGCCGTTCACCCGGCCGCTCACCGGCGCGCGGATTTCCGTGCGTTTGAGCTTGTCGATGGCGGCGATGCGCTCCTCGATCTGCTCCTGCACATTGGCATCCGCCTCGCGCAGCTCGGTCAGCACTTTTTCGCGCGTGTCGCGCTCAAGCTCCAGGATCTGCAGCTGCAGCTGGCCGATGCCCTGTTCGATGGCCGCCTTGTCAGCAAAGCGCCCGGCGATGGCGCCTTCCAGCTCGGCCTGCTGGCGCTCCAGGGCAAGAAGCCGGGTCGTCGGCATCAGGCCCTTGGCGCCGAGCGCGCGGGCCGCCTCCAGCTCCTTTCCGATCAGCGCGTACTGGCGCAAGGCCGCCTCCCGCTGAGCTTCCAGACCGCCGATCTGCTCCCGGCTTTGCGCAATGCCGGCCTCGAGGCGGGCCACCTGGGCCTTCAATGTCTCGCGCCGGGCCTGAAACAGCCGCTCCTGCCCGGTGAACACGCGGTCGGCGATCTCCGCGCCCGTCTCAGGCGGCGCGATGCCGTCGGCCGGCAGACCGTTGCCGGCGAGATCCGCCGCGGCGTCGGATGGTATGGCATTCGCCCATTGCCGGTCTACCGCCACCATGGCGTCGAGCATCGCCGGCCGCGTCATGGCCGGTGCATCGTCGCGCTCGGCCTTGAGGCGGGCCTGCCGGGCGAGGGCCTCGTAGAGCCGGTTCTCGACGATCGCCCGTTCGGCGGCATGGCGGGTCGCATCGAGACGTATCAGCAGGTCGCCCGCCTTGACCGATGCGCCATCGCGCACGGCGAGCGCGCTGATGATGCCGCCATCCAGATGCTGGACAGCACGTGTTCTTCCTTCCGTGACCAGAATACCGGGAGCAACCACCGCGCTCTGCAGCATGGCGAGGGCTGACCAGATGCCGAAGCCAAGGACGATGCCGATGCACACAGCGGCGCCAAAGCGCAGGTGGCCGGCAGGATCGTTCGGGTCATGAGCCGCGCGGGAACTGGCGGCCCGTCGGCGCCGCCCGAAGAGCGTCCGGCCTGCGGCGCGCTCCGGCGTTGTTGAGGGCGCCGGCGAAGGCTGGGCGGGCGAGAGAGCCGCGCCGTCATCCGAGGGGCCGGGGGTCACTGGGCACGCTCCGTCGCAACCGCCGCCCTTGCCACCGCCTCGGCGGGCGGCTTCATCAGGTCGCGCAGCACCGCTTCCTTGGGACCGAGCGCGGCGATGCGTCCCTCCTTCAGCACCAGCGCCCGGTCGCAGGCGGCAAGTCCGCTGGCGCGGTGGGTGATGACGATCACGGCGGCGCCGCGCTTGCGGGCGGCCAGCAGCGCGGCCGTCAGCGCGGCATCGCCCTCCTGGTCGAGACTGGCGTTCGGTTCGTCGAGCACGATCAGGCAGGGGTCGCCATAGAGCGCCCGGGCGAGCGCGATACGCTGGCGCTGACCGCCGGAAAGCGCCGCCCCGCCCGGCCCGAGGCGGGTCATGTAGCCGTCGGGCAGCTTCAGGATCATGGAGTGGGCCGCCGCGGCCTGGGCGGCGCGGAGGATATCCTCGTCCCGGGCGCCGGGCTGATGCCGGCTGATCGCCTCGCGCACGGTGCCGCCGATAAGTTCCACATCCTGCGGCAGATAGCCGATATGCCGGCCGAGCCTGTCGGCATCCCACTGATCCAGCGTGGCGCCGTCCAGCCGCACACTCCCGCTCATCGGACGCCACAGCCCGACGATGAGGCGCGCGAGGGTGGACTTGCCCGAGGCGCTCGGCCCGAGAATGCCAAGGCCCTCGCCGGGTTCAAGCTGGAAGCCGATGCCCTCCAGCACCGGGCGGCGGAGCCCGGGCGGCGCCGCCATGATGTTGGCGAGGGAAAGACGGCCGGCGGGCGTCGGCAGATCCATCTTCGGTCCGGCGCCGGCATCAAGGGCAAGCCGGCCCTTCAGTCGCGCCAGCGCGGCCCGGGCGCCGGCCATGGCCTTCCACTGGGCCACGATCTGGTCGATGGGCGCCAGCGCACGGCCGAGCATGATGGACGACGCGATCATGATGCCGCCGGTCGCCGCCTGCTCAATGACAAGCACCGCCCCGATCGCCAGCGTCGCCGACTGCAGGAAGAGCCGGAAACCGCGCGAGACGGCGGCAATGCGGGCGGCCGCATCGCCGCCGGTGCGTTCGGTGGCCCGCGCGCGCGCCAGCGACCCGCCCCAGAGCCCGGCCACATGGGGCCGCATGCCCAGAGCTGTCACAGCCTCGGACGAACGGCGGGCGGCTTCCAGCAGCGCGCTCGCCTGCGCCCCCTCCCCGGCCGCTCGGGCCATGGGCAGGCGCGTGAGGCGATCGTTCAATATGGCGAGCGAGACCACCACGGCGACGCCCAGCAGGCCCATGAGCCCGAGCGACCAGTGGAGAAGCCCCAGCACGACGAGATAGAGCGGCACCCAGGGCAGATCGAACAGCGCCAGCGGCGCGGGTCCGCCGAGAAAGCGGCGGATCGTGGCCAGGTCCGCTGTCGGCCGCCCGTCGGTCGCCTGCCCCTCGAACGCATCGGCAATCTCCCGGCGAAAAGCACGCTCTGAGAACTTGGCCTCCAGCCGGTCGCCGATACGTGCCAGGACCCGGCTGCGCGCATAGTCGATCATGGCGAAGGCGATGTAGAGCACCGTCGCGATCAGGCCGAGTACCCACAGGGTCGGCAGCGACCGGCTGACCAGCACCCGGTCATAGACCTGAAGCATGAAGAGTGGGCCGGTGAGCATCAGGAGATTGGTGACGCCGCTGAATACCCCCACGCCGATGAGGGCGTGCCGACTGCCGGCGAGGGTGGTGCCGGCGACGTCAGGGCCGGGGCGTGACGGGGTGAAATGTGCCGGGCGCGCTGTCATCGACATGCTCCGGACGGCGCCAACCCAGCGGTCGTCCCGAGGCACATCAAGGGGTTGCGTACACTCATTCGTGGATGTTCTTCACCTTGGCCCGCCGAGCAAAACTATGGCGTGCGCCGCTGGCGCGGTGCAAGGGCACCATCATGGCCCAGCCGGATGACAGCCGCTTATATTTCATAAGCGCGCCCGCCGGCATCGGGCGCCTCATTTCAGGTCGCTAAAGAGCTTGACCTCGGTGATGCCGACCGGGACCGTCTCGGCACAGGGGTCGTAGGAGATCGACAGGAGCGTTTTGGGCCCGAAACGACGGATCCGGATGGTCCATTCATGGCGAACCGCGATGTCGACCACGATATCGGTGTGTCGGTCGCTCACGCCGCTGACGAGGGCCAGCTTGCCGGAATCAACGTCGCGCCTGAGAGCCTGGTTCGCCAGCATCAATCCGGATTCGTTCACGAGATGGCGTTCCAACGACTTGCCCTGCAACTGGTACATGCCCGGCCAAAGGGCGCGATAGCCGCGCGATGCCGCCATGAAGCGTATACCGTCCAGATCATAGAGCGCCATGACCCCGGGCTGGCGCTCAGTGAACACCCGCTCCAGCGTCACCTCGCCGACACTCGAGCTGGCGATCATCTCGTCGATCCGCTTCAGCAGTTCGGCCGAGGGTCTGTCGCGCCCGGTTTCCCAATAGGATACCGCTGCCTGGGACACGCCGAGCATGTCGGCGAGGGCAAGCTGCTTGATGCCGCTCAGCCGACGCCAGTCTCGCAGCCTCCGGGCGAAAGCAGCGTTATCTTCCGACATCAGCCCAGCATCCCCTGCCGAGAGCCCTACGGCCCTCCCGCATCTGCGATCATGGCGGCGCCTGTTCCGGGGTGTCAACCGGCTTCGGGGTCTCTGGCGCTGCCCTCATCACCAATCCGGTTTGAAGATCATTCTGGCCCACCTGAGAGGGCCAGAGATGAGGCGCAGCCGCTTCACGGAAGAACATCTGTCAAACGGCATTGGAACGGGCCCCTGATAGGCGCGCAATAGGGACCCCTCTGGGGATGGGCTCGGTCGGGCTCAGAGCCTGTTCTTGAAGCGCCCGTGACGTTGCCGGCTCGACGATGTCGCAGTGGCGGGTGAGGCGGTCGAGCGGCCCGTGCTCATCTTGGCGTCGCCGAAGACCCAGGGCCATTCGCCAAGGCGAGGTTGGGGGTGACGATGATCGCGCTCTGCTCGTAGAACCTGCTGATCAGGTGGAACAGCAATTGGCCACCGGACTGGGCGAAGGGGAGATACGGCAAGAGCGTCGCCTTCGGCGGGCGGCTGCTCGCTCATCATGGTCATCTTCCCTCGCTGATGGCGAGATAGATTCCATGAGAACGAAAAGGGACCAACTGGAATTGCGGGATCGGCCTGTGGAGACGGGCGCGCGGCGCTGGTGCAGCGGCTTGGAAGAGGCCTTCAAACCGGCTTCAGCGCGTGGCCATATGATCCTTCGCGAGTGGCCATCGGCTTTTGCGCGCGACATCAGCCCCGCCTGAACCCGTTCGATTTCCGAAGCGGTGGCGACAAGGTGGCGACAGCGACCACAGCCCGAAGGCTGACAGCCCTTACCAAATCTCATTAAACGCTTGATTTTTCTCGTTGAAAATGGCGCGCCCGAAAGGATTCGAACCTCTGACCCCCAGATTCGTAGTTCAGAAACGGCGCTTTTCTGTTGTATCCCGTAGCCCTACAAACTTTTTCTATTTGCGTTCAACATGCTGAATATACTACACTAATCGCATTCAGTCGTGCAATAGCGAAAAAGGCCCTCCAGACACGCCCGTCCGCCAAAACCGTTTCAAAAACCGTTTCAGAAGATGGCATCTACGCTATGGCCGATATACGTTTCCAGCTGAACGACAAGGCCATCGAGCGCCTCCTTGCGCCCGAAAGCGGGCGCTACATCGTCCGCGATACCGAATTGAAGGGCTTCTTTCTTGTGGTGGGCCCGCGGAAGAAGACCTTTACGGTCCAGGGAGACCTTAGAGAGGAGGGCAAACGGGCATCCACAGTCCGCGTCGCAATTGGCGATACGTCGGAAATGTCGACGCGGGCCGCGCGATCGGTGGCAAAGGAATATCTGGCACAGATCAGCCGGGGCCAGCATCCCAAAGCCGAGGAGAAGACGACGAAAGCGACGTCGGCTGCCCATATTCCCGCATCAGAAACGTCGAACTCTGTCGGCATTACACTTCGGCAGGCTTGGGAGCGCTATAAAATAGCGATGACGCGCAAAGGGCGAAGCGATCGGACTATCGAAAGCTATCGAGATCATATCGAACGCGTTTTCGCCGAATGGCTCGATTTGCCGCTGATCGACCTCGGCAACAACCCGGCAAAGGTGGCTGCAAAGCACGATGCGGTCACCACGGCGAATGGCCCCTACATCGCCAATGGCTGCATGCGAACGCTGCGCGCGGTCTATAATCACGCACGCAAGACCAACCGGGAGCTTCCTGCCGACAATCCCGTCGGCAGCATCGATTGGAATGGCGAAAAGCGCCGCAACACGGGGATGGGTCTGGCTGACCTTAAGGCTTGGTTCATCGAACTGGCTACCATCGACAATCCGATCCGGCGCGAATTTCACCTCTTCACGTTGTTGTCCGCGTGCCGGCCCGCGGCATTGAAGGAAGCCAAGCCGTCCCACATCGATTGGCGTCGGCGCGTACTGCATGTGCCAAAGCCGAAGGGAGGCGCTGATCGCGCCTTCGATATTCCGTTGTCTCGACAGATGATCAACTGCTTGATACGCGCGCTGCGCTTTGGCCAGTTGATGCACCCACGGGAAGCTACCAATTGGATTTTCCCTGCGGACAGCGCAGACGGACATCTTGTCGAGCAGAAGGAGGACCGTGAGACGCTATCGAAATGGGGCAACGAACTGCGCCAGACGTTCCGCACTGTGGCAACGCCCGCGGGCGTCTCGGAATTGGACGCCCGAATGCTGATGAATCACTCCATTCCGGGAGTTAACGCCGGATATATCACCCGCCACAAGCTGCTTGAGGATCACCTTCGTAGACAGCAACAGGCGATCAGCTCCACAATTTTCGGCACTCTGGGGGATACCATCGCCCAGGAAATGAAAGTCGCTGCCTGGCTTGGTCCCGGCGCCACTCGCCGTGCCATTTTCCTTGCGAGGGAAGAATTCATGGGCCGCGAGGTTACCACTGCTGCGCTGCGCCGCCGGACGGCATAACAGGATTTTCCGCCTTCACGCGAACGTTGCGAATGTCTGCCCCCGCAGGCAAACATCATCAGGCAACTCGAACCGTGGGTCTCGATGAATCCGCTTGCGTCGGCAGCGCCAGCGTTATGAGCCAGCAGAGGAACAGCATCACGGCCGAACCGATGAGGCAGGCATAGATGCCGCCGAACTGATAGAGGAAGCCGGAGGCGAGAATGCCGAGGAAGCGCCCGGCGGCGTTGGCCGCATAATAGAAGCCGACATCCTCCGCCGCCTTCTCCGAGCCAGCATAGGCGAGCACGAGATAGGAATGCACCGAGGAGTTCACCGCGAAGGCGATGCCGAACACGGCAAGGCCGACGACCAGCGCGAGGGTCGGGTCGGGCGGATCGAGCGCCAGCGCCACGGCGATCAGCGCCGGCACCAGGGCGAGCCCCAGCGACCACCAGCGCGCCGCCGGCACTTCGCGCGACAGGCCATCGGGGCTGCGCGCGACCAGCGAGGGCGCCGCCGCCTGCACCAGCCCGTAACCGATGGTCCACAATGCCAGAAAGGCGCCGACCATGGTGAAGGTCCAGCCGCTGGCATAGAGAAAGACCGGCACGCCGACGACGAACCACACGTCGCGCGCGCCGAACAGGGCGACGCGGGCGGCGGCCAGCAGGTTGATGCCCTTGGATTTAGCTAACAATTCGCGGGCGCTGGCGCTGGCCTTGGCCTTGCCCATCATCGCGGGCAGCGAGAACACCACGCCGAGCATGACGAGGAACAGCGCTCCCGCCATCAGCCACAGCCCGTAGCGGAAGCCGACCAGTTGCAGCAGCAGCCCGCCGAGGAAGAAGCCGACGCCCTTCATCGCGTTCTTCGAGCCGGTGAACCAGGCCACCCATTTGAACAGCCGGCCTTCCGCCTGCCCGCCCGCCTGCGATTCCGTGATCTTGATCGCCGATTTGGACGCGGTCTTGGTCAGGTCCTTGGCGACGCCGCACACGCCCTGCGCCAGCAAAACCCAGGTGACGAGCAGCGTGCTGCCCCATTCGGGCGACACCGCCGACAGCAGCAGGAAGCCGGCGATCTGCGTCACCAGCCCGACGGTGAGCATGCGGGTGATGCCGTAGCGCGCCGCCAGCCAGCCGCCGATGAAGTTGGCGCCGATGCCCGCCGCCTCATAAAGCAGGAACAGGAAGGCCAGCGTGAAGGGCGAATAGCCGAGCTGGAAGAAGGTGAACAGCACCAGCATGCGCAGGGCGCCATCGGTGAGGGTGAAGCCCCAATAGGCCGCCGTCACGATGGCGTAGTTGCGCAGGCCGCTGGCCGATGAGCCTGTCATGGTCAAATCCCGACCTTGCGCATATGGCAGGCGAGATCGACCATGCGGCAGGCATAGCCCATCTCGTTGTCGTACCAGGCGTAGACCTTCAGCAGCGTCTCATCGGTGACCATGGTCGACAGGCCGTCGACGATGGAGGACCGGGTGTCGCGGGCATAGTCGGCGGAGACCAGCGCGCGCGGCTCATAGCCGAGAATGCCCTTGAGCGGGCCTTCGGCTGCGGCGCGGAACAGCGCGTTCACCTCCTCGACGCTGGTCGGGCGCTGCATCTCGAACACCGCGTCAGTGAGCGAGGCGTTGAGCACCGGCGCACGCACCGCATGGCCGTTCAGCTTGCCCTTCAGCTCCGGGTAGATCAGCGCGATGGCGGTGGCGCTGCCGGTCGTGGTCGGCTGCAGCGATAGCATGGCGGAACGGGCGCGGCGCAGATCCTTGTGCGGCGCGTCGACCACCACATTGGTGTTGGTCGGGTTGTGGATCGTGGTGATCTGGCCGTGACGGATGCCGATCGCCTCATGCACGACCTTCACCACGGGGGCGAGGCAGTTGGTAGTGCAGGACGCCGCCGTCACGATGGGGTGCGTTGCCGGGTTGTAAAGACGCTCGTTGACACCCACCACGACATTGAGCACCGACGGGTCCTTCACCGGCGCGGCAACGATCACACGCTTGGCGCCGCGATCCAGATGCCCCTGCAGGACGGCCGGGGTCAGGAACTTGCCGGTGCACTCCAGCACGACATCGACGCCGAGATCACCCCACGGGATGTCGCCCGGGGCGGCATGGGCAGAGAAGGAGATGCGCTTGCCGTCTATGGTCACGGCCTCATCGCCCGACACCTCGATCTGCGCGCGCCAACGCCCCTGCACGCTGTCGAATTCCAGAAGATGCGCGGTGGCCGCGGAGCCGCCCTTGATCTCGTTGAAGTGGACCACGTCGAGCCGGTTGTCGGCACGCGGATCGTCCCCCTGGCGCTCGGCAGCCCCCATCGCCGCGCGCAGCGCCAGCCGCCCGATCCGTCCCATGCCGTTAATGCCGACTTTCATGCGCGGAATCCTCTTGGATCGGTAACACAGGCGGCAGTCGCTTCGTGCGACCAGCCATCATTGCGCGATTTCCTTGGCGCCGTAGCAGTCCAGGATGACAGTCCCGTGACACCAAAGGGGGCTGAGGGAGGCATGGCGGCCGATCCGAGGTTTTGTGATGAGTCGTTCTATTTCCGTTGACACCAAACCAAGGTAACGTGACTGGAAAAATAAGAACTACAAACAGGAAACGCCATGTCTCGGAAGTCTGTCTTCGGATTGGATCGGCGCGTCTTTGTTACGGGACTGGCGTCTTTTTTCGCCTCTCTTGCTGTATTTTCTCGCCAGTCTCAGGCTAAATCATCAGAAATACGCTTCGGGTTGACGCCAGTTTTTCTTACTTCCGATCTAGAATTGCTTGGTCGTCTCCAAACATACCTTGGGCGGACGACAAGTGTTCCGGTCAATCTGATCACCCGCCGCACCTATCAAGAGATCGTTGCTCTCCTTATTTCGAGACAGATCGACGCGGCATGGATCTGCGGCTACCCCTATGTCATGCACGAGACCGAGCTTCAGATGGTCGCTGTGCCGCGATGGCGCGGCAGGCCGCTCTATCAGTCCTATCTGATCGTCGATGCCGATCGCAGGGCCGAAAACCTCGCCGACCTCAAAGGCGATGTGCACGCCTTCTCGGACCCCGATTCCAATTCCGGTTTCCTGGTCACGCGCGCGGCTCTGGCCGAGGCTCATGCCCGGCCCGAGACGTTCTTCGAGCGGACATTCTTTACCTATGGCCACCGGAACGTCATTCGCGCCGTCGCATCGGGGCTCGCCACGTCAGGATCGGTGGACGGCTATGTCTATGAGGTCGTCGCCGAACTGGAGCCGGAACTCACCGCTCGCACCCGAATAGTCCGGCGTTCCGAATGGCTCGGCTTCCCGCCGATCGCCGCCCCGCGGGTCGCCGTAGACAACCAAAACCTCGCTCGACTGTCCGCCGCCCTGCTCAACATGTCCGAGGACATGGAAGGACGCGCCATCCTCGCCATGCTGCGCCTCGACGGTTTCGCGCGCGAGGAAGCCGACCTCTTCGACACGATCGCCGCCAAGGCGGCCACCGTCGCGCTTCAGGGCTAGCCGATGCGGCCCTCGCTCGATCCCCGCCATTGGCCCGTGACGCTGAAGGTGCCTCTGGCGGTCGCCGCGCTGATGGTTCTCGTCGGTGTCGTTCTCTCCGAACGCGTGCTGTCGCGTCTGGACGACACTCAGGAGCGTCATCTCCGCGAGTTGACCCAGAGCTATCTCGACGGTCTATCCTCGGCGGTCGCGCCCTCGATCCTACGCGACGATATCTGGGAAGTTTTCGACGCGATCGAGCGGGCGCAGCAACTCAACAAGAGCCTACGCCCGGTGGAGGCGATTGTCGCCAATGCCGACAATCGCGTGATCGTCGCATCCGATCCGCGAGCCCATCCCGTCGGCGCAATGGTGTCTTCGTCGATCGTCGCCGCCACGGGCCGGGAGACATTCCGCTTCGATTCCGGTGCCGATCGCGCCCATGCCCGGCGTGATCTCGCCTACCCCGGACGAAAAGTGGGTACGATCTATGCGAGCTTCGATACCCGCCATCTGGCGATCGAGCGACAGGACGTGCTGACTGCGCTCATACTAACCAACGGGGTTCTGACCTTTCTCCTGGCCACGGCGGGCTGGCTGCTGGTGGCCCGGATGATGCGACCGATCCGCATATTGTCTGACCATCTAGGCAGTGCTCGCGAAACCGATGTCGCACCTATCGCGCCCGACATCGTCGCCACCAGCCGGGGCGAGTTCGGTCGCCTCTTCCAGTCGTACAATACTCTCGTGCAGTCGACGGCGGAGCGCCAGGAACTCTCCAAGCGGCTCGCCGAGGAGGAGCGCCTCGGCAGCCTCGGGCGGCTGGCGTCGGCATTGGCTCATGAAATCAACAATCCGCTCGGCGGGCTATTCAATGCGCTCGCGACCGTTAAAAGCCACGGCCACATCGAAACCGTCCGTGTCGGATCGTTGGGCCTGCTCGAGCGCGGCCTGATTGGCATACGCGATGTGGTGCGCACGACACTGGCGCTTTACCGAACCGACGACAGCCGGCGCAATCTGTTGGCCGCGGACATCGATGACCTCGGCCTGCTCGTCGCGCCCGAAGCCCGCCGACGGGGCATCAACGTCACTATCGTCAACAGCTTGGATAACAGCATCCCGCTTCCGAGCACACCGATCCGGCAGGCTGTGCTGAATCTGTTGCTCAACGCCGTCGCAGCATCGCCGGAAGGCTCGACCGTCGCCCTCTCGGCGGCGGTGGCAGACCGGCGGCTGCTGATGGAGGTTCGGGACCGCGGTCCTGGCCTGCCGGGCGACGCCGCCGCGCTGCTGACCGGCGCCGCCGATGCCCGCCCCTTGAATGGGGGGGGCGGCCTCGGCTTGTGGATGACGCATAGGCTGCTCGTCGACCTCGGCGCCACCATCTATGTCGATCATCCGGAAGAGGCCGGCACCTGCGTGCACGTCACGGTCCCTTTCGCGTGCGACGAGGAGTTGGCCCATGTCGCCTGAGCCGGTTCTGATCGGCCTCGTCGAGGATGATCCGATCATGGGGGAAAGCCTCGTCCAGCGGCTCACGCTCGAAGGCATGGCGGTCAAATGGTGGCAGGCCGGGCAGGATGCGCTGGGCGAGATCGCCGCGCGCCGCTTCAAAGCCATCATCTGCGACATCCGGCTTCCCGATGTGTCGGGTGAGGCCGTGTTCCGAGCCGCGGCAAGCAGTGCCAACGCGCCCCCTTTCCTGTTCATCACGGCGCATGGCGACATCGATCAGGCCGTCCGGCTCATGCGCGCCGGCGCCGCCGATTATGTCACCAAGCCCTTCGAGATGAACGACTTTCTCGCGCGCCTCGGCGATCTGATGCGCGCGCCGGAAGCGGGCGATGACGCCACCCTTGGTGTTTCGGCCGCCATCCGGGAAACCGAGCGGCTGTTGCGGCGTGTTGCACGGGTCCATTCGAGCGTGCTGATCACCGGAGAGACAGGCACCGGCAAAGAGGTCGCGGCACATTTTCTCCATGCGATGTCGGACGCCGCCACCGCGCCTTTCATGGCCGTCAACTGCGCCGCCATCCCCGCGGATCTACTGGAGAGCGAGCTTTTCGGCCATGAGAGGGGCGCCTTCACCGGCGCCGCGCAACGCCATCTCGGCTATGCCGAGCGGGCCGGAACCGGCATCCTATTCCTCGACGAGATCGGCGAACTGCGCCCCGAACTGCAGGCCAAGCTGCTGCGTCTCATCGAAGACCGCAGCTTCATCCGCGTCGGCGGCGAGCGGCCGCTGCCTTTCAAAGGCCGGCTGGTGACCGCCACCAATGCCGATCTGCCCCGCCGCGTGGCAGCGGGCAGCTTCCGCGAGGATCTGTACTACCGGATCAATGTCGTCGCCGTGCGCATGCCGTCGTTGCGGGAGCGGCGGGAGGACATTCCCTGGCTGATGGAACGGGTCTTCGCCGAACTCTCGGGCCGGTTGGCGACCCAGGCCAACGGCATCAGCGCCCTCGCCGAGGAAGCAGCGCTTGCCCATTCCTGGCCCGGCAATATTCGCGAGCTGCGTAATCGCATGGAGCGCGCCATCGCTCTCGGCATGGGGCCCTGGATCATGCCGGGCGACCTGTTTCCCGAGCAGGCCGCCGGCGGCCTTGAGGGCGCCCCTCAGCTCGGCTCGCTGGAAGAGGCGCGCCTTGATGCCGAGAAGCGGCACATCGTGCGCGCGCTCGCCAGCACGCAGGGCGAGATCAGCGCAGCGGCGCGGCTGCTTGGCATCGGGCGTACCACGCTGTGGGAGAAGATGCGCCGACTCGGACTGGGTGCGGAGCCATAAGGCGGAACCTCCTGTTCGAAAGTCCGAACCAACGGCGGCGCAGCATGTTCGGATTGTCGAACGCGAAATGTCAACGCGCGCCCGCCGAAACAATCTAAATCGCTGATTTTTATCACTATTCTAAACTGGCTCGACTCCTGCAGTGCAATGTCGTCCGCACGCGGACCTGCATGATGGGAGGGAGCGAATATGAAGAGGTGCAACAGCCTCATAGATGCCGGACGCCGCCAGTTTCTGACCGGCGCAGGTGTGATGACAGCCGGGGCGGCTGCGGCCACCGTGCTGCCGGCAGAAGCCCGAGCCGCTGAACCCACGGCGGCACTGGTGAAATATCCGGCGAACCGGCTCGCCAACGTCAAGGACCTCAAAGCCAACGAGCCGCTGGATGTCGCCTATCCCGACGAGGACGCGCCGGGCGTCCTGCTGAAGCTCGGCACCCGTGTGCCAGGTGGCGCCGGTCCCGACGGCGACATCGTCGGCTTCTCGACCGTCTGCCCGCACAAGGGATATCCGCTGGCCTATTCCGCCGGCGACAAGACGCTGAACTGCCCGGGCCATTACTCGCGCTTCGATTGCGAGAAGGGCGGACAGCAGGTCTGGGGGCAGGCGACGCAGAACCTTCCCCAATACGCGCTGCGGATCGACGACAAGGGCGACATCTACGCCGAGGGCGTCGACGAGCTCCTGTATGGCCGCCTGTCGAACGTGCTTTGAGGGAGGAAACAATGGCTTACAAGCGCCAGATCGGCCGGCTGCCTATCGTCCCGGCCAACGCCAAGGTCCACAACGTCGTCTGCCACTACTGCATCGTCGGCTGCGGCTACAAAGCTTATAGCTGGGACGCCCGCTATGAAGGCGGGACCGCCCCCGCCGACAACAAGTTCGGCGTCGATCTCGCCGAGCAGCAGGGCGCGGACACGCCCGCCTGGTACGCGCCGTCCATGTACAATCTCGTCCGCCAGGACGGCCGTGACGTGCATATCGTCATCAAACCGGATCAGGACTGCAGCGTGAACTCCGGGCTCGGCTCGGTGCGCGGTGCGCGCATCGCGGAGATGAGCTATTCGCGCCAGCGCAACACGCAGCTTCAGCGCCTGACCGACCCGCTGGTCTGGCGCTACGGCCAGCTGCAGCCGACCAGTTGGGACGACGCGCTAGACCTCGTCGCCCGGGTGACGGCCGCTGTGATCGCCGAGCAGGGCGAGGACGGGCTGTTCGTTTCCGCTTTCGACCATGGTGGCGCCGGCGGCGGCTATGAGAACACCTGGGGCACCGGCAAGCTCTATTTCGGGGCGATGAAGGTCAAGAACATCCGCATCCACAACCGCCCGGCCTATAATTCCGAGGTCCACGGCTCGCGCGACATGGGCGTGGGCGAACTGAACAATTGCTACGAGGATGCGCAGCTCGCCGACACCATCGTCGCTGTCGGAACCAATGCGCTGGAAACCCAGACGAATTACTTCCTGAACCACTGGGTGCCGAACCTGCGCGGCACCTCGCTCGACAAGAAAAAGGCGGAGTTCGGCGACGAGCCGGTGGCCCAGGGCCGGGTCGTCATCGTCGATCCTCGCCGCACGGTGACGGTCAATGCCTGCGAAGTGGAAGCAGGCAAAGAAAATGTGCTGCATCTCGCGCTCAACTCCGGCACCGACCTTGCGCTGTTCAATGCCTGGTTCACTTATGCGGCGGAGAAGGGCTGGATCGACAAGGCCTTCATCGGCGCCTCGACCAAGGACTTCGAGAAGGCGGTCGCGGCCAACAAGGTATCAATTGCCGAGGCGGCGAAGATCACCGGCCTGTCCGAGGCGGACATCGTCAAGGCGATCACTTGGATCGCCGAGCCCAAGGCGGGAGGCGCGCGTCGCCGCGCCATGTTCGCCTATGAGAAGGGCCTCATCTGGGGCAACGACAATTACCGCACCAACCAGTCGCTGGTGAATCTCGCTCTGGCGACCGGCAATATCGGCCGTCCGGGCGGTGGCTGCGTGCGCATGGGCGGCCATCAGGAGGGCTATTCCCGTCCCTCAGACGCCCATGTCGGACGTCCCGCCGCCTATGTCGACAAACTGCTGATCGAGGGCAAGGGCGGCGTCCACCACATATGGGGCTGCGACCACTACAAGACGACGCTGAACGCCATGGAGTTCAAGCGGGTCTACAAGAAGCGCACGGACCTCGTGAAGGACGCCATGAACGCCGTTCCATACGGCGATCGGCCGGCCATGGTCGCAGCCATCATGGACGCGATCCGCAAGGGGGGACTGTTCTCGGTCGACGTTGATATCGTGCCGACCAAGGTCGGCGAAGCCGCTCACGTCATGCTGCCGGCGGCCACCTCAGGTGAGATGAACCTCACCTCGATGAATGGCGAACGGCGGATGCGGCTCACCGAGCGCTACATGGACCCGCCCGGCGCCGCCATGCCCGACTGCCTGATCGCGGCACGGATTGCAAACCACATGCAGCGCGTGCTCGGCGAGATGGGCAAGGCGGACATAGCGACGAAGTTCTCCGGCTTCGACTGGAAGACTGAGGAAGACGCCTTCATGGATGGCTATCACGGACATGAGAAAGGCGGCGAGTTCGTCACCTACGACCTGCTGCGGGCCATGGGAACCAACGGCTTCCAGGAACCGGCGACAGGCGTTCAGGATGGAAAGATTGTCGGCACCAAGCGGCTGTTCGCGGACGGCAAGTTCAACAAGCCGGACGGCAAGGCGGTGTTCGCCGCCACGCAGTGGCGTGGTCTGGAAGCACCCGGCAAGCAGGCCGAGAAGGACAAATACCCCTTCCTGATCAACAATGGACGGGCCAATCTGGTCTGGCAGAGCGCCTATCTCGATGTCGAGAACGAGTTCGTCATGGACCGCTGGCCTTACCCGTTCATCGAAATGAACCCGAAGGACATGGCCGATCTCGGATTGAAAAACGGCGACCTCGTCGAAGTCTACAATGACAACGGCTCGACACAGGCCATGGCCTATCCGACGCCGACGGCCAAACCGAAGCAGGCCTTCATGCTGTTCGGCTATCCCACCGGCGTGCAGGGCAATGTCGTCTCGGCGGGTGTCAACGAGTTCGTCATTCCCAACTACAAGCAGACTTGGGGCAGTATCCGCAAGATCGCTGATGCCCCGAAATCGGTGCAGCACCTCACCTTCAAGTCGAAGGAATACATCTCCTGACGGCAATGGGCCGCCGCCCCCAGGCGGCGGCCCATCTTCCTGCCTTGAGCTGCAGCGGCTTTCTGGAGTCCCCTGATGAATGTCCGAGTTTCCTCCGTCACCAGCGCGGAGCGCCTCGTTACGCGCATGCCACTCATCGACACGTTCGGCCGCGCCGTCACCTATCTGCGCGTCTCCGTCACCGACCGCTGCGACTTCCGCTGTGTGTACTGCATGGCGGAGCACATGACCTTCCTGCCGAAGCCGGAATTGCTGACGCTGGAGGAGCTGGACCGCCTGTGCTCCGCCTTCGTCGTGCGCGGGGTGAAGAAGCTGCGCCTCACCGGCGGCGAGCCGCTGGTGCGCCGGGACGTGATGACGCTGTTCCGCTCGCTCTCGCGTCATCTCGATTCGGGCGCGCTGGAAGAACTCACCCTCACCACCAATGGCTCGCAGCTCGCCCGTTTCGCCGGCGATCTCGCCGCCTGCGGCGTCAAGCGCATTAATGTCTCGCTCGACACGCTGGACCCGGCGAAGTTCCGCGCCCTCACCCGCTGGGGCGACCTCTCCAAGGTGCTCGCCGGCATCGACGCGGCGCAGAATGCCGGCATCCATGTGAAGCTCAACGCCGTCGCGCTGGCCGGCAATGAGGCGGAAATCCCCGCCCTCATCGAATGGGCGCATGGGCGCGGCATGGACGTCTCGCTCATCGAGGTCATGCCGTTGGGCGAGACCGGGGCCGAGCGCCTCGACCAATATCTGCCGCTTTCCACCGTGCGGGCGCGCCTCGCTGAACGCTGGACACTGGAGGATATCCCGTTCCGCACCGGCGGCCCGGCGCGCTATGTCTCGATCAAGGAGACCGGCGGGCGGCTCGGCTTCATCACCCCGCTGACGCATAATTTCTGCGAGGGCTGCAACCGGGTGCGCGTCACCTGCACCGGCACGCTCTATATGTGCCTCGGTCAGGACGACGCGGCCGACCTGCGCACGCCGCTCCGCGCCTCGGAGAGCGACGAGACGCTGCACACGGCGCTTGATGACGCGATCTTCCGCAAGCCGAAGGGCCACGATTTCGTGATCGACCGTCCCGGCCGCCCGCCCGCACTGCGCCGGCACATGAGCGTTACCGGCGGCTGAAGAGGAAAACCGCCGAGTGCCACGTCATCGCTGTGTGCCGGTTTCCGCCATTGCGATTGCCGAGAGATCCGCGGCCTCAGCGACCGCCGCCTTGAGCGACGCCTCGCGACGCTCGCTGTAGCGGCTGGTGAAATAGTCCCGGCGCTCGCGGGTGAGCAGGGTGAACTTCATCAGCTCTTCCATCACGTCGACGACGCGGTCGTAATAGGAAGACGGCTTCATCCGCCCGGTCTCGTCGAATTCCTCGAAGGCCTTGGCGACCGAGGACTGGTTGGGGATGGTGATCATCCGCATCCAGCGACCGAGCACGCGCAGCGTGTTCACCGCATTGAAGGATTGCGAGCCGCCCGAAACCTGCATCACCGCCAGCGTGCGCCCCTGCGTCGGGCGAATGCCGCGATATTCCAGCGGCAGCCAGTCGATCTGGCACTTGAACACGCCTGTGATGGTGCCGTGCCGCTCCGGGCTGCACCAGACTTGGCCCTCCGACCATTCCGACAGGGTGCGCAGTTCCACGACCTTGGGATGGTCGGCCGGCTCCGCGTCCGGCAGCGGCAGGCCGCGCGGATCGAAGATGCGCGTTTCCGCGCCCATGGCGGTGAGCAGGCGCGCGGCCTCCTCGACCAGCAGCCGGCTATAGGACCGCGCGCGCAGCGAACCGTAGAGCAGCAGGATGCGCGGGGGATGCGTCAGCGGCGCGGCCGGCGCCAGCTTGTCGGCATTCGGCCGGTCGAAATGGGCGGGGTCCAGCGCCTCGGTGAAATCGTCAGTTGTCATCAGGAAACCTCGAACCGTGCGCGGCGCGACAGGAAGGCGGCGAGCCAGAAGCCGGCGGCCACGATGACCGTCAGGAGGATGATGCTCAGCAGGACCGCGTCATAGGAGCCGGAGGCCGACCAGATCAGCGCCGCGCCGAGCGGGGCGAGCGCACGCGAGACGGTGCTCGGCGCCGACATCGCCCCGTTCACCGCGCCATAGGCCTCCCGCGTCAGCATCTCCGGCACGGAGAGCCCGCGCACGATGGTGGTGATGCCGTTGGCGCCGCCATAGAACAAAGCGACCAGGGCGATGAGCAGGAAGCTCGGCGGCAGCAGGTCGAGCGCCACCAGCGCCAGCGGAAACACCGCCACGGTGAGCGAGCCGATCACCCGTACCGGGGCGCGCGGCGCGAACACCCAGATGGCGATGCGCCCCGCCACCTGCGCCGGGCCGATCAATGTCATGGCCGCGACCACGGACGACACCTCGAACCCCTTCTCCACCAGCAGCGGGTAGAGGTGGAAGGTGAAGGCCGAGAAGGCGGCGGAATAGGCGGTGAAAGCCACCGCCAGCGCCCAGAACACCGGCTGGCGCGCCGCCCAGGCCACCGCCGCCCGCCCGCTCAGCGCCGGCCGGCCGCTGGCGGCGGGACGCGCCGGCGCATCGGCGTCCGGGTCGATCACCGACCAGTAGCAGAAGGCGCAGACGAGGATGTTGATCGCCGCCAGTACCATGAGCGCGTCGCGCCAGCCGACCGTGTCGAGCAGAAGCTGCACCAGCGGGATGAACACGGTGGAGGCGAAGCCGCCCCACAAAGTGAGCGCGGTGATGCCGGCCCGCGCATGCGACGGGCCGGAGCGCCGGGCAACGACGGCGAAGGCGGGATCGTACAGCGTCGCCGCCTGCAGCGCGCCGATACCGGCCACCGCGACATAGAACAGAGCGAGGCTCTCCACCTGCGACCACAGCACCAGCAGCAGCCCGGCCAGCACCGAGCCAATGGTCATGATCGCGCGACCATGGCCGCGGTCGATGGCCGCGCCGACGGGATAGGCGGCCAATCCCGCCAAAGCGAGGCCGAGCGTCGCGGCGCCATAGAGCATGGTTTTCGACCAGCCGAGGTCCCGCCCCATCGCCTCGGCGATCAGCGGGAAGCTGTAATAGAGCGAGCCCCACGAACAGACCTGGCCGATGCCGAGGCCGGTGACGAACAGGCTGCGCGCGCCGGGTGGGCGGTGCTCCCCGGCGCCGGAGGCAAGAACATTGTCGCTCAAGCACGGGCTCCACAGCAGGCGGCAGGCGCGGCAGCGGGTGCGGGCCCGCAACAGGCAGCCTCGGTTTCCAGCGGTGCGGTGCTGCACACGCCGGTTTCGGGCAGCACCAGCTGCACGTCGCGCGCGGCCGCATGGTCGCCGGCGATCTCGGCGATGACCGAGCGGACCTGCTCATAGCCGGTCATCATCAGGAAGGTCGGCGCTCGTCCGTAGGCTTTCGAGCCGACGATGTAGAAGCCGGTTTCCGGATGCGCCAGCTCCATCGCCCCATGCGGAGGCACGGTCCCGCAGGAGTGCAGATTGGGGTCGATCAGCGGCGCGAGCGCCAACGGTGCCTCGACGACGGGATCGAGTGCGGCCCGCAATTCACGGAACAGCGTCAGATCGGGCCGGGAGCCCGTCGCGACAATGATCCGGTCGACAGCGAGGCTCTGCGTGCGGCCGGCCACGCGCGCCGTGAGAGAGAGGGCTTCGCCCGTCCGCTCCAGCCGCTCCGTGGCGAAGGGCGAGAGCACGTCGAGGCGGCCGGTCTCGATCGCGCGCTGCGCGGCGAGCCCAAGCGCCCCGCGCTCCGCCAGCTTGTCCTCAAGACCGCCGCCGAGGAGCTTGTCCAATCCGCTGCGGCGCAACGCCCAGACGATGCGCGTCTCCGTCGCCTCTTCCTGCAGGCGGAGCAGGTCGAGCACGGCATTGATGGCGGAATGGCCGCTGCCGGCAACTAGGACGCGCCGGCCGGCATAGTCCGCGCGCGCAGACCCCAGAATATCGGGAATGCCGTAGGCGATGCGGTCCTGCGCCTCGCGTTCCCCGGGCACCATGAGGCCGTCGACGCCGAGAGGGTTCGGCTGGCCCCAGGTCCCGGACGCGTCCAGCACCGCGCGAACCTCGGTGCGCTGCTCGGCACCATCCGACCCGCGCCAGACGATCTGGAACGGGGCATTCTCCCGACCGGCGGTGGTAAGCTTGTCGAGGCCGGTGCGAGCGATGGTGCGCACCTCGGCCGCGCAGCGCAGATGCGGTGCGATGGCGGGATGGCGCGCCAGCGGCTCCAGATAGTCGCGAACAATCTCGGCGCCGGTGGGCAGGGCGTCGGGATTCGGCTCCCGCCAGCCCTGCTCCAGCAGCAAGCCGCGTGCGGCGGCGTCGACATTGTATTTCCACGGCGTGAAGACCCGCACATGTGCCCAGCTGCGCAGCGCGCTCGCGACGGTTGGGCCGCGCTCGAAGATCAGTGGCGTGATCCCGCGCCGCATCGCATGGGCGGCTGCGGCCAGCCCTACAGGGCCCGCACCAATTATGCCGATCGGAAGGTCAGGCGTCGATGCGGGTTCCATCTTCTATCCTTCCGGTATGATGGAAATAGAGGTTAAGAAATTCAGCTCGCAGCGGCGGCGACCGCCACGCATCCGGCATCGGCGCAGCATTCGTCGGCGAGATAGCCGATCAGCGCGTCCATGGCGGGGTAATGCGCGCGGCAGATGAGGGTCGTCGCCTGCCGCTCCTGCGTCACCAGCCCCGTCTCGACGAGACGCTTGAGATGATGCGACAGCGTCGAGGCGGCGATGCCGATCCGCTCCTGCAGGCCGCCGACCGGCAGGCCGGCAGGCCCCGCCCGTACCAGCGTCCGATAGAGCTGCAGGCGGGTCGGATTGCCGAGCGCTTCAAGCTGGCGGGAGGCTTGTTCGAGATTCATGGAAATAAATTAGGGGCCCCTGCGGCCGGCGGTCAAGCCCTATTTCGACATCTATCGAATAAGTCTCGCTGCGCCGTCCCCGGTGGTCCTTAACGGCCGCCCGGCGCCGTCCTCGGAAACCACCATTTGCCGAGCCGCAGGGCGACATGCACGAGCAGGATCAGCACCGGCACCTCGACCAGCGGCCCGATGACGGCGGCGAAGGCGACGGGCGAGGCGAGGCCGAAGGCGGCGATGGCGACCGCGATGGCGAGCTCGAAATTGTTCCCCGCGGCGGTGAAGGCGATGGCGGTTGTACGCGGATAATCCGCCTCGATCAGCTTGCCCATGGCGAAGCTGATGAGGAACTGGACGACGAAATAGATCGTCAGCGGAATGGCGATGATCACCGCGTCCATCGGCAGGCGCACGAGATCGCCCCCCTTCAGGCTGAACATGGCGACGATGGTGAACAAAAGCGCGCCGAGCGTGATCGGGCTGATCCTCGGCAGGAACACATTGGCGTACCAGTCCGGTCCCTTGCGGGCGATCAGCACGCGGCGGGTGAGGAAGCCGGCGAGGAAGGGAATGCCGAGATAGATAAGCACCGCCTCGGTGATGGTCCAGAAGCTGACATCAATGATGCTGCCCTCCAGCCCGAACAACGGCGGCAGCACGGTGAGGAACAGCCAGGCATAGGTTGAGAAGAACAGGATCTGGAAGATCGAGTTGAACGCCACCAGCCCGGCGACATACTGGTTGTCGCCGCAGGCGAGCTGGTTCCACACCAGCACCATGGCGATGCAGCGCGCCAAGCCGATAAGGATCAGCCCGGTCATATATTCCGGGTAGTCGCGCAGGAAGATGACGGCCAGCGCGAACATCAGCGCCGGACCGATCAGCCAGTTCTGCACCAGCGACAGCACCAGCACCCGCTTGTCGGCGAAGACAAGGTGCAGTTCCTCGTAGCGCACCTTGGCGAGCGGCGGGTACATCATCAGGATCAGCCCGATGGCGATCGGGACGTTGGTGGAACCGACCGAGAGCGTGTTCAGCGCCTCCGGCAGGCCGGTGAACACCGTGCCGAGGACGACGCCCAGCGCCATCGCCGCGAAGATCCACACGGTGAGGTAGCGGTCGAGGAAGGACAGCCGCGCGGCGGGCCGGGGCGTGAGCGCCAGAGTCTGGGACATGGGGTTTCCGGTTCTCGTTCAGGCGGCGCGGTTGCCGTGGGCGTCGATGACCAGCGCGCCGTCTTCCTTGCGGAATTCGCCGCGCTGCGGGTCGTCGAGCAGGTCGAGCACCACCTCGGAGGGGCGGCACAGCTTCACGCCGCGCGGGGTGACGACGATGGGACGGTTGATGAGGATCGGGTGCGCCATCATCGCGTCGAGAAGGGCGTCGTCGCTGAGCGCGGGGTCGCCGAGGCCGAGCTCGGCATAGGGCGTGCCCTTCTCGCGGAGGAGGTCGCGCACGCTGATCCCCATGCGGTCGATGAGCGAGACGAGTTCCTCGCGGCTCGGCGGGGTCTTGAGATATTCGATCACCACCGGCTCAAGGCCGGCATTGCGGATCAGGCCGAGCACGTTGCGTGAGGTGCCGCAGGCGGGGTTGTGGTAGAGGGTGACGTCGGTCATTGGGGCCTCCTCACGCCACATCGCGCCGGGGCTGGGTCGCCCCCTCGCTGCGGCCGATCTCGTGGAGCTTCGCCCCGAGCGTCATGCTGTCGAGGCTGCGGATCGGCAGGGCGGCGAAGGCGGCGATGCGGTTCTTGAGATAGCGGAAGGTGCGGGCGAAGGCGGCTTCGCGCTCGAGATCGGTCCCCTCGATGGCAGCGGGATCCTCGATGCCCCAATGGGCGGTCATCGGCTGGCCCGGCCAGACCGGGCAGGTCTCGCCCGCCGCGCCGTCGCAGACGGTGAAGACGAAATCCATGACCGGCGCGTCGGGCGCGGCGAATTCGCCCCAGCTTTTCGAACGCAGGCCGTCCGTGGGATAGTCGAGGCTGCGCAGCGTCGCCAGTGCCAGCGGGTTCACCGCTCCCTTGGGCTGGCTGCCGGCGGAGAAGGCGCGGAAACGCCCGTGCCCGTCCTTGGCGAGGATGGATTCCGCCAGGATCGAGCGGGCGGAATTGCCGGTGCAGAGAAACAGCACGTTGTAGATGTGGCCGGCGTTCTGGCCGGGCGAGAGATCAGACATGGCGCGCCTCCTTGGCGGCAGGGTTGTCTGTGGTCGGTCCTGCGGCGGGACAGCAGGGCTGGAGATCGGCGATCAAAGGGGCACAGATCTCGGGCTTGCCGCCGCAGCAATCCTTCAGGATGAAGCCAGCGAGGTCGCGCACCGCGTCGAGGCGGGCGCGATAGAGGATGAGCCGGCTCTGCCGCTCGGCCTCGATCAGCCCCGCCCGGGCGAGAATGCCGAGATGGGTGGAGAGCGTGTTGTGCGGCACGTCGAGCCGACGCGCCACCTCGCCCGCCGGCATGCCTTCCGGCTCATGGGCGACGAGCAGGCGAAACACATCCAGCCGGGTGGGCTGGGCGAGCGCGGCGAAGGCGGCAAGGGCGTTATCAGTGTCCATATGTCGACGATAGCCGATATATGGACGAGTATCAAGTATTGTCATGCGCGACTATGGTCGATCCTCCGGTTCGCGGCGGATGGCGATGCGCTCGTCCTGTTCGTTCGCCTCAGATGATGGCGTGGCGGATGCGGGCCGAAATCCATTCGCTGATGACGACGGTGCCCAATATGACTAGGAGGATCAGCGTCACTTGGGGCCAAGCCAGCGTGTTGAGCGAACTCTCCAGATTGAGCCCTATGCCGCCCGCACCTACCAGGCCGAGAACGGTGGATTCGCGGATGTTGATGTCCCAGCGGAAAACGGTGATGCCGGCGAAGGCCGGCATGATCTGCGGGACGATCGCGTAGGCCAGCGTCTGCGGGCCGGAGGCGCCGGTTGCGCTGATCGCCTCGACCTGCTTGGCGTCGATTTCCTCGATCGCCTCATAGAGCAGCTTGCCGATGAAGCCGATGGAGCGCAGCGCGATGGCGATGATGCCGGCGAGAATGCCTGGGCCGAGAATGGACACCAGCAGCAGCGCCCAGATGATGGCGTTGATCGAACGCGACGAGACGATGACCAGGATCGCCACCGGCCGCACGAAGGCGACGCTCGGCGTAGTGTTGCGGGCCGCCAGAAACGCGATCGGCACCGAGATGAACACGGCCAGCAAGGTACCAAGCGTGGCAATGTTCAGCGTGTCCCAGAGCGGCTTGAGGATGTTGGGAAAGTAGCTCCAGCGCGGCGGCACCATGCGCCCGCCAATGTCGGCGGCCTGCGTCGGCGCGTCCCAGACATAGTCCCAGATCGTGCTTTCCGTCATCACCCGCCAGCAGAAGACGGTGAGGGCGACGCCGGCCAGCCAGGCCAGCCAGTTCAGCCATTCGGCCCTGGCCGTCCGCCGCTGCCAGGCGAAGCGCCCATTGGCGAGTTGTTGGACGGCCATCACTGCACCCTTTTGCGAATGATGCTCGACGTGTATTCGCTGACCATCACGATGCCGATGATGAGCAGCAGGATCGCCGCCGCGCTGTCGAACTCGTAGCGGTCGATCGCGGTATTCAGCGTCGCGCCGATGCCGCCGGCGCCGACAATACCGACCACCGCCGACTCGCGGAAATTGATGTCGAGACGGTACAGCGACAGGCCGATCAGCCGCGGCATGACTTGCGGCAGCACGCCGTAGGACAGCATGGAGAACCAGCCCGAGCCAGTGGCGCGAATGGCCTCCACCGAGGCCGGGTCGATATCCTCGATGTCCTCGGCCAGCAGCTTCGACAAAAAGCCGATGGTGGCGAAGGACAGGGTGAGAAAGCCGGCGAACGGGCCAAAGCCGACCATGGCCACGAGGAAGATCGCGACGATGATCTCCTGCAGCGAGCGCGAAACCGCGATGATTGACCGGCACACATAATAGACCGGCCGCGGCACGATATTGCGGGCGGCGCCGATGCCGATAGGAATGGAAATGGCGATGCCGACGACGGTGGATGTCACTGTCATGGTCAGGCTCTCGATCATGCCCTGAACGATGTCGTCCCAGCGTGAGGAGAAGTTCGGCTGCAGGAAGCCGCCGATGAAGCGCGCGCCCCGATCCAGGCCGTCGACGACGCGCGCCCAGTTGACATCGACGGTGCCCAGGGCTAGCGCCAGATAGATCGCCGCGCCCAGCGTCAGGCCGTGGCGCAGCCAGGGATTGGCGATCAGCGGCGCAGGGCGCCAGCGGCGCGGGCGAACGGCATCGGCCATCAGAGCGCTTCCGCGATCAGCGGTGCGCGCACGCCGCGCAACTGCTCGGAGGCCGCCTCATGCGCGCGATCCTCGGCCTCTTCCTCCCGCGTCATGGTCTTGGACCAGTCTTCCTCGCCATAGATCGCCGTCAGCGCGGCGGGGTCGAGGCTTTCGGGCGGGCCGTCGAACACGACGCGGCCGGCCCGCAGGCCGACGATCCGCTGAACGAACATCTGGGCGAGGGCAACGTCGTGGATGTTGACGATCGCGGCGAGATTCCGCTCGGCGCAGATCTCGACGATGAGACGCATGATCTGCCGCGAGGTCTTGGGATCGAGGCTGGCTGTCGGCTCGTCCACCAGAAGAATATCCGGCTCCTGCACCAGCGCGCGGGCAATGCCGACACGCTGCCGCTGGCCGCCGGAAAGCTCGTCGGCGCGCTTGTCGACATGGTCCATCAGGCTCACGCGATCGAGCACGGCAAAGGCCCGGTCGATGTCCGCCTGCGGGAAGCGCCGGAACCAGGCGCGCCAGAAGCCGACATAGCCGAGGCGCCCGGACAGCACGTTCTCCATCACCGAGAGACGCTCGACCAGCGCGTATTCCTGGAAAATCATGCCCATTCGGCGCCGGGCCTGGCGCAGGCCGGCCCGGCCCAGGGCGGTGAGTTCGACGTCGCCGAGGAAAATCTTGCCCTCGCTCGGCTCGACGAGCCGGTTGACGCAGCGGATGAGCGTTGATTTGCCGGCACCCGAGGGGCCGATCAGGCCGACGACCTGACCGGCGGGAACATGCAGATCGATGTGATCGAGAGCCCTGTCGCCGTTGGCATAGCGCTTGGAAAGGCCCTCGAGTCGCAGCATGCTCACAAACCTCGTTTGTCGCTAATCTAGCTCAGTTCCTTCACTTGCACTCGTAGCTGACGCCCATGGCGCTATCGATCTGCCGGATCACCGCCCAGTTGTCCTTGAAGGTGATCGGGATGAAGGCTTCCTGCGGCGGCTCAGAGGTCTGGAACTCCTTGAGCAGAGCCGAGCCTTCCCAATTGAACGTGCTGAACGCTTCCTTCACCTTGGCGGCCAGTTCCGGCTTGAGGTTGTAGACATAACCATAGCCGGTGGTCGGGAAGGTCTGCGACTTGTAGATGGTGACGACCTGCTCCGGCTTGATGACGCCGCGGGCGACCATGCGCTTCATCACGGAGTTGGCGATCGCCGCCGCCGGATAGTCCTTGTTGGCCACGCCGAGGATCGAGTTGTCGTGCTTGCCGGAGAACACCGGCTCGAAATCCTTGCCGGCCTCAAGCTTGAATTCGGTGCGCAGCAGCGCCGACGGCGCCTTGTAGCCGGAGTTCGAGGTCTCGGAGGTAAAGGCCATCTTCTTGCCCTTGATGTCCTCGACCTTGGTCACGCCCGAGCCCGGATAGGTGATGATTTCCATCTCATAGCCGAAGGCGCCGGTCTTCGAGGCCATCATGGTGAAGGGCACGAAGCCCGCGCACGCCACCGCGATGGGGTTCGAGCCCGTGTTGAAGCCGGCGACGTGAAGGCGGCCGGCGCGCATCGCTTCAAGCTGGGCGGCGTTGGACTGCACCGGAAAGAACTGCACCTTCTTGCCGGTGGTCTTGGCGAGGTGGTCGAGGAATTCCTGCCACACCTTGGCGTAGACCGCCGGGTCTTCGACCGGCGTATAAGCGAAAATGAGTGTGTCGGGGTCGATCTGCTTGGATGCATCCGTCGGCGCATCCGCGACCATGTCGCCATTTGCATCGGTAAACCGCGGATCAAGCTTGAATTCGGCATTTGCAAGACCGAGACCCGCCAGCGCGAACGCTACGGAAAGGCTGGATACTTTGAGTAGACGCCGGATCAGTGACATGTATCTCTCCCGAGCAACATTGGCTGATCACGTCAGTAATTGTGTATTATGACAGTTTGACCACAAAAAGGATCACAACTCGTCACGTTCATGCCGCGCGGGAGGCAAGCGTCATCTCTGTAGCCCCCTCCATGATCGAAATATCGCTGAGGCGCGACTTGAGGCCGCCAAGATCGAGACTCTCGATTGGCAGATTGACGAAGGCCGACATGCGGGCCGCGATCTGCCGGTACGTGCTGATGAACGCTGCCCGCAATTCCGTTTCCGTTCCGCCAGCGGCAGCAGGGTCAGCGAGCCCCCAATGCGCGGTAAGTGGGTGCCCCGGAAACAATGGACAGCTTTCGCCTGCGGCGGCATCACAGACGGTGATGATGAAGTCCATCGGTTCGACAGCACGGCTGGCGAATTCGTCCCAACTCTTGGAACGAAGATCGTCGGTCGTATAGCCGAGCGAACCCAGCAAATCGAGCGCCATTGGGTGAGGTGTGCCGCGCGGCGCACTGCCGGCGGAGAAGGCACGGAAACGCCCGCGCCCTTCCCGGTTTAGCACCGCCTCGGCCATTATCGAGCGCGCGGAGTTGTGCGAGCAAACGAGCAGCACATTATAGCACCGCTCCATAGGCTCGCCGGGACGAAGGCGCGGAAATCCCCCTCCTGGATCGGCCAGAGCAGGCAATTCGCTGAGGAACAGCTCAAGAATCGACCCCGCCCGCGCGGTTCGGGCAGAGTAAATGATCGATCGACCTTCGCGGCGGGACCCCACCAATCCAGCCCTCTCCAAATGGGCGAGGTGTGTCGACATCGTGTTGTGGGGCACGGCCAGCAGGCGAGCTACATCGCCTGCATTCAGTCCAAAAGGGGCATAGCGCAGAAGCAGGCGGAAGGCGTCGAGGCGGGTCGGCTGAGCCAGCGCTTCGAATATCGCGACGGCATCATCCGACAGAAGCCGCTTCACATCCTTTGCCTGACTTTGCATCGCCACGTCCCGCTTTCGCCTCAGCTTCCGCTCTTGAACGTCGCCGCACAATAGGTCTTCACCTGCTGCACGAGCGGCTCAGGCAGCGGAACATACCCGAGCTTCGATGCATAGGCGCTGCCGGGGCCAAGCGCAAAATCGAAAAAGCCGAGAGCCGTTCGCGTGCGAGTGGCGTTCGCCGGAGCCTTGTACATCAATATGAATGTGGTGGCCGCGATCGGATAGGCATCCGGCACAGCGGAATCGTTAATGGTTGCATAGAAGTCGCGAACCTTCGTCCAGTCAACACCGAGGGCGGCGGCCTGAAACGATGCAGAACTCGGCGCAATGAACTGGCCCGAGCGATTCTGAACCAGACCGTAAGTGAGCTTGGCTTGCGTTACATAAGTAAATTCAACATATCCGATCGCATTCGGCGTCCTCTGCACTTCCAGAGCAACCCCTTCATTTCCCCTTGCGCCACTGCCGACCGGCCAGGCAACCGCACTTCCCTCGCCCAGCGTCTGCTTCCATTCCGGACTCGCTTTTGAGAGATAGGACACAAAGTTGAAGGTCGTGCCTGAGCCATCCGAACGATGGATCACGGCAATCAAACTGTCAGGGAGATCAAGGTCGGGGTTGAGGGCCTTCAGCGCGGGATCCGACCATTTGGTGATCTTTCCCATATAGATGTCCGCCAGAACACCTCCCGTGAAGCGAATGGCGCCCGGCGAAACTCCGGGAAGATTCACGACTGGCACCACACCGCCGAACACGATCGGAAACTGACCGAGGCCTAGGCGCTCGAGCTCCTCGGGCTTCAGCGGTTTGTCAGAGGCGCCAAAATCGACGGCCTTATCACGGATCCGGTTTACGCCCGCGGAGGAGCCAACCGACTGGTAACCCACCAGCGTGCCATTGACCCCACGATAAGCCTCCGCCCATTTCCAGATGATTGGGTAAGCGAAAGTCGAGCCCGCACCGCTCAACTCGTCAGCGCGCACGCTTGGGGTGAGGGCCAGCAAAGCCACAACGATGAAGGAAAGGAGACGGGTCATCACGACACCTCAAATATCAATCCGTCGGGACAGATCGACAAGAAACTAGAGGAGGTGTACGACACTTACGTGACGCGGCGCTAGATTCTTTTTGTCGAGAGACATCGACAGAATCACTTTGCATTTGTGGTTGACGCTCCGAGACTCTGCAGCCTCCCGAAGGAGCACCCGAACGTACATTACGGTTTTTCCCGTGCCACCCTGTGGGACTGACGACGATATAAACTCCATGAGAACAGATAAAATCCGAGCTTTTGGCGATATATATGACACCAAACCCCTACTCTTTGCCATATTATTGTATATTTACATTAAAATATCATCAAATCACGACCACTAAACTTATATAATAATTGGTTTCCCACTGATCGGATTACGTTCAAAATCGTAAGCGTCACAAAATTGAAGCATAACAACTCTAGGACAGCGCCGTATCGGGAGGTGAATCTCCCAAGGTTCAGCTTCAAACGGGAGTGAGCGATGAAGACAATCACCATGGCAGGGACGCTCGCGCTGCTCGCGGTCAGTGGCGCGTTCCACGCCGCCAGCGCACAGGCCGTTGTCCAGGCCGACGGGTCCTCGACGGTCTTTCCGGTGACCGAAGCGATGGCCGAAGAATTCCAGAAGGCCAATCCCAACATCAAGGTGACCGTCGGCCTGTCGGGAACCGGTGGCGGCTTCAAGAAATTCTGCCGCGGCGAGACCGACATCTCCAATGCCTCTCGCCCGATCACGGCGGCCGAGCAGAAGGCCTGCAAGGAAGCGGGCGTCGAGTATATCGAGCTTCCGGTAGCGCTCGACGCGCTCACCGTGATCGTTCATCCGTCCAATGACTGGGCATCGGAGATGACGGTCGCCGAACTGAAGACGATCTGGCAACCCGAAGCACAGGGCAAGATCACCAACTGGAAGCAGGTGCGCTCCAGCTTCCCCGACAAACCGCTCGTGCTTTACGGGGCCGGCGTGGATTCTGGCACCTACGACTATTTCACTGCCGCGATTGTCGGCAAGGAACACTCTAGCCGCGGCGACTTCACGGCCTCCGAGGACGATAACGTGCTGGTGCAGGGCGTGGCCGGCGACCCAAATGCGCTGGGCTTCTTCGGCCTCGCTTATTTCGAGGAAAACGCCGACAAGCTCAAGGCCGTCAAGATCAAGCTCAATGACGCCGCTCCCGCGATCGAACCGAGCGTCGAAAATGCCCGCACCGGCAAGTACCAGCCGCTGTCGCGCCCGATTTTCATCTATGTGAGCAAGAAGGCGGCCGAGGCCAAGCCGGAAGTCGCGAAGTTCGTCGAGTTCTACCAGGACCCGAAGCACGCCGTGGAACTGATCAAGGAAGTCGGCTACGTGCCGCTGCCCGAAGCCGCGCTCAAGGCATTCCAGGAGCGCTTCGCCAAGCGCGAGATCGGCACCGGCTTTACCGGCTCCAAGGTCGGCGTGTCGGTCGAGGATCTGCTCAAGGAAAAGCTCGTTTATTGATGCTGCTCGGACCGGGAACCGTCCGGGTTCCCGGTCCTCTCATCACCTTACCGGAACAGCGTCTTGCCCGCATCCACCACGCCGATGCCGCTTCTCGTCTCGCCGCGCTTCCTGGCGCGCCGCCGTCTGGTCGACCGGGCGATGCGCGCCATGATGTTCGCCGCGGCTTTCGTTTCCGTGCTCGTGACCATGGGTATCGTCTATGTCCTGGTGAGCGAGAGCGTGCGCTTCTTCGCTCAGGTCTCGATGCTTGACTTCCTGACGGACACGCAATGGACGCCGGTCTTCCAGGACAAACACTTCGGCATCATGACGCTGGTGTCCGGGACCCTGATGACATCCGGCATCGCCCTGCTTGTCGCGGTTCCGGCGGGAACGATTCTCGCCATTTATCTCAGTGAATTCGCCCCGCCGGCCTTGCGGGAGATCATCAAGCCGTTTCTGGAGCTCATTGCGGGCGTGCCCACCGTGGCGTTCGGCTACTTCGCTCTGCTCTTCCTGACGCCGCTGTTCCAGACCTTCATCCCCGGCCTTGCGGGCTTCAATCTTCTGGTTCCCGGCATTGTCATGGGCATCATGATCCTGCCGTACATCGTCTCGGTCAGCGAGGACGCGATGCGCGCGGTGCCGAACACGCTGCGCGAGGGCGCTTATGCGCTCGGCTACACGAGGCTGCAGACCGGCGTGAAGGTGGTTATACCGGGAGCTCTCTCGGGCATTACGGCCGCCTACATGCTTGGCATGTCGCGCGCGGTCGGCGAGACGATGGTGGTCGCGATCGCTGCGGGACAGCAGGCGAAGATCGCGCTCAATCCCCTGGAGGGCGCCGCCACCATCACGGCCTACATCGTGCAGATCAGCCTTGGCGATGTGCCGCACGACTCGATCGCCTATCTGACGATCTTCGCTGCTGGGCTGACGCTGTTCCTGATGACCCTCACCTTCAACGTCATTGCCTTCGTGCTGCGGCGCAAATACCGCGAAGTCTATTGAGGATCCCGGCGCGACATGACCGACATATCCCAATTGTCCGAAGCCGAGATCATCCGCAGCGCGCGCCGATCCGAAAAGCGGTTTGCGCTGCTCGGCCTGTCAGTGCTGAGCTTGACCATGCTGGTCCTGTTGACCCTGATCATCGACTTCATGGTCGATGGCCTCGGCCGAATCGACTACGACTTCCTCACCAGCTTTCCTTCCCGCCGCCCGAACGACGCCGGCATCCTGTCGGCGTGGGTGGGCAGCGCGCTGGTCATGATCGTCACCGCCGCGCTCGCCGTGCCGCTCGGCGTGGCTGCGGGCTTGTACCTCGAGGAATACGCGCCCAAGAACCTCATCACCAACCTGATCGAGATCAACGTCACCAACCTGGCTGGCGTCCCCTCCATCATCTACGGGTTGCTGGCGCTCGGCCTATTCATTCAGATGTTCGGCCTCGGCCAGACCATCTTTGTCGCCGGCCTGACCCTCGCCTTGCTGATCCTGCCCATCATCATTGTTGCGACCCGCGAGGCCGTGCGGTCGATCCCCCAGGAGGTTCGGGAGGCGGCGTTCGCCCTGGGCGCCGACAAGTGGCAAACGGTGGGCGGCTACATCCTGCCGGCGGCACGGCCCGGCATTCTCACCGGCGCCATCGTCGGGATGTCGCGTGCAATCGGCGAAACGGCCCCCATTATCACGATCGGCGCGCTCACCTTCATCGCCTTCCTACCCCCTTCGCCGGTGGGCCCCGAATTCCCCTTCATCAATTTCGATTGGCTCGGATCGCCCTTTACCGTCATGCCAATCCAGATGTTCAACTGGGTTTCGCGGCCGCAGGCGGGCTTTCACGTTAACGCTGCGGCGACGGGTCTCATCCTGCTGGCGATGACTCTGCTCATGAACGCCGGCGCCATCTGGCTGCGCTACAAACTCAGAAGGGCCATGCGGTGACCCGGCTTTCTCCAAGCGATTCCGCCAGTCTCGTCACGCAGATCAAGGTAGCTCCGCGTGCCCTCAATGCGGTACCGGACCTGCGTGTTGATGTGCGCAATCTGGATTTCTATTACGGCACCTTCCATGCCCTGAAATCGGTGCAGCTGCCTGTCGCCAACGCCAAGGTAACAGCCCTTATCGGTCCCTCCGGATGTGGAAAAAGCACGCTCCTGCGCAGCTTCAACCGTATGCACGATCTCTATCCCGGCAATCGCTACGAGGGTGAGATCATGCTGCTGCCTGAGCAACTGAACATTGTGGGGCGTGATGTCGACCCGATGTTGGTGCGCCTGCGCATCGGCATGGTGTTCCAGAAGCCGAACCCGTTTCCCAAGAGCATCTATGACAATGTCGCCGCCGGCCTGACGATCCGCGGCATCAGCAGCCGGTCGGTTCTCGACGAGCGGGTCGAAAGGGCCCTGCGACAGGCTGCTCTATGGGACGAGGTCAAGGACCGGTTGAAGACGTCAGCCTATGGCCTCTCGGGCGGGCAACAGCAGCGTCTGTGCATCGCGCGTGCGCTCGCACCGGAACCGGATGTTCTGCTTCTCGACGAGCCGACGTCGGCCCTTGACCCTATAGCGACGGCTAAGATTGAGGATCTGATCGACGAATTCCGGGATCGCTACACGGTCGTTATCGTCACGCACAACATGCAGCAGGCCGCCCGGATTTCGGACTACACCGCCTTCATGCATCTCGGCCATATGGTGGAATACGGCGCGACGGCCGACGTGTTCAGCAGGCCGGCGGATGAGCGAACGATCGCCTATGTGACGGGACGGTTCGGTTAGGATCTGCTCCGCAGGCTCTGGGGAATCCTCATACTCCAAAGAGTGAGAGGCCGGATCGGATTTCCGTGACGGGTTGAGGGCTGGGAGAGTGTCTTCCGGCGCCCGTCATGGAGGTGGATCCCCATGAACATGCAGGTTCTGGATGCCGGTCGCGACGCCAGTGGCGGCTACAAGGTGGATGTCACGCGCGGCGAGCGGGTCGGCCGCGTGTCGTCGGAGTGGTTCGCGAGGCCGGATGACGAACGGTTCTTGTCGCTCGGCGAACTGGCCGCGATGGTGCGAGGCCGGGCCGATAACAGCCGGTCGCGCCTTGTGGAGACGTCCCGCATCCATGTGGAGGCCAGCCGCTCCAATGCCGAGCGACTCGCACTGGTGCTGCCGGGGGCGGATGCGCCCATCGAACCGAACCATTGGTCCTTCGGCCAGCTCGCGGCGCAGATCGGGGCGCCGGCCGCCTATCTGCGCCAGCTTCCCGCCGCTCTGGCCGGCATCAATCTGCAGTATGGCCTGACCTCGCACCGCGCCGAGCAGATCAAGACCTATGAGACCGCCAATGGCCGCGTCGAGCTGCGCGCGGTGACCGGCCCCGACTATGGCCGGATCTATGATCACGAGCTGGTCGAGGCGGTGCAGCGCATCGCCGGCAACGGCACCGGCGACACGCGCTGGAAGGTGCCGGGCGTGCTCGACTGGTCGACGGGCATCTACAATCCGCGTGTCGACATCACCAAGGATACGACGACGCTCTATGCCTCCGACCGCGACGTCTTCCTGTTCCTGGTCGACGATCTCAACCCGATCGAGGCCGGGCGTTTGCCCGACGGCTCGCCGGACCTCTATTTCCGGGGCTTCTATTGCTGGAACTCGGAGGTGGGGGCCAAGACGCTCGGCATTGCGAGCTTCTACCTGCGTGCCGTGTGCCAGAACCGTAATCTCTGGGGCGTCGAGGACTTCCAGGAGATCACCATCCGCCACTCCAAATACGCCGCCTCCCGCTTCGCGCACGAGGCAGCGCCGGCACTCACCCGCTTTGCCAATTCCTCGCCCATGCCCTTCGTCAACGGCATCAAGGCGGCACGGGAGAAGATCGTCGCGCGCACCGACGAGGACCGCAGCGACTTCCTGCGCAACCGGGGCTTCTCCAGGGCCGAGACCGCCAGGATCATCGACACGGTGCTGGCCGAGGAAGGGCGCAAGCCCGAGAGCATCTTCGACTTCGTGCAGGGCATCACCGCGGTCGCACGCGACAAGCCTCACCAGGATGCAAGGCTCGACCTCGAGGGCCGGGCCAAGAAGCTGCTCGATCGGGCCGCCTGATTTCCGGAAAGCCGGAGACGCGGACATCCCTGTCTCCGGCTTTCCTGCTTTGCGCTTTTGCGGATCTGCGGTTCTGCGGCGTCGCCCTCCAGAGTGAGAGGGCGGCGCGGCGCTGCGTGACGGGTTGGAGGCCGAGAGAGAGGCTCTTGGCCGCCCGTCGCGGAGGTGCCTTCCATGGCGACCAATGTTCAGAAGATCACGCTCTCGCCCTCGCGTGACATCCCCTTCAACAAGCTCCTGCTCAGCCAGTCGAACGTCCGGCGCATCAAGGCCGGCGTCTCGATCGAGGAACTGGCCGAGGACATCGCCCGCCGTGGCCTGCTGCAGGGCCTCAGCGTCCGGCCTGTCGTCGACGACGCCGGTATCGAGACCGGCATGTTCGAGATCCCGGCGGGCGGGCGGCGCTACCGGGCGCTGGAACTGCTGGTGAAGCAGAAGCGCCTTGCCAAGACCGCGCCGGTGCCCTGCGTCATCCGGGAGGGCGGCATCGCCGAGGAGGATTCGCTCGCCGAGAATGTCCAGCGCGCGCCGCTCCATCCGCTCGACCAGTTCCGCGCCTTTCTGGCGCTCCGCGAGAAGGGTCAGTCCGAGGAGGAGATTGCCGCCGCCTTCTTCGTCTCCGTCGGCGTGGTGAAGCAGCGCCTCAAGCTCGCCTCGGTGTCGCCGGTGCTGCTGGATGTCTATGCCGAGGACGGCGTGACGCTCGACCAGCTCATGGCCTTTACCGTATCCGGCGACCATGCGCGCCAGGAACAGGTCTTCGAGCGGCTGAAGACCTCCTATGACAAGCAGCCCTATGCCATCCGCCGCATGCTGACCGAAGGTGCGGTGCGTGCCTGCGACAAGCGCGCCCAGTTCATCGGCCTCGAGGCCTATGTCGAGGCCGGCGGCACCATCCTGCGCGACCTGTTTCAGGGCGACGACGGCGGCTGGCTGCAGGATGTCGCGCTGGTCGTCCGACTGGTTGCTGACAAGCTCAAGGACGAGGCCGACGCTGTCGCCGCCGAGGGGTGGAAGTGGGTCGAGATGGCCCCTGACTTCGCCTATGGCCACACTTATGGCCTGCGCCAGATGCGCGGCGAGACCATCCCGCTCACCACAGAGGAGGAAGCCAGCCGCGACGCCCTGCAGGCGGAGTATGATCGCCTGTCTGCGGAATACGCCGATGCGGATGAACTGCCGGATGAGGTGGACGCCCGGCTCGGCGAGATCGAGATGGCGATCGAAGTCTTCGACGCGCGTCCGATCACTTTCGATCCGGTGGAGATGGCGCGCGCCGGCGCCTTCGTCAGTATCGCCCATGATGGGTCGGTGCGCATTGAGCGCGGCTATGTGCGGCCGGAGGACGAGCTGCCGGTGGAGCCCGAAGTCGCCGCCGAAAACGCCGGGCGGCGCCTTGCCGCCGCTACGGCGACGAGGGCGGGCGATGCCGTCATGGCAGACGCGCCGACGCCCGAGCCCGAGGAGGACGAAGGGCTGTCTGCGCTCCCGGACCGGCTGATGACCGAGCTGACCTCGCACCGCACGCTTGGCCTGCGCCAGGCGCTGGGCGATCGGCCGGAGGTCGCCTTCCTCGCGGCCCTGCATGCCCTGACGCTGAAGAGCTTCTATCGCTACGGCTCGGATAGCTGCCTCGAACTCGACCTGAAGAGCGTGGCGTTCAGCGCGCAGGCGCCGGGGCTGAACGACAGCGCCTCGGCCGCGGCGATCCACGCCCGGCATGAGGGCTGGGCGAAGGTCCTGCCGAAGGACTCGGCTGATGTCTGGGGGGCGCTTGGGGAATGGGACAGCGACAGCCGCTCCAGCCTGTTTGCCCATGTGGTGAGCCTGTCGGTTAACGCCGTTCATGAGGCCTGGAACCGGCGCCCGCGCGCGCTCGACCATGCCGATCAACTCGCCTGCGCCGTCGACCTCGACATGGCCACGGCAGGTTGGAAGCCGACCGTGGACAATTTTCTCGGCCGGGTCACCAAGGCCCGCATTCTGCTGGCGGTGAGCGAGGCGAAGGGGGCGCGTGCGGCAGAGCGTATCGCGCACCTGAAGAAGGGCGACATGGCCCGCGAGGCGGAAGCACTGCTGGCCGATACCGGCTGGCTGCCGGAGCCGCTGCGCGGAGCCGAACCCGCAGTTGGCGATGAAACGGCGGCGCAGGACGGCACAACGGCCATGGGCGAAGACGAAAGCCTTGAGGATACTGAGGACACCACGGACATCCCCCCTGCCGTGGCGGCGGAGTAACCCTCAACACGATCCTGAACCTCGGCCCGCCGGCTCTGTCGGCGGGCCTTTGTTTTTGAAAAGCTCGCCATGTCCGGGATTGCTCACGATCTGTCGCGCCGGCTCGGCGATCGGGCCGAAGCCGTCTGCCGTCACTATCTCTCCAATGGGCGCCGGGAGGGCCGCTACTGGCTGGTCGGCGATATCAGAAACACGCCCGGCCGCTCGCTCTTCGTCCGGCTCCACGCATCCGCGAAGAGCCCGGCGGGCAAATGGACCGATGCCGCCACCGGCGAACATGGCGATCTCCTCGATATCATCCGCGGATCATCGGGCCTCACCGACTTCGCTGACGTTGCCGAGGAAGCGCGGATCTTTCTCAGCCTGCCGCATCCCGAACCGGAGCCCGCAGCACCACGTCGCCATGTCCTGCCGGCTCCATCAGGATCGGTTGAAGCGGCTCGCCGGTTGTTCGCCATGTCGCAGCCCCTCGCCGGGACCCTTGCAGAGACGTATTTGCGCCGACGCGGCATTACGCTTTTGCACGGAACCGGAAACCTGCGCTTTCATCCGCACTGCTACTACAAGGCCGATGATGGCCCGACAGAGACCTGGCCCGCCATGATCGCCGCCGTCACTGATCTCACCGGCAGGATCACCGGCGTACACCGCACCTGGCTCGCCCCCGACGGTTCGGACAAGGCTCCAGTCGACACGCCGCGCAAGGCGATGGGTAATCTGCTTGGGTCTACCGTTCTAATCGGTGTGCAAGGTGACGTTATGGCTGCCGGCGAAGGCATCGAGACCATGCTGTCGCTCCGGCAGGTCCTGCCAAACATGGCGATGGCACCGGCGCTCTCGGCAGCACATCTGGCCGCCATCATGTTCCCATTGAGGTTGCGGCGGCTTTACATCGTCCGCGACAACGATCCGGCGGGAGACGGCGCACGGGACATGCTGATCCAACGGGCGAACGCCGATGGGATCGAGGCCATCCCATTGTCGCCAGTGCTCGGGGACTTCAACGAGGATCTCCATCGGCTGGGTATCGATGCGCTCCGGACGGGAGTTCGGGTGCAACTCACCCCGGAAGACGTCTTGCGCTTCATGAGCCTGACCTCATAGCTGGAGCAGGCTGAACGGCGAGACGTGGCTGCCATACCCGCAAGGATGCGTCAGCCCACGGAAAAGGACCGCGCCTCGCGCCTTCGAGAGGGCGATCGGCCGTCAGCCGGGCCGGATCGGCAATGGCTTCCGCCGACGATTTTCCGGCGCGGCCTTCGAGCCGCTTTCCATCGCGAAGCAAAATCCCCGGCTTGTCGCCATCCTCCGCTGCGCTGCGGCCCTGTGCGCTTTTCGGCATGGTCTTGTCCCGAAACCGGTTCCCCCTTTCGGGGGCCATGCCCGCGCTCCGGGTGCAGGTCCGTCCCGCCCGATGGCTTCGTCGCCATGAAGGCCGCCACGGCAAGCGGTCCAACCATTGGGGCATCCCATGAGCGCGTATGACGACCACGAGCCGCACCAGGTGTCATCCCCGACCGACCACCTGATCCAGGAGTTGCAGATCCACGGGCATCGTGCTTCCGAGGACGAGCGCGACCAGCGCCCGCCACCGCAGGACCGCATCATCGAAGGCGCCATCGCCGATATCTTCGATGCTCTCGTCGCTACGATTACCGACACCAACCTCGATGCCGAGCTTCCCGACCTCCTCTGGTCGACCGTCAACATGTTCCACCGCGCCGCGGACCGGATCGAGCAGAAGCTTGACGACAACGAGCAGGCCCAGAAGCAGCTTCAGCGCGAACAGGACGGCTCGGAGGTGAAGTCACTGGAGCTCGAGCGCCTGATCGACATTGGCATGAACATGATCGGCCGCCGCGACGGCATGGAATCCTTCCGCGAGGCCGCCGCCGACCGTTACCGCATCGCCACCGGCTCTCCCTGGACGCCACGGGCGGGATCACGGGTCAACCATCGCCATCTCACCGCAGCGCTGATCGACAGCCGGGATTTCCTCGCCGCCCGTCGGCGCGCCGATAACGATGTGCTCGTGCCCGCCGGGCCGAAGATCGCCTTCTCGGGCGGCGATACCGCCGATCACAGGCAGATCTGGGCCAAGCTCGATCAGATCCACGCCAAGCACCCGAACATGGTGCTGCTGCATGGCGGCTCGCCCAAGGGCGCCGAAAAGATCGCGTCCCTCTGGGCCGACAGCCGCAAGGTGCCGCAGGTGGCCTTCAAGCCCGACTGGACGAAGCACGCCAAGGCCGCGCCCTTCAAGCGCAACGACCAGATGCTGAACGTGGTGCCGATCGGGGTCGTTATCTTTCCCGGGACCGGCATTCAGGACAACCTGGCCGACAAGGCCCGTAAGATGGGCATCCCGGTCTATCGCTTCGGCTCCGGCGGCGCATAAGCGCCGCCACACCCGCCATCTTGAATGCGATGGCAAATTCTCTATTTTGCTATCAACGCTATCAAATGTGCTGGGAGGCGCCATCATGCCCGCAGTGACGATCCGTAACCTCTCCGAGGCAACGCACCGTGCCCTCAAGGTGCGCGCGGCACAGCATGGCCGCAGCACCGAAGCCGAGATGCGCGACATCCTTGAGAGCGCCGTTCGCCCTGACATGCGCCTCCGGCTCGGCACGGCGCTCGCGGAGCGTAGCCGCCGGCTGGGGCTGACCAATGAGGATATCGACGCCCTCAGCCCGGCGCGTGACAGGATGCCCGCCGAGCCCATGAGCTTCGAATGATCCTTCTCGACACCAATGTCATCTCGGAGGCGATGAAGCCCGCGCCCGACGACACCGTTCGGGCATGGTTCGACGAGCAGGCGGCCGAGACGCTCTATCTCTCCAGCGTCACCATCGCCGAACTGTTGTTCGGCATAGGCGCGCTGCCCACTGGCAAGCGCAAAGACCGGCTCACGGAGGCCCTGGACGGGGTGATGGAGCTGTTCGCCGATCGCGTTCTGCCGTTCGATGTCGCTGCCGCACGACGCTATGCCGACCTCGCCGTGAAGGCGCGCAAGGCTGGCAAGGGCTTTCCGACGCCCGACGGCTATATCGCCGCAATCGCAGCCTCCCGGGGCTTCACTGTGGCCACGCGCGATACCAGCGCGTTCGACGCCGCCGGTGTGGCGGTCATCAATCCGTGGAACGTCAACAGCTGACGACCGGCCACGGGTAGCAGGTGTTGGACTGGGCAACCCGATGGGATCGGCATTCGCGAACGCCTGACATCAAGGTCTCCTGATCGGACGACCATCCCCGCTTCACGACGCTGATCCTTGGGTCCAGCCGATGGCCTGACGCCATCAACCCATGAAGGGTCGGACTACGCTGCGCGTGCCGCCGCTCCGGCTGCGCCGCACACGGTGATTGCGGCCAACGGCCGGCCTCTTCGGGCGCCTGTCAGCGGGGGATGGACCTCCGCTCGCGCAGGAGCCAGGTCGATGTCCGCCCAGATCGCTCACGCCTTCGCCTTCAGCCTCGCCACCACCCTGATGGCCACCGTCGTCATCTTCCGCGCCGGCGACGGCACGCTCTCCGTCACCCCGGCTGCCGAATATGACGGCGAAGAAGCCGCGATCGTCCGCGAAATCGACCCCTTCGCCTCCTGAGAGGCAAACAGGCGGCCATGATCGGCGGAGGCGGCGTGCGCTCGTGCTCTGCCGCCAACGCCAATCCCGCCGGTGCATCGTGGTGGCGGAGGCGCATCGGTCTGATTTTATGGAGCCGCCCCCATGATCTTCATCGGAATTCTCCTCAGCATGGCGACGATCGCGTTCCTCTGCTGGCTGCTCTTCACGCTGGCGGTATTCGCGTTGCCGCTGTTTGCGGGCATCACGGGCTTATGACACCGGCGCCGGATGGCTCGGCGTTGTTGTCGGCCTTGCCGCCGCCGGCCTGACTTACGCCCTCGGCCAGTTCCTGTTCGCGATCGTCCGCCCGATCTGTGCGCGTCTGCTCATCGCTGCCATGTTCGTCGTCCCGGCCGTGGCGGCAGGCTTCCACGCCACCCATGGCATCCTGAAGCACACCATGCCCTCCCAGACGTGGCAGATGGTGTTTTCGATACTCGGAGCCGCCGCCTTTGGCATTGTCGCCTTCGTGCGCATCACCGAAAGGAAGGCGTTCGGCCCTTCTGACGGGCACAGCTCCCCTCCCTGACACCGCGATAGCCGCTCGGCACACCAGACGGCGAATGGCTTAGGGTCCGCGTCAACCGGTCGGGCCGGGAGGGAGCGGAAGTCCAGAGCGTCCGTTTCGCCATGCTGTACGGCAGGGTTGGCGCTCGCGGCGAACGGCGGCCGCGTCGCTGTCGAAAGGCCCCTCGGGGCAGAGCATTCGCGACATTGACGGGACTGGGAATGCGCAGATTGGCCAGCCTCAGGGTATCGTCCGCCGATGCTGGGCGGTCGGGTCTCTATATCCGGCGCGAGGCCAAACCATCTCCCTCATCCATCCGCCCGTGCCCGCTCCAAACGGCCTCTTCAATGGCCTGATCTGGCCGAAGGACGGCTGCGCCTCGAGCGCCTATGCCACAACGGCTGGTCCCGACTTTCTTCCCCTGCCGACACCACCCCGCGCGCTGAGCCGCGCGGGGACCCCGGATCGCCGTCATTCCTCGCGAAGGAACAAAGTCGCGCCTGCGCCGTCCTCCGCTGCGCTGCGGTCGCAATCCTCACCCCATCGCGCGAGCGCGACGGGGACCCTGAGGCGATGTGGCGTCGCTCGCCTTCGGCCCCCGATCGCCATCGAGGCCGCAATGGTGCGGGCTCAGGAGACAGGACGGAGACGGAACATGGCCACCATCGGCACCTTCAAGAAGACCGGCACCAACGAGTTCACCGGCGACATCGTGACCCTCGGCGTGCAGGCCCGGGGCGTGCGCATCATCCCCGACACCCGCGTCAACGGCGAGAACGCCCCCAGCCATCGGGTGCTGGTCGGCCGCGCCGAGATCGGGGCCGCCTGGTCCAAGCGCTCCACCGAGGGCCGCGACTATCTGGGCCTCAAGCTCGACGATCCGAGCTTCACCGCCGCCATCTACGCCAACCTCTTCGATGACGAGGACGGCGAGAACTTCTCCCTCATCTGGTCCCGCCCCAACGGGCGCCGCGGCGACTAAGATCTCGCCTGGATCAGGGCCCCGGCCTCCCGGCCGGGGTCACACCAGCACCCCTCACTTCTTGTCCGGCGGGAGAACCAGCTCGACATGGCTGACATCAAGAGCACGTGCCAGCTCATAGAGGGTGATAATCGTCGGATTGCGTCGGCCGCGTTCTAGACCACTGAGATACTGCTGGCTCAGCCCCGAGCGCTCGGCAACCTGTTCCTGCGTCAGGTCCTTGGCCTGACGCAGGCGGGCGAAATTTCGTCCGACCAGCTTGCGCATATCCATGCGCAAACCGTTCGCAATTCCGTCGCATCGAGTTTATCAACTATAATATGTAAATACATCTGGACCACATGGGACCCGGCCCGTCCGGGCTGGGTCTGCAGCATCAAACGGCAGCGTGCGCGCTCGCGACACGATGGAGGCCAAAGGCAATATGGTTGCGCTGGATATAGCCGACCGCCCTTATGTCGCCGGCGCGTAGCGCACCCACGATTTCGTTGAGTTCACTGGCCAGATCGGCGAGCTGTTCCTCGAAGAACGCCTCGATCACGCTGTACCAGATGCGCGAGGCCTGGAAGTAATAGCGCTCATGGGTCTCGCGCAAAGCCAGATTGGCGATGAGCCGGTTCGTAGCATGATGAAGTTCATGGTTGAGCTGCCAGAACGCCTCCATGTCCCGCTGGCCTCTCAAGGCCACCAACCGGTCCTGAAGTAGCAAGATGGTCGAGAGGGCGTGCGGTGCCTCGTCTTCCGCGGGGAACTCGCCCATCATTTCGCTCAGGCGAAGCCGGAACGCATAAATATCACGGAAGGCGTTTGGATCGACGCCGGTCACCATCGTTCCCACACCGTTGCGGGTCTCAGTGAGTCCGTCATATTCCAGCCGCTGCAGCGCCTGGCGCACCGGCGTGCGACTGACCGTGAATTCTTCGGCGAGTTCGTGCTCGCCAAGCAGCATGCCGGGCGGGTAACGCAGTAGACAGATCCGGTCGCGCAAGGTCCGGTAGATGTCCGTCACCTGGCCGCGCGGGGCTCGTGTCCTTGAGTTTTCGCTCGTCGCGCTTTCGCTCACTCAATGCTCCCGAAGCAGAACGCCATAATCATCCCGCTGGTCCGCGATCCCGGCAAGACGCAGGCAGTCCCACATCATCGCCTGATTGCTGGTCACGACCGGTTTGCCGATCCGGCGCTCGAGTTCCTCGATAATGTCGAGAGACCGTAGGGCGCCACAGCTGATGAAGAGCGCCTCGGCCTCAGTGCGATCGACGCTGAGGGCAAATTCCAAAATGGCTTCCGGCGCCACCCTCACCATATCGGCGTCCTTCTCGATGCCCAATCCCTGCATGTGAACGATCTCGAAGCCGCGTTCCGCCATATAGCTGCGCTCGATAGCATCGACCTCGGCAAGATAGGGTGTGGCGATAGCGATGCGGCGAACCTTCAGCGCCTCCAGAGCCCGCATGACCGAGGTGATCAATGAGGTGGCCCGGGCGCTGGGCTTGCCCCGGATCAACTCTGCAAACACCCGCTCCTCGCCGATGACGACGCTGCCCGATGTGCAGGCGTAACAGACGACATCGAGCGCCTCCTCCGGCAGGAGCAGGCTGGCAGCATCGCCAATGCCCGAGGCCATGGCCGCCAGCGTATCGACGCTGACCCGGTTCGCCATTGGGGCCCGCGTGAAGTGAATGCCCACGCCCCCTGGACGGAGAGTGAACATGTCGTCTTCGATGGTCTGTTCCATCGCCAACAGCACGAACCCGATCTTCGCCCGGTGATGGCGACCAGCGTCGCTCTTGATCTCACGCATGACTGCCTCCGTGATGTATGCAGCTATAGAAAATTTCCGCTCGGCACTGTCATATTTTCCAATATTGACAATGCATTTCCAGCCTCATTATCGTGAGGCTCTTCATAGCTGCATACAGGTTAGCAAATGACAAGCCCCTTTGAGATGCGTACGCGTCTTCTCTCTCTGTCCCTCGAGAGCGCCGGCATCGGACTGGCCGTTCTGAGTGATCCGGACTCGATCGCGTATTACGGGGGCTACTGGAACTATCTAGGCATGGAGTTCGGGCGGCCGACGCTGATGATCGTGGGGCCCGGTCGTGCTCCGGTGATCCTCACGCCGTTAATGGAATCAGACATGTGCGCGGCCATGAGCTGGGTCGGGGACATCCGCCCCTGGACCGATGGTGGCCGGGAATGGCGGGACGTGCTTATTGGCCTCATCACCAACCCCACGACGGCTGCTCCGGTCGGGGTCGAAACAGCCCGGCTGCCGAACGTGGTCGCCGCCGAGATCAGGGAGCAACTTCCTGATCGCATCCTGACGGATATCGCGCCGCTGATCACCGAGCAGCGCATGATCAAGTCGCCAGACGAGATCGCCATCATGCGCCAGGCCGGCGAAGTGGCTGGTGCGATGATGGATGCTGCCGCGGACGCAATTGGTCCCGGCGTGCCCGAATATGAGATCGCGCTTGCCGCCATGCAGGCCGGCTCGCGCCGCGCCGCCTCCCTGCTGAGCGATCCCGGGGACCGCTACGTCTCGCCACTGATCCATAATCTGCAGATCCTGCAGTCAGGCACGGACACCTGCATGGTCCATCGGCGCGCCGGCGTGCGCCGGCTGGAGTCCGGCGATCCTGTCTATCTGTGCTTCTGCGGCATGGTGAGTTTCCGCAACTACAAGCTCGGCTTTGATCGCCAGTTTTATGTAGGAACTGTGACCGATGAGCAGGCGCGCATCCAGGAAGCCGCTCTGGCCGCCCAGCGCACGGCGCTGGCCACGATCCGCCCCGGCATACGCTGCGAGGCAGTCAATGCCGCAGCAGAAGAGGTGTATGCGGCGGCTGGCTTCTCGCCGGGCTATCGCACCGGCCGCTCGGTCGGCATGTCGCTGCTGGAGGCACCGGAACTCAAGCGTGGCGAAACCCGCGAGCTACAGGCCGGCATGACCTTTGCCGTCGATGGCGGCATTACAGTGCCCGGCAAGGGCGGCGGACGCATAGGCGATTCCATCGTAGTGACCGAGGACGGATTCGACTATCTCACGCCCTATCCCCGTGACCTGAAGCTTCTTTGAAGCAGGGAGCCATAGACGCGAGGATGAAAAGTGACGGAGACCGTTTTCGCCCGGGATCACGGCCATCAGGATGCCTCGGCGGGGACCGGCGGCATCAGGTCTACCGTGCCCTGAAAACACAGGCGCTGCTCTACAGGTTCCGTCCTGGCCAGCATCTGGCCGTCGTCGAACTGTCGGACCAGCTGAGGGTCAGCAACACGCCTGTGCGCGAGGCGCTGATCCGCCTGCATGCCGAAGGTCATATTGCTGCTGTCCCCGCGCGAGGATTTTTCGCCCGCGAACTGCGCCTGCGCGAGATGAAGGAAATCCATGACCTTCTACAGCTCCTCCTGCGTCACAGCCTCGACAAGGCCCCTCCCCTGGCGTCATTTCGGCTCTTGACTGATCTGCGGCCTCCCCCCTTGACGCCGTGCGATCCAAGGACGGCCGTTGCGCTGGCACGCCGAACCGAAGCCTTGTTCATCGCCATGAGCCGATGGACGGGCAGCGATGTGATCGAGAGCAACGTGATCGATCTCTGCGAGCGGACCCATCATGTTCGCCGCTGCGCCTATCGATCGTCCGAGCTGACCGTGCCGCTACATGCCTCCCTCGCCGCCCTGGCCTCAGCACTGAACGAGGGAAAAATGGAGGCGGCTGTGATAGGTCTGAATGATCATTTCCAGGTTCTTGAGGTGGCGCTGCCGGATCTGGTCATGCGCGCGCTCGCGACCTCCTTGATGCAGGACTAACACGTGTGATTGGGAAGGGCATCACCTCGATCGCGTAATGTCCTGAAAGGCGGATACTGTGGATCTCAATTTCCCACTGATCGGTCCGCCCTCGCAATTGAGCTTGATCGGACCAACACCATCCCGCGGCGCGATGAAACCTTCCTTGGAGACGTTTTACGCCGCCAGCCTGTAAGGCCGCACCAGGACATCCGCCGGAATACCCCACTCCTTGCTCAACTTGCCGATCATATCGACGGTCAGGGCTCTCTTGCGGCGCAGGACCTCCGATGCGAGTGGTGCGGCAAGACCCTGCTGCCTTCGCCCGGTTGCTTCAAGGAAAGCGCGCAGCGCTTCGACAGGAATCGGCATCCGGCTGCGGAAAGTGCCGCTCTTCATACGCCGCGATAGGGACCGAGAGCACGTCGAAGCGGTCCTCTTCCGTCGAGCCAGGCTCAGGCTGCTGCTCGAAATAGCGTGTCATCTCGGCCAGCGCCCGATCATAATCCGCATCGGTCCTAATCGGTCGAATGTCCATAAAACCGTCTCCGGATCTACGACGTCCTATTCAGCGTGGGTGCGCAAGAGCTCGTTCAAAACCCGACTGATGGACAGGCGACGTGGAGGAGGCATCCGTGGCGCCTATGTCCCTAATGCGTATGAAGTTCCCGCTGTTCCGACCGCGTAGGCGCCATGCAAACACCATCATCCATCTCGTCATTCGGCTCGATCCAGCCGGCCAGACCCGCCCGTTCCAGCGCGGTGCCGATCGACAAGAGCTTCGTGTCTCGATGATGGGCGCCGATCAGTTGCAAACCGACCGGCAGGCCATCGCCGTCCCGACCGATGGGAACGGACAGCGCGGGATGGCCGGTCAGGTTGAAAAGGCAGGTGAAATGCGACAGTGCATTGCCGACAGGTACCTCAACGCCCGCCAGCGTCACCCGCCTCTGATCCAGCTCTGGCGCGACGACCGGCGTCGTCGGCGTCATCAGCACATCGATATCCTTAAGCCGCTCGCTGACCTCGGCCTGCTTCGCAGCGATCAGCCGGAGCGCCTGCACATAATGCTCAGCTAGGATGAACTGGCCCTGAAGCAGCCCCTCACGCACATCCTCGCCATAGAGATCGAACCGGCGCTGGAGATTTGTACGGTGCCAGGCAAAGGCCTCGACAAGTTGAACGGCCAGCGAGGCCGTGCGCACATGGGTGGCGTCTGGCATCACCACCTCGACAATGTGGGCACCCAGCCGGCGGCATTCCGCGATCAGCTGCTGCACGCGCAAGGCAATGTCGGACGCTACATTCTCGAGATAGGCTCCCCTGGGCACTCCAATGCGCAGCCCATGCAGCGAGTTGCCTCGCTCGGCATGATCGGCGTTCGCTGCCAAGATGGCCTCATCCGCCTCGCGAACGGCCAGGAAAACCTCGGTCGCGTCCCCGCAGCTTCGCGCAAGAATCCCGACATGATCCAGCGACCAGCAGAAAGGCACCACACCCTTCAGGCTGATCTGCCCGCGCGTCGGCTTGAAGCCGACAAGGCCGCATAGGCTGGCGGGAACGCGCACCGAGCCGCCCGTATCGGTGCCGAGGGCAAACATCGCCGTGCGGTTGGCGACCGCAACGGCAGAGCCGCTTGAGGATCCGCCCGCCAGGCGGCCTGGATCATGTGGGTTAGCCGGCGTGCCGAAGATAGGGTTGGCGCCGGTGATGCCGTAGCAGAACTCGTGCAGATTATTCTTTCCCAGAAGAATGGCGCCCGCAGCCTCGAGGCGTTGAAGCGCCCGCGCGTCTCTGAGCGGCCGATAATCATGCATGACGCGCGAGCCCGCTGTCGTCGGCAGCGTCACAGTGTCAAAGACATCTTTGCAGGAGAAGGGGATGCCGGCCAGACGCCCTAATGCGCCAGCCTGCTCGACCATACCAGCACGCGAGAGCGCATGTTCCGCACCTATCGAAACATAGCTGAGATCGCAACTGTTGCGCGCTTCAGCTCGCGCCAGAAACGCCGCGGTCACCTCTTCCGGCCGAACCTCTCCGGAGATCATCAGCCGTCGGAGCTTGCGCAAGGATAGATGCGTAAGGTCGCTCATTGGCCTTTTTCCTGGAAAGGAGGGATAGCCGGTCCGATGTCGCCAAGATCCTGATCTGCAAGCCGCTGCAGGCTCGCCAGCAGATCGCCCAGGCCGCTGACAAGGCCATGCCCCGCCTCTTGCACCAGCGGCGCCAACGTCGCAGTGGGCCAGTCGCGCCCGGCAAGCCGCGTCGCGACGTTGACCAGGAAATCGGCGTCGAACAAGTCCTGACGGCTCATCGGCGTGCTCCTGCCGATCGCACCGAGCGAGCGATGAACATCGCAGCGAGCATGACGATGGTGACGAGAAGCACCATGAGAGTGGCTGCGGCGAGCACGGCAGGACTCAACTGATCCCGCACGCCCGACCACATCTGTAACGGAATGGTGCGCTGGTCATAGCCAGCCAGGAACAGGGCGATGACGGCCTCGTCGAAGGACGTGACAAAGGCGAACAGAGCACCCGAGGCGATACCGGGCGCGATCAGCGGCAAGGTCACCTTCAGAAAGGCGGACAGGGGTGGCGAGCCCAGTATGGACGCAGCACGGAGCAGACGCTCGTCAAAGGTGGTGAGCGTGCTGCCAACCGTCACCACCACATAAGGCGCCGCCAAAGCGGTATGGGCGAGAATAATGCCGGTGAAGGACTGAGTGAGCCCCAGCGGCGCCAGGAAGAAATAGATTCCCGTGGCGAACAGGATGACCGGCACGACAAGCGGCGACGCGATGATGACCGCGACCATCTTGCGCGGTCGTGTCGGCAGCCGCCGCAATCCGAGGGCCGCCATCGTGCCGAGAATGGCTGCCAGCGGGGTGACCACAGCCGCGATACTCAGGCTGTTGCGAAGGGCCAGCCGCCACTGCGCGCTTTCTGCGATTTCGCGATACCAGCGAAGCGACCAGCCCATCGGATCGAGTCGGAGCATGGCCGGCGTGAAGGAGAAATACGGCTCCGGGTTGAACGACAGCGGCACGATCACGAGGAGTGGCAGCACGAGGAAGGCCGCGATCAGACCGCAGAGAAGATAGAAGCCGAGACGGGCGAGCCGGTTCATGCGCGCAGCCCTCCGCGTTCGGCGAGGCGTGGCAGCGTCAAAGCGAGGAGCAGAACCGCGAGCAGGAGCAACGTCCCAAGAGCGGCCGCCAAGCCCCAGTTCAGGCTCCTCTGCATGTGAAAAGCGATCTGATTGCTGATGAGCTGGCCGGTTCGTCCCCCCACAAGGGCCGGGGTGACGTAGTAGCCAAGGGACAGGATAAAGACGAGCAGGCCGCCGGCCGCGACTCCGGGATAGGTCAACGGAAGATAGACGCGGGCGAAGGTCCGCAGTGGATGCGCTCCCAGGCTTGCAGAGGCGCGCACATAGGACGCCGGCAGTCCCGCCATCACCGAATAGAGCGGAAGCACAAAGAAGGGCAGCAGCACGTGAACCATTACGATGATGGTCCCCGTCATGTTGTAGATCATGTCGAGACGGCCGGTTTCGCCAATGACGCCCATCGCGAGCAGCCCTTCATTGATGACGCCCCGCCGCTGCAGCAGCACGATCCAAGCCGTGGCGCGCACCAGCAAGGAGGTCCAGAACGGCAGCAGCACCAGAAAAAGTAGCAGCGCACGCAAAGAGGGGCCCGCCGCTGCCATGGCATAGGCATAGGGATAGCCGAGCAGCGCACAGATGAGGGTCACCAAGGCGGCGACCCAGGCGGTGCGCAGGAAGAGATCGACATAAAGTCGCCGCGCCTCCTCCTGCCGAACGATTGCTCCATCGGCCGTCACCGTCAAATCCAGGGCATTGAGCAGATGTTGTCCCGTCCAGGGCGAGGTCACCCGCGCCAGAAGCCGCCACAGGTCGGGATCGCTCCAGCCAGGATCGATCTGCGCAAGCTCCGTGTCCGGATTCCGGTCCAGCTGTCGCGCGGTGACGTCGATCAGCGCACGAAACCCACTCCGCTCGCGGTTTAGACGCTGGGCAAGCCGACTGATCTGGTTGGCCGCGCTCGCCGCCCGCAAATCCGCAGTGACAGCCTGAGCGCCATTTTGCGGAACGCTGATCCCGTCCCATCGAGCGAGAGCCTCGCGCGTACGCGGCATGAGATCGGCAATTTCCGGATCGTGGACGCTCTGCAGAAGCATGGTCGCGATCGGCGCCAGGAAGGCGATGGCGATGAAGGCGACCAGGGGAAGCACGAGCGCCCAGCCGGCGCGGGAGGGCGAGGCCGCGTTCATTGGACCAGCCACGCCGCATAGCGGTCATTGATCGCATCGCCATGTGAGATCCACCAGGCGGCATCGAAAGCCAGGGCGTTACTGAAATTGGACGGTGCCGTCGGAAGCGTGGCGGCAATGGCTGGCGCGATCAGCGGCTGAGAGGAGCGGCGCACGGGACCATAAGCGATGTATTTGGTCTGTTCGGCCAGCGGAACGGTTCCAGTGGCAAAGCGGATGAAATCGAGTGCCCGGCCCTTGGCTCCGGTACCGGCGACGACCGCGTAGTAGTCGGCGTTCCATATCTGCCGGTCCCAGATGATCTTGAGCGGCTTGGCATCCTCCGAGATGGCCGATTGCACGCGCCCATTATAAGCGGCGGATAGCGCCACCTCGCCATCGGCAAGAAGCTGGATCATCTGCGCTCCGGTCTCCCAGAAAACGGCGTGATCCTTGACGGTATCGAGCTTGGCGAAGGCGCGGTCGAGACCTTCCGGCGTTGCCAGAACCCGATAGACCTCGGAGGGCGATACCCCATCGGCCATCAACGCCCATTCAAGTATCGCGTGAGGACGCTTGGGCAGCCCGCGGCGGCCCGGAAACCTCTCAAGATCGAAGAAGTCCTCGATCCGGCTGGGCTTGGCATCGGGAAAGGCGGGATCGCGGAAGGCGAGTACGTTGGACCAGATGACCGTGCCGACGCCACAATCATGCAGTGACCCGGTGACAAAGTCCGCGATGGCCGGAACCCCATCAGACCCTGCCGGTAGTTGCGCCGGATCGATCTTCTCGAACAGACCGTCGGCGCAGCCACGATCAAGATCTTGCAACTCAACATCGACGACGTCCCAGCTCACCGTTCCGGAACGCACCTGGGCGGTGAGTTCGGCAAGTCCACCATTGTAATCGACCGACTTGATCGTCACATCAGTGCTGGCGGTGAACGGTTCATACTGCGACTTTTTCTGGCTTGCCGTGTATTGGCCGCCGAAGGAGGCAATGGTCAGGGCGTCCGCCGCGCACGCGGGTCCATAGGTAATCAGAAGGCCGAGAAGAGCTGCGGACGACACTTTCGGGCACGCGATGACCATGGTGAACCTCCTTAAGATGGGAAGGGTGCGCTCAGGCGGCGAAGGCCCGGGCGTCCTCTCGGCTGAAGCCGAGAGTGATGGTTGCGCCGCGGTCGGGGCGCGCGCTCTGGCCGCAATTGGGCAGTTTCCAGATGATCTCGGTGCCGTCGCGCATCCGGCAGCGCACGCGCGAAACCTCACCGAGATAGGTGATGTCGGCGACCTCCACCTCGACCGAGGAGCCGCCCCCGGCTTGTGCAGGCCGCAGCCGCTCTGGCCGGACCGAGAGGCTTACCTGGTCGCCGATGCGCGCGTCGGCGATGTTTCGCGCCTCAACGACGGCACCATCGGCGCAGCGGATATGGCAGAACTCGGTCGTGGCAGCGATCACGCTGCCGGTGATGCGATTGTTCTCGCCGATGAAGCCGGCCACGAAGGCAGTCCCTGGCTGCTCGTAGAGTTCCGAGGGGGTGCCGATCTGGGCAATCCGTCCCGCGTCGAACACCGCGACGCGATCAGAAAGCGACAAGGCCTCGCTCTGGTCATGGGTGACATAGACGATGGTCGGCCGCAGTTCGCGATGGATCCTGACGATCTCATCCTGCATCTGCTCGCGCAGCTGCTTGTCGAGCGCGCCCAGCGGCTCGTCCATCAGCACGAGCTGCGGCTTGTAGATGAGCGCCCGAGCCACGGCGATGCGTTGCTGCTGCCCGCCGGACAGCTGCGCCGGCCGCCGGTCCCGCATGCCATCGAGCCGGATCAGCTGCAGCGCCCAGGCGACCCGCTCGGCAATGTCGGATTTCCGCCAGCCGCGTGCCTGTAGCGGGTAAGCGAGATTCTCGCCGACGGTCAGATGCGGGAACAGCGCATAATGCTGGAACACCATGCCGATATTGCGCTTGTAGGGCGGCAGCCTGGACACGTCCCGCCCGCCGATCTCGATCTTACCGGCACTCGGCGCCTCGAAGCCGGCGAGCATCATCAGCAGGCTGGTCTTGCCGGAGCCCGAAGGGCCGAGGATCGTGAGGAACTCACCCGGGTGAACATCGAGATCAAGCGCGTCCACTACCTTGCTGACACCGTCATAGGTTTTATCGACGCCGCGCAGCACAAGAGCTTCCGCCTGGTTCCCGTTGCCTGATCGCGCCAGCGCGCTGGTAACCTTCATCAGCATGGGCGCCCTCAATCGTGATCACCCAGCATGAAGCTGGTGATGCGGTTAAGAGTGCGGGCGATGTGGTTGCGCCGGATGAAGCCTACCGCGCGGATGTCGCCGGCGGCGAGCGAGGCCAGTATCTCATTGATCTCGTCGGCTTGCGCCGCGACTTCAGCCGCCCAGTTCAGTTCGGGCAGTATCTCGAGATAGGCGCGGATCGTCTTGTAATAGAGAACCTCGGAAACCTGCCGGTATTCGGCATTGCCCGAAAGATGCAGTATTTCGTCCTGAAGCCGGTGGCTGATCTGGGCCAGGGCCCGCACATCGACCTGACCGCTGAGGGGCTGGCATTCGGCCAGAAGCTCGCGGAGCGTACCGGTAATGGCGGCGAGCATCGACGCCGGGTTGAGATCGCCGAGCAGCTCGGCCAGCTTCATCCGCAGCGCATAGGCGTCGCGCAGCGATTTAAGTTCCACCGAGGTTACCATCGAGCCGACATTCGGCGTGGTCTCGATCAGCCCTTCATTTTCCAGCGCCTGCATCACCCGCCGCATAGGGGTGCGGCTGACACCGAATTCGCGTGCAAGCTCGGCCTCGCTGAGTGCGGTCCCGGGCGGGTAAATCAGAAGACAGATGCGGTCGCGCAGAGCGCGGTGGATAGCGGAAAACCGCTCCCTTGGCGTGGGTCGGCTCTCAACAGTCACGGTCATAGCGGCCTCCTGCTGACAAATTGGTACATCTTAAAATATGTATCGTCAACGACGGCGTCCCGGATTAGTAAGCCGGTATACCGGCTTGCTGCAATTGGAATAAGTTCATGAAATATCTCATACATTCTCGAATGTAGTTTGCCATCGACTACGCCGAACGCGAAAATTCCTCGCTGTAACGCGAGAAAAGGCGAAAGCGGATGATGTCGATGAGGGGGTATGAATCAGGACTGGGGTCAGCCAAACATGATTTCTCGCCGACCTATGACCAGCCCTGGCCGCACGCCTACTACCAAGCCCATCTCGCTCTCGACTACATGATCTGCGACCGTGCCAGACCGGTGTTCGAAGGGATCATTGAGGACCTGCGCCGCCAGCGGCCACGTCGACCTCTCAAGATCGTTGATGTGGGTGCATCCTACGGGCTCAATGCGGCTCTGCTCCGTTCCCGGCTCACCTTGGACGACCTCTATGCCGCCTACATCCTGCAGGATGGACCGCTGTCGACCCATCGCCTGGAGGATCACCGGGTCTTCTTCACGCATCAGCAGCGGCGAGAAGACCTTGAGTTCGTGGGTCTGGATCCCAGCCGTCGCGCATTGCGTTACGCCCGCGATGTCGGCCTGATAGAAGCGGCGGTGGCAGCTAATCTGGAGATAGAGCCTCTGTCCGTGACAGACCGCGACACTCTTCGAGGCGCGGATCTAATCATTAGTACCGGCTGCGTTGGCTATGCAACGGTGCGAACATTCCAACAGGTCTATGAGGCGACCGCCGATTCACGCCCCTGGGTGGCGAGCTTCGCGATGCATCCGTTCGGCTACGGGGAAATCGCCACTATGCTAGCGGGGTTCGGACTCGCCACGATCGCCAAGCCAAACCTCAGGCAACGCCAACGTAGGTTCTCGACCGCGCAGGAGCGCGCCTCCATCCTCGCCTTGATGGCCGAGCAAGGCATGGATGATCGGCTGGAGCGTACGACCGGCTATATCTACGCTGCCTTCCACCTGTCGACGCCTCGCGAGGACGGTGCATGAAGGTTCAGCCCGATATCACCGCCATTGCCCAGCGCCTCGATCCGTTCCTGATGAAACATTGGCGCTTCATTCTCGCGGCAGCCGAAGAGGGCAGCTTCCGGCGGGCAGCGGACCGCCTGGGTGTGCAGCAATCGACGCTGAGCCGGCGTATTCGTGACATTGAGGATGCCATTGGGGCCACCCTTTTTGCCCGATCCCATGCCGGCGTGCGGCCGACTTTCGCCGGCCGTCGTCTGCTGGGGCCCGCGCGGGAAATCCTGGCACAGGCATCGCAGGCAGCACTGGCGGTGGAGCGCGCCGGAACGGCACAGGATGGCGTGCTTCGCATCGGCCTGCCCCCGATCACATCGGGAGCTGGGCTCACGCAGTTGCTTCGTCGCGTCCTACACGTCTGCCCAAACATCCGTGTCGAACTCTTCGATACGGACCCGGCGTCGCAGTGTCAGGCAGTGCGCCGGCATGAGCTTGATGTCACCCTCCAAGTCGGCTGCCCCGCGGTGACTAGCCACGCCGAGCTCGATCTGTGGGACGAGCCTGTGCTCATCGTCATGGCCGAGCGCGATGTTCTCGCCACGTCGCCCATGATCGACCTCGATGAACTGGCCGGGCGGCACTTCATCTTCATGGCGGGCGACCCGGCTCTGCCCGTTTTCCGAGACCTCTTCGCCCACGTGCCTACTGTTTGCCTTTCGGTTGAGCCGCTCACTCGGGAGACAAACCTCCTGCAACTTGTCGCGCTTGGACAAGGCCTGACGCTGACAACCGTTTCCCTGTCATCTCATGCAGCGGTCACTTGCCGTCCTCTCACAGGACAGGGATTGCCGCTTCGTGCCGTCTGGTCACGCTCGAATCCCAACCCTGCTCTGACCCGGTTTCTGTCCGTCGCGCGCGAACTGAGGAAATCCCCAAGCCACCGGTGCGCCGCCCAGACGTGATCTCAACACATGCCGTTGTCGTGTCACTTGATCCGGCTCGCGCCTGCGGCGCGCCTTCGCTTGGGCTGTGGCGCCATCTCGTTCGCCATGCCGTCCGGCTCGACAAGCGCCACATGGCTCACGCTCAGGGCCAGCGCGATCTCGTACAGTGTGATGATCGTCGGATTTTTGAGGCCGCGCTCAACGTCGGACAGATATTGCTGGCTGAACCCCGAACGCATGGCAAGCTCCTCCTGCGTCAGCTCCTGAGCCTGACGCAGGCGCGCGAGATTGCGGCCGACCAGCTTGCGCATGTCCATGGCGCAAGCGGTCGCGGATTTCCGCAATCAAGTTTATCAACTATAATATGTAGTAACTAATATGCTTTACGCGCTGGCATACTGAAGCGACCGCCAACTGCGTGTACTGAAGGGGAGCTTCACGCCCTTTCGTAACGAGGTGGATGTCATGCCGCGCCTTCCGCGATGCCGGCACCTCATCACGTGATGCCGCTCCACGACCTACCACCTCACCGGGTCGTCGCTCTAGGCTCTCGCTCCTCACGATGAAGAGCGACGCTCGCCATGACCCGAGCCTTTCGCGACGCGCCGCCCGATGCGCCGACCGTCACCGACTACGATCGCAGTCATGCCGCGCTCTATCTGCGGCTGCTCGATGCCGAAGCGGCGGGCGCCGACTGGAAGGAAGTTGTCGCGCTGCTGTTCAGCCTGGATCCGCTCACCGCGCCGGAACACGCCCGGCGTGTCCACGCGGCCCATCTGGCCCGAGCGCGCTGGATGTCGGCAGAGGGATATCAGCAACTCCTGCGTCGACCCGACAAGTGATCGGGTGATGCCTGCTGGGCATCAGGGCATGTCGTTGGCGTTTCTTCCGAAAGCTCCCCTCAGACGAGATCGTCCGGCGTATCGCGGCACGCTCGAAAGGGATCCGGATGGTCCTGCAATCGGCCTGGCAGTCATCAGAGGCTTACGCCTTCGTAGATACTCTCTCGCCTGCACAGTTTGCCTGGGAATGGCTTCGGCGTAACAAGGCGTATCGGCAAGACTTTGCCAAACTCTGTGCGGCCGACGGAGCCGATGAGGAGACCCTCGCGGCGCTCATGCGAGCCCGCTGGGGTCTGCGATTTCCCGATTGACCCCACATGTGATGCCCGAGACGCTTCCGTCATCTGGGACCTGGAAACCGACCCCGGCCTGATCTCACTTGTCGCGCCAAGCGACACTGCCTATGGCCCTCCGAACGCTGGTAATACACCTCAAGGCAGGGAACATCACCAGCACGCATCTGTTTGTGCGATCATCGGTGCGGGCCGGGACGCGATTACCGTTATGCTGCCAGAAGGCCGTCGCCTCGATCCATCCCTTTGTGCTCTCGTGCTAATGGACGCACACCTCCCAGATCGGATCGAGGCTCTGCTGCGGCTGTCTGCCCATATGCGGACTGCGTCCATGCCGCCGGATCGGAGGATCACGCTCCAGCAGCGTCAACGCCTGCGCCACATGCTTCAGGCAGAGGACGCTCGGCGCGCGGGTGCGACCTATCGTGAGATTGCCACCGGACTCTTCGGTGCCGTTCGTGTCGCAGCAGCGCCCTGGAAGACGTCCTCCCTGCGCGACACGGTCATCGCGCTTGTCGAGGATGCGAGCCGAATGGTCGCGGGCGACTATCGCAAGCTGTTGCATAGACGCCGCCGCTGCACCTCGCCCCGCTAGGGGGTGGGAAATATAGTCCCCCAATCTTCCCCATCCCTCCCGACATTCCTCCTCCGCCACCGTGGTCACCGTCCGCCGCCGCACTCCGGCGGCTCCCGCCACGCCCACGGAGGCCCGCTCCATGCGACCCGATCTCGCCACCCTCCCGCCGCGCTACCTGCGCACCAAGGAAGCCGCCGAATTTCTCAGCCTGTCGGCCCGCACGCTTGAGAAGCACCGCACCTATGGCACCGGTCCCGCCTATCGCAAGCTCGGCGGACGCGTCGTCTATTCCATCGACGACCTGCAGGCCTGGACCGAGCGCGGCGCGGTCACCTCGACATCCGATCCGCGCGGCACCGTCCTGCCGGCCAAGCGCCACGCGCTTGCCGCCGGTTCGTTCGCCGGCCGCGCCGCACGCTGAACGCTCCCATGGCGGCGCGGCATCACAGCCTCTCGGAGCGCGGACAGCTCGATCAGTTCCGCGCCTTGCCGGGCGACTTCGCGCCAAGAGATGCGCAGGATCTCATGGCCTATCCCTTCTTCTCCCTCTCCAAGACCCATCGCGTGGCGCCGATCGATTTCCGGACCGGGAGCATCGCCATCCGGGTCGAGGCCGTGCCCGACCACGGCATGGCGACCATCTGGGATGCCGACATTCTCATCTGGGCCGCCAGCCAGATCGTCGAGGCGCGCGACGCGGGGCTGCGAACCTCACGCCTGATGGCCGCGACGCCCTATGAGATCCTCACCTTTGTCGGGCGCGGCACCTCCCTGCGCGACTATCAGCGCCTCAAGGCCGCGCTCGACCGCCTCCAATCCACGACGGTCTCGACCACCATCCGCCAGCCCGCGGAGGGGCGCCGGCACCGCTTCTCCTGGATCAATGAATGGCAGGAGCGCACCGACCGCAACGGCCGGCCCGACGGCGTCGACCTCATCCTGCCGGACTGGTTCTACCGCGCCGTGCTCGACGACGCGCTCGTGCTCACCATCGACCGCACCTATTTCGGGCTGACGGGCGGGCTGGAACGCTGGCTCTACCGCCTCGTGCGCAAGCATGGCGGGCACCAGGACCACGGCTGGAGCTTCGACGTCGCTCACCTCCACGCCAAATCCGGCAGCCTCTCGCCCCTCAAGCACTTCGCCTATGACCTACGCGCGATCGTCGGCCGCCAGGCGCTGCCCGGCTACCAGCTCGGCATGCGCCGCCAGACGGACGCTGCTGACATCCTCTCCTTCGCCGAGATCGACGCTGCACGCCTTGCCCTGCCAACCCGCCGCCGTCTCGCGGCCATCCGATCTGGGGACAAGCTGTGAATCATCTCGTGCTATCGGGGACCAGTACCCTCGTGCCATCAGGGACCGGATCCTCGTGCTATCGGGGACCAGAATCGACGATTCAGTCTTCTGAATCAGAGGCTTCCGGCGTCCGTAACTTCTCTAACCCGGATTCCTTCGGAATCCTTCTAACGGAACTACGCCATTCTACTACGACGCGTGTGTCGCCGCTGAACGTGCGGAGCGCGCCATGATCGTCGCGCTCCTCAACCAGAAAGGCGGGGTCGGCAAGACCACCCTGGCGCTGCATCTCGCTGGGCAATGGGCCCGGCAAGGACAGCGGATCACCCTGATCGACGCCGATCCGCAGGGCTCCAGCCTCGACTGGTCGCAGCAGCGCAGTCGCGAGGTACTGCCGCGGCTGTTCGGTGTCGTCGGCCTCGCCCGCGATACGCTGCACCGGGAGGCGCCCGAACTCGCGCGTGACACGGATCACATCGTCATCGATGGACCACCCCGCGTCGCCGGGCTGATGCGATCGGCGCTGCTCGCCGCCGATCTGGTGCTGATCCCGGTGCAGCCCTCGCCATTCGATGGATGGGCCTCGGCCGAGATGCTGGCGCTGATCCGCGAGGCGCGGATCTACCGCCCGGAGATGCTGGTCCGGTTCGTCCTGAACCGCTGCGGCGCGCGCACGGTTCTCGCCCGCGAGACGGCGCGGACGCTGGCCGACCACGATCCCCCGGTGCTCGCCAGCACCGTCGGACAGCGCATCGCCTTTGCGGCGGCCGCGCAATCCGGACGTCTCGTCTTCGAGCGCGACGATGCAGGGCCGGCCACGCGCGAGATCGCTGCGCTCGCCGCCGAGATCAATTGTCTCGACCTCGGGAGGCTCGCGCCATGAGCGAGCGCCCGATCCGCCGCGACTTTGCCTCCCGACCTGCCGATCCCGAGCACTGGATCAAGGCGGCGAATGTCGCGCCAGAGCACCGCCCCGGCGCCACGTTCACCGCGCGCCTCACCATCGATGTGACGCCCGAACTGCGCGGGCGGATCAAGGTCGCCGCCTTCCGGCGCGGCGTCACCGTCGCCGAGATGCTGCGCGACCTCCTCGCGCGTGAATTCCCTCCCCAGTCTGGAGATCTGCCATGAGCGCGGCGTTTGCGCCCAGTGCGGCCAGCACGGCTTCCGCGTCCAGTCCCCCATCCGATGCCCTGACCCATGTCGAGCTGACCCATATCGAGAAGCGCATCGAGAACTGGATTCGCTTCGGCCATCACGCAAATGAGCAGCTATTGGATCGCCGCCGGCGCATCCTGTCTTTCCCTCCCGGCTCCATCTTCGCCTTTGTCCGGTGGGCGTCGAACGACTTCGGCACCGTGGCCTCCCGCCTCGACATCGTGCGCTGCGTGGCACCGGGCGACGGCTACCAGACGCTGCCCTTCGTGCGCCCCGGCGGCGAGATCCTGCTGCGGGTCGATGGCTGGCCGAAGGTCGAGAAAATCCTTCAGCACATCGACGCTATCGAAGCGATCGGCATCGATGCGGCGACCGTCGCTCCTGACCACTGGGGGCATGTCGCGCACCGCGTCAGCGTCGGCTTCGAGCCGCGCGCCTACACGATAGAGCGCCATCAGGCGTGGCTGAAGCGGCGGGAGTGCGGTCAATGAACCGCGCCGCCTATGTGCTGATGGCTGCGGCCGCCAGCGTCGGCATGGCCTACGCCGCCACGCTGCCGACGCCGCTGAAGCTGATCTGGAATGTCTCGGCGAGCGTTCCTGTCGGGCTCTACTCGGTCGAGCCGGCGGATCATCTCGAGATCACCGATCTGGTCGCGGTGATGCAGCCGCCGCCGCTCGCCGCGTTCCTCATCGCGCGTGGCTATATCGGCGAAGGCACGCCGCTGCTGAAGCGTGTGATGGGGCTCCCGGGACAGGAAGTCTGCCGCCTCGGCAACGCCATCACCGTCGATGGCGTACCGCTTGGCGAAGCGCTGCCGCGCGACCGCATGGGCCGCGATCTGCCGGTCTGGCAGGGCTGCCGGCGTATCGCGGCTGGCGAAGTGTTCCTGATGAACCCGAACGTCGGCGACAGTCTCGACGGGCGCTACTTCGGGCCGATCTCAGACGGGACCGTCATCGGTCGTGCGATGCCACTCCTCACGGATGAAGCCGGCAACAGTGACTTCGTCTGGCGCGCGGCGGTGCGCTGACATGCATCGCGCTGTGCTCTTTCTCGCATCCGGACTGCTGATCGGCGGCGCCTCGCCCGGCTCTGCCGCCGCGCAGACCATGTCGCCGACCTTGGCGAATGCTGTCACCTCCTACGCCGACTTTATCGACGAGGCTGCGCAGCGCTTTGAGCTTCCAGCCGTCTGGATCCGAGCCGTCCTGCGGGCCGAGAGCGGCGGCGATCCGCGCGCCGTCTCGCATGCCGGTGCCATGGGGCTGATGCAGATCATGCCCGCGACCTGGGACGAGCTTCGCGTCCATCACGGTCTCGGCGCCGATCCGTTCGACCCGCGCGACAACATCCTCGCCGGCGCTGCCCATCTGCGCCAGCTCCATGACCGCTATGGCAGCACCCGCGCCATGCTCGCGGCCTACAATGCCGGGCCGGCGCGCTATGAGGCGTCGCTTGCCGGCACGCCGCTGCCGCAGGAGACGCGCACTTACATCGCAGCGTTGGCGCCGATCATCGACAAAGAGTCTGCAGCCGGCGCTACGGAATTGGTGCGGCCAACGGCGCAAAGCTGGCGCAAGGCGCCGCTGTTCGCCGCACAGACTGCGCGCAGCAATCCCACCGATGCGGCGCTCCTCACCCCGCGATCGAGCACGCTCTTCGTTGCACCTTTGCCATCGCGGAGGGCTCCATGACCACGCCGACCGGCTTTCGCATTCTGGCGGGTTCCGGCGCTCCATGGAGGGCCGGGAGGCGCATGACAGAGACGACGACCGCACGAGTGCCGCCCGTAATCGGCAGGCCGCACCTGGTCCGACAGCCGCGGTTTCCAGCGCTGATACTGTCGTGGCCGTCAAACCACGCAGGAGGCGGCTGATGGAGTATTTTTGCGGGCTGGATGTCGCAATTGACGAGACGGCGGTGTGCGTCGTTGACGATCGCGGCGACGTGCATCTGACGGTCAAAGTGGCGACCGAGCCGGAGGCACTGTTCGCAGTGCTGAAACCTTTCGCGGCGCGGCTGCGACGCGTTGGCCACGAAGCAGGTTCACTGTCGCCCTGGCTGCATCCCGAACTCGCCAAGCTCGGCCTGCCGGTGATCTGTCTGGAGACGCAGCATGTGCGCGCCGCGATGGCGGCGCAGCGCAACAAGACCGACGAAATGGACGCGCTCGGCATCGCGCACATCATGCGCACCGGCTGGTTCCGGGCCGCACATGTGAAGACGGAAGATTGCTACCGGATGCGCCTGTTACTGACGCACCGGCGCAATCTCAAACGCAAATTTCTCGATCTGGAGAACGCGATCCGTCATTCGCTGAAGAGTTTCGGCATCAAGCTCGGCGCCACATCGCGAGGCGCTTTCGATCAGGCGGTGCGTGAGGCGGTGGCGCATGATCCGCTGTCGAGCGAGCTGATGGACGCCATGCTGACGGCCCGCGCCGCGCTGTGGAAGCAGTATGGCCGCTTGCACGATCTCGTCGTGAAGATCGTGGCGCGCACCGAGCTGTGCCGACGCTTCCTGGCAATCCCCGGCGTCGGGCCGGTGACGGCCTTGTCGTTCATGACGGCGATCGATGATCCGACACGGTTCCGCCGTTCGCGCGACGTTGCGGCTTACTTCGGGCTGACATCGAAACGCTGGCAGTCCGGCACGTCGATCGACGTTCAGGGGCGGATCTCGAAAGCCGGCGATGCCGATGTGCGCAGCGCGCTCTACGAGGCGGCGTCCGGTTTGCTGACCCGGTTCAAGGGCACGGACAAGGTCAAAAGCTGGGGGCAGCAGATCGCCAAACGCTCCTGCCACCGCAAAGCGGTGGTGGCGGTTGCGCGCAAGCTCGCCGTCATCATGCACGCCATGTGGAGCGACGGAACCTTCTATGTCGGCGACCCGGCGGCGAGTGAGACCGCGACCGAACGGCGCGCGCAGGTCAAGGGCCGCAAGCTTCTGGGAGCGCACGCATGACCCGTCCAACGACACAGCAAACGCAGCGCGGCCGCAGGACGACCGACGCGGCCTGAACATGGAGATCCGCCCCGGCGGATGAGGACCGATGCAGACCATCCACGACGGAACGCACGCTATCTTGCCTGCGGCCGCGCCGATCGCAAGACGGCCGGACCGCGCCCGAGTGCCTGTGATGATGCTCCGTCAGACCGATGGGAAATTGCGCCGCGACGGTTCGGACGCTGCTCATGGGCAGCTGGAATCTCCCGTCGATGAGCGCGGAGGAGTGCACGGCGCATCGGAACTCACGGCCAGGCGGCGCAGGCGCGCTGTAGAGAACAGTTTCGTATATCTTCGCAGATTCATGGAGAAACGACGATGGCAGGAAGATCACCAAAAGTGCGACCGATTAGGAGGGCAGGATAAAAGGGCGCACATTGCGCTGCGGTCGGGGTGTTGTTTCTGCACGTCTTTCCTGTGCCTTCGGCACCTTGTGGAGCCGAACCACAAGGTTTGCGCGTGCCGCAAATGGCACCGCATCAACGATTTTCCGCACATTGCGAGGCTTCGCCATGAGCGATGACCGCGAGTTCCGAGTCCGTCCCGGCCGCATCCGCTCGACCCGCGCCCAGCAGGCCCGCCCCTTCGTCGCCCAGGCGCTCGCTGCGGCCCGGAAGGCCGGCGGCGGGGTCTCTCGCTCGGCCAAGATCGCCACCGGCAACCGCTCGCGCTTCGGCAGCGGACAGGTCGCCAGCCTTCAGGCCAGCCGCCGGATCACGCCACGCTCACGCGGCGCCGTGGTGAAGGCCCGCGTCGTCCGACACACGGCCAGCGCGGGCTCCCTCAGTCAGCACCTCACCTATCTTCGCCGCGAGGGGGTGACCCGCAATGGCGAGGAGGCGCGGCTGTTCGGTCCCGAGAGCGACAGCGCGGATGTCGACGCCTTCGCTGAGCGCTGCCGCGAGGACCGTCACCATTTCCGATTCATCGTCTCGCCCGACGACGCCCTGGAGATGGAAGACCTGCAGGCCTTCACCCGTGACCTCACCCGGCAGATGGAGAAGGACCACGGCACCGGGCTCGACTGGGTCGCCGTCGATCACTGGAACACCGAGCATCCCCATGTGCATCTGATCGTGCGCGGCCGCCGCGACGATGGCCAGGATCTCGTGATCTCCCGCGACTACATCAAGGAGGGCATGCGCGATCGCGCCCGTGACCTGATCACCCAAGAACTCGGCCCCCGCACCGAGCTCGATATCCGCCGGAGTTTGGAACGCCAGATCGAGGCTGAACGCTGGACCGAGCTCGACCGCCAGCTTCTCCGCGAGACCCGCGAGAGCGGCATCATCGACATGGCGCCGGCTCCCGGCCAACAGCCGAATGACCACCATTCACTGAAGATTGGGCGCCTCCGGAAGCTCGAGGCGCTCGGCCTCGCCACCGAGATCGGCAACGCGCAATGGGTGATGGAGCCGGAAGCGGAAGCCACCCTGCGCGGGCTGGGGGAGCGCGGCGACATCATCAAGCGCATGCACCGCGCCCTCACCGAACGCGGCATCGAGCGCGGTATGGCGAGTTATGTCCTCGCCGCCGAGAGCCTCGACGTACCGGTGATCGGCCGGCTGGTCGCGCGCGGCCTCGATGATGAACTCCACGGCTCCGCCTTTGCCATCGTCGATGGCGTGGACGGGCGTTCCCATCACATCCGGCTGCCCGATCTCGATGCCGCTGGTGACGGTGCGGCCGGCGCCATCGTCGAGCTCCGAACCTTCGATGATGCGCACGGTAAACGGCGTGTCGCGCTCGCGGTGCGCTCCGATCTCGATCTCGCCCATCAGGTCACGGCGACCGGCGCCACCTGGCTCGACCGGCAGGCCATTGCGCGTGACCCCGTCGCTCTGTCGGACGGCGGCTTCGGCGCGGAGGTGAGCCAGGCACTTGACCGGCGCGCCGAGCATCTCGTCCGCGAGGGGCTGGCCGAGCGACAAGGTCAGCGCGTCGTCTTCGCCCGCAACCTCATCGACACGCTCCGCCGCCGGGAACTGGAGGCCGTGGGGGAGAAGCTCGCTGCCGAGACCGGGCTGCCGTTCAACAAGGCCGGTAGCGGCGAGTATGTCGCCGGTACGTATCGCCAGCGCCTCAACCTCGCCTCCGGCCGCTTCGCCATGCTCGACGACGGGCTCGGCTTCCAGCTCGTGCCCTGGTCACCCTCTCTGGAGCGCCAGCTCGGCAAGCATGTCTCCGGTGTCGCCCGTGACAATGGTGGCGTCGACTGGAGTTTCGGTCGCAAGCGCGGCCTCGGCCTCTGACCCGAGAGAAAGATCATCACCATGTCGGCGACGAAAATCCTCTGGGGGCAGATCCTCACCGTGCTGCTGATCGTGTTGGCTGCCATCTGGGGCGCCACACAATATGTGGCCTGGTGCCTCGGCTTTCAGGCACAGTTGGGCGCGCCGTGGTTCGCGCTTCTCGGCCTGCCGATCTACTACCCGCCGGCCTTCTTCTGGTGGTGGTACTTTTTCGATGCCTATGCGCCGGAGGTGTTCTTCCGGGGGGCGCTGATCGCCGCCTCCGGCGGCTTCCTCTCCATCGCGGTCGCCATTGCGCTGTCGGTCTGGCGGGCGCGCGAGGCCTCCCGGGTCGACACCTATGGTTCGGCGCGCTGGGCCGAAAGGGAGGAAGTCCGCGCTGCCGGGCTCCTCGGCACCGATGGCGTCGTCCTCGGTCGGTATGAACGGAACTATCTGCGCCATGATGGGCCCGAGCACGTGCTGTGCTTCGCGCCGACCCGCTCCGGCAAGGGCGTCGGCCTGGTGGTGCCCTCGCTGCTGACCTGGCCGGGATCGGCCATCGTCCACGACATCAAGGGCGAGAACTGGCAGCTCACCGCCGGCTTCCGGGCCCGACATGGCCGCGTGCTGCTGTTCGATCCGACCAACGTCAAGTCCGCCGCCTATAATCCACTGCTGGAGGTGCGCCGCGGTGAATGGGAAGTCCGCGACGTCCAGAACATCGCCGACATCCTGGTGGACCCCGAAGGCTCTCTGGAAAAGCGAAACCACTGGGAGAAGACCAGCCACGCGCTGCTGGTCGGCGCTATCCTCCACGTGCTCTATGCTGAGACCAACAAGACGCTCGCCGGCGTCGCCGCCTTCCTTTCTGATCCGAAGCGGCCGATCGAGACCACGCTCGACGCCATGATGAAGACCGCCCACCTCGGCAAGGCGGGCCCGCATCCCGTCATCGCCAGCGCCGCCCGCGAGCTGCTGAACAAATCCGACAATGAGCGCTCGGGCGTGCTCTCCACCGCGATGTCCTTCCTCGGCCTGTACCGAGATCCGGTGATTGCCGAGGTGACGCGGCACTGCGACTGGCGCATCGCGGATATCGTCGCTGCAAAAACGCCGACCACGCTCTACCTCGTGGTGCCACCCTCCGACATCAACCGCACCAAGCCGTTGATCCGCCTCCTCCTCAACCAGATCGGCCGCCGCCTCACCGAGGACCTGCAGGCGAAGAGCGCACGCCATCGTCTGCTGCTCATGCTCGACGAGTTTCCGGCGCTGGGGCGGCTCGACTTCTTCGAGAGCGCGCTCGCCTTCATGGCCGGCTATGGCCTGAAAGCCTTCCTCATCGCCCAGTCGCTGAACCAGATCGAGAAGGCCTATGGTCCGAACAACTCGATCCTCGACAACTGCCATGTCCGGGTGAGCTTCGCCACGAACGATGAGCGCACCGCCAAGCGCGTCTCCGATGCGCTCGGCACCGCCACTGAGATGAAGGCGATGAAGAACTACGCCGGTCACCGGCTCTCACCGTGGCTGGGTCATCTCATGGTGTCGCGCTCGGAGACCGCCCGCCCGCTGCTCACCCCCGGCGAGGTCATGCAGCTGCCGCCCACGGACGAGATCATCATGGTCGCCGGCACTGCGCCGATCCGGGCGAAGAAGGCGCGCTACTACGAGGATGCGCGCTTCCGGGACCGGCTTTTGCCGCCGCCAACGCGGTCTCGTGGCCCGACCGTCCAACACGATGACTGGACCACGCTGCCGTTGCCCAGGCCTCAGGAGAGTAAGGGTGGGAGTGCCGCCATCGAAGGTCGAGACGAGGATCTGACCGGGTCGGAGCACCGGCTTCAGCCCGAGCTCAGCCGCGTCAAGCCGGTCGAGAAAAGCCAGCCCATCGAGAACGAGTTCGAGTTCGGTCTGGATCGCGACGACGAGATGGACGGCGTCCCCGCCCGGAACCGGCGCATGACCGGACTGATGCAAGGCGTGGCCCGACAGGTCAGCCTAACTCCCAACGACGGCATGGAGCTGTGATCGCCATGGCAGGTCGCACGAAGAAAGCGCAGATTTCCGTCTATCTCGAGCCCGACATCATGGACATGCTGGCGCACTATGCCGCCCAGCGCGACCAGTCCATGTCCCTGATTGCCCAGGCCGCGATCGCCTCCTTCCTGTCCCCCGACAGCGCCGAGCGCCAGGAGGCAGCTCTTGCCAGACGCCTCGGCCAGATTGATCGCCGCCTCGCGCGGCTGGAGCGCGATCTCGGCATCTCGACCGAGGCCTTCGCCACCTTCATCCGCTTCTGGCTCGCCACCACCCCCGCGCTGCCCGAACCCGCCGCCCAGGCCGCGCGGGCCAAGCTCTCCGAGCGCTACGCAGCCTACACAAGCGCGCTCGGTCGGCGTCTCGCGAAGGGGCCACAGCTGCGGCAGGAGATCGTGGAGGATGTTGGGGGACCGGAGAAGGAGGGGGGCAGCTGAAGTTGACCCCTTCGATTGCTCTTTCAGCGACGTTCGTTTTGCGCCCCATTTCGGTCATTGATCTGGCAACAGCCGCGGCCCAAAAGCGATGGGGTGGACGCCCCCTGACGGCATCGATGTGTCAGAGTGGATGTGTTCATCACCACTGGAGGAGGCGTCCGTGAGCGAGATCAGCACA
>NZ_JAUSUI010000002.1 GCF_030813495.1 Ancylobacter polymorphus | reverse complement strand
GTGGAACCGCCGTGCTGGCGCTGATCGCCGCCGGACTGGCTGTGCTGCCCGGAATGCGAATTCTCGCCACCCTTGCGGCCGGCTTCGCTCGCCTTCTCACGATCATTGGCGAAGTTGCCGGGATTGTCAGTGGAACCGCCGTGCTGGCGCTGATCGCCGCCGGACTGGCTGTGCTGCCCGGAATGCGAATTCTCGCCACCCTTGCGGCCGGCTTCGCTCGCCTTGTCGCGATCATTGGCAAAGTTGCCGGAACCGCCGCTGTGCTGCTGGTTCGCCATGGGGAAATCTCCTTCCTGGATTTCGCCCCCCGCTGAACCAACCGAAGCCCCGCACCCTTGTTCCAAGGTAAAATCCGCCCCGCCGTGGGCGCCGGTCAGCGCCTTCAAGGCGGGCTAAGCAGGTTCGGTGAATTCACATTCATCGGACCTGCTCTAGCTCTCTGACTCTGCGCAATTCCGGTCGCAAAACCGCTCTGCGCTTTTGCGGGAATTGCTTCAGGGCGCCGCTTCCGCCGGCTTTATCACCACCGTCGCCGACATGCCGGCGGCGAGGCGCACATCGGGCGGCAGCGCTTCAAGTTTGATCCGCACGGGAAGACGTTGGGCCAGACGGATCCAGCTGAACTGCGGATCGACCCGCGCCAGCAGGCCGGCCGCATCGTCGGGATTGGCGATGGCGCGCGCCATTCCTTCCACCACCCCGTCCAGCACAAGGTTCCCCGCCATCAGCTCCACCTTGGCCGGGGCGCCTATCCTGATCTGCGGAACCTTGGTTTCCATGAAGTAGCCATAGACATAGAAGGAGCTGGAATCGACGATCGCCAGCACCCCCTGCCCCGCCGTGGCGAAGTCGCCGGCGACGGCGGTCAGGTTGGTGACATAGCCGCTCACCGCCGCATGCACGCGGCTGCGGCGCATGTTGATTTCCGCGATGGTCAGCTCAGCCTGCGCCACACGCAGCGCCGCCGCCGCCTCGGCGGCGCGGGTCTGCATGCTTTCGCCGGCCTCGATGGAAAAGCCCGGGCTGTCCTCGCGCTGCAGTGTCTGGAAGCGGCGGGCATTTTCCTGCGCCAGCGCTGCCGCTTCCGCCTTCATCGCCACATCGGCGCGGGCGAGGTTCAGCGCGGCCTGAAACCGCTCCGGGTCGATCTCGAACAGGAGGTCGCCTTTCTGCACCGTCTGGTTGTCGCGCACATGGATGGTGCTGATGAGGCCCGACACATCGGGCGCCACGCGCAGCACATCGGCCAGCACCCGCGCGTCGCGGGTCCAGGGCGAGAGCAGGTAATAGGTCCAGAACTGCCACCCGGCGAAGGCGGCGACGGCGACGGTGGCCACCGTCACCGCGACACGGATCACGCTGCGCCCGCTCATGCCGGCCCTCCTGTCAGCAGCGGCAGCCCGAGGGTGAGGGCCACCAGGACGATCACATAAAGTGCGGCATCGAACAGCGGACGATGCCAGACGAAGGCGTAGAGCCCGCATGCCTGCGCCAGCCGGCTCAGGGCGAAGAAGGGCAGCAGGGCCACCAGCGCCCAGAGCAGCACCGGCGGCAGGTAGAAGCCGAAGAGATCGAGGGTGTGAAACAGCGGATTCCACGTCATGCGCGTTCCTCGCCAAAGACGAAGGCGCGGAAGGCGTGGTCGCGACTCAGCCGGTCCTCCAGAAAGCACAGGCTGGCCGCCGCCTCCACCAGCAGCGGCGAGGCCGGGCCTTCCGGCCACGCCTCCCCCGCCAGCGCGGACCTGATCCGCGCCAGAGCCTCTTCAGCCGCCAGAGGCGGCCCGCCGGGAGCGGCGGCGAAAATGGCAAGTCCGTCGCGCATGGTCCCGCGCAGCCGCTCCGGCAGAGCCGGGCTGTCCGCGATCCGCCTCAACCGCCCGAGTTCCCACGCGCTGGCGGCGCTGGCGAGAAGGCCGCGCGCCAGCATGTCGTGAGCGGGGCGCGCCAGCGACATCTGCGGCAGCAGCGCGCCGAGCGATTCCAGTATCTCGCGCGACGCCGGCGCGGCGGGCCGCAGGCCGCGTGCCACGTCGGGAAGAAGCGCCGCGCGCGTGCGCGCCGCCACGCGGCGGCGGGCGCCCTCCGCCGTCACCGGCACGAGGCGCGCCACCATGAGGCAGACGAACATGCCGAAGGCGAGGGCGAAGCAGAAATTGGCGAAGGCCAGCGGGTCGGGGGTGAAGACATTCCCCGTCGCTGCCGCCGCGACATAGAAGATGGTGAACGTGCCCGCCGCGCGGGCATAGCGCGGCGTGCCGATGAGCAGCCCCGCCGGCACCAGCACCGCCAGCAGGAACAGCGCCAGCGCCGCGAAGCCTTCGAGCCAGGGATAGATGAAGCCCATCGTGGCATAGGCGGCGAGGCACGCCGCCGCCACCGCCCGCAAATAGGGCCAGCCGAGCTTGGCCGGATCGTCAGTGTTCACGCATTGATAGTTCATCAGCGCGAGGCCGGTGATGCCGGCAAGGCCCTGGTCCCATTGCGTGGCGTACCAGATGGCACAGAACACCAGCAGCGCCAGCGCGGCCCGGGCGCCCTGCATGACAGCGGAGGCCTGGGCGCTCCGCCGCGCCTCCTTGCTCGGCGCAGCGCCGGCGGGCTGCGGCCGAAACACCGCGCCTTCGGCCACGAACAGCAGCGCGAGGCCGCGCAGCATTTCCGCCGCCTGCCGGCAGATCAGCACCGCCTCCGCCCGCGCCTCGAACGGCAGGCCGTGCTCCGTCTGCGCGATCTGGCGGCCGAGGGCGGCGAGGTCGCGGCGCAGGCGGGACAGTTCGGCGCAGCCTGCGCGGTTCTCCGGCAGGGCAGGCGCCGCCGCGCGGCGCTCCAGCACCGCCGCCGCCCGCTCCAGCGCCGCCCGCATCGGGGCAAGCTCCGGCGTGTCGGCCATGCCGCCCCCGGCGAGCCGCAGATGCAGCAGGCGCGCCTGCGCCAGTACGCCGAGAAAGCGGCGCGTGACCTCGTCCATGCGGGCGCGGTCGGCGCGCATCTCCACCGCCTCGAAGCGGCTATAGGAGCGCAGCGCGTCGAACTTCACCAGAAGCGGCAGCAGGGCGTTGCGATCGTCGATCACCCGCGCGCCGGGGCTCGCCGCCCGCAGGGCGAGGGCGCAATGGGCGGCAAGGGCGCGGCGCGATGTGGCCATCAGCCCACGCAGCTGCGTGCCGGCATGGTCCGGCACCACCAGCGCGCCGGCGAGCGTGGCGCAGGCAATGCCGATGCTGATCTCGCTCACCCGGTCCAGCGCCACCAGCCAGGCCGCATCCGGCGCAGCCGCACCCTGAAAGATCACCAGCAGCCCGGTGAAACCCGCGAGCATGAAGCCATAGGCGGTGAAATTGCGCGCCCGCGCGGCGCCGTAATAGCACAGGAAGGTCCAGCCCATCGCGCTGCCGACGAGGAGAAGCGGGTCCTGCGAGAACAGTTTGACGGCCGTGAGGCCATAGAGCGCGGCGAGGATGGTGCCGAGGAAGCGGAACGCCCCCTTGGCCAGCGCCGCCCCGGTCGAGGACTGGGTGAGCAGGTAGACGGTCAGGATCGCCCATTGCGGCTCCTGAAGCTCAAGCCAGTAAGCAAGGGCGAGCGCGACGATGGCTGCCACCGCGAGGCGCGAAGAGAACAGAAGAGTGCGCCAGTTCGGATTCAGTAAAAATCCGGGTCTATTGTCACGCGGCAAAGAGTGACTAAGTCGCACCTAGAACCTGCCTTCAACGTGACGCTGCGTCGCGCGATTATAGCCATCCTGTCCGGATTGAACAGTCGCCCTTCCCCCGCCGGAGCGAGCGAGCCGCCCCCTCGGCCACGTCCCCGCCATCCGGCGGTCATGACTTTTCCGCAATCTGCTCCGCGGGGGACGGTGAATTCCGTCGCCTTTCGTGCTTTTCTGCAAGCGGGGAACGGGTCGATGTCTTCACATGAGAGGCGCGCGACAGTCGCAAGGGGGCCGTGTTGAGGTTGAGGGGATTGATGGCCGGAGTAACGGCCCTGGCCATGCCATGCGCGGCCTCCGCCGCGGGCTTTCTCGAACCCGCCGGGCCGGTGGCGGCGGCGCAGCTCTCGCATTTCGGCACGATCAGCGCGCTGATGCTCATCGTCATCGTGCCGATGTTCGTCGCCCTGCCCCTCGTGCTGCTGCGCTACCGGCGCGGCGGCAAGGGCACCTACCGCCCGGACTGGGAGTTCAACTGGGGGCTGGAACTGCTCATCTGGGGCATTCCGGTCGCGCTGGTGGCCGCGCTCGGCACGGCACTGTGGAATCACACGCTGAAGAACGACCCCTACCGCCCGCTCGGGCCCGCACCGCTGGTGGTGGAGGTGATCGCGCTCGACTGGAAATTCCTGTTCCTCTATCCCGAACAGGGCGTGGCGACGCTCGATCTGCTGGTGCTGCCGAAGGACCGGCCGGTGACGCTGAAGCTGACCAGCGGCACGGTGATGCAGTCCTTCATCGTTCCGCGCCTCGCCGGCCAGATCTACGCCATGGCCGGCATGCAGACCCAGCTCAACCTCATCGCCGACGCGACCGGCGACTTCACCGGGCGCAACACCCAGTATAACGGCCTCGGCTTTGCCACCCAGTCCTTCACCACCCGCGTGGTGAGCGCGGAGGATTTCGCCAGCTGGGTGACTGGCGCCAAGGCGCAACCGGCCGGCCTCGACGCCGCCGGCTACAAAGCGCTGCTGCCGCCTTCCGTGGTGAACGAGCCCGTCATCTATGGCCGGTTCACGCCGGGCCTGTTCGACCAGATCATCGCCAGCTTCGCGCCCGGCATGGCCGGGGGCCATCAGGGCCACGAAGCGCCGGCGGGAACGGGCACGCCCGCCGCCGCTGCGCCGGCCGCCGCCCATCAGCATGACGCCCACACGCCGGAGGCCGCACAATGAATTGGGAGCTGATCTTCGGCCAGATCAAGTGGACCTCCTTCGTCTTTGCCGGGATGATCGAGAATCCCTCGCTCAGCGAGGCCATCGCCTCGGGCGCCGGCTCCATCGCCGTGCTCGGCGCGCTGGGCACGGTCGTCCTGCTTACGGTGAAGGGCTGGTGGGTGCCGCTGTGGCGCGACTGGCTGACCAGCGTCGACCATAAGAAGGTCGGCATCATGTACATCGTCCTCGCGCTGGTGATGTTCGCCCGCGCGGTGATCGAGGCGGCGCTGATGCGCGCCCAGCAGCTTGCCGCCACCGATGGCGGCGGCTTCCTCTCGGCGGATCATTTCGGCCAGCTGTTCAGCACCCATGGCACGATCATGATCTTCTTCGTCGCCATGCCGTTCATCACCGGGCTGATGAACTATGTCATGCCGCTGCAGATCGGCGCGCGCGACGTGTCCTTCCCGCTGCTCAACGCCATCTCGCTGATGCTGACCATGGCGGGCGCGGTGCTCATCATGGTGTCGCTGGTGGTGGGCCAGTTCTCCACCGGCGGCTGGAGCGCCTATCCGCCCTTCACCGGCATCGAGTTCAGCCCGGGAGAGGGCGTCGACTACTGGATCTGGGCGGTGTCGCTCGGCTCCATCGGCTCGACGCTCACGGGTCTCAACTTCGCCGTCACCATCTACAAGAAGCGCTGCCCCGGCATGTCGCTGTTCCGCATGCCGCTGTTCACCTGGACGACGCTATGCACGTCGATCCTGATGATCTTCGCCATGGCGCCGCTGACCGCCGCCACCATCATGCTCGCCCTCGACCGCTATGCCGGCTTCCATTTCTTCACCAATGGCGACGGCGGCAACATGATGAACTACGCCAATCTGTTCTGGCTGTTCGGCCACCCCGAGGTCTACATCCTCATCCTGCCGGCCTTCGGCGTGTGGTCGGAAGTGGTGGCCACCTATTCCAGCAAACGCATCTATGGCTACACCTCGCTGGTCTACGCCACCATGTGCATTGCCGTGCTGTCCTTCGCGGTGTGGCTGCACCACTTCTTCACCATGGGCCAGAGCGCCAATGTGAACGCCATTTTCGGCATCGCCACGATGATTATCGGCGTACCGACGGGGGTGAAGGTCTATGACTGGCTGCTCACCATGGTGGGCGGGCGCATCCGCCTCACCACGGCGATGCTGTTCCACATCAACTTCCTGCTCACCTTCATCCTCGGCGGCATGACCGGGGTGCTGCTGGCCAATCCGGGCATCGACTTCCAGGTCCACAACACGCTGTTCCTGGTGGCGCATTTCCACAACATGATCATCCCCGGCGTGCTGTTCGGCATGTTCGCGGCGGTGCAGTTCTGGTTCCCCAAGGCGTTCGGCTTCCGGCTGCATGAGGGGCTGGGCCGCGCCTCCTTCTGGTGCTTCGCGCCCGGCTTCCTGCTGGCCTTCTTCCCGCTCTACTGGCTCGGGATGATGGGGGCGACGCGGCGCACCTTCACCTGGTCCAACCCCGACTATCTGCCCTGGTTCGCCCTTGCGATGCTCGGCGCGGCGCTGATCCTCGCCGGCTTTGCCTTCATGGTGATGCAGATCGTCGTGTCGGTGCGCCGGCGGGCCGAACTCGCGGCGCCGCTGGGTGACCCCTGGGACGGGCGGGCGCTGGAATGGTCGATCCCCTCCCCGCCCCCGGCCTGGAACTTCGCCGTGCTGCCGCAGGTGACGGCGCGCGACGCCTTCTATGAAGCCAAGAAGGACGGCACCGCCTATCGCTCCCCGGCGGCCTATGAGGATATCGAGGTACCGCGCAACACCGCGACCGCGCCGCTTATCGGCCTGTTCGCCTGCGCCTGGGCCTTCGGCCTCGTCTGGCACATCTGGTGGCTGGTGATCGTCTCCTTCGTTCTCATCTGGGCAGTGGTGATCGCCCGCTCCTTCGCCACGCACACGGAAGAGATCGTGCCGGCAGCGACGGTGAAGGCGGCGAACGAGGCCTTCCTCGCCGCCGTGCGCGCCACGCCGGGCGTGACCCGCGATCAGGAAATGACGGCGGCGAACCGGGGCCGTGCCATCCCGGAAAGCCTGGAAGCAAGCGCCGGCGCCCTCGCCGCCGGCGCAGCCGTGGAGGTGACGCGATGAGCCTTTCCGAACGCCTCCATCCCGGCATCAATCTCGCCGGCACCGATCCCGAAAGCCACGAAGCCGCCGAAGAGGTGCTGTTCGGCTTCTGGATCTTCCTGATGAGCGATCTGGTGCTGTTCGCAGTGCTGTTCGCGACCTATGCCGCGATGAGCGTGCAGGGCATCGCCGAAGGCCCCCGGCCCGCCGAGGTGTTCGACCTCACCGCCGCCTTCCTGGAGACGCTGCTGCTGCTGTTCTCCAGCTTCGCCTTCGGCTTCGCCATGCTGGAGATGAAGTACCGCGAGAACCGGCGCGGCGTGCTCGGCTGGCTGCTCGTCACCGGCCTGCTCGGCGCCGGCTTCGTGGGCATGGAGCTGCACGATTATTACGTGATGGTCACCGCCCACGGCGCCACGCCGCAGACCAGCGGTTTCCTCTCCGCCTATTACCTGCTCACCGGCACCCATGCGCTGCATGTCTCGTCGGGGCTGGTGTGGATGGCGGTCATGGCGGTGCAGGTGGTGGTGTTCGGCCTCAGCCCGGCGGTGAAGCTGCGGCTGATGCGGCTCGCTTTGTTCTGGCACATGCTGGACGTGGTCTGGATCGGCATCTTCACCTTTGTCTACCTCTACGGGGTGGTGTCATGAGCAACCGCGCTCCCGCCAACTTGCCGGCCAGCGACATCGAGGACGAGGGCCATGAGCGCCGCTCCTATGTGATCGGCCTCGTTCTCGCGCTGGTACTGACCACCGGCGCCTTCGCCGTGGTGTGGTTCGATCTGTTCAGCGGCGCCGCCGCCCTCGCCGCTTTGGGGCTGCTCGCCGTGGTGCAGGCGGTGGTGCATCTGCGCTACTTCCTGCACATCGACCTTCAGCGCTCGCACCGCGACGACCTCCTGCTCATCCTGTTCACCGTGCTGATCCTGCTCATCATGGTGTCCGGCACCATCTGGATCCTCTACGACCAGCACATGCGCATGATGCCCTGACGGCGCGCGAGGAACGCTTGCGCCGCATGAAACGTTGCGCCCCGGGACTTTCTTTCCGGGAGCGCCGCGCGTGATCACCGATCTCTGGTACAAGAACGCCATCGTCTATTGCCTTTCCGTCGAAGGCTTCATGGATTCGAACGGCGATGGGACAGGCGATTTCCGCGGCCTGATGCGGCGGCTCGATTATCTCCACGGCCTCGGCGTCACCGCCATCTGGCTCATGCCGTTCCAGGTCTCGCCCGGCGGCGACGACGGCTATGATGTCGCCGATTATTACGGCATCGATCCGCGCTACGGCACGCTGGGGGATTTCGTCGAATTCACCCACGCCGCCCGGCAGCGCGGCATGCGGGTGCTGATCGACCTCGTGGTCAACCACACCTCGAACCAGCATCCCTGGTTCAAATCCGCCCGCTCGGACCCCAACTCGCCCTATCGCGACTGGTATGTGTGGTCGAAGAAGAAGCCGAAAAACGCCCATGAGGGCATGGTCTTCCCCGGGGTGCAGAAAACCACCTGGACCTATGACAAGGTGGCTAAGGAATATTATTTCCACCGCTTCTACGATTTCCAGCCCGACCTCAACACCGCCAATCCCGACGTGCAGGCGGAAATTCTGCGCATCATGGGCTTCTGGCTGCAGCTCGGCGTGTCCGGCTTCCGCATGGACGCGGTGCCGTTCGTGATCGCGGAGAAGGGGGCGGAGGTCGGCGGCACGCCGGTCGAGCATTTCAACATGCTGCGCACCTTCCGCGAATTCCTGCAGTGGCGGCGCGGCGACGCGATCATTCTCGCGGAAGCCAACATCCTTCCCGAAGACGACAAGAAATATTTCGGCGAGGACGGCGACCGCATGCACATGATGTTCAATTTCCAGGTCAACCAGTCGCTGTTCTACGCGCTCGCCAGCGCCGACATGAAGCCGCTGGTCAAGGCGCTCAATGCCACGCGGCCGGACTATGCCACCGCGCAATGGGGCCTGTTCCTGCGCAATCATGACGAACTCGACCTCGGCCGGCTGACCGAAAAGCAGCGGGAAGAGGTGTTCGCCGCCTTCGGGCCGGACAAGTCGATGCAGCTCTATGACCGCGGCATCCGCCGCCGGCTGGCGCCGATGCTCAAGGGCGACCGCCGGATGATGGAACTGGCCTACAGCCTCATGCTCTCGCTGCCCGGCACGCCGGTGCTGCGCTATGGCGACGAGATCGGCATGGGCGACGATCTCAGCCTGCCCGAGCGCTACTGCGCCCGCACGCCCATGCAATGGTCGAACGAGAAGCAGGGCGGCTTCAGCTCGGCGGAAAAGACCTATCTGCCGGTCATTTCCGAGGGCGTCTATGGCTGGGAACAGGTCAATGTCGCCGACCAGCGGCGCGACCCGGACTCCTTCCTCAACTGGATGGAGCGGATGATCCGCACCCGGCAGGAGACGCAGGAAATCGGCTGGGGCGCGTTCGAGGTGGTGGATGTCGGCCACGACGCCGTGCTGTGCCTGCGCTATGAGTGGCGCAACAACGTCGCCGTGTTCCTGCACAATTTCCACCCCGAGGGGGTGACCGTCCGCTTCTCCCTGGTGGCGCCGGAAGGCGAGCCGAACCGGCTCGTCAACCTGCTCTCGGAAGACCACGCCCAGGGCGACGCCAAGGGCCGCTACGAGCTCACCCTGGAACCCTATGGCTATCGCTGGTTCCGCATGGGCGGGCTCGACTATGCCTATCGGCGCACGGAGCTTTAGAGTGCGATCCGATCAGATTGAATCAATCTGATCGGTAAATCGCCCTCTAACTCTAAGATAGAGAACGCGTTATCCGATCAGCTTGCGATGCAAGCTGATCGGCGCGTGCTCTAGCCCCGCGCGTCGAGCGCGACGATGACGCCTTCATAGGGCCGCAGGGAGAGGTGGCCTTCCACCCGCTCGGCGCGGCCCGGCTCGGTGGAGAGCAGCACCTGCCCCTGCGTGTCGGGCGGCAGGGGAATGTCGTCCTGCGCATTGCCGGCGAGGTTGAGCGCCACCAGCACGCATTCCGCCGCGCTCTCGCGCAGGAACACCAGCACATCCCCCAGCGCGGTGATCTTGCGATAGGTGCCTTCATGCAGCACCGGATGGGCGCGGCGCAGCGCGATGAGGTCGCGGTAAAGGTTCAGCAGCGAGGTCGGCTGCTGCATCTGCACGGCGACATTGCGGGTGGCGAAGTCCGCCGCCAGCGGCAGCCAGGGGCGGCCATTGGTGAAGCCGGCATGGGGCGAGGCGTCCCATTGCATCGGCGTGCGTTCAGGGTCGCGGCCGAGGCCGAGGCCCGGCTCGTTCTTCTCCCAGGGGTCGTGAGCGTCCTCGGTGGCGATCGGCACATTCTCCATGCCGATCTCGTCGCCATAATACAGGGTCGGCGTGCCGCGCAGGGTCAGCAGCAGCATCGCCGCCACCCGTGTGCGCGCCGCGCCGATGCGCGAGGCGATACGCGGCTGGTCGTGATTGCCCAGCACCCAGTTCGGCCAGCCGCCCTCCGGCACCGCCGCGTCATATTCGGCGATCAGCGCCGCGAGTTGCGGGGCGGTCCAGCTGGCATGGATCAACTGGAAGTTGAACGGCAGATGCGCGCCTTCCAGGTTCTCGCCGTAATAGGCCACCAGCCGGTCGATCGGCAGGTAGATCTCGCCGATCAGCACCCGGTCCTCGAACTCGTCGATGACGGCGCGCAGCTCGGCGATGATGTCGTGAACATCGGGCTGGTCGGTGGAACGGGTCTGCAGGAAGCGGCGGATGTCGCCGTCGCCGGGCGCATATTCCGGGTTGGGTGGGTTGTCGCGGAATTCCGGGTCCTTCATCAGGTGCCAGATCACGTCGACGCGGAAACCGTCGACCCCGCGCGCCATCCAGAAGCGCAGCACGTCGTGCATCGCCGCCCGCACGGCCGGATTGCGCCAGTTGAGGTCCGGCTGCTCCTTGAGGAAGGCGTGGTAGTAATACTGGCCGCTGGCGGGATCGAGCGTCCATGCCGGCCCGCCGAAATTGCTCATCCAGTTGTTCGGCGGCCCGCCATCGGGCGCGGGATCGCGCCAGATGTACCAGTCGCGCTTGGGGTTGTCCCGCGCGGCCCGGCTCTCGGCGAACCAGGGGTGCTGGTCGGAGGTGTGGTTGGGCACGAAGTCGAGCACGATCTTCAGCCCGCGCGCATGCACCTCCGCCACCAGCCGGTCGAAGGCGTCGAGATCGCCGAACATCGGGTCGATGCCGCAATAATCGGCGACATCATAGCCGAAATCGGCCATGGGCGAGGGGAAGATCGGCGAGATCCACACCGCGTCGACGCCCAGCGTCACGAGATGGTCGAGCCGGGCGCGAATGCCGTCGAGGTCGCCAATGCCGTCGGCATTGCTGTCCTGAAACGAGCGGGGATAGACCTGATAGAAAATCCCGCGCTGCCACCAGCGTGTCTGCGCCATCCGCGCCTCCCTTGGGCTTGGTCAGGTTTGGTCAGGCCCCGCGCCGCAATTGCGGCAGCACGCGGGCGCCGAACGTCTCAATGAACGCCGACTGGTTTAGCCCGACATTGTGAAGGTAGATGTCGTGGAAGCCGAGTTCGGCATAATCCGCCAGCCGCGCCGCGTGCCAGCCGGGATCGTCGGAAATGAGGATGCTCTCGTCGAGGTCCTCCGGGCGCACCAGACGTGTGGCGGCGTCGAACTGTTCGGGCAGTTTCAGTTCCGCCGCGACCGAGGACGACAGCGTGTTGAAGCGCCACTGGTCATGGGCATTCGCGCGCGCCTCCTCCTGTGTCGGCGCGTAGGAGACATGCACCTGCAGCACCAGCCGGCGCCCCTCGCCGCCGCCCTCGCGGAAGGCGTCGAGGATCGCCCGCAGCCGCTCCGCCGGCTGGTTGATGGTGACGAGCCCATCCGCCCATGCCCCCGCGCGGCGCGCCGTCTCCGGCGTCAGCGCGGCGGCGATGAAGGCCGGCGGCACGTTCGGCCGGGTGTAGAGCCGGGCCTCCTCGACATCGATCAGCCCTCCGCGCCGGCTCACCGTTTCGCCGGCAAACAAGGCGCGCATGATGTCGACCGACTCGCGCAGCCGCGCGTCGCGCTCCGCCTTGGCCGGCCAGCGCTGGCCGGTCACGCGCTCGTTCAGCGCCTCGCCGGAACCGAGCGCCAGCCAGAACCGCTCGGGAAACATCTCCGCCAGCGTTGCCGCCGCCTGGGCGGTGAGGGCGGGGTGGTAGCGGCGGCCGATCGGCGTCGTCACCACGCCGAAGGAGAGCGAGGTGGTCGCCAGCGCGGCGCCGAGCCAGCTCCAGGCGAAGCCGGAATGCGGCTGGCGCACGCTCCACGGGGCGAAATGGTCCGAGCACATGGCGGCCGCGAAACCCGCCTGTTCGGCGGCGCGGACGCAGCCGAGCAGATCGCTCGGCGCGAACTGCTCATGCGAGGCGTGGTAGCCGATGCGAAGGCGGGCGGGCGCGTCGGTCATGGAAGCGATCCGAAAGGGCGGGAGGGCGCGCAGGGTTGCACGCGGGGTCGGGGAGAACGCCTCAGCCGGCCAAGTGTTTCCTTCCGCAGTGCCGGGCGGCCCGCGCGAGCGGCGCGACGCCCAATTTCGCCATTCAATGCGGCGCGCATCCGCTCTACAGTGAGCGGGATCGCGCAAGACGATCAGCCAGGGAAGGGAGCCCCCCATGCGCGCCGTTGTTCTCACAATGTCGCTGTTGACCGCCCTTGCCGCCGGCACCGCCGCGCAGGCTCAGGCGCCGCAGAACGATCTCGCCAAATACTGCCAGGCCGACATCAAGCGGCTGTGCCCCACCGTGCAGCCGGGCGGCGGCCGGGTGATGCAGTGCCTGAAGGCGCACAGCAAGGAAATGTCGGTGGGCTGCGCGCAGGCGCTGCAGAAGATGAAGAGCTGAACCCCTCTCAGCGCGGCCCTCGCCGCAGGGGTGGAACTATCGTGCCCGCGCCGGCTTTTGTCGGCTGCATCTCGACACCAGTGACAGCGGGGGATTTCATGGTCACATCCATCAGCCGGCGCGGTCTTCTGGCCACCCTCGCGGCGGCCTCACTCCTGCCGGGCACCGCCGCCCGCGCCGCCGCGCCTGTCGTGGTCGCGTCCAAGATCGACACGGAAGGCGCGGTGCTCGGCAACATCATCGCGCTGGTGCTGGAACATGCCGGCATTCCGGTGACGCGGCGGCTGCAGCTCGGCCCCACCAAGATCGTGCGCACGGCGCTGCTGGCGGGCGAGATCGACCTCTATCCCGAATATACCGGCAATGCCGGCTTCTTCTTCGCCATGGCGGATGATCCGCTGTGGAAGAACGCCACCGCCGCCTATGAAAAGGCCCGTGATCTCGACGCCGCCAACGGCCTCGTCTGGCTCGCCCCAGCCCCGGCGGACAACACCTGGGGCATCGCCGTGCGCGGCGATGTCGCGGCGCGCGAGAAGCTGGCGACGCTGGAGGATTTCGCCCGCTGGACCAAGGACGGAAAGGTGAAGCTCGCCGCCTCGGCCGAATTCGTGGAAAGCGCGGCGGCGCTGCCCGCCTTCCAGCAGGCTTACGCTTTCAAGCTGTCGGGCGACCAGCTGCTGGTGCTCTCGGGCGGTGACACCGCTGCCACCATCAAGGCGGCGGCGGAAGGCACCTCCGGGGTCAATGCCGCCATGGTCTATGGCACGGACGGCGCCATCGCCGCGCTCGATCTCAAGGTGATGGCCGACACCAAGCACGTGCAGCCGGTCTATCAGCCGGCGCCGGTGATCCGCAAAGGCGTGCTGGACGCCCATCCGGAGATCGCCGCCAAGCTCGCGCCGGCCTTTGCCGGCCTCACCCTGCCGACGCTGCAGCAGCTGAACGCGCAGGTGCAGCTTGAAGGCCGAGATGCCGGCGCCGTCGCCGAGGCCTATCTGAAGGCGCAGGGGCTGCTCGGGTGAGACGCCTCGCCGGCCGCGCGCCGGCGCCCCTGTCGCCCGCGGCGGCCGGGGTCGAGGCCCTGCCCCTGCTGCTCGCCGCCGTCGCCCTCGCGGCGCTGCTCGCCTGCGGCTTCGTCGTGGTGGCGCCCAACCGACTGCTGTCGGGAGCCCCGCTGCCGCTGTGGGACGCGGCGGGGCTCGGGCCGACCCTTGCCATGCTGGCGCTGCTGGCGGGGATCGCCGCGCTGGCGCTGCGCCCCGCCCTCCCCGCCCAGCCGGCCCTGCTCGGCCTGTGTGCCGGCGCGCTGATGCTGGCGGCGCTGGCGCTGGCGGGGCAGGCGGCCGGGGAACAGGCCGTCGCCGCCGGGCCGCTCACCCGCGTGTCGCTCGGCGCCGGCTTCTGGGTGGTGTTTGTCGCGGGGCTGCTGCTGCTCGCCGACCGCGCCGAGCGGGCGCCGGGCCGTGCCGGCAAGGCCGTGCCGCCCCTCGCGACGCTTTCCGGCCTCGCCGCGCTGCTCGCCAGCGGCACCCTCGCCCCGCTGTCACTGGCGCGCGAATATGCGGTGCGCCAGCAGGCCTATCTCGACGAGGTGCTGCGCCATCTCCAGCTCACCGGGGCGGGGCTGGCCCTGGCGCTCCTCGCCGGCGGGGCGATCGGGCTGATGGCCTATCGCCGGCCGGGGCGGGCCGCGCCGGTGTTCGCCGTGCTCAACATCGTCCAGACCATCCCCTCGCTCGCTCTCTTCGCCCTCCTCATCGGTCCCATCGTCCTCCTCACCGAACTCGTGCCCGGCCTGCGCCAGCTCGGCATTTCCGGCATCGGGGCGACGCCCGCCATCCTCGCGCTGGGGCTCTATGGCCTGTTGCCGGTCGCGCGCGGCGTCCATGCCGGGCTTTCCAGCGTCCCGCCAGACGTGGTGGAAGCGGCGCGCGGCATGGGCATGACACAGGTCCAAATCGTGCGTAACATATTGATTCCGCTTGCTTTACCGACGCTGCTGCAGACGCTGCGCCTCACTTTGGTGCAGCTCATCGGCCTCGCCGTACTGGCGGCGCTGATCGGCGCCGGCGGGCTCGGCACCTTCATCTTCCAGGGGCTGGGGCAGACCGCGGCCGACCTCGTGCTGCTCGGCGCGCTCTCGGCCATCGCCCTCGCGCTGATCGCCGATACCGCCTTGCGCGGCCTCGCACTTTTCCTCGTGCGGAGGCCCCGGCCATGATCCGGTTCGAGGCCGTTTCCAAGCGCTTCGGCGCGGTATCCGCCGTGGACGAGGTCACGCTCGACGTGCCGCGCGGCACGCTCTGCGCGCTGGTCGGCACGTCCGGCTCCGGCAAGTCGACCCTGCTCCGCCTCGCCAACCGGCTTTTGGAGGCCGATGCCGGGCGCATCCTCGTCGACGGCACCGACATCGCCACACTCCCCCCGGTCGAACTGCGCCGGCGAATGGGCTATGTCATTCAGTCTGTTGGTCTTTTCCCGCACTGGACCGTGGCGCGCAATGTCGCCACCGTGCCGACGCTTCTCGGCTGGCCGGCGGCGCGGATCCGCGACAGGGTTGCCGAACTGCTCGACCTCGTCGGCCTGCCGGCCGAAAGCCATGCCCACCGCTACCCGGACGAACTCTCCGGCGGCCAGCAGCAGCGCGTCGGCGTGGCGCGGGCGCTGGCCGGCGATCCCGAAGTGTTGCTGATGGACGAGCCGTTCGGCGCCGTCGACCCGCCGACCCGGCGCGGCCTGCAGGACAGCCTGCGCGACATCCAGCGGCGCACCGGCACCACCATCCTGCTCGTCACCCATGATGTGGAAGAAGCGATCCGCCTCGGCGGCACCTTCGCCGTGCTGCACCAGGGACGCCTGTTGCAGACGGGCACGCCGGCACAGGTACTTGCCCACCCCGCGAGCGAGGAGGTGGCGCGCTTCTTCGGCGGGCCGCTGCTGGGGCTGAACCGGCTCAAAGCGCTGTGCGTCGGCGACCGCGCCGATTTCACCGCCCCGCCGCCAGCGGTCGACGGCGCGCCGATCGCCGCCGGGGCGACACTGGAAGAGGCCCTGGCCCGCATGGTGGCGGAAGGCCGCGCGCAGCTGCCGGTCCGCCGCTCCCCCGACGGGCAGCCCGGCGTGCTCACCCTTGCCGATCTGGTCCGGCCATGAGGCAACCGCCCGCGATGGCGGCGGCGGCGTGGATCGCCCGCCGGCCGGTGCTCTGGGTCGGAGCGGCGTTCCTTGCCCTCACCCTCAATATGGACGCGCTCGCCCCACATCTCGGCTTTCTGTTTCCGCCGGGCACGCGTCTCGTCTACAGCCGCGCCAGCTTCCCTGAACTCGTCGCCGCGCATGCGCTGCTGACCGGCGCGGCGAGCCTTGTCGCCATCACGCTCGGCATCGCCGCCGCGCTGTTCGCCACCCGGCCGATGGGCCGCGCCTATGCGGGAACGCTGGACCGGCTGGGGGCGCTTGCCCAGACCTTTCCGCCCGTCGCCGTGCTGGCGCTTGCCGTGCCGAGCCTCGGCTATGGGGCCCTGCCCACCGCCTTCGCGTTGGTGCTCTATGGCGTTCTGCCGGTGATGGGGGCGGGCATGGCGGGGCTTCGCAGCGTGCCGGCGCCGGTGCTGGAGGCCGCCGATGGCAGCGGCTTCTCGCCCGCCGGCCGGTTGTGGCGGATCGAACTGCCGCTGGCGGCGCCGATCCTCTTTGCCGGCATCCGCACTTCGGTGACGATCGGCATCGGCACGGCCACCATCGGCTCGACGGTCGGCGCGCTGACGCTGGGCTCGCCGATCATTGACGGACTGTCAGGCGGCAATCCGGCCTATGTGCTGCAGGGCACGGTGCTGGTGGCACTGTTCGCCGTCACCGTCGACCTCGCGCTCGCCGAGGTGCAGCGCGCGCTCACCCGGCGCGCGCGCTGACGCCCAACTCAGTTGCCGTGGCCCTCGCGCTCCTGGCAATGATAGCCGGCAAGACACTGGCTCTGGTCCTGCGAGGGAATCCAGCTCGGCGCACCGTCGTCGGAAGCCATGCACAGGCTGGGATTGGAGACGACGCGGCTGAGATTGCCGCCACCCGTGTCGAACACCACCTGGCCGCGCTGCTGCACCAGCGCGTTCACCTGCGCGCAGCTCATCGTGGTGGAGCGCGGGTTTTCCTGCGCCTGCGCCGAGGCAATGCCGAGAACCAGCGCGGCAGAGAGAAAGAGAACGCTTCGCATTGGGAGCTCCCGAAAGCACAACGCCACGCACCTCTCGGCGCGGCGAGCGGCTCTTGGGAGCCGCTGCGACATCCTAGCAAATCGCCCGTGGAGCGATAGCCAAAGTCGCGTGAGGCCCACCGCGCGCAATCCTGAAGCAAGCCTCGCCTTCTAGCGAAACGCAATCGCCGCACGCGGGCGGCGATGTGGAGAGCGCTGAATGCACCTGCTGTCGAACCGCCACGCCCTTCGGACCCTCGAAGCCCTCGACCGCTCGCTCGCCGTCGTCGAATTCACACCGGACGCGCGGGTGATCACCGCCAATGCGAATTTTCTCACGCTCATGGGCTATGAGTTGGCGGAGATTGCGGGGAAGCCGCACACGCTGTTCGTTCGCCCGGACGAGCGCGCGTGCGACGCCTATGCCGCGTTCTGGGACGATCTGCGGAGTGGCGCGTTCAAATCGGCTGAATTCCACCGCGTGACCAAAGAAGGCCGCTCCGTCTTCATCCAGGCGACCTACAATCCCATCGTCGTGCGCGGCAAAGTGGTAAAGGTCATCAAGTTCGCCTCCGATGTCTCGGCGCAGAAGGCGCGAGAGGCGGAGTATGAGAGCCTGATCCGCGCCGCCAACACCTCGCAGGCCCTCATCTATTTCACGCCGGACGGCCATGTGCTGGACGCCAACGCAAATTTTCTGAACGCGCTCGGCTACACGCTCGACGAGATCCGAGGCCGGCACCACTCGCTCTTCGTACCGCCGCAGGAGCGCGACACACCCGCTTATCGCCGTTTCTGGGCCGAGCTGCGGCGGGGAACCTTCCAGGCCGGCGAGTTCCGCCGTATCGCCAAGGATGGGCGGGATGTGTGGATCCGGGCCAGCTACAATCCGGTGTTCGATGCCACCGGGACACTGACCAAGGTGGTGAAGTTCGCCACCGACACCACCGCCGAGGTGGTGCGGCGACAGCAGCGTGAAGCGTTGCAGGGCCTGATCGGCACGGATATCGAGCGCATCACGCGCGAGATAAGCGACACCAGCCATCAGGCTGCCACCGCCTCGCAGGCGACCGAGCAGACATCCGTCGGGATCAATGCGGTAGCCTCCGGCGCGGAAGAACTCTCCGCCTCGATCAGCGAAATCAGCCGGCAGGTCGCGGTGGCGCTGGAAAATTCACGCGGCGCCGTGGCGGAGAACACACGCGCGCACGAGGTCGTCACCGCCCTCACCGACACCGCCCAGCGCATCGGCCTCGTCATCGATCTGATCACCAAAATCGCCGGCCAGACCAATCTGCTCGCCCTGAACGCCACCATCGAGGCGGCACGGGCGGGCGAGGCCGGGCGCGGCTTCTCGGTGGTGGCGACGGAGGTGAAGGAGCTCGCCGGCCAGACGGCGGACGCCACAGGCCAGATCACGGCGCAGATCGCCGCCATTCAGGACTGCACGCGGCAGACCGCGCAGGCGCTCGCCGCCATCGGTCAGCGCATCGGCGACATTGATGCGATTTCGACCGGCATTGCCGGCGCGGTGGAGGAACAATCGGCGGTGGCGCGCGACATGTCGCTGAGCATGCAGGAGGCGGCAAAGAGCGTGGGAACGATCACCCGCAGCATGGATGCCATTGCCGCCTCGACGCATCATCTGGAAACCGCGTCCGCGGCCCTGCGCACCCGCTCGCGCGAGATCGCGTGAGACGCCGGCTCACCCCGCCAGCCGGCGGGCGCGGCGCTTGCGCAGCACGGCGATGGTCGCCAGCGCGATGAGGATCACCGCGAGCGAGAACAGCGTCGTCACCGTGCCCAGCGCATAGAGCACCGGCGTGGTGACATTGGTGGTCATGCCGTAGATCTCCAGCGGCAGCGTGTTGAAGCTGCCCGAGGTCATCAGCGTGCGGGCGAATTCGTCATAGGAGAGGGTGAAGCCGAACAGGCCGACGCCGATGAGGCTCGGCAGAATGATCGGCAACACCACATGGGCGAAGGTCTGCCACGGGCTGGCGCCAAGGTCGCGCGCGGCCTCCTCATAGGCCGGGTTGAAGCGGTTGAACACCGCGAACATGATGAGCAGGCCGAAGGGCAGCGTCCAGGTGAGGTGCGCCCCGAAACCGGAGGAATACCAGGCCGGCTCCAGCCCGAACACGTTGAAGGCGAGACCGATGCCGAGCGAGATCAGGATCGAGGGCACGATCAGGCTGGCGATGGTCAGGTAGAACAGCGGCCCGCTGCCGAGAAAGCGGCGGCGGAAGGCCAGCCCCGCCAGCAGCGAGACCACCACCGTGGTCAGCATGGTCATCAGGCCGAGAAGGAGCGAGCGCGAGAAGGCGCCGCCGAAATCGCCCACCGCCTGCTGCTCGAACAGCAGGTTCTCGAACCAGCGCAGCGACACCCCGTTCATCGGGAAGGTGAGCCCGCCATTCGGCCCCTGGAAGGACAGGATGAAGATGGTCGACAGCGGCCCGTACAGGAACAGCACGAACAGGATGAAGAAGGCGGTGAGCACGTAGAAGCCGGGGCCGCGCTTTTCTGAAGTCATGGCTGCGTCTCCCTGCCCAGCGGGCCTGGCCTCCCATCCTCGTCATCCCGGAACCGCCAACAGGCCGTATCCGGGATCGCGTGCCCCATTTCGGGAAGGATCCCGGCTCTCCGGCTTCGCCTCCGGCCGGCATGACGGCAGCGATTGGACATGCCGACCATCTCACAGCTCCTTGCGGATGTTGACGATGCGCAGGATGGCGGCGACCAGCAGCAGCACCAGCACCAGCAGGATCACCGCGTTCGCCGCCGCCGCCGGGTATTGCAGCAGCGCGATCTGGTTCGCCATCATCAGCCCCACCGAGGCCGACTGGCCGCCGGACATGAACCGCACGGTGATGAAGTCGCCCATGACCAGCGTCACCACGAAGATCGAGCCGATGGCGATTCCGGGCTTGGCGAGCGGGATGATGACATTGGTGAGGATCTGGAAGGCGCTGGCACCGGCATCCCGCGCCGCCTCGATCAGCGCCCGGTCGATGCGCATCAGCGTGTTGAAGATCGGGGTGACCATGAACAGCGTGTAGAGATGCACCATGGCCAGCACGACGGCGAAATCCGAGAACAGCAGGAATTCCAGCGGCTGATCGATCACGCCCATCGACATCAGCGACTGGTTCAGGAGCCCGTTGCGGCCGAGGAACGGAATCCACGAGATCATGCGGATGATGTTCGAGGTCAGGAACGGGATGGTGCAGATGAGGAACAGCACCATCTGCATGGTCGCCGAGCGGATGTGGAAGGCGAGGTAATAGGCGACCCAGAAGCCGACGACGAGCGTCACCGCCCAGACGATGACGGTGTATTTCAGCGTGTTGAGATAGGTGCTCCAGGTCACCGGCGAGGTGATCGTCTCCTCGTAATTGGTAAAGACGAAAGCCGGAAAGATCTGGATCGAGTCATAGTCCCAGAAACTCACCATCACGATGGTGGCGATCGGCAGCACCAGGAACGCCGCCAGGATCAGCGTCAGCGGCGTGGCCTGCAGATAGGGCGCGATCCGGGAGAGGGTCATGCGGGGGCTTCCGGTGAGCGAACGTCCGGGACGAAAGCCCTCTCCCCGTCGGGGAGAGGGTTGGGTGAGGGGAGCATGCGGCGGCACCGGAGAGGCGCCTCACCCCAGCCCTCTCCCCCACGGGGAGAGGGAGCCGGAGGCGCCTCTCGCAACCACCTTTGCCTCACGCGGCGATGAACTCGTTCCAGCGGCGGACCATGTAGCGGTCCTCGTCCATGACCGAGTTCCAGCAGGCCACCGCGCCCATGCGCTGCTCGAACGAGCCGCCGTCGCGCACCGCACCGGCCGTGTACATCACCTTGCCCTCGGGGGAGAGGATGTCGGCCTTGGCCGGCTGGCCGAGCATCCAGAACGCCCATTCGTCCGGCGTCATGTTCTTCTCGGCGGTGGAGAGCACGGCGGAATAATAGCCCTGCCGGTTGAGATAGGCGCCGACCCAGCCGGAGAGATACCAGTTGATGTATTCATAGGCGGCGTCGAGCTGCGCGCCCTTCAGGTGCTTGGCGATGCCGAGGCCGCCGCCCCAGGCGCGATAACCTTCTTCCAGCGGCTGGTAGACGCAGGCAACGCCCTTGGAGCGCACCGCCGCCACCGCCGGCGACCACATGGACTGGATCACCACCTCGCCCGAGGCCATGAGGTTCACGCTCTCGTCGAAGGTCTTCCAGAAGGCGCGGAACTGGCCGGCCTTCTTGGTCTTGATCAGGAAATCGATCGTGGTGTCGATCTCCGCCTTGGTCATGTTGCCCTTGTCGCCATATTTGATGATGCCGGCGCTCTCGCAGATCATCGCCGCGTCCATGATGCCGATGGACGGAATATTGATGATCGAGGTCTTGCCCTTGAAGGCGGGGTCGAGAATGTCCTTCCAGTTCTTGATCGGCCGGCCGACGAGATCGGGGCGGATTCCCAGCGTGTCGGCATTGTAGATGGTCGGGATCAGCGTCATCCACTGGGTCGGCGCCGGGGCGAACTTCTTGGAATCCGGTCCCTCGACGAAGCCGACCGTGTTGGGCGCGGTGCCCTGCGCGATCTTCGACTCCGGGGTCAGCTTGCCGGTGGTGAAGATCGGCACGATCTGGTCGTAATACTTGATCTTGTTCACATCCATCGGCTGCAGCGTGCCGGCGGCGAACACCTTCTTGCAGATCCAGTATTCGATATCGGCGATATCGAAGGAATTGGCCTGCGTCACCACGCGCTGCGACACCGCGTCGGAATCGAGCGCGGTCATCTGCAGGGTGATGCCGAGATCCGCCTTGCACTTCTCGGCGATGGCGTTGAGGTTCGACACGCCGGTGCCGAACTGGCGCAGCGTGATCGGGTTCTGCGCCCAGATGGTGGGAAAGCCGGTGACCGCCTGCCCGCCGACGGCAAGCCCGCCCAGCGCCGCCGCGCCTTTCAGCAGTCCGCGGCGGCTGACGCCCTTGGCGCCGGCGGCTCCGGTGCGATCCGTGGTCTTCTTGCTCATTGCAGTCTCCCGAGCGTTGTGCGGCGGGGTGAGCCGCCGATGTGTCTGGTGTCAGGCGGAAGGCGAAGGCTGAAGGATGTGAACGTCCTGCGGCGTCCAGCCGAGCGGCACGGCATCGCCGATGCTGAGCGGGGCGGCGAAGAAGGCGGTTTCCGGCACCTGAACCGAGAATTCCGACACGCCAGGCGCGGCCAGCGCCACCTGCACCTTTTGGCCGTGATATTCGATGTTCTGCACGAGACCGGTGAGGCCGCACCCCGGCATCGCCCCGGCGCCGAGCGTCACCCGGTCGGTGCGCACCGCGATCTCCACCGGCGCGCCCGGCTCCAGCCCCGGCGCGGTGGGGGCGCGGAAGGAGGTGCCGCCCGGCACTTCAAACGTCACCTGCTCGCCGCCGAGCTGCGTCACCCGCCCGGCGATCACATTGTGGTCGCCCATGAAGCGGGCGACGAAGGCGGTGGCGGGGCGGTTGAACACCTCGCGCGGCGGGCCCGCCTGCTCGATCCGCCCGCCATTCATCACCACCACGAGGTCGGAGAGCGCCATCGCCTCCTCCTGGCTGTGGGTGACGTGAATGAAGGAGATGCCGAGCTGAAGCTGCAGCTTCTTCAGCTCCTGCCGCACCTTGATCTTGAGGAAGGGGTCCAGCGCCGAAAGCGGCTCGTCCAGCAGCAGCGCCTGCGGATCGGTAATCAGCGCGCGGGCCAGCGCCACGCGCTGCTGCTGGCCGCCGGAAAGCTGGGCGGGGCGGCGCTCGGCCAGATGCTCCATCTGCACCAGCTTCAGCATCTCCATCGCCCGCGCCCGGCGGGTCGGCTTGTCCACGCCCTTCATCTTCATGGAGAAGGCGACATTGTCGACGATGTCGAGATGGGGAAAGAGCGCGTAGCTCTGGAACATCATCGCCGTGCCGCGCTTGGCCGGCGGCAGGTCCGTGACCACGGTGGGGCCGAGGCGGATGTCGCCTTCGCTGACGCTCTCATGGCCGGCGATCATGCGCAGCGTGGTGGTCTTGCCGCAGCCGGAAGGGCCAAGCAGGCAGCAATAGGTGCCGGCCGGAATCTTCAGCGAGACGTGGTCCACTGCCATGGCCTGCCCATAGCGCTTGGTCACGTCGATGAGTTCGATCTCGGCGCCTTTGCTCATGTGGTCGGCATGGCTCCCCTTCGGCTGCGAACAGGCGGCTCGTCACGCAAGCGATATGCCAGCCGGGGCAACCCTGCCGCGAATCCCGGCCCGTCTCGCTCGCGCCGACGCCCCGATGACAGGACGCGGAGCCCGTTACCGCACGCCCCCTGTCGCTGCCCAGCAAACAGGCAGTTCGCGCATCCGATGCCCAGTTAGCGTCCGCCCGCGCGCTATCGCCTCAGACAGATGGCGGATTGAGCATGACGCGGCGATGTCGCACTCTATCTCCCACCAAGGGTCCGCAGAGGCCCATCGCGCGCATGGGGCGCGCTGAAGGAGGAAACGCCGCATGAAACGCACCTTTTTTGCCGCCGCTATTGCCGCGCTGTCCGTCGCGCTGGCCCCGGCCGGCCCGGTCGCCGCGCAGGATTTCCCCACCCGCCCGGTGACGCTGGTCATTCCCTTCGCCGCCGGCGGCTCCACCGATCTCGTCGGCCGGCTGATCGCCGAGCGCATGGCGGCGGAGCTGGGCCAGCCAGTGGTGGTGGAGAACAAGGGCGGGGCCGGCGGCAATCTCGGCGCGGCGCAGGTCGCCAAGGCGAACCCGGATGGCTACACCATCCTCATGGGCACGGTCGCCACCCATGCGCTGAACCCGGCGCTGTACAAGAAGATGCCCTATGACCCCGTCACCAGCTTCGCGCCGGTGTCGCTGCTGGTGGTAGTGCCGAACGTGCTGGTGGTGAACCCGGATTTCCCGGCCAAAACGACCGAGGAGCTGATCGCGCTGCTGAAGAAGGACCCGGGCAAGTATTCCTACGCCTCGTCGGGCAATGGCACGCCGCTGCATCTCTCCGGCGAGCTGTTCAAGAGCATGGCGGATGTCGACATGCAGCACATTCCCTATCAGGGCGCCGGCCCGGCGCTGGTCGATGTGCTCTCCGGCCAGGTGCCGATCATGTTCGACAACCTCCCCTCCTCCACCAGCCACATCAAATCCGGCAAGCTGCGGGCGCTGGGCGTGACCACGGCCAAGCGCGCGCCCTCCTTCCCCGACCTGCCGGCCATCGCCGAAGCCGTGCCGGGCTACGAGACCTACACCTGGAACGCCGTCTTCGCTCCCGCCGGCACGCCGCCGGACGTGGTCGCCAAGCTCAACGCCGCCGCCAACAAGGCGCTGGCCGACCCGAAGGTGCAGGCCCGCCTCGCGGATTTCAGCGCCGTCTCGGTCGGCTCGACGCCGGAGGAACTGGGCGAGCATGTGAAGAAGGAAATCGCCAAATGGGCGCCGATCGTGAAGGCGTCCGGCGCGCAGCTGGATTGAGGCAGAAGCCGCTCGTCCGTCGCCCTCCCTCTCGCCATTGGGGAGAGGGAGCCCACGAAGCGGGTCGGTGAGGGGCAGGCACCTCTTTACGCCCCTCACCCCCAACCCTCTCCCCGACGGGGAGAGGGGGTAGGCCCCTTCAGAACACCGTGCCGTCGGCGATGATGGCGAGCGGCGGCGGGCCGGCGGGCGGGCGCCGCTCGGCGGCGATGCGTCGTCCTGCGCTCCAGGTACCGCCCTGCAGCAGCTTGGCGAGCGGGAATTCCGACGCATCGAGCCCCAGCCGCTCGCGCACCCGGTCGGCCAGCAGGTCCATCAGCGCCACGGTCAGAGCCCGCCACTCGACCACGAGCTCGGATGTCACCTCGTGCTTGTGCGCGGGGTCGAGCGGCTGGCGCGGCAGAACCGCACCGAGATCGATCAGCAGCCCGCCATTGCGGTATTCCGGCAAGGCGGTGAGCGCGTCGAGATCGGTGATCGCGAGGCCGGAGGCCTCGAACGGCTCCAGCAGCGAATAGGTCAGCCATTGCGACAGCTTGTGAAACGGCACGAGCTGGTCGGAACGATCCTCCACCCGCACCGCCGGATGGCGCCCGACATCGCCCAGCGCCACCCCCGCCACCTCAAGGCCCGATGGCCAGATGACGGAAAGCCCATCGAGCAGCGCTGTGAGGATGGCTTCCGCCGGCAGCCGGCCGATCCGCGCCTGCGGGGCGAGCGTGTCGTAGAGGCCGCCGGGCCGGCCACTCGGGCCGAAAATGTCGGGCCGCGCCGCCACCGCCGCGCCGAGCCGGTTCAACAGCGCGGCCCGCCCGGCGAGACCCACGAGCGGATTTTGCTCCGACACCTGGAAGAACCGGCCGAGCGTGGCCGCGTCGAGACCGATCAGCGCGGAGGCATCGGCGCGCAAAGGCCGGTCGGGTTCGGCCGAGAAGCCGCCGGCCGCGAACATGTTGACGCTCGCCACCGCCAGCCCTTCCGAGCGGCCGATGGAAAGCCCCGTCGCGTCTTCATGATAGCGCCAGGCGTCCCCGGCCCCGGCGTCGAGCAGCACGCTGACCACGGCGAGGTCGATCATCGTGCGCGCCCGCTCGGCGGCGTCCATACCCTCAAGGCGCGGGGCGAGCGCCTCCCAGCGCGCCACCCCGCCGGCATCGAAGTGCCGCCAACGGCTGTGATAGGGAATGTCGAGGCTGGGATAATCCTGCCGCGTCACCTCAGCCACATAGTCGGCCACCGCGTCGAGCGCGGCGAGATCGAGCGTGAAATGCGGCGAGCGGCCCTCCCGCACATGGTCGAGCACCTGGTGGCTGCGGGCCCGCACGGCGGCGGGCGAGCGCAGGGCGGCGAGTTCGGGGGGGATCATATCCGGCACGTGCTTCCGTTTGCTGTCATCCCGGACGGGCCGGCGGCCCGATTCGGGATCGCATGAAAATGGGAGGCGATCCCGGCTCATGGCTACGCCATGTCCGGGATGACGAAGGTGGAAAGGCGCGGGCGCTTTACTCCTCCAGCCTGCGGCCCTGCGTCTCCTCGAACCGGCTGTCGAAGCCGACGCCGTAATAGCCGGCGGAAACCTTGGCCTCCATCTCGACACGGGCATCGGGCGGGATCAGCTCGGCGGGGATCGGCACGCGCTCCACCACCTCAATGCCGGCGCGAGCGAGCGCATTGAACTTCATGTCGCTCATCGAAGCGAAACGGTCGATCTTCGAGATGCCGAGCCAGTGGAACACGTCCGGCATCAGTTCCTGGAAGCGCATATCCTGCACGCCGGCGACGCATTCGGTGCGCTTGAAATAGGTTTCGGGCAGATCGCCGCCCTTCTGCCGCTTGCGGGCATTGTAGACGAGGAACTTGGTCACCTCGCCCAGTGCGCGCCCTTCCTTGCGGTTATAGACCACGAGGCCGGTGCCGCCCTTCTGCGCCATCTCCACGCACATTTCGATGCCATGGGCGAGATAGGGACGGCAGGTGCAGATGTCGGAGGAGAAAACGTCCGAACCGTTGCACTCGTCATGCACCCGGCAGGCGAGCGGGGTGACGCCGTCGCCGATCTTGGAAGGGTCGCCGAACAGATAGAGCGTCATGCCGCCGATGGGCGGCAGGAACACCTTGAGGTCGCCGCGCGTCACCAGTTCCGGGAACATGCCGCCCGTATGCTCGAACAGCGCCCGGCGCAGCGCGCCCTCGGAGACGCCGAAGCGCGCGGCGATGCCCGGCAGATACCAGACCGGCTCGATCGCCGCCTTGGTCACGCGCACATCGCCCTTCGGCCCGATGATGTCGCCGTCGATCTTCAGCCGGCCGGCGCGCAGCGCGTCGCGGATTTCCGGCATGTCGATATGGGCGCGGGTGATGGCGATGCTCGGGCGCACGTCCAGCCCGGCCGCGACCTCGGCGCCAAAGGCTTCGCCGATCATGTGGCCGAACGGATCGAGCGAGACGATCTTGGCGGGGTCGCCCCATTGCGGATGCGGCCCGATAATGTCGGAGGGCGCGGTATTGGTGAGGTCGGCCTTGAAGTCGGCCGGCAAGGCGCCGGCAGCGATGGCAAGCGCGCGATAGACCGAATAGCCGCCGGCATGAGTGCCGATGGCGTTGCGGCGCTTGGGATCGGTGAGGGTGGCGACCACGGGCCCGCGCAGGGCCGGATCGGGCGCGCCCCAGTTCAGCGCCGGGCCATCGGCCGCGACGCCGGTGGGCGCGCCATGAGAGGTGAGGACGATGTGGTTGCGGGAACGACCGCCTGCACTGGCATTGACGGACATAGGGGGCTCGCTTCAAGTCCGGCGGACATCGCCGGCGTCCTGGAAGCAACCTATGTGAGCGTGAAAACGCCGCTTCCGCAAGGGGGGCGATGCGCCCGGCCGCGAAAAAACGGACGGGATGGTCCGTTTCTTGAATCGGATTTCGCGCTATTGTGAATGCGTGACGGGGGCGGGCACCGTGCCGCGCCTGAGTACCATGCGAGGACGACGCCGAGATGAACGCCCCCACCAGCCCGAAAGCCGCCCTGCCGTCCAACACCGTCGTCGTCGATCACCCGCTGATCCAGCACAAGCTGACGCTGATGCGCCGCTCGCGCACCCCGGCGAACGAGTTCCGGCTGCTGCTGCGCGAGATCAGCATGCTGCTGGCCTATGAGGTGACGCGCGACATGCCGACCGAGACGATCGAAATCGAGACGCCGCTCACCACGATGCAGGCGCCGATCCTCGCCGGCAAGAAGCTGTGCCTGGTCTCCGTGCTGCGCGCCGGTGGCGGCATTCTGGAGGGCATGCTGGAAATCCTGCCCGCCGCCCGCGTCGGCCATGTCGGGCTCTACCGCGACCCGGTCTCGCTGGCGGCGGTGGAATATTATCTGAAACTGCCGCGCGACATTTCCGAGCGCACCGCCATCGTGCTCGATCCCATGCTCGCCACCGGCAATTCGGCGGCAGCGGCGGTGTCGGAGGTCAAGGCGGCCGGCTGCCAATCGGTGAAGTTCGTCTGCCTCATCGCCGCGCCGGAAGGGCTGAAGACGCTGCACGACGCCCATCCCGACGTGCCGGTCTATACCGCGGCGGTCGACAGCCACCTCAATGACCACGGCTATATCGTGCCGGGCATCGGCGATGCCGGCGACCGCATCTTCGGCACCAAATAGCGTGAGCGGCGGCGCCACGGCGCCGAAAATCTCGGCAACGCGCCGGTGCAACTGCCTGCCATACGGGCTTTGACGGGAGGGCGGACCGTTCTACCCTTCGGGCAAATGTCCCTAGGGTTCCGGCGCCGCGTCTCTGTGGCGTGCTGGTCCGAGAGGGACAGCCGGGCGCGCCGCCAGTGCCCGGTCCACGGCGGGACAAAAGCCCGGGAGGCTCGCGCGGCGGCATTCGCGGCGAAGACCCTCTCGCTTCCGCGCCGGGGTCTCCCCGCGAAGGCCGTCAGGCCCTTCGACGAACGGAGACACGATATGCGCCGCTCCCCTACCCGTTCCCGCCGCTATGCCGGCCTCGTCCCCGCACCGCAGCGCCTGCGCCTTCATCACCCCAATTTCGAAATCCGGGGCATGCAGGGCTGGAAGGCGCTGGAGGCCGAGGAAAAGCTCTCCGAGGATGGCTGGCGCAAGGAGCAGCAATGGGCGCTCGACATGGGCCTGCCCGGCGCGGATTCGATCACGGACAAGTCGATCCCCACCTTCGCGCGCGGCGAGCTGCCGCATTTCGCCGGCATCAACACCTTCATGAAGGCGCCCTATGTCGAGAATGTCCGCGATGTCGGCAAGTATGACGCCGCCGTGCTCGGCATTCCCTTTGACTCTGGGACCACCTACCGCCCCGGCACGCGCTTCGGGCCGCAGGGCATCCGGCGCATCTCCGCGCTCTACACCCCCTATAATTACGAGCTGGGCGTCGACCTGCGCGAACAGATGACGCTGTGCGACGCCGGCGACGTGTTCACCATTCCCGCCAATCTCGAAAAGAGCTTCGACCAGATCTCCAAAGGCGTGAGCCACGTCTTCTCCTCCGGCGCTCTGCCGGTGATGCTGGGCGGCGACCATTCCATCGGCTTTCCCTGCGTGCGCGGCATCGCCGAATGCACGTCCAAGCGCATCGGCATCATCCACTTCGACCGTCATATCGACATCCAGGAAAAGGATCTCGACGAGCGCATGCACACCACGCCCTGGTACTGGGCGACCAACCTGCCGAATGTCTCGCCGAAAAATCTCGTGCAGCTCGGCATTGGCGGCTGGCAGGTGCCGCGCTATGGCGTGCAGGAAGCGCGAAAGCGCGGCACCAATGTGCTGACCATCGACGATATCGAGAAGATCGGGCTGGAGAAGGCGGCGGAGATCGCGCTCGAACTCGCCTGGAAGGACGCCGACGCGGTCTATATTTCCTTCGACGTGGATTCCATCGACTGCGGCTTCGTGCCCGGCACCGGCTGGCCGGAGCCCGGCGGCTTCCTGCCGCGCGAGGCGCTGAAGATCCTCGGCCTGGTGGCGGCGGAAGGGCTGTGCGGGCTGGAGGTGGTGGAGGTGTCCCCGCCCTACGACACGTCCGATATCACCGCCCTGTTCGCCACCCGCGTGGTGGTGGAGGCGCTCGGCTCCATGATCGCCCATGGCAAGCTGGGGGCGCACAAGCACATCATCGACAAGCCGGTGAGTTTCTGAGCCGCCGACGTCATCCCGGACGGCCGCAGGCCGATCCGGGATCGTTCGCCAACATGGCGCCTCACTGTCACGCGGTCCCGGATCGACGCGCCTGCGGGCCTCGTCCGGGATGACGACCCTCGAAAGGCAAAAGCGATGCATCGCGGCCACGACCATCACCACCATGACCACGGCGCCGGCGGGCACAGCCATTCTCATGCCCATGCCGAGGCGCACGCCCACGCTCATTCCCACGGCCATAATCACGGCCATTCCCCGCGCCCGGCGGCGCAGTGGCAGACGCCGCATCTGCCGCACGGGCCGGAAGCGGACAACCACGGCCACCCCGAAACCGATCTCGATCTCGTGGAAAAGGCCTTCGTCGAAGGCTTCGCCACGGCGAGTGATCCCACCAGCTTCCTGCGTCTCGCCCGCATCCCGTTCGATACGGTCACAGCGGAAGGCGCGCGTGTCAGCCTGCTGCGGGTCGAAACCGGGGAGACCACGGATATCGGCGCGGTGATGCCGCATCTCGGTGGCGGCAGCTTCCGCTACGACCCGCTGCCGGCGGCCATGACGTCGCGCCGGCGCACGCTGCGCTTCGTCTATTTCGACGGTTCGGCGACCCTGCCGCTCACCTTGGCGCAGGTGCGCGCCCTCGCGCAGACGTGAGCGCCGGCTTTTTCCGATAGGCGCGCCCGATCGCCGCGTCCGGGCTTTGCCGGGTTGATCGGAACCGCTCCAAAGTTCATGGTGCCGACACAGTGCCTCGCTGGTCCGCCGGCGACGCCCAGTTGGGATGCGCCATGGACTACGCCCGCTTCTTCCAGGATGCCGTCGACACGCTCAAGAATGAGCGTCGCTACCGCACCTTCGCCGAAATCGAACGCGACACCGCGCGTTTCCCGCACGCCGTCTGGCACACGCCGGAAGGCAAGCGCGACATCGTCATCTGGTGCTCCAACGACTATCTCGGCATGGGCTGCCATGAGGACGTGGTCGAAGCGATGTGCGCCACTGCCCGGCAGGCCGGCGCGGGCGCGGGCGGCACCCGCAACATTTCCGGCAACAGCCATGCCGTCGTGGAGCTTGAAGCCGAGCTCGCCGATCTGCACGGCAAGGAAGCCGGCCTCGTCTTCACCTCGGGCTATGTGTCGAACCAGACCGGCATCGCCACGCTGGCGAAGCTGATCCCGAATTGCCTCATCCTCTCCGACGCGCTCAACCACAATTCGATGATCGAGGGCGTGCGCCAGGCCGGGCGCGACAAGGTGGTGTTCCGGCATAACGACCTCGCCCATCTCGAAGAACTGCTGCGCGCCGCCGGCGACCGGCCGAAGCTGGTCGTGTTCGAGAGCATCTATTCCATGGATGGCGATGTCGCCCCCATAGGCGCCATCTGCGATCTCGCCGAGCGCTACGGCGCCATGACCTATCTCGACGAGGTGCACGCGGTCGGCATGTATGGCCCGCGCGGCGCCGGCGTCGCCGAGCGCGACGGGGTCATGCACCGGATCGATGTGATCGAGGGCACGCTGGGCAAGGCGTTCGGCGTGGTCGGCGGCTACATCACCGGCACGCGGGCGGTGATGGACGCGGTGCGCTCCTACGCGCCCGGCTTCATCTTCACCACCGCCCTGCCCCCGGCGGTGGCGGCGGCGGCGGCGGCCTCGGTGCGCCACCTCAAGGCCTCGCCCCATGAGCGCACCCGCCAGCAGGCGCAGGTCGCCAAGGTGAAGCGGGTGCTGGATCTCGCCGGGCTGCCGCAGATGGTGACGGATACCCATATCATCCCGATCATGGTCGGCGACGCCGAGGCCTGCAAGGCGGCGAGCGATATGCTGCTTCAGGACCACGGAATCTATATCCAGCCGATCAACTACCCCACCGTGCCGCGCGGCACGGAGCGGCTGCGCATCACCCCCGGCCCGTTCCATGACGATGCGCTGATCGCCCATCTCGCCCATGCGCTGAGCGATGTGTGGGGCCGGCTCGGGCTCGGTTTTGTCAAGCGGGCGCAAGCGGCGGAATAAGCCGCCGCACGACGCGAAATTCCGGCGGAGTAATCCGCGGCGAAGGACAAAGCTCTGGCGGATTAGTCCGCCGCGAGCGACGAACGCCCGCGCTCAGTCCTTCGGCTCGGTCTTGTCGATCTCGACATTCTCGGACGGAATTTCCGCCCGGCCGAAGAACAGCCGGGCGATTACCGGGATCGCCAGGGCAAGGCCGAGGAAGCGCATCAGATGGTGCGCGGCGACGAAGGCCGGGTCCATGCCGAGCACGAAGGCCATGATGGTCATCGCCTCCAAGGCGCCGGGCACATAGGACACCAGCACCTTGGGCAGCGGCTCGCCGGAGAGCCAGGCGCCGAGCACGGCGAAGGCCAGCGCGATCACCGTGGCGATCGCCAGCGCCGCCAGCGAATCCACCAGGAAGTGACGCAGCGTCGCCACTCGTGTGCCGGCGAAGCGGCTGCCGGTATTGGCGCCGAGCACCACGAAGCCGATGATGAGGAAAATATCGGGCAGCCGCCCCTCGATCAGCCCGAAGCCGTGCACCAGCGCGCTCGCCAGCATCGCCCCGACCATGGCGCCGCCGGGAAAGCGGCTGCGCTCGGCGAGCAGCCCGCCGAAAATGCCGACGCCGAGCGAGGTGAGAAAGCTCGTCATGTCGGGCACCACGGGGGTAATGGGCAGCGTGCCGGAGGGCTCGTGCCCCAGCCCGCCGATCGCCGCCGGCAGCAGCGCCACCAGCACGAACAGCCGCAGCGACTGGCCGAACACCACCCGCCGCGTATCGGCTCCCGAGCTTTCCGCCATGACCAGCACGGTGGAGAGCGCGCCGGGCGCGGCGGCGAAGAAGGCGCTGCGCCGGTCCCAGCCGGCGACCTTCTCCAGATAGGCCATCACCGCCACCATCATGACCGGCAAGGAGGCCACCAGCACGCCCATCGTCACCGGCCAGGTGGTGATGCCGCGCAGCGTCTCCGGCGTGATGGCCGAGCCCATGGAGGTGCCGAGGATCATATAGACGCCGAGCCGCGTGTTCTTTTCCACCCCCACCGGCGCGCCGAGCAGCGCGGCCAGCGCGGTCGCCACCAGCGCACCGGAAAGCCAGCCCGCCGGCATGGCGAGCCAGGCGAAGAAGCCGCCGCCGGCCAGAGCCAGCGCGAGCGTGCCGACATACCAGGCGTGGCGGCGGACGGCGGGGGATTTCACGAAGGCGGGAAGCGGCATCAGGCACAACCAGGGAACGGGAGCCCCCGGGCACGCCCGCAGGGCCTGCGCAAGAGCCCGCGACGCGGCGACATTTGCGGCGGATCAATGCGACGAATGCCGGATCGGGTCAAATCCTCTCCATGCATAACGCAACGCTCATCCATGCAGAGCGGGCCGTGCCCCGCTACACCTCCTACCCCACCGCGCCGCATTTTACCGGCGCGATCCGGGCCGGCGCGCATGCCGACTGGCTCGCCGTCCTGCCGGCTCAGGCGAGCGTCTCGCTCTATCTGCATGTGCCGTTCTGCCCGGCGCTGTGCTTCTATTGCGGCTGCACCACCAAGGCGACGCGGCGGCCCGAGCCGGTGGCGGCCTATGCGGACCGGCTGGAGCGCGAGATCGACCTCGTCGCCGACCGCATCGGCGGGCGCCGCGTCACCCACATCGCCTGGGGCGGCGGCACGCCCAGCCTGTTGGGGCCGGAGCGGCTGCGCAAGCTCGGCGAAAAGCTCGCCGAGCGATTCGAATTTGACCACCTCGCCGAATACGCCTTCGAGCTTGATCCGCGCGAGACCGACGAGCCGCTCGCCGATGCGCTCGCCGCCATGGGCGTCGACCGCGTCAGCCTCGGCGTGCAGGATTTCAGCGTCCATGTGCAGAAGGCGATCGGCCGCGTCCAGCCCTTCGCCACGGTGGAGCGCGCCATGCGCCTGCTGCGCGAGGCCGGCATCTCCTCGATCAATCTCGACCTGATGTACGGCCTGCCGCACCAGAGCGAGCGCGACATTCGCCGCACCACCCAGCTCGCCACGCTGCTGGCGCCGGAACGGCTGGCCTTGTTCGGCTATGCCCATGTGCCGTGGATGCGCGCCAACCAGAAGATGATCGACGAAGCCGCCCTGCCCGGCGCCGCCGAGCGGCTCGACCAATCCGAAGCGGCCCGCGAGGTGCTGCTGGCCAATGGCTATGTCGCCGTGGGGCTCGATCATTTCGCCCGCGCCGACGATGCGCTGGCGCGCGCGGCGGCGACCGGCCAGCTGCGGCGCAATTTCCAGGGCTATACCGCCGACCAGGCGGACGTGCTCATCGGCATGGGCGCCTCGGCGATCAGCCGCTTCCCGCAGGGCTTCACCCAGAACGCGCCGGATGCCGGCTCCTATATGCGCGCCATCGACGAGGGCGGCTTCGCCACGGTGCGCGGCATCGCCTTCACACCGGAGGACCGCCAGCGCGGCGCGCTGATCGAGCGGCTGATGTGCGACCTCGAAGTCGATCTCGATCCCTCGACGCTGGCCGAGGCCGCCCCGCGCCTCGCCGGCCTCGCCGCCGACGGGCTGCTGACGCTGGAAGGCGGGCGCATCGCCATGACCCCCGGCGGGCGGCCCTTTGTGCGCCTCGCCGCGGCGGCGCTGGACCACAGGCTGCAGAGCCAGACCACCGCGCGCCATTCCGCGGCCGTGTGATCGGTCGCCGCTCGGTCCGCCAGCGCATGCCGCAAAAGCAAGGGCGCCCCACAAGGGGCGCCAAAAGCCACAAAAGAACAGGCGCCACGCAAGGGGCGCCAAGAGCCACAAAGAAAAGGCGCCCTGCAAAGGGCGCGACGAACCGACAAAGAATGGGCGCCCCGCGAAGGGCGCCCAGTTGCTGGAGGGCGTCGCCGCACGGGAGATGCGGCCCGCTGAAGAATCCGAAGGCTACAGCGCCCCGGCGAGGCGGCGCATGCTGCCGCGATCCTGGATGCGGACCTCGTCGGCGCGTTGCAGCACCACGAGGCCGCGCCGCTTGAGTTCGGAAAAGGCCCGGCTCACCGTCTCCAGCGTCAGGCCGAGGAAATCGGCGATTTCCTGTCGCGTCATCGAGAGGTGCAGCGTGCCGCCGACCATGCCCTCGGGCATCAGCCGCAGCAGGAAGAAGGCGACGCGCTCCAGCGCCGACATGCGGCCGAGCACCAGCGCGTGGGAGTGCATGACGCAGAGCTGCGCCTCGAAACGCCGCAGCAGCCGGGCCGCGAGCACCGGGTCGCGCTCCAGCGCGCTGCGGTCATGGGTGTTGATGGTGGCGGGGGTCAGCGTCTCGGCCGAGCAGGCATAGAGATCGCTGTGGGCGAGGCCGAACACGTCGCCGGGGCCGAGCAGTTCCACCACCTGGCGGCGCCCGTCGGGCAGCAGCTTGCTCAGCATCACCGCGCCGTCGACCACTTCCATGATGCGGCGGGCGGGATCGCCCTCATGCAGCACGGTGACATGGGCGGCGACCCGCATCGTCGGGCAATGCGGGTCGGTGCCATGGGGCGGGCGCACGGTGCCGCCGGTGCGTTCGTCGATGATCTGTCGCATCTGTCTCGCTCCACCCCTTTGATCTTGCGCAAGGCTAAAGGGCAAAGAGCGGCGGCACAGTTCGGTGGGCTGCGTAAGTGACTTTCCGGAAGCGCGCCGACGATGTTTCGGCCGCGCGCCGATTCCCGTGCCTCAGGCGTGCGGCAGCACACGGGCGATGGCGTCGACATCGAGCGGCTTGCGCATTACCCCGTCCGGCATAAGGCCGCGCAGCTGGTGATCGATGAAGCCCTGCGACTGGCCGGTGATGACCACCACGCGCGGCGGCGCGGCGAGGTTCAGCAGCCAGCGCACCAGCTGCGCGCCCGGTATGCCGGGCAGGCTGAGATCGACGATCACGGTATCCCCCGCCTCCGGCACCGGGCCCTTGAACAGGCTCTCGGCGTCGCGATGGGAGACCACGTCGTGGCCGATATTGCGCAGGATGAGGGCGAGCGAATCGCTCACACCGGCATCATCCTCGACCACGTGAACACGCAAGGGCTCTCTCCCACTGTTTTCGCTGACAGTGTGAAAGAGCGCCGGCATCAGCAATTCGTAGGGATGCGTAGACGGCCGCGTCCTGCACGGGCGCGACGAGGCGGGCGCAGGCTCAGTCGCGCATATCCTTCAGCACGATGCGCACGAGATCGGCGGCGTTCTTGGCGCCGAGCTTTTCCATGATGCGGGCGCGGTGCACCTCGATGGTGCGCGGCGAGATGCCCAGCGTGCGGCCCGCTTCCTTGTTGGAGGCGCCGGAGGCGATCTGCACCAGCACCTCCCGCTCGCGCGGGGTGAGCAGGTCATGGCCGGGGAAATGCGCGGTGAGCAGGTCGCCCGGCTCGGCCGAGGCGCGCCGTCCATGCGCGGCGATGGCATCGCGCACCCGCTCCAGCACGGTGTCGGCGTCGAACGGCTTCTCGATGAAGTCGAGCGCCCCGTGGCGGATGGCGTCCACCGCCATGGGAATGTCGCCCTGGCCGGAAATGATGAAGATCGGCGCCGGGTAGCGGTCGGCTTCCAGCTCTTTCAGAATGTCGAGCCCGGAGCGGCCGGGCATGTGAACGTCCAGCACGATGCAGGACGGCACATGGCCGCGCGCCACCGCGAGAAAGGCCGCGCCGTCGGAGAAGCCGCGCACATGGTAGCCCTCCAGGCTGAGCACGAGAGAGAGCGCATCGCGCACCGCAGCATCGTCGTCGACGATGAAGACCTCACCCAGATGTGCCATTCACGGCTCTCCTCACCCGACCTCATCCGGCACCGGCGCCGCCGGCAGCACCAGCGTGAAACACGCGCCCCTGCCATTGCCGCCGGGATCGACCAGCAGGTCTCCCCCGTGGTTCTGGGCGATCGTCCGCGAAATCGCAAGGCCGAGCCCCATACCGCGACGTTTTGAACTAGCGAAGGCCTCGAACAGCTTGGGCAGCGCTTCGGGCGCGATGCCGGGGCCGTTGTCCTGCACCTCCAGCCGGACGCTGCCGTCACTGGCCAGGGTGCGGATGCGGATCGCCGGATCGGGCGCCCCGGCGGCGGCCTCGATGGCGTTGCGCACCAGATTGACCACGATCTGCTGCACCTGCACCGGATCGACCGAGACCGGCGGCAGGTTCTGGCCCGCTTCGCGCTCAATGCGGATGCGGTGGCGCTGGCCGAGCAAGGTGAGGTCGATCGCCTCGTCGATCAGCGGATCGAGCGCGCGCGCATGGCGCTCGGGGTCGCGTTTCTCCACGAACTGGCGCATGCGCTGGATGATATGCCCGGCCCGCTCGGCCTCGCCCGCCGCCTTGTCGAGAATATCCCCCACCACGGTAACGATATCGACGCCGCGGCTATGGGCGCGGCGGATCGCCTGCAGATAGAGCATCAGCGCGGTGAGCGGCTGGTTCAGCTCATGGGCGATGGCGGCGCCCATCTCGTCGATGGCGGAAACGCGGGCGAGATGGACGAGTTCGCTCTGCAGATCGGCGAGGCGCTGCTCGCTCTCCTTGCGCGGGCGCAGGTCACGCAGAATGCCGATGAACTGCCGCCCGTCCGGCGTCGCCGCCTCGCCCACCGACAGCTCCAGCGGAAACACCGTGCCGTCGGCATGGCGGCCCTGCACCTCGCGGCCGATGCCGATGATCTTCTTCACCCCGGTGCGGATATAGCTGCCGACATAGGCGTCGTGCTGGCGCGCATATTCCGTCGGCATGACCAGCTTGACGTTCTGGCCCACCGCCTCGGCGGCGGAAATGCCGAACATGCGCTCGCAGGCCTTGTTGAAGATCAGGATGCGGGCATGCTCGTCGATGACGATGATGCCGTCGGCCGCCGTGTCCAGCACCGAGAGCAGCCGCGCCTCCGACACCGTCGGGGGGTGCGGCGCGGTTTCGGGCGAAGTGGGGAGCGACGCCGGCGGGGAGGCAAAATCCTTCATGATTTCAGTGTGCTCCCGCCACCCGCGCGCCGCAACCGGCCGTTGCGCGATTTCGCCGGCGCCGACGGCGCGGACAACTCATTTCTGCAGCCAGCGCACGAGCCGGTCGGTCGCCTCCGCCATCTGCGCCTCGCCGCGGGCAAAGCACATGCGGATATAGTTTTCCCCGCCGGGGCCAAAGGCGGTGCCGGGGGCGAGGCCGATGCCCGCCTCGTCCACCAGCTTGAGCGCGAGGGCGCGCATGTCCGGCTCGCCCTCGACGCCGAAGAACATGTAGAACGCCCCCGGCGGCGTGGCGAAGCGCACGCGGTTGGAGGAGGCGAGCCCCTTCGCCACGATGTCGCGCCCGCGCCGCGCCCGCTCGATCTGGTGGGCGACGAAACTCTCGCCGCGCTCCAGCGCCGCCACGCCCGCCCGCTGCATGAAGGCAGCGACGCCGGAGGTGGAATACTGGATCAGGTTCTCCAGCACCGGGCCGAGCGAGGGATGCGCCTCGATCCAGCCGAGCCGCCAGCCGGTCATCGCCCAGTTCTTGGAGAAGGTCTGGACGAAGAGGATGCGGTCGTCCTCTTCCATCACATCGTGGAAGGACGGCGCCAGCGCCGGGCCACCCTCCTCCGCCGCGTAGAAGAAGCGGCCATAGATCTCGTCGGCGACGATCCACAGCCCATGCCGGCGGGCGATGTCGAGCACGCCGCGCAGCGTGTCCACTGATGCGACGAAGCCGGTGGGGTTGGCCGGGGAGTTGAGAAAGATCACCCGCGTGCGCGGCGTCACCGCGCTCTCCAGCCGGTCGAGATCGAGCCAGAATCCGCGCGTCTCGTCGAAGGAGAACGGCACGAAGACCGGGCGCGCGCCGACGACTTCCGCCGCCGCCGCCGCATTCGGCCAGGAGGGCGAGGGGATGAGGATTTCCTCGCCCGCCGAGAGGGTGAGCGCCAGCGCTACCTGGATCGCCTGCATGCCGGAGCCGGTGACGTAATAGCGCTCGGGATCGTCGGCCACGCCATAGAGCCGGTGCATGTAGCCGGCAATCGCCGCGCGCAGTTCCGGTATGCCGCGCTGCCAGGTGTAGAAGGTCTCCCCCGCCGCCAGCGAGCGGGTCGCCGCCTCGCTGATGAAGGCGGGGGTCGGTAAATCGCCCTCACCGGCCCAGAGCGGGATCAGCCCCTCTTTGCGGCGGCCATAGTTCATCACCTCGACAATGCCGCTCTCCGGCAGGGACAGGGCCTGCGGGCGGATGTGATCGAGCAGCGAGGGCGCGGGGAGAAAGGGTGCGGCGTCGGCGGACATGAGGGGAACCTGGGAAAGGGCGGGCGGCCAGTCTACAACCGGGCGACGGCGCCCCCTCATTCAAAGAGGTGAAGCGGCGATGAAAAAAGGCGATGGATCGTGCCGCCCGCTTAGCCGGCCTCCTCCACGACGCGCAGCAGATAGGCGCCATAGGCCGACTTCTTCTGCGCCTCGCCGAGCGCGCGCAGCTGCGCGGCATCAATGAAGCCGGCGCGGAAGGCGACCTCTTCCGGCGAGGCGATACGCAGGCCCTGCCGGCTTTCGAGGATCTGCACGAACTGCGCCGCCTCGATCAGCGATTCCGGCGTGCCGGTGTCGAGCCAGGCGAAGCCCCGGCCCATCATCAGCACGTCGAGCTCGCCCCGCTCCATATAGGCGCGGTTCACATCGGTGATCTCGATCTCGCCGCGCGCCGAGGGTTTCAGCCCGGCGGCGATCTCCACCACGCGGTTGTCGTAGAAATAGAGCCCCGTCACCGCGAGATTGGAACGCGGGTCGGCGGGCTTCTCCTCGATCGAAATCACCTTGCCGCCCGGCCCCATCTCCACCACGCCATAGCGCTCGGGATCCTTGACGGGATAGCCGAACACGGTGGCGCCGGTCTCGCGCGCGGCCGCCTTGCCGAGCAGTTCCGGCAGGCCGTGGCCGAAGAACAGATTGTCGCCCAGCACCAGCGCCACGGGGTCGTCGCCGATGAAGTCGCGCCCGACGATGAAGGCGTCCGCCAGCCCGCGCGGGCTCTCCTGCACGGCGTAGCTGAGCCGCAGGCCGAATTGCGACCCGTCGCCCAGCAGCTTCTGGAACAGCAGGCTGTCATGCGGCGTGGTGATGACCAGAATATCCCGGATACCCGCCATCATCAGCGTGGTGAGGGGATAGTAGATCATCGGCTTGTCATAGACCGGCAGCAGCTGCTTCGACACCACCAGCGTGATCGGGTGGAGCCGCGTGCCGGAACCGCCGGCGAGGATGATGCCCTTCATATGCGTGCGTGTCCTGTGAAATCAGCCGGCCGGCGAGGCGAGAAGCGTGTCGACCACCTCGACCACCCGGTCCTGCCACGGCGCGGCGCGGATGCCGCTGGCCTGCGCGAAGGCGGCGCTGGAAAGTTCCGAATTGGCCGGGCGGCGCGCCGGAGTGGGGTAGTCCGCTGTCGTGATCGGCACGACCTCGGGATGGCGGCCGGTATGCAGGCCCGCCCGTTCGACGATGGCCGTGGCGAAGTCGAACCAGCTTGTCGCCCCGCTGCCGGCAAAATGATAGGTGCCCGGAGCGAGCGTGCCGGCGGCGAGCAGAGGCGCGGCGGCCAGCAGGCCGTCGGCGATGTCGCGCGTGGCGGTGGGGCAGCCGCGCTGGTCGGCGACGATGGTCAGCCGGTCGCGCTCGGCGGCGAGGCGCAGCATGGTCTTGAGGAAATTGGCGCCATAAACGCCATAGACCCAGGAGGTGCGGATGATGAGATGGCGCGCCAGCGCCGCGCGCACCGCCCGCTCGCCCTCTTCCTTGCTGGCGCCATAGACGCCGAGCGGGGCGACGGGATCGGTCTCGACATAGGCGCCCGGCTTGGTGCCGTCGAACACATAATCGGTGGAGAGATGGATCAGCGCCGCGCCCTGTTCGGCGCAGGCCTGCGCGATCAGGCCCGGGGCCACCGCATTGATGAGATGCGCGCGCTCCGGCTCGCTCTCGGCGCGGTCCACCGCCGTATAGGCGGCGGCGTTGATCACCACCTCCGGCCGGGCGGTGGCCAGCGCCCGCGCGAGCGCGGCGGCATCCGTGATGTCGAGCCCGGCATGGTCGAGCGCCACCAGCTCATGGCCGGCGCCCGCCGCCTGCGCCGCGATTTCGCGGCCGACCTGCCCGCCGGCGCCGAGGAGCAGAAGCCGGCTCATGTCGCGAGCCCGATGCGCTGGCGGGCGTAACGCGCCTTCAGCGGTTCCCACCAGCCGGGATTGTCGAGATACCAGCGCACCGTCTTCTCGATGCCGCTCTCGAAGGTTTCCGCCGGCACCCAGCCGAGTTCGCGCGTCAGCTTGCTCGCGTCGATGGCATAGCGCGCATCATGGCCCGGCCGGTCGGTGACGAAGCGGATCAGCCCCTCGCGCGGGCCGATTTTCGCGTCGGGCACCACGCGGTCCATGATGGCGCAGATGGTGCGCACCACGTCGATGTTGCGCCGCTCATTATTGCCGCCGACATTGTAGCTCTCGCCGAGCCGGCCGCGGGTGGCGATGAGGTCGAGAGCGCTCGCGTGGTCGTCGACATAGAGCCAGTCGCGCACATTCTCGCCCTTGCCGTAGACCGGCAGCGGCGCGCCCTCCAGCGCGTTGAGGATGGTGAGCGGGATCAGCTTTTCCGGGAAATGATAGGGCCCGTAATTGTTCGAGCAGTTCGACATCACCACCGGCAGCCCATAGGTGTGGAACCAGGCCCGCACCAGATGGTCGGAGGAGGCTTTGGAGGCCGAGTACGGAGAATTGGGCTGATAGGGCGTGTCCTCGCGAAACAGCCCTTCCGCACCCAGCGTGCCATAGACCTCGTCGGTGGAGATGTGGTGGAAGCGAAAGCGCCCCCGCGCCGCGCCGTCGAGGGAGCGCCAATAGGCCAGCGTCTCTTCCAGCAGCGTGTAAGTGCCGACAATATTGGTGCGGATGAAGTCGCCCGGCCCGTCGATGGAGCGGTCGACATGCGATTCGGCCGCCAAATGCATCACCAGATCGGGCCGGAACTCCGCCAGCGCGGCGCGGAAGGCCTTGCCGTCGCAGATATCGGCCTGAAGGAAGCTGTGGCCGGGCAGATTGTGCACCTCGCCCAGCGAGGCGAGATTGCCGGCATAGGTCAGCTTGTCATAGGTCAGCACCTGCCGGCCCTGCCGCACCAGCCGGCGCACGACGGCCGAACCGATGAAGCCGGCCCCGCCGGTGACGAGAACGCGCTGGGCGGGAACGCCCTGGAGGGAAGCGCTCATGCTCTCACGCTCCCGACGGCTGGAAGGTGAAGGGCGACGCATAGTCGCGCAGCAGCGGCGCCGCCCGGTCCTTGCCCGAGAGGATCGCCGCCCCGGCCGCCAGCGGCCAGTCAATGCCGAGGTCCGGGTCGTCCCAGCGTATGCCGGCATCGTGCGGCGGCGAGTAAGGCGCGTCGACCTTGTAGGCGACGATCGTATCGGGCTCCAGCGTGCAGAAGCCATGGGCGAAGCCGTGCGGCACCAGCAATTGCTCGCCCTTGGCCGCCGTCAGCGTCGCCGCCACCCAGCGCCCATAGGTGGGGGAACCCTTGCGGATATCCACCGCCACATCGAAGATGGCTCCGCGCACCGCCCGCACCAGCTTGGCCTGCGCCATGGGCGGGGTCTGGAAGTGCAGCCCCCGCACCACGCCGACCTCGCGCGAGAGCGATTCATTGTCCTGCACGAAGGCGATGTCGAGGCCGAAGGCGTCGAATTGCGGCTTCTTGTAGGTCTCGCAGAAATAGCCGCGATCGTCGCCATGGCGGACCGGCTGGACGAGAACGACATCGGCGATGGCAAGGCGGGTGAAGGTGGTCATAGGGCTCGGTACTCGTCGGAATTGCCCGCTTCTAACCGGTCTCGCGCCCGCATCACAGCCCTCCCATGGCCGTAGATGCCGGCGGGCCGCGCTTCAGACCTTCTTTGCCAGAAGGTCGCGGATTTCGGTGAGCAGCACCTCTTCCTTGGTCGGCGGCGCGGGCGCCGGCGGCTCCTTGGCCGCGTTGCGGCGCAGCCGGTTGATGCCTTTCACCACCATGAAGAGGATCCAGGCGATGACGAGGAAATTGATCACCACGGTGAGGAAATGGCCATAGGCGAACACCGCGCCCTGTTCGCGCGCGGCGGCGAGCGAAGTGGCGGTGACATTGGACGAGAGGCCGACGAAATAGTTGGAGAAGTCGAGCCCGCCGAACACCGCGCCGACCACCGGCATGAACAGGTCGGTGACGATGGAGGAGACGATCTGCCCGAAGGCGGCGCCGATGATCACGCCGATGGCGAGATCGACCACATTGCCCTTCACCGCGAATTCGCGGAATTCGGTGAGAACCTTGCTCATGCGACCTCCGATGCACTGTCTGACGACCACGCCACTGTGATACGCGCCGCAGGTCGCGGCAACCCTTGCGGCACCCCCATGCCGTGGACAGGTGCCGCCGCGCCCCATCTTGCCGGCGCGGGCGGGCGCGGCGCATAAAGACGAAGGCCCCTCGCCGCCGGGAGAGTGCATGCTTCAGGCATGGTCGATCATCGCCGTCGCGCTCGTCTATATCGGCTTCCTCTTCGCCGTGGCGAGCTTCGGCGACCGGCGCCTGCCGCGGCGCGGACGCGAGGGGCGGCCCTATATCTATTCGCTCTCGCTGGCGGTCTATTGCACGTCCTGGACCTTCTTCGGCTCGGTGGGCCTTGCCACCACCCAGGGCATCAACTTCCTCACCATCTATATCGGCCCGATCCTGGTCTTCGCGCTGGGCACGCCGTTCCTGCTGCGGCTGGTGCGGCTCGCCAAGGGGCAGAACATCACCTCGATCGCCGATTTCGTCGCCGCCCGCTACGGCAAGAGCCAGGGCGTGGCGGCGCTGGTGGCGGGCGTCGCCATCGTCGGCTCGCTGCCCTACATCGCGCTGCAGCTGAAAGCGGTGTCCGCCGCCCTGCTCGCCATGCTCGGCGATTTCGAGGGGCTGGGGCTGCATTATCCGCTGGTGGGCGATCTCGCGCTCACCGTCGCGGTGGCGATGGCGGTGTTCGCCGTGCTGTTCGGCACCCGCCACATCGACGCCACCGAGCATCAGGAAGGGCTGATGCTGGCGGTGGCGACGGAATCCATCGTCAAGCTGGTGAGCTTCCTCGCGGTCGGCCTGTTCGTGGTCTTCGGCATGTTCGCCGGCCCGTGGGACCTGTTCGACAAGGCGGCCGAAAAGGGCGTGCTGCCGGTGCTGACCGACGGCTTCAGCCTCGGCAGCTGGGCGGCGATGACCCTGCTGTCGGCGCTCGCCATCCTGCTGCTGCCGCGCCAGTTCCATGTCGCCGTGGTGGAGAACACCTCGGAAAGCGAGATCCGCACCGCCCGCTGGCTGTTCCCGCTCTATCTCGTGCTGATCAACCTGTTCGTCATCCCCATTGCGGTGGCCGGTCTCGTCGCCTTTCCGCCGGGCTTCATCGATGGCGACATGTATGTCGTCACCCTCCCGCTCTCGGCGGGGGCGCAGCTGATGTCGCTGGTGGCCTTTGTCGGCGGGCTTTCCGCCGCCACCGCCATGGTGATCGTCGAGACGGTGGCGCTCGCCGTCATGGTGTCGAACGACATCTTCATGCCGCTGATGGTGCGCGGCCGCCGGCTGCGCGACGGCGACGAGGCGGGGCGCACTGGGGCCGCGCCGGAGCATGTGGATATGGGCCACCGGCTGCTGACCGTGCGCCGCATCGCCATCTTCGCCATTCTGCTGCTGGCCTATCTCTATTACCGCGTCACCGGCGAGGCGCAGCTGGCGCAGATCGGCCTGTTGTCCTTCGCCGCCGTCGCCCAGTTCGGGCCGGCGCTGCTCATCGGCCTCGTCTGGCGGCGCGGCACCGGGCTCGGCGCGCTGGCCGGCATCGCCGCCGGCATCGCGCTCTGGGCCTATACGCTGCTGCTGCCCAATCTGGTCGATGCCGGCCTGTTCAGCCCGGCGCTGGTGAGCGAGGGGCCGATGGGCCTCGCCTTGCTGCGGCCGCAGGCCTTGCTCGGCGTGCAGGCGAGCCCGCTGGTGCATGGCGTGCTGTGGAGCCTCACCGTCAATGTGCTGGTGTTCTTCGCCGCCTCGATGATCCGCCGGCCGACCCCGATCGAGCGTCTTCAGGCGAGCGTGTTCGTGCAGAGCGAGCACGCCCCCTCCGCGCCGAGCTTCCGCCTCTGGCGCTCGCCGGTGACGGTGGGCGAGCTGATCGCCACCGTCGCCCGCTATCTCGGCGAGGAGCGCACCCGCGCCTCGTTCGAAAGCGTGGCGGCGATGCGCGGCGTGTCGCTGGAGCCGGGGCGCGAGGCGGATTTCCAGCTCATCCGCTATGCCGAGCATCTGCTCGCCTCGGCCATCGGCGCCGCCTCCTCGCGGCTCGTGCTGTCGCTGATGCTGCGCAAGCGCACCGTCTCGACCAAGGCGGCGCTGAAGCTGCTCGACGACGCCTCCGCCGCCATCCAGTACAATCGCGAGATCCTGCAGACCGCGCTCGACCATGTGCGCCAGGGTATCGCGGTGTTCGACCGGGACCTGCGGCTCGTCACCTGGAACCGGCAATTCGGCGAGATGCTGGACCTGCCGCCGGAAATCCTGCGCATCGGCATCGGTATCGATCAGATCATCCGCTTCAACGCCGTCGCCGGCCAGTTCGGTCCTGGCCCGGTGGAGGAGATCGTGCGCGAGAAGCTCTCGCGCTATGCCCGGCGCAACGTCGCCTTCCAGGAGCGCCTCGCCCCGCGCGGGGTGGTGATGGAAGTGCGCGTCAGCACCATGCCGGATGGCGGGGTGGTGGTGACCTTCACCGACATCACCCCCAGCGTGGAAGCCGCCGAGGCGCTGGAGCGCGCCAATGAGACGCTGGAGCGGCGGGTGCGTGAGCGCACCAAGGCGCTGGAAAACCTCAACGCCCAGCTGGCGCAGGCCAAATCCGAGGCGGACGAGGCCAACATCTCCAAGACCCGCTTCCTCGCCGCCGCCAGCCACGACATTCTGCAGCCGCTGAACGCGGCCCGGCTCTACGCCACGAGCCTGGTCGAGCGCGCCGAGGGCGGCGACGATGCCCGGCTCGCCCGCAATGTCGATGCCTCGCTGGAAGCGGTGGAAGAGATTCTCGGCGCCCTGCTCGACATTTCCCGCCTCGACGCGGGCGCCCACAAGCCGGAATTCGCCGCGCTGCGGCTCGATGAGATCTTCCGCCAGCTCGATGTCGAATTCGCTCCCATGGCGACCGAGAAGGGGCTGCGCCTCACCTTCGTGCCGAGTTCGGCCGCCGTGCGCTCCGACCGGCGACTGCTGCGCCGGCTGCTGCAGAACCTCGTCTCCAACGCCATCAAATACACGCCGCGCGGCCGGGTGCTGGTGGGCGTGCGGCGGCGGCGCGGAAAGCTGCGCATCGAGGTGCTGGACACCGGCGTCGGCGTGCCGCAGGCCAAGCAGAAAATCATCTTCAAGGAGTTCCAGCGCCTCGACGAAGGCGCGCGGGTGGCGCGCGGGCTGGGTCTCGGCCTTTCCATCGTCGAGCGCATCGCCCGCGTGCTCGGCCACAGCATCACCCTGGCTTCCGTGCCCGGCAAGGGCTCGGTCTTTTCAGTCGAACTGCCGGCCGCGCCCGCCCTGCCCGCCCGCGAGACGCCTTCGCCGCGCGCGGCGGCGCCGCTGGCGACGCTTCAGGGCCTCAGCGTGCTGTGCATCGACAACGACCCCGCCATTCTCGACGGCATGGAAACGCTGCTGCATGGCTGGGGCTGCGAGGTGCTGAAAGCGCCGGGCGTCGAGGAGGCGCTCGCCATGCTGCGCGAGCGGCGCGCCCCGCCCGACGTACTGCTGATCGACTATCATCTCGATGCCGGCGACGGCATAGAGGCGACCAAGAAACTGCGCTGGAAGCTCGGCCAGAGCCTGCCGGCGGTGCTGATCACCGCCGACCGCTCCAAGCGGGTGCGCGACGGGGCCAAGGCGACGGAGATGGAAGTGCTGAACAAGCCGGTGCGCCCGGCGGCGCTGCGCGCTTTGCTCGCCCAGTGCCGCGCCGCGCGGGCGGCGGCGGAGTGAGGAACGCCCGTCTCAGGGATGCGGATCGGGAAAGCCGTGCCTCTCGCTCAAAGCCGCAAGAATTCCATCCTTGTCGGCGATGAAGCCCCGCCCTTCATGACGGCCCGTCTCATGGGCCGAGGTCGCGCCGGGAGCCAGCAAGAGCAGCGGGAGCGACTGGTGCGCCTCGCCAACAACGCGAATGAGCGCCTGCCGAGGTCTCGCCCAGTCGATCCGTTCGACAGCGAGGCGCGTGGTCAGATCGGGAAAGGAGGCGAGCACGCCCTCGATCAGGGCACAGTGCCAGCAATAGAATGTCTGCCCGGGATAGGCCGGATCGGCGAAGCCGGGGCGCAGCAGAAAGAGCGTATCCGGCGCGGCCATTCTCTTCACCCCGCCGGCTGCGAGCCCTGCGCCCAGGTGCCGCCCTCGATCTTGGAGGCGGCGATCACCGCCTGGGTGCGGCTCTCGACCCCCAGCTTCTGCAATATGGCGGAGACATGCGCCTTCACCGTCGCCTCGGAGACGCCGAGCTCATAGGCGATCTGCTTGTTGAGCAGGCCTTCGGACAGCATCATCAGCACCCGCACCTGCTGCGGGGTCAGCGTGGCGAGGCGGGCGACGAGAGCCTGCGTCTCCTTGTCGGAACCGCCGGAGAGATCGACATCGCGCGGGGTCCAGGTGCGGCCCTCCAGCACGGCGGCGATGGCCTCGCGCATGGTCTCGGCCGCGCTGGTCTTCGGGATGAAGCCGGAGGCGCCGAATTCCATGCAGTTGCGGATGACGCCGGCTTCCTCATTGGCGGACACCACCACCACCGGAATGCCGGGATACTGCGCGCGCAAGTACATCAGCCCGGAAAAGCCGCGCACCCCGGGCATGGTGAGATCGAGCAGGATCAGGTCGAGGTCGCTCTCGCGCTCCAGCAGCGCCTGAAGGTCCTCGAAGCCGCCGGCCTCGAACAGTTCCGCCTCGGGAAACTGGCGGGACAGCGCCTCGCGCAGCGCGCCCCGGAACAGCGGGTGATCGTCGGCGATCACCAGCCGGAAACTCGTCGTCCTATCCACGCGCAGCGGCCCCCTCCACCTGCACCGACCCGTTCTCGCCGCGGGCCCGTGCCGCGATCATGGTGCGGACGGACCGCCACCGCAAGCCGCGCGGCCGGCGGGCCCGCCGCGGGCCTGACCGCAGGTCGTTACGCGACCTTTAGTGGGCCTCGCCGACAAACGCCACAACCAATTCGCGCCGGTGCGGCCGTACCCGGTGCTCGACGAGATAGAGTCCCTGCCAGGTGCCGAGCGCCATGCGCCCGCCAAGGACCGGCACGGCGAGATGCACGCCGGTGAGCACCGCCTTGATATGGGCGGGCATGTCGTCCGGCCCTTCGAGGTCATGCACCCAGCCCGCATGCTCGGGCGCCAGCCGCTCCAGCGCGGTGAGCAGGTCCGTCTTCACATCCGGGTCGGCGTTTTCCTGCAAGGTGAGCGAGGCGGAGGTGTGGCGGCAGAACACCGACACCTCGCCCTCGCCGGCGCCGATCTCCGTGAGGAACGCCGCCACCGGCACCGTGATCTCAACAAAACCCCGCCCCGGCGTGTCGACGGTGAGAAGGGTGGTGAACCGCCGCGTCACCGCGCTTTCGCGCACCTCGCCCTGACGGATCCGCGCCATCGGCATGCCTCCTGCCCCCTTGCGCGCTGGACGTCGCGCGCCAGCTAGGCTTGGATAGACCCGATCAGCCCCTGATGACAGGTCCTTCGCCACCCCCGTTCCTCGGAGTGTCGCTTGCCTATGAGTTCGATGCCTTCCCCCGCGCCCGCGCGCGCTAGCGCCCCGCTGGTGGTTGATCCCGCCCTGTTCGACCCCTCGGCCATCGCCCCGGACACGCGGGCGGTGAACGCCAGCATCATCAAGGCGCTCGGCGCCGTGCCGGACCGCTGGGTGTTTCCCATGGCGATGCTGCGCAAGCTGCGGCTGGAGGGAAAGGGTCCGTTCCCGCTCTCGCCGGAAAGCCCCTATGCCAAGTCGATCGAGATCGAGGGCCCGCGCGGCCCCATCCCGCTGCGCCTTCTCACCCCGCCGACGCCGGCCAGGGGCGTGTATCTGCATCTTCATGGCGGCGGCTGGTGCCTCGGCTCGGCGCGGGAGAATGACGGGCTCAACCACCGCTTTGTCGAGCGCACCGGCTTCGCCGTGGTCTCGGTCGATTACCGGCTGGCGCCGGAGCACCCCTATCCCGCCGGTCCGGACGATTGCGAGGCTGCCGCGCTATGGCTGCTGCGCGAGGGGCCGGCGCGCTTCGGCACCGACCGCTTCGCCATTGGCGGGGAATCCGCCGGCGCCAATCTCTCGGTCGCGACATTGCTGCGCCTGCGCGACCGGCACGGGCTCACCCCGTTCCGCGCCGCCAATCTCAATGCGGGCGCCTATGATCTCGGCCTGACGCCGAGCGCCCGCAACTGGGGCGACGAGCCGCTGGTGCTGAACACGCGCGACATCAATGTGTTCGTCGGCCACTATCTGCGCGAGGGCGGCGACGTCGCCGCGTCGGACATCTCGCCACTGCACGCCGACCTCAAGGGCCTGCCGCCGGCGCTGTTCACCATCGGCACGCGCGATGCGCTGCTGGACGACACGCTGTTCATGGCGCCGCGCTGGCTGGCCGCCGGAAATGGCGCGGAACTCGCCGTCTATCCCGGCGGCTGCCATGTCTTTGTCGGCTTCCCCGGCTCGCTGGCCGACCAGGCATTGGCGCGCGTCCACGCCTTTATCGGCACCTGCTGACCGGAGCGATGGGGCAGCTACAGCCCCTCGCCCTTCGGCGGCGGGGGCGCGCCATCCGGCGGCAGGTCCTTGCGCAGGCGCTCGATCATCTCGACAAAGCGGCGGAAAGCGTGCTCGGCCAGATCAACCGCCTGGTCGAGCTTCTGGCGCGCCTCTCCCGGCAGGTCCTCCGGCGCGGCGGAAGGCGGGGCGTCCTTCGGCGATGGTGAATCCGGCGTTGTCTGCGGCGGCGCCATGATGTCGGGAACGCCGGCGCGGCCCTGTTTCTCCAGCGCCGCGAGCCGCGCCTGCAGCCGGCCGATCTCCGCTTCCAGCGCCGCCCGGTCGTCGGGCACCGCCTCGCAGCTCCAGCCGCCGGCGCGGGCGGCGCAGAACGACATCGCCCCGGTGCGGGTGTCGAGCCGCATCAGCCCGCCCTCCACCGGCTGCATGGTGAATCCGGTCGCCTCCGCCGGGGGAGCCCCCGTACCCGGCCCCGGCTGCGCCTGCGCGCCCGCCGCCAGCAGTACCGCGCCGGCGATGAGGCCCGCGCGGCCAGGTCGTGTCGTCATTCCCGTGCTCAGCCGCATGCTCGGCCTCCTTCGCCAGACGCGGGCGCGTGCGCGCTATGGGGTAAACGGCGCCCGCCCGCTTGATAACGCCGCGTCGAGGAGTTCGATCCGGTCCTGACCCCAGAACACCTCGCCATCCAGCACATAGGCGGGCGAGCCGAAAACGTCCGCCTCGATGGCGGCATCGTGATTGGCCTGGTAGATGGTGGCGGTGCGGTCCTGCGCGGCGGCGTCAAGCAGCTCCGACGGCAGGCCGAGTTCCGCCAGCAGGGTGGCGAGCGTTGCGGCATCCGCGAGGTTCTCCTCGCGCTGCCACACCCCGGCCATCAGCCGCTGCGCCAGCGGGCCGACATCATGGCCGGCGATCTGCGCGGCGATGATCAGCCGGTCGGCCTGCTTCGGATCGAACGGCCAATGGGCCGGCTTGACGTGGAGGTCGACGCCCCGCGCCTCGCGCCAGCGCTTCAGCTCGACCAGACGGTAACGCTGGCGGGCGGGGTGGCGCTTGGCGAGCGGCAGCCCGCCGGTCTCGGCGAACAGATCGCCGAGCTGCACCGGGCGGAAATTCACCCGCACTCCATGGCGCTGCGCCAGATCGAGAAAGCGGGCATGGCCGATGAAGGCCCACGGGCTGACGACGGAGAAATAATAGTCGATGGAACGCGACATGGTGGTACTCGGCTGAACGGGGTGATCCGGACCTTGCCGCCCACGCTAACCGATTTTTGCCGTCCGTGGGCAAGCGCCCGCCCGGCGCCGCGCCGAAAAGCAAACGGCGCCCACCGGGGCGCCGTTCAGGTCGGGTCTGAGGAAGAAGGCGTCAGGCCGCGCTGCGGGTGGCGAAGGCGGCGACCATCTGGCGCAGCTCGCCGATGGCTTCCTCGATCTCCACCTTCTGCTGCTCCAGCAGGCCAAGCTGCTCGGTGCACTTCTCGGCGGTGAGGGCGAGGCCGCCGGCCGGCACGGCGCTGCCTTCGCGCAGCGCGACCATGGCCTTGATCTCGGCGAGGGTGAAGCCGAGCTTCTTGCCCTTCAGAATGATGGCGAGGCGCGAGCGCTCGGCGGCGCTGTAGAGGCGGGTGAGACCCTCGCGGCGCGGCGCCAGCAGGCCCTTATCCTCATAGAAGCGCAGCGCGCGCAGCGTCACGCCGAATTCGCGGGCGAGGTCGCCAATGGTGAAGAAACCGGCTTCGCCCGACGTGGTGTGGGCGACGTCGAGGGTGCGTTCGGCCTCGTAGGAGGTGAAATCCATCTGGGCAGCTCCGGGGGGAAGGGACGGGTCACGCGTCAGCGCTGTTGACCCACTGTCGCAGAGAGGTTGCCGCAAGGGGAGAAAGTCACACCCTCCGTTAGGGAAACTTACTGTTAAATGGAAACTCAATCCTTTGTTTTTACTGAGGTATATTGAATACCTCGGCGAGCTGTCCGGCGGGGGTAAAGCGCGGACGAAGGCCGGCGCGAGCCGCGAATTTCCACGCAGGCCACCCGGCGGCACCCGGAATCGGCCGGTCGGGCACCCCAGGGAAGGCAGGGAAAGGGCCCGGCACCGTCCCCGTCATTAACCAGCCCTTTACCAAGATTCGTAACAGTTGCGGCAGGCAGCCTTCCGCGGTCGCCGCGATGATTCCTGCCGCCAATCGTGCCGGACGACGGAGACCCCAGGTGAGGCAAGAGGCCCCTTCGACGACCGGAACGATCGCCCCCGAGGCGTGGCGCGCCTTGGACGAGGCGGCCCGCCGGGACGGCCTTCCGCTCGACCAATGGCTGCGCGCCCAGCTCATGGGTCCGGCCGCCGGGGTCACACCGCCGGGGCTGGAGAGCCTGAACAACCTCGCCGAGCTGCGTCGCCGCATCGAGGAACTCGCCGGCCAGATCGGCCGCATCGAGGCCGCCACCCCGGCCGAGCGCGCGGCCGTCGCGCCGCAGCCCGTCGAGATGCCGCCCGTCGAGATGCCGGCGCCGCCCGAGGCCGTCGCCGCCGCGGCAATGTCCTCCAACGACCGTCTCGCCGCCGCCATGCGCGAAATCGACCATCGTCTGGCGGCGCTGCAGCTTTCGCGCCGGCGCGCCGCGACGCCGGAAGCCGCCCCCAGCCCCGCCGCCATCGAGGCCGCCGTGGCCGAGATCGCCGCGCGCCAGAGCGAGCTCGACCGCGACATCAACCCGCGCCGCCCCCTCGCGGCAGAGCCTCCCCGACGCGCGGCTGACGCGCCGATGCCGGCCGCCCCGGAGGCGCCAGCGCTTGAGAGCCCGATGCCGGAAGCCCCCGCCCGCCCGGCGCCGCCGCGCGACCCGTTCGGCGCCGGCATGGCCCGCAAAACCATCGCGCCGCCTGCGGCCCCCGCGCCGCTGCCTTCGGAGGCGCTCGCCGCGCTGCAGGAAGAACTTGCCGGCCTGCGGCAGTCCATCGCCGGCCTTGCCCCGCGCCATTCGGTCGACGAATTGCAGCGCGTGGTCGCGCTGCTGGTCGAGCGGGTGGAGCGCTCCGAAACGCGCGACGAAAGCCTGCGCGCCAGCCTCGCCGCGCTGCGCGAGATGATCGGCGGGCTGCGCCTGCCGGAGCCGCCGGACGTCCTGCTCGGACGCCTCGCGGCGCTGGAACGCAAGATCGACATCGTCAACGCCAAGGTGGTGGACGGCGCGACCGTCGCCCGGCTGCAGGCGCAGATCGGCGAAATCCGCGACCTGCAGGCCCGCGCCCTCTCCTCGGATTCGCTGCGGCTGCTGGCCGAGCAGGTGTCGCTGCTCGCCACCCGCGTGGCGGAAATGGCCGCCAGCGAGAACGAGACCATCTCGGCTGCCTTCGGCGCGCTGGAACGCCGGCTCGACACGCTGTCGGAGACGAGGACCGCACCGGCCACCCTGCCGCTCGATGATGTGCTCGCCCGTCTCGACGCCATCCAGGCCGATCTCGCCCGCACGCGAGGCGAGATGCCCGCCGGTCTGGAAGCCCTGTTCACCCGCCTGTCCGAACGGCTGGAACAGATCGCGCCGCCGGTCGATGACGGGCCCCGCTTCGAGGCGCTCGGCCGGCAGATCGAGGCGCTGGCGCAGCGCGTCGGGTCCGGCGGCAGCGCGTTGGCCGGCGACCTCGCCAGCCAGCTTTCCGGTCATCTCGCCAGCCAGTTCGCGGTCCAGCTCGCCGGCATCGAGCGCGCGGTCAACGACCTGTTCATCCAGATGGAGGAGACGCGGGCCAGCCTGCTCGCCGCCTCCCAGCCACGCCCGCCCGCCGGCCCCAGCGGCGATCCCGAAACCATCACCGCCCTCATCCGCCGCGAGATCGCCGCGCTGGAGAGCCGGCGTAGCGCTGAGAAATCGTCGGAGCGCGCCGCCGTCACGGCGGCGGCGGAAGCCGCAGTCGCGGCCGAACTCGCCAGCCTCGCCGCCTCCTCGCCGCCGGCGGCGCCCGAAACTGCAACGCCGGAGCCGGAAGCGAGCGCCCCCGCCCCTGCCGATGTCGTGTTCACGCCGGCCCCGGCCTCGATCCCGAAAGCCTTCGAGCCGCAGTTGATGCGCGCCGCGCTGGAAGCGCTCAGCCGCACCGCGGCCGCCACCCGCCGCACACCCGCGGCGTCCCCGACGCCAGCAGACGAAGCCGCGCCGGCGCCTCTCCCGCCGGTGGGGGCGAACGACGCTGCCACCAGCCGGGCGACCCTGATCGCGCAGGCCCGCCGCGCCGCCAGCCCGACGGAACGGCCGGCCGCGCCCCGGCCCGCTCCCGCCGCACTGGTGGAACCGCGCCGCCATATCGGCGCCCGCCCGGCCCCGGCGCCTGGCCGCTGGCTGGCGCGCATCCGTGCCATGCTGGTGATCGCGGTCTGCGGCTCGGCGCTGGCCTATGGGTCCTGGCAGCTTCTGACGCAGTTGCGGCAGGAGCAGTTGCGTGCCGCCGGCCCCGCCACCGTGCCGGGTCCGGAGGACATCACCGGCTCGGTCGGCAATGGCGCCCCGCGCGCCCCGGCCCCGCCGTCCAATCTCATCTTCTCGCGCTGAAAGCGCGCGCCGCTCAGCGGTCCGGCAGGCAGGCGTGATGGGCGATGCGGTAGGTGCGCGCGGCACCGACGAGATGCGCGTCATAGGCCCCGCCGAACAGACCCGCTAGCGCCGCGTCGCGTATGTTCAGCCCGCCGGCATAGGCGCCGAGCGCCGGCAGCACGAGGCGCCTTCCATCGGTGGCGAAACAGCGCCGGCGCAGGCTGCGCCCGCGCACCACCACCCGCGCGACGGGATGGAAATGCCCCGCGATCTCCCCCTCATCCGCGCCAGCTTCGGGCTCGTGGCGCAGCGTGAGCGGGCCCACGCGCAGTTCGTCGGCACTGTCGCCGGCGAGCCCCGGCATCGGCGCGGGATCGTGATTGCCGGCGATCCACACCAGATCGCGCCCGCGCGCGAGCGCGGCGAGACTGGCGCGCTCGTCCGGCCCCAGCCGGTCCACGCCGCCGCGATCGTGAAAACTGTCGCCCAGCGCCACCAGCACGCGCGGGCGCCGGCGCGCGACGATGCGGGCCAGCAGGTCGAGCGTCGCCCGGCTGTCATAGGGCGGCAGCGGCACGCCGCGCACGGCGAAGGCGGAACCCTTTTCCAGATGCAGGTCGGCGACGATCAGCATCCGCTCGGACGGCCACCACAGCGCCCCGGCGGCGTCGAGCACGAGCGTTGCACCGGCCAGCGTCACCGCCGCGCCGTCCTGCGCCACGTCCCGCTCCTCAACCGCTTCCCTCGCCTGCACCGTCCATCGCCTCCCGGATCAGTTCGTCCTCGGCCTCGGCCAATAGCGCCTCCGACGCCCCGCCCGCCACCATTTCGCGGCCGATCTCCAGCATCACCGGCACCGCCAGCGGCGACACGCGCGGCAGGGCGACATGGTCGATTCGGCCTCTGATACGGGCGAGCATGTCCGAGAGCCGACGAATGTCCAACAGGCCCGTCGCCGCATCCGCCCGCGCCGCGCGCAGCAGCACATGGCCCGGCTCGTGCCGGCGCAGCACGTCATAGACGAGATCGGTGGACATGGTCACCTGGCGGGAATTCTTCTCCTTGCCGGGGAAACGCCGCTCGATCAGCCCGGCAATGACCGCGCATTGGCGGAAGGTGCGCTTCATCAGCGCCGATTCCGCCAGCCATTCCTCCAGATCGTCGCCGAGCATGTCGGCGTCGAACAGCGCGTCCAGCGAGAGCCGTCCTTGGGCGGTGGCCAGCGACATGTCGGAGACGCCGTAAATCACCAGCGCGTAGTCATTGGCCATGAAGCCGAGCGGGTGCAGCCCGGCGCGGTCGAGCCGGCGGGTCAGCAGCATGCCGAGCGTCTGATGGGCGAGCCTTCCCTCGAAGGGATAGGCGACGAGATGGTAGCGGTCGCCGCGCGGAAAGGTCTCGACCAGCAGGTCTTCCCGCCCCGGCAGGCGGGAGCGCAGCTTCTGCAGTTCCAGCCAGTCGCGCACTTGGCCCGGCAGGCTCCGCCAGCGCTCCGGCGCGGAGAGCAGCGCCCGCACCCGCGCGGCGAGGAAGGTGGAGAGCGGAAACTTGCCGCCGGCATAGGAGGGAACGCGCGGCTCCTTGGCGCTGGTGCGGGCGACGCGCACCTCGTTCTCGTGGATGGTGAGATATTCCAGCACCTCGCCGGCAAAGACGAAGGTGTCGCCGGGGCTCATCGTCTCGACGAAATACTCCTCCACCTCGCCCAGCACCCGCCCGCCATAGCGCGATTTGGCGCTGGCGAGGCGCACTTTCAGCATGGTGGATTCGACGATCGTGCCAACATTCAGCCGGTATTGCTGCGCCACCTGCGGATTGGCGACGCGCCAGCTTCCGTCCTTCCTCTGGCGGATGCGGGCGAAGCGCTCATAGGCGCGCAGCGCATAGCCGCCGGTGGCGTTGAAGCCGACGACATCGTCGAAATCGGCGCGGGAGAGGTCGGCATAGGGCTCGGCGGAGGCGATTTCCGCGAACAGTGCATCCGCCTCGAACGGCCCGGCGCAGGCCATGCCGAGCACATGCTGCGCCAGCACGTCGAGCGCGCCGGACCGCACCACCGCGCTGTCCTGCGCCCCCGCCCGCACCGCTTCCAGCGCGGCGCGGCATTCCAGCACCTCGAAGCGGTTGGCCGGCACCAGCACCGCGCGGCTTGGCTCGTCCAGCCGGTGATTGGCCCGGCCGATGCGCTGCATCAGCCGCGACGACCCCTTCGGCGCGCCGACATTGACCACGAGGTCCACCGCGCCCCAGTCGATGCCGAGGTCGAGCGAGGAGGTGCACACCACCGCCTTCAGCTTGCCCTCGCCCATCGCCGCCTCCACGCGCCGGCGCTGCGACACGTCGAGCGAGCCGTGATGCAGGGCGATCGGCAGATTGGCGTCGTTGATGTGCCACAGCTCCTGGAACAGCAGTTCCGCCTGCATGCGGGTGTTGACGAAGACCAGCGTCGTCGTGTGCCGCTCGATCAGGCGGTAAATCTCTTTGAGCGAATGGCGCGCCGTGTGCCCGGCCCAGGGCACATGGGCGGCGCTGTCGAGCATGGAAAGATCCGGCGCCGCGCCGGGATCGGCCACCACCAGTTCCCCCATCTCGCCATTGCCCCGCTGCGGCACCAGCCAGCGCCGCAGCGTGTCGGGATCGGCCACGGTGGCGGAGAGGCCGACCGTCTGCGCCATGGGGGCGATCGCGCGCAGCCGGGCGAGGCCGAGGCTCAAGAGGTCGCCGCGCTTGGAGCCGGCCAGCGCATGGAGTTCGTCCAGCACGATGCGCTTCAGGTCCGCGAACAGCGGCTCGGCATCGGCGGAAGCGAGCAGCAGCGCGATCTGCTCCGGCGTGGTGAGCAATATGTCCGGCGGGTCGCGGCGCTGGCGCTGGCGGCGCGAGGCCGGGGTGTCGCCGGTGCGGGTCTCGATGCGGACGGCCAAGCCCATTTCCTGCGCCGGCCGTTCCAGATTGCGGGCGACATCGACGGCCAGCGCCTTCAGCGGCGAGATATAGAGCGTGTGCAGGCCGGGCGGGCGGGCGCTGTTGCGCGGGGTGGGACGGCCGGCGAGCTCGACGAGGCTCGGCAGGAAGCCGGCCAGCGTCTTACCCGCGCCCGTGGGCGCGATCAGCAGGGTGGAGCGGCCCTCCCGCGCCTGCGCCAGCAGTTCCAGCTGATGCGCGCGCGGCGCCCAGCCCCTGCCGGCAAACCAGCGTCGGAACGGCTCGGGCAGGAGATCGTCGGGCGCGGCATCCATGATCGTCACCGCGAGAAGCTAGTGACTCGCCCGCGAAATGCGAGCCCTCACCCCTCGCGCAACGCCACAACGAGCAGGCCGGCGACCGGCTGCTCCTTTTCCTTGCGCACCGAAACCGGATCGAGGGTGAGCGGCGCAAGGCCGGCGGCGACGAGTTCGGCGCGCACATAGTCCGCCGCATGGGCGAAGCGCAGCGTGTCGCGCAGCAGGACGCCCTCGCCGCCATGGGTCTCGGTGGTGAAGGCGAGCAGCCCGCCCGGCTCCAGCACGCGGCGGCTCTCGCCGAGGATCGGGCCGAGGTCGTCGAGATAGCAGAAGGCGTCGCCGGCGAAGATCAGATCCACCTCGCGCGCCGGGCGCGCCGTGAGGAAGGCGACCATCTCGTCGGCGGCCAGCGCGTCATAGACCTTCCGCCGCCGCGCATGGGCGACCATGTTGGGCGAGAGGTCCACGCCCTCCATCGTGCCGATGCGGTCGACCAGCCGGGCGCCGACCAGCCCGGTGCCGCAGCCGAGATCGAGCCCATGGGCGAAGGCAAAAGGGCGCGCCAGCCTTTCGCAGGCCTGCGCCAGCCCCGCCTCGATCACCTCCGGCCCGCGATAGTCGAGCCGCGCCAGCGCCGCGTCGAAGCGGTCGGCATATTGGTCGAACAGCGCGCGCACATAGGCCGGGCTCATGCCGGCCACCTCGCCCTCCAGCCGGGCGAGGCGCAGCGTGGCGCCGAGCGTGTCGGCGGGATCGAGCGCCCGCGCCTGCGCGAAAGCCTCGCCCGCCCCCGGCGCGTCGCCCGCCGCCTCGCGCGCCTCGCCGAGCAGGAACCAGCCCGGCGCATAGTGGCCGGCGCGGGCCACCGCCTCGGCGAGAAGCTCCGCCGCGTCGGCGGCATTGCCCTCTTCCATCAGCGCACGCGCCCAGTCGATCCGGCGATCGACCGTCGGGTCGCCGGAAGAGAGAATGAGCCGGCCGTCGGCCATGGCGGGGTCTCGCGAAAAAAGAGGAGGCGCGCCCTATATAGGTTTCACGATGCGCCCGGAAGAGCTTCTCCACACCACCCCACAGGGGCTTTACTCGCCAGCCGGCGACTTCTTCATCGACCCGACGCGGCCGGTGGCGCGGGCGCTCATCACCCATGGCCATTCCGACCATGCCCGCGCCGGCCATGGCCGCGTGCTCGCGACCCAGCAGACGCTCGACATCATGGCCATACGCTACGGCGAAGCCTTCGCCGGGACGACCCAGGCGGCCGACTATGGCGCGCGCATTGAGGTGAACGGCGTCGGCGTCACCTTCCACCCCGCCGGGCATATTCTCGGCAGCGCGCAGATCGCGCTGGAGTGGCGCGGCTGCACCATCGTCGCCTCGGGCGACTACAAGCCCGGCACCGACCCCACCGCTTTGCCCTTCGCCCCCGTGCCCTGCCATGTCTTCATCTCGGAAGCGACCTTCGGCCTCCCGGTGTTCCGCCATCCCGCCCCGGCGGTGGAGATCGGCAAGCTGATGGACTCGCTGGCGCTGTTTCCCGAGCGCGCGCATCTCGTCGGCGCCTATGCGCTCGGCAAGGCGCAGCGGGTGATGGCGCTGCTGCGTGCTGCCGGCCATGACCGGCCGATCCTGCTGCACGGCGCCATGGAGAAGCTCACCGCCTATTACCGCACGCAGGGCATCGATCTCGGCGAGACCCGGCCCGCCCGCGACGCGACCCCGGCCGAGCGCGCCGGGGCGGTCGTGCTCTGCCCGCCCGGCGCGCTCACCGATGTATGGTCGCGGCGCTTCCCCGATCCCGTCACCGCCTTCGCCTCCGGCTGGATGCGCATCCGCGCCCGCGCCCGGCAGAACGGCGTCGAGCTGCCGCTGATCCTTTCCGACCATGCCGACTGGGATGAACTCCAGGTCGCCATCCGCGCCACCGGCTGCGAGGAACTGTGGGTCACCCACGGGCAGGAGGACGCGCTGGTGCATTGGGCGACGCAGGAAGGGCTGCGCGCCCGGCCGCTGCACATGGTCGGCTATGGCGAGGAGGAGGGCGAGAGCGCCGCGCCCGCCCCCCCCGCCCCGGAGGCGCCGCCCACACCGGAGGTGGCACCGTGAACCGCTTCGCCGCCTTGCTCGACCGCCTCGCCTATGAGCCGCGCCGCAACGGCAAGATAAGGCTCATCGCCGATTATTTCCGCCACACGCCGGACCCCGAGCGCGGCTGGGCGCTGGCCGCGCTCACCGGCGCGCTCTCCTTCCGCAACGCCAAGCCGGGGCTGATCCGCCAGCTCATCGGCGAGCGGACCGATCCGGTGCTGTTCGCCCTTTCTTATGACTATGTCGGCGACCTCTCGGAGACGGTGGCGCTGATGTGGCCGGCGCCGCACGGGCTCAACGACACCGAGCCGCCGCCGCTTTCCGCCATCGTCCATGCCCTCACCCATATGGGCCGCGCCGAGATGCCGGCGGTGCTCGCCTCCCTGCTCGACCGGCTGGACGAGACCGGGCGCTGGGCGCTGTTGAAGCTCATCACCGGCGGCCTGCGCATCGGCGTCTCCGCCCGCCTCGCCAAGACCGCCGTGGCGGCGCTGGGCGAGCATGCGCCCGATGCGATCGAGCTGGTCTGGCCGGGGCTGACGCCGCCCTATGCGGAGCTGTTCGCCTGGGCCGAGGGGCGCGGGCCGAAGCCGGAAACCGAGGACCCCGCTCCGTTCCGGCCGGTCATGCTCTCGCACCCGCTGGAAGAGGCGGATGTCGCCAAGCTCGACCCCGCCGATTTCCGCGCCGAATGGAAATGGGACGGCATCCGCGTGCAGGCCGCCCGCGCCGCCGGGCCGGACGGGCGGCATGTGACGCGGCTCTACAGCCGCACCGGCGAGGATATCTCCGGCGCGTTCCCGGACCTCGCCGAGGCGCTGGCCTTTGACGGGGTGGTGGATGGCGAATTGCTGATCCTGCGCGAGGGGCGGGTTCAATCCTTCAACGTGCTGCAACAGCGGCTGAACCGGAAAGCCGTCACGCCAAAGATGCTGCTGGAGTTCCCCGCCCATATCCGCGGCTATGACCTGCTGATCGAGGCGGGCGAAGATGTACGCGATCTGCCCTTCGAGGCCCGCCGGGCGCGGCTGGAGGCCCTGATTTCAGCCCACCCCGCGCAGGGACGGCTCGACCTCTCGCCGCTCGTGCCCTTCCCCACATGGGATGCGCTCGCCGCCGCCCGCGCCGACCCCGCCGCCCATGGCGCGGGAGAGGACGCGGAAGCGGTGGAAGGGGTGATGCTCAAGCGCGCCGACAGCCTCTATTTGCCCGGCCGCCCCAAGGGGCCGTGGTGGAAATGGAAGCGCGACCCGCACAGCGTCGACGCGGTGCTGATGTATGCCCAGCGCGGCCATGGCAAGCGCTCTTCCTATTATTCCGACTACACCTTCGGCGTCTGGACCGAAGCGGGCGAACTGGTGCCGGTCGGCAAGGCCTATTTCGGCTTCACCGATGCCGAATTGATCGAGATCGACCGCTTCGTGCGCCGCCACACGGTGAACCGCTTCGGCCCGGTGCGCGAGGTGGTGCACACGCCGACCGAGGGGCTGGTGCTGGAAGTCGCCTTTGAAGGGCTGGCGCGCTCCACCCGCCACCGCTCCGGCCTTGCCATGCGCTTTCCCCGCATCGCCCGGCTGCGCTGGGACAAGCCGCCGGCCGAGGCCGACCGGCTGGAGACGCTGGAGGCGATGATCGAAGCCGGCCTCAGGCGCGGAACAGCCGCTTGATTGCCGCGAGCGGCCCTGTGCCGGCCAATGGCGCGCGCGGCGGCTTGATGATCAGCCCCTGGCCGGTCGGCAGCGACAGCACGCTCACGCCGAGCTTGCGGGCGCACGCATCCATGCCGAGCTTTTGCTGGCGGTAGCCGACATAGGCGTAATCGTCGAGCAGGATGAAACCTCCATCGACCAGCCGGGGCCAGAGATACGCGAGCGCAGCGACCTCGGGCGGCATGCAGTTCATGTCGATGCTGAGAAAGGCGATCTGCCGGGCCTCGATCTGACTGAGCGTCTCCGGCACGGCGCCGACGATGATCCTGTGGTTCTTCCATTCGGAGAAATTGGCGCGCGCCGCATCCGCCGAGGTCACATAGAAACCGCTGTCGATGGTCTTCCGGTTCTTTTCCAGAATGCCCTCGGCCTCCTCGGCCTCTGAAACATAGCGCGGGTCGATGCCGCTGAACGTGTCCAGCAGATGGAAGGTCCGTCCCGTGCGGTCCCAGTCCAGCAGTTCCATGATGGCCGAGCTGAGGAAGCCCCTATTGACCCCGCATTCCACGAAGTCGCCCGGCAGCTTACTGGCCGCCTGTGCGGCCCACAGGCCGACATGGACCCGCCAGTGCCAGCGATAATCGGTCTCCGCCGCCTTGACGCCGCGCGCATAGGCGCGCCGAAAGGCGGGGTCGTTCATGAACTCATGATTGTGCCGGGTCGCCAGCGCATCCTGGTCATAGAGGTGAACGGGCGACACCTCCTCATCCACCGCATCGGCTACGGGGTCCGGCAGGGCAGCGGGTGGCTCATTCTCCGGCGGCTTGATCTCGGGCGGCGCAACCGCGCGCGCCTCACTCCCGCTCCGCCGGGCCTCGTCCGGGCGGCCGACCGACCAGGCGAGTCCGGCGGGATAATCGACGGTCTCGAGGTGAAGGGAGGTGGCGCCAATCTCCGCCAGCAGCGTCCAGATATCCGCGCCGAACTCGCTGTGGACGATGTAATCCTCCGGCTGCGTGTCGGGCGAGCCGTGATAGCTCGGCGGCAGGCCGTCGCGCCGGCGGGAGAGGCGGCCGACGATCACCGGCGCGGTGAAGCACAGGCGGCCACCTGGCCGGAGCACGCGCAGGCATTCGCGCAGCGCCGCTGCCGGGTCGGGAATGTGCTCGAGCGTGTCCGAGTGGAACACCAGATCGAAACTGTCATCGGGCAGGGACAGGTCCTGCATGTCGAAATCGGGGAAATCCGCCCGCTGGTAGCCATCCAGCCTGCTGAAACTCTCCGACACGCCGGCACAGCCATTCATGTCGGCGACCTGCAGGCCGCGCCAGCGGTCGCGTTTCAACACCTCGCGCAAAGGCCCATTCTCTCCCATCCAGGCGAGAATGGCGCGCGCCAGAGCCATGCCACGAATCTGCGTGCCGCAGTCCCGGCACTTGGTGCCCTGCTGATGATTCACATAGGCCACCTCGTCCGGGGACAACTCCCACGCCGCGACAAGTCCGGGCCACAGCACCTCGGCTTTGGTGACTTCACTACCGCCGCAGACGGGGCAAGGGTTTCGCATATCTGCTCTGTCGCTGGTCATTCTGCCACGCGGCGAATCCGGTAGCGGGATCACAGAGCTTAGACTGACGGCTTTGCAACCCGCGAGTCCCCCGCCGCCGCTCCCCGTCGGCCCACGGCCGTGCTAGGGAAGCAGCGTTCGCCTGCCGGGGAAATGTGAGTCATGGCCGATAATCAGCTTGCCCGCTGGATGGGCGGTTCGCCCTTCTGGGTTCTCATGCGGCTCGTGCTGCTCTCGGTGGTGGTGGGCGTCATCCTCGCCGCGCTGGGGCTCGACCCGCTCAACATCCTCGCCAGCCTGGAAAGCCTGGTGCGGCATCTGTTCAATTTCAGCTTCGAGGCGATCGAGCGGCTGTGGCGCTATTTCATCCTCGGCGCGGTCATCGTCATCCCGCTCTGGCTCATCCTGCGCATCGCCAATCGCGGACGCTGATCCCGTGAGCCTCGCGGCCGCCGGCCGGGTGGAGGTCACCTCCCGGCGCTTCCTCCTCCTCGCCTTGCCGGCGACGCTGGCGCAGATGACCACGCCGATCCTGGGGCTGGTGGCCACCGGCGCCATCGGCCGGCTCGGCGACGCGACGCTGCTCGGCGCGGTGGCGGTGGGCGCGCTGCTGTTCGACTTCGCCTTCTGGATCTTCGGCTCGATCCGCATGGGCACGGCCGGCCTCACCGCGCAGGCGCTCGGGCGCGGCGAGAGTGTGGAACTGCGGGCGGTACTGATCCGCGCGCTGCTGATCGCCGCTCTCATCGGCCTCGCGCTCATCGTGCTGCACGGGCCGCTGGCCGATCTCGCCTTTCTCGCCATGGGCGCCAGCGAGGGCGTGCACGCGGCGGCGACGCTGTATTTCTCCGTGCGCATCCTTTCCGCGCCCTTCGCCATCGCCAATTTCGCCCTGCTGGGCTGGCTGGTCGGCATCGCCCGCACCGATATCGGCCTCGCCCTGCAAATCCTCATCGCCATCGTAAACGCGGTGGCCACGGTCGCTCTGGTGCTGTGGTGGGATTTCGGCATTGCCGGCGCCGCGAGCGCCAATGTGCTGGCGGAAATCGCCGGCACGCTGTTCGGGCTCATTGCCGCCGCGCGGCTGGTGGGGCGGGACTGGCGGGTGCCCTGGCACACGGTCATCGCCCGCACGCGGCTCATCGAGACGGTGGCGGTCAATCGCGACATCATGATCCGCACCGCGCTCCTGATGAGCGTGCTGCTGTTCTTCACCGCGCAGGGGGCGCGGCAGGACGATGTGACGCTCGCCGCCAATGCGGTGCTCTATAACATCGTCATGGTCTCGGCCTTCTTCCTCGACGGCTTCTCCACCGCCGCCGAGCAGATTTGCGGCCAGAGCGTCGGCGCCAGGGACAAGGCGGGCTTTCGCCGCGCGGTGCGGCTGGTGCTTGCCTGGGGGTTCGGCTTCGCCGCGCCGGCCACCGCGCTGCTGCTGGTGGGCGGCGGGCCACTGATCGATCTTCTGTCGGCGAATGAACAGGTGCGGGAGGTCGGCCGCGCCTTCCTGCCGCTGGCGGCGCTGACGCCGCTGCTCGGCGTCGCCGCCTTCGCCTATGACGGCATCTATGGCGGCGCCACCTGGGCGCGTGACATGCGCAACATGATGCTGCCGGCGGTGGCGCTGTTCTTCCTCGCCTGGTGGCTGACCCTGCCGCTGGGCAATAGCGGCCTGTGGCTCGCCTATCTCGCCTTCATCGCCGGGCGCGGCGTGTTCCTGGCGCTGCGGATGCCGGCGCTGGAGCGCGGAACCTTCGGTTAGAGCATTTTCGATCGAAGTGGGTTCCGGTTCGGGTGACGAAAATGCGTAAAAACAAAAACCTAGAGCGCATCAGGTGAACCCGTTTTCACCTGATGCGCTCTAGGCCGGAAACGGCGCCGCCACCAGTTCGCGCGCCCGGCGCCCGGTCAGCGCCGCGAGCGTGGTGTTCTCGCGCGCCAGCTGCGCGGTGAGCCCCTGCTTGATCCGCTCCGCCAGCCCCAGCCCCTCATAGACCAGAGCGGAATAGAGCTGGATGAGGCTCGCCCCGGCCTCGATCTTGGCCAGCGCGGCGGCGGGGCTGTCGATGCCGCCCACCCCGATGAGCGGGAAGGCGCCGTCCACCCGCACAGAGGTTTCCGCCAGCATGCGGGTGGAGAGCGTGAACAGCGGCCGGCCGGAGAGGCCGCCGGTCTCGCCTTTGTGCGGCGAGCGCAGGCCGGGCGGGCGGGAAAGGGTGGTGTTGGAGACGATCAGCCCGTCGATCCGCCGCCGACGCGCCACGCTCACCACCCCGTCGAGATGCGGCAGAGCGAGATCGGGCGCGATCTTCAGCAGCAGCGGCACGCCGGGCGCGACCTCATCGCGCGCCTCGATAACCCGCGCCAGCAGGTCGTCGAGCGCCTTCTCCTCCTGCAGGTCGCGCAGGCCGGGCGTGTTGGGCGAGGAGACATTGGCGGTGAAATAGCCCGCCACTCCGGCGAAGGCGCGGATGCCGGCGACGTAATCGGCGGCGCGGTCGGTGCTGTCCTTGTTCGCCCCGACATTCACCCCGACAATGCCGGGCGCCCGGCGCTTTGTGCGGGCGGAAAGCCGCGCCAGCGCGGGGCCATGGCCGCCGCTGTTGAAACCGTAGCGGTTGATCACCGCCCGGTCCTCGACAAGGCGGAAATTGCGCGGGCGCGGATTGCCGGGCTGGGGGCGCGGCGTGATGGTGCCGACCTCGACAAAGCCGAAGCCGGCGCCCAGCATCGCGTCCGGCACCTCCGCCTCCTTGTCGAACCCCGCCGCCAGCCCCACCGGATTGGGAAAGGCGAGGCCGAAGGCCGACACGTTGAGGCGGGAATCGTCCACCGGCGCCGGGCGCGGCGGCAGGCAGGCGAGCGCGCGGATGGAGAGGCCATGCGCGGTCTCGGGGTCCATCAGCCGGGCGAAGGGAAGGGCGAGGTCGAGCAGGCGGCTCATCGGCGCACTCATGAGATCACCCCTCCAGCGCCGGGAACAGATGCCGCCCCTGCGGGCCGAGCGGCAGGTCGCGGATATAGGCCACCGCCTCAAGCGCGAGCGGGCCGTAGAGATGCGGGAACAGGTCGCCCCCGCGCGAGGGCTCCCAGCGCAGAAGGTCGGGCGGAAGGTGCTCCACCCGCACCGCCACCAGCAGCAGGTCGTCCTGCCCGGCGAAATGCTTGGCCGCCGTCTCCGCCACCTGCCCGGCGGTGGAGAAATGGATGAAACCGTCCGCCACATCCACCGGCGCGCCGTCGAACCGCCCGGCGGCTTCCGCCGCCTGCCACAGCGCGCGCGGCGCGATCTTGTAGATGAGCCTCGCCTGCGCCGCCGCCATGTCCGTGTTCCCGCCTCGTGCCGTTCGGCCCGTCCTACAGGGCCTCGGGGGCGGAGGCAACGCGGCGCCAGGCCCGGATGATGGCGTCGGCGGAGAGATGGATGTCCGCCTCGGTGGTGGAAGCGCCGATCACCGAGAGTCGCATGATCCAGCGCCCGCGCCATGCCGCGCCGGCGGCGAAGCAAAGGCCGTCTTCCTGCACCGCGGCGATGGTGGCGCGGGTCAGCGCGTCGCCTGCCGCCCCCTCCGCCGCGCCGCCGAAGCGCAGGGCGACCTGGTTCAGCACCACCTTGTTCAGCACGGCGATGCCGGGCTCGGCGGCGAGACGTTCCGCCAGAAGCCGGGCCTGCGCGCAATGGCGCTCCACCAGGGCGGCGATGCCTTCGCGGCCGAAATGGCGCAGCAGCGCCCAGCTGGCGAAGCCACGGGCGCGGCGCGACAGTTCGGGCACATAATGCGAGGGGTCGCGCTCATGCTCGCTCACCGGCGGCAGATAGCTCGCCGCGATGGTCATGGCGCGGCGATGGGCGTCGGCGTCGCGCACGATGGCATAGCCGCAGTCGAACGGCGTCTGCAGCCATTTGTGCCCGTCCGTCGCCCAGGAATCGGCCGCCTCACTACCGGCGGCGAGGTGCGCGCGCGTCGGGCAGGCCCGCGCCCACAGGCCGAAAGCGCCGTCCACATGCACCCACCCCACCCGCGCCCGGGCGAGCGGGACGAGCCGCGCATGGTCGTCGCTGGCGCCGCTATGGATATGCCCGGCCTGCGTCACCACGATCAGCGGCGCGCCCGCGGGCACGGCACGCGCCAGCACATCCTCGAACGCGTCCGGCCGCATCACCCCCTCAGCATCGGCCGGCACGCGGATCAGGCTCGCCTTGCCGAAGCCGAGATAATGCAGCGCCGAGAACACGCTGGCATGCGCCTCCTCGCCGATCAGCACCCGCACCGGCGGGGCGCCGAACAGGCCCAGCGCCTCCACATCCCACCCCACCCGGCGCAGCACCTCGCCGCGCGCGGCGGCGAGGGCGACGAAGCTCGCCATGGTGGCGCCGGTGACGAAGCCGACCCCGCTCTCCGCCGGCAGGCGCAGCACCTCCAGCAGCCAGCGCGCCGCCACCGTCTCGGCGGCGGCGGCGGCGGGCGCGGCGAAGTGATTGGCGGTGTTCTGGCCCCAGGCCGCGGTCAGCCAGTCGGCGGCGACGCCGACCGGGTGGGAATTGCCGATCACCCAGCCGAAAAAGCGCGGCCCGACGGAGGCGCGCAGCCCCGGCTCGGCCCGCGCCACCAGCGCGTCGAGCACGTCCGCGCCCGGCACGCCGGCCTCGGGCAGCGGGCCGTCAAAGGCGGCGAGGCAGGCGGCATAATCCCTCGCCGGCGGGTGCGCTGTGGGGTCCGCGCGGTAGGCGATGGCCCGGCGCGCCGCTGCCAGCAGCAGGGCCTCGGTCTCGTCCTGTGGCGTCTCGTCTGTGCGCATGCCGGCCCCTGCCCGAAAGGGCGGCCATCCTAGGCAGGGTGCGCGCCCTGTCCAGCGCCGGGCCAAAGCTGCGCCAAAGCCGCGCCAAAGCCGCCGCAAGACGGCTGGACAGCGGCAAGAATAGGGTATAATTCCTACATATCTGACAAAAATCCGAGCACGAATCATGCTCAGCCATGCCCAGATCTGGCGCGCTTTGGACAGGCTGGCGGAACGGCTGGACCTCAGCCCCTCCGCCCTCGCCCGCCGCGCCGGGCTGGACGCCACCACCTTCAACCGCTCCAAGCGTGAGGCGGCGGACGGGCGGCCGCGCTGGCCGTCCACCGAGAGCATCGCCAAGGTGCTGGCCGCCACCGGCACCAGCCTCGACGAGTTCATGGGGCTGGTGAATGGCGGCACCGGCGGGCGCCGCGCCATTCCGCTCATCGGCTTCGCGCAGGCGGGCGAAGGCGGCTATTTCGACGATGCCGGCTTTCCCGTCGGCGGCGCCTGGGACGAGATCGCCTTTCCCAATGTCGGCGACGAGCACGCCTATGCGCTGGAAATCTCCGGCGATTCCATGCTGCCGCTCTACCGCGACGGCGATGTCGTCGTGGTCTCGCCCTCCGCACCGATCCGGCGCGGCGACCGGGTGGTGGTGAAGACGCGCGAGGGCGAGGTGCTGGCCAAGGAGCTGAAGCGCCAGACCAACCGCACGGTGGAACTGCGCTCGCTCAACCCCGAGCATCCCGACCGCCTGCTGCAGGAAGCGGACATTGCCTGGATCGCCCGTGTGCTGTGGGCGAGCCAGTAGCCGAACACGAAAACGGCCCCGCTTGGGGCCGCCTCGTTTGTCGCTTGGGTAAGGCGCTGCGGTCAGCAGCGCACCGCCACGCGGCGGCCATAGCGGTCATAGGCCCAGCAGTCGCCCGGCGAGGTGGCCGCGCCGATCAGCGCGCCCGTACCCGCGCCCACGCCCGCGCCGATCGCCGCGCCCGTGCCGCCGCCGGCGATGCCGCCGATGACCGCGCCGGTGCCGCCGCCAATGAGCGCGCCGCCCGTGGCGCGGCGTTCCGTGGTGGTGCAGGCGGCGATGCTGAGCGTGGCCAGCGAAAGCACAACGATCTTGAGCATATCCCTCTCCTTTTGAGAATGCCGGACCTGCCCGGCAGACCGTGACGGCGATACCTGATCTCGATGGCGCCCTGCCTCCGGCCGGAGGCGGCGCCCGTCCGGTAACGTGCGGTTCGCCCTGAGGTTCCACTGTCACGGTCGCAGGGTAGGATGCGGCTTGCACCCGCCGCCGCGCGGAGTATGCTACAAAAACACTAGATTTTTTGACGGGAGTTCGCCATGACCATCCGCCTCGGGGACATCGTTCCCGATTTCGATGCCGAGACCACCGAAGGCCCGATCCGCTTCCATGAATGGCTGGGCGATTCCTGGGGGGTGCTGTTCTCGCACCCGAAGAACTTCACCCCGGTCTGCACCACCGAACTCGGTCAGGTGGCACGGCTGAAGCCGGAATTCGACCGGCGCAACGTCAAGGTGATCGGCCTCTCCGTCGATCCGCTCGACGCGCATGCGAAATGGGCGGAGGACATTGCGGAGACACAGGGCTACGCCCCGAACTTCCCGCTGATCGCCGACCCGGAGCGCACCGTCTCCGGCCTTTACGACATGATCCACCCCAACGCCTCGGACACGATGACCGTGCGCTCGGTGTTTGTCGTCGGGCCGGACAAGAAGCTGAAGCTCTCCCTCACCTACCCCGCCAGCGCCGGGCGCAATTTCGACGAGATCCTGCGGGTAATCGACTCGCTCCAGCTCACCGCGCAGCACGCTGTCGCCACCCCGGCCAACTGGAAGGACGGCGAGGATGTGATCATCGTCCCCTCGGTCAGCGACGAGGCGGCGAAGGAGAAGTTTCCCGGCGGCTGGAAGACGCTGAAGCCTTATCTGCGCATGGTGCCGCAGCCGGGCAAGTGAGAGCGCTCTCGTCTCGCCCCAATGCGCCATCCCGGCCGCAGCGAAGCGGCAGCCGGGATCGTCCGCCGCTGTCACGCGATCCCGGATCGGCCTTGCGGCTGTCCGGGATGACGGGTTCGAAGGGGTACGTCCTCAGACCGTGAGCGGCTTGCGGTACTGAATGAAGCCGGCGCGCTCGGCGACGGCGTTGTAAAGCCGCTGCGCCGTGTGGTTGGTCTCATGGGTCAGCCAATAGAGTTCGGCGCTGCCCTTCGCCGCCGCGTCCGCCGCGACATGGTCGATCAGCCGGCGGCCGAGGCCCTGCCCGCGCTGGCTGGCGTCCACATAAAGATCGTTGAGGTAGCACACATCGCCCACCGACCAGGTGGAGCGGTGGAACAGCCAGTGCACCAGCCCGACCGCCTGCCCGCCAGCATCGAAGGCCAGCGCGCCATGCACCGGCTCGGCCGGATCGAGCAGGCGCTGCCAGGTCGTCGCCGTCACCTCGTCCGGCAGCGTCGCCTCGTAAAAGACGAGATAGGCCTGCCAGAGCGGCAGCCAGAGCGCGTGATCCCCGGCCGTGAGAGCGCGTATGTCCGTCATGTCACCACCCTGCCCGCGGTCAGGTCGCTGCCGCGCAAAAACTCATCCGCCGGCATCGCCCGGCTGCCGGCCTTCTGCACCTCGATGAGCCGTACCGCGCCCTCTCCGCAGGCGATGGTGAGCGCGCCGTCCAGCACCAAACCGGGGGCGCCGGAACCCGCGCCCCGCGTCGAGCGCAGCACTTTTACCCGCGCGCCGTCGAGCTCGAACCAGGCGCCGGGAAAGGGCGAGAGGCCGCGAATATGGTCGTGCACCGCCGCCGCCGGCCGGGTCCAGTCGATGCGGGTCTCGTTCTTGTCGATCTTGGCGGCATAGGTCACGCCGTCTTCGGGCTGAGGCGTGAAGCCGAGCGCGCCGCGCTCCAGCGCCGCCAGCGCCCGCGCCATCAGGTCGCCGCCGACGATCATCAGCCGGTCGTGCAGCTCGCCTGCCGTCATGTCCGGCCCGATGGCGACGCGCTCCACCAGCCCCACCGGCCCGGTATCGAGCCCCGCTTCCATCTTCATGACCGCGACGCCGGTCTCGCTATCGCCGGCCATGATGGCCCGCTGGATCGGCGCCGCGCCGCGCCAGCGCGGCAGCAGCGAGGCGTGGAGATTGAGACAGCCGAGCGGAGGAAGATCGAGGATCGCCTGCGGGAGAATGCGCCCATAGGCCACCACCACGGCGGCGTCGGCCTCATGCGCGGCGAAGGTCGCGGCCGCCTCCTCGGTGCGCAGGGTAGACGGCGTCAGCACGGGAATGCCGAGCCGTTCCGCCGCGCGGTGCACCGGCGAGGGCACGAGATCGAGCCCGCGCCGCCCGCCCGGCGCCGGCGCGCGCGTATAGGCCGCCACCACCTCGTGGCCGGCGCCGACGATCTCCACCAGCGTGGAAACCGCGAAATCGGGCGTGCCCATGAAGACGATGCGCATGCGGCTCTCCGCTGAAAGGTGGAAACGAAGCGTCGCCTGCGCGGCGGGGTCAGGCCCGCTCTTTCTTCGCCAGCTTGGTGAACTTGGTGATCACCCGGTCGCGCTTGAGCTTGGAGATGTGATCGATGAACAGAACGCCGTTGAGATGGTCGATCTCATGCTGAACGCAGGTGGCGAGCAGCCCGTCGGCGTCCATTTCCTGCGTCTCGCCATTGAGGTCCATATAGCGGACCTTCACCCGCGCCGGGCGCTCGACATCGGCGTAATATTCCGGGATCGACAGACAGCCCTCGGCATAGACCGACATCTCCTCGGAGGAGGCAATGATCTCCGGGTTGATCAGCGCCAGCGGGTGCTTCTCGCGCTCGGCTTCCTCGTCCTCCGCCCCGTCCGCCTGCGCCTGGCGCGGGCCGACATCGACGGTGACGATGCGCTCGGGAATGCCGACCTGGATCGCCGCCAGCCCGATGCCGGGGGCGTCATACATGGTCTCGAACATGTCCTCGACGATCGCGCGCACGCGCGCATCCACGCGCAGCACGGGGTCGGAGAGCTGGCGCAGGCGGGTATCGGGGAGGATCACGAGCGGACGTATCGACATGCCGTTCAGATAAGCGCCGCGCCGAATTCCGTCAACGCGGGGTTTACCCTGCCCGCGACGGATGTTCACTCTCCGTTCGCGCCAACGCCAGAATCTGCTAGAAGACGGCGATGGATCAGATCGTGTTCACGCTCGGCACCCAGCCGGTGACGCTGGCGCAGACGCTCGCGGGCGCTGGCGCGCTCGCCTTTCTGCTGCTCGTCGCCGTTCTGCGCGCGGTTTCGCGCAGCGCCCGGCAGAACGCGCTTGAGGCGGACGAGCAGGCCCGCCGCGCGGACGAACTGGAAGAACGCCTCGCCGATCTCGCCCGCACCCAGGCGGAAACCATCGGGCGGGTGCAGTCGATGACGGAGGTGCTGGCCCAGCGCCAGGGCGATCTCGCCCGTGCCGTGGCCGAGCGGCTCGACGCCTCCTCCCACCGCATGGGCGAAAGTCTGGCGCGGGCGAGCGAAGCCACGCACGAAAATCTCGTGCGGCTCAATGAGCGCCTCGCCCTTGTCGACCAGGCGCGGGCGAGCCTGGGCGAACTCTCCGGCCAGGTGATGAGCCTGCGCGAGACGCTGGCCAACAAGCAGGCGCGCGGCGCCTTCGGCGAGGGGCGGCTGCAGGCCATCATCGCCGACGCCCTGCCGCGCGACAGCTTCGCCTTCCAGCACACGCTGAGCAATGGACGCCGCGCCGACTGCGCCATCTTCCTGCCCGGCGACACGCGCCCGCTGCTGGTCGATTCCAAATTTCCGCTGGAATCGATCACCGCCTTTCGCGAGGCGCCGACGCCGGAAGCGCGCAAGCCGGCGGAAGCGCGGCTGAAGGCCGATGTCGGCCGGCATGTGAAGGACATTGCCGAGCGCTACCTCGTCGGCGGCGAAACGCAGGACGTGGCGCTGATGTTCGTGCCCTCCGAATCCGTCTATGGCGAGTTGCACGAACATTTCGACGATCTCATCCAGCAGGCGTTCCGCGCCCGCGTGATCCTCGTCTCGCCCTCGCTGCTGATGCTCGCCGTGCAGGTGGTGCAGGCCATCTGCAAGGATGCGCGCATGCGCGAGCAGGCCGACCTCATCCGCACCGAATGCGGCAAGCTGGTCGCCGACGTGATCCGCCTGCGCGACCGTGTCGGCAATCTGCAAAAGCACTTCGGCCAGATGACCGACGACGTGGCGCAGGCGCTGACTTCCGCCGACAAGATCGCCAGGCGCGGCGCGCGCATCGAGCAACTGGAGTTCGAGGCCGACGGCCCGGCGCGCACCTCCGCGCCGCCTGATCTCTTCGCTGCGGATACGCTGCCCACCCCGCCGCTGCGCGGGGCGGCCGAATGAGGGGTGACGGTGGGCGCGGCGGTCTTTAATCTGTCCAATTCGCAGGATGAAGCTTTTCTGATAGTTTGATAGAATGTTTCTATCGTCTGTGTCAGGAAACGTCCCGCGTGATCGACCGTTTCGAACTTCTGCTCGCCCTCGCCAAGGAGCGCCATTTCGGCCGTGCCGCCGAATCCTGCGGGGTGACCCAGCCCACGCTCTCGGCCGGCCTCAAGCAGCTGGAGGAACAGCTCGGCGTCCGGCTGGTGGAGCGCGGCTCGCGCTTCATCGGCTTCACCCCGGAAGGGGAGCGCGCGCTGCAATGGGCGCGGCGGGTCATCGGCGATGTGCGCGCCATGCGCCAGGAAATCGCCGGCATGCGCAAGGGGCTTTCCGGCCATCTGCGCATCGCCGCCATTCCCACCGCCATGCCGATGCTCTCCGAGCTCACCACGCCGTTCCACGCCAAGCACGCCGATGTGCGCTTCACGCTGATTTCCGCGTCTTCCAACGAGGTGCTGCGGCTGATCGAGAATCTGGAGGCCGATGCCGGCATCACCTATCTCGACAACGACCCGCTCGGGCGGGTGCAGACCGTGCCGCTCTACAAGGAAGGCTACCGCTTCCTCACCTCGGCCGACTCGCCGCTCGGCGACAAACCTAAGGTGACCTGGGAGGAAATCGGCCGGGTGCCGCTGTGCCTGCTGACCCCCGACATGCAGAACCGCCGCATCGTCGACAAGCAGCTCGCCGAGGCCGGGCATGCGGTGGTGCCGATGCTGGAGGCCAATTCGACCCTCGCTCTGCTCTCGCATGTGCGCACTGGCAAATGGGCGAGCGTGGTGGCCAACACTTTGGCGGATGTGTTCGCCTTTCCCCCCAGCATCCGCTCCATCCCGATCCAGGGGCCGGAAGTTCTGCACCAGATGGGCCTCGTCGTGCTCGACCGCGAGCCGATGACGCCGATCGTCACCGCCCTGCTGGCGGAAGCCCGCGCCGTCGCCCCCTCGCTGGCGACGCGGATCTGAGCCGCACGTACCGGGCGGGGCGACGCTCAGGAGCGCCCCACCCGCGACATGACCGGCGGAAAAACCGGCCCCTTCTCGAAAATCACCATCGAATCGTGCACATGAATGCCGCTGCAGCCTTCACTCACCGACGGATGCCGGAGGCTGTGACGGTGATACCAGCGGTGCATGTCGGCGATGACCTCGCCGACATAGCGGAAGAAATTGCGCCGGCCGCGATACCCGCCCCCATAGTCACGCCAATAGGCGGTGTGCAGATCTTCGATCACATAGATCCCGCCGGGGTGCAGACGGCCGAAAAGCGCCTCCAGAGTCACGGGCAGATGCTTCATCTGGTGGCTGCCATCGTCCAGCACGATATCCACGCCGCCCATCTCATCGACGACCCGGTTCAGGAAGGCGACATCGTCCTGCGAGCCGATGCGGACCTGGCCGGCGACACCATCATAAGCGAGGCAGCTCGGGTCGATGTCGATTCCATAGATGACGGCATCGGCCCCGAAATATGTCCGCCACATCTGAAGACTGCCGCCCTTACCGACTCCTATTTCCAGAAATCTCACCGGCGCAGCGCGAAACGGCGCGAAGTAGCGATCATAGAGCGGTATGTAATGGTGCCATTTGCTGACGATACCGAACTCGTTTCCGGCGAAGCAGGTCAGCATGTCGCCTGAGTAGGCGTATTTGCGCGAGATATCTTCGCTCACCTCGCCGGCATCGTCATAGGAGAAATGATAGCGGGTGCGAGGCGGATAGATCGCGTCCCTGACGCTCCGCAGCACGGGGACGAGAGCCGCCGGCACGAAAGGCCTTAACCGTGCCCGAAGACTCATCCGTCGCTCCCGATCCTGCCGGTGGGGAATATTTTACCTTCATCTGATGGCACGGCAAGCGGCGGGCTGTGGGGAGGTCTCACATCCGCGCCTGCGCCCCTCTCAGCCCAAGGAACCCTGAGCCGCCTCAATTGTTGTCCCGCCACGCGGCCAAGGCCGTATCGTACGTGGAGGCTTACATGCTGGGTTGGGCGCTGACCTTTCTCGTGGTGGCTCTGATCGCCGCCGTTCTCGGCTTCGGCGGCATCGCCGGAACCGCCATAGAAATTGCCAAGATCATCTTCTTCGTCGCCATCATCCTGTTTCTGGTGTCGGCGGTGTTTGGCTTCATGCGCCGTGGCCGGGCGCCCTGATCCCGCTTCCGGCGCTAAAGCAAAGAACGCCCCCGACGCAAGCCGGGGGCGTTCTCGCGTGAGGGCGAGGTCGAGGCGCGGTATCTGGGAGAGAATGAATGTGCGCCTCAGCTGGCCGGCAAAGGGCCGGGGCGCGGGACGTTAGGTGCGCTCGGCGGCGAGCACGGCGCGCGTGGTCTTGTCGGGACCGAAATCGCTGACATCGTCCAGTGCCAGCATCTCGCCGAGCCGCTTGCGCGCCCGGTTCACCCGGCTCTTGATGGTGCCGACCGCGCATTGGCAGATATCGGCGGCTTCCTCATAGGAAAAGCCGGAGGCGCCAACCAGGACGAGCGCTTCGCGCTGGTCGGGCGGCAACTGGTCGAGCGCGGCGCGGAAATCCTCGAAATCCAGATGGGTGTTCTGGTCGGGATTGCTGGTCAGCGTCGCGGCGAAGGCGCCGTCCGAATCCGGCACTTCCCGCCGCCGCTTGCGGTACTCGGAGCGGAACAGATTGCGCAGGATGGTGAACAGCCAGGCCGGCAGATTAGTGCCGGGCCGGAAGCTCGAAATATTGGCGAAGGCACGCAGCAGCGTTTCCTGCACCAGATCGTCCGCCCGGTCGACGCTACCCGACAGCGAGATGGCGAAGGCCCGCAGATTGGGGATGGCGGCGATGATCTCGTCGCGCAAAGTCGGGTCGAACCGGCTCACTTGCGCCCCCCACCCTCGCCGGACGGCGTGTCCGCTTTATCGAGTTTGGACAGCAGGTCCATGAATCGATCGGGCACGCCCTGGCGCACCACGTCGTCATACATGGCGCGCAGGTGCTGGCCGATCTTGGCCTGTATCTCGCTGCCGAGCGCGGTTTCCTTGCCGCCGCCCATAGGCGAGGAGGACATGCCGTCCGCCGCAGCGGCCGCACCCTCGGAATGATCGTCACTCATCATTTTCTTTCCCGACATTGAGCCCCCGAAAGGTCGAGAGGGAAGACGGCTCCGTCGCTGCATACGAGGCCACAACGAGCCAGAAGCGAAACGGTTCCGGGAATTCTAGTGCATCGTGAAAATTTTTGACCTACTCCGGAACCACGCGGTCCGTCGCGCGTTATCAGCCGCTTCACAATTTGCAGCTTCGGGGAGACGCGAGTGAGCACTTCTCAACTTGTCGCGCAGCACCTGCCCTTTCTGCGCCGCTATGCGCGCGCGCTCAGTGGCAGCCAGTCGGCCGGCGACGCCTATGTTACGGCCATGCTGGAGACGCTCATCGCCGATCCCTCGACGCTCGACCGCTCGATCGATCCCCGTGTGGCGCTCTACACCCTGCTCACGCGGCTGTGGGACTCCGTGACGCTGAACGCCCAGGTCGATGCCCCGTCCGCCCCGCTGCAGGGCGAGCGGCGGCTCGGCCACATCACCCCGGTGGTGCGCCAGGCGTTCCTGCTGGTGTCGCTGGAGGGCTTCACCGAAGAGGAAGCCGCGAGCATCCTCTCCATCGACGTTCCCACGCTGCGCAATCTGGTCGCCGATGCCGGGCGCGAACTGGCGGCGGAAATCGCCACCGATGTGCTGATTATCGAGGACGAGCCCTTCATCGCGCTCGATCTGGAAGGTCTGGTGGAAGGCCTCGGCCATCGCGTCACCGGCATCGCCCGCACCCATACCGAGGCGGTGGACCTCGCCCGCCGCAAGGCGCCCGGCCTCATCCTCGCCGACATCCAGCTGGCGGACGGCTCCTCCGGCCTCGATGCGGTCAACGAGCTGATCGAGAAGACCGAGGTGCCGGTGATCTTCATCACCGCCTATCCCGAACGCTTCCTCACCGGTGTCCGCCCCGAGCCGGCGTTCCTGATCGCCAAGCCCTTCCAGCCCTCGACCGTCGCCGCCGTCATCAGCCAGGCGCTGTTCTTCGAACGACGCGCCCGTCCGCGGGAGCAGCGTGCCAGCGCCTGAGCACCCCTAAATGCCCGACATTGCCCTTGTCGACAACGCGGCGCGCTGGATCACGGTCCTGTCGTCGCTGGCCATTTTCGTGGCTCTGGTGCGGCTCCTGTTCCTGCGCCGCAACCTGTCGATCCGTACACGGCTCCTGGGCCTGCTTCTAGCGACCCTGGTGCTGCTTTTCGGCGTGCTCTCACTGCTGGTGATCTTCGATTTCGGCAGCACCTTTCCCTTGCTGCCGATGGGCGTGCGCATCGGCATCGCCCTGCTCAACCTGATCGGCGCGGTCGCCCTGTGGTCGAACTTCGCCGCGCTGATCGACATGCCGACCCCGCGCCACGCGGTGAGCGAGCAGCGACGGCTGACGCTGGAACTCGCGACCGCCCTGCAGCGCTATGAGATGGCGCTGCGCGGCTCCAATGTCGCGATCTTCACCCAGGACCGCGAGCTCCGCTACACCTCGGTCAGCAAGCCGCTGTTCGGTTTTCCCGTGGAACAGGTGCTCGGTTCCAGCGATGCCGACCTGCTCGGCGAGGCGCAGGCGCAGGCGCTGACCCTGCTCAAGCGCGACGCGCTCGCCTCCTCCGCCTCGCGCAAGGGCGAGATCGAGATCGAGGAGGCCGGCCGCAAATACTGGTACGACATCCATATCGACCCGCTGCGCGATCTCGCCGGCACCACGGTGGGCCTCACCGGCGCCGCCGTCGATGTCACCGAGCGCAAGGAGAATGAGCAGCATCTGCGCCTTCTCATGCGCGAGCTCACCCACCGCTCGAAGAATCTGCTGGCGGTGATCCAGGCCATGGCCCGCCAGACCGCCCGCCATGCCGGCTCGATCGACAATTTCGTCGAGATTTTCAGCGCCCGGCTGCAGGCCCTGTCGAAGTCGCATGATCTGCTGGTGCAGGAGAGCTGGTACGGCGCCTCGCTGAACGACATGGTGCGCTCGCAGCTCGGCCATCATCTCGACCGCGAGAACAGCCAGTTCACCATCAAGGGCCCGAACCTGTTCCTCAAGCCGGAAGCGGCGCAGAATATCGGCCTCGCCATTCATGAACTGTCGACCAACGCCGCCAAATATGGCGCGCTGTCCGTGCCGACCGGCCATGTCGACATCATCTGGACCCGGCGCACACCGGAGGCCGGCGGCGGCTTCGAGCTTTCCTGGCACGAGCGCGGCGGGCCTGTCGTCTCCAAGCCGGAAGGACGCGGCTTCGGCTCGCTGGTGATCGAGCGCAACCTCGCCCGCGCGCTCGACGGCAAGGTGGAGCTCGACTTCGCCCCCTCCGGCCTCATCTGCACGGTGAGCGTGCCCGAGAGCCATTTGACGCCCGAGCGCTGACCGCGCCGGGCGTTCTCTCCTTCTCCCACCGCATGGGCCGCGCGCGAAAACGTGATCGCACGCGGGAACGCGTTACGGTTTACGCGCGTTAACCCTGCGATCACGGCGACCGCCTTCGCCGGACCAATTCATCGAAACCATCGTCTGCGGAAAAGCTCCGGCGGCGACGTGCTCCACGTCGCGCGACCGCACATGCATGCCCGCAGGTCCGGACGGAAGGGGAAGCAGTGATGAAGGGCATCGACAGCGTCTTCAAGGGGTCCGCCTACCTTCTCGGCGCCGTCACCGGCGTTGCCTTCATGGTGCCGCTCACCGCCGGCGCCCTGGCCACCGGCTCGCTCACCCGCGCCGCGCCGCAGGCCATCGCCATCGACGCCTTCGGGCCGGAGATTGGGGCCCGGCAGGCGCACCTCGTCAATCGTGCCGGCAAGGGTGCGCGTCTCGATACGGCCCGCAAGCCGATCCCGGCCGCCTCCGCCCCCGCTGCGGCTCCCGCACCTGTCATCGTTAACAGCCAGCCGGAACCCGCCCCGCTCGCACCCAGCCGCGCCACCCGTACGCCCAAAGGCTGCCTTTCTGCGTTGGGTGTGACGAAATCAAGTCTATCGACCGAAGAATTGACGATTTGCGTCGCCGACGCTTCGATGATCGGTCGAAGCTGAGATTTTTGTAAATAAATACCACCTCCCAAAAAGTGACTACGTTGGGGAACTCATCCGGTTCTATTCCGTTTCTACCACAGAGGATCGAACGATCGGTCCGATTTCCGAAATTACTGAACACGGAGAAGACGATGACCAGCAAGCTTGCGACACTCACCGCCGCCGCTGCCCTGGCGCTCGCCCCCGCGGTCGCCTTCGCCCAGAGCCCGGCGCCTGAGACCACGACGCCGCCGGCCGCCAGCCCGGTTCAGCCGGATGCCGGCAACCCGCAGGCCCCGGCCTCCGAAATGCCGGCGACCACCCCGACGCCCGGCACGGCCGGCTCGACCGACAGCGCCGCTCCGGCTGCCTCGGCGACCGCGACTCCGGCGACGCCGAAATTCGTCAGCGCCCAGAGCGCGGGCCAGTGGCTCGGCTCCGACCTGATGGGCACCGAGGTGGTGACCGCCAATGACGAGAAGCTCGGCTCGATCAGCGACGTGATCGTCGAGCGCGAAGGCGAGATCATCGCCGTGGTGATCGATGTCGGCGGATTCCTCGGCATCGGCGCCAAGCCGGTCGCGGTGTCCTTCGACTCGCTGACCGCCACGCCCACCGACGATGGCGAGAAGGTCGTGGTCTCGATGACCAAGGAAGAGCTGAATGCGGCTCCCGAATTCAAGAGCCTGGAACAGGCCCGTTCGGAAACTCCGAGCACCGGCGCCGCCACCACCACGACCAACTGATCCGCGCCTCACGGTTCGGCCGCGCCCGCGGCCCTCGCCTAGCGACCGCCGGCATCCGCCGTGCCGTCAGGATGGACATGCCCGGCTCCCAGGCCGGGCATGTCTCGTTTTGGGCACCTTGCCCGCCCTCGTGGCGGGCATGTCTCGTTTTTACCTAGGGTTGGCGAGCCTCAACGGGTCGCAGGCGCCTTCCCGCGCGGCAGCGCACGATGACGGCGGCCGGCGGATCGGGTAAAGCGGATATCCGACCAGCCGGACCCCGCCATGACCGAACCCCGCCGCCGCCCCGACCATCCCTTCAAGGAACTGTTCGACATCGACGCCATGCGGGTCGAACTCGCCGCACTGGCGCGCGAGGTGCTCGGCACCAGCAAGTCCGGCCGCGAGATCGAACTGCGCACGCAGATGGCGCGTCGCCTCAAGGCCGCCTATCAGCACGGCCATAAGGTGGCCGAGCGCTGGCTGATGGTGGAAGGCTCCGGCCGTCGCTGCGCCGAGCGGCTCTCGCGCCTGCAGGACGAGATCATCGCGCTGGTGCATGAGCTGGCGGTGAAGACACTCTACCCCTCGGACAACCCCTCCACCTCCGAGCGCATGGCGATTGTCGCCGTCGGCGGCTATGGGCGCGGTCTGATGGCGCCGGGGTCGGATACCGACATCCTGTTCCTGCTGCCCTACAAGCAGACCGCCTGGGGCGAGAGCGTCGCCGAGGCCATTCTCTACGTGCTCTGGGACATGGGGCTCAAGGTCGGCCACTCCACCCGCTCGGTCGATGAATGCATCCGCCAGGCGCGCGGCGACATGACCATCCGCACCGCGCTGCTGGAAGCGCGGCTGCTGATCGGCGAGAAGACGCTGTTCGAGGAGCTGACCGCCCGCTTCGACAAGGAAGTGGTGCAGGGCACGGCGGCGGAATTCGTCGCCGCCAAGCTCAGCGAGCGCGAGGAGAGGCTGAAGCGCGCCGGCCAGTCGCGCTATGTCGTCGAACCGAATGTGAAGGACGGCAAGGGCGGCCTGCGCGATCTGCACACGCTGTTCTGGATCGCGAAATATGTCTACCGGGTGCACGAGACGCGCGAACTCGTGGCCAAGGGCGTGTTCACGGCTGAAGAAGCCAAGATCTTCCGTCGCTGCGAGAATTTCCTCTGGTCCGTGCGCTGCCACCTGCATTTCCTCGCCGGCAAGGCCGAGGAGCGGCTCTCCTTCGACCTGCAGCGCGAAATGGCCGAGCGGCTCGGCTATGTCTCCCATCCCGGCCTGAAGGATGTGGAGCGCTTCATGAAGCACTATTTCCTCGTGGCCAAGGATGTCGGCGATCTCACCGCCATCGTCTCGGCCGCGCTGGAAGAGCGCCACGACAAGCCGGTGCCGCGGCTCGACCGGATGATCGCGCGGCTGCGCCGCTCCGGCCGGCGCACGCTGAAGGAAAGCGCCGATTTCATCGTCGACAATGACCGCATCAATGTCGCCGATTCCAGCGCCTTCGGCCGCGACCCGCTCAACCTCATCCGCATCTTCCATCTCGCCGGCAAGCACGGGCTGAACTTCCACCCCGACGCGATGCGCCTCGCCACGCGCTCGCTCAAGCTCATCGACCACAATCTGCGCGAGAATCCGGAAGCCAACCGGCTGTTCGTCGAGATCCTCACCTCGAAGGAAAGCCCGGAAATCGTGTTGCGGCGGATGAACGAGACCGGCGTGCTCGGCCGCTTCATTCCGGAATTCGGCCGCATCGTCGCGATGATGCAGTTCAACATGTATCATTCCTACACGGTGGACGAGCACCTCATCCGCTCCATCGGCGCGCTCTCGCGCATCGAGCGCGGCGACCGGCCCGATTACGGCCTTGCCAACGAGCTGATGCCGACGATCAAGAACCGGCAGCTGCTCTATATCGCGGTGCTGCTGCACGACATCGCCAAGGGCCGGCCGGAGGACCATTCCATCGCCGGCGCCCGCGTCGCCCGCCGCCTGTGCCCGCGCTTCGGCCTCAGCCCGGTGGATACCGACACGGTTGCCTGGCTGATCGAACAGCACCTCACCATGTCCACCATCGCCCAGTCGCGCGACCTTTCCGACCGCAAGACGATCGAGAATTTCGCCGCCGTGGTGCAGAATCTGGAGCGGATGAAGCTGCTGCTCATCCTCACCACCGCCGATATCCGCGCCGTGGGGCCGGGCGTGTGGAACAACTGGAAGTCGCAGCTTCTGCGCACGCTCTATCACGAGACCGAGCCGGTCATCACCGGCGGCTTCTCCGAGAGCAACCGCAACCAGCGCGTCGCCCGCGCCCAGGCGGAACTGCGCGGCGCCCTCGCCGAGTGGGATGCCGCCGATCTCGACGCCTATATGGGCCGCCATTACCCCACCTACTGGCTGCAGACCGACCGCCAGCACCAGATGGAGCATGCCCGCTTCATCCGCGAGACCGAGGCGCAGGGCAAGGCGCTCGCCACCCGCGCCATCACCGATCCCAAGCGCGGCATCACCGAGCTCACCGTCTTCGCGCCCGACCATCCCAAGCTGCTGGCGGTCATCGCCGGCGCCTGCGCGAGCGCCGGGGCGCACATCGTCGACGCGCAGATCAGCACCACCACCGACGGGCGGGCGCTCGACACCATCTCGCTCACCCGTGCCTTCGAGCAGGATGAGGACGAGATCCGCCGCGCCGACCGCATCGCTTCCGCCATCGAGAAGTCGCTGGCCGGCGAGATCCGGCTGCCGGAAGTGGTCGCCCGCCGCATTCCGCGGCGGCCGCGCGCCTTCACCGTGGAGTCCGAGGTCACGCTCAACAATTCCTGGTCGAACCGCCACACGGTGATCGAAGTGTCCGGGCTCGACCGGCCGGGCCTGCTCTACGGCCTCACCCAGACGCTGTCGCGGCTCAACCTCAACATCGCCTCCGCCCATATCGCCACCTTTGGCGAGCGGGCGGTGGACGTGTTCTACGTCACCGACCTGATGGGGGCGAAGATCATGGGCGCGGCGCGCCACTCCGCCATCCGCCGCGCGCTGCTGCAGGTGCTGGACGCCGATGACGAGGCCAACGCCGCCTGAGGCGGCGCGCCGGTATGTGCCGGGCGCGCGGGGTCAGGACACCCGCGCCCCCCGCAGGCTCGGCAGCAGGAAGGCCAGCAGGCCGAAGGCCGGCAGAAAGGCGCAGGCCTGATACACCGCGTCGATACCGTAGCGGTCGGCGAACACGCCCAGCGCCGCCGCCGCCAGCCCGCCGAGGCCGAACACCAGCCCATAGAAGAACCCGCCCACCAGCCCGATGCGGTGCGGCATCAGCTCGATGGCATAGACCAGGATGGCGGCGAAGGCGCTCGACATGATGAGGTTGATGACGATGGTCAGCACCGCCGTGCCGGCGAGCCCGGCATAGGGCAGCGCCAGGGTGAAGGGCAGCGCGCCGAGGATCGAGAACCAGATGATCTTGTTGCGGCCGATCCGGTCGCCGAGCATGCCGCCGAACAGCACCCCCGCCGCCGAGGAGACGAGGAACAGGAACAGCATCAGCTGCGAGGCCTGCACCGACACGCCGAAACGCTCGATCAGGTAGAAGGTGTAGAAGGAGGTGAAGCTCGCGGTGTAGGCGGTCTTCGAGCACAGCAGCACGATCAGCACCGCCAGCGGAAACGCCACTTCGCGGAAGGGGCGGTGCGCGACTTCCGGTCCGCCCCGGTGCCCTTCCGGCCGCGCCGGCACGGCGAGCGCGCTGTGGCGGGCGGTCCAGGCCAGAAGCGGCATGGCGAGGAGCGCGGCGGCGCAGAACCAGGCGAGGCTCGACTGGCCGTTCGGCACGATGATGAACGCCGCCAGCAGCGGCCCGATGGCGCCGCCCGTCTGCCCGCCGACCTGGAACAGCCCCTGCGCGAAGCCGTGCCGCCCGCCCGAGGCCTTGCGCGCCATGCGCGTCGCCTCCGGGTGGAAGATCGACGAGCCGATGCCGACAAAGGCCGCCGACACCAGCAGCAGCGGATAGGTGCCGGCATGGGCGAGGCCGATCAGCCCGGCCAGCGTGAACGCCATCCCCGCCACGGTGGAATAGGGCAGCGGGTGGCGGTCGGTATAGAGCCCGATCAGCGGCTGCAGCAGCGAGGCGGAAATCTGGAAGGTCAGGGTAATGATGCCGATCTGGCCGAAATCGAGCGCGTAGGCGCTCTTGATCAGCGGGTAGATCGCCGGGATCAGCGACTGGATCATGTCGTTGAGGAAATGGGCGGCGCTGAGCGCCACCAGCACCGGCATGGCGGTGCGGCGCAGGGAATCGGCCGGCACGGAGAGGGACATGGCACGCTGCTTCGGCGGGGGATCGTGACCTTTCTCTAGGACAAAGTGACGCGCACGACAAATGCTGTTGCTGCATTGCAGGTCGCCATCGCCGCGCGCGCGGCGATGGAAAGGCGGGCCGGCGAGGGCTATAGCTTTCCCCGCGCCCGCAGCCGGCGGGCATGGGGAGCCTAGCGCCCGCATGAGCGACGCCTCGACCTTCGTTCTCGACCCGCGCCTTGAGGGCGACAGCTTCCCGGTGCTGGACCTTTCCCTCGCCACGGTGCGGCTGATGGACGATGCCCGGTTTCCATGGGTCATCCTGGTGCCGCGCCGCCCCGGCCTTGCCGAACTGATCGACCTCGATGACGCGGCCCGCGCCACGCTGTGGGCCGAGATCGACGCGGTGAGCCGGGCGCTGAAATCGCTCACCCACTGCGACAAGCTCAATGTCGCCGCGCTCGGCAATATGGTGCGCCAGCTGCACATCCATGTCATCGCCCGCTTCGAGACGGACGCCGCCTGGCCCGGCGCGGTGTGGGGCGTGGGCGGCGAGCGCCAGACCTATGCCGCACCGCAGGCCTTGAGGCTGGCGGCGCGGCTGCGCGAGGCGCTGGCGGCATGAGCGGCCCCGCCCCCGCCGACCCCGCGCTCGGCCTGTGGCCGCATCTCGGCTATACCGGCTCCCGGCTCGACCGGGCCGGGTTGCGGCGCGGCGAGATGGAGCGTTTCCGCGCCGATCCACGCGCCCGCGCCTGCCTGATTTCCGGCGAAAGCGTCGTGCTGCGCCGCCTGCCCGGCTTCATCGCCGGCATGGAAGAGGGGCCGGGCTCCTGCACCGCGCTGCTGGCGCTCGACGACGCCGTCGCGCTGGGCGGGCGGCTCGATGAGGCCTGCCTGCTCGGGCTCGACGGCGAGGTGCCGCATCTCGTCCTGCCGCTTCCCGCCCCCGCTCTCGGCGCCCTCACCGAGCGGACGGAAGCGCGGCCGGACCTCTTCGTCATCGACCTGCGCGCCATCGCGGTGCGCGAGCTCACCAGCGTCGAGGAGGCGGGCCAGCTCGCCACCGCCAAGGCGATGCTGGCCTGGCACGCCCGGCGCAGCTTCTGCTCCAATTGCGGCGGACGGCTCGCCATGGCCGAGGCCGGCTGGCGGCGCGACTGCCCGAGCTGCGGCGCCCAGCATTTTCCCCGCACCGATCCCGTCGTCATCATGCTCACCGTCGATGGCGATGAGTGCTTGCTCGGCCGTTCCGCCCGCTTCGCGCCCGGCATGTGGTCCTGCCTCGCCGGCTTCGTCGAGCCGGGCGAGACCTTCGAGGATGCGGTGCGGCGCGAGACGCTGGAGGAAGCCGGCATCGCCACCGGCGCGGTGCGCTATCTGTGTTCGCAGCCCTGGCCGTTCCCGATGTCTGTCATGACCGGCTTCCACGCGCAGGCGGCGTCACGGCAGATCGCCATCGACCCGAACGAGCTGGAAGCCGCGCGCTGGTTCTCGCGCGAGGAAGCGCGGCTGCTGCTCACCCGCACCCATCCGGACGGGCTGATCGCCCCGCCGCGCATGGCGATCGCGCATCATCTGCTGCGGGCCTTCGTGGAAGGGCGCGACCCGCCGGCGGGGTGAACCGGCCGCGCCGCCGCGCGTCGGCGGAGGACGCTCGTGAAATGGGAAGGTGAGAAAGCGCTTGACCTGGAGTGCGCTCCAGCACCTAGACCCATGCGCGTCGTAACGTTCAGGACAGAGATGAAGATCGGCGAACTGGCCCGGCGCACGGGATTGAGCCTCGACACGATCCGCTACTATGAGCGTATCGGCCTGCTCCCGCCTGCCGACCGCAACACGGCGCGCCAGCGCGACTATGACCCGTCCATCCTCACCTGGATCGCTTTTCTCCGGCGGCTGAAAACCACGGGAATGCCGATCCGCGACATGGTGCGCTATGCCGCGCTGCGGGCACAGGGGGAGGAAACGGCCGCCGAGCGCGGCGCCCTGCTCCGGCATCACCGCGACGCGGTGCAGGCGCATGTCGACGAACTTCACGCCTGCCTGGCTGTCCTCGACACCAAGATCGCCGGCTATGCCGGCACCACCCGTGAGGACGTGAACCATGACCCCGACGATCAACGCCCCGGCCCCGCGCCCGACGCCCAACGACGCCGGTGACACTAATACCCGCTATGCCGCCGGATGGGCGGCACTGGCGCGGATCGACGGCGACGCCGGCACGCGGGTGGTGGAGCAGCTCAGCGACATCGCCCCGGATTTCGGCCGGCTGCTGATCGAGTTTCCCTTCGGCGACATCTACACCCGTCCGGGGCTCGACCTGCGCCTGCGCGAGGTGGCGACCATCGCCGCGCTCGCCGCGCTGGGCAATGCCGCGCCGCAGCTGAAGGTGCATATCGAGGCCGGGCTGAATGTCGGCCTCAGCCGCGAGGAGATCATCGAGATCCTCATGCAGATGGCCGTCTATGCCGGCTTCCCCGCCGCGCTCAACGGGCTGTTCGCCGCCCGCGAGGTGTTTGCGGCACGCCCGGCCTGACGGCGCTCAGTCCCGCGTCCAGGCCTTGAAATGCTTGGAGAGTTTCAGCCCCTGCGCCTGATAATTGGAGCCGAGTCCCTCGCCATAGAGGGTGCGGGGGCGCTCCAGCATGGTCTCATAGACCAGCCGGCCGACGATCTGGCCGTCTTCCAGAATGAACGGCACCTCGCGCGAGCGCACTTCCAGCACGGCGCGGGCGCCTCGGCCGCCGGCGGCGTCATGGCCGAAGCCGGGGTCGAAGAAGCCGGCGTAATGCACGCGGAACTCGCCCACCAGCGGGTCGAACGGCACCATTTCGGCCGCATGGCCGGGCGGCACATGCACGGCTTCCTTGGAGGCGAGGATGTAGAAGGCGTCCGGGTCCAGCACCAGTTCCCGCCGGCCGCGCGTCACCAGCGGCTCCCAGAAATCCTCGACCTCGCAGGCGGCGCGGCGGTCGACATCGATCACCCCGGTGTGGCGCTTGGCGCGGAAACCGAGCAGGCCGCCAAAGCCCTCGCCGGAGAGATCGACGCTCACCGCGATGCCGCCGCCGGCCACATCAGGTTCAGGGCTGTCGACCAGCCGCTCGGCGGCGTTGAGGGCGGCGATGCCGGCCTCGTCGAGCCGCGCATCGCCGCGCCGGAAGCGGATCTGCGACAGGCGCGAGCCCTGCCGTACCAGAATGGGAAAGGTCCGCGGGCTGATTTCCAGATAGAGCTTGCCGGCATAGCCGGCCGGCACGATGTCGAAGGCGCGCGAACGGTCGGCGATGACGCGGGTGAACACGTCGAGCCGGCCGGTGGAGCTTTTCGGATTGGCGGAAGCCGCGATGTCGGCGGGCAGCGCCAGCGCTTCTTCCAGCTCGACGAGATAGACGCAGCCGGTTTCCAGCACCTCGCCGCCAGTGAGGTCGAGCTGGTGCAGGCCGAGCCGGGTCAGGCGGTCCGCCACCGTCTCGCCGGGGCCGGGCAGGAAGCTGGCGCGGATACGCCAGGCGACCGGGCCGAGCCGCAGATCGAGGCTGGCCGGCTGCACCTGGTCGGCATCGAACGGGCGGGTGCTGCGAATGGCGCCGCCCGCGGCCAGCGCCTCGATGGCGTGGCCGGGCAGAATGCCCTCGCCGCTCAGACCTGACTCCGCCACTCTGCCGCTCCGTCGCTGCGCGCCAACCGTGTCATGGCTTTAGCGGAGGCATCCGACGACGCCAAGTGCTGGTTGGCCAAGTGCTGGTTGGCCAAGTGCTGGTTCGCCACGTGCTGGTTCGCCACGTGCTGGTTCGCCACGTGCTGGTTCGCCAAGTGCTGGTTGGCAGAAGTCCGCTTGACGCCCCGCCCGGCACGGGAGTAAGCGGAAAGCATCGACGTGGTCATTTGAGCCGGCCGGCTTGCCGCCACGCTAAACAAGGTTGCTAAACAGGCCGGGGCCGCGCGACAGCGCGGGCGACCCCGGTTCAATGCGAGAGACCGGAGCCGCCGATGACCGACACGCCCAAGCTTTCCCCTGCCGAAATCGCCGGGCTCCGCCCCGAGACCCGCCTCGTGCAGGGCGGCATTCTGCGCTCGCCCTTCGGCGAGACGGCGGAGGCGCTCTACCTCACCCAGGGCTATGTCTATGAAAGTGCCGAACAGGCCGAAGCCCGCTTCAAGGGCGAGGACCCCGGCTTCATCTACACCCGCTATTCCAACCCGACGGCGGCGATGTTCGAGACCCGCCTCGCGCTGCTGGAAGGGGCGGAAGTCGCCCGCGCCACGGCGTCGGGCATGGCGGCGGTCACCGCCTCGCTGCTGTGCCAGCTCAAAGCCGGCGACCATGTGGTGGCGGCGCGGGCGCTGTTCGGCTCCTGCCGCTATGTGATCGAAGAACTGCTGCCGCGCTTCGGCATTGCCTCGACGCTGGTGGACGGCACCGACCTCGCCGCGTGGAAAGCAGCGGTGCGGCCGGAGACGAAGGTGTTCTTCCTGGAGAGCCCGACCAACCCGACGCTGGAACTGGTCGACATCGCCGCCGTGGCGGACATCTCCAAGGCGGCCGGCGCCTGTCTCATCGTCGACAACGTCTTCGCCACGCCGATGCTGCAGAGCCCGCTCCGCCTGGGCGCCGATGTGGTGGTCTATTCCGCCACCAAGCATATTGACGGCCAGGGCCGCTGCCTTGCCGGCGTGGTGCTGTGTTCGGAGAAGTTCCTCAATGACCATCTGCAGACCTTCCTGCGCCAGACCGGCCCGTCGGTCTCGCCCTTCAATGCCTGGGTGATGCTGAAGGGGTTGGAGACCCTGCCGCTGCGGGTCGAGCGTGCGCAGGCGAGCGCCGCCACGCTGGCCGACCGTCTCGCCGCCCTGCCCGGCGTCTCCCGCGTCATCTATCCCTTCCGCGCCGACCATCCCCAGCACGAACTGGCCAAGCGCCAGATGCGCGGCGGCGGCACGCTGGTGACCTTCGAGGTGGAGGGCGGCAAGACCGGCGCGTTCCGTTTCCTCAACGCGTTGAAGGTTGTGCGCATCTCCAACAATCTCGGCGACGCCAAGAGCCTCGTCACCCACCCCGCCACCACGACGCATCAGCGCTTCACCCCGGAAGCCCGGGCCGAGATGGGCATTTTCGACGGCATGGTGCGGCTCTCGGTGGGGCTGGAGCATGTCGACGACCTCACCGACGATGTCGCCCGCGCGCTGAAGGCGGTGTGAGGGAGGACGGCGGCACGGTACCCGGCGGCGGCGCGCAAACGCAGGCGTGACCCGCCGCCGCTTGCCCTGCGGTGCCAAAAGCCTTTCAGTAGACACACTTGGGCGATTCGGGGGGCGCGGGAGAGCGGGCATGTATCGGGCGACGACGAAAGGCGTGCAGGTGACGGTGACACCGCGCTTCGCACCCGAACGCTCCGATCCCGAGCGTAGCCAGTATTTCTGGGCCTACACGATCGAAATCATCAATCTCGGCGTCGACACGGTGCAGCTCAAGTCCCGCCACTGGGTCATCACCGACGCGCTGGGCCGCGTGCAGGAAGTGCGCGGCGCCGGCGTGGTCGGCGAGCAGCCGGTGCTGCCGCCGGGCGGGCATTTCGAATATACCAGCGGCGTGCCGCTGCCGACCTCCACCGGCATCATGGAAGGCCGCTACAGCCTGGAGACCACCACCGGCGAGACCTTCGAGGCCGAAGTGCCGGCCTTCTCGCTGGATGTGCCCGGCGAAGCGCGGACGCTGAACTGACGGGATGACCGGCGCGGGCGGCTTCCGGCCCTGCTGGGAAGCGGCTATGGTGGCGGCAGCTTTCCTCCGTGGGCCTCCCGCCGCGCCGAACGGTTTCCATATCCCGTGATCGACTTCCGCCCGATCGCCGCCATTCTCGGCGTCCTCCTCGCCGTTCTCGGCACGACGATGATGATTCCGGCGATGGTTGACCTCGTCGCCGGCCGGGGCGACTTCCTCGCCTATGCCGCCTCCTCCGTCATCACCGTGTTTGTCGGCCTGTCGCTGTGGCTGGCCGGCCGTTCCAGCGAGGTGCAGAGGCTGTCGCTGCGCCAGGCCTTCGTGCTCACCACGCTGAGCTGGCTGCTGCTCTCGGCCTTCGCCGCCATCCCCTTCATGTGGGCGGAATCCAACCTCTCCTTCGCCGATGCCTATTTCGAGGCGATGAGCGGGCTCACCACGACAGGCGCCACCGTCATTAGCGGGCTCGACCAGCGCCCGCCCGGCCTGCTCATCTGGCGCGCCTTTCTGCACTGGTATGGCGGCATCGGCATCATCGTCATGGCCATCGCCCTGCTGCCGATGATGCAGATCGGCGGCATGCAGCTTTTTCGCGCCGAATCCTCCGACAAGTCGGAAAAACTGCTGCCGCGCGCGGCGCAGATGGCCAAGGGCATTCTCGCTTCCTACATCTTCCTCACCTTCGCCTGCGCCCTCACCTATGCCTTTTGCGGCATGAGCGTGTTCGACGCCGTCGCCCACGCCATGGCGACCATTTCCACCGGCGGCTTCTCCACCCACGACGCCTCGATCGGCTATTTCAACAGCCCGGCGATCGAATATGCCGCCATCTTCTTCATGCTGTCGGGCTCGCTGCCCTTCGTGCTGTATGTGCGGGTGCTGGCGGGCGATTTCAGCCGGCTTTTCGCCAATGCCGAGGTACGGCTTTTCCTCTCACTGGTCGCGCTGTTCGCCATCGTCTCGACCCTCCAGCAGGTGAGCGGTGGCATCAACCAGGGCGAGACGGCGCTGCGCTTCGCGCTGTTCAACGTCGTGTCGCTGATGTCGACCACCGGCTTCGTCACGGTGGATTACACGAATTGGGGCCCGCCGACCGAGGCGCTGTATTTCGTGGTGATGTTCCTCGGCGCCTGCACCGGCTCCACCTCCGGCGGCATGAAGGCCTTCCGCATCGCCATTCTCGGCTCGGCGCTCAAGCAGCATCTCAAGCGCGTCATCTACCCCAATGGCGTGTTCCCGGTGGTCTATGGCGGCAAGCCGATCGGCGATGATGTGGTGGCCTCGGTGCTGTCCTTCGCCTTTCTCTACCTCACCAGCTTCATGCTGATCGCCATCGCCATCAACATGCTGGGCTTTGATCTCATCACCGCCTTCTCCGCCTCGATCACCGCTTTGGCCAATGTCGGCCCCGGCCTCGGCCCGTTGGTCGGCCCGGCGCAGAATTTCGCCGGTCTGCCCGATCATGTGATCTGGCTGCTGTCCTTCGGCATGCTGGTCGGGCGGCTGGAATTGTTCACCGTGCTGGTGCTGTTCCTGCCGAGTTTCTGGCGGCGCTAGAGCAAACGTTTCTATCAATCATTGAGAGACTGATTCAGCGGTCAGTCGATTCAACCTGATCGGATCGGGCTCTAGCGCCTTTCCGCGCGCTCGAAGAAGGCGCTAGTTGGGCACCGCAGCATAAGCCGGTATGCTGGCGCTCATTTCGCGACGGGGATTCTCCATGCTTGCCGTACGGACGACGACCGAGGAATTGCTGGCCTATCTGGTCGCCTTCGACACGACGAGCCGCAACTCCAATCTCGATCTCATCGCCTTCGTGCGCGACTATCTCGCCGCCTTCGGCATCGAGAGCACCATCATCCCCAGCGAGGCCGGCGACAAGGCGAGCCTGTTCGCCACCATCGGCCCTGCGGGCGTCGGCGGCGTATGCCTCTCCGGCCATTCCGACGTGGTGCCGGTGGACGGCCAGCCCTGGAGCACCGACCCGTTCACCCTCACCCCCGTCGACGACAAGGTCTATGGGCGCGGCTCCTGCGACATGAAGGGCTTTCTCGCCTGCTGCCTCGCCATGGTGCCGGACATGGTGGCCCGGCCACTGGCGACGCCGATCCATCTTCTGGTGTCCTATGACGAGGAGATCGGCTGCACCGGCGTGGTGCCCGCGGTGCGCCGGCTGGGCGTCGACCTGCCCCTGCCCCGCGCCTGCATCGTCGGCGAGCCGACCTCGATGCGGGTGGTGGACGCGCATAAATCCGGCATCGCCTATGTCACCACGGTCACCGGGCGGGAGGCGCACTCCTCGATGCCGCAACTCGGCGCCAACGCCATCTTCGCCGCCGCCGCGCTGATCGGCGAGCTCGACCGCATCCGCGCCGAGCTGGTGGCGGCGGGCGACCCTTCGGGCCGCTTCGACCCGCCCAGCACCACGGTGCAGGTGACGGTGGTGGGCGGCGGCACCGCCGGCAACATCGTGCCGCGCGAATGCGCCATTCGCTGGAATGTGCGCGGCCTGCCGGGCTTCGACGAGGACGCGCTGCTGGCGCGCGTCACCCGTTTCGGCGCTGAGGTGGTGCTGCCGAAGCTGCGCGAAACCGCGCCGGAAGCCGCGATCACCACCGATTTCATCTACAAGGTGCCGCCGCTCAGCCCCCAGACCGGCTCGCCGGCCGAGACTCTGGCGCTGCGCCTCGCCGGGCAGAACCGCACCTATACCGTGTCCTACGGCACCGAAGGCGGGCATTTCCAGGCCCAGGGCATCCCCACCATCATCTGCGGGCCGGGCTCCATCGACCAGGCGCACAAGCCGGACGAATATATCGAGATCAGCCAGCTGCGCGCCTGCGAGCGGTTTCTCGCCGGGCTCATCGCGGAGTGCGCGGGGTAAGCGCCGCTGTCGGCAACACTCCCCGGGCCACGCCCGGGGATGAGGCGATGAAAGGGTGTGGCCGGCTCAGCCCTGCGCCGCGCTTTCGTCCGCCGCGCCGGCCTCGACGACTTCCTCGGCCTTGAAGTCATAGGTGCGGCCGCAGAATTCGCAGGTGACGCCGATCTTGCCGTCCTCCACCAGGCTTCCGCGCTCTTCCGCCGTGAAGCTGGAGAGCACGTTCATCACCCGCTCGCGCGAGCAGGAGCATTTGGCGACCACGGCCTCGGTGTCGAACACCCGCACGCCGCGCTCGTGGAACAGGCGGAACAGCAGCCGCTCGCTGGACAGGTCCGCGTCGACCAGTTCCACATCCTCCACCGTGCCCATGATGGAGAGCGTCTCGACCCAGGCGTCGTCCTCATCCGTCTCGGGCAGGTCCGTGCCCTCCGGCGCGTCGCCGGGATGCAGGTCCACCGGGCGCACCCGCCCGCCCTCGGTCGGCAGGAACTGCACCATCAGCCCGCCGGCCCGCCAGGAGGAGGGTGCGCCGCCCGGGTGCATCTCCTCCGCCACGGCGAGGCGCACGCGGGTGGGGATCTGTTCGGACTGGGTGAAATACTGGTGCGCGGCGGCTTCCAGCCCCTCGCCCGCCAGCGCGACGACGCCCTGGTAGCGGTTGACGCTCAGGCCCTGGTCGATGGTCATGGCGAGATGGCCGTGGCCGAGCAGTGCGCCGCTGTCGAAGCCGGCGCCGGCGGGCAGCGCCGCCTGCATCGCCTCCAGCCGCTCCAGATCGAAGCGGGCATAGGCGCGCACATCCTGCGGGGCGGCGAAATCCACCACGAGCAGATCGACCGGCCCGTCGGTGCGGGTCTGCAAGATGAAACGGCCCTGGATCTTCAGCGTCGAGCCGAGCAGCACGGTGAGCGCCACGGCCTCGCCGAGCAGGCGTTTGACGGCGGCGGGATAGTCGTGATGCGCGAGCACGGCGTCGAGGCTGGTGCCCAGACGCACGACGCGCCCGCGCACATCGAGCCCGTCAATGTGGAACGGGGTCACGCGGTCATCGACCGCGCGGGGATCGGGCCCACGAGAGGCCGGGGAGGGAGAAGCGCTGTGTGTTGTCATGTCGCCCGCCCATATAGGAGCGCCGCCGGGAATGTGCGAGGGGCGGGCGAGAGGGTCCGCCCGCAGCCCATCCATCGTTTCGTTCAGCCTTTCGGCCGGCAGCGTCGGCGCCGTCAGACCGCGCCTTCGAGGCACCAGGCGAGAATGCCCTTCTGCGCGTGCAGCCGGTTCTCCGCCTCGTCGAACACCACGGATTGCGGGCCGTCCATCACCTCGTCGGTGACTTCCTCGCCGCGATGCGCCGGCAGGCAGTGCATGAACAGCGCATCCTTCGCCGCCCGTCGCATCAGCGCGCCATTCACCTGGAAGGGTTTCAGCAGATTGTGCCGGCGCTCGGCCTCAGCGTCTCCCATCGACACCCAGGTGTCGGTGACGACGCAATCCGCGCCTTCCACCGCCGCCTCGGCCTCATGGCCGAAAGTGACCCGGGCGCCGGTCTCGCGCACCCAGTTCACCAGCGCCGGGCGCGGGGCAAGCTCGGGCGGCGTGGCGACATTGAGCGCGAAGTCGAAGCGCTGGGCGGCATGCACCCACGACACCAGCACATTATTGGCGTCGCCGGTCCAGGCGACGGTGCGCCCGGCGATCGGTCCGCGATGCTCCTCGAAGGTGAGCACATCGGCCATGATCTGGCAGGGATGGGAGTCGCGCGTCAGCCCGTTGATGACGGGCACCGTGGCATATTCGGCGAGTTCCGCCAGCGCCGCATGGTCGAGAATGCGGATCATGATCGCATCGACATAGCGCGAGAGCACGCGGGCGGTGTCGGCGATGGTTTCGCCACGCCCGAGCTGCATTTCCGCGCCGGTCAGCATCAGCGTGTCGCCGCCGAGCTGGCGCATGGCGAGATCGAACGAAATGCGCGTCCGCGTGGACGGCTGGTCGAACACCATGGCCAGCACTTTGCCGGCAAAAGGCTTCTCCGCCGCCACTTCGCGCCGGCGGCTCTTGAGGCTCTTCGACAGCTCCATCACCGCGCGCAGTTCGTCCGCCGGCATCTGGTCGAGGTCGAGGAAGTGCTTCACCGCACCCGGATTATGCGCGTTCATGCCGCGGCTCCCTTGGCGGCATCCGCCTTCAGCGTCGCCTCGATCCGCGCGCAGGCGGCGTCGAGCTTGGCGAACGCCGCGTCGATTTCCGCGTCGCCAATGGTCAGCGGCGGCAGCAGGCGCACGACATTGTCCGCCGCCGAGGGGGCGAGCATGCCCTCAGTACGCATGGCGGCGATGAGATCGGTGTTGGGCACCACGGTGCGCAGGCCGAGCAGCAGCCCCTCGCCGCGCACTTCCGCGATCACGGCGGGGTGGCGGTCCTTCAGCTCGGCGAGGCGCTGGCGCAGCCGGGCGGAGGTGGCGAGCACCTCTTCGAAAAAGCCCTCTTCCAGCACCACGTCCAGCACCGCATTGGCGACGCTCATGGCCAGCGGGTTGCCGCCATAGGTCGAGCCATGGGTGCCGGCGGTCATGCCCTTGGCGGCGTTCTCGGTGGCGAGGCAGGCGCCGACGGGGAAGCCGCCGCCAATGCCCTTGGCCACGGCCATGATATCCGGCGTGATGCCGGCCCATTCATGGGCGAAGAACTTGCCGGTGCGGCCGACGCCGCACTGCACCTCGTCGAGAATGAGCAGCAGCCCATGCGCGTCGCACAGCGCCCGCAGCTCGCGCAGGAACGCCCAGGGCGCGGTGCGCACGCCGCCCTCGCCCTGCACCGGCTCGATGAGGATGGCGCCGGTTTCCGGGCCGATCGCCGCCTTCACCGCGTCGAGATCGCCGAACGGCACCTGGTCGAAGCCGGGCATGGCCGGGCCGAAGCCCTCCAGATATTTCGCATTGCCGCCGGCGGCGATGGTCGCCAGCGTGCGGCCATGGAAGGCGCCCTCGAAGGTGATGATGCGGGCGCGCTCGGGCTGGCCGCTGGCGGAATGGTATTTGCGCGCCATCTTGATCGCGCATTCCAGCGCCTCGGCGCCGGAATTGGTGAAGAACATGGTGTCGGCGAAGGTCGCCGCGGTAAGGCGCGCGGCGAGGCGCTCGCCGCCTTCGATGCGGAACAGGTTGGAGAGGTGCCAGAGCTTGCCGGCCTGCGCCGTGAGCGCCGCCACGAGATGGGGATGGGCGTGGCCGAGCACATTCACCGCGATGCCGGCGGTGAAGTCGAGATATCGCTCGCCGTCCTTGGTGAACAGCCAGGCGCCCTCGCCCCGCTCGAAAACGAGGTCAACACGGTTATAGGTCGGCAGGATGGGGGTGATCACCTCGCCCCTCCCTCTCTCAACATGAAGCGCCGCACAGGATCAGCGCCCGCCCAAAACGAAACGTGCCGCCCTTGCGGGGGCGGCACCCGATGGCGGCAATTCTAGCGAATGGCGACGTGTGGTCAATATTCGCCGGCCCGGCGGACGCGAATTGCCGCCGGGCCGCGCGCCTTCGCGCCGCTGTTCCCGCTCGGGCGCGAACATCCACCGTTCCAGCGTCGGCTGCGGGCGCCCCTCGCGTTCGGTCATGTCGAGAAAGGCGGGGATGCGGTGCTTCTGCGCCACGCTCAGCGTCGCGACCCGCGGCTTCAGCGCCGCGATGACGGAATTGAATTCGACGACACGCGCCGCCTGCGCCAAGGCGAGGCGCTCCGGCACGTCGAGGAAATCCTGAGCCGGCTCCGCTTCCGCACGGTCCGCCGCGCGACCGGCGGCGTTCTTCGCCGCGTGCCGGATCGCCGCCCCCACCGGCGGCCAGGGCTTCTCCTGTTCCGCGGAGAGGCGGATGACGGTCTTGAGCGCCGCCGGCCGAGCGGCGAGCGCCGCCTGCGCGCCCTCGCGCCAGAGCGTGACGCCCGCTCGGCATGGCGAAAGGGAACGGCCGCGCCTTTCCTCCAAACCGGCGGAAAAAGCTTGAGTTCCCAGGCTCGCGCATGGCTGGTCTGCACCGAAATGAGAGACATCGGCCCGGCGCCCGCGCGACCGGCGCGGCCAAGTGCTTGATCCGACTCCGCTTCGCCGGCGAGTGTTGCAGCGCGGACTCTAGCTGGGGAAAACGATCGTTTCGGCTCTGAACCTACTCGCTCCGAGTCCGCGCATATTGTAGCCTCCCCCCAGTGAGATACGACATCTCGTGCGGCGGCAATTCCCTGTTGCGTTTGCGGGCGTTGGGTTCGGCAGGTTCGACCTGCCGGAGCGTTGAGGGATTCCGCTTCCCGGTCAGCACGAAGGAGGCCAAGCGATGAACTGGACCGACGAACGCGTCGAGCTGCTCAAGAAACTCTGGTCGGAAGGCCTCTCGGCGAGCCAGATCGCGGCCGAACTCGGCGGCGTCACCCGCAATGCGGTCATCGGCAAGGTGCACCGTCTGGGCCTTTCCGGCCGCGCCAAGGCGCCCGCCGCCCCGGCACCCCGCCCGCGCAAGCCGCGCCCGGCGCCGGCCGCCCAGGTCGCGCGGCCGATGGTGCAGGGCAACACCGTCCTCGCCCCGGTCATGGCGCCGGTCGCCGAGCCGGAGCCCGAGGTTGTGCCCGAGGTCGCCGCCAAGGTGATCCCGATGGGCGAGCGCTGCACCATTCTCGACCTTACCGAATTCACCTGCCGCTGGCCGGTGGGCGACCCCGGCAAGGGCGATTTCCATTATTGCGGCAGCCGCTCCAAGACCGGCCTGCCCTATTGCGCCTATCACGCGCGCATCGCCTATCAGCCGGTGCAGGACCGCAACCGTCGCCGCGTCGCCCGCTAAGCGACGCCTCCCGCGGCGGAACCGGCCGGCACGTTCCCCGTCTGGCGCAGGCGCGCCGGCGGGTGCCATAATTGGGGCGCCTTTTCCCGGCCCGGTCGTTTCATGCTCTTCCGCGCCCTCGCCTCCGCCCGACGCAAGACCCCGGCCGCGCCGGAGCCCAGCCATTTCCGGCTGCGGCTGACGGCCGAGGAGGTCCTTGTCCAGCTCCGCCGCAACCCGCGCGCCCGGCGCTACACGCTGCGCGTGCGGGCGGCGACGCGCGACGTGGTGCTCACCCTTCCCGCCCGCGGCACGCTGGACGAGGCGCTGGATTTCGCCCGCCGCCATGCCGGCTGGGTGGAGTTGCGGCTCTCCCGCCTGCCGGAAGTCGTCGCCTTCACCCCCGGCGCCACCGTGCCGCTGCGCGGCACGCCGCACCGCATCGTCCATCGGCCGGAGATGCGCGGCACGGTGTGGACCGGCACGGAAGGCGACGAGGCCGCGCTGTTCGTTGCCGGCGACAGCGCGCATGTGGCCCGGCGTGTCAGTGATTTTCTCAAGCGCGAGGCGCGGCGCGATCTGCTGGAGGCGGCCCGGCGCCATGCCGGCGCGCTCGGCGTCTCCATCACCCGCGTCACCCTGCGCGACACGGCGAGCCGCTGGGGCTCCTGCTCCAGCACCGGCGCGCTGTCCTTTTCCTGGCGGCTGATCCTCGCCCCGCCTTCGGTGCTGGACTATCTGGCGGCGCATGAGGTGGCGCATCGGCGCGAGATGAACCACGGTCCGCGCTTCTGGGCCACGGTGGACCGTCTCTTCCCCGAGCGGCATGCGGCGGAAGCCTGGCTGAAGAAGCACGGCGCGAGCCTGCACCGCTACGGCGCGCAGTAGCCGATCCGCCGGCAGGGTGCGCGGCCTGTGGCGCGTCTCACCCGTTGCCGAACAGCTTGTCGAGCAGCCAATTGTCGAGGCCCGGACGGGGGGCGGCCGGGGCGCGCTGCGGGCCGCCGGTCACGACCGGCTCCTCCGGCACGTCGCCCGGCGGCAACTGGCCCGCCCCGCCGGCGATGGCGGGCGCCTCGGTGCCGGGCAGCGGCACCACCGGCTGGTCCTTGTGCGCCACCTTCATCACCTGGCTCCAGATATCCACCGGCAGGCCGGAGCCGCCGGCCTTCTTGGTCGGCGAGGAATCGTCATTGCCCAGCCAGACGCTGGTGATGAAGCGGCCGGTATAGCCGACGAACCAGGCATCGCGGTAATCCTGGCTGGTGCCGGTCTTGCCGGCGGCGGGCCAGCCCGGCAGGTCGGCGCGCCGCGCCGTGCCGGTGACGAGCACCTCCTGCATCATCCGGTTCATCATCGCCACATGCGGCGGCGCCATCACCAGGCCGCGCCCGGCCTCGGCATAGGCGTAGAGGATGGTTCCCGCCTTGTCGCGCACCCGCTCGATGATGTGCGGGGTGACGCCGACGCCGCCATTGGCGAAGGGCGCATAGGCGCTCGCCATTTCCAGCACCGACACTTCCGACGTGCCGAGCGCGATCGAGGCGTTGGGCTCCAGCTTGGAGTTGATGCCGAGCCGGTGCGCGGTCTTCACCACCTCGTCCGGGCCCACTTCCAGCGCGAGGCGCACGGAGACGGTGTTGAGGGAGAGCGCCAGCGCGGTCTTCAAATCCACCGCGCCGCGATATTCGCGGGAGAAATTCTCCGGCTTCCAGCCCTTGAGCTGGATCGGCGCGTCGGCGCGCACGCTTTCCGGCGTCAGCCCGCGTTCCATGGCGGTGAGATAGACGAAGGGCTTGAAGGAGGAGCCGGGCTGGCGCCGCGCGGTCACCGCGCGGTTGTACTGGCTCTCCTCATAGGAGCGCCCGCCGATCAGCGCCCGCACGCCCCCGCCCGTGTCCATCACCACAAGCGCGCCCTGCTCGACGCCGAGCTTCTTGCCGGATTTCGCCAGCGCGTCCTTCAGCGCCTTGTCGGCGGCGATCTGCACGGCGGGGTCGATGGTGGTCTGGACCACAAGGTCCTGCGTCACCGGGCCGACCAGCGTCTTCACCTGCTCCAGCACCCAATCGGCGACATAGCCATAGGAATCCGGCCCCTGCGCCTTGGCGACGGTGGCGGGGCGATTGAGCGCGGTCTGGCGCATTTCCGGCGAGATGAAGCCCTCCTCCTGCATCGCCGCCAGCACCACCTCGGCGCGGGCCTGCGCGCCCTCCAGGTTGCGCGTGGGGGCGAGGGCGGAGGGCGATTTCACCAGCCCCGCCAGCATCGCCGCTTCCGACAGCGTGACCTGCCGCGCCGACTTGCCGAAATAGCGCTGCGCGGCGGCTTCCACCCCATAGGCACCGGCGCCGAAATAGACGCGGTTCATATAGAGTTCGAGAATCTCGTTCTTGGAATATTTGGTCTCCAGCCAGATGGAGAGGATCAGTTCCTGCACCTTGCGCGACAGGGTGCGCTCCTGGGTCAGGAACAGGTTCTTGGCCAATTGCTGGGTCAGCGTCGAGCCGCCCTCGCGCAGCCTTCCCTTGGTCAGGTTGACCACCACCGCGCGGGCGAGGCCCATCGGGTCGAGGCCGAAATGGGTGTAGAAGCGCCGGTCCTCGATGGCGACGAAAGCCTGCGGTAGATAGGGCGGCAGCGCGCGCAGCGGCACATTGGTGCCGCCCATCTCGCCGCGCGTGGCGATCGCCTGCCCGTCCGCGCCCTGGATGATGACGGTGGGCGGGCGTTCGGGAATGGCAAGGTTCTGGATCGGCGGCAGCTGGCTCGCCTCATAGACGATCAGCCCGGCAAGGCCGATCGTCCCCCACAGGCCGAGCACGAGGCCCCAATAGACCAGCCGGCCGAACAGGCCACGTTTGGGCGGGCGGCGCCTGCCGCCACGGCCGCGCTCGCGTGGGCGGTCCTCCTCCTGTCGGCGGTTCCGGCTTTTCCTCGCCACGCGCGGCTCGTCCTCCCAATCGGCTTCCTCGGCCTCCTCCCATTCATCATGGCGGCGGCGGTTGACGCGCGGCGGCGGCAGTGCCTTCGGCGGCGCCTTGCGGTTGCGGGCGGGGGCGCGCTCCAGCGGCGCGGGCGGAATCGTCGGCCGGTCGTCGGCGCTGAGGCGCAGGTCGCCGTCGAAGCCGGGCGTGCCCAGCACCGGCTCCCGCCTCTCCCTGTCGCCGCGTCGTCCGAACATGAACCTCCGCCCCTGCGGGCACCTGATGGCGCCGGTAAAGGAACCCTAAATCAGGGCTTTTAAGCGGGGGTTAAGGGGAGAGACTGAGGCATGTCGAGCCGCTTCAGCCTCAGATGTTCGCCGGCGCGGTTGCGGCGTCGGCGTCATTTCGGAGCCCGTTGCCGCCGCTCGGGCGGGATTGTGTACGGACGATTCATTAACTCGGACGGCTTGCGTCAAATCAAAAGCGCGCAGAGCGCCTCTCTTTATTATGAGGGGACATAGTTCTATTTTCGTATTACTGATGCCATCCAGGCTGCCCGCCACAGGAGCCCCGCATGATCGCGCACGCTTCCCGCCTCGCCCGCCTGTTCGCACTGTCGCTCGCCGGGCTCACGGCCGCCGGCCCGGCGCTGGCCTGCACGCGGCTGGTCTATCTCGGCCCGGAATCCAACATCGTCACCGCCCGGTCGATGGACTGGAAGACCGATATCCTCACCAATCTCTGGATCTTTCCGCGCGGCGCCACCCGCAGCGGCGAGGCCGGGCCGAACTCGGTGTCCTGGACCTCTCGCTATGGCAGCGTCATCGCCTCCGGCTTCGACATCTCCACCGCCGACGGCGTGAACGAGGCGGGGCTGGCGGCCAATGTGCTGTGGCTCACCGAGGCGGCCTATCCCGCCTATGACGGCAAGACACCCGGCCTCTCCATCTCGCTGTGGGCGCAGTACATGCTGGACAATTTCGCCACCGTCGCGGAAGCGGTGGCGGCGCTGGAGAAGCAGCCCTTCGTGGTCCGCACCGCCGATCTGCCGGATGGCGAGACGCTGGCGACACTGCATCTCTCGCTGTCCGATCCCTCCGGCGACAGCGCCGTGGTCGAATATCTCGACGGCAAGCAGGTGATCCATCACGGCCGGCAGTACCAGGTGATGACCAATTCGCCGAGCTTCGACCAGCAGCTGGCGCTGGCGAGCTACTGGAAGGAGATCGGCGGCGCCATGCTGCCGGGCACCAACCGCGCGGCCGACCGCTTCGTGCGTGCCTCCTATTATGTCGGGGCGGTGGCGCAGCAGCCGGAGCCGGATAAAGCGGTGGCCGCCGCCATCAGCATCATCCGCAACGTCTCCGTGCCCTATGGGCTCGCCTCGCCGGATGCGCCCTATGTCTCTTCCACACGCTGGCGCTCGGCGGTGGACCACAAGCGACGGCTGTATTTCTTCGAGTCCGCGCTGACACCGAACACGTTCTGGGTCGACCTGAAGCAGATCGATTTCTCCCCCGAAACCGGCAAGGTGAAGAAGCTCGAACTCGGCCCGAGCCAGGACATCACCTATGACGGCGATGCCACGTCGCAGTTCAAGGAATCCGCGCCATTTCATTTCATGGGGGTAAACTAGCGGGTGAGTCGGCCCCGCGCCGGCGCCCATCCCCAACACGCACGGCCCCCATGAGCGAACTGCGCAGCCTCTACCCGCCGATCGAACCGTTTGAGACCGGCATGCTCGATGTCGGCAACGGCCATTCCATCTATTGGGAGCGCGTGGGAACGAAAGGCGGCAAGCCCGCCGTGTTCCTGCATGGCGGGCCGGGCGGCGGCATCTCGCCCGCTCATCGCTCGCTGTTCGACCCCACCCGCTATGAGGTGATCCTGTTCGACCAGCGCGGCTGCGGGCGCTCCACCCCCTATGCCGAGCTGGAACACAACACCACCTGGGATCTCGTCGCCGATATCGAGCTTCTGCGCGAGACCTTCGGCTTCGAGAAATGGCAGGTCTTCGGCGGGTCCTGGGGCTCGACGCTGGCGCTCGCCTATGCCGAGACCCATCCCCAGCGTGTCAGCGAACTGATCCTGCGCGGCGTCTACACCCTCACCCAGGCCGAACTCGACTGGTATTACCGCTTCGGCGTCTCGGAGATGTTCCCGGACAAATGGGAGCGCTTCCTTGGCGTGCTGAAGACGCCGGAGGAGCGCGCCGACCCCGTCACCGCCTATCGCGCCTTGCTCACCGGCGCGGACGAGGCATCGAAGCTGGAAGCGGCCAAGGCGTGGTCGAGCTGGGAAGGCGAGACCATCACCCTGCTGCCGCATGCCGGCTACTCCGCCGACTTCAGCGACGGGCATTTCGCCCTCGCCTTCGCCCGCATCGAGAACCACTTTTTCGTCCACAAGGCCTGGCTGCGCGAGCGCCAGCTGCTCGACGACGCGCATAAGCTCAAGGGCATTCCCGGCGTCATCGTGCACGGGCGCTACGACATGCCCTGCCCGGCGCGCTATGCCTGGGAACTGGCGAAGATCTGGACCGATGCCGAGCTCTATCTGATCGAAGGTGCCGGCCACGCCTATTCCGAGCCCGGCATTCTCGACCGGCTCATCCGCGCCACGGACACATTCGCCCGTTAGGGCGGGAGTGTCCGTGCCAAGGAGCCTTCCATGATCCAGCTGTCCCGCCGCGCTTTGCTCGCCTCGGCCCTGCTGCCGCTCGGCGCCGCCGTGGCGCCGGCCCGCGCCCAGACCGCCGCCGCCCCGGCCGATTTCGGCAAGGTGGCGGCGCCCCTCTTCAGCGCGCTGGCCAAGACCCATGGCATTCCCGGCCTCGTGGTCGGGATCACCCGCAACGGCCAGCACGAAATCCTCGCCATCGGCCAGACCGCCCGCACCGACGGCAGACCGGTGGACGGCGACACGCTGTTCGAGCTCGGCTCAGTCAGCAAGACCTTCAACGTGACGCTGGCGGCACTGGCGGCGGAGCGCGGGCGGCTCGATCTCAACGCGCCGCTCGACAAGGTGGCGCAGCGCCTCACCGGCACCGCCTTCGGCGCCCTCACCCCGCTCGATCTCGCCACCCATGCGACGGGCGGCATGCCGCTGCAGGTGCCCGACAGCGTGCGCAACGAGAAGGAACTGGTGGAGTGGCTCGCCGCCTGGAAGCCGGCTGCGGCCCCGGCGACGCGCCGCGCCTATTCCAATATCAGCATCGGCGTGCTCGGCCTCGTCACCGCCACCGCGCTCGGCACCAGCTTTCCCCGCGTGGCGGAGAACGACCTGTTTCCGGCCCTCGGCCTCAGCAGCACCTTTATCGACGTGCCGGAAGCGGCGATGGCGCGCTACGCCATGGGCTATACCGCCGCGGACAAGCCGACCCGGGTGACGCCGGGCGTGCTGGCGCCGGAAGCCTATGGGGTGAAATCCACCGCGATCGACATGCTCACCTTCCTCGACGCCAATATGGGTGTCGGCAAGGTGGCGCCTGAGATGGCGCGGGCGCTGGCCCGCACCCATACCGGCTATTACGAGACATCGAGCTATGTGCAGGAGATGGTGTGGGAGCGCTATCCCTGGCCGGTGACGCGCGACCGCCTGCTGGCCGGCAATGCGCCGGACATGGCGCTGAAGCCGCAGCCGATCAAGAAACTCGACCCACCCTCCCCGCCGGCCCCGGTGAGCTTCATCAACAAGACCGGCTCGACCAGCGGCTTCGGCAGCTATGTGGTGATGCTGCCGGCGGAAAAGCTCGGCATCGTCGTGCTGGCCAACCGCTATTACCCCAATGAGGAGCGGGTGAAGGCGGTGTATGCGCTGGTGGAGGGCCTGCTCGGCGGCGCGGGCTGACCCGCGGCCCTCACGCCGCCCGTGCCGGCGCGCCGCCCCAGCGGATGAAGGGCACGCCCGCCAGCAGCACGGCCACCCCGACAAGGGCGCCATAGCCGGTATAGGCGATGCTGGCATAAAGCAGATAGGCGCAGGTGAGGCAGAACAGCGCCGGGGTGAGCGGGTAGAGCGGGGCGCGGAAGGCCCCTTCCCGCCCGCCCTCGCCCCGGCGCAGCAGGAAGAACGACACCCCCACCAGCAGCAGGAAGAACCAGAACACCGGCGCGGTATACTCCACCATGGCCTGGAAGCCGACGCGGGTGCCCGCGCCGAAGGTCACCAGCGCCAGCGCGATGGCGCTCTGCGCCAGAATGGCGTTGACCGGCATGTTGCTGCGCTCCTCCCACAGGCCGATACGGCCCAGCACCGGGAGTTCGCGCCCCAGCGAGTAATACAGCCGCGCGCCGGTGAAGATGGTGGCGTTCATCGTGCTCAGCGCGGCGAAGCACACCAGCAGCGCCACCGCCAGCGAGGCGCCGGGGCCGAACAGACGCTGCAGCGTATCGGCGGCGACCACGTCGCTGGCGCGCAGCCCCTCAAGGCCGAGCACGTTGAGATAGGCGAGGTTGACGAGGAAATAGAGCCCGGTGATGACCGCGACGCTCACCACCAGCACGCGCGGCATGTTGCGCCGCACATCCTTCATCTCGCCGGAGAGATAGGCCACCTCGTTCCAGCCGCCATAGGTGAGCAGGATCAGCACCATGGCGAGGCCGAACGCCCCGCTCGCCGAGCCCGCTTCCGACACCGGCGGCAGGGAGGGGGCGCTGCCGAGCGCGAGGCCGAAGCCGGCAATGGCCAGCACGGCGAGAAGGGTGAGGATGGTGAAGCCGAGCTGCAGCCGCCGGCTCTGGCGCGAGCTGGTCAGGTTGATGGCGGTAAACACCAGGATCGCCCCGGCGGCATAGAGCGCCGGCCCCCAGGGCCCGAGCGGCAATATGCCCTGCGCGTAGTCGCCGAACACGAAGGCCACCGCCGCAATGGCGCCGGTCTGGATCACGGTGAGCCGGGCCCAGGCGAACAGCAGCGCCACATGCCGCCCGAGCGCGCGGCGCAGATAGTGATATTCGCCGCCGGCATGGGGATGGGCCGAGCCGAGTTCGGCATAGACAAAGGCGCCGATGAGGGTGACCAGGCCGCCGATCACCCAGAAGCCGACAAAGGCCCATTCGCTCGACACGTTGAGCGCGACGATCTGCGGGGTGCGGAAAATGCCGATGCCCACCACGATGCCGACCAGCATGGCGATGCCGTCGAGCGCGGAAAGGGCCGGTTTCGGCATGCCCTGCACGGGGGCGCGGCCGGCGGCCACAGCGGAATCGCGCGCGATCGCGAGGGGCTTCACGGGGCTCTCCATGTCGGAAGGGATGGCGCGGGCGCGGCGCCCGGCCGGCGGCGCGGGCCGGGGCGACACTCGCGCGCAGGGTCTAGCTGCGGATGGCGGTCCAGTTTTTCACCGGCCCGTCCGAGGCGGTGCCGGACAGGCTGTTGCCGACCACCGTGCCGACATAGTCGATACCGTCGACGGTGAAGCGCAGTTCCTTGCCGACGACGCGGCCCTGCTCGATCGGCGTGCCGCCGAGGTCGCCGGTGACCTTCTGGTAGCTCTGCTTGAGCCGCAGCGGCTGTTCGCCGAGCTGCCACGCGCCCTCCACCTTGGCCGGCACGATCCACATCAGCGCCGTGCACCAGCGGGCGCAATTGTCGTCGAGACGATCGACCCGGTCGGCCTCCCAGTCACCCATGTCGAAGCTGTTGGAGACGACGCGGGTACCCGGTTCGAGGTCGAGAATCTGCGGCCGCAGCCGCTCGTTCAGTTCGGGCAGCAGGAACAGGGTCAGCACCTGCGCCTTGCTGAAATCGGTCTCGAAGATGTCGGCCTGCTCGAAGCTGGCGCGGTCGGCGACCCCGGCCGCCTCGGCCCGCCGCTTGGCGAGCTCCACCAGTTCGGGATTATATTCGATGCCATGCGCTGTGAGGCCGCGCTGGGCGGCGGCGATCACCGTGCGCCCGTCGCCGGAGCCGAGATCGATGAGGTGGTCCTGCGGCGTCACCTCGGCCATGTCGAGCATGCGCTCGACCAGCGTGTCGGGCGTCGGCACCCACACCACATCCTTGCCCGGCTGGCCGGATTGGGGCGCATAGCCTTCCTCGGCCGAGGTCGTGACCTCGGGCGGGGAGTTCACCGGCGGTGCCGTTTGCGCCGCGGCCGGGCCGTCCAGAGCGAGCGCACTGGCGGCGACCAGCGCGGCGAGGCCGGCGGCCGTGACGTATCTCCGCCGCGCCGCGCGCTCCTGGCTTTGTCCCGCATTGGCGAACGATGACACAACGAGCCGCGCCGAATGATGACAATCAGATGAATTCTCGTCGAATGCACGTAGCAACTTACCTCTCCTTCGGTTGATACTTGCTCTATCGACTCCTACAGATACCTTCCTCTTGGTAACATCTGATATTCAACGCGACCACTCAATTAACCTTGACGCCCCAGGGGTCACAACGGTTTGAGCGAGCACTTTCCGCAGCGCAGCGACGCCCTAGGCGCCTCGCCTCGAAGACCCAATCCCCGCCCCGACACAGGCCGCCCGCACAAACGTCGCCCCCTTGCATCCCCCGCGCATCTGGACGATATAGGCGGCGGGAGGTTGGCGGTGGACGAGCCACTCGCCAACCGGGTCAGGTCCGGAAGGAAGCAGCCCCAACGAGCCCGGATCGGGTCTCTGTCCAGCCTCCCACCCCACGCCGCCTCCTTCGGGAAAGATGCCAGCCGCTCTTTCCCGGCACGCGGAGCCGGGCGACCCTTCGGCTTCAGCCAAAATTCGATAGCGCCGAACGTGTGAAGTGCGCCCGCAACCGGGTTGCGCCTTGCCGCGCCCGCCGTCATTTTCGGCGCCGAGGAACCACAGAAGGAAACCTTGGGGAGATCGGCGTGCGGGAAGACAGGGAACGGCGTAGCGCGTGTGCGACGGGCGGGCTGGCGGCTCTCATCGGCGCGCTCCTCCTCTCCCCGGCGGCGCAGGCGCAGTCGATCTGGGACCCGCTCCTCAGCAACAGCTACTGGTATGTGACCGTACCGCAGATGCTGGCCTATGCCGCACCCAGCACCAGCTTCGCCAACCCGTTCCCCATCGGCGACCAGACGCTGTGGGCGCTGGGCACCTCCACCGACGGCGTGTTCACCGGCACCAGCACCGGCACGCTGGCCATCGGCCCCATCGTCTCCACCTCGGAACTGACCATTCAGGGCACGGTGACGCCGGCCGGACAGATTTCCATGGTGTTCACCTCCACCGATGGCGGCCCCGGCACCATCGGTCTCGGGCGGATGGTGCCGATCGGCGACACGATCAGCATGGAAATGCAGATGATCATCGGCACCGACCTGCTGGTGAGCCACTGGGCCTATATGCTGCCCTATGATCCCGACGTCTTCACCCCGCCGGAAGCGCAGGTGGTGCCGAGCAATCTCTCGCCGCAATGGGCGTGGTCGCAGGGCACGCCGTGGCGGATCGTCAGCCCGGAGGCCTTCGGCACCACCCAGCCCGGCACCTTCATCATCACCGGCTACAAGAGCGGCTATTTCTGGGGCGAGGGGCTGCGCCCGGACGGCACCGCCTTCACCCTGCTCGGCTCGATCACGCCGGAAGGGCGGGTGCTGTTCAACACCATCACGAATGGCGAGCTCACCAGCCTCTATGGCGGCATCGAGGGCGACGCATTGAGCGCGCACATGCTGCTCGGCACCTATGATTCCTCCGCCATTTTCACCGGCGACATCACCAATGCCAGGGTGGTGCGGCCCTATGCGCAGACGGTGGCGGCGACCGGCACCACCGCCGCCCTCGGTGCGGCCCGCACGCTCTATGCCGTCGCCGGCACCACGGACGGGCTGTTCGGCGCCATGGCGCCGGTGACGCTCACCCTCAACGATCTCGCCGGCCCCGCTCTGTCGGGGGCGATCAGCCAGACGCTGCCGGTTCTGGCCGGCGCCACCACCGAGGCGACGGCGAACGTCCAGCGCATGCTGGGGCAGGTCGTGACCGACCGGCTGGACACGGCGCCGGAGACCAGCCAGGCCTGGGTGCGCCCGCTCGGCGGCGGCGGCCATCAGGGTGCCATCGGCGGCGTGCCGGGCTACAGCTTCGACGGCGGCGGCGCCGCTTTCGGCGTCGACCGCCATTTCGATGGACCGTTCCGCGCCGGCGCACTGTTCGCCTTCACCTCCACCAGCGTTTCCGCCGACACCGACGCCGCGCGGGCCAATCTCGCCACCGGCACGGCGAATCTGCATGCCTACACGCTCGGCGCCTATGGTTCCTACGCCCTGACGGAGACGCTCGACCTCAGCGCGCAGGCCAATGCCGGGCTGGTCGACACCGACACCACCCGCAGCATCGGCTTCATGGGCACGCAGGCGCAGGCCGATTATCAGAGCCGCGTGCTGCAGCTCGGCGCGCGGCTGCGCGGCACCCTGCCGGCCGGCGAGGGGCTGACGCTGATGCCGGCGCTAAGGCTGGATTTCCTCGGCGTCGACACGGACAACTACCGCGAGACCGGCGCCGGCCCGCTCAGCCTCGCGGTGGACGGCGCGACGTATCGCGAACTCTTCCTCTCCGGCGAACTCGCTCTGCGCTACGCGCTCACCGAGACGCTGGCGCTGACGGCGCGCGGCAGCGTCGGCTATGATCTCATCGGCGACACCGGCGGCGTCACCGCCGCCTTCGCCGGCGGCGGCAGCCCCTTCGTCACGCCCGGCGCCGACCTGTCGCCCTGGCTGTTCACCGCCGGGCTCGGCCTTCAGGCCCGCCATTCCGAGACACTGACCTTTGAAGCCCGCTATGACGTTGAGGCGAGCCCCTCCGACTATCTCAACCAGACCGGCTCGCTCGCGGTGAAATGGCGGCTGTAGCGCGCCGCACGCGCCTGCCGGGCGGGGAAAGGCCGGCACGCCGGCCGTCCCGTCCCCGGAAATTTCCCGCGCGCGTCACTGCGCCGTTGTGCCCGGCACCGCCCGCGATGCTATGAAGGGGCCATGAGCGCCGACACCCCCGACATGCCCGACCTGACGCACCCCGGCGATGACGGGCCGGCCTTCGACCTTGGGCCCGCGCCGCACGTGCCGGCCGTGGCCCCGGCGGCGGCCGCCGCCCCCTATCGCGTGCTCGCCCGCAAATACCGGCCGCAGACCTTCGCCGATCTGATCGGCCAGGAGGCGATGGTGCGCACGCTGGGCAACGCCTTCGCCTCCGGGCGCATCGCGCAGGCCTATATCCTCACCGGCGTGCGCGGCGTCGGCAAGACCACCACCGCCCGCATCCTCGCCCGCGCGCTCAATTACGAGCCGGCCGATGGCCCGGCGGGCGGCGGCGCGCCGACGCTCGACATGCCCGTGCTCGGCCGCCACTGCCGCGACATCATCGAAAGCCGGCATGTCGACGTGCAGGAAATGGACGCCGCGTCCAATACCGGCATTGGCGACATCCGCGAGATCATCGAGGCGGCGCGCTACAAGCCGGTGCTGGCGCGCTACAAGGTGTTCATCATCGACGAAGTGCACATGCTCTCCACGGCGGCCTTCAACGGCCTCTTGAAGACGCTGGAAGAGCCGCCCGAGCATGTGAAGTTCATCTTCGCCACCACCGAAATCCGCAAGGTGCCGGTCACGGTGCTCTCGCGCACCCAGCGCTTCGATCTGCGCCGGGTCGAGGCCGGCACGCTGGCGCGCCATCTCCAGGGCATCTGCACGGCGGAAGGGGTGGGCATCGACGCCGAGGCGCTGAGCCTCATCGCCCGCGCGGCGGAAGGCTCGGTGCGCGACGCGCTCTCGCTGCTCGATCAGGCCATCGCCCATTCCGGCGGCCAGGCGACGGGGGGCATGGTGCATGGCGAGCAGGTGCGCGCCCTGCTCGGCCTCGCCGATCGCGGGCGGGTTATCGACCTGTTCGAGGCGCTGATGCAGGGCGACATCGCGCAGGCGCTGACCGAACTGCGCGAGCAATATGATTCCGGCGCCGACCCGGCGGTGGTGATCGCCGATCTCGCCGAATTCACCCATCTCGTCACCCGGATGAAGATCCTGCCCGAGACGGCGGACGACGCGGCGCTGGTGGAGGCCGAGCGCCTGCGCGGGCGGGAGTTCGCCCGTGGCCTGTCCATGCGGGTGCTCTCGCGCGCCTGGCAGATGCTCACCAAGGGCCTCGGCGAGGTGCAGCAGGCGGCCAAGCCCATGCAGGCGGCGGAGATGGTGCTGGTGCGCCTCGCCTATGCCAGCGATTTGCCGACCCCGGACGAGGCGCTGCGGCGCCTGCGCGACGGGGCACCCGAGGCGCCCGCCGCCCGGCCTTCCGGCGGCGGCACCGCGATGAGCGGCGGTTCGGGCGGTGGCGGTTCGGCGATGGCGGCGACCGCGCCGCGCAGCTTCCCCGCGCCCTCGAACGCCCCTTCCGCCGCGCCCACTGCCGCCAGCCACCTGTCCGTCGCCTCGCGCGCCACGCCGCGCCCGGCCGCAGCGGCACCCGCGCCCACGCCCGGCCTCGCCGTGGCGAGCTTCGAGGATCTCGTGGCCCTCGCCGCCGCCCGGCGCGACCTCAAGCTGAAATTCGCGCTGGAAAACAGCGTGCGCCTCGTCGCCTTCGAGGACGGGCAGATGGAAGTGGCCCTCGCCCCCGGCGGGGCGCCGAACCTCATTCAGGAACTGCAGTCCAAGCTGTCGGAATGGACCGGCCGGCGCTGGCTGGTCGCCCTTTCGCGTGAAGAGGGCGAGCCGACACTGGCCGAGAAGGCCGCCGCCCAGCGCGACGCGATGATGACCGGCGTGCGCGCCGACCCCTTGGTGGCGGCGGCGCTGGCGCGTTTTCCCGGCGCCACCATCGTCGATGTGCGCTCCCTCGCCCCGGAGGAACCGGCCAGCTTCACCGGCGATGCCGACATGACCGACGCCGATCTGATGGCCGCCCGCGACGACGGGCCGGGCGCGGATGACGAGATCGAATTCTGATGACAGGAGTTTCCCGATGAAAGACCTTCTCGGCATCATGTCCAAGGTGAAGGAAATGCAGTCCAAGATGGAGCAGCTCCAGGCGGAGCTTGAAGCCATCGAGGTCGAGGGCGCCGCCGGCGGCGGCATGGTCACGGTGCGGGTGTCCGCCAAGGGCGCGCTCAAGGCGATCCATATCGACCCGAGCCTGCTCAACCCGGACGAGGCCGAAATCCTCGAAGACCTGATCGTGGCCGCCCATGCCGATGCCCGCGCCAAGGGCGAGCGCATCGTGCAGGAAAAGACCCAGGCGATCACCGCCGGCCTGCCGATCCCGCCCGGCATGAAGCTGTTCTGAGACGGGCCGGCGACCTCTCCCCGACGGGGTGAGGTGAAGAACGGCAGGGCCCGTTTCGACGCCGGGCGCCGCCGCCCCCTTTCCCCGACGGGGGAGAGGGCTGGGGTGAGGCGAGCGGGCCATCCATTGGCCGTCATTCCGGCCAAGCGAAGCGCGCGCCGGGATCGCTCCCCGCCCTTCCTGCGCGCGATCCCGGATCGGTCCTGCGGACCGTCCGGGATGACGGACGTCTGAAACGGCCCGCATTCGCGCCGCCCTATCCCGCCTTCGCCCGTTCCACCACGCCCAGCACCGCCGCCGCGATCGCCTCCGCCTGCGCCGCCAGCGGCCCTTCGATCCGGCCATAGAGCGCGAACACCGCCGGCTGCACCACGCAGCCGAGCGCCATGGCGCTGGCCAGTGTGACGCGCGCGGGCGGCACCCCGGCGCCGCGCAGCATCTGCGCCACCGCCTCCACCACATTCGCGTCCGGCGCATCCGGCACGGTGCCGAGATGCTCGTGCTGGTGGATGAGCAGATAGGCGAACAGCGCCGGCTCGGCGTCGAACAGGCCGCAGGCCAGCCGCACCACCGCCCGCAGCTTCGGCTCCAGCTGCGGCTCGGCGGCGTCGAGCTGGCAGATTTGCGCCGCAAGCCCGGCATAGCGGGTGAGGAACAGCTCGCGCGCCAATTGCTCCTTGGAGGGGAAATGGCGGTAGAGCGCCCCCTCGCTCACCCCGACGCCGAGCGCGATGTCGCGCACCGAGGTGCCGGCGACGCCCTTCTGCGCGAAGAGTTCCAGCGCCACCGCCTCGATGCGCGCGCGCGTATCGGCGCCCCGCGCCCGCGGGTCGGGTCCCCGCGCGCGGGCCGCCCCGCCCTCGCGCCCGCGCCGGGCGGGGGCCGCCCTCATGCCCCGTCTCCGGCCGGCGCGCGGGCGGCGAGCATTTCCAGCGCGATGCCGCGCGCCTTGGTGAAGTCCACCTTGCCCGAACCGAGCAGCGGCAACACGTCCATGCGCAGGATTTCCGCCGGGATCATCAGCTCGGTCACCGCCCGCTCGCGGCCATAGGCCTGAAGCGCGGCGCGGGTGAGGTCGGGCGCCGTGGTCATGAGGATGATGCGCTCACCCCGCCGCGCATCCGGCACCGCCACGGCGACATGCTCGGCATCGGGCCGCAGTGTCGCCACCATGGCGTCGATGGCGGCGAGCGAGATCATCTCGCCGGCAATCTTGGCGAAGCGCTTCACCCGGCCGCGAATGGCGACGAAGCCTTCCTCGTCAAAGCTGACGATGTCGCCGGTGTCGTACCAGCCATGCTCCGGCGGCTCGATCACGCCGGGCTTCTCCGCGCGGAGATAGCCCAGCATCACATTCGGCCCGCGCACCTGCAGCCGCCCGCCTTCCTCAATGCCGGCCATGGTCTCCAGCCGGTGATGGATGCCCGGCAGCATGCGGCCCACCGTGCCGACGCGGTTGAACATCGGCGTGTTCACCGCCAGCACCGGCGCGCATTCGGTGACGCCGTAGCCTTCCAGAATGCGGTGACCGAACTTCTCCATCCACACCCGCCGCGTTTCCGCCTTCACCGGCTCGGCGCCGGCCACCACGAAGCGCAGCGAGCGGAAATCATAGGGGTTGGCGGTGCGGGCATAGCCCATGAGGAAGGTGTCGGTGCCGACAATGGCGGTGGCGTTGGTGGCGTAGACCAGTTCCGGGATGATCCGGTAGTGCAGCGGCGAGGGGTAGAGATAGGTCTTCAGCCCCGACACCATCGGCAGCACCAGCCCGCCGGTGAGGCCGAAGGAATGGAACACGGGCAGCACGTTGAACATGATGTCGGCGGGGGAGAAGTCGATCCGCGCCGCCACCTGCGCCACATTGGTGAGGATGTTGCGGTGGGAGAGCACGACGCCCTTCGGCGTGCCTTCCGAGCCTGAGGTGAACAGCACGAAGGCCGGGTCATCAGGGTGGGCGGGCTTGGGCGCGGGCAGCGGCAGCATGGCGCGGATCTTGTCCGGCGTGGTGACGGAAGCGCGGATATCCTCGCTCATCAGCACCCGCACATGCTTTTCCAGCTCGGCCACCTCCGCCTCCAGCCGCGCCTTCTCGATGAAGGCGCGCGAGGCGACCACCAGCTTCACCTGCGCCGCCTTGCAGGCGATGACGAGATTGGTGGCGCCGGCGGTGTAGTTGAGCATGACCGGCACGCGGCCATGGCGCGAGAGCCCCATCAGCACCACGGCGATGCCGGCGGCGTTGGGCAGCAGCACGCCGACCTTCTCGCCCGGCGCGGTCTCCCGCGCCAGCTTGTCGCCGAGGATCTTCGCCCCGAGCAGCAGTTTGCGATAGGACAGGATGGTGCCGAGCGGGTCTTCCAGCACGATGCGCTTCATGCCGAGCCGCACCGCCGCGTCCTCCACCGCCTGATAGATGGTGACATTGGTGTGGCTGGTCTCGAAGACGAGATCGCTCATCACGTCATACAGCGCCGCGCCCGCCGCCCGCCGGCGCTTGCGGCCGAACAGTTCCTTGTCGACCTTCAGCTTGCGCGGCGGCAGGATGGTGACGCGGACCTTGGGAAAAAGGCGCTTGCGGGTCTGGTGGCCGTCGAGGCGGGAGAAATAGGTCTGCTCCAGCCCCTCGATGCGCACCGGCACCACGGGGGCGTCCGCCTTGTCGGCGATCAGCGCCGAGCCGTCATAGATCTTCATGATCGAGCCGGTGACGGTGATGCGCCCCTCGGGGAAGATCACCAATTGCTCGCCCTGCTGCACCTGGCGGATCAGGTCGCGGGTCGCCATCGGCTTGGTCGGGTCGAGCGGGAAGGCGCGCACCAGCTTGAGGAAGGGCTTCACCCACCAGGCTTCGGCAATGGCGCGGTCGACGGCGAAGACCGGGTCATTGTCGAGTAGCGCCATGATCAGCGGCGCATCGAGAAAGCTCACATGGTTGATGGCGATCACCGAGCCGGGGCCGGCGGCTTTCAGATGCTCCGCCCCCGTCACCTCGACCCGGAACAGCACCCGGAACACCAGCTTGATCAGGTCGCGCAGCACCTGCCCCTGAAAGGCGCGGCCGGCGAGGATGGCGACGACGAGGCTCGCCGCGCCGATCAGCCCGAGCAGCGCCGGGGCGGTGAAGCCGGCGAATTGCAGCGCGGCGACGATGACCGCCCCCGCCACCATGAAGGCGGCGTTGAGCACATTATTGCCGGCGATCACCCGGGCGCGCCGGTCCTCGCCCGCCGCCGCCTGCACGAAGGCGAAGGTCGGCACCACGAAGGCGCCGCCGGCCGCCGCAAGGCCGATCAGCCCGATGGCGGCGTGCACGCCCGCGCCCGAGGTGAGGAAGTCGTACCAGCCGATCGGCTGCGCGGCGGGGGCGAGCGTGCCCATGAGCAGCGCCAGATCGAGCGCGAACACGCCCATCAGCAGCCCCGCCGCCGGCACCAGCGCCAGCAGGATGCGCCCCTCCGACAGTTTCGCCGCCAGCGTCGAGCCGATGGCGACGCCGATGGTGAACAGCACCAGGAACAGGGTGACGACGCTTTCCAGCCCGCCGATATTGTCCTTCACCAGGGTGGGCAGCAGCGAGAGCACCACGCCGCCGACCAGCCAGAACCAGGAGACGATCAGCGCCCCGCGCCAGATCGGCGTCTCGGCGCGGATATCGGCGAGCAGCGTCATCGTGCTGCGCCAGATGTTGGGGTCGATCTTCAGGTCCGGCGCGCCGGCCAGCGTCGGGGGGATGGCGCGGGCGGACAGCCAGGCGATGACGGCGAGCACGAAGGTGAAGCCGGCCACCGCCCATTCGCCGGTATGGGTGAAGGCCAGCGCCCCGCCCACCGTGCCGCCGAGAATGGCGGCGAAGGTCGCCATTTCGATCAGCGCATTGCCGGAGACCAGCTCGTCCTTGGCGAGGTGGTCGGGCAGGATGCCGTATTTCACCGGCCCGAACAGCGCGCTCAGCGTGCCCATGAGGAACAGGCCGACGAACAGCAGCGGGATCGACTGGATGACGAAGCCGGCGCTGGCGATCAGCACGATCCAGATTTCGGCGAACTTCACCCGCCGGGCGATCAGCGACTTGTCGTAGCGGTCGGCAAGCTGGCCGCCGAGCGAGGAGAACAGGAAGAAGGGCAGGATGAACACGCCGCCCGCCAGCGTCACCAGCGCGCCGCCATTCACATGGGCGATACCGTAAAGGATCAGCAGCGCCATGGCGTTCTTCACGAAATTGTCGTTGAACGCCGCGAAAAACTGGCACCAGAACAGCGGCGCGAAGCGCCGTGCCGTCATCAGCCGCGTGAACATGCCCGATCCCTCACCGCAATGTCAGTGAACGATCACTTACATAAAGCATCGCGGGCGTCAATATCGCGAAAACGGCCGTCATCCCGGATCGGCCGGCGCCGTCCGGGATGATGGGAGCTGTGAGGGCTAGACCAGCACGCCGAGCAGCGCGGCGCCGAGCAGCAGGCCGTCATGGGCGGCGAGTTGCAGCCGGGACGGCGTGCCCGCGCCATGCAGCATCAACGTGGTGGCAAGGCTCGCCAGCGCCCAGCCGGCGCCGACCGTGAGAAAGGCGGCAGAGATCATCACCGCGTCGGTCGCCCACCCCACGGCGAGTGCCGCGCCGAGGCACAGCGCCAAGGCGAGCAGTGCCAGCGGCGGCGCGCCGATCCACCGCGCCAGCACCCCGCCGGCCAGCGCCGGCGCATACATCGCCACCACATGCCAGGCGACGACGCCCGAGATCAGCGGCACGCCGACGCCGCAGCCGGCCAGCGACAGCGGCGCGCCGGCCATGGCTGACGTCATCGCCCCCCAAGCCAGCGCGCCGATCAGCGTCGGCAGGATCAGCGCCCGCCAGGCCAGCGGCGCGGGGCGCGGGGCTGGGGCCGCGACGGTCATCGCCTCCACGGTGAGATCGGCATGGGAAAAGCGCGCCTCGGGCAGCAGCACGGCGAAAGCCAGCGCACCGAGCTGCGCCAGCGCGGCGAGCAGCAGCGTGCCGGCGAAGGTGTAGGGTGCGAAGGCCGCTTCCGCCGCCCCCGCCAGCAGCGGCCCGGCAAGGCCCGCCAGCGCCCCGGCGCCGATGAGGCGCGCCACCATGCCCGCCCGCGCCCCGGTCGCGGCGCCGAACGCCGCCGCGTGGCGGTAGAACATGCCGAAACCCTGCGCCGCGCCGAGCCAGGCGGCGCCCAGCACCAGCATCGGGAAGGCGCCGAGCGCCATCGCATAGGCCGCCATCAGCCCGCCGGCGACGCCGAGGCTGGCGCCGAGCGCGAAGGCGGCACGCCGGCCGAACGTGTCGAGCAGAAAGCTGGCGGGAAGGCTCGCCAGCGCCGCGCCGAGCAGCAGGGCGGCGAGTGGCAGGGCGGCGAGCTCCGGGCGCGGGGCCAGCATCGCCCCGGCGAGCGGCAGCGCGCCCAGCGTCAGCGCCTGCGCCAGCACTATGAGGGCGAAGCCGCCGGCCAGCCGCCCGATGCCGAGCGAACGGCGCAGCGCGCGCGGCGCGTCTTCCGGGCAGGCGCAGCCGAGCCGGCCGGCGCGGGCCGCTTCCGCTTCAGCGTCGAAAAAATCACTCGCGCTCATGCCCGCGGCTCGCCGGTCAGGGCGTTGCGGTCCGGGCGCTCATGCGCCGCCTCGTGCAGATCGTCATCGGACAGCACGCGCACCGCCGCGCCCTCGATATCGTCATACTGACCGCTGCGCAGCGACCAGAGGAAGGCCACCAGCCCGAGCAGGCCGAGGCTCAGCGCCGCCGGCACCAGATAGAGCAGCACGCTCATGCCGCCTCCTTTTCCCCGGCGGCAAAGCCGCCCTGCCGCGCGCGGAGCGCGTTCAGCGTGACGATGACCGACGAGCCGGACATGGCCAGCGCCGCCACCAGCGGGGTGACGTAGCCCGCCACCGCCAGCGGCACGGCGATGAGATTATAGACCACGGCGATCATCAAATTCTGCCGCATCAGATGCCGCGCCCGGCGCGCCACCTTCAGCGCGATGGCGACAGGGGCCAGCTTCTCGCCGAGAAACACCGCGTCGGCCTGCGCCCGCGTCACATCGGCGGCGCTGATCGGGGAAAGCGAGACATGGGCGCTGGCGAGCGAGGGTGCGTCATTGATGCCGTCGCCCACCATCAGCACGCCGTGCCCTTTGGCGTCGAGGCTCTCCAGCACCGCGATCTTGTCGCCCGGCCGCATCTGCGCCCACCAGTCGGTGACGCCGAGTTCGCCCGCCACCGCTGCCACCGCCGCGCGCCGGTCGCCCGAGAGCAGCACCACCTTCAGCCCGGCGACGCGCAAATCGTCGATCACCGCCCTGGCATCGCGGCGCAGCGCCTGGCGAATGTCGAGCACGGCGCAGGCTTCCCCCAGCCGCACCGCCACCAGCGAGGCCTCAGGGCTCAGGGCGGCACGTTCGGCCGCGAGCGCCTCGCAGCCGCAAAAGGCCGGGCTGCCGAGCCGGGCCGTCACCCCGTCGATCTCCGCCTCCACCCCCGCGCCGGGCACTTCCCGCACAGTGTCGAGCGGCCGTGCGTCGGGGTGCGCGGCGGCGATCGCCCGCGCCAGCGGGTGGGTGCTGGCCAGCGCCAGCCGGGCGGCGGCGGCGAGCAGCGGCGCCGGCACATCGCCCGCGTCGGAAAGGCTCGGCTCCGGCAGGGTCAGCGTGCCGGTCTTGTCGAAGGCGACGGTGTCGATCTCGGCGAGGCGCTCGAAGGTGTCGCCGGAATGCAGCAGCATGCCGGCGCGCATCAGCGTGCCCGCCGCCACCACCTGCACCGCCGGCACGGCCAGCGCCAGCGCGCAGGGGCAGGTGATGATGAGCACCGCCACCGCAATCAGCACCGCCTGGTGCAGCGAGGCACCGGCGATGAGCCAGCCGAAAAGCGCCAGCAGCGCCGTGGTGTGGACCATCGGCGCGTAGAGCCGGGCGGCGCGGTCGGCGAGGCGGATATAGCGCCCGCGCGCGGTCGAGGCCTTGTCGAGCAGCCGCTCGATCTCGTCGAGGAAGGTGTCCTCGCCGGCCGCGACGGTCTTCAGCCGCAGCACGCCGTCATGGATGAGGCTGCCGGCATGCACCGTGGCGCCGACGCTGAGGCTGCGCGGCAGCGTCTCGCCGGTGACGAGGCTTTCATCCACCGCCGCCGTGCCGGACAGCACGATGCCGTCCACCGGCGCGCGCTCGCCCGCCCGCAGCATCACCTCGTCGCCCGGCTTCACCGCGGCGGCGGGCACGGTGACGAGCCGCCCGTCCGGCTCGATGCGGTTGGCGGTGACCGCCTTCAGCGCGGCGAGATTGCCCGCCTCCGCCCGCGTGCGCCGGCGCATCGCGTGGTCGAGATAGCGCCCCGCCAGCAGGAAGAACAGCAGCATGACAGCCGAATCGAAATAGGCGTGCTCGGCATGGTGCAGCGTCTCGAACACCGAGACGCTGAGCGCCAGCAGCACGCCGAGCGTGATCGGCACATCCATGTTGAGCGACCGCGCCTTCAGCGCCCGCAACGCGCTCTGGAAGAAGGGCTGGCCGGCATAGGCGGCGGCGGGCAGCGCGATCAGCGCCGAGAGCCAGTGGAAGAAATCGCGCGTCTCCGGGGTGATGTCGGTGACATTGCCCGACCACACCGACACCGAGAGCAGCATGATGTTCATCGCCGCGAAGCCGGCGACGCCGAGGCAGCGCAGCAGATGCCGCGAGGTGGAGTTGTCGATCTCCTCCAGCCGGTCGGCCTCGAAGGGATAGGCGCGGTAGCCGGCCTTGGCCAGCGCCTCCAGCACCCGCGCCGGGGCAGGCTCGGCCTTCGCCTCCCAGCCGATGGTGAGGCGGTGGGTAGTGTAGTTCAGCCGCGCCCGGGCGATGCCGGGCAGCGCCTCGCAGCCATCCTCGATCTCGTCGATGCAGGCGGCGCAGTCGATGCCCTCCACCGCGAAGGCCATTTCCGCCTGCCCGGCCGGATCGCGGCGCAGGAACAGCGAATAGTCCTGCGCCACCGGCGTGGCGGGCAGGGAAGCGGTCGCCGGGAGAGAAAGAGCCTGCGCGCCCATGGGATGCCTCCGGCCTGGAGCGTTTTCGAGCGAAGTGAATACCGGATTGCGTGAAGAAAACGCGATAAAACAAAGAACGAGAATCGCTTCACCGTTTCCGCGAAACGGTGAAGCGACCTAACGGATGACGACGCGGTTGGTGGAGCGGAACAGCCGCTCGCCGTCGCGGGAGAGTTCGATCACCAGCTCCCACTGGCCGGCATTGATGGTGTCGCTCGCCCGCCACTGGCCGGCGCCGACCTTGACCGGATCGAGCGTCACGTCGAAGCGGCGGTCGGTGGGGTGGCGCAGCGTGGCGCTGAGCGCGACATCGGTGAGCGGCCGGCCGGCGGCGTCGCGGGCGGCGACATCGAGCCGGCCCGGCTCGACATGGGCGTCGACCTGCCAGTGGCGCGCGGCCTGCGCGGCGGCGGCCTCGCTCTCGGCCTTGAAGGCGAGCCCGGCCTTGTAGGAGCTTTCCGTCTCCACGCCGCCGAAGGTGCTCAGCGCCGCCCGCACCAGGAAGAAATTGGCGGTGAACACCACGCCGAAAAAGGCGATGAAGCACATCAGCACCGTCCGGCCGGTGAGCGGCCGGACCTTGCCGTCGTCGCGCGCGGTCATGAGCGTGGCCATGCGGGTTCTCCGGTCGGGGCGTCAGGGGCCCTTGAAATGGTCGGGAGCGGTCGTGGTCTCGCCGCCGACCACGTCGGTGACGGAGAAAGTGACCGGCAGCGAGGCATTGGCCGGCAGCTTGGCGGAGGTGGAAACCAGCGCCCGCAGCTCATAGGTCTGGTCCGGCCCGACCTCGACCACGGGATGGCCGTTCTCGGTCACGGAAATGCCGCCCACCACTTCCAGCCGCGCCTCCGGCACGCCGTCCACCGCGATGGCGAAGCGGCGCGGCAGCGACTGCTTGTTGACGATGCGCAGCGTGTAGGCATTGCGCAGCGAGCCGTCGGAGAGCCGCACGAACAGCGGGTTGCGGTCATGGATGACTGACACGCCTTCCGAGCCGCGCATCGCCAGCGTCGCCACCATGATGCCGCCGACGATGACGATCAGGCCGGCATAGAGCAGGGTACGGGCGCGCAGCACCTTGGTGACGGGTGCCAGCCCCTTCATGCGGCGCTCGACATTCATCTCGGTGTCGTAGGCGATCAGCCCGGTGGGGCGGCCCACCTTGTTCATCACCGTGTCGCAGGCGTCGATGCACAGGCCGCACTGGATGCAGGCGAGCTGGCTGCCGAGGCGGATATCGACGCCCGTCGGGCAGGCGGCGACGCATTGCTTGCAGTCGATGCAGTCACCCGCCGGCACGCCCGCCGCGCGCAGCGCCTCGGTCTTCTTGAACGAGCCGCGCGGTTCGCCGCGATCGTAGCGATAGGTGACGTTGAAGGCGTATTCGTCGGTGAGCGCCGCCTGGATGCGCGGCCAGGGGCACATATAGGTGCACACCTGCTCGCGCATATGGCCGGCGAGCACATAGGTGGTGAAGGTCAGTATGGCGATCCAGAGATAGGCCACCATCGGCGCGGTGCCGGTGAACAGCTGCCACACCAGCGTCGGCGCGTCGGCGAAATACAGCACCCAGGCGCCGCCGGTCCACCACGCCACCATCAGCCACAGCGTGTGCTTGGACGCCGCCTCAAAGGCGCGCCGGCCGCGCGAGGCGGTCTTCAGCTTCTCGCGCCGCTCGCGCGGGTCGCCTTCCACCATGCGCTCAATGGCCTGGAACAGGTCGGTCCACACGGTCTGCGGGCAGAGATAGCCGCACCACAGCCGCCCGGCCACCGCGTTCATCAGGAACAGCACGAGGGCGGCCAGGATCAGAAGCCCGGTGACGTAATAGATTTCCTGCGGCCAGATTTCGATGAAGAAGAAATAGAACCGGCCATTGGCGAGGTCGACCAGCACCGCCTGCGAGGGGGCGTTGGGCCCGCGGTCCCAGCGCAGGAAGGGCAGGAGATAATAGATGCCGAGGGTGACGATGAGCAGCGTCCACTTGATCTTGCGGAACGTGCCGTGGACGGCGATGGGGTAGATCTTGCGCCGGGCCTCGTAAAGCGGGGCATCGTCGTCATATTCGGGCTCGTCGAGCCGTTCCACCTTGGTCGCCATGTTCATGTCGGTCCCCGAAACCGTGCGCTCTGCGCCTCTCATGGAGGCTTTCTAAACCCGTGCGCGGGGAGCGTTGATCCGGGGCTTGCCGGGCGGAAAAATGCTTATGCGGCGGGACGCCGCTGAGACGCCCCGCCGCATGGCCTCAACCCGTCAGGGTGCGCGCGCTACTGTCCCCCACCGAGCGCATGCACATAGACGGTGAGGGCCTTGATGGTGGTCGGGTCGAGACGCCCCGCCCAGGCCGGCATGATGCCGGCGCGGCCATTGGTCAGGGTGGCGATGATGCTGTCGCGGTCCGAACCGTAGAGCCAGATGCCGTCGGTGAGATTGGGCGCGCCAAGCTCGATATTGCCCTTGCCGTCGGCGCCGTGGCAGGCGGCGCAATTGGCGGCGAACACTTCCTTGCCCTTGGCGAGGTCGGGCGTCACGCCCTTCGGCACCGGCAGGTCGGAGAGCGAGCGCACATAGTCCGCCACCGCCACGATTTCCGGACGCTGCAGCAGGCCGTCGCGGCCGAAGGCCGGCATGTCGCCGACATGGGCGTCGGCATCGGTGGAGCGGATGCCGTGCAGGATGGTCTGCTGGATCTGTTCCAGCGAGCCGCCCCACATCCAGTCGTCGTCATTCAGGTTCGGATAACCCTTGGAGCCGGCGGCACCCGAGCCATGGCACGGGGCGCAATTGTCGCCGAAGGCGGCGCGGCCCTGAGCGCGGGCGAAGGCCAGAAGTTCGGGGCTGGCCTCGATCTGTTCGAGCGAGGCGGCTTCCAGCTTCTCGGCGAAGGCGCCGCGCTGGACGCGCAGGTCCGCGAGTTGCACCTGCACCGCCTCGCGCGACTTCCAGCCGAGCACGCCTGACGTGTAGCCGGAGACGAGCGGCCAGGCCGGGTAGGCGATCCAGTAGAGGAAGGCCCACACGATGGTGGCGTAGAAGGTCCACAGCCACCAGCGCGGCAGCGGGTTGTTCAGTTCGCGAATGCCGTCCCACTCGTGGCCGGTCGTCGAGACGCCGGTGACGGCGTCGACTTCGTTCTTGTGATGCTCGGCCATGATCAATCCTCGCGCAGCGGCATGCGGGCAGCGTCCTCGAACTGCGCCTTGCGCCGCGGCGAGAGCGCATAGGCGAGCACGCAGAGGAAGATGCCGACGAAGTAGAGAAGCCCCCAGGTCTGAGCGAATTCGGCGAGGGCGCGATAGGTCTCGTTCATCCCAGCCTCCTCAGCGGATGTTTGCCTTGTCGTCGTAGAGCTTGAAGTCGACCATGGTGCCGAGCGCCTGGAGATAGGCGATCAGCGCATCCGCTTCCGACAGCAGTTTGGGATTGCCGTCGAAGTCGCGCTGCTGCGCGCCGGGATAGCGTTCCTTCAGCCCGTCGGCATCGGCGTCGGGGTTGGCCTGCGCCCGAAGGTCCGCCAGCGCTTCCGTGACCATCGCCTCGGAATAGGGCACGCCGAGCACGGCGTTCACCTTCATGTCGTCGGCGACCTCATAGGTCTTGAGCGGGGTCTGCGCCAGGAAGGGGTAGCCGGGCATGATCGAGCCCGGGACCACCGAGCGCGGATCGGCGAGGTGCTGGCGCTGCCATTCGTCGGAATATTTGTTGCCGACGCGGGCGAGGTCCGGCCCGGTGCGCTTGGAGCCCCACTGGAACGGGCGGTCATACATGCTCTCGGCCGCCAGCGAGTAGTGGCCGTAGCGTTCCACCTCGTCGCGCAGCGGGCGCACCATCTGCGAGTGGCAGTTGTAGCAGCCCTCGCGGACATAGATGTTGCGGCCGGCGAGTTCCAGCGGCGTCCAGGGACGGATGCCGGAGACCTTCTCGATGGTGCTTTTGAGGTAGAACAGCGGCACGATCTCCACGAGGCCGCCAATGGCGACCACGAGCAGGATGCCGATGACCAGCCAGATCGAGTTCTTCTCGAGAAAGGCGTGCTTGGCCCAGAGGGATTTCTTCGGAGCGACGGCTTCAGCCATGATCTTGCCTCCTCACTCGGCCGGCACGAGGGACGGGTTGGGGACGCCGGTGCCGGCTTCCGCCAGATCCGGCTGGCGGATGGTCATGATCAGGTTGAAGGCCATGATCAGCCCGCCGATCAGGAACAGCACGCCACCCACCGCGCGGATGATGTAGAAGGGGTGCATCGCCTCGACCGTCTCGATGAAGGAGTATTCGAGGAAGCCGAGCGAGGTGTAGGCGCGCCACATCAGGCCCTGCAGGATGCCCGCCACCCACATCGCCGAGATGTAGAAGACGATACCGATGGTCGAGATCCAGAAGTGCCAGTTGACGAGGCGGAGCGAATACAGTTCCCGCTTCTGCCAGAGCCACGGCACGAGGCAGTAGATGGCGCCGAAGGAGATGTAGGCGACCCAGCCGAGCGCACCGGAATGCACATGGCCGATGGTCCAGTCGGTGTAGTGGGAAAGCGAGTTCACCGCCTTCACCGACATCATCGGGCCTTCGAAGGTCGACATGCCGTAGAATGCGACCGACACCACCATCATGCGCAGCACCGGGTCGGTGCGCAGCTTGTCCCAGGCGCCCGAGAGCGTCATCAGGCCGTTGATCATGCCGCCCCAGGAGGGCATCCACAGGATGATGGAGAAGGTCATGCCCAGCGTCTGCGCCCAGTCCGGCAGCGCGGTGTAGTGCAGGTGGTGCGGGCCGGCCCAGATATAGATGAAGATCAGCGCCCAGAAGTGGATGATCGACAGCCGGTAGGAATAGACCGGCCGGTCGGCCCGCTTGGGGATGAAGTAGTACATGATGGCGAGGAAGCCGGCGGTGAGGAAGAAGCCGACCGCGTTATGGCCGTACCACCACTGCACCATCGCATCCTGCACGCCCGCCCAGACGATGTAGGATTTGGGCGAGAACACCGAGACCGGGATCGTCGCGTTGTTGCCGAGATGCAGCATCGCGATGGTGACGATGAAGGCGAGATAGAACCAGTTGGCGACGTAGATGTGCGGTTCCCTGCGGCGCCACAGCGTGGCGAGGAACACGAGCAGATAGGTCACCCACACCACGGTCAGCCACAGATCGGCGTACCATTCCGGCTCGGCATATTCCTTGCCCTGGGTGATGCCCAGGAGATAGCCCGTGCCGGCGATGACGATGAAGAAGTTATAGCCCAGCACCACGAACCACGGCGCGAGATAGCCGGCGAGGCGGGCGCGCGAGGTGCGCTGCACCACATAGAACGAGGTGCCGATCAGCACGTTGCCGCCAAAGGCGAAGATCACCGCCGACGTGTGCAGCGGCCGCAGCCGGCCGAAGGCGGTCCAGGGCAGGTCGAGGTTCAGCCAGGGGAAGGCGAGCTGGAAGGCGATGATGACGCCGACCAGAAAGCCGGCGATGCCCCAGAACATCGCCGCAATGGTGGCGAACTTCACCGGGCCGAAATTGTAGTTCGGCTTGCCGTCGATCTCCAGCGCCGGCAGGGCCGCCGGGCGGTCCACATAGCGGTTGAGGATGACGAACACCGCCGCCAGGCTGGCGAAGGCCGAGAGATAGGCGTGGAAGGCATAGGCGGCATCGTGCGTCTTTGCCGCGACGGTGATGCAGGACAGCGCCAGGACCGCGAAGACGAAGGCGAGGCCGCCCTCGCCGAAGGTCATCTTCTTTCCGCTCTGATCGACGCCCGGCTCGGTGGCACCCGAGCCGCGTCCAGCGGAGCTTTGTAGCTGCGTCATTCGACCCTCCACGTTCCGATCGGCCGATCTGGAACGACTCCATGATGTGGAGGGAGCTTTCGCGCCGCGGGCGAGCGACAACCTTGATCCACATCAAGGCTAAGGGTCTTCACGGACGCGAGAGCCCGGCGGCGCAATGCCGCGCGCACAGGGCCACTCACCGGCCGGCCGCTCGCCTCGCGCACCGGTCATCCCGGCTGGAGCGAGGCGGAGAGCCGGGATCGCTCTCCCATTGGGGAAACGGTCCCGGACCGGCCTGCGGCCGTCCGAGATGACGCCCGCAGGACACCCCTCGCGGACCTGCGCCCTTGCAGCCTTTCGGCGATGGCGTCTAAGACGGGCATGCCGCCGGCGAGGCGGGGTCAGGAGACCGGCATTCATGATCCGCTTTCTCTTCCGCTTCGTCGGCCTGTGGGTTCTGGCCGGGGCCTTCGTGGCGCTGGTGCTGGACGGCGTGCGCTCCATCGCCTCGGCGGAGATCGTCACCACTCCGCTCGGCGTCACCTGGCTCGCCGTGGGACCGGACTCGCTGACGCGCTTTCAGGCCTTCGTCACCCGCACCCTCTCCGCCACGGTGTGGGATCATCTCGCCGTGCCGGTGCTGGGCGCCCCGCTCTTTCTCGTGCTCGGCGTCGCCGGCGCGCTGCTGCTCTTGATCGGCCGCCGCCCGGCGGCGTGATGCCGCGCGCGTGAACAGCGCGGCACGGCTCCGCCCTCGCGCGAAGCGGCGTCAATCCCCATATTGCCGCCATTCCAGCAAGGGATTTGCCCCATGTTCTTCTTCAAGAAGAGTATCGACCTGCCGACCCCCGCGCAGGCGCTGCCCGGCCGCGCCCGCCCGCTGCCCACCGCCGAGACCCATTTCGTCAATGGCCACAAGCTGAAGGGCCCCTACCCCGAGGGCTTGGAGACCGCGATTTTCGGGCTTGGCTGCTTCTGGGGCGCGGAGCGCAAGTTCTGGCAGACGCCGGGCGTGTATGTGACCGCCGTCGGCTACATCAACGGCATCACCCCGAACCCGACCTATGAGGAGACCTGCACCGGGCTCACCGGCCATGCCGAGGCGGTGCTGGTCGTGTTCGATCCCGCGAAGGTCAGCTATGGGCAGCTGCTCAAGCTGTTCTGGGAGAGCCACGACCCGACCCAGGGCATGCGCCAGGGCAATGATGTCGGCACCACCTACCGCTCCGGCATCTATGTCACCTCAGCCCAGCAGCGCGCGGAGGCCGAGGCGAGCAAGGCGGCCTATGAGCCGGCGCTGAAGGCGAAGGGCTTCCCGCCCATCACCACCGAGATCGTCGACGCCCCGGTGTTCTACTTCGCCGAGGATTACCACCAGCAATACCTCGCCAAGAACCCGAACGGCTATTGCGGGCTCGGCGGCACCGGCGTCTCCTGCCCCATCGGCACCGGCGTCACCGCCTGACGAGGCCTGGCGCGGCGGGTTTTCCCGCCGCTCCCTTCGCGCCCGTCGGCGGCGTGTGCCTGTCTGTTCTTTGCCTGTCTATTCTTGGTCGCATCGCCGGGCGCGTCTTCCGCCCGGTGCGCAGGTGGGGGTAGCTTCCCGCCACCTGCCCCGACCGAGGATGTTGCCCATGTTCGCCCGGCTTCCCACGCTCACCCGCTCCGCCCTTCTCGCCCTCGTTCTGCCGCTCTGCGCGACGGCGGCGCTGGCGCAGCAGCCGACGCCGGATGTCACGCCGAAGCTGCCGGCGGTGCTGCGCGACGCGCGCTATTGCGAGCTGGTGGCGGTGCATCTCACGCTGGACGGCCTCAAGGCCTCGGTGTTCAACACGCTCGGCTTTGATGACTGCCCCGCCGACAAATGGGACGCGCTGACCCGGCGCGAACTGCTCCGGGAGTTTGACACGCTCGCCGTGGTCATGAACGGCCCGCGCCATTTCATCATGGACGGCATCACCGCCACCGGCGACACCAAGACCGGCGAGGTCATCACGGTGGGCGGCATCGTGATGGCCAAGCGGGCGGAAGTGTCGCTGTCGCTGCATCAGGCGATGGGCCCCTCCTATACCGAGCAGACCATCGACCGCGAGACCACCTATCGCTTCGACGCCGGCAAGCCGGTGTTCCAGCTCACCGCCCCGGACGGCGCGGTCTATGTGATGCAGTCCTACGCCCAGATCGTCGACCCGACGCTCAGCTATGCCGACCTCGCCGGCCTCGGCAGCCGGCTCAAACTGCCGGCGGGCTGGAGCTACAGCACCCGCACGCCGCAGCAGGACCTGCTGCTCGCCGCCAAGGGTACCGCCATCGTCATTCAGGACGAGCTGAAGAACACCTATCAGAAAGTGACGGCGAACTGACGCTCCGTCACCCAGCGAGGGGTGCGCGACGCCCCGCGCGCGCCCCTCGCGCCCCTTCGCGCACGCCCGCATGCGTCTTCGCCGGCGCGCGCCCTTTGCGCTCCCCCTTGCCGCCGTCGCGGCGCCGTGGCACCCCTCTCGCACCCGCGAGAGGCGGGGTCAGCTCAAGGCGACGGACGCATGGAAAAGGTCATCGAACGCTTCATCTTCGTCAGCCGCTGGATCATGGCGCCGTTCTATCTCGGGCTGGTGATCGCGCTCGCGGTGCTTCTGTTCAAATTCGGCGTCGAACTCCTGCATTTCGTCACCCACGCCAATGAGTTCGACGAGGCCGACACCATTCTCGGCATATTGGCGCTGATCGACCTCACCTTCACCGGCTCGCTGGTCATCATCGTCATCTTCTCCGGCTATGAGAATTTCGTCTCCAAGATCGACGCGTCCGGCCATTCCGACTGGCCGGAATGGATGACCAAGGTCGATTTCTCCGGCCTCAAGCAGAAGCTGCTCGCCTCCATCGTCGCCATTTCCGCCATCGCGCTCCTGAAAGCCTTCATGAATCTCGACCGCGGCGTCGACGAGAAGCAGCTGATGTGGCTCGTCATCATCCATGTCGTGTTCGTGCTCTCCGGCGTGGTGCTGGCCTGGACCGACAAGCTGTCGGAAAAGGCGCACTGACATTTTCCGCAAAATTCCCGTCCATTGACTTTAATCGACGGGAATTTTGTGTGATAAGTCATCCAGCCCCTTTCGGACAACCGCCGCGATGACCGATTCCGCCTCCCCCACCCCGCCCGGCGAGCGCCGGGCCCGCCGCGCTTCCGGGCGCATGGACCCGCTCGCCCGTCTGCCGGTGTTCTTCGCGCTGGCCGGGCGCCGCGTCGTGCTGGCCGGCGGCTCGGAGGCGGCGGCGTGGAAGGCGGAGCTGCTCTCGGCCGCCGGGGCGCGGGTGGAGGTGATTGCCCCCGCCTTCTGCGAGGATCTGGTCGAACTCGCCGCCGCCCCGCCCGACGGCCCGCTCCTGCTCATCGCCCGCGACTGGTCGCCGGCCGACCTCGACGGCGCCGCGCTCGCCATCGGCGCGATCGAGGAGGACGGGGAGTGCGCGCGTTTCGCCGAGGCCGCGCGGCGCGCGGGCGTGCCGGTGAATGTGGTCGACAAGCCCGCCTTCTGCGATTTCGCCTTCGGCGCCATCGTCAACCGCTCGCCGCTGGTGGTCGGCATTTCCACCGACGGCGCCGCCCCGGTGTTCGGGCAGGCGGTGCGGGCCAAGATCGAGGCGGTGATCCCGCAGGGTTTCAAGCGCTGGGCGGAAGCCGCGCGCAGCTGGCGCCCGGCGGTGTCCGCCCTCGCCCTCTCCTATCAGGGCCGCCGCGGCTTCTGGGAGCGCTTCACCCGCGCCGCGCTGGAGACGCCGGAAGCCGAACCGACGGAGGCTTTGCGCGAGAGCCTGCTCGGCCGCGCCGAGGTCGAGCGCTCCGACACGCCCCAGGGTTCCGTCGCGCTGGTCGGCGCCGGCCCGGGCGACCCGGAACTGCTCACCCTGAAGGCGGTGCGCGTGCTGCAATCCGCCGATGTCGTGCTCTATGACGACCTCGTCGCCCCGGCAGTGCTCGATGTCGCCCGCCGCGAGGCCCGCAAGATGCTGGTCGGCAAGACCGGCTACAAGGCTTCCTGCAAGCAGGATGACATCAACGCGCTGATGGTCTCACTGGCCAGGCAGGGCAAGCGCGTGGTGCGCCTCAAGGGCGGCGACCCCATGGTGTTCGGCCGCGCCGGGGAGGAAATCACCGCCGCGCGCAATGCCGGCCTGCCGGTGGAAGTGGTGCCCGGCATCACCGCGGCGCAGGGGGCGGCGAGCCGGCTCACCACCTCGCTCACCCATCGCGACCATGCGCGGCGGCTGCAATTCGTCACCGCCCATGCGCGCGACGGCAAGCTGCCGCGCGATCTCGACTGGCAGGCGCTCGCCGATCCCGCCGCCACCACGGTGGTCTATATGCCCCAGCGCACCTGGGGTGAACTGGCGGGCAAGGCGATGGCGGCGGGGCTCGATCCGGCGACGCCGGCCATCGCCCTGTTCTCCGCCACGCGGCCGGAGGAACGGCAGGTTCCCGCCACCGTCGCCACGCTGCAGGCGGCGCTGGAAGCGGCGGTGGCGGACGGCGCCAGCGGGCCCTGCCTTATCCTGTTCGGCCATGCCATTGGCGAGGCGGCGGCGTTCGCGCAGCCGGAAGTGGCGGAGACGGCGCAGGCCGCGCGGGGCTGATACCCGAACATCGTCATCCCGGACGGCCGAAGGCCGATCCGGGATCGTTACCGGAATGGCGAGCGATCCCGGCTCTCGCTCCGCTCGGCCGGGAAGACGACTCCCTCCCCCATCCCCGGGCTTGCCCCGGGGATCCAGCCTTTGGAGCCGTCAAAGCGGCTCTCTTTCCGGCGGCGCCGTTTCCGGGTGGCCGGGTCAAGCCCGGCCATGAGGAGGCAAGGGTGGCGAAGACCTACCCGATCCGCTCTGCCAGCTTCTCGTAAAGCGGGTTCTCGGCGGCGAACACATAGTCGAGCGGGCCGACCGAGACGGTGGCCGCCCCCTGGTCGCGCAAAAACACCGCCAGAGCGTGCAGCGTGTCCGGCGGGCAGTGCAGCGTCACCATGCCCGACGAGGTCGGCGCGCCGAAGGGCGCCACGGCGCGGAAGCGGCGCACCGCCTCCTGCACCACACCGGCATCGCAGGCGGCAAAGCGCGTCTTCACCTCGCGCATGGTGGCGGCGCGCTTGGCCGCCGTCACCCGGTCGAGCAGCGCCCGCGCCGCCGCCCGCGCCTGCGGGTTCCAGTCCGCGTTGAGCGAGGCGACCAGATTGGCCTCCGAGCGCAGCATCACACCGTCGTCGATCACCTTCAGCGCGTTGGCCGCCAGCGTCGAGCCGGTCGTGGTGATGTCGACGATCAGCTCCGCCGTGCCCGCCGCCGGCGTGCCCTCGGTGGCCCCGAGACTCTCCACGATGCGGTAGTCGACAATGCCGTGGCGGGCGAAGAAGCCGCGCGTGAGGTTGAGATATTTCGTCGCCACCCGCACCCGCCGCCCGCGCGTGGCGTGGAAATGCGTGGCGACATCGTCGAGGTCGCGCATGGTGCGCACGTCGATCCAGGCCTGCGGCACCGCCACCACCACATTGGCATGGCCGAAGCCGAGCCCTTCCACCAGCAGCACCTTGGAATCGGCGTCCGGGATGCTCTCGCGCACCAGATCCTCGCCGGTGACGCCGAGATGCACGGCGCCCGCCGCCAGCTGGCTGGCGATCTCGGAGGCCGAGAGATAGGCGACTTCCACCCCCTCCACCCCGTTCAGCGTGCCGCGATAGTCGCGCGCGCCGCGCGATTGGGTGAGCGACATGCCGGCGCGGGCGAAGAAGCCGGTGGCGTTTTCCTGCAGCCGGCCCTTGGACGGCACGGCGACGATCAGCGCGCTCATAGACGGGCCTCCACGGCATCGAGCCGGCCGAGCCAGACGGCGAAACCGACGGCGGGAATGGGCTCCCCGGCGCCGAGCCGGCCGAGCAGCCCGTCATAGCGCCCGCCGGCGACGAGCGGCGCACCCGCGCCATTCTCATGCAGCTCGAACACCATGCCGGAGTAGTAATCCAGCGGCCGGCCGAAGGCGGTGGCGAAGGAGAGGCGCTCGGGCTCGATGCCCTGCGCGGCGATGAAATGGGTGCGGGTCTCGAAGGCGTCGAGCGCGCCGTCCAGCTCCAGCCCCGCCTCCTCCGCCAGCGCCCGCAGCCGCGCCGCCGCCTGGTCGGGCGTGCCGGCAATGGCGAGATAGCGCTCGATCACCGCCACCTTCTCCGCCGACAGCCCCTCGGCATCGCCCGGCGCGGCCTGTTCGAGAAAGCGCTCGGCGATTTCCGAGACGGAACGCCCGCCGACAGTGGAAATGCCGGCGATGGAGAGCAAATCCGTCACCAGCGCCCGCGCCGCCGCCGGGTCCGAGCCCGCCAGCGCCGAGAGCACGCCGGCATGGGCGGTGACGCCGCCGGCCTCGGGGCGCTGCTTCAGCAGCGCGAGATCGGCACCGAGATCGCCGGAGCGGGCGAAATCCTTGATGAGGCGCCGCCGCCACACGGGTGGCAGGGCCAGCGCGTCGAGCAGCGTGGCGAACAGGCCGGCATCGCCGAGCCGGATGGTGGGGTCGATCACCCCCCACAGCGCCGCCGTCTCCAGCCCCAGCGCCAGCACATCGGCGTCCGCCGCCTCGCGGTCGTGCCGGCCGAGGGATTCGACGCCCGCCTGCAGCAGCTCGCCGCCCGCCACATCCGAGCGGAACACCGGGCCGAGATAGGCGAAATCCCGCGGCTGGGCGGCGCCCTCAGTGATGTAATGGCGGCACACCGGCAGGGTCAGGTCCGGGCGCAGGCACAGTTCGCGCCCTTCCGGGTCCATGGTGATGAACATGGTGCGCCGCATTTCCTCGCCCGAGAGGTCGAGAAAGGCATCGGCGGGCTGGAGCACCGGCGGCTCGACGCGCGTGAAACCGGCGCGCGCATAGAGCGCGAGCAGTTCCTCGGCGTGGCTTTGGTCGGCGGGCATGAGGCGGGTCCGGTCTGCGGGAAACGGGGCGTCGAGAAGCTGCGCGCTTCTAGCAAAGCCCCGCGCGCGGGTCCATGCGCGGGCGGCGAGATGGTTTCGGGGTGGGCGAGGCGCCGCCCGTTCCCGTGCGCCTCTCGCCCCTCTGGCATCCCGGCGGGTCCGCGCCTATCTCCTCGCCGCATTGTGTTTACTGCCAAGGACTTCCGCGATGAAAGGCGCCCTCAGCGAACTCTCCGCCTGGCTTCAGGCCAACGGCCTCAACCCCGCCGATTTCCGCCTGCGGCTGGAGGCGAAGACCATCACCGCCCAGCGCGACGCGCTCAAAGCGTTCAAGACCGAGGTCGAGCCCCACCTCGCGCCCCCCGCCGCGCCCCACCGCAAGGGCACGCTGAACGGGGTGGAAATCTCCGTCGAAGGCCCGCTGCACGGCTTCTGATAGGATGACGGTGCGCGCAATGACCGCCCGTCCGCACGCCCGTCATGCCGAGGTGCCCGGCACAGCCGGGCGTCGACGCACGCAGGCCGCCCTCAGCCTCGCGCCGCCCCGTGCGGCACGCCGTGATGGTCGAGCAGCTCGCGCACCTTCTCCACCAGCTCGGCCTCCGCGCAGGCGAACTGCGCCGGGCGGGCGCTGCGCCATTCGGCATTGTCGGTGATGGCGGCGGCGGCCTTGGCGCCTTCGATCAGATCCTTGATCTGCACCTGACCGGCATTGCGCTCGTCCGAACCCTGGATGACGACGCAAGGCGAATTGCGGCGGTCGGCATATTTGAACTGGTTGCCGAGATTCTTCGGGTTGCCGAGATACATCTCGGCGCGGATGCCGGCCTGCCGCAGCGTGGCGACGAGGCCCATATAGTGCGCCGTCTGGTCGCGATCCATCACCACGACCACCACGGGCCCGAATTCCGGCTTGGCGTCGGTCTTGAGGTAGGACAGCGCGGAAGCCAGCCGCGAGACGCCGATGGAGAAACCCGTAGCCGGCACCGCTTCGCCCCGGAAGCGGCCGACCAGCCCGTCATAGCGCCCGCCACCGCCGACCGAACCGAAGCGCACCGGGCGGCCCTTCTCGTCCTTCACCTCGAAGGTCAGCTCGGCCTCGAAGACCGGGCCGGTGTAATATTCGAGACCACGCACGACGGAAAGATCGACGCAAATCTTCTGGGAAGTGTAGCCAGCGGCTTCAGTTAAGAGAACAATCTCTTCCAACTCGCGGATACCTTCCTGCACAAGCGGGTAGGACGGCAAACTGGAGCGAAGCCCCTTTATCGTTTCGGCGTTGGAGTATCGAACGAACCAAGGCTCTCCATCCGTGTCTTTACCGAATGGTTTTGCACCGATGGCATCTGCAGGAACGTTCTCCATGGGAGTCGGCCGTACAACGAATGCCAATAGGATCGTATCGATCTGCCCCTCATCCAGCCCCGCGCCCTTGGTGAAGTCGCCGCTCTTGGCCTCGGGGTTCTCCCAGCGGCCTTCGCCCAGCAGGTCGCGCACGCCCGAGATGCCCACCTTGTCGAACTTGTCGATGGCGCGCAGCACGGTCAGCCGGCGGCCGGCATTCTCATCGCCGCCGAGGCCGATCGCCTCCAGCACGCCGTCCAGCACCTTGCGGTTGTTCACCTTGATGACGAACTTGCCGGCAAGCCCCAGCGCGTCCAGCGTGTCGGCCATCATCATGCAGATCTCGGCGTCCGCCGCGACGGTCGGGGCGCCCACCGTGTCGGCGTCGAACTGCATGAACTGGCGGAAGCGCCCCGGGCCGGGCTTCTCGTTGCGAAACACCCAGCCGGCGCGGTAGCTGCGGAAGGGCTTCGGCAGCTTGTCGAAATTCTCCGCGACATGGCGGGCGAGCGGGGCGGTCAGGTCATAGCGCAGCGACAGCCACTGCTCGTCATCGTCCTGGAAGGAAAACACGCCCTCATTCGGCCGGTCCTGGTCGGGCAGGAACTTCCCCAGCGCGTCAGTATATTCGATGAAGGGAGTTTCCAGCGCCTCGAAGCCGTAGAGCTCATAGACCTTGCGGATGGTCTCCAGCATCGCCCGCGTCGGCGCGAGGTCGCCCGGCCCGCGATCGGCGAAGCCGCGCGGCATGCGGGCGCGAAGCTTGGTGGGTTTGTCCTTGGCCATGGGCGCCGTCCTTCTCGAAGTACGGCGCGGGTTTAGAGGATGGGGCGACGTGCGGCAATGGCTTGGAGGCTGTGGCTTGCCGGCAATGGCGGCGCTTCAGTCGAACAGCTCCGCCACCGCTTCCTCAGCAATGGCGAAGCCGGTGGAGGCGCCGGTGCCGCTGGTCACCACCACGAGCCGGATATGGTCGTGCGGCCGGTCGATGAAGGCGAGGCGGTCGGCGGCGGAGGCATAGGTGCCGATCCAGCGCTCGGCGACCGCAGGCCGGCGGCCGAACAGGGCTTCATATTCGTCGAGGATCAGCTCATCGACGAAAGCCGGGGCGAAGGGGTCCGGCGTCGCGGCGTAGTGATGGCTGTCGCCGACCACGAGCGAGCCATCGGCCGACTGCACGACGATGAGATGCACGCCGTGCTTGAGATGTTCGGCCTGCTCGGCCTCCAGCACGCGCTTCAGCGCCTCCGCTTCGGGCAGTTCGGCATAGCCGAGATAGCGCCCCAGAGAGAGGTCGGTCATGACCGAGCCCGGCAGCCGGCCGAGCGCCGGGTCGGTCACGCGCAGCATGTGCAGCTTGCAGCGGGTGACGCCATAGGATTTGAAACGGTCCTCGAACAGCGTGTGGAAATCGTCGCCCGGCGCCACCACGATGCGCGCGGCCGAAATCGTGCCGGAGGAGGTGACGACGCGGCCCGGCTCGACGGCGGTCACCGCGCTTTCGCGGCGGAACGCCACGCCCTCGCTCGCCAGCCAGGCGGCGAGGCGGGGAATGGCGTCGCGCGATTCCACCCGCATGTCGTGCGGGCTCCACAGGCCGCCGGAAAGCGCGCCCGTGAGCGCGGGCAGCCGCTCGCGCGCCGCCTCGGGCGTGAGCAGTTCGCAGCCCTCGCCCATCTCGGTGGCGCGGAAGGCTTCCAGCACCGGCATCGCCTCCGGCCGGCGCACGGCGACCAGCAGGCCGCGATGCTCCACCGCGATGCCCGCCTTCGGCGCCACCTCGGCCCAGATGTCGCGCGAGCGCATGGCGCGGCGCCAGCATTCGCCGCGCTGCTGGCCGGTGACGGTGACGAAGCCGAAATTGCGCACCGAGGCGCCATTGGCCTGCGCGTCGCGGTCGATGACGACCGTCTTCAGCCCGCGGCGGCGGGCGGCAAGGGCATGGCCAAGGCCGACGACGCCCGCACCGACAATGGCGAGATCGAAACTGTCCGACATGAGAGGGGTCCGCGTGGAAGGAGGGTATCCGGGCGGACAAAGCCTATAACCCCTCCCGGCCCGTCCTGCCACGCGTTCCTGTGCGCAGGCGGGTTATCAATTCGCGGCCGCGGAATTCGTGTGCTTCAGGCCGAGATCGGCAAGATCGGCCCGCACCTTGCGGGCGACGCCGGCATCGGGGAAGAAGCGGGCGATCATGGTGTCGGGGTCGCTGCCCCAGGCGGGGGCGAGCGCGACGAGCTTGGACACATCGGCCCGCGCCTCCTCATCCTCGCCGGCGAGATGGCTGGCCAGCGCCCGCGCCAGCAGCCCCGGCGCATAGCCCTCGCCCATGAGGTGATCCGCCGCCGCCATTGCTGCCACCGCGTCGCCCCGGACATAGGCGGCGATGACGCGGTGATACTCCACCCAGGGCGGCATGCCCGGCGCCGCCTGCGCCGCCTGCGCCAGCATGGCCTCGCCGCGCGCGGTCTCGCCCAGCGCGATCAGCCGGCCGCCGAAATCGGCGATGATGTCGACATCATAGGGGTTCAGCTCCAGCGCGGCGGTGCCGGCCGCCAGTGTCGCCGCGCGCTCGCCACGGAAGAAATGCACATCCATCAGCACACGCCGGGCGAAAGCGCTGGTGGGCGCCAGCTCCACCGCCTGCTCGGCGGCGGCGAGGGCGCGGTTGAGCGTCGGGGTGGCCGCGCGCATCGGAGCGCCGGCGCGGATTTCGTCGAGCGAGAGTTCGGCGAGCAGCGCATAGCCGAGGGCGAAGGTGCGGTCCTCCGCCACCGTCTTTTCCAGGCATGCCAGCGCCGCCTCATGCTCGGCCGGGCGATAGGAGCGCCAATAGGAATAGGCCATGAGCACGCAGCCATAAGGCCCCGCCACCGCCGGGCCGCCGGCGGCGGTGACACGGGCCCGCGCCCGCGCCTGGATGACGCCATAGGGCTCGGCGATCGCCGCCATGATGTCGCGCACCAGGCCGATTTCCAGTGCCGTGGCGTCGCCGCCGCGCTTGAGGCTGTCGAACTCGCGCGACCAGACGATGGTGCCGTCGCACAGGTCGGAAAGCCGCAGCAGCACGGAGAGCGTGCCGTCGTCATGGTTTTCCACCAGCCCGCCGAGCGCAAAGGCGGAACTGGCAGACGCGCCCTCGCCGGAACAGCGCAGCGCCGGCCGCGCATCCGGGCTCGCCAGCACGTCGAGCAGGTCGAACCGGGCCAGCGCGTCGCGCACCCGCACCTCGATCCCCTCGGCGGTGAAATCGCCGCTGGCGGCAGCGCCGGGGGCCCTGGCCGCGCCGCCGGTGGTCTCGAAACCCCGCACCTCGATCATCGGAATGCCGAGCCGGTTGGTCCGCTCCAGCGGCTGCCAGCCCGAACCGGCGATCAGGCCGCGCAGGCCCAGCGGGTCATGGCTGCCGGTGACGAGGCCCGCCACGACGACGGCGCACGCCAGCAGCAGCAGGGCGAGCCCAAGGACACGGCCGAGGCGCGGCCGGCCCGGCGGCGGCAGGGCGGCGGGTGCGGGCATCGATCCGTCCGGCAGGCCGGCATTCGCGGGGGCGCGCGCCCCGGCCTCGCCGTCGCTGACAAACGCCTCGTCCTCGCCCTCCCCGGCCGGCAGGCGCGGCAGGAACTGCGGCACATAGCTGCCGCGCGGAATGGCGATTTCGATCTCGTCGCCCGCCCCGGCGCCGGCATAATAGCGCTCCAGCGCCCGGCGCAGCCTGGTGGCCTCCACCCGCACGATCGGGTCGGCCTGCGGGTCGAAGGAGGCGTCGCGGCCCAGAGCCTCGACGGCGATGGTGTAGCCCTTGATCGCCTCGCGCCGTCCTTCCAATGTGGCTTCGACGACGAAGCGCAAGATGTTGCCAAGCTGCGGCGAGGAGCGCAGCTCGTCGGAGCCGAGCACGAGCGCCAGCGCGTGCCGTACCGCTTCCGGGGTGGCGGCACCGGCGTCGGGCATCTCGATTGTCGTGCTCTCCGGCACTGCAACGTCCTATCCTGCGCCGCCCCGGGGTCCCCCCTCCCGCAACGGCCGAAACGCTCCACGGAAAGTATGCCGCGCGCCGCATGACGCAACGTGACCACTTTCCCCTCTGCCGCGCCTTGATGGCCGCGATGAGGCGGCGGGGTCAAGGTCCGTCGGGCGGCAGAAAGGAAAGTGATCACATCATGATTATTTCTCGTGAGCAGATCCTGCATAGATATTATACATGAATAAAAAAGCGCGGCCTGCCCTGATCGTCGTCCCCTGACGGAGTTTTCCATGCCCTCCTCTTCGTCCGCCATTGCCAGCCCGAACGACCTTGAGGCGTTCTTCATGCCCTTCACGCCCAACCGGGCGTTCAAGGCGCGGCCGCGGCTGCTGTCCCGCGCCAAGGACATGCACTACTACACGCCCGAAGGGCGCGGGGTGCTGGATGCCACCGCCGGTCTGTGGTGCGCCAATGCCGGCCACAACCGCGACCCGATCGTCGAGGCGATCCAGAACCAGGCGGCGGAGATGGATTTCGCCCCGCCCTTCCAGTACGGCCACCCCAAGGCTTTCGCCGTCGCCGCCCGCATCGCCGCGCTGGCGCCGGGCGATCTCGACCATGTGTTCCTGTGCAATTCCGGCTCCGAGGCCGGCGACAGCGCGCTGAAGATCGCGCTCGCCTACCACGCCACCACGGGCAACGCGACGCGCACCCGCCTCATCGGCCGCGAGCGCGGCTATCACGGCGTCGGCTTCGGCGGCATCTCGGTCGGCGGCATGTCGCCCAACCGCAAGATGTTCGGCTCGCTGCTGCCGGGCGTCGACCATCTGCCGCACACCTATAATCGCGAGAAGCAGGCCTTCTCCAAGGGCGAGCCGGAGTGGGGCGCCGAGCGCGCCGACGCGCTGGAGAACCTCGTCGCCCTGCACGACGCCTCCACCATCGCCGCCGTCATCGTCGAGCCGATGGCCGGCTCCACCGGCGCCATTCCCGCCCCGGTCGGCTATCTCAAGCGCCTGCGCGAGATCTGCGACAAATACGGCATCCTCCTGATCTTCGACGAGGTCATCACTGGCTTCGGCCGCCTCGGCTATGCCTTCGCCGCCGAGCGCTATGGCGTGGTGCCCGACATGATCACCTTCGCCAAGGGCGTCACCTCGGGCGCGGTGCCGATGGGCGGCGTGCTGGTGCGCAAGCACATTTACGACGCCTTCGTGAAGAGCGACGCGCCGGTCATCGACCTGTTCCACGGCTACACCTATTCGGCCCACCCGCTGGCCTGCGCCGCCTCGCTGGCGACGCTGGACCTCTACCGCGAGGAAGGCCTGTTCGAGCGGGTGCGCGCGATCGAGCCGGTATGGGCGGATGCGTTCCACTCGCTGCGCTCCAAGCCCGGCGTGCTCGACATCCGCACGGTCGGCCTCGTCGGCGCCATCGACTTCGCCTCGCGCGAGGACGGTGTCGGCCGCCGCGCCTATGAGGGCATGGAGCGGCTGTTCCACGACGAGGGCATGCTGGTGCGCACCGCTGGCGACACCTTCGCCGTCAGCCCGCCGCTCATCGTCAGCGAGAGCCAGATGGGCGAGATCGTCGAGAAGATCGGCCGCACGCTCGACGCGATCTTCTGAGCGGGCGGACTGCCGCCTCCCTCATCCCCGGGCCTGTCCCGGGGATCCAGCGGTCCCGGCTTGCGCCGCTGAAAAGCCTGGGTGGCCGGGTCAAGCCCGGCCATGAGGGCATTTGGCGCGGCCAGCCTCTCAACTCGACCAACGTCATGCTGAGGTGGCCGGCGATGGGCCGGCCTTCCAGCCGCCCTCATCCCCGGGCCTGCCCCGGGGATCCAGCGCTCCCGCCTTACACCGCTGAAGGCCTAGGTGGCCGGGTCAAGCCCGGTCCTGAGGGCACAGGGGGCAGCAGGCGTATTGGGTGGCGCCCGTTCCCGCGCTGGGCAACAGGCCGTATCGCCCTGCCTGCGACGCTTCCAATTTGCCGCCCTCCGCGTCGCCGTCCATCATCGCTCCCATGGACTAAGGCCGATGAGAACGAGATGCGCTGCAACTTTACGGTCAGAGATTTCATCCTGTTGCGTGGCGATCTCGGAGAGATCGACATCCACAATGCCTATGACCTCGCCTCCTATGAGTTGAGCTCACATGGCCGCGTTTTCCGTATGACCTTTGCGGGGAACAAATATCTCCTTCCAACTGGGCCGAAGGGCTTTGACATCAGGTTCACCGAGGTCGACACCCTCGAAATCACTGATGCACCGGCCGATTTGACCGACTTCTGCGTTCATGAGGTCGTCTTCATGGCTGCGGCAGAGCGCGGCTACGACGATCTGCCGGCGGGAGAGACGCCGGAGCCGGGACAGCACATGGTCTTTATCGGTGAGACTGCCAAAGGCGCGCGCGCAACGATCAGAGTGCACGCGGCCAGTGCCGAGCTTCTTCCACGCGCGTGAACCGACGGGCGGGATCGCACGCGAACCCTCGATTTGCTAAGCAGCGGCGATGCTGCCAAATCCCCTCCCCATCGACGACGCCCTGCCGGAACTCACCGCCGCCCTGCGCGCGGGCGCGTCCGCCGTGCTCGTCGCCCCGCCCGGCGCGGGCAAGACCACGCGGGTGCCGCTGGCGCTGCTCGGCGAACCCTGGGTGGCGGGGCGGAAAATCCTTGTGCTGGAGCCGCGCCGCCTCGCCGCCCGCGCCGCCGCCACCCGCATGGCGCAGACGCTGGGCGAGGAGGCCGGGCAGACGGTCGGCTACCGCGCCCGCTTCGGCTCGAAAATCGGGCGCGCGACCCGTATCGAGGTCATCACCGAGGGCATCTTCACCCGCATGATGCTGGACGACCCGGAGCTTTCCGAGGTCGCCGCCGTGCTGTTCGACGAGTTCCATGAGCGCAGCCTCGACGCCGATCTCGGCCTCGCTTTGGCCCTCGACGCGCAGGGCGCGCTGCGCGAGGATCTGCGGCTCCTGGTGATGTCCGCGACGCTGGACGGCGCCCGTGTCGCCCGGCTGCTCGCCGGCGCGCCGGTCATCGAGAGCCTCGGCCGCGCCTTCCCGGTGGCAACGCGCTATGCCGGCCGCCTGCCGGGCGCGCCGGTGGAGCGGCAGATGGCCGATCTCATCGCCCGCGCGCTGCGCGAGGAGACCGGCTCCCTGCTCGCCTTCCTGCCCGGCGCGTCTGAGATCCGCCGCACCGAGCGCTTTTTGCGCGAGACGGTGCACGACCCCGCCCTCGACATCGCCCCGCTCTACGGCGCCCTCCCCCCGGCCGAGCAGGACCGCGCCATCGCCCCCGCCCCGCCGGGCCGGCGCAAGGTGGTGCTCGCCACCTCCATCGCCGAGACCAGCCTCACCATCGAGGGCGTGCGCGTCGTCATCGACAGCGGCCTCGCCCGGGTGCCCCGCTTCGAGCCCGGCGTCGGCCTCACCCGGCTGGAAACGGTGCGTGTGTCCCGCGCCGCCGCCGACCAGCGGCGCGGCCGCGCCGGGCGCACCGAGCCCGGCGTCTGCCTCAGGCTGTGGAGCGAACCGGAAACCGCCAGCCTGCCGGCCTTCGCCACGCCGGAAATCCTCGCCGCCGACCTCTCGCGCCTCGTGCTCGACCTCGCGGTGTGGGGCGTGCGCGATCCCGCCAGCCTCGCCTTTCTCGACCCGCCCCCCACCCCGGCGGTGAAGGAGGCGAAGGCGCTGCTCACGGCGCTCGGCGCCTTTGACGCCGACGGTCAGGTGAGCCCGCTCGGCCGCGCCATGGCCGGGCTGCCGCTGGAGCCGCGCCTTGCCCGCATGGTGATCGAGGGCGCGCGGCGCGGCGCGGGGGAAGAGGCCGCGCGCATCGCCGCCCTCGTTTCCGAGCGCGGCCTCGGCGGCGACGCCCCCGACCTCGCGCACCGGCTGATGGACTTTTCCCGCGACCGCTCCCGCCGCGCGGAGGAGGCGCGCCGTCTGGCCGAGCGCTGGGCCGGCGAGGCGGAACGGCAGGTGGCCGGGACGCGGAGGGCTGGGACGCGGGCGGCGGGCGAGACCCCCTCCCCCGCCGTGCTGCTGGCGCTCGCCTTCCCGGACCGGGTGGCGCGCGGGCGCGGCGACGGGCGGCGCTTCGTGCTGGCGAATGGGCGCGGCGCGGCGATCGACCCCGCCACCTCCCTCGCCCGCGCCCGTTTTCTCGCCATCGCCGAACTCACCGGCACGGCGGATGAGGCCCGCATCCTGCTCGCCGCCGAGCTCACCGAGGCGGAGATCGAGGCCGAATTCGGCGACGCCATCACCGAGGGGGTGGAGACCGCCTTCGATGCCGCCGCGGGCGCCCTGCGCGCCCGCCACATCCGCCGGCTCGGCGCGCTGGTGCTGGCCGAACGCACTGCCGCGCTGAAGCCGGGCCCGGAGACCGCCCGCGCCCTGGCCCGCGCCGCCGCCGCGCGCGGGCTGGAGCGGCTCACCTGGTCGGAGGCGCAGCGGCAGTTTCTCGACCGCGCCCGCTTCCTCCACGCCAGCGCGCCCGACCTCTGGCCGGACCTGTCGTGGAAGGCGCTTGCGGAGAGCGTCGAGGACTGGCTGGCGCCTGTGCTGGACGACATCACCAGCCTCGGCGCGCTCGACGCCGACCGGCTCGGCCGCGCGCTGTCGGGCCTGCTGCCGTGGGAACTCTCGCGCGGCATGGAGGCGGCGGCGCCCACCCATTACGAGGTGCCGACCGGCTCGCGCCTGCCCATCGACTACGCCGCCGAGGGCGGGCCGACGCTGCATGTGCGGGTGCAGGAACTGTTCGGCCTCACCACCCACCCCAGCATCGCCGGCGGGCGGGTGCCGCTGATCCTGTCGCTGCTCTCCCCCGCGCACCGGCCGATCCAGCTCACCCGCGACCTGCCCGCCTTCTGGGCCGGCTCCTGGCGCGATGTGCGCGCCGACATGCGCGGGCGCTACCCGCGCCACCCCTGGCCGGAAGACCCGGCGCAGGCCGAACCCACCCGGCGGGCGAAGCCGCGCGGCTAGAGCACGTTCCGATCTGATTGCATCGCAATCCGATCGGTAAAGCGTTCTCTATCAATATTTTAGAGACTGATTCACCGATCAGGTTGATCCAACCCGATCGGATCAGGCTCTGAGTGCCCGCCGCGACAAAGTATTAACCATGCCGTTCCGGCAAACATTAACCACAGACCAAGAGGATGAGCGCGCAAGGCTGGCTTTAACGCGTGGTCAAGGTGTGAGGCGCAAGCTGACCCCACAACAAAATCTGTCCCAAGACAGATGTCACGTGGATGATTTCAAGCAGAGACAGGCCCATGCGCGAAATGGTGGAACGGGAAATGGTCGGACAGTCGATGGCATCGCGCCGTCGCACCGCCGTCGCACGCCGCCCCCAGGGCACAGGCCTTGAATATGGCCTGATCGCCGCCGCGCTCGCGGTCGCCATCGTCACCGTCGTCGTCGGCGTCGGCACCCGCTATGGCGGGCTGCCGGCGTCGGCCCCGGCGCTGTCGGTCGATGTGATGGTGCGCTGAAGCGTTTTCGAGCGAAGTGGATACCGGTTCGCGTGAAGAAAACGCGATAAAACAACGAATTAGATCATTTCACTGTTTCCGTGAAACAGTGAAATGATCTAAGGCCGGTCAGCCCAGCAGCGGCGCGCGGCGGCGCGGCACCACGGCGCGCGAGACCAGCAGCTTGTCGACGCGCCGTCCGTCCATATCCACCACCTCGAAGCGCCAGCCCATGGATTCGAAGGCCGCGCCCTCCTGCGGCAGCGCCTTCAGCTCATGCAGCACCAGGCCGGCGGCGGTGTGGAAGCCCGCTTCCTGCGGCAGCTGGATGCCGAGCACTTCGGCGAGTTCGTCCACCGGGGTCGAGCCGGCGACGAGATAGCTGCCATCCGCCCGCTCCACCACATCGGGCTTGGCAAGGCCGGCCTCATCCAGCACCACCGTGCCGGCGATGGCGTCGAGCAGGTCGGCCGGGGTGAGGATGCCGACCATCGAGCCATATTCGTCGACCACCAGCGCCAGCGGCGATTCCGCGTGGCGCAGCACCTTCATCGCATCGAGCGCGCCGGCGGTCTCCACCAGCACGGCGGCGGGCTTGACCAGGCTGCGCGGGTCCGGCGTCTCGCCATTGAGATAGGCTTCGAGCAGGTCGCGAATGTCGATGACGCCGACGCTCTCCTCCGGCGTGCCCTCGCAGGCCGGCATGCGGGTGTGGCGCGTCTCGCGTATGGTCTGGCGCACGGCGTCGGGGTCGTCGGTGAGGTCGATCCAGTCGACATCGGGGCGCGGCGTCATCACCGCGCGCACCGGACGGTCGGCGAGGCGCATCACGCCGGCGATCATCTTGCGCTCGTCCGGGTCGATCACGCCCGCCGTCTCCGCCTCCCGCACGATGGCGCGGATTTCCTCGTCGGTGACGTTGTTCTCCTCGCCCTTGCCGTGCTCGCCGAGCAGGCGCAGCACGAGGCGGGAAGAAATGTCGAGCAGCCACACCGCCGGCGCGCCGATGCGCGCCAGCATCACCATGCCCGGCGCCACCAGCGCGGCGAGCTTTTCCGGGCTCTGCAAGGCGAGGCGCTTGGGGATGAGTTCGCCGATGATCAGCGAGATATAGGTGATCGCCGCCACGACAAGCGAATAGCCGAGGCCGCCGGCAAGGCCCGGCGACATGCCCTGTTCCTGCAGCCATTCGCCCAGCATGGTGCCGAGCGTGGCGCCGGAGAAGGCGCCGGCGAGAATGCCGATCAGCGTGATGCCGATCTGCACGGTGGAGAGGAAACGGCCGGGGTCGGCGGCGAGCTGCAGCGCCATGCGGGCGCCGCGGGAGCCGGCATCGGCCATGGAGCGCAGGCGGGCCGGGCGGGCGGACACGACGGAAAGCTCGGCCATGGCGAGCACGCCATTGATCAGGACGAGCAGGACGACAACGGCGATTTCAAAAAGGGGCATCGGCTCGGTTTGACAATCACGAATGGCAGAGATGTAGCACGAACGCCGCCATTCGCCATGCGCCGGTCTCTCGGGCACGCGCAACGCGCTGTTTGACGCCCGCCGCGCGGGCGCCTAGAAGCGCCGTGACCCCTCCCCTGCCGCCGGCGGAACCGCTATGTCCTTCAACAGTTTCGGCCATCTCTTCCGTGTCACCACCTTCGGCGAGAGCCATGGCCCGGCGATTGGCGGGGTGATCGATGGCTGCCCGCCCGGCATCCGCTTCCGGCTGGAGGAGGTGCAGGCCGCGCTCGACCGCCGCCGGCCCGGCCAGTCGCGCTTCACCACCCAGCGCCGCGAGCCGGACGAGGTGCGCATCCTCTCCGGCACGCTGGCCGAGGACGACGGCACGCTCATTTCCACCGGCACGCCGATCGCCTTCCTCATCGAGAATGTCGACCAGCGCTCCAAGGATTATTCGGCGATTTCCGAGAGCTACCGCCCCGGCCATGCCGATTATGCCTATGACGTGAAATACGGCCTGCGCGACCATCGCGGCGGCGGGCGCTCCTCCGCGCGCGAGACGGCGGTGCGCGTCGCCGCCGGCGCCATCGCCGCCAAGGTACTGCCTGATGTGACGATCACCGGCGCGCTGGTGCAGATGGGCGAGATCGGCATCGACCGGGCGAACTGGGACAGCGCCGAGATCGGCCGCAACCCGTTCTTCTGCCCGGACGCCGAGGCCGCCGCGCGCATGGCGGATTATCTCGATGGCATCCGCAAATCCGGCTCCTCGGTCGGCGCGGTGATCGAGGTGGTGGCCGAAGGCGTGCCGCCGGGCCTCGGTGCCCCGCTCTATGGCAAGCTCGACGCCGACCTCGCGGCGGCGCTGATGAGCATCAATGCGGTCAAGGGCGTGGAGATCGGCGAGGGCTTCGCCAGCGCCACGCTCACCGGCGAGGACAATGCCGACGAGATGCGCATGGGCAATGACGGACGCCCGGTCTTCCTCGCCAACCATGCCGGCGGCGTGCTCGGCGGCATTTCCACCGGCCAGCCGGTGGTGGTGCGCTTCGCGGTCAAGCCCACCTCCTCCATCCTGACCCCGCGCCGCACGGTGACGCGCCATGGCGAGGATGCGGAGATCGTCACCAAGGGCCGGCACGACCCCTGCGTCGGCATCCGCGCCGTCCCGGTGGGCGAGGCGATGGTGGCCTGCGTGCTCGCCGACCATCTCCTGCGCCATCGCGGCCAGGTGGGCACCCCGCCGGCCTGGCCGTTCCCGCGCTGAGGCTGGCGCGTCCGGGCGGGGCGGGGGCGAAGCGGCAGCATCCATCGCCAAGCGTCGTCATCCCGGCCGAAGCGCAGCGGAGAGCCGGGATCGCCTCCCCCTCATGCGCCCGTCGTCATCCCGGCCGGAGCGTAGCGGAGAGCCGGGATCGCTCGCCCAATGTTGGCACGATATCGGCACGATCCCGGATCGGCCTGACGGCCGTCCGGGATGACGGCGCGCGCCCATTAAAGAATAAAATCCTAGACAGGGATGTTTTCCTCTGCCATCCTTGCCCCACCTCATCCCGACGAAGGGGGCGCAACCGGAGCGGCCGGCTCGCGCGGGGTGGGGGCGGTGGCCGAGCGGCGGGGATAACGCACCCCAAGGCCCGGCGGCCCAAGCCATGCGTCCCCGGTCGGTCTTCCCACCGGCCACGGGGCGACGCGCGCCGACCCGTCCGACAAGGGCGCGCCGGCGCGTCAAGCACCCCACAGGGGAGGATAGAAAGCGACAGTCCTCCCGGGCGCGCATGGAGCAAGCCTAGAAACACCGCGTTGCGGGGCGCCGGAGGCGGCGCGTCGGACGGTTGACGACCTGCTTGCACCACCTTTTCACACATGGTGCAGGCGACCGCCGGGGTTTCCGCCCCGGCGCCCCGCACGCCCCTTTTCGGGGCGGCAGGCGACGTGCCGGCCCGCAGCTCCGCGCCCGAACCGGCGACGGGGTGCTTCCGGCTGCCCGCGCGGCCTTGGCCTGCCCGCGCGCGCCCCTTTCAGTATCACTGAAAACTCCACATCTTTTCATTGCGAACGAAAGCGGGGCGGCCTAGCCTGTCGGTCATGAAACTCGCGGACTGGCTCACCACCTCAGGCACGACCAAGAGCGCCTTCGCGCGCGCCGTCGGCCTGTCGCCCGCCAGCATCACCGCGCTGTGCAAGGACGAGACGGCCTGGATCTCGCGGGAAGCGGGCGCGCGCATCGCCGCCGCTACCGGCGGCGCGGTGACGCCGAACGATTTCCTCGGGCTGGCGAGCGTGGAAGCGACCTTCATGAGCGATAATCTGCAGGCCCGCGTCGAAGCGGCCATCGAAGCCTTTGCCCGTGGCGAGATGCTCGTCGTCACCGATGACGACGACCGCGAGAACGAGGGCGACCTCATCGTCGCCGCCCAGTTCGCGACGGCGGAAAAGCTCGCCTTCATCGTCCGCCACACCTCGGGCATCGTCTGCACCCCGCTCACCGCCGAGCACGCCAAGCGGCTGCGACTGAACCCGATGGTGACGGATAACGACGCCCCCCACGCCACTGCCTTCACCATCTCGGTGGATTACCGCCACGGCACCACCACGGGCATTTCCGCCGAGGACCGCACCGCCACCGTGCGCGGCCTCGCCAACCCCAATGCCGGCGCGGTGGATTTCGTGCGCCCCGGCCACATCTTCCCGCTCATCGCTCGGGAAGGCGGCGTGCTCATGCGCTCCGGCCATACCGAGGCGGCGGTGGATCTGTGCCGCCTCGCCGGGCTGGAGCCGGTCGGCGTCATCTGCGAACTGGTCAATGACGACGGCACGGTGATGCGCGGGCCGAAGGTCGCGGACTTCGCCGCCGCGCACAAACTCACCCGCGTCTCGGTGGCCGATCTCATCGCCTATCGCCAGCTGCGCGAGAAGCTGGTGAGCCGCACCGCCGAATTCGCCGCCCCCACCATTGTGGGCGAGATGCACGCCATTTCCTATGTCACGCCGTTCGAGCCGGTGAACCATATCGCCCTCGTCTACGGCAAGATCGGCGACGGGCGCGACGTGCTGGTGCGGCTGCACCGGGCCGACCCGATCGGCGACGTGTTCACCGGCGGCAAGGCGCTGCGCGCCTCGCTGGAGCGCATCAAGGCCGAAGGGCGCGGCGTGCTGGTCTATCTGCGCGACGGCACGACCGGCGTGCCGGTATCCACCGTCGGCGGCGAGGACAGGATCGAAAGCGCCAAGCTGCGCGACCAGAACTGGCGCGAGGTCGGCCTCGGCGCGCAGATCCTGCGCGATCTCGGCATTTCCTCCATCCGCCTGCTGGCGTCGCGCGCGCGCACCTATGTCGGCGTCGCCGGCTTCGGCATCGAGATTCTGGGCACGGAGATGCTGGACGGCTGAACGGCGGCGAGCGCGGCCCTATCCCCGTAGAGCCCGCTCACGCGAACGGCATCGCCCGGGCGCTTCTGCCTGCACTTTCGGCTTCTGGCCGGGAAAGGCCCGTGTCACCATCGTGACGACGCGTCTCTGACACGTCGAGACCCGTCAAGGACGGAGGTCGCGATGGCGTGTGTGCGTGCCTTTGCCGCCCTGGTCGCGGCGCTGTTGGGTGTGAGCGCGCCGGCTGCCGCCCGCGCCGACACGATCGTCGATGTCGAATTGGTGCTGGCGGTCGACGTGTCCTACTCCATGGACCTCGACGAACTCGCTCTCCAGCGCGAGGGCTATATCGCCGCCGTCACCTCGCCGGAATTCCTGAGCGCGTTGCGGCTCGGCCCGCATGGCCGCGTCGCCATCGCCTATGTCGAATGGGCGGGGGCGGATGAGCAGAAGCTGGTGGTCGACTGGATGCTGATCGGCAGCCCCGGTGAGGCCCGCGCTTTCGCCGACGCGATCAGCCGGGCGCCGTTGCGGCGCGTCTACCGCACCTCCATTTCCAGCGCCATGACCTTCGGTGCCGACCTGATGGAGGGCAACGGCATTCGTGGCCTGAGACGTGTGATCGACATATCGGGCGACGGCACCAATAATCAGGGGCCGCTGGTGGATGTCACCCGCGACGCGGTGGTGGCGCGCGGCATCACCATTAACGGCCTGCCGCTGATGCTGAAGGAGGCCGGTGGCTCGCTGCTCGATATTGGCGACCTCGACATCTATTACGAGGACTGCGTGATCGGCGGGCCGGGCGCTTTTGTCATTCCCGTGCGCGGCACGCACGAATTCGCCGACGCCATCAAGACCAAGCTGGTGCTGGAGATCGCCGGCATCCGCCCGCCCGCCGCGCCGCTTTTGCGGCCCGCCTCCGCCGCCGAGCCGCGCGTGTCCTGCTCCATCGGCGAGCGCATGTGGATGGAGCGCTGGGGCAATTGACGCCGTTCAGCGCAGGAATACCCCCACCAGTTCCACATGCGAGGAATAGAGGAACTGGTCGACCGGGGTGACGCGCTCCAGCCGGTAGCCGCCCTCGGTGAGGATCTGCGCGTCGCGCGCGAAGGTGACGGGGTCGCAGGACACGCCGATCACCAGCGGCACCGCGCTCGCCGCCAGCTCGCGGGCCTGCGCCTCGGCCCCCTGGCGCGGTGGATCGAACACCGCGACATCCACGCCTTTCATCTCCTGCGCCAGCAGCGGCCGGCGGAACAGGTCCCGCACCTCGCCGGCCAGCGGCTTGAGCCCCGCCGCCCCCCGCACCGCCTTGTTCAGCGCCTCGATGGCGGGGGCGGAGGATTCATAGGCCGTCACCCGTACCCGCTCGGCCAGCCGCAGGGCGAAGGTGCCGACACCGGAGAACAGGTCCACCGCCCGCGCCGCGCCGCGCGCGTCGTCCACCGCTGCCATCACCAGCCGCGCCAGCGCCGCCTCCCCCGCCGCCGTCGCCTGCAGAAACGAGCCCGGCGGCAGGGCCACCCGCGCCCGGCCCATGGTGAGCAGCGGCGGCTCGCGCTGCAGCACCAGTTCGCCATGACGGGTGAGACGCGCCAGCCGGTGCGCGCCGGCGATCTGCGCCAGAGCGGCGACGCGGTCCGGCTTCAACGGGCCACTGCCGCGCACATCCATGTCGAGCCCGGTTTCGGTCGCCGTCACCTGAAGGTCGAGCGGCTTGGCCAGCGGCACCAGTTCCTGCGCCACCGCCCAGGCGGCCGCCAGCGCACCATCGAGTCCCGGCGCCAGAATGGGGCAGGCGTCGATGGCCACCACCGCGTGGCTGCGCCGTCCGGCAAAGCCGACCGCCAGCGTGTCACGCCCTTTCGGCGCGCTGCCGCCAGTGCCCCGGGCGTGGAAGGTCGCCCGGCGACGCCCGTCGCCATGCGCGGGGAGCAGCGGCGCCACCTCGGTGGCGAGCCCCGCCCGCGCCAGCGCCTCGACCACGAGGCTGCGTTTCCAGGTTTCATAGGGCGCCGGCGCCCAGTGTTGGAGCGCACAGCCGCCACACAGGCCGACATGCGGGCAGATCGGCTCCACCCTTTCGGGACTCGGCGTGCGGATGGCGAGCAGGCGCGCCCGCTCCTGCTCGCGCGCCACCTCCACCCTTTCGCCGGGCAAGGTCAGCGGCACGAAAACCGGCCCCTCCGGCGTGTCGGCAATGCCGTCGCCACGGTGGCCCAGGCGATCGATGTCCAGCGTGACGACCTTCATGCGCGGCGCAACTCCATCATGCGTTATGGGTTATAATGTATTGAAACTATTGGCATGCGACAAAAGCGCACAAAAACGTTCGCGGTCCATTCTTATTCAAAGAGACTCATGTATTTTGGTAGAGGTCGACTCCATCGTACCAGATGGTCGTCCGTTTCTACTTAGCATCTGCACATAATAATAAGTATCCAAATCCAGAAAAAAGGGGAAACGCATGTCGCTTGTTTCAGCTCTGGCCATCAGTGTCGGCGTCCTTGGGGGCATCGCCACCTGGCTGTTTCTCGGCCCGCTGGCCGGGGGTCTGCAAATCTGGGCCGCCTTCATCGCCTGGGCCTGCTACTTCCATTGCGGTGGCAAGGAGGCCGGTCTTAAGGCAACGGTGCTGGCGAACATCGCCGGCGCCGTCATGGCCTGGCTGACGCTTCTGGCCGTCAGCCGGGGCGGGTTTGGCGAGACGCTCGGCCTGCCCGTCTGGGCCGGCCTCTGCGTCGGCGTCGGCGTGCTGGTGATGATCCTGCTCGGCCACCTCCCGGCCTTCGCCGCCATTCCAGCGATGGTCTATGGCTTCGCGGCGACCGCAGGCTACGCGCTGCTCACCACCGACGGGCTTGCCAACCTCACGGCCGCCGGCCTCGCCAACCCGCTGGTGACAATCGTGCTGTCGATGATCGTAGGCGCCGCCTTCGGCTATGTCTCGGAGAAACTTGCCGGGATGCTGGTCGCCAGCGGCAGCCAGACGCGCCGGGCCTGAGCGGTAGCGCTCCCCGGGGAGAGGCGCGGACGGTTTCACGCCGCCCGCGCCGCCACGAGCAGATATTCCTCATTGCCGTCGCCACCGAGAATGGGCGATGGCAGACGGTGCACCACCTGCCAGCCGTGATCCTGCAACAGTGCGACGACCCGCTCGACCGCCTCGCCGCGGGCACCAGCATCTCTCACGATCCCGCCCTTCGAGAGCTTGTCGCGTCCCACCTCGAATTGCGGCTTCACCAGCACGACCAGGCGCGCTGCCGGCGCCGCATGCCGAAGCACCGCCGGCAGCACCTGCTGCAGCGAGATGAACGACACGTCGATGGTGATCATCCCTGCGGACGGCACCGCGCCGGGAGAGAGGCCACGTATGTCGGTGCCTTCCAGCGACACCACGCGGGGCTCGTCCCGTAGTCGCGCGTGCAATTGCCCGTGGCCAACATCCACCGCATGCACACGCGCCGCTCCGCGCGCCAGCAGCACCTGCGTGAAGCCGCCGGTTGAGGCGCCAACATCAAGCGCCTCCACGCCCTCGACGGAAAGCCCCGCCGCGTCCAGCGCCGCCTCCAGCTTCAATCCCGCCCGCGACACCCATTCATAGGCTTCGCGCGCCTCAATCGCGGCGTCGGCGGCGATGGTTTCCGAAGCCTTGGCGACCGGCTTGCCGGAGGCGGTGACGAGCCCGGCGGCAATGGCCGCCTGAGCGCGGGCGCGGCTGTCGAAGAAGCCTCGCGCCACCAGCACGCGGTCGGCGCGGTCCCGGCCGGCGGGAGAGGAAGGGGGCGACACCATGCCGGGCGCGCGGCCGGATCAGCCGCGCAGCAGCGCGAGCGCGGCTTCTTCCTCGCGGCCCAGAGCATTGAAGACACCGCGCACGATTCCTTCCGCATCGAGGCCAGCCTCATGCATCTGGCTGGCCGGGGAATCCTGCTCGATGAAGCGGTCCGGCAAGGCGAGCGTGCGCACCTTCAGTCCCCGGTCGAGCGCGCCGGCTTCGGCCAGCAAGGTCAGGACATGGCTGCCAAAGCCGCCGACGGCGCCCTCCTCAACCACGACGAGCACTTCATGCTCGCGGGCCAGACGCAGCACCAGATCGCGGTCGACCGGCTTGGCGAAGCGCGCATCGGCCACCGTGGTCGACAGGCCAAAGCCGGCGAGCTGGTCGGCGGCGCCGAGGCAAGCGGCGAGCCGGGTGCCGAGCGACAAAAGGGCGATCTTCGAGCCCTCGCGGACGACCCGCCCGCGCCCGATCTCCAGCGGCGTACCGCGGGCCGGGCGTTCCACGCCCACGCCCTCGCCTCGGGGATAGCGGAAGGCGATCGGCCCCTCGTCGAAGGCCGCGGCGGTGGCGACCATGTGGACGAGTTCCGCCTCGTCGGCGGCCGCCATCACCACCATGCCGGGCAGAGTGGCGAGCATCGGCACATCGAAGGCGCCGACATGGGTCGCTCCATCCGCCCCGACGAGGCCGGCGCGGTCGATGGCGAAGCGCACCGGCAGGCGCTGGATTGCCACGTCATGGACGATCTGGTCGTAGGCGCGCTGAAGGAAGGTCGAATAGATCGCGCAGAACGGCTTGTAGCCCTCGGTCGCCAGCCCGGCGGCGAAGGTCACGGCATGCTGCTCGGCGATGCCGACATCGAACGTGCGCCCGGGAAAGGCCTCGCCGAACAGGTCGAGCCCGGTGCCGGCCGGCATGGCGGCGTTGATGGCGACGATCTTGTCGTCGTGCCGGGCCTCCTCGATCAGGCTGTCGGCGAAAACGCGGGTGTAGCTCGGCGCATTGGACGCCGCCTTCTTCTGCGCCCCGGTGGCGACATCGAAGCGCTGGACGCCGTGATATTTGTCGGCGGAGGCTTCGGCGGGCGGGTAGCCCTTGCCCTTCTGGGTCACGACGTGGACCAGCACCGGGCCGGTCTCGGCGTCGCGCACATTGCGCAGAATGGGGAGGAGATGGCTCAGATTATGCCCATCGATCGGCCCGACATAATAGAACCCCAGTTCCTCAAACAGCGTACCGCCGGTCCAGAACCCGCGCGCGAACTCCTCCGCCCGCGCCGCCTGGCGACCGAAGAACTTCGGCAGGCTGCCGGCGAGCTGCTTCGCGGTCTCGCGCAGCGAGCGGTAGGTGCGACCGGAGAGAAGCCGCGCCAAATAGGCCGACATCGCGCCAACGGGCGGGGCGATCGACATGTCATTGTCGTTGAGAATGACAATGAGGCGCGAATCCATCGCCCCGGCGTTGTTCATTGCCTCATAGGCCATACCGGCCGACATCGCGCCGTCGCCGATGACGCAGACCACGTTGCGGGCATCGCCCGCGAGATCGCGCGCCACCGCCATGCCGAGCCCGGCGGAGATCGAGGTGGAGGAATGGCCGGCACCGAACGGGTCGTAGACGCTCTCAGCACGGTTAGTGAAGCCCGAGAGCCCCCCGCCCTGGCGCAGCGTGCGCATGCGCTCGCGTCGTCCGGTCAGAATCTTGTGCGGGTAACACTGGTGCCCGACATCCCAGATCAGCCGATCATTGGGCGTGTCGAAGACGTGATGCAGCGCCACGGTCAGCTCGACCACGCCAAGCCCGGCGCCGAGGTGACCGCCGGTCACGGAAACCGCGTCGATCATCTCCTCGCGCAGTTCCGCCGCGATCTGCGGCAGCTGGTCCTCCGGCAGGCGGCGCAAATCGGCCGGCTCGCGGATCGTGTCGAGTAGCGGCGTGGAGGGACGGGTCAAGAACGGCTCCGAAAACACATCCGCCGAGGCGCGCACAGGCGCGCGCGCCGCCGAGCGAAGTTCAACGGCATACACAAGGATAGCGAGGGGCGCAACGCACGCCCGCGCGACCGCAAAGGCCGGCCAACCGCCCAACCGCATGTGGAGACAGGACGGACACACCCAGACGACATTGGCCTCACACCCCGGCTTACTCTAGAAAAGCGGCATGGAAGCACGAGTCACCGCCACGACGGACAGGGATGACGGACCGGACGCCGCCGCTGGGGGCGCCGCGCCCGATGTCCCCGCCCATGGGGCCGTCGTGGCGCCCGGCGCCGCCCCGCAGGCGGGCCGGACCTTTCGCCGGCTGATGCTGTTCTTCCCCGGTCATGACCCGACCGAGATGGACTATCATCACGGCCGCTTCGCCAATCAGGCCGAGCGCTTCGGCGCACTGTGGTCGGTCAAGGTGATAGTATCGCCCCGGCTCGACAATGGCGCGCAGCCCTATGCCCGCTGGGAAGTCGACGCTAACGGCCCCAATTGGTCGACCCGAACCGACTACCGAATCCTGCGCTGGGAGGACATCATCCAGACGCTCGACGCCCGGTCCGACCCGGTGCGGTTGTGGCGCGGCTTCGGCGGGCTCTGGGATTTTCTGCGCGGCGGCGCGGCGCGCGGCTATTTCCGCGCGAGCCCCCGCTACGGCGCCTTCTTCTTCTTTCCCTATCTCATCGCCGCGCTGTTCCTCACCGCCGGGCTCGCCGCGGGCGGGCTCGTGCTGTGGGGCGCCGGCCTTGTCCTGCCGGCCCCGCTCGCTTGGGCCGCTGCGCTCGGTGCCGGCATCGCCACCTTCTTCAGCCTCTTCCGCCGGCCTGGACGCGACTGGCGCCTGCATCAGGCGCTCGACGATTGGGACCTTGCCCGCGACTACCTTCACGATGCCACGCCTGCAGTCGATGCACGGCTTGACCGCTTCGCCGAGGTTCTGGTGGAGGCGGTGCGCGCCGGCGACCAGGACGAGATCATCCTCGTCGGACACAGCCTCGGGGCGACGCTGATACTCGGCGTGATCGACCGGGCCCTCGACCGCGAACCCGCCTTGGCGCAGGGGCGGACGCGGGTGAACCTGCTCACCTGCGGCGCTACCATTCCCAAGCTCGCCCTGCATGCCAAAGGCGGCAAGGTGCGCCGGCAGGCCGCCCGCGTCGCGCAGACCCCGGGGCTTGCCTGGGTCGAATATCAGGCGCGGCACGACGCGATCAATTTCTACAAATTCCACCCGGTGACGCTGCGCCGCGCCAGCTTCGATCAGCCTGAAGCCAGCCAACCCCTGCTGCGCAACGCCAATATCAAGGAAATGCTCACCCACGCCAAGCTGAGGCGGCTGCGCTGGCACGCCATGCGGCTGCACTACCAGTTCCTGCTGGCGAACGAGCAGAAGGCGCCCTACGACTATTTTATGTTCGCCCTCGGCCCGCTTACCTTCGCCGACCTGTCCTCACGCCCGGAGGGCCCGGTCGGCCGCTTCGCGGCGGATGGCTCCCTGATCGCCTGAACCAACGGACGCTTCATGAACCTTCTCCTCGCCGCCAAGATCGTGTGGGCCGCCGGCTGTATCGGCTGGTACGTCATCCGCCTGCCCTTCGAACGCAAGGTGAAGCGCGAGCGCGTCGTCGACGCCCGCGATCGGCTGCGCGAGCTCATCCTGCTCTCCTGCTCCACCGCCGGCCTCGGCATCGTGCCGCTGCTGTGGGCAACCTCGCGGGTGTTCGATTTCGCCAACTATCCCTATTCGTCCCTCCAGTTCGCGCTCGGCACCCTGACCTTCGTGCTGGCCTTGTGGCTTTTCCGCCGCACCCATCGCGACCTCGGCAAGAACTGGTCGGTGACGCTGGAGATCAAGGATACGCACAAGCTGGTCACCGGCGGCGTCTACCGGCATGTGCGCCATCCCATGTATTCCGCCTTCTTCCTGTGGGCGCTGGCGCAGTTGATCCTGATCCCGAACTGGGTCGCCGGCCCGGCGGGATTCATTGGCTTCGGCATCCTCTACGCCTTCCGCATCGGCCGCGAAGAGAAGATGATGCTGGATACGTTCGGCGATGAATACCGTGCCTACAGCGCCCGCACGGCACGGCTGATCCCAGGCGTCTACTGAAGGAAAGGACCTGCCCATGCTGGAGCTTCGGCCGGGCTGCGAATGCTGCGACCGCGATCTCGCGCCGGACTCGCGCGAGGCGATGATCTGCACCTTCGAATGCACCTTCTGCGCAGACTGCGCGGGGGCGGTACTGGGCGGCATCTGCCCGAACTGTGCGGGCGAGCTGGTGCGCCGCCCGGTACGCCCGCCGGCGGCGCTGGCCCGCCACCCGGCCTCATCCGTGCGGGTATTCAATCCGGACTGCCAGAGCCGGCGGGCGGGCTGATCCGCACGCCGGAAAGCCGCGTTCCCGCAAACCCCTGCCCGGCGATGTCTGTGCAGAACGCCGCCCACTCGCAGCCAGTGCAGGCAGCTCGCACCGCGCCTTCGGCATAGGCCGCGCGCATCTGCGACAGCCTTTCGGCGGTCAGGACGAACCGTCCGCCCTGTTCCAGCACCAGGCCCAGCCGTTGCGCGAGTGCGGCGCGGGCCTGCGCATCACGCTCCGCCACGCTCTCAGTGCGGCAATGGGAGCCCTGCTCCTTGAGCATCGGCGCGCAGATATCGTCCGGCCCCTCCACCAGCTCGGCCGGCTCGCCCGCATTCAGGCGGGCAACAACGCGCAGGTAATTGGCGGTGAAAGCGGGCGTATACCCCCTGCCGACAAAGCTCAGCACACAGAGCAGATGGTGGGCGCGCAGGCGCACAGCCATGGGCGGTGCCTCGCGCTGAGGGTTCGGCTTACTCACCGTCCAGCGGCTGGATGCCGGTCGGGCGGCCATCGGCGCCGAGGGTGATCTTCTCGACCCGCGCTTCGGCGTCCTTGAGCAGCGCATCGCAGCGGGCTTTCAGCGCCTCGCCGCGGGCATAGAGCGCGATCGACTCCTCCAGCGGGACATTGCCGCCCTCGAGCTTGGCGACGATGGTCTCCAGTTCCGCGAGGGCCTTTTCAAAGCTTAGCGCGTTCACGTCCGCCGCGTCGGTCATCGCGTTCTCCTTGAGATGAGTCGCCCCCTTATACAGGGCGCACGCGCCGCACTCACCCCTCGCGGTTAGCCGCGCATGAGCGCCATGACATGGGCAGAGGCGGAGCGCGCCAAACCTTCGAGGTCGTAGCCGCCCTCCAGCACCGAGACAATCTTGCCGCCACAATGCTTGTCGGCAATGTCCATCAGCTTCTTCGTCACCCAGGTATAATCGTCTTCCAGCAAGTTGATGTTGCCCAGCGGGTCGCGCGTATGCGCGTCGAAGCCGGCGGAGATGATGAGCAGTTCCGGACCGAAGGCCTGCAGGCGCGGCAGGATGCGGCTCTCAAAGGCTTCGCGGAAATGCACGCCATCGTCGCCGGAGCGCAGCGGGGCGTTGACAATGTTGTCGGTCGTGCCGCGCTCGCCCACCGCGCCGGTGCCGGGAAAGAGCGGCATCTGGTGGGTGGAGGCATACATCACGCTCGGATCGGAGAAGAAGATCTCCTGCGTGCCATTGCCGTGATGCACGTCGAAATCAACGATGGCGACGCGGCCGATGCCGTACACCTTCTGGGCATGGCGGGCAGCGATGGCGACATTGTTGAACAGGCAGAAGCCCATCGGGGTCCGCGTCTCGGCGTGGTGGCCGGGCGGTCGCATCGAGACGAAGGCATTGTCCACCTTTCCGGACAGAACCTCGTCGACCCCGAGCACCGCGCCGCCGACGCCGCGCCAGATCGCCTCGCCGGTGCCGGGCGACATGACCGTGTCGCCGTCGATCCGCACCATGCCTTCATCCGGCATCGCCTCTTCCAGCGCGGCGACGTAATCTTCGGGATGCACCCGCACAATGTCCTCGCGCGCGGCCACCGGCGCCTGCTCGCGCGCCAGCGTGGCGAACTGCTCGCCTTCGAACACCCGATTCAGCACGCGCACCCGATCCGGCCGCTCGGGATGACCGGAGGGCGTGAGATGGTCAAGGCAGGCGTCGTGGGCGATCAGCAGCGTGGTCATGGCGTTCCTTTGGCGTCCTTGGTCGTTCCGGCCGTTCATTGTTCAGGCCCGGCGGCTGGTGGACGATATGCCACGGCGCCGTGGGGGGCCAGCCTTGCACCTGCGGATTCCGGGCAGACCCAGCGCGCGGGAGCGAACCGGACCCGCCGTTGACCGGCCCGGCGTGACGTCCTATCGGAGCGCGCCTGAGCGGGAGATGCAAGCGGTGGACGAGAATAGCAGCGACGAAACGGAGATGACCGTGCGCATGACACGCGTCATCCCGGCGGACGCCGCCGGCATCGCCGAGGCCGCGCGCCTGCTGCGCGCCGGCGGGCTGGTGGCACTGCCGACGGAGACCGTTTACGGCCTCGCCTGCGACGCGACCGATCCCCGCGCTGTTGCAAGCCTCTATGCCGCCAAAGGGCGGCCGAGATTCAACCCGCTGATCGCCCATGTGCCGGACCTCGCGGCGGCGGGGCAGGTCGGGCTCCTTACCCCCGCAGCGGATACGCTTGCCCGCCATTTTTGGCCGGGCCCGCTGACTCTGGTCGTGCCGGCGCTGGAGGAGGCCACCTGCGCCCTTGCACGCGCCGGCCTCGCCAGCATCGCCCTGCGGGTGCCGGCACACCCGGTCGCGCAGGCGGTGCTGGCGGCCGCCGGCCGCCCCATCGCCGCCCCCAGCGCCAACCGCTCCGGCCATGTGTCTCCCACCACGGCGGCACATGTTTATGCCGATCTCGACGGACGTATCGATCTGATTCTTGACGCCGGCCCCTGCTCGGTCGGGGTCGAATCCACCATTCTCGACTGCACCGGCGAGAGCCCTGTGATGCTGCGGCCCGGCGGCCTGCCGCGCGAGGCGATTGAAGCGGCGCTCGGCAGCCCCCTCGCCGACCGTGCTGCCGAGGCTGCGGCCCATGACGACGCGCCGCTCGCCCCCGGCATGCTGGCCTCGCATTATGCCCCTTCCGTGCCGGTGCGGCTGGACGCGCAGGAGGTGCTGCCGGGCGAAGCCGTGCTCACGTTCGCCGGCGCCCGCCCCGCGGGTAGCGAAAGGGCGGCCGTGGTGCGCGATCTCAGCCCGGCCGGAGACCTGGTGGAGGCGGCGGCCAACCTCTTCGCCTTCCTGCGCGATCTCGACCGTGTAGGCGCACGCGGCATCGCGGTGGTGCCTCTGCCCGGCCATGGACTCGGGGAGGCGATCGCCGACCGCCTGCGCCGCGCGGCCGCCCCCCGCCACAGCTGACCGCCACACGCCTGCGTTTCCCAAAGCGTCATTAACGGTCGGGCAAGGTTAATGCGCGACAACTGAGACGCCGGACGCACCCGCCCTTGCCTGTGGCAAAGCGGGCACGCGGAGGCTTCCGACGGGTCGAGTGGCGTTAAGGCGGCGGGCGGACATGCGGTTCTCAGCGCGCGTTCACAGGATGGGGGTTACCGGTGCGTGCGCGCTGGCCCTCTTCGTCGTCGGCGCGACGAGCATCGGCCGTCAGGATATATTGAGCCGACTAACTCACCAGCCCGGCGTTGCCGAACGCGCCCGCATTTCGGTCCTCGGCGAGCCCGTGCGGCTGCTGAAGGCCTCCACCTTCGCCTGGCCGAGCCGCTCCGCCCTGCTGGCCCCTACCGAGATCGCTTCCCCGCCGCAGGCGGCACTTGCCATCGACATCAACCGGGCCCGCAAAGCCGACCGGCTGGCGCTCACGCCAATGGCGCCGCTCGATGTCGATCCGCTCGCGGTCTCCGGCGTGGCCACGCCGGCGAGCCTCGCCGGGGCCGGCACCGCAACGCCCTCCGAAGGCGCCGGCTTCACCGCTACCGGCACCAGCATCGGCACAGAGCCAGCCGGATTTGCCGGCACCGGCACCGATCCACTCGACGCCGATGACGCCGGCCCGCTGGCGTCGTCCGATGACGAGGAATTCTACGCCGTACCGGCCGGCGACCCCACGGGCGATCCCGCCCAGCTGGAACAGCACGCCGCGCTCCTCGGCGCCGTGGACGAAGGAACAGTGTCGCTGCCCTCTGATGGTGCGGTCGCCGCTGCGCTCGACGGCCCTGCGCCGGTTTCATCTTCGGCCGATGAGGCCGACCCGGCGCTGCCGCTTTACCGCCAGAGAGCCTTCATCTTCGGCCTCACGGAGAATGCCCTGCCGCCGCAGCCCTTCCTGCACATGACCGCGCTGCCCGGCGGCGACGCCGGCACCACCGAGGCGCAGAAAGCGGAGGACAAGCTCGCGCGTAACATGCTCGGACCGACGCCGGCCGAACGGCTCGGTCTCGCTGGCAAACGCCGGGTGCGGGCGGAGAAATGTCTGGCCGAAGCGGTCTATTTTGAGAGTCGGGGCGAGCCCTATCGTGGCCAGGTGGCGGTGGCGCAGGTGGTGATGAACCGCGTCTTCTCCGGCTATTATCCCGCCGACATCTGCCGGGCCGTCTACCAGAACGCCCATCGTCGTTTCGCCTGTCAGTTCACCTTCGCCTGCGACAATGTCCGCGACGTGGTCACCGAGCCGGCGCTGTGGGATCAGGCGAAAGAAATCGCCAGCGACATGCTGGAAGGCCGAGTCTGGGACGAGAAGGTGGGGCGCGCCACGCACTACCATGCGCGCTCGGTGCGGCCGAACTGGATCCGCGAGATGCGCAAGCTTGATCGCATTGGCGAGCACACTTTCTACCGCCCCCGGCGGTGGACCAGCTGAGTCGCCACTCTGCGCGGAAGTCAGCCTAGGGGAAGCCTCGCCGCGCATCTTGGCCGCTACGGCGGCGTGACCTGACGAGTTGGGATCGGCACCGCCGTCCGCGCCAACCCTCAGTCGCGCCGCGTCCTGCAGGGCCGGCGTCAAGGACGCCATCCCATGTGCCAAGAATGTCGGACCCGGTCCCCCCTCTCGCGCCGAACGTTCCTGTGGGGCGCAACCTCCATCGCTCTCTCCGCCAGCGCCTTGTCTTGGGCGGGCCAGGCTGCCGCCACGATCACCCCCTCGACTGCACCATCGCCCGATCAGGTGATGAAGGATCTGGCGGCCGGCAATGCCCGCCATGTGCGCGGCGTGCAGACCTGTACGGATTTCCTCGCCAACCGCGCCGCACTGGCCGAGGGCCAGCATCCGGTCGCTATCGTGCTCGCCTGCGCCGATTCGCGCGTCGCCCCCGAATATGTGTTCGACCAGGCGCCGGGCCGGCTGTTCATCATCCGCGTCGCCGGCAATTTCGTCGATGAGGAGGGCCTCGCCAGCATGGAGTATGCGGTCGAGCATCTTGGCGTGCCGGTCATCGTCGTGCTCGGCCACTCGAGCTGCGGAGCTCTCACCGCCGCGGTAGCCGTCGAGCAGAAGCACGAAACCCTTCCCGGTCATCTTCCGGCGCTGGTCGAGCATCTAGGCGTACCGGTCCGTACCGCCCTTGCCGCGGCTCCTGCCGACCCCGTGGCCGCCGCTATACGGCAGAACGTCGTCTATTCAATGGAGCGGCTGGCGAAGGAGCGCTCGTTGGTTTCCAGCGCCGTGTCGGAGGGCAAGGTGCGAATAGCGGGTGGCGTTTACGATCTCGCCACGGGCGACGTCGCCTTTATGGGCAGCTGACATGCGAGGCAGCGCAGTCCCAGCGGCAGCGCCGCCCGCCAGGCCGATCATTCACCGCAGGTGGCGCATTGCGCGATCACGGCCTGACCGAGTCGGCGCGCCAGAAGCGCCGCCTCTTCGCGGGTCTCGACGCCGTGCCAGCGTGCGTTGGGATCCGGCGCGCTAGCCTTTAGGCCGCGCCCATTATTGCACATGCAGCAGTTCCGGCGATGGACACGGACATAGCTATGTGTCCGGTTCTCATAGACCCAAAAATCGGCCATCGCTCAATCCAGCATCCAATCGCAGTGGCAACATAGCACCATTCTCGCGACAAGAAAAAGCCCGGCGCGAAACCGGGCTTTCCCTATTCAACAGCCTCGAAAGCCTAGTTGAGCTTCGACTTCACCTCGGCCACCGCAGCGTCGAGAACCCGGTCGGCGTCGCGGCCAGTGAGCTGCGCGGCCAGCAGGATTTCCGAAGCCTTAACCGCCGCGTCGGCGGCGGCGGCCTTCACTTCGGCAAGCGCCTGCGCCTCGGCCTGAGCGATCTTCTGCTCCGCCATCTTGGTGCGGCGAAGGATCAGATCTTCGAGCTTCTGCTTGGCCTCGGAAGCGAGACGCTCGGCCTCGGCCTTGGCCGTGGTGACGATCGCCTCGGCTTCTTCCTCGGCCTCGCGCTGGCGCCGCTTATACTCGGCGACGAGCTTCTGCGCCTCTTCCTTCAGCCGGCGCGCCTCTTCGAGTTCGTGGCGAATGCGATCGCCGCGGGAATCGAGCTTGGCGGCTATGCCGGAGAAGGCACCCGCCCGGGCGAGCAGGAGGAAGAAGATGACGAAGGCGACGGCGACCCAGAAAGTATCGCTACCCATGGTGCGCTCCTCAGCCCTTTATGGCGGTGTCGACCGCCTCCTCGACCGCGCTCGGCGCGGGCGTGGTGCCGATCAGCGTGTTGACGATGGCGCCGGCCGCGTCGACCGCGATGCCGCGGACATTGGCCATAGCCGAGGTCTTGGTGGCGGCGATCTGCACTTCGGCGGCGGCGAGCTTGACGTTCAGCTCGGCTTCCAGCGCCTTGCGGCGCGCTTCGGCATCGGCCGCCAACCTGTCGCGGGTCTCCGTGGCAATGCCATGGGCCTTGTTGCGGGCGCTGGCCAGCGCCTTCTCATAGGCTTCGGCCGCCGCTTCGCTTTCCGCCTTCAGCTTGCCGGCTTCCTCGATATCGTCGGCGATGCGGTCATGCCGCTCTTCGAGAATCGTGGCGATGCGCGGCAGGGCGATGCGGCTCATCAGCAGGTAGAGCGCGGCAAACGCAATCACCAGCCAGAGGAGCTGCGAAGGAAAGGTGTGAACGTCGAAGGGAGGGAAGTTGCTACCGTGTGCTTCTGCTGCGGGCACGGCAATCTCCACACCACTCGCGGCCGGCTGTGTGCCGGGCGACGCCTGGGCGACAATGATAGCGGCCGGACCGTTGGGCTCGGACATGGGTTCAGACTTCCTCGATCAGGGCTGATGACGTCTCGTCCCGCCCGCGCGGAGCCCGCTGAGGCCCGCGCAGGTGGGGGAGAAGCATCAGACCACGAAGAGGAGGACGAGGGCGACGACGAGCGAGAAGATGCCCAGACCTTCGGCGAGCGCCGCACCGATGAAGGCGCGGGCGAACTGGCCGTCAGCCGCCGACGGGTTGCGAAGGGCGCCCGAGAGGAAATTGCCGAAAATGGTGCCGACGCCGATGGCGGCGAGACCCATGCCGAGCGTGGCGAGACCGGCGCCGAGGAACTTGGCGGCTTCCGCTTCCATGATCTTCTCCTGTTGGAATAGTCAGATTGGTTGAAAGGCTGGATGGGTGTCCCGCGACGCGCGGCTCAGTGACCGGGGTGCAGCGCGTCGTTGAGATAGATGCAGGTCAGCACCGCGAACACATAGGCCTGCAGGGCGGCGACCAGAAATTCGAGAGCCGTCAGCGCCACCACCATGAAGAGCGGCAGCACGGCGCCGAACCAGCCGACCACGCCGGAGGCCGTCATCATCACGATGAAGCCGGCGAACACCTTCATCGCGATGTGGCCGGCGAGCATGTTGGCGAAGAGACGCAGCGAAAGGCTGATAGGCCGGGAGAGGAAGGAAATGACCTCGATCACGACCATGAAGGGCAGCAGGAAAGCCGGCACGCCCGACGGCACGAAGAGATGCAGGAAATGAGTGCCGTGACGTACGAAGCCGTAGATGATGACCGTCAGGATGACGAGCAGCGCGAGGGCGGCGGTGACGATCAGATGGCTGGTGACGGTGAAGGCATAGGGGATCATACCGACCATGTTGGCGGTCAGCACGAAGATGAAGAGCGAGAAGACGAGGGGGAAGAACTTCATCCCCTCATTGCCGGCCGAGCCGCGCACGGTGGAGGCCACGAACTCATAGGAGAGTTCCGCCATCGACTGCAGCCGGCCGGGAACCAGCGTGCGGCCGCGGGTGGCGAAGGTGAGGAAGAAAAACACCAGCGCCACGATGCCGAACATGAAGGCGGCGGAATTGGTAAAGGCGAGCTCGACGCCGCCAGGCTGCCCCAATTCCACGATCTTGTGGATCTGGAACTGATGGATCGGATCGATCACGTTGCCGCTGGCCATCGCCGGTCGCTGCCCTCAACACGCGGCGCCATGGGCGCCCGCCCCCATCTCAAGCACCGCCGAGGCGGCACCGTCTTGTTCTTTGGCGCCCGGCACAGGCCGTCACCGAGATCTCTCAGGCGCCACCTTGCGGCGGACCCTTGCGGCCGAACTCTCCGGCCGCGCGCATCATGTTCACAATGCCCGCGCCGAAGCCGAGCAGAATGAAGACAATCATTCCCCACGGCGCGACGCCGAGGAAACGATCGATCGCCCAGCCCAGACCGGCGCCGACCAGCACACCCGCGACGAATTCGGCACCGAGCCGAAACGCCAGCGCCATGCCGGCCGAAGAGGATGCCCTGTCCGCACCGGCGGAAGCCTTCTTTTCGGCTTGCCGCTCGGCCTGCACCTTGTCCAGCGCACTGCCCAGCCCGCGCAACCGGCCGGATAGCTCAGCGTCGGAAACATCCGGCTGCCCCGAGTCGCCATGGCCGTCCGTCTTGTCTCGGTCGTCCATCATCCGCACTCAAGCCTGACCGGAGAAGGATTTCCCGACCCCGAAGACGGGCGCACCATAGTGTTCGCCCCTAGGGGTGTCAAGGATGTGATCGCATCTTTTAAGTCATTGCAAAACAATGACAAAAGCAAAGTGTGGACGCTCTGTCGCAGGCGTTTCGATCGCTTCCCGCACCAAGGGAAGGGGGCAGCCATGTTTTTGGCATGCCAGCTGTGCATCCGAAATTACCCGTACCCGAGCCGCGTATGGCGCGATCAACTCGCCTCAAGGAAGCGCTCTGCGGTCGCAAGGTCGACGGAGACCAGCTTGGAGACCCCGCGCTCGGCCATGGTGACGCCGAACAGCCGGTTCATCCGGCTCATGGTGATGGGGTTGTGGGTGATGGTGACGAAGCGCGTCTCGGTGAGGCGGCGCATCTCGTCGAGCAAATTGCAGAAGCGCTCGACGTTGGAATCGTCGAGTGGCGCATCTACCTCGTCCAGCACGCAAATCGGCGCAGGATTGGTGAGGAACACGGCGAAGATCAGCGCCATCGCGGTCAGCGCCTGTTCGCCGCCGGACAACAGCGAGAGCGATTGCGGCTTCTTGCCAGGCGGCTTGGCAATGATGTCGAGGCCAGCTTCCAGCGGATCGTCCGAATCGGTGAGCACCAGTTGCGCCTCGCCGCCGCCGAAAAGCGTGGTGAAGAGTTGGCGGAAATGCCCGTCGACGACATTGAAACTGGCCTGCAGCCGCTCGCGCGCCTCGCGGTTGAGGCTGTAAATGCCCTGGCGCAGCCGCTTTATCGCTTCGGTGAGATCGTCGCGCTCGCCGGTGAGGCCCTTCTGCTGGGTCTCGATCTCGGCCAGTTCCTCTTCGGCGCGCAGATTCACCGCGCCGAGCCGCTCGCGGTCGGCCCTCAACCGGCCGAGTTCGGTTTCCAGCTCCGCCAGCACCGGCATCGGGCTATCGGGTGCGAAGCCGGCGATCTCGCGGGCGGTCTCAGGCGGGCCGTCGAGCGCCTCCGCCATCTCACGCGCAAGCGCCTCCCGGCGCTGGCGCGCCGCCTCGACCCGCGCCTCGGCACGGGCGCTTTCCTCGCGCGCGGCGGCCAGCGCGTCGAGCGTGGCACGGGCGAGCTTGTCGCCCTCCACCTGCAGCGATTCGGCGCTCGCCAGCCGGTCGGCCGCCTCGCGGCGCGCCGCTTCCGCGCGGGCAATCTCGTCGAGCAGAGCGCGCCGGCGGGCGGCGAAGCGCACGGGCGCATCGTCCAGTTCCTCGCGCTCATGGGCAGCTTCCGCGAGGCGCGCCTCGAGCGCGGCAACGCGCGCGCCCGTGCCGCCGGCCCGCGCTTCCCAGGAGGCACGCTCCTGGGCGATGAGCGCGAGGCGCCGCAGACGCTGGTCACGCTCGCGCACCAGCGCATCCGCGCGCACGCGCGTTTCCGCCAGCACCGCGCGGTCCTGAGCGACGCGGGCGCGAATCTCCGCCAGTTGCGCCTCGCCTTGCGCCGGTGGAGGCTGGTCGGCCATATCGGCGCGCGCTTCCTCCAGCGCTATCGCGGCAATCTCGCGCTCTTCCTGCAGCCGCGCCAGATTGGTACCGAGCGCGGCGAGCCGGGCTGACTGCTCGGCGGCGGCGCGTTCGGCACGGGCAAGTTCGTCCCGTGCACCCTCCATCGCCCGCAGGCTCGCGCGGCGGGCTTCGCGGGCGGCGTTTTCGCGGGCACCGGCGGCGCGCAGCGCGGCCTCCGCCGCCTCCAGGCCGCGGCGATGCCGCGTCACTTCAAGACGGGCGCCTTCAAGCTGCGCTTCGATATCGGCGAGGCGATTGCGCTCCGCCAGCCGCCGGGCTGCGGCGGTGGGCGCGTCGGCGGCGGCAACGAGGCCGTCCCAGCGCCACAGGTCGCCCTCGCGGGAGACGAGGCGTTGTCCGGCCTTTAGCTGGACGGCGAGGCGCGGGCCGTCATTGCGATCGACCACGCCGATCTGGCCCAGCCGGCGGGCGAGCACCTTGGGTGCGACCACATGGTCGGCAAGCGGCTCGGCGCCCTCGGGCAGCGGCGCGTCGCCGAGGGGGGCGACCAGAGTCCAGTGCACCGGCGCCTCGCTGTCGGAGGGTGCATCGAGATCATCGCCGAGCGCGGCGCCAAGCGCGGCCTCATAGCCCCGTGCCACCTCGATGAAGTCGAGCACCGGCGACCAACGCCGCGGCGTGCCGACATCCAGCAGCTTGGCGAGGGTGCGCGCTTCCGTATCAAGCCGTTGGGCCGCCCGTTCCGCCTCTGTGAGCGGACGGCGGGCCTGGTCGAGCGCGGCGCGGGCCACCGCATGGGCGTTCTCGGCCTCCTGCGCCGCCGCCTCGGCGGCTGCGAAGGCGTCCTGCGCCGCTTCGGCACGCTCGCGACGCTCGTCGAGGCGGGCGGCATCGACATGGGATTCCAGCTGCCGCTTCTGGCCCGCCAGCACGTCTACATCGCGGTCGAGCCGCGACAGGCGCTCGCCTGCCTCGCGCAGCGCGCGTTCCATCGCCCCGCGCCGCGCGGTCGCTTCAGCATTGGCAGCCGTCGCATCGGCAAAGGCGCGCTCGGATTCCGCAAGACGCGCCACCGCCTCGCCATTGCGGGCCAGCGCCTCGTCTTCCAGCTGCGCCGCCTGCTCCTGGGCGATGGCGAGTTCCTCGGCCTCCTGGGCGAGGCGCTCCAGCATCTCGCCCGCGTCCTGTTCCAGTGCCCGCTCGCGCTCCATGTCGCCGCCGAGTTGAGCGAGGCGGCGGTCCAATTCCTCCCGGCGGGCTCCGGCCCGCGCTTCTTCACGGTCGAGTTCGCCACGGGCAAGGGTCAGCCGCTGAAGCGCGGCGGCGGCCGCCGCATCGGCCTCGCGCAGAGCGGGAATGCCGTGCGCGGCCACGGCGGCGGCGCGGGCGGCTTCGCCCTGCTGCACGGTCCGGGCGGCAACTTCGCGCACGGCGAGATCAAGCGCCCGGCTCGCTTCCCCGAGCCCTGCCTCCGCCTCCAGCCAGCGTAACCACAGCAGTGCGGCTTCGGCCTTGCGTATATCGGCGGAGAGCACCCGGTAGCGCGAGGCCTGCCGCGACTGGCGGCGCAGCGCGTCGAGCTGGCCGGAAATCTGGCCGATGACGTCCTCAAGCCGCGTCAGATTGGTTTCCGCCGCCCGCAGGCGCATTTCCGCCTCGTGCCGGCGCGCATGCAGGCCGGCGACGCCGGCGGCTTCTTCCAGCAGGCGGCGCCGGGCGGTGGGCTTGGCGCCGACGATTTCGCCGATCTGCCCCTGCCGTACCATGGAAGGCGAACGCGAGCCGGAAGAGGCGTCGGCGAACAGGATCTGCACGTCGCGGGCGCGCGCCTCGCGCCCGTTGATACGGTAGGAGGAACCCGCCTCGCGCTCGATGCGGCGGGAAATTTCCAGCATGTCCGCATCGTTGAACACGGCCGGGGCCGAGCGGTCGCCATTATCGACCACCAGCACCACCTCGGCGGTATTGCGCGCCGGGCGCGTGGTGGAGCCGCCGAAGATGACGTCGTCCATCCCTTCGGCACGCATCGCCTTGTAGGAGCTCTCGCCCATCACCCAGCGCATGGCCTCAACAAGATTGGACTTGCCGCAGCCATTCGGGCCCACAATGCCAGTAAGGCCGGGCTCGATCAGCATTTCGGTCGGCTCGACGAAGGTCTTGAAGCCGGTGAGACGCAGGCGGGTGAATTTCATGGGCCTAAGGTGCCGGCCGCCGGCCACAAGTTCAAGTGGCGGAGCGCGCCCGATCCACGACATGTTGCGGTTTGCTGGCTATTTCGCGCCTCGGGCCGGCGCGGCGCCCGCTGCGGTCACGCCTCCTCCCAGCCGCGCCAGCGGCGCAGGCGCGCATTGATCACCAGCGCTGCCAGTGCGAAGGCACAGCCGAGCGTGATGTCGGCCACGCGATCCCCTGCCGCGTGCATAGGCACATGCATCAATGTGCCCACCAGCTGCAGCAGCAGGATGACAAAGGCCGCCATCGCCGCCATGCCCAGCGCACCGTGCAGATTCTGCCCCGGCCAGCGCACCAGGGCGGCAAGGGTGAGCCCGACCATGAGCCCGGCGGGGGAGGTCACCAGCCCGCCATAGACAACCGCTGCCCCCGCGCCGAGCACCGTGCCCAGCACCAGATCGATCATCATGCGGCGGCTGAACTGGGTGTCGTCGCGCAGCACGATCACCACCGCGAACACCGCCCAATGCGGATGCGGCAGGCCGAGCAGCCGCCCCGTCATGAAGGCGAACGCCACGGCCAGCGCGACGATGCCGGCGAAAAGCAGCCGCTCCTGCTGCGTATCCCTGACATGGGCGAGGATCGCGGCCAGCGTCGGCGCGGTCGAGGGCCGCCACAGTCCGGTCGTCACATCCCATCCCACCGAGACCAGCCACGCATAGAGCGAGAACACGGCCACCACGCCGATATCGCCGGGCTGAAACGGCACGTCGAGCGCGGCGATTGCGGTGGCAAGACAGAAGAAACGTGCCGCGAAGGCGGCGCTCGGATGCACCGCCTCCACCAGCGCATAGAGCGCGGCGGTCACGACCAGCGCCGTCGCCGTCAACCAGACGTGGCCCGCAACGCCGCTACCAAGCGTGGCGCCAGCGAGTATCACGGCCCCGGCCACGGCGAACAGCACCGCGCGGTGACGGGCCGAGCCGCCCGTATCGAGCGTGAAGCCGAGAATGCAGGTGAGGAGGGCATAGCCGACCCAGTAGTTCTGGTGCAGCGCCAGCCCGGCCGCCATCGGCGCCATGACCGTCACGGTGAAGCGCAGCGAGCGGCCGAGCAGGCGGTCGCCATGCCAGCGCTGCGGGGTCGCGCCGATGGGATGCGAGGCCGTCGCCGCGGATGCCCCGGCGCCCGGCTTCGATGAATGCACTTTTGGCGGCATCGCTTTACCCGGTCTTTACCCTGTCCGGCGGAGATTGTGGATACACGAGTTCCGTTGCGTCCTGTACGAGTAGGGTAGAGCGTTCATGAAGGTCGTTCGCAACGGGGAGGCCCAAAGGGCTCCCCGATCCGGCATTGCCCGTTCCGCTGGCCTGCCCTCCCAGCTGCCCCTCGACAGCATCATCCGCGGCGATTGCGTCGCCGCTTTGTCGCGGCTTCCCGCCGCGTCGGTCGATCTCGTCTTCGCCGATCCACCCTATAATCTCCAGCTTCAGGGCGAACTGAAGCGGCCCGACGACAGTCGGGTCGACGCAGTCGACGATGCCTGGGACAAGTTCGACAGTTTCGAGGCTTATGACGCCTTCACCCGCGCCTGGCTGCTGGCGGTGCGCCGGGTGCTCAAGCCCACAGGCACGCTGTGGGTGATCGGCTCCTATCACAACATCTTCCGGGTCGGGTCGCTGCTGCAGGACCTCGATTTCTGGATTCTCAACGACATCGTCTGGCGCAAGACCAACCCGATGCCGAATTTCCGCGGCCGGCGCTTCACCAATGCGCATGAGACGCTGATCTGGGCGGCCCGAGAGCCGGGCGCCAAGGGCTACACGTTCAATTACGAGGCGCTGAAGGCGGCCAATGAGGATGTGCAGATGCGCTCCGACTGGCTGTTCCCGATCTGCTCGGGCCATGAGCGGCTGAAGGATGAGACCGGGCACAAGGTTCATCCGACGCAGAAGCCGGAGGCGCTGCTCGCCCGCGTCATCCTCTCCGCGTCCAAGCCGGGCGATGTGGTGCTCGATCCCTTCCTCGGCTCGGGCACGACGGCGGCGGTAGCCAAGCGGCTGGGCCGGCATTTCGTCGGCATCGAGCGCGATTCCACCTATGCCGACGCCGCGCAGGCGCGAATCGACGCGGTGGAGCCGCTGCCCGATCTCGCTCTGGTGCCGGCACCGACGGCGCGCGAGGCGCCGCGCATCGCTTTCAACGCGCTGGTGGAACGGGGCCTGCTGGCCCCCGGCACGCTGCTGACCGACGCCAAGGCGAAGGTCCGCGCGCTGGTACGGGCCGACGGCACGCTGTCGCTGGAGACGGCGCCGGGGCTGGGGCAGATCGGCTCCATCCACCGTGCCGGTGCGATTGCGCAGGGCATCGAGGCCTGCAATGGCTGGACCTATTGGCACATCGCCACCCGCGAAGGGCTGCGCCCCATCGATTCGCTGCGCGCGGTCGTCCGCTCGGAAATGGCAATGGCGGCGGAATAGGCGGCTCTTCCCATCCTGGACACAAACAAAAAGGCCGCCCATCCGGGCGGCCTTGGCATTAAAGGTGTGCGGTTCAGAGATTGCCGGCCTTCTTCACCGATTCCTTGATCTCGCCCTTGGCCTGCTGGGCCTCACCCTTAAGTTCCTGCACCTTGCCTTCGGCCTGAAGACGCTCGGAGCCGGTCGCCTTGCCGACGCCCTGCTTCACATTGCCCATGGCCTCGTTGCCCATCCCCTTGGTCTTGTCCATCGTGCTACCCATGGTCGTCATCTCCTGTTTTGATCCGCTCGTGCGGCTTGCAGGAACAACGATCCCGGAGCGCAAAGGTTCATTCACACCGGCGTAATCCTATCTCGCCGGCGCCGGTGTCGAGCCGGCATGGGCCAGAATCTTGCGCATGACCGACGGAAACGCCTCGGCATCGAAACCCTGCGGCGCGACCCAGCGATGGCCCGCCGGCGCGGGCTGGCCGGCCGGCAGGTCCGCCCGCCAGAGTTGCAGTTCCAGCGCGAAATGGCTGAACACATGGGTGACGGTGGCGTTGAGCGCCGTCCACGACGCCTTGACCGGAGCATGCGCCGCGGGAAGGGCGACGCCGCCGGGCTCCCAAGGCGTCGACGGCACCTCGCTCATCCCGCCCAGCAGGCCTTTCGGCGGCCGCGAGCGCACCAGCACAGCACCATCCGCCCGCACGGCGAGGAAGGCCACGCCCTGGCGGGTCGGCCGCGCGGCCTTCGCGGCTTTCACGGGATAACGCTCCGGCGCGCCGCCGGCGCGGGCGGCACAGCGGCTCTGCCACGGGCAAAGTGCGCAGGCCGGCTTGCGCGGCGTGCAGATCGTGGCGCCGAGGTCCATCATCGCTTGGGCGAAATCGCCATGGCGCGCGGCCGGCAGCAGGCTGACCGCCAGCGGGCGCAGCCGGGCGCGCGCCTTGGGCAGCGCCTCTTCAACCGCGAAAAGGCGGGACACCACCCGCTCCCAATTGCCGTCGACCGGCGCGGCGCGGCGCTCGAAGGCAATGGCGGCAATCGCCGCCGCCGTGTAGGGGCCTATGCCCGGCAGGGCGAGAAGCGCCGCCTCCTCGGATGGGAACTGGCCGCCATGGTGCTCGACCACGGCTCTGGCGCAGGCATGAAGATTGCGGGCACGGGCATAATAGCCAAGCCCCGCCCAGGCGGAGAGCACCTCCTCCAGCGGCGCCGCCGCCAGCGCGGCGACCGTCGGCCAGCGGCGCAGGAAGTTCGCGTAGTATGGCGCGACCGTCACGACGGTGGTCTGCTGCAGCATGATCTCGGAGAGGAACACCCGGTAGGGGTCCTGCTGCGTGCCGGGCGCCGCGCGCCAGGGAAGGCGCCGACGATGCCGGTCATACCAGGCGAGCAGCGCGCCGGGATCGGGAACGGCAAGGGCAGCGGCGGACGCGGCGGCGGGGGCGGCTGGATTGGCGGCGGCGGGCATGCGATCCTCAGGCAGAACGCCCGCACCGTGGCCGCTTCGGCCGCGCCGGGCAAGACATGAGTTGAGATGGCCCCGCGCTCCCACACCCGTCCTCTCGCCGACCTGATCGACGGCGCCATTGCCGAATGCTGCCGCCGGCGCGGCCTCGCTTCGGTGGAGATCGTCACCCGCTGGGCCGATATTGTCGGCGACGCGCTGGCGGCGCGGGCGGTGCCGATCAAGCTCGCCTGGCCGTCACGACCGGACAGCGGCGAGCCCGGCGTGCTGCATATACGCGTGGAAGGCGGCTTCGCCATCGAATTGCAGCACGACGCGCCGGTCGTCATCGACCGGGTCAACCGCTATTTCGGCTGGCGCTGCATCGGCCGGCTGGCGCTGAAGCAGGGCCCGGTGCCGCGTCCGCGCCCGCGCTTCCGCTTCCAGGAGCCGGACGCGGCCGAATGCGGCGCCGCCCGGCAGCGAATCGCCGCGACCGCCGGCTCCTTCGAGGACGACGCGCTCGCCACCGCCCTCGCCCGGCTCGGCGCGCTGGTGACGCGGGAGAAGCGGGGCACGGGACGGGGCTTCACGCAGCGGTGAGGCGTGCGCCGGCACCCCCCCGTTGCCATGACGCCGCCCTGGCTGTACGCGCTAGAAGAAGGGCGCAAGGCGCGGGCCTACGCACAGACATTCAGGCCGGCGGACATGTCCGGCTGCTTCTGGAGACCGACAATGATCGACCGCCGTCGCTTCCTCGAAGGTGTTGGCACCCTCGCCCTCTCCCTTGCCGCCTTCGGTACCCTCGCCGGAAGCCTGATCGGGCGCGCGGAGGCGCAGACGGTCGACACAGCCAAACTGATGGCGCCCGGCGCCCTGCCCGACCAGGTGCTGGGCAAGGCCGACGCGCCGGTGACCATCGTCGAATATGCCTCGATGACCTGCGGTCACTGCGCGCATTTCCACGAGACGACCTACCCGGTGCTCAAGGAGAAATATATCGACACCGGCAAGGTGCGCTTCATCCTGCGCGAATTCCCGCTCGACATCGTCGCCAAGGCGGCGTTCATGCTGGCGCGCTGCGGCGGCGAGGGCAAATATTACCCGATGACCGACACGCTGTTCGAAACCCAGAAGAACTGGGCGTTCTCGAACAATCCGGCGCAGGCACTGCTTGCCATCGCCAAGCAGAGCGGCATGACCGAAGAACAGTTCAACGCCTGCCTCAACGACACCAAGCTGGCCGGCCAGATCGACGAGGTCGCCAAGCGCGGCGCCGAGCTCGGTATCGACTCGACCCCGACCTTCTTCATCAACGGCAAGAAGGTGTCGGGCGCGATGAGCCCGGAGCAGCTCGACAAGGAACTTGCCCCGCTGCTCGGCGGCAACTGAACCTCACGGGCGGTAGCCCGCCCGGCCTCTCCCGGCTCGGTGCCGCCGGAGCGACACGCCGGCCGCCCCGTCGATGCGGACCCTACATGAGCGCGCTGCCGGCTCAGTCCGGCAGAACGATGCGGCCGGCCGCATCGAAGGGAAAGCCGGGATTGTGGGCGATCTCCCAGGGGTGGCCGTCGGGGTCGGCGACATAGCCGGAATAGCCGCCCCAAAAGGTCGGCTGCGCCGGACGCAGCGGCCGCCCGCCCGCCGCCACGGCGCGGATCAGAGTCGTGTCCACCTCCGATCGGCTCGCCCGGTTGCAGGCGAGTGCGATGCCGCCGAACGCCCCGGGACGGCCTGCGACCACGCCGGCATCAGCGGCGAGTTCCACGCGGGGATAGAGCGATAGCACCACGCCGCCGGCATCGAAAAAGGCCGCCCCGGTGGCTTCCTTCACGCGTCGCACAAGGCCCAGCGCCTCATAGAAGGCGACGGCGCGCTTCAGATCCGCGACGCCCAGCGTCACCAGCGAGAGCTGCAGTGGCGGCATGACACGCGCCATGCCTTTCGGCTCGGACAACGGAACACCGTCGTCAGCCCCAGGCGCTTCCAGCACGCCCGGATTCATCCCCATATTCCCGCTCATGCGCCTTCTCCGAACAGTGACAATTGCTCGCCCTTCTGCGGCGGGCGGGTGAAATGACGGGTCGAGAGGCGCGTCGGGCGACGGTTCAGACCCAGCCTCTCCACCGCGATCTCGAAGCGGCGGGCCAGCGTCCACGCATAGGGGCCGGTGCCGGTCATGCGCTGGCCGAAGGTGGAATCATATTCCCGCCCGCCATGCAGTTCCTTCAGCAGCGACAGCACATGGCGGTAGCGGTCGGGGAAATGGGTGAGCAGCCATTCGCGGAACAGGTCGCGGATTTCCAGCGGCACACGCAACATGACATAGCCGGCTTCCGACGCGCCGGCCGCCGCCGCCGCATCGAGAATGCGCTCCATCTCGGCATCGGTGACGGCGGGTATCACCGGCGCCACCAGCACGGCGGTCGGCACGCCGGCGTCGGAAAGCCGGCGCAGCGTGTCCAGACGCCGCGACGGCGTCGCCGCGCGCGGCTCCATCAGGCGCGCCAGCTTGGGGTCGAGCGTGGTGATGGACAGCGCCACCTTCGCCAGCCCCTTCTCCGCCATCGGCCCCAGAATATCGAGGTCGCGCACCACCAGCGCCGATTTGGTGACGATACCGACGGGATGGCCGAAATCGCGCAGCACTTCGAGAATACGGCGGGTCAACCGCCACTCGCGCTCGATCGGTTGATAGCCATCGGTGTTGATGCCGAGCGCGATGGTGCGCGGCTCATAGCCGGGCTTCGACAGTTCCTTGGCCAACAGCTCCGGCGCGTCGGGCTTGGCGAACAGCTTCGTCTCGAAGTCGAGCCCGGCGGACAGGCCCTGATAGGCGTGGGTCGGCCGTGCGAAACAATAGACGCAGCCATGTTCGCAGCCGCGATAAGGGTTGATCGAGCGGTCGAACCCGACATCGGGCGAATCGTTGCGGTTGATGATGGTGCGCGGCTTCTCCACCGTCACGCTGGTGCGGAAGGCCGGCAGGTCGTCCAGTTCCTGCCAGCCATCGTCGAAGCGCTCGCGGCTGTGCGGCTCAAAGCGCCCGGCCGGATTGGAGAGCGCTCCCCGCCCGCGCCGCCGCTCACCCTCCACCAGCCAGTCAGGCATCGGCGAGGGCGCCACGGCGTCCATGTCGGACAGGCCGGTGAGGTCGCGCGCCGCCTCCGCCCGCTCCTGCGCGCGGACATCGCGGCGCTGCTGCGCCAGCCGTCCAAGATGGCGAGGAGCGGCGGGCGGCGCGGCCGGGCCGGAAGGGCGATCGGGGACGGAGCGTTGCATGTCGGGGCCTCTCGCGGAGACTGTTCTTTACGCCAGCATTGAGAACATATCAAGAACATTGACCGAATTGCGACGGCCGGACTGTACGGGCGCCGAAGCGTGGGTTAGGCAGGAAAAGCTCTTTCCCCTCAGGCTCGGGGCGCCTCCCCGGCCGTTCCCAGACCCGGATCCTTCAAGGGTGGCCACGGCGTGATCTCGGTCGTCATTCCCACAAGTGCGGGCGCCAAGCGGCTGATTCCCACCCTTTCCTCGCTGGTGCCGGGCGCTGCCGCCGGGCTGGTACGGGAGGTGCTGCTGGTCGATTCGGGCAATGCGCCGGATGTGGCGGAAATCGCCGACGCCGCCGGCTGCGAATATCTCGCCGGCCCGGCCGACACCGGCGCAAGGCTGCGCCAAGGCGCGGCGGCGGCACGCGGCTCCTGGCTGCTGTTCCTCGAACCGAGCGGCCTGTTGCAGGAAGGCTGGGCGCGCGAGGTGCGCAACTTCACTGACCAGATCGAGCGCACCGGCGCCGCCGAGCGCCGGGCGGCGACCTTCCGGCTGGCGCTGGACGGTTTCGGCATCTCGCCACGGGTGAGGGAGGCGGCGGCAATGCTGCGTCACGCGCTCACCGGGCGCGCACGCCCGGAACAGGGCCTGCTGCTGCACCGCCGTCTCTACGAGACGCTCGGCGGGCATACGCCGGGACCCAACGCCAATCGCCGCCTGCTCTCCCGCGTGGGCCGCAAGCGGCTCGTTCTGCTGCGCTCGCAGATCCTGCTGCCGGAAGAAGGCTGAAGCTTAGCCCGTCGGACCGACCGGCGCGCGCAGCTTGCCGCGCTTCAAATGCTCATCAAGGCGCGGAAGAATCTCGACGAAATTGCAGGGCTTGTGCCGGATGTCGAGCTGGTGGACCAGAATCTCGTCCCATCCGTCACGGCAGGCGCCCGGGGAGCCCGGCAGGCAGAACACATAGGTGGAATTGGCGACGCCGGCTGTGGCGCGGCTCTGCAGGGTCGAGGTGCCGATCTTGCCGAAGGAGACCATGTGGAACACGGTCGAGAAGCCTTCCATCCGTTTCTCGAACAGCGGCTCAACCGCTTCCGGCGTCACGTCGCGGCCGGTAAAGCCGGTGCCGCCGGTGGTGATGACAACATCGATGGCGGGATCGGCGATCCAGCCCGCCACCTTCGCGCGGATCGTCTCCACATCGTCCGGCACGATGGCGCGGTCGGCGAGCCGGTGACCCGCCGTCCCCACCCGCTCGGCAAGGGTGTTGCCGGAGCGGTCTTCGGCCAGCGTGCGGGTGTCGGAAATGGTGAGCACCGCGATGGCAAGCGGCACGAACGGCGTCTGGTCGGTCATCGTCTCTCTCAGATCGAGCCCTTGAAGGTGTTGCACTGCGCCAGCGAACCTTTGGCGAGGCCCTGCCGGAACCATTTCACCCGCTGGGCGGAGGTGCCATGGGTGAAGCTGTCGGGCACGACATAGCCCTGCGCCTGCTTCTGCAGCCGGTCGTCGCCAATGGCGGCGGCCGCGTTCATCGCCTCTTCGATATCGCCGTCTTCGAGAATGCGCCACTGCGCATCGGCATGATGCGCCCACAGGCCGGCGAGACAATCGGCCATAAGTTCGACCCGAACGGACAGGGCGTTGGCTTCCGACCGCGAGGCCTGGCGCTGGCGGGCCTGCACTTTTTCCAAGAGGCCGATCTGGTTCTCCACGTGATGGCCGACCTCATGGGCGATGACATAGGCGGCGGCGAAATCGCCCGGCGCGTTGAAGCGCCGCTTCAGATCCTTGAAGAAAGAGGTGTCGAGATAGACCTTCTGGTCGCGTGGGCAATAAAACGGGCCGACGGCGGCATCTGCCGCGCCGCAGGCCGAGCGCGTGGCGCCGGTGAACAGCACCATGCCGGGCTCGCGATAGGTCGCCCCCTCGCCCCTGAAGATCGGTTTCCACACATCCTCGGTCTGTGCGAGCACCACGGCGGCGAAATCGCCGAGCTTCCGGTCCTCGGCGCTGAGGCTGCGCGGGGGCGCACCCTGGCGCTGGGGAGAGGTCTGGCTGGACGGGCTGCCGTCGCCGAGCAGGATTTCAGCGCCGCCGATCAGCACGGCCGGGTTGATGCCGGTGGCCCAGGCGATGAGGCCGACAATGATCAGCCCGCCAATGCCGAGGCCTCCCCGGCCCATGCCGCCGCCACCACCAAAACCGCCTCCGCGCCGGTCCTCGACATTGCCGCTCCGGCGGAAATCCTCCCAACGCATCCTCACCTCCCGCACGGCCAGCGCCACGGCACAAGTGTGAAACACCCGTGCCGTGGCAGCAATGCGCCGGGAGGCATCCGGTTCCGCCGGGGATGGCGGGTCGTCAGGCAGCCGTTCGCGCCGGAGCCCGCAGAAAGTCGCGGGCAAGCGTCAGGTCGGCCTGGGAGAGCCCGTGACCGGCCGGGAGGGTGCGGTGGTCGAGCGCCGCGCCAGCCGTGCGCAGCTGGCCGGCGAGGCGGGCAGCGTTCTCTTCCGGCACGATCGGGTCCATCGCGCCGGAGAGCAGCAACACGCGGCGCCCGGCGAGATCGGCCGGGGGCGGCACGGCCAGGGGTACCATGGCGCGCATCAGCACCGCACCGGCCAGCACGTCCGGCTGGGTCAGCAGCAGCGCGGCGGCAATGTTGGCGCCGTTGGAAAAGCCGACCGCAACCGGCGCGGCAAGGCCATAGGCGGCGCGCGCCTCCGCGATGAAGCCGGCGAGTTCGGCGGCGCGAGCGCGCACATCGTCCTCGTCGAACACGCCCTCGCGCAGGCGGCGGAAGAAGCGCGGCATGCCGCCCTCCAGCACCTTGCCGCGCGGCGAGAGCAGCGCGGCGCCCGGCGCGATCATGCCTCCGAGCGAGACAAGGTCGTTCTCGTCGCCGCCAGTGCCGTGCAGCAGCAGAAGCGGAGCGACACCCGCCTCGCGGGCGGGCTCATAACGATGCACGAAGGAAAGCGCGGCGTCGGTCATGACGGCCTCCTCGTCAGGGATGGAAAGGGGACGCCGCCCGCCGGGGCGGCGCCACTTCGTTCAGGCGATCTCGGGCAGTACGGCCTCGATCTGGCTGCGGCGGCGCTCAAGGAAGCCCGGCAGCTTCAGCGCCTCGCCCAGGGTCGCCGCCGGCTCGTCGGCCGCGAAGCCGGGAATGTCGGTAGCGATCTCGAACAGCACATGGCCGGGCTCGCGGAAATAGACGGACCGGAAATAGTTGCGGTCCTTCTGCTCCGTAGTGGCGATGCCATGGTTCTCGTTCAGCTTCTTCACCATGGCGAACTCGGCCGCGTCGTCGGCAGCGCGGAAGGCGATGTGGTGCACCGAGCCGCCGCCCATGCGGGCGGGCAGGAAACCGCCGGCCTCGTGGATATCGACAATGCCGCCGATGTCCGTCCCTTCGGCCTTGAAGCGCACCAGCGTGCCCTCGCGGCCGATCTCCGTGAAGCCGAACACGTCGGTGAGGATCGCCCCGGTGGGGGCCGCCTCGGCCAGCAGAAGGTTCACGCTGTGAAAGCCGCGAAGGGCGTTCTCGGCGGGAACGTCGGTGCCGAGCCAGGCAGGCTCGTTCTCGGCCCCGGCGACGCCGACCAGCGCCAGACGGGTGCCGTGCGGGTCCTTGAACGCCAGAACGGTTTCGCCGAAGCGCTTCACCGGCGCGCTATGCGCCACGCCCTTCTCAACGAAGCGTTGCGTCCAGTAACCGATGGAGCCGGCGGGCACACGGAACGCGGTCTCCTGCGTCTCACCGATGCCGACGCGGCCCGGGGCGACATGATCCCAGGGGAAGAAGGTGAGGATAGTGCCGGGCGAACCGGCTTCGTCGCCATAATAGAAGTGGTAGGTGCCGGGATCGTCGAAATTGACGGTCTTCTTCACCAGCCGCAGGCCGAGCGTCTTCGTGTAGAATTCAACGTTGCGGCGCGCATTGCCGGCGATCGCCGTCACATGATGGATGCCATTGCGGTTCATGATGTTGCCCTCCTGTGAGCGCCAACCGCGCTCCGTTGCGACAAGAGATAACCCGGCAACAGCGCAATGCCAGACCCTATCAATTGCGTTGACGCAATCTCATCTGTGCTGCTATCGTTCGTGCGTGGCAGGCGGGCCTGAGAGGCGCGCGTGCGCCGCCATCCGTCATCGCCACATTCGGGGAGCAGCATGGCCGAACCGTTCAAAAATCTCGGATGGGACGATTTCCGGCTGATCAAGGCGGTGGCGGATGCGAAGGGCCTGCCGGCGGCGGCGATGACGCTGGGGGTCAACCATTCCACCGTGTTCCGCCGGCTCAAGCAGATCGAAGAGCAGCTCGGCACGGTGCTGTTCGAGCGCCACCGCACCGGCTACGCGCTCACCCCCGCCGGCGAGGAGATGGTGGCTCTCGCCAACCGGCTCGATGAGGAAATCACTGCCGTCGGCCGCAAGCTGGCCGGCCGTGAGCCTGCGCCCTCCGGCGAACTCCGGGTGACCACGCCGGATTCACTGCTGATCCATCTGTTGATGCCGATGCTCGCCACCTTCCGCGATCGCTACCCGGAAGTGCGGCTCGACATCGTGCTCAGCAATCAGCCGCTCAATCTCTCCAAGCGCGATGCGGATGTCGCCATTCGCGCCACCGATAATCCGCCGGAAAATCTCGTCGGCCGCCGCGTCGCCCGCATCGCCTGGGCGCTGTATGGTCGGGCTGCCGATTTCCCCGAACCGCGGGCGGTGACGCCGGAGCAGCTGGAAACATGCAACTGGGTGTCGCTCGGCGACAGCCTGGGCTCGCTGAAGACGGTGAAGTTCGTTCAGGAAAACGTCGCCGCCGACAAGGTCGCTTACAAGATCAACAGCGTGCTCGGCCTCGCCGAGGCAGTGGAGGCGGGGATCGGCATCGCGCATATTCCCTGTTTCATCGGTGATGCCCGGCCCTCGCTGGTGCGGCTCGGGCCGCCGGATGATGACTATGCCGCCGATCTCTGGCTGCTCACCCATCCCGACCTGCGGCACTCACCGCGCGTGCGTGCCTTTCTTGATTTTCTCGCCGGGGAGATCACGCGGCATCGCCGGTTCATCGAAGGTCAGATCGAACTGGAAGCGGAAGCCTTGCCGGTGCCGGACGCGCCGTCCGGCGCTACGGCTTGAGCCGCGTCAGCAGCCGGTCGCGCAGCCGGCTGAGGTCGTCGGTCAGGGCGCGCAGATTCTCGGTTTCATGGTCGAGGCAGACGCCCATCTCACCGGGAACCCGCTCGGCCTCGTGCCGCAGGGCGCGCCCTTTGTCCGTGAGATAGACCCGCACCTGCCGCTCATCGGCCGCGTCGCGCAGCCGCCGCACCAGCCCGGCCGCTTCCAGCCGCTTGAGCAGCGGGGTCAGCGTGTTGGTCTCCAGCAGCACCCGGTCGCCGATCTGCCCGACGGTGAGCCCCTCCTCCGACCACAGCGTCACCATGGCGATGTATTGCGGGTAGGTCAGGCCCAGCCGGTCCAACATCGGCTTGTAGACGCGGTTGAACGCGTGGTTGGCCGAATAAACCGCGAAGCAGAGAAAATCCTTGAGCTGAAGCGTCTCGTCAGTGCTGGACATCGTGCAACCATGCGTACCCCGAGCCGATAGGGTGCGCCCGCCGGGGACTGCGGACAAGCGGGTTTTTGCGTAACGTCAGCCCATTTCCCCGCGTCGCCGAGGCGCCTGGTTTGAAGATGGCGCGCGGCTCCTCTATAGCAACCGGGAGACTTTCGTCGGGGGGTGAGGTGTTCATGTCGGGTGGAGCTGCGACGACCAGGCCGGGCAGCCTGAGCGAGACCCCCTCACTCGCCGATCTCAGCCCGACCGGACGGCGCTCGGCGCGGCTGCGGCTGCGCGCGGCCTGGATGTATTATGTCGAGGGCATGACCCAGAGCGCCATCGCCGAGGCGCTGGACATTGGCCGCGTCACCGTGGTTCGCCTGCTCGCCGATGCCCGCCAGCTCAACGAGGTAAAGATCTCGCTTTCACGCGAGATCGCCGAATTGCCCCGGCTGGAAATGGGGCTGCAGAAAGCGTTCGGGCTGCGCGAGGCGGTGGTCGCCCCCGTCTCCGGCCCGTTCGCCGACGCCACCAGCGCCATCGGCGCGGCGACCGGGCTGTTCATCTCCGACCTCATCCGCTCCGACATGAAGATCGGCTTCGGCTGGGGCCGCACGCTGATGCGCGCGCTCGGCTTCATCGACGAGAAGACGGTCTCCAACCTCCAGGTCATCTCGCTGCTCGGCGGCATCACCAAGGCCAAGCAGTACAACCCGTCGGAATTCGCCTGGCAGCTGTCGCGGCTGTTCCAGGCCGACTGCCACCTCATCGCCGCCCCCGCCATCGTCGACAGCATCGCCACCAAGCAGGCGCTTATCGAGCGCTGCGGCCTCGGCACCGTCTATAACCTCGCCCGCGAGATGGACGCGGTGGTGCTCAGCGTCGGCGAGATGGATTCGGAAAGCACCTCGCTACGCTTCGGCTTCTTCTCCGAGGCCGACTGGGCCTCGCTGATCGCCGCCGGCGCGGTGGGCGATGTGGTCTATAACTTCATCGATATTGAGGGTCGGCCGGTCGACCACCCCATCAACACCCGCGTCATGTCGATCCCGATCGAGACACTGCAGGCGACACCCGAGCGCATTCTCACCTCCGGCGGGCCGGGCAAAGCCAGGGCGGTGCTTGCCGCTCTGCGCATGCTGCGTCCCACCGTGTTCATCACTGACGAGATCACCGCTGCGGCGGTACTGGAAGAGGCCGGCGCCGCCTATTGAAACGCGGAAGCGCGGGATGCGGTCGCACGCGCTCTTTGCCTCGGAACAAATGTCGAGTACCGAAGAACAATGACGCTTGCGCCGAAAGCCGCAGGCGCGCCTCAGGGAAGGATTGGGCGTATGCTCGGTGCAAACAGGTTCGGTGCTGGCGGGATCGTGCGGACGGGGATCGCCGCCGAACTGGAACAGTGGACCGCCAAGCATGGGCCGGTAACGATCGGCCTCGCCGGCGCCGGCCAGATGGGCACCGACCTCATCGTGCAGGCAGCGCTCATGCCGGGCGTGCGCATCGGCGCCGTCACCGAATTGAACGCGCAGGCGGCAATCGACGCCGCGCTCATGGCCGGGCACCGCCGCGAGGACATCGTCACCGCCGGGACCAGCGCCGCGATCGATCGCGCCATCGAAGCCGGGCACTTCGTCATCACCGACGACTACACCGCCATGTGCGCTTCCGGCCATATCGACGTGGTGATCGACGCCACCGGCAGCCCGAACATCGGCACGCTCGTCTCGCTGGAGGCCATCCGCAACGGCAAGCATGTGGTGCTGTTGAGCGTGGAGGCCGACATCACCATCGGCCGCTATCTCAAGCAGGAGGCGCGCGCGGCGGGCGTGGTGCTCACCGGCGCGGCGGGCGATGAGCCGGCCGCCACCATCGAGCTGATCGGCTTCGCCCAGGCTCTGGGCTTCGACATTGTCTGTGCCGGCAAGGCCAAGAACAACGCCTTCAAGCCGGACGCCATTCCCGACGAGTTCGAGGAAGAGGCGCGGGCGCGCAACATGAATCCGCGCATGCTGGTGGAGTTCGTCGACGGCTCCAAGACCATGGTGGAGATGACGGCGCTGGCCAACGCCACCGGCCTCGTGCCCGACGTGCCCGGCATGCACGGGCCGCATGCCGACCGCGACGTGCTGGCGCAGGTGCTGTGCACCAAGGAGGATGGTGGCATCCTCTCGCGCTCCGGCGTGGTCGACTTCACCCTCGGCAAGGGCGTGGCGCCGGGCGTGTTCTGCATCGTCAAGCCGCGCCATGACCGGGTGATCGAGCGCATGGCCGACCTCAAGGTCGGGCCGGGCCCCTGCTTCGCGCTGATCCGTCCCTACCATCTCACCAGCCTGGAAGTGCCGCTCTCGGCGGTGCGCGCGGTGATGCACGGCACGCGCGACATGGAGGTGCTGGATCATCCCGTCGCCGAGTGCACGGCGGTGGCCAAGCGCGACCTCAAGCCGGGGGATGTCCTCGGCAAGATCGGCGAATATGATTATCGCGGCTACACAATGAGCTGGCGCGATGCGCGCGACAGCTTCGCCTTGCCGCTGGGCCTTGCCGAACGGGCGCGGGTGCTGAAGCCGGTGAAAGCCGGCGAGCGGCTGACCTATGACAACTGCCTGCCCGACGAGCAGCTCATCGTCACCCAGATCCGCCGCCGCCTCGACCAGACCGACGCGCAGTTCCTCGCGGCGTAGCGGGGGCTGACAGCACGCCGCCTCACACCGGACAGCCCGCAGGGCCGCACCGGGACCGGGCCGTGCGAGGCCGGCGCCTCAGGCGTTGCCGGGGCGCGAGGTGGCGAGGTTGGTGAAGCGGGCATCCGCGAGGCGCGCTTCGGCCTCGGCCAGGGCTTCGGCCAGCTGCCGCACCTGGGCGGGATCGAGCACCAGTTGCAGCGCCGGCACCGGCTCGCCGGGCTTGGGCTGCTGGGTGCCGATCTCCAGCCGCAGGCCCACCTTGTCGGTGCCGAAAAGGGCGGTGGTGAAGGCCAGCATCGGCCACACCTTCAGATGGCCCTTGTCGTCCTTTTCCCAATCGTCGAAGCGCTGCGCCATGGATGCCTCCTCCTATGTCGCTCCCCGTCTAGCACCGAACCGGCCGCACGCGACAGGCCGGGCGGGCGGGGCCTTCAATGGAAATCCCGCGATTTTGGCAGCACCCGCACCTGCCGGGGATGGCCCTGCCCGGAACGGCGGCCGGCGAGCAGATGCCCGGGCGGCGAGGATTTTCCCTGCCCCCGCACATCTTCGCCCGGATCGGCCTGCGGCGAGGGCATGGCGCGCACATCCTCGAACAGGCGGGCAAGTTCGGCCGTGCGGTCGAACACCCGCTCGCCCATCACATGCACCACGCCCTCCTTGCTCTTCTGCACCCGTCCCTCCACCACGACGAGCCGGGCGCCCATCACTTCCGCCCGGTAGCGCTCGAACTGGCGGGTCCACAGCAACACGTTGACGATGCCGGTCTCGTCCTCCAGCGTCATGAAAATGGCGTTGCCCTTACCCGGCCGCTGGCGCACCAGCACGATGCCGGCCGCGCGCAGCCGCACCCCGTCCCGCGCCGCCGCGACCTCGGCGCTGGAGGCCACGCCCTCGGCCGCGAACACCGGCCGCAGCATGCCCATGGGATGGCCCTTCAACGACAGGCGCGTGGTCTGATAGTCCACCGCGATCTGCTCGGGCAAAGGCATGAGCGGCAGATACGCATCCGCATCGCTGCCGAGTTCGCGCGCCTCGGCCGCGGCGAACAAGGGCAGCGGCGCATCGTCCGGCAGGCGGCGCATGGCCCAGGCGGCCTCGCGCCGGTCGAACCCCATGGAGCGGCAGGCATCGGCATCCGCCAGCTTGGCGAGCGCCGCCGCCGGGAGGCGGGAGCGGTGGGCGAGCGTCTCGACATCGTGCAGGAAGCCGCGCGCCCGCGCCTCAACCAGTTGCTCACTCCATTCCTCCTTGAAGCCGTCGAGCTGGCGCAGGCCGAGCCGCAGCGCCAGCGGCACGCCCGGCGCGTCACGCTCCAGCGTGTTGTCGTGGAAGCTGAAATTCACGTCCGGGCCACGGATCTCCACGCCGTGCTCGCGCGCATCGCGCACGATCTGCGCCGGGGCATAGAAGCCCATAGGCTGGGAATTGAGCAGCGCGCAGGCGAAGATCGCGGGATAGCGGCATTTGAGGAAGGCGGAGATGTAGACCAGCTTGGCGAAGGAGGCGGCGTGGCTTTCCGGAAAGCCATACTCGCCAAAACCCTTGATCTGCTCGAAGCAGCGGGCGGCGAAGGCGGGGTCGTAGCCGCGCGCGCTCATGCGCTCCACCAGCAGCTTCTGGAAAGTGCCGATGGTGCCGTTATGGCGGAAAGTGGCCATGGCGCGGCGCAGCCGGTTCGCTTCTGCATCGGTGAACTCTGCCGCCACCATGGCGAGGTGCATCGCCTGTTCCTGGAACAGCGGCACGCCGAGCGTCCGCTCCAGCACCTCGCGCAGTTCGCCCGGCGGGTTCGGCGGGGCCGGCGAGGGATACTCCACCGTCTCCAGCCCGTCGCGTCGGCGCAGATAGGGGTGCACCATATCGCCCTGGATCGGGCCGGGACGGACGATAGCCACCTGGATGACGAGATCGTACAGCCGGCGCGGCTTCAGGCGCGGCAGCATGTTGATCTGCGCCCGGCTCTCCACCTGGAACACGCCGATGGAATCGCCCGCGCAGAGCATGTCGTAGACATCGGGCTGCTCGCGCGGCACTTCGGCGAGGCCCCAGTCGATTTCCTCATGCGCGCGCAGGAGATCGAGCGACTTGCGGATGCAGGTGAGCATGCCGAGCGCCAGCACGTCGACCTTGAGCAGGCCGAGCGTATCGATATCGTCCTTGTCCCACTCGATGAAGGTGCGGTCCTTCATCGCCGCATTGCCGATCGGCACCGTCTCGTCCAGCCGGTGCTGGGTCAGCACGAAGCCGCCGACATGCTGGGAGAGGTGGCGGGGAAAGCCGAGCAGGCGTGTGGCGAGGCCGATGGCCCGCGCCACCATCGGGTTTGACGGGTCGAGCCCCGCCTCGCGCGCCTGGCGCTGGTCGATCTCCTTGCCCCAGCTACCCCACACCGTGCCAGCGAGGCGGGCGGTAATGTCCTCGGTGAGACCGAGCGCCTTGCCGACATCGCGGATCGCGCTTTTCGGGCGGTAGGAGATGACGGTGGCGACGATGCCGGCCCGCTCCCGCCCATAGCGCGCATAGATGTACTGCATCACCTCCTCGCGCCGCTCATGCTCGAAATCGACATCGATATCGGGCGGCTCGTTGCGCTCGCGGGCGATGAAGCGGGAGAACAGCAGGTTGCTGGTCGCTGGGTCGACGGCGGTGATGCCGAGCACGTAGCAAACGGCGGAATTGGCCGCCGAGCCGCGCCCCTGGCACAGAATGCCCCGCCGCTCGGCAAAATCGACGATGTCGCGGATGGTGAGGAAATAGGGGGCGTAGCCGAGCTCGCCGATCAGCCCCAGTTCCACCTTGAGCTGGCGTTCCACCTTGTCCGGCACGCCCTCGGGATAGCGGATGGCGGCACGCTGGAAAGTCAGTTCCTCCAGCCGCTGCTGGGGGGTGTAGCCGGGAGGCACAGGCTCTTCCGGATATTCGTATTTCAGTTCGCCGAGGGAGAAATCGAGGCAGGCGAGATAGGCGGCGGTCTCCTCCACCGCCTCCGGCGCCGCGCGGAACAGCCGTACCATCTCCCCCGGGCCTTTCAGATGACGCTCGGCATTGGCCTCCAGCAGCCGCCCAGCGGTCTCGACGGTGACGCCCTCGCGGATGCAGGTGAGCACGTCCTGCAGATCGCGCTCATCGGGATGATGGTAGAGCACGTCATTGGTGGCGAGGAGCGGCACGCCCGCCTTGGCCGCCAGCGCTTTGAGCCCCGCCAGCCGGCGCCGGTCGTCGCCCCGGCGGCGCATGGTGGCACCGAGCCACAGCGCGCCAGGCGCCGCTTGCCTCAGCCGGGCCAGAAGTGGCATCAGATCGGGTAGATTCTTAGCCGGCATATCATGTGGCGGCATGACAATGAGCGAAAGTCCGCCGGCATCGGCCAGAAGGTCGTCGAGGAGCAGCCGGCACTCCCCCTTGCCGACCCGCAAATTGCCCTGTGTGAGCAGCCGGCAGAGCCTTGCCCAGCCGGCGCGCGAGCGCGCATGGGCGACGATGTCGGGCGTGCCGTCGGCAAAGACCAGCCGCGCGCCCACGGCGAGGGTGAAGGGCAGCGCCGCCGCGCGCCCGGCATCGGCGGCCGCCTCCGCCCGGTGGCGCAACACGCGGGTGAGGAGATCGTCTTCCTCCACCCCCGCCGGCGCGGGGGGTGGATGCCCGTTCCGCCGCGCGGTCCAGAAGGCGGCGTAGCGCTCGGCGAGTTCCTTCACCGCCGCATGCGCCCGGACCACGCCGGCGACGGTGTTGCGATCGGCGAGGCCGAGCCCGGCATGGCCGAGCAGCAGCGCCTGCGCCACCAGATCGCCGGCGGCCGAGGCGCCGCGCAGAAAGGAGAAGTTCGAGGCGGCGACGAGTTCGGCAAAGAAGGGCGCGCTCATCCCCGCCTCACGGAAACAGGCCGTGCAGGAACCAGCGCGGCTGGCCGGCGGGGCCCGCCGCCTCGCGGCCGTAAAGACCGGCGCGGAACAGCCAGAAACGCCGGCCCTCGCGGTTCTCCACCCGGTAATAGTCGCGCGTCGGGGCCGCCGCCGGCTGGCGCCACCATTCCGGAGCGAGCCGCTCCGGCCCTTCGGCGCGGGCGACTTCGTGCACCACCCGCCGCCAGCGGAAGCGCAAAGGCGGGCCGTCCGGAACCTCGGCCAGCGCCTCCACCGGCTGCGGCGGGTCGAACAGGGTGAGCGGGCGCGCCAGCACATCCGGCGGGGTCGCCGATGGCGCGGGCGCGCCGCCCGCCGGCACCAGCACGCTGGCGCGATCGGGGTCATGGGTGTCGCGCTGAAGAAAGCGCAGCACCCGCTCGCGGCCCAGCCGCACGCTGAGCCGGTCGATCAGCGCGGCGACCTCCTCTTCCTCCACCGCACGGCCGTCGAGGCTCACCTGCGCCGGGGTGAGGGGTTCGGCCCGCAACACGCCGAGCCGCACGAGATCGAAGCCGAAGCCGGGATCGAGCGGGTCGGCCAGCGCCTCGATCCGCTCGCGCCACAGCCGGGCAAGCGCCGCCCCGTCGCGCAGCGGCCGTGCGGTTTCGATGCGCAGCCGCCGCACGGCGCCATCGGTGCGGAAGAAGCCGGCCTCGAAGGCTCGCCCGCCCTCTCCGCGCGCCTCCAGCATCAAGGCGAGGTCGTCCACCAGCAAGGCGAGCGTCGCCTCGATATCGGAGGTGCGGGCGATAGGCTCGGCGAAGCGCCGCTCGGCAATGCATTCCGGCAGCGGGCGGCGCGGCACCAGCCGCACATCCTCGCGTCCCAGCGTGCGCGCGAGACGGGTCAGCAGTTCCATGCCGAAGCGGGCGGCGAGCGGCGTGCCGGGGCGGGCGGCGAGGTCGCCAATGGTCTTGAGCCCGGCGCGGGACAGTCCGGTGACGATTTCCGCGCCCACCCCCAGCCGGGCGACGGGCAGGCCGGCGACCGCCGACGCCTCTCCGCCCGGCGGCACCACGCCGCCTTTGCCGGAACGGGCGAGCGCCCGTGCGGCATCCGGCGTGCCGGCGATGACGGCAAGCGCCCCGAGGCCATGGCGCTGGAGATGGGCGAGCAGCCGCGCGCGCAGTGCTGCCTCGCCGCCGAACAGATGCGCGCAGCCGGTAATGTCGAGCATCAGCCCATCCGGCACGCCGTCGGGCATGTCGAGCGCCACCAGCGGCGTCCAGCGGTCGCAATCATCCGCCACCTCTTCCAGAAAGGCGGCATCGGCGGCGGGGTCGTGGTCGAGCACGGCGAGATCAGGCACGCGCGCGCGCGCATCCGCCAGCGTCAGCCCGGGCGCGAGCCCCGCCCGGCGTGCGGCCCGGTCGAGCGCGGCGAGGCGCAGCGCGTTCTGCACCTTCTCGACGAAGACCAGCGGCGAGGATGCCAGAGGGCCTGCCGGAGATAAGGCACTCCCGTCCTCAGCCGGTACGGCGCAGCGCGACGACCTCGCCCCCCCGCGCTTGCGCCGCAGCCGCTCGATCCTGTCGGCCGGCAGGAACGGGAACCATAGCGCGAGATAGCGGGTCGAGGTCGCGGAAGGTAAAGGCCTCATGGTCCCACTCCAGTTTCCAGTCGCCGCCCTCTACCGGCCGCCCGCCCTCGCCGCCGCGATGGCGCAGCAAGGTGGCGTGGAAGGCCGGGGCGCCCGGCGCGTCCTCCTCCAGCGGAAAGGAGGCAGCCGGCGCCACCTGCCAGCGCGTTGCCACCGCCGTCGGCGCGGCCTGCGCCGCCCGATGCAGCAGAAAGCTCGTCACCCCGGAGGACGCCGCCCGCAGCCCGAGGCGGCGCGTCGCGGTAAGGTCCAGCGCCTTCGGCGTGCCCCAGATTTCGATCAGCAGCCCGCCCAGCCCGGCGCAACGCACCGCGTCCCCGGCCGCGCGCAGCGCCTCCGCCCCGTCGCGCGCCCGCACCAGGATGAGGCGGGCCGGGTCAAGGCCGAGCGCGGCAAGGCCGGGCGCGTCGAGCCGGCCGAATTCGGCATCCGCCATGTCCTGGCGTACCCAGAGCAACGGCCGCCCCTCCCCCGCGCCGTCGCGGCGCAGGGCCCGCAGAGCCAGCGCCAGCGCGAATCCGGTCGCGGCCGGCATGTCGGCGCTGGCCCGCGCCTGCACCTCGTGCAGGGCGCCGCGCGCGAGGCGCACGCCGCCTTCCTCCGGCCCGGCGGCGCCAAGGGAGAAGAACTGTTCGACGCCGGGCAGACGCTCCGCCTCCAGCCCGGCGAGCATCTTCCGCAGCGCCGCCACATCGCGGATCGGGTCCATGGGGCGCTCATATGTTCATGCTTTGTTCCATCTAAAACGACTCCATCCGCGCCGAGAGTCAAGCCGTGTTTAAAAGGCTCACCCCTGCTTCGGGGGTTGCGCCGCCCGGAATGTCCACAAGGCGTTGCCGGCATAGTGCCAGAGCACCAGAAGCCCGGTGACAAGGATTTGCGCCGGCAGATAGGGCGCGGCCAGCGGCCCGGTGAGCAGCGTCATCAACAGCGCGTTCAGTGCCAGACCGATGCCGGCAACGGTGAAGAACTTCGCCATGGCCTCGCCATGCGGCTTTGAAGAGTTGAACACCAGCCGCCGGCCGAGCTGGTAGTTCACCAGCCCGCCGATCACGAAGCCGGCGCAGGAACCGACCACTGGCCCGGCAAGGCCGCTCTGCACCAGCACAATGAGCACGACATATTGCGCCAGCGTGCCGACACCGCCGAGCGCGGCGAACAGAAGAAGATGACGCAGCCGCGCGAGAAGCGCGGCCTTCCGGCCCATCGTCGCTTCGCTCATGCCGGGCTCCGTGTGGAACGATGCCTCATGAAGGGTTCGCTCACGGCTTGGCCTTGGCGACCTGCGGCCCCGCACCCTGCGGGCCGCCATTCTGCGAGACGACAGGCGCATCGCCATCGGGGGCGCTGAGGTCCGGCCCGTCATCGTCCTGGTCCGGCACCTCCACCGGCATGTGCCGCAGACGCTGGTCCCGCACCGAAGCGAAAGCGAGCCCCATGCGCCTCACCGTCGCATAGGGCAGGCCCGGCGCCGCATCGCAGCCGACATGGCGAGCGGTCAGGATGAAATCGGCGTCCTCCCAGTCCTCCACCGCTTCGAAGCGAGGACCGAGATAGGTCAGCGCCTGCACGTCCTCGGCGCAGACCGAGACCTTGTAGGGATGGGCCGGCGGCTTCTCGCGCTCCATGCCGTGGCGCAGCGCCAGCGCCGCCTCGCGCAGGCTCGACGACCAGTAATCGCCCTCGAAGCGTCCCCACGCCCCCGGCGTGCCGCCGACGAGCTGGTTATAGGCGACATATTCGTAAGGGTGCAGGCGCCACAACACCGACGCGTTGAACAAAAACAGCCCCAGCGCCGCCAGGGCGAACGCCGCCCCGGCCAGCCGCGCCTGCCGGCTCAGCGCATGGAAGGCGCCAACCAGTCCGAGCGAGGCCAGCACCGTCACCGGCGGCAGCACGAAGAGGAAATGCCGGATGCCGTTGTAAAGCGGCGGATCGGTCAGCACCGCGACCGCGACCGGCACCAGGATCGCCAGCGCCAGCGGCAAAGCGAGGAGCAGGTGCTGCGGCGACAGGCCGGTGGCGGCCAGACCTGCGCGGATACGCGGCGCGCGCAGGCGCGTCACCAGCGCCCAAGCCGCCAGGGCCAACCCGGCGAGCAGGCCGAACAGCGTCACCTCCGGCAGCTTGATGAGGAGATATTCCGGCATATAGGTCGCCGGCAGCTGGTCGATCGGCAGCAGCTGACCGTTGATCAGCGTCTTGAGATCGAAGCTGAAATGGCTGAAGGCGCCCAATGCCTTGAACAGGTTGGTCGGCGGCAGCAGCGACCAGGGCCAGGTCACCGCCATGATGGCGAGCGCGACCAGGCCCGCAACCAGAAGCCGCGGCAGCAGCCGCACGAACAGGCGCGCATCCCGCAGCAGCAGCATCGCCGCGCCGAGGGTCACGGCGAGATAGAGAACCGCGAACACCCCGCCAACCCGCAGCCCCAGCGCGCAGCCGATCGCGACGCCGAGGCCGAGCATGGTGCGCCAGCGCGGCACGGCCGGCATTTCGCCCGCGAAGGCGGTGATGAAATACAGGCTCCACACCATGGCGGCGGCGAAGGGCACGTCCTTGGTGTGGGTGAACATCGCCCCGCCATACATACCGGTGACGGCGAGCAGCAGCACCGCCACCACCCCGGCCCCCTCGCCGCCGAGGCGGGTCGCCAGCCGCCATGTGCCGATCAGGCCGACAAAGCCGAAGCCGGCCGCCAGCAGATGGCGCCATTCATAGAGCGGCAGCGGCACATAGGGCTCAAAGCCGGCCGCGATCAGATCGAACAGCCCGCCATAGAGATAGAGGTTGATGTAGTGGAACGCCCGGTCATCGGTAAAGCCGCTCGCATACCAGGCCAGCAGCAGCTGGCCATAGGTATGCTGCACCGGCTCGTCATTGCTGATGCCGTAGTCGCGGAAGGTCAAGACGATGAAGGCCGCCACCGCCGCAAAGACGGCGAGACTGGCGAGGCGGGCCAGAGAAGGGGAGCCCAGTCTGGCGGACGGGGCAACGCGAAGATCGGACGTGGGGGAGAAGGTCACGAGGCGAAGCCCTCGGGAACCAGCGCCGGCGCGGTTCGGACTTCGGCATGCAGCGACGCGGCCGGCAGCGCCGCCGGCGGGGCGAAGCCGATCTCGTCGGCGATGAGATAGAGCGGACGACGCTTCACCTCGGTGAAGATACGCCCGACATATTCGCCGATGACGCCGAGGCTTATGAGCTGCACGCCGGAGACGAACAGCATGCTGACCATGATGGTGGGGAAGCCGGGCGTGCGCACGCCGAAGACCAGCGCCTCACCCAGCAGATACAGCCCGTAAAGCCCCGACAGGCCGGCGAGGATGACGCCAGCGAGCGACCACACGCGCAGCGGCACCATGGAGAAGGAGGAGAGGCCGTCGACAGCATAGCGCAGCAGTCGCAGCGTGTTGAACGAGCTCACCCCGCCGGCGCGCTCGGCGACCTCGAACTCGACCTCTTCCTGACGGAAGCCGACCCAGCTGGTGATGCCCTTCATGAAGCGGTTGCGCTCGGGCAGAGCGTTGATGGCGTCGACCACCCGGCGGTCGAACAGGCGGAAATCGCCCGCGCCCTCGGGAATCTCGACTTCGCACAGCGCGTGGAAGAAATGATAGAAGCCGCGCGAGAACAGCCGGCGCCCCAGGGGATCGGTGCGCCGCGAGCGGCGCACCGCCGTCACCATCTGTGCGCCACCGCACCAGCGCTCGATCATCTCGGGGATGACCTCCGGCGGGTGCTGCAGGTCCGAATCCATCAGCACCACGATGTCGCCCACCGCCGCCCGCAACCCGGCAGCCATCGCCGACTCCTTGCCGAAGTTCCGGGCGAAGCGCAGCGCCTTGACGGCGGGGTCCTGCGTGCCCAGCGTCGCCAGCAGCTCGAAGCTGCCGTCGCAGCTGCCGTCGTCGACGAAGACGAACTCCCGCTGCAGGCCGGGATAGGCATCGAGCACCGCACACAGGCGCGCATGCAGCGCCGCCAGGCAGCGCGCCTCATTATATACAGGCACCACGATCGAGATCAGGCCCGGCCACCTAGGAGAAGCTGTCATCATGTTTTCAAGCTGATTTTACTTGATTGCGGACCCGCCAGCGGCGATGTTTACGTCAGGTAAGACACTCTTACCTATAGTAAACACGTGCCAACTTTCGCGAAGCTTGCATTGAAGTAGGCGCCGATTGTGAACTTTGTTTGTCGGCCGAGACAGGGGCAAAATTCTGAAACCAATTGTCATCTGTGCCGATGATTACGGGTTGAGCGATGGCGTCAGCACCGCGATCGAGGAGCTTATCGAACGTGGCCGGCTCTCCGCCACCGGCGCCATGACCGGGCTGCCCGGCTGGAAGCGGCGAGCGTCCGGGCTGAAGGCGCTGGTGGCGCGCCACCCCGCCGATATCGGCCTGCACTTCACCCTCACCGGCCAGCGCGCACTCTCACCGGCACGGGGCCTCGCACGGGATGGCCGCCTGCCGGAGATCGGCCCGCTGGTGCTGCGTGCGCTCGCCGGCGCCTTGCCGCGCGCCGCGTTGCGGGACGAACTGCGCGCCCAGCTCGATGCGTTCGAGGATGAATGGGGCGCGCCACCGGATTTCATCGACGGCCACCAGCACGCCCATGCGCTGCCGGGCATCCGCGCCATCCTCATCGCCGAACTGACGCAGCGCTATGGCGCCCGCCTGCCCTGGCTGCGCAATTGCACGGAGCCCGCCTCATGGGCGCGCCAGCGAAAGCTCGGGCTGCGCAAGGCGCTCATCGTCGGCACGCTTGCGGCCGGCAGCGCGCCGCAGGCGGCCAAGGCCGGCATCGCCACCAATGACAGTTTTCGCGGCCTCTACGGCTTCACCGCCGATCCGCCCTATCGCGCCGTGTTCCGGGCAAGCCTCGCCGGCCCCGGCACGCGGGTGCTGGTGCATTGCCATCCCGGCATCGTCGATGACGAACTTCGCCGGCTCGACCCGTTGCTGGAACCCCGTGAGCGGGAACTCGCCTATTTCCGCTCGGAAGCCTGCGAGGAAGATCTGGCGGGCGCCGGTGTGCGGCCGGCCCGCTTCCACGAGACCGCGCCGGCATCCGCTTCAGTCGCGGGTGGCTGAGCCGGCCTCGGGAGCGTCGCCGGTGACGAGGCGCCCCTCCTCGGCCTTGTAGTAATACTGGCTCGCCACCAGCCAGCCCTTGAGCGGGCGCAGCGGCGGAATGCAGGTGAGGAGCAGCACCGGCAGGGTGGTGACCAGATGCACCCAATAGGGCGCCTGGAACGCCACCTCCAGCCACAGGCCGAAGATCACCGCCGGCACGCAGACAAAGCAGATGACGAAAAAAGCCGGCCCGTCGGCGGGATCGGCGAAGGAATAATCGAGCCCGCAGGATTCGCAGCGCGGCGCCAGCTTGAGGAAGCCGTCGAACAGCCGGCCCTGTCCGCAGCGCGGGCAGCAGCCCCGCATGCCGCATTCAAAGGGCGACAGCTTGGGGTAATGGCGGTCGGCCACCGGCACGGAGGGCAGGCGGACGGACTGCATCGGCACGGTCGAGGGACGGGCACCCGACGAACCGACGGTGGAAGAACGGACGGTAGAAGAACGGACCGACATGGCGGCACTCCTGCACGCCAGCGCACCACGCGCACGCGACGTTACAGTCAAGAAATAATCCGCCCGCATTCAATGTCAATACAATCTAGTATTGTATGCACATTGACTGCATTACAACGCTCTCCGCGCTTCCCCGGCATCGTCGCGCCGAGCCGGTAATGGGAGCGGGTCATTAACCAATTCCGGGCATGTTTCCGGGGATAAACGCCAAGGCGATTCGCCCGAACCCGAGTCTTGAAGTCGCATGAGTAACGTTGTTCCGTTCCCCGTCCGCGTCCCCGCCCCCGAGAGCGAAGGCGAGTTCGACATCGACCTCATCACCGCCGTCGATGTCGCGATCCGCGACCTGCGCGACATCGCTTTTCGCCTACGCGGCGATGTGAGCGGTCAGGAACAGGCGCATGAATGCCTCGACATGCTGACCCGTGCGCTGGAAAACGCCCGCGCCCAGGGCTGAAGCCGCAGCGCCCGCAAGCGTGCCGCTACTTCAGCCGATCAGCTGGTGCAGCAGGTAAAGGCCGGCCTTGATGAAGGCCCAGACAACGCCGGAGACGACGCCGAGCGACGCCACGGCGATCGCCATGCCGGCGAGGATCCACACCCCGTCGCGTTCCAAAATGCCGAGCGCCAGCACGCTGATGGCCAGCGCCGGCAGCATGTTGCCGAGCGGGATCGGCAGCACCAGGATCAGCGCCAGCACGAAGCACATCACCCCGACGATATTCTCCGCCGGCGGGTGCGCCAGCCCACCGAAGCGCGGCCGCAGCAGCTTCTCCGCGCGGGCCAGCCAGGGCGTCGCCTTGCTGACAAACGCGGCGAAGTCCTTGCGGGCGATGGAGCGCCGGGCGATGAGCGGCGGCAGCCACGGCGACCAGCCGAGCGCCAGCTGCGCGGTGAGAAACACCAGCGGCGCCCCCAGCACCGAAGACGTGCCGGGCGGAGTCGGCAGCACATTGGGCAGGGCGAAGATCAGCATCAGCGGCCCGAAGGCGCGCTCCCGCATCACCTTCAGCAGGTCGCCCACGGCGATGCGCTCGCGCGTCTCATCTGCCGCAATGGCGCTCAGCACCTCGGAAAGGCGAAGCGTCGCATCCGGCTCGGCGCCCGGCCGGGCATCGGCGCTTTCGTCGGTGGGCGGCGGGGACAGCACGGCGGGCGACACTCCTCCCGGGAACCATGAGACCGGGGAGCGTGCCTGCCGCCGCACGAGGGCGGGTCTGGCACTCCGGATCAGGCCCGCAGCGGGACCTTGCCTTCACATAGGGACGGAATGTGACGTTAGCCAGAACATCGGGGCAGAAGCCGGAACCTGCGGACAGGCCCCCGCCTGCCTGTCAGGTCCAGCTGAAAAGGAAGGCGCCGACGGCTACCAGCGTGATTACGACCACAGCGATCGAGTGTTTCATCGTCCAATTATGCAGCGTCACGGCGTTTCCCCACTGAATTGTCGTCCAGAAGTGGCCTCTCCGGCCGGCGGCGTCAACATCATGTCAGTTGAACAGCGCAGACGAAGCCTTTAGGAAGGCGCCCCTTCCGGCGGGAGCCTTCCAATGCGTTTTTGCGGCCTCGACTTCGGCACGTCCAACACCACTCTCGCCTTCTGGCGCGACGGCGCCCCGGTGCTGGCCGCGCTGGAGGCGGACAAGACCACCGTGCCGAGCGCCGTATTCTATGACCGGCAAGGCCAACTCACCATAGGCCGCGCCGCCATGGCCCTCTATGTCGGCGGCGAGGACGGGCGGCTGATGCGCTCGCTCAAGGCGGTGCTGGGCAGCGCGCTGATCGAGGAAAAGACGCAGATCGGCAAGCGCGCCATCGGCTTCCGCGATGTGATCGCCGATTATCTCCGGGCAGTGAAGGCGCGGGCCGAAGCGGATGCCGGCACGGCGCTCACCCGCGTCGTGCTCGGCCGGCCGGTCTTCTTCGTCGATGAGGACGCGGCCGCGAATGCCAAGGCGGAAGACACACTGCGCGCCATCGCGGCGGAGATCGGCTTTGCCGATGTCTCCACCCAGTTCGAGCCCATCGCCGCCGCGCTCGACTATGAACAGCAGACACGTGCGGAGGAAATCGCGCTGATCGCCGACATCGGTGGCGGCACCTCGGATTTCTCCATCGTCCGGCTCGGCCCCGCCCGCCGGGCGCGGGCGGATCGCAGCGGCGATATTCTCGCCAATGACGGCGTGCGGATCGGCGGCACCGATTTCGACCGCACGCTCAGCCTCGGCACGCTGATGCCGCTGCTCGGCTTCCGCAGCCCGATGAAGCGCCCCGGCCGCGACGTGCCGAGCGGCTATTTTCACGAGCTGGCAACCTGGTCGAGCATCAACCGGCTCTACACCCAGAAGACCCTGCGCGAGCTCAACGAGGTGAGGCGCGAGGCGGCGGAGCCGCATCGGGTGGAGCGGCTGATCCGGGTGATCGAGGAGCAGCGCGGCCACACGCTGGCCATGGAGGCGGAAGCGGCGAAGATCGCGCTGGCCGAGGTGGCGGAGGCCCGGGTCGATCTCGGCTGGCTTGAGGCGGGCCTTTCCGTCGGATTGACGCCGGCGGAACTCGTCGCCCACACGCAGGGCCTGGCCGAGCGCATCGCCCGCCGCGTCGACCTCTGCCTCGATCAGGCCGGGCTGGGCGCAGGCGACATCGATGCGCTGTTCCTCACCGGCGGCTCGACACGGCTCGCCCATGTGCGCACCGCCATCCGCGCCGCCGTGCCGCAGGCGCGGGTGGTGGAAGGCGACACGTTCGGCTCGGTCGGCACCGGCCTCGCCATCGAGGCCGCCCGGCGCTACGGCTCGCTCAGCCGTGGCGCAGATGGAACGATTTCGGCCGCGTGAGCATCTCGAAGCCGATGCGCGAGAGCGAAGCCCCGCGCCCGGTGTCCTTCACCCCGGTCCAGGCGAGGCCGGGGTCGAGATAGTCGCAGCGGTTCATGAACACGGTGCCGGTCTCGATCGCGTCGCCCAGCCGCTCGGCCGCCTCAAGGTCGGTGGTCCAGACCGAGGCGGTGAGGCCGTAGATGCTGTCATTCATCAGCGCCAGCGCCTCCTCGTCGCCGCGCACCTTCATGATGCCGACCACCGGGCCGAAACTCTCCTCGCGCATGACCGACATGCTGTGGTCGACGCCCGTCAGCACCTGCGGGGCGAGATAGGGCGTACCCTCCTTGTCCGCCGGGAAGCCGGCGGGGTCGATATGGGCCTTCGCGCCCTTGTCCACCGCCTCGCGGATCTGGCCGCGAATGAGGTCGGCGAAGCGCTTCTGCGCCATCGGCCCCAGCGTCGTCGCCTCGTCCAGCGGATTGCCCAGCACATAGCGCGAGGTCAGGTCAACGAAGCCGTCGACGAAGCGGTCATACAGGCTCTCATGCACATAGATGCGCTCGATGCCGCAGCAGCACTGGCCGGAATTGTAGAAGGCGCCGTCGACCAGATTGCCCACCGCGAAGTCGAGATCGGCATCGGCGCGCACATAGGCGGGATCCTTGCCGCCAAGTTCCAGCCCCAGCGGCGTGAACGTGCCCGCCGCCGCCCGCTCGATGGCGCGCCCGCCTTCCACCGAGCCGGTGAAATTGACGAAGTCCACCGCGCCCGAGCCGATCAGCCGCGAGGTCTGGTCGTGAGTCAGCACGAGATTGGTGAACAGGCCCGCCGGCAGCCCGGCGCGGTCCATCGCCGCCTGGAAGCGCTCGCCGACGAGAATGGTCTGCGCGGCATGCTTGAGCAGCACCGCATTGCCGGCGATCAGCGCCGGGGCGATGGTGTTGACCGCGGTCAGATAGGGGTAGTTCCACGGCGCCACCACCAGCACGAGACCGAGCGGGTCGCGCTTGATGTAGCGGGCGAAGCCGGGCCGGGCGTCGTGCGGAATGACCGGGGCCAGCGCCTCCTCTGCCATGTCGACGACATAGCGCACCCGCTCCTCGAAGCCGCCGAACTCGCCGCCATAGCGCACCGGCCGGCCCATCTGCTGGGCGAGTTCGGGCACGATTTCCTGGCTCATCGCCAGCATGGCATCGAGGAAGCGCAGCACATGGCTGGCGCGCTCGGCGATCGGCACCTGCCGCCACACGCGCTGCGCCGCGCGCGCATCGGCCACCGCCCGCGCGATCGCCGCCTCCGAAGCCGCCGGTCGACGCGCCAGTTCCGAGCCGTCAATCGGCGAAATACAGACAATATCGCTCATGCCACACCTGCATCGGCTTCGCGGAGGGGTCCCCGCGCCGGAGGGGAAGATATAAGATACCAGTGGCGCGTACAGCCCCGACCTTGCGGGGGCTCATCACGGGTTGCAGGCGCTGCGAATCTCGCTTAATCCGGCCTAATTCATAGCGAGCGGCCCTATGCTACCGCCGCGCCGTGATTGGAATGGGTCAGGGTACCGATGACCGCCTCAACCTCTCCTCATGAACATGGTCGGTATGCCGCGATGAAGCCGAACAAGTCGAGCGTGTCGCCGCTGGGGCCCCGCATCGCCGCACGGGCGGAGCCGAGCGAGCATGAATCCATGTTCGAACTCGCACCCATTTCGCTGTGGCTGGAGGATTTCAGCGCGGTGCGCGCGCTGTTCGACCGCTGGCGTGCGGAGGGGGTGACCTCGCTGCGCGAACATCTGCGGGGCCATCCCGAACGTGTGGCGGAATGCTCGGCGCGCATCGAGGTGCTCAAGGTCAACCAGCGCACGCTCAGCCTGTTCGAGGCCAACAGCCTGTCGCATCTCGTCGCCAATCTCGACAAGGTGTTCCGTGACGACATGCTCGTCACCCATATCGAGGAGCTCTCCCAGCTCTGGGACGGGCACACCAGCTTCTCCAGCCAGGCGGTGAACTACACGCTGGGCGGCCAGCGCCTCGATATCCAGCTCAAGGGCACGGTGCTTCCCGGCTATGAGGAAAGCCTGGGGCGTATCCTGCTTTCGGCCGAGGACGTGACCGCGCGCGAGACCGCGCGCCGCCAGGCCGCCAATGCCGAGCGCTATGCCACCGGCCTGTTCCAGCACTCGCCCGTGTCGCTGTGGGTGGAGGATTTCTCCACCATCAAGCAGTTGATGGACGATCTGCGCGCCCGCGGCATCGAGGATTTCCGGGTGTTCACCGATGTGCACCCGGAATTCGTCGAGCGCTGCCTCAGCGAGATCCGCGTGATCGAGGTCAACCGGCACACGCTGGACATGTTCGGCGCGTCCAGCACCGCCGAACTTGTCGACAACACCGCCGAGATCTTCCGCGACGACACGCACCGGCATTTCCGCGAACAGCTGATCGAGCTCTGGAACGGCCGGCTGTTCCACACCCGCGAGGTGGTGAACTACACGCTTTCCGGCGAGATGCTGCACGTGCATCTCCAATTCTCGGTGCTGCCGGGGCATGAGGGCGATTGGTCGCTGGTGCAGGTGGCGCTGACCGATATCACCGCCCGCAAGAAGGCCGAGGCCTATCTCGAATATCTCGGCAAGCACGATGTGCTGACCAAGCTCTACAACCGCAGCTTCTATGTTGACGAGCTGAACCGGCTGGAACGCCGGGGGCCGTTCCCCGTCACGCTCATCTCCATTCACCTCAATGGCCTGCGACGGGTGAACGAACAGCTCGGCCAGGCGGCAGGCGACATGCTGCTGCGCCGCGCCGGCGAGGTCATCGCCAAGGCGGTGGACACGCAGCATTGCGCCGCCCGCATTGCCGGCAATGAATTCGCCGTGCTGCTGCCGGGCACCGATGCGGAGATAGGCCACACGGTGATGGAGAACATTCGCGAACTGGCCCTGCTCAACAACCAGTTCTATTCCGCCACCACGCTCAGCCTGTCGCTCGGCCTCGCCACCAGCGCGCCCGGCGAAAGGCTGGAAGCGGTGGTGCGCCGGGCCGAGGCCGCGCGCGAGGCCGATCGCCAATCTTCCGATCTCGGCCTCTGACGCCACCACGGCTAGGCGCGGCTCAGGCGCCGCCGCGCACGGTCAAGTCCTCCAGTTCGGCGAGGTGGACGAAACACAGCTTGTTGCCCTCGGGGTCTCGGCCATAGGCACCGTAATAGTCGGGGGCATAGTTCGGCCGAAGGCCCGGCGCGCCCTCGTCGATCCCGCCATGGTCGACCAGCGCCCGCCAGGCCGCATCCACCGCCGCCGGGGAGGGGGCCGCGAAGCTGACCTGGGTGCCGTTGCCCCAGCTGGCGGGAAGTCCGTTGAACGGCAACTGCACAAAGAACTGCGGCCAGCGCCGCCCCGGCATCACCCACATGGAACCGGGCGGGCCACCATCGGAGGGCTCGTCCACCCGCACCAGACCGAGCGGCAGCAGCACCGCGTCATAAAAGGCGGTCAGCCGGTCGAGATCGCGGGCGCCAAGAATGATGTGGCTGAACATGGGGTCTCCTTGATCCTACGCATGGCACCGTTCGGCCGGCGGGCGATGGTTGTCGCTCGGCCCGTTTCGCGCAAGCCGTCATCGCTGTCTCCTCGCGCGAGAGAGGGTCGACACCGGCGCGAATGCGCAGTAAACCGAGGCCAAGAATTACATCAGCTTCCAGTTTGTTTGGAAGTTTTCACTTGTATGGATTGTAAATGAGCAATCTCCACACCGAACGCGTGCTTTCGGTCCACCACTGGACCGACAATCTGTTCACCTTCACCACAACGCGCGACCCCGCGCTGCGGTTCAAGAACGGCCAGTTCGTGATGATCGGCCTTCAGGTCGAGGGCAAGCCGCTCCTGCGCGCCTATTCCATCGCCAGCGCCAATTACGAGGAAACGCTGGAGTTCTTCTCGATCAAGGTGGCAAATGGCCCACTGACCTCGCGCCTGCAGCACCTGAAGGTCGGCGACGAGGTGATCGTCGGGCGCAAGCCAACCGGCACGCTGCTGGTGGATTATCTCGTGCCTGGCCGGCGGCTCTATCTGCTGTCCACCGGCACTGGTCTCGCCCCGTTCATGAGCCTCATCAAGGACCCGGAGACCTATGAGGCGTATGAGAAGGTGATCCTTGTGCACGGCGTGCGCACAGTGGGCGAACTGGCCTATCAGGACTTCATTGAGAAGGAGCTGCCGGACAACGAGTTCTTCGGCGAGCTGGTGCGCGAGAAGCTGGTCTATTACCCCACGGTGACTCGCGAGCCCTATCGTAACCAGGGCCGCATTACCGATCTCATTACGTCCGGCAAGCTGTTCACCGATCTCGGCCTGCCCCCGCTCGACAAGGAAGACGACCGCGTCATGCTGTGCGGCAGCCCGCAGCTGCTCGACGACATGCGCGTCATCCTGAAGGAGAAGGGCTTCGAGGAAGGCTCGACCACGGAGCCGGGCGACTTCGTGATCGAGAAGGCCTTCGTCGAGAAGTAGCAGCCTGGCACCAAGGCCGGCGGCCGCACGGGCCGCCGCGCTCTAACGCACCCGGCGGTCCGCGTCCCAGCGGTCGCGGTCGGCGCGCGCCGCCTCTTCCGGCGACAGCACCCGGTATTCCGCCTCGATGATCTCGGGGCCGGACGTACCCGCCGCGCGCCGACGCCCGCCGAACAGGCGGTAGGCAAGGCCGGCGATGACAATGATGGGAAAGACCACGAGGAACACGCTGGCCGCCACAAGGGCCAGAGCCGTGCCGAGCGCCAGCGCCACGGCGACGACGAGCGCCACCTGCCACCAGCTCACTTTTCGGACGGTGAAACGCACGCGATCGAACGGGTCGGTCGAGCTCATCCTTTAGGTCTTTCCTCCTGGCGCGGTCTTCCCGCGTCTAAGCGATATGGGGAGCCGGCGCGCGGCATGCCAGCGCCGCCCGTGTAATTTCAATGACACGGAAGCGCGATCGATTTTCAATGACGTTCGCTGGCCCGGACCGGCGCCACGGGGAACATGATGCTACGCGACGCAGTGGAAGACGACCTCTCCGGCATTCTCGCCATCTATAACCATGCCGTGCTGAATTCGACCGCCATCTGGAACGACACGCCCGCCGATCTCGCCGCGCGCCGCGCCTGGCTGCGCGACCGGCAGGGGCGCGGCTATCCCGTCATCGTCGCGGCGGAAGGCGGCGAGGTGCTGGGCTATGCCAGCTTCGGCGATTTCCGTCCCTTCGAGGGCTTCCGCATCAGTGTCGAGCACTCGGTCTATGTCGCCGAGGCCGCGCGCGGGCGCGGGCTCGGGCGGGCGCTGGTGGAAGCGCTGTTCGCCCCGGCGCGCGCGCTCGGCAAGAAAGTGATGATCGGCGGCATCACCGGCGGCAACGACGCGTCCCTCGCCCTGCACGCCCGGCTCGGCTTCGTTGAGACCGGCCGCATGCCCGGCATCGGCACCAAATTCGGCCGGCGCCTCGATCTCGTCTTCGTGCAGAAGGAACTGTGACGGCCCAGCCCTGCAAAAAAGGCCGGGACAAGCCCGGCCTTCGCGTGTTCCCGATAGCCGGAGCGCTCAGTAGCGGTAATGGTCCGGCTTGAACGGGCCTTCCACCGGCACGCCGATATAGTCCGCCTGCTCGGGCCGCAGCTTGGTCAGCTTCACGCCCAGCTTTTCCAGATGCAGCGCCGCCACCTTCTCGTCGAGCACCTTCGGCAGGGTGTAGACCTTCTTGTCGTACTTCCCGACATTCGCCCAGAGTTCGATCTGCGCCAGCGTCTGGTTGGAGAACGACGACGACATCACGAAGGACGGATGGCCCATCGCATTGCCGAGATTCACCAGCCGCCCTTCCGAGAGCAGGATGATGCGGTTGCCAGCGGGGAACTCGATCTCGTCCACCTGCGGCTTGATGTTGGTCCACTTGAAGTTCTTCAGGCCGGCGACCTGAATCTCGTTGTCGAAATGGCCGATATTGCAGACGATGGCCCGGTCCTTCATCTGCCGCATGTGATCGACGGTGATGATGTCCTTGTTGCCGGTCGCGGTGACATAGATGTCGGCGCGGGAGAAGGCGTCCTCGATGGTCGCCACCTCATAACCTTCCATCGACGCCTGCAGGGCGCAGATCGGATCGACTTCCGAGACGATGACGCGCGCGCCGGCCTGACGCAGCGAGGCGGCCGAACCCTTGCCGACATCGCCGAAGCCGGCGACGAAAGCGACCTTGCCGGCCAGCATCACGTCGGTGCCGCGGCGGATGGCGTCGACCAGCGATTCACGGCAGCCATAGAGGTTGTCGAATTTCGACTTGGTCACGCTGTCATTGACGTTGATCGCCGGGAATAGCAGCTTGCCCTGCTCGGCCAGCTTGTAGAGGCGGTGAACGCCCGTGGTGGTTTCTTCCGACACGCCCTTGATCGAGGCCGCGACTTCGGCGAACCAGCCCTTCGGCTTCTCCGCCAGCAGCTTCTTGATCAGGGCGAAGAAGATCTCTTCCTCTTCCGAGCCGGGCTGGTCGAGGAAGGCGGTGTCGCCCTGCTCGGCGCGCAGGCCGTAATGCACCAGCATGGTGGCGTCGCCGCCATCGTCGAGGATGAGGTTCGGCACGCCGCCTCCATGCCAGTCGAACAGCTTGGCGGTGAAGTCCCAGTACTCGGTCAGCGTCTCGCCCTTGAAAGCGAAGACCGGCGTGCCGCCGGCGGCGATCGCGGCGGCGGCGTGGTCCTGGGTGGAGAAGATGTTGCACGAGACCCAGCGCACATCCGCGCCGAGCGCTTTCAGGGTCTCGATCAGCACCGCCGTCTGGATGGTCATGTGCAGAGAGCCGGCGATGCGCGCGCCCTTGAGCGGCTGCGCCGGGCCGTATTCGGCGCGGATGGCCATGAGGCCGGGCATTTCGGCTTCGGCGAGGTCGATTTCCTTGCGGCCGAAATCGGCGAGGCCGATGTCCCTAACGATGTAGTCGGTGGCGATGGCCATGAAAGTCTTCCTGACGGGTGTGACGGGTTCGGCACGCGGTTTAGCAGCTACAGCCTGACACAGCAATAACGACATAAAGATGTCTTTATGTCGCGTGCCGACCCAGAGGCTCGATGCGGTTTTACCGGCACGACGAAGCCCGCGCCATGCGAGACGCTTCCAGTCCGGAGCCATTTCGGATGTGCGGCGAGGCAGCGTGCGGGCGCCAGCGCCCGGCCGCCGCCTATTCGTCCTCGCCGAACCGCTCGGCGATGAGGCGGGTAAGGGCCTCCAGCACCGCCTGCGCTTCCCGGCCGGAGGCGGCGACCTCGATGGTGGTGCCAGGCGCGGCGGCCAGCATCATCAGGCCCATGATGGACGTGCCACCCACCGTCTCGCCGCAGCGCGTGACGCGCACATCGGCATCGAAGCGCTCCACGGTCTGCACGAATTTGGCGGAGGCGCGGGCGTGCAGGCCGCGCTTGTTGACGATGGGCAGTTCGCGGGTAAGGACGACCGAGGTGTCCATCATTTGCCCGCGAGCACCCGGCTGGCGATGTTGATGTATTTGCGGCCGGCATCCTGTGCCTGCACCACCGCCTCTTCCATCGGCACCTCGCCGCGCACCGTGGCAAGCTTGACCAGCATCGGCAAGTTGATGCCCGCGACCACCTCGATATCCGGGGAGGTCATGACGGAGATGGCGAGGTTGGAAGGCGTGCCGCCGAACATGTCGGTGAGGATCACCACGCCGCCGCCGGTATTGACCGTCGCCACCGCGTCGACAATGTCCTGCCGCCGCCGCTCGATGTCATCATCCGGCTCGATGGTGATCGCCTCGATCTGGGACTGCTTCCCCATCACATGTTCGAGCGCGGCGCGGAATTCGCTGGCAAGGCGTCCGTGCGTTACGAGTACGAGACCTATCATCTTGCTCCGCCGCACGCCGGTCCGGCGCGACTGCAATGCTTACTGCCGGAGGCATCGGAATAGGATCGCCCGCCGCCCCCTTTGCGGGGCGCACATCATCGTTGCGCTGCACATGAATGGCAAGTACCGCTGGGGAAAATCCGCACGGGCCCGCATACGCTTGATGTTACCGTTGACGGGAAGCTAATCGGGCCCCGGCGCGGTAAGCAGCAGCGCCAGCACCTGCTGCACCCCATCGCCACCGGCAAAGAGCGGCAGGCGCTCGATTTCCACCCCCTCGATCGCCGCCCGGCGCGCCGCCGGTTCCGGCAGACGGGCCGCATCGGCGGCGCCGAGATCGACCACGAGGTCGACCGTCACCTCGGCCGCGAAGGGCAGACGCCGCAGCCCGACCCCACGCACCTCGATCAGCCCGGCGAGCGCGTGCGGTGCGGCAGCGAACAGCGCGGCCCCGCGCCGCGTCAGAAGCACCCGGTCATCCGCCACCAGTTCCACCGGCGGCACCAGGCCGCCACGCCCGGCGAGGATGAGCGCGAAGGCGAGGCGCGACTTGCCCGCCCCCGACGGCCCCCGGATCAGCACGCCCCGATCCCCGACCCGCACGCAGGACGCATGCACCGTCGGTTGAAGGGCGTCTGCCGGTGCCATGGCGTGCCTCAATTGGCCGGCAGGCGGACGATGAAGCGGGCGCCGCCGAACAGCTTCGGCGCCGCCGGCACCGTCTCCTCCGGCGCGGGCGCCTCCTCCGTAACCGCCGCCTTGGCCTTGGCACGCGAGGCGCGCGGCTTCTTCGGCGCCGGCTCGGGCGGGCGCGCCTCCGCCGGACGGTTCTCCGCCCAGATGCGGCCGCCATGCGCCTCGACGATCTGGCGCGAGATCGACAGGCCCAGGCCGGAATTCTGGCCGAAGCCCTGCTCCTCCGGCCGGTCGGTGTAGAAGCGCTCGAAAATCCGGCTCAACGCATGCGGCGGAATGCCCGGCCCGTCATCGTCGACGAGGATGTCCACTGTGTCGCGATTGCGCCGGCAGGTGACGCGCACCTCCCCGCCCTTGGCGGAGAAGGAGCGGGCATTGTCGATCAGATTGTTGATCACCTGGCCCAGCCGCGAATCATGGCCGGAAATGACATAGGCGGCCCCGGTGCCCGGCGGCGGCTCGAAGGCGAGGCTCACCCTCACCCCGTCGCCGCGCACCACGTCATTGTGCACGCCGGTGACGGTGTTGAGCAGGCGCACCAGATCCACCGGCTCGGATTCCTGCCGCTGCAATTCGGCATCGAGCCGCGAGGCGTCGGAGATGTCGGTGATCAGCCTGTCGAGCCGCTTCACATCGTGCTGGATGACTTCCAGCAGCCGGCCGCGCGACGTGTCGGACTTCGCCAGCGGCAGCGTCTCCACCGCCGAGCGCAGCGAGGTCAGCGGGTTCTTCAGTTCATGCGAGACATCGGCGGCGAAACTCTCGATGGCCTCGATGCGCGAATAGAGCGCGTCGGTCATGTCGCGCAGCGCGCCGGAGAGATGGCCGATCTCGTCCGAGCGGCTGGTGAAATCGGGAATCTCCACCCGCGAGCGGGTCCGCCGTCGCACCCGCTCGGCGGCGTCGGCGAGCTTGCGCACCGGGCCGGCAATGGTGCTGGCGAGCAGCAGCGACAGCACCACCATGACCGCCATGGCGACGAGGAACACCCGCACGATGACGAGCCGCTCGGCCGCCACCGCCTCATCGATCTCGCCGCCCTGGGTGGAGAGCAGCAGGGCGCCGAGAATGGCGCGGAAGCGCTGCACCGGCACGGCGACCGAGACGATCACCTGCCCGCGCTCATTCACCTGCACCGCGCTCGCTTTCTTGCCCTGCAGCGCTTCAATCACCGCCGGGTAGCCCTTGCCGTTGTTCGGCCCCAGCTCGCGATAGAGCGGCAGGTCGCCGCGCTCGAACCAGAACTTCATGCTGTTCCAGCCACGCTCCATCCAGTTGGGCTTGGGCGTGGTGGGGGCGGGCATGTCGAACCGCAGGATTTCGCCGCGCGCATAGAGCGAGCGGGAATCCACCAGCAGGGCGCCGTCGCGGTCATAGATGCGCGCGCGGGTGCCGGTGGGCTCGACCAGACGCTTCAGCACCGGGGCGATGCGCTCGGGATTGATCGGGAATTCGAGCGGGGCGAAGCCCTCTTCGCCCGGGCCGTAGCTCTCGCCCGCCTTCAGCTCCAGCAGCCGGTCGGGGTCGATGGTGATGGCGTTGGTTTCCACCTGCGCCGAGGCGGCGATGGCGCTGGCGATGATCTCGCCCTGCACCAGCAGGCTCTGCACCCGCGCGTCGATCAGCCCGGCGCGGAACTCGGAGAGGTAGAGAATGCCCGACACCAGCACGCACATGCCGGCGAGGTTGAGCAGCACGATCCGGCGGGTGAGGCTGGAAAAGCTCTTGAAGGCGACGAAATTGCGCGCCCGGCGCAAGGCGCCGAGAAGCCCCGCCCGCTCGGCAGAGCGGGGCGCTTCCCCCGTGTCCCCGTCCTCGGCCGCCGCCGGGGCGGCGCCGTTCCGGGTCAGTTCCGGATCGAGCAAGGGCTCGCTACTCCTTGAAGCGATAGCCGACGCCGTACAGCGTCTCGATCATCTCGAAATTGTCGTCCGCCACCTTGAACTTCTTGCGCAGCCGCTTGATGTGGCTGTCGATGGTGCGGTCGTCGACATAGACCTGGTCGTCATAGGCCGCATCCATCAGCGCATTGCGGCTCTTCACCACGCCGGGGCGGGTGGCGAGCGCCTGCAGGATGAGGAACTCGGTGACGGTGAGGGTGACATTCTCGCCCTTCCAGGTGCAGGTGTGGCGCTCGGGATCCATGCGCAGCAGCCCGCGCTCCAGCACCTTGGCGCTGTCGGTCTCGCGCGGCAGCGTTCCGTCCTTGGGCGCGAAGCGGCGCAGCACCGCCTTCACCCGCTCCACCAGCAGGCGCTGGGAGAACGGCTTCTTGATGAAGTCGTCCGCGCCCATCTTCAGGCCGAACAATTCGTCGATCTCGTCATCCTTGGAGGTGAGGAAGATCACCGGCATGTCGCTCTTCTGGCGCAGGCGGCGCAGCAGCTCCATGCCGTCCATGCGCGGCATCTTGATATCGAAGATGGCGAGGTCGGGCGGGTTGGTCTTGAAGCCGTCAAGGGCGGTGGCGCCGTCGGTGTACGTCTGGATACGATAGCCCTCCGACTCCAGGGCGATGGATACGGAGGTGAGAATGTTGCGATCGTCGTCGACGAGAGCGATGGTCGGCATCTGCGCACTTTCCTGTTCGGCGGCGGTACACGAAGCGGTGAACCCCGCCGGCGTGGCCACAATGTGACACGCAAACTGATTCAACGGAAATTAGCGCGTTTCGCGTCCGCCCGCCAATCCACACCGCCGGGTTGACGGCGGGCGCCGCCGCGCACACCTCTTGAGACCCGACAGGCGGAGCTTTCCCATGCCAGCGACCCCGACCACGCCCGACGCCTTCGACGCGGCCCGCGCCGTCAAGCGGCTCATCCGCGAGAGCCAGACGGGGGCACTCGCCACGCTCGATGCCGATGGCGCGCCCTATGCCTCGCTGGTGCAGCTCGCCACCCTGCCGGATGGCGCGCCGCTGCTGCTGCTCTCCCAGCTCGCGCGGCATACGGTCAATCTGCAGCGCGATTCCCGCGTCTCGCTGCTGGTCGACGAACACCGCACCGGCGACGAACTGCAGGGCGCGCGCGCCGGGCTGAAGGGGCGCATCGCCGCGCTGACGGAGCCGGAAGCCATCGCCACCGCGCGCCGCCGCTTCCTGGCGCGGCACCCGGACGCGGCCGGTTTCGCCGACTTCAGCGATTTCGCCTTCTACCGGCTGGAGGTGGAGAGCGCCCATCTCGTCGCCGGCTTCGGCCGCATCAAGGATGTGGACGGGGCCGCGCTCGCCACCCGCATCGACGACGCCTCCGGGGTGCTGGCGGCCGAGGAAGGCGCGGTCGCGCATATGAATGCCGACCATGCCGACGCCATCCAGCTCTATGCGCTCCACCTCATCGGCACCGGCCCCGGCCATTGGAAGCTGGTCGGGCTCGATCCCGAGGGCTGCGACCTGATGGACGGTACGCAGGTCCGCCGGCTCGATTTCGGCCGGCGCGTCACCAATGCGCAGGAAATGCGCGCGGCATTGGTCGAGCGTGCCAATGCCGCGCGCGCCTCGGCGGTGCAGTGACACCTTGAAAGGCGCATAATCCCCGGTTTGGCCACATAATCGACCCGGAATTTCGCGCAAAACGCCCCTTTGGCCTCCCATGGTCCCGCCTCCTGTCATGCGTAGGAGGAGCCGACCGTGAAGCAAACCGGCACGCAGAGCGACCATTCCGGCCTTGAGGGACTCGATCCCGCCGGCACCGGACGGGTGTTCTGGAATCTGGGCAGCGCCTATCTGTGCGAACGGGCCGTGGCGCGCGGCGAGGTACGGCTGTCTCATACCGGCGCGCTGGTCGTCACCACCGGCCCGGCCGGGCACCCCCTCGCTCTCGCGCGCGTCGACGACGCGGCAGAGGGCGGGGAGCCTGCCGGCGCGACGGATGCTTGGGCGCTGACCCGCGCGCAGTTCGAGGCGCTGAAGGCCGACCTGCTCGCCTATGTCGCCCGCCGTACCCTGTTCGGTCAGGATGTCAGCGTGGAGGCCGGTCCGGCCGGCGGCATTGCCCTGCGGATTCTGTCGGATCAGGCCTGGCACGCGCTGGCCGTGCGCCATCTCCTGCGCCCGCGCGCGACGGCGGCGGACGCGGGCGCGCCGGGCCTCACCGTGCTGTGCGCGCCGGGCTTCCGCCCCACGCCCGAAACGCATGGCGTCCCGGCCGAGGGCGTGCTCGCGCTGGATCTCGCCAACGGCCTCGCACTCATCGCCGGCACCGGCCGCAGCGCGGCGCTGCGGGCGGCGCTCGCCCATCTTCTCGCCGAACCGCTGCTGGCGGCGGGGGTACTGCCGCTCGAAGGCGCCGTCCGCACCGGGGCGGACGGCGCGATCTCCCTGCTGCTCGGCGCCTCCGGTGCCGGCAAGAGCGCGCTGGCACAGGGCACGGCGGAAGAGGACGGCGCGCTGCCGCGCCTCGACGGCGCGCTCGGCTGGGGCGACGAGGGGCTCATCGCTTTGGAAGCCGGCACCTTTGCGCACCCGGCGGACCTTGCCGCCACGCCGGAGGCGGCGCGCTTCGGCACCGTGCTGGAGAATATGGCGCTCGACCCGGCGACGCGGGTGCCGGACCTTGACGCGACGGGCGCCGACGCCCGGATCATCCTCCCCGCCGCCGCCGCGCCTGCGCAAACTCTGGGCGCGCCGGCGCATCTGTTCATGCTGGTGCGGGATGAAGAGGGCGTGCTGCCCGCCCTCGCCCGGCTGAACCCGGAGCAGGCTCCCGGCGCTTTCCTTTCGGCCACCGGCCTCGCCGCGCCGCACCTCGCACGGCTGCACGCGCTGCTGGAGCGCCATGCGCCAATCTGCTGGCTGGTGAATACGGGCCGGACAGGCGGCGACGCCGAGCGCCGCGTGCCGCTGGAGATCAGCCGGCGGCTCGTCGCCGCGGCGCAGACGGGCGAACTGGCGTCGGGCGAGTGGCGCACCGACCCGCCTCTCGGTCTTGAGGTGCCCGCCGCTGTGGAGGGCATCGACCCGGCCCTGCTCGATCCTGCTAGAGGATGGGCGAACCGTGGCGATTATCTCGCCGCCGCCCGCCGCTGGACGCAGCGCCTCGCCGCTGCGCCTGCCGAAAAGGAAACCGATTCCGGCACTGACGCGACGCCGGGAATGGCGGTGGCGGCGGAGTAGCGCCGCCGCCCGGCGTCAGAGGAAATACAGCCAGGTGAGCAGCGCGAAGCAGGGCAGCAGGAACACGCCCGACCACGCCATGTAGCCGAAGAAGCTCGGCATGGCGACGCCGCGCCCCTTGGCGATGGCCAGCACCATGAAATTGGGGGCGTTGCCGATATAGGTCAGCGCCCCCATGAACACGGCGCCAGCCGAGATCGCCTCAAGCGTCACCGGCAGGCGCGTCATCAATTCCTGCGCGTCGCCACCGGCGAGGTTGAAGAAGACGAGATAGGTCGGCGCATTGTCGAGGAAGCCGGAGAGCAGGCCGGTCATCCAGAAATAGCCGGCATTCACCGGCCCGCCCGCCGCATCCGTCACCAGCGCCACCAGCGGGGAAAGCGCCCCCGCCGAGCCCGCCCGCAAAATGGCAATGACCGGAATGATGGTGAGGAAGATCGCGGCGAACAGTTTCGCCACTTCGCGGATCGGCTCCCAGTCGAAACCGTTGCGCTCGCGGATGAAGGCCGGCGTGATGGCGATGGAAATCCCCGCCAGCACCAGCAGGCTCAGATCGCGGGCGATGGAAGGCAGCGGCACATGGGTGCCGAGAATGTTGAACTCGATGCCCGGCTTCCACAGCGCGCTCATCAGAATGGCGGCGATGACGCCGGCCAGCAGAGGCAGGTTGCGCAGGCCCCGCAGGCCGAGCCGCTCCGTGTCCGGCGTCGGGTCAGGCTTTCGCGGAAGCTTCTCCTCGCGGGAATAAAAATAGCGGTCGAGCAGATAGAACGTGCCGAGCAGCAGCGCCGCCACCAGCGCCGTGTCGTGGAACAGATGCTGGGTGGTCCAGAAGAAATCGACGCCCTTGAGGAAGCCGAGGAACAGCGGCGGATCGCCGAGCGGGGTGAGCGAGCCGCCAATATTCGACACCAGGAAGATGAAGAACACCACGGTATGAACGTTGTGGCGGCGGTCGTCATTGGCACGCAGCAGCGGGCGGATCAGCACCATGGAGGCGCCGGTGGTACCGATCAGGCTCGCCAGCACCGTGCCGATGGCGAGCAGCGCGGTGTTTACCCCCGGGCTGCCGTGCAGATTGCCGGTGAGCAGGATGCCGCCGGAAATGGTGAAAAGCGCGAACAGCAGGATGATGAAGGGGATGTATTCGAGCAGCGCCGCATGCGCCACCTCATAGGTCGCGAGCCCGGCGCCATGGGTGGTGACGAAGGGCACCAGGAAGGCCAGCGCCCAGAACAGCGCCACCTTGCCGTAATGATGGTGCCAGAACGCGCCCGCGATCAGCGGGATGATGGCGATGGAAAGCAGCATGCCGACGAAGGGAAGGCCCCAGAGCAGCGGCAGACTCGCCCCGTCAATGCCCATGCCCTCGGCCGCGTGGGCCGGGCCACCCATCGCCAGCAAGGCGGGAGCGCAGGACGCGGCAAGGCATGCAAGGGCGCGGGCGGCGGCTTTCGTCGTCGTCATCTTCTTCCCCGGTCGGCTGGCGTCACAGGGTTCGGGGTTAGCAACCCCCTCGCCGGGTGTCGAGCAAAACCGCAATCCCGACAGTGGATCGGGCGGAGCCCTTTGCGGCCGGCGCCCGCCTGCGCTAGAGCACGTACCGATCTGACTGCACCGCAATCAGATCGGTAAAACGTTCTCTATGCATAGCTTAGAGACTGGCCGGCGGCCCCCGACCGGCGATGAGGATGCCATGCCCCGCGCCGTCGCCGGCCCCGAGATCGAACGCCTGATCCAGCTGCTCGCCCGCGTGCCGGGCCTCGGGCCGCGTTCCGCCCGCCGCGCCGCGCTGCACCTGATCAAGAAGCGCGAACAGCTGATGAGCCCGCTCGCCAGCGCCTTTGGCGAGGTGCTGGGCAAGATCTGCACCTGCCGCGTCTGCGGTAATATCGATGTGCGCGATCCCTGCTCGATCTGCTGCGACGACACGCGCGACCCGACGCTGCTGGTGGTGGTCGCCGATGTCGCCGACCTGTGGGCGCTCGAACGCGCGGCAGCGCTGAACGCCCGCTATCATGTGCTCGGCGGCACGCTCTCCCCGCTCGACGGCATCGGCCCGGAAGAACTCAACCTCGCCGCGCTGGTGGCGCGGGTGCAGGGGGGCGCGGTGAGCGAGGTGCTGCTCGCGCTCGGCGCCACGGTCGACGGCCAGACCACCGCCCATTACATCACCGAGTTGCTGCGCGAGACGCCGGTGAAGGTCACCCGCCTCGCCCATGGCGTGCCGGTGGGCGGCGAGCTGGATTATCTCGACGAGGGCACGCTCTCGGCGGCGATCCGGGCGCGCACGAGTTCCTGAAGCCGGCGTCCCGCCCTCAGCCCCTCGCCGCCGCCAGTTCGCGGAAATGGCCGCGCGCCTGCAGATAGGCGAGCAGCACCAGCCCCGGCAGGGCGGCGAGCGCGGTGATGGCGAAGAACACCATCCACCCCGTCGCCTCGGCCACGAAGCCGGCGGAGGAAGCGAGGAAGGTGCGCCCCACCGCCGCCAGCGCGGTCAGCAGCGCATATTGGGTGGCGGTATGGGCACGGTTGCCGCACAGCGCCGAGATATAGGCAACGAAGATCACCGTGCCGATGGCGCCGGTGAAGTTCTCGACCACGATGGTCGCGGTCAGCGCCGGCACATTCACCCCGACCCAGGCCTGCCAGGAAAAGGCGAGGTTGGAGAGCATCTGCAGCAAGCCCGCCACCCACAAGGCGGTGGCGAGCGGCAAAGCGCGGGCGATCACCCCGCCGGCGAAGCCGCCGAGCAGCGCCGCCGCGAAGCCCACGCCCTTCACCACCCCGGCATAGGTGGCCTTGTCGAAGCCGATATTGATGACGAACGCCCCGGTCAGCGCCCCGGCAAAGGCATCGCAGAATTTGAACAGGACGACGAACAGCAGGATGGCGATCGCACTGTTGCGGGTGAGGAACTCGGCGAAGGCGCCCACGGCCGTGGTGCCGATGCGGCGGAACACGCTTTCCTCGTGCCGGATCGCCGGCGCCCCGGCCGGCTCCTTCGCCAGCAGCGCGGCGAGCAGTCCGACGCCGACCATGGCAGCGGCGGCGAGATAGCCCCACGCCCACACATCGGCGCGCGGCACGCCCAGCACCTCGAACCACGCCACCAGCAGCACGACGCCCGCGCCCGAGGCCAGCATGCCGACGCGGTAGGCGGCGACATAGCCGGCCATGCCGGCGGCCTGTTCGCGCACCTCCAGGCTCTCGACGCGGAAGGCATCGACGACGATGTCCTGCGTCGCCGAGGCGGTGGCGACCAGAAGCGCGCCCAGCGCGACATGCCAGGGCGCGTTTACCGGGTCCTGAAAACCGAGCCAGGCGACGGCGAGGATCAGCAGCAGCTGGGTGAACACCAGCCAGCCGCGCCGTCGCCCCAACCAGCGCCCCAGCAGCGGCACGTCCAGCGCATCAACCAGCGGCGCCCAGATGAACTTGAAATTATAGGGCACCCCGACCAGCGCGAAGAGGCCGATCGTGGTGAGGTTCACCTGCGCCTCGGCCATCCAGATGGTCAGCGTGGCGCCGGAAAGCGCCAGCGGCAGGCCGGAGGAAAAGCCCAGCAGCACCACGATGAGCACGCGCCGACGCAGATAGACGGCGAGGCTGGCAAGAAAGCCGTCCTCGTCGCGGTCGGGCTCGGTGCGGGCGGTGTCGGTCATGGTCAGCGGTCTCGATGGCGGGCGCGCCGGCGCGCGATTCGGGCTGCGTCCCGCCTATCTCTAAAGCGCTTTGGCAGCGGATTGAATCGCCAAGGCGGTGGCGGGCGCCCTTTCCTTCCGGGCGCCTGCCGCTGGGCACCGCGCCTCAGTGCGCGGCCTCGGCGCGGACGCGAGCGGACATGTCCACCAGTTCGCGCCAGCGCTGCTGCGAGGCGAGGTGGAGCACGATAAGATCGAGCCAGCCTTTGGCATGAAACTCGACCACGGCGGCGGCGGGCAGCGCCCGGAACGCCGCCTCGTCGACCAGCTGGAAGCCCTGCACCACGGCCCGGCCGGCATCGGCAAAACTGACCTGCGCGCTGCGGGGCACCAACAGGTTCTTGTCCTTCAGTGCCTGGACGAAGGCCCGGGTGCGGGTGTGCTCGGTGGCGTAGGCCTCGCACAGCGCCATTGCCGACTGGCTGGTGCGGGTGGCGGCGCCCCTGAGGTCGAACAGCATGTCGGCCTCCTTCTCGCCCTCGTCCGCCAGACGGTCGCTGGCGAGGTCGACGCCGAGCATGGTCGACCCGCTATCCTCGGCGGTGATGCCGATGAAGGGGTAGCGCCGGACATAGCCAGGAATGTAGCTGCCGGCGCGCCAGCGCCCGTCCGCCTCGACGAACAGGTTCTGTTCGGCGGTAATGCCCGTCACCGCCAGCGGCATCGCGCCCTCGTCGCTGGCGAAGACCAGGGGATAGTCGCGCCCGGCCGCCGCGAATTCGGCAGCCACCAGCGGAAGCGACGTCGCGCGGGCGGCGAAGCGGAAATCCGCCGCGCGCCGGAGGCTGAGCCGTCCATGGCTCTCGAAGCGCAGCAGCGTCGGCTTGCGGTAGAACAGCGGCAGCGGCGCGGCAGCGGCGCCCTTTGGCTTGCGGGCCTTGGGTGCTTTTGCGGGCGGTTTCGTCATGGCAGGGCCTTTCGCGAAGCGGAGCGAGGGACGGCCCTGTCAGACGGGTGCGTCCGGCGGCGCCGGACACCCCGCAGCCTTCAGCGAGAGGGTCCGTGGCGACCCGCCGGAATTACCCGATCGGCCGGAGCGCGACAACCATTCTTACCTCCGCACATATCTCCGCATGACCGCGCCAGCACCGCGTCAGGCCGGCGGCACGGCCGGGCCCTTGCGCGGCGGCTCCTCCGGCATCGGGATCACATCCACCTCGACCTTGAGCTTTTGCCGGCCGGAGCCAAACACCACGCCGCCAATGGGGGCGACATCGGTGTAGTCGCGCCCTACCGCCAGCACGACGTGATCGGTGGCGACGGTGAGCGCGTTGGTCGGGTCCAGCCCCTGCCAGCCGATTTCGTCGCCGCACCACACCGCCACCCAGGCATGAGTGGCGTCGGCGCCCTGGAGGCGCTCCTTGCCGGGCGGCGGCTCGGTGCGCAGGAAACCGGAGACATAGGCCGCCGGCAGGCCGAGGCCGCGCAGGCCGGCGATCATGATATGGGCGAAGTCCTGGCACACCCCGGCGCGCATTTCGAACGCTTCCAGCGGCGGGGTCGAGACATCGGTGGCGCGCGGGTCATAGGTGAACTCCGCATGGATGCGGTTCATCACCTCGATGCAGGCGGCGAGCATCGGCCGGCCCGGCGGGAAGCTCGTGGCCACCCATTCGGTGATCGCCGGGCTCAGCGGCACGGCGGGGCTGGGAAACAGGAAATGCGCCGGCGACCGGCCGGAGAGATCGAGGCTCGCATTCGCCGCCGCGCGCGTTTCCTCCCAGGAGGGGCCGGAATCGGCCGCGATGTCGGGCGGCGCGTCCACCTCCACCCGCGCCCGCGTCTTGACGACGAAGCTGCGATGCGGGGTCTCGATGCGGATATGCACCACCTTGTTGCCGAAGAAATCGCGGGTCTCGGTCCATTCCACCGGCTCGGGCTCGACGGCGAAATGGCTGGCGACGACGCGCTGGTTCGGCCGCTCCACCGGCACCATCCGCACCACATGGCGCGCCACCGGCACGGAAGAGGCGTAGGAATAGGTGGTCGCCTGGTGGATGTCGTATTTCATGCCTGGAGGTCCCATGGCGTTTCCACCGGCTGGCGGTGGATGAAATAGCGCTCCGCCACGTCGTTCGAGAGTTCCATCAGCTGGGCCTCGACCTTGGCGAGGCGCGCATCGTCGAACTCGACCGCGTCGAACGCCTTCATGCTCGCGGACAGCCGGGCGACAAGGCGCTCCTCCGGCGGGGGCAGCGCGTCGCCGGCATGGCCGGGCAGCACGTCGAGATGGTCGCTGATGGCAGCGATCTGGAAGGCGAGCGAGCGCGGATTCACCGGGTCCAGCAGCACGAGGTCGAGCACGGGCGCGCGGCTTTCCACCATCACATAGCGCGAGCGATAGGTGATCTGGCTGTCGCACAGCTCCAGCAGCACGTCGAGCGTGCTGGCGCTCGGCCTCTCGCCCACCAGCGCCCGGGCGAAGCGGCACACGGCGATGCCGCGTTCGATGCGGCGGCCGAGATCGAGGAAGCGCCATCCGGCGAGCCGGTTCATGTTCTCCGAGGCGAGGCCGGAAAAGGCGGCGAGCGCCCGCAGGGCCCGGTCGGCGCGCTCATAGGCGTCCGGCTCGGCGCCACCCGGCGGCACCGGCTCGTCCAGCGTCAGGCCGAGATCGGCCAGGGTACGCCAGGCATCGGGGGAGAGCCGGTCGCGGATCACCGAGGCGGTGTGGCGGGCGCTGTCGATGAGGTTTGGAAGGGCGCCCGGCCGCTCGCGCCCGGCCAGCGCCGCCAGCACGTGACGGATCGGGCGCGCGCGCGTCAATTCGTCCGGCACCGCCCCCCAGGATTGCAGCAGGTCGAGCAGCGCCGGCACCGAGCCGCCGCCGCCATCGGCGGTGGAGGAGAGCCGCCCGGCGAGCGTGCGCAGCAGGCGCAGCGTGCATTCGGCGCGCTCGACATAGCGCCCGAGCCAGAAGAAATTATCCGCCGCGCGGCTCGGCAGCGGTCCGGTCTGGCGCTTCACCTCCACCGTGTCGGGCGCCGGCAGCAGCGTGGTCTGTTCCACCGGCGCGGCGTCCAGCACCCACACATCGGCCGAACGGCCCCCGCCCTGCATCGACACGGCGCGGGAATCGAGCGTGTCGGAGACACGGCAGAAGCCGCCGGGCATCACGGTCCAGCCGGCCTCGGTGGCGGCGACGAAGATGCGCAGGATGAAGGGGCGCGGCTCCAGCCGCCCGTTGCTCCACACCGGCATGGTGGAGAGGCGCACCGCCTCCTGCCCGACGATATCCACGCCGCGGGTGCGGATGGCGCGCTCCACCGCCGCGCGCTGGACGGGATCGAGATCGGCGCCGATCACCGGCCCGTTCTCCAGCGCCCCCGGCACCGGCCGGCGGAAGGCGGGCGAGATGACGAGATCGTCGAGGCTGTCGAGCACGCGCTCGCGCTCGGCCGGCTGGCCGCACCACCAGGTCGCGATATTGGGCAGGATCGGCGCCTCGCCCAGCACTTGCTGGCCGAGACGCGGCAGGAAGCCCATCATCGCTGGCGCCTCGACCACGCCGGCGCCGAGCGCATTCGCCACCGCGACGCCGCCGGCGCGGATGGCCTGCATCAGCCCGGGCACGCCGAGATGCGAGGAAGGGTTGAGTTCCAGCGGGTCGGCGTAGTCGGCGTCGAGGCGGCGCAGCAGCACGTCGACCCGCTTCAAGCCGGCCACGGTGCGGACATAGACGACATTGTCGCGCACGGTGAGATCGTCGCCTTCCAGCAGCACGAAGCCGAGATAGCGGGCGAGATAGGCATGCTCGAAATAGGTCTCGTTCAGCGGACCGGGGGTGAGCAGCCCCACCCGCCCCTCGCCGGAACGGTCGAGCTTGGTCAGCCCGGCCCGCAGCCCCTGGAAATAGCCGGCCAGCCGCATGACGTTGAGCGAGCGGGCGAGGTCCGGCAGGGCGCGGGCGATGGCGATGCGGTTCTCCAGCGCGTAGCCGGCACCGGAAGGCGACTGGGTACGGTCGGAGAGCACCCACCAATTGCCGTCCGGCCCGCGGCCGAGATCGGCGGCGTAAATCTTGAGGAAGCTGCCGCCATGTGGATCCACCCCAACCATGGGGCGCAGGAAATCGGGATTGCCCGCCACCGCCGCCGCCGGCAGCGCACCCCCGCGCACAAGCTGGCCCTCGCCATAGAGGTCGGAGAGCAGCCCTTCCAGCATCTGCGCGCGCTGGATCAGCCCGCGCTCCAGCGCGCGCCATTCCGCCGCGTCGATAACGAGCGGCAGATGCGAGATCGGCCAGGGCCGCTCGCCGCCATTGGGGTCGTCATAGACGCGGTAGAACACGCCGGAGCGGTAGAGATGCCGGTCGGCGGCGCGGAAGCGGCGGTTGACCTCCTCCACGCCCATTTCGGCCAGCGCCGCCAGAAGCGAGGTCCAGTGCGCGCGCGGGCGCCCGTCGCCGTCCACGAGTTCATCGTGGACGCCCGGCAGCGGCTTGTACTGCGCCAGCAGCGCCGCGACGGCCGCTTCCTCGAAGCGGCGCGTGCGCGCCTGCGGCTCCGTGCGACTGGGCATGGCTCCCTCTCAGCCCGGCAAAGGATGGGCATACCATCCCCGCGCCGCCGCCGCACGCCCCGTCCCCGTCAAACCGCCCGCCCCGGCCCTGACGGAGCGGCACTGTGGCAGGAAGGAAGCAGACCGGACCGCCATTGCCCGCGTCAGATCCGCGCCGGGCGGCGCAGGTCGAGCGTCGCCGGGAATTCGGTGGAAGGCTCCTCCGCCGGGATGAAGAGATAGCCCGGCGTGTGGCCATGATCCTGGAAGCGCGCCAGCCGGCGGGCCTGCGCCTCATAGGAATTGACCGGGAAGGTGTCGTAGTTGCGCCCGCCGGGATGGGCGACATGGTAGACGCAGCCGCCCAGAGAGCGGTTCGACCACAGATCGACGATGTCGAAGGTGAGGGGCGCCTGCACGGGAATGGTCGGGTGCAGGCCGGAGGCCGGCTGCCACGCCTTGAAGCGCACACCCGCGACATATTCGCCGAAGCGGCCCGTCGGCATCAGCGGCAGGCGCCGGCCATTGCAGGCGACGACATGGCGGGCCGGATTGAGCCCTTCCACCCGCACCTGCAGCCGCTCCACCGAGGAATCGACGAAACGCACCGTGCCGCCGACCGCGCCTTCCTCACCCATCACATGCCACGGCTCCAGCGCCTGCCGCAGTTCCAGCGTCACCCCGCCATGTTCCACCTGTCCGAAATAGGGAAAGCGGAATTCGCGCTGCGCCTCGAACCAGAGCGGATCGACCCGGTAACCGGCGCGGGCAAGGTCGGCCAGCACGTCCTGGAAATCGGCCCAGACGAAATGCGGCAGCATGAAGCGGTCGGCCAGCGCCGTGCCCCAGCGCACCAGCGGGCCTTCCTGCGGCGTGCGCCAGAACCAGGCGATGAGCGCGCGCAGCAGCAATTGCTGGGCGAGCGACATGCGCCAGTCCGGCGGCATTTCGAACGAGCGGAACTCGACAAGGCCGAGGCGCCCGGTCGGCCCGTCGGGCGAGAACAATTTGTCGATGCAGATCTCAGAGCGGTGGGTGTTGCCGGTGACATCGGTGAGCAGGTTGCGGAACAGCCGGTCCACCAGCCAGGGCGGCGGCACGAGGCCCCTGCCCGGCGCCGGCACCTGCGCCATGGCGATTTCCAGCTCATAGAGGCTGTCATGGCGCGCCTCGTCGACGCGCGGGGCCTGGCTGGTCGGGCCGATGAACAGGCCGGAGAACAGATAGGACAGCGCGGGATGGCGCTGCCAATAGGTGACGAGGCTTTTCAGCAGGTCCGGCCGGCGCAGGAACGGGCTGTCCGCCGGCGTGGCGCCGCCCACCACCACATGATTGCCGCCGCCCGTGCCGGTGTGGCGCCCGTCGACCATGAACTTCTCGGTGCCGAGGCGGGTGAGACGCGCCTCCTCATAGAGATCGCGGGTGATCTCGACGCAGGTCTGCCAATTGGCGGCGGGATGGACGTTGACCTCGATGACGCCGGGATCGGGCGCCACGCGGATGACGTTGAGCCGCGGATCGACCGGCGGGGTGTAGCCTTCGACATGCACGGGCAGGCCGAGTTCCTCCGCCGTCACCTCGATGGCGGCGAGCAGTTCGAGATAGTCCTCCAGCCGCTCGGTCGGCGGCATGAACACGCAGAGCCGTCCGTCGCGCGGTTCGATGGAAAGGGCGGTGCGCACCGCGCCGGTGCCGGTGAGCACCTGGTCGACCTGGTCCTGCGACGGCTCCTCGCGCGCCGAGCGGCGGTAGAGCTGGTGCAAGGTTTCCGCATCCGGCAGGTCGCCGGAGATCGTCATCGGGTCGGCGGGATTCACATAGGGGTAGGCGGCCGGCGGCACCCAGGGCAGGCTCGCCAGCGGCAGGCGGAAGCCGACCGGGGAATCGCCGGGCACCAGCAGAAGCCGCCCGCGGCGGAAGCGCCATTTCTCGCTGACCCAGCCGCGCACGCCGCGTGCCTGCCAGCGCTGGATCGGCAGCACATAGCCGCTGGGCGTCCCCAGCCCGCGATCGAACACGCGGGCGAAGCGCGCCCGCGCCTCGGCATCCTCCAGCTTGGTGTCGAACGGGTCGGCATTCTCCGGGAGCTCGCCCTCCTTCACCATCCAGTGGGCGGCGTCCTCATAGGCCGGCTCGGCATAGGCGGCGCCGACGCCGAGGCTGTCGGCCAGCGTGGCGATGAAGCGCTGCGCCTCGTCGATCGTGGCGCCCTTCTGCGTCTCGGCGGCAACCAGTGCCGGGTCGCGCCAGATCGGCTTGCCGTCCTTGCGCCAGTAGAGCGAGAAGGTCCAGCGCGGCAGGCTCTCGCCGGGATACCACTTGCCCTGGCCGTAATGCAGCATGCCGCCGGGGGCGAAGCGCGTGCGCAGGCGGCGGATCAGCTCGTCCGCCCGGGCGCGCTTGGTCGGCCCGACGGCGGAGGTGTTCCACTCCGCGCCCTGATAATCGTCGATGGAGATGAAGGTCGGCTCGCCGCCCATGGTCAGGCGCACATCCTGCGCCGCCAGATCCGCGTCGACCCGGTCGCCCAAAGCGTCGAGCGCGGCCCAGGCCTCGTCGGAGAAGGGCAGCGTCACGCGCGGCTTCTCGGCGACGCGGGTGACGCGCATGTCGAACTCGAACTCGGTCTTGGTGCCTTCCTCGGCGGAGAAGCCGCCGGTGATCGGCGCGGCCGAGGACGGGCTCGGCGTGGCGCAAAGCGGCAGATGGCTCTCGCCGCACAGCAGGCCGGAGGTGGGGTCGAGGCCGATCCAGCCGGCGCCGGGAAGATAGACCTCGCACCAGGCGTGCAGGTCGGTGAAATCGACCTCGGTGCCGGTCGGCCCGTCCAGTGCCTTCACGTCAGGCTTGAGCTGGATGAGATAGCCGGAGACGAAGCGCGCGGCGAGGCCGAGCCGACGCAGCACCTGTACCAGCAGCCAGCCGGAATCGCGGCAGGAGCCGGAAGCGAGCGCCAGGGTCTCGTCCGGCGTCTGCACGCCCGGTTCCATGCGGATGAGATAGCCGACGCGGCCCTGAACCTTCTGATTGAGGGCGACGAGATAGTCGACGGTCATGGTCCCGTCGGCCGGACGGACCTCCTCGACAAAGGCGTCGAGAAGCGCCCCGCCCTCCTCGCGCTCAAGATACGGAATCAGCTCCTTGGCCAGCGCCGTCGGATAGGCGAAGGGCAGCGTCTCCGCATATTCCTCGATGAAGAAGTCGAACGGGTTGTAGACCGTCATGTCGGCGATGAGGTCGACTTCGACCCGGAACTCCGTGACCTTCTCCGGGAAGACGAAGCGGGCCATCCAGTTGCCGAACGGGTCCTGCTGCCAGTTCACGAAATGGTTCGAGGGCGTGACCTTGAGCGCGTAGCTCTTCACCGGGGTCCGGCAATGCGGCGCCGGGCGCAGCCGGATGATCTGCGGGCCGAGGGAGACCGGGCGGTCATAGCGGTAGGCCGTGACGTGATGCAGGCTGGCGAAGATTGTCATAGGCACCCACTGACCAACAGGGAACACGGCGCCCACGCCCGGGACGGCGGGGCGCGGTGCATTGGCCACGATCAACGCAGGAATCGTGCCGCAGGGCAATGGCTGGCAAGATGGGTCGGCAAGATGGACGCGAAGATGGGCCGCACCGATCGAGCGCAACGACCTTCACAACGCCGGGCGCCGGAACGGGCACGCCGGCCGCCGGGCGGGAGAGCCGGGCGCCCACCGAAGCGTCACCCGGCTGCCGATAGTTGAGGCGACGGCGCCGTCCTCACGCCGCCGATTGCGGAGCCCCTTCGCCGCCAGCGGGCGGCACGGTGCCGGCCGGCGCGGCTCCTGCGGGCGTCTTGCCGCGCGCGCGCCATTCCTCGAAGCGCTGCAGCACCGTGTAGAAGGACGGCACGAACAGCACGGCGAGGCAGGTGGAGGCGAGCATGCCGGAGAACACCGCGATGCCGATCGACTTGCGCGAGGCGGCGCCGGCGCCCGTGGCCAGCACCAGCGGCAGCACGCCGAGGATGAAGGCGAAGGAGGTCATCAGGATCGGCCGGAATCTCAGCCGCGCCGCCTCCGTCGCCGCCTCGATGATCTCCATCCCCTCCGCCCGTTTCTCGCGCGCGAACTCCACGATCAGGATCGCGTTCTTCGCCGATAGGGCGATCAGCAGGATGAGGCCGATCTGGGTGTAGAGATTATTGGCGAAGCCCAGCCCGGTGAGCGCGGCGACCGTGCCGAGCAGCGCCAGCGGCACGGCAAGCAGCACCGCGAAGGGCAGCACCCAGCTTTCATACTGGCCGGCGAGCACGAAATAGACCAGCAGGATGGCGAGGCCGAAGACGAAATAGACCTCATTGCCGACCACCACTTCCTGGTACGACATGGCCGTCCAGTCGAAGCCCATGCCCGGCGGCAGGGTCGAATCCGCGATCTGATCCATGATCTGCAACGCCTGGCCGGAGGAGAAGCCGGGCGCCGGCCCACCCTGGATGGTGGTGGCGGGATAGAGATTATACAGGGTGATCAGCGGCGGGCCGAAAGCCGGCTCCACTTCGGCCAGCGTGCCGAGCGGCACCATCACCCCTTCGGGCGTGCGGATCTTCAGGTTGAGGATTTCCTCCGGCGTGCGGCGGAAATCGGCCTCGGCCTGGATATAGGCTTGGAAGGTCTGGCCGAACTCGTTGAACTGGGTGACGTAGCTCGACCCGACATAGCCCTGCACGGTCGAGAACACCTGGCCGACCGTCACGCCCAGCGTCTCCGCCTTGATGCGGTTGATCTTGAGCAGCAGCTGGGGAACGTTGGCGCGGAACGAGGTGGAGAGGCGCTGCAGCGCCGACTGGGTGGAGGCGTTGGCGAGAATCTGCTGCGTCACCGCCTGCAATTCGGCGAAGTCGAAGCTTCCGTCCTTCTGCTGCACCATCATGGTGAAGCCGGAGGCGTTGCCGACGCCCTGGATCGCCGGCGGCACCAGCACGAAGGTGAAGGCCTGGTCGACCTGCTGCAATTCCTTGTTCAGCGTGTCGTAGATGAAGCGCAGCCCGTGGCCGGCCTTGTCGCGCTCGTCCCAGGGGTCGAGCATGACATAGGCGACGCCGCCATTAGGCAGGGTGGCGTTGTTGTCGAGCACCGAGACGCCGGAAATGGCGATGACATCCTTCACGCCGGGCGTGGCGCTGGCGATCTTGGAAATCTGGTCCATCACCTCATTGGTGCGCTCCAGCGAAGCCGCGTCCGGCAGCTGGGCGCCGATCAGCACATAGCCCTGGTCCTCGGTCGGCAGGAAGCCGGTGGGCACGCGGGTGATGCCCCAGATGGCGAGGCCGATCAGAACCAACCCGACGGTGACGACCACCGCGCTCGCCTTGACCATGTGGTGGATCAGGCCGGCATACCAGTGCTCGGCGCGGTTATAGACGGCGTTGAAGCCGCGGTAGAAGAAGTTGCGCTGGTCCTCCGGCACCGGCTTGCGCAGCCACAGCGCGCACTGGGTCGGCTTCAGCGTCATCGCGTTGATCGCCGAGATGAAGGCGGTGGCAGCGATGACGAGGGCGAACTGCTTGTACATCTGGCCGGTGAGGCCGGGCATGAACGCCGCCGGCAGGAACACCGCCATCAGCACCAGCGTGATGCCGATGATCGGGCCGAGCAGTTCGTCCATCGCCTTTTCCGCCGCCTCGCGGCCCGGCAGGCCGCGCTCGATATGGCGCGCCACGCCTTCGACGATGACGATGGCGTCGTCGACGACGATGCCGATGGCGAGCACGATGGCGAACAGGGTGGAGAGGTTCACCGTGAAGCCCATCGCCGCCATGGCGGCGAAGGTGCCGATGATGGTCACCGGCACGGTGGTGGCGGGCACCAGCGTCGCCCGCCAGTCCTGCAGGAAGACGAGGATGACGATCAGCACGAGGATGCCGGCTTCGAACAGGGTCTTGTAGACCTCCGTCACCGAGGCGTTGACGAAGACGGTGGTGTCGAAGGGCACGGCATAGGCGAGGCCGGGCGGGAAGTTCTTGGCGAGCTGGTCCATCTTCGCGCGGACCTCGGTCGCCACCTGCAGCGAGTTGGCCTCGGGAAGCTGGTAGATGCCGAGCGCCGCCGACGGCTTGTTGTTGAAGGTGAAGACCTGGCTGTAGGTCTGCGCGCCGATTTCCACCCGCGCCACATCGCGCAGGCGGGTGATGCGCCCGCCATCGGCGTTCGACACCTTGACGATAATGTTCTCATAGTCGGCGACATCGTTCAGCCGGCCGTCCATCAGCAGCGAGAACTGGAAGTTCTGCCCCTTCGGCACCGGCGGCATGCCGACCACGCCCGACGCCACTTCCTGGCTCTGCTGCTGGATGGCGTCGATGACGTCCTGTGGGGTGAGCTGGCGGGCCTGCAATTCATCCGGGTTCAGCCAGACGCGCATGGCATAGTCGCCGGCGCCAAACACCGCGACATTGCCGACACCGTCGAGGCGGGCAATCTCGTTCTCCAGGTTGATGACGCCGTAATTGGCCAGGAACAGGCTGTCATAGCGGCCATCAGGCGAATAGAGCGTGACGAATTGCAGGATCGCCGTCGACTTGATCTGCGTGGTCACACCCTGCACCTGCACCGCCTGCGGCAGCGAGGCGAGCGCGATGGCGACGCGGTTCTGCACCAGCACCTGCGCCATGTTGGGATCGGTGCCGATGGCGAAGGTCACGGTCAGCGTGTAGGTGCCGTCGCTGGCGCTGGTGGACTGCATGTACAGCATGTCCTCGACGCCGTTCACCTGCTGCTCGATCGGTAGCGCGACGGTGTCGACCAGCGTGCGCGCGCTGGCGCCGGGATAGAGCGTCGTCACCTGGATGGTCGGCGGCACGACGTTGGGATATTGCGCCACGGGCAGCGAATAGAGCGCCACGGCGCCGATCAGCACGAAGACCAGCGCGAGAACGTTGGCAAGGACCGGCCGTTCGATGAAGAAGCGGGAGATCATGTGACGGGCCTTCGGTTCAAGCGGGCCGGAGCGGAAGTCGCGGGGCCGGTGGCAGTCGTTCGGCGTCTCGGAGGGGTCCGGCCGCTGGCGGGCGGCCGGCGCCGGTCGGTCAGTTCGCCGGCTTGGCCGGCGCGTCGGTCTTCGTCTCAGGGTTCGCCGCGGCTGGCGCAGGCGCGGCGTCGCTTGCCGCCTTCGCCTCCACCGGCGCCACCTTGGTGCCCGGCGTCGCGCGCTGGATGCCGCCCACCACCACCCGGTCGTCGGCGGTGAGGCCGGATTCGATCACCCGGTTGGCGCCGATCTGCTGGCCGACGGTGACGATCTTCTGCTCGACCACATTGTCCTTGTTGACGACCAGCACATACTTGCCCTGCTGGGCGGTGCCGATCGCCGTATCGGCGACGAGGAAGGCGTTGGGAATCTGCTTGGCGGGAATGCGCACGCGCACGAACAGGCCGGGCAGCAGCGCCAGTTTCGGGTTGTCGAACACGCCGCGCACCAGCAGCGTGCCGGTGGCGGGATCGACCTCGGGCGACACATAGTCGAGCCGGCCCTTGTGCGGGTAGTCGTCGCCCTCGTTCTGCAGGCCGAGATCGATCTCGATCTGCTTCACCTCCTCGATGGTCCGCCCCTGCGCCGCCAGCGCCTGCTTGATGCGCAGCACCTCGTTCTCGCCAATGTTGAAATAGGCGTAGATCGGGTCCATCTCGACGATGGTGGCGAGCGTGGTCGGCTGGCTGTGGCCCACGAGCTGGCCGACATCGGCGAGATGCCGGGTGACGATGCCGTCGAAGGGCGCGGTCACCGTGGTGTAGCCGAGATTGATGGTGGCGATCTCGACATTGGCCTTGGCCGCATCCACCGAGGCGATAGCCTCGTCCCGCGCCGCGCGCGCCTTGTCGACGGTGGCCTGCGAGGAGAAGTCCTGCTGGCCGAGCGTGGCCTGCCGCTGATATTCGGCCTCATTATTGGTCAGCTGGGCCTGGGCCGAGGCCAGCTGCGCCTTCGCCTGGTCGAGATCGGCCTGGTAGGTGTCCTGCTGGATGAGGAAGAGCCGGTCGCCCTTCTTCATCACCGCGCCGTCCTTGTAGTCGATCGACATCAGGAAGCCTTCGACACGGGCGACGAGATCAACCGAGTTGATGGAAGCGGTGTTTCCGGTGAACTGGAGATACTGCGTCACCGCCTGCTGCACGGGCGCGGCGACCGTCACCTGCGGCGGCGGGGGAGCGACATATTTGTTCTCTTCCGAGCACGCCGCCAGCATCACGGCCACCATGCCGACGCCGAGCCAGCCGGCTCCCGCACGCCGTCGACCGGTCTTACTCACGCTCGGACCCATCCCACTCTCCCGTGGCGCCATTTCCGCCACCGGACTATACCGCCGACGGCCCCCTTGTCTAGTTGCACCGATCTTAACGTATTCAATAAAAAGAAACGTTACAGAAATAGAGACGCGCGAAATAGACCTATGTTTTCTTGCCATTTCATGACGGATCACGCCGGCCGAATCCGCGGGAAACCGCCTATTCGTCGCGTGAGCGCACGGGCAATAGTTCGGCTCACCCGCTAGCCGCACGGCATCTGAGCACCATGGGCGTGAAGACCGTGTGAACGGTCAAATCGTGTCACGACAGATCTTTCCGCGCGCGCATCCTCGTACCCCTCACCCACCCGCCCGCGCGGGTTCTGCCGCCGCCCGCGAGCCGTTCGCCTCATCCGGCCCGGCTCGACTTTTACCGCGCATCGACTAGGCTGCGCCGGCGCGGCGTGGCTCTGTCCCCGCCGCCGGTCCGAACGCCGCAGCCGACCGCGAGGCCCTTCATGTCGCTCCGTCTTTCATCCCGCCGCGCCCGTCGCCTCGCCCCGTCGCTGGCCGCGCTCCTGGTGGCCGCGCTGTCCCTGCCGACGGTCGTCCGGGCGCAGAGCGGCGATGCCCGCTTCGCCGGGCTCGCGCTCTCGCAGGGCGACATCTTCACCAATGACGTGGGAACGGTGATCGGCGTCTCCGTCACCAACAGCACCGCCGCGACGGTGGGTTCGGTCGGCGTCAGCTGCAGCTTCACCGTCAAGGGCAAGGCAGCGGGTTCGGCCAGCACCACCATCTACAACATCGTCGCCGGCGCGACCGGGCAGGACCAGGTGCATCTGATGGGCCCCAGGGCCGATGCCGCCAGCTGCGCCATGACCTCCATCGGCAAGCCGCTCGATTAAGCCGCTCGACTGAACCGCTCGACTGAGGGGCGCGCGGGCGGGAAGCGGCCGCGCCTTCGCCTGATCCGCCCTTGTGCGGCGATCGCGCGCCCCTGTTGGCGTGGTGAAATCAGCGCTTTTCAACAGCCGGTGACGATTGCGTGTCGATCCCGTCGCGCGGCGCTTGCCACGGAAGCGGGCTTCGCTATATTCCGCGCCTCTTCGCTGGTTCGCGGGCACGCCCGCACCCTGCGCAGACACCCGGCCTAAGGGCCGGCGACGGAGGGGTGGCCGAGTGGTTGAAGGCGCACGCCTGGAAAGTGTGTATACGGGAAACCGTATCGCGGGTTCGAATCCCGCTCCCTCCGCCATTTCAGTCCCAAACTGGGCACGCCGAGCGTAGCCGATCTCCCTCCTGAGATGGCAGCCAGCGTTCGAAGCAGGTCTCCCTTCGATCCGGTGATGCGGACTTCCTTCGCTCCCACGTCCACGCGCTACACCAAGGCGCGCAAATGATCGCGTCGATATCGGCCGCCTTCTGTGCATATGCGCTTGCGGGCGATGTCGGCGAAACGCGCGACCATGGCGCTGATCGGCCTCTGTCCCGCGCCTAATGAGTTCGGCAAGCTGTGCACCACCGCGACATCAGCGCTGGCTTCAGCGTACCCCCCTCGATCATCCGCTGGCGAGATTGAGGCGCTCCACCCTGCCGTTCGCTGGCCGATGCGTTATCCTGAACCGCCGTTCCGCATGAACTTTTCGGGGCTTGAATCTGTCGGCCTCGACCCATCCCGCCTAAATCGAAACACGGCACCTTAACCATATGTTGACCAAGTTCGGGCGTCGATGTCTATATGTTGACGCTTCGGTCCTCTGAGTCGGGTTGGCTCAGAGGCTAAGAGGGAAGCCGGTGCAAGACCGGCGCTGCCCCCGCAACTGTAAGCGGCGAGCCTGTCGTCCATTCAGCGTCACTGGAACGAGAGTTCCGGGAAGGCCGGACGAAAGGCGGTGACCCGCGAGCCAGGAGACCTGCCGTCGCAACATAATCGTCCCTGGGCGGGGTGTCCCGGTGGTGCGTTCGCGCGTCCGTCGGCTCCTCGTGCCGTCGTGCCCGCCGATGCGTCGCTCGGCCTTTGCCCCCAATGCTGATTGGGGTTTGCCGATGTCTCTCCTTCATCCTGTCGCGCCGGTCGCCGAACCGCCTCTTCCCCGCTCGGCCGGGGCGGACCCGGCCAGCACGCCGGGCTATCAGCTGATCCGCCGCAATGGCGCGGTGACGCCCTTCGATCCCGCGAAAATAGCGCTCGCCCTCACCAAGGCCTTTCTCGCCGTCGAGGGGTCGTCCGCTGCGGCCTCGCGTCGTGTGCACGCCATCGTCGCGGACCTCACCGCGCAGATCGTCGCCGGACTCACCCGTCGCGCCGATGCCGGCCGCACCTTCCACATCGAGGACGTACAGGACCAGGTGGAACTCGCCCTGATGCGCGGCGAACATCACAAGGTCGCCCGCGCCTATGTGCTGTACCGCGAGGAGCGCGCCCGTGAGCGGGCGGCTGCCAGAGTCGGCGCGACGGCGCCACCGGTTACGGGCGAATTGCGCCTGCGCCTGGCGAGCGGGGCGCTGGTGCCGCTCGACGAGGTACGGCTCGCCGCCGTCATCGGCGAAGCCACCGCCGGGCTCGCCGATGTCTCAAGCGATGCCATCCTCGCCGAGACGCGCCGCAATCTCTATGACGGCATCAGCGTGGACGAGCTGGGGCTCGCACCCATCCTCGCCGCGCGTACCCTGATCGAGCGCGAGCCGAACTACGCCAGGGTGTCGGCCCGGCTGCTGCTCGACAGGCTGCGCCGCGAGGCGCTGAGCTTCCTCGCCGGCCGTCCCGATCAGGCGACGCAGGCGGAGATGGCCGAGCGCTATGGCGACTATTTCCGTGCCTATCTCGCCCGCGGCATCGACGAAGAACGGATCGATCCCGAACTCGCGCGGTTCGATATCGAGCGGATCGCGGAAGCCCTGCTGCCCGAGCGCGACCTGCAATTCGACTATCTCGGCCTGCAAACGCTCTACGACCGCTATTTCCTGCACGCGCGCGGCACGCGCTTCGAGCTGCCGCAGGCCTTCTTCATGCGTGTCGCCATGGGGCTGGCGCTCCGCGAGGTCGACCGCGAGGCGCGGGCGATCGAGTTCTACCGGCTGCTGTCGTCCTTCGACTTCATGGCCTCGACGCCGACCCTGTTCAATTCCGGCACGCCGCGCGCGCAGCTTGCCTCCTGCTTCCTCACCACGGTCGCCGACGACCTCGACGGCATCTTCAAGGCGATCAAGGACAACGCGCTGCTCGCCAAATACTCCGGCGGCCTTGGCAATGACTGGACCCGCGTGCGGGGCTTGGGGGCCCATATCAGGGGCACCAATGGCGAGAGCCAGGGCGTGGTGCCGTTCCTGAAAGTCGCCAACGACACCGCCATCGCGGTCAATCAGGGCGGCAAGCGCAAGGGGGCGGTCTGCGCCTATCTCGAGACCTGGCACATCGACATCGAGGAATTCCTCGACCTGCGCAAGAACACCGGCGACGACCGCCGTCGCACCCATGACATGAACACGGCCAACTGGGTGCCGGACCTGTTCATGCAGCGCATCGAGCAAGACGGCCCGTGGACGCTGTTCTCCCCCGACGAGACGCCCGATCTACACGATCTGTACGGTCCGGCCTTCAAGACGGCGTATGAGGGCTATGAGGCAAAGGCTGCGCGCGGAGAGTTGAAGGTCTTCAAGCAACTGCGCGCCGTCGATCTGTGGCGGCGCATGCTGACCCTGCTGTTCGAGACCGGCCACCCCTGGGTCACCTTCAAGGATCCCTGCAACATCCGCTCGCCGCAGAGCCATGTCGGCGTGGTGCACTCCTCGAACCTGTGCACCGAGATCACGCTGAACACGAGCGCCGACGAGGTCGCCGTGTGCAATCTCGGTTCGGTGAATCTGCTCGCGCATGTCACGCCGGACGGCCTCGACCATCAGCGCCTCGCCCGCACCGTGAAGACGGCGCTTCGCATGCTCGACAACGTCATCGACATCAATTTCTACACCATCCCGGAAGCGCGTCGCTCGAACCTGCGCCACCGTCCGGTCGGTCTCGGCATCATGGGCTTTCAGGATGCGCTGCACGCGCTGCGTCTTCCTTATGGCTCGGATGCGGCCATCCGTTTTGCCGATGAGAGCATGGAGGCGATCAGCTTCCACACCATCTCCGCCTCGGTGGATCTCGCCGCCGAGCGGGGGCGCTATCCCTCCTTCGAGGGCTCGCTGTGGTCGAAGGGCATCCTGCCGATCGACAGCATCGAATTGCTGGCCGAGGGGCGCGGCGGGCTCGACCTCGACCGCTCGACGACACTCGATTGGGAGGGGCTTCGCGCGCGGGTGACGACGATCGGCATGCGCCACTCCAACACCATGGCGATCGCACCCACCGCGACCATTTCCAACATTTGCGGCGTGTCGCAGTCGATCGAACCGGCCTACCAGAACCTGTTCGTGAAATCGAACATGTCCGGCGACTTCACCGTGGTGAACGCGTTCCTTGTCCGCGACCTGAAAAGCCGCGGCCTCTGGGATGAGGTGATGGTCTCCGACCTCAAATATTACGATGGCAGCGTCGGCCAGATCGACCGCATCCCGGACGATCTCAAGGCGCTCTACGCCACCGCCTTCGAGATCGACGCTTCATGGCTGATCGAGGCGGCGGCGCGCCGGCAGAAATGGATCGATCAGGCTCAGTCATTGAACCTCTACGTCGCCAATCCTTCCGGCCGCAAGCTCGACGAAACCTATCGCCTCGCGTGGAAGCGCGGCTTGAAGACGACCTATTATCTGCGCTCGCGCTCGGCCACCCATGTCGAGAAATCGACGCTGAAGGGCACAGACGGCAAGCTCAACGCGGTCTCTGCCGTTGTTTCCGCCGCGCCGATCAGCGTGCCGGAGAGCGAGTTCGGCAAGGCCTGCGTCCTCGACGATCCCGACTGTGAAGCCTGCCAGTGAGCAGCGAAGAAGGAGACACGCACATGCTCGACTGGTCCGACACAAAGCCTGCCCCGCTTCACCCCGCCTTCGCGCCGCCCGCCAGCGACGCCACCGGTCTCGGCGCCATCGCGCGCGGCGCCGCCCGGGTCACGGTGGATGAGAAGCGGATGATCAATGCCCGCGCCGACGTGAACCAGCTCCTGCCGCTCAAGTACAAATGGGCATGGGAGAAGTACCTCTCCGGCTGCAACAATCACTGGATGCCGACCGAAGTCTCCATGCAGGCCGACATCGCGCTGTGGAAGTCGCGCGATGGCCTCACCGAGGACGAGCGGCGCATGCTGAAGCGCAATCTCGGCTTCTTCGCCGCCGCGGAATCGCTGGTGGCGAACAATATCGTGCTCGCCATCTACCGCCACCTCACCAACCCGGAATGCCGGCAATATCTGCTGCGTCAGGCTTTCGAAGAGGCGGTGCACACCCACACCTTCCAGTACATCGTGGAGAGTCTCGGTCTCGATGAGGGCGAGCTGTTCAACATGTACCGCGAGGTGCCCTCGATCACCGACAAGGCCGCCTGGGCGCTGAAGCATACGCAACGTCTCGATGACCCCGCGTTCCAGACCGGCACGCCCGAGGCCGACCAGCAGTTCCTGCGCGATCTCGTCGCCTTCTATGTCGTGTTCGAGGGCATGTGGTTCTACACCGGCTTCGCGCAGATCCTCTCGCTCGGCCGGCGCAACAAGATGGTCGGCATCGCCGAGCAGTACCAGTACATCCTGCGCGACGAGAGCATTCACCTCAATTTCGGCATCGACGTGATCAACCAGATCAGACACGAAAACCCGCACCTCTGGACGCCCGCCTTCCAGGACGAGGTGCGCTCCATGCTGAAGGACGCGGCGGAACTGGAAGCCGCCTATGGCCGGGACACCATGCCGCGCGGCTTTCTCGGGCTGAACGCCGGCCTGTGCGAGCAATACATGCACTTCATCGCCAACCGCCGCTGCGCCCAGCTCGGGCTCGCATCTGTCTTCGCCGAGGCGGACAACCCGTTCCCGTGGATGAGCGAGGCGATGGATCTCAAGAAGGAAAAGAACTTCTTCGAGACACGCGTCATTGAATACCAGAACGGCGGCGCGCTGACCTGGGATTGACGAGAGAAGGGCCGCCGCCCCGAGGCGGCGGCCCCAAGGATCATTCCGCCGCCCGCGCGAGATGACCGCGCAGGCGGTGCGCCGCCGCCACCATGTTGATGAGCGCCGGACGCACCTCAGCCCATTGCCGCGTCTTCAGACCGCAATCGGGATTGACCCAGATCTGCGCCGCGGCGAGCCGCTGCGTCGCCCGCTCCAGGAGCTCGACCATCTCCTCGACCGCCGGCACGCGCGGCGAGTGGATGTCGTAGACCCCCGGCCCGATCTCGTTGGGGTAGCGATAGTCGACGAAGGCGTCGAGCAGTTCCATCTTCGAGCGCGATGTCTCGATGGAGATCACGTCGGCATCCATGGCGGCGATGGCGGCGATGATGTCGTTGAACTCCGAATAGCACATATGGGTGTGGATCTGCGTCTCGTCCCGCACCCCGGAGGCGCACAGCCGGAAGCTCGCCACCGCCCAGTCGAGATAGGCATCCCAATCGGCGCGGCGCAGCGGTAGGCCCTCGCGGATCGCCGCCTCGTCGATCTGGATCATTTTCGCACCGGCCGCTTCGAGGTCGGTCACCTCGTCGCGGATGGCGAGGGCGATTTGCCGGCTCACCGTGCTGCGGGGCAGGTCGTCGCGCACGAAGGACCAGTTGAGGATCGTCACCGGGCCGGTCAGCATGCCCTTCACCGGCTTGTCGGTGCAGCTTTGCGCAAAGCGCCACCACTCGACCGTCATCGGCGCGGGCCGCGCCACGTCGCCGAACAGGATCGGCGGGCGGACATAGCGCGAGCCGTAGCTCTGCACCCAGCCATGCCGGGTGAAGGCAAAGCCGCAAAGCTGCTCGCCGAAATACTGCACCATGTCGTTGCGCTCGAACTCGCCATGTACGAGCACATCGAGCCCGATCTCCTCCTGCCAGCGAAGGGTGCGGGCCGTCTCCTCCTTCAGGAAGGCGTCATAGCCGGCATCGCTGAGTTCACCCTTGCCAAGGGCGGCGCGCGCCTTGCGCACCTCCGGCGTCTGCGGGAAGGAGCCGATCGTGGTGGTCGGAAACAGCGGGAGGCGCAGGCGGCCCCGCTGAAGCTCGGCGCGGGCGGCGAAGGGGCGCGACCGCCGGGTCATATCAGGCGTGACGGCGGCGAGCCGGGCGGCAACCCGCCCATCATGCACCTTGGGCGACACTCTGCGGGCCTCGGCCGCCGCGCCGGATTCCATCAGCTTGCCCAGCACCACCTCGCGGCCGCCGGCCAGCGCGGTGCCGAGCGTGACCAGCTCGTCCATCTTCTGCACGGCAAAGGCGAGCCAGCTCTTCACATCAGGATCGAGGCCGGTCTCCTGTTCAAGGTCGATCGGCACGTGCAGCAGCGAGCATGAGGGCGCGATCTCGACATGATCCGTACCGCGCTTGCGCACGAAAGGTTCGAGCGTGTCGAGCAGGCCAGGCAGATTGGCGCGCCAGACATTGCGCCCGTCAATGACGCCGAGCGAGAGCACGAGCCCCGCCCGCGCCTTGTCCGCCACCTCGCGCAATTGCTCGGGGGCCCGCACCAGGTCGAGATGCAGCCCGGCGACGGGCAACGCCAGCGCCGTGTCGAGAGTGTCGCCCAGCCGGCCGAAATAGGCCGTGAGCATGATCTTCAGCTTCGGCAGCGCATGGGCGAAAAAGCCATATGCCTCGCGGAGCGCCGCACGGGCCGCCTCGTCGAGATCGGTGACGAGGCAGGGCTCGTCGATCTGCACCCATTCCGCGCCATGGGCGGAGAGCCGGCGCAGCACCTCGACATAGACCGGGAGCAGATCGCCGAGCAGGCTGAGCGGGTCGAGCCCCGGCTCTGTCGCCTTGCCGAGCTTGAGAAAGGTCACGGGGCCGAGCAGCACGGGGCGCGTCTCATAGCCCAGCGCCTTGGCCTCGCGGTACTCGTCCATCGGCTTGGTGGAGGTGAGCGAGAAGCGCTGCCCCGGCGAGAATTCCGGCACCATATAGTGATAATTGGTGTCGAACCATTTGGTCATCTCAAGCGCTGGAACGCCGCTGCCATGCGGATGCGCGTGGCCATGCGCGCACGTCGTCTCCGCGCTCTGACTGCCGCGCGCCATGGCGAAATAGATGTCGAGCGGCACCGGCCCGCCGGACCAGCCATAGGCGGGCGGGATCGCCCCCACCATCACCGCCGTGTCGAGCACGTGGTCGTAGAGCGAAAAATCGTTGGACGGGATGTTGCTGACGCCCAGCGACTTCTGCCGGGCCCAATTTGCGGCGCGCAGGCGCGCGGCCGCCTCCAGCAATGCCGGCGCATCGCTCTTGCCGGCCCAGTAGGTCTCAAGCGCGCTCTTGAGTTCGCGGCGCGGACCGATGCGCGGCGTGCCAAGGGTGGAAACCGGCACCGTGCCGGCGGAATAAGGGAAGTTCATTCGGCTAACCCCAATCAGGATTGGGGGCAAAGGCCGAGCGGACGCGAGGCGCTGCCACGGGTGCAAGGCACCGGCGGACGCGCGAACGCACCACCGGGACACCCCGCCCAGGGACGATTATGTTGTCAGGGCAGGTCTCCTGGCTCGCGGGTCGCCGCCTTTTCGTCCGGCCTTCCCGAAGCTTGCGCTTCAGTGACGCTGATTGGACGACAGGCTCGCCGCTTACAGTTGCGGGGGCAGCGCCGGCCTCGCCAAAGGCTCACCGGCTTCCCTCTTAGCTGCGACGCAAGCGACGCCGCAGAACCATGACAGGGACCAAGATGCAGGCAGGAGCCTGCTGCGTCAACAGACATAAAGACATATTTATGTAGTTATATCCTAGATCAGCGCACGCGCCATTGAGAGTGACGTTTCTCCCGGTGGGTCAGGTGCTGTTGCATCACTCCGTTGCGACCTTGCGGCAGGGACTGTGAGCACAAGACGACCGGCAATGTCGGGAAGGAGCGGCCTCGCTCCATGAGTCAACGGCCCAAGCCTCATGCCAATGCCGGTGGCGGTCCTGCTGTCGCGGCGGACGGGCGCCGATGCCTGAGAGCGCCATACGTGAAACTCGGTATCTTGGTATTGTCGCGACAGGAATCCATAGTCCTCCGCCCGGCGCGGATGCAGACCTTGCGTGGCAGGGCCGTGGAAGGAGTGTGGCGGCATGCCTGCAAGCGATGGTCATTCAATCACGGGCTGGACCCGGACGGGGATGCTGACCTGCACCTTTGGCGCGGCGCTGCTGCTGGCAGGCTGCAACGAGCCGAACACCTTCGCCGTCCCCCCGCTGGCAAAGGTGACGGTGGCGTCGCCCACGGTCGCGCCGGTGACGCTCTACGCCGAATTCACCGGCAAGACCGCTCCCTCGCAGGAGGTCAATCTCGACGCCCGCGTCGAGGGCTATCTGAAAACCATCGGCTATGCCGATGGCGAGGCGGTGCGCAAGGACCGCATCGTGTTCGAGATCGAGCCGGACCAGTACCGCGACCAGGTGGCGCTGCAGGAAGCCGAGCTTACCATCGCCCAGGCCAAGGCGGCCAATGCGCAGACCGAATTCGACCGCCAGTCCGATCTCGGCGCAAAGCAGGTGTCGAGCCAGCGCAGCGTCGACGACGCGCGCGCCGCGCTCGACGCCGCCAAGGGACAGGTGGCGGCGGACGAAGCCAGCCTCGCCCTCGCCCGGCTGACGCTGAGCTACACCACACTGCGCGCGCCCTTCGACGGGGTGGTGACCCGCCATCTCGCCGATGTCGGCACACTGGTCGGCTCCTCCGGCCCCACCCGGCTCGCGACGATCCTGCGCGTCGACCCGCTGCATGTCTATTTCAACATGAGCGAGCAGCAGCAGATCGCCATGCGCGATGCGCTGGCGGCGCAGGGCAAAAGCCTGCGCGATGTCCGCGAGAGCAAGATCCAGCCGCCGGTCGAGATCGGGCTGCCCGGTGCGGCGAGCTATGATTACGCGGGTGTGATCGACTACATGGCCCCGCAGCTCGACGGCGCCACCGGAACGCTGCAGATGCGGGCGGCGCTGCCAAATTCAAAAGTGGAGCTGATACCGGGCCAGTTCGTGCGGGTGCGGGTGGCGATCGGCAAGATCGACAGCGCGCTTCTGGTGGATGACACGGCGGTGCAGTCCAACCAGACCGGAAGCTATGTGATGGTGGTCGGCGCCGACAATGTGGTGGAGCAGCGCTCCGTCACCACAGGCCCGGTCGAGGGGCAGCTGCGCGTCGTCACCAAGGGATTGAACGCCGGCGACAAGGTGGTCATCGGCTCGCTGCAGCGGGCCGTGGCGGGCAAAAGCGTCGATCCCGTAGCCGGCACCATGGCGGCGCTGCCCAAGGCCGACGCCGCGTCCACCTCCGCAGGCGGCACCCCGTCTCCCTGACACCGGCAGTTCCGAGGCGGCCCCATGCTCTCGCGCTTCTTCATCGAACGGCCGGTGCTCTCCAACACCCTGGCCCTGCTGATCGTGCTCCTCGGCGCGCTGGCGCTCACCAGCCTGCCGATCTCGCAATATCCCGATGTGGTGCCGCCGACCGTCTCGGTCACGGCCACCTATCCCGGCGCCAGCGCGCGCACGGTGATGGACACGGTGGCGCTGCCGATCGAGCAGCAGGTCAACGGCGTCGAGGGCATGATCTACATGCAGTCGACCAGCGGCAATGACGGCTCCTATTCGCTGGTCATCACCTTCGACATCGGCACCGATCCTGACATGGCGCAGGTGCTGGTGCAGAACCGGGTGTCGCTCGCCACGGCGCAGCTGCCGAGCGCGGTGTCGACGCAGGGGCTCAACGTCCAGAAGAAGTCGACCTCGATCCTGCAATTCGTGAATCTCTATTCCCAGGACGGGCGCTACGACAATCTGTTCCTCGCCAACTACGCCGCCATCAGCCTTGAGAACGAACTGGCGCGGCTGCCGGGCGTCGGCTCCGTCACCGTGCTCGGCTCCGGCAGCTACGCGATGCGGATCTGGCTCGATCCCGAGCGCCTTCAGACCTACGGCCTGACGCCGGCGGATGTTTCCACCGCCATCCAGCAGCAGAGCACGCAGGTCACGGCCGGCATGGTCGCGGCACCGCCCACGCCGGCCTCGGTGAATTTCCAGTACGTCATCAATGTCACCGGCCGTTTCAGCGAGGCGGCGGATTTCGAGCGCATCGTCGTCAAGGCCGCGGATGAGGGCGGCGGGCGGCTGGTACGCATCGGCGATGTCGGCCGCGTCGAACTTGGCGCCGCCACCTATGGTCACACCGCGACGCTGGACGGCAAGCCTTCCGCCGCCATCGCCATTTCGCAGCTCACCGGCGCCAACGCCCTCACCGTCGCGGAGGAGGTGAACGCGAAGATGAAGGAGCTGGCCGCCGCTTTCCCGCAGGGGCTCGACTACAAGGTCTCCTTCGACAGCACGAAATTCGTCACCGCCTCGGTCGACGAGGTGTACGAGACGCTGGTCATCGCCGCGCTGCTGGTGCTCGCCGTCATCCTCATCTTCCTGCAGGACTGGCGGGCGATGCTGGTGCCCGCGACCACCGTGCCGGTGACCATCGTCGGCGCCTTCGCCGCCATGTATCTGCTCGGCTACACCGTCAACACCACCAGCCTGTTCGCCCTCGTCCTGGCGATCGGCATCGTGGTGGACGACGCCATCGTCATCGTCGAGGGCGTGTCGCGCCACATGGAGGCGGGGCTCTCCAGCCGCGACGCCGCGATCAAGGCGATGTCGGAACTGACCGGCCCGATCATCGGCATCACGCTGGTGCTGATGGCGGTGTTCCTGCCGGCGGCGATGATGTCCGGTCTGACCGGCAAGATGTACCAGCAATTCGCGCTGGTCATCGCCGCCACGGCGCTGATTTCGGCGGTTAACGCCATGACTCTGAAGCCGACCCAATGCGCGCTGTGGCTGCGCCCCTCGACGCCGCCGGCGCAGCGCAATGTGGTCTACCGCGCTTTCAACACCGTCTATGACCGCGCCGAGGCGGTCTATGTCGCTCTCGTGCGGCGGCTGGTGCGCGGCGCGTTGCTCACCAGCCTCGTCGGGCTCGGCCTCATCGGGCTTGCCTTCTATGGGCTGACGCAGGTGCCGACCGCCTTCCTGCCGAGCGAGGACCAGGGCTATTTCATCGTCAGCCTGAACCTGCCGGACTCCGCCTCCGCTGCCCGCACCGAGGCGGTGGTGGCCACCGCGGTCGAGAAGATCCGCTCGCTCGATGGCATAGACAGCGTAATCGGCGTCTCCGGCATTTCCCCGCTCGACAATAACGCCACGCTCTACAGCACCGGCATGCTCTATGTGGTGCTAAAGGACTGGAGCGAGCGCACGACCAACGCGCTCAGCGCCGCCGGCATCGGCGCCAGGGTCCGCGCGGCGCTCGACAATCTCGGCACCGCCGAGGTCATGGTGATGATGCCGCCTCCCATCCAGGGAATCGGCAATTCCTCTGGCTTCACCCTGATGGTGGAGATGAAGGACGGCACCTCGGACTTCACCGCCCTGCAGAACGCCGCCAATGACGTGGTTGACGCCGCCGGCACCCAAACCGCCCTGTCCCATGTCGGCACGAATTTCCGCGGCGCGGTCAAGCAGCTGCGACTGGACGTGGACCGTGTGAAGGCCGAAACCTACGGTTTGACGGTCGGCCAGGTGTTCTCGGCGCTCGAAGCCTATGTCGGCTCGTCCTATGTGAACCAGTTCACCCGCTTCAACATGGTGTTCCAGGTCTATGTGCAGGCGGACGCGCCGTTCCGCCTGCAGCCGGCCGACATACTGAATCTCAAAGTGAAGGGCGCAGGGGGCGAGATGGTGCCGCTCGGCCAGGTCGCCCATTTCGTCGACGATGCCGGCCCGCCGCTGATCACCCTCTACAACCTCTACCCGGCGGCGCAGGTGACCGGCAGCCCGGCCACCGGCTTCTCCTCCGGCGAGGCGATGAGCCTGATGGATCAGGTCGCCGCCTATGCGCTGCCTGCCTCCATGGGGGCGGCATGGACCGGCATGTCCTATCAGGAACGCCTCGTCGGCAACCAGATCTACTTCGTTTTCGCCGTGGCACTGGTGCTGGTCTATTTCGTGCTGTCCGGCCAATATGAAAGCTGGTTGCAGCCGCTGGCGGTCATCCTCGCCGTGCCGCTCACCCTGCTCGGCACGGTGGCGGCGCTGGAGATCACCGGCCTGCCGAACGACCTCTACACGCAGATCGGCATCGTGCTGCTCATCGCGCTGGCGGCCAAGAACGCCATTCTCATCGTGGAATACGCGCGCGAGAAACGCATGGAAGGGATGGACATCGCGCAAGCCGCCGTCGAGGCGTCCCGCCTGCGTTTCCGGCCGATCCTGATGACCTCCTTCGCCTTCATCTTCGGCATGCTGCCGCTGGCCTTCGCCTCCGGGGCGGGCGCCGGCGCGCGCGTGTCGCTCGGCATTGCCGTGGTCAGCGGCATGCTCGCCTCCACCGGGCTCGCCGTGCTGTTCGTCCCCGCCTTCTTCACGGTGCTGGAACGGATGCGGGGCAAGCCGGCCGCCCCTCATGCGGCGGCCTGATCTTCCGAGCCGTCGCCCGGATTTGATGCCCTTTGAAGGCTTTGGCCCGCGACCACCGGCGCCGCAGGCATCGCGTTCCACGTCCGCCCGCGGAATACGCGGCTTATCTTCGCCCCAAGTGCCCGATTGGTTGAAGAAGAGAGCCGTGCCGTACGTGTCGCATGGCGAGCCCGTCCTGCACGACACGGGCTCAGACGAAGAGATCTCCCTGGAGATAGCGAAGTCCGGTGTCGATGATAACCGTGACCACGGTCTTGCCCGGGCCGAGGCGCCGGGCCAGCTGCAACGCGGCGAAGACATTGGCGCCGGACGTCACTCCGCCCAGTATGCCGGCGCGCATTGCCAGGTCTCGCGCGGTTGAATAGGCGTCGGCGTCGGTGACAGCGATCACCTCGTCGATCAGATCGCGCCGAAGGATCGTCGGCGTGAAGGACAGGCCGATTCCCTCCAGCCGATGCGTACCGCTGGTGGGGCCGCCTGAAATGTTGCGAACCTGATCGGGCTCGACAGCGACGATCCGGGTGGCGGGATTGCGCTGCTTGAGAATCTCGGCGTTGCCCGAAATGCAACCGCCGCCGCCCGTTGCCGCGACAAAGGCATCCACGGGGCCCGCGAGCGCCGCGCAGATTTCCTGAGCCATGCCATGGTAGCCGCGCTTGTTGTCGGGGTTGTTCACCTGGTCGGGCCAGTAAACATCGGACTCGGCAGCCAGTGTGCGGGCCCGGGCGATCATCCGGTCGATGACCGCGGCGGTGAGCCTGCGCCCTTCCGCCTCGATGATCTCGACCTGCGCGCCGAAGGCCCGCATCGTGCGCAGCTTTTCCTCGGCAAATCCATTCGACGAAACAAAATGCGCCCGGTAGCCGCGCATGGCACAGACCATCGCCAGCGAACTGCCGGTACTTCCGCCGGTATACTCGACCAGCCGCATCCCCCGCCGCAGCGCGCCTCGCGCCTCGGCGCCCTCGACCATCGACAGCGCCATGCGGTCCTTCATGCTGCCGGTCGGGTTGGCACCTTCACACTTGACCCAGACATCCGCGCAGTCCGGGCCCGTCAGCCGGTCGAGCCGCACCAAGGGCGTGTTACCGATCTGAAGCATCGAGGCATCCTCCCGAGGCGAGTCACTTCCAATTCGAAAGTGACTGACGACACGGTGACTTGCAATGAGAAAGTGATATGGGTCAGCGGGGGTTGGCCTGAACGGAGCGGCGGCTACGATGAAGCTCGACAGCCACGAATTTCGCTCGCGCTGTTCCATCGCAAGAGCGCTGGAGATAATCGGAGACAGGTGGACCCTGCTCGTCATCCGGGACCTGATGTGGCACGGGAAGGACACCTTCCTCGCCTTGCAGGGCAGCGAGGAACGCATCCCCGCCAACCTGCTGGCTCAGCGTCTGAAGCGTCTCGAAGCCCTTGGCATCCTGCGCCGCGAAGCCTACCAGCAGCGCCCGGTCCGATATCGCTACCTTCTCACGGAGGAAGGATTGAGCCTCGAACCGGTCCTCCTTGAGCTCATGGCATGGGGACATGCAAAGCTCGAAGGCGGATTCTACCATCCGGACACGCAGCGGAGCGTCCCGGCGGGAACGTCAGGGCGAAACCGGTAAGCCGGGCGCGAGCCTTGGGCGTGATGCCCCTTCAGCCCTTCTTCTGCATTGATTTCGTAGGCCCACATCCGCGTCGGGCGCTCTGGGGGGCCGTTTCTCAAACGGGCACCCGTTGTGGATTGGCGGCCATCCCCTGGGTCTGGTCGGCGCGATGCGCTTGCCGGCATTGTAGGGGCCATCCCGCGCCCTGTCATAAGTCGGGGGTGCGATCTCCGCCGTCCGCCGCCCGGCGCCTCCGTCTGTGACGGTCCGCGCGGCAGCCTGTCATGGGAAAAGCGGGCCATCGCCGCGCAAGCGTCGGTCCGGTCCGCGGCGGGAGGTTGCGCGGCCGGCGCGCGCGAGCGTGTCGTGCTGGTGGAGCCCCGCCTGATCGGATCGGCGATGGTGAAGCGCGCGGCGGGCTCGTCGCCGGCCAATATGGGCGCGCGAATGTCTTCCCCTCGGGCCCGGCGCGCTCAGAAACGGCCAACGGCCAGCGGAGGAGGACGGCGGGGGCGGCGTGCGTCGCGGCCGCCCCCGCCGCATGTCTCACTTCAGCGAGAGAGCCAGCCCGCTCAGATCGAGGCTGACGATCACGCCCTTCTGCTCGCCGCTGAGTTCCAGCACGGCGCCGTTCTGGTTGGTCAGCACAACCACCTGCGCGCCCTTCACGAAGGCCGCGCCGGCACCGCCCTGGGCATAGACGCCCGACACGTCGGACGCACGCTGGATATTGCGGACCTTGCCATGCAGGCGCGTCTCGGAAGCGCCGAAGGTGAAGCCATAGCTCAGCCCACCGACCGAGAGCGGATATTTGCGGCCCCGGAAGGTCAGCACGCCCTCGCCGGCGGAACCGCCGACGACGAACCCGGCCTTCACGATGCGGATGGTGATGGAGCCGTCCGCGGCGCTGGCCAGCGACATGCCGCCGATGAGCGCGGCAAGAGCGAGCAACCCGACCCGTAGTACCGACAAGAGTTTCATCGGCGATAACCTTCCCTAGTGGAGCAACGTGCCCTGTTGGCACCGTTGAATAACGCTCACTCTGGCGGTTCGTTGCCCGACAATCAACCGTGGAACCGAGGGCCATGACGCGGCGGAGGGGAAGGCGCCTGAAAGGCCACGCCCGGCGTTGCCGCCGCCGGGCGCCTCTTTTCGGGAGTGCGGCGCGGCTCAGGCTGCGCGCAGGGTGGTCACGAAGCTGCGTACCTCGGTGTTGAGCTCCACCGCCTGGCCGGAGAGCTGCTCGGACAGGCCCTTCAGCTGCACCGAAGCGGCGCCCGTGGTCTCCGCCGCCTCGCCGACGCCGTGGATGCTGCCATTGACGGCGCGAGCACCCTCGGCGGCCTGCTGGGTGCTGTAGGCGATTTCGCGCGTCGCCGCCCCCTGCTCCTCGATGGCGGCGGAAATCGCCGCCGACGCGGTGCGGATTTCGTCGATGGTGGTGGCGATCCGCGCGATCGACGCGACCGAGCGGTCCGTCGCGCTCTGGATCTCCGTCACCTTGGCGGAAATCTCCTCGGTCGCCTGCGCGGTCTGGCTGGCGAGGTCCTTCACCTCCTGCGCCACCACGGCGAAGCCCCGTCCCGCCTCGCCGGCGCGGGCGGCTTCGATGGTGGCGTTGAGCGCCAGCAGATTGGTCTGCCCGGCAATGCTGGTGATGAGGTCGATGACCGCGCCGATCTGGCTCGCCGCCTGGGTCAGCTCGGCGATCTCGCTCTGGATCCGGGTCGAATCGCTGGAGGCGCCGTCGGCGATGCTCGCGGCGCGGACCACCTGTTGGGCGATCTCGCGGACCGAGGCGGACATCTCCTCCGCGGATGCGGCAACCGTCTGCACGCTGGCCGAGGCTTCCGTCGCCGCCTCGCTCACGGCGTGGGCCTGGCGGGTGGTCTGCTCCGCCGCAGCGGAGAGCATGGTCGCGGCCTGCGCCACTTCCGTCGAGGAACTCGTGAACGATTCCGCGAGCTTGCCCATGCGGCTTTCGAAGGTGGCGGCGATCTCCTCCTTCTGCTGACGCAGCCGCTCGGCCGAGCGCTGCTCCTCGATCGCCGCCTGCGCGCGCAGATCGGCATTGGCGATCAGCTCCTGCCGGAAGCGCGCCAGCCCCCGCGCCAGCCGCCCGACCTCGTCGCGGCGTTCGGTCTCCGCGACCTCGGTCTCGAACCGCCCGGAGGTCAGCGCCTCCATCACACCCACGATGCGGCCGATGGGGCGCACAATGCCCCGCGAGGCGATCAGGAAGGCCAGCACGAGGCAGAAGAAGATCGCGGCGCCGGTGCCGGCATAGAGTTCGAGCTGGGTGGCGTCGGCCCGCGCGTGCAATTCCTCCTCGCGCTGGTGCATGTGGTTCTGCAGCGCGGCGACGAGATTGGACAGCTCGACCCGCACCTTCTCCAGTGCCGGCTCGCACTCCGCCATCATCATCTGGTTCGCGTGGTGCTTCTCGTCGGCGGTCGTGGCCGCGAGCGCCGTCTGGATGGTGGCGGCACAGGCATTCTTCACCTGCGCGTCGAAGCGGTCCACCAGCGCCTGGATGTCGGCGGCGTGGTCGGGCAACGCCTTCTGGGCCTCGGCGGCAAAACGATGCAGTTCCTCAAGCCCATGCGCAAGCTGCGTCTGCGCCTCGCGCCCCTCTTCCGGGCTGGTGGAGGCCAGGGCCTGGAAGATCGAGCGCTCCGACCATACCGCCTGCCGGTTCATGCGCGCCAGGGCGACCGCCGCCCGGGCATCGCCCTCAAGCAGCGCGGTATAATCGTCCTGCATCTCCGCCATCCGGCGGCCGGCAAACAGGGTGCATCCGGTGGAGCACAGGCCGAGCAGAGCGACCACGAGGGAGATTTTCCCCAGTATGGACCAGTTGGCGAAGCGCATCGCTGACATCTCGTAAGGTTAAGTCAGCCTCCACTAGAGGCGGGCTGGCTTGCGCGAGGCTGATGGCACGCCCGACACCCGCCCTCAGCGGCGCAGCACGGTGCCCGCCGCCGCCCGCACCGCGCTTGTCAGCCGGCTCAGCGCCCCGGCATGCAGGCGGGTCGCGGTCCAGTACAGCGGCACCTCGCTGCGCCGGCCCGGCACCAGCTCGATGAGGCGGCCGGCGTCGATATCCGCCTCGACCATCACCAAGGGGTGCAGGCCCCAGCCGAGCCCCAGCCGCGTCAGGTCGAGAAAGCCATGGGTGGACGGCACCCAATGCACCGGGCCGAGCCGTTCCACCCCCAGCGCGGCCTGCGCCCAGCGTACCTGCAGGAAATCCCGCCGGTCGAAGCGCAGGCAGGGCGCGGCCTCCAATGCCGACGCGGTGACGCCGTGCGGGAAACACCGCGCGACAAGATCCGGGCTGGCACAGGCGGCATAGGCCAGCGCCCCGAGCGGGAGCGTCCGGCAGCCCGGCACGGGCTCGCGCTCGGCGGTGACGGCGGCCAGCACCTCGCCGCTGCGCAGCCGCGCGGCGGTGTGGGCCTCGTCGTCGAGCGCGATGTCGAGCGTCGCCTGCGTCGCGCGGGCGAAGGCTGCGGCCGCCGTGGGAAACCAGGTGGCGAGACTGTCGGCATTCACCGCCACCGGCACAGTGAGGCGCTCGCCCGCCCCGACCGAGGGGCCGAGCGCCGGCGCGAGGTCGTGCTCCAGCAGCCGCACCCGGTCGAGATGGGCGCACAGCGTGCGCCCGAGCGCGGTCGGCAGGCAGGGCTGGCCGCGCACGATGAGGATGGCGCCGAGCCGTTCCTCCAGCCCGCGCACGCGCTGCGACACCGCCGAGGGCGTGATGCCGAGCGCGGCGGCGGCGCGCTCGAACGTGCCTTCCCGCACCACGGCGGCGACGGCGGCAAGCGAAGGGTAATCCAGCATGATGAAGTTTTGCTTCATCAGGCTTAGCAGAACAAGTTTTACTTGGGCAGGCGTCGCGCGCCACCAAGACGGCATGACACAGCCCCTCGCGCCTGCATTCCTGCCCTTCCTCACCGGCTTTCTGCTCTCGGGCGCGCTGATCATCGCCATCGGCGCGCAGAACCTGTTCGTGCTGCGCCAGGGGTTGCGGCGCGAACATGTGGGTCCGATCGTGCTGTTCTGCGGCACCGCCGACGCGCTGCTCATCGGCGCGGGCGTCGGCGGGCTCGGCGCCTTCCTCAACGCCCTGCCGCAGCTCGCCACGGCGCTGGCGCTGGGCGGCGCCGGCTTTCTCGGCTGGTATGGGGTGCAGGCGCTGCGGCGCATGGCGGCGACGGACGCGATGGTGGTCGATGCGTCGGCCGGCACCACGCTGGCCCGCGCGCTGCTCGCCACCGCCGGCTTCACTTTGCTCAACCCGCATGTCTATCTCGACACGGTGCTGCTGATGGGCGCGGCCGGCGCCGCCCAGCCGGAGGCGGCGCGCCCGGTCTTCGTTGCCGGCGCGGCGCTGGCGAGCTTTCTCTGGTTCGCCACGCTCGGCTATGGCGCCAGGCTGCTGCGCCCGCTCTTCGCAAGGCCGGCGGCCTGGCGGGTGCTCGATGCCGGAGTCGGGCTCGTCATGCTCACCCTGGCCGGCTCGCTGGTGCTGCGCGCGCTGAACGCGCCGGGCTGAGCCGCCGACCGCCAGGGCCTGAAAAAGGCATTGCCGGGAAGGGATTGCCGGCAAAGCTTGCGGCGGCCGGGCTCAGCGGCGATGGTGGCGCAACAAGAAACGTCACACTCCGGGAGAAGGCGGTGAAGCACCGCATATCGGCTCTGGCCCTTATCGGCCTGTGCCTGCTGATCGCGCAGGCGGTGCCGGCCTCAGCTCGCCCCCTGCGTATCGTCACCTCGTTTCCTCCCTCCATGATCGAGCTTTACCGCACGGCATTCCGGGCGGCGCGGCCGGACATCGAGGTCGAGTTCGTGCAGCGCAAGACCACCGCCGCCGTGGCGCTGATCACCGGCGGCGAGCGGCTCGATGCCGATCTGTTCTGGGCCTCGGCGCCGGATGCGTTCGAATTGCTGAAGCTGGAAGGCCGGCTCGCACCGCTCGCTCCGCGCGACACCGGCACGCCGCCGGTGGTGGCGGGCTATCCCGTCAACGATCCCTCCGGCCTCTATCTCGGCTTCGCGCTGTCGGGCTATGGCGTGGTGTGGAACGAGGCCTATCTGGAGCGCCACCGGCTCGGCGTGCCGCAGCGCTGGCGCGATCTCACCGCGCCGGTCTATCACGGCCATGTCGGCCTCTCCTCGCCCTCCCGCTCGGGCACGACGCATCTGATGGTCGAGGCGCTGCTGCAGTCGCAGGGCTGGGATGAGGGCTGGGCGGTGTGGCGGCAGGTCGGCGGCAATCTCGCCACCGTCACCGCCCGCAGCTTCGGCGTGGCGGCGGGCGTGTCGCGCGGGCGGTTCGGGGTCGGCATTACCATCGATTTCCTGGCGCGGCCGGGCGGACTCGATGCCGGGCCGGTGCGCTTCAGCTTTCCCGATCAGAAGGTGTTCACCCCCGCCAGCATCGCCCTGCTCAAGGACGCGGTGAACCGCGAGGCGGCGAACGCCTTCGTCGATTTCCTGCTGTCCGTGCCCGGTCAGCGCCTGCTGCTCGACCCCCGCATCGACCGCCAGCCCATCCGCCCGGAATTCTATGCCGAGGGGGCGACCGTCGGGCCCAATCCCTTCGCGCAGAACGACGAGGCGGCGACCTGGAGCTTCGATGCCGGCCGCTCGGCGCAGCGCTACGAACTGGTCAACATCCTGTTCGACGAGCTGATCACCTTCCCGCTCAGTGACGCCACCGACATCTGGCGCACCGTCTATGAGGTGGAGGCCGCCCTGCTCCCCACGCCGCACACCGAGGCCGCGCGCGAGGTGACGCGGGCGCGGGCGCTGCTGCGGCAGATGCCGTTCAATGAGGCGGAAGCCACGCGCCTCGCCGCCGGGGTGAAGCTGGTGCGCGTGCCGCGCGGCCTGCCCGCCGCGCCGGAACAGGCGGCGCTCACCGGCCGCATCCAGCGCTGGGCCGCCGCCAATCTCGCCGAGGCGCGCGCCGCCGCCGAGACTGCCCGGCGCCTCCTGGTGGAGGACGGGCGGCTGCCGGCGCTGCGCGCGGGGAGAGGCGCGCCATGAGCGGGGAGCGCCGTTTCGGCATTGGCGGGCGGCTGCTGCTCGCCTTCATCGGCGTGGGCGGGCTGGCGGTCATCGCCTGCCTGGTCGGCTGGCTGTCCTATGCCCGGCTGTCGTCGGAACTCGATTCCACCGCGCGCGGCCATGTGCCGGCGCTGGTCTTCGCCGCGCAGCTGTCGCAGGCGGGCGGGCGCCTCACCGCCGCCGCCACCGAACTCGCCACCGCCGAGCGCCGCGACGACCATGACCGCGCCATGGAGCGGGCGCGCGAGCGGCTCGGCGCTCTCGGCCGCCTGCTGGAGACCGCGCCGTCGCGCGAAGGCGCGCAGGGCTTCGGTGCGCTCCGCCGGCTGGTGGAGGCGCTCGGCACCACGCTCGACGCGGTGGACGCCGCCGCCCGCCGCCGCTTCGACATCGAGGCCCGCACCCGCGCCATCGTCGAGGAACTGCGCTGGCTGCAGGCCGATCTCGTCGACGAGGTCGAGCCGCTGGTGGAAGACGCGCGCTTCAACATCCACGCCGCCCTCGCCCAGGCGGGGCAGGCGGGCGAGGCCGGGCAGGCGGCGCAGCGCATCCTGCGCGACGAGACCTCCAAGACCGAGGCCATCCTCGCCCTGAGCGCGCAGGCGCATCTCGCCATCGGCCTTCTCGGCCAGGTGGCGAGCGTGCGGGTGACCGAGGATCTGCGCCAGACCGGGCATTTCCTCGGCGAGGCGGTGGACGAACTCGTGGTCGAGGCCAAGCGGCTGCAGGGCTGGGCGGACAGCATCACCGTGCGCCAGATCGTCGGCCGCCTCGCCGCGCTCGCCGAGGCGGAAAGCGGCCTGCCGGGGCTGCGCATGGCGGAGATCGCCGCGTCGGAGGAAGGCCAGGCGCGGCTCGCCACCAGCCGCGATCTCGCCGCCGAACTCGGCGGCAGCATCGGCACCGTGGCGCGGCAGATCGAGACCGATGCGCGCGCCGCCGCCGCCCGCGCGGCGGAAGCCATCGTCATCGGGCGCGGCCTGCTGCTCGCCATTGCCGGGCTTTCGCTCGGCGTCGCGGTGCTGGTGGGCTGGTTCTATGTCCGGCGCAGCCTCATCGCCCGGCTGGAGCGGCTCACCCTCGCCGCCGGGGCCATCGCCGGCGGCGGCGCGGTGGAACTGCCGGCGGCCAAGGCGCAGGGCTATTTCGGCGCCGACGAGCTGGACGAACTCGCCCGCGCCCTCGTCATCTTCCGCCAGACGCGCGACGAGCTGGTGCAGTCCGCCAAGCTGGCCGCGCTCGGCCAGATGGCGGCGGGCATCGGGCACGAGCTGAACCAGCCGCTCGCCGCCATCCGCTCGCACGCGCATAACGGCGCCGTGCTGCTGAAGCGCGGGCGCGGGGACGACGCGGCGGAAAGTCTCGCCCGCATCGAAGGGCTCACCGTCCGCATGGCGCAGAGCATCGCGCATCTCAAGCGCTTCGCCCGCCGGCCGGAGCCCGCCCTCGGCGCGGTCGATCTTGAGCATGTGGTCGAGGGCGCGCTGTCGCTGTTCGCCCAGCGCATTGCCGATGAGCGCATCGAGGTGCTACGGGCGGTGCCGCCGGGGCTGCGGGTCCGCGCCGAGGAGGTGCGGCTCGAACAGGTGCTGGTCAATCTCATCGCCAATGCGATGGACGCGGTTCACGACGCGGCCACGCGCCGGATCGAGATCCGCGCCCACCGCGAGGGAGAGCATGTGAGCATCGAGATCGCCGACAGCGGCACGGGAATCGGGGACGCGCAGCGCTCGGACATTTTCGACCCGTTCTTCACCACCAAGCCGCCGGGCTCGGGCCTTGGCCTCGGCCTGTCGCTGTCCTTCAACATCATCCGCGATTTCGGCGGCCGGCTGCTGCTGAAGCGCAGCTCGCCCGCCGGGAGCCTCTTCGCCATCGAGCTGAGCGAGGCGGCATGAGCGCGGCGCCTGACATCGTGCTGGTGGACGACGACGCCGAGGTCCGCCACGCCTATGGCCAGACGCTGGAACTCGACGGCCTCGCCGTGCTGCCGGTCGCCGGTGCGGCGGCGGCGCTCAAGCTGCTGTCGCCCGGCTTCGAGGGTGTCGTGGTCTCGGATGTGCGCATGCCCGGCATGGACGGATTCGCCTTTCTCGACGCGGTGCGCCGGCTCGACGCCGACATTCCCGTGCTGCTGATCACCGGCCATGGCGATGTGCCGATGGCGCTGCGCGCCCTGCGCGCCGGGGCGTGGGACTTCATCGAGAAGCCGGCGGACCCGGTGCTGCTGGTGGAGACGGTGCGGCGCGCGCTGGAGCAGCGCCGTCTGGTGCTGGAAAACCGCGCCCTGCGCGAGGAGGCCGCCCGCGACGACGCGGCGGCGGAGGATGTGTGGGCCGCCCGGCTCATCGGCCGCGCCGAGCCGATGCAGCGCCTGCGCCGCACCCTCGCCGTGCTCGCCGACACCCGCACCGATGTGCTGATCTTCGGCGAGACCGGCACCGGCAAGGAAATGGCGGCGCGCGCTCTGCACGATTTCGGCCGCCGCCGCGCCGGGCGCTTCGTCGCCGTCAACTGCGCCGCCATCCCCGAGAACATGATCGAGAGCGAGCTTTTCGGCCATGAGGCCGGCGCCTTCACCGGCGCGCGCGAGCGGCGCATCGGCAAGATCGAGCACGCGCACAAGGGTACGCTGTTCCTCGACGAGATCGAATCCATGCCGCTGGCGGCACAGACGCGGCTGCTGCGGGCGCTGCAGGAGCGCAGCATCGAGCGGCTGGGCTCGAATGCGGAGATCAAGGTCGATATCCGCGTGATCGCCGCCACCAAGGTCGACCTGCTGGCGCTGGCGGACGAAGGGCGGTTTCGCGAGGATCTGGTCTACCGGCTCAATACGGTCACCGTCCGCCTGCCGCCGCTGCGCGACCGGCGCGAGGACATTCCGGCCCTGTTCCGCCACTTCGTCGAGGCCGTGGCCGCGCGCGACGGCGTGCCGGCCCGCCCGGTGGAGCCAGCCGCGCTCGCTGCGCTGATGCGCCGGCCCTGGCCGGGCAATGTGCGCGAATTGCGTAACGCCGCCGAGCGCCATGTGCTGGGGCTGGAGGAAGCGGGCGCGCCGGATGCCTTCCCTCCGCCGCCGGCCCCGATGCCGGCGGGCGGGACGAGCCTCGAAGCGATGATGGACGCCGCCGAGCGCCAGCTCCTTGCCGAGGCGCTGGCCCGCCACGGCGGGCGGGTCGGCCAATGCGCGGAAGCGCTCGGCATCTCGCGCAAGACGCTCTATCTCAAAATGCGCAAGCACGGGCTGGAACGCGACGCGGTCGAGGACTGACGCGCCGGCGGCGCGCGGCGCAGACGGCGCGCCGCGATGTTACCTTCATGACCCATCCGCCCGGCCGGCGGCGTTACCGCGATGACCCATCCCCGTGCGGCAGAGCGGCGGAAGCGCTCGTAAATTTTCGATAGATCAATTGCTTATCCCAAAGCTGCCCATCTGGCACGCGGGTTGCGGAGAGCCCCGCGCTGCCTTCGGGCCGCCAAACAGACTTTTGGGAGATACGCCATGATCCGTTCCGCCGCCCTCGCGGCCACCCTTGCGCTCGCCTCCTTCGCCGCCGCCCCGGCGGTGCTGGCGCAGTCCGGCAAGGTCACCGTCGTCACCTCCTTCTCCAAGGATGTCACCGACCCGATCAAGGCCGCGTTCGAGAAGGCCAATCCCGGCATTTCGCTCGACGTGCAGAACCGCAACACCAATGCGGGCGTGAAATATCTCGACGAAACCCGCTCCAACCCGCAGGCGGACCTGTTCTGGGCCTCGGCGCCGGACGCCTTCGAGGTGCTGAAGTCCAAGCAGCTGCTGCAGAAATTCACCCCCTCGGCGGAAGGCATCCCCGAGAAGATCGGCGCTTATCCCATCAACGATCCCGAGGGCTATTATTTCGGCTTTGCGGCGTCGGGCTACGGCATCATGTGGAACACCCGCTATGTCGGGGCCAATGAACTGCCCGAGCCGAAGGAGTGGAACGACCTCGCCGCCGCGCCCTATTACGACCATGTCGCCATCGCCTCGCCCGCGCGTTCGGGCACCACGCACCTGACCATCGAGACGATCCTGCAGGGCGAAGGCTGGGACAAGGGCTGGCAGACCATCAAGGACATGGCCGGCAACTTCCAGACCATCACCGAACGCTCCTTCGGCGTGCCGGAGGCGGTGAATTCCGGCCAGGTCGGCTACGGCATCGTCATCGATTTCTTCGCCTTCTCCGCCCAGGGTTCGGGCTTTCCGGTGAAGTTCGTCTACCCCACCGTCACCACCGTGGTGCCGGCCAATGTCGGCATCGTCGCCAACGCCCCGAACGCCGCCAACGCGCAGAAATTCGTCAACTTCCTGCTCTCGCCCGCCGGCCAGGAAGTGCTGCTGGAACCCAGCATCCGCCGCCTGCCGGTTAACCCCGCCGTCTATGCCAAGGCGCCGGAGGGCTACCCCAATCCCTTCACCGACCCGCGCTTCAAGTCGATGACGATGTTCGATGTCGAGAAGTCGGGCCAGCGCACCGCCGTGGTCGACACGCTGTTCGACCAGCTCATCTCCTTCCAGCTGAACGATCTGAAGGCCGTTACCAAGTCGATCCATGAGGTCGAGGCCAAGCTCGCGGCCAAGGACAACCCGCAGGCCCGCGCCCTGATCAAGGAAGCGCGCGCGCTGATCGGCGCCATGCCGGTCAACGAGGAGCAGGCGTCGAGCAAGGAAGTGCTGGCGGCGTTCAGCGGCGGCAAGGAGAAGGGCGCCCGCCAGGCCGAGATCGAGCAGCAATGGGCCGGCTTCGCCAAGGAGCACTACGCCAAGGCGAAGGCCAAGGTCGCGGAAGCCGCCACGCTCGCCAACTGAGCCGCGCCCGCCTGAGCTTCCCCGCATAGGACGCGGCGGCGACGCCGCGTCCCCTCCTTCCACGCCCATAGGATGCGGCGACGCCGCGTCCCGTCCTTCCACGCCCATAGGACGCGGCGACGCCGCGTCCCGTCCTTCCACGCCATAGCTGGAGCGTGTTGCATGTCGCTCGCCTTCACCCAGGCCCCGGCGCGCCGCTGGCGGCTGCCGGGAACCCCCGGCCAGATCGCCCTGGCGCTGGGGCTGACGGCCTTCCTGCTGGCCTTCCTTCTGGTGCCGGTCGGGTCCGTGATCTATGTCGCCTTCACCGAGAAGGGCAGCGGCGGCTTCACCCTGATCAATTTCGTCGATTTCTTCCGCACCGACCTGTTCATGCGGTCGTTCTGGAACTCGTTCTACGTCTCGGCGATGACGGTGGGGCTGGCCTCGCTGTTCGCGCTGCCGCTGGCCTACATCACCACCCGCTTCGAGTTTCGCGGCGCGCTGATCATCCAGACGCTGGGCTTCGTGCCACTGATCATGCCGCCCTTCGTCGGCGCGGTGGCGATGCAGCTGCTGTTCGGCCGCAACGGCTCGGTCAACCTGCTGCTGAACGAGTATTTCGGCTTCCGCATCCCGTTCATGGAAGGGCTGAACGGCGTCATCTTCGTCCAGGCCATCCACTATTTCCCCTTCATCCTGATCAACCTCTCCGCCGCGCTGCGCAACATCGACCGTTCGATGGAAGAGGCGGCGCAGAATCTCGGCTCCTCCGGCATACGGATGTTCCGGCGCATCGTGCTGCCGCTCGCCATGCCCGGCTATGTCGCCGGCGCCTCGCTGGTCTTCGTCAAGGTGTTCGACGACCTCGCCACGCCGCTGCTGCTGAATGTGAAGGACATGCTGGCGCCGCAGGCCTATCTGCGCGTCACCTCCATCGGCATCACCGATCCCATGGGCTATGTCATCGCGGTGGTGCTCATCGTGGTGTCGGTGTTCGCCATGTGGGTGTCGGCGCTGGCGCTGCGCGGCCGCGACTACGCCACCACCCAGCGCGGCGGCGGCGGGCTCGCCAAGCGCCGCATGCGCCCGTGGGAGCAGGTGGTTGCCTATGGCGTCGTCGGCCTCATCCTGGCGCTGGTGCTGGCGCCGCATCTCGGCCTGCTGCTTTTGTCCTTCGCCACCATCTGGTCGTTCAGCCCGCTGCCGGACGGCTTCACCCTCGCCCATTACTCCAGGGTGTTCGGGGAAAGCTCGGTCTATATCAAGAACACGCTGATCTACGCCTCCATCGCCGGCGGGATCGACGTGGTGGTCGGCACCGCCATCGCCTATCTGGTGCTGCGCACCAAGCTGATCGGCCGCCACTGGCTGGACTGGGCGGCCACCGCCGCGCTCGCCGTGCCGGGCGTGGTGCTCGGCATCGGCTATCTGCGCACCTTCTACGACATCCGCCTGCCCGACGGCACGCCGCTGGCGACGCTGTGGATCGTGCTGGTCATCGCGCTGGCGATCCGCCGCCTGCCCTATGCGCTGCGCGCCTGCTACGCCGCGCTGCAGCAGATTTCCGTCTCGCTGGAGGAGGCGGCGGAAAATCTCGGCGCCACCAAGTCGCGCACCGTGCGGCGCGTCGTGGTGCCGCTGATGACCGGCGGCATCCTCGCCGGCTTCGTCACCAGCTTCGCCACGGCGGCGGTGGAACTCTCCGCCACGCTGATGCTGGTGCAGTCCAATGCCGACGCCCCGCTGGCCTATGGCCTGTATGTGTTCATGCAGTCCGCCGCCGGTCGCGGGCCCGGCGCGGCGCTCGGTGTCATCGCCGTGCTGCTGGTCGCCGCCTGCACGCTGATCTCCCACTACATCATTGACCGCAACCAGAAGACCACGGGGGCCGCCCGATGAACGCTCACGCCATCGACGCCAGCGCCGCGGCCGTCCTCAACACGGCGGCGCTCGACCTGCACATTGAGGGGGTGAACCTCTCCTATGGCAGCAACCATGTGCTGAAGAACGTCAATCTCGACATCAAGCCCGGCGAGTTCTTCGCCTTTCTCGGCCCCTCCGGCTGCGGCAAGACCACGCTTTTGCGCCTCATCGCCGGCTTCAACACCCCCGATACGGGGCGTGTCGTCGTTGGCGGGCGCGACATCAGCAACCTGCCGCCGTGGAAGCGCGATGTCGGGCTGGTGTTCCAGAGCTACGCGCTGTGGCCGCACATGACGGTCGCCAGGAACGTCGCCTTCGGGCTGGAGGAGCGCGGCGTGAAGCGCGGCGAGATCCAGCGCCGGGTGGCGGCGGCGCTGGAGATCGTCGGGCTCGGCCATCTCGCCGAGCGCCGGCCGTCCCAGCTTTCCGGCGGCCAGCAGCAGCGCGTCGCGCTGGCGCGCACCGTGGTCATCGAGCCCAAGGTGCTGCTGCTCGACGAGCCGCTGTCCAATCTCGACGCCAAGATGCGGGTGCAGGTGCGCCGCGAATTGCGCGACCTGCAGCAGCGGCTCGGCCTCACCACCATCTTCGTCACCCATGACCAGGAAGAGGCGAACACGGTCTGCGACCGCATCGCCGTGATGAATGAGGGGGTGGTGCAGCAGGTCGGCACGCCGGTGGAACTGTATGAACGCCCGGCCAATCTGTTCGTCGCCACCTTCCTCGGCACGGCCAATGTGCTGGAAGGCAAGGTCACGGGCACTGGCGCGGCGCGGCAGTTCGAAACCCTCGGCGGCCTGCGTCTGCCCATCGCGGCGGGTGCCGAGGTACCGGCCGACGCCCGGCTGGTGTTCCGCCCGCAGGTCGCCCGTCTGGCGAGGGAAAAACCGGCCGGGGCCTGCGCCTTCGAGGGCGCGATCAGCCGGCGCGAATTCCTCGGCAGCGTGATCCGCTTCGGCATCGAGGTCGGCGGGCAGGAGATCACCGTCGACGAGGTGTTCCAGCCCGGACTGCGCGCACCCTATGAGATCGGCGATCGCGTCTGGGTCGACATACCCGTGGCTTCCGCCCTGTGGCTTGGGCCGGGCACCGCCTGAGACCTGCGCCTCACCCTTATCGCCGGACGCTTCGCCGCCGCCCCGCACCCGCCGGGCGGCGGTTTCTTTTTGGTGCCGCCTCCCCCTCCCCATCCTCCCTCCCGCCTCCCGGTAACAGCGGAATCGCGGATCCGAAAATTTGAGTCCGACAATAGGTTGACGATCAGTCTATCAACCTGTCATACCAGACCAAGTGATCAGACGGCGGAACGAATGTTCGCGCCCCGAGCCCTGCGGCCGGGAGGAAGCGACATAGGCCGGGCCGCCGCCGCGTGTGTTGAGAGGGCAGTGAACATGAAGATTGCGATCGTCGGCTGCGGCGTGGTGGGCTCGTCCTGGTCCCTGGTGTTCGCCCGCGCCGGGCATGAACTCGCCATTTACGACCGCACCCCGGCCGCCGCCGAGGCGGCGCTGGACTTCGTGCGCGCGGCCGATCCCGCCCTCGCCGCCCGCTGCCGCATCGCCGACAGCCTCGCCGACGCGCTCGCCGGCGCCGACTATGTGCAGGAAAGCGCGCCGGAACGGCTGCCGATCAAGCAGGAGCTCTATCGCGAGATGGACGCGCTGGTGGCGCCCACCACCATCATCGGCAGCTCCACCTCCGGCTTCCCGGCCTCGGTGTTCACCGAAGGTCTCGCCAATGCCGCGCGCTGCCTGGTGGCGCACCCGATCAACCCGCCGCATCTCATCCCGCTGGTGGAGCTGATCCCCGCCCCCTGGACCGCGACGGAAACGCTCGACTTCACCCGCAATCTGATGGCCGACGTCGGCCAGAGCCCGATCACCCTGACCCGCGAGATCAACGGCTTCGTCGTCAACCGGCTGCAGAGCGCGCTGCTGGGCGAGGCCTTCCGGCTGGTCGAGGACGGCATCTGCACCCCGGCCGAGGTCGATGCGGCGGTGGCGGACGGGCTCGGCCTGCGCTGGTGCTTCATGGGCCCCTTCGCCACCATCGATCTCAACGCCGCCAAGGGCGTGTCGGAATACTGCGCCAATCTCGGGCCGATGTATTACGGCCTCGCCAAGGAACAGGCCGACCCGCGCGAATGGACGCCGGAACTCGTCGCCGCCATCGAGGCGAAGATGCGCGCCGCCGTTCCCGCGGAAGGCCTGCCGGCGCGGCGTAAATGGCGCGACAGCTTCCTCGCCGGCATCGTCGCCGCCAAGCGCGAGATCGCGGGCAAGCTCGGCGCATGAGCGGATTCGGCACCCCGGCTCATCTGCGTCGCGACCGGCTGTCCGACAAGATCGCCAAGGACATCGAGGCGCGGGTGCTGTCGGGCGAATTGAGCGTCGGCGACAAGCTGCCCTCCGAGCGGGAGCTTATGGCGCATTATGGCGTCGGCCGCCCCGCCGTGCGCGAGGCGCTGCTCTGGCTCAGCAAGACCGGGATGCTGTCTGTCTCCAATGGCGACCGCACCCGCGTCACCGAGCCGGACCCGCGCGACCTCTTGCAGCTTCTCACCGGCGCGGCGCGCATGCTCGTCGCCCGGCCGGAAGGCATCCGCCAGTTCCAGCACACCCGCATCTTCGTCGAGGTGGCGCTGGCGCGCGAGGCGGTGCGGCTGGCGACCGAACAGGACATCGCCGAGCTCGAAGCGCTGCTGCGCGTGAATGAGGCCAGTGCCGGCGACATACCGGCCTTCTCTGCCAGCGACGATGCGTTCCACCACCGCATCGCCCGCATTGCCGACGACCCGCTGCTCGACGCGCTCTACCACGTCGTTCTCGAACTGCTCGAAGAACAGCGCCGCTTCTCGCTGAGCCATCCCGACGGTCTCGGCAAGGCGATGGCGGCGCACCGGCACATTTTCGAAGCTATTCGCGACCGCGACGCCGACCGGGCGGAAGCGGCGATGCGCGAACACCTCGAAACAGTGATCAAGACTTATTGGGACATGCGCGCCCAGACACCCGACCCCGCCTAGATCATTTCACCGTGTCACGGAAACAGTGAAATGATCTAATTCTTTGTTTTGTCGCGTTTTCTTCACGCGAACCGGCATCCACTTCGCTCGAAAACGCTCCAAGCGCAACGCCCGTCCGCTCCGTCTTTTTGCAAAGGCTCTGAACATGCTTCTCGGCTGCATTGGCGACGACTTCACCGGCTCCAGCGATCTCGCCAACACCCTGTCCAAGCAGGGCATGCGGGTGACGCAATATTCCGGCGTGCCGACCGGCCCGGCCGACGCCGGCGTCGAGGCCGGCGTGGTGGCGCTGAAATCGCGCAGCATCCCGGCCAAGGACGCCATCGCCCAGTCGCTGGCGGCGCTGGACTGGCTGAAGGCGCAGGGCTGCACGCAGTTCCTGTTCAAATATTGCTCGACCTTCGACAGCACGCCCGAAGGCAATATCGGCCCGGTGGCGGCGGCGCTGGCGCAGGCGCTGGATGCGCGCAAGGTCGTGGTCTGCCCGGTGTTTCCCGGCGCCGGCCGCACCCTCTATCAGGGCCACCTCTTCGTGCAGGACCGGCTGCTGAACGAGAGCGGCATGGAGCATCACCCGCTCAACCCGATGACGGATGCGGATATCCGCCGCTTTCTGGCGCGGCAGACCGACATGAAGGTCGGCCATGTCGGCTTCGCCGCCGTGCGCCAGGGGGCGGACGCCATCGCGGAGGCGCTCACCCGCGCCGACGCGGAAGGGGCGCGGCTGATCGTGGTCGACGCGCTGTCCGACGCCGATCTGATGGAAATCGGCGCGGCGCTGGACGGCGCCCCGCTCGTCACCGGCGGTTCCGGCATCGCCATGGGCCTGCCGGAGAATTTCCGCCGCAAGGGCCTGTTGTCGGGCGAAGGCAGCGCCTGGCAGGGGGTGGAAGGCGCCTGCGTCGTGCTCTCCGGCTCCTGCTCCACCGCCACGCGCGGCCAGGTCGCCCGCCATCGCGAGGCCGGCCTGCCGCTGTTCGAGATCAATGCCGATGACGCCGTGGCCGGGCGGCTCGACGCCCAGGAGATCGCCGCCTGGGCACTGGCGCAGGCCGCGCGCCCGCTGGTCTTCTCCTCCGCCGATCCGGAAGAGGTCCGGCGGGCCCAGAACACCCATGGCCGCGAAACTGTCGCGGCGGCCATCGAGACGCTCTTCGCCGCCATCGCCCGAGCCCTGGTCGCGGGCGGCGTGGGGCGTCTCGTCGTGGCCGGCGGCGAGACCTCGGGCGCCGTGGTCGAGGGGCTGGACCTGACCTCGCTGGAGATCGGGCCGGAAATCGCCCCCGGCGCGCCCGCTTTGCGCACCGTTGCGGCCGGCGGAAGGCCGCTGGCCCTTGCGCTCAAGTCCGGAAATTTCGGCGGCGTGGATTTCTTCGCCGAGGCCGACGCCGTTCTGCGCGGCCACTGAAGCCGCGGCCCGCCGCTCCGGCGCGGGCTGCACAATCATAAGATCAAAAGGAGGACGTGACTTGTTGAACACCACCGTGAAGATGCTGAAGCTGGCGGTCTTCTCCGCCGCTTCCGCCCTCGCCCTCGCGGCCGCGCCGGCGCCCGCCCTCGCCCAGGACGTGCTGAACCTCAAGCTCGGCCACATCCAGTCCGAGCAGGATCTGTGGCATCTCGGCGCGCAGAAGTTCAAGGAAGAGCTGGAAAAGCGCTCCAACGGCACCATCACGCTCACCATCTACCCGAACTCGACGCTCGGCGGTGACCGCGACCTCGTCGAGGGCATGCAGATGGGCACGGTCGATTTCGGCCTCATCGCCGGCGTGCTCGGCAATTTCGCGCCCTCGATCCAGCTGCTGGAACTGCCCTATCTGTTCAAGTCGCAGGACGAGTTCAACAAGGTGGTGAAGGGCAAGATCGGCGAGGAGATCGCCGGCAATGTGCTCTCCAGCGCCAATGTCCGCATTCTCGACTGGTGGGAGCGCGGCTCGCGGCAGGTGACGGCGAACAAGCCGATCAACGGTCTTGACGACCTCAAGGGCCTGAAGATCCGCGTGCCGGAAATTCCCGCCATGGTCACCACCTGGCGCGCCATCGGCGCCAACCCGACCCCGATGGCGTGGAGCGAGGTCTATACCGGCCTCGAACAGCGCGTCATCGAGGCGCAGGAAAACCCGATCCCCTTCATCTATGGCGGGCGCATCAACGAGGTGCAGTCGAACCTCGCCTTCACCAACCACAAATATGAATATGTGACGCTGGTCATCAGCGAGATGCGCTGGAACCAGCTGACCCCGGAACAGCAGAAGATCGTCGCCGAGGCGGCCAATGCGGCCACGGCCTATGAGAACGAGCTGGTCCGCACCCGCACCGACGAGATGCTGAAGAAGATGGAGGCCGCCGGCCTCAAGGTCACCCATCCCGACACCGCGCCCATCGCCGCCGCCGCGCAGTCCGCGCACGACGCCTTCGGCGCGAAGGTCAACCCGGACCTCTACAACCGCATCAAGCAGGAACTCGGGCGGTAACACACCGCCTGCGCGGCCCGCGCCCGCCCGCCCCGGAAGAGCGCTCGACGCTGTTCCGGGGCGCGGCAAAAGACGCGCCGCCTGAGGGAGAAACGAGCTTGGACAAGCTGGATCGGCTGATACACCACTTCCTTCTCTGGGCCATCGCCGCGCTGATGTTCGCCATGATGGGCGTCACCTTCGCCCAGGTGGTCGCGCGCTATGCCTTCGCGAATTCGCTCAGCTGGTCCGAGGAGCTCGGCCGCTACATCTTCGTCTGGATCACCTTTCTCGGCATGGCCGCGGCGTTCCAGTCGAAGGCGCATATCGCGCTCGACTTCCTGCTGACGCTGCTGCCGGCCAGGCCCTCGCGCGCGCTCAACGTGTTCAACGCCTTCCTTGTCGCGCTGGTCGGCGTGGCGCTGGTGGTCGGCGGCGCCTCGCTCATCAAGTTCGGGCTGAACCAGCGCAGCGCCGCCCTCGGCCTGCCCATGTATTACGTCTATGCGGTGATCCCGTTCAGCGGCGCCGCCCTGGTCTATTTCGCCCTGCGCGCCGCCTGGCAGCGCGCCACCGCGCGCGAGGTCACGCCATGATTGCCCTGCTTCTGTTCGGCGGCTTCGCGCTGTTCCTCATTCTCGGCGTGCCCGTCGCCTTCGGCATCGCGCTCGCCTCGCTGGGGGCCATCCTCTACCAGGGCTACCCGATGGCGCTGTTCGGCCAGAGGCTGTTCACCTCGGTCGATTCCTTCCCGCTGATGGCGATCCCGCTGTTCATGCTGGCCGGCTCGCTGATGGGCCATGGCGGCATCACGCGGCGCATCATCAATCTGGCGCTGGCGCTGGTCGGCAATATCCGCGGCAGCCTCGCCCATGTCGTCACCACAAGCGGCGTCATCATGGGCGGCGTCTCCGGTTCGGGCGTGGCGGATGTCGCCGCGCTGGGTTCGGTGATGATCCCGGAGATGAAGAAGCGCAATTACGATGCCGGCTTCTCCGCCGCGCTCGTCGCCTCTTCCGGCAGCCTGGCGCTGATCCTGCCGCCGAGCATCGCCATCATCATCTATGGCGTGTCCAACCAGGCCTCGATCGGCGACCTGTTCCTCGCCGCCATTGCGCCGGGCATCGTGATCGGGCTCGGCTTCGCGCTCTATTCCTATGTCTATGCGGTGCGGCACGGCTACCCCACCGAAGGCCGGGTGAGCGCGGCGGAGAAGTGGCAGCGTTTCAAGGAGGCGAGCTGGGCGCTGATGATGCCGGTCATCATCATCGGCGGCATCCGCATGGGCGTGTTCACCCCCACTGAGGGCGGCGCGGTGGTCGCGGTCTATGCCTTCCTGGTCGGGCTGTTCGTCTACAAGGAATTCACCCTCGCCGACATTCCGAAGATCTGCATGGAAGCGGCCATCGCCACGGCGGTGATCGCCGCCATCATCGCCGCCACCTCGCTGTTCGGCTGGCTGCTCACCAATGCCCGCCTGCCGCAGACCATTGCCGGCGCCATTCTCGGGCTCACCGAGAACAAGATCCTGCTGCTGCTGCTGATCAACCTCATGCTGCTCGTGGTCGGCATGTTCCTCGACAGCGGCCCGGCGATCCTGCTGATGACGCCGATCCTCGGCCCGGTGGCGGCGCATCTCGGCGTCGATCCCGTGCAGTTCGGCCTGATCATGGTGATCAACCTCACCATCGGCCTGCTGACGCCCCCGGTGGGCACGGCGCTCTACCTCGCAAGCAGCATTTCCGGCGTGCCGGTCATGAAGCTCTCGCGCGCCATGCTGCCCTTCATCGGCATCATGCTGGCGGTGCTGGCGCTGGTCACCTATGTGCCCGGCTTCACCAGCTGGGCGCTGACCAACTAAGTTGCGGCGGCCGGCGCCCCTGCGGTGCCGGCCTCTCCGATCCCGGCACATGGAGACGGAACGATGAGCGGGAATGAGCGGGCGGAACTTCTGTGCGCCCTGTGCAAGAGCCTGTTCGACCGGGGCTACAGCGTCGGCGGCGCCGGCAATGTCTCGGTGCGGCTGGAGGAAGGCGGCTTCCTCGTCACCCCCACCGGCGGCAGCCTCGGGCGGCTCTCCCCCGACGCGCTGGCGCGGATCGACGGCGAAGGCCGGCCGGCGCCGGGGCCCAAGCCCTCGAAGGAATTCGCCTTCCACCTCGCTTTGTTCGAGGCGCGGCCGGAGGCGGGGGCGATCGTGCATCTGCACTCGACCTATCTCACCGCCCTCTCCTGCCTCGAAGACCTGCCGACCGACAACGCCCTGCGCCCCTTCACGCCCTATTATGTGATGCGCGCCGGCTATATGCCGGTCATTCCCTATTACCGCCCCGGCGCGCCGGAAATCGCCCGCGACCTCGCGGTGGCGGCGAAGGCCCACCCGGTCAACGCCTTCCTTCTCGCCTCCCATGGCGTGGTGGTACTGGGCAAGGACCTGGAAGACGCGGTCAACAATGCCGAGGAGCTGGAAGAGACCGCGCGCCTCGCCTTCATCCTGCGCGGCGAGAAGATCCGCTATCTCAGCGAGGCCCAAATCGCCGAACTGCGCGCCATGGGACGCTGAGGCCGGGCGCTCGCGGCAAGCACTGAGCCGGCAAAGCTCCCGCCGGCCGCCTGCGTGAAGCTGCGGCCCGGCCGCTACGGCCGGGCGGGATTTTCAGCCCGTTAAGAAATATGCTAGGCCATCGGGCGTGAAACGAGTGACAACACGACCCGCCCCGGCCTCGACGCCGCTCACCGTCGCCAGCCTCGCGCTGCTGGCGGGCGGCATGCTCGTGGCGGCGGTCCCGGCCTCAGCCGCGACCAAGAAGAACGCCCCCGTGCGCACTGTGCGCGTGGTGGCGGTCACGCTCGCCCGCGTCGTGCCGCCGCCGGTTCTGGCGCCGGTGCCGCGCTGCCCGGCCGATCTCGTCGCCCCTTCCTACAGTGCGTGGATCACCGACCCCGCGCGCGGCGCGCTCACCGGCGAGCGGCTGGTCGTGCACACGGAAGCGGTCGCCCTCGTCGCCGTCACGCCGAGCGAGACCTCTCCGGCAACGACCGCGCCCAGCCCACCCGCCGCGCCGCTGGCGTCGGCCGCCGCGCCCCCGGCGTCGGCTGCCGCCCCGGCCGACACTCCCGCGCCCGCTGCCGCGCTGCCCGCCATTCCCGTGCCGCCCAAGCGGCTGGCGGAGAAGCGCGGAATCGTTCTCGCCTCACTGGTGCCGCTGCCGCCGAGCCGCCCGAGCGAGCCCCTCGCCTTCGCCGCGCCGCCATCGGCCGACTCTCCCGCCTTCCCGGCCGCCGAGGCCAAGGCGGGCACCTCCGCCAAGGTGCCGGCCGAAGCGGTGGCCGAGGCGGAGGTCGAGCCGCTGCCGGAGGGGGAGGACGCCGCGCGCCCCATCGACGACACGCCCGAGCCGGTGGCGACCCGCGCCACCGCCGACCGCGCGCCCGACGCCATCGAGGCGCTGCTGGAGCGCCACGCCCAGCGCTTCGACGTGCCGGTGTGGCTGGTGCGCCGCGTCGCCTGGCGCGAAAGCAAGTTCGAGCCGAGCCGGCGCAACGGCCCCTATTGGGGGCTGATGCAGATTCGCGTCGACACCGCCCGCGCCCTCGGCTTCCGTGGCACGCCGAAGGACCTGCTCGACGCCGACACCAACCTGACCTACGCCGTCGCCTATCTCGCCAATGCCTACCGGGTGGCCGGGCGCGACGAGAAGCGGGCGGTGATGCTCTATGCGCGCGGCTATTATTACGAGGCCAAGCGCAAGAAGATGCTGGATTCGCTGATCCGCACCGCGAGCGCCACGCCCGCCCAGACCGGCGACGCCGCCGAGCCCGCCGCGCCGTAGCGACAACGGGCGGCCGGGCGCGCCGCCCAACGCAGTGAGCGTCAGCGATGGACACCCGCCATCTCGAAGCCTTCCGCGCCGTCTATGAGAACGGCTCGATGAGCGCCGCCGCCGTCCTGCTGGGCAAGTCGCAGCCGGCGATCAGCAACCTCATCGCCCGGCTGGAGGACGAGATCGGGGTGCGGCTGTTCCACCGCGCCCATGGGCGCCTGGAGCCGACCCCGGAGGCGGAGACCTTCTTCGCCGCCATCGTGCGCACGCTCGACGCGATGGACCGCACGCTGGCCATCTCCCGCAACCTGAAAAGCCTGTCCTCGGCGACGCTGCTCATCGCCAGCCCGCCGGGCCTCGCCACCTATCTGCTGCCGCCGATCATCGCCGATGTGCTGAAGGAGAATGCGGGGGCCACCGCCCGCTTCATCACCCGCTCCTCCTATGCGGTGCGCGATCTCGGCACCATCGGCGCCTTCGACGTGGGGTTCGCGGAACTGCCCATCGACATCCATGTCGCCTCGCTCGAACTGTTCGAGGTGGCGTGCATGTGCGTGATGCGGGCCGACCATAAGCTGGCCGGGGAGCGCTGCATCGGGCCGGAACAGCTCGACGCCGTGCCCTTCGTCACGCTGTTTCCCGAACACATCACCCATATCGCCGCCGCAGAAGCCTTCTTCGAGGCACAGGCGCACTGGAACGTGGTGGCGGAGGTGGAATTTTTCGGCACCGCCTGCGTGCTGGTGCAGCAGCTCGGCGCGGTGACGCTGGTCGATCCCGCCACCGCCCGCTTCTTCGCCGCGATGGGGCTGGTGGCGGTCCCGTTCCGCCCGCTCGTGCCCTACCGCTTCGGCATGTTCCGCCCCAGCACAAGGCCGCCCTCGCGCATCTCGGTCGCCTTCATGGAGCGGTTCCGCCGCGCCGTGGCGCCGGACCTCGCCCCGACGCGCTGAGGGGGCCGGCACCCCGCTCAAACTTCGGGCAGCGGGCGGCCATAGCACCCAAGCTATAACTTTGCTTTATGGACTTCCCGCTATTTCCTGTTTGACGGCGACGCGAAATCGACGGGAAATCAGGGCAGGAACAGCCTGCGCAGGGAAGACATACATGAGCACACCGGCAATGAGCCTCTCGGCGACAAAGCGGGTCGAGGAACTCGGCCTCGTGCTTCCCGGCGCCGGCGGCGGGGCGGGCTATTACGGCACGCGCTACGGCAAGATGAAGCCGCATTATCTCAGCGACAAGCTGCTGTTCCTCTCCGGCCAGACGGCGGGCGTCGATGCCGATGGCAAGGCGCTGTTCCCCGGCCGGCTCGGCCGCGACGTGACCGTGGAACAGGGCTATGAGGCCGCCCGCCTCACCGGGCTCAACTGCCTGTCCTGCATCAAGGATGCGGTTGGCGATCTCGACCGGGTGAAGGGGCTGGTGCGCTCGCTCAATTTCATCGCCTGCGACCCCTCTTTCACCCAGCCGCATCTGGTGGCGAGCGGGCTTACCGACCTGTTCGAGCAGGTGTTCGGCCCGGAGATCGGGGTGGGCGGGCGCGCCTCCATCGGGGTGATGTCGCTGGCCGATGATTACTGTTTCGAAACCTGGGTGACGGTGGAACTGCACTGAACCCGGCAAGACCCAATCAACCACACGGCCAGAAGGCCGGAACCTTCCGCAGCAGGCCGCACGGCTCATCTCTTCCAGAGGAGACTTCGCATGACGACCCATCGCCTTGCCGCTGCCGTGCTCGGCATCGGCCTTCTCGCCTCTCCCGGCTTTGCCCGGGCCGAGGAGATCACCATCGGCTTCACCGCCGCGCTCTCCGGCGACTTCGCCGCCTTCGGCCTCAACATGCGCAAGGGCCTCGACCTCGCAGTGGCGGCGCTGAACAAGAAGGGCGGCAACACCTACACGATCGACGCGGTGGATGACCGCGGCGAGGCGCGCGAGGGCGTGCTCATCGCCCAGCGCTTCTGCTCCGACAAGAAGGTCGATGTGGTGATGGGCTATTCCTTCTCCTCCATCGCCCTTGCCGCCGTGCCGGTCTTCAACGAGTGCAAGCTCCCGGTCCTGGCCTCCGCCGTCACCAGCCCGGCGCTGACCAATGTCAGCCCCTATTTCCGCCGCAACGTGCTCACCGACGCGGTACAGGGCACGATGATGGGCGACTACGCGGCCAAGACGCTCGGCCTCAAGTCGATCTATGTGCTGAACCAGCAGGATGATTACGGCATCGGCGTCGCCAAGGCGTTCTCTGCCGCCGCCGAGAAGGACGGCGCCAAGATCATTGGGACCGAATCCTACCTGCTCGGCTCCAAGGATTTCCGCACCCTCTTGACCAAGGTGCGCGCCGCCAAGCCCGACGCCATCTTCATCGGCGGCTTCTACACCGAGGCGGCGAAGATCGCCGAGCAGGCCCGCGCGCTCGGCATCAAGGCGCAGCTTCTCTCCACCGACGGCGCGCTCAATGTCGAACTGATGAAACTCGGCCGCAGCGCCGTGGAAGGCATGATCGTCTACGGCATGTTCGATCCCGCCGTGGCCACCCCGGCGACCGAGAGCTTCCTCTCCGCCTACAAGGCCGCCTACAAGGAAGACCCGAGCGCCTGGGCGGCGCTGGGCTATGACGCCGGCATGGCGCTCGGCGCGGCGGTCGATCTCGCCGCCAAGGACGGCCCGGTCACGCGCGAGAGCCTCAACGCCGCCTTCGGCAAGCTGAAAGACGTGCCCGGCGTCACCGGCCCCACCACCTTTGACCCCTCGGGCGACCGCGCCGGCGCGCTGTATTTCCTCGAAGTGAAGGACGGCAAGTTCGGCCTCGCCCCCAAGCAGCCATAGGCCTCGCGCCACGCTCCCTCTCCCCCACGGGAGAGGGTTGAGGTGAGGTTAATCCCCGCCGCGACCCGCCCCCTCGCCGACCCGCTGACGCGGGCCACCTCTCCCCCACGGGGAGAGGGAAGGCCGGCGCTCCGCGCAGAACCCACCCGTCCCGGCTCGCCCCGGGCCGGCGCGTCCCTAAAGGCAACGCAGGCAGGTGATGGATTATCTCGGACAGTTGCTGGCGAACGGCTTGGTGCTGGGGGCGATCTACGCCCTCGCCGCCGTCGCCTTCACCCTGGTGTACGGCGTCGTGCGCCTGGTGAACTTCGCCTTCGGCGAACTGTTCATGCTCGGCGCCTTTCTCACCGCGTCGCTGATGCTGCCCGAGGTGCGTCTGCTCGGCGCCATTGTGCCGATGCCGGGTTTCTCGCTGCCCGTCGCCGCGGCGGGGGCCATCGCGCTCACCGCCGCGCTCGGCGTGCTGGTCGACCGCATCGCCTATCGCCCGCTGCGCAACGCCCCGCGCCTCGCCCCGCTCATCACCTCCATCGCCGTCTCCGTGGTGCTGCAGAGCCTCGCCCAGACCGTCTGGGGCGCCGAGGAACTGCGCTTTCCCGAATTCCACCTCGCCACACTGCCGCCGGTGGTGCTGTTCGATTCGATCTACCTCTCGGTGATGGACCTCGTGGTGATGGCCACCGCGCTGGCCGCCATGCTCGGGCTTTCCGCCTTCATCGCCCGCTCCTCGCTCGGCCGGGCGATGCGGGCGAGCGCGGAAGACCAGATGGCGGCGACGCTGGTCGGCATTCCGGTCAACCGGGTGGTGGCCGCCGCCTTCGCCATCGGCTCGGGCTTCGCCGCTCTGGCCGGGCTGCTCTATGCGCAGACCTATGGTTTCGCCCATTCCAGCATGGGCTTCCTGCCGGGGCTGAAGGCGCTCACCGCCGCCGTGCTCGGCGGCATCGGCTCCATTCCCGGCGCGGCTCTGGGCGGGCTCATTCTCGGCCTCGTCGAGGCGCTGGGCTCGGGCTATCTGCCCAATGGCACCGCCTGGAAGGACGCGATCAGCTTCGTGCTGCTGGTCGGCCTGCTCTATCTGCGCCCGCAGGGATTGCTCGGAAAGCCGGAACTGAATTCCGCCGGGCGCGGCAGCCTGCTCGGCGGCGCCTCGGAGTTTGGCGCTGGCTGGCTGCGCGCCGCCTTCGGCAAGCTCGACGGCGGGCTGGCCCGCGCGGCTTCCGCCGGCACGCCCGCCGCGCTCGGCCTGCTGGCGCTGGCGCTTGTCGTCGGCGCGCTGCTGCCGTCCGATTACTGGCTGCGCATCCTCACCCTCGTGGTGATCTACGGCATGCTGGCGAGCGGGCTCAACGTCATTGTCGGCTTTGCCGGCCTGCTGGATCTCGGCTTCGTCGCCTTCTGGGCGGTCGGCGCCTATCTCACCTCGATCCTGTTCGTGCTGGTCCTGAAGGACCAGTTCGGCGTCGAGCCGGCGACGATTTGGTGGCTGCTCTATCTCAACCTGCCGCTGGCGGGCCTGCTCGCCGCCGGCTTCGCGGTCATGCTCGGCACTCCGACCCTGCGGCTGCGCGGCGACTATCTCGCCATCATGACGCTCGGCTTCGGCGAGATCGTGCGCGTGGTCGCCATCAACTGGATGGACCTGACCAACGGGCCGATGGGCATTCGCGGCATTCCCGCGCCGAACCTGTTCGGCATCGCGCTCGGCTCGCCGCGGGCGCAGTTCTTCTTCGCTCTGGCGCTGGCGGTCGTCGTCGTCTTCGCCATCGCCCGGCTGGTGCGCTCCTATGTCGGGCGTGCCTGGGTGGCGATCCGCGAGGATGAGGAGGCGGCGGAAGCGATGGGCGTGCCCACCGCCCGCTACAAGCTCTATGCCTATGCCGCGAGCGGCTTCGTCGGCGGCTTCGTCGGCGTGTTCTACGCCCACACCCAGCAATATATCAGCCCGCTGAACTTCTCTTTGTTCGAGAACATCCTCCTGCTGATGCTGGTGGTGCTCGGCGGGCTCGGCACCTTCATCGGGCCCTTTGTCGGCGCGCTGATCTGGATCGTGTTCCTGCAGCTGGCGCTCGACCTGCCCTTCGTGCAGGCCTATCCGGAAACCCGCTTCGCTTTGCTCGGCATCGTGCTCATCGTGCTGATGGTGTTCCGCCCGCAGGGTCTGGCGGCGAGTGCCCGCGTCGCCCTGACCATGCCGGGTGCCCGGCCCGCTAACGCGAAGGAGGCGGCATGAAACCGCTGACCGGCGCCCCCTCCCCCGCGCCGCTCCTGGAAGCGCGCGCCATCACCGTGCGCTTCGGCGGGCTGCAGGCCGTCGGCGACCTCGACATGGCCATCGGCCGCAACGCCATTCACGGGCTGATCGGCCCCAATGGCGCGGGCAAGACCACCGTGCTCAACGTGCTGACCGGCTTCGTCCGCCCGACCGAGGGCGAACTCGTGTTCGACGGCGCGGAAATAGGCGGGCTGGGCGTCAACGGCTTCGCCCGGCGCGGCCTTGCCCGCACCTTCCAGAACATCCGCCTGTTCGGTGCCATGACGGTGCTGGAGAGCGTGCTGGTCGGCGCGCATCAGCGCTTTTCCGCCAATGCGCTGTCGCTCGTCTTCGGCCGGCGCGCCGCGCGCGCGGCGGAAGCGGCGATGATCGCCCGCGCCTATGAGCTGCTCGCCTTTGTCGGGCTGGGGGCGGAGGTCGCCGACCGCGTTGCCACCACCCTCTCCTATGGCCATCAGCGCCGGGTCGAGATCGCCCGCGCCCTCATCTCCTCGCCCAAGCTGCTGCTGCTCGACGAGCCGCTCGCCGGCATGAACGCGGTGGAGAAGGCCGAAATCGCCGATCTCGTCCGGCAGGTACGGGCGCAGGGCATCGCCGTGCTGCTGATCGAGCACGATATGCAGGTGGTGCGCCGGCTGTGCGATCACCTCACCGTACTGGAATACGGCCGCAAGCTGGCGGACGGCCCGCCGGAACAGGTGCTGGCCGACCCGGCGGTGCAGGCCGCCTATCTCGGCCGGGCGAGGTGAGCGCGATGAGCCAGACTGCACACATCGTCCACCTCACCGCACCGACCGGTCCCGCCGATGCGGCCACGCCGCCGCTACTCCAGGTTGAGAACCTGGCCGTCTCCTATGGCCGCATCCGCGCGGTGGATGGCGTCAATCTGCATGTCGAGCCCGGCCGCATCGTCTCGCTGGTCGGCTCCAACGGCGCCGGCAAGACCACGACGCTGATGGCGCTGTCCGGTCTGCTGCCGCTCGCCTCCGGGCGAATTCGCTTTGCCGGAGAAGACATTACCGCGCTGGCGCCGGAATTGCGGGTGGCGCGCGGCATCGCCCATGTGCCGGAGCGCCGCCGCGTCTTCGCCGGCATGAGCGTGCGGGAAAACCTCGTGCTCGGCGCCTATGCGCGCGGCGATGCCGTTGATATCGCAAGCGATCTTGAGCGCATGGTGGCGCTGTTCCCGCGCCTGGGCGAGCGCATGGCGCAGCAGGCCGGCACCATGTCCGGCGGCGAGCAGCAGATGCTCGCCATCGCGCGGGGCCTCATGTCGCGCCCCTCCTTGCTGATCATGGACGAGCCCACCATGGGCCTCGCGCCGCAGATGATCGACCTGATCCTCGACACGGTGTTGGAGATCCGCAAGCAGGGCACCACCATCCTGCTTGTCGAACAGAACGCCGTGGAGGCCATGCGCCTCTCCGATCACGTCTACATCATGCGCCTCGGCCGCATCGTCCATGAGGACAGCGGCACCAATATAGACCCGGAGCGCGTGAAGTCTTTCTATCTTGGAGCCGATGCATGACCGATACTTCTGGCGCCCCGCGCATGCGGCTCGGAACCTTCCTCGGCGTGCCGCCGGCGACATCCGCCCGCGCCGGGCAGATCGCCGTCATCGGCCTGCCCTTCGACTGCGGCACCCACGCCACCCGCATCGGCTCGCGCCAGGGCCCGGCCGCGTTCCGCGCCATGTCGAGCGAGGTGCGCCCCTTCTATCCCCCGCTGGCGGATAGCGATCCGCGCGACGGCGGGCGGGTGGTGGATCTCGGCGATGTCGATGTCGTCGCCTCGGATATCGGCCCGTCCATGGCGGCGATGGAGGCCGTGGTGCAGGAGGTGGTGACGGCGGACGCGGTGCCGCTCTGCGTCGGCGGCGACGGCACGGTCACATTGCCGGTTCTGCGCGCGCTGGCAAAGCGTTACCCCGAGTTGGTGCTGATCCATATCGACGCCCATACCGACGCCTATCCCGGCGAGGAGCTCAACACCGGCACCACCTTCACCCTGGCGGCGCAGGAAGGGCTGATCGACACCAAGCGCTCCTTCCATATCGGCGCGCGCGGCACCATGCTGGTCGGCGGCGCCTATGACCACACGCGCGGCCTCGGCTACCGGCTGATTCCCGGTGACGAGGTGCGCCGGCGCGGCCCGGAGGCGATCGCCGCCGAGGTGCGCGACGTGGTGGGCACGCGGCCCGTTCACCTGTCCTTCGACATGGATTATTTCGACCCCTCCGCCGCGCCCGGCGTCGCCACTCCCACCTGGGGCGGCCCGCCCGTGGCGGACGTGTTCGATCTTCTGCACGGACTCAAGGGGTTGGACCTTGTCGGCGTCGACATCAACACGCTGAGCCCGCCCCATGACGTGCAGGGCATGTCGGCCATGCTGGCCGGCCATGTCGCCGTCATCGCCCTTCATCTCGTCCAGCTCGGCCAGGCGGAACACCGCCTGAATGCCGGGCATCGCTGAACGAAAGGCCCCGGTCATGAGCCTGGAAACGACGCTGGTTCCCGAACCCTATGTCTGGTCCGAGCCGCCGCTCGGCGACGCCAAGAGCGCGCCGACCCGCTTCTACACCGACCCCGCCGTGTTCAAGGCCGAGCTGGACCACATCCACATGAAGAGCTGGTTCTTCGCCGGCCGGGTGGAAGAGGTGGCCAAGCCCGGCGACTTCAAGGCGCTCGACAGCGTCGGCGGGCCGGTGCTGCTGGTGCGCGGCGAGGACGAGGTGCTGCGCGCCTTCGCCAATGTCTGCCGCCACCGCGCCTCCATCCTCATGGAAGGCTGCGGCAACGCCAAGAATCTCACCTGCCCCTACCACGCCTGGAACTACCGGCTCGACGGCACGCTGGCCGGCGCGCCCGGCATGCGCGAGGTGCCGAAATTCGAGAAGCCGCCGCACGGCCTCATCCCGATCCGCATGGAGATTTGGGAAGGCTCGGTGTTCCTGAATTACGACGACAGCGCCCCCGGCCTGATGACCCATCTCGGCAACATGCCGGAGCTGGTCGGCAGCCACCGGCTCGGGGAGATGGTCAAGACCTGGCACATGGACATCGAGACGCGGTGCAACTGGAAGCTGCTGCTCGAAAACGCCATGGAGACCTACCACACCGGCATCGTCCACGCCGCCACCGTCGGCGCCCAGCGCTCGGTGAGTTTCCCCACCCAGGGCAACTGGCATGTCATCCAGGTGCAGGCCAACCGCTCCATCGCCGTGCTCGGGCAGGAGCCGCCCTTCCCGCCGATCGAGGGTCTGTCCGAGCAGGCGCGCAAGGGCACCTTCTTCACCGTGATCGAGCCGACCGTGCAGTTCGTCTATGCCCAGGACTGCGCCTGGTGGCTGGCGGTGCGGCCGATTTCCGTTGACCGCTCCGTGCTTTCCGTCGGCGGCTGCTTCCCCAGGGCCTATACCGAGCTGCCCGATTTCGAGGAGCGCGCCGCGCCCTATTACAAGCGCTGGGAAGCGGTGGCGATGGAGGATGTGGGTATCCTGGAAAAGCAGCAGGTCGGCCTCTCCTCCTGCCTCGCCCGCCCCGGCCCGCTCTCCTGGCGCGACGACATGGTGCTGGCGATGAACCGCTGGGTGATGGCGCAGCTGCCGGCCGACATCGTCGCCGGCATGGCCGAGGGCGCCGAATGAAACCCATGCGCGTGCTCCTCACCCATAACCGCGACCTGCTGAAGCATTTCTACGGCTACAGGGCCGTCGACGCCCTGAAGGCACTGCCGATCGAGCTGGTGATGAACGACAGTCATGAGCCCCTGTCGGGAGACACCCTCGTGAAGGCGGCGGAGGGCTGCGAGGTGGTCATTTCCGACCGCCTCGCAGCCGGCCCGCGCGAGGTGATGCAGCGGCTGAAGGATGTGAAGCTGTTCACCCGCTGCGCCGTCGACATGCGCAATATCGACGTGGACGCGGCGTCCGCGGCCGGCATCCTCGTCTGCAACTGTTCTTCCGGCTATGCCGACGCGGTGGCCGAGCACACGCTCGCCCTCATGCTCGACCTCGCCCGCAACATCACACGCGACGCCGAGCGTTACCATGCCGGCGACGCCTCCCACCCCATGGTGTTCGGCCGGCAGATGGCCGGCGCCCATGTCGGCGTCATCGGCTATGGCTCGATCGGCCGGCGCATCGTCGAACTGGCGCTGGCCTTCAAGATGAAGGTGACGGTCTACGACCCCTATGCGCGCTTCGACAATGGCGCCGTCGTCCCGGTCGGGCTCGACGAGGTGCTCTCCCAGCCCGATTTCGTCGTCTGCGCCGCCTATGCGACGCCGGAGACGGAGCGGATGATGAACGCGGATGCTTTCGCCAAGATGCGGCGCGACGCCTTCTTCATCAACATCTCGCGCGGCATTCTGGTGGATGAGGACGCGCTGGAGGCGGCGCTCACCTCGGGCACCATTGCCGGCGCCGGGCTCGATGTCGGCGACGGGCGCGACCAGCAGCCCTCGCTCCGCCTCGCCCGCCTGCCCAATGTCGTCGCCACGCCGCATTCGGCGGCGCTGATGATCGAGCCCTCCGAATTCCAGGCGATGGAGACGGTGGAGCAGGTGAAGGCGATGCTGGAAGGCCGGCTGCCGATCCACGCCAAGAACCCGCACCGCCTGTCCAACTGGCGGTCGCGATGAGCGCGCTCCTGCCCGCCCGGGCGCCGGCCTTCACGCCGCCGCCCGGGGCCTGCGACTGCCACATGCATATTTACGGCCCGGCGGAGACCTACCCGCCGGCACCCGCCTCGCCGTTTCCGCCGGTCGCCGGCGGCGATATCGCCGCCTATCTCAAGGTCCGCACCACGCTCGGCCTCTCGCGCGCCGTCGTCGTGCAACCCTCGGTCTATGGCTTTGACAACCGCGCCACGTTTGACGCGATGGCGATCCTCGGGGAAGACGCCCGCGGCGTCGCCGTGGTGCCGCCTGACGTGAGCGACGCGGAGCTGGAGCGGCTCACCGGCCTCGGCATATGCGGCATCCGCTTCTTCATGATCGGCGGCGGCGCGCTCGGCTGGGACGATCTGGAAACGCTGGCGGCGAAGACCGCGGCTTTCGGTTGGCATGTGCAGATGCAGATGGACGGGCGTCTCCTGCACGAGGAAGCCGACCGCCTCGCCCGCCTGCCGGGCCGGTTGGTCATCGACCACAACGGCAAGTTCCTGGCGCCCGTCGGCCTCGACCATCCCGGCGTCAAGGCGCTGCAACGGCTTCTCGATAATGGTCGCACCTATGTGAAGACCTCGGGCGTCTATGAGACCTCGCGCCTCGGCCCGCCCTTCTACAGCGATGTCGCCGCGCTCGCCCGCGCGCTGATCGCCCATGCGCCGGAGCGCTGCCTGTTCGCCACCAACTGGCCGCACCCCTCCAAACCCGGCAATCCGCCGGACGACGCGGCGCTGGTCGACCTGTTCCGCGACTGGTGCGGCAGCGACGCCCTTGCCGCCAAGATCATGACAGACAATGCGGCGGCGCTGTATGGCTTCCCCGCAGTACCGCCCGAGCAGGAACGCCTCCCGTGATCACCACCCACCGCTCCACCTTTTTCGGCCCGTCCCGCCCCACTCTGTTCGCCCGCGACGCGGCGATCGCCACCTCGCACCCGCTGGCCACGGCGGCGGGGCTTGAGGTGCTGCAGGCGGGCGGCAACGCCATGGACGCAGCCCTGGCGGTGGTGGCGGCGCAATGCGTGGTCGAGCCGGCGATGACCGGCATCGGCGGCGACTGCTTCGTGCTCTACGCGCCCAAGGGCAAGCCCACCGTGGCGCTGAACGGCAGCGGGCGGGCACCGATGGCCGCCAGCGTCGCGGCGCTGAAGGCCGCCGGCCTCACCACCGAGATTCCCCGCACCAGCCCGCACGCGATCACCGTGCCGGGCGCGATTTCCGCCTGGACGCGCCTTCACGCCGACTATGCGACGCTGCCGCTCGACCGGCTGTTCGCCCGCGCCATCGACTATGCCGAGAACGGCTATCCCATCGCCCAGCGCGTCGCCTTTGACTGGGCCGACGACGCGCCGCTGCTGGCGCAGGATGCCAATGCCAGCGCCTTTTTCCTCAAGGACGGCAAGCCGCTGGTGGCGGGTGATCGCCATGCCCAGCCGCTGCTGGGCCAGCGCCTGCGCGACATCGCCGCCCATGGCGCGGCCGCTTTCTATGAGGGCGCCACCGCGCAATCGCTGGTGCGCTATCTCAACAGCCTCGGCGGCCTGCATACCGAGGAAGACTTCGCGGCGATGACCAACGGCGCCTTCTACACCACGCCGATCGCGACCGAGTATCGCGGCTACACCGTGGAAGAGTGCCCGCCCAACGGGCAGGGCCTCGCGGCGCTGATGCTGCTCAACATCCTGCGCGAATTCGACCTCGGCGAGGGAATGTCGCTGGCCGACCGGGTGCATCTCCACGCCGAGGCGGGCAAGCTCGCCTACTACAACCGCGACGCCCTGCTCGCCGACCCCGCCGCGATGACGGTGCCGGTGGAGACGCTGCTCTCCCGCGACACCGCCCGCCGGCTCGCCGCCCGCATCGATATGGGCCGCGCTCTGCCGCCCGCGCTGTGGGACGAGCCGGAGCACAAGGACACCGTCTATATCAGCGTCGTCGACCGCGACGGCAACATGGTGTCCTTCATCAACTCGCTGTTCCACGGCTATGGCTCCACCCGCATCGACCCGGAAACCGGCGTGCTGCTGCATTCGCGCGGCGCGTCCTTCCGGCTGATCGAGGGCCACCCCAACGCCATCGCTCCGGGCAAGCGGCCGATGCACACCATCATCCCCGGCCTGCTGCGCAAGGACGGCGAGGCGCTGGGCGTGTTCGGCGTCATGGGCGGGCAATACCAAGCCTCCGGTCAGGCGGCGCTGCTCTCCGGCCTGTTCGACCGCCATCTCGACGTGCAGATGGCGGTAGATGCGCCGCGCGCCTTCGCCCATGACGGCGTGCTGGAAATCGAGCCGACCTGGCCCGACAGCCTGCGGGCCGAGCTGGAAGCGCGCGGCCACACCGTCACCGCCGCCGTCGAGCCGCTCGGCGGGGCGCAGATCATCCTGCGCGATCCCGCGAGCGGCTTCCTGCTGGCCGGCTCGGACCCGCGCAAGGACGGCTGCGCCATGGGCTTCTGAGCCCTTGCGGCAGGTCCGCCTTCCCCTCCCCCGTCGGAACAGCGCCATGCACGATGAACGACTCTCCCGCCGGCATCGGATCGGCATGCTGACGCCGTCTTCCAACACGGTGCTGGAGCCCTATACGGCGCGGATGCTGGAGCCGCTTTTCCCCGAGGTGACGGCGCATTTCGCCCGCTTCCGGGTGACGCGGATCGCGCTCGACGACAGCGCCTCCAACCAGTTCCGCCAGGAGCCCATCCTGGCGGCGGCGGAGCTGCTCGCCGACGCCCGCACCGACATCATCGCCTGGAACGGCACCTCGGCGAGCTGGCTCGGCTTCGATACCGATGCGCGGCTCTGCGCGGCGATCGAGGCGCGAACGGGGGTGAAGGCCACCAGCTGCATTCTCGGCCTCAACCGGCTGCTCGCGGAGGGCGGGGTGAAGCGGCTCGGCCTCGTCACCCCCTATACGGCGGATGTCGGCGCCCGCATCGCCGCCAATTACGCCACGCTTGGCGTCGAGGTGGTGGCCGGACTCCATGCCGGCCTGTCCGACAATTTCTCCTTCGCCGACATCGCCGACGACCATGTCGGCCGGATGTGTGCGGAGGTCGCGGCCGCTAAACCCGACGCCATCGCCATCGTCTGCACCAATATGCGCGGCGCGCGGGTCGGCGCGGAGATCGAGCGCGCGCTCGGCCTGCCCATCATCGATTCCGTTGCCGCCACGCTGTGGGGCTGCCTGCGCGCGCTCGACCTTCCCACCGCGCCGCTCGCCGGCTTCGGTTCGCTCTTCGCCACGCCCGTCTTTGCCGGCCTCAGCGCCCCTGCGCCCGCCGCCACGCCGCCGGGGTCGTGCCGATCAGCCGGCGGAAGCTGCGGGTCAGGTGCGCCTGATCGGTAAAGCCGGTGGCGGAAGCGATTTCGGTGAGCGGCAGCTCGGTGTCGGTCAGCAGCGCCTGCACCCGCCGCAGCCGCGCCTTGAGATGCCACTGATAGGGCGGCACCCCCGTCGCTGCCTTGAAGGCATGGCTGAAATAGGATTGCGACAGGCCGGTCAGCTCTGCCAGTTCCTGCAGGCGGATATTGCGGGCGCAATGGGCCTCGATGAAATCCGTCACCCGCCGCAGCTGGCGCGGGGAGAGGGCGGGGCCGCGCGCCGCCGCGCCCGGCGCACGGCCGAGCTTCAAGAGGTCAATGAACAGAGCGAGGGTCAGGCCGTCGCCATAGAGGTCGTGGCGACGCTCGGGGCTAGTGCATTCCTCCGCGATCAGCTGCGCCAGGGTGAACAGGCGCGGATCGAGAAAATCGAGCCGCGGCGTCGCCAGCCGCTCATCGTCGAGATCCTCGCCGAGGCGCTCGCTGAGCGTCGGCGCGTGGAAATGCAGGTCGAGGTGGCGCACCCGCACCGGCTCGTCGACATGCGACCAGATCGGCAGGTCGGCGGGCACGAAGCTCATCCGGTGCGGGGCACGCTGCACCCGGCGCGGACGGCCATCCACCGAGAGCTGCACATCCGAGCGCCCGCCCTCGCGCTCCAGCACCACGAACAGCCGGGCATCGCGCGAGACATAATGCCCACCCGCCCCCGCCGCGCAGGCGACATGCCAGACATCGGCGATGATGCCGTTCCAGCTGCGCCAGTGCAGGTCGTCCAGAAGGGTGATGCCCTCCACGGTGGAGGTCATGCGCGGTTGAAAGCTCATTCAGCGTGCCATTCGTCAAGATCAGCGCGGCACTTCATAGATTAGAATCAATATGAAGTAGCACTCTCGCCTTGATCTCGCGCCAAATCCGTTCGATCAGGGGGCAATAGAGAACACGATCGTTCAAAACACAAGAGGATGCGACAAGAACGGCGGAATGTTGATTGATATGAAGCGGTGTTTCCCAGGGCCGGAGGGGAACGCTTCTTTATAATTCATCTCAACTGCTGAAAACGGGTACCGTGATGCGCAAAGGGCTGGCCCTCTCAACGATGTCGCTGCTGATGGGCAGCACGGCGATCCTTGTCTCGGCCCCGGCGGCACGGGCGCAGCAGGGCGCGGCGGCCATCGAGCTTGAGCAGATCGACATTCAGGGTCAGCGCACGGACGACACGCAGGGCTATGTCGCCCGCACCAGCACCGCCGGCACCAAGACCGACACGCCGCTGATCGAGGTGCCGCAATCCATTTCCGTCGTCACCCGCGACCAGATGGACGCACGCGGCGTGCAGAGCGTCGGGCAGGCGCTCGACTACACCGCCGGCGTGGTCTCCCAGCCCTTCGGCGCCGATCCGCGCTTCGACTACCCGATCATCCGCGGCTTCGCCGCCGATAACAGCATGTATCTCAACGGCCTGAAGCTGATGCGCGAGGCCGGCACCACCGCCATCGACCCCTATGGGCTGGAGCGCATTGACGTGGTGCGCGGTCCCGCCTCGGTGCTCTATGGCCAGGGCAATCCCGGCGGCCTGCTCGACTTCATCTCCAAGCGCCCGACCTTCACCAATTTCGGCGAGGTGCAGGTGGACGCCGGCAGCTTCGACCGCTATGTCGGCCGCTTCGACATTGGCGGCGTGCTGCCGGACAATGCCGACATCTCCTACCGCTTCACCGGCCTCGCCCGCGAGAGCGACACCCAGACCGACTATATCGACGACAACCGGCTGTTCTTCGCCCCGGCGCTGACCTGGCGGCCCTCCACCGACACCGAGCTCACCGTGCTGGCCAATATCCAGTACGACCAGACCGGCACCCCGGTCGGCCTGCCGGTGCAGTACACGGTGGATGCCGATGGCGGCCTGCGCCTGCCGCGCAACCTGTTCCTCGGCGATCCCGACTACGACAATTCCAACCGCACCTTCGGCAGCGTCGGCTACGAGTTCAAGCACCGCTTCAACGAGACCTGGGAGTTCCGCCAGAACGCCCGCTACGCCGTGCTCGCCTGGGACTATAACAGCCTCTATTACAGCGCGCTGAGTCCGACCAACCCGCTCGTCGCCAATCGCGGTTCGTCGGAAAACGCCGAATCGCAGCAGACCTTCAACCTCGACAGCCAGATGCTCGGGCAGTTCGACACCGGCGCGCTGAGCCATGAGGTGCTGGTCGGCGTCGATTATCGCCGCTACAGCGAATCCAACACCACCGCCTTCGGCACCGCCTCGCCGATCAACATCCTGTTCCCGATCTACAACCAGCCGGTCGGCGGCACGCCCTGGTACACGTCGGATGTGAACGGCACGATCTCGCAGACGGGCGTCTATGCGCAGGACCAGGTGAAGCTGCAGAACTGGCTGCTCACCGTCGGCCTGCGCCATGACTGGGCGACGACCGATTCCACCAACCTGACCAATTTCGGCAACACCGCGCAGAACCAGGACGACAGCGCCTTCACCGGCCGCGTCGGCCTCACCTATCTCTTCGACAACGGCATCGCCCCCTATTTCAACTATTCCACCTCCTTCGAGCCGGTCATCGGCAACATGCCGACGCAGCTCGGCGGCGGCGCCTTCCAGCCGATGGAGGGCGAGCAGGTCGAACTCGGCGTGAAGTACCAGCCGGTGGGCTGGAACGGCTTCTTCACCGCCGCCGTCTACGACCTCACCCAGTCCAATGTGCTGTCCTCGCAGCTGATCGACGGGGTGAGCTACCAGACCCAGATCGGCGAGGTGCGGGTGAAGGGCTTTGAGTTCACCGCCGTGGCCGGGCTCGCGGACGGGCTCAACCTGATCGCCAACTACACCTATATGAACGCCGAGATCACCCAGGGCCAATATGCCGGCAACCGCCCGGCCAATGTGCCGGAGAACATGGCCAATCTCTGGCTCGACTACACCGTCCCGTCGGGGGCGTGGGCGGGCTTCGGGGTCGGCGGCGGCGTGCGCTTCGTCGGCGACCGCTACGCGCTCGACGACAACAGCATCTTCCTGTCCTCCAACACGCTGTTCGATGCCGCCCTGCATTACGAGAAGGGCCCGTTCAAGGCCCAGCTCAACGTCAACAACATCGCCGACGAGACCTATGTCGCCGGCTGCGGCTTCTTCGGCTGCTTCTATGGCAATGGCCGCACCGTGCTCGGAACCCTGTCCTACAAATGGTAGAGGCCGCTGCTCCAGCGCCGGCGGGCGCGCTCTGGTCGCTGCATGAGACGGCCTTCACGGCCGGCGACCGGGCGATCCTCAGCCCGCTGACGCTCGGTCTGCCGGCCGGGCGCGTCTATGGGCTGATCGGTCCCAACGGCTCCGGCAAGAGCACGCTGCTGAAGATGCTCGCCCGCCAGATCGCCCCGACCGGCGGCGCGATAAGGTTCGACGGCCGACCGCTCACGGCCTGGACCGGGCGCGCCTTCGCCCGCGAGGTCGCCTATATGCCGCAATTCATGCCCGCTTCCGACGGCATGAATGTGCGCGAACTGGTCAGCCTCGGCCGCTATCCCTGGCACGGCGCGCTCGGCCGCTTCACCGCCGAGGACGAGGCACGGGTGGAGGCGGCGATCCAGCGCACCGGCCTTTCCGCCTTTCGTGACCGGGCGGTGGACAGCCTTTCCGGCGGCGAGCGTCAGCGTGCCTGGCTGGCCCTGATGCTGGCGCAGGGCGCGCGCTGCCTGCTGCTCGACGAACCGACTTCGGCGCTCGACATCGCCCACCAGATGGAGGTGCTCGCCATTCTGCGCGAGCTGGGCGACGAAGCCGGGACAGGCGCGGAGGGCGGCGCGATGACGGTGATCGTCATCCTGCACGACATCAACCTCGCCGCCCGCACCTGCGACGGCCTGCTCGCCCTGCGCGGCGGGAGGCTCATCGCCCAGGGCCCGTGCGGCGAGATCATGCAGCCGGAGAACCTGCGCGCCATTTACGGGCTCGACATGGGCGTGATGGCACATCCCGTCAGCGGCGCGCCGATGAGCTACGTGCTGTGAGCGCCGCCCCGCACCTCAACCGCCGTGCCCTGCTGGCCGCCGGAGTGGCGGCGCTGGCGCTGCGCGGCGCGCCCGCGCGGGCGCAAGCTCCGGATCTTCGCCTCGCAACGGTCGATTGGGCGCTGCTGGAAACCCTGCTGGGCATGGGCATCTCGCCGGTGGCGGCGGCCGAACTGGTGCTGTTTCGCGAGGTGGCGGTGGAGCCGCCCGTGCCGGCCTCCGTGGTCGATATCGGCCTGCGCGGCGCGGTGAATTTCGAGGCGCTGCGGCTGACCCGCCCAAGCCTCATCCTCAGTTCCAACTTCTATGGCTGGATGGAGCCGAAGCTGCGCCTCATCGCCCCGGTCGAGACGCTGTCCATCTACCGGACCGGTCGCCCGCCCTATGGCGAGGCCGAGGCGGCGGCAATGGCGATCGGTGCCCTGACCGGGCGCGAGGACGCGGCCCGAGCGCTGATCGACGCCGTCGCCGGGCAGATCGACGCCTGCCGGCAGCGCCTCGCCGCGCAGGCCGGTCGGCCGCTGCTGGTGCTCAATCTCGGCGATTCCAGGCATTTCCGCGTGTTCGGTGCCGACAGCCTGTTCGGCGAGGTGATCGCCCGCCTCGGCCTGGCCAATGCCTGGGGCGAGCGCACCTTCTACGCCGCCTCCGCCCCGCTCGGGCTGGAGGCGCTGGCGCGCTTTCCCGAGGCCTTCCTCGTCATCCTGCGCCCCGTCCCGCCGGATGCGGCGCGGGTGCTCGCCACCAGCGCGCTGTGGAACGCCTTGCCCAATATCCGCGCCCGCCGCTTCGCCGTGCTCGACAGCGTCGATCCTTTCGGCGGCCTGCCCACCGCCGCCCGCTTCGCCCGCCTGCTCACGGCGGCGCTGCTGGAGGGCGGATCGGGGAACGGAGGCGGCCTTGGCTGAGCTCGCCTTGCCCCGCCCCACCGGCATGCGGCCGCTGCCTTTCGGGCTCGCCCTCTCCGCGCTCGGCCTCGGCCTGTTCGCGCTGGTGCTGATGCGCCGGCCGGATCTGCCGGGCGCGGCGTTCGATCTCGACGAGCTGCTGCTCTGGCACAGCCTCTTGCCGCGCGCGGCGACCGCGCTGCTGGCCGGCGCGGCACTGGGGCTTTCCGGCGCGCTGCTGCAGCGCGTGCTGCGCAACCCGATCGCCGATCCCTCCACGCTCGGCATCGCCGCCGGCGCGCAGCTGGCCCTGACGCTGGCGCTCGCCTTCGCCCCGGCGCTGCTCGCCCTCTCGCGCGAGGGCACCGCCTTCGCCGGCGGGGTGGCGGCGGTGGCGCTGGTGCTGGCGCTGAGCGCCCGGCGCGGCTTCGAGCCGGTGACGCTGGTGGTCGCGGGCATGACGCTGTCGCTGATGGCGGGGGCGCTGAGCGCGGCGCTCATCCTCGTGCGCGGCGATTATGTGTTCGCCCTGTTCATCTGGGGCGCCGGCTCGCTGCACCAGCAGAACTGGGAGCCGGCGCAGCTGATCGGCACGCGGCTGGCGCTGGCGGCCGGCGCCACCTTCCTGCTGCGCCGCCCGCTCGGCCTCATGGCGCTGGACGATGCCGGCGCGCGCAGCCTCGGCATGGCGGTGCAGGGGATGCGGCTGGCCGTCATCGCGGTGGCGGTGGCGCTGGCGGCGAGCGTGGTGTCCGAAGTCGGGGTGATCGGCTTTGTCGGCCTCGCCGCCCCGGCGCTGGCCCGCGTCGCCGGCGCAAGGCGGCCGGACGCCGTGCTGCTCGCCGCCCCGCTGATCGGCGCGCTGCTGCTCTGGATCACCGACAGCCTGGTGCAGCTCACCGCCGGCAATGGCGGCGACCTCATCCCGACCGGCGCGGCGGTCGGCCTGCTCGGCGGGCCGCTCTTGCTGTGGCTGCTGCCGCGCCTGCGCGCCGCCGCCCCGCCGCTCTCCGTCCCCGCGACGCCGCGCCGCCGCTGGCGCCGCCCTGGCCGCGCTCTCGCCGGGCTCGCTGTCGCGGCCCTTCTGGCCGGGCTGTTCGCTCTGGTCGCCGGGCGCGATCTCGACGGCTGGGCCCTCGCCACCGGACCGCTGCTGACCGAGCTTCTGGCGTTCCGCGCCCCGCGCGTGGTCGCAGCGGCGGCCGCCGGCGGGCTGCTCGGCGCGGCGGGGGCGATCATGCAGAAGCTCACCGGCAATCCGCTCGCCGGGCCGGAAGTGCTGGGTGTCAGCGCCGGCGCCGGGGTCGGCCTCGCCGCCGCGCTGCTGCTCGCGCCCGATGCGGGCCCGGGCCTGCTGCTCGCCGCCAGTGCCGGCGGGGCGCTGGGCGCGCTGCTGCTGGTGCTGGCCATCGCGGCGGCGACCGGCTTCGGGGCGGAAAAGCTGCTGCTCGCCGGTATCGCGCTCGGCTGCATGGCGCTCGCGATTCTCTCCGCCTTCTTCGCCGCCGGCGGGCCGGGCAGCTTCCTGCTGCTGGCCTGGATGGCCGGCACCACCGACCGGGTCGACCTGATGCAGGCCGCCATTCTCGCCGCCTGCGCGCTTCTCCTGCTGCTCCCCGTCGCCCTTGCCGGCCGCTGGCTGAGCCTGCTGCCGCTCGGCGCGGGCGTGGCCGGCTCGCTCGGCCTGAGGGTGGCGGCGAGCCAGCTGCTGCTCACGCTTCTGGCGGCGGCGATGACCGGGGTGGCGGCGTTCTTCGTCGGCCCGCTCAGCCTTGTCGGGCTGATCGGCCCGCACCTCGCCCGCCAGCTCGGACTGAACCGCGGCGCCGTCTTCGTCTTCGCCTCGGCGCTGATCGGCGCGCTGGTGCTGCTGCTGGCGGACTGGCTGGCCCGCATGGTCGCCTTTCCCTACCAGCTGCCCACCGGCCTGCTCGCGGCGCTGGTCGGCGGGCCGTATCTGATCTGGCTGCTGCAACGGGGAGACCGGCATGGGTGAACCCTTCACCACGCAGGCGCGCATCGCCTGCACCGGCGCGGCGGATCTCCTCGCCCGCCTCTGCGCCCGGCTGGAGCCGGAGACGCTGCGCGAGCGCACGCCGCATTCGGCGCGGCTGGAGAACTGGTGCGGCGAGGCGGCGCTGTCCATCGACGCCGCCGGCCGGCTGGTGCTTGACGCCCGCAGCGACCGCGAGGACCGGCTTTCCGTGCTGCGCATGCAGCTGGCCGAGCATCTCCATGCCGCGATGGAAGGCGCCACCCCCGCCTTCGCCTGGGAAGGCCATGGCGCCGGCAATCCCGCCCTGCCCTATTTCCGCGCCATGCGTGTCGCCGCCGCCTACCCGGTCACGCCACGCATGCGCCGCGTGGTGCTGGAAGGCGACGCCGCGCATTTCGCCAGCGGCGGGCTGCATGTGCGGCTGCTCATTCCGCCGGCCGGCCGCACGCCGGTCTGGCCGCACGCCGCCCCCGACGGGCGCGTCGTCTGGCCCACGGGGGCGGACGCACTCGTCCCCCGCGTCTATACCGTGCGCGAGGTCGATGCGGCGGCGGGCACGCTGGCGCTCGACATGGTGCTGCACCCCGGCGCGGCGACACCTGGGTCGGATTTCGCCCGTGACGCCCGGCCCGGCGACCCGGTGGGGCTGCTCGGCCCCGGCGGCGCCGGCCTGCCGCCGGCCCGCTTGTATGTGCTCGCCGGCGACGAGACCGCGCTGCCCGTCATCGCCCGTTTTGTGGCGGAGCTGCCGGCGCAGGCGCAGGCGGTGGTGCGGCTGGAAGTGGCGGATGCGGGCGAACGCCAGCCCCTGCCCTCGCCCGCCCGGCTCGATGTCGCATGGCTCACCCGCGACGGCGCCCCCGCCGGCACCAGCGATCTTCTGGAGCGGGCGGTGCGCGCGCTCGACCTGCCCGCCGACCCTGAGGACGTGTATGTCTTCGCCGGCTGCGAGCAGCAGACCGCGCGGGCGCTACGCCGCCACCTGACCCAGGAGCGCGGCCTCCCCAAGTCCCGCTGCGCCATCGCCGCCTATTGGCGGCGCGGCCACGCGGGAGTCGATCTGGCCGATTGAGGCCGCTATAAGCGATCCATCATGCAGCTCATCCGGCCCTTCCTGTCCTATTACGCCCCCTATAAGGGGCTGTTCATGCTCGATTTTTCCTGCGCGGTCGTCTCCGGCCTGCTGGAACTCGGCTTCCCCATCGCGGTGAAGCTGTTCATCGATCATCTGCTGCCGGGGCAGGACTGGCACCTCATCGTCTGGGCGGCGGCGGGGCTGCTCGTGGTCTATCTGCTCAATGCGGCGCTGATGGCGGTCGTCACCTATTGGGGGCACATGCTCGGCATCAATATCGAGACCGAGATGCGCCGCCGCGCCTTCGACCATGTGCAGAAGCTGTCCTTCTCCTATTTCGACAACCACAAGACCGGCCATCTCGTCGCCCGGCTGACCAAGGACCTCGAAGAAATCGGCGAGGTCGCCCATCACGGCCCGGAAGATGTGTTCATCGCGCTCATGACCTTTGTCGGCGCGTTCCTGGTGATGCTGAGCGTCAATGTCCCGCTCGCTTTGCTCACCGCCGTCATCGTCCCCGCCAGCGCGCTCATCACCACCCGCTACGGGCGGCGGATGACGGAGAATTTCCGCGCCCTGTTCGGCCGCGTCGGCGCCTTCAACGCCCGTATCGAGGAGAATATCGGCGGCATCCGCGTGGTGCAGTCCTTCGCCAATGAGGAGCATGAGACCCGGCTGTTCGCGGTGGAGAATGCGCATTACCGCACCACCAAGCTGGAAGCCTACCGCCTGCTGGCGGCCAATGCCTCGCTGTCCTATCTCGGCATGCGCCTCACCCAGGTCATCATCATGCTGGCCGGCACCTGGTTCGTGCTGCGCGGCGAACTCAGCAATGGCGGCTTTGTCGGCTTCCTGCTGCTGGTCGGCGTGTTCTTCCGGCCGCTGGAGAAGATCGCGGCGGTCATGGAAGTCTACCCCAAGGGCATTGCCGGACTGCGCTCCTATCTCGATTTCCTCGCCACCCGCCCGGATGTCGCCGACAAGCCGGGCGCGGTCGCGCTCACCGAGGTGAAGGGCGCCATCCGCTATGAGGGCGTGCGCTTCGCCTATGGCAATGCCGCGCCGGTGCTGAACGGCATCGACCTCGACATACGCGCCGGCGAAAGCGTCGCCTTTGTCGGCCCGTCGGGCGCGGGCAAGACCACGCTGTGCTCGCTGCTGCCGCGCTTCTACGATGTCGCGGGCGGGCGCATCGCGATTGACGGGCACGACATTCGCGACGTGCAGCTCGCCTCGCTGCGCCGGAACATCGGCATCGTGCAGCAGGACGTGTTCCTGTTCGGCGGCACCATTCGCGAGAACATCGCCTATGGCCGGCTTGACGCCGGCGAGGAGGCGATCCGCGAGGCGGCGCGCCGGGCGCAGCTCGACGGCCTCCTGGCCGAGCTTCCGCTCGGGCTCGATACGGTGATCGGCGAGCGCGGGGTGAAACTTTCGGGCGGGCAGAAGCAGCGGCTCGCCATCGCCCGCATGTTCCTGAAGGACCCGCCCATCCTCATCCTCGACGAGGCGACCTCGGCGCTGGACAGCGAGACGGAATGGGAGATCCAGCGCGCGCTGGCGGCGCTCTCGGTCGGGCGCACCACGCTAATCATCGCCCACCGGCTCTCCACCATCCGCACCGTCGACCGCATCGTCGTCGTCACCCGCGAGGGCATCGCCGAGCAGGGCAACCATGCCGAGCTGGTGGCACGGGGCGGCATCTATGCCCGCATGGTGCGCACCCAGTTCAGCGAGCCCGCGCGCATCCCGGCGTGAGGTGGGCCGGCCACGTTCGCGGCTGGCTCACTTTCTTTCGCAACAGATGGAACCTTCCGGCTGTAGAAGTGTTTATGGGCGCCGGGAGAATGCGTCCTGCGCGGAATGAGCGGCGCGGCAGGTGCGCCAGCACGTGACGCGGCGGACAGCACGGCATCTGGCGGGTCGGCGGCGCGCAGCCCCGCAGCGTTTTTTCAGGAGAGTGAGGGCAGCGTGCAGTTCAGGGCGCTCGGAGAGAAGCCGATCCTTCTCTATGCCATTCTCGCCGCGCTCACCGCGCTGGTCTTTCTGGCGGACCTTTCCTTTCCTCTCGGCGTCGCCGTCTGGGTCGCCTATTTCATCCCGGTCGTGCTCGCCTTTCTCGCCTGGCGCACCCACGTGCCGCTCGTCACCGCTGCCGCCGTCACCGGCGTCATCGTCATCGGCTATATGGTCGACCGCGCCGGCATCGATCCCAGCGTCGCTCTGCTCAACCGCAGCATGGGCACGGCCACGGTGTGGATCCTGGCGGCGACCGGCTTCTTCTTCATCCGCAACAAGCTCGCCGTCCGCCGCGAGGAGTGGATCCGCGACACACAGGTCGACCTCTCCCGCCGAATGATGGGTGATCTCTCCAGCGCCGAACTGGGCGAGCGGGTGCTCACCTTCCTCGCCGAGCGGCTCGGCGCCCGCGCCGCCCTGTTCTATGTCCGCGACCACGACGCTTTCGCCCGCGCCGCCGGCTATGGCGTGCCGGCCGATGCGCCGGTGCCGGCCCGCATCCGCCGTGGCGATGGGCTGGTGGGGCAGGTGATCGCCGACAAGCGCAGCTTCACCGTCGATTCCGTGCCCGAGAACTATCTCTATTTCGGCTCCGGGCTCGGCAAGGGCAAGCCGGACTGGCTGCTGCTTACCCCCACCTTCGAGGATGACGAGGTCAATGGCGTCATCGAGCTCGGCTTCGCCCGCAAGCCGCTCCCGGAGGCGCTGGAATTCCTGGAGCGCACCGCGAGCGCGGTCGGCGTCGCTCTGCGCTCGGCGCAGTATCGCACCCGGCTGGAAGAGCTGCTGGAGGAAACGCGCCGGCAGGCCGAGGAGCTGCGCACCCATGGCGAGGAGCTGACGGCGGCGAACGAGGAACTGCAGGAGCAGAGCCAGGCGCTGCAGGATTCGCAGCGCCGGCTGGAGCGGCAGCAGGCGGAGCTGGAGGAATCGAACGCCCAGCTTGAGGAGCAGACCCAGCTGCTCGAAGCCCAGCGCGACGATCTCGCCCGCACCCAGGGCGCGCTGAAGCAGCAGGCCGACGATCTCGCCGCCGCCAGCCGCTACAAGTCCGAATTCCTCGCCAACATGTCGCATGAGCTGCGCACGCCGCTGAACGCGCTGCTGATCATGGCCCGCCTGCTCGGCGAGAACCGCTTCGGCAATCTGACCGAGGACCAGATCAGCTACGCCCAGATGATCGAGACCTCGGGCAACGACTTGCTCACCCTCATCAACGATATTCTCGACCTGTCCAAGATCGAGGCCGGCAAGCTGGAATTGCGGCCGCAGCAGGTGGAAATCGCCGCGCTGGCGGAAAAGCTGGTGCGCAGCTTCGCCCCGCAGGCGGAGGAGAAGGGCGTCGCCCTGCGGGCGCAGATCGCGCCCGACGTGTCGCCGGTGCTGGAGAGCGATCCGCAGCGGCTGGAGCAGGTGCTGAAGAACTTCCTGTCCAACGCCGTCAAGTTCACCTCACAGGGCGAGGTGGTGCTGGACATCCACAGCCAGGCCGATGGCCGGCTCGTCTTCGCCGTGTCGGATTCCGGCATCGGCATCGCCGAGGAGCAGCAGGACGCGATCTTCGAGGCGTTCCGCCAGGCCGACGGCACCATCGACCGCCGCTATGGCGGCACCGGGCTCGGCCTGTCGATCTCGCGCGAGCTGACCAACCTTCTCGGCGGCGAGATCGAGCTGGAGAGCCGGCTCGGGGAAGGCAGCACCTTCAGCCTCCTCGTGCCGACGCGCTTCAGCGGCGTGGTGGTCGACAGCGCCGCCGCCGCCCAGCCGCTGCGCGCCCCGCGCCGCAGCCCGGCACCGCGCACGGCCCCGCCCGCCCCGCTCGCAGTGGACGCGCCCGCGCGGCCCGCGCCCGCCGGCATCGACGACGACCGCTCCCGCCTCACCGCCGGCGCGCGGCTGATCCTGGTGGTGGAGGACGACCTCGCCTTCGCCCGCATCCTGCTCGATCTCGCCCATGAGCTGGGCTTCCAGTGCATCGTCACCACGACAGCCGATGACGGCGTGCTCGCGGCGCGGCAATATCTGCCGCATGCGGTGATCCTCGACATGGGGCTGCCGGACCATTCCGGCCTCACCGTGCTCGACCGGCTGAAGCACGATGCCCGCACCCGCCACATCGCCGTCCATGTGGTCTCCGCCAGCGATTACGAGCAGACGGCCATGGCCTATGGCGCCGTCAGCTACATGATGAAGCCGGTCAAGCGCGACGAGCTGGTGCAGGCACTGGAGCGCCTGGAATTCCGCATGGCGCGCCAGCTGCGCCGCATCCTCATCGTCGAGGACGACCCCGCCCAGCTGCGGGGCCTCAGCGAACTCCTCGCCGCCAAGGAGGTGGAGACGATCGGTTGCGCCACCGCCGCCGAGGCGCTGGCCCGGCTGGAGAGCGAGACCTTCGACTGCATGGTGCTCGACATGACGCTGCCGGACGCCACCGGCTTCGATCTTCTGAACCGGCTCGCTGACAATGAGGCGGCGGCGTTTCCGCCGGTCATCGTCTACACCGCCCGCGAGCTTACCGATGCCGAGGAACTGCGGCTGCGGCGCTATTCCAAGTCGATCATCATCAAGGGCGCGAAATCGCCAGAGCGGCTGATCGACGAAGTCACGCTGTTCCTGCACCAGGTGGTGTCCGACCTGCCGGCGCAGCAGCAGAAGCTGCTCGCCACTTCGCTCAACCGCGATGCGCGGCTGGAGGGCCGGCAGATTCTGGTGGTGGAGGATGATGTGCGCAACGTCTTCGCCCTCACCAGCATTTTCGAGCCGCACGGCGCCAGGGTGCAGATCGCCCGCAATGGCCGCGAGGCGCTGGAACTGCTGGAGAAGGCCGAGGGCGGTCCGCCGATCGATCTGGTGCTGATGGATGTGATGATGCCGGAGATGGACGGCCTCACCGCCACGCGCGAAATCCGCCGGCGCGAGGCCTGGCACGGCCTGCCCATCATCATGCTCACCGCCAAGGCGATGGCGGACGACCAGGAACAGTGCCTGGCGGCCGGGGCGAACGACTATCTCGCCAAGCCGCTGGATGTCGACAAGCTGCTCTCCCTCGCCCGGGTATGGATGTCGCGATGACGGGCCCCGCCAGCGTCACCGGCCACACAAGCGTCAGCGAGAAGATCGAGCTCGATCTCCTGGTCGAGGCGATCCACCGCCGCTACCACTATGATTTCCGCTCCTATTCCCGCGCCTCGCTGGCCCGCCGGGCCGATTTGCTGCGCCAGCGGCTGCACTGCGAGACGCTCTCGCATGTGCAGGCGCGGCTGCTGCGCGAGCCCGAGCTGCTGCCGCTGATGATCGACTGCCTCACCGTGCAGGTGAGCGAGATGTTCCGCGATCCCGACTATTTCCGCACCCTGCGCGAGGAGGTGATCCCGCATCTGCGCACCTTCCCCTCGCTCAAAGTGTGGGTCGCCGGCTGCAGCGCGGGCGAAGAACTCTATTCGCTCGCCATCCTGTTCCGCGAGGAAGGGCTGGAATCGCGCACCCTGTTCTACGCCACCGAGATCAACCCGGTGGCGCTGGCGCGGGCGGAACTCGGCATTTACGACCTCGACCGCATCCCGCTGTTCACCGAGAACCACCGCAAGTCCGGCGGGCGTTCCTCGCTGTCGGACTATTACACCGCCGCCTATGGCGGGGCGGTGTTCGACAAGTCGCTGCGCGCCCGCACCGTCTTCGCCGAACACAGCCTCGCTTCCGATGAGGTGTTTTCCGAAATGCACCTGATCTCCTGTCGCAACGTGCTGATCTATTTCGATTCGAACCTGCAGGACCGCGCGCTGCGGCTGTTCCGGGAATCGCTGACGCGCGGCGGCTTCCTCGGCCTCGGCATGAATGAGAGCCTGCGCTTTTCCGCCCATGCCGACGCCTTCGCCGCCTTCGCGCCCGATGAGCGCATCTTCCGCCGGCTGGCGACGGCACCGCTGCGGGAGGCCCGCCATGATGTCGCCTGAGCCGGTCAAGTTCCTGCTGGTCGACGACATCGAGGAGAATCTGCGCGCGCTGGAGGCGCTGCTGCGCCGCGACGGGCTCACCCTCTACAAGGCGCGCTCCGGCGTCGAGGCGCTGGAACTGCTGCTGGAGCATGATTTCGCCCTCGCTTTGCTCGACGTGCAGATGCCCGACATGGACGGGTTCGAACTCGCCGAGATGATGCGCGGCACCGAGCGCACGCGACGTGTGCCCATCATCTTCGTCACCGCCGCCTCCACCGATGAGGGCCGCCGATTCAAGGGCTATGAGGCCGGCGCGGTCGATTTCATCTACAAGCCGATCGATCCGCTGATCCTCAAGAGCAAGGCGGAGGTGTTCTTCTCCATCGCCCGCCAGCATGAGCAGCTGGCCCGGCAGAAGGACGCGCTTGCCACCGCCGCAGCCGAGCTGAAAGGCGCGCTCGACCGGCTGCAGGCGCACACCGACAATTCCCCGCTCGCCATTGTCGAATTCGATCCCGACATGCGCCTGCTCGCCTGGTCCAAGGGCGCCGAGCGCATGTTCGGCTGGACGGCGGCGGAAATGACGGGGCAGTCGCTGTCCGATCTCGGCTGGCTCTGCGACAGCAGCATCGGCGAACTCGCGGAAATGCTCTCCGGTTCGCTGGCGGATGCGGCGCACCAGCGCGGGCACCACACGGTGCGCTGCCGCACCCGCGCGGGCGCGGTGCTGGACTGCGAATGGTACAGTTCCGTGCTGCGCCGCCCCAACGGACAGCCGGTCTCGCTCAGCGTGCAGATTCTCGACATCACCGACCGCCGCCGCGCCGAGGAAACCCAGACCCTGCTCATCGGCGAGCTGAACCACCGGGTGAAGAACACACTTGCCAGCGTGCAGGCCATCGCCACCCAGACGCTGCGCTACTCCCGCAACCCCGACCAGTTCTCCGCCACCTTCTCAGGCCGCATCCAGGCGCTGGCGCGCGCCCATGGCATGCTCAGCGACCGCACCTGGCAGGGCGCCGATCTCATGGACCTCGTGCACGACCAGCTGCGGCTCGGCGCCGTCGATCCGGCGCGGCTCGACGCCCGTGGCCCGCGCGTGCAGCTGCTGCCGCAGCCGGCGCTGCGCCTCGCGCTGATCCTGCACGAGCTGGCGACCAATGCGCTGAAATACGGCGCGTTCTCCCGCCCCGCCGGCCGCGTCGTGCTGGAATGGTCGGTGGAGGGCGACCAGCTTCAGCTGCGCTGGCAGGAAAGCGGCGGCCCGCCGGTGCAGACGCCGGTCAAGCGCGGCTTCGGCTCCACTCTCATCGACAGCAGCATGAAGTCGGACGGCGGCACCGCCTCCGTCTCCTACCGCAATGAGGGGGTGGTGTGGGAGCTGATGATGCGCCTGGACCGCACCCCGGACCCGATGGCCGACATCGCCGCCCGTCCAGTCGCCCCGGCGCCGCCGGAGCCGCCGCGCGAGGTGCCGGCGCTCGACGCTTGCCGCCTGCTCGTGGTGGAGGACGAGGCGCTGGTGGCGCTCGAACTCATCGCGGTGCTGGAGGATGCCGGCGCCAGCGTCCATGGCCCGGCGCGCACCGTGGAGGAGGCGCTGGAGGCGATCGAGACCGGCGCGTTCGACGCCGCCCTGCTCGACGGCAATCTCCACGGCAAGCCGGTGGATGCCGTCGCGGCGGCGCTCACCCGGCGCGGCATTCCCTTCGCCTTCGTCAGCGGCTATGGCCGCGAGAACCTGCCGGCCGCCTTCGCCCAGGCGCCGGTGGTGAGCAAGCCCTTCATCCCGCAGCAGCTGGTCGAGGTGGCGGGACGGCTGGCGCGGCGCGACGGCAATGTCCTGCCCTTCCCCGCCGCGACCGGCACGTCGCGCTGACCCGTCGGCCGCGGGCGCGACTTGACCAGCCGGGCGCGGGCGCGCCAAAACGGCAGGCGGGCTCAGCGGGGCCCGGCCGGCGCACACGGGGCGGCCGGCGCGGCAACAGGTGAGACAGGCAGGCGCCGGTGGCGAATTTCGGCAGCGCGGAACAGGGCTCGGGCACGGCGGGGGCCGTCTGGCGGGTCGGCGTGCTGTTCTCCCGCAAGGGGCACATGCGCGAGCCGGAGACCGAGCATTTCCGTGGCACGGCGCTCGCCATCGAAGAGATCAACCTCGCGGGCGGCGTGCTCGGCCGCCCGATCGAGCCGGTGTGCTACGATCCCGAATCGAGCCCGGAACTCTACCGCCGCTATGCCGAGCGGCTGCTGACCGAGGACGGCATCAGCACCATTTTCGGCTGCTGCACCTCGTCCTGCCGCAAGGCGATCCTCGCCACGGTGGAACGGCGCAACGCCCTGCTCTGGTACCCCTCGCTCTATGAGGGTTTCGAATATTCGCCCAACGTCATCTATACCGGCGCGGCGCCGAACCAGAACAGCCTGCAGCTCGCCCGCCATCTGCTCTCGCGCTTCGGGCCGCGCTTCTATCTCGTCGGCTCGGACTACATCTATCCCCATGAATCCAACCGCATCATGCGCGATCTCGTTTCGCGCGAGGGCGGCGAGGTGGTGGCGGAAACCTATGTGCCGGAACAGCCGCACGCGGACCAGATCCGCCGCGTGGTCGAGGATATCCGCCGCCGCGCGCCCTCGGTGGTGTTCTCCACCGTGGTCGGCGAAGGCGCGCATCTGCTCTACCGCGTCTTCCGCGAGGCGGGGCTCGATCCGCGCAGCATGCCCATCGCCAGCCTCACCATGTCGGAAGGCGAAATACGCGCCATCGGGCCGGAACTCTGCATCGGCCACATCACCTCGGCGCCCTATTTCTCCACCGTCGACACCCCGGCCAATCGCCGCTTCGTCGCCGCCTACCGCGCCCGCTTCGGCCGCGACGCGGCGGTGACGATGTATGCGGAAGCCGCCTATTTCCAGATCCACCTCTTCGCCGACGCGCTCCGGCGGGCGAAGTCGCTCGACACGCAGCGCCTCGTCGACGCCGCGCTCGGCACCGAGTTCGACGCGCCGCAGGGCCGCATCCGCATCGACCCCGACAACAACCACACCTATCTGCTGCCGCGCATCGGCATGGTGAACGAGCACGGCGATTTCGACGTGGTGTGGGAGGCGAAGGCGCCGGTGAAGCCCGACCCCTATCTCGTCGACCATATTTACGACCATGCGTGAGGCTTGGGCGAAGGCGAAGAGGCGCGACGCATGAGCGCCTCGCAGCTGATCCAGAACCTGCGCAACATGCGCGTCGCCGTGGTGCATCCGCGCGACCAGGACGGCGAGGACCTCGTGCGCCAGTTGCAGCGCATCGGCTGCCAGGTGCAGGTGGTGTGGCCGCCGCCCGCGCAATTGCCGCTCCCGCTCGATGCGGTGTTCTTCCTGCTCGACCGCGACACGAAAAGCTCGATGCCCTGGCGCATGGCCGACCTCGCCATCGCCCATATCGCCATTGTCGACTACGAGAACCCCACCGTGCTGAAGGCGCTGCTGGATTCCAGCGCCCATGGCGTGCTGGTGCGCCCGATCCGTGCCTCCGGCGTATTGTCCAGCCTCGTGCTCGCCCTGTCGCAGCGCGGCTATGAGGGCCGGCTGCTGGCCAAGATAGCCAAGCTGGAGGACACGCTGCGCACCCGCCGCGACGTGGAGAAGGCGACGCGGCTGTTGATGAGCCTGCGCAACCTCTCCGAGGACGACGCCTACCAGTTCCTGCGCAAGCAGGCGACGGCCAAGCGCGTGCCGATCGGCACCATTGCCGGCTCCATCATCAACGCCCATGCCATGCTGGCCGAGCTCGACCGCGAGGGAGAGAGCGAGAAATGAGCCAACTGCCTAACTGATAGGCATTGCGCCCCCTGCCTCTATCCTCGGCATTTGCGCTTGACAGGCTCCGCCGCCTGCGCTTTGCTACCCCCATCGCTTCGTGAGCGTGGCGGCAGCGTTGCCGCCCTACATCCAGGCTATGCAGCCCTCGATGGTGCCGGAAGGCACTGCCGGGGGCTTTTTGTTTTCACGCCGCGGCGCCCCGCGGCGATCGCAGAGGTGCGCCTTCATGCCGGTCTCAAGCCTTGTCCGCGTCGCCTGCATCCAGATGGAGCCGCGCTTCGGCGACACCAGCGCCAATGTCGCGCATTCGCTCGGCCTCATCGCCCGTGCGGCCGAGGGCGGCGCCAAGCTGATCGTGCTGCCGGAACTCGCCAATACCGGCTACGTGTTCGAGACCCGCGAGGAAGCCTTCGGCCTCGCCGAGACCATTCCCGACGGGCCGAGCTGCCAGGCCTGGGCGAAGATCGCCAAGGAGCGCGGCCTGCACATCGTCGCCGGCATCACCGAGCGCGAGGGCACGGCGCTCTACAACAGCGCGGTCGTCATCGGACCGGAGGGCCATATCGGCACCTATCGCAAGATGCATCTGTGGGGCAACGAGAACCTGTTCTTCGAGCCCGGCAATAACGGCTTCCCGGTGTTCCACACCGCGCTCGGGCGCATCGGTGTCGCCATCTGCTACGATGGCTGGTTCCCCGAGACCTACCGGCTGCAGGCGCTGCAGGGTGCGGATATCGTCTGCGTGCCCACCAACTGGGTGCCGATCCCCGGCCAGGCGGAGGGGCGCGAGGCGATGGCCAACATCCTCGCCATGGCCGCCGCCCATTCCAACTCGCTCTACATCGCCTGCGCCGACCGCATCGGCACCGAGCGCGGCCAGCCCTTCGAGGGGCAAAGCCTGATCCTCAGCTATACCGGCTGGCCCGCCGCCGGCCCGGCGAGCCGCGACGGCGAGGAGATCGTCTCCGCCGAGATCGACCTCGGCGCCGCCCGCCGCGCCCGCAACTGGAACGACTTCAACCAGGTGCTGCGCGACCGCCGCACCGATGTCTATGCCGAGATGCTCGGCGCGCCGATTTCCCGGGGCTGGTACTAGAGCCCCGCTTCTCTCCACCGCTGCCAAAAACCCATAACCTTCCGGAGAAAGCCTATGTCCCGTCTCTCGCTGCTGATGGCCGGCGTGTTCGCCGCCGGCCTTCTCACTGGGCCGGCGCTCGCCGCCGACACCATCACCATCGGCATTCCCGTCGGCCTGTCCGGCGCGAACTCCGTGGTCGCCCCCTCCGTCGTCCAGTCCGCCGAGCTGGCGGTGGAAGAGATCAACGCCAAGGGCGGCATCCTCGGCAAGAAAGTGGTGCTTGAGGTCGCCGACGACGCCTCCGGCGCGGCCGGCGCGCAGAAGGCGTTCGACTCGCTGATCTTCCAGAAGAAGGTCGACGTGCTGATCTCCATGGAGACCTCGGCGGCGCGCAATGCCGGCCTGCCGATCGTCAATCGCGGCAAGGTGCCCTACATCTACACCTCGTTCTATGAGGGCCGCTCCTGCAGCCCCTATATGTATGTGAACGCCTGGGTGCCGGACCAGCAGGTCGCCCCCATTGTCGACTTCTTCAACAAGGAAGGCGCCAAGACCTATTTCCTGATCGGTTCGGACTACGCCTTCGGCCGCGGCATGCTGGCCTTCACCAAGGCCTATATCGAAAAGACCGGCGGCAAGGTCGTGGGCGACGAATACGCCCCGATGGACGCCACCGACTGGACCGCCATCCTCTCCAAGGTGAAGGCGGCCAACCCCGACGCCATCATCACCTCCACCGCCGGTGGCGCGCCGAATGTGACGCTGACCAAGCAGCTGCGCGCGGCGGGCATCAAGTCGCTCTATGGCAACCTCGCCGTCGATGAAGGCACGGCCAAGGCGATGGGCCCGGATGCCGAGGGCATCTATATCGCCGGCTCCTACTTCACCAATATCGACACCCCCGCCAACAAGGCGTTCCTCGCCGCGATGGAGAAGAAGTTCGGCAAGGACCTGAAGACCCCGAACGACCTCTCCGTGCCGGAATATGAAGCCGTCTACGCCTATAAGGCGGCGGTGGAGAAGGCCGGCACGACGGATGCCGCCAAGGTGATCCCGGCGCTGGCGGAAGTCGCGGTGGAAGGCCCGCGCGGCACCATCGTCATGAACAAGCAGCGCCACGCGCCGCTGACCATGTATCTCGGCCAGGTGAAGGCCGACGGCTCGGTCGGCATCATCTCCAGCTTCAAGGACGTGGATCCCGGCGAGCAGTGCCCGAAGCTGAAGTGAGCCATTCGCCTTCCGCCCCTGTCCTGCGGGAGAGGGGCGGAGCGTGCATGGTGAGGGTCGCGGCTTCTCTACCTGCCCGCCGGGCCCCTCACCCCATCCCTCTCCCCGCCGGGGAGAGGGGGCCGGCGGCACCGATGGCGCGAACCTTGCGGCCCGCCTTGCGACATCATCCTGAGGTGCCCGGAAAAGCCGGGCTTTGAGGGATGACGTGACCCGGCCCGCCGTGCCTCCAACCCCAAAGGACTTCGCATGATCGCCCAGACGCTGGACATCGTGACGACCGCCGCCATCCTCTATGCGGTGGCGACCGGGCTGCTGCTCGTGTTCGGCGTCATGAAGATCATCAATTTCGCCCATGGCGGACTGATGACCCTCGGCGGCTATGCCGCGCTCGTCACCACCCAGGCCGGGCTCAACCCGTGGCTCGCCATTCCCATCGCCGCCTTGTTCGGCGGCGTGACCGGCATGGCCATCGAGCGCTTCGTGGTGCGCCCGCTCTATTCCCGCCCGCTCGACGCCATCCTCGCCACCTGGGGCCTGTCGATCATCATCGGCCAGCTTATCACCCTCGCCTTCGGACGCGGCGTGCAGTTCACCCAGTCGCCGCTGAGCGGCACCATCGACATTCTCGGCGAGGGCTATTCCGCCTATCGCCTCGCCCTTGTCGGCATCGCCGCCCTGCTGGGCCTCGCCCTCACGGCCCTGCTGCAGGGGACAAGGCTGGGGCTGGAGACGCGGGCGGTGATCATGAACGAGGATCTGGCGCGCGGGCTCGGCATCAATAGCGGGCTGGTGCGCTTCCTCACCTTCACCCTCGGCTCGGCGCTGGCCGGCATTGCCGGCGCGCTCATCACCCCCTTGTCGAGCGTCGATCCCGCCATGGGCGTGCCCTGGCTTGTCAACGCTTTCATGCTGGTGCTGGTGTCAGGCGCCTCGCTGGTCAGCCTGCTGTTCGCCTGCCTGGTGCTGGGCGGGGCGCAGGTGCTGGTGGCCACCCATTTCAGCCCGGTTCTCGGAGGTCTCACCATCGCCGTGCTCGCCGCCATCATTCTGCGCCTGCGTCCGCAGGGGTTCGCCCGTGACTGAAGCGCGCCGCCTGTCCCTCATCCTCGCCGTCGCCCTGCTCGCGCTGGCGGCGATCTTCGCCGGGCCCTATGTGCTCGACACCTATTCGGTGAACGTGCTCACCCGCTCGCTGCTCTATGCGGCGGTGGCGCTGACGGTGGACCTGCTGTGGGGCTTCCTCGGCATCCTCACCTTCGGCCAGTCGGTGTTCTTCGCCTGCGGCGCCTATGCGGCGGGGCTGGTCTTCACCCATCTCGACTTCTCTACCGGCAATGCCGTGCTCGCCCTCGCGCTCGGCGTCGGCGGGGCGCTGCTGGTGGCGGCGATCGTCGGCTGGCTCGCCTTCTGGCACGGCGCCTCGGCGCTCTATGCCTCGGTCATCACGCTGGTACTGCCCATCGTGGCGACGCAGCTGCTCTATTCCGGCGGCACCTTCACCGGCTCGTCGAGCGGGCTGTCCGGCTTCATGAGCTTCGATTTGTCGATGGAAGCCTGGTTCTGGCTGGCGGGCGGCTTCCTCGTCCTCGTGACCACGGCCGCCTATATCTTCGTCAAGAGCGATGCCGGCAAGCTCCTGGTCGCCGTGCGCGAGAACGAGCAGCGCTGCAAATATCTCGGCCTCGACACGTCGCGGCTGAAGATCCTCGTTTATCTCGCCTGCGCCGCCATCGGCGCCATCGCCGGCTATATCTATGCCGGCTATGCGATGGTGGTGGCGCCGGAACTTGCCGGCTTCGTCTTCGGCACCGAGCTGGTCATCTGGACCGCGCTCGGCGGGCGCGGCACGCTGCTCGGCCCGGTGTTCGGCGCGCTGATCGTCGATTATGAGAGCGCGCAGCTCGCCGGCGACTATCCCTTCGTCTGGCAGCTCATCATCGGCGTGCTGTTCGTGCTGGTCATCGTCGCCTTCCCGCGCGGCCTGCTGCCCGTGCTGTTCGACCTGCCGCGCCGGCTCGTCGGTCTCCTCCGTCCGCGCCGCGCCGCCCCGGCGGCCAGCGTGCGGCTTTCCACCCTCGACGCGGCGGAAACGCAGGGCGTCGAGCCGGGCGAGGGGCCGGCGCTCAGCGTTGCCGGCGTCGCCAAGCGCTTCGGCAGCCTCACCGTGCTGGAAGCCATCGATTTCGAGGCGCGTGCCGGCGAACTCGTCAGCCTTGTCGGCCCCAATGGCGCCGGCAAGACCACGCTGATGCGCTGCATCGCCGATGGCGCGGAACGTTCCGCCGGCAGCATCGCCGTCAATGGCTACGACATCGGCCGCAAGCCGCCGGAAGCCTGCGTCGCGCTCGGCGTCGGCCGCAAGTTCCAGATGGCCAATGTGTTCGAAACGCTCACCGTCGCCCAGTGCCTGCAGATCGCCCGTGTGCGCCATGCCCGGCCTTCGCTGTGGCGGCGCGCCGAGGTCCTGCCGCTCCCCGAGGCGGCGATGCATGTCATCGCCACCACGGGGCTGGACAAGCAGCTTTCCACCCCGGCGCATCTGCTCTCGCACGGCATGAAGCAGGCGCTGGAACTCGCCATGGTGCTGGCGCTGGAGCCGCGCGTGCTGCTGCTGGACGAGCCCACCGCCGGCCTCACCAAGACCGAGCGCATGCAGATCGGCGCCATCCTCATCGAGCTGACCAAGAAACAGGGCCTGTGCGTGCTGCTGGTGGAGCACGATCTCGACTTCGTGCGCGAGATTTCCTCCCGCGTCATCGTCCTGCACCAGGGCCATATCGTGCTCGACGGCTCGGTGGAGGAGGTGGTCGCCTCCGAACTCGTGAAGCAGGTCTATGCCGGTTCCGGCCATGCCGGCATCGACCATGAAACCGCCCCCGCGCCCAAGGAGATGCCGGCATGAGCCTCCTCGCCGTCGATCATCTCTCCAGCGGCTATGCCGGCGCGGTGGTGCTGCGCGAGGTGAGCCTCGCCATCGCGCCCGGCGAGATCCTCGCCGTGCTCGGCAAGAACGGCATGGGCAAGTCCACCCTGCTGAAATCGGTCATGGGCTTCCTGCCGAAAATGACCGGCACCGTGGCCATTGCCGGCGCGGAGGCCACACGCCTCGCCCCCCACCGCGTCGCCCGCCTCGGTGTGGGCTATGTGGCGCAGGAAAAGGCGCTGTTCCAGGACATGAGCGTGGAGGAAAATCTCCGCCTCGCCGTACGCCGCCCGGATTTCGAGGCCGCACTCGCCGAGGTGGAAGCCTCCTTCCCCTTCCTGCTCCAGCGCCTCAAGCAGCGCGCCGGCACGCTCTCGGGCGGCGAGCAGAAAATGCTGCTGATGGCCCGCTCGCTGGCCACGGGGGCGAAGCTGCTGCTGGTCGACGAGATCACCGAAGGCCTGCAGCCCTCGGTCATCGACCGGCTCGCCGGCGTCATCCGCAGCGCCCGCGAGCGTCATGGCACCACCATGCTGCTGGTGGAGCAGCATCTGCCCTTCGCCTTGGCGGTGGCGGACCGCTGGGCGGTGCTGGACCGGGGCGAGATCGCCGAGACCGGCGCCACCTCGGAGCCGGATTCCCGCGCGCGGGTGCTGAAACATCTGAGCGTGTGAGGTAAGTGGCATGACCTTCTCCATCGTCGCCCGCTGCCCGTCCACCGGCCTCTTCGGCGTCGCGGTCGCCACCGCCGTGCCGGCGGTGGGCTCCATGTGCCCGTTCTCGCGGGCGAAGGTCGGCGCCGCCTCCACCCAGTCCTGGGTCAATCCCTATCTCGCGCTCGGCGTGCTCGACGCCATCGCCGCCGGCACGCCGGCACGTGCGGCGCTTCAAGCGGCACTGGCGGCGGATGCGGCGCGCGAACTGCGCCAGATCGGCGTGGTGGATCACGCTGGCGAAGCCGCCGCCTTCACCGGCGCCGACTGCACGCCCTGGTGCGGGCAGGAAATCGGCGACGGTTTCGCCGTGCAGGGCAACATGCTCACCGGCGCGCAGGTGATCGACGCCATGGCGGGCGCCTTCCGCATGAGCGCGGGGCAAAGGCTCGACGAGCGGCTGATGCGGGCGCTGGAAGCCGGCGACGCCGCCGGCGGCGACAGGCGCGGGCGGCAGTCCGCGAGCCTTCGGGTGCAGGGCGAGGAGGATTATTGCGCGCTGGACCTGCGGGTGGACGAACACGCCCAGCCGGTCACCGAGCTGCGGCGCGTGCTGGAGATCGCCCGGCTGCAACTCGTGCCCTTCATCGAGGGCATGCCCCGGCGCGGCATTGCCGCCGGGCCGGCGCCGGAATCCGTCACCTCCATGCTGGCGCTCACCCCGCCGGACCGTCCCGGCGGCGGCGGAAGCCGCCGCTTAACCTGAGACAGCGGCGGCGGAAGCCGACGCCCGGCCTAAGCAATCGGCGGCGGAAGCCGGCCCGACGGACCGGATACGAAAAAACGGCGGCCCCGGAAGGAGCCGCCGCAAAGTCGCATCGAGAAACGCTGTGTTTAAGGCCGCACTCAGTCGGTGCTGCGCGCGTTCTGCTCGATCTGGTTGGCGATATAGGGCTCGACGCCCTGGGTGTTCGGGCCGCGCATGCTGCGGCTGTCATACATGCCGCCCTCATACATCGTCGTGGCGTTACGGCCCTCGGTGACGGTGCCGCGCTGCGACCAGCCGCCCTGCTGCGTCGCATTATGGTTCTGCGACCAGCCGGACGGGGCGCCGGGGCCGGCATTGTAGCCCTGGGCGAGAGCGGGGCCGGCGAAAGCAGCGGCAAGAACAGCACCAATCACCGGAATGGAAACGGTCTTCTTCATAATCAACATCCTTTGAAGAGCGCGACAATTCGACACGATATCCGGCATCAAAAAAGGTCGCGATTTCGGGTTCGACACGCATTCACCTCGCCGGAACCGCACGGCCCGGCCGGTGAATCTGCTGGTACAACGTAGGCCAGCCGCGATGGTTTCCGCGAATTGGTGTGTGCGAGATCGCAAGCGCGTGATGCGGCGCAACTCATCTTCGCGGCAGTGCGGCAAGCCGGGGTGCGCGCCCGGGGGGGCGCCGCTACTCGCCGCGCGGAAAACGCTGGTTCTCTTCCAGCACGTTCAGGTCCATATGGTTGCGCATGTAACGCTCGGACGCCTTTTGCAGCGGCTGGAAATCCCAGGGGTAATAGGCGCCGTTGCGCAGCGCCGCATACACCACATGCCGCCGCGCCTGGCTGGCGCGCACCTCGGCGTCGAAGCGGGCGAGGTCCCAGCGGGCGTCCATCGCCGCCGTCATCGCCGCCATCACCCCGGCGCAGGCCGGGTCCTGCGCCCGGTTGACCAATTCCTGCGGGTCCTCGTCGAGGTTGGTCAGGATCGGCGGATCGAGATCGCACAGGATGAGCTTCCACGGCCCGTCGCGCAAAGCCACCAGCGGCGCATAGGAGCCTTCCGCCGCATATTCCATCGGCACCGGCGAGCGCTCGCCCGTGCCCTTCGCCGGCCCGACGAGGCTCTCGCCATCGGTCCAGGGCAGCACGCCGCCGAGGTCGAGCCCGACCAGCTCCGCCAAAGTCGGCAGCACGTCGAGCGTGGAGGCGGCACGGTCGATCCGGCCGGCGGGCAGGCCGGGAGCGGCAATCATCAGCGGCACTCTCGCCGAGCCTTCCAGGAAGTTCATCTTGAACCACAGGCCGCGCTCGCCCAGCATGTCGCCATGGTCGGAGACGAAGACGACGATCGTGTCGTCGCTTAGCCGGCAACGCTCCAGCACGTCGAGCAGTTCGCCGATCTTTTCGTCGACATAGGAGATGTTGGCGAAATAGGCCCGGCGGGAGCGCCGCACATCCTCGTCCGTCACATGGCTGGCAGCATGGTCGCTCGCCAGCATCAGGCGTTGGGCATGCGGGTCCTGCTCCTCGAAGGCAATGGGCGGCACCACAGGGTCCAGCGCCGGGCAGTCCTCATAAAGGTCCCAGAAGCGCTTGCGGGCGACATAGGGGTCGTGCGGGTGGGTGAAGCTCACGGTGAGGCACCAGGGCCGCGCATCGTGCCCGCGCGCGAGATCATAGAGCTTGCGCGCGGCGTGATAGGCCACCTCGTCGTCATATTCCAGCTGGTTGGTGATCTCCGCCACCCCGGCGCCGGTGACGGAGCCCAGATTGTGGTACCACCAGTCGATCCGCTCGCCGGGGCGCGTATAGTCCGGCGTCCAGCCGAAATCGGCGGGATAGATGTCGGTGGTCAGCCGCTCCTCATAGCCGTGCAGCTGGTCCGGCCCGACGAAATGCATCTTGCCCGACAGCGCGGTGTGATAACCGGCGCGGCGCAGATGGTGGGCGAAGGTCGGGATATCAGAGGTGAACTCGGCGGCATTGTCATAGACCCGCGTGCGGCTGGGCAGCTGGCCCGACATGAAGGAAGCCCGCGCCGGCGCGCAGAGCGGGCTCGCCGTATAGGTGTTGGCGAAGCGCGCGGAGCGATCGGCGAGGGCCCGCAGATGCGGCGCGTGCAGAAAGTCCGCCGGCCCATCCGGGAAGAACGTGCCGTTCAGCTGGTCGACCATCAGGATGAGGATGTTCGGGCGGGCGGGCGAAGGGGTCGGCGTCGCGGTCATGGCACGGTCCACGCGGCAGGCTTGGGCGAGAGCTTGGGCGAGTTCTTGGGCGAGTTCTTGGGCGGAGGAAGGGCCGGCAGCGCCGCCGCCGGCCTCATTGAGGGTTCACAGGCCGAGCGAGGCCTTCACCGCCGGCAGGCCCGGCTTGCCGTCAAAGGTGGTCACGCCGGCGAGCCAGGGGCCGAGCACGTCGGGCTTGGCCTTCAGCAGCGCCTTGGCCGCCGCCTTGGGGTCCTGCCCGTCATCGAGAATCTTGCCCATCATGGTGTTCTCCATGGCGAGGTCGAATTTGAGCTGCTTGAAGAAGGTCGCCGCGTTCGGGCACTCGCCCGCCCAGCCGGCGCGGGCGAGGGTGCGCACGTCGGCACCGCCGAAATTGGCGCCGAAATAGGCGTCGCCGCCGGAGAGATAGGTGAGGTCAAACGTCTCGTTCATCGGGTGCGGCGCCCAGGCGAGGAAGACGATCCAGCTCTTGCCGTTCTGCGCACGCTTCACCTGCGCCAGCATCGCCTGCTCGCCCGATTCCACCACCTTCCAGCCCTTGAGGCCGAAATCATTGGCGTCGATCATCTTCAGGATGTTCTGGTTGGCCGGCGCGCCGGGCTCGATGCCGTAGATCTTGCCGTCGAACTTGTCGGCGTTGGCGGCGAGATCCTTGAAGTCCTTCACCCCGGCCTCGGCGACATAGCTCGGCACGGCGAGGGTGAACTTGGCGCCTTCGAGATTGGTGGCGAGCACGTCCACCGCCTTCGCCTCATTCAGCGCGTCGATGAATTTCTGCTGCGCCGGCATCCAGTTGCCGAGGAACACGTCGATATTGCCGTTCTTCATCGACTCGTAGCCGATCGGCACCGACAGCGTCTTCACATCCTGGGCATAGCCGAGCCCCTCCAGCAGCACGCCGGCAATGGCGTTGGTGGAGGTGATGTCGGTCCAGCCGGGGTCCGACATGCGGATGGTCTTGCAGGCGGGGGCGTCGGCCGCGAAAGCGGGGCCGGCGAGGAGGAGCAGGGAAAGGGCCGAAGCGGCCAGTGTCAGACGGGTCATCGGGGTCACCTCTGGAAGCATTGAGACAGGTGAGATGCTCAAGGGCCCGCCTTGTCGAGCGGCGGCTTTCCTTGCCTGAGGGGTATCAGGCAGTTAAATGTGGTGGGCTGTGAAGCCCGATATTTTCGATGTTTGACATAAGCTGCATCTATGTCTGAGCGACCTCTCGATCTTGGCTGGATGCGTGTGTTCGAGGCGGTGGGGCGGCTCGGCTCGCTCACCGCCGCGGCGCGCGCGCTCGGCCTGTCGCAACCGGCGGTGAGCTATGTGGTGCGCGAGCTGGAAACCCAGCTCGGCACGCCGCTTCTGCTGCGCGGCCACCGCGGCAGCACGCTCTCCCCCGCCGGCGAGGTGCTGCACCGGGCGAGCGCGGCGGCGGTGGCGGAAATCGACGGCGCCGCCCGCGCGGTGCGCCGGCTCAGCCGCCGCCCCGTGGTGCGGCTGTTCACCGATTATGGCTTCGCCTCGTTCTGGATGATGCCGCGCGTCGCCGCCTTCCGGCAGGTGCGGCCGGAAACGGATGTGCACATCATCGCCTCCACCAGCGCCGATCCCGGCCTCGACGGGGCCGAGGATGTCGCCGTGCTGTTCGGCGCCCGGCGCGACTTTCCGCCTGAGAGCGTGCAGCTGGTGGAGGAACGCATCTGGCCGGTGTGCAGCCCGGCCTTCGCCGCCCGCCACGGCCTCGGCGGCGATCCGGCGCGCATCGGCAATTTGCCGCTGCTGCATCTGGAAAGCACGCCGCACCCGCGCTGGTTCGGCTGGAGCGACTGGTTCGCGGCGATGGGGCTGGCGCGCGGCCCGGCGGCCAGCGATCTCAGCCTCAACACCTATGGCCTCGTGGTGCAGGCGGCGATGGCGGATCAGGGCGTCGCGCTCGGCTGGGCCGGGCTGATCGACGGCGCGCTGGCCGACGGCACGCTGGTCGCGGTGGGCCCGCCGCTGGCGCGGGGCGAGACCGGCTATTGGCTGGTGCCCGGCCCCTCTCTGTCCGATCCCGCCCGCGACCTCATCGACTGGATCCTGCGCGAGGCGCAGGCGGTGTCACCGCCGGACCCGGCGCTCACCCCCACGCGCGAAAAAGCTTCTTGACAAGAAGGTAACTTCACGCGAGCCTAGAAAACGAGCGGCGGGCAAGGATGCCCATTGTCGCGGCACTTTCGGTCAACATTTCCAACGACGGCGTGTCAACGCTGGCTGGTTGGTGGCAACGACGCCCACGGCCTGACGGCCGGCGGGCGTTTTTTGTTTTGGGCTTCGGCCCGGCATTGGAGCGATACGTGGCGAAGCACTTCCGCATCGGCGTCATGTTCTCGACCACGGGACCCTACAATGTGGTCGCGCGCTCGATGCTGAACGGCGCCCTGCTGGCGGTGGCGGAGCGCCCGGCGCCCGGCCTCACCATCGAGCCGGTCGTGGTCAATCCCGGCGGCGAACTTCCCCGCTATGCCGCGCTCAGCCGGGAGCTTCTGCATGACGGCATCCGCCATGTCGTGGGCTGCTACACCTCGTCGAGCCGCAAGGAAGTCATTCCCTGCTTCGAGAAGCATGACGGCCTGCTCTGGTACCCTTCCCATTATGAGGGCTTCGAGAGCTCCGGCAATGTCATCTACACCGGCGCCTCGCCCAACCAGCATGTGCTGCCGCTGGTCGATCACGCGCTGGCGACGCTCGGTAGTTCCGCCTTCTGCGTCGGCTCCAACTATATCTGGGCGTGGGAGAACACCCGCATCTTCCGCGAGGCGATGACCGCGCGCGGGGCCCGCGTGCTGGCGGAACGCTATGTGCCGGTGGGCGACACCGAGATCGACCAGGTGGTCGAGGCCATTCTGGAAGCGCGTCCCGCTTTCGTGTTCAACAATCTCATCGGCACCAGCAACTACGCCTTCTTCCGCGCCTTCCGCGCCGCCTGCGCCGCACGCGGCATCGACCAGCGCACGACCTTCCCGGTGGTCAGCTGCACCCTTTCCGAGCCGGAGCTGGAGGAGATCGGCCAGGAAGCGGTGGACGGGCACCTGTCCTCCTCGGTCTATTTCTCCTCCCTCGCCTCGCCCGCCAATGCCGCCTTCACCCGCTTCTATGACGAGACCTTCCCGGAAGGCCCCACCACCTCGGCCGATGCGGAAGCCTCCTATATCGCGATGAAACTGCTCATCCTCTCGCTGGCGGAGAGCGGCACCGACGATGTGGAGACGGTGAAGGAAGCCGCCACCCGCCAGCATCTGCTCGCCCCGCAGGGCGAGGTACGGATCGACCCGCAGACGCTGCACGCCTATCTCACGCCACGAATCGGCATTTCCAATGCGCAGGCGCGCTTCGACATTCTGGTCGAAGCGCCCGGCCCGGTCCGGCCCGACCCCTATCTCGTCCAGTCCTCGCCGCGCTATGCGGTCGCTGCCCGCAACGCGACACTGAGAGTGGTGAAGTGATGGCACCTCGGCTGCTGCAGAACTTCAATGGCGGGCGGGCGCACATCGTCACGTCGAGCCTCACCGCCGTGGAAGCGCTGGAAAAGACGCTGGGCAAGCTCGGCGTCGCCACCGTCTATCCCGCCCTCATCGACGGGCGGGCGCAGATCGACCTCGCGGCGCTGCAGCCCGAGCGCGACATCCTGTTCATCGACGGCGATCTCGACAATCCGGTGGCGCTCGACACCGATGCGGGGGCGCATCATCCCCCCGTTCCGGTCATCGGCCTTGTCGGCGTCGAAGCGCCGAGCCGGCTCAAGCACCTGGTGCAGATCGGCGCCTCCGCCTTCCTGCGCAAGCCCGTGCAGGGCGGCGCGGTCTACACCGCGCTGTTCCTCGGCATCAACCAGTTCCTGTTGCGGGGCGACCTCCGGGCCCGCCTCGACGACATGGATCGCCGCCGGCGGGGTCGCCGCGCGGTGGTCAAGGCCATCATCGCCCGCATGAATGAGGCGGGCGTGGATGACGACGAGGCCTATGAATGGCTTCGGCGCGAAAGCATGCGCTCGCGGCAGACCCTTGAGGCCTATTGCGAGGCGTTCGTGACGGCGAGGGCTGGCCCCCTCGATGAACCCGTGCAGTTCCGCCCGGCGGAACCCAGCGCGGGAAAAAGATAACCTTTCACAGGAGAGTAAGATGAACGGGAAGACCATGCGAGGGCTGCGTGCCGCAGCCCTCACGGGGACGCTTTTGCTCAGCGTCGCCAATGCTTTCGCTGCCGATCCGATCAAGCTCGGCGTGCTGGAAGACCAGTCCGGCGACTTCGCCGCCGCCACCATCGGCAAGGTGCACGCCATCCAGCTCGCCGCCGAGGAGATCAACAAGGCCGGCGGCATCGATGGCCGCCCGCTCGAACTGGTGATCTACGACACCCAGTCCGACAATACCCGCTACCAGGAGTTCATGCGCCGCGTGCTGCAGCGCGACAAGGTGGACGTGGTGTTCGCCGGCTTCTCTTCCGCCTCGCGCGAAGCCTACCGCCCGATCGTCAACCAGTTCGACGGCCTTGCCTTCTACAACAACCAGTATGAAGGCGGCGTCTGCGACGCCAACATGATCGTCACCGGCGCGGTGCCCGAGCAGCAGTTCTCCACCCTCATCCCGTGGATGATGGAGAAGTACGGCAAGAAGGTCTACACGCTCGCCGCCGACTACAACTTCGGCCAGATCTCGGCCGAATGGGTGCGCAACATCGTCAAGGAGCATGGCGGCGAAATGGTCGGCGAGGATTTCATCCCGCTCGGCGTGTCGCAGTTCTCGCAGAACATCCAGAACATCCAGAAGGCGAAGCCCGACTTCGTGGTGACGCTGCTGGTCGGCACCGCCCAGGCTTCCTATTACGAGCAGGCTGCCGCCGCCAACGTCAACCTGCCGATGGCGTCTTCCGTGAACGTCGGCCAGGGCTATGAGCACAAGCGCTTCAAGCCGCCATCGCTCAAGGACATGTACGTCACCACCAACTACATCGAAGAGATCGACACCCCGGCCTCGAAGGACTTCTTCGCCAAGTTCAAGGCGAAGTTCCCGGACGAGCCCTATGTGAACCAGGAAGCCGAGAACTCCTATCTCGCGGTCTATCTCTACAAGCAGATGGTGGAGCGGGCGAAGTCGACCAAGCGCGACGATTTGCGCAAGGAGATCGCCAAGGGCGATGTCTGCATGGACGCTCCCGAGGGCAAGGTCTGCCTCGACCCGAAGAGCCAGCACATGTCGCACACCATCTATCTCGCCAAGGTGGGCGCCGATCACTCCATCACCTTCCCGAAGGTGTGGGAGGGCATCAAGCCGTACTGGCTGGGCGAAGCCGGCTGCGACCTGACCAAGAGCGACCCGAGCGCGCAGTACACGCCCTCCAACCCGCCGCCGAAGAACTGAGCGGTCACGGCAGGAAGGGCTGGCAGGCAACTCTCGCCATGTCATCCCGGCCAAGCGAAGCGCCGAGCCGGGATCGCCAGCCGAATGGTTACGCGATCCCGGAGACGGCCTCCGGCCGTTCCGGGATGACGACGTGACGTTCGCGCCATCCCTCCACCCCATCCGGGCGGCCGCCCTGTCCCCCCTCGGCGGCCCCCGAAGGCATCGCCCCGGCCCGACCCCCCAGCTTTGGCCGGGGCGATCGCCTTCTTCCCCGTGCGGTCATCGTCTCCCTCTCCCCGCCGGGGAAAGGGAATGAGAGAGTGGTCCCTCTCCCCGTCCGTACTTGTCTCTCGCCCACCGTTCCTCGATGCGACGAACTGAACCCAAAGGCCCCACCGCACATGGATGTCGGAACCCTCGCCTTCTCCGCGCTCTACCAGTTCGGCGACGCCTTCGCCTTTCTGGTTCTGTCCGCCTGCGGCCTCGCCGTCATCTTCGGCATGATGGGCGTGATCAATCTGGCGCATGGCGAATTCATCATGTGCGGCGCCTATGTCACCGTCTCCGCCGCCCATGCCGGCGTGCCGCTGCCGCTCGCCATTCTCATCGGCGCGCTGGTCTCGGCCGCCGTGGGCGCGCTGGTGGAGATCCTCATCATCCGCCATCTCTATGACCGCCCGCTCGATACCATCGTCGCCACCTGGGGCCTCAGCCTCATCTTCACCCAGGGCACGCTGATCGTGCTCGGCTCCACCATGGCCGGCGTCGGCACCCCCTTCGGCAGCTTCACCGTCGGCGACTACTCCTATTCGCTCTATCGCCTCGTGCTCTGCGGCATGGCGGTGCTGGTCATTGCCGGGCTCTACGCGCTGTTCAACTGGACGCGCTTCGGCGTCATGGCGCGCGCCACCATCCAGGTGCCGCACATGGCGGCCGCGCTCGGCATCGACACCCGCCTCGTCTACAGCCTCACCTTCGCGCTCGGCGCCGGCCTCGCCGGGCTGGCGGGCGGGCTTTACGCCCCGACCATGACGCTGGTGCCGACCATGGGCACCACCTTCATCATGGAAGCCTTCGTCACCGTGGTGGTCGGCGGCGCCGACGTGTTCCTCGGCACCGCCCCGGCGGCGGCCGTGCTCGCCGTGGTCAAGGCGACCATGACCTCCTGGTACGGCCAGCTCGCCGGGCAGATCGGCCTGCTGATCGCCGTCATCGTCGTCATCCGGGTGCTGCCGCGCGGCATTTCCGGCTTCCTTCTGCGCGAGCGCGCCTGACCCGGACACGAGACACAGCCATGAACGCGCTCTCCCGCTTCTTTTCCCGCCTCGAAGGCCCGCAGACGCTGGGCCGGGGCCCCGGCTTCTGGATCGGCTTCCTCGTCGTGCTGGCCGGCGCCTGCGCCTACCCGCTGTTCTCCGACGGCTATACCGTCGGCAACACCGTGTATTTCTTCACCTGGATCTTCATGGCGCTGGGCCTGTGCCTCATCTGGGGCTATGGCGGCGCGCTCAGCTTCGGCCAGACCGCCTTTTTCGGCATTGCCGGCTATAGCTATGGCATCCTCACCATCAATTTCGGCGCCGCCTATGGCTTCACCTTCGTGGCGCTGCTCATCGCCATCGGCATCGCCGCCCTGTTCGCGGCGCTGCTCGGCTATTTCCTGTTCTTCGGCCGCATCTCCGGCGTGTTCCTCGGCATCGTCACCCTCTCGGTGACGCTGGTTCTGGAGCGCTTCATGGCGCAGACGGCGGGCCCGGAATGGAAGATCGGCGCCGCCCGGCTCAACGGCTTCAACGGTATGAGCAACATGCCCCCGCTTACCGTGCCCTGGCCCGGCGGCGACATCGTGCTGTTCCCTGACGTGCAGCTCTATTACGTCGTGCTCGGCCTCTTGGTGCTGGTCTATCTCGGCCTGCGTATCCTGGTGAACTCGCCCTTCGGCAATGTGCTCGTCGCCATTCGCGAGAACCCGGAGCGGGCGGAGATGCTGGGCTACGACATCCGCAAATACCAGCTCGGCACCTTCGTCATCGGCGCCGCGCTCGCCGGCCTGTCGGGCGTGCTCTACACCAGCTGGGGCCAGTACATCACGCCCTCCTCCATGGGCATGACGGCCGCCGCGCTGCCCATCGTCTGGGTCGCGGTCGGCGGGCGCTCGGACCTCACCACCACGCTGGTCGGCACCCTCACCGTGCTCGCCGTGTTCCAGGCGCTCACCATCCATGGCAGCCAATATGCGCTTGTGGTGATGGGCATCATGCTGGTGCTCACCGTGCTGCTGGCGCCGCGCGGCCTCATCTATGCGCTGGCGCGGCTCATCGCCCGCCCCTTCACCAAGCGGCAGCCGGGAGACGCCTGATGCCGATGCTCCAGACGATAGGCCTCAACAAGCGCTTCGGCGGCCTGCATGTCACCAACAATGTCGACCTGACGCTGGAAGCCGGCGAGGTGCATTGCCTCATCGGGCCGAACGGCGCCGGCAAATCGACTCTGTTCCGGCTGATCCTCGGCGAGCATCTGCCGAGCAGCGGCGCCATCCTGTTCGGCGGCGAGGACATTACCGGCCTCAAGCCGTTCCAGCGCATCCGCCGCGGCATGAGCGTCAAATTCCAGGTGCCCGGCATCTTCAAGGCGCTGAGCGTGCGGCAGAATCTCGAAATCGCCATGCAGCACCATTACCCCCCGGCGGCGCTGGGCGAGGAGATCGACAGGCTGCTCGCCTTCCTCAACCTCACCGCCGATTCCACGCGCCTCGCCGGCAATCTCTCGCATGGACAGAAGCAGTGGCTGGAAATCGGCATGGCGGTCAGCCTCAAGCCGCGCCTGCTGCTGCTCGACGAGCCCACCGCCGGCATGTCGCCCGAGGAAACCTTTGCGACCGGCGAAATGGTCAAGCGGCTCAACGCCGAGGGCATGACCGTGCTGGCGGTGGAACATGACATGGCCTTCGTCCGCCAGGTCGCCCACAAGGTCACGGTGCTGCATCTCGGCCGCGTCTTCGCGCAGGGCTCGATCGACGAGATCGTCGCCAATGAGGATGTCGCCGCCATCTATCTCGGCCAGACCACGGCGCACGAAACCGCTCACGAGGCCGCCCATGCGTAAGGAAGTCATGCTGTCCACCCTCGGCCTGCGCGCGGGCTATGGCGGCAAGCCGGTGCTGCAGGGCCTCGATATCGAGGTGCGCCAGGGCGAGATCGTCGCGGTCATCGGCCGCAACGGCGTCGGCAAGTCGACGCTGATGAAAAGCCTCATCGGCCTTGTGCCGGCGATGGAAGGCTCCATCGTCTTCGGCGACCGGCCGGTGGAACACCTCTCCGCCTTCCGCCGGGCGCGGCTCGGCATCGGCTATGTGCCGCAGGGCCGCGACGTGTTTCCCCGCCTCACCGTGGGCGAGAACATCGCGGTCGGCGGCATGCGCGCGGGCCGCGTCAGCGAGGCCGACCGCGAGCGCGTGCTCGGCTATTTCCCCATCCTGCGCGAGCGCTGGAGCCAGCGTGCCGGCACCATGTCCGGCGGCCAGCAGCAGCAGCTCGCCATCGGCCGGGTGCTGGTGGCCAATCCGCAGCTCATCCTGCTCGACGAGCCCTCGGAAGGCATCCAGCCCAACATCGTGCAGGACATCGCCCGCATCATGGTGCAGCTCAACGCCGATACCGGCGTCACCGTCGTGCTGGTGGAGCAGAACATCGACATGATCCGGGCCATGGCCCAGCGCTGCTATGTCATGGACAAGGGCCGCGTGGTCGCCGAACTCACCCGCGAGGACCTCGCCGATGGCGAGGCGATGCGCCGCCATCTCGCCGTCTGATCGCACAGCCAGCCATTCAAGGAGAACATCATGTCCTGGCTCGAAAATTCCCTCATGGCTCGCAAAGGCCTCGCCAAGGGCCAGGCGGGCGCCACCCACTCCCTCACCGAGGCGGAGCAGGGCAAGTACCATTATGTCTACGGCCCCTATGTCGACCCGGTCCTGAAGGTCGATCCCGGCGCGGTGGTGGCGGCGGAAACGCATGACGCCTTCGAGGGCGCGATCAAGCACGAGACCGACAACCCGCTGGAAATCCTCAACTTCCCCTATCTCAACCCGCAGAACGGCCCGATCTACGTCAATGGCGCGGAAAAGGGCGACACGCTGGCGGTGTACATCAAATCCATCGTCCCGCGCGGGCCGCAGCCCGTGGGCACCACGCTCATCATGCCGGATTTCGGCGGGCTGGTGCCGACCAAGGACACGGCGATGCTGAACGCGCCGCTGCCGATCAAGGTGAAGAAGCTGCATGTCGATGCCGAAACCGGCACCAAGTGGAGCGACAAGATCACCCTGCCCTATCAGCCCTTCATCGGCACCATCGGCACCTCGCCGGAGATCGAGGCGATCACCTCGCTGCAGCCGGATTATTACGGCGGCAACATGGACCTGCCGGATGTCGGCGTCGGCGCGGTGATCTATCTGCCCGTCAACATTGCCGGCGGCCTGCTCTATCTCGGCGACTGCCACGCCACCCAGGGCGATGGCGAACTGTGCGGCGTGGCACTTGAGCACCCCACCGTCACCACCATCCAGATCGACCTGATCAAGGGCTGGACCATCCACACCCCGCGGCTGGAGACGGAAGAGTTCATCATGTCCATCGGCTCGACCCGGCCGATGGAGGATGCCACCCGCATGGCCTATCGCGATCTCATCCGCTGGATGGCGTCCGATTACGGCTTCGACGAGATCGAGGCCTATATGCTGCTCACCCAGTGCGGCCGCGTGCGGCTCGGCAACATGGTGGACCCCAAATACACGATGGGCGCCTCGATCCTGAAGTCCTACCTCACGGCCTGATCAAGGCCCCACCCTCATGGCCGGGCCAGCCCCGGCCATGAGCGCCTGACACCGTAACCGCCATCCGAGCGACATTCCCGGACCCGCCGCCGCAACCGGCCGGGCGCCGAACGCTCCCCCATGCCCGGAGACCTGCCATGACTGTCCCGCTGAAGGTCGCGACCGTCCAGTTCGAGCCGACCATGTTCGAGAAGGAGCGCAACATCGCCCGGCTGGAAGCGCTGGTCGGCAAGGCCGCCAGCGCGGGCGCGAAGCTCATCGTCACGCCGGAAATGGGCACGACCGGCTATTGCTGGTTCGACCGCACTGAAGTCGCCCCCTTCGTCGAGCCGATCCCCGGCCCGACCACGGAGCGTTTCGCCACCATCGCCCGCGCGCAGGACTGCTACATCGTCGTCGGCATGCCGGAGGTCGATGCCGCCACCAACCTCTATTACAATTCCGCCGTGCTCATCGGGCCGGAGGGCGTGGTCGGCACCCACCGCAAGACCCACCCCTATATCGCCGAGCCGAAATGGTCGGCGCCGGGGAATAGGGGCCATGCCGTGTTCGACACGCCCATCGGCCGCATCGCGCTTCTGGTGTGCATGGACATCCATTTCATCGAGACCGCGCGCCTCGTCGGCCTCGCCGGGGCGGACATCATCTGCCACATCTCCAACTGGCTGGCCGAGCGCGCCCCCGCGCCCTACTGGATCACGCGGGCGATGGAGAACAGCTGCTACCTCATCGAATCCAACCGCTGGGGTCTGGAGCGCACGGTGCAGTTCTCCGGCGGCAGCTGCGTCATCGGTCCGGACGGCGCCATCGAGGCGGTGATCGATACCGGCGACGGCGTCGCCTGCGTCGAGATCGATCTGGAGCGCGCCCGCGCCCGCCGCATGCTCGGCGAAGCCGTGTTCGAGCAGCGCCGGCCGGAGCTCTATATGGAGCTGCCGACCAACACCTTCACCTGGAACCCGCTCGACTTCTTCAGCCTGTACGGCCACCGCCCGCTGCCCAAGGGAAGGCGCTCGCAGGTCGCCGTGGCGCAGTTCGCGCCCACCGGCGACGCAAACGCCAATCTCGACCGCATCGAAGAACTCGCGACGGAGGCTCGCGCGGCGGGTGCGGAACTCGTCGTCTTCCCCGAGCGCGCCGTCACCGGCCTCGACGCCCCCGCGGCCGTGCCGCTCAGCGGCGAGGCGGTAGCCCGCCTCATCGCCATCGCCACCCGCCATGGCCTGCACCTCGCCGCCGGCCTCGCGGAGGATGACGACGGCACGCTGTACAATTCCGCCGTGCTCGTCGGCCCGCAGGGGGTGATCGGGCGCTACCGCAAGACTCATCTCGACGCCTCCGACCATAATTGGGCGACGCCGGGCGATGAGTGGGGGGTGTTCGACACCAAATTCGGCCGCATCGGCCTGCTCATCGGCCATGACGCCGCCTTCCCGGAAGCGGGCCGCGTGCTGGCGCTGCGCGGCTGCGACCTCGTGCTCTGCCCGGCGGCGCTGCGCGGAAACCTCACCTCCGCCCATGCCGGCACGGCAATTTCCCAGAACTACCCGATCCCCACCGGTGCCGATCCGCATCACTGGCACCTGATGCGGGCGCGGGCGGGCGAGAACAATGTCCATCTCGCCTTCGCCAATGTGCTGGACGAGAGCGCCGGCTATGGCGGCAAGAGCGGCGTGTTCGGGCCGGACACGTTCGAATTCCCGCGCCGCGAGGCGATTCTCGGTGCCGGCGAAGGGGTGGCGGTAGCGGAGATTGACACCAGCAATCTCGACACCCCCTACCCGACCAATGTGGTGCGGCGGAAGGATCTGGTGACGATGCGCCAGCCGCATCACTACCTCCCGCTCATCGGCTGAACACGGCGAGTTCATCCACAAGCCACGCCGCCGCCCGCGCGCGGCGTGGCCTTGCGGTCGGCGAGTGAATATTGTCGCGCCTCCCTTCACGCGATTCCGTAGCCCGCATGACCGACAGCCTCGCCACCACCACCGCCCGGCAGCTCGCGCAGAAAATCGCGCAAGAGATCGCAACGGAAATCGGTGCCCGCCCACAGCAGGCGGAAGCCGCCATCGCCCTGCTCGACGAGGGCGCGACCGTTCCCTTCATCGCGCGCTACCGCAAGGAAGTGACGGGCGGGCTGGACGACACGCAGCTGCGCCGGCTGGATGAGCGGCTGGTCTATCTGCGCGAGCTGGAATCCCGCCGCGCGGCGATCCTCGAGTCCATCCGCCAGCAGGAAAAGCTGACCCCGGAGCTGGAAGCCGCGCTCGCCGCCGCCACCACCAAGGCGGAGCTGGAGGACATCTATCTCCCCTTCAAGCCCAAGCGCCGCAACCGGGCGGAAATCGCCCGCGAGCGTGGCCTCGGGCCGCTGGCCGACGCCATCCTCGCCGACCGCGCATTGGTGCCGGCAGAGCTGGCGGCCGGCTATGTCACGGAGGAGGTGGCGGATGTGAAGGCGGCGCTGGAAGGCGCGCGCGACATCCTCTCCGAGCAGTTCGCGCAGAATGCCGAGCTGATCGGCCGGCTGCGGTCCTATCTCCACGCCAATGCCTTCCTGCGCGCCCGGCTGGTGGAGGGCAAGCAGGAGGAAGGCGCCAAGTTCTCCGACTATTTCGACCATGTGGAGCGCTGGTCCGGCGTGCCGAGCCACCGCGCGCTCGCCATGCTGCGCGGGCGCAACGAGGATGTGCTGGCGCTGGAGATCGAGGTCGACGCCGAGGATACCCGCCCGATCAAGCCGGTGGTGCGGATGATCGCCGAGGCCTATGCCATCGGCGAGAAGCTGCCCGGCGATGTCTGGCTGATGGAGATCGCCGGCTGGACCTGGCGGGTCAAGCTGTCGCTCCACCTCTCGCTCGATCTGATGACCGAGCTGCGGGCGCGGGCGGAGAAGGAGGCCATCGACGTTTTCGCGCGCAACCTGAAGGATTTGCTGCTCGCCGCCCCGGCCGGCTCGCGCACCACGATGGGGCTCGACCCCGGCATCCGCACCGGCGTCAAGGTCGCGGTCGTGGACGGCACCGGCAAGCTGCTGGCCACCTCCACCGTCTACCCGTTCCAGCCGAAGAACGATGTGCGCGGGACTCAAGGAGAACTCGCCCGGCTCATCCGCGCGCATAATGTCGATCTCATCGCCATCGGCAATGGCACCGGCAGCCGCGAGACCGAGAAGCTGGTGGCGGAACTCCTCGCCGCCCTGCCGCCTTCCGCGACCGGCTCGAAGCCGCTGAAAGTCGTGGTGTCGGAAGCCGGCGCCTCGGTCTATTCCGCCTCCGAACTGGCGGCGGCGGAATTCCCCGGCCTCGACGTGTCGCTGCGCGGCGCCGTCTCCATCGCCCGCCGGCTGCAGGACCCGCTGGCCGAACTCGTCAAAATCGACCCGAAGTCGATCGGCGTCGGCCAGTACCAGCACGATGTCGACCAGTACCACCTCGCCCGCGCGCTCGACGCGGTGGTGGAGGACGCGGTGAACGCGGTCGGCGTCGATCTCAACACCGCTTCCGCCTCGCTGCTGGCGCGCGTCTCGGGGCTGGGCTCCTCATTGGCCGAAGCCATCGTCGCCCATCGCGACGCCAATGGCCCCTTCGCCAGCCGCAAGCAGCTGAAAGACGTGCCGCGCCTCGGGCCGCGCACCTTCGAGCAATGCGCCGGCTTCCTGCGCATCCGCGATGGCGCTGAGCCGCTCGACGCCTCCGCCGTCCACCCCGAAGCCTATGGCGTGGCGCGCAAGATCGTTAGCGCCTGCGGGCGCGATCTGCGCAGCCTGATGGGCGACAGCGCCGCGCTGTCCGGGCTCAACCCCGCCGCCTTCGTCGATGAGCGCTTCGGCCTGCCGACCGTGCGCGACATCATCGCCGAATTGGACAAGCCCGGCCGCGACCCGCGACCCGCCTTCAAGACCGCCACCTTCGCCGACGGCATCGATGACATGAAGGATTTGAAGCCCGGTATGGAGCTGGAAGGCACCGTCACCAATGTCGCCGCCTTCGGCGCCTTTGTGGATATCGGCGTGCATCAGGACGGGCTGGTGCATGTCTCCCAGCTCGCCGACCGCTTCATCAAGGACGCACATGAGGTGGTGAAGGTCGGCGATGTGGTGAAGGTGCGGGTGCTGGAGATCGACATCAAGCGCAAGCGCATCTCGCTCTCCATGCGCCGCGATGCCGGGGCCGGCGGGGCGAAGCCCCAGGGCGAGCGTGGCCAGGGCGAGCGCGGCCCGCGCGATTCCTCCCCGCCCCCGCGCGGCCCCCGCCCGCCCGCGCGCGAGCCGCAAAAGGCGCCGCAGGGCGCGCTCGGCGCGGCGCTGATGGACGCGCTGAAGCGGCGCTAGGGCGGCGCGCGCTCAGGCGGCGATGAGGGCGATCCAGCCGGCCGCCATCGCCATGCAGGCGAGGCTGACCGGCACGCCGGCGCGGGCGAATTCGCCGAAGGAGATCTTCACCCCGCAGGCCGCCGCCTGTTCCACCACGATGATGCCGGCGAGGCTGCCGAAGACGATCAGGTTGCTGGAAAAGCCGGTGCCCAGCGCCAGCGCCGCGCCCAGCGCCTCGGCCTCGCCGCCGGGCGTGAGGAAGGGCACGAGCAGCATCACGGCGGGGCTGTTGCCGACGACATTGCTCAGCACCCCGCCCACGAGATAGAGCGCCAGCGGGTCGTCGAGATTGAGCCCGGTGGCGCGCAGCCCGCTCAGCAGTTCCTGCGGCAGGCCGGTGGCCGCCATCGCCGCATTGACCACGAACAGGCCCATGATCAGCAGCAGCAGGTCGCCATCGACCTGCGCCAGCAGATCGCGCGAGGCGATCTGCCGGTTGATCAGCAGCACCCCGGCGGCGCCGAGCGCGATCAGTTCGCGCGGCCAGTCGCTGAAGATGAAGGCCGCCACCACCACCGCCGTCACCAGCCCCGCCTTCGCCGTCTCCAGCCGGTCGAGCGTGACCGGCGGCGCCACCACCGGACCGGCCCGCGTCCCGCTCGCCTCCGGCAGCCTCCAGCGGCCGCGATAGATCAGGGCGACGATCCCCCATACCAGCGGCAGAGAGGCCAGCGCCGGCAGGCCGGCCACGGCGAGGAAGCCGGTGAAGGACAGGCCGAGCTGCTGGGCGGCGATCATGTTCTGCGGCGAGCCGATCAGCGTGCCGGCCGAGCCGGTATTGGCGGCGAAGCAGAAGGCGAGCAGGAACGGCACCGGGTTCAGCCCCCGCGCCAGGGTCAGCGAGACCAGGAGCGGCGTCATCGCCACCACCACCACATCATTGGTCAGCAGCGCCGAGAGACCGCCGCCGACGCCGACCAGCACCGCCAGCAGCACCGGCGCGCTCACCGGCAGCAGCGCCACGCGCTCGGCGGTCCAGCTGTAGAAGCCCGAGACGACAAAGGCGGAGGACACCACCATCAGCCCGAACAACATGCCGACGCTGGCATAGTCGATCGATTCCCACGCCGCCTTCGGGCTGATGCCGCCCGCCACCATGACCGCCAGCGCCCCGACCAGCGCGGCGCCGGTGCGGTCCACCATGAACCCCGGCAACTTGCCGAAGCCCATGGCGACATAGACGAGCAGGAAGATGAGGAGAGTGAGGGCCATGGCGGTCACGGTTCCCGGCGCGGCAGGGGACGCTCGCCGGGGAACGGCGACGTATCGACAGGCAGGCTTAGGCGGCCCGGCCCGCCGGAGCAAGCCTTGCCGACCCACCAGCCGTCAGAGGTCGCCCGGCGCGTTTGGCGCGACGAGCCGACTCACATAGGCCACCGCCATAAGCGGCACCTGCCAGGGCGCGCGCAGGATTCGCCTCCGCCTTCGCCGAACAACGCCTGCGCCGCCCGCAGCGTGCAGTGCCAGCGCGGAGACCTGGCGAAACGCTCCACTCTCCCCAGCTTCGCCGGATCGGCCGGCAACGGGTTGGGCAGGTCGCAACAGGCCTCGGTGACGGTGAGCAGGCGCCGTACCGACCTTTCCCATCCCGCCTGCTTCACCCGCGAGGCGCTGCGCCGGCTCGGCCGTGGCGCGGCCTGTTCGCTGCCGGTCCCCCTGGCCATCATGACCATCGACCGCGCCGCCGCCGTCAGTTGACGGAGCGGCACAAGCGGTGCATTTTTACCTCCGATCATTTAGACTGCGACTCCGCGGGTCAGGGGACAGGCATGGCGACGGATCGTCCACCGGAAACCGGGCAGCAATCGCCCGCCGCGTCCACCGCGCCGTCGGGTGCCGACGCGCGGCGGCGCGTCACGCTGGCGAAGCTGGGCCGCGCCGCCGCTTATACCGTTCCCGGGACGCTGGGCCTGATGAGGATGCCGCGCGCCGCCCGCGCGCGCTGAAGCCGGTCTCACTGCCTCACAGCCATGGGGCAAGTTCCTGACAATCCCCGACAATGACGCGCCGCACCACCGGCTGGCCCCGAAGGGCCGCCGGTGGGCCGGAGACCCGAATGTCCACCGAAAACACCCCCCGCCCGGCCGAAAGCCCCCCGGAACCGGCCGATGAGCGGCGCCGCGCCGCGCTGCGCAGACTCGGGAAGGCGGCGATCAACGCCGCGCCGGCGACGCCGAGCCTCCTGGCGATCCGCCGCGCCGCGGCCGACAGCTAGAGCCATTCCCGCAAAGCCTCTCGGCGGTTTGCGACCGGAAGTGCCGGACATCAGAGAGTTAGAACAGGTCCGGTGAAATCGAATTCACCAGGTCCGCTCTAGACAACAGCTTCACATCCCCGGACTGTCCGGCAAGGCCCGGCCCGGCGCGCGCCGCCCGCGCGGCGCACCTCCCGCTTCGAACTGGCGACCTTCCCTCCCATGATTCCTTCCGCCGAACCGCGCTTCTATTTCCGTGTGCTCGACGATGTGCTGTTCGTCTTCGACCAGCACCGCGAAATGGCGCACGCGCTGAACGCGCCGGCCGCGCGTCTGTTCCTCGCGCTTTCCGACAGCTTCCGGCCCGCCGCGGCCCTCGGCGCGGAGGCGGCGGTGCATGGCGCCGAGGATCTCGCGGCCTGCTTCGGCGCCTGGGAGGAACTCGGCTGGATCGAGCGCGACGGCACCGGCCAGGTGCGGCTGCGGCCCTCGCAAAGGGATGCGGCACCCGCGCTGGCCCGCCCGCCCAAGGCGGAAAGCCGCCCGGCGGAACTGCTGCAGCAACTCCAGGTCCGGTTGGCGGGCACCTCGGTGGTGCTGCGTCTGCTCGCCACCGGGCGCCGGGGCGGGGAAGCCACGCCGCCCGCCTGCCTCGCCATACGCCTCGCCACGGGCGACAGGCTGATGGGCTTCTTCAGCGGCTTTCTCGATCCCGACCCCATCCATCACACGCCGATCGCCACGATCGATATCATCGTCGTGGAGGAGGGCTTCGCCCTGCGCTGCGTCAGCGGCGGGGCGATCACCCGCCAGCTCTTCACCGAAGAGGCGTCGCAGGCGGTCGGCAAGTCGCATCTGTGGCTGCTCGATCTCGTCTATCGCGATCCGCCGCCTGCCGTCTTCGTCCACGCCGCCGTGCTGTCCACCGCCGATGGCGCGCTGATGATGGCGGGGGTCTCCGGCGCGGGAAAAAGCACGCTGTCGGCCTATCTGGTGGCGCAGGGCTGGCGTTTCGGCACAGATGATTCCCCGGCCATCGCCTTTTCCGGCGGCGAGGCGGTGGTACTGCCCTGCCCGGGGGCGATCAGTCTCAAGCCCGGCAGCCTTGACGCGCTGGCGCCGTTCTATCCCGGCCTCGCCGAGCGGCCGCGCGTCGGCAGCGGCGAGAAGCGCGGCTGCTATCTGCCGGTGCCGCTGGAGCAGCACATGCCGCCGCACGGCCCGGAAAACCGCCTCGCCTGCCTCGTCTTCCCCCGCTTCGAGCCGGGAGCATCGACGCGGGTCGAACCGATCGGGCCGGCACGCGCGCTGCTGGAGCTGATGGATGCCGAATTCGGCCTCGCCGAGCCCGCCGGCGCCGCCGAACTCGATGCCTTTTTCGACGCGCTGGAGCGCCTGCCGCGCTACGCCGTCACCTATGGCGACCTTGCGGACGTGGAAGCCGTGCTGCGCCGCCTGCTGGCCGGCGCGCCGGCCTGAGCCGCGCCGGCCGCGACTTCAGCCGGCGGCGCTCAGCCCGCCGGGCGCGCGCTCCCAATAGAACGTCTCCACCGCTTCGAGATGCGCGCGCATCGCCGCTTCCGCCGCGTCCGCATCATGGGCCGCGATCCCGTCATGGATGCGCTCGTGGTAGGCAAGGGCGAGTTCCTTCGCCTCCGCCACCTGCAGCGTCACCTTGCGCTGCTGCGACAGCCACTGCACCACCGCCTGATGCAGCCCGTTGAACAGCGGGTTCTGCGCCACCAGCACGATCTCATAATGAAAGGCGATGTCGGAAGCCTCGAACGCCGCGGTATCGCCGAGGTCGCGCCGGTTGCGGGCCAGCGCATCGCCGATGCGGGCGATGTCCGCCGGCCCCGCCTCGCGCGCGGCATGCCGGGTCAGGGCGAGTTCGAGATGCAGGCGCGCATTCTGAAAATGCGCCATGCCGGCCGGCTGGGCCAGATAGGCCCGTACCGAGGCCGAAAGCTCGTGGATGAAATGCTTGGGGTCCGGCCGCACCACCCGTGCCCGCTCGCCATTGGCGATCGACACCAGCCCGGCCTTCTGCAGCGACAGCAGCGCCTCGCGGATCGCCGGGCGGCCGACCTTGAACTGCTCCATCAGCTCACGCTCGGACGGCAGCGCATCACCCTCCCCCAACGTGCCGTCGAGCATCAGCTGCTGCAGGCGCTCGGCCACATCCTCATAGATGCGGCGGCGGCGGATCGGTTCGATATCCAGCACGGCGACTCCCCAAGTGGTATGAAAGGATCGCCGGCCGGGCCGCCCTGTCAACCGCAAGATGCGCGGGCGCGTTCAGCGCGTCTTGGGCAGAACGACGACGGTGGCGGTCAAGCCCGCCACCAGCCGCACTTCCGGCGGCAGCGGGCCGAGCTTGATCCGCACCGGAATGCGCTGGGCGAGGCGAATCCAGTCGAAATTCGGGTCCACCTGCGCCAGCAGCCCCTGGCCGGGATTGGCGATGGCGCGGCTCAGACCCTCCACCTCGCCGTCGATCACCACGCCGCCGGCCATCAGCTCCACCCGGGCGGGGTCGCCGTCGCGGATGGAGGGCAGCTTGGTTTCCATGAAATAGGCGTAGACATAGAAGGAATGGCTGTCGACCAGCGCCAGTATGGGCTCGCCAACCCGGGCGTAATCGCCGGCATCGACGTTGAAATTGGTGATGTAGCCATCGGTCGGGGCGCGCACGCGCGAGCGCTCAAGATTGATCTGCGCCGTGGTCAGCGCCGCCTGCGCGGCGTCGAGCTCGGCCTGCGCCTCGGCAGCGTTGGCGGCGGTGAGTTCCACCGTCTGCGCCGAGACCGCGTCGGGATCGGCCCGTTCCAGCCGGGCGTCGCGCTGCGCGGTGTCGCTGGCATAGCGCAGCGCCTGCTGCTTCAGTTCCACATCCGCCTGCGCCTGCCGCAGCGCGGCGGTGAAGCGCTGCTGGTCGATGACGAACAGGATTTCGCCCTTCTGGACGAACTGGTTGTCGCGGACATTAACGGAATCGACGAGGCCGGAGACATCGGGCGCGATCGCCACCACCTGCGCCAGCACCCGCGCGTCGCGGGTCCAGGGCGCGACGGTGTAGTAGAGCCACAGCCGCCAGCCGACGAAAACCGCCGCCGCGGTCGCCAGCAGGGTAACGCCCACGCGCAGGGCGGAGCCCATCTTCATCGCAGAACCTCCAACAGCGACGGCAGCAGCAGAACGAACATGCCGAACAGGATGATGTAGAGCGCCGCGTCGAACAGCGGCCGGTGCCAGACGAAGCGGTAGAACCCCGCCCGCGCCAGCCCCCAGCGCAGCAGCAGGTACGGCGCCAGCGCGACGAAGGCCCAGATCAGCACCGGCGGGAAATAGATGCCGAAGGCCTCGGGGGTGAAGAAGGGCCAGGTGGTGTGCATCTCAGCCCTCCCCGAAGGCGTGCAGCAGATAGGCGCGGTCGATGTCGAAACGGTCGACGATGAAGCGCAGCGACGCCCCCGCGCGCAGGTTCAGCCCCGCCGCCTTCGAGCCGGCCGGCAGAGCGAGCCCGGCCAGCCCCGCCTGCGTCGCTTGCGCCAGCGCCTCCGCCGCCGCCACACGCGCCGGCAGCGCGCTCCCCGCCTCGGGAAAGCCGGCGAGTTCGGCGGCGAAGCGGTCGAGGAAGAGCGCGATCAGGGCGCGCGTTTCCTCCGCCAGTTCCGGCGCACCCAGCAGCCGGCGCAGGCGGCCGAGCTCCAGCGCGGTCGAGGCCGCGCCCAGCGTGCCGCGCAGATATTCGTCCTCCCCCGGCCGGGCGAGGGCGAGGCGCGGCAGCAGATCGGCCAGCGCGCCGACGATCTCGCGCAGGATCGCCCGCTCGTGCCGCACGCCGCGCGCCGCCTGCGGCAGGCGGGCACCGAGCGTCGTGTTCCACAGCTGCCGGCGCGAGGCGCGCGAGGTGATGGGAAACAGGTTCAGCAGCACCAGCGCCGCCCCCATGCCGAACAGTGTGGCAAGGGACGCATTGAGGAAACCCGCCTCGTCCGGGCGGAACACATTGCCGGTGCCGAGCTCGGCGACGAAATAGGCGCCGAAGGCCGTGCCCGCCAAGGCGAGCGCCGGCGTTCCCGCCATCAGCCCGGCCGGGAACAGCACCAGCATCAGGAACAGCGCCAGCGCCTCGAACCCCTCGATGCGCGGCAGCACGAACACCATGGCGCCATAGGCCGCCGCCATGCCGAGCCCGGCGCAGATGAGGAAGGACAGGCCCAGCGCCCCCGGCCGGTCCTGGTTGACGGCGAAGAACAGCAGCACGGCGAGGCCGGCGGCGGCGTTGAAGCCGCTGGTCCATTCCGTCGCCGCCCAGAAGCCGCACATCGCCAGCAAGAGCAGCCCCGCGCGCAGCCCGGCCAGCCGCGCCTCCCAGCGCTGCGCCGGCGCCATCACCGGCGGCGGGCGCGCGGTCTTGGGCGCCGCCAGGGTCGCGAGGCCGCGCAGGGCGAGCGGGCCCGTGGGGCGCAGGCTCGCCGCCTGGCTCACCATCACCATGGAAAGCCCGTGCAGCAGATCGCCGGCGCGCCGCAGGATCAGCACGCCATTGGCGAGCGCCAGGAACGGCACCTGTCCGGCCATGGCCTCCAGCTCGGCGCCGGCGGCGTTGAGCGCGACACGGGCGGCAAGCAGCTGCGCGCGCACGCGTCGTGTGTCGGTGAAGGCGGAAGGGTCGGCCGCCAGCCGCTCCAGCAGCGCCGCCACATCCGCCATGGCCGGGCGCAGCCGGTCGGCCACCGGCCCCGCCCCTTCCACCGCGAATTCGTCGAGCCGCAGATAGAGCCCGCGCGCCACCGCCAGCACGCGCAGGAACTCGCGCGTCATCCGGCGCAGGCCGGCATCGCTGGCGCGCATTTCCGGCGCCTCGAACAGGGTGTAGGAGCGCAGCGCATCGAACTTCACCACCGCTTCCACCATCTCGCGGCGCAGCGGCGCGAAGGCGGTGATGGGGGTGACCGGCTGCAGCGCCACCGCGCCATAGTGGCACAGCCGGCCGAACAGCACCGCCAGCTGGCCGCGCAGCACGTCGCCGGCATAGACCGGAAACACCAGCACGCTCATCGCCGTGACGAAGACAATGCCGAGGATGATTTCCGCCGTGCGGTCAACGGCAAGGTGCCAGGCATCCGCCGGCGCGGAGGCCCCTCCCAGCCCCACCAGCAGCGCGGTGTAGCCGGCGAGCAGGAAGCTGTAGGAGGTGTAGTTGCGCGAAAGCCCCGCCTGGGTGAAGCAGAAGCCGAGCCACAGCGCGAGCGAGCCGACCAGCGGCAGCGGCGCCTGCGACCATAGGGTGAGAATCACCAGTCCCGCCGCCGCGCCCAGCAGCGTGCCGGCGACGCGGAAGGCGCCCTTGGCCACGGCGGCGCCGGCGGTGGGCTGCGCCAGCAGATAGACGGTGAGCGCCGCCCATTGCGGGTCGTCCAGCTGAAGCCAATAGGCGGCGGCCAGCGCCATTACCGCCGCCGCCGCGGTGCGCAGCGAAAACACGATATTGCGCCAGCCGAGATCCACCGGCACGGCGGCGCGCAGCCATGTCCACACATCCGGGAAGGCGGTGCCGGCAGGGGTCATGGCGCTCCAACGCGTCGGGGGAAACACCGGCGAGCCGGCGCGGGGCGCGCCCGAAACCGCGGCGACCCTACCAACATGCCGCCCGGACGCGCAATGGCGGGCTTACCACACCAGCGCGGCCGTGCGCACAGGGGCGCACCACAGCGCGAATTCGGCCGGGGTAAGCAGCGCCAGCGTCAGCGAGAGCCCCGCCATGTCGAGCGAGGTGACGAAGGTGCCGACCAGCGCCCGCGCCGGGACGAGGCCCCGCTCGCCCAGCACGGCACGGGCGAGCGCATGGGCGCGGTTGAGCTCGATCGGCGGCGTGCCGCCAAAGCCGTTGACGATCAGCAGCGGGTGCGCCTCGGCGAGATGGGGAAGCTGCGCCAGCACCGGCTCGCACAGCAGGCGCACGATCTCTTCCGCCCCGGCGCGGCGGGTGCGGTAGAGTCCCGGCTCGCCATGAATGCCGACGCCGATCTCCATCTCGTCCGGCCCGAGGGCGAAGGTGTCGCGCGCCGTATCCGGCAGCGAAACCCCGCGCAGGGCGACGCCCATGCTGCGCAGCCGGCCCGACAGCCCGTCGCCAAGCGCCTTGAGTCCGGCGAGATCCGTGCCCTGCTCGGCCGCCGCGCCGAGAATCTTCTCCACTACCACCGTGCCGGCCACGCCGCGCCGGCCACGGCTGCGGACGGAAGGCCCGGTGGCGGCGTCGTCCTCGACAATCACCGTCTCCACATGATGGCGCCCGGCGGCCATTTCCGCCGCCATCTCGAAATTCATCACATCGCCATCATAGTTCTTCACCACCAGCAGGCAGCCGGCGCCGGTGTCGGTCTCGTCCATGGCGGCGAGAATCTGGTCGGGCGTCGGCGAGGTGAAGACATGGCCGGTGCAGGCCGCGTCCAGCATGCCGGCGCCGATGAAGCCGCAATGCAGCGGCTCGTGGCCCGCCCCGCCGCCGGAGATCACCGCCACCTTGCCGGGCGTGAGCCGGCGGCGGCGCACGAATTTGCCCTCAAGGCCGAAGGCGACGAGATCCTCATGCGCGGCGACGAAGCCGGCGAGGCTGTCCGCCACCAGCGTCTGCGCCGTGCTAGGACGCCGCGTCATCGCGCCCTCGCGCCTTCCGGCGCGCCATGTGCCGCCTCTGCCGCCCGCTGCCGCACCGGCTCAGCCCGCCCGCTGCGGGCCGCGCGCGCGGCCCGTCTTCGCCTGCATTCACTCGCTCCCATTCACCAGCACCGCCATCTTAGCCACGAAGTCGGCGACGGCATCGTCGAAGCTGCGATTCTTCCGGTCATCGCCGAAATCCGGCACCATCAGCGCCAGCGTCCGCATGGAGGAGCCCCCGCCCACCTCAGGCAGGCGGCCGGGATGGGCGGCCTGATAGGCGGCAAGGAAGCGCTCCTGCTCCGCCGGGCTGAAATGGCACACCCGCAGGATGGTCGGCAGATGCCGGGCCGGCAAGGGCGTGTCATAGGCCGGGCTGGTCACCTGGGTGACGAAGCTTCGGTGCTTGCCCAGCGCCGCCGCCAGACGCTGGCGCGTGCCGGAGGGCCGGTTGTCGAGAATGCCGGACAAGAGGGTCTTGTAGGCGATCACCGCCTCGTCGCTGGTCTCGCGCGCCATGGCTAGCCCCGCCCCGGCGGGGAATTGGGCGCGGCGCCCGCCAGCGCCGCGCGCACCGCCTCGATCTGGCCGGGCGGCACGGAAAGCCCGTCGAAGCCCAGCGCCCGCAGCCGGCCCGCCGCCTCGGGCCGGGCCGCGAGATCGCCGCACAGCGACACCGGCCGGCCCAGCGCCCGGGCACTCGCGCAGATATGGTCCAGCAACCGGAACATCGCCGTTTCCGCTCCCGCACAGAGCGGCGCCACCGCCGGATTGTCGCGCGCCGCCGCTGCGAGATACTGCATCAGGTCATTAGTGCCCACGGAAAAGAACGCCGCCTGCGGGAACAGGTCCAGCGTCAGCGCCGCCGCCGGCACCTCCACCATGATGCCGAGCGGCGGCAGACGGGCCTCCACCCCTTGCCGCGCCAGCCGGGCGGCTTCCTCCTCGAACAGAAGCGCCATCGCCTCAAGCTCCGCCGGCACCGTCACCATGGGCAGCAGCACGGAGAGCGGCCCCAGCGCCGCCGCCCGCATCAGCGCCCGCGCCTGGATGCGGGCGAGATCGGGATGCGCGAGCAGAAAGCGCACCCCGCGCAGGCCGAGCACGGCGGCGGGGTCGCCTTCGGCAAGGCCGGGAAGCGCCTTGTCGCCGCCGAGATCGAGCAGGCGCAGCGTCACCGGCTTGCCGCCGAGCGCCGCAAGGAGGCGGCGATAGACGGCGAGATGCCGCTCCTCGCTCAGCGCCTCGGCGGCGTGGGTGAAGAGGAACTCGGTCCGCACCAGCCCGACGCCGTCCACGTGTGCGGGATCGAACCCGTCGAGATCGGCCAGCGTGTCGATAGTGGCGAACAGGCCGGGTCCACCGACAGCGGGGGCAAGGGATGCCGGGAAAGCGACCGGCGCGCGGGCGGGGGCTGAAGAGGGGGGCGAAGGTGGGGCGGGTGCCGTCGCCATCTCCCCGCCGTCCGGGTGGAGGCAGGCCGTGCCCCGCGTGCCGTCCACCAGCAGCGGATCGCCCGCATCCCCCGGCACGGCGCCGAGGCCGACCACCATCGGCACGCCGCGCGCCCGGGCCAGCAGGGCGACATGGCTCGCCGCGCTGCCGGCGCCGAGCGCGATGGCGCCGCCCGCCGACCAGTCATGGGCGAGGAAGACGCTGGGCGGCATGTCGCGCCCGACATAGACCGCGCCGGGGGGAAAGTCGGCCCGGGTGCGGCCGGCGAGCGCGTCGAGCACGCGGTGCTGCAGGTCCCTCAGGTCGGCGGCGCGCAGCGCGAAGGGATCGGGCTCGGCCTCTTCGTCCTCATCGGCCTCACTGTCGGTCTCACTGGCGGTCTCACCGGCCTCACCGGTCACCTCATCGATCCGCTCATTCATCGCCGCGGCAAAGGCCAGGGCCGCGCCTTCCCCGCGTTCGATACGGGCCAGAGCGGGGGCGAGCAGCTCGCCATCGAGCAGGAGTTCGATCTGGAAATCGAGGATTCCCGCGCTTTCGGCATCGGCCTTGGCGGCGAGCGCGCGCAATTCGGCAATGGCGCGCTCCACCGCCGCCGTCAGCGCCGCGCGCGGCTCGCCCCCGCTTCCGGCCGGCCCGGCGGCCTCCGCCGGCTCGCCCGCGCGGTAGAGCGGGCCGACCGCCCGGCCGGGCGAAGCGGGCTGGCCGCGCTGCTCACACCGGGCGGCCATCGGCGCGCCCGGGCTTGCGGTCCTCGTCGAAATTGCGCCGCACCAGCTCGCTCAGCGCCGCCACCGCCTCCTGCGCCCGCGCCCCCTCGGCGCGAATTCTCATTTTGGTTCCGCGCCTTATGCGGGCACCGATGATCTTGACGATGCTCTTGCCATTCAGCCAGTCGGCCGATCCGTCGAGCGCCACTTCCACCGTGCAGGGAAAGCTCTTGGCCAGCCGGGTGAAGGCGACGGAGGGGCGGGCGTGCAGCCCGACTCCGTGCGTGACCTCGACTTCAGCCTGGCAGCGATGAGCGGAAGGCCGCCCGATAAGGGGGAGAGGTTCGGCCATCACGCGGACAGCTCTTCCGCCGTTGCGACCACCCGGGCCAGCGGCGACCCGCCGGAGGCTTCCGCCGCGGCCACCACCGCGCCTTCCACCAGCGGCGCGTTGCAGATGGCGACCTTGGCGGCGCGCGCCGGCTCCAGCATCTCCACCGCCATCTCGCTATTGGTCTCCGCCCCGCCGAGATCGACAAAGATGGCCACCCCGGCTTCCGACCACGCCGCCTCGATAGCGACCAGGATACCGTCAACATGCGTTCCCAGACCGCCCTCGCCATTGCCGCCGGTCCAGGCGAGAGGCACGCATCCCCCCACCATCTGACGCACCATGTCGGCGGCTCCCTGGGCGACCAGAGGCGAATGCGACACGATCACGATGCCCACATTGGCGCCGCGCGCGGGGGTCATGATGGGGTATGCTCCTGAAAATACTGGCAGATTGTCATGGCAAGCAGGGCACAGCTGGACGCACCGGGGTCCTCGTGACCGACGGAGCGTGCGCCGAGATAGGACGCCCGGCCGCGCCGCGCCAGCATCATTTCCGTCGCCTGCGCGGCCGTGCGGGCGCAGGCGGCGATGCGGTCGGGCGCGGCGTGGCGCGCGATCTCCGCCTGCACGGGGTAGAGCACGTCGAGCAGCGTCTTGTCGCCGGGCCCGGAACGGCCGCGCCGGGCCACCGCCGCGATCGCCCGTGCCAGGCTGGCGGCGAAATCGGCCCGACCGCCCTCATCGGCCAGGCCCCGGCCCAGTTCCATCAGCAGCGTCCCGTAGAGGGGGCCGGCGGCGCCACCGATCGTCATCACCAGCACCAGCCCGATCCGCTCCAGCGCCGCTGGCAGCGGCAGGGAAGCGATGTCCGCCCGCTCGCGGTACACCGCCTCAAGGCCCCGCTTCATGTTCGCGCCGTGATCGCCATCGCCGATGGCGCTGTCGAGCCGGCCGAGATGCTCGCAATGCCGCTCGATCTGCGCGCGGCACAGCGAAATGAGCTGGGAGAGATCGCAAGCGTCGAGCGGCATCGTTCTCGTCCCTCGCCGGGTTCTTCAGCCGCCTGCGGCCAGCGCCTCGAACACCCGTGCCACCGCCACCGCGCCGGGATCGGGCGATCCTTCCAGCTCCCGCGCGGCGATATAGGCCGCGCGCCCGGCCCGCGCCCGCGCCATCGTCCGCGTCGCTTCCGCTCCAGCCGTCGCAGCGGCGGCGGCGGCGGTGAGATCGCCGGCGGCCAGCGCTTTCAGCGCGGGATCGAGCGCATCGATCATGGTGCGGTCTCCGGGTACCGCTCCGCCGTAGAAGACCACGCGGTCAAGGCCGGCGAGCAGGGCGGCAGCGAGATTCTGTCCCTCTGCGCGCGCCTGACCGGCGGCGGTGAAGAAGATGGACAGCAGGACACCGCTCGATCCGCCCATGGCGGTGCCGAGCCCTGCGCCAATGGCCTTCAGCGTGGCAGCCGCATCGGCCAATGGCAGATGAGGAAGAGCGTTCAGAACGAAGCGGGCGCCGGTCGCGACGGTGCTCCCGGTGTCGCCGTCGCCGGCGCGGGCGTCGAGCCGGTTCAACTCCTCCTCCAGCCCGATCAGCGTCGTGCAGACGCTGCGGATAACCGCCTCGGTGGCCGCGTCGGCGCTGGCGGCAACGTCCGTCGCGCGCGGCGCGGTCGGCGCCGCCTCAATCGCCACCATGCCAGGAGGCACCGCCGGCCGCCACGCCAGCGGCTCGGCCGCTGCGGTCAGCGCCGCCTCGCGCGCCGGGTCGAGCTTGAGGTAGGACAGCGAAAAGCCATTCATGTTCAAGGCGGTCATCAGCGGCGCCGGCCCGATGACCAGCTTCACCCCGCGCCCCAGATCGGAGGCCAGCAGAGCCTCGGCGATCAGGCTCATCTCCAGAGGCGGCACCGAACCGAGATTGTTGATCAGCAGCGCATAGGCAGCTGCGGGATCGAGGCGGGCGCCGAGGCGTTCGTGCATCAGCCCGACGATATCGCTTGCCGGAAGAAGCGGAATCCGCTCCACGCCCGGCTCGCCATGGATGCCGAGGCCGAGTTCCCCCTCCTCAGCCCCCAGCCGCCCCTCGAAAGGCTGGCCGGGTATCGAGCAGGAGGACAGAGAGACGCCGAGCGAGGCGATGTCGGCCGCTGCGGCTCGGGCGGCGGTCGCAACGGTCGCGAGGTCCGCGCCGGTCTCGGCGAGATGGCCGGCGATCTTGTGCACGAACAGCGTGCCGGCCACCCCGCGCGGCTGCGGAATGTCCGGCAAGGCGATATCGTCGGCCACGATGGCCATCTCGACCTTGTAGCCTTCGGTGCGGGCGCGTTCGGCGGCGAGGCCGAAATTCAACCGGTCCCCCGTGTAGTTCTTGACGACGAGGAGGCAGCCCGGCGCGCCGGTGACGGCGCGGATAGCGGTCAGCACCGCCTCCACACTGGGTGAAGCGAAGATTTCGCCGGAGACGGCGGCGGTGAGCAGCCCGCGGCCGACGAAGCCGGCATGCGACGGCTCGTGTCCCGCGCCGCCGCCGGAGATGACGGCAACCCTGGACTTGTCCCAGTCCGCGCGCAGCACGACCTTGATGTCGGGATAGGTGTCGAGCCGGGCCAGCCGACCGGGGGGCGTCGTGCGCAGAAGCCCGTCCAGCGCCTCGGTGACGATGCTATCCCGCCGGTTGAAGAAATGTTTCATGGCCGTCTTCCCTTCGTTCGACGCGGCCTCCGGCACGGCTGCCTTCCGCCCTCAACGCACCTTGTCTGCTTAGATAAGCCTTTGGCCATCCTGGCCAAAATAGAGTGGATTCTTCAAGGTCAGGCTGACGCAGTCGCCGGGTGCCACCGCCATATCGGGATCGGCGAGGGTGACCAGCTTGTGCTCGCCAAGGCGGATATGCAGGTGGTTCTGGTCGCCAAGATGCTCGATCCAGTCCACCCGCGCATTGCCGCCCTCTCCGGGCAAGAGAACGATGTGCTCCGTCCGCGCGCCGATGGTGCGGGTGCCGGGCGGTATCGGCACATCCGGCACGAGGCCGACGGGGAGAAGATTGATATGCGGCTGCCCGAGCCGGGCCGCGACATGGAGATTGGCCGGGCTGGCATAGATCTCGCGCGGCGTGCCGATCTGTACCAGCCGCCCCTCGGCGAGAATGCCGATGCGGTCCGCCATCGTCATGGCCTCGATCTGGTCGTGGGTGACATAGAGCAGCGTCGCGCCGAGGTCCTTCTGGATTCGCTTCAGTTCCAGCCGCAATTCGCCGCGCAGCTTGGCGTCCAGCGAGGAAAGCGGCTCGTCCATGAGGTAGATGGACGGCCGGCGCACCAGCGCCCGGCCGATCGCCACGCGCTGCATCTCACCGCCGGAGAGGCGGGTGGAGCGGTTCTCCAGCTTGTGGTCGATGCGGACCATCTTCGCCACCTCCCGCACCCGCGCGTCGATGGCAGCGCCGTCCATGCGCCGTGCCGGGGACCGCAGCGGAAAGGCCAGGTTCTCGTAGACGGTGAGATGGGGATAGAGCGAATATTGCTGAAAGACGAAAGCGACGTCGCGGCTTGCCGGCGCGAGCCCCGCCATGGGCCGCCCGCCGATGCTCACCGTTCCGGCATCGGGCGTCTCCAGCCCGGCGATGAGGCGCAGCGTCGTCGTCTTTCCCGCGCCGGTGGGGCCGAGGAGGACGACGAATTCGCCGTCGGCGATATGCAGGTCGATACCGTCCACCGCCCGCTTGGCCCCGCCCTTGCCGAAACTCTTGGTGATGCCCTTGAGCGTCACGTCAGCCATGGCGGGCCTCCTGGCGCAACGCGCCCTCGTGCAGGGCGGAAGGAATGACGCGGCCGGAACCGGCATCGAAAAGCGACAGCCGATCGCTCTTGAAGGTGAGACCCACCGGCTCGCCGATGCGGTAGCTCTGTTCGGCGGCAAGCCGGGCGCGCACCAGCCCGCCCTCCGTCTCCACCGTCACAATCTGGTTGGTGCCGAGATATTCGCTGCCATAGATCGCGCCGCGCAGCGGCGAGGCATCCGAGAAGCGCACATGCTCGGGACGCACACCCAGCGCCAACGGGCCGGGTGGAACATCCGCGCGCAGCTCCGGCATCGCCACCTCCGCCGCGCCGATGCGCGCCATGCGCGCGCCCCGCGCCAGCCCGCCGGTGAAGCGGATGAAGTTCATCGGCGGCGAGCCGATGAAGTCGGCGACATACATGGAGGCGGGCCGGTCGTAGATTTCCTGTGGCGTGCCGAACTGCTCGATCACGCCGTGGTTCATCACCGCGATCTTGTCGGCCATCGCCATGGCCTCGATCTGGTCATGGGTGACATAGACCGTGGTCGCGTGGATGCGGTTGTGCAACTCGCGCAGCTCGCGCACCATCACCTCGCGGAACTCGGCGTCGAGCGTGCCGAGCGGCTCGTCCATGAGGAAGCACATCGGGCGGCGGACGATGGCCCGCCCAAGCGCCACGCGCTGGCGATCGCCGCCGGCGAGCCCGGAAACGGGCCGGTCGAGAATGTGATCGATCTGCAGCAGGCGCGCCGTTTCCTCGACGCGCGCCTTGATCTCCGCCTTCGCCACGCCCTGCGCGAGCAGTGGGAAGCCGATATTCTTGCGCACATTCATATGCGGGTAGAGCGCGAAGAGCTGGAACACGAAGGCGATGTCGCGCTCGCTGGCGCGCTTGTAGGTGACGTCTTCTCCGCCCAGGCGGATGGTCCCTCCCGTCGGCAGCTCCAGCCCCGCAATCATGCGCAGCGTGGTCGTCTTGCCGCAGCCGGATGGCCCGAGCAGGGCCAGGAACTCGCCATTTTCGACGGTGAAACTCGAGTCCTGCACGGCGACGAACTCGCCGAAGGCCTTGCGCAGGTTCTCGACCCTGATCTCGGCCATGCGCCTACTCCGGAAATTTGGACACGATCATGAACATGAACGTGCCGGCGAGGAGGGTGACGAGGGAATAGGTGTAGAGCACCAGCGCGAAGGGCTGGAACAGCATGAGGAAGCCAAGGCCGATGACGGTGACGGCGACCGCCTCCATCGGCCCGCGGCGCAGGAAGAAGGGGCGGGAGGGCTTCGCCGAAGCGGCTGCGTGCGGGGGGAGAACAGGCTCGCTCATTTGCGTACCGCCCCGAAAGTGATGCCGCGGAGCAGCTGCTTGCGCAGCAGAATGGTGAAGACGAGGATCGGCACCAGGAAGATGGTGGTGCCCGCCGCCACCGCCGGCCAGTCCTGTCCACCCTCGCCGATGATGGTGGGGATGAAGGGCGGCGCGGTCTGGGCGCTGCCGGAGGTGAGCAGCGAGGCGAAGGCGTATTCGTTCCAGGCGAAGATCAGGCAGAAGATCGCGGTAGCCGCGATACCGGTGGTCGCCTGCGGCAGCACCACCTTGCGGAAAGCCTGCAGCCGCGAATAGCCGTCGATCATCGCCGCCTCTTCATATTCGCGCGGGATCTCGTCGATGAAGCCCTTGAGCAGCCACACGGCCAGCGAGACGTTGACCGCCGTGTAGAGCAGCATCATCCCCAGCGCGGTGTCGGAAAGGCCAAGCTGCCGGTACATGAGGTAGATGGGGATCGCCACCGCGATGGGCGGCATCATCCGGGTGGAGAGGATGAAGAACAGCAGATCATCCGCCAGCGGCACCTTGAAGCGCGAGAAGCCATAGGCCGCCAGCGTGCCGAACCCGACCGCCAGGAAGGTGGAGCCGAAGGCGATGATCAGCGAATTGGTAAAGCGCGGCAGGAAGTTGGACGGACCGGCGATCACCATGTTGCGCTCGCGCGTGACCGCGTCGCACATACCCTCCGGCGGCGGAAGGGACGCGATGTATTCCGGGGTCTGCCGCGTGCGCGTGGTGAAGAGGTTGCAGTAGCCTTCCAGCGACGGCGTGAACAGGATCTTCGGCGGATAGGAAATCGAGTCCGGCGGGGACTTGATCGAGGTGAGGAAGATCCACACCAGCGGGATCATGGTGATGACCGCATAGAGAATGACCAGCGTCGCGGCGATGCGCTTGGAACGGGCGCTCGGCTCGACGACCGAATGGGCGGTGTTTGCCGAGCTCATCGCTGTTTCACCCTGTTGAGCGCCTTGACGTAAATGTTGGCGAGGCCGAACACGGCGACGAAGAGAACGATGGCGAAGGCCGACGAGCGCCCGGTCGCCCACGCCTCGAAGGCGTCGCGCTTGAGCGCGATGGAGGCAACCTCGGTGGTCGAGCCAGGCCCGCCGCCGGTGAGCAGGTTGACCATGTCGAACATCTTGAAGTTCTCGATGCCACGGAACAGCACCGCCAGCATGATGAAGGGCAGCGCCATCGGCACGGTGATCGACCAGAACTGCCGCCAGTTCGACGCGCGATCGACTTCGGCCGCTTCATAGATGTAGTCGGGAATGGAGCGCAGTCCGGCGAGGCAGATCAGCATCACATAGGGCGTCCACATCCAGGTATCGACGATGATGATCGCCCAGGGCGCCAGGCTCACGCTGCCGAGCATCTGGATCTCGGAGGTCGGGATACCGGTGAGGAACGAAACGGCATAGGCGAACAGGCCGATCTGCGGCTCATAGAGGAACCGCCAGAAATTGCCGACCACGGCGGGCGAGAGCATCATCGGAATGAGGATGAGCGTCGTCCAGAACGCATGCCCCCGGAACTTGCGGTCGATGAGATAGGCCAGCGCGAAGCCGATCACCGTCTGAAGAAGGATGGTCCAGAACACGAAATGCGCCGTGGTCTGCATCGAGGCCCAGATATCGGGATCGTTCAGCACCCGCGAATAATTGCCGAGGCCGACATTCTTGACCTCCGCATTGGGGCGGTTGGCGCGGTAATTGGTGAAGGACAGGTAGATCGCCCAGAACAGCGGGAAGATGTTGATCGCGAGCAGCAGCGCGATGGTGGGCGCGATGAACAGCCAGGCAATCGCCTTGTCGGAAAGCGCCCGCACCCGCCTCGCGAGTGGTTCCGGGGTTGCCCGCACGGCCGCCTCGGCGGCCTTGTCGGCATAGGTGTGTGGGGATGTCGTCACGCGCGCCCTCGCTGGCGTCGGCGGAAAAGGGGCGATCCGGTGGGGTCTCGGAAGGAGCCGGATCGCCCGCGGGAGGAAGCGGAGCCTACTCCCTCTCCCCGCCGGGGAGAGGATGGGGCGAGGGATGCGGGGCGCTCGACGCGCAGGTCGCCCCCTCACCGACCCGCTTGGCGGGCCCCTCTCCCGTTCGGGAGAGGATCAGATGGTGGCAGTCTCAGATCTTGCCGTCTTCCTTGAAGATCTCGGTCCAGTCCTTCTCAAGCCCGTCGAGCGCTTCCTTTGCCGTGCCCTTGCCGGCGACGACATAGTCATGCACCCGCTTCTGCATCGCCTGCAGCAGCTCGGCGTAAGACGGCTCGGCCCAGAAATCCTTCACGATCGCCATCGATTCCAGGAAGGCCGGCGCATAGGGCTGACTGGTCTTGAAGTCGGGCGCGTCGACCACCGCCTTCAGGCAGGAATAGCCGCCGAGCTGCCACCACTTGGCCTGCACCTGCGGCTGGGCGAACCATTTGATGTACTGGAGGGCGGCGTCGCGCTTGTCCGAGTAGGACACCACCGAGATGCCCTGCCCGCCGAGCTGGGCGTAATGATACTTCTCCGCCGGATTGGGGAAGAAGCCGATGCGGTCGCCACCGACCTTCTCGTCCTTGTAGAGGCCAGGCCAGGTGAAGGCGAAGTTCATCTGCATCGCCACCTGCCCGGATTTGAAGGCGTCGGCCGATTCCACCATATAGACGTTCGACGCACCGGGCGGGGTGCAGCAATCGTAAAGCGCCTTGTAGAATTCGAGGCCCTTGATGGCGTCCGGCGAGTTCACATAGCCCTGCATGTCATAGGGCTTCTTGGGGTTGTCATACATGAAACCCCAATCGTACAGGACGTTGGTCACGCCCATGGTGATGCCTTCCGAGCCGCGCTCGGTGTAGATCGAGGCGCCATAGACCGTCTTGCCGTCGATCTGCCGCTTCTGGAAGAACTCGGCGATCTGCTTGAGCTGGTCATAGGTCTTCGGCGCGTCGAGGTCCCAGCCGTATTTTGCCTTGAACTCCTTCTGGATCTCCGGGCGCTGGAACCAGTCCTTGCGGTAGGTCCAGCCCACCACGTCGCCCATCGCCGGCAGGGCCCAGTAGTTCGGCGTGTTCTTCGGCCATTCGGAATAGCCGACGACCGTCGCGGGAACGAAGTCATCCATCTTGATGCCTTCCTTCGCGAAGAAGTCGTTCAGCTTCACATAATGCCCGTTCTCCGCCGCCCCGCCGACCCACTGGCTGTCGCCGATGATGAGGTCGCACAGCTTGCCGCGCGAATTCAGTTCATTGAGGAAGCGGTCGGCATAGCTGGTCCAGGGGACGAACTCGAACTTCATGTCGATGCCGGTCTTGGCGGTGAAGTCCTTGGACAGCTCCACCAGCGCATTGGCCGGGTCCCAGGCCGCCCAGCACAGCGTGAGCTGCTCGGCCTTCGCCGCCTGCGGCACGGACATCAGCGCGCAAACGGCCGTCGCCCCCAAAAGGGGTATCCACTGCTTCAGCATGCTCTCCTCCCAGAGAACGAGGGGCTTTCTGCCCCTTTCATGGCTCACCGTGGCGCAAGACGCGCCGGAACGATTTAGCTTTGTGTTTAGTTATGCGCCGATAACTCAACATGACAAGAGCAAATCGTTGCTGCAGCGCAGCGGTGCCGGGGGACCGCACGCCCGCCGTCGCCGGCACGGCCCGGCCTCGCTTACGATTTGGGGAAATGCGCTCCCACAGTCCGATAGACGCCTCACGGCCGAGCCGTCGCGCCGGCGCCGGTGCGCAGCGTCGCCGGGGGCGACGGGCGGCGCGGCTGGCATGCCAGCAACCTGCCACGGAATTGCTGCAATGCACCCAATCGAAGGTTCGCTTCTTTCGATTTGACGCTATTGCGACCAAAAACACTTTCGTATAGCGTCGATATGAAGATAAAAACGAAAGCGCTACTGACCTAAAGCAGCGCATCGGGAGACACGCCTTTGAACGCTCGAACTCGGGACGAGATTTACGACCTTGCGATCATTGGCGGGGGCGTGAATGGCTGCGGCATCGCCCGCGATGCCGCCGGGCGCGGGGTCTCCGTCGTCCTGCTGGAACAGGGCGATTTCGCCGGCGCGACCTCTTCTGCCTCCACCAAGCTGATCCATGGTGGGCTGCGCTATCTCGAACATTACGAGTTCCGGCTGGTGCATGAGGCGCTGGCCGAACGCGAAGTGCTGTGGGCGATTGCCCCGCACATTATCTGGCCGCTGCGCTTCGTGCTTCCGCACCACGCCGGCCTGCGCCCCGCCTGGCTGCTCCGGCTTGGGCTGTTCCTCTACGACCATCTCGGCGGGCGCAAGCTTCTGCCGGCCACGCGTTCGCTCGATCTGGCGCGCGACCCTGCCGGCCGGCCGCTGCGCGAGGGTTATCGCCGCGCCTTCGAATATTCCGACTGCTGGGTGGAGGACAGCCGGCTGGTGGTGCTGAACGCACTCGACGCGGCCGAGCGCGGCGCCGACATACGCCGGAGCACCCGCGTCGTCTCCGCCAGCCGAGAGCCGGAATTCTGGCGCATCGAGTTCGAGGAGGGCGGCGCACGCCAGGTGGTCAATGCGCGCGCGCTGGTCAATGCCGCCGGCCCCTGGGTGCATGACGTGCTGGCGCATGTGCTGCGTGCCAATTCGCCCGCCAATGTCCGCCTCGTGCAGGGCAGCCACATCGTCGTGCCCCGGCTCTACGACCATGACCGGGCCTACATTTTCCAGAATGCGGACGGTCGTATCATCTTCGCCATTCCCTATGAGCAGGACTTCACCCTCATCGGCACCACCGACCGCGACTTCGGCAGCACGCCGAGCCGGCCGGTGGCGAGCGAGGAGGAGATCGCCTATCTCTGCGCCGCTGCGAGCGAGTATTTCAGCCGCCCGGTAACGCCTGGCGACGTGGTCTGGACCTATTCCGGCGTCCGACCGCTTTATGACGACGGCGCCTCCAAGGCGCAGGAAGCCACGCGCGATTATGTGCTGGAACTGGACGACCAGGACGGACGGGTGCCGGTTCTCTCCGTCTTCGGCGGCAAGATCACTACCTATCGCCGCCTCGCCGAGCACGCCATCGAAAAGCTGATCCCCTATCTGCCGGCTGCCTCCAAGACATCCTGGACCGGCACCGCACCGCTGCCGGGCGGGGATTTCGGCGTGCATGACCAGCCGCGCATCGTCGCCCAGATCCTGCGCGCGCACCCCTGGCTCGATGAACGCCTCGCCCGCCGGCTGGTCGTCGCCTATGGTACGCGCGCCATGCGGATCCTCGACGGCGCCCGGTCGGCCGGCGATCTCGGGCGCGTGTTCGGCGCCGACCTGACCGAGGCGGAGGTCCGCTACCTGATGCGGGAGGAGTGGGCACGTACCGCCGAGGATGTGCTATGGCGGCGTTCAAAGCTGGGCCTGCGCTTCTCCGCTGAGGAGACGGCCGCGCTCGATGCCTTCATGGCCGAAAGCGGGGTGAGTGTCGCGGCGCCGGCCTCGCTGCGGGGGATTGCGCAATGACACTCGAACTCGCCCATGTCTCGCGCAGCGTGCGCGGCGTTCGCTTCATTCGCGACGTGTCGCTGCGGCTGGAGCGCGGCAGCCTGAACGTGCTGCTCGGGGCCACCCTCGCGGGCAAGACCAGCCTCATGCGGCTGATGGCCGGCCTCGACGCCCCGACCTCCGGCCGGGTGCTGGTGGACGGACGCGACGTCACCGGCCTGTCGGTGAAGAAGCGCAGCGTCGCCATGGTCTACCAGCAATTCATCAATTACCCCGCGCTTACCGTCTATGAGAACATCGCCTCGCCACTGCGGGTGGCCGGACTGCCGCGCGCGGAGATCGAGGAGCGCGTGCTCTCGGCGGCGAAGCTGCTGAAGCTCGACCCCTATCTCCAGCGCACGCCACTGGCGCTCTCGGGCGGCCAACAGCAGCGCACGGCCATCGCCCGGGCACTGGTGAAGCGCGCGGATCTCGTGCTGCTCGACGAGCCGCTGGCCAATCTCGACTATAAGCTGCGCGAGGAACTGCGCGAAGAGCTGCCGCGCATCTTCGCTTCGACCGGCGCCGTGTTCGTCTACGCCACCACCGAACCGACCGAGGCCCTGCTGCTCGGCGGGCACACCGCCACGCTGCTGGAAGGCGCAATGACCCAGTTCGGCCCCACCGCCGAGGTCTACCGCCGCCCCGCCAATCTCGCCACGGCGCGCGTCTTTTCCGATCCGCCGCTCAATGCACTGCGCGTGACCAAGCAGGGGCACACGGTGCTGATGGAGAACGGCACCGTGCTGCCGGCACATGGGCCGCTGGCGCACGTCCCGAACGGCGCCTACACGATCGGCGTGCGCGCCCACCATCTCGAAGTGGAGGATGTCGCCACCGCCGAGCGTATCGCTGGGGAAGGGCTGATCCGGCTCGGTGCCACCATCGCGGTGACCGAGGTTACTGGGTCGGAGAGTTTCCTGCACATGGATATGGGCGCGGAACGCCTCACCGCGCTGGTTCCCGGCGTGCGACGCCTGGAGCCCGACGCGCCGGTGGAAGTGCTGATCGACCCCCGCCACATTCTGCTGTTCGACGCCGAGGGCCGGAGCGTCGCGCCCGTCCGCGATGCGGCGGCGGCCTGAGGGAGAGCATCATGGCAAGCATCACCCTCGACGGTCTCGCCCATGCCTACCGGCCCGACCCGCGCGGCCCGCAGGACTACGCGCTGAAAGAGATCAACCATGTGTGGCGGCAAGGCGGCGCCTATGCGCTGCTCGGGCCGTCGGGCTGCGGCAAGACCACGCTGCTCAACATCATCTCCGGCCTCGTCATCCCGACCCGCGGGCGCATCCTGTTCGACGACCGCGACGTCACGCGGCTGCCGACCGAGGCGCGCAACATCGCCCAGGTTTTCCAGTTCCCCGTCGTCTACGACACGATGACGGTGCGCGAGAACCTCGCCTTCCCGCTGAAGAACCGCAAAATGCCGCGCGAGGCGATTGCCCGCCGCGTCGAGGAGATCGCGAGCCGGCTCGACATGAGCTCGGTGCTCGACCGCAAGGCGTCCAACCTCACCGCCGACGCCAAGCAGAAGATTTCGCTCGGGCGCGGGCTGGTGCGCGAGGATGTCGCCGCCATCCTGTTCGACGAGCCCCTCACCGTCATCGACCCGCATCTCAAATGGCAGTTGCGCTCGTCGCTGAAGGAGCTCCACCGCGCGCTCGACCTGACCATGATCTATGTGACGCATGACCAGACGGAGGCGCTGACCTTCGCTGACACCGTCGTCGTCATGCATGACGGCGCAGTGGTGCAGACCGGCACGCCGGAAGAGCTGTTCGAGCGCCCCGCCCACACCTTCGTCGGCCATTTCATCGGCTCGCCGGGCATGAATGTGCTGCCGGCAAAGGTCGAGGGCCGCACCGCCCATGTGGGTGGCGTCGCCATCGCGCTGGAACGGGCCTATCCCGCCCTGCCGGCGGGGGAACGGATCGAACTCGGCGTGCGGCCTGAATTCGCCACGCTGGCCAAGCCGGGCCACGGCCTGCCGGTGAAGGTGACGCGTATCGAGGATATCGGGCGCGCCCGCATCGCCCGCATCGAGATATCAGGCAACCCGGCGGCAGCCATGGTCCCGGAGGAATTGTCGCTCGACGGCGATAGCGCCGGCCTGACACTCGATTCCCGGCAGATCCACATCTACGCCGATGGCGTGCTGGTGCCCGGCGAGCCCGCCGGCCGCGAGGGAGTTGCGTGATGGACAAGCCCGTCAACAACCGCGCCTGGCTGCTGGTCGCCCCGGTTTTCCTCATCGTCGCCTTCTCGGCCATCCTGCCGATCATGACGGTGGTGAACTATTCGGTGCAGGACACCTTCGGCAACAACCAGTTCTTCTGGAACGGTCTTGGCTGGTTCCAGGAACTGCTGGATCCCTCGACCGAGCTCGGCGGGCGCTTCCTCGACGCGCTGTGGCGAAACCTGCTGTTCTCCGCCATTATCCTTGCCATCGAGGTGCCGCTCGGCATCCTCGTCGCGCTGTCCATGCCGCGTGAGGGCTGGAAGGTGGCCGCCACGCTGGTCATCATGGCGCTGCCGCTGCTGATCCCGTGGAACGTGGTGGGCACCATCTGGCAGGTGTTCGCGCGCGGCGATATCGGCCTCGCGGGCTGGGCGATCAACGCTCTCGGCATCGACTACAACTATACGGGCGACCCGCTCGCGGCCTGGATCACCATCGTGGTGATGGATGTGTGGCACTGGACCAGCCTGGTCGCGCTCCTGTGCTATGCCGGCCTCAAGTCGATCCCCGACGCCTATTACCAGGCCGCGCGGATCGATGGCGCCTCGCGCTGGGCGATCTTCACCACCATCCAATTGCCGAAGATGAAGCGGGTGCTGTTGATCGCGGTTCTGCTGCGCTTCATGGACAGCTTCATGATCTACACGGAGCCCTTCGTGCTCACCGGCGGCGGGCCTGGCAACGCCACCACCTTCCTGTCCATCGACCTCGTGAAGATCGCTCTCGGCCAGTTCGATCTCGGCAAGGCGGCGGCGATGAGCCTCGTCTACAACCTCATCGTGCTTGCCCTGTGCTGGGTCTTCTACACCGTGATGACGCATGCCGGGACCGAGCGCCGGCAGGAGGAGAACCCGGCATGAGCGCCTCGTCCCACGCCTCCTCGCGCGGCGGCACCCTTGTCATGGTGCTGTATCTCGCCTTCCTGATCCTGCCGATCTACTGGCTCGTGAATATGAGCCTGAAGACGAATTTCGAGATCAATTCCGGCGTCACACTGTGGCCGAACGAGATCACGTTCGAGCACTATATCAAGATCTTCACCGACTCGAGCTGGTACTCCGGCTACATCAATTCGCTGACCTATGTGGCGCTGAATACCGTGATCTCGATCACGCTGGCGCTGCCGGCGGCCTATGCCTTCTCGCGCTACAGCTTCGTCGGCGAGAAGCACCTTTTCTTCTGGCTGCTGTCAAACCGCATGGCCCCGCCGGCCGTGTTCGCTCTGCCCTTCTTCAATCTCTATTCGGCCATCGGCCTGTTCGACACGCCCTGGGCCGTGGCGCTGGCGCACTGCCTGTTCAATGTGCCGCTCGCCGTGTGGATTCTCGAAGGCTTCATGTCCGGCGTGCCGCGCGAGATCGACGAGACGGCGGCCATCGACGGCTATTCCTTCCCGCGCTTCTTCGTGAAGATCTTCATGCCCCTGATCGCGAGCGGCATCGGCGTCGCAGCCTTCTTCTGCTTCATGTTCTCCTGGGTAGAACTGCTGCTGGCGCGCACGCTGACCGCCACCAACGCCAAGCCGATCGCGGTGACGATGACCCGCACCGTCTCGGCCGCCGGCATGGATTGGGGCCTGCTCGCCGCCGCCGGCGTGCTCACCATCATCCCCGGCGCGCTCGTCATCTGGTTCGTGCGCAACTACATCGCCAAGGGCTTCGCCCTCGGGCGGGTGTGAGGAAGGACGGCATGGAAAACGCTTCGTCGCCCTTCATGGAACGGCTCGCCGAGAACACGGCCTGGATGGCGTGGACCTGGCCTACGGCGGCCTTCTTCGCCACCATCGCCGCCCTGCTTGCCGTCTTCACCGTTCTCGCCCTGTGGCGGCCGGAGCGCGCGCGTGTCGGCGTGCTCGGCATTCCGACCACGCGCGGCGACCGGCTGTTCATCACGCTGCTCGGCAGCGCCTTTATCAACCTCGCCTGGCTCGCCCTGGTGGGACCCAATCTCGGCTGGGCGCTCGCGCTCTGCCTTGTCTACGCGCTGGCGGTGTTCCGCCTCGTGTGAAGTCGCCTAAGCGGCAGAAAGCCGCGTGATTTCTGGGAATGAACGGGAGGAAAGACCCATGTTGCCGACAATGAGCCGAGGCCGGCTTCTGCTGGCCGCCAGCGCCATGGCGCTGATCGCCTTCGCCGCGCCCGTGCGCGCGGACGAGGCCGCCGCCAAGAAGTGGATCGACAGCGAATTCCAGCCCTCCACGCTCTCCAAGGACGAGCAGATGAAGGAGATGGAATGGTTCATCAAGGCTGCCGAACCGTTCAAGGGCATGGAGATCAACGTCGTCTCCGAGACCATCACCACCCATGAATATGAGGCGAAGGTCCTCGCCAAGGCGTTCTCCGAGATCACCGGGATCAAGCTCACCCACGACCTGATCCAGGAAGGTGACGTGGTCGAGAAGATCCAGACGCAGATGCAGTCGGGCAAGAACATCTACGATGCGTGGGTGAACGATTCCGACCTCATCGGCACGCATTTCCGCTACAAGCAGGCCGTGCCGCTGACCGACTGGATGGCCGGCGAAGGCAAGGACGTGACCTCCCCCACGCTCGACCTCGCGGATTTCATCGGCATCTCCTTCACCACCGCGCCGGATGGCAAGGTGTACCAGCTCCCGGACCAGCAGTTCGCGAACCTCTACTGGTTCCGCTACGACTGGTTCACCAACCCGGACATCAAGGCCAAGTTCAAGGCCAAGTATGGCTACGAGCTCGGCGTGCCGCTGAACTGGTCCGCCTATGAGGACATCGCCGAGTTCTTCACCAACGACGTGAAGGAAATCAACGGCGTGAAGGTCTATGGCAACATGGACTACGGCAAGAAGGACCCCTCGCTCGGCTGGCGCTTCACCGATGCGTGGCTCTCCATGGCCGGCAACGGCGACCGCGGCCTGCCCAACGGCAAGCCTGTCGATGAATGGGGCATCCGCATGGAAGGCTGCCGCCCCACCGGCTCGACCGTCGAGCGCGGCGGCGACACCAACGGCCCGGCGGCCGTCTATTCCATCGTCAAGTATATCGAGTGGCTGAAGAAGTACACGCCGCCGCAGGCGGCCGGCATGACCTTCTCCGAAGCCGGCCCGGTGCCGGCCCAGGGCAACATCGCCCAGCAGATGTTCTGGTACACCGCCTTCACCGCCGACATGGTGAAGGAAGGTCTGCCGGTCATGAACGCCGACGGCACGCCGAAGTGGCGCATGGCCCCGAGCCCCAAGGGCGCCTACTGGAAGGACGGCATGAAGCTCGGCTACCAGGACGTCGGTTCCTGGACGCTGCTGAAGTCCACTCCGGTCGACCGTCGCAAGGCGGCCTGGCTTTATGCCCAGTTCGTCACCTCCAAGACCGTCTCGCTGAAGAAGAGCCATGTCGGCCTCACCTTCATCCGCGAGAGCGACATCTGGGACAAGAGCTTCACCGAACGCGCGCCCAAGCTCGGCGGTCTGATCGAGTTCTATCGCTCCCCGGCCCGCGTGCAGTGGTCGCCCACCGGCGCCAATGTCCCGGACTATCCGAAGCTTGCCCAGCTCTGGTGGCAGGCCATCGGTGACGCCTCCTCCGGCGCCAAGACCCCGCAGGCGGCCATGGACTCGCTCGCGCAGGCGCAGGAATCGGTGATGGAGCGTCTGGAGCGTTCCGGCGTGCAGGGCGAATGCGGCCCGAAGCTGAACGCGAAGCACCCGATGGAATACTGGGTGAAGCTCGCCAAGGAATCCGGCAACCTCGCTCCGCAGCCCAAGCTCGCCAATGAGAAGCCGCAGGGCGAGACCATCGACTATGACACGCTGATCAACTCCTGGCCGGCCACCCCGCCGAAGAAGAACTGACGCGGGTCCACTGATCCAATGCCGGAGCGCCCAAAAGGGCGCCCCGGCTTCTGCGTCCCGGACGCCCCCGCCGTCCGGGACGTTGTCTCGTCCCGTGCCGTCATGCACGGCATGCCGCCCGACATAGACCACGTCCCGAACAGGTGGCACTTTGCACGCGCCGCCCTCGCCGGGATGACGCCTTTTCGCGGAGCGCCTCGTGACCACCCATCTTCTCGCCATCGACCAGGGGACGACGTCCTCCCGCGCCATCCTGTTCCGGCCCGACACCTCGATAGCGGCACAGGCGCAGCAGGAATTTCCGCAGCATTTCCCCGCTTCCGGCTGGGTCGAGCATGAGGCGGAAGACCTGTGGCAGACGACGCTCGCCACCTGCCGCGCGGTGATGGAACAGGCTGGCCTCACCGCCGCCGACATCGCCGCCATCGGCATCACCAATCAGCGCGAAACCACCGTGGTGTGGGATCGCAAGACCGGCGCGGCCATCCACCGCGCCATCGTCTGGCAGGACCGCCGCACCGCCGAACTGTGCGCGAAACTGAAGGCGGAAGGGCATGAGGCCTTGGTGCGGGAGCGTACCGGGCTGATCCTCGATCCCTATTTCTCCGGCACCAAGATCGGCTGGATTCTCGACCATGTGCCGGGCGCGCGCGCCCGCGCCGAGCGCGGCGAGCTTGCCTTCGGAACGGTGGACAGCTGGCTGCTGTGGAAGCTCACGGACGGTGCGGTGCATGCCACCGACGCCACCAACGCCGCCCGCACCCTGCTGTTCAACATCCACACCGGCGCCTGGGACGACGACCTGCTGGCGCTTCTGCGCGTGCCGCGCTCCATGTTGCCGGAGGTGAAGGACTGTGCCGCCGATTTCGGCACCACGGCCCCTCGCCTGCTCGGCGGCGCCATCGCCATTGGCGGCATCGCCGGCGACCAGCAGGCGGCCACCGTCGGCCAGGCCTGCTTCCAGCCGGGCATGATCAAATCGACCTACGGCACAGGCTGCTTCGCCCTGCTCAATACCGGGGCGACCGCCGTTGTCTCAGAGAACCGGCTGCTCACCACCATCGCCTATCAGCTCGGTGGCAAGCGGACCTATGCGCTCGAAGGCTCGATCTTCGTCGCCGGCGCGGCGGTACAGTGGCTGCGCGACGGGCTCGGCATCATCAAGAACTCGGCCGAGAGCGAAGCGCTGGCGGAAGCCGCCGATCCGGCCCAGCAGGTCTATCTCGTGCCGGCCTTTGTCGGCCTCGGCGCGCCGCATTGGAACCCCGATGTGCGCGGCGCGATGTTCGGCCTCACCCGCAATTCCGGGCCCGCCGAATTCTGCCTCGCGGCGCTGGAGAGCGTCTGTTACCAGACGGCCGATCTCATCGCCGCGATGAATGCCGACTGGGCGCGCTCGGGGGCCAGTGGCCACCGCACGCCGGTGTTGCGTGTCGATGGCGGCATGGTTGCCTCCAACTTCGCCATGCAGCGCCTCGCCGACCTGCTCGCCGCGCCGGTTGACCGGCCGGTGATTCGCGAGACCACGGCGCTCGGCGCCGCCTATCTCGCCGGGCACCAGGCCGGGATCATGCCGGCACCGGGGCGCTTCGCCGATTCCTGGCGGCTCGACCACCGCTTCGATCCGGTCATGCCGGCCGAGACGCGTGAGGCCAAGCTCGCCGGCTGGCGCGACGCCGTGCGCCGTCTCACCTTGCCCTGAAAGCTACTGCCAAGCCTTTGAAACGGCTCAGTATCTCTTCACGAAGAGGCCGCGCCTGGCATAAACGGCGGCGGCTTCCTCGATGAGGGCGGCCACTCGCTCGGCGCCGTAGTCGCGGCGCAGCAGCGCCGCCCGGTCGAGCAGCTGCTGCACGTTTTCGGCGCGGCCGGGGCGCAGCAGCTCATAGGTATCGAGGATGAGGTCCTGCGGCACGCGCACCAGATCGGCGGCGCGCTCGAAATTGGCCGCCAGCGTCGCCCGGCCGGCGGCGCGGGCGATATTCGCCTGTAATATCAAGGCCTCCGGGGTGATGGCGATGTCCTCATTGCCGACCTCGCCGGCAAGCACGGCCTCTAATGTCAGGGCGGAAAGCGGCTTGCCGGTGGGCGTCGTCACCCGCTCCGGGGCCTTTTCGGCGACGGGGTAGAGGTCGAGATCGCTCAAGGGTTTCGCGCTCATTGGGCAGCCTCCGTCGCCGGCCGGGCGGGGCGGTAGTTGAGTTCGATGGGGTGGACAGTGAGATCGATGAGACCGGTCTCGATGGCGTAGAGCAGCGCCACCCGCACATGGAAGCGCGCGCCGAGCGCCTCGCCATGGGTGGGCACCATCACCGGCTCGGGCGCCTCGCCGAAGGTGTGGCGAGCGGCGTTGCGGCCGAGCGCGCGGTAATGTTCCAACCCGGTCAGCGGGGCGTTGGAAAACAGTTCGAGATTCATGTGTGGCATGCGGTCGGCCTGGTGCAGCACGGTCGTGCCCTTGGCCTGTATGCCGATGCCGAAGCCGGAACCCGACAGTCTTGCGGCGGCGAGGCCGAGGAAGGAGGTGTCGGCGGTGTGCATCATCCGCACCACCCGCGCCGTGCCGCCCCCCGCCTCGATGCCGCCGACCAGCGCCGCCACCACGTCGGAGAGCGCATGGCCGGCCGTGGTCTGGTGCAGTTGCCGGGCGAAGGCCGGGCTGACGCCGATCACCACCTCATGCGGATCGCTGCCCTTCGCCGCGACGCCGGCCGGCACCAGCCAGTCCGCCTCGCCCACCGCCTCGGCGACGACATTCTCGGCCGCCAGCACGCGCTCGCGGGTGAGCACGTTGCGGATGCCCTGCACGGCCTGCCAGCGCGGCTCGGGCATGCGGTAGCCGGTGCCGGGGCCGCGATAGTCATTGGGGTCGTTGATCGCGCTCAGCACCCGCCCGTCACGCACCAGGGCGGAGGTCTGGAGATAGTCGCCGGAAATGCGCTGGCGCAGCATGAGGAGCAGGTTTTCCGCCTCCTCGGTGTAGCCGCGCCTCGCCAGCGCCCGCACCACATCGAGCGCGGTGATGCCGCGCGCCTTGATGGCGGCGCTGATCGGCGTCACTTCGCCGGCGCTGTAGCTCTGCGTCTCCTCCGAGCCGGAGGCGAACACGACGGACATCATCCGTGCCCGCGGCACGGTGCCGAGGCCGAGCTCGTCCATGACCGCCGCCAGCGCTTCCACCGCCCGCACGCGCAGGCCCAGCACCTGGTCCTCCTCCACCGGGGTGAGGCCGCCATCGGTCTGGAAATCGCGCTGGAGCAGCAGATAGTCCTCGATCTCCTCGCCATTGAACAGCGAGGGGTTGAACGAATTGTCGTATTTCTTGATCGAACCGAAGCCCGAACAGATGAGGTCGGAGCCGGCCAGCAGATAGGGCGTGATCTTGGCGCCGACGCGGATTTCCGACTCGCTGGTGCGGCAATCATTGCCGGAGGCGCATTCGAGCCCGAGCCAGACGGCGATGAGGTTTTCCGCCATCAGTTCGCGCACCCCCCCGGCCATGGAGGCGGTGAGCGGGGCGCCGTCGATGCCGCCATTCTGCGTGCCCTGCACGCCCATCGCCCGCTGCAGGCACAGGCAGCGCGCTTCGAGATAAAGCAGCGAGCGCTGCTCGTGAAAGCCCATCAAGAGTTCCGCCGCCGCGCCGGAGGTGCAGCGCGCCTTGATGCCGCGCGAGGCATAGGCGGCGGTGAGCAGCGCCTTGGACCACGGCGTGTCGTCGCCGTCGATGAAGGCGCGCTCGGTGCCGTAGACCGAGACCGTCTCGGCATAGGAGGCGAGCCCGGCAAGGCCGATCTGCAACTCCTCCGCTTCCTCGATGGAGCACTGGAACAGCACGCCGCCGCGCCCGACCGCCGCCCCCACCGTGCAGGCCAGCGCATTGGCCCAACTGTTGGAGGAGACGCGCATCGTGGTCTCGATCTCGTCGAAACCCAGCGCCACGGCGACGGCGGCGTCAGCGGCGAGCTGGAGCGGGTCGTCCTTGGCATTGGTGACATGGGCCTGATTGCCGGGGGTCTGGCGCTGGCGCATCTTGGAATAGGCGAAGGCGATCTCAAGCGCGGACAGCCGGCCCACGACCTCGGCAAGGCGCGCCGGGGTCAGGCCCCGCGCCAGCGCCTCAAGTTCCTGACGCGGCACATTGATGTCCACCAGCATGCGGGCGATCTCGCCCGGGTCCATCGCCATCGCCGTCTCGGCCATGGCGGGGTCGATGTGATGGGCGGCGATGAAGGCGTCCAGAATGTCGAAATCGGCTTCCGCCTTGCCGTCCATCACCGTCACCCGGCCGCCCTCGACACTGAGCGAGGGCGCGGGGTCATAGGGGCTGCGGAACACGGAGAAGCCGGCCTCGGGGTTTTCCGCCGCGAACAGGTCGTAACGCAGCGGGCGTTCGTCCCATTCGGCAAAGCGGCGCCAGCGATTGGAGCTTTGGGGTTCGGCTTTCGGCGGCATATCGGTCATGCTCGGACGTCCCTCATGGTCCGCGACGGGACCAGCGTCAGGATGGTGACGACGGTGAGCAGGATAAAGGAGAAGGCGGCCGCCTGTCCGATGGCAAGAAAGCGGAATCCGCGGCGATCGACAAAAAAGGAGATGGCCTGCGTCGCCTTGCCCGGCCCGCCTGTCGATCAGCGTCTCGACGCTTCAAGGGGAGCGCGACAATCGGCGCCGCGCTCAATGCAGCCGCACCGTCCGGCAATAGAGCGGCGGCTCGACCTTCACCTGGTTGACGATGGTGAACCCGCCGGCGAGGCGGCCGACCGCATCCTCGATGCTGATCTGCAGGCCGCGCGTCGGCACGCGCCCGGTCAGGGTGATGATGCGCTTGTCGCGGCAGATGCCCACTTCCACCTCGGCATCCCTCAAAACGCGCTCCACGGCGTCGCGCAGGCGGCGGTTAAGCTCGGCTTCCGGCATGGCACCCTCCCACGTCGACCACGGGCGGACGTGAACGGCGGAAGCTCAGCACAGGCGCGCGCGCGGCGCCTTGATCTGCCGCAACCGGGCCGGCTTCAACCCGCCGCGACGGTGGTCTGGCGCTGCTCACCGAGCCCGGTGATGGACAGGTGCATCGTCTGGCCGGGACTGAGGTAGACCGGCGGCTTCATGCCGAGGCCGACGCCCGGCGGCGTGCCGGTGGAGATGATGTCGCCCGGCTGCAGGCTCATGAACTGGCTGACATAGGACACCAGCGTCGGCACGTCGAAAATCATGGTGCGGGTGGAGCCGGTCTGGCGGCGCACCCCGTCCACCTCCAGCCACATGTCGAGCGCCTGCGGATCGGGAATCTCGTCCGCGGTCACCAGCCAGGGGCCGATGGGGCCGAACGTGTCGCAGCCCTTGCCCTTGTCCCAGGTGCCGCCGCGCTCCAGCTGGAAGGAGCGCTCGGACACGTCATTGACGATGCAGTAACCGGCGACATGGTCATAGGCGTCTTCGACCGCTACATATTTAGCCGGCTTGCCGATGACGATGCCGAGCTCGACCTCCCAATCGGTCTTGGTCGCGCCGCGCGGAATCTCCACCGCGTCGTTCGGCCCGACGATGCAGCTGGTGGGCTTGAGGAAGATCACCGGCTCGGCGGGGATCGGCATGCCGGCCTCCTCGGCATGGTCGAGGTAATTGAGGCCGATGCAGACGAATTTGCCGACCGCGCCGACGCAGGGGCCGAGGCGCGGCGTGCCTTCGACGACGCGCAGTTCCGACGTGTCGAGGCCGCGCAGGCGGGCGAGGCTTTCCGGCACCAGCACCTTGCCCTCAATATCGGCCACCAGCGTCGAGAGATCGCGCAGCACGCCGTCCGCGTCGATCAGGCCGGGGCGCTCGCGCCCGCTCTCGCCATAGCGCACCAGCTTCATCGGTCCCGTCTCCCTGTGCCCGCCGCCAGCAGCCCAGCAAAAGCCTCGGCGCCTCCTAGAGGTAGCGGCAAAGCGCGGCGGCGTCGAGGCGGCGCGGCGGCCCGCGAACGCTTGTCAAACCCCGCGCCCGCCCCTATCGCTCGCCGCGCGGCATGCGGGCGCGGGCCGCCCCGGAGGAACCCCATGGCCCATGTGCTGGTGATCGGAAGCGTCAATGTCGATCGCCTGTGGCGCCTCACCGCCCCGCTGCGTGCCGGCGAAAGGCTGACGCGGAGCGAGATGAGCCTGCGCCTCGGCGGCGGCGGCTTCAACACCGGCGCGGCATTGCGCGCGCTCGGCCACCGCGTGACGCTGGTGGCGCCGCTCTCCACCGACGCCGCCGGCCGCGCCTGCCGGACCCAGCTTGAGGCGATGGGGTTCGATCTGCGCGCGATGCGCGAGACCGATGCGCCCACCGTCCCGCTCGATATTCTCATCGGGCCGGAGGGCGAACGCACCATCATCGCGCCGGCCGGCACGGAGGCGCGCCGGCTCACAAGCCTGCCCGCGCTTGAAGCCGACATCGCCTATGTCAATCTCCGCCGCGCCGCGCCCGGCCTGCTGGAGGCGCTGGCCGCACGCCTGCCGGTGGTGGCGCAGGTGCCGCTGGAGCGCACGGAAAGCCGGCCGGCACAGGTGCTCATCGCCTCCAGCGCCGACCATGCGCTGTTCACCGGGGCGGATGCCTTTCGCGAGGCGCGGGCGATCGGCGGCGACGACCTGCGCTCGCTGGTGGTGACGCAGGGCGCGGGGCCGGTGCTGCTATGCGAGGCGGAGCGGCGCACCGCGCTCCCGGTGCCTGCGCTGGCCGCGCCCGCCGAGACGACCGGGGCGGGCGACGCCTTCGCTGCCGGCTTCATCGATGGCTGGCTCGCCGGTTCGCCGGCGGCGGCGGCAGCGCGGCGCGGCATTGAGATCGCCGGGCGTGTCTTGGCCGGCGCGCCCGGCTTCCAGCGCCCGCCGCCGCTGCCTCTGGCCACGGTGCTCGCCGCGACCGACTGACCCGCATCAAGGCGAGCGGCCGTTCCCGTGCTAGGCTGGCTCCACCGGTCGGCGGTGCCGGCATCGGTGATGGAGGACGCCCTGTTGCCCGACGCGCCGTTCCCCGACCCTCTCGCCTTCGCCCGGGCGACGCAGCGCGCGGCGCAGGAGAATTGGCGCGCGGCCCAGGCCCGCACGCTCGACCTGCTCGGCTACGGCCTCGCCGAGCACCCCTATGAGATCGTGGCGGAGACCCCGCTCTGGCGGCTGCGGCACTACATCGGCGGCACCGCGCCCCAGGGCCCGCCGGCGCTGATGGTCCCCGCCCCGATCAAGCGCGCCTATGTCTGGGACCTCGCGCCGGAGGTGAGCGTTGTCGGCACCGGGCTCGCCCATGGGCTCGACGTGCATCTGGTGGAATGGCGGCCGCCCGCGGCGGGCGGGGCGCCGCACGGGCTGGAAGACTATGCCCGCGCCGTGCTCGCGGCGGCGGAAGCGGTGACGGCGCGCGTTGCGGGGACGCCGGTGGTCCTCGGCCATTCGCTCGGCGGCACGCTGGCGGCGCTGGCGGCGGCGCTGGAACCGGCGCATTTCCGCGCGCTGGTGCTGCTCGCCGCGCCGCTGAGCTTCGCGCCCGGCTCCAGCGCCTTCCGCGACGCGGTGGCTTTGCGGGAAGACCGCACGCCGGAAGACGGCCTTGTGCCCGGCGCGCAGCTGGGACAGGCCTGCGCCCTGCTCGCGCCCGGCACTTTTGTCTGGCACCGCTGGCTGGACGGCGCGCTGAGCCTCGGCGATCCCGCCGCGCTCGCCCTGCATCTGCGGATCACCCGCTGGGCGCTCGACGAGGTGCCGCTGTCCGGCAAGCTCGTGCATGAAATGGTGCAATGGCTCTACCGCGAGGACCGCTTCACCGCCGGGCGGCTGGAACTCGGCGGCCGGCTTATCGGCCCGCAGACGCTGCGCCTGCCGGCACTGGCGGCGGTGAGCCGGAGCGACGAGATCGGCCCGCGCGCGGCGGTGGAGCCGTTCTTCGCACATATGGCGGCGGGCAGCACCGAGATCGTCGAGCACCCGGCCGAGATCGGCGTCGGGCTGCAGCACCTCGCCATTCTCGCCGGACGGCAGGCGCACCGGCTGGTGTGGCCGCGCATCGCGGCCTGGATCGCCGCCCGCGCCTGAGACGGCGCCGTCAGCGGGCGGGCAGCTTCAGCCCGCCCTCGACCAGCTGGGTCCAGATGTCCTCCGCCGTGTCGGCGAAGCGGAGGCTGGCCACTTCCGCCGCGCTCACCATGCCCTCGTCGATCAGCGCCTGGAAATTGACCACGGAGCGCCAATAGGCCTCGTCGAACAGCACCACGGCCGCAGCCGGGGCCTTGCCTGTTATCTGCAGGTTGAGGATTTCGAACAGCTCGTCCAGCGTGCCGAAGCCGCCGGGAAACACCACCAGCGCATTGGCGCGCATGGCGAGGTGCATTTTGCGCATGGCGAAATAGTGGAAGCGGAAGGTCAGCTGCGGCGTGGTGTAGGGGTTCGGCACCTGCTCATGCGGCAGGGTGATGTTGAAGCCGATGCTCGGCGCCGCCACCTCATAGGCGCCGCGATTGGCCGCCTCCATCACCCCCGGCCCGCCGCCGGTGGCGATGACATTGTCGCGGTAGCCGCCTTCCGCCACATCGAGCGCGCCACCGCGCTGGGAGGCGAGGCGGCCGAAGGCGCGCGCCTGCTCATAGATGAAGGGTTGGCGGCCCGGCCCGTTCTCCCGCACCCGCGCCGAGCCGAACACAACGAGGGTGGAGCGGATGCGCCAGCGCCGCAGCTCTTCCTCCGGCTTGGCGTATTCCAACAGGAAGCGCACGCCGCGCATGGAATCACTGAGGATGAAATCCTGGTCGAGCGCGGCGAGGCGGTAGCTGTGCGGGGTGGTGTCGTCGGTCATGGGCTCACGCCCGCGCGGCTGGCCGCGCGGCTCCTCATTCTGGCGGGCTGCGTTTCTCAGGCGTCCTCGGGGAAGTTCGCGTCGAGCTCATCGAGCCAGAGTTGCGCACTCGCATCGGACGGCGCGCGCCAGTCGCCGCGCGGCGAGAGCGAGCCGCCCGAGGTGATTTTCGGTCCGTTGGGCAGGGCCGAGCGCTTGAACTGGTTGGCGAAGAAGCGCTTGAGGAACAGGCGCAGCCAGTGGCGGATCTCCGCGCGGCTATAGGCGCGCCGGTCCTCCTCCGGGACATTTGCCGGCCAGGCGCCGCGCGAAGCGTCCCCCCAGGCGTGCAAGGCGAGATAGGCGATGCGCGAGGGGCGGAAACCATAGCGGGTGAGGTAGTAGAGGTTGAAATCCTGCAGCGCGTAGGGCCCCACCACCTGCTGGGTCGACTGGATGGTTGCTCCCGCCTCCGCCGGCACCAGTTCCGGCGAGATTTCGGTGGCGAGCACGGCTTCCAGCGCCCGCGCGGTCGCCGCCGACACGTCGCCCGAGGCAGCGACGAAGCGGATGAGGTGCTGGATCAGCGTCTTCGGCACCGAGGCGTTGACGTTGTAATGGGACATGTGGTCGCCGACGCCATAGGTGCACCAGCCGAGCCCCAGCTCCGAGAGGTCGCCGGTGCCGACCACCAGCCCGCCCTGCTGGTTGGCGAGGCGGAACAGATAGTCGGTGCGCAGCCCCGCCTGCACATTCTCGAAGGTCACGTCATAGACCGGCTCGCCGCCGGCGAAGGGGTGGCCGAGATCGGCCAGCATCTGCCGCGCCGCCGGGCGGATGTCGATCTCGCCGCCGGTGACGCCGAGCGTCTCGATCAGCGCCTGCGCATTGGCGCGGGTGGCATCCGACGTGGCGAAGCCGGGCAGCGTATAGGCGAGAATGTCGCTGCGCGGCCGGCCGAGCCGGTCCATCGCCCGCACCGCCACCAGCAGCGCCTGCGTCGAATCGAGCCCGCCGGAAACGCCGATCACCGCGCGGCGGACGCCGGACGAGGCGAGCCGCTGGGCGAGGCCCTGCACCTGGATGTTATAGGCCTCGTAGCAATCCTCGGCGAGGCGTTCCGGGTCGGCCGGGACATAGGGGAAGCGCTCGAAGATCCGCTCCAGCGGCGCCGGAGCGGGCGGGGTTTCAAGCGAGAAGCCGATGCGGCGGAAGCCTGCCGCCCCCTCCTCGCGCATGGTCTCGCCGAACGTGTTCATGCGCATGCGCTCCTGGCGCAGGCGCTCCAGATCGACATCGGCGGCGAGCAACGTCGGCCCTTCCGGAAAGCGCTCGCTTTCGCCGAGGCAGTCGCCATTCTCGAAGATGGCGGCCTGTCCGTCCCAGGCGAGGTCGGTGGTGGATTCGCCCGGCCCGGCGGCGGAATAGGCATAGGCGGCGAGGCAGCGGGCGGAATGGCCGGCGCAGAGCAGCCGGCGGTGGCGCGCCTTGCCAATGGTGATGTTGCTGGCGGACAGGTTGAGCAGAACTTCCGCGCCCGCCAGCGCGCCGCGCGTGGAGGGCGGCAGCGGCACCCACAGATCCTCGCAGATCTCGACATGGAAGGTGAAGGGCACCGCGCCGCCGGAGCGGAACAGGAGATCGGTGCCGAAGGGCACGTCCATGCCCGCCACCGCGATGCTGCCCGTCGTGCCGAGGCCGGGGGTGAAGTGCCGACGCTCGTAGAATTCGCGGTAGTTCGGCGGGTAGCCTTTGGGCACCACGCCGAGGATCGCGCCACGATGGATCACCACCGCCGTGTTGAACAGCTGGCCCTCGCGGCGCAGCGGCGCGCCGACCACCAGCACCGGAAACAGATCGCGCGAGGCGGCCACCATCTCGGCGATCGCCGCCTCCACCCGGTCGAGCAGCGCGTCCTGAAACAGCAGGTCGTCAATGGCGTAGGAGGACAGGCCGAGCTCGGGATAGAGCAGCACGCCGATGCCGCGCGCCTCGCCCTCGCGCGCCAGAGCGAGATGCTCGGCGAGGGCGAAGCCGACATCCGCCACCCGGCCGCGCGGCACGGCGGTGCCGAGGCGCAGGAAGCCGTGGCGATAGAGACAGTGCGAATCGGCCATCACGCCCTCATCAATAGCGAAGCGGGCTGATATTTAACGTCTCATGCGCTTTGAACCAGCAAAAGCCGCAGGGCAATGCCCGCCGAGCCCGGCCCGCCCCCGGGACGGGGGCAGCGTGGGGGCACGCGCGGCGGCGCTGCTCGCCCTCTTCTGCGCCTTCGCGACCCCGGCCGACGCTGGCGAGCCGCCCGCCCCCGCCTACGCCGCCCGCCTTCTGCGCGCCTGCACGGCAGAAGGGCCGGGCTTCGTCCTTATCCCGGAGACCGGCACCTGCCTGCGGATCGGCGGCTATCTCTGGGCGGAAACCTACGCCAACAGCTACACGGACTATCCCGCCGGCAATGCCCGCGCCTACTGGTTATCCACCTTCGGCTTCGTCACCGATGCGCGCACCCAGACCGACTATGGCACGCTGCGCTCCTATACCGATGTGCGCCTCATCTGGCGCGGCGCCGACCCCTGGGGGGAGGCTCTCACCGACCGGGCGGACTTCCAGCCCTATGACATGCGCATCGAATTCGCCGGCTTCACGATGGGCTATCACCAGTCCTTCTTCGATTTCTACGCCAATGCCAATGTGATGGGCACCGACCCGGTGACCATTGGCGACCAGACGCAGATCTCTGTGCTGGGCTACACCTGGAACCTGCCGGCCGGCTTCACCGCGCGGCTGGCCCTGGAAAGTTCGGCCGAGCGCGACAATGGCATCCTGCCCGTCGTCGCGGAGGGGACAGCCTCACGGACGGATGACGCTTCCGGGAGCCCCGCCACGCGCCTGCCGGAGCTTGTCGCCACCTTTGGCCAGAGCGGGGACTGGGGCGACTTCCAGCTCTCCGGCGCGCTGCACCAGCTCGCGCAGGCGCCGGTGAGCGAGCGCATCGGCGCCTCCACCCATGTGTGGGGCTATGCGCTGCAGGCGGGGGTGATGTTCAACCTGCCGACGCTGGGCACGGGCGACACGCTTTATCTTCAGGCCGCCTATGCCGACGGGGCGACCTCCTATCTCGGCCTCATCGACCCCAGCGGGCGCCTCACCGCGCCCGACGCGTTTCGGCGGCTGGACGGCTCATTGGTCAAGGTGCGCGGCTGGAGCGCTGTGGGCCAGTATCTGCACAACTGGAACGACCGGTGGAACTCGGCCTTTTTCGGCGGCTATGGACGCTTCGCCGTCGATGACCCGCTGGCGCAGGTCACCTATGGCGCGTCAGCCATCGACAATGTGAATGTCGGCGCCAATCTCAGCTGGACCCCGGCCGGGCCTTTCACCGTCACGCTGCAATACGACTACAATCTCTACCGCGCGGACGGTTTCCGGCCCACGGCGCAGGGCCTGCCGGTGGCGGAGCAGGCCGCCAGCCAGCTGATGCTGATGTTCGCCGCGACGTTCTGAGGTGTTCTCGCGCCTCAGGCGGTGCCCATCTCATCCAGCGCCATCGGCGATTCCGGCAGCACCTGGCCGCCATCGATCACCATGCCCTGCCCGGTGATGTAGCCGGCTTCCTCGCTGGCGAAGAACAGCGCCGCATTGGCGATGTCGAACACGCTGCCGAGCTTCTTCATCGGCACGCAGGCGGCGGTGGAGGCGATATAGGCCTCGCCCATGCCTTCCATGCCCTCGGTGAGGATGTTGCCGGGCATGACGGCGTTGACCGTGATGTTCCACGGCGCCAGCTCGATCGCCGCCGTGCGCATGAAGCCCATCTGCCCGGCCTTGGAGGCGCCGTAATGGGTCCAGCCGGGAAAGCCGGTGATCGGCCCGGTGATGGAGGAGGTGATGATGATGCGGCCTTTCTTCGCCGCCTTCATCGCCGGCAGCACGGCGGAGACGGAGAGGAAGGTGCCCTTGAGATTGGTGCCCATGACATGGTCGAAATCCTCGCCCGTCATGTCGCCGAGCTTGGCGGCGGGGAAGATGCCGGCATTGGCGCACAGCACGTCGATGGCGCCGTAGCGCTCCAGCGCGGCGGCGGCCATCGCCGCCATGTCCTCGGCCTTGGTCACGTCGGCGGCGAAGGCGGAGGCTCTGGGGCCGATCTCGGCCGCCACCTTCCCGGCCTCGGCGAGCGAACGGCTCACCACCAGCACATTGAGCCCGGCCTGGCCGAAGCGCAGCGCGAGGCCGCGCCCGATCCCCTTGCTGGCCCCGGTGACGATGACGGTCTTGCCTTCAAGCGAGGTAAACATGATGCGGCGGGTCCCGATGTTCTCTGGAGTTTATTATCCGGCAAATGAAAATGCCGTCGGCTGGCATGCCTGCAAAACAGGCTGCCCTCCTTTTCATCAGGTTGGGCCGCAAATTTGGTGTTGTAAAGCCCAAATCCAGATGTTTAGGATCTCACACAGTCCAACATATCTACCACATCCGCCCACCACGGATGCCGCAGGACGAATGCCGAACGCATGCGCGGCCGCCCGACGTTCCGCGCCAACAATCCAGAGGGGACTTCGAGATGGCGCCTGTTTCGAGAAGGTCGGTACTGAAAGGCATGGGGGCGGGCTTCGGTGCGCTTGCCGCCGCCGGGCCGCTGTTCAACGCCAACAAGGCGTTCGCGGCGCGGGAAAAGGAGCTGAACATCCTGTGCTGGGAGGGCTACAACTCCGCCCAGGTGCTGGACCCGTTCCGCTCCAAGACCGGGGCGACGGTGAAGGCGGAAAGCCTGACCAACGACCCCACCATGATCAACCGGCTGCGCGCCGGCGAGATCAACACCTGGGACCTGATCAACGTCAACAATCCCTGGGCACGCAAGGTGATGCTGCCCGAAAAGCTGATCAAGCCGCTGCCCAAGGCCGAGTTCGAGCCCTATTTCGACAAGATGCTGCCGATGTTCAAGCCGCCCTATAAATGGGCGATGAGCGACAGCGGCACCGAGCTGATCGGCATGGCCCAGCGCTTCGGGCCCTACAGCTTCGTGGTCAATACCGACAAGATCTCCCGCAAGACGGCGGAAGACACCGGCTGGGACCTGTTCAACGACCCCGCGCTCGCCGGCAAATACGGCATTCTCGAATCCGACGACTGGAATGTCTTCAACATCTTCATCATCGCCGGCATCGACCCGTTCAAGGTGCATACGCCGGAGGAGTTCGCCAAGTTCGAGGAAACCGCCAAGCGCGTCTTCAAGGGCGCCAAGCTGATCGGCGACATCGCCTCGATGAACCAGGCGCTGATTTCCGGTGAGATCGACCTGCACATGACCGGCGGCACCTATTCCGTCTCCCCGGCCCGCGCCGACGGCCACCCCAACCTGCGCGGCATCACCCCGCTGAAAGGCCCGCTGCCCGGCGGCAAGGGCGGCATCGCCTGGATCGAGATCACCTCCACGGTGAACAACCCGAACCTGTCGCCTCTGGCGCTCGAGTTCCTGAAATATGTGCAGGCGCCCGATATCGCCCACACCGTCGCCTTCGCCGAGGGCACGTTCAACCCGGTGGCGCAGATGGGCAGCAAGGCGTGCTTCGACCTGTTCACCAAGGACGAGCTCGACGCCATCCAGTGGGACAGCCTGGACGAGGAGATGGCGCGCTCGGTCGAATACGACATCGTGCCGGATTACGACAAGGCGCTCGACCTGATGAACGCCGCCAAGCGCCTGCGGGGCTGAGGCGGCTCGGACCTGCGTCCTTTACCTCATCCTGCCCTCATGGCCGGGCTTGACCCGGCCACCCAGGGGCAACGCCGCGCGACGGCGGAAACAGCTGGGTCCCCGGGTCAAGCCCGGCGATGAGGGGCGGATAGGAACGATCGACATCCTCGACCACCGGCGGCGATCGCCCGCCACCGGCTCATGACGGAAGACCTGATGCTCCAGACCCTGCCGGCCGACGCCCTGAGCACCGAACTGCCGAAACCGATCCTTCAGCTGGTCGGCATCCGCAAGACGTTCGGTGCCTTCACCGCCGTCGAGAACATCGACCTCGATGTGCGCGAGGGCGAGTTCCTCACCATTGTCGGCCCCTCGGGCTCGGGCAAGACCACGCTGTTGCGCATGCTCGCCGGCATGGACACGCCGAGCGAGGGCAACATCACCCTGCACGGCAAGCTCATCAACGATGTGCCGCCAAACAAGCGGCCGACCTGCCTCGTCTTCCAGTCGCTGGCGCTGTTCCCGCACAAGAGCGTGGGCGAGAACATCGCTTTCCCGCTCAAGGTGAAGGGCGTGGATGCGGCCGCCCGCAAGGCGCGGGCGCTGGAACTGATGCGCATCGTCCGCCTGCCGGAAAGCTATTTCGACAAGAACGTGATGAAGTGCTCGGGCGGTGAGCGCCAGCGTGTCGCCCTCGCCCGGGCGCTGGCCTATGACCCGGAAGTGCTGTTCTTCGACGAGCCGCTCTCGGCCATCGACTACAAGCTGAAGAAGACGCTGGAAAAGGAACTGAAGGATCTGCACCGGGAGACCGGCAAGACCTTCATCTACATCACCCATTCGCTGGAAGAGGCGATGGTGATGAGCGACCGCATCGGCGTGATGCGCGCCGGCCGGCTGGTGCAGGTAGGCACGCCGGAGGAAATCTACGGCGCGCCGGTCGACCGCTTCGTCTGCGAATTCGTCGGCGAGGTGAACACGCTGAAGGTGAAGCGCGCCGCGGATGGCAGCTGGCAGGGCGTCGACGTGCCGGGCACCTTCACGCTCGCGCCGCCGCGCAGCGGCGCCGTGCTGGACGAGGCCTTCGTGGTGGTGCGGCCCGAATTCATGCGCATTCTCGGCCCCGGCGAGAGCGCCGACAACCGGCTGGGGGGCGTGGTCTATAACGAATATTCGCTCGGCTCGCGCATCCAGTATCAGGTGCGGGTCGGGGCCAAGGTGATGCTGGTCGAGCTCTCCCGCGGGCGCGCTTTGCCCGCCAGCCTCGACCGCCAGGTGACGCTCGGCTGGGACGCCGCCGACGCCTTCACGCTGGAGAGCTGAGCATGGCCGATCTCGCCCTCGCCCCCGCGCCGGGGGCCGCCGCCGAAAGCGCCCGCCAGCTGCGCCATGCCCGGATGCTCTCGGTCGGTGCGCGCTGTGCGCTCCCGGTCGCGATCCTGCTCGGCATCGGCTTTCTCGCGCCGCTGGTGGCGATCTTCGGCTATGCCTTCGCCACGCCGCGCAGCTTCGATGTCTTCACCAGTTTCACGCTGACGAATTTCGCCACGCTGTTCGACCCCTCCAACACGGTGTGGCTGTCCTTCCTGTGGTCCTGCGGGCTGGCGCTGCTGACCGTGGCGATCCTCGCCGTCATCGCCTACCCCATCGCCTATGGGCTCAACATGGTGTTCGGCCGCTGGTCGGCGCTGATCAGCGTGTTCTTCGTCTTCCCGCTGTTCGTCTCGGAGAATGTGCGGCTCTATGGCTGGGTGCTGTTCTTCATCAAGAACGGTGTGCTCGACGGCACGTTGAAATGGCTCGGCCTCTCCGGCGGGCCGGAAGTGCTGTACACGCCGGGCGTCACCCTGTTCGGCATGGTCTACACCTACCTGCCCTTCATGCTGTTTCCGATGACGCTCGGCCTCGCCCTCGTGCCGCGCGACCTCGTGGACGCGGCGCGCGACCTCGGCGCCGGGCGGCTGTTCATCTGGCGCGAGATCGAATTGCCGCTGGCCATGCCGGGCATTCTCATCGGCATGCTGCTCACCTTCGTGCTCGCCATCGGCGCCACGGCGGAAGCGAAGATACTCGGCGGCCAGTCGATCATCGTCATCTCGCACGATATCGAAATCGCCTTCACCTATTCGCAGAACTGGCCGCTCGGCTCGGCGCTGGCGGTGCTCGTCACCTTCTTCATCGGTGCGCTGACCCTGTTCGCCCTGTCGAAGCTCGATCTCGACCGCATGCTGGGGAGGCGCTGAGCCATGGGCCACAAGCGCACCAATGCCGCCATCTGGGCGTGGACGGCGTTCGTCCTCGTCGCAATCTACCTGCCCATCGTCTGCGGGGCGCTGGCGAGCTTCAACAAGAGCCGGTATTTCGGCTTTCCGATCAAAACCTACTCGACCGAATGGTGGCAGAAGACGCTGGATTCGATCGAGATCGGCATGATCGTGAAGACCTCGATCGCGATCGCGCTGCTGGTGACGGTGTTCTCCGTCGTCATCGCCACCTTCGGCGCGCTGGCCTTCGCCCGCTATGAGTGGAAGGGGCGCAAGCTCTACCAGAAGCTCATCCTGCTGCCGATCTTCTTCCCCCAGCCGGTGCTGGGGCTGGCCATGCTGCTCGGCTTCAACGCGGTGGGCATCCAGACAAGCTGGATGACGGCGGTGTTCGCCCACATGATCTGGATCGTGCCTGTCGTGACGCTGGTCATCGCCATCCAGGTCTATGGCTTCGACCCGTCGCTGGAAGAGGCGGCCTATGATCTCGGCTGCTCGCGCACCCAGGTGTTCCGCGAGGTGACGCTGCCGCTGCTGTGGCCGGGCATCTGGTCCGGCATGCTGTTCGCCTTCCTGCTGTCCTGGAGCAATTTCCCGCTCTCGCTCTACACAACGGGTGCCGACTCGACGATTCCCGAATGGCTCTACGCCAAGATGGTGGCCGGCTACACGCCGATGGTGCCGGCGCTCGGCACCATGGCGACGCTGGGCGCGGCCTGCCTGCTGTTGGCCGGGGGGCTGATCGGCATCCTGCTGCGGCGGCGGGCGGCGGCATGAACGGCGCCGCACCGAAGGACAGGGCCGAGCCCGATACGCGCGCCGGGCGCCGCCCGCCCCGCCTCGACAAGGCGGCGCGGCAGGCGCGCATCCTCGCCGAAATGCGCGCCTCGGCCTCGGCGCGCGTCGGCGACCTCGCCACCGAGCTCAACGTCTCGACGGAAACGATCCGCCGCGACCTGTTCGAGCTGGGCGAGAAGGGGCTGATCAACCGCACCTATGGCGGCGCAGTGCGGCCCCTGGCCTCCGAACCCTCCGTCACCGAGCGGCACGGGCTGATGGTGGCCGAGCGCGAGGCCATCGCCGCCGCCACGGTGAAGCTGATCGCCCCGAAGGAGGTGATCGCCATCGGCGCCGGCGCCACCACGACCCATGTCGCCCGCCGCATGGCCGCCGCCTGCCGCGACCTCACCATCATCACCCATTCCTTCTCGGTGGCGACGGTGGTCTCCGCCAACCCGACCATCGAGGTCATCATGTGCCCCGGCCGCTACAATGCGCGCGAGGGCATGATGGTGGGGGTGGAAACCGGCGAGTTCCTGCAGAACTACAATGTGAACCGCGCCATTCTCGGCATATCAGGCATCACCACGGACGGCCTCGCCGATGCCGAGCCGGATGCCGCCTATGTCTACCGCGCCATGATGAACCGGGCGGCGCAGACCATCATCGTCTCCGACCACCAGAAATTCGACGTGCCCTCGCTCGCCATCTGGGCCCGCATTCCCGACATCCAGCACCTCGTCACCGACCGCGCGCCCGAAGGCGCGGTGGCGCGGGCGCTGGGGCGGGCGCGGGTCGAGATCACTATTGCCGAGACGTAAAGCCATGACCCAGCCGATCTATGACGCCGCCTTCCTCAGCCGGATCGAGAACGCCCTGCGCGCCGCCCTGCCGCGCTGGGGCCTCTCCGACGCGAGCGAGGTGCGGCTGCTCACCATTTCCGAGAACGCCACCTTCCGCGCCGAGGACCCGGCGAGCGGGCGCGCGCTGGTGTTCCGCGTCCACCGGCCGGGTTATCACAGCCGCGCGGAGATCGAATCCGAACTCGCCTGGCTCACCGCGCTGGGGCGCGCGGGCGTGGTGGCGACGCTGACCCCGGTGCCGCAGGTCGACGGCGGGCTGATCGCCGATCTCGACGAGGACGGCACCCGCCGCCATGCCGTGGCGTTCGAGCTGCTGCCGGGGCGCGAGCCGGCGGAGGGCGACGACCTCGCCCGCTGGTACCGCGAGCTCGGCGCCATCAATGCCCGGCTGCACCTTCACGCCCGCGCCTGGCAGCGCCCCGAAGGCTTCACCCGCAAGCGCTGGGACTATGACGCCATGCTGGGCAAGGTGAAGCTGTGGGGCGACTGGCGCGCCGCGCCGGGCCTGACGCCTGAGGGCCGCGCCGTGCTGGAGCGCACCGACGCGGTGCTGCGCGACCTGCTGGACGACTATGGCACCGACGACGCGCGTTTCGGCCTCGTCCATGCCGATATGCGGCTCGCCAATCTGCTGGTGGAGGGCGACACGCTCTCGGTGATCGACTTCGATGATTGCGGCTTCAGCTGGTATCTCTACGACTTCGCCTCTGCCGTGAGCTTCAGCGAGCACGAGCCGTATATTCCGACGCTGCAGGCGGCGTGGATCGAGGGCTATCGCACGGTCGCGCCGCTCGCCGAGGAGGACTGCGCGCTGCTGCCGGTGTTCATCATGCTGCGCCGGCTGCTGCTCACCGCCTGGATCGCCTCGCATGCGGAAACCCCGACCGCGCAGGCTTTGGGCGAAGGCTATACCCATGGCACGGTGGACCTCGCCCGCGCCTTTCTCGCCACCTATGACGCGCAGCAGCCACGCGCCGTGGCCGGGAGGGCAGCATCATGACGCGGCCGGACGCGCAGCCGGAACGGCAGATTCTCGATCTCAACGCCTTCTCCGGCGCCACCGGCGCGATGGCGCCCGATGTCGCCGCGCTGGTGGAGCGCCGCCGCCGCGCCTTCGGGGCGGGCTCGGTGCTGTTCTATGACGAGCCGCTGCGCATCCTGCGGGCGGAAGGCGCCACGATCCACGCCTCCGACGGGAGGGCCTATCTCGACTTCTACAACAACGTCCCCAGCGTCGGGCACTGCCACCCCAAGGTGGTGGAGGCGGTGCGGGCGCAGATCGGCAGCTTCAACACCCATTCGCGCTATCTGTTCGATGTGGCGCATGATTACGCGGAAAAGCTGCTCGCCACCTTCCCGGCCGCGCTGAGCAATGTGGTGCTGACCTGCACGGGCAGCGAGAGCAACGACCTTGCCCTGCGGCTGGCTCGAAAGGCGAGCGGCGCGGAGGGCATCATCGTCACCCGCGCCGCCTATCACGGCAACACCGCCACCGTCACCGAGGTCTCGCCCTCCTCCTACAAGACCGGCGCGCCGCCGCGCCATGTCCGCACCGTGCCGCCGCCCGACCCGGCGCTGTTCGGCAATGATGTGGCGCAGGGCTTCGCCGACGCGGTGAAGGCGGAGATCGCGGCGCTGAAGGCGGACGGCATCGGCTTCGCCGGGTTGCTGGTCGACACCATCTTCTCCTCCGACGGCGTCTATGCCGACCCGCCGGGCTTCCTGAAAACCGCTGTCGAGGTGGTACGCGCGGCCGGCGGGCTGTTCATCGCCGATGAGGTGCAGCCTGGCTTCGGGCGCACCGGCGCCGGCATGTGGGGCTTTTCCCGCCACGGGCTGGTGCCGGATATCGTCACCATGGGCAAGCCGATGGGCAATGGCTACCCCATCGCCGGCCTCGTCACCCGCCCGGAGATCCTCGACGCCTTCTGCGCCGATTTCGGCTATTTCAACACCTTCGCCGGCAGCCCGGCAGCCTGCGCAGCCGGGCTCGCCGTGCTGGAGGCGATCGAGGAGGACGACCTCATCGCCAATGCGGCGCGGGTCGGGCGGCACCTCACCGCGCGGCTGACGCGGCTGCAGGCGCGCGCACCCATCACCGCCGTGCGCGGGGCCGGGCTTTATCTCGGCATCGAGTTCGGCACCGAAAAGGGCCCGGCACCCGACCTCGCCAAGCGGCTGATCAACGGGCTGCGCGACCACGGCATCCTCATCGGCGCCGCCGGCCGCTATGGCAATGTGCTGAAGATCCGTCCGCCGCTGTGCGTGACCACGGCGCATGCCGACCTGCTGGTCGATGCGCTGGAGGAACTGCTGGTCTAGCGTGCCGCTCGCTGAGCGGCGCGTGCGTTACGAGAACAGCGCCAGCAAATCCTCCAGCCGGTCGATCTCAAGGTCGACCGCCTCGAAGCCACCGCCGGTCGGGGTGTAGCCCACCACGAACAGCCCGGCCGCGCGGGCGGAGAGCGCGCCAGAGCGGCTGTCCTCCACCGCCGCCACGCTCTCGGGCGGCAGGCCGAGCCGGGCGCAGGCGCGGCGATAGGGCTCGGGGTCCGGCTTGCCCGCCGTGACATCGTTGAGGCTGAGCGAGAAGGCGATGGCGTCAGCGATGCCGAGCGCGGCGATGTTGGCGTCCACCACCGAGCGGCTGGAATTGGAGACGCAGGCCTGCGCCACGCCGAGCTTCTCCAGCGCGCGGATGGTGGCGACGGCGCCCGGCAGGGCGATGAGGCTGGCGCGGTTCTCGGTATAGTGCGTGTCGATCAGCGCCGCCCATTCGGCCTCGGTCACCTCGGCGGCGAGGCGCGGAGAGACGAGCTTCCACACATCGCCCATATGGATGCCGCGAAAGGCCTGGTCGGGCAGGTCCGAGAGATCGCTGCCGAGCGCCCGGCAGGCGGCAAGCAGCGCGCGGTGATGCAGCGGCTCGCTGTCGATCAGCGTGCCGTCAATGTCCCAGGCCACCGCCCTGAGGCGCGGCGCGCTCATGAAGGGCGCCCTTCGAGGCGGCGATAGAGATCGCGGTAGCGGGCATAGCCGGCGGCATAGATCGCCGCAAAGGCCGGGTTCGGCTGCAAGGTCTCGTCCTGTTCGACGAAGCGGGAAATGCCGCCCCACTCCGCCGCGCCGATGCCCACCGCCGCCGTCCAGGCCGCGCCGAGCGAGGAGCCGGGATGGCCTTTCAGCCGGTGCACCGGCTGCTGCAGCACATCGGCGACGATCTGCATCCACACGCGCGAATTCGAGCCGCCATCGGACACCAGCACGCGGCCGGCGGAGTGGCCCATGTCGGCCAGCACCTCGACATGGTGGGCGCAGGCATAGGCATAGCCTTCCAGCAGCGCCCGCCAGACATGGCCGATATCGTGCGAAAGGGTGAGCCCGTCGATCGCCCCGCGCGCCGCGGGGTCGTGAATGGGCGTCTTCTCGCCGAGGAAATAGGGCAGCACGGTAAGACCGTCCGCGCCGGCCGGACGCGTCTCGGCGAGCGTGTCGAGATGCTGGTGCAGGCTGAGCCCGGCTTTCTCCGCGGCCGCCGCCTCGCCGCCGGCGAAGTTGCGCACGAACCAGTTCAACCCCGAGCCGCCGGTCGCCATGCAGCCATTGGGCATGAAGAGGCCGGGGATGAGGTGATAATCGAGATAAAGCCGCGGGTCCGGCTTCACCTGGTCGGTGGCCACCAGCACGTCAATGGCGCCGCCGAACTTCAAAAGGATGTCGCCGCGCTGGGTGACGCCGGCGCCCAGCGCCGAGGCGATCATGTCCGCCGCGCCGCCGATGACCGGCGTGCCGACCGCAAGGCCGGTGGCCGCCGCGCCCTGCGGCGAGACATGGCCCATCACCTCATGCGAGGCGGTCTTGCGCGGTATGGCGCTGCGGGGAATGCCCGCCCAGGCAACGAGATCGTCGTCGATGGCGTGGCGGGAGACATCGACGAAGCCGGCCTCCAGCGCCCAGTTCTGCTCCACCGCCCGTTCGCCGGTGAGGCGCCAGTTCACATAATCATAGGAGCCGAACACGGTGGCGATGCGGGCGAACACGTCCGGTTCGTGGCGGGCGATCCAGCGCAGCTTGGCGGTGACGAGCTGCTGGTTGATGCCGTTGCCGGCCTTGGCGATGAAGGCGGCCTCGTCGCGCTCGGCGCGCAGTTCCGCCACTTCCGCCCCGCAGCGCCCGTCGCTCTGCTGGATCGAGGGGCGCAGGAGGTTTCCGGCCCCGTCCAGCAGCACCACGGCCGGCAGCATGCCGGTGACGCCGACGGCGGAAATCTCGGCGGCGTCGATGCCGGCGCGCGCGATGAGTTCATGGCTGAGCGCGCAGACATTGGCCCACCACTCGGCGGGGTCTTCCTCCGCCCAGCCGGCGTGCCGGGAGGTCAGCGTCACCGGCCGCGAGGCGACGGCCAGGATCTCCCCCGGCAGCCGCAACAGCAGGCCGATGGTGGAGGTGGTGCCGATATCGAGGCCGAGGACGCAGCTCATCGTGAAGACCTCATCGTGGCGCGCGGCCGCGTGGGGGTAAGGCAAGCCTCATCCCGGCACGGCGCTCGCCGTGCCGGGATGAGGACAGGCTGAAGGTTCAGATCAGCGGATGGAGTTCACCACATCCATGAAGCGCGACACCCGGGCCTGCTCCACCGCATTCCAGGTGTTGCCGTCCACCTTGAAATGGGTGCCGATGACGACACCCGAGGCCACCGAGAAGATGTCGCGGATATTGTCGATATTGACGCCGGTATTGGCGAAGATCGGCACGTCCTTCACCGTCTCCGCCACCTTCTTGAGGTGCGACTGGTCGGCCGGCTGGCCGGTGATCGGGCCGGAGACGAGGATGGCGTCGGCGAGCGAGGAGAACACCGCGCTCTTGGCGCGCAGCTCGATCGGCCGCTGGTCGAGCGAATGCGCGAACTCGGCATTGATGTTGAACAGCATCTTCATGTCGTCGCGCTTGAGGTCGTGGCGCAGCCGCGCCGCCTCGGCGCAGTTCGGCTCCCACAGGCCCATGTCGGAGGCGAACAGGCCGGTGAAGATCTCGCGCACGAAGCTGGCCCCGGTGACGGCGCCGATGGCGACGGTCGCGACGGGGTCCCAGAGATAGTTCACGCCGAACGGCACTTTCAGGCTCGGCTTCACCGCCTGCACGATGGCCGACATGGCGGCGATGGAGGCGGGCGACCCCTTGAACACGTAGGGACGGTCGTTCTCATTGCCGAACATGATGGCGTCGACGCCGCCGGCCTGCAGCTTCTCGACATCGGCGAGCACGCCCTCGATCAGCTTGTCGAGGCCGCCATCGGCGTCATAGAGCGGCGCACCGGGCAGGGCACCGATATGGGCCATGGCGATGACGACCTTCTTCTTGGCGCCGAAACACTCGAAAACCATTGCAACTCTCCTTGAGGGGACGGCGCGCGCGGCGCCTCACTGTCCGGCGGCGGGCGGCGCGAGCCGCACCTCGACACGCGCCGCGGCGAGGGCGGCGGCGATGCGCGGGGGCGGCTCGGCGTCGGTGACGAGCAGGTTGATGTCGGCAAGCGTGCCGACCTGGACCAGAGACATGCGCTGGAACTTCGCGCTGTCGCACAGAAGGATCTTGAACCCCGACCGGCGCAGATAGACGCGCTTCATGTCAGTGTCCTCGAAGGAATAATCGAAGAAGCCTTCCGCCGTGATGCCCGACGTGCCGAGCACGGCGACATCGAACCACAGCTTCTCGAACTGGGCGACGGCGGTGGGGCCCCACACCGACATCTCCTCCGGGCGCACCCGGCCGCCGGCGACATAGACTTCCGGCGCGCCGCCATCGAGATGGGCGGAGACGCGCAGGCTGTTGGTGAAGACCTTGAGATGGTCCGCCTCGCGCAGATGCCCGGCCATCAGATAGGTGGTGGTGCCGACATCGATGGCGCAGGTGCGGTAGCCGGCGATGATGCCAGCGGCGCAGGCGGCGATGGCGGCCTTGGCCTCGCTGCCGCGGCGCAGGCGGGCGTCGAAGCGCGGCTCCTCGCTGTCCATGGCGACGCTGCTGGCCGGCGTCTCCGCCAGTACCGCCCCGCCATGCACGCGCAGCAGCCTTCCGTCGCGCTCCAGCTCCAGCAGATCGCGACGGATGGTCATGTCGGACACGCCGAGTTCGGTCGCGAGAGCCGCGACGCCAACGGAACCGGCGGCGGCGAGATGATCCAGAATCCGGGCGTGGCGTACATGCGAGAGCGGGCGCGGACGGTCCTCGCCGGCCGACGGCTCGGCCAGGACACTCTCTCGGTAGGACATATCGTCGGCCATCGCTCACCCCTGCCTGATCGCGGTTCCCTCGCAGAGGAGCGGATTCGCGGCCGGTCGGCCAATCCTGTCTAGCCCATTAAACGCACAAGATCAAACACAACAACACACTTGATGTGCGCTTATGTTCATATAAGCTGCCCCGCGAACATGAGGAGCCCCGCATGAACCCGCCCCCGCTTTCCGCCCCCGTACCGGCCTATTACGAGCTGAGGGGCCGCCTCGCTTTTGTGACCGGCGGCGCCACCGGCATCGGGCGGGCCATTGCCGTCGCGCTGGCCAGGCAGGGCGTGCGGGTCGCCGTCGGCGACATCAACCTCGCGGCGGCGCAGGAGACGGTGGCCACGCTTGGCGACGGCGCCATCGCGGTCGAGGTGGATGTGCGCAAGCGCGCCTCGGTCGAGGCCGCCTTCGCGCAGGTTCTGGAAGGGCTGGGGGGCTGCGACCTGCTGGTCGCCAATGCCGGCGTCTCCACCATGCGCGGGGCGCTGGACCTGACCGACGAGGAATGGGACTTCAATTTCGACGTCAATACGCGCGGCGTCTTCCTCACCAACCAGATCGCCGCCCGCCACTTCGTGGCGCAGGGCAAGGGCTGCATCGTCAACACCGCCTCGCTCGCCGCCAAGGTCGGCGCCCCCTTCCTCGCGCATTACTCCGCCTCGAAATTCGCCGTGCTCGGCTGGACGCAGGCGCTGGCGCGCGAATTGGCGGCCAAGGGCGTCCGCGTCAATGCCGTCTGCCCCGGCTTCGTGGCCACCGGCATGCAGTCGCGTGAGGTGGAGTGGGAGGCCAGCCTGCGCGGCGTGAGCCCGCAGCGTGTGATCGACGACTATATCGCCCAGACCCCGCTCGGCCGGCTGGAAGTGCCGGAAGACGTGGCCGATGTCGTGGTGTTCCTCGCCTCGGAACAGGCGCGGTTCATGACCGGACAGGGCGTCAACGTCACCGGCGGCGTCTACACGACCTGAGCGCGCCCGCCGCGCGACGTGATCGATTTTCATGCAGTCGCGTTTGAATTAGCGCTTGCGGTGTTCGTTTTTGTCCGATTACACTCCGCCCGCCGACGGCGCAGCGGGCGGAGTTTTCCTCCTCCCTCCGCACCCGAGGACGGGGCCCGGCCCCGATGGGCAAAGGATCGCTGATGTCGTCGATCGAACTCGATCATGTCTCCAAGCTCTACGCCAACGGCGCCTATGGCGTCCGCGACGTGGACCTTTCCATTGGAGAAGGCGAGTTCGTGATCTTCCTCGGCCCCTCCGGCTGCGGAAAATCGACAACACTGCGCATGATCGCGGGGCTGGAGAGCATCACCTCGGGTGATCTGCGCATCGCCGGGCGCAGCGTCAACAATGTGCCCCCGCGCGACCGCAACATCGCCGTCGTGTTCCAGTCCTACGCGCTCTACCCGCATATGAGCGTGCGCGAGAATATGGGCTTCGGCCTCAAGATGCGCGGCGTCGCCCGCCCGTTGATCGACGAGAAGATCCGCGAGGCGGCGGGGCTGCTCGGCCTCACCCCCTATCTCGACCGCAAGCCCGCCGCGCTCTCCGGCGGCCAGCGCCAGCGCGTCGCGCTCGGCCGCGCCATCGTCCGCGATCCCGTCGCCTTCCTGCTCGACGAGCCGCTATCCAATCTCGACGCCCAGCTGCGGGCGGAAATGCGGCTCGAACTCGTCAAGCTGCACCGCCGGCTGGGCCGCACCATCGTCCATGTCACCCATGACCAGGTCGAGGCGATGACCATGGGCGACCGCATCTGCATCATGCGCGACGGCCGGATGATCCAGGTCGGTCGGCCGCTCGATGTCTATGCCGACCCGGTGGACACTTTCGTCGCCCGCTTCCTCGCCACCCCGCCGATGAACCTGCTGCCCGCCCGGCTGGAGGCCCGCGGTGACGCGCTCATGGTGGTGGGCGACGGCTTTGCTGTCGAGGTGCCGGAGCGCCACCGCGCCGCCTATGCACCCGTCGCCGGGCGCGAAGTGATTTTCGGCCTGCGCCCGGAAGACCTGCACGAGGCGCCGCAGCCCGGCTACGCGCCCATCGAGGCCAGCGTCGTGGCGATGGAAGCGCTCGGCGTCGAGAATATTCTGGTCGGGCAGATCGGGACGGGCGCCGGCACGGGCAAGCCGCAGGAAATTTCCGCGCGGCTGTCGCGCCATTTCACGGCGCCGGTGGGCGCGCGCGTGCCGCTCTATCTCGATCCGCGCCCCATGCACCTGTTCGACACGGAGACGACGCGGGCCTTCCCCCGTCCCAGCCTCCGCCTCGGTCAGAACTGAGGGAGGGGGCGGCATGCGGCGCATCGGACTTCATCTCGGACTTCTCTTCGCCTGCGCCGTCATCCTCGTGCCCCTGCTCTGGGTCATCCGCACCAGCCTGCTGCCCGAGCACCTGTCCTATTCGCCGGAGCTGATGCCGGCGGTGACGCTCGACAATTACGTCGCCCTGTTCACCTCCACCCGCTACGGCCAGTCCTATCTCAACAGCCTGATCGTCGCCTTCGGCTCGGTGGTGGTGGCGCTGCCCTTCGCGGCGATGACCGGCTATGCCTTCGCCCGCTTCAAGACCAGCGGCCGGGCCGGGCGCTTCGCCGTGCTGGCGACGCAGATGCTGCCCCCCGTCGCCATCGTGCTGCCGGCCTTCGCGCTGCTGCGCACGGTGGGGCTCACCAATTCGCTCACCGGCCTCATCATCGTCTATGCCGCGGTCAACCTGCCCTTCCTCATCTGGATCCTGATGGGGTTCTTCGAGGGCATCCCCGTCGATCTCGAATGGGCGGCGCAGACCGACGGCGCCACCGCCTGGGGGGCGTTCTGGCGCATCGTGCTGCCGGTCTCCCTACCCGGCATCGCCGCGGCCGGCGTGCTCGGCTTCATCCTCACCTGGAACGAGTTCCTGTTCGCGCTGGTGCTGAGCGGTCCACAGACCGCGACCGTGCCGGTGGCGCTGGCCGCGCTCCAGACCTCCAACGGCGTGCAGATCGCCAAGGTTTCCGCCGGCGTCGTGCTCGCCGTGCTGCCGCTGGTGATCGCCTCGCGCTTCATCCAGCGCTTCATCGTCCAAGGGCTGACCTTCGGCAGCGTGAAGTAAGCGTGCCTTCCGCCGCGCCCATTCGGGCGTGCGCCAACGAGGCGGGCAAAGCCCGCTCCAGAGGAACAGGAGAACGAGATGCAGTTTAGGTGTGGCCTCAAGGCGGCGCTGCTCGGCGCCACCCTGCTCGCGACGGCCGGTGCGGCGCAGGCGCAGAACGTGACCCTGCGCGCGCTGATGGAAGACGTGCCGGAGACGCAGATCATCGAGAAGCTGCTGCCGGAATTCGAGAAGGAGACCGGCATCAAGGTCGAATTCGAGAAGATCGGCTATGGCGACATGCACGACAAGCTGGTCGCCCAGCTCGTTTCGCCGGAGAGCTACTACAACCTGCTCGAAGTCGACTTCCTCTGGGCGGGCGAATTCCCCGCCGCCGGCTGGCTGGAAGACCTGAACCCCTACATCGCCAAGTCCGGCTTCGACCTGAAGCCGTTCATCCCGTCCATGCTGGACCTGCTCGGCCAGACCAAGGACGCGACCCCGATCCTGCCCATGTACAATTACTCCATGGGCCTGATCTACCGCACCGATCTGCTCAACGACGCCAAGATCAAGGCGGACTACAAGGCCAAGACCGGCAAGGAGCTGGCTCTGCCGGCCACGCTCGCCGATTACGTTGCGCTCTCCGCCTTCTTCAAGGCCAACACGCCGGTCGTCGGCGCCGCCATGCAGGGCCAGCGCGGCGACCCGAATTCGATGGAGTTCTCCAACTATCTGTTCTCCGCCGGCGGCGCCTATCTCGATGCCAACCGCAAGGTGGTGCTCAACAGCCCCGAAGGCCTGACCGCGCTGAAGCTCTATGCCGAGAACGTGCAGAAGGGCGCGCAGCAGGGCGCCCTCTCCGCCACGCTCGACGACACGATGCGGCTGATGTGCGCCGGCGAAGCCTTCAGCATGGTCACCTATTGGTGGATGCTGCCGCAGCTCGACAATGCCGAGAAGTGCCCGAAGGTGGCCGGCAAGCTGGCGCTGTCCGTCATGCCCGGCGGCCATGGCGAGAGCGGCGGCTGGGGCTGGGGCATCCCGAAGAACACCTCGGATGAATCGAAGGCCGCGGCCTGGAAGTTCATCGAATGGGTGCAGGGCAAGAAGATCTCCGTCGCCCGCGCCCTGGAAGGCCACGCGCCGGTGCGCTCGGACGTGTTCGAGGATGCGGCGGTGCTGAAGAAGTACCCGTTCTACAAGACCGGCCTCGAGGTCGTCGCTTCCGGCAAGTCGTTCCCGATCTTCGCCTATTCCGCCCAGTATGAGGACGTGCTCGGCGCCCAGCTCTCGCTGGCCGCCGGCGGGCAGGCCAAGCCCGAGGACGCGCTGAAGGCGGCCGCGGACGGCCTGACCCAGCTGCTCAACAAGTAACCCCATCCGCCGGGAACCCTGCGTGAGCCCCGCAGGCTCCCGGCGATACGGCGCGCCAGCCTTCCCCCTCGTCGGCTGGCGCGCCGGTCTCTCTTCTCGACGCTCATGAAGTAACGGACGACGCGCATGCGCTTTGCGGCACTGGCGGATCGGGACTGGCGCACCGGCTGGGCCTTCGCGGCACCGGGCCTTCTCACGCTGGCCATCGTCATGGGCCTGCCGCTGGTCTATGCGGCGCTGATCTCGGTTTCCTCGCTCACCTTGCTGAAGCCGATGCTGCAGCCCTTCACGGGCTTCAAGAACTTCACCATCGTGATGAGCGACCCGCTGTTCTGGGACGCGCTGTGGCTGACCATCAAATATTCCGTGGTCACGGTGGCGGGCGAATTCGTGCTCGGGCTCGGTGTCGCCCTGATGCTGAACCGCGCGGTGACGATGAAGCCGGTCTATTTCGCCATCCTCACCATTCCCATGGCGATGTCGCCGGTGAGCGTGGCGCTGATCTGGCGCATGCTGCTGCAGCCCAATCTCGGCATCGCCAACCAGGTGATGGAAAGCCTCGGCCTGCCCCGGCTCGACTGGCTCGGCAATGCCGATTTCGCGCTGTGGACCATGGCGGCGATCGACATCTGGCAGCAAACCTCCTTCGTCATCCTGATTCTCGCCGCCGGCCTCGCCTCGCTGCCGCGCGATCCCTATGAGGCGGCGGAGGTGGACGGGGCGACGCCGCTGCAGCAGTTCTGGTACATCACCCTGCCGATGCTGCGGCCGGTGGCGGCGATCGCGGTCATCATCCAGCTGATCAACGAATTCCGCACCTATGACCTGCCCTATATCCTGACCAAGGGCGGGCCGGGCAATTCTACCGAGGTGCTCAGCTTCTTCGCCTATCGCCGGGCCTTTCTCGGCCTGCACCTGAATGAGGGCGCCGCCGCCGCCTTCGTGCTGCTGCTGATCGTGCTGGGCCTCACCGTGCTGTTCTTCGCCACGCTGGAGCGCCGGCGCTGAGGCTGCGTGAGCGCACGCCCTTCACGCGAACCGGTATCCACGTCGCTCGAAAACGCTCCAAACACGAAAAAGGGCGCCCACGCGGGGCGCCCGTCTCTCAGCGCGCAGGGTCGGGGGGTTAGATGCGCGCCGAAGCGGCGTAGAACGGCGTCGGCTCGGCCTCGGGCAGATAGCCCTCATAGAACTTCTTCACATAGGGGAACACGGCGCGGCCAAGCTCGCGGCGGGCGACCTCGTCCTCGCTGCGCGGCTTGCCAAGCGTCTCGGCGATCTCCGCCAGCACCGCCTCGCGATCGACCTTGGTGAAGCGGCCATCCTCATAGACACGCTCGCCATTGATGAAGACCGCGTCGACCGCGCCCATCTTGGCGCGTTGCACCAGCGCGTCGAGCATCGGAATGTCCGGGTCCTGATAGGGATAGGTCGCCTTGTTCCAGTTGATCAGCACGGCGTCGAAGAAGCGGCCCGCATCCAGCCGGCCGATGCTGGCGCCGAACGCCGTGGTCATGGCGCCGGCTTCGGTCGCCATCTTCACCACCTGCGGGCAGGTCGGCACGTCCTCGTCCTCCATGCCCGGCTCGCGGTGGACGCGCAAAGCGAGGCGCAGTTCGGAGAGCATGTCGCGATCGTCATTGATGCCGGCTTCATCAAGGCCCATGCCGACCGTGATGCCCTTGGCCTCCCAGCGGTTGAGCGGGGCGAGGCCGGAGCGCAGGCGGAAATTCGACGAGCAATTGTGGCAGATGCAGGTGCCGGTCTCGGCGACGATGTCGATATCTTCCTCGTTCAGCCACACGCCATGGCCGAGCGTCATATGCGGGCCCAGCACGCCGAGATCGTGGAGATGGCGCAGCGCCGTCTTGCCGGTGCGGCGGCGGGCATATTCCTTCTGGTAGATGGTCTCCAAGAGGTGCATGTGCATCGGCACGTCGGCCGCCCTGGCCTTGGCGTCGAGCGCCTGCAGGCCCTCATCCGTGCACCAGTGCAGATTCGCCGGCGCGAGCTGGATCCGGGTCAGATCCTGGCCGGCATTCTCGGCCGACAGCTGGTCGAACAGTTTGAGGAAATCGTCGAAGGGCATGGCCTGCGACTTCAGGTGCTTGGCCAGCGCTTCGCCGAGATCGGCCGGTAGCCGGGCGCAGAAGGCTTCGTCCGCCTCATAGACCAGCCGGTTCTGCTCGCGCACCGCATAGCAATAGGAGGCGCGCATGCCGAGCGAACGGTAGGCGTTCAGCACCTTGCTGGCGGCGCCGTGGATGGCGTCATAGCCGCCCGGCATCCAGCCATGAATGTGCTGCACCGTGGTGACGCCGGAGGCGATCATCTCGAAGGCCGAGTAGAGCGTGTCGAGCGTCAGGTCGAGCCGGCGGGCGGGCATGCGGCTGGCGAACCACAGTTCCAGCGCATGGTCGGGCGAGCCGAGCTGCAGCGGCGTCATGCCGACATGGTGGTGGCTGTTGACGAAGCCGGGCAGCATGGCGTGGTCGGGGTACTTCCGGACCTCGGCCATTGGGGCCAGCTTCTGCATGTCGTCCAGCGTCCCGGCCGCGACGATGACGCCGTCGCGCGAGAGCACCGCGCCCTCCTCGATCACCTCGGGGGTGAAGCGGTCGCGGATGCCGGTAACGACCCAGCGGGCCTGGACGATCAATTCAGACATGATGCTACCTCAAACTGACGGGGCAGGCGCAGGCGCGCCGCCGTGGCGTTGGTCTCTCGCGCCTTGGCGAGACGTTCGGGATCGATGGCGACGCTCAGCGGCCGGCGGTCGGCGCGCGCGGCGCGGGCGAGCAGCGCCCCGTCGGGGCCGAAGGCGAGGGTTTCGCCATCATGGCGCACCGGCCGGCCGGTGACGGTCTCAGTGCCGAAGCGGGCCGCGGCCAGCGCGTAGACGGCATTGGCGCGGGCGCTCGCCTGAAGTTCGGCGGCGTAGAGCCCTTGCGGATCGGAGGGGGCGGGCCCGCCGACAAGCACCGCCACCACCTCCGCCCCCGCCTGCGCGGCGGCGCGCCAGCATTCCGGGAAGCGGCGGTCGTAACAGATGAGGGCCGCCACCCGGACCGGGCCGATCTCGACACTGCAGACGGCCGGTTCGCCAGGCGAAAAATGATCGGGCTCGCCATAGGGCTCGCCGGGGCCGGCGGGCGGCAGATGGATCTTGTGCGCCAGCACCTCCACCCGCCCGTCCGGCCGGGCGAGCAGAGCGGCGTTGAAGGGCCGCCCGCTGTCATTCGCCAGCGCCATGCCGAACAGCACGGCGGCGCCACTTTCCATCGCCGCCGCCCGTATGACCGTCACGGTTGGCCCGTCGAGGCTCTCCGCCAGCACGGCCCAGTCGCCGGGCGCTTCCGCGGCGACATAGGGAAGGGCGAAGAGTTCGGGCAGCACGACGAGACCGGCGCCGGCGCGGGCGGCGGCGGCAATGCCCGCCTCGGCCTCGCGCCAGAGCGGCGCGGGATCGCGGCCCGCCGGGCCGATCGGCAGGGCGGCGGCGAGGAAATGGGCAGCCATGGCGCCTACACCGCCTCCTGCTCGGCGAAGGCGCGGTCCACCTCGTCGGCCAGCAATTCGGTGAACAGGTCGCGATAGGCGTGGTAGCGCGGATCGCGGGATTCGCGCGGGCGCGGCAGGTCGATGGGCACGATGGTCTTCACCCGGCCGGGGCGCGAGGTGAACACCACGACCCGATCGGCCAGCGAGATGGCTTCGTCGATGGAATGGGTGACGAGCAGGATGGAAGCGCCGCTGTCGCGCCAGATCTGCAACAGGAAGTCCTGCATGCGGGCGCGGGTCTGCACGTCGAGCGCGGCGAAGGGCTCGTCCATCATCAGCACCTTGGGCCGCATGGCCAGCGCCCGCGCGCAGGCGGCGCGCTGGCGCATGCCGCCGGAAAGCTCGTCCGGCTTCTTGTCCAGCATGTCGCCGAGGCCGACGCGCTTGAGCGTCTCGACCGCGATCTCGCGGCGCTTCACCGGCTGCACATGCTGCACGGCGAGGCCGAAGGCGACATTGTCGGCGATGGTGAGCCAGGGAAACAGCGAGGCTTCCTGGAAGATCAGCCCGCGCTCGGCGGAAGGCTCGGTGACCGGCTCGCCATCGCAGGCGATGGTTCCGCCGGAGACCTCCTCCAGACCCGCGATCATATAGAGCAGGGTGGACTTGCCGCAGCCGGAAGGGCCGAGCAGGACGATGAACTCGCCCGGCGCGACATCGAAGCTGAGGTTGTCCAGCGCCAGCACCGGGGCGCGGCCCTCAGGGGTCCAGCGCTTGGAGACGGACTGGATGGAAACGGCGGGGCGGCTCATCGTGCGGCTCCCTGGTTGGGGGCGATCCACCACAGCATCTTGTTCTGCACCTGCCGCAGGGCGAAGTCCGAGAGGAAGCCGAGCAGGCCGATGATCGCCATGGTGAAGAAGACCAGCTTGGCGTTGAAGGTGGAGCGCGCCATCGAGGTGATCTGGCCGAGCCCGGTGCCCACCCCGACCGTCTCGGCGATCAGCACCACCATCCAGGCGGCGAAAAGGTTCAGCCGCAGCGTCATGAACAGGCTGGGCAGGATGGCGGGCAGAATGACCTTCCAGAAGGTCTGGCGCTGGCTGGCGCCCATGATGCGGGCGACATGGATGTAGTTCTTCGGCACGCTTTCGATCTGCGCTCCCGTCGAGAGCACGATGGCGAAGAACACGGTGATGAAGACGAGAAAGATCGCCGGCACATCGCCAATGCCGAAGACGAAGATGGCGACCGGCAGCCACGCCACCGGCGAGATCGGGGCCAGCAGCAGGATGGTCGGCAGCAGCAGGTTGCGCAGGAGCTTCACATAATGGATCGCCGCGCCCACCGCGACGCCGCAGGTGAAGCCCAGCGTGAGGCCGACGAGCACGCGCAGCGTGGTCGAACCCATGGTGAACAGCAGCGGCCACACGCCCACCCCGCTCGCCACCGAGCCGATACGGTTGGAACGGTCGAAGAATTTCAGCGTGCCGGGAATATCGGAGAGAAACAGGTGCGGCGGCGGCAGCAGCAGCGGGTTCAGCATGCCGAAGAACCACAGCGCCTCCCACAGGCCGGCGAACAGGCTGAGCGAGATCAGCCCCCAGCCGATGGCGGAAAGCCGCCGGCGCAGGGCGGGCGAGAGGAGCGGCGGCTTGATCTTCGGCGCCGGGCGCCCGGCCCCGGCCTCGCCGAGGCGCGTCTGCCCGGCATCTGCGGTCATCGTCATGGCGTCCTTCCAGTGAAGCGGGGCCGGGCGGAGACCGGACCCCGGATGGCACGCCCACGGGCCGCATGGCGCCCGTGGAAGGCTCAGCAGGAGGCGGGGGCCGCCGCAGGGCGGCGGCGGCGCCCCGCCTCGGCCCTCTTCCCCGTGGGCAGAGGGCCGCCGGGCTCAGGCCGATTTCAGCTTGAGGCCGTCATAGAGCGGCTTGTTGGCGGCGATCACCGCCTCCAAGAGGCTCCAGTCGAAGGCGCCCTGATCGGGCAGCTTTTTGACGTAGCCGAGTTCCATCATCGACTGGCCGCGATCGATGATGAACTGGGTCTGGTTGCGCTGGTCGACGACGATGGGCTGCTTGGTCGAGGCGTCCTCGGCCGCTTCCATGCTGGTCTTGTAGTATTTGCCGACCGTGTCCTTGAGCGCGGCCTGCTTGTCGGCCTCGGCCTGCGACTGGGCGACCATCAGCGCCTTGATCACCGCCTTCACCGCCGCCGGGTTGCTCTCCAGGAGCGGGGTGCGCACGGCGAGCACGCAGTCGGAATAACCCTTGCCATAAACGTCGGTGCCGTTCGACAGCACGGTCGCACCCTTGCGGCCGAGCACGCATTGCGAGGCATAGGGTTCGATATGGCAGATGGCGTCGATGGCGCCGGCCATGAAGGCCTGGGCCAGTTCCGGCGAGGTGTCGAGATATTTGATTTGCACGTCGTTGAAGGAAAGCCCGGCCTTCTTCAGGTAATCATAGGGCAGCACTTCCAGCGTGTCGGCCTGGAAGGTGCCGAAGGTCTTGCCCTTGAGGTCGGCGGCGGAGGTGATGCCCTCCTTGGCGACGATGATGCAGCCTTCGACGCCGCCACCGGCGACGATCTTCACCGGCGCGCCGGCATCGTAGAGCGTCATGAAGTTGGAATAGGGGATCATCGACATGTCGACGAGACCCGCGCCGAACATGGTGGTGATCTCGGTATTGGACGGGGTCACCACGAATTCGAGATCGACGCCGTCGGCCTTGGTCAGTTCCCGCTCCTTGGCGAGGAAGATGCCCATATTGCAGAAGCCGGAGCCGTGCGTCGCCTTGATGGTGGTGCCGGCGGCGCGCGCCGCGTTCGGCGCCAGCAGGCTCGCCAGCCCGGCCGGCAGCGCGATGGTGGCCGCCGCGCCGGCGGCCGAGGTCTTCAGGAAGCTGCGGCGCGAGAAGTTACGATAGAAGGTGCCGTCACGATCACACATGATCCCCTCCGGATCTTGAGAACCGATACGACCCCGCCTTACAGCCCGTTCGTTGTCGAACTGTAGATTACGCCGCTACGGTTGCACGCCGCAGCAACGGAACCCGCAGACGGGATCACGATGATGGGCACGCCAACCCGAAAGAGCATTTTCGCCCTGCGCTACACCACAGGTGCGGCGAAAACATCCGCACTATACGAGGCCAATACAGGCGGCCAAGCGCAAATAAGCGTCAGAAAACCTTCGTTTCTGACCAAGAAATGAGCTGAACACGCTCACTCCCCTTTACGCCTGCCCATTCCCGCCGGAGCGGATCACCGCTCCGGGCGGCCTGCGGCACCGGGCTGCCTCTTCCTGCGAAGCGGCAGCCGAACCGCGCCTGCCGGGAAGTAAAAGACGCGCGGACCGTCCGCGCAATGATTTTTTGTATGTTGAATACAATTTACTCCAAGCGCCTATTCCAACGTCAGAATGTGGCTATAATTGCAGCGTCAAGGCTGCTTATCGCGGCGCGCCTGCGTGCTAGGATCGGCAGGGGGACGGAACGGATGGACACACCACGCAAGCGAGGGCGCCCGCGCAAGCTGCGCCCGGTCGAGGCTTCGGCAACGGAACGGCTCAGCCGCGCCGGGCTGCACGCGCAGGCCGGCCGCCAGTTGCGGGAGATGATCGTCACCGGGGCGCTGGCGCCGGGCGCACCGATCGTCGAGGCGGATCTGTGCGCGCGCCTCGGCATCTCCCGCACCCCGCTGCGCGAGGCGGTGAAGATGCTGGCGGCGCAGGGGCTGGTGGAGCTGCGCCCCAACCGCAGCGCCCGCATCGCCCCTTTCGACGCCACCCACATCACCGAGTTGTTCGAGGCGCTGAGCAATGTGGAGCGCATCGCCGCCGAATATGCCGCCGAGCGCCTGAGCGCGCGTGAACTCGGCCATCTCAGCGATCTGCAGGAGACGATGGAGGCGCATTACCGCGCCGGCGACCTCGCCGCCTATTTCGCGGTCAATCAGGCGATTCACAGCGCCATTCTCGCCGGCGCCCACAATGCCACGCTGGTGGAAATGCATGGCTGGCTGTTCGCCCGCGCCGAACGGGCCCGCTATTTCGCCCTCGGCACCCATGCGCGCTGGGCCGAATCCATCGAGGAACACCGCGCCATTCTCGCCGCGCTTGAGGCGCGCCAGTCCGACACCGCCGGCCGGCTGCTCGCCGCCCATGTCATGCACACGAGCACCGGCGTGCTGGCGCGGCTTGCCGCCACCGCCGGGGCCGCTGCCTAAGGATTCACCCCGTGCGCCTTCTCGTGCTCAATCCCAACACGACCGACGCCGTGACGCAGATGCTGCTCGCCGCCGCCCGCCCCACGGTTGCCCCGGGCACGGTGCTCACCGGCCTCACCGCCCCGCGCGGCGTGCCCTACATCGCCTCGCGCAGCGAGGCGCAGCTCGCCGGGGCGCTGACGCTGGAAATGCTGGCCGAGCACCAGGGCGACCATGACGCCGCCATCATCGCCGCCTTCGGCGATCCCGGCCTGCTGCCGGCGCGTGAATTGTTCGACCTGCCCGTGCTCGGCATGGCGGAGGCGGCGATGCTGACCGCCTGCACGCTGGGCCAGCGTTTCAGCATCGTCACCTTCACCACCACCATGGCCAACTGGTATCAGGACACGGTGGACGCCTATCGCCTCTCCGGCCGCTGCGCCGGCATCCGCGCCCGCAGCCTGCCGTTCACAGCGATCGAAAATGTGCAGGCGGAGATGGAACAGGCCATCGTCGCGCTCGCCTGCGAGGCGGTGGAGGAGGATGGGGCGGATGTGGTGATCCTCGGCGGGGCGCCGCTCGCCGGCATGGCCCCGCGCCTGCGGGCGCAGGTGCCCGTGCCGGTGGTCGATCCCATCGTCGCGGCGGTGAAGATGGCGGAAGGGCTCGTCACCCTTGCCCCGCGCAAACCGGTGCGCGGCCGCTTCAGCCGCCCGCCGGCCAAGCCGACCACCGGGCTTTCGCCGGCGCTCGCCGCCCGCATCGAGCACCGCGACGCGGCGCAGTAGCGGGGCCCGCTACATCTCGCCCGCCGCGAAGAGGCCGAGGCGCCGCAGCAGCAGCTTTTCCCCCTCCAGCACGACCATCAGCGCGACACCGATGGCGATGATCATCACCCCGTCGAGCAGCGCCACCGGCCGTGTGTCGAAGATCGCCTGCATGACCGGCAGATAGGTGAAAGCGAACTGGCCGGCCACGACAGCCGCCAGCGCCAGCAGCACCGCCGGCGTGCCCAGAGCCCCGCGCCAGCTGAGCGAGCGCATGTGCAGGAAGCGGACGTTGAAAAGGTAGAAAATCTCCATCACGACAAGCGTGTTCACCACCAGCGTGCGGGCCATTTCCACCTCCTGGCCGCGCCAGAGCGACTGAAAGAACACGGCGAAGGACACGAGGGTGAACAGAACCGAGACAAGCACCACCCGCCACAGCATGAAGCGGCTCATCAGCCCCGCCTTGGCCGGGCGCGGCGGGCGCGCCATGATGCCGGGTTCGGTCGGCTCGAAGGCCAGCGCCAGGCCGAGCGTCGCGCTGGTCGCCAGATTGATCCAGAGGATCTGCGCCGCCGACATCGGCATGGCGACGCCGGACAGGATGGCGCCGATCACCGCCAGCACCTCGCCGCCATTGGTCGGCAGCGTCCAGGCGATCATCTTGCGGATATTGTCGTAGACGGTGCGGCCCTCCTTCACCGCCGCGACGATGGTGGCGAAATTGTCGTCGAGCAGCACCACATCCGCCGCTTGCTTCGCCGCCTCCGTGCCCTTGCCGCCCATGGCGATGCCGACATCGGCCTGGCGCAGCGAGGGCGCGTCATTCACCCCGTCGCCGGTCATCGCCACCACCGCGCCGGTGGATTGCAGCGCCCGCACGATGCGCAGCTTGTTCTCCGGGCTGGTGCGAGCGAACACATCGGTGCGGGCGGCGAGGGCGACGAGGTCGTCGTCGCTCACCGCATCCACCTCCGCCCCGGTGGCGACCACCGGGGTCTCGGCGAGGCCGAGCTGGCGGGCGATGGCCCCGGCGGTCGCGGCATGGTCGCCGGTGATCATCTTCACCCCGATGCCGGCGCTGCGGCATTCGGCGATGGCGGTCACCGCCTCCGGACGCGGCGGGTCGATGAAACCGATGAGGCCGAGAAAGCTGAACCCCTCGCGCACATCCTCGAAGGAGAGGCGCGCCGGCGCCACAGGGAGTCGCTTCATGGCGAAGCCGAGCACGCGCTCGCCCGCCGCCGCCGCGCGGGCGATCGCCGCCTCCCAGGCGCCGCCACCCGGAGTGCCGGCAAGGCGCAGCACCTCCTCCGGCGCGCCCTTGACGAAGAGCACCGCCTCGCCCTCCGGGCTGCGGTGGAGGCTCGCCATGAAGCGATAGGCGGCGTCGAACGGGATCTCGTCGAGCCGCACCCAGGCGGCCCGTTCGACGGCGGCATCGCGACCCGCCTTGACCGCAAGCGTGACGAGCGCTCCCTCCATCGGGTCGCCCTCCGCCCGCCAGACGCCGTTCTCAGCGTGCAGATGCGCGTCGTTGCACAACAGCCCCGCACGCAGCAGCCCCGCCGCCGCCGTGGCCGGGTCGCCCTGCCCGCCGGCTCCCGTCCAGCCGAGCGCACCGGCGGGGTCATAGCCGATGCCGGACACGGCGATCTCGGCGAGGTCGTCCTGGGCGATCACCAGCCGGCAGGCGGTCATCTCGTTGCGCGTCAGCGTGCCTGTTTTGTCGGAGCAGATCACCGAGGTCGCCCCCAGCGTCTCCACCGCCGGCAACTGGCGGATGACCGCGTGCTGGCGTGCCATGCGCCGCACGCCGATGGCCAGAGTGATGGTGATGACCGCCGGCAGGCCTTCCGGCACCGCGCCCACCGCCAGCGCCACCACGGCGATCAGTGCCTCGCTCCAGCCATAGCCCCGCACCGCGACGGCGAACAGGAACAAGGCCGCCGCGCTGACCAGCGCCACCGTGGTGAAGCGGCGGGCGAAGACGTCCACCTGCCGCAGCAGCGGGGTCGCCAGCGGCTCCACCTCGGCGATGAGGCGGCCGATGCGGCCGATTTCCGTATGCGGGCCGGTGGAGACGACGATGCCGGCCCCCTGCCCGGCGGCCACGGTGGTGCCGGAAAACGCCATGGAATGCCGGTCGCCCAGCGCCGCTTCCACCGGCGCGGCCGCCTCGTTCTTGAGGGCGGCGACGGATTCGCCGGTGAGGATCGCTTCGTCCACCCGCATGCCGCGCGCGCGGATGAGCCGCGTGTCCGCCGGCACCCGGTCGCCGGCTTCCAGCAGCACGAGATCGCCGGGAACGAGGTCCCGCGCCTGCACGCTCTGGCGGCGGCTGGCACGCACCACATGGGCGTGCGGCGAGATCATGTTGCGGATGGCCCGCAGCGCCTGTTCCGCCTTGCCTTCCTGGATGAAGCCGACCAGCGCATTGACCAGCACCACTGCGACGATGACGCCGGCATCGACATAATGGCCGAGCGCCAGCGCCGCCGCCGCGCCGGCGAGCAGGAAATAGATCAGCGCATTGTTGAACTGGGCGAGAAAGCGCCGCAGAGGCGGGCGGCCGGGCGGTTCGGGCAGCGCGTTCGGCCCATGCGCCTTCAGCCGGGCCTGCGCCTCCTCCGGTGTCAGCCCGGCGCTGGTGACGCCGAGCCGGCCGGCCACCTCCTCATGGGGCAGCGCATGCCACTCGGCGGCGGGCGGGGCGGACGGGCGGGACGCGGCATCGTTCATCGGTCGGGGGCGCTCGCTGACGTTGCGTTAGACCGAACCTAGAAGCACCCCCTCCCCCGGGCCAAGCGTGGTTTTGCTTACAAAGCGACGGCCCTCATCAGCGCGGCGCGCGTTTGGCGAGGATGCGCTGAAGGGTGCGGCGGTGCATGGACAGGCGCCGGGCGGTTTCCGAGACATTGCGGCCGCACAGCTCATAGACGCGCAGAATGTGCTCCCAGCGCACCCGGTCCGCCGACATCGGGTTTTCCGGCAGCTGGGGCTTGTAGTCGCCCTGGGCGTTGAGGGCGGCGCAGATATCGTCGGCATCGGCCGGCTTGGCGAGATAGTCGACGGCGCCGATCTTCACCGCGTTCACGGCGGTGGCGATGTTGCCGTAGCCGGTGAGAATGATGCCGCGCGCTTCCGGCCGCCGGCGCTTGAGGGCGGAAATCACATCAAGCCCGTTGCCATCGCCGAGGCGCATGTCGACCACCGCATAGGCGGGCGCGCTGCCTTCGACGCTGGCGAGGCCGTCGGCCACGGTCTCCGCCGTGGTCACCATGAAGCCGCGGGTTTCCATCGCCCGCGCGAGGCGCTGCAGAAACGGCCGGTCGTCATCGACGATGAGCAGCGTGCGGTCCTGCGGTTCCATGGCGGTATCGAGCATCTCAACGCTTTCCATTGTGCCGGCTGCGGCCCCGCCGCGCACGGGCGAACCCACGCGGCGCTGCGTCGCCAATTCGACTTTTGACCGAGCTTATACCCCATGGGCAGCGAGATCAAAATGTCGCAACCCCTTCTACGGGCGGGCGGGTACCCCGGTCTCGCCCTCGACTTCACGATCGCCTGATATGTCGATCAGCCCACGCGGCCAGCGCACGCCGACGGAGGCGCCATGCGCCGGCGGCGGCCGGTTGACGAAGGTGAGCGCGGCGCCGGTGCGCTCCAGCAGCGTCTTGGCGATGAACACGCCGAGGCCGAGGCCGTTCTGGTCCTCGCCATCGCTTTCCGCGCCGCGTTTCCAGCGGTTGCGGCCGCGACTGGTGACATAGGGCGCGCCGATACTGTCCAGCAGCTCGATGGGAAAGCCGGGCCCGTCATCGGTGACGGAGATCGTCACCTCGTCCTCGCTCCAGCTGGCGACGATGTTGACGCGGCTTTCGGCGAAATCGACGGCATTCTCGACGATGTTGCCGAGGCCGTAGAGCAGGCCGGGATTGCGGGCGATGATCGGCTCGCCCGGCGCGCCATTGGGCAGGGTGACGGCAATGGTGATGCCGAAATTGCGGTGCGGCGCCACCACGTCCTCCAGCAGGTGCGAGATCGGCATGCGGTCGAACGGCGCCTCGCCGGAATCGAGCGTGGTCAGCCGGCGCAGAATGGCGCGGCAGCGTTCCGCCTGCTCGCTCACCAGCTTGATGTCCTCGCTCAGAGGGCTGTCGGGCGGCAGCGACCGTGCCAGTTCCTTCGCCACAACGGTGATGGTGGCGAGCGGCGTGCCGAGTTCATGCGCCGCCGCCGCCGCCAGCCCGTCGAGTGCGGAAAGGTGCTGCTCGCGCGCCAGCACCAGCTCCGTCGCCGCCAGCGCCTCGGAGAGTTCGCGCGTTTCCTCCGCCACGCGCCAGGCATGCACGCCCATGAAGGCGATGGCGATGGCGATTCCCAGCCAGATGCCGACGAGATAGAGCGTCGGCAGTTCCGGCACCTCGCCAAGCGCGCCGTTCGGGGCCCAGGGCAGCGGCATATGCCAGAAACCGACGAGCCCGGCGCAGGCCGCCGCCAGCACGCCGAGCAGGATGGTGGTGCGCGGCGACAGCGCCGTCGCCGAGATCAGCACCGGGGCGAGAAACAGCAGCGCGAAGGGATTGGACAGGCCACCGGTGAGGAACAGCAGCGCGGCGAGTTGCAGAATGTCATAGGCGAGCAGCCAGGCCGCCTCGACATCCGACAGGCGCCGGGCGCCGGGATTGCGCAGCCTCAGCGCCAGGTTGAGCCAGGCGGACAGCGCCACCACGGCGAGGCTGGCGCCGATCGGCAGCGAGAAGCCGAGCAGCCACTGCACCACGACGATGGCCACGGTCTGGCCGGAAATCGCCAGCCAGCGCAGACGGATAAGCGTATCCAGCCGCAGGCCGAAAAAACGTTCGCCGATGGGATGGTCGAGGGAAAGCGACATGAAAAGGCCCCTGCGCGCCCCCTTCGCGGACGGGCGCGACTTTCTATAACCTTTCGTGAAGCTGTCATGCGAGAGTGGAGCCGCGTTGACGCGGGCGTGAAAGAGCCTATTTATGCTGCAATGCACAAGAACGGCCGGCCGGGACCGATCACGGGGACGGTTCCGAACAGGCGCGGACGACGGAGGACAGCATGGCGATCGGCGTTTTCGGCGATGTGCCTGATGCGACGGAAGCGGTAGCCTCACCCGAGGTGACGCTGGAAGCCGCCTCGGTGCTGACGCGGCCTATGTACTGGATGTTCGAGCTCGGCCATGCCGCGCTCGATCCGCTGCGCATCATGGCCGATGCCGGGCGGCTGTTCTACCGCAACCCCGCCAATCCGCTCAGCCATACCGGCTTCGGCAAGACCATGTCGGCCTCGCTGGAAATGTTCGAGCGTACGACGCGGCGCTATGGCAAGCCGGAATGGGGCATTGACGAGGTCACGGTGGGCGGCGTCAGCGTTCCCGTCACCATCGAGACGGTGTGGGAGCGGCCCTTCTGCAAGCTGCTGCATTTCCGTCGCGACTTCGCGCACAAGCCGCGCCGGCCGCAGCCGCGCATGGTGATCGTCGCGCCGCTGTCCGGCCATTACGCGACATTGCTGCGCGGCACGGTGCAGACCCTGCTGACCAATCACGATGTCTACATCACCGACTGGGTCGATGCGCGCAATGTGCCGGTGTCGGAGGGGCCGTTCAGCCTCGACGACTATATCGACTATGTCATCGACATCTTCCACCATCTCGGTGGCGGGGTGCATGCGCTCGCCGTCTGCCAGCCGGCGGTGCCGGTGCTGGCCGCCGTGGCGCGGATGGAGGAGCTGGGCGACCCGGATGTCCCCGCCTCCATGGTGCTGATGGGCGGGCCGATCGACACCCGCGAGAGCCCGACGGCGGTGAATCATTTCGCCCAGGAGCGCGGCATCGAGTGGTTCCAGCGCAATGTCATCACCACCGTGCCCTGGCCCAATGCCGGGGTGATGCGGCAGGTCTATCCCGGCTTCCTGCAGCTGCACGGCTTCATGGCGATGAATCTGGAGCGCCATCTGAAGGCGCATGCCGACATGTTCGGCCATCTCGTCAAGGGCGACGGCGATTCCGCCGCCAAGCACCGCGAGTTCTACGACGAATATCTCTCGGTCATGGATTTGCCGGCGGAATATTACCTGCAGACGCTGCAGACCGTGTTCATCGACCACGCGCTGCCGCGCGGGCGGATGACCCATCGCGGCGCCAGGGTCGACCCTTCCAAGATCCGCAATGTCGCGCTGCTCACCGTCGAGGGCGAGAATGACGATATTTCCGGCATCGGCCAGACGCGCGCGGCGCAGACCCTGTGCTCCGGCCTGCCGGAGGACATGAAGGCGCATTACCTCCAGCCGACCGTCGGCCATTACGGCGTGTTCAACGGCTCGCGCTTCCGTGCCGAAATCGCCCCGCGCATTTCCGACTTCGTGCTCTCGCACAACTGGCCGAAAAAGGGCCACAACCGGCCGGAGGGCGGGGCCGAGGCGGGCGGAGAATAAACGCCCGATTTTCGGCGGCGCGGGAACCGGCGCGGTGCTAGCGTCGGCCCATGCTGACCGATGCGACCCATGATCTGTTCGACCTCACCTTGCCGGATGCGGCGACGCTGTATGAGGCGCTGCTCGCGCGTGACGCGCGCTATGAAGGGCGCGCCTATGTCTGCGTCGCCACCACGGGCATATTTTGCCGGCTCACCTGTCCGGCGCGCAAGCCGCTGATCGAGAATTGCAGCTTTCGCCCGACCATCGGCGCCTGTATCGAAGCCGGCTTCCGCCCCTGCAAGCGCTGCCATCCGCTGCAGCCCGCCGCCGAGGCGGAGCCGATGATCGCCGCGCTGCTCGCCGCGCTGGACGCGCGCCCGGCCTATCGCTTCGGCGAGGAGGACATTACGCGCCTCGGCTATGACCTCTCCACCGTCCGCCGGGCCTTCAAGCGGCATTTCGGCATGACGTTCCTCGACATGGCGCGCCACCGGCGGCTGCGCGAGGGCTTCGAGACACTCGCACTCGGCGGGTCGGTGATCGCCGCGCAGCAGGAGGCCGGCTTCCAGTCCGCCAGCGCCTTCCGCGCTGCCTTCGCCCGGCTGATCGGCTGCGCGCCCGGCGAGATCGCCGGCGAGGGGCGGCTGCTCGCCGACTGGATCGGCACGCCGCTCGGCGACATGATCGCGATTTCCAGTACGACCCATCTGCATCTGCTGGAATTCGTCGAGCGGCGCGGCCTGCCGGCGGAGATCGCCCGGCTGCGCAAGGGGGTGAAGGGGGAGCTGGGGATCGGCAGCAACCCGCCGACCGAGAGCATTCGCCGCGAACTCACCGCCTATTTCGCCGGCCGCTCGGCGGAATTCACCACGCCTGTCGCGCTCGACGGCAGCGCTTTCACCCGCGCCGTCTGGGCGGAGCTGCGGCGCATACCGGCCGGGGTGACGGCGAGCTATGCCGACATCGCCCGCCGGATCGGCGCGCCGGCGGCGATCCGCGCCGTGGCGCGGGCCAATGGCGCTAACCAGCTAGCGCTGATCATTCCCTGCCACCGTGTCATCGGCACCGATGGCGCCCTCACCGGCTATGGCGGCGGGCTGTGGCGCAAGCAGCGCCTTCTCGAGATCGAGGCGCAGTACCGCACCCCGCTGGCACCGGCGCCGGTGCCGGCGGGGTGATGAGGCGAATGTGCCGGCGCGCTCAATGCGCGCGGGCGAACATCTCGTTGAAGGAATAGCCGGAGCCGCGCACGGTGCGGATCGGGTCGGGCTGGCGCGGGCGGTTCAGCGCCTTGCGCAGGCGGCCGACATGCACATCGACCGTGCGCTCGTCGATATAAACATCCTGCCCCCACACGCCGTCGAGCAGCTGCTCGCGCGAATAGACGCGGCCCGGCGACTGCATGAGGAATTCCAGCAGCCGGAACTCGGTGGGGCCGAGATGCAGCTCCCGCCCGGCGCGGTGGACGCGCTTGGTCTCCCGGTCGAGCTCGATGTCGCCGGCGCGCAGCAGGGTGGAGATGTGCTCGGGCTTGGCCCGGCGCAGCAGCGCCCGCACCCGCGCCACAAGCTCCGGCACCGAGAACGGCTTGACCACATAATCGTCGGCGCCGGTCGCGAGGCCGCGCACGCGCTCGGTCTCCTCCCCGCGGGCGGTGAGCATGAGGATCGGCATGCGCTCGGTCTCCGGCCGGGCGCGCAGGCGCCGGCACAGCTCGATGCCGGAGAGACCGGGCAGCATCCAGTCGAGGATCAGGAGGTCCGGCACGCTTTCGCGCAGCCTTGTCTCCGCCTCGTCGCCCCGCCCGACATTATCGACCGAATAGCCTTCGGATTCGAGATTGTAGCGGAGCAGGAGGGTGAGGGGCTCCTCATCCTCCACGATCAGTATGTTGGTGGGCATGATGTCGTCCCCGAGCGTTCGCGGGTCGCCGGTGTCAGGCCGGGAACGCGACGCTGGTCAGGCTGCTGGTATCCTGCTTCGGCCGCTCCTCGGTGAGCAGCTGGCCGGTGACAAGATAATGGATGGTTTCGGCCACGTTGGTGGCGTGGTCGCCGATGCGCTCGATGTTCTTGGCGCAGAACAGCAGATGCGTGCACAGCGAGATGTTGCGCGGGTCCTCCATCATATAGGTGAGGAGCTCGCGGAACAGCGAGGTGTAGAGCACGTCGACCTCGCCATCGCGCTGCCAGACTTCCAGCGCCCGCGCCTCGTCGCGCGTGGCATAGGCGTCGAGCACCACTTTCAGCTGTTCGAGCACGATGGTGGACATGTGCTCCACGCCGCGCACCAGCTTCTGCGGGTGGAACTCGCCGGTGAGGGCCAGCACGCGCTTGGCAGTGTTCTTGGCGAGGTCGCCGATGCGCTCCAGGTCGTTGGCGATGCGCATGGCGGCGACGATCTCGCGCAGATCGCCGGCGAGCGGCTGGCGACGGGCGATGATGAGCACCGCCTTTTCCTCGATCTCCCGCTGCAGCAGATCGACCGGCCCGTCGAGCACGATCACCTTCTGCGCCAGCTCGGTGTCGCGCTTGACCAGCGCCTGCACGGAATCGGCGACCAGGCGCTCCGACTGTCCGCCCATTTCGACCACGCGGCGGCCGAGTTCCTTCAGGTCGGTGTCGAATGACGAGACAATATGTTCGGTCATGGGGCAGGCCTCTCTCGTCGCGGGCTCAGCCGAAGCGGCCGGTGATGTAGTCGCGGGTGCGGGCTTCGCGCGGGTTGGTGAAGATCTCGTTCGAGGCGGCGACCTCGATGAGCTCGCCGAGATAGAAGAAGGAGGTGATGTCGGCGCAGCGCGCCGCCTGCTGCATGTTGTGCGTCACGATGACGATGGTGAATTCCTGCTTCAGCTCGTCGATCAGGTCCTCGATCTTCGAGGTCGAGATCGGGTCGAGCGCCGAGGTGGGCTCGTCGAGCAGGATCACTTCCGGCCGCACGGCGATGGTGCGGGCGATGCACAGGCGCTGCTGCTGACCGCCCGACATGCCGAGCGCCGAGGTGTGCAGGCGGTCCTTGGTCTCTTCCCAGATCGCCGCCTTGCGCAGGCACCATTCGACGCGCTCGTCCATCTGCGCCTTCGACAGGCGCTCATGCAGCTTCACGCCGAAGGCGATGTTGTCATAGATCGACATCGGGAACGGCGTCGGCTTCTGGAACACCATGCCGATGCGCGAGCGCACGACGGTGGAGTCGAGGTCCTTGCTCAGCAGGTCGGCGCCGTCGAACAGGATCTTCCCTTCCGCGCGCTGGCCCGGATAGAGCTGATACATGCGGTTGAAGATGCGCAGCAGCGTGGACTTGCCGCAGCCCGAGGGCCCGATCATCGCGGTAACGCGCTTTTCCGGGATCTCGAAATTGATGTTCTTCAGCGCATGGTTGTCGCCGTAGAAGAAGTTCAGCTTCTCGACCTTGATCTTGGCTTCGGCCGACGGCGCGGTGGCGCGATTGACGGCGGAGGCGATGTCGATCGACGTTTCAGGTGCGAAATTCATGGTCCGTCTCACTTCATCTTCGCCAGGACGAGGCGGGAAAGGATGTTCAGGGTCAGAACCCCGACGGTGATCAGAAGGGCGCCCGCCCAAGCGAGGGCCACCCAGTCGTCGAAGGGGCTGGCGGCATATTGATAGATGGCGATCGGCAGGCTGGCCATCGGGCTGTTCATGTCGAGCGACCAGCTGTTGTTGCCGAGCGAGGTGAACAGCAGCGGTGCAGTCTCACCGGCGGCGCGGGCGACGGCCAGCAGAATGCCGGTGACGATGCCGGCGCGGGCGGCGCGCCAGGTGACGAAGGTGACGACCTTCCACTGCGGGGCGCCGAGCGCGAAGGCGGCTTCGCGCAGGCCGATGGGAACAAGATTCAGCATGTCCTCGGTGGTACGGACCACGACCGGGATGACGATCACCGCAAGCGCGGCGGCGCCGGCCCAGCCGGAGAAGCCACCGAAGGGCATGACCAGGATCTGATAGACGAACAGGCCGATGAGGATCGACGGCGCCGACAGCAGCACGTCGTTCACGAAGCGGACTGCATTGCCGATCTGAGTGTTGCGCCCGTTCTCGGCCAGGAAGGTGCCGCACATCAGGCCGATGGGCGTGCCGACGACGAGGGCGATGGCGATCTGGATCAGCGAGCCGACAATGGCGTTGAGCAGGCCGCCACCGGCACCCGGCGGCATGGTGATGCGGGTGAAGACGTGCGGACCCATCGCGGGCAGGCCGCGGATCACCAGGGTCCATAGGATCCAGGCGAGAAGGAGGAGAGCGACGGCGGCGAAGAGCGTGCTGACGACCTTGACCGTGTAGTCGGTCGCGCGGCGGCGGGCGAGCGATGACATGGCAGCTACCTCAGCCCTTCAGCTTGGAGCGAACGAGAAGGCGCGAGAGCGCGAGCACGATGAACGAGATCACGAACAGGATGAAGCCCAGTTCCAGCAGCGACTGCAGCTTGAGCGAGCCGGGCGCGGCCTCGGGGAATTCGTTGGCGATGGTGGAGGCAATGGTGGAGCCCGGCGCGAAGAGCGAGGCCGACATGCGCGTGGCGTTGCCGATGACGAAGGTCACGGCCATGGTTTCGCCCAGCGCGCGACCGAGGCCCAGCATCACCGCGCCGACCATGGCGGTGCGGCCATAGGGCACCGAGACGTTGCGATAGACCTCATAGGTGGTGGCGCCGACGCCATAGGCGGATTCCTTGATCATCGGCGGCACCGATTCCAGCACCTCGACGAACATGGCGGTGATGAAGGGCAGGATCATGATTGCCATGATCAGGCCGGCGGTGAGCATGCCGGCGCCGAGCGGCGGACCCTGGAAAAGCGCGCCGATCACCGGCAGCGGGCCGAGCAGGTCGATCAGTGGCGGCTGCACATAGGCGGCCATCAGCGGAACGATGACGAAGAAGCCCCACATGCCGTAAATGATCGAGGGGATCGCGGCGAGCAGCTGGATCGCGACGCCGATCGGCCGGCGCAGCGCGCCCGGGGCGATCTCCGTGAGGAAGAAGGCGATGCCGAAGGACAGCGGCAGGGCGATGATCACGGCGATGACGGCGCTGAAGATGGTGCCGAACACCATCACGCCGGCGCCGAACACTTCGGTCACCGGATTCCAGGTCGTCGACCACAGGAAGGAGATGCCGAATTCCTGCAGCGCGGGAAGCCCGCCCTCGAACAGCATCGCGATGATGAGGCCGAGCAGGATCAGCACGAAAATGCCGCTGCCCCAGAGTATCCCGACGAAAACCGGGTCGCTGACGCGCCCGGCCGGCTTGCGCGCAGAAACCAGCGCCGGGTCAGCGGTGCCGCTCAGTGTGGCGTCCATGTGCGAAAGGTCCCTCAGGAACAGACGGAAACAGCGGCCCTTGAAGCGGCCGGGAAGATATCACGCATCAAGCGCGGGCGCGCGGCGCCCGGCACAGACAAACGGGGAGGGATGCGGGCATCCCTCCCCGGCGATCAGAGGTGTCAGTGAGTCCAAACCGGCTTGCCGTCGGCCTTCACTTCGGTCTTCCAGGCTTCGCGGACGCGGTTGGCAACGTCTTCGGGAAGCGGGATGTAGTGCAGCTTCTCGGCGATGGCGCCACCATCCTTGAAGGCCCAGTCGAAGAACTTGATGACCTCGGCCGCCTGGGTGCCCGACTTGGGCTCCTTGGGCAGCAGGATGAAGGTGGCGGAGGTGATCGGCCAGGTGGCCTCGCCGGGGGTGTCGATCATCGACGCGGCGAAGTCCTTGGCACCGGCCCAGTCCGCATTGGCCGCGGCCGCCTGGAAGGCAGGAACGGTCGGGGCGACGAACTTACCGGCCTTGTTCTGCAGCGAGGTGGTGATCAGGTTGTTCGACGAGGCATAGATGTACTCGACGTAGCCGATGGCACCCTTGGTGTTCTTCACCGTGCCGGCGACGCCTTCATTGCCCTTGCCGCCCGCGCCCGCCGGCCACTGGACCGAGGTCGCCGCGCCCACCTTGGACTTCCACTCCGCGCTGACCGCCGAGAGATAGGTGGCGAAGACATAGGTCGTGCCCGACCCGTCCGAACGATACACCGGGACGATGCCGAGGTCGGGAAGCTGCGAGTCCTTGTTGAGCTCGGCAATCCGCGGATCGTTCCACTTGGTGATCTTGCCGAGATAGATGTCGGCGAGCACCGGGCCGGTCAGCTTGACCTGGTTGGCAGAGACGCCGTCGAGATTGACGATGGCGACGACCGAGCCGATGACCGCCGGGAACTGCAGCAGCTTCTGCGCCGCCAGCTTGTCGGTGGCGACCGGCGCATCCGACGCGCCGAAATCGACCGTGCGGTTGAAGATCTGGGTCTGACCGGCGCCCGAGCCGATCGACTGATAGTTGAGGCCCGTGCCGGTCTTTTCCTTATAAGCAACGGCCCAGGCCTGATAGACGGGAGCCGGGAAGGTCGCGCCCGCGCCCGTGATGTCAGCGGCGAAGGCGGCGCCAGAGAACATTGCGCCGAGCGACAGCGCAGCAGCGCCGAGCAGATGGGTGAATTTCAAGGGTCTTCTCCTTAGGTCGGGAGATGGGCAGCCTGGCCGAGACGACGCCGGCCTGCCCGATTGGCCGAAGGGCGGTGGACAGTTCACTCGGGAGTCTTACCGCCCGGGCACCAAGGTTCTATGACCCTTCAATGAAGCCTTGATGACAGTTCAAATTACTGAAAATATTCAGCTTATCGCTTCGGCGCCGACGCGGTCGACAAACGCACGGAGAATGTCGAGCCAACGCCCGGGGTACTCTCGATGCCCATCTTGCCGCGATGGCGGGCGACGATGTGCTTGACGATGGCGAGGCCGAGCCCGGTGCCGCCCTGTTCGCGCGAATGGGCGGTGTCGACGCGGTAGAAGCGCTCGGTCAGGCGCGGCACATGTTCGGGCGCGATGCCGGGGCCGTAATCGCGCACTGTCGCCACCGCGTCCGTGCCCTCGCGCGCGACGGTGATCTCCACCCGCCCGCCGGTGCCGCCATATTTCAGCGCGTTCTCCACCAGGTTCTCGAACACCCGGATCAGCTCGTCGCGGTCACCGCGCACTTCCACCGGCTCGGCCGGCGGGGTGAACAGGATGTCCACGCCACGTTCGCGGCCGAGCGGCGCGAGCGCCTCGCGCACATGGCCGACCACGGCGCCGAGATCCACCGCCGCCTCCGGCCGCAGATGCGCGTTCAGTTCGATACGCGAGAGCGAGAGGAGGTCATCGATCAGCCGCGACATCCGCCGGGCCTGCTCGTTCATGATCTTGAGGAAACGCTCGCGGGCATTGGCGTCGTTGCGCGCCGGCCCCTGCAGGGTCTCGATGAAGCCCGACAGCGAAGCCAGCGGCGTGCGCAGCTCGTGGCTGGCATTGGCGACGAAATCCACCCGCATCTGCTCCACCCGCCGCTGCGGCGTGAGATCGACGAAGCTGACCAGCACAGCCTCGATCGGGGCACCTTCGCGCAGCAGGCCGGGCCGGATCGGCACGATATCGGCGCGCAGCCAGCGGTCGAGCGGCACGCGCTCGGCGAATTCGATACGGCGGGCCGTGCCATCGGCCACCGAGGCCCGCAGCGCCTCCAGCACCTCCGGCACCCGCACGGCGAAAGAGACGGGATCGCCGACGCGCACACTGGCAAGCAGGCCGACCGCAGCCGTGTTGGCGGCAAGCACGGTGCCGCGGGCATCGAGCAGCAGCGCGGCTTCCGGCAGGGCACGCACCAGCGCCGGCAGCCGTTCCTCGGTGCGCGGGGAGGGTTTGGGCTCGCCGCTGAAGCGGGCGAGCGCCGCCGCCACCGGGCGCCTGCGCGTCGGCAGCAGAGCCGCGAAGGCGACCAGCAGGCCGATGGCCAGACCCGCCCCCGCCGTCATCGCCCCGGCCCCGATCGCCCCGGCAAGGCCGAGCGCAGCGGCGGCCAGCACCCAGCGGGCGCTGACGAGGCGTTCCCGCAGCGTTTCCTCCGCCAGTTGCCGCGTCTCGTTGACGGCCATGCCCGCGTTTCCTGCCCGATGTTAAGGCGCGGCTTTCGCCCTGTTTAAGGCGCGCCGCGCTTTCCTGATATGCTTTCTGAGCCGGCATCGGAAGGCGAATCGCTCGTGGCGGGCGCTGATCGCGACGCACCGGCCCGAACCTTCCGCAGTTCGGCACGTTGCCCTTATGATCGTGTTGAAAGGCTTCCATATGACGAAGCGGCCCGCCGCCCCCAAGGCGCAGACACAAGGGAGCGAAGAGGCGGAACTCGCGGCCGCCGTGGCGGGGTTTTCGGTAGAGACGGCGGAACTGCCGCCGCTTATCGCCGAGCGCGCCTATGGCAGCGGCAATTATCCCTACACCGACCGGCCCAAGCGCAAGACCTATGAGGCCGAGCTGCACGCGCTGCAGATCGAGCTCTTGAAGCTGCAGGAATGGGTGAAGGCGCAGCGCGAACGCATCGCCATCGTCTTCGAGGGGCGTGACGCGGCGGGCAAGGGCGGCACCATCCACCGCCTGACCCAGCACCTCAACCCGCGTTTCGTGCATGTGGTGGCGCTCGACAAGCCGACCGAGGCGGAAGCGGGGCAATGGTATTTCCAGCGCTACGTCGCCCATCTGCCGCGCCGGGGCGACATCGCGATCTTCGACCGCTCCTGGTACAACCGCGCCGTGGTCGAGCCCGTTATGGGCTTCTGCACGCCGCAGGAAACCGCGCATTTCCTTGAACAGGTGCCCACCTTCGAGAAGATGCTGGTGGATGACGGCATCCGCCTGTTCAAGATCTGGCTCGATATCGGGCGGGAAATGCAGCTGCTGCGCCTGCATGAGCGCCATCAGGACCCGCTCAAGCGCTGGAAGCTCTCCCCCGTCGATCTCGCCGCGCCCGCGCGTTGGGACGCGATCTCGGCGGCGCGCGACGCCATGATCGCGGCGAGCCACACCCCGGTGCCGTGGGCGGTGGTGCTGGGCAACGACAAAATGCGGGCACGGCTCGGCGTCATTCGTCAAATCCTCGCCCAAATTCCGTATGAGGGCAGGGATGACGGCGTCGTCGGGATTCCCGATCCCGCCATCGTGCTCGACGGCCGCGCCTTTCTGGCGCGTTCCGCCACCTGAAATGCCTGCCGCAGCCCGTGTGAAGGACGCCTGATGCGCCATTATGGGATCGCCAGCCTCGTGCTGGGCATCGGCCTGTCCATCGACATCAGCGGCGCCAGCGCCGACCCCATGCCCGCCCCCGCGGCGGATTACCATGCCCGTGCCCACGCGCTGCCAGGTGTGGAGCTCAGCGTGGCGCATCATCAGGGCAAGGTGCGGGTCGAGGTGGAGCGGGGCAACCTGCCCAATGGGATGGTCAGCCTGATCGATCTTGCGACCAGCAGCGTGGTCGTGATGATGGACGTGCCCGGCATGGACCGCCTCGCCGTCGAGACGGAAATGCCGCCCGGCTTCGCCTTTTCCGACGCCAAGCGTCAGGGCACGCGCGCGGGCCGGGATGAGGCGCTGGGCGAGGCGTGCGACCTGTGGCGGTTCAACGCGCCGGCGCTGAACCAGCCGGTAGAGAGTTGCATCACCGCCGACGGCATCGTGCTGCGCACCACCACGCAGATCAATGGCAAGCCGGTCGTACTGTTCGAGGTAACCGAACTCTCCCGCACGCCCCAGGACCCGGCGGCGTTCGCGCTGCCCAAGGGCGTGAAGCCGAGCAAGATTCCGCCCAGCATGCGCGCCCTGCTGCCCGGCCTCGGCCGCTAGGGCGCGCGCCACCTCAGCCGGCGGCGCGGCGGCGTTGCGGCTTGGAAGCCTCGTCCGGCGCGGCGTCCGGCTCGATCACCGGCAGGGCGGCGAGCGGATCGGGCGAGATGCCCTTGGTGGCGTCGAGCCGGCGCCGGCTCATCATCAGTTCGCGCGCGCCCATCAGGATCAGCGCGATGGCGAAGGGCGTGACGTAATAGAGCAGCCGCAGCAGCAGCAGCGCGCCGAGCAGCGGCTCGGTCTCGAACTGCGGCAGCGCCACCAGCATCGCCGCGTCGAACACGCCGAGCCCGCCGGGCGCATGGCTGGCGAAGCCGAGCAGCGTGGCGGAGATGAACACCACGCCGAGCGCGATCGGATCGATGAAGGGCTCTTCCGGCATCAGCACATACATGGCTGCGGCGCAGAAGGAGAGATCGATGATGCCGATGACGATCTGCAGCAGGGTGAGCTTCCACCCCGGCAGGGTCACGGTCCAGTGCCCCTTGCCGACACCGATGCGGCGCGGCTTGAGCCCCACCCAGGTGACATAGGCGGCAAGGCCGGCGAGCAGAGCGAGGCCGATCAGCCGGTTGACCCAAGGCGGCAGGTGGTCCACCGCGCTCGCCGCCCAGGGCTCGACCGAGACGCCGAGGCCGAGAATGGCGATGTTGCCGAGCCAGAAGGTGAGGCCGGTGATGAAGCAGAGCTTCGCCACGTCCACCGCGCCCAGCCCGTGGGCGGAATAGATGCGGTAACGCACCGTGCCGCCGGTGAAGGCGGAGAAGCCGATATTGTGGCCGATGGAATAGGAGGTGAAGGAGGCCAGCGCCGCGACCCGATAGGGCACATGCGGCTTGCCGATGGTGCGCAGGGCGAACCAGTCATAGAAGGTGAGGGTGAAATAGGCCCCCGCCACGAGCAGCGCCGCCACCCCGATACGCCAGGGATCCGTGCCCGAGATCGCCTCCAGCACCTCGGTGGGCCGGATGTTGCGCAGCATCTTGTAAAGCACGAAGACGGCGATGCCGATGATGACGAGGCTCGCGACCAGACCGAGCGTGTGCCAGCCAAGCCGCGCACGCAGCCAGCCGGCGATCGCCTTCAGTCCCTTCATCGCGTCTCCGTCCCTGCTGTTATGCCAGTGTGCCGGCCAGCCCTAGCAGACCCGGCGGCCTTGTGAAACACGGTCGACCAAGCGTCGCATTAGCGCATCCCGCCAGCAGGCGCCACAGGACGCCGGACATGTGACGCGGCGGTGACGAGCGGTCAGTTACGCCCCGCCCCACCCGTTCACAGCCGGACCGGATAGCCGATCTCGATGGTACGCGGGCGCGGCAGGCCGAAGCGGTCGACCGAGCGCTCGGCATTGCGGGCGAGGAAGGCAAAGATATGGGCGAGCACGTCGCGCACGCCCAGAATATCGTCCGGCGGCATCACACGCTCGTGACCGATGACATAGACCGCGTCGTCGGGATCGACGCCCTGGGCATAGAGCGCCGGGCCCAGCACCGCCGGCACATCGATCTGCTGCATATAGCCGAAGCGCACATCGATGCGCAGATGGGCGGAGTCGAGCGGCAGCACGCGCACCCGCTCATCCACCGGCACGCGCGGGCGCGAGGCGACCCACACCGAGACGATGACAGCGCGGGTGAACTGCACGTTGAGCAGTTCCGACAGGCGCCCCAGCGCCACCGGCGTCATGGCTCCGCCACGGGAAAGGAAAATGGCGGTGCGCGGGCTCACGGCGCAGCCCGCCGGGCGGCCCTTGGCGACGAAATCGTCGAGCGGCTCGGTGAAACGGCGCTGCTGCAGACCCACCCCTTCCATGCCGCGCCGCCACGACACCATGACCACCAGCACCAGCGCGGCGATGGTGACCGGCAGCCAGCCGCCATCATGCAGCTTGGTGAGGTTGGCGGTGGCGAAAGAGAGGTCGATCACCCCCAGCCCGCCCGCCAGCCCCACCAGCGCCGGCCAGGGCCAGTGCCAGCGGCGGCGCACATAGGCGACGAACAGGAAGGTGGTGGAGACCATCGCCATCGCCACGGCGATGCCATAGGCGGAGGCGAGCCGGTCGGAGGAGCCGAAGGAGACGACGATGGCCGCGCAGGCCCCCATCATGATCCAGTTCAGCCGGCCGACATAGATGTGCTGGTCATTGTGCTCGCTGGTGTAGCGGATGCGCATCGGCGGCAGGTAGCCGAGTTCGATGGCCTGCTTGGCGAGGGAGAACACGCCGGTGATGATGGCCTGCGAGGCGATGATCGTCGCGAGTGTCGCCAGTATCAGCAGCGGTACCTCGAACATTTCGGGCGTCAGGTCGTAGAACGGGTTGCGCACGGATTCGCGGTGCACCAGCACATTCGCGCCCTGGCCGTAATAGTTGAGCAGCAGGGAGGGCATGGCAACGAACAGCCAGGCGCGGGTGATGACCGGCCGGCCGAAATGGCCGAGATCGGCATAGAGCGCCTCACCGCCGGTAACGGCCAGGAAGGTGGCGCCGAGAATGAGCCCGGAGAGCATGGGATTGTCGGCGAGCAGCAGGATGCCGTGGCGCGGATCCAGCGCCGCCAGCACCTGCGGCGCCTGCACGATGCCATGGATGCCCAGCGCCGCCAGCGACAGGAACCAAACCAGCATCACCGGCCCGTAAAAGGCGCCGATGCGCTCCGTGCCCGCGCGCTGGGAGATGAAGACGAGCAGAATGACCAGAACGGTGGCAGCGACGATCCAATGGTCGAGCTCGGGGGCGATCACCTCCAGCCCCTCCATCGCCGACAGCACCGAAATGGCAGGCGTGAGCACGCCATCGCCGATGAGCATGGCCGCGCCGACGAGGCCGGCGATCAGCAGGAACAGGCGCTTGCCCGTGGCGGAGCGGTGCAGGTCCAGCAGGGTGACGAGGGCCAGAATGCCGCCTTCGCCGTCATTGTCGGCCCGCAGCACCAGCATGACATATTTGAGCGTGACGGAGAGAATGATCGCCCAGCTGATGAGGGAGAGCAGGCCCAGCACGTCGGCATCGGACACGCCCGGGCCGCCCACCGCATTCAGCCCCTGCTTGAAGGCATAGAGCGGGCTGGTGCCGATATCGCCGAACACGACGCCGAGCGCCGCCAGCTCGGCGGTGAAGGGGATCGCCCGGCGCCCGGCGGAGCGGCGTTCAGCCATGCAACGCCCCTTCGCCGCGGCCGTGAGGCTCGCGGCCGGCGCAGGCGGCATGGTCCCGCCGTCCACTGATGGGGCGGCAGACGGGAGATAGGGGCGCGGGAGGCGAGGCGAAGGTACGGGGCATGAAGGCCGATTCACGCAGAACAATGCCGAGGCATCGGGGGCACTGCAGCAATACCCCGCCGCGCCATCGCCGCCAAGCGCTGTGTGAGCACCGCCAGGGCGGCGTCAGGACCCCCATATCGGGCCCCGCATTGCATGTTCACACACGAATGTGACTCGGCGGGGGCGGTACGGGACCAAGGCGAGGGAGGAGGATTCTGGGGGCGGTTGATCCCTCCTCCCTCTACCAGCGGAACTGACATGTCCAAAGGCTTGCGGGTTCCTTCGGACCAGCGCGGCTGGCGCGTCGATCCTTAAGCGGTTCGACCCGCCAGATCAACATCGGACCGAACCGTTCGGTCAATTGTGGATTTCAACCCGGCACCGGTGTTAGGATCGCTTGCCTGCCTGGGTCGATGCCGCGCACCGTATGGCGGACATCGCGCCTCATTGCTCCTCCGATTTGATTGTTCATGGCTGCTTTACCGGACTTCGCCCACCAGACGAGTGCCCAGCCTGCCGCCGGCCGAACGCCGGTCGGTCCGGGTACTGGCGGGGCGGCATCCACTCCCCCCGCGCCCAAACGGGAGCAGATTCTGCGCGGCGCACGCGAGGTGTTTCTCACCTCCGGTTATGACGGGGCCAGCATGGGCGAGATCGCCCGCGTCGCCGGCGTCTCCAAAGGCACGCTCTATGTCTATTTCGCCTCCAAGGAAGACCTGTTCGCCGCGCTGGTGACGGAGGAATGCAGCCGCACCGCCGAAGCCTGCTTCGAGCTCGACCCCGATGCTCCCACTGAGGCGACGCTGCGCGCCCTCGCCTCCCGCTATATCGAGGCCATGCTCGAACCCGCCCATATCCGCACGGTGCGGATGGTGATCGGCGTCGCGGAAAAGCTGCCGATCATCGGCCGTGCCTATCTCGAAGCGAGCCAGGAGGCCGGCGTGCTGCGGCTGTCCGGCTGGCTGCGGGCGAAAATGGCGCAGGGCGACCTCGCGATCGCCGATGTGGAGATGGCGGCGTGGCAATTCGTGCTGGGCTGCCAGGGCAAGCTGATCATGCCGATGGTGTTCGGCGACCCTTCCCGACCGGACGAGGCGGCCACCGCTCAGGTGGTGAACCATATGGTGGGGTCGTTCCTCGCCGCCTTTGCCGGTCCGCGCCTCGCCCCCTACGCTCCGGCGGGCACCGCCGCCAGCGCCGACAGTCCCTCGCGGAACGTCGGGTAGCGCAGCGCGCCGCCGATGAGCGCATGCAGCCGCGCATTGCGCACCCGCCGGTTATCGGCCCAGAAGGACAGCGCCATCGGCGACATGCGCGCGGACGCCTCCTCGAAGCGCTCGGGCGCCGGAGGTTCGACGCCGAGCAGCTGCGCGGCATGGCGCACGGGGGCGCAGGAGGGCGAGGGTTCGTCGTCCACCACATTCACCACACCGTCGAAGCGCTGCGCGAGCGCGGCGGCAATGGCGCCGGCGATGTCGTCGACATGGATTCGGTTGAACACCTGGCCCTCGCGCTCGATGCAGCGCGCGGTGCCGTCCGCCACGTCGATCAGCGCGTTGCGGCCGGGGCCATAGATGCCGCCGAGCCGCAGCACCGCCACCGGACGCCCGGCATGGCGGCCGAGGGCCTGCCAGCCGGCCTCCGCCTCGATGCGGCGGCGGGCGCGGGGCGCGGCGGCGGCGGTACCGGCGCTCTCGTCGATCCACGCCCCGCCGGAATCGCCATAGACACCGATGGTTGAGAGGTAGACCAGCGGCCCCTGCCCTTGCGCCAGCGCCTCGCCGAGTGGGCCGAGGAACGGGTCGCCCGCCTCCCCCGGCGCGGCGGAGATCAGCACCGCATCCGCGGCGCGGGCGGCGGCGAGCAAGGCCGGCGCGGCGTCACCGTCGAAGCGCAGCATCTCCATCCCGGCCGACGGCGCGCCCGTGCGGCTGGTGCCGATGCGGCGGGCGAACGAGGCGCCATGCAGGGCGACGAAGCGCCGGGCGCAATAGCCATGCCCGAGACAGAGCAGGGTTTGGGTCATGCGTGCTCTCCCGCTGAATCACTCAGGGCCAGTTGCCATTCCGTCCGCACATCGGCGTCCGTTTCGCCCGCATGGTCAGCGCTGAGGGCGGCGAAGGCAGCGGCCGGCAGCAGCCGGGCCAGCGCCCATACCGCCGCGCCGCGCACCAGCGGATCGGGATCGCCAAGATGCCGCTCGGCCTCGGGCGCGAGGGCCACATCGCCGGAATTGCCGATCGCCACCAGCACATTGCGCAGGAAGCGGGCGCGGCCGATGCGCTTGACCGGGCTCTTGGAAAAGCGCGCCCGGAACGCGGCATCGTCAAGCCGCGCCAGCTCCGCAAGCGCCGGGGCGCGGTTCTCCTCCCGTGCCGCAAGCCGCATCTCGCGGCCAAGCGCGGCGAATTTGTTCCAGGGGCAGGCGGCGAGGCAATCGTCGCAGCCATAGATGCGGTTGCCGATCAGCGGCCGCAATTCGCGCGGAACGGCGCCTTTCAGCTCGATGGTGAGATAGGAAATGCAGCGGCGCGCATCGATGCGGTACGGCGCGGGAAAGGCGTTGGTCGGGCAGGCGTCGAGGCAGGCGCGGCAGGAGCCGCAATGGTCGACCTCCGGCGCATCGGCCGGCAGGGCGAGATTGGTGGCGATGGCGCCGAGGAACAGCCAGGAACCCTTGTCGCGCGAGACGAGATTGGTGTGCTTGCCCTGCCAGCCCAGCCCGGCTGCCTGCGCCAGCGGCTTTTCCATCAGCGGCGCGGTGTCGACGAACACCTTGACGGCGACCGTGCCCGGCGCGCCGGCGCGGGGCACGAAGCGCGAGGCGATGCGCTTGAGCTTGCCCTTGATCAGCTCGTGATAATCGTCGCCGCGGGCATAGACGGAAATCGCCCCGCGCGTGCGGGCGGAAAGAATGGCGCGCGGGTCCTCGTCCGGCCCGTAATTCAGCCCGAGCATCAGCAGCGAGGCGACCTCCGGCCACATATTGGCCGGCGCGGCGCGACGTTCGGCCGTCTCTGGCATCCACGCCATCTCGCCATGCGCGCCATCCATTATCCACTTATGCAGGCGCGGCCCGGCATGGGGGATGGCGTCGGCCGCGGCGATGCCCATGGCGTCGAAGCCTTCCGCGCGGGCGAGCGCGAACAGGTGGTCCCTGGCCGCCTGTAGCGTCAGAAATCCAGATCCGCGTAGCACGGCGCCGGCGGCATGCCCGCCATGGTCAGCGCGAGCAGGGGCCGGAACGACGGACGCGACTTGATGCGGGCGTACCAGATCTTCGCTCCCTCATCTTCGTCCCAGGGCACGTCGCCGAGATAATCGACGCTGGAAATATGCGCGGCGGCGGCGAGATCGGCATAGGTCATGCGGTCACCGGCGAGCCAGTTCCGCGCCTTCAGCAGCCAGCCGATATATTGCAGATGATAACGGATATTGGAGCGCGCCGCGCGGATGGTGGCCATATCAGGCGGGCCGCCGCCGAGTTCGCGCGGGGTGTAGCGCTTGTACACCTTCTCGCGCACCAGCGGCTCGGAGACTTCGGCGAAGAATTTGTGGTTGAACCAGGAGGAGAGCCGGCGCACCTCTACCCGTTCGCCAATATGCACCGGCAGCAGCCGCCGGGCCCCGAGCGCGCTGCCGCGCGTCTCGTCGAGATATTCGGTGATGGGGTCGATGCCCGGCACCACGAAGCCGTCATCTTCCACCAGCACCGGCGTCGCGCCGGCGGGATCGAGCATGAGAAATTCCGGACGGCGCTCCCACACCCTCTCTTCGATCAGTTCGGGCTCGATGCCCATCTCGCTGAGGGCGAGACGCACGAGTCGCGAATGGGCGCAGAAGGGGTGGTGATAAAGCTGCATGTTCCGGGAGGGTTGTCGCGGACCGTGGGCGGGCGGCGCCTGAAATCGGTCTAGAAGGGATCGCGGCTCATCGCAAGCCATCGCGGCGTCAACATGGCGGGCGCGGCTCTGCCGGGCGCCGAACCCGGCCGGGCTTTTCGGGTTATGGTGTGCGAAGCGTTAACGGGGCAGGGAGAAGCACCATGGAAACGACGGCAGGGTCCGGGCGTGCGCACGGCATTTTCATCTGGAACGAACTCAACAGCCGCGACGTTCCCGCCGCCAAGGCGTTCTACGCGGCGACCATGGGGTGGACGTTCGAGCCCATGCCCATGCAGGGCGGGCCGGACTACTGGATCATCCGCCAGGGCGAGGCCCGGATCGGCGGCATCTTCCCGCTTGAGGGGCCGGAATTCGAGGGCATTCCCGAACACTGGCTGCCCTATATCGGGGTCGATGATGTCGATGCGCGCTGTGAACGCGCCCTTGCCGCCGGCGGCAGGTTGCTGCGTCCCCCGTTCGACGTGGCGGGGGTCGGCCGCATCGCCATCGTCTGCGATTCGCAAGGGGCGGTGGCGGGGTGGATGACACCGATAATGTGACCGGCCGCCGGACGCCTGGCGCAGCTAACCTACCGTAACTTCAAATGATTCGGACGATCCGTTACGTCCGTGCCATATATGTGCCGTAATATGGACGGGCCGGCGCCTCGCCGCCGCTCATTTCGTTCACGCCTGCCCCAAGGGGAAGATCGCCACGATGCAGTTTCACATCCCGGTTCCCGCCATTCGCGCCTGCGGCTTCTCCCTTCGTGAAGGGAGCCCCGAATTCGACGATGTGGGAGCCGGGCTCGACGAGGCGGAGGCGCTGGGCGTCGATCTCGTGGAACTGCCGGTCTATGCCTGGCATCTGGTGGTAAACGGACGCATCCTCGACAACCGGCTGAAAGACCTGGTCCGGGCACTGGAGGGCCGGCGGCTCGGCTACAGCGTGCATGGCGCGCTCGCGGTCAATCTGATGGACCTGCCCGAACGCCTGCCGCGCCATGAAGAGGTTCTGGCGGCGAACATCGAGATCGCCGCCGCCATCGGCGCGCCGCATCTCGTCATGCATTCGGGCTTCGTGCGCGATGCCGACGACGACCTCGAAGTCGCCTATTCCCGCCAGCGCGACGCCCTCGCCCGCGCTGGCGACCTCGCGGCGGCGAAGGGGGTGACGCTGTGCGTGGAGAACATCTTCCGTTTTGTTCACGCCCGGGAAACGGCAACGCCGGCCAAGCTCGCCGGCGAGCTGGCGGCGATCGATCATCCCGCCGTCAAGGCGACGCTGGATGTGAGCCACGCCTATATTCGCTGCACCGATGCGCGGCTCGACCCCCTCGCGGAGATGGCGGCGCTGGCGCCGCATATCGCGCATTTCCACCTGCACGATTCCTTCGGCCGGCCCAATGAGCGCCGGCCGGGCGATGTGTGGTACTACGACCCGGCCGAGGCGGTGGCCTTCGGCGAGGGCGATCTGCACCTGCCGATCGGCTGGGGCGGCATCGACTGGGACGCGGTGGTGCAGATGGTGCGCCCGCCCGCCGGCGCCGTCGCCATTCTCGAACTCAACCCCCGCCACTGGCGCGAACTGAGCGACCAGATGCCGGTGCTGCGCGCTTTGGCCGGGCGCTTTCAGGCGGCGGTAACGCCGGCGGCGTGAGCGCCGCCGCGCCCGCGCCATCCCCTTGCCGGGCGAGGCTTTCGCCGCGCGCATCTTTTCCGCGCACGCTGCTTCTTGCGGCGGAAACAGCCGCCCCCTATATCGGCCCCGAACGGCGCGGATAGCGTCGTACCCGATTGTTTGGGGGCCGGTCCGGGGGCGCGGCACATCTGACCGTACCTCCCCGGGTGCTTCAAGAAGGTCCGGCCGGCCTGCCGGAAGGAGAAACACATGTCTAAAGTCATCGGCATCGATCTCGGCACGACCAATAGCTGCGTCGCGGTCATGGAAGGCTCGACCCCGAAGGTGATCGAGAACGCGGAAGGCGCGCGCACCACGCCGTCCATCGTCGCCTTCACCGAGGATGGCGAGCGCCTCGTCGGCCAGCCGGCCAAGCGCCAGGCGGTGACGAACCCCGAGCGCACCTTCTTCGCGGTGAAGCGCCTCATCGGCCGCCGCTATGAAGACCCGATGGTCGAGAAGGACAAGAAGCTCGTCCCCTACCAGATCGTGCGCGCCGACAATGGCGATGCGTGGCTGGAAGCGGACGGCAAGAAGTACTCGCCCTCGCAGATCTCCGCCTTCACCCTGCAGAAGATGAAGGAGACGGCCGAGGCCTATCTCGGCGCCAAGGTCGACAAGGCGGTCATCACCGTCCCGGCCTATTTCAACGACGCCCAGCGCCAGGCCACCAAGGATGCCGGCCGCATCGCCGGCCTTGAAGTGCTGCGCATCATCAACGAGCCCACCGCCGCCGCGCTCGCCTACGGCCTCGACAAGAAGTCGGCCGGCACGATCGCGGTCTACGACCTCGGCGGCGGCACGTTCGACGTGTCCGTGCTGGAGATCGGCGACGGCGTGTTCGAGGTGAAGTCCACGAACGGCGACACGTTCCTGGGCGGCGAAGACTTCGACATGCGGCTCGTCACCTATCTCGCCGACGAGTTCAAGAAGGAGCAGGGCATCGACCTGCGCAACGACAAGCTCGCCCTGCAGCGGCTGAAGGAAGCCGCCGAAAAGGCCAAGATCGAGCTGTCGAGCGCCTCGCAGACCGAGATCAACCTGCCCTTCATCACGGCGGACGCCTCGGGCCCGAAGCATCTGACCATGAAGCTCACCCGCGCCAAGTTCGAGGCGCTGGTGGACGACCTGATCCAGCGCACCATGGAGCCCTGCAAGAAGGCGCTCAAGGATGCCGGCCTCACCGCCGGGCAGATCGACGAGGTCGTGCTCGTCGGCGGCATGACCCGCATGCCCAAGGTGCAGGAGATGGTGAAGCAGTTCTTCGGCAAGGAGCCCCACAAGGGCGTCAACCCGGATGAAGTGGTCGCCATCGGCGCCGCGATCCAGGCCGGCGTGCTGCAGGGCGACGTGAAGGACGTGCTGCTGCTCGACGTGACCCCGCTCTCGCTCGGCATCGAGACGCTGGGCGGCGTGTTCACGCGCCTGATCGACCGCAACACCACCATCCCGACGAAGAAGAGCCAGGTGTTCTCCACCGCCGAGGATGGCCAGACCGCGGTCACCATCCGCGTGTTCCAGGGCGAGCGCGAAATGGCGGCGGACAACAAGCTGCTCGGCCAGTTCGACCTCGTCGGCATTCCCCCGGCGCCGCGCGGCGTGCCGCAGGTGGAAGTCGCCTTCGACATCGACGCCAACGGCCTGGTCAATGTCTCGGCCAAGGACAAGGGCACCGGCAAGGAACAGCAGATCCGCATCCAGGCCTCGGGCGGCCTCTCGGACGCCGACATCGACAAGATGGTGAAGGACGCCGAGGCCCATGCCGAGGAAGACAAGAAGCGGCGCGCCGCCGTCGAGGCGAAGAACCATGCCGAGGCTCTGATCCACTCGACCGAGAAGTCGCTGGCCGAATATGGCGACAAGGTCGGCGCGGCGGAGAAGGCCGCGATCGAAACGGCGCTGGCCGATCTCAAATCGGCGATGGAAGGCAATGACGGCGAGGCGATCGCCGCCAAGACCAACACGCTGGCGCAGGCCTCCCTCAAGCTGGGCGAAGCCATGTATGCCTCCCAGCAGGGCGATGCCGGCAGCGCCGAAGCGCCGAAGGACGATGTGGTGGACGCCGAGTTCACCGAGGTCGACGACGACAAGAAGAAGTCGGCCTGATCCCTCTCTGAGCGCCGCCCCCGGATCTCATTCCGGGGGCGGATTTCTTTCCGTGGCCGCGCCGCCGGTGGCGCGCCGCCGCGGGTGGCGTTAAGCCCTTCACGCAGGCGCACCGCCCGGGTCTTTCCCGGCAAGGTTCCTGCATGGCGGCCCGAACCGCCCGCCGCAGGACGCGCCGGCGGCGGCCAAGGATGCGACGGCACAGCGACCCATGTCCAAACGCGACTATTACGAACTCCTCGAAGTCACCCGGACCTGCAGCGACGGTGAGCTGAAAAGCTCCTACCGCAAGCTCGCCATGAAGTGGCACCCGGACAAGAATCCCGGCAACAGCGATGCCGAGCTACGCTTCAAGGAGATCAGCGAGGCCTATGACGTCCTCAAGGACCCGCAGAAGCGCGCCGCCTATGACCGCTTCGGCCACGCCGCCTTCGACGGCGGCATGGGTGGGGGCGCCGGCGGCCCCGGCTTCGGCTCCGACTTCGCCTCGACCTTCTCCGATATTTTCGACGATCTGTTCGGCATGTCCGGCGGCCGGCGCGGCGGCGGGGGTGGCGGCGGACGCGGCGGGCGCGAGCGCGGCGCGGACCTGCGCTACAACATGGAAATCACGCTGGAGGAGGCGTTTGCCGGCAAGGATGCGACCATCCGCCTGCCGACCTCCATCACCTGCGAGAGCTGCTCGGGCAGCGGCGCCAAGCCCGGCACCCAGCCCACCACCTGCCGCACCTGCTCCGGTTCCGGCCGCATCCGCCAGGCGCAGGGCTTCTTCACCCTTGAGCGCACCTGCCCGACCTGCCAGGGCCGCGGCCAGGTGATCGAGGATCCGTGCCCGGCCTGTGCCGGCGCCGGCCGCACCACCAAGGAGCGCACGCTGGAAGTGGCGATCCCCGCCGGCGTGGAAGACGGCACCCGCATCCGCCTCGGCAATGAGGGCGAGGCCGGTGTGCGCGGCGGCCCGCCGGGCGACCTCTACATCTTCCTCTCGCTCGCGCCGCACGACTTCTTCCAGCGCGACGGGGCGGATCTGTTCTGCCGGGCGCCGATCTCCATGGTCACCGCCGCCCTCGGCGGCACCTGCGAGGTGCCGACCATCGACGGCGAAACCACCAAGGTGAAAATCCCTGAGGGCACCCAGTCCGGCAAGCGCTTCCGCCTGTCCGGCAAGGGCATGCCGGTACTGCGTAGCCGCACCCGCGGCGACATGTATGTGCAGGTCGTCGTCGAAACGCCGCAGAACCTGACGCGACGTCAGCGTGAACTTCTGGCCGAATTCGATGCGGAATGTTCAAAGGACACGCATCCCGAATCCAGCGGCTTCTTTGCCAAGGTGAAGGATTTCTTTGCCGGCGACGCCGATTAAGCCGGAAAACGTAATCGGCACGTCATCGCGGGGCCTTAACAGGAGGGCTTGCGGCCTTTAGTGTCGCTCTCGGTCCCCTGTCGCCCCGCGCGCCCCTGCGTGCCGCGCCTTCCCGCCACGGCTTACCGGAATCGAAGTCGCATGCTCCATCGTTCTGCCTGCCCCTCGCCGAAAGAGCGCCCCGACGAAGTTCGCTTCCTCCAGTCCTGGCTGCAGAATCCGCTCCGCACCGGGGCGGTGTCGCCCTCGGGCCGGGCGCTGGCCCGCACCATGGCGAACTATGTCGACCCCGCGCAGGACGGCCCGGTGATCGAACTCGGTCCCGGCACCGGCCCGGTCACGGCGGCGCTCATCGCCCGGGGCGTCGCGCCGGAGCGGCTGGTGCTGATCGAGTACAATCCGGAATTCTGCAAGCTGCTGCGGCTGCGCTTCCCCGCCGCCACGGTGATCGAGGGCGACGCCTACAACATGGCCCGCACGCTCGAAGGCCAGCTCGACCGCCCGTCCACCGCCGTCGTGTCGAGCCTGCCGCTGTTCACCCGCCCGGCGCCGGAGCGCCACGGGCTGCTCGACCAGGCCTTCGGGCTTTCGGTGCCGCGCGCGCCCTTTATCCAGTTCACCTATGCCGTCGTCTCGCCGGTGCCGCTGGCGCCGGAGCGGTTCGACGCCCATGTCAGCCAGCGCATCTGGGCCAACCTGCCGCCGGCGCGCGTCTGGGTGTATCGCTCCACCAAGCGCGAGGCCGCCGCGCCGGAGCTTGCCGCCATCGGTGCGTGAGGCCGGAAGCGCCGCCACCACGGGAGGTTCTTCATGCGCCCGCCGCGTATCCTTAGCTTCGCCGGGTCCATCCGCACCGGCTCCTTCTCCGCCAGCCTCGCCGCGCTGGCGGCCAAGGAACTGGCGCAGATGGACTGCGAACCGGTGCTGCTCTCGCTCGCCGACTATCCGATGCCGATCTATGACGGCGATCTCGAAGCCACGGAGGGCGTTCCGCCGGCCGCCAAGCAGCTGCGCGACCAGCTCGCCCGCGCCGATGGCGTGTTCATCGCCACGCCGGAATACAATGCCGGCCTGCCGCCACTGCTGAAGAACGCGCTCGACTGGGCGAGCCGCGTGCGCGGGGGTGAGGGCGACGCGTTCAAGGGGCCGGTCTATGCCATCGGCTCCTCCTCCCCCGGCGGGCTCGGCGGCTACCGCGCCTCCATGATGCTGCGCCAGACGCTGGCGCTGGGCCTCGGCTGCCTCGTGCTCGCCGAGCAGGTGATGGTGGCCGGCGCCTCCCACGCCTTCGACGCGCGCGGCGACTTCACCGACGAGAAGGCGCGCGAAAGGTTGCGCGCGGTGATGACAGCGCTTATCGAGCAGGCGGCGCTGCGGGCGGGTCTGCGCGCCTGAACGAGACGGCGTCTTCCCCTGGAGGGCGCGAGCGCGGAGACCGTCTGCATGCACGCCCCTGTTCCCGATCCGCGCGACCGGCTCATCGTCGCGCTCGACCTGCCCTCGGTCGGGGCGGCGGAAAGCGTCATTACCCGCCTCGGCGACAGCGTGAGCTTCTACAAGATCGGCTATGAGCTCGGCTTTGCCGGCGGGCTGGGCCTTGCGCGCGAATTGATCGCCGACGGGCGCAAAGTGTTCATCGACTTCAAGCTGCACGATATCGGCAACACGGTGGCGCGCGGGGTCGCCAGCCTCGCCGCGCTGGGCGCCAGCTTCGCCACCGTGCATGCCTACCCCCAGACCATGCGCGCGGCGATGGAAGGCAAGGGCGCCAGCCCGCTGCGCATTCTCGCCGTCACCGTGCTCACCTCCTATGACGAGGCCGATCTCGGCGAGGCCGGCTATGGCGCCGGCGTCGCCGCCACCGTGGCGCGCCGGGTGGCGCAGGCGCGCGAGATCGGCATTGACGGCATCGTCTGCGCGCCCACCGACGCCGCCTCGGTGCGCGCCGCGCTGGGGGCCAAGGGCGCCATCGTCACCCCCGGCGTGCGGCCGGACGGCAGCGATGTCGGCGACCAGAAGCGCATCGCCACGCCCTTTGCCGCCATCCGCGCCGGGGCCGATCATCTCGTGGTCGGGCGCCCCATCGTCGCCTCGCCCGATCCCGCCGCCGCCGCCCGCGCGGTGCAGGCGGAGATCGCCCGCGCGCTTTCCTGAACCGACGCAGAAGGACCGACCCCATGGCCAAGGGCTACTGGATCAGCCGCCTCGATGTGCATGACACCGAGGGCTACAAGCCCTATCTGCAGGGCGCGGAGCCGGCGATCGCCGCCTTTGGCGGGCGCTTCCTGGTGCGCGGCGGCACGCCGGAGGCGCTGGAAGGCACCGCCCTGTCGCGCAATGTCGTGGTGGAGTTCGAGGATTACGATACCGCGCTCGCCTGCTTCCGCTCGCCGGAATATCAGGCCGCCTATGCCCATCGCGTCGCCTCCTCGGACGGCGATCACCTCATCATCGAGGGCTATGCGGGCGACCAGCCGGCTTCAGGGACGATCGAAGGCCCGGCGGACGGGCCCGGCACCGGCTATTGGGTGATGCGGATCGACGTGCACGACATGGAGACCTACAAATCCTATGTCGCCGCCGACGCGGTCGCCATCGCCAAATATGAGGGCTGGTTCGTCGTGCGCGGCGGCCGGCATGAGGCGGTGCACGGCACGGCGCGCTCGCGCAATGTGCTGATCGCGTTCAAGGACCTTGCCACTGCGCTCGCCTGCTATCACTCGCCGGAATATCAGGCCGCCCTAGCCTTCCGCGCCAAGGCGGCGGTAGCGGAAGTGATCGCCATCGCCGGGGTCTGAGAACGCCGTTTCGGCGCCTCACGCGGCTTTGTCGCGCCCCGCGCCGCGCACCGGTGGACAAGGCGGGTGAGTCCTGCTATGTGCCCTCACCCTGATTGGCTGCCCGTCGTCCCGGAGGCTCCGGAACACCCGCGTCAATCGCCAGAATTCAACGATGCGCGACACGCGAAGCACGAAAGAGGAAGACACGTGCAGGTTCTCGTTCGGGACAACAACGTCGACCAGGCCCTGAAGGCGCTGAAGAAGAAGATGCAGCGCGAGGGCATTTTCCGCGAGATGAAGCTGCGCGGACACTACGAGAAGCCGTCCGAGAAGCGCGCCCGCGAGGAGGCCGAGGCCGTCCGCCGCGCGCGCAAGCTGGCCCGCAAGCGCGCCCAGCGCGAAGGCCTGCTGCCCTCCAAGCCCAAGGTCGTTCCCGGCGGTCCGCGCTGAGACGACGCGGCGTCCCCTCGCGGGAGCCGTCTTTAAGCGCATCCCGAGCGCGGTGACGCCTGTCGCCGCGCTTTTTGCGTTGGAGATTCCGCCATGCCGGCCATCGTCTCGGACCTGCGCACGGTGCCGGCCTTCGCGCCCCTCGTCGCCGATCGGGTCTGGCGCGCCTGGTGGGAGGGAAAAGGCGTACCGCTCAGCGACCTGCGCGCCCGGCTGGACGAGAGCTTCGGCACGGACCCGGTGCCCTCCACCTTTGTCGCGCATGAGGGCGCGCGCTTTCTCGGTTGCGTCGCGCTGATCGCCTGCGATGTCGAGGAACGGCCCGCGCTGACGCCCTGGGTGGCGGCGCTGTGGGTGGAGCCGGAGGCCCGCCGGCAGGGCATCGCGGCGGCGCTGATGGCGCGGGCGACGGAAGCGGCCTTCGCCGCCGGCCATCCGCGCGCCTATCTCGCGGCGGTGCCGGCGCTGGCGGCCTATTATGCGGCGCGCGGCTGGGCGCTGGTTGAATCCGATATCGACGGGCTGGAGATTTTCGCCCGGCAGCGCAGCTGAAGGCGCCGCCGCCTACTGGCGGTTATAGGGGATCGTGTATTCCCCGGCGCGGATGCGCTCGGCCAGACGCTCGGCAAAGCCGGCGGCGGCTTCCTCGCCATAGGTGGCGACCATGGAGCGAATGGCGGTGAACAGCGCCGCCTGCGCCAGACAATCCTCGTCCAGCCCGTCATAGACGGCTTCGTTCCACGCCTCATCGAGATAGGCGAGCGCGGCATGGCGCTCATCCTCATGGGCCTGATCGGCCTTGTCGTCGATGTCGAGCGTTTCAGGATGCTGAGACAAACCAAATCCTCCGCGTGCCGGTCTTCCGCCCCGCGGGGCACGCAACGCCCGAACCTTAGCATGCCGTGCCGGCACGTCCGCCCAAGAATTGAAGGACGGTTAATTTGCCGCGGCATAAAAGCGACAGCTGTGACATAATCGTGCGGCCGTGGCGGCGTAGTTGCTCAGTTGCTGCCGTAGCGCGTCGCCACGTCGCGGGCGAGCTTGGCCCCGGTTTCGAGATAACGCTGGCTGGCAAGTTCCGCCGAGGGCGTGCAGCTGCGATAGACCTGGCGATAGCTTTCATAGCCATTGTTGAAGGCGGCGGTGAGCTGGCCGCGCCGGTCGCCCGAGGGCGCCTCCACATCGAGCAGGCCCTGCATCTCGTCACGCCAGCGCGCGGTTTCCGCCGCGCCGCAGAGCGGGCGCAAATAATGCAGCGCCCCGAGAATTTCAGCGAGATGCATGAGGTCCGCCTCATAGGGCGGGGCGCCGCCCTGCGTCGCCTGCGCCGCCGCCGGCAGCGGGGCGAAGGCGAGGCACGCCAGCAGGGCGAGCAGGAGGGAACCGGGCGCGGAGCGTCGCATGAAGCTGGGATGCGCCGCCGCCGCGCGGGCGTCAAGAGCCCCGGCGCCGCTATTGTGCCTCTGGCACATCATCCGCCTGCGCCAGCAGAAAAGCCGCCTCGACGATGCCGGCGAGCCCTTCGGTGGTTTCCGTGGGAAGGGCAGAGGGCAGAAACCAGCCGACTTCCGCCGCCTCCGGCCCGGTCGAAGGTTCGCCCGCCACCCAGCGCGCGGCATGGCTGACGACGACGAAATGGGCGGTCAGCGTGCCGTCCTTGTCGCGCGGCAGGATGTCGAGCGCGCCGGCGACGCCGAGCACCTCGCAGGCGACGCCCACCTCCTCCATCACCTCGCGCGCGGCCGCCTGCGCCAGCGTTTCGCCGGCCTCCACCCGCCCGCCGGGCAGCGTCCACAGCCCCTTTGCCGGCGCGTTGCCGCGCCGCGCCAGCAGCACCCGCCCCTCGCGGAAGACGGCGGCGCTGGCGGCGAGCACGGGACGAATGGGCATGGTCATGAACGGGCCTCCGGCCAGGGAATCGCGGCTCATCCTAGCCGGTTTTGCCCGCCTTCCCGAGGGCACGCGCCCGAAAGGAGCCGCAATCGCGGCCGAAGCTGGCAGGCGTGGAAGCAGGGGGGAACATGGGGAACATCATGAGCGGGACGACACAGCGCGGCGCGCATGCGGGACACAGGGGCGCGGGCGTCCTGCTGGTCGCGGGAGCGATGCTTCTCGCCAGCCTGCCGGCGGCCGCGCAGACCGCCGCGCCCGGCACCAAGCCGGCGGCGCCGGACCCGAAGAGCGACCCGCTCTGCGCCTCCTATGGCGCCGGCTTCGTCCGGCTGGCCGGCTCCTCCACCTGCGTGAAGATCACCGGCAGCGTGCAGGGCGATTTCTATGCCACCGATGTCAACAGCGCAGGCCGGGTCGACGCCCTGACGCCGGGGCTGAAGAGCAAATAGGCGGCGCGGCCGAAGCCCACGCGCCTCAGCGCCCGCGTGCGGCGAAGTAACGGGCGATCACCTCCGCGAAGACACGGGTGAGCGCGGCCACCTCATTGACCGGCGTCGCCTCGTCCACCGCATGCATCGAGGTGCCGACCAGACCGAATTCGATCACCGGGCAGAAATCCTTGATGAAGCGCGCATCCGAAGTGCCGCCCGTCGTCGAGAGTTCCGGCTGCCTTCCCGTCGTCTGAGCGATCGCCGCCACCACGAGATCGACGAATTCGCCCGGCGCGGTGAGGAAACTGTCGGAAGAGCGCGGCTCGAAGGCGAGGGCGTAGCGCAGCTCATTGCCGGCAGCGGCGCTCAGCCGGCGGCTGATCTCGGCGGCCAGGGTTTCCGGCGTCCACAGGTCGTTGAAGCGGATGTTGAAGCGGGCCCGTGCCTCGGCGGGAATGACGTTGAAGGCGGGATTGCCGACATCGACCGAGACGATTTCCAGGTTCGAGGCCTGAAAATGCGCGTTGCCGCCATCGAGCGGCTCGGCCTTTAGCGCGGCGAGCAGCTTCACCATGCCGGGGATCGGATTCTCCGCGAGATGGGGGTAGCCGACATGGCCCTGCTTGCCCAGCACGGTGAGCGTGGCGGAAAGCGAGCCGCGCCGGCCGATCTTCACCATGTCGCCGAGTTCCACCCGCGAGGTCGGCTCACCGAGCACGCAATGATCGATGCGCTCGTCGCGGTCGGCCAGCCAGCGCAGCAGTTTCTCCGTGCCGTTGATCGCCGGGCCTTCCTCGTCGCCGGTAATGAGGAAGGAAATCGAGCCCGGCAGCTCCGCGTGGTCGGGGTCATGGCCATGGGCGCCGGCGAAATCGAGCCCGGCGGCGATGAAGGCGGCCACGCCCCCCTTCATGTCGACGGCGCCGCGCCCATAGATGACGCCCTCATGGATCGCGCCCTCGAAGGGCGGAAAGCGCCACTGCGCCGCATCGCCGGGCGGCACCACGTCCGTATGGCCGGCAAAGCAGAGATTGGGGCCGCGCGTGCCGAAGCGGGCGTAGAGATTCTCCACATCCGGCGTGTCCGGGCTGGTCAGCGTCACCCGGTGGGTGGAAAAGCCCGCATTGGAGAGCAGCGCGTCGAGATAGGCGAGCGCCCCGCCTTCGGCCGGCGTCACCGAAGGGCAGCGGATCAGCGTGCGCAGGATGTCGATCGGATCGGCGGGAGGCTGGGAGGGTGCGGTGGCGATCATGCATGTTCCTCTCATCGTCATCCCGGACGGCCACAGGCCGATCCGGGAGCGCTCGCCGACGGCGTGCCCGGCCGCCGCCGGCGATCCCGGCTCTTCGCTACGCTTCGGCCGGGATGACGGTCAAGCGGGAGCGCGAGGAACCCCCGCTCAATCGCGCAGCAGGTCGTTGATCGAGGTCTTGGAGCGGGTCTGCTCGTCCACGCGCTTGACGATGACCGCGCAATAGAGCGACGGGCCCGGCTGGCCATTGGGGAGCGGCTTGCCGGGCAGCGCGCCGGGCACCACGACGGAATAGGCCGGCACCTCGCCGACGAAGATCTCGCCGGTGGCGCGGTCGACGATCTTGGTGGTGGCGGAGATGAACACGCCCATGGAAAGCACCGAACCGCGGCGGACGATCACGCCTTCCACCACTTCCGAACGGGCGCCGATGAAACAGTCATCCTCGATGATGACCGGGCCGGCCTGCAGCGGCTCCAGCACGCCGCCAATGCCGACGCCGCCGGAGAGATGCACATTCTTGCCGATCTGCGCGCAGGAGCCGACGGTCGCCCAGGTATCGACCATGGAGCCGGAATCGACGCGGGCGCCGAGATTCACGAAGGAGGGCATCAGCACCACATTCGGCGCGATGAAGGCCGAACGGCGGACGATGGCGCCCGGCACGGCGCGGAAACCAGCGGCGCGGAACTCGCCCTCGCCCCAGCCCTCGAACTTGGAGGGCACCTTGTCCCACCAATGCGCGCCGCCGGGGGCGCCGGGAATGGCGGTCATGTCGTTGAGGCGGAAGGAGAGCAGCACCGCCTTCTTCAGCCACTGATTGACGGTCCAGTTGCCGTCCGCGCCCGGCTCGGCGACGCGCGCCGCCCCGGCGTCGAGCATCGCCAGCGCCTCGTTCACCGCGTGGCGGATCTCGCCGCCGGTCTCGAAATTGACCTCCGCCCGGTGGTCGAAGGCGGTTTCGATGATGCTCTGAAGCTGGCTCGACATGTCATTCTCCGCTGTTCGCGGGTCTTGTCCGGTCGCGCGGCGCTTCTGTCAACGGCCGAGTCGCCTCAGGCGCTGCGCAGACCGTTCAGGAACGCGGTCAGGTCGTCGGTCACCACGTCGATATGGTCGCCATCGCGGCCCTCATGTTCCCACGCCTCGCGGTCGGCGGGGTTCACGGCGAGGCCCGGCGGCACCACCAGCACCGTGCGCATGCCGAGCTGCGCCGGCACTTCCAGGTTACGCGCGAGGTCCTCGAACATGGCGGCGCGGGTCGGGTCCACGTCGAAGCGGGTGAGGAATCCCCGATAGGCGATCTCGTGCGGCTTGGGGTGGAATTCCGAGGAGACGATGTCGTGCACATCGGCGAAATGCTCGGAAATGCCGAGCTTGGCCAGAATCTGCTCGGCATGGCCGCGCGAGCCATTGGTGTAGACCAGCTTGCGCCCCGGCAGCGCGCCGAGCGCCTCGCCCAGCGCGGGCGCCGCCTCCAGGCTGGTCAGGTCGATGGCGTGGACTGCGCTGAGAAAGTCGTCCGGGTCCATGCCGTGCTCGATCATCAGCCCGCGCAGCGAGGTGCCGTATTTCCGATAATAGCCCTTCTGCAGCGCGAAGGCCTCGTCCAGCGTCAGGCCGAGGAAGTTGGCGATATAGGCGCGCATCTTCATGTCGATCTGCCGCCACAGGTCGAGCCCGGGCGGATAGAGCGTGTTGTCGAGATCGAACACCCAGGTGTCGACATGGGAGAAGTCGACAGGGGCGGCGGTGAGCGCGGAAGGGGAAGACAGGGAAGCGGACATGCGGCTGTTCTAGCCGAAACGGTCCCGGCCGTCATGCCCGTGCCGGCAGCGTGGGATGATGGGCCCCCCTGACGGGGAGAAGCGGGGCGGCAGGCGCCGCCCCGATCCATTCACGCCTGGCTGGCGGCCTTGGTCTTCAGCGCCGCCTGGGCGGCGGCGAGACGGGCGATCGGCACGCGGAAGGGCGAGCAGGACACATAGTCGAGCCCCACTTCCTCGCAGAAGGCGACCGAGGCGGGGTCTCCGCCATGCTCGCCGCAAATGCCCAGCTTGAGCTTCGGGCGCACCGCGCGGCCGCGCTCGGTGGCGATCCTCACCAGCTCGCCCACGCCCTCGGTGTCGATGGACACGAAGGGGTCCACCTCGAAAATACCCTTGGCGATGTAGGTGCCCAGGAACGTGCCGGCATCGTCGCGCGAGATGCCATAGGTGGTCTGGGTGAGGTCGTTGGTGCCGTAGGAGAAGAACTCCGCCGTCTCCGCGATCTCGCCCGCCTTCAGCGCCGCGCGCGGCAGCTCGATCATGGTGCCGACCTGGTACTCCAGCGTGGTGCCGGTCTCGGCCTCCACGCGCTTGGCCACCGTGTCGATGTCGTGCTTGACGAGGTCGAATTCGCGCTTGCCGGTGATGAGCGGCACCATGATTTCCGGCACCACCGGCTTGCCCGTGGTCTTCTGCGCCGCCACCGCTGCCTCGAAAATGGCGCGCGCCTGCATCTCGGCGATTTCCGGGAAGGCGATGGCGAGGCGGCAGCCACGGAAGCCGAGCATCGGGTTGAACTCGTCGAACTCCCGCTTGCGGGCGGCAAGCTTGGCCGCGCTGACCCCGAGGCCCTGCGCCACCTCGGCGATGTCCGCCTCGGTGTGGGGCAAAAATTCGTGCAGCGGCGGATCGAGCAGACGGATGGTGACCGGCAGCCCGTCCATGATCTCGAACAGCTCCTGGAAGTCCGAGCGCTGGGCGGCGAGCAGCTTGGCCAGGGCGGCGCGGCGGCCCTTCTCGTCATCGGCGAGGATCATTTCGCGCACGGAACGGATGCGGTCGCCCTCGAAGAACATGTGCTCGGTGCGCGAGAGGCCGATGCCCTCGGCGCCGAAATTCTTCGCGGTGCGCGCGTCGAGCGGGGTCTCGGCATTGGCGCGCACCTTGAGGCGGCGCACGCCGTCGGCCCAGCCCATGAGCGTGGCGAACTCGCCGGAGAGTTCCGGCTGCAGCGTCGGCACCGCACCGGCGATGACCTGGCCGGTGGCGCCGTCAATGGTGAGGATGTCGCCCTTCTTCAGCGTCACCCCGCCCGAGGTGAGCGTGCCGGCGGCATAATCGACGCGGATGGTGCCGGCGCCGCAGACGCAGGGCTTGCCCATGCCGCGCGCCACCACGGCGGCGTGCGAGGTCATGCCGCCGCGGGTGGTGAGGATGCCCTGCGCCGCATGCATGCCGTGAATGTCTTCCGGCGAGGTCTCGATGCGGACCAGAATGACCTTGCGGCCTTGAGTCTTCAGCAGCTCCGCCTCGTCGGCGGAGAACACGATCTCGCCCGAGGCGGCGCCGGGCGAGGCCGGCAGGCCCGAGCCGATCACCTTCTTGTCGGCCTTGGGGTCGAGCATCGGGTGGAGAAGCTGGTCGAGCGCGGCGGGATCGACGCGGCCGATCGCTTCCTCGCGGGTGATGACACCGTCATGGGCGAGTTCCACCGCGATGCGCAGCGAGGCCTTGGCGGTGCGCTTGCCCGAGCGGGTCTGCAGCATCCACAGCTTGCCGCGCTCGACAGTGAATTCGAGGTCCTGCATGTCGCGGTAATGGCCTTCGAGCACGCCGGCGATGCGGACGAACTCGGTATAGACCTCCGGCAGCGCCTTCTCCATGGAGGGCTTGTCGGAACCGGCGCCGATGCGCGCGGCCTCGGTGATGTTCTGCGGCGTGCGGATGCCGGCCACCACATCCTCGCCCTGGGCGTTGATGAGGAACTCGCCATAGAGCGCGTTCTCGCCGGTGGAAGGGTTGCGGGTGAAGGCGACGCCGGTGGCGGAGGTCTCGCCCATATTGCCGAACACCATGGCCTGCACGTTCACCGCCGTACCCCAGCTTTCCGGAATCTGGTGCAGGCGGCGATAGACGATGGCGCGCTGGTTCATCCACGAGCCGAACACGGCGCCGATGGCGCCCCAGAGCTGGTCGTGCGGGTCCTGCGGGAAGGGCTTGCCCAGCTCATGCGCCACCAGCGCCTTGTAGCGGGAGACGATTTCCTTCCAGTCCTGCGCCGACAGATCGGTGTCGAGGCTGTAGCCATGATCGCCCTTGAAGCCGTCCAGAACCTCCTCGAAATGATGGTGCGGGAAGTCCAGCACCACATTCGAGTACATCTGGATGAAGCGGCGATAGCTGTCATAGGCAAAGCGCGCATCGCCGGAGGAGGCGGCCAGCGCCTCGACGGTCACATCGTTCAGCCCGAGATTGAGCACCGTGTCCATCATGCCGGGCATGGAGGCGCGCGCGCCCGAGCGCACGGAGACGAGCAAAGGGTTGGCGGGATCGCCGAAGGTGCGGCCGGCAAGCTGACCGACATGGGCCAGCGCGGCGTCGACATCCCCCTTCAGGCTGTCCGGATAGACGTTGCCATGGGCGTAGTAATAGGTGCACACCTCGGTCGAGATGGTGAAGCCGGGAGGCACCGGCAGGCCGAGATTCGACATTTCCGCGAGGTTCGCGCCCTTGCCGCCGAGCAGGTTGCGCATCTCCGCCGCACCCTCTGCCGTCCCGTCGCCGAAGGTGTAGACCCATTTCGTCATTTCGGATGCCCTGTTGGGTGGGGCCACAAAGTCCCCGACGCCGTGATGGAAATTCAGCCCTGGCTGAAATATACGCAACGCCAACGGGTTGAGACCGGCCCCGCAAAAGGTCCCGCGCCTTTTCCCACAAATGGTCTAGCGTCTTGAGGTCTTCCCTTCAATCCATCATTCGCAGTTGCGTCATGAACTTTGTGCCATGCGCCAAAGGTGGGGCGCGCGGGCGATTGCGGGGCGCCTGCGCTTGAGGCAGGGTTCGCCCGCCGGCAACCCCAAGCCCCGAGGGCGACTTCCATGAATGCTACTTTGACGCGACTGGCTCCGCACATTCTCAGCCTGCTGCGCATCGCCGCGGCGCTGCTGCTGCTCCAGCACGGCACCACCAAGGTGCTTGGCTTTCCCGTGACGCAGATGAGCGGCATCAGCCTCACCGCCCTGCCCGGCATTGCCGGCATCATCGAGCTGGTCGGCGGCGCGCTGCTGCTGATCGGGCTGTTCTCGCGCCCGGTCGCCTTCATCCTCTCGGGCATGACGGCGGTGGCCTATTTCCTCGTCCACGCGCCGCAGAGCTTCTTCCCGATCCTCAATGGCGGCGAACTGGCGGCGCTGTACTGCTTCGTGTTCTTCTACCTCACCTTCGCCGGTCCCGGCCCGTGGAGCGTCGACGCGCTGCGCGGCGGCGAGCGGGGCTGAGCGCCCGTCAGCCCTGCCCGGAACGCCGGGCAGGGCCTCATGCGTTCACAGGCTCAGGCTCACAGGCCGAGGCGCTGGCCGATATTGTCGATGCCGCCCGTGCCGAGCAGGCCGACAATGCCGATGAAGATCAGATAGATCGCGACGATGAAGTTGAGCAGGCGCGGCATCACGAGGATGAGGATGCCGGCGATGAGCGCGACGATCGGCTGGATGGCGACGATATTGATGTCCATGGAACGCTCCGCTGGGTGGTAGCGACATAAGCCGCGCCCGGCAGGATGGTTCCGCCCTTGGGTGTGCGCAAGCGGTCCGGCGCCTGAACGCCCGATCGCCGTCATCCCGGCCGCAGGCGAAGCCGGAGAGCCGGGATGGCGATGGTGCGAGGCGCGCGGGAAGGCAAGACACCCCGTCATCCCGGAGACGGCCTTGCGGCCGTTCCGGGATGACGGTGTCAAGGAGCGTGCCGCCTACCCCTCGATACGCTCGAAATCGGCGATGGAGCGGGTGGCGGCGCGGATGTCGGCGAGCAGGCGCAGGCGGTTGACCCGCAGCGCCGGGTCTTCCGCATTCACCGTCACCTTCTCGAAGAAGGCATCGACCGGGGCGCGCAGCTGCGCGATCAGCGCCATGGCGGCCTCGAAATCCTCGCGCACCAGCGCCTGTTCGATCTGCGGCCCGAGCGCGGCGATGGAATCGGCCAGCGCCCGTTCCTCCGGCTCGTGCAGCAGAACCACATCGACGCCGCCCGCGTAAGCGACGCCGTCCTTCTTCTCCTCGATGCGCAGGATATTCGCCGCGCGCTTGGTGCCGGCCAGCAGGTTCTTGCCGTCCTCGGTGGCGAGGAACCGCCCCAACGCCTCGACGCGCTTCACCACGAGGAGGAGGTCATCCTGGCCCGGGAGCGCAAAAACGGCATCGACGAGATCGTGACGGGCACCGGCCTCGCGCAGATGCACCTTCAGCCGGTCGGCGAAGAAGGAGAGGAGGTCGGGCTCAGCGAAATCGCCAAGCTTCACCGTCAGCCCGTTCTCCAGGATAATCCGCACCACGCCCAGCGCCGCCCGGCGCAGCGCGTAGGGGTCCTTGCTTCCCGTAGGCTTCTCGTCGATGGCCCAGAATCCGGTGAGCGTATCGAGCTTGTCGGCCAGCGCCACGGCGACGGAAACGGGCGCGGTCGGCACGCGGTCGGTCGGGCCCTGCGGCTTGTAGTGTTCTTCCGCGGCCAATCCGATTGCCGGATCCAGCTTTTCCAAATCCGCGTAGTAACGGCCCATCAGCCCCTGCACTTCGGGGAATTCGCCGACCACTTCCGTGCGCAGGTCGCTCTTGGCGTAGAGCGCGGCCTGCTCGGCCAGCTCCGGGTCGGCGCCCGCCAGCGGCGCCAGCGTCTTCGCCAGCGCGGCGATGCGGCGGATGCGCTCCAGCTGCGAGCCGAGCTTCTCGTGGAAAGTGACGTTGCCGAACTTCGCCAGCCGGTCTTCCAGCGAGACCGAGGCGTTGGTCTTCTTGTCGGTCTCCCAGAAGAACTTGGCGTCCGACAGACGGGCGCGGATGACGCGCTCATTGCCGGCGATGATCGCCGCGCCGCCATCGCTGGCGGCGAGGTTCGACACCAGGATGAAGCGGTTGGCGAGGCGCCCGGTGGCGGGGTCCTTCAACACGAAGCATTTCTGGTTGGCGCGGATGGTGGCGCGCACCACCTCGTCCGGCACGTCGAGAAAGGCCGGGTCGAACGAGCCCATGAGCACGACGGGCCATTCCACCAGGCCGGAAATCTCGTCCAGCAGGCCGGCATCCTCCACCAGCTCCAGCCCCTGCGCGAGGGCGAGGTCCTTGGCGTCGTTGAGGATGATGTCCTTGCGCCGCTCGCGATCGACCACCACGAAGGCGGCCTCCAGCTTGGCCATCCAGTCTTCCAGCCGGCGCACGCGGATCGTGCCGTCGGAAAGGAAGCGGTGGCCGCGCGTGGTGTCGCCCGAGCGGAGGCCGTCGACCTCGAAGGCGACCACTTCCGGCTCCTCGGTCTCGGGGCCGAAGGTGCACAGGATCGACTGCAGCGGCCGCACCCAGCGCAGCGCGTTCGGGCTGGTGGAGCCCTTGCCCCAGCGCATGGACTTCGGCCAGGGGAAGGCGCGGATGACGGCGGGCACGATCTCGGCCACCACGTCCGGCGTCGGCCGGCCATGTTTGTGAAGGCGGGCGACGTAGAACTCACCCTTCTTCGGGTCGCTCTCGATGCTAGCCTGATCGATGGAGGTAAGCCCGGCGGCTTTCAGGAAGCCGTCGATGGCGCCCTGCGGCGCGCCGACGCGCGGGCCCTTGCGCTCCTCATGCGTGTCGGGCTGCTGCGCGGGCAGGCCGTGCACGGCCAGCGCCAGCCGGCGCGGAGTGACGAACGCCTTGGCGCCCTCATAGACGAGGCCGCGCTCGACCAGCGCATCGGTGACGAGCTTGCGCAGGCTCTCCGCCGCGCCGGCCTGCATGCGGGCGGGGATTTCTTCGCAGAACAGTTCGAGCAGGAGATCGGGCATGGCGCTGCGTCACGTCGGCTGGCGGGCGGCACCTTGCGGCGCGCGCCGTTGCGGGAAGGTCGGCCGACGCCCTAGCACGTCGCGCCCGGCGAGGGGAGGCGTCTCGTTCAGGAAAGCGCCCGGCCACGGGTTTCCCGCATCGTCAGCGCGGCGATGAGCGAGACTGCCGCCACCGCGATGAGATAGACGGCCGGGCCCATGTCGAACTGCTCGCGGTTCACCAGATACACCGCCACCATCGGCGCGGTGCCGCCGGCGAGGCCGAGGGCGAGATTGTAGCTCAGCGACAGCGCGCTGCACCGCGTCGCCGGGCGGAACATCTCCACCAGCACGCAGGGCATCGGCCCGGCATAGGCGGCGACCAGCATGGCGAAACCAAGCTGTCCCACAAGCGCCGCGCCGGCATCGCCCGAATCGAGCAGGCGGAACAGCGGCCAGGACAACAGGATGAGCCCGACCAGCCCGCCGCACACCACCGGCTTGCGGCCCACGCGATCGGACAGAGCGGCGAAAACCGGCGCCAGCCCCAGCACGGCGATCATGCTGATGGTGTTGATCTGCAGCGAGACGCGCTCCGTGAGCCCGTCCACCTGCTGCATATAGGTCGTGAGGTAGACGAACAGCATGTAGAAGCCGACACCCAAGGTGAGGTTCAGCACCGCCGCGCGGATCATCTCCCGCCCGTCCGAACGCAGGGCCTCGATCAGCGGCAGCCGGCCGGGCCGGTGCGCCCGCGCCGGCGGCTCATTCCCATGCGCGGACGAGCCGCGCAGATAGAGCGTGAAGCCGCCGAGCAGGATGCCGAGCAGGAAGGGGATGCGCCAGCCCCAGGCGATGAGGTCGTCCGTGCTCATCAATGTCGCGGTGGCCGCGCCCACCATGGAGCCGAGCAGCGTGCCGCCCGAGGCGCCGCAGCCGGCGAAGGAGGCGATGAGGCCGCGCCGGCGCAGAGCCGCGTTCTCAGCGAGGAAGATCGCCGAGGTGGTGTATTCGCCGCCGATGGAAAGCCCCTGCAGCAGCCGCAGCAGCAGGAGCAGCAGCGGCGCCGCCGCGCCGATGGCGGCATAGGTCGGCAGCAGGCCGATGGCGACGGTGGAGACCGTCATCATCGCGGCGGAAATGAACAGCGCGTGGCGCCGGCCATAGCGGTCGCCGATATGGCCGAAGACCATGCCACCGACCGGGCGCATGACGAAGGAGGCGGCGAACACGCCAAAGGCCGCGATCAGCCCGACAAAGGCGTCGCTGTCGGGGAAGAAATTCTTCGCGAAAATGGCGGCGAGAAAGCCATAGGCGGCGAAATCATACCATTCCAGCGCATTGCCCAGCGCGCCGGCCAGCAGCGCGCGCCGCCCGGCCGGGACTTCAGCCGGAAGGCTGCCACCGGGCAACGCGACGTCGAGGCTGGACATGGGCGTCGCTCCGCGCGGGAGATGGACGGGGGAGGATCAGACCGCCGGTGTGCCGCCCGCCGCTGTGGCCAGCCAGGCCGCCCCACAGGCTTTGGCGAGTTCGCGCACGCGCAGAATGTAGCTCTGGCGCTCGGTGACGGAGATCACGCCGCGCGCGTCGAGCAGGTTGAACACATGGCTGGCCTTGATGCACTGGTCATAGGCCGGCTGCGCCATCAAATGGCGGCTCTTGCTGCCGTCTTCCCAGCCCGCTTCGAGGTATTTCGCCGCCGCGCTCTCGGCCATGCGGAACTGCTCGAACAGCATGTCGGTGTCGGCATGCTCGAAATTGTGCCGGGAATATTCCTCTTCCGCCTGCAGGAACACGTCGCCATAGGTGACCTTCTCGTCACCCTCGCGGCCGTTGAAATTGAGGTCGTAGACGTTCTCGACCCCCTGCACATACATGGCGAGGCGTTCCAGCCCATAGGTCAGCTCGCCCGCGACGGGGGCGCATTCAAAGCCGGCCACCTGCTGGAAATAGGTGAACTGCGAGACTTCCATCCCGTCGCACCAGCACTCCCAGCCGAGCCCCCAGGCGCCGAGCGTCGGGCTTTCCCAGTCGTCCTCGACGAAGCGCACATCGTGCAGCTTGAGATCGATGCCGATGGCCGACAGCGAGGCAAGGTAGAGGTCCTGCAGATCGGCGGGCGAGGGCTTCAGGATCACCTGATACTGGTAATAGTGCTGCAGCCGGTTGGGGTTCTTGCCGTAGCGCCCATCCTTGGGCCGGCGCGAGGGCTGCACATAGGCCGCCTTCCACGGCAGCGGCCCCAGCGCGCGCAGCGTGGTGGCGGGGTGGAAGGTGCCGGCGCCGACTTCCATGTCATAGGGCTGCAGCACGACGCAGCCCTTGTCCGCCCAGAAGGCATGGAGCGCGAGGATGAGCCCCTGGAACGACTTGTCGGGGCGCATATGCGGCGGCAGAGCGGGATCGATCATGGATAAGCCGGCGGTTGGCTGGAAAAGGCGGCGCAACCTAGGCCGGGGAAGGGCGGGGATCAAGGTGGCGATGCCTGCGTGGCACCAAGGCAGGTGCGCTGCATCCTGCGCGCCGTCATCCTGAGGTGCCCGGCCCATGGCCGGGCCTCGAAGGATGTCCGTTCGGTGCGCCCCATCACCATCCTTCGAGGCTCGCTGTGCTCGCACCTCAGGATGACGGCGCCGATGGGTGACCGGCCCGCCCGGTTTCCGCCCCGCTCAAAACCCATTATCACTCCCCCATGCCCGACAGCCTCGCCGAATCGCCTGTCTCCAACGCCGCCGACTGGACCGTCTCGGAACTCTCCGGCGCGCTGAAGCGCACGGTGGAGGATTCCTTCGGCCATGTGCGGGTGCGCGGGGAAATCTCCGGCTATCGCGGGCCGCATTCCTCCGGCCACGCCTATTTCAGCCTGAAGGACCAGAACGCCCGGCTCGACGCCGTCGTGTGGAAGGGCAATTTCGGCCGGCTGAAGCTGCGGCCGGAGGAAGGGCTGGAAGTGGTCGCCATCGGCCGCATCACCACCTTTCCCGGCAAATCCTCCTACCAGATCGTCATCGAGCAGCTCGAATTCGCCGGTGCCGGCGCCATCATGGCGATGCTGGAGGAGCGCAAGCGCCGCCTCGGGGCCGAGGGCCTGTTCGCGCCCGAGCGCAAGCGCCGCCCGCCCTTCCTCCCGCGCGTCATCGGCGTCGTCACCTCGCCCACCGGGGCGGTGATCCGCGACATTCTCCACCGGCTGAACGACCGCTTCCCCCGCCATGTGCTGGTGTGGCCGGTGCGGGTGCAGGGCGACACCTGCGGCGCCGAGGTGAGCGCCGCCATTCGCGGCTTCAACGCGCTCGCCCCCGGCGGGCCGATTCCCCGCCCGGACGTGCTCATCGTCGCGCGCGGCGGCGGCTCGCTGGAAGATCTGCTCGGCTTTTCCGAGGAGAGCGTGGTGCGCGCGGCGGCGGAGAGCTCCATTCCGCTGATTTCCGCCGTCGGGCATGAAACCGATGTGACGCTGATCGACTTCGCCGCCGATCTGCGCGCCCCCACCCCGACCGCCGCCGCCGAGATGGCGGTGCCGGTGCGCGCCGATCTCCTCGCCGAAGTCGCCGGGCTGCATGCGCGGCTGCGCGCCTGCTTCGCCCGCGGGTCGGAGCGGCGCCGGACCGATCTGCGCGCGCTCGCCCGCCTCTTGCCCAGCGCCGATGCGGTGCTCGCCGTGCCGCGCCAGCGCCTCGACCTTGCCGGCCAGCGCCTGCCGCGCGCGCTCAAGGCCAATGCCGGCGCGCACCGGCTCGGCCTCACCCGCGTCGAAGGCCGGCTCACGCCGCAGCTGCTCGCCGTTGCCCTCGCCCGGCGGCGCGAGCGGGCCGGCGACCTCGCGGCCCGGCTGCCGCGCGGGCTGACGGCGAACACGGCCCGCCACCGGCTGCGCCTCACCCGCGACGAATCGCGCCTGCGCCTCATCGCCCAGGCGCTGCGCGACCGCCGCGAGCGGGGTCGCGACCGGCTGGACACGCTCTTTACCCGCCTCCAGCGCTGCCGGCGCCAGCAGGCGGCAGAACGCGCGGGGCGGCTCGACGCCGTCGCCAAGCTGCTCACCGCCCTCTCCTATAAGGGCGTGCTCGCGCGCGGTTATGCCCTCGTGCGCGACGCCTCCGGCGCGCCGGTGCACGCGGCGGCGGGCATCGGCGCGGGCGACGCGCTGGAAATCGAATTCCGCGACGGCCGCGTGGCGGTGACCGCCACCGGCGCCGGGCCGGAGGCCCCGCCCTCCCCCGCCCGCCCGGGGCGCAAGCCGGCGAAGACGCGGCCCGCGCCCTTGCCGGAGCCGCCGCGCCAACCCACCTTGTTCGACAGCTGAAGCCCGTCGCGCCGCGAGGGGATCGCACCGGGCTTGCCCGATACCGTGCCGGGTCTTTATTGTCGCGCCAAACCAACCGACAGGAGGAGCGGGACCATGAACCGCTTCGAACGATTCTCCGCCTCGGGTGAAGCCGAAGTGCGTTATCTCGACGGCGACTTCCGTGTCGTGCGTCCCGGCACCTTCGTACGCTGCGCCGTCACCGGCGAAGCCATTCCGCTCGACGAGCTGCGCTATTGGAGCGTGGATCTGCAGGAAGCCTATGCCACGCCGGAAGCGGTGCTGGCGCGGCTGCATCCGGACCGGGTCAAGCCCCGCTGAGCCGGCTCACGGCTCGCGCGGGCCGGCCTCCAGCCCGCCCAGCATGCGCTCCAGCGCCCGCGCGCTCTGCGGCTCCAGCGCCATGCGCACCGGCAGCACGTCCGACACCTCGATGAGGGGCTGGCCGACCTCGCTGCCGGCGAGGCGCATCGCGTCCTTTTCCGTGGTGACGAGCAGAAGGTCGAGCTTCTCCGCCTCGGCGCGCAATTCCTCGACCTCGGCCGCCGTGTAGACATGGTGGTCGGGGAAGGCCCGCGTCACGACCGGCAGCACGCCGAGCGTGCGCAATGTCTCGAAGAATTTGGCGGGACGGCCGATACCGGCATAGGCGAGCACCCGCTTGCCGAACAGCCGCGCCACCGCCTGCGCCTCCGGCGCCAGCCGGCCGCGCAGAACCACGGCGCCCGCCGCATAGCCGTCGCGGGCGGCGCGTTCGCCGGGCGCGCCTTCGCCGATGACCAGCAGCGCCTGCGCCTGCTCCAGCTGCGGGGCGAGCGGGGCGCGCAGCGGCCCGGCCGGCAGGCACAGCCCGTTGCCGATGCCCACCCCGGCATCGATGACGAGGATGGAGAGCGATTTCGCCAGCGCCGGGCTCTGGAAGCCGTCATCCATGATGAGCACGTCCGCCCCGGCCTGCGCCGCCGCCTGCGCGCCGGCGAGCCGGTCGCGGGCGACGAAGGTGGGCGCGGCGCGGGCCAGCAGCAGCGGCTCGTCGCCCACATCCTCCGCGCTGTGCAGCAGCGGATCGACCCGCACCGGGCCCTTCAGCCGGCCGCCATAGCCGCGGGTCAGCACCGCCGGCTTATGGCCGTGCAGAGCGAGGCGGCGGGCGATCTCGATCACGGTGGGCGTCTTGCCGGCGCCGCCGACCGTGGGGTTGCCGACGCAGATCACCGGCAGGCCGACCCCGGTTCCCGGCCGGCGCAGCCGCGCCAGCGTCACCCCGCCCACCAGCGCGCCGAGCGGCGCCAGCAGCTTGGCCAGCCAGCTCTGTTCCCGTCGCCACCAGAAATGCGGTGCCTGCATGGCTTCAGTGCCTCTCCAGCTGGATCTGCACCAGATAGGGGTCGATGGCGGCGAGCGTGCGCTCCAGCGCGCCGCCAAAACTGTCCACCGTGGCCTGCCCGGCCGCGATCATCGTCGCACGGAAAGCGGGATCGGCCAGCAGCCGATAGGCCGCAGCGGCCAGCGTGCGGCCATCGGTGACGGCGAGCGCGCCGCCGGCCTCGTCGAGCCCGTCGTAGAGCGCGTTGAAATTGGTCACATGCGGGCCGTGCAGGATCGCCGTGTCGAGCTTGATCGGCTCGATCGGGTTCTGCCCGCCCCGGCGTACCAGCGAGCCGCCGAGCAGCGCCACCGGGCCGAGCCGGTAGAACAGGCCGAGCTCGCCGATCGTGTCGGCGACATAGATCGCGGTGCCCCTGTCGGGCTGGTAGCCGTCGCTGCGCAGCACCGCCGGGCAGCCGGCGGCGGTCGCCAGCTGCACCACCGCCGTGCCGCGCTCGGGATGGCGCGGGGCGAGAATGGTGAGCAGGTTCGGCAGCTCCTTGGCCAGGCGCTGATGCGCCTCGATGACGATCTCCTCCTCGCCGGGGTGGGTGGAGGCGGCGACGAAGACGATGCGCCCGGCGGTCGCCAGCCGCAGCGTGTCGAAGGCGGCGATGTCGACGGGAGGCGGCGGCGCGTCGAATTTGAGATTGCCGGTCACGGTGACGCGCGGCGCGCCGAGCTGCTTCAGCCGCGCCCCATCATCGGGCCCCTGCGCCAGGCATAGATCGACCCGCGACAGCAGCGCCGCGACGCTGCCCGGCACCCGGCCCCAGCTGGCGAAGGAGGAGGGCGACATCCGCGCATTGACCAGCACCAGCGGCGTCGCGCGGGCATTCACCTCCAGAATGAGGTTCGGCCACAGCTCGGATTCCACCAGCAGCACCAGATCCGGCCGCCAGTGCTTGAGGAAGCGGCGCAGGAACAGCGGCGAATCGAGCGGCACGAACTGGTGCGGCACGTCGGGCGGCAGCCGCGCCAGGGCAAGGCGCGCCGAGGTGACGGTGCCCGAGGTGAACAGCACGCGGAAGCCGCGCGCCCGCAGACGCTCGATCAGCGGCAGCACGGCGATCATCTCGCCGACACTGGCGCCATGCACCCACACCAGCGGCCCGCGCGGGCGGGCGGCGCTGGCGCGGCCGTAGCGCTCGGTGAGACGGGCGCCGTCCTCCTTGCCCCGCTTCAGCCGGCGCGCCAGCAGCAGGCGGACGAAAGGCGTCGCCAGCCAGGTCGCCGCCCGGTAGCAGCGGACGAGAAAGGGGGAGCGGGGGCTGGCCATGGCGCGCTAGCCGTTGCGCGCCGGCGCGGGGGCGGGCTCCAACGGCGCGGACTGTGAAGGTGCGGTTTCCGGGGACGCGGCGGCCCGTGCAGCGGCTTTGCGGGCGAGCGCCCGCGCCTCCTCGGGCCGGCCGACGAGTTCCTCGGCGCGGGCGGTGGCGACCTCCAGCTGGCGCTGCAGCTCGCGCCGCGCCGCTTCCAGCTCCTCCGGCCCGGCATCGGTCGGCACACGCACGCCGTCGCCGGCGACCACGGCGGCACGGCCGAAGGGCAGATGGATCGCCGACTTGTCCCAGGAACGGGCGATGATGCGCCGCGATGTGGCGATGGCGACGGGATAGATGGGGCGGCCCGAATGCTTGGCGATGGTGACGACGCCGAGGCCGGCGACGCGCGAGATCTTCGGCACATCCGCCGTCATCGCGACATTGGTGCCCTCGCTGAGATGGCGGATCATCTCCAGCGTGGCGTTGAAGCCGCCCTTGGTGCGGAAATCGCGCCCCTGCGCCCCCGAGCCGCGCACCGCGCCGATGCCCAGCGCCTCGGCGGCGATGGCGTTCACATCCGCATCCGCGCTGCGCGAGATCATCACCTTGGCGCGGTGATAGGGCCGCACCAGAAAGGGGGTGAGGAAATGCTGGCCATGCCAGAAGGTGAGGATCATCGGCAGTTGGGCGTCGGCCAGCTCATAGAGATTGGCCGGCTCCATCACCACGCGCTGGGTGCGCCAGACGAAACGCAGATAGGACGCCATGCTCCGCCCGAGAACGGTGCGGACCGTCGGTGAGGTGCGCAGTCGACGCCACATGCCAGAGGGCCGACGCTCAGCTGGTCTTCGCGCTGGCGTCCGGGTCCAGCAGGCGATGAAGGTGCACGATGAAATAGCGCGTCTGCGCCTGGTCGACGGTCTGCTGCGCCTTGGCCTTCCACGCCGCATGGGCGGTGGCGTAGTTCGGGAACACGCCGACGATGTCGAGCGCGTCCAGGTCCTTGAAGGTGACGCCGTCGATCTTCTCGAGCTCGCCGCCGAAGACGAGGTGCAGAAGCTGGGGACTGGTGGTCTCGGGCATTCCGGTCGCGTCCTGTGCTCGGGAACGATCAGCGCGCCACAGCCATCAGCGCCGGATGGAGCTGGCTGCCGGCCGAAACCAGCGCCCCATGCCGCGGCACCGGCGCGTTATAGGCGAGCGGACGGCCGTCGAGCGTGGTCAGCCGTCCGCCTGCTTCGTGCACCAAAAGGTCCGCGGCGGCAAGGTCCCAATCATTTCCGTTGGGCGAGGCGAGCGCGGCATCGAGCTCGCCGGTGGCGACGCGGGCGAGGCGCAGCGCGAGCGAGCGGATGCGGTCGACCCGGCGCCAGCTGCCCGCCCGGTCGAGATGGGCGAGCCAGGGCGCCGGCCCGTCGATCACCGCGCCGGCAAGCGCCTGGGTGGTGGAGACCTGGATCGGCTGGCCGTTGCGCGTCGCCCCGCCGCCACGCACGGCGATGAACAGCTCCTCGGTGACCGGGGCGAACAGGGCGCCGGCGATCGGCCTTCCATCCTCCACCAGCGCCGCCTCGACGCACCAGTCGGCGCGCCCGGCCATATAGGCGCGGGTGCCATCAATGGGATCGACGATCCACACCCGGCGCCGCGACAGGCGGGACGGCTCGTCCACCGTCTCCTCCGACAGCCAGCCATAGGCCGGGCCGACGAGGCTCAGGCGCTCGCGCAGCATCACGTCGACGGCGAGGTCCGCTTCCGTGACGGGGGAATCATTGTGCTTGGACCAGCTCTTCACCCCGGCGCGGAACATTTCCACCGCCACCGCCCCGGCCGCCACGACCGCCTCCGCCAGATGCCGCGCCGCGACGGCGGGATCGGCGAGAGGATCGGTGACGGCATCGCCCATAGGCAGGTCGGGGGAAAGGTGCGGCATGGATTCCATTTTCGGGACGTACGCGGGAGCGGTGAGGATTGCAAACGCGATATCGGCATTGCGAGCCAATCCGACAAGCATTCGTCAAGCATAGGTGCCATTCGCGGCCGGGAAGAAACTCTCAACCATGTCCCTTAAGCGGCCCGGTACAGGGGCGCGACTACGGTGTCCCCACGACCGAGGCCACTGAGCCAGAAAATCGGCGGGGAGATGCGTGATGCGTCAACGGATGATGGAAGCACAATTGAGGCCGCCGGTGGCGCTGGTCCCCTATGTGGCGCTGGCCCGGCCCGCCACGCAGGAGGGCTGGCCGCTGCGGTTCGAGGCCGCCGATGACGGGGCCGATGAAGGGGTGCGGCAGATCGAGATCGGCCTCGACCGGGTGGTGCTGCACCGCCGCGTCGCCGGGGTGGCGATGAAGGCGGCGCGCCCGCTCCACGCCTATCGCGGGTTGGCGGTGACGCTGCTCGACCCGGAGGGCGACGATGACGGGGTCGCCATCGTGCTGGTGCATGAGGACCCGGCGCTGTCGGTGACGCTTTATAGCGCGCCGCATATCGACGATGTGGTGGCGGAGTGGCGCGGCTGGAGCGCGGCGCTCGGCCGGCCGATGCTGGTGACGCTGGCCGATGGCAGCCACCAACCCGCTTACACGATGATCGGCCGGCTGGTGATCGGGGAGATGCGCGCCCGCCGCGCCCGCCGCGGGGCGCTCAAACACCGCCGGCCGAGCGTCTATCGCCGGCGCGGCGCCGGGCGGACGGGCGAACTCACTGTCCATCGCGGCGAGCGGGAACTGAGCGCGCGGGACTGACGCCGGTGCCCTCAGCCCCTCTCAGTCGCCGCCCTCCTTGCCAATGGGCCGCACCAGATGGCCGTGAAAGGCAAAGGCGGTTGCGGTAAGGCCGGCGAGCAGCAGGCAGGCGGCGACCAGCGACGGTACCAGCCCGCTCGCCGCCAGCAGCAGGGCACCGATGCCGGCGCCAGTGACGAAGGACGCCCAGGACCCGGCATAGGCCAGCGCCTCCACCGGTCCGCCGCGCCCCTTCATCCAGCGCGCCAGCGCCTGGCCGAAGCCGAACAGCGCCCCGGTAACGAAGCTCTTGCCGATATCCGCCCCCGCGATGATCTGGTGCACGCTGTTCTGCATGCCCATGGCGAGCGCCACCGGCAGCAGCGCCAGCCGCCCGGCATCGAGGCCGGCGAGGACCGCCGCCAGCGCGAACAGCACGACCTCGCTGCCCAGCACCGCGACCAGTTTCCACTCGCCGACCGCGTCGGTGATCAACGTGCCGACAAAGGCGCCGGCGACGAATCCGCCAATAACCGAGGCGGTGAACAGCGCCATCGCCCCATGGCCTTCGGCCAGCTGGATACCGAGGCGGGTGCTATTGCCGCTCATGAAGGAGAGGAACAGCCCGCCGAGATGGGCGTAGCCGACCGCATCGACGAAGCCGGCGACCAGCGTGGCGAGGGTGGCGAAGAGAAGCGGGCGATAACCCTCTGGCATGGGCGTCTCAGGACTTTCGCGACGGCGAGGGCCGGCATGGCGAGGGCCGGCATGGCACGGCATGAAAAAGGGCGCGGGAGACGCGCCCTTTCTCCGGATGATGAAGCACGAAGCGGCGCGGCCTGCGTTTCAGGCCGCACGGCCTCACGGGCAGACATGCACCCAGCCGCCACCCCAGTTACGGCGCCAGTAGCAGTTCGGGCGCACCGGCGCCCCCCAGCCACGGGCATAGGGAGGCACATACCAGTTATAATTCGGCCGCCAGAAGCAGCGGAACGGACCGCAGACCCAGCCGACATTCTCGGTAAGCGCCCCGGAGGGGGCCAGCGTGTCAGCGGCGACGGCCGAAGGAGCGGCGAGGCCGGGCGTGGCGACGCCGGCTTCGGCGGTGCCGCTGGCGAGGCCGGCGGCGGTGAAGGCGGCGACCGCCAGGGCAACGGCAAACGCCGCCTGGCGCAGCCGCGCGACGGCGGAGGCGAACGACGGATAACGCATAAAGCACTCCCGAAGGGACAAGGTGGTGATACCGTGCAAGGATACCACGACACTATCTCAGCACCAGCCGTAACCCCATGCGTCCATGGAAATTTTCTCTGCCCGGCGCGGCTGCGGGCGACAGCGGGCGCGGCTTCGCCTAATCTCGGCCCCGCATCCCGCGCCGCGTGCGGCGGCGCCATTCGGAGGCCATCCATGCGCTCGAAAATCATCGGCACCACGCTACCCGTGCTCGAACTCCAGCTTGACGCCGGCGACCGCATCCTCGGCGTGCCGGACCAGCTGTCCTGGATGTCGGGTGACATCGTGCTCACCACCTCCACCGCCGGCGGCGGGGCGAGCGGCCTGCTCGGGTTGGTGAGCCGTGCGGTGTCCGGCGGCGGCCTGTTCATGACTGAGTTCCATGCCGAGCGTGGGCCGGGCAATGTCGCCTTCGCCGCCAAGCTGCCCGGCAATTTCGTGGAAATCGAGATCAGCCCCGGCCGTGCCTACCTCGCCCATCGCCACGGCTTCGTCTGCGGCACGCCGGGCATCGAGGTGACCACCGCCTTCCAGCAGACGCTGGGCGGGGCGGTGTTCGGCGGCGAGGGCTTCGTGCTGCAGCGGCTCGCCGGGCAGGCCAGCGCCTATGTCGAACTGAGCGGCGAACTGGTGACCTATGAGCTTCAGCCCGGCCAGCAGCTGCTGGTCCATCCCGGCCATGTCGGGCTGTTCGAGGAGAGCGTCTCCTTCGAGCTGACGACGATGCGCGGCGTGCGCAACGCGCTGTTCGGCGGCGACGGGCTGTTCCTGGTGCGGCTGTCCGGCCCGGGCAAGGTGTGGCTGCAAAGCCTGACCGCACCCGGCCTCGCCCATGCGGTCAGCCCCTATCTGCCGGAACGCCGCGGCTGATCGCTCCATCGCCCTTTGAGGGCAGGGTCAGGACGGCGGCATCCCCGCCCCGGTGCCGCTGAGCAAGGCGAGGCCGACCAGCCCGCCGCCGAGCACCAGCAGCGCCGGGTTCACCTTCTTCACGCAATAGACCCCGGCGAAAACGGCGAAGGCGATGATGACGGTGAGCGTGCCGTCGATCGCCGTGCGGGCGATGGAAATGGTGCCCGAGGCCATCAGCCCCACCACCAGCGGCGCCAGCCCCTGCTGCAGCGAGCGGCGCCAGGGCGAGCCCTCGAAATGGTCCCAAACCCGCGAGGCCGCCCAGGACAGCGCCCCCGCCGGAAGGAAAAAGCCGACAAAGGCCATCAGCGCGCCCATGAAGCCGGTGACGTGGTAGCCGATGACGATGACCATCAGCATGTTCGGCCCCGGCACCACCTGGCCGAGGCCGTAAATGTCGCGGAACTGGTCGTCGTTCAGCCAGTGATAGGTGCCGACGACGAGTTCCTTGGTTTCCGGCAGCACGGCGGCGCCGCCGCCCACCGCGAGAATCGAGAGCAGGGAGAAGACGCCGAGAACTGAGAGATTCTCGTTCATGGCGCCTTCCTTTCGCGGGCATCGGCCTCGTCTGCCCCCTCGGCGCCCTTGCGCGGGCGGAACAGAAACACCGCCACCGGGCCCACGGTGAGCAGCACCCAGATCAGCGAGATGTGCAGCACGCTGACCATCAGCACGGTCGCGGCGATGATGGCGACGTTCAGAATCTGCCCGAGCTGCTTGTGGCCGATCTGCAGCGTCACCGCCGAGAGCATGCCCACCGCCGCCGCGCCGACCCCGACCAGGGTGGCGTTGACATAGGGGTTATGGGCATTGGCGGCATAGGCGACGCCGAGAGCCAGCACCATGCTGCCACCGGGCAGCGTCATGCCGGTGAAGGCGACGAGGGCGCCCGGCAGGCCGCGCAGCCGGTCGCCGACGATGATGCTCATATTGGTGGCGTTGAGGCCCGGCAGCGCTTGCGAGATTCCCAGCGCGGAGAGGAAATGGTCCTCGTCCAGCCAGCCTTTCTTGATCACCAGGCTGGCGCGCAGATAGGCCACTACGCCCCCACCGAAGCTGATGGCGCCGATGAACAGGAAGGTGACGAAGATCTCCCACAGCGGCACGTTGCGCGGCACCGCATAGGGGGCGGGCGGCTCGCCTTCGGCGGTAGCGCCCGGCACGGGCGGGGTGGAGGAGGTCATGCGGGGCGGTTCCCGGAAGGCGCGCAGCGGCGTGTTCAGCCCTCGTGGCTGGCGACCAGCTGCTTGCCGAAATTATACACCAGCGCGGTCTTGGTGGCGCCGAGCTTGACCCATTCCGGCGCCTGCGTCTGTGCCGCGCGGAAAAACTCCTCCGAGCGTGTCAGCGCCTTGGCATGGAGCGCGTCGTAGCGGTCGAATTTCGCCTGGAAGGCGAACTCGCCGATGATTGAGCTCTCCGTCGCCCGGTCGCGCCACACTGCGATGGTGGCCTTGGCTTCCAGCCCATGGCCGAAATCGAACGAGCCGACATTCACCTGCACCTCCTCGACCGGGAGGTTGTTCACCAGCGCGATGGTCGCCGCCTTGTCGGCCGGGCAATGTTCCGCCAGTTCCGGAAAAACCGAGGTGATGCGCTCCAGCCCGGCGTCCAGCACGATGCCGGGGCTCAGCAAAACGCAATTATGCGAATAGAGCGAGCGCATGCCACCGAGGCTGTCCTTCAGCGGCAGCAGTTCTTCCTTGAACTTGATGTCGGCCTTGCCGCTCAGATGCGGCACCACATCCACCGCCGCCGCGACGGCGAGTTCGGGATGGCGGAACTTCAGCGTCAGCTCATGTTCCGGCTCGGGCCAGCCATCGGTGTAGAAGGTGCGTTTGCGCAAGATGAAGGCGTTGCGGTAGAGGTCGTAATCCGGCGTGTCGTAGAACAGCACCTCGCGCACCTGGCGCTTGAAGCCGTCCTTGTTCGTCGTCACCCCGACCTTGAACTCGGGGGCGATCTGTCCCAGCTTGTGCCAGTAGACCTCGAACTGGTGCGGATCGAAAAAGCGCTCAGGGCGCAGCAGGATTTTGTATTCGCGGTAGTGAATATCGTCCATGGAAGGTCCCGCCGGCCCAAGCCTCTCGCAGGGTTGAAAGATTTACGCCTGTCCCGACGCCGCGACAAGGCCGTTCGCGTGGCAATGTCACATGCGCGTCATCGCTTGCGCAGCTTGAAGACAGCGCCCCAAATGTGGTCCAACGAAGCCGATCCGTTGCTCCGTGCCTGCGGACAGGACCACGGGGTCCTTTCCCGCGAGAAGAGAGATAGCGCCATGCCCTCCAAGCTCGACCAACTGCGTGCCATGACCGTTGTCGTTTCCGACACCGGCGATATCGAGACGGTGCGCCGCCTGAAGCCGCAGGACTGCACCACCAACCCGACCCTGCTGCTCAAGGCGGCGGAAATGTCGGCCTATTCCTCCCTCGTCGACGAGGCGCTCGACTGGGGCACCAAGCAGGGCGGCACCTCGGACGCCGTGGTTTCCGCGACCTGCGACCGGCTGGCGCTGAATTTCGGCGCCGAACTGGCGAAGATCGTTCCCGGCCGCGTCTCCACCGAGGTGGATGCCGACCTGTCCTTCGACACCGAAGCGACGCTGGCCAAGGCCCGTTCCTTCATCAAGGCCTATGAGGCGCGCGGCGTCGGCCGCGAGCGCATCCTCATCAAGATCGCCTCCACCTGGGAAGGCATCCGCGCGGCGGAAGTGCTGCAGAAGGAAGGCATCGACTGCAATCTCACCCTGCTGTTCTCGCTGGCCCAGGCGGCGGCGGCGGCGGATGCGGGCGCCTTCCTGATCTCGCCCTTCGTCGGTCGCATCCTCGACTGGCACGTGAAGGCGGGCGAGGGCCCGTTCACCTCCGAGACCGACCCGGGCGTCGTCTCGGTGCGTCAGATCTACGCCTATTACAAGAAGCACGGCATCCCCACCGTGGTGATGGGCGCCTCCTTCCGCAACACCGGCGAGATCGAGGCTCTGGCGGGATGCGACCGGCTGACCATCGGCCCGTCGCTGCTCGACCAGCTCGCCGCCGACGAGGGCACGCTGGAGCGCAAGCTCGACCCCGCCAATACCGACGGCGCGCCGGAGCGGCTGCATCTCGACGAGCGCGGCTTCCGCTTCAGGCTCAACGAGGACCAGATGGCGACGGAAAAGCTCTCCGAGGGCATCCGCCAGTTCGTGCGCGATCTCAATTCGCTGCGCGCCCTGGTCGCCAAGCGGATCGACGGCGCCAAGGCGGCCTGATCGCCCATGCCGGGAGGAGGGCGGGCCCCTTCTCCCCTTCTTCCCACGGGAGGGGGCCTCTCCTCCCGTCCCCGCGCCGGTCTCTCCCTTCATGTTCGTGCCCGATCTCGGTTTCGCCCTCGCCGCCGGCCTCGCGGCCTTCTTCGTCGGCATGAGCAAGGGCGGGGTGCCGATGATCGGCTCGCTCGCCGTGCCCACCTTGGCGCTGTTCATGTCCCCGGTGACCGCCGCCGGCCTGCTGCTGCCGGTCTATGTCATCAGCGACATGTTCGGCGTGTGGGCGTACCGGCGGGAATTCTCCGGGCGCAACCTCGCCATCCTCATTCCCGCCGCCACGCTCGGCATCGGCATTGGCTGGGCCACCGCCTCCCTCGTCACCGATGCCGAGGTGATGCTGATCGTCGGGCTGATCGGCCTCGCCTTCTGCCTCATCCGCTGGCTCGGCAGGGCGGGGGCGGCGGCGCGGCCGGCGGATGTGCCCCGCGGGCTGTTCTGGGGCGCGGTATCGGGCTTCACCAGCTTCGTCAGCCATGGCGGCGCCCCGCCCTACCAGATGTATGTGGTGCCGCAGCGCCTGCCGAAGATGGTCTATGCCGGGACGACGACGCTGACCTTCGCCGCCATCAATGCCCTCAAGCTCATCCCCTATGCCGCTCTCGGCCAGCTCAACCCGGCCAATCTCACCGTCACCGCGCTCCTGATGCCGGTGGCGGTAGCGGCGACCTTCGCCGGCGTCTGGCTGACACGGCGCCTGCCGGAGAAGCTGTTCTACCGGCTGGTGATGGGCGCGCTGTTCCTGATCTCGCTGAAGCTGACCTGGGACGGCGCGGCCGGCATGCTCGCGGGCTAATCACGCTCGTCGAGTGGGCGAGCCAGCGCCGCCGCGCTCCAGAAGCCGAGCGCCAGCAGCACGGCAAGGGCGATCACCCCCATCAGCACCGCGTCATAGGAACCGGTGGCGGTCCACAGCATCGCCATGCCCGCCGGCGCCAGCGCGCGGGAGAAGGTGGCGGGCACGGAGAGCACGCCGTTCACTGCGCCATAGGCGCGGCGGGTCAGCAGTTCCGGCACCACCAGCCCGCGCACGATGGTGAGGATGCCGTTGACCGAGCCATAGGCGAGGGCGAACAGCGCGACATAGACGAAATCCGGTGGCATCAGCTCCAGCGCCAGAAAGGCCAGCGGGAACACCGCGACGATGACGGAGCCGACCACCCGCACCGGCGCGCGCGGCGCCAGCAGGGTGACGAGAATGCGTCCGCCGACCTGCGCCGGGCCGATGAAGGCGATGGCGCTGACCACGGTGGCGGTGTCGAAGCCGCGTTCCACCAAGAGCGGGTACATGTGGAAGGTGAAGCCGGAGAACATGGCGGCATAGGCGGTGAAAGCCACCGCCAGCGCCCAGAACACCTTCTGGCGCAGCACCTCGCCGATGACCGAGCGCGGGGCGCCCGCGGGATACAGCCGCGCCGGCGGCGCGTCGCGCCCAACCCCGGCTGCGAGGAAATTCGCCGTCGCGCACAGCCCGATATTGATCGCCGCCAGAACCAGCAGCGTGCCGCGCCAGCCGAAAGCATCGAGCAGCACCTGGATCAGCGGAATGAAGACCGTGGAGGCGAAGCCTCCCCACAGAGTGAGCGCGGTGATGCCCGGGCGCGCCTGCAGCGGCCCCGCCCGCCGCGCCACCACGGCGAAGGCCGGCTCATAGAGCGTCGCCGCCTGCACCGCGCCGATGCCGGCCACCGCGACATAGAACAGGACGAGGCTCGACACCTGCGACCACAGCGCCAGCAGCAGCCCGGCCAGCAGCGACGCGCCGGCCATCACCGCCCGCCCATGGCCGCGGTCGATGGCGGCCCCGGCGGGATAGGCGGCGAGGCCGGAAAAGGCGAGGCCGAGCGTCGCCGCGCCGTAAAGCTCGGCCTTGGACCAGCCGAGATCGGCTCCCATCGCCTGCGCGATCTGCGGGAAACTGTAATAGAGGCTGCCCCAGGAACAGAGCTGGGCCATGCCGAGCCCGATGATGAAGGGCGTGCGACCATCGGGCGGCGCGGAGGGGGAAGCGGCGGTCACGACAGGCGCACTCTCAACTCACTCACCCACGCTCTCGCCCGCGCGCCCGTTGCGCGCCGCCGGCGCGAGCCGCTGCCGCACCAGATGGACCCAGTAGCTGGCCCCCACCGGCAGCAGCGCGTCGTTGAAATCATAGGCGGCGTTGTGCAGATTCGGGCCCGGCCCGCTGGCAAGGCAGAGATAGGCGCCCGGCACGGCTTCGAGCATGTAAGCGAAATCTTCCGCCGCCATGATCGGCTCGAAGGCGGGATCGACCTGATCGCCCACCGTCGCCCGCGCCGCCGCCAGCGCATCGCCGAACGCGGCATCGTGGTTCACCAGCGGGGGATAGCGGCGCTCATAGCGGATGTCCGCCCGCGCCCCCTGCGCGGCGCACACCCCGTCGACGATCGCGCGCAGCCGCGCCTCCACGAGATCGCGCACCGCCGGGGCGAAGCTGCGCACCGTGCCGCGCAGCACCACCTCGTCGGGAATGACGTTCCAGGTATCGCCGCCATGGATCTGGGTGACGCTGACGACCGCCGCCTCCTGCGGGTTGACCGCACGGGCGACGATGGCTTGCAGCTGGGTGACGATATGGGCGGCGGTGAGCACCGGGTCGATGCCGCGCTGGGGCATCGCCGCATGGGCGCCGCGACCGATCACCTTCACCTCGAAAATGTCGAAGGCCGCGAACATGGCGCCGGGCCGGCCGAGAAACGTGCCAAACGGCGCGTTGGGCCAGTTGTGCAGACCATACACCGCCTGCATCGGGAAGCGGTCGAACAGCCCCTGTTCGACCATCACCTTTCCGCCGCCCTCATTCTCTTCCGCCGGCTGGAAAATGAAATGCACCGTGCCGGCGAAGTCCGGCTTCTGGCTGAGATGCCGCGCGGCGGCGAGCAGCATGGTCATGTGCCCGTCATGGCCGCAGGCGTGCATCTTGGCGGGCGTGTCGGAACGCCAGGGCAGGTTGGTCGCCTCATGAATGTCGAGCGCATCCATATCCGCGCGCAGGCCGATAGCGGGGCCGTCGCCGAGCTGGCCCTTCAGCGTCGCCACCAGCCCGGTGCCGGCGAGGCCGCGCTGCACCGGCAGGCCGAAGCTCGCGAGCTTCTCCGCCACGAAGGCCGAAGTGCGGTGTTCCTCGAAGGCGGTTTCCGGCATCGCATGCAGGGTGCGCCGCCAGTGGCTCAGTTCGTCCGCCTGGGCGGCGAGGTCGGGCAGGATGCCGGAGCCGTCGCCTGTCGCCTTCTGCACCATCACCATCCCTTGCCGACGCGGCGCCGGCCCTCGGCGCGGCGGCCAGTTAGGCCCGCCCCGCCCCTCGCCGCAAGCGCGTGGACGGAAGGGGGCCTCCCCTTCCTGTGCATGGGTGCGGCGCCACCCGCGCCCGCCCCGCTTGCGTGGATGTGAACGGCCCCCGGCCCGATGACGGACTATGCCGGAAGCGGACGCAAAAATTTCCGCACATGGCGGGATGAAAGCCAGCAACGGCTCCGTATACGGGACATGAAGCGCGACGAGACCTCCTTCGACGTGCCGGCCCAGCTCGGCGTCATGCGGCGCTATGCGCGTTCGCTGACGCGCGACGATGTCGAGGCCGAGGACCTGGTGCATGACGCGCTGGTGCGCGCCTATGAGCGCCGCGGCAGCTTCGATGCCGAGCGCGCCACGCCCGGCAAGGCGGAGCGCGGCGCGGCGCCGCGCGGGGCGGCGCTGCGCGGCTGGCTGCTCTCGGTGCTGCACAATGTGTTCATCGACCGCCGCCGCTCGCGCGTCGCCGAGGCGCGCCGCGAGGCCGAAAGCCTCGACCTCGCGGAGACCAGCGCCGCGCCGGCGCAGGAGCACCGGCTGCGCCTCGCCCAGGTGCGCGACGCCTTCATGGCCCTGCCGGAGGAACAGCGCGCGGCGCTGCATCTCGTCGCCATTGAGGGGCTCGGCTATGCCGAAGCCGCCGCCACGCTCGGCATTCCGCAGGGCACGCTGATGTCCCGCCTGTCGCGTGCCCGCGCGACGCTGCGGGCGATGGAAGAGGGCGGCGCGGGGGAAGGCCCGGCGCGCCTGCGCATCGTAGGAGGTACGGATGAGCCAACCCGTTGATCCCGTCTCCGGCGACGATCTGCAGGCCTATGTCGACGACCAGCTCAGCGTGGCGCGGCGTATCGATGTCGAGGCCTATCTCAGCGCCAACCCCGCCGCCGCCTCGCGGGTGATGGGCGACCTGCGCATCCGCGACGAGCTGCGCCTCGCGCTGGCCGAGACGCCGCGCGCCGCCTCCGCCGCCACGGCGCGGCTGGCGACGGCGGAAGCGGCGCGGCGGCTGCAGGGCGCGCTCGCCCGCGCCCGCTGGACCCGGCGGCTGCGCATCGCCGCCATGGTGGCGCTGCTGGTCGGCGCCGGCTGGATGGCGAACGCCCAGTTCGGCCATCTCGGCGTCAGCCGCGTCGTCGCCTCCGGCCTGCCGCCGGCCTATCTGGAGGACGCGCTGCGCGCCCACCGCACCGCGATGGTGCGCGCCGACATGCCCTCGCAGCCCGGCGCCAGCCATTACGACCCGCTGGAGATCCGCGCCGCCACCGCCATCGTCATGCCGGCTTTGCCGGAGGGGTGGAAAGTGGCGGATGTGCAGGTGTTCCCCTCCACCTTCGGCCCCAGCGTGGAAATGACTGTCGAGGCCGGGGAGATCGGCACCGCCTCGCTGTTCGCCGTGCGGCCGGGCGGCTTCGACGTGGTGCCGGCGACCACCGTGCCGCGCGACGGCCTGAACGCCGCCTATTGGCAGGTGGGCGAGGTCGCCTATGCGCTGGTCGCGCAGGCGGGCCCCTCCGCCGACACTCGTGATCTCGACCGGGCGGCCGCGCGCCTTGCCCGGACGCTCTACTGAACCCAGATGATCCGCATCAGGAGACTGACATGAACACGCCGAATTCCGGCTTCCAGTGGTCCCGCACCGCGAGCGTCGACCAGGCCGTCTATGACGAGGGCCTGCGCCGCCACATGCTGCGGGTCTACAATTACATGGCCCTCGGCCTCGTGCTCACCGGCGCCGTGGCCTTCATCGTCGGCACCACGCCGGCGCTCTATGTGCCGATCTTCTCCACCCCGCTGAAATGGGTGGTGATGCTGGCCCCGCTCGCCTTCGTGCTGTTCTTCTCGTTCCGCATGCAGTCCATGTCGGGCAGCGCGGCGCAGACCATGTTCTGGGCGTTCTGCGCGGTGATGGGCCTGTCCATGGCCTCGATCTTCCTGGTGTTCACCGGCACCTCGATCGCGCGTACCTTCTTCATCGCCGCGACGATGTTCGGCGCCACCAGCCTCTATGGCTACACCACCAAGCGCGACCTCTCGCAGTTCGGCTCGTTCCTGATCATGGGCCTGATCGGCGTGGTGATCGCAAGCCTCGTCAACATCTTCCTCGGCTCGACGATGCTGCAGTTCATCGTCTCCGTGGTCGGCATCCTCGTCTTCGTCGGCCTGACCGCCTGGGACACCCAGTCGATCAAGGAACAGTACGCCGACAATTTCGACGCGGAATCGCAGCAGAAGCTCGCCGTGTTCGGCGCCTTCTCGCTCTATCTCAACTTCGTCAACATCTTCCAGCTTCTGCTGAATTTCACCGGCGAGCGGGAGTGAGGCGGCATTTCGCCAAGGGAACGCACCCATGAACGACCAGGATCGCCAGGCCATTGACGGCCTCTTCGCCAAGCTTGCCGAGGCCGAGCGCCAGTCCGGCCCGCGCGACCCGCAGGCCGAGGGCTTCATCGCCCAGCGCATCGCCCAGCAGCCGGCCGCGCCCTATCTGATGGCGCAGACCATCGTGATGCAGGACTACGCCCTGCAGCAGGCGCAGGCGCGGATCGAGGAACTGGAGCGGCAGGCGCAGGAGACGGCGGCGCAGCCCGCCAGCGGCGGCGGCCTCTTCGGCGGGCTGTTCGGCTCCAGCCAGCCCCCGGCGCGGCGCAGCGGCGTCCCCTCCATGCCGCGCAGCGCGGCCGGCTATGAGGGCGGCAGCGCCATTCCGGCCAGCGCTTCCCCGGCCTGGCAGTCCGGCGCGGCGGCGGGCCAGCCCATGGGCGCGCCAGGCGCTGCCGGCGGCCCGGGCGCGCAGCCGGGCGGCTTCGGCCGGCCGGGCTTCGGCGGCGGTGGCTTCCTTGCCGGCGCAGCGCAGACGGCGATGGGCGTCGCCGGCGGCGTGCTGCTCGGCAGCGCCATTGCCGGCATGTTCGGCGGCGGCGAAGCCAAGGCCGCCGAGGCTCCTGCGGAGGAGCCGGCGGCGGCCGACGAGCCGGTGGACACCGGCGCCGAGGATGCCGGGGCCGTGGATGATGGCGGCTTCTTCGGCGGCGGCGACTGGTTCGGCGGCGGCGGCGACGAATTCTGAGCGCGCCGGGCGGCGCATTTCATCCGCCGCCCGTCTTCGCAACTGACAGATTCCCCCGCCTTCCGGCGGGGTTCCAGCGGACTCCTGCCCTCAGGGGCAGGACACTTCCCAACTTCCAGCAGGCCGGCCCCTCACCGGCCTGTTCTTTTTTGCCGGCTAGATCATTTCACCGTTTCACGGAAACAGTGAAATGATCCAATTCTTTGTTTTGTCGCGTTTTCTTCACGCGAACCGGTATCCACTTCGCTCGAAAACGCTCTACACGCTCAGGCCGTTCTCGCCGGCATAGTCCTTCAGCGAACGCTCCGGCCGGGCGCCGATATGGCTGATGATCTCGCTCGCGCAGAGCGCGCCGAGCGCGAGGCACTCGCCCGCCGCCATGCCCTTGGCGAAGCCGTGGAGATAGCCGGCGGCGAACAGGTCGCCCGCACCGGTCGTGTCCACCACCTTCGCCACCGGAAACGCCGGCACCGACACCATCTCACCGCCCATGACCGCCAGCGCGCCCTTTTCGCTGCGGGTGACGACGGCGTGGCGCGCCTCCTGCCGCAGCTGGGCGAGGGCGGCGTCGAAATCGGTCTCGTAGAGCGACATCAGCTCCGCCTCATTGGCGAAGACGAGATCGACCGTGCCGGCGCGCAGGAGATTCAGGAATTCCGCCCGGTAGCGCCCGACACAGAAAGCGTCGGACAAGGTGAGCGACACGGTGCGCCCCGCCTCATGGGCGATGGCGGCGGACTTGAGGAAGGCCTCCTTGGCCGGCGGCGGGTCCCAGAGATAGCCTTCGAGATAGGTGACCTTCGCCCCCGCGACCATGGCGGCGTCGACATCGGCGGGGGAGAGGTCCTGCGCCGCGCCGAGATAGGTGTTCATGGTGCGCTCGCCATCCGGGGTCACCAGAATGAGGCAGCGCGCGGTGGCCGGACCGGTCGTCGCGGCGGGCGTGGCATAGGCGACGCCGGCGGCGCGGATGTCATGGGCGAAGATGCCGCCCAGCTCGTCATTGCGCACCTTGCCGATGAAGCCGGCCCGGCCGCCGAGCGCGGCGATGCCGACCATGGAATTGGCGGCCGAGCCGCCCGAAATCTCCACCCCCGGCCCCATGGCGCCATAGACCGCCTCGGCGCGCTCTTCGTCGATCAGCGTCATGCCGCCCTTGCGCATGCCGTGACGGTCGAGGAAGCCGTCCTCGGTGCGGGAAATCACGTCGACGATGGCGTTGCCGAAGCCGATCACATCGAGCTGGGGGACGGTCATGGACGGCGTTTCTCCGCAAGGTTTTGCCGGGAACGAGGGCGGGTCACGCGGTAGCAGACGGGCGCGCCCACCGCAATGATGGCGCCGGGTGGGGACGCTCGACATCCCGGCCCGCTTCCCCTCCGGGCGCGGGCCGACTATGGCTAGCCGATGGCCCTGCTCCGCCACGCCTCCACCGTCGCTTTGCTCACCCTGACCTCGCGCGTGCTCGGCTTCGCCCGTGACGCCGGGGTGGCGGCGCTGTTCGGCACCGGGCTGGTGGCGGAAGCTTCCGTCGCCGGCCTCGCCGTGCCGCAGATCGCCCGCCGGCTGCTCGGCGAGGGGGCGCTCAACGCCGCGCTGCTGCCGGCTCTGGCGCGGGCGGAGGACGCACCGGCGCGCCGGACGCTGGCCGGGGCGGTGGTGATGGTGTTCGCCCTCGCCGGACTGCTGGTCGCGGGGCTTCTGTTCCTGTTCATGCCGGCCGTGGTGAGCGTCCTGGCGCCGGGCTTTGACGGCGACGGCCCGCGCGCGGCGGGCGCGGTGCTGGCCGGGCGGCTCACCGTGATCTGCCTGCCGCTCGCCTTGCTCGCCGGGGTGTTCGCCGCCTTCGCCAACGCGGCCGGCCGCTTCGCCCGGCCCGCCATGGCGCCGGCGGCGGCCAATGTCGCGGTGATCGGCCTGCTCCTGCTGCTCTGGCTCTCCGGCGCCCACACGATCAGCGCGTCCGCCGCGCTCATCTGGCTGGCGGCCGGCGTCGTGGCGGGGGCGCTGACGCAGCTCGTGCTGAACGCCGCCGCCCTGCCGCGCGGCTTTGTCCGGCTCACTCTCGCGCCGGCCGACCTCAAGGCGGCCCTGCCGCTGCTCGCCGGTTCGGCGACGCCGCTGCTGGCCGCCGCCCTGCCGCAGCTGCGCTTTCTCATCGCGGCGGCGGCGGCCTCCGGCCTTGGCGGCGGCGTCGCGGCCCTGTTCTACGCCACGAGGCTGGTCGAATTGCCGCTCGGCCTCGTCGGCGCCAGCGCCGGAGCGGTGCTGCTGCCGGCGCTGGCGGGCGGGCGCGGCACGGCGGAGGAACCCGGTTCCAGCCCGACCGCGCTCGGGGCCGGCGGCCTCATCGCCGCGCTGGCGCTCTCGCTGCCGGCCGCGCTCGGCCTCGCCGTTCTGGCCCATCCCATCGTGGTGGTGCTGTTCCAGCGCGGCGCCTTCGATCCTCAGGCGAGCGAACTCACCGCCACCGCCCTCGCCCTGCTGGCGCTGACCCTGCCGGCGCAGGCGCTGGAGAAGGTGCTGATCGCGATTGCCTTCGCGTCCGGCCTGCCGCGGCTCGTCACCCGCGCCAGCCTGGCCGCGCTGCCGCTCGGCGCGTTGGCGGGCTTTCTCACCGTGGGGGCGCTCGGCGTGGCGGGGCCGGCGCTGGGGGTGCTGGTGTCCAGCCTCGTCGCGCTTGGCGGTCTCGCCCTCGGCCTCGCCCGCCGGCGGCTGGTGGTGCTGGGGAAACCCCTCCGCCGGCAGCTGCTCCGGCTCAGCCTGGCGGCGCTCGCCATGGCGGGAACGGTGCTGCTGGCGCGCCTTGGCTGCGAGAGCCTGCTGGCCCAGGGCGGGCTCGCCGCCGCCGGCGCGCTGATCGGGCTGGTGGCGCTCGGCGGCGCGGTCTATGCCGGGCTGGCGCTGACGCTCGGCGGTGTCACCCTGACCGCGCTGCGGGCGGCCCTGCGCCGCTAGCCGTTCAACAGACGCGCGGGCGTTGAAGGTGCTTGCCCCTGAAGGTCATGCGTGCCATAGCGCCCCCGCGCCGGGGGCATTCCCGCGGCACGGCAGGGCGCAGACCACAGGACGTTCCGACATGGAATTCAAGCCGCTCGTGTTTTCCGGCGTCCAGCCGACCGGAAACCTGCATCTCGGCAACTATCTCGGCGCCATCCAGCGCTTCGTCGCGCTGCAGGACAGTCATGACTGCCTTTATTGCGTGGTCGACATGCACGCCATCACGGTGTGGCAGGACCCGGCCGACCTGAAGCGGCAGATCCGCGAGGTCACCGCCGCCTTCATCGCCGCCGGCATCGACCCGACCAAGCACATCGTGTTCAACCAGAGCCAGGTCTCCGGCCATGCCGAGCTTGCCTGGGTGTTCAACTGCGTGGCGCGCCTCGGCTGGCTCAACCGCATGACCCAGTTCAAGGAAAAGGCCGGCAAGGACCGCGAGAACGCCTCGGTGGGCCTTTACGCCTACCCGAACCTGATGGCCGCCGACATCCTGCTCTACCGCGCCACCCATGTGCCTGTCGGCGAGGACCAGAAGCAGCATCTGGAGCTGACCCGCGACATCGCGCAGAAGTTCAACAATGATTTCGGCCCCTCCATCGCCGCCAACGGGCTGGGCGAGGCGTTCTTCCCGCTGCCCGAGCCGCTGATCGGCGGGCCGGCGGCGCGGGTGATGAGCCTGCGCGACGGCGCCAAGAAGATGTCGAAGTCGGACCCGTCCGACCTCTCGCGCATCAACCTGACCGACGATGCCGACCTCATCGCCTCGAAGATCCGCAAGGCCAAGACCGATCCCGAGCCGCTGCCCTCCGAGGCGGAAGGGCTGAAAGGCCGGCCGGAGGCGGAGAATCTGGTCGGCATCTATGCCGCCCTCGCCAATGTCGCGAAGGAAGAAGTGCTCGCCCAGTTCGGCGGCGGGCAGTTCTCCACCTTCAAGGCGGCGCTGGTCGACCTCGCCGTGGCCAAGCTCGGGCCGATCGGGGCGGAGATGCAGCGCCTCGTCGCCGAGCCGGACCATATCGACGCCATCCTGCGCGACGGCGCCGCCCGCGCCCGCGCGCTGGCAGATGCCACCATGGCGAGCGTGCGCGACATCGTCGGCTTCGTGCGCTAGCCTTCAGCGGTTGCATTCGCCCGGAGGGAGCCCATGCCGCGCCGGCGCCAAAGCCATGAGCCCGGCCACCGCCGGAAGTTCCTCGTGCTGGCGGACGATACGCCGGAATGCGACCGCGCGCTCTATTACGCCGCGCGGCGCGCGGCGCGCACCGGCGGCGCCGTTGTGCTGCTCGCCGTGCTGCAGCTGGAAGAGGCGCCGAGCCAGTGGCTCGGCGTCGCCGATCTGATGCGGGCGGAAGCGACCGACAAGGCCGAGGCGCGGCTCGATCTGCTCTCCGCCCGGGCGGAAGGCATTGCCGGCGTCGACACCGAGCGGGTGGTGCGCGAGGGCACGGTCGCCGACCAGATCCTCGCCGTCATCGAGGAGGATGAGGACATCGCCATCCTCGTGCTCGCCGCCGGCACCGGCAAGGAAGGACCGGGGCCGCTCATCGCCTCGCTGGCCAAAGGCATGTGGGCGAGCCTGCCGGTGCCCGTTACCCTGGTGCCGGGCGCGCTCTCCGACAGCGAGATCGACGCGCTGGCGTGAGCCGGCGGGTGTAAACGGGCGCGGCGCCGCGACGCCCTTCCCCTCGCGCCGGTGAGAGCTTATCTAAAGTGCACATTCCCCCGTCGCCGCGGCCTTGAACCCCGGTTGGCAAGGAGACCGACATGTTCATCCAGACCGAAGCCACCCCCAATCCCGCCACGCTGAAGTTCCTGCCCGGCCGTTCCGTGCTCGGCGACGGCACATTCGAGGCGCGCGACGCCGAGGAGGCCGCGCGCTCGCCACTGGCGGTGCGCCTGTTCGAGGTGCCCGGCGTCACCGGTGTGTTCTTCGGCTCGGATTTCGTCACCGTCACCAAGGCACAGGGCGAGTGGGCGCATCTCAAGCCCGCCATTCTCGGCGCCATCATGGAGCATTTCGTCTCCGGCCAGCCGATCCTGCCCGAGGACCACGCGCACACCGCCGACGACGCCTTCTTCGAGGCCAAGGATGCCGGGCTGGTCGACACGATCCGCGAGCTGATCGACACCCGCGTGCGCCCGGCGGTGGCCAATGATGGCGGCGACATCACCTTCCGCGGCTACAAGGATGGCGTGGTGTTTCTCGCCATGAAGGGCTCCTGCGCCGGCTGCCCCTCCTCCACCGCCACGCTGAAGAACGGAATCGAGAACCTGCTCCGCCATTTCGTTCCCGACGTGGTGGAAGTGCGCCCGGTCTGACCGCCGCTGCGGGCGCGCCCTTTCCATAGGGGCGCGCGCAGGTGCATGGTGGAACGATGACCGCGCTCCACCCTGCTGATTCTGGCCCATGCTGATTCTCGCCATCGACACCGCGCTCGACGCCTGTTCGGCGGCCCTGCACGACATGGACACCGACGCGACGCGGGCGATGGAGCATGTCGTCATGGCGCGCGGCCATGCCGAATCGCTGATCCCGATGGTGCAGCGGGTAATGAGCGCCGCCGGCGCGGCCTTTACCGATATCGACCTGTTCGCCGTCACCGTCGGGCCGGGGAGCTTCACCGGCCTGCGCGTCGGCCTGTCGGCGGCGCGCGGCTTCGGCCTCGCCACCGGCAAGCCGGTGCTTGGCCTGCCGACGCTCACCGTGCTCGCCGCCCCGCTGCTGGCGCGCGACGATGCGGTTCCGGTGGCCGCCGCCATCGATGCCCGCCATGGCAATGTCTATCTGCAGATGATCGGCCCCGCCGGCCGGGTTCTGGTGAGCCCGCGCGCCATGGCGGCGAAGGATGCGGCGCGCTCGGTCGCCAACGGGCCGGTGCGGCTGGTCGGTTCCGGCGCCGGCCTCTTGGTCGACGCCTGGCCGATGGGCGCGCAGCCGCCGCTGGAGGTGCGCGCCACCGCGACGCCGGACCCGGTATGGCTGGCGCGGATCGCCAGCGTCGCCGACCCCGCCCGTTCCGAACCCAAGCCGCTTTATCTGCGCGACGCCGACGCCAAGCCGCAGACCGGCGGGCGGATCGCCCGGCGATGAGCCGGCTGCCGGCCTGGCTCGACTGGATGACCCGCGCCCGCCCCGGCGAGGCGACGCTGCGCACGGTCCGCCCCGGCGATGCCGAGGCGCTGGCCCGCCTGCACGCGCAATCCTTCCGCATCGGCTGGGACGCGGCCGAATTCGAGCGGCTGATCGCCAACCGGCTGACGCGCGGCCTGGTGGCCACCGACGGCCCCGGCGGCATGCCGGTCGGCTTCATCCTGCTGAGCGGGGTGGCGCCGGAGATGGAGATTCTCTCGGTCGCAGTCGACAGCCGCCGGCGCGGCGCCGGGCTCGGCCGCCGGCTGGTGGAAGCCGCCTTCGGCACGCTGGCGGCGGAGGGCTACCGTACCGTGTTCCTCGAAGTCGAGGACGGCAATGCCGCGGCGCTGAAGCTCTATGCCCGCACCGGCTTCCGCGAGATCGGCCGCCGGCCGGGCTATTATCGCAATGGCGCCGGCGCGCCGGTGGCCGCGCTGACCATGCGGCGGGACATCGCCTGAGGAAACCATTGCCCTCGCCCGCATCGCTGCGCCATAAGGCGGAGCGGGCGGGAATGCACCGAGACTTGCGGGCTGAAGGAAACAGGCCGAGGAATGAACGACAAGCCGACCGCGATCGAGGAAGCCTGCGTGACGCTGGGGTTGCGGATGACCGACCAGCGCCGGGTGATCGCTCGCATCATCACTGATGCGCAGGACCATCCCGATGTCGAGGAACTGCACCGCCGCGCCGTCGCCGTGGACGACCGCATCTCCATCTCCACCGTCTACCGCACGGTGAAGCTGTTCGAGGATGCCGGCATCATCGCCCGCCATGATTTCCGCGACGGCCGCTCGCGCTACGAGCCGGTGCCGGACGAGCATCACGACCATCTCATCGATCTGCGCAACGGCACAGTGGTGGAGTTCCGCTCCGAAGAGATCGAGCAGCTGCAGGAAGAGATCGCCCGCAAGCTCGGCTACCGTCTCGTCGGCCACCGGCTGGAGCTTTACGGCGTGCCGCTCGACCCCAAGAAGGACTGAAGCCGTGCGGGCGTGGCTGGTGATCGTGCCGGTCGTGCTCGTCACGCTGCTGGGCATTCCCCTGCAATGGCTGTCGGTGGCGCTACGGCTGCCGACGCGGCGAACGATTCCCCTGCTCTATCACCGACTCGTTCTGGCGCTCATCGGCGTGCGGGTGCGGGTGGTCGGCGCGCCGGCGCCCGCACGGCCGCTGCTGATCGTCGCCAACCATGTGTCCTGGCTCGACATTCTGGTGCTGGGCTCGCGCCTGCCCCTGTGCTTCGTCGCCAAGAGCGAGGTGGCGCGCTGGCCGGGCATCGGCCTGCTGGCGAAGCTCCAGCGCACCATCTTCGTCGACCGCACCTCCCGCACGGCGACGGGGCGGGTGGCGGGGGAAATGGCGGCGCGGATGAATGACGGCGATCCGGTGGTGCTGTTCGCCGAGGGCACGTCGAGCGACGGCAACCGGGTACTGCCCTTCCGCTCGGCGCTGATCGGCGCCGCCCGCCAGGGCATGGGCGAGGAGGAAGGCGCGGCGGCCACCATCCAGCCGCTCGCCATCGCCTATATCGGCCTCGCCGGCCTGCCGGTCGGCCGCGCCGGGCGCCCGCATCTCGCCTGGTATGGCGACATGGACCTCGCCCCGCATCTGATGGAGGTGCTGCGGCGCGGCGGCGTCGAGGTGGAGCTGCGCTTCGGCGCCCCGCTGGCGGCGGGCGGCCGCAAGGCGGCGGCGCAGGAGGCCGAGCGCGCGGTGCGCCACTTGCTGGCGCAGGCGCTGAACGGGCGTCACGGCTGAGGAAAATCACGCAAATTCGCCATGCCGGCCCCCGCTGCCGCCCGTCCCGCGCATTTCCTTTTCGCGCAAATCCCGCTACACAGGGGCATAGGCGTCAATCGCGGAGACGTGGACGATCTCGACCTGCAGTCGACCGAGGTGGGAACGAGCGGCGAGCAACGAGGGCGCCTTGCGGGAACGCGCCCACCGCGCCCTCGGGTTTCCAACGCAAGACGCCGCGCGGCTCCCTGTGGGCGCCCGGCACGGGTCGATCGACACGCAATGAGTGATACGCGCAAGCTCTACGTCCGCTCCTTCGGCTGCCAGATGAACGTCTATGACGCCCAGCGCATGACGGACACGCTGGCGAAAGAGGGCTATGTCGAAACCGACAGCCCGGACGACGCCGATCTCGTCATCCTCAACACCTGCCATATCCGCGAGAAGGCCGCCGAGAAGGTCTATTCCGAGCTCGGCCGGCTGAAAAAGGCGCAGGAAGAAGCCGGTCGCCGGCAGATGGTGGCGGTCGCCGGCTGCGTCGCGCAGGCGGAAGGCGGGGAAATCCTCAAGCGCGCGCGCGGCGTCGACCTCGTCGTCGGCCCGCAGAGCTACCACAAGCTGCCCGAACTGCTGGCCGATGCCGCGCGGCGCGGCCATAACCGGCGCGCCGGCATCGTCGAGACCGAGTTTCCGGTCGAGGACAAGTTCGATTTCCTGCCTCCGCCGACCCCGGCGGCGATCGCCAAGCGCGGCCCCACGGCTTTTGTCACCGTGCAGGAAGGCTGCGACAAGTTCTGCACCTTCTGCGTCGTGCCCTATACGCGCGGGGCGGAAGTCTCGCGCCCGCTCGCCAAAATTCTCGACGAGGTGATCCGCCTCGCCGAGGCCGGGGTGCGCGAGGTGACGCTGATCGGCCAGAACGTCAACGCCTATCACGGCGCCGACGCCGCCGGCCGCACCGCGAACCTGCCGGAACTGGTGCGCCGCATCGCCGAGGTGCCGGGCATCGCCCGCGTGCGCTACACCACCAGCCATCCGCGCGACATGGATGACGAGCTGATCGCCGCCCATCGCGAGCTGCCGGCGCTGATGCCCTATCTGCACCTGCCGGTGCAGTCCGGCTCCAACCGGGTGCTGGCGGCGATGAACCGCAAGCACGACCGCGAGCTGTTCTTCGACATCGTCGCCCGCGTGCGCGCGGCCCGGCCGGACATCGCCTTCTCCTCGGATTTCATCGTCGGCTTCCCCGGCGAGACCGAGGCCGATTTCACGGAGACGATGGACCTTGTGGAGCGCGTGGGCTTCGCCTCCGCCTTCTCGTTCAAATATTCCCCTCGCCCCGGCACGCCGGCGGCGGGAATGGGCGAGCAGGTGCCGGAAGCGGCGAAATCCGAGCGCATCCATGCGCTGCAGGCGCTGCTCGACCGGCAGAAGGCGGCGTTCGACGCCGCCTGCCGTGGCCGTCGCTTCGACATTCTGCTGGAAAAGCCCGGCCGCTTCCCCGGCCAGCTGATCGGCCGCTCGCCCTATCTGCAATCCGTCGTCGTCGAGGCCCCGCTTGAGGCTATCGGCACGCTGGCGGAAGTGGAAGTGCGCGAGGTCAGCACCAAGAGTCTTTCGGGCGACATATGCGGCGGCGAGTTTTTTGGTGAACGACCGGCGCGCGAATCGCGTTTCATCGGGCAGGGCGAAAAACTGGAGGCGTGAGCGTGCGTCGACCTGGTAGCGGATCTGGTAGCGAGACGGAACGGACCCTCACCTCCCCGCGCGCGGCGCCGCGCGCCGTGCCGGCGGCCCCGCGCTGGATCGACACGCCGGACGACGATTCCGCCGGGCAGATCGTGCTGGCCTTCGACGACAACCGCGTCGCCAGCCAGCTTTTCGGCCATTACGGGCAGAATCTCGCCCTCATCGAGCGGCGGCTGGAAATCGTCGCCGAGCAGCGCGGCAACCATGTCACGCTGGAAGGCCCGCGCGAGGCCTGCGAGCAGGCGCGCCATGTGCTGGAAACGCTCTATGCCCGGCTGAAGAAGGGCGGGGAACTCCAGCCCGGCGATGTCGAGGGCGTGCTGCGCGAGGCCGCCGCGCAGGGGCAATTATTCGAGTTCGACCCCGCGACCAAGAAGCAGAGCTTCGACGAAATCCAGCTGCGCCGCCGGCCGGTGCGCGCCCGCACCGCCGCGCAGGACGCCTATATCCGCGCGCTCAAGCGGCAGACGCTGGTGTTCGGCGTCGGCCCCGCCGGCACCGGCAAGACCTGGCTCGCGGTCGCCTATGCCGTCCACCTCTTGGAGCGGCGCGTGGTCGACCGGCTGATCCTCTCCCGCCCGGCGGTGGAAGCGGGCGAGCGGCTCGGCTTCCTGCCCGGCGACATGAAGGAGAAGGTCGACCCCTATCTGCGCCCGATCTACGACGCGCTGCATGATTTGATGGACCGCGCCTTTGTCGAGCGGGCTATGATGTCGGGCGAGATCGAGATCGCCCCGCTGGCCTTCATGCGCGGGCGCACGCTGGCCAATGCCTGCGTCATCCTCGACGAGGCGCAGAATACCACCTCCATGCAGATGAAGATGTTCCTCACCCGCCTGGGCGAGAACTCGCACATGATTATCACCGGCGACCCCAGCCAGATCGACCTGCCGCCGGGCCAGACCTCGGGCCTGGCCGAGGCGGTGGGGCTGCTGAAGGACGTGGAAGGCGTCGACGTGTGCCACTTCAACGCCGCCGATGTGGTGCGCCACGAGCTGGTCGGGCGCATCGTCGCCGCCTATGACCGCAAGGATTCGGCGGCGCGGGCGGCGGTCCCGGCGGGGATCGCGCGGCCATGAACGGGGAAGGCGACAGTCCCGCGCCGCAGGTCGAGGTCGACGTGCTGGTCGAGGCCGGGCCCTGGGCCTCGATCACGGATGCCGAAGCGCTGGTGGTGCGGGCGGTCAACGCCGCCTGCGCCGGCGCGCTCACCGAATACGAGATCGACATCGATGGCGCCGAGATCGCGGTGAAACTGACCGACGACGCGGCGCTGCAGGCGCTCAACCGAGACTGGCGCGGCAAGGACTACGCCACCAACGTGCTGTCCTTTCCTACCCCGGAGGTGGCGCGGGAGGGCGGCGATCCCCATCTGGGCGACATCGCCATCGCCTATGAAACGCTGGCCCGCGAGGCGGAGGCGGAAGGCAAACCTATCGCCGACCATCTCGCGCATCTCGCTGTCCATGGTACGCTGCATCTGCTCGGCTATGATCACGAGGTCGCGGAAGAGGCGGAGGAGATGGAGGCGATGGAGCGTCGCGTGCTCGCCAGCCTCGCCATCGCCGACCCCTATGCCGAGACCGAACCCGTTCACCCCTGACCGAACCAACTGACCAAAAGGCCAATGTCCGATCCTCTTCCCAGTCCGTCCTCCGCCTCCCGGGGCAGCGAGGGCCCAAGTAGCGGCGCCAGCAATGGCGCCACCAGCGGCACCGCGACAAGCGTCGGGCAGCGAAGCAGGGCCGGCGGGGGCTCCAGCGAGCCTCGCGCCGGCATTTTCGGCCGGCTCCGCCATCTCATTGGCGGGCGGCGCTCCACCGGCTCGCTGCGCTCCGATCTCGCCGCCACGCTCGCGGCGCCCAGCACCGAGCCGGGAGCGGACCTCACCGCCACCGAGCGGACGATGCTCAAGAGCATTCTGGACCTGCGCGAGCTGCGGATCGGCGACCTCATGGTGCCGCGCGCGGACATCGTCGCCGTGCAGAAGGACATTTCGCTCGGCGAACTGCTCGCCGTCTTCGCCGAGGCCGGCCATTCCCGGCTCGTCGTCTATGACGACACGCTCGACGACCCCGTCGGCATGGTCCATATCCGCGATCTCGTGACCTATCTCACCCAGCGCGCCATGACGCCCCGCATGGCGGCCTCGCGCACCGAGGCCGTGCGCAGCGGCCAGCGCGAGAGCGTGGCGGATGTTCCCGCCGCCGGCGGCAAGGCGGCGCGGCCGGCGTTCAATCTCAAGGCTATCGACCTCTCCAATTCGCTGAGCGGCGCCAAGCTGATCCGCCGCCTGCTGTTCGTGCCGCCCTCCATGCCGTCCATCGAACTGCTCGCCAGCATGCAGGCGAGCCGCATCCATCTCGCCCTCGTCATCGACGAATATGGCGGGACGGACGGCATCGTCTCGATGGAGGATCTGGTCGAGGAAATCGTCGGCGACATCGAAGACGAGCACGATGAGGACGAGACCCCCGCCATCGCCCGCCAGCCCGATGGCAGCTTCATCGCCGATGCCCGCGCCAGCCTTGAGGACGTGGCCGAGATGATCGATCCGGCCTTTGCGCTCGGCGAGGAGGCGGAAGAAGTCGACACGCTCGGCGGCCTGCTCGTCACCCTCGCCGGCCGTGTGCCGGTGCGCGGCGAGATCGTCTCGGGGCCGGGCGATTTCGAGATCGAGGTGCTGGACGCCGATCCGCGCCGGGTCAAGCGGCTGCGCATCGCGGCAAACCGCGGCGAGGCGGGGGCGGGCACCCCCCCTGCCATCGCTGACGGGTCGGCCTCCCGGGCGCGCGCCCTGCCGCCGCCGGCGCAGCAGACCGGGGACACCTCCCGCAACGAGCGGCCGCGCGACACCGATGCGGCCTGATACGACGACCGGGGCCGGCGGCGCCCGGCCCTTTTCCAGCCAATGTTGACGCCGGATCGCCTGCGGGCGGCCCCCGCCCGCTGGCGCGCTTTGGGCGCGCTGGTGGCCGGCGGCCTGTCCGCCCTCGCCATGCCGCCCTTCGGGCTGTGGCCGGTGCTGGCGCTGACGCTGCCGGTGCTGGTGTTCCTGATCGACGCCACCGCCGGCCTGCCTCTACGCCGGGCGCTGACGGCGAGCTTCCTCGCCGGCTGGCTGTTTGGCCTCGGCTATTTCGTCGCCGGCCTGTGGTGGATCGGCGAGGCCTTTCTGGTGCAGGCCGACGCCTTCCTGTGGCTGATGCCGTTCGCGGTGCTCGGCCTGCCGGCCTATCTCGCGCTCTATACCGGCTTCGGCTGCGTGCTGGCGCGGCTGTTATGGACGGGCGGGCCGGGGCGGATCCTTGCCTTCGCCGCCGCCCTCACCCTGGCGGAGACCGCACGCGGCGCGTGGCTCACCGGTTTTCCCTGGAACGATTTCGGCTATGCGCTGGCGACCGATCTGCGCTTCGCGCAGGCCGCCTCGATCGTCGGGCTCACCGGGTTGTGCCTGGCGACGCTCGCCTGCCTCGCCAGCCCGGCGGCGCTGTTCTCGCCGGGGGGCTCGCCCCGCACCCGCCCGCTGCCGCTCGCCCTCGCCGTGCTGCTGCTCGCGGCGCTATGGGCCGGCGGGCAGTGGCGGCTCGCGACCACAGAGGTCGCCACCGTGCCGGATGTGCGGCTGCGGCTGATGCAGCCCGACCTGCCGCAGGACCAGAAATTCCGCTACGACGCCCGCCGCACGGTGATGGACCTCTATCTCGCCACCAGCGAGAGCCAGGGCGGGCTGAAAGGCGTCACCCATCTGTTCTGGCCCGAATCGGCCTTCCCCTTCTTCCTTGAGCGCGAGCCGGAGGCGCTGGCGCGGATCGTGGCCATGCTGCCGCCCGGCACGGTGCTCGTCACCGGCGCGGCGCGCTATCAGCCCGTGCCGGGCCGCGACCGGCCGGACGTGTTCAACAGTGTGCGGGTGATCGATTCGAGCGGGACGATTCGCGCCAATGCCGACAAGGTCCACCTCGTTCCTTTTGGCGAATATCTGCCGTTTCAGGAAACGCTGGAAGCGGTGGGGCTGGAAGCGCTGACGCGGGTGCGCGGGGGCTTCGCCGCCGCGCCCGCGCGCAGCTTGCTGGCCATTCCCGGCTTGCCCGAGGCGGTGCCGCTGATCTGCTACGAGGCCATCTTTCCCACCGAGGTGATGCCCGCCCCCGCCGGCGCGGCACAGGATACCCCGCGGCCGGGCTTCCTGCTCAATCTCTCCAACGACGCCTGGTTCGGCCTCACCCCAGGTCCCTACCAGCATTTCGAGCAGTCGCGGCTGCGGGCGATCGAGCAGGGCTTGCCGCTGGTGCGGGTCACCAATAACGGCATATCCGCCGTCGTGGATCCTCTGGGACGAATCAGCGCGGTTCTACCTCTGGGTGTGCGGGGCGTCCTCGACGACAGCCTCCCGCAAGCTTTGGCAGCTACAGCTTATGCCACACACGGCAGGGTGATATCGTGGTTGCTGCTTCTGGGCGGCTTCTGCGGGGCGCTCATGCTGCGCCTGCGAGCGATACACGCTTAGATTGATCGACGGCGGAACGCACTGCGCTTAGACTGCTCGCGGGCTCGGGTACTGCTTCTCTCCCTCTCAGCGGGGGGGAGGTATTTTTTTGTTTGCAGTCGGGGAAGCCGATGACGAAGAAATCACCCAATCCCGTCGACAAGCATGTCGGCAGCCGGGTCCGCATGCGACGCATGATGGTCGGGATGAGCCAGGAAAAACTCGGCGAGAGCCTCGGCATCACCTTCCAGCAGATCCAGAAATACGAAAAAGGCACCAACCGCATCGGCGCCAGCCGCCTGCAGAATATCTCGCAGGTGCTGTCCGTGCCGGTGGCGTTCTTCTTCGAGGGCGCGCCCTCGATGAACGCCGAATCCGGCGGCTTCGCCGAGGACGCCTCGCCTGCCTATGTCTCGGATTTCCTGGCCTCCTCCGAAGGTCTGGCGCTGACCCGCGCCTTCCTCAAGATCGCGGATTCCAAGGTCCGACGCCGCATTGTCGACCTCGTCGAGGCGCTGGCCGAACCCACGCCGGCGACCTGAACGGCGCGCGCGCTCCGTTCTGTTTTCCGAACGAATCCGACGTTAAAACCTTGACCGTCCCGACCGCGCTTGCAAAAGATGCGCGGCCGGGCGCGGGTTAAGGCGCCGGTCGACAATCGAGGAGCCGACTCGTGTCCCGCCAAGCCTATCTCTTCACCAGCGAATCCGTTTCCGAAGGCCATCCGGACAAGGTGTGCGACCGCATCTCCGACGAGATCGTCGATGCCTTCTTCAAGCACGGCCCGGAATTCGGCTGGGACCCGAGCCATCTGCGCGTCGCCGCCGAAACGCTCGCCACCACCAACCGCGTGGTGATTGCCGGCGAGACGCGCGGCCCGGCGCAGCTGACCAAGGATTTCCTCAGCCACATCGCCCGCCTCGCGATCAAGGATATCGGCTACGAGCAGGACGGCTTCCACTGGGAGAAGGCGGCGATCGACGTGCATCTGCACGCGCAGTCCGTCGACATCGCCCAGGGCGTCGATTCCGCCGGCAACAAGGATGAGGGTGCCGGCGACCAGGGCATCATGTTCGGCTATGCCTGCCGCGAGACGCCGGAGCTCATGCCGGCGCCGATCTATTACGCGCACAAGATTCTTAAGCTGCTCGCCGAGGCCCGCCATTCCGGCGAGAGCACCGTGCTCGGCCCCGACGCCAAGAGCCAGGTGACGGTGCGCTATGAGGGGGGCAAGCCGGTCGAGGTGACGCAGATCGTGCTGTCGACCCAGCACCTCGACGCCGACCTGTCCTCGCACGACGTGCAGAGCATCGTCGAACCCTATATCCGCCAGGCGCTGCCCGATGGCTGGATCACCCCGGCGACCGTGTGGCACGTCAACCCCACCGGCAAGTTCGTCATTGGCGGACCGGATGGCGATTGCGGGCTCACCGGCCGCAAGATCATCGTCGACACCTATGGCGGCGCGGCCCCGCATGGCGGCGGCGCCTTCTCCGGCAAGGACCCGACCAAGGTCGACCGCTCGGCCGCCTATGCCGCGCGCTACCTCGCCAAGAACGTGGTCGCCGCCGATCTCGCCGACCGCTGCACCATCCAGCTCGCCTATGCGATCGGCGTGTCCGACCCGCTGGCGGTCTATGTCGACCTTTACGGCACCGGCCGCGTCGAGGAAGCCAAGCTGGAAACCGCCCTGCGCGAGGTGATGAATCTGCGCCCGCGCGGCATTCGCGAGCATCTCGGCCTCAACAAGCCGATCTATGCCCGCACTTCCGCCTATGGCCATTTCGGCCGCGCGCCGGACGCCGATGGCGGCTTCTCCTGGGAGCGGACCGATCTCGTCGAGGCGCTGAAGTCCGCGGTCGGCTAAAGTTTGCGCCCGCGCGATTGCGCGCGGGACCTGGTGTGCTTATGCGGGGCGGTCCATCGCGGGTCCGCCCCGCCTTCGTTTCGAGTGTCCGCATGACCGCCGACGATGATTCCCGCCACCCCGGCGAGCCCCCGCGCGAGCACGCCTTCTATGGCCGGCGCAAGGGCAAGAAGCTGCGCACGGCGCAGGCCGCCCATCTCGCCGCCGACCTGCCGCGTCTGGCCATCGCCCTCGACGAGGTGGGCGCCGGGCCGCTTGCCGCCCTGTTCCCGCAGCCCGTGCGCGCGGTGCGGCTGGAAATCGGCTTCGGCGGCGGCGAGCATCTGGTCTCCGAAGCGGCCCGCCACCCCGATATCGGCTATATCGGCGCCGAGGCTTTCCTCAACGGCATCGCCAAGGCGACGGCGCGTGTGGCCGAACGCGGCCTTGGCAATGTGCGGCTCTATGGCGACGACGTGATCCCGCTGCTCGACCGCCTGCCGCCCGGCGCGCTGGAGCGGATCGACCTGCTCTATCCCGACCCCTGGCCCAAGCGCCGGCACTGGAAGCGGCGCTTCGTGCAGGCGGACAATATCGACCGCTTCGCCCGGCTTCTCACCCCCGGCGGGCATTTCCGCTTCGCCACCGATATCGAGCATTATGCGGCGTGGACGCTGCGCCAGCTTCTGGCCGATCCGCGCTTCGACTGGACGGCGGAGCGCGCCGACGACTGGCGCCTTCCCTGGGACGGCTGGCCCGGCACGCGCTACGAGGCCAAGGCGCTGCGCGAGGGACGGCGGCCGGGATACTACGAGTTCCGGCGCCGCTAATTACCGCCTAGTGTGGGAACCCTGAGGCCGGCGCGCGCGTTGACCGGCACGTCCCCCGTCACGTTCCTCACCCGGAGACTTTCGATGGCTCAGCCCAACCCGCAGGACGATTTCGCCAAGCTGTCCGCCGACCTCGCCACCCTGCGGGGCGATGTGGCCAAGCTCACCGAGACGCTGACCGCCCTCGCCCGCTCGGAAGGCAGCGCGGCGGCGGACGCGATCACCGGCCGCATCCGCTCCGGCGCCGCGCGCGCGGAAGCCGCCGCCTCCGGCCTCGCCGAGGAAGGCTATGCGGCGCTGCAGGAGGCGCGGACGCGGGCGCAGGCGCTCTCCGGCGATCTCGGGGCCACCATTGAACGCAACCCCTATGGCTCCGTGCTCGCGGCGCTGGGCGTCGGCTTCCTGTTCGGCCTGCTGTCGCGGGGCAAGTGATGCTCCGCCTCCTCTTGGCGCTTTTCGGAGCGGAAATCCGCTCCGCCGTGCGCAGGGCCGCCCGAACGGCCCTGCTCTGCGCGATTGGCGGGCTTCTGGTCGCCATGTCGGCGGTCTTTTTCCTCATAGCCTCCTTCATTGCGCTGGCTGACCGCTATGACGCGCTCACCGCCGCGCTGATCATCGGCGGCGGCCTGCTGGTCCTCGGCCTGATCTTCCTGCTGGTGGCGCTGATGCGCCGGCAGCGCCGTCCGGTCGGCTTCGGTGGTTACGGCGCCTATGGCGCCTATGCCGCCCCGCCGCCGGCACCCGCCGTCCCGCCGGCGGCGCCGCTCGCGGGGGGCCCGGCTGTGCCTCCCGCCGGTGTGAAGACCGTGCTCGGAATTGCGGCGGGCGCGGCGCTTATCGGCCTTATTCTTGGCCGACGCGTCTGAGAATGTGGCGCCGGGCTCGCGAGGGCCCGGTCCGCATTAGGCTCCCGTTATTGCAGGGGCAGCTAAAAAGGACCAATCTGCCATGAAGGCCGGAAGCTGACGTCCCATTGACGGGGACCCGGCTGCGCCGTTTGCCGCAGGAGGTTCTAACTTGACGTTTCGACGTTTGTCGCTGCGGCCGGGAGCGGCCATTCTCGCCACGCTCGCGGCACTGGGCGCCGCCCTGCCCGCCTGGGCCGACGCCCCTCCGGCAGACTTCATCGCCCGCTCCTCGCCGGCTGGCAATTATCTCGCCGCGCGCCTCGCGATCAATGAGCGCGACACCGCGGCAGCAGCGGCCTATTACCGCGAACTCGCCCGCCTGTTCCCGCGCCAGCGCGACCTGCAAGAGCGGGCCTTCCTTACCTTGCTGGCGGAAGGCTCGATCGACGAGGCGGTGGACCTCGCCCAGCGCCTGGTGCGGATCGACCCGGAACACACGCTCGCCCGGCTGGTTCTGGGCGTGAAGGCCATCAAGGCCAAGCAATATGTCACCGCCCGCAGCAATCTGCGCCGTTCCGGCCAGGGCGCCATCGCCGAGCTGAACGCCACGCTGCTCAGCGCCTGGAGCCAGTTCGGCTCGGGCGATGCGCGCGCCGGCGTCAAGGCCATCGACGCGCTGCAGGGGCCGGAATGGTATGACGGCTTCAAGGATTTCCACGCCGGGCTGATGCTCGACGCCGCCGGCGTCAAGAAGGAAGCCGGCCAGCGCCTGGAAGCCGCCCTCAAGCGCGACCCGCGCACGCTGCGCGTCGTCGACGCCTATGCGCGCTGGGCCTCGCGCAATGCCGGCAAGGCGGAAGCCATCGCCACCTATGAGGCGTTCGACAAGCTGGTGCCCGGCGACCCGCTGGTGGCGCGCTCGCTGGCGGAGCTGAAGGCGGGCAAGACGCTGCCGCCGCTGGTCAGCACCCCCACCGCCGGCGCGGCGGAAGTGCTGTATGGCCTCGGCGCCGCGCTCGGCCGCCAGGGCGGCGAGGATCTCGCCCTCGTCTATCTCCAGCTCGGCCGCTGGCTCGACCCGTCGCAGCCCTTGATGGCGATCACCCTCGCGGACCTGTTCGAGACGATGAAGCGGCATGAGGACGCCATCGCCCTGTTCGCCTCCGTGCCGGATTCCTCGCCGTTCAAGATGAATGCCGAGGTGCAGCGCGCGCTGAACCTCGACGCCGTCGGCAAGCATGACGAGGCGCTCGCCGTGCTGAACAAGGTGGTGGCGGCGGATGTGAAGGACCAGCGCTCGATCATGGCGCTGGGCGACGTGCTGCGCGCCAATGAGAAGTTCGCCGAAGCCGCCGCCGTCTACACCACCGCCATCGACCAGCTCGGCACGCCGCAGGCCAAGGACTGGGTGCTCTATTATTTCCGGGGCACCTGCTATGAACGGACCAAGCAGTGGGACAAGTCCGAGGCGGACCTGAAGAAGGCGCTGCAGCTCAGCCCCGACCAGCCGCATGTGCTGAACTATCTCGGCTATAGCTGGATCGATCAGGGCATCAATCTCCAGGCCGGCACCGACATGATCCGCAAGGCGGTGCAGCTGCGCCCGGATGACGGCTTCTTCATCGACAGCCTCGGCTGGGCCTATTACCGCACCGGCCATTATGACGACGCGGTGCGCGAGCTGGAGCGCGCGGTCGAGCTGAAGCCGAATGAGGCGGTGATCAACGACCATCTCGGCGACGCCTATTGGAAGGTCGACCGCAAGCTGGAAGCCCGCTTCAAGTGGAACCATGCCCGCGACCTGAAACCCGAGCCCGACGAGCTGGTCGATATCGAGCGCAAGATCGCCGTGGGCCTCGACGAGGCCGAGCGCATCAAGGCCGGCAAGGACGCGACCCAGAAGACCGAGACGGCGCCCGCCGCCGAGCCGCAAAAGGCGGCGGTGGACAAGACGCAGGACGCCGCCAAGCCGGGCAATGGCGGCTGACGCCGCCTGCCGCACGGCCGGAATGAAAAGAGGGGCGGGCCCGGTGGGACCCGCCCCTTTTCATTGATAACGGCCGGCGCGGCTCAGGCGGTAGCGGGGCGGCCGAGGAAGAACAGCGGGCGCGAGCGCAGGGCGAAGGCGCCGTCGCCGATCAGCCAGAGCGCGAAGGAGGCGACGATCAGGAAGCCGGGATATTCCCAGCCGCCACCAGCGGCGGAGAACAGCCAGCCATTGGGAATGTGCACGCTCATCGCCCCGGCCATGACCGGGATGAGCAGCAGCGCGACATGGCGGGCATAGATTCCGGCGATGATCAGCACGCCGCCGATGAGCTCGGCGAGGAACACCGGCCAGGCCAGGGCTTCCGGCAGGCCGAGGCTGCCGAGGAAGCCGGCAAAGCCGGGAATGGTGAAGACGACATATTTCAGCAGCGCGTGGGTCACCCACATCAGGCCGAGGGCGACGCGGAGGACGAAGGCGCCATAGGGCGCGGAACGGGAATCGATCATGGTGGGTCTCGCGGCAGCGTTGAGGGAGAGAGCAGCAGGCAGCGCCTGTCATGTCCCGGAGGTAACTCAACGCTCGGCGCAAGACGATAGCCGCCAATACCGGAGCGATCTTGCAAATCCGCAATATCGTAGCGATTGACAGCCGCGCGCTCACGCAAGCGGATATCGGCGTCGCCCGCCTCGGGCCACATGCGAGGCAAGCGCGGCGCGCAGGGGTGTCAGCGCCCTCGGCGGAAAACGTCCGGCGGCGTCACTTCTCGGAGGCGACCTCGGCGGTCATCTGCGCGGCGGCGCTGTCCTCGGCCAGCGCGGCCGGGGTGGGCGCCGGCGCTGCCTTGGGCGCCACGGCGCGCTCGGCGAGGCGGGTGCGGCCGCTGCCGCCACGCTTGAACTCGCACCACAGCCGGTCGGCCCCGGCGAGATTGCCGCGGAAGCTGACCTTGTCGGTCTTTTCCAGCTCGAAGCAGGGCTGGAAGGCGACGCCCTTGAGCTTGGCGCACACCGATTCCCCGCGCACCATGATGGTGCCGGCGGGCAGGGTGACATAGCGCGTATTGCCCTTGCCACGGATCTGGATGGTGCCGGCGACGGAACCGTCGGGAAGGATGCGCCCCGCCCCCACCGTGCCCTCATAGCAGGTGTAGGAGAAGGTCTGCCCGATGACGAAGCGCTGCGCCTCCTGCGCCGTCAGCGTCTCAGCCGAGGCGGACATCGGCAGCGCGGCGGTGGCAGCGAGAAGGGCGGCGGCCGGCAGGGCAGAACACAGACGCATGAGGGTTTCCATCGCTCCGGGATTTTTCACGATGCGCTGCGATGGACCCATCTTGTCAAGGCCGCACGGCGAATCACCCCCTCTCGCCGGGGCACGCAACGGGCCTTGTGTGGCTCCCTCGCAACGCTGTCGGTACCACGATCCCTAGGGTGAACGATCGCGGTTAACAGCTGGCAAATGCGCGCCGGTGTTCAGCCCGTCACCGGCACCGCGCCACGCGCCACCGGCTTCTCGACGATCGGCAGGTTGATGGCGGCGGAGGCGAAGCTCAGCGCCACCGACAGCCACCAGACGAAATCATAGGAGCCGAGGCTCTCATACAGCAGCCCGCCGAGCCAGACGCCGAGAAAGCCGCCGACCTGGTGGCTGAAAAAGGCGAAGCCGTAGAGCATGGCGAGATAGCGCGTGCCGAACATCAGCATCACCAGCCCGGAGGTCGGCGGCACGGTGGACAGCCAGAGCAGGCCGAGCACGATGCCGAAGCCGATCGCCGTCACCGGGCTCGCCGGCAGCAGCACGAAGGCGATAATGGCAAGGCCACGGGCGAAATAGATCGCCGCCAGCAGATAACGCCGCGGCATGCGGCTCGACAGCCAGCCCGAGCCGAGCGAGCCGACCATATTGGCGAGGCCGATCACCGCCAGCGTCCAGCCGCCCACCGTGATCGAGAGGCCGCGATCGATGAGATAGGCCGGCAGGTGGGTGGTGACGAAAGCGAGCTGGAAGCCGCAGGTGAAGAAGCCGAGCACGAGCAGCACATAGCTGGGATGGCGGAACGCCTCGCCCAGGGCGGCGCCGATCGATTGCGGGCGCTCTCCCGCCTTCGGCGCGGCCGGCGCCCGGGACAGCGCCAGCGCCAGCGGCATGATCAGCAGCATGGCGAGGCCGAACACCAGCAAGGTCTGGTGCCAGCCAATGGTGGTGTTGAGTCCCGCCGCCAGCGGCGGAAACAGGAACTGGCCGAAGGAACCGGCCGCCGTGCCGGCACCGAAGGAGAGCGGGCGCCACTTTTCCGGCAGCATCTTGCCGAAGGCGGCAAGCACGATGTTGAACGAACAGCCGGAAAGGCCGAAGCCGACCAGAACGCCGGCGGAGAGATGCAGCAGGCCCGGCGTCGCCGAATAGGCCATCAGCACCAGCCCGGCGGCATAGAGCGCGGCGCCGAGGCACAGCACCCGCGTCACGCCGAAGCGGTCGGCCACCGCGCCGGCGAAGGGCGTACCGACGCCCCAGAGCAGATTCTGGATGGCGATGGCGAGGCCGAACGTGTCGCGCCCCCAGCCATATTCGCCCGTCATCGGCAGCAGGAAGATGCCGGAGGAGGCACGCGGCCCGAAGCTGAGCATGGCGATGAGACAGCCGCACAGCACGATGAGCAGCGGCGCGCGGGCCGCAAGGCCGGGGCGGGGGGCGGATGTCGCGGGCATCGGGGCCTCGATTCGGCACAGCGCGGCACGGCCGCCTTTGCGGCAAAACTAGCGCCGGCTGAGCATCGCTGGAAAACAAATAGTTTTCAGGACACGCATCAGCAAAACCGATGGATGCCAGAAGAAGCAGGAATTTACGGTGCTGGGCTAGGGGAGGGTGAGGCCGCAGCGCCACACCTGGCTCCAATTCACGCGGGTGACGGTGCCGTGATCGCGCGGTTCACGAACTTTGCCACGCTTCGCCTGTAGGTGAGGGTCATTGCCCCATTCGCCGTTCCCCCACTCCTTCCCTCTGCGTGCGCCCCCATGCTTCTCGACCGTCGCCTGTTCCTGATCGCCTCGCCCCTCGCCCTCGCCGGCTGCGCCACCACGCGCGAGCCGGTGGCGAGCCGCGTCCTGCCTCCCGCCATGGACCCGCAATATCTGCGCATGTATGCGGCGATCAATGACGAGCCGTTCCCGGTGCCGGCGGTGGATCTGACGCAGATCGACCCGCGCTTCCTGCGCCAGGAGGTGGCCTACCCCACCCGTTATCAGCCGGGCACGATCGTGGTCGATCCCAATGAGCGCTTCGCCTATCTCGTCATGGCCAATGGCCGGGCGCTGCGCTACGGCGTCGGTGTCGGGCGCGAGGAAGGCTTCAATTTCCGCGGCGAGGGCGTGGTCGCCCGCAAGGCGGAATGGCCGCGCTGGACGCCGACCCAGGCGATGATCGCGCGCGAGCCGGAGCGCTACGGCCCCTATGCCGGCGGCCTGCCCGGCGGCCCGACCAACCCGCTAGGGCCGCGCGCGCTCTATCTCTACAAGGATGGGCGCGACACCTATTACCGCCTGCACGGCACCACCGAGCCATGGACCATCGGCACGCAGGTCTCGTCCGGCTGCATCCGCTTCATCAATCAGGACATCATCGACCTTTACCGCCGCGTGCCCACCGGCACCCGCGTGGTCGTGCTGCCCGCCACCGGCACGCCGGTGGGCTGAGCGGGCCGCTCAAGTGATGAGCGCCGGGCCGGCACGCCGGCCCGGCCATTCTCACCCCAGCCGGATCTCGAACGGCTCATTCTCCATCGCCTCGCGGCCCCGGCCGATGGCGGCGATGGCGGCGCGCATGCGGCCCTGCCGGCCGAGCACGCCGTCGGCGATCTCCACCAGCAGCGCGTTCGGCGTGGCGATGGGCGAGGCGGCGCGCAGCGCCCGGGCGATCTCGCCCTCGTCGCGCTCCGGCGCCAGCGCGCAGGCGGCGATATAGGCCGAGGCGGTGGAGCGGCTCACCCCGAGATAGCAGTGCACGACCAGCGGCGCCTCACGCGGCCAGCGGCGGGCAAAGCCGAGAATCGCCTCGACATGGTCGAGCGAGGGGTGGATCAGCCCTTCCTGCGGGCTCAGAATATCGTTGAACCCGACAAAGAGATGGTTCTCCGGCCGCACCGTGGCCGGCAGCGTCACGGGCGTCGCAGCATTGATCACCGAGAGCACATGCTCGGCGCGGGTGCGGGCGACGGTTTCCTCCAGCCGCGAGAGCGGGCAGACATGGATCATGGGGCCTCCGCGACCAGTTCCTCGAAGCGGGCGAGGAAGCGGGCCTTGGCCTCGCCCGCGCTCCAGGGGGTGAGGTAATCCCGTTCCAACGCGCTGTCGAGCGGGCAGGGCGTGCCGAACAGGCGCCGCGCCTCGGGGATGGCGAAGCCGGCCAGCCTTGTCGCTTCCAGAAAGGCGCTGGCGCGGTCGGCCGCCTTCACCCGCGCCACCAGCGTCGCCGGCCACTGCGCCGGCAGGCCGAAGCGCAGGCTCACCGCCGCCAGCAGGCGCGCCTCCACCGCCTTGTAATCGCCGCCGATCAACGCCTTGAACGGGCTGATCATGTCGCCGACCACATATTCCGGCGCGTCGTGCAGCAGCATGGCGAGCCGCCAGCGCCGATCAATGTCCGCGCCCCGTGCCGCCGCCTGACGGCGCGCGATGAGTTCCACCAGCACCGAGTGCTGCGCCACCGAGAAAATGTGCTCGCCGGCCGTCTGGCCGTTCCAGCGGGCGACGCGGGCGAGGCCATGGGCGACATCCTCGATCTCGATATCGAGCGGCGAGGGGTTGATGAGGTCGAGCCGCCGGCCCGAGAGCATGCGCTGCCAGGCGCGCACGGGTCTGGTCGCCACCACCTTCTTTGCGGGCGTCATCGCGTCGGCAAGGCCCATCGCGCCGCCCTCACGCCCGCGCATCTTGGGCTGCCAGCCCGTGCCGGTGGCAGGTAATGGCGTGGTCGTCCACCATGCCCACCGCCTGCATGAAGGCGTAGACGATGGTCGGCCCGACGAAATTGAAGCCGCGCTTCTTCAATTCCTTCGACATGGCGACGGCCACGGGCGAGGTCACCAGCGCCGGATCGCCCGGCGCGCGGCGATTGTCCAGCACCGGGCCGTTGATGTCCCAGAGCAGCCTGGAGAAACCCGGACCGCGCTCCTGAATGTCGAGCCAGACCTGCGCCGAGCGGATGGTCGATTCGATCTTGGAACGGTTGCGCACGATGCCCGTGTCCTGCATCAGCGCCTCCACCTTGTCGGGCGTGTAACGGGCGATGATCTCCGGCTGGAAGCCGTCAAACGCCGCGCGAAAACCCTCGCGCTTGCGCAGGATGGTGATCCAGGCGAGGCCGGCCTGAAAGCCGTCGAGGATCAGCTTCTCGAACAGGGCCCGGTCGTCATATTCCGGCACGCCCCATTCGCTGTCGTGATAGGCGACATAGAGCGGATCGGTGCCGCACCAGGCGCAGCGCGTTACGCCGTCTTCATGCATATGGACCTTCACGCCCCCTCCTCCGTGCCGGGAATGGCGAAGCGCGCCCAGGCCGGGCGTTCGGGCACCAGCGCGGCGCCGTCCGCCTCGACGGTCTGGCCGGCGGCACGCGCTTCCTCCAGCCGGTCGAGCCGGATCAGGGCGAGGGCGCGCCCGTCAATTCCCGAACCGATGCGGCCGAGGCTCTTGCCGCCGGCGGTGATCGGCGTGCCTTCGGCCGGCGGCGGGCCGCACAGCGCCATGGGAATGATCCGGGTGCGCGCCGTGCCGCGATGCTGCATGCGGCTGACGATTTCCTGCCCGACATAGCAGCCCTTGTCGAAATCGATGCCGCCGAGCTGGTCCATGTCGGCCTCATGCGGGAAGGCGTCGCCATAGAGGAAATCCTGCCCGCCCTCGGGCACGCCGAGGGTGATGCGGTGGGCGTGCCATTCCGCGTCCGGCACCATGGAAATCTGCGCCGCCTCGGCGGCGGGGAGCAGGAAGCGCCGGCCGAGCGCCGGCAGGCGGGGATCGTCATAGGAAAGCGTGTCGATGAGCGGGCTCGCCCCGCCCCAGGCCACCGCGACGTTGAGGTCGTCGAGCAGGCCGATCTCCACCTTGGCCCGCAGCCGGTAGAGCTGCAGCCGCTTGAGCAGATCGGGCGCGACCGCGCGGGGAATATCGAGGCGGAACCCGCCCTCCGTCGCCAGCACGATCATGTCGGCGACGATCTTGCCCTGCGGGGCGAGCAGCGCGGCATAGCGCGCTGCGCCGGGCGCGGGGGTGCGGGCGGTGAGCAGATTGTCGAGGAAATGCGCGGCGTCGGCCCCGGCGATGCGGGCGACGGCGCGCTCCTTCAGGATCGCGATCGGCATGGAGGCGCGCTCCGAACTCAGGAAGGCCCGGCAGGCGGGCAGGTTGCCAGAGAGGTACGACGCGCGGCGCCGGTGGGCAAGCCTGAAGAAACGAAACGGGAACAAATCGCCGCCGCCGTGCAGCCGCGACAGTCAATCGGCCCCGTGCGGTTGCCCGGTTCGCGGGGCGCCCCATCTTGAGGCGTGCGGGCCGGTTGCGGCCCCCCACCATTTCACAGGGAGATTTGCATGTCCGGCACCGTTCTCTTCACCGGCACCGCCACCGCCGTCGGCGGCCGCAACGGCCATTCCCAGACCAGCGACGGCTCGGTTTCGGTCGATCTCGGCATGCCGAAGAACGGCGTGCTCGATTCCGGCAAGACCACGCCCGAGCATTTGTTCGCCACCGGCTATGCCGCCTGCTTCGGCTCCGCTGTCGAGGCGGTGGGCCATCAGAAGAAGCTCGACGTGAGCGGCGCCGCCGTCACCGTCGCGGTGTCGCTGGTGAAGGGCGATGACGGCTACAGCCTTGCCGCCAAGCTGTCGCTGAAGGCCCCGGCGCTGTCGCCGGAGCAGACCCAGGAGGTGCTGGAGGCCGCGCACCAGATGTGCCCCTATTCCAAGGCGACGCGCGGCAACATCCCGGTGGAGCTCAGCGTCGGCTGAGACGCTCAGCCGCGAAAGATGTAATCCCCAGGCCCTCCGCCCGGGGATTTTCATGTCTGGACAGGCGATTGGAGACGGCGGGGCGCCGCGCCCCCGCCGCTCACGCCGTGCGGCGCAATTCGCCGGTGCCGCCCTGGGCCACCAGTTCGCCGAGGCTCGGCAGTTCCACCGGTGCGCCGGTGGGGCTGACGAGGCCGCGCGCGCCGGCCAGCGCACCGGGCACCAGCTCCAGCCCGAGGAAGCGGCTGCGGTCGAAGGCGCCGGGCAGCCACAGGCCCTCGGTCAGCGCCGGAGCGAAGCCGAAGCGCGCATAATAGGGCGCGTCACCCACCAGCAGAATGGCGCCATGGCCGAGCCGGGTCGCCTCGCAGATGGCGGTGTTCATCAGCGCGCCGCCGAGGCCGCGGTCGCGGAACCACGGATGCACCGCCAGCGGGCCGAGCAACAGCGCCGGGCGGCCGGGGCCGGCCGTGACGTGCCACAGGCGCAGCGTCGCCACCACGCGCCCGTCCGGGCCGTGCGAGGCGAAGGCGAGGCCTTCGGCCGGCTTGCGGCCTTCGCGCAGGCGCTCGCTGGTCTTGGCGAGGCGGGCGGCGCGGCCGAAGGCGAGGTCGAGCAGCGCCTCGCGCTGGGCGACATCGGCGGCGGACTCCAGCGAGATGGCCGGGGTGGTGCGGGCGAGCGAAGAGGTGCACATGACGGCCTCCAACACCCGGGATGGACCGGGCAAAAGAGGTGACAGGGAATTGTGAAAGCTGTGAGCCGTCCCCCTCTCCGCCCTCATCCCCGGGTTTGAGCCGGGGATCCCTCCCGTTGCGCGGGAGGCTGGATGGCCGGGTCGGGCCCGGCCATGAGGGTGGTGCGGGGGTCGAACCGCCTCAGATCACATAGGATCGCAGCGGATCGAAGCCGTTGAACGCCACCGCCGAATAGGTGGTGGTGTAGGCGCCGGTAGCCTCGATCAGCACCTTGTCGCCGATGGCGAGCGACACCGGCAGCATCACCGGGGTCTTCTCGTACAGCACGTCGGCCGAATCGCAGGTCGGGCCGGCGAGCACGCAGGGCTCCACCGCATCGCCGTCGCGCGGGGTCACGATCGGGTAGCGGATCGCCTCGTCCATCGTCTCGGCGAGGCCGCCGAACTTGCCGATGTCGAGATAGACCCAGCGCACCGAATCGCTGTCCGACTTCTTCGAGATCAGCACCACTTCGGCCTCGATCAGGCCGGCGGCGCCGACCATGCCGCGGCCCGGCTCGATGATGGTCTGCGGGATGGCATTGCCGAAATGCCGGGAGAGGGCGCGGAAGATCGCCTCGCCATAGGCCTCGGCGGCCGGCACGTCCTGCAGATACTTCGCCGGAAAACCACCGCCGAGATTGACCAGGCTGAGCGAGAAGCCGCGCTCGGCGCAATCACGGAAGATCGCGCTCGCCGAGGCCAGCGCGGAATCCCAGGCTTCGACATTCTTCTGCTGCGAACCGACATGGAAGGAGACGCCATGCGCCTCCAGCCCGCGCCGGTGGGCATGCTCCAGCACGTCGACGGCCATGTCGGGCTCGCAGCCGAACTTGCGCGACAGCGGCCATTCGGCGCCGGCGCCGTCGCACAGGATGCGGCAGAACACCTTGGAGCCGGCGGCGACGCGGGCGATCTTCTCGACTTCCTCGGTGGAATCGACCGCGAACAGGCGCACGCCCAGCTCGAAGGCGCGCGCCACGTCGCGCTCCTTCTTGATGGTGTTGCCGAAGGAAATGCGGTCGGGCGAGGCACCGGCGGCGAGCGCCATCATGATCTCGGCGACCGAGGCGCAGTCGAAGCAGGAGCCCATCTCGGCCAGCGCCGAGAGGATGGCCGCGTCGGGGTTCGCCTTCACCGCGTAGAACACGCGGGTGTCCGGCAGCGCCCGGGCGAAGGCGGCATAATTGGCGCGCACCACGTCGAGATCGACGACGACGCAAGGACCGTCCTCACGTCGGTTGCGCAGAAATTCGCGAATACGGTCGGTCATGGCGCTCTCCCACAGACCCGAAGCCTCGATCCAGATGAAGCGGACATGTGGATGCGACCACCCTCAAGCGGCGCCAATGGGCCGCGTTGATGGCAGGAATGCGCATCCGTCCGCCGGCCGCGCGGCACAAGCCGTTCGGTCGTTCGGAATGGAGCCGTGGCATCAAAGCGCCGCTGCGCGCATGTGGAGAGCGCCAGCGTCGTCCAATGCCTTCGCTTGGTACGGGAGACCCGACCGCACGCCCGGCAAGAAGTAGTGCCTCTTCAGTTTCCCGACCTTTGGAGGGCCGACAGAGACCAAAAAAGCCCGTACGTCGTTGCTTCAAGTCACGTTCCCCGCTGAGAGCGAGGTGCGCCGGTTTCGCCTCCGGCTACCGATCTGACTGGCGATTTTCCGGCCTCTTGTCCGGACTTCCGCCGATCGGCACGCGACCACAGGCACGTGCGAATGTTGGGCAGGGCGGGATTTAGGGTTCTACGCTGTCATATGCAAGCGGCTTTTGCGATTTTTATCGCATGCGCCCGATATATCGGCATGCACACGCCGCAAGCGGTATCGCAGGGCGGTGCGGGACTTGCCCCGGGCTTGCATCCCGCTTGCGTCAGCCTTCGACGAAGGGTTCGACCGACTTGGCCTTCATCACGAAACGATAAATGCCGTAGAGGGCGAGCAGGGCGAAGGCGCCCTCGAAGATGAGTTCCCACATCAGGCTCGCCTGGAACAGGGCGGCGAGGGCCCAGCCGGCGGCAAGGCCGGCGCCGATCAGCTCGGCGCCCAGCAGGATGGCGGCGCTTGCCACCGTGCTGACATTGTCCCAGCGAATGCGTCGGCCCGTGCTCATCGCGTCCCAATCCGTCTACTTCGGCGGGGCGCAACCTGCTATGCCCGACGGCGCGGGTCAAGCCGCCGGGCGGCGGCAAGGGCGCAGGTGGAGTGCGGAATGGCCCATGATCAGGTTCACGAGAGCGCGCGCGCCGGCGCCGGCATGGTCGCCACGCCCCATCCGCAGGCGACCGAAACCGGTCGCGCCGTGCTGGAAGAGGGCGGCAACGCCATAGAGGCCGCGCTCGCCGCCGCCGCCGCGCTGGCGGTGGCCTGCCCGCATCTGGGCGGGCTCGGCGGTGACGGGCTGTGGCTGATTCGCGATCCCGCCGGGCGCGTCACCGTGATCGACGCCGCCGGCCCGGCGGGGGCGGGCGCCGACGCGGCTTTCTACCGGGCGCGCGATCTTGACGAGCTTCCCCGGCGCGGCGCGCTTGCCGCCCTCACCGCGCCCGGCGCGGTCGGCGGCTGGATGCGGGCGCAGGAAGCCGCGCGCGCCCATGGCGGGCGGATGCCGATGCGGCGCCTGCTGGAATCGGCGCGTGAGCTTGCCCGCGCCAACCGCGCGGTCTCAACCGGGCAGTTCCGTGCCGCTACCCGGACACGGGTGGAGCTCGACGCCGTGCCCGGCTTCCGCGCCGCCTTTCTCGCGGCGGACGGCATGGTGCCGGAGCCCGGCACGCATCAGCCCTGCGCGCGTCTGGCCGATACGCTGGAACATCTCGCCCTGGCCGGGCTCAGCGATTTCTACCGGGGCGATGTCGCGCGCGAAATGGCGGCGGATCTGCAACGCGCGGGCAGCCCGCTCGCCCGTGCCGACTTTACCGCCTACGCCGCCCGCACCCGGCCGGCGCTCAGCGTGAAGCTGCCGGGCCTGACATTGTGGGCACCGCCTCCACCGGCGCCGGGGCTGGTGACGCTACTCACCCTCGCGCTGTTTAGCCGGCTCAGTATCGCCGAAACCGAAGGCTTCGCGCCTGTCCATGGTCTGATCGAGGCCGGCCGGCGGGCGCAGGAGATCGCCGCGCCGGCGCTCACCGATTCCATCGTGCTCAGCGCCGACCCGGCCGAGCTTCTCGCCCCGGAGGCGCTGGCGCGCGCGGCGGCGGGGATCGACCTCCGGCGCGCCGCGCCCGGTCCGCGCCGCACGGCAGCGAACGGCGACATTGGCGGCGCATGGATCGGCGCGGCGGATCGAAGCGGGCTGGTGGTTTCCTGCCTCTCCTCGCTGCATGCGCCCTTCGGCTCCGGCCTGGTACTGCCGGCGACCGGCGTGCTGATGAACAATAGCGGCGCCGCCTTCACGCTCGATCCGCGCGCGCTCGCCCCGCTGCAGCCCGGTCGCCGCCCGCCGGTGACGCTGAGCGCCAGCCTCGCGGTGCTGGCGGATGGGCGCGTCATGGGCGTCGGCAGCGGCGGCGACAGCCCGGCCCTGGCCGAGGCGCGCATTCTCAGCCGCTACCTCGGCGGCGCCCCGCTCGGGGCCGCGCTCGCCGCGCCGCGCTGGCGGCGGGACGAGAGGCTGCTTCTGGAGGCGGGGTTTGACGAGCAGCTGGCCGACCGGCTCGCCGCCGCCGGTCACGATGTCGAGATCATCGGCGTGCCATTTTCCGATGCCGTGGGATGCGCCGGCGCGGTGGTGCTGCATCCCGGCACGTCGGGGCTGGAGGGCGCCCATGATCCGCGCGGCGAGGGTGGCGCGGACGGGGTGTGAGACGGGCGGGTGAGCCTCCCGCGACTTCATCGAACGGTCACAACAACATGCGAGACGCGCCGCCATGGACGTGATTCTCACCAATGCCCGCCTTGTTCTGGAAGACCGCGTGATCGACGGCACGCTGGTCCATGGGGAAGGGCGAATCCGCGCGATCGACGAAGGCCGCTCGCATCTTCCCGCCGCCATCGACTGCGAAGGCGCCTTCCTCGCGCCGGGGCTGATCGACCTGCACACGGACGCGCTGGAAGGTCATTTCGTGCCGCGCCCGAAGGTGATCTGGCCGGATTCCCGCGCCGCCGCGCTGGCGCATGACGCGCAGATGGCCGCCTCCGGCGTCACCACGGTCTATGACGCCATCTGTGCCGGCGGCTTCGACCAGGCCAAGGCCGACCGCCGGGCGCTGTATGAGGTGATGCTGGACGCGGTCGATTCCGGCGTCGAGCGCAACCTGTTCCGCGTCGACCACCGCATCCATCTGCGCTGCGAGCTGACCGACCGCACCCTGCCCGATCTCGTCGACGCCGCGCTCGGCCGGCCGACCCTGGCGCTCGCCTCGCTGATGGACCACACGCCCGGCACCCGCCAATGGCGCAATGTCGAGCATCTCAAGGTCTATCTCACCGGCATCGGCAAGAGCGGCGGCGATATTGACGCCGAGGTCGCCGACCGGATCGAGCGCGCGCGGGGCGCGGTGGCGGAAAACTACCAGCGCATGGTGGCGCTGTTCGCCTCCTCCGGCCTCGTGCTGTCGAGCCATGACGACACCACGCCGGCCCATGTCGACGAGGCACTGGCGGCCGGCTGCACCATTTCCGAATTCCCCACCACGCTGGAGGCGGCGCGTGCCGCCCGCGCGGGCGGGCTCGCCACGATTGGCGGCTCGCCGAATGTGGTGCGCGGCGGCTCGCATTCCGGCGGCGTGTCGATGCGCGAACTCGCCCGCGAAGGGCTGCTCGACGCGCTCGCCTCCGACTATGTGCCGGCGAGCCTGCTGCAGGGGGCGCTGGCGCTGACCCGCACCGCCGACCTTTCCCTGCCCGACGCCCTCGCCCTCGTCACCGCCGCCCCGGCCCGGCTCGCCCGGCTGGAGGATCGCGGGCGGCTGCAAGAGGGCCTGCGCGCCGATCTTGTGCGCTTCCGCCTCGCGGAGGACACGCCGCGCATCGACGAGGTGTTCGTCGCCGGCCGGCGCGTGTTCTGAAAGGGGCCGTCCATGACCGCGCAACCCAACCCCGCCGCCCCGCCGGCCGAGGCCGCCGCCGCCCGCCCGGCGACGCCACGCTACGCGCTCTACTTCGCCCCGCCGGCGCAGAGCCCGCTCTGGCGCTTCGGCTCCGCCGTGCTGGGCTATGACGCGGAAGCCGGCACGCCGTCCGCGCCGCTGGCGCTGCGCCGCTTCGATGCCGCGCGCTGGAGCGAGATCACCGCCGAGCCGCGCCGCTATGGCTTCCACGCCACGCTGAAAGCCCCCTTCCGCCTGGCCCCCGGCCGGCGCGAAGCGGAACTCACCGCCGCCTGTGCCCGCTTTGCCGGCAACCGCGCCGGCTTTGCCTGCCCCGGCGTGACGCTGGCCAGCATCGGCCGCTTCCTCGCTTTGCGCCTCGCCGCGCCCAGCGCCGCGCTGGACCGGCTCGCCGCCGGCGCCGTGGCCGCGCTGGACGAATTCCGCGCGCCGATGACCGAGGCCGAGCGCGAGAAGCGCCTGCGCGCGCCGCTCACCCCGCGCCAGCGCGAATATCTCGACCGCTGGGGCTATCCCTATGTGCTGGACGATTTCCGCTTCCACATGACGCTCACCGGCCCGCTGGAAGACGAGGAGCGGGCATTGGCGGAAGCGGAGCTGGCCGAGCATTTCGCCGCCAGCGGCGGCGACGGGCCGCTCATCGTCCGCGAAATCGCGCTTTACCGGCAGGAGACCGGCCCGTTCCGGCTGATCGCCCGCTTTCCCTTCGGCAGCTGAAGGCAGGTCCGCCCCATGGCACAGAAGCTCGGCCCGGCGCCGACCGTCGACCCCACCGCCGAGGTCACCCGCTCGACGCTGGGGCGCTATACCGAGGTGGGCCCGCGTACCCAGCTGCTGGAAGTCGAGCTCGGCGACTATTCCTATGTCGTCAATGATTCCGACATCGCCTATACGCGCATCGGCCGCTTCACCTCCATCGCCGCGATGACCCGGATCAACCCCGGCAACCATCCGATGCAGCGGGCCAGCCAGTCGCATTTCACCTACCGCGCTTCCGCCTATTTCGACGATGCGCAGGACGAGCCGGATTTCTTCGCCTGGCGCCGCGACCAGCCGGTGAGCATCGGCCATGATGTCTGGATCGGCCATGGCGCCATCGTGCTGCCCGGCCGCCGCATCGGCGACGGCGCGGTGGTGGCGGCCGGCGCGGTGGTGACGAAGGATGTCGCGCCCTACACCATCGTCGCCGGGGTGCCGGCCAAGCCGGTGCGCGAGCGCTTCCCCGCCGCCATCGCCGCCCGGCTGCAGGCCCTGGCCTGGTGGGACTGGGACCACGCACGCCTGCGCGCGGCGCTGGAGGATTTTCGCGCCCTCTCCATCGAGGCGTTTCTGGAAAAGTACGGCGGGTAGGCGCCGCCGCACCCGTCCTTTCCCACCCTTGCGCCGGCTGCGCCGCGCCGCTACGCCTTGGCGGCAACGCAGGAGAACGCCATGGCCGCCAGCGCACTTGATGTCGACGAGGTGCTCGCCCGCCGCCGGCTGCGGCGCAAGCTCGCCTTCTGGCGGGTGTTCGCGCTGCTGGTGGTTCTCTTCGGCGGGCTCGGCGCCTTTGCCTGGTGGAGCGACGGCGCGGTGCTGCCGCGCGCCTCCGCCCATGTCGCCCGCGTCACCATTGGCGGCGTCATCCGCAATGAGCGCGAGCGGATCGAGATGCTGGAGGCCATCGGCAAGTCCGGCGCCAAGGCGGTGATCCTGTCGATCGACAGCCCCGGCGGCACGGTGGTTGGCTCGGCGGCGCTCTATGACGCGCTGCGCCGGCTGGCGGAGAAGAAGCCGATCGTCGCGGTGGTGGGCGGCATGGCCGCTTCTGGCGCCTATATCGCCGCGCTCGGCGCCGACCATATCGTCGCGCCGCGCAACGCGCTGGTCGGCTCGATCGGCGTGATCTTCCAGTTCCCCAACTTCGCCGAACTGATGAAGAATGTCGGCATCTCCTATGAGGAGATCAAGTCGAGCCCGCTCAAGGCCGCGCCCAACATGTTCGATCCGCCGACCGAGGAGGCGAGGGCCGCGGTGCGCGCGCTGGTGGCGGACAGCTATGACTGGTTCAAGGGGCTGGTGGCCGAGCGCCGGCTGCTCGACGCCGACAAGCTCGCCCTCGCCGCCGACGGACGGGTGTTCACCGGCCATCAGGCGCTGCCCATGCGCCTTATCGACGAGATCGGCGATGAGCGCACCGGGCGCGACTGGCTGGCGCGCGAGAAGGGGATCGACAAGGATCTTCCCATACGTGACTGGCACACGGACCGCGCCGGCGACGAATTCGGCTGGCTGCACGCCCTCTCGGTGCGTCTGATGTCGTTGATCGGGCTTGAAGATATCGCCCGTCTCGTGGCAGATGCGGCGGGTGGGGCTGCGGAACAGGCCCGCCTTGACGGTCTTCTGGCCCTCTGGCACCCTCGCGGTGGCTAGACGGGGCCAAGAGCTTCCAAAATATATATTTTTTGGAGTACCGACGAGCCGAACGGAAAAGGGGCCGGGGCGTCGATGATCAAGTCCGAATTGGTGCAGCGGATCGCCGAGGCGAATCCGCATCTTTATCAACGCGATGTCGAGAACATCGTGAATGCCATACTCGACGAGATCGTCGCGGCGCTCGGCCGCGGCGACCGTGTCGAGCTGCGCGGTTTCGGTGCCTTCTCCGTGAAGGCGCGCCCGGCCCGCACCGGGCGCAACCCGCGCACGGGCGAGCATGTGGATGTCGACGGCAAGGCCGTGCCCTATTTCAAGACGGGCAAGGAAATGCGCGAGCGCCTGAACGATGGCGTCGACCTGGAATAAGGCTGCCCCGAAGGGAGAAGTCGTGCTGCGTCGTCTACTGCTGATCCTCATCGTCCTGCCGGTCTCGGTGGGGCTCGTCATGCTCGCCGTGGCCAACCGCCATCCGGTGTCGCTGGTGATCGACCCGCTGACCGGGGCCGGCGGCTGGTCGGTGGAAGCGCCGCTGTTCCTCGTCATCTTCGCCGCGATGATCGTCGGCGTGGTGCTGGGCGGCGTGGCGGCGTGGTTCAGCCAGGGCCGCTACCGCAAGGCCGCCCGCCGCTCCGCCCGCGAGGCGCGCTCGGCCCATGCCGAGGTGGAAGAGCTGCGCGCCGCCCACCGCGACCCGGTGGCGCGGCCGGTACTCGCCCATCGTCGCGACGCGGCCTGACGGAACCTTCCCATGAGCAATGTGCGCTTCGTGTCGTCCGGCGAGATCGCCGGACTGCTGACCTTTCCCGCGCTGATCGACGCGCTTGAGGCCGCCTTCCGCCGCCGCATCACCGTGCCGGTGCGCCACCACCACACCATGCCGCGGCCGGATGGCGACGCCACCGCGCTGCTGATGCCGGCCTGGACCAGCGAGGGCACCGAGGACGACGTGTACGGCACCAAGCTGGTGACCGTGTTCCCCGGCAACAGCGCCCGGGGCCTCGAGAGCATCACCGGGCTCTATCTGCTCAATTCCGGCGCCACCGGCCAGCCCCTGGCGGTGATGGACGCGCGCACCCTCACCGTGTGGCGCACCGCCGCCGCCTCCGCGCTCGCCGCCCGCTATCTCGCCCGCGAAGATGCGACCCGGCTGGCGGTGATCGGCGCCGGGGCGCTCGCGCCCTATCTCGCCCGCGCCCATGCCAGCGTGCGCCCCATCCGCACCATCACCGTCTGGAACCGCACACTCGCCAAGGCCGAAGCGCTGGCGGAGAGCCTGCGCAATGAGGGCTTCAATGCCACGGCCGAGGCCGATCGCGGCGCGGCCATCGCGGGGGCCGACATCGTCACGTCAGCCACGCTCTCGCCGCAGCCGCTGGTCGAGGGTCGCTATCTCAGCCCCGGCCAGCATGTCGACCTTGTCGGCGGCTTCACCCCGATCATGCGCGAGGCCGATGACGCGGCGATCCGCCGGGCGCGCGTCTATGTCGATACCCGCGCCGGGGCCGGCAAGGAGGCGGGTGACATCGTCATCCCGCTGGCGAGCGGCGTGCTGGCGCCGGAGGACATCCACGGCGACCTGTTCGAACTGACCGCGGGCACCGCCAGGGGGCGGGGCAGCGCCGACGAGATCACCCTGTTCAAATCGGTCGGCACCGCCATCGAGGACCTCGCCGCCGCCGAGCTGGTGTGGAAGGCGCTGAAGGGCTGAGGAGCCCGCGCCGCATCGGCCACCGGCGTCCTTCGAGGCCCGGCCGGGGGCCGGGCACCTCAGGATGACGGGCCGCCTTGTCTTGCATGAAACGCCGTGATGCTGAGGCGCCGCCCGCAGGGCCGGCCTCGAAGCACGCACACCGCCGCAAGCCCGCGTCGATCAGTGCCCCGGCCTGCCCTGCGCCTTCACCCGCGCCGCGTCGAGCCGCTCGATGATCGCCTTCGCCACCAGCGTCACCAGCGCCACCAGTGTCAGCAGCGTCGCCACCGCGAAGGCGGCCACCGCGTTATTGTCCTGATAGAGCAGCTCGATCTGCAGCGGCAGCGTGTTGGTCTGGCCGCGAATATTGCCCGACACCACCGACACCGCACCGAATTCGCCCATCACGCGCGCATTGCACAAAGCCGCGCCATAGAGCAGGGCGAAGCGGACATTCGGCAGGGTGACGAGGCGCAGGATGCGCCAGCCCCCTGCCCCCAGCGTTACCGCCGCTTCCTCTTCCTCCGACCCTTGAGCGATCATCAGCGGGATCAGCTCGCGGGCGACGAAGGGCGCGGTGACGAACAGGCTGGCGAGAATGATCGCCGGTACGGCGAACATGATCTTGATGTCGTGCTCGCCGAGCCAGGGCCCCAGCAGCCCCTGCGCGCCATAGACGAAGAGATAGGCGACGCCGGCGATGATCGGCGAGATGGAGAAGGGAAGCTCCACCAGCGCCACCAGCAGGTTGCGGCCGGGGAAGCGGAACTTGGCGATGCACCAGGCCGCCGCGATGCCGAAGCCGACATTGACCGGCACCACGATCAGCGCGGTGAACAGGGTCAGGCCGATGGCGTATTGCGTGTCCGGCGCGGCGAAGGAGGCGGCATAGGCGGCCATGCCATGCTTGAACGCCTCGACAAAAATCGCCAGCAGCGGCGCCACCAGCACCAGCGCGGTGACGAGCAGCACGCCGCCCACGAGCACGCGGCGCGTCGCCGGCCCATCGCCGACGCGGATACGGCGGGAGCCCTGGGCGGTGGCTTGAGTTCTGGGGTCGCTCGCCATGCTCAATCCCCCGTGCCGATGCGGCGCTGCTGCCAGAGCTGGAGCATGTTGACCAGGAACAGCAGGACGAAAGCGAAGCCCAGCAGCGTCGCGGCAATGGCGGCAGCGGCGGGGTAGTCATATTCCTCGATGCGGATGAAGGTCAGCAGCGAGACCACCTCGGTCTTCAGCGGCAGGTTGCCGGCGATGAAGATGATGGCGCCGAACTCGCCCAGCGAGCGGGCGAATCCGAGCGAGGCGCCAGTGAGGAAGGCCGGCAGGATGGCGGGAAAGATGATGCGGGCGAAGATACGCAGATCCGAGGCGCCGAGCGTCGCCGCCGCTTCTTCCACATCGGCGGCGAGATCCTCCAGCACCGGCTGCACCGTGCGCACCACGAAGGGGATGGAGGTGAAGGCCATGGCGATGGCGATGCCGAGAGGGGTGTAGGCGACATCGATGCCGAGCGCCGCCAGCGGCCCGCCGAACCAGCCATTCTTGACGAACAGCGCGGAGAGGGCGAGGCCGGCCACGGCAGTGGGCAGGGCGAAGGGCACATCGACCAGCGCGTCGAGATAACGCTTGCCGGGAAAGTCGTAGCGCACCAGCACCCAGGCCAAAGCGAGGCCGTAGACGCCGTTGAACAGCGTCGCCAGCGCGGCGGTGGAAAGGGTGATGCGGAAGGCGGCCAGGGTGCGCGCCCCGCTCATGATGGCGAGATAGCGCTCCCAGCCGACATCCAGCGCCTGCCAGACCAGCGCGCCGAGCGGCAGCAGCACGATCAGGCTGAGATACAGCACGGTGATGCCGAGCGAGAGCGAGAAGCCCGGTATGACGCGGTTCAACGGTCGGCTCCTTGCGTCGGTCGCACCGACCGGGGTCGGGCAGCGGTGAAAAGGCAATGGCCGGGGCAAGCCCGGCCATGCCGCAGTTCAACGGAGAAGTCCAGCACGAAACGGCTATTCACACGAACACTGTGCGAAACCCGCGCCTCACGGGGCGACGAACAGCTCGTCGAGCTTGCCGCCGGAGGCGAAGTGGGTCTTCTGCGCATTGGCCCAGCCGCCGAACACATCTTCGACCTTGACGAGGCGGACGGGCGCAAACTTGGCCTTGAACTCCTCGGACACCTTGGGGTCGACGACGCGGTTGTTGAACTCGGCGGCGATCTTCTGGCCCTCGGGCGAATAGAGATAGGTGAGATAGTCGGTGGCGATCTGGCGCGAGCCGCGCTTGTCGACCACCTTGTCCACCACCGCGACCGGGAATTCGGCGAGCAGGCTCACCTCCGGCACCACGACCTGGAAGTTCTTGTCCTTGTAGGCGTCCTTCACGCCGATCACCTCGGCCTCGAAGGTGATGAGCACGTCGCCCTGCTCACGCTCGACAAAGGAGGTGGTGGCGCCGCGCCCGCCGGTGTCGAAGACGACGACGTTGGAGAGCAGCTTCTTGGCGAAGGCGTCGGCCTTGGCCACGTCCCCGTTGAACTTCTCCAGCGCGAAGGCATAGGCGGCGAGATAGGTGTAGCGCGCATTGCCCGAGGTCTTCGGGTTGGGGAACACCAGCTTCACGTCGTCACGGACGAGGTCGTCCCAGTTCTTGACGTTCTTCGGGTTGCCCTCGCGCACGAGGAAGGCCGGGAACGAGTACCAGGGCGAGGAGCTGTTGGGCAGGCGGCTCTGCCAGTCCTTGGCGACGAAGCCCTTGTCGACGAGGAAGGTGATGTCGGTGATCTGGTTGAAGGTCACCACGTCGGCCTCAAGGCCCTCGACGATGGAACGCGCCTGCTTGGACGTGCCGGCATGGCTCTGGTTGACCTTGATCTCCTTGCCGGTCTTGGCCTTGTAGGCCGGCTCGAACTGCTTGTTCTCGGCGTCGAACAGCTCGCGGGCGATGTCGTAGGAGGCGTTGAGGATCTGGTTCGGCTCCTGCGCGCGGGCCTGCGGCATGGCGAGGGCGAGCGGCGCCAGCGCGGCGGCGAGGGTCGCGGTCAGGATAAGGCGGCGCGGGAAGCGCATGGGCAGTCTCCAGGGTCGGAAGGACGCGCGGCCAGGACAAGGCCGCTATATCCGTAATTTCATCGTGAATTTGATAATTTCACAGTCGAATGTGAGTAGCATGCGGAATGTCGTGACGGAAGGGGTATTTTCAAGCCTAGCCGCCGACATTTCACGCGCCCGGCGGGGAATTGCGCCGGCATGTCGCGCCCCTTCCACCCCGCTGTCGGCGATGCCCTCGCCTCAAAGCCCGGTTCCGTGCTAGGTGGCTCTGTTCCGAGGAGGCGGCCTTGTCGCTTGAAATCAAAATCTGCGGGCTGAGCACCGCCGAGACGCTGGAGGCGTCCCTCGGCGCCGGCGCGGACATGGTGGGCATGGTGTTCTTCGCCCCCTCGCCGCGCCATGTCGACCTCGCCACCGCCGCCACCCTCGGCGCGCAGGCGCGCGGGCGGGCGCAGATCGTCGCGCTCACCGTCGACGCCGACGACGCCACGCTCGCCACGATCATCGACGCGCTGCGCCCGGACATGCTGCAGCTGCACGGCCGCGAGAGCGTGGAACGCGTCGCCGCCATCCGTGCCCGCTTCGGCCTGCCGGTCATGAAGGCGCTCGGCATTGCCTCAGCCGAGGACCTTGCCGCGCTGGCCGCCTATGAAGGCGTGGCCGACCGGCTGCTGCTCGACGCCAAGCCGCCCAAGGGCGCCGTCCTGCCCGGCGGCAATGGCGTCGCCTTCGACTGGAACCTCATCGCCGGCCTTGACCCCGCCCGGCCCTTCATGCTGTCAGGCGGGCTCGACCCGGAAAACGTCGCGGACGCGGTGCGGCTCATCCATCCGCCTGGTCTGGACGTATCCTCCGGTGTCGAACGTGGACCCGGCATCAAGGACCCGTCCCGCATCGAGGCCTTCCTGCGCGCCGCGCGGGCGGCCGAGGCGCAAGGGTCTTCCGCCCCGACCGGCGACACCGCCCCCGGCTCCGCGCCGACGCCGCCTTCACCTGCCAGAGAGACGAGCCCGTCGTGAACGCTCCCAATTCCTTCCGCACCGGCCCCGACGACAACGGGCATTTCGGCCTCTTCGGTGGCCGTTTCGTTGCCGAAACGCTCATGCCGCTGATCCTCGATCTGGAGACGGCCTATAACGAAGCCAAGGCCGACCCCGCCTACAAGGCGGAGATGGATGCCGGGCTGAAGCATTATGTCGGCCGGCCGAGCCCGCTCTATTACGCCGAGCGGCTGACCGAGCATCTGCGCGCCGGCGCGCCGGCGGGGATGGGCGCCAAGATCTATTTCAAGCGCGAAGAGCTGAACCACACCGGCTCGCACAAGGTGAACAACGTGCTTGGCCAGATCCTGCTCGCCCGCCGCATGGGCAAGAAGCGGATCATCGCCGAGACCGGCGCCGGCCAGCACGGCGTCGCCACCGCCACGCTCTGCGCGCGCTACGGCCTCGAATGCGTCGTCTATATGGGCGCCGTCGATGTCGCCCGGCAGGCGCCCAACGTGTTCCGCATGAAGATGCTGGGCGCCAGCGTCGTTCCGGTCCAGTCCGGCTCGAAGACGCTGAAGGACGCGATGAACGAGGCGCTGCGCGACTGGGTGACCAACGTTTCCGACACCTTCTACTGCATCGGCACGGTGGCGGGCCCGCACCCCTACCCCGCCATGGTGCGCGACTTCCAGAGCATCATCGGCACCGAGACCCGCGAGCAGATGCTTGAGATGGAAGGCCGGCTGCCGGACAGCCTGATCGCCTGCATCGGCGGCGGCTCCAATGCCATGGGCCTGTTCCATCCCTTCCTCGACGACCCCAGCGTGAAAATCTTCGGCGTCGAGGCCGCCGGCCACGGCATCCCCTCCGGCCAGCACGCCGCCTCGCTCACCGGCGGCCGCCCGGGCGTGCTGCACGGCAACCGCACCTATCTGCTGATGGACGCCGACGGCCAGATCGCCGAGGCGCATTCCATCTCCGCCGGCCTCGACTATCCCGGCATCGGGCCGGAACATTCCTGGCTGCACGACACCGGCCGCGCGACCTATATCTCCGCCACCGATGACGAGGCGCTGGAGGCGTTCCAGCTGGTGGCGAAGCTCGAAGGCATCATCCCGGCGCTGGAGCCGGCGCATGCGCTGGCCAAGGTCGCGCAGCTCGCCCCCACCTTCCCGGAAGATCACCTGATGGTGGTCAACCTCTCCGGCCGTGGCGACAAGGACATCCCGCAGGTGGCGGACATTCTGGGAACGAGCCTATGAGCACCCGCATCGAAACCCGTTTCCGCGCCTGCGCGGCCGAGGGGCGCGCCGCGCTCGTCACCTTCGTCACGGCCGGCGATCCCGACCACGACACCTCGCTCGCCTTGCTCAAGGCGCTGCCGGCGGCGGGCGCCGACATCATCGAACTCGGCGTGCCCTTCACCGACCCGATGGCCGACGGCCCGGCGATCCAGGCGGCGGGCCTGCGCGCGCTGGCGGCCGGGCAGACGCTGGCCAAGACGCTCGCCATGGTGAAGACCTTCCGCGAGAGTGACGACACCACGCCGCTGGTGCTGATGGGCTATTACAACCCGGTCTATGTCTATGGCGTCGAGCGCTTCCTCACTGACGCCAAGGCGGCGGGCGTCGACGGCCTCGTGGTGGTCGACCTGCCGCCGGAGGAAGACGGCGAACTCTGCCTGCCGGCGCTGGCGGCGGGGCTCGACTTCATCCGCCTCGCCACCCCGACCACCGACGACAAGCGCCTGCCGGCCGTGCTCGCCCACACGGCGGGCTTCGTCTACTACGTCTCGATCACCGGCATCACCGGCGCCGCGCAGGCCGACCCGGACGCGGTCGGCCGGGCGGTGGCGCGGATCAAGCGCCACACCACGCTGCCCGTCGCGGTCGGCTTCGGCGTGAAGACCCCCGAGAGCGCCGCCGCCATCGCCGCCAATGCCGATGGGGTGGTGGTCGGCTCGGCGCTGATCGACGCGCTGCGCGCCACGCTCGATGCCGAGAACCGCGCCACGCCCGCCACCCTCACCGCCGTCACCGATCTGGTCGGCCGGCTCGCCGAGGCCGTGCGCGGGGTGCGCCGCCAGGCGGCGGAATAGCGGTCGAAGCCGGCGCACGCCCGCGCGGCCGCGGCCGAATCGCGCGTGCGCCTTTTCATCGCCCTTCTGCGGCATTAGATGAGGGGCGGCCGGCGGCGGGGAAACTCCCGTCGCGGCCGCTGCGTCACCGTCCGGAGCCCGACCGTTGAACTGGATCTCGAACGTCGTCCCCAAGCTGAGCTCCTTCCTGAACCGTCGGGAAGTGCCGGAAAATCTCTGGGTGAAGTGCCCGGAGACCGGGCAGATGGTGTTCCACAAGGATCTGGAGGCGAATCTCCACGTCGTCCCCGGCTCCGGCTATCACATGCGCATGGACCCGACCGCGCGCCTGCGCTCGGTGTTCGATGGCGGCAAATGGTACGATATCGGGCTGCCGGCGGTGGCCATCGACCCGCTGAAGTTCCGCGACGAGAAGCGCTATGTCGACCGCCTCAAGGACGCCCGTACCAAGACCGGCGCGCAGGACGCGGTGAAGGTCGGCTATGGCAAGCTGGAAGGCCTGCCCGTCACTGTGGCGGTGCAGGATTTCGGCTTCATGGGCGGTTCGCTCGGCATGGCGGCGGGCGAAGCCATCGTCACCGGGCTTGAGACCGCCGCCTCGCGCGGCACGCCCTTCATCATGTTCGCCTCGTCCGGCGGCGCGCGCATGCAGGAAGGCATCCTCTCGCTGATGCAGATGCCGCGCACCACCTGCGCCATCCAGGAACTGCGCGAGGCGAAGCTGCCCTATATCGTGGTGCTGACCAACCCGACCACGGGTGGCGTCACCGCCTCCTATGCCATGCTGGGCGACATCCAGATCGCCGAGCCCGGCGCGCTGATCGGCTTCGCCGGCCCGCGCGTCATCGAGCAGACCATACGCGAGAAGCTGCCCGAAGGATTCCAGCGCGCCGAATATCTGCGCGACCATGGCATGATCGATCTCGTCGTCCACCGCCACCAGATGCGCCCGACACTGGCACGCCTCTGCCGCCTGCTGATGCGCGCCCCGGCCGCAGCGGGCGAGGCGAAGGCCGCAGTGAAGCCCACCGAAGACAAGCCGGCCGAGGCCCCGGCCCTGCCGGCCCCCGCCGCCAACCCTGCGCCCGCCAGCGCCTGAGGCCCCCATGAGCGCGCTCCCCGCCGCCGGCCCCGCGCCCACCGAGGGGCCGCGGGCGCCGGTGGACGACATTTTCGACCGGCTGCTGGCGCTGCACCCGAAGCTGATCGACCTCTCGCTCGACCGGATGTGGCGGCTGCTGGAGCGGCTCGGCCATCCCGAGCGGCGGCTGCCGCCGGTGATCCATGTCGCCGGCACCAATGGCAAGGGCTCCACCGTCGCCTTCATGCGGGCGATCCTGGAAGCCGCCGGCCAGCGCGTGCATGTCTACACCTCGCCGCATCTGGTGCGCTTCAACGAGCGCATCCGCCTCGCCGGCACGCTGGTGGACGATGCCCGCCTCACCGGCGCGCTGGCGCGGGCGGAAGAGGCCAATGGCGGCGAGCCGATCACCTTTTTCGAGATCACCACGGCGGCGGCGCTGCTGCTGTTCGCGGAAACCCCCGCCGATATATTGCTGCTGGAAGTCGGCCTCGGCGGCCGGCTCGACGCCACCAATGTGATCGAACGGCCGCTGGTGAGCGTCATCACCCCGGTCTCCATCGACCATGTCGATTTCCTCGGCGAGACCGTGGCGGAAATCGCCGGCGAGAAGGCCGGCATCCTCAAGCGCGGCGTGCCCGCCGTGCTGGGCCACCAGCCGCGCGAGGCGCTGCGCACGATCGAGCGGCAGGCGGCGCGGCTCGGCGTGCCGCTCTCGGTGATGGGCGAGCACTATCAGGCACATGAGGAGGGCGGCCGGCTGGTCGTCGCCGACGAGGCGGGCCTGCTCGACCTGCCGCGCCCGCGCCTCGTCGGCCCGCACCAGATCGTCAATGCCGGCCTCGCGGTGGAGGCGTTGCGCGTCGCCAATCTCGGCCTGCCGCCCTCCGCCTTCGAGGAAGGCATGCGCAGCGCGCAATGGCCGGCGCGGCTGCAGCGGCTGGGCCCCGGCCCACTCACGGCCCGCGCCCCGGAAGGCGTCGACATCTGGCTCGATGGCGGCCACAACGCCGCCGGCGGTCAGGCACTCGCCGCCGCGCTGGCCGATCTCGAAGACCGGGTGTCGCGGCCGCTGGTGCTGATCGTCGGCATGCTGGGCAACAAGGATGCGGACGCCTTCCTCGCGCCCTTCGCCGGCCTCGCCCGCGAACTGATAGCGGTGCCGGTGCCGGGCGAACACAAGGGCGCGGCGCCGGAAGCGCTGGCGGAAGCGGCGCGGGGGCACGGGCTCGATGCCTCCACCGCCCCGAGCGTCGCCGCCGCGCTGGAAGGGCTGGCGGAATTTCCCGTCGGGGCCGCGCCGCGCGTGCTGATCGCCGGATCGCTCTATCTCGCCGGCGCGGTGCTGGGCGAGAACGGCTCGCTGCCGGACTGAGGCGCAGACAGGGGCGCCAAGGCAGGGGCGCCAAGTCTGGGGCGCGAAGGCTGGGGCGCGAAGGCTTGCGGCAAAGGCTGGCGCGAACGTTGGCGCGCAAACGACAATCCCGGATACGGCCTCGCGGCCGTTCCGGGATGATGTCGGTCGAAGGGTGGCCGCCGCGCCTCAGCGCGGGGCCAGCACCATGATCATCTGGCGGCCTTCCAGCGAGGGCTCGGCCTCGACCTTGGCGATGGTCGCCAGCTCTTCCTTCACCTTGTTGAGCAGCTTGTAGCCGAGCTCCTGGTGCGCCATCTCGCGGCCGCGGAAGCGCAGGGTGATCTTCACCTTGTCGCCTTCCTCGAAGAAGCGGTGGATGGCCTTCATCTTCACCTCATAGTCATGGGTGTCGATGCCGGGCCGCAGCTTGATTTCCTTGATCTCGACGACGTGCTGCTTCTTGCGCGCCTCGTTGGCCTTCTTCTGGTTCTGGTATTTGAACCGGCCATAGTCGAGAATCTTGCAGACGGGCGGGGCCGAGTTCGGCGCGATCTCGACGAGATCGAGTCCGGCGTCCTGCGCCATCGCAATCGCATCGCGCGTCAGCACGACGCCGCGATTCTGCCCGTCCTGGTCGATGAGCTGAACTTCGCGGATGCGGATATCTTCGTTGACGCGCGGACCGTCCTTTTCCGGCGCGACGGGTCTCATGGGGCGGCGAATGGCGTCTTCTCCTCTGCCATTTCAGAAAGTAGCGTTTCCACCGCGCTTCGAAGGGTCGCCGGCCGGCTGATTTCCGCGCGCGTAAAACGGTCGCAGAAGATCGTGACAAACCCGTCAGAAGTCAACGGCGGTAAAGCACGGATCGCGTGTAATAACGCAGGCTCGGCCGGCTTTCGTCGTCACCATGCCCGCCGGCCCTGTTCCCACGCGAGGTGTGCCTGTAAGCCAAGATGGCGCGCGCGCCTCGAATCGCAAGGCTTTTGCCGGCCGAGAGGTTGCCGCGCACCGTTCGTGCCCCGACCGGAGGAGACAGAGATGAGCGAGGCCACCCCCACCCGTCCCGACGCGGGCGCCGCCCCTTCCTTCCTCAGCGTCGGCGCGGATGCCCGCGCCATCGCGGTGCGCGTCACCCCCGGCCGCGCGAGCCCGGAACATCCCGGCATCCTGTGGTGCGGCGGTTTCCTCTCCGACATGCGCGGCACCAAGGCGGAAGCTCTGGCGGACTGGGGCGCGGCGCACGACCGGCGCGTGGTGCGCTTCGACTATTCCGGCCATGGCGAATCCGGCGGCGCCTTCGAGGAGGGCACCATCTCGCGCTGGGCCGAGGACGCCTTCGCCGTATTCGACCGGATGACCGAGGGCCCGCAGATCGTCGTCGGCTCCTCCATGGGCGGCTGGATCGCGCTGCTGCTCGCCCGGGCGCTGGCGGCACGGGGCGAGAGCGCGCGCCTCGCCGCGCTGGTGCTGATTGCCCCGGCCCCGGATTTCACGGAAGAACTGATGTGGAAGGCGATGCCGGAGGATGTCCGCGCCGCGCTGCTGCATGACGGGCGCTGGGTGCGCCCCTCGCAATACGGCCCCGGCCAGGTCATCACCCGGGCGCTGATCGAGGACGGGCGGCAGAACCTCGTGCTCGGCGCCCCCTTCGCCGTCGGCTGCCCGGTGCGCATCCTGCAGGGCGTGGCCGACCCTGATGTGCCGTGGCAGCACGCGCTGCGGCTCGTCACCTGCCTCGCCGAGGACGATGTGGTGCTGAGCCTGATCAAGGACGGCGACCACCGCCTCTCGCGGCCGGAGGACATCGAGCGGATTCTCGCGGCGGTGCAGGAGGTGGGGTGAGGGCGCGCCGGCGCGCCGTTCAGCCCGGGGCGCGCAGGATGACGATCTCGCTGCTGTCGTAGCGGCGGCGCTCCAGTTCCTCGAAACCTTCCGGGGCGCTGAAGCCGGCCTCGACCGATTCCTCCACCACGACGAGCGCCTCCGGCGCCAGCCATTTGCCGGAAAGCGCGCTCGCCAGCGCCTTTTCGGCCAATCCGCGCCCATAGGGCGGATCGCAGAAGACGAGATCGAAGGCGTCATTGGCGAAGGCCTCGCCCAGCTTCGTCGCGTCGCGGCGGAAGATGCGGGTGATGCCGCCGACGCCGAGCGTCTCGACATTGGCGCGGATCAGCCCGCGCGGTTCCGGCGCCTCGTCGACGAACACCGCCAGCCGCGCGCCGCGCGAGAGCGCTTCCAGCCCCAGCGCGCCGGTGCCCGCGAACAGGTCGAGCACGCGGGCGCCGTCGGCGGCATCGCCATAGGCATGGGCGAGCACGTTGAACAGCGCCTCGCGCAACCGGTCGGAGGTTGGCCGGGTGGCGTTGGAGGAGGGGCCGCGCAGCGCGCGGCCCTTGAAGCGCCCGCCGACGATGCGCATCGACGCGCCCCGTCAGCCGCGCGGCGACCGCGGCGGACGCCCGCCGCCGGGTTTGCCGCCAGAGGGTTTACCCCCGGCGGGGCGCCCGCCGGACGGCTTACCGCCGGTGGGGCGGCCCCCCGAGGGTTTGCCGCCGAAGGATTTGCCACCCGCCGGCCGGCCGCCGGGCTTGCCCGAAGTAGGCTTGCCGCCACCCGAACGCCCTTCCGGCCGGTCGGCGAAATTCTTGGCGCCGAAATTCTTGGCGCCATAACTCTTGCCGGCGCCGCCCGCCGGCCGTTCACCGAAGGGGCGGGCCGGGCGATCGCCGCGCGGCGCGCGGTCACCACGGTCCTCGCGCGGCGGGCGGTCGTCCCGCGCGGGCCGGTCGTCGCGGCTGCGGAACGGGCGCGCGCCCTCGGGGCGGGGCGCACGCTCGCGGAAGGGCCGGTCGCCTTCGGGGCGTTCGCGGCGGGCGGGGCGCTCCTGCCCTTCCGGACGCGGCCGGAAGGAGCGCGCGGGACGCTCACCCTCCGGGCGCGGGGCGCGCTCGCGGAAGGGACGGTCGCCTTCGGGACGCTCGCGGCGGGGCGGGCGTTCGTCACCCTCGGTGCGCGGGCGGAAGCTGCGCGTCTGCTCGGATTTGACCCGGCCGCTATAGGGCCGGTCGCTGCCGGCGCCGCGGAAGGGACGCTCCCCCCGCTCCGAACCTTCGCTGCGCTGCGGACGCTCGCCGCGCTCGCGGAAAGGGCGCGCGGGGCGCTCGCCGCGCGGGGCGCGGTCGCCGCCCTCGTCGCGGCTGCGGAAAGGACGCTCGGAACGTTCGCCCGCCTCGCCCTCGCGCTCGACACGCGGACGGGCGGGACGCGGGCCGCCGACCTTGCGGTCGCGGCTCTTGGCGCCGGCGCGGGCGGGACGCTCGCGGAAGGGACGCTCCTCGCGCTCGACGGCGCCGTCCGCCTCCCCGGCCCGCTCCGGGCGCTTGCGGAAGGTGCGCTCGCCGCCACGCTCGCCGACAGCGGCGCCGGGACGCGTTCCGGTGCGCACGCTGGCGCGCTCCTCGTCGCGGCGGGCGCGGGCCGGGGCGGGCTCGGGCACCGGTTCGGTGGAGCGCACGCGCTGCACGAGCACCTTGCGGCCCTTGCGGTCGGCAACGACACCGGCGGTCACGCTCTTGCCCTCGCCCGGCTCGGTGTCGATGGGCAGGCGGCGGTGGCGGTCCTCCGCCCCTTCCGGCTTGGCGTAGCGCGCCTTGCCGGGCTTCGCCGGGCGCTTGGGCGCCTCGTCCTCGGCATGGTTGAACAGCGGCCCCTCGAAATCCGCGCCCGCCTGCTTGGCCAGCGCCTCGCCGAGCTGGTCGGCCAGCACGCGGGTGCGCACCTCCTCCGCCTCGCCCTGCGCCAGCTCGCCGAGCTGGAACGGGCCATAGGAGAGGCGGATCAGACGGTTCACGTCGAGCCCGAGCGAGCCCAGCACATTGCGCACTTCGCGGTTCTTGCCCTCGCGCAGCGCCAGGGTCAGCCACACATTGGCGCCCTGCACGCGGTCGAGCACCGCCTCGATCGGCCCATACTGCACCCCGTCGACGGTGACGCCGGCGATCAGCGCGTCGAGCTTGTCCTGGGTGATGTCGCCCTTGGCGCGCACGCGGTAGCGGCGCAGCCAGCCGGTTTCCGGCAGCTCCAGCACACGCGAGAGCCCGCCATCATTGGTGAGCAGGATCAGCCCCTCGGTGTTGAGGTCGAGCCGGCCGACGGAGACGAGGCGCGGCAGGCCGGGGGGCAGAATCTCGAACAGGGTCGGGCGCCCTTCCGGGTCGTAATTGGTCGTCACCACGCCCTTCGGCTTGTGGTAGAGAAAAAGCCGCGTGCGCTCGCGGTCGGGCAGCTTCACCCCGTCGACGGTGATCTCGTCCTCGGCGGTAACGGTGCGGGCGGGGCTTTCCAGCACCTCGCCATTCACCGCGACGCGCCCGGCGAGGATCCATTCCTCGATCTCGCGGCGCGAGCCGAGCCCGGCGCGGGCGACCACCTTGGCGACGCGCTCGGCCTCGCGCGGGCCGGCCTCCTCCGGCGCCGCCGGGCGGGCGGGGCGGGGGACGCGGTTGTGTTCCTTGCGGGGCGGCGTGTTTTTGGGCATGGGGATGATCCGGTCTCCGGGCGGCGGGTGCTAGCATGTCCTGCGGGGGGATGCGAGCTTTTGGCGAGATTTCAGGCGAGCAGGGCCTTGACGAGCGAGGATTCCGACGCGGCGGGCGCCGCCGGCGGCCGGGCACGCCGCGACTTCATGCAGCTTGCCCTCATTGAGGCGGCGCGTGCCGCCGCGCGCGGCGAGGTGCCGGTGGGCGCGGTGCTGGTGCGCGCCGGCGAGGTGCTGGCCGCCGACGGCAACCGCACGCGCGAGCTGGCCGACCCCACCGCCCACGCGGAAATACTGGTGCTGCGCGCCGGCGCCGCGCGCCTCGGCAATGACCGGCTCGGCGACTGCGATCTCTACGTCACGCTGGAGCCCTGCACCATGTGCGCGGCGGCGATTTCCTTCGCCCGGCTGCGGCGGGTCTATTATGGCGCCGCCGATCCCAAGGGCGGGGCGGTGGAAAGCGGCGTGCGCTTCTTCGCCCAGCCCACCTGCCACCACCGGCCGGAGGTCTATGGCGGCTTCCGCGAGCGCGAATCGGCACAGCTGCTGCGGGACTTCTTCGCCGGGCGACGGGGATAGACCTAGCCCAGCACCGCCTCCAGCCGGCGCTTCACCTCGTCCTTGACCGGCTCGGCGGCCTTTAGGATGGCGGCGGCGCGGAAGAAGTCGAGCACGCGGAAATCATGCACGTTGGGGCGGATGAGAATGTCCGGCGCGCCCGCCTTCAGCTTCTCGCCGACGATGGACGAGGCCATGATCTGCAGCGTGGCGAACATCGCCTCGAAGGGCGCGGGCACGCCGCGCGTCTCGGTGCCGTGGCCGCCGGTGATGTCGACCGCGATCACCACATCGGCGCGGCTGCGCAAAAGGTCGAAGGGCAGCGGGTTCACCGCCCCGCCATCCACCAGCGTGTGGCCATCATGCTGCACCGGGCGGATGAGGCCGGGAATGGCGAGCGAGGCCGCCAGCGCCGGACGGATCGGTCCCTCGGTAAAGGTGCGCTCGCAGCGCTCCCAGTAATCCGTGGCCACCACCCGCAGCGGGATGGACAGTTCCTCGAACGTGTCGGGCACCATCTTGGGCAGGAAGCCGCCGATGAAGCGCTCGGCGTCGATCAGCACCGGATTGCCCAGCCCGGCGCCGAACAGGTCGGCGATGCGCCCGACACGGGCGGCGAGCAGGCGCTTCATCACCTCGCCGCGATTCTTCAGCGTATGGGTGACGAGATGGCGGATGTCGCGCGCCGGCATGCCGGCGGCATAGACGCTGGCGAACAGCGCCCCGATGGAGGCCCCCGCCATGGCGGTCGGCCGCAGGCCGAGATCGTCCAGCGCTTCCAGAACCAGAATATGCGAGAGGCCGCGCGCCCCGCCCGAACCCAGCGCCACGCCCAGCGTCGGCCCGCCCGGCTTCGGCGCGCCCGGCACCGGGGCGGCGGAAAGGGGACTGCCGGGCGAGGACATCACCGCGCCGCCCGCCTCATCCTTCCCCGCCTTGCGGGCGGAGGGAGGCGGCGCCGCCGCCTCCGGGGCGGGATCGGCGGCCGGCATCCGCCGGCGCCGGCTGTGAGGGAAATCGTCCATCGTTCTGCCCATCTGCCGCGCACCGGGGAGGCGGTTCCTCCGCAAGACGCGCCCGTTCTGCCACGCAGGCGCGGCAATTCTTTGAACATGGGCACGCCGATGCGGGGCCGCCAGAGCGCGCGGCGGGCAAAATGCCCGGCGCGGGCCGCGCTCAGCCGGCCAGCGCCCGCCAGGCGATATCGTGGCGGCAGAAGCCTTCCGGCCAGTCGATGCGGGCGACGGCGTCATAGGCCCGCTCGCGCGCCTCGGCGACATTGGCGCCGACGGCGGTGACGTTCAGCACCCGGCCGCCATTGGCGACGATATCCTCGCCCGAACGACGCGTGCCGGCATGGAACACCTTCACGCCGGGAATGGCCTCGGCCGCCTCCAGCCCGCCAATGCGCGAGCCCTTGCCATAGGCGCCGGGATAGCCCTTCGTCGCCATGACCACGGAAATCGCCGCGTCTGGCTTCAGCGGCACCGGCTGGTCCTCCAGCCGTCCCGTCGCCACGGCGGCGAGCAGCGGCAGCAGGTCGCCCTCCATCCGCATCATCAGCACCTGGCATTCCGGGTCGCCGAAGCGGACATTGTATTCGATCAGCTTCGGCCCCTCGCTCGTGATCATCAGCCCCGCGAACAGCACGCCGCGATAGGGGCTCGCCGCATCCGCCAGCGCGCGGGCGGTGGGCTTGACGATCTCATGCAGCGTGCGTCGCTCCATCTCGGCGGTGAAGACCGGCGCGGGCGAATAGGCACCCATGCCGCCGGTGTTCGGCCCCTCATCGCCGTCGAAGGCGCGCTTGTGGTCCTGCGCCGAGCCGAAGGGCAGCACGGTCTCGCCGTCGACAAGGCAGAAGAACGAGACCTCTTCGCCGTCGAGGAATTCCTCGATGAGGATTTCCGTGCGGAAGCTGCCTTCTTGGCCGCCCATGGCGAACACCTCGTCAATGCCGGCGAGCGCCTCCTCCAGCGTCATCGCCACGATCACGCCCTTGCCGGCCATCAGCCCGTCGGCCTTGAGCACGATCGGCGCGCCATGGTGCTGGACGAAGGCGCGGGCGCCTTCCACATCGGTGAACCGGCCGAAGGCGGCGGTGGGGATGGCGTGCGCCTTGCATAATTCCTTGGTGAACAGCTTGGAGCCTTCCAGCTGCGCCGCCACGCGGCGCGGGCCGAACACGGCGATGCCCTCACTGATCAGCCGGTCGGCGATGCCGTCCACCAGCGGCGCCTCCGGCCCGACGACGACGAGGTCGATCTTCTCGGAAAGGCACAGGGTGACGATGGCGTCGTGGTCGTCCAGCGGCACGCCTTCAAAGCAGGTGGCGAATTCGGCGATGCCGGGATTGCCGGGCAGCGCGAAGAAAGCCCCCATGAGCGGGCTCTGCGCCAGCTTCCAGGCGAGGGCATGCTCGCGGCCCCCCGAGCCGAGCAGAAGAACGTTCATGCGGCAAACCTCCAGCGCCCCGACATGGCGTTTCGCCTAAACGTTCGAGCGGCGAGGGGCAAGGGGGAGGGCAAAAGGTGGCCCGGACCGACGCCGCCCCCATCCTTCGAGGCGCGGGCGTGCCCGCGCACCTCAGGATGACGTTCCACCAGGGCGGTTCGCCACGCCCGTCATGCTGAGATGCGAGCGAAGCGAGCCTCGAAGCACGCAGCCGGCGCGCAAAACCACTCGGCCTCACTCATAGGCCAGCGCCACCACCGGATCGAGCCCGGCGGCCTTGCGCGCCGGGAGATAGCCGAAGACGAGGCCGGTGAGGAAGGCGCAGCCGAAGGCCAGCAGCGGCGGCATGAGCGACAGCACGATGGTGGCACCCATCCACTCCACCCCCAGCGCGGCGGCGAGGCCGAGCCCGACGCCCACCGCCCCGCCGACCGAACACACCACCAGCGCCTCGGTGTTGAACTGCAGCATGATGTTGCTCATGCGCGCGCCGGTGGCCATGCGGATGCCGATCTCGCGGGTGCGCTCGGTCACGCTCACCAGCATGATGTTCATCACCCCGATGCCGGCCACCAGCAGCGAGATGGCGGCGACGCAGCCGAGCACGAGGGTGAGCGTGTTCTGCGTCTCCATCGCCGTTTCCAGGAACTGCGCAGTGTTGCGCACCTGGAAATCCTCCGCCTGATGGCGCTCGGTCAGAATGCGGGTGATCGCCGCCTCGACACGGGGAATGTCGTCGGCATTGCCCACCTTCACCGTGACCGAGTTGAGGAACTGCCGGCCGAACACCCGGACGAAGCCGGTGGAGAGCGGCACCAGCGCCACATCGTCCTGGTCCTGGCCGAAGGCATTGGCGCCGCGCGGGGCGAGCACGCCGATCACCTCATAGGGCACGTTCTTCACCAATATGTAGCGCCCGAGCGGATCGTCGGCGCCGAAGAGGTTCTGTGCCACGGTCTGGCCCAGCACCACGACCGGCGCATAGGCGCGCACATCGGCTTGGGTGAACATCACCCCGCGGCTGAGCGTCCAGTCGCGCGCGGCGAGATAGTCGGGCGAGGTCCCGGTCACCGTGGTGAAATAGTCGAGCGAGCCGTAGCGCAGCGTGTAGCGGCCGGAACGGTCGGGGGCGATGGCGTCGATGCCGGAGATGCTCCTCAGCGCCTCGGCATCGTCCGGCAGCAGCGTGGCGTTGTCGCCGGCGGTGCGGATGCCCGGCGCGCCGGGGCGGACGATGAGCAGATTGGTGCCGATCTGCGAGATGCGCTCCAGCACGCTCTGCTTGCCGCCATCGCCCACCGCCAGCATGGTGATGACCGAGGCGACGCCGATGACGATGCCGAGCAGCGTCAGCGCGGTGCGGAACAGGTTCGCCGTCATCGAGGCAATCGCCATGCGCACCGCTTCCGCCAGATCCGGCACGAAGCGCGCCAGCCCGCCGCGCCGGGCCGGGCCCGTGCCGGGCAGCGGGGTGCGGGGAGGTTCGCCCTCCCGCCGCTCGTCGGAAACGATCCGCCCATCCTGGAAGCGCACCACGCGGCGGGCATGGGCGGCGACATCGGGATCATGGGTGATGAGAATGACCGTATGGCCCTCGGCGTTCAATTCGCCGAGCAGCGCCAGCACCTCCTCGCCCGAGCGCGAATCGAGCGCGCCGGTCGGCTCGTCGGCGAGAATCACCGGCGCGGCGTTCATCAGCGCGCGGGCGATGGAAACCCGCTGCTGCTGGCCGCCGGAAAGCTGGTTCGGCCGGTGCTCGCTGCGCGTGCCGAGGCCAAGCCGGGCGAGCAGCGCATGCGCCCTCTCCTCGCGCGCCTCGCGCCCCATCCCGGCATAGATGGCGGGAATGGCGACATTCTCCGCCGCCGTCAGGCTGGGCAGGAGATTGTAGCGCTGGAACACGAAGCCGAAGGTGGAACAGCGCAGCTCCGCCAGTTCGTCCGGCCCGAGATCCTCCACATCGACGCCATTGACCCGGTAGAGGCCGGCGGAGGGGCGGTCGAGGCAGCCGACAATGTTCATCAGCGTCGATTTGCCGGAGCCCGACTGGCCCATGATGGCGACGAACTCGCCGGGCTGGATCGCCAGCGACACCTTGTCGAGCGCCCGCACCACGCTCTCGCCATTGGGGTAGATGCGGCTGACATCGACCAGTTCGATGATCGGCGTCTCCGGCGGCGCCGGCCGCGCGGGGACGGCGCCGGGCGCGCTGCGGGTGGCGCTCGTGCTCATCGCCTCAGCCCAGGCGCGGCGGCATGGGAGGCCGCCCGCCGCCGGGCCGCGCGGCCGCCGGCGGCGCGTTGGTGCCGGTTATCACCGTCTCGCCGGGCTGGAGCCCTTCGGTGATCTCGGTCTGGCTGCGGTTGGACAGGCCGGTCTTCACCGCCCGCTCCTGCGGCCCCTCAGGGGTGAGCACGCGCACGCTCTGGCTGCCGTCGCGGGCGGTGCGGATCGCCGGCGTCGGCACCAGGGGCACGCCCTTGGCTTCGCCGAGGCGGAAGAACACCTGCGCCGTCATGTCGGTCATCAGCATCAGGTCTTCGTTGGGCACGTCGATCAGCACATTGTAGAGCACCACGTCGTTGACGATGGTGGGCGTCGGCTCGATCTGCCGCACCGTGCCGCGCCAGCGCCGGTCCGGCAGGCCGAGCGTGGAGAAGGAGGCCGGCGTGCCGACGCTGATGCGGGGAATGTCGCCCTCCGCCACCTGCGCCGTCACCGTCATGGTCTGCAGGTCGGCGATGCGCAGCACGATGGGCGCGGACTGGTTGGCGTTCAGCGTGCCGCCCTCGCGGGCGGTGATGGAGACGACGGTGCCGTCCATCGGCGCGTAGATCTTGGTATAGCCGAGATTGGCGAGATCGCCGTCCAGCGTCGCCTGCATCTGGGCGATCTGCGCCTTCAACGCGTCGATCTTGGCCTCGCTGATCCGCTCGGTCGCCATGGCGGCGTCGGCGGCGTCCTTGCTGCCGGACTGGTTCTTGAGCAATTGCTGGGCGCGCTCGTTGCGCAGCCGGTCGAGGGTCAGCTGCGCCTGCGCCTGCGCCAGCTGGGCGCGCAGATTGTCGAGACTGGCGCGGTCGCCGGCGACGCGGGTCTGGTAGACGGTCGGGTCGATCTCGGCGAGCAGGTCGCCTTTACGGACGATATCGCCGACATCGGGGTGGATGGTGCGCAGCTGGCCGGAAACCTGCGTGCCGACATCGACATAGGTCTTGGGCTGCATCTTGGCGATGGCGTTGACGCTGGTTTCGATGTCGCCCAGCGCGACCACCGCCGTCTGGAAGGCGGGCGCCGCTTCCGGGGTTTCGACGCGTGTATAGGCGGCATAGCCAGCGCCGGCCAGCAGCAGGGCGGCGAGCAGCCACGGCCAGCGGCGACGGCGACGGCGGCGCGTCGTCCTCTCTCCCGTCCAGCCTGTTTCCGCCTTCTGCAGCATAGCGCCTGGCCCTCTTCGGCCCTTCAAGGGGTAAGGCCCGAAGGGGTAAGCCCTAAGTCCCGGCGATCAAAGTGAATTCGCGGTAATAATGGGGGTGGCGGGCTGGCGGGCCGGGTCAGGAATCGATCGGCCGGTACTCGCCGGTGGCGGGGTCGCGGCGCAGCGTCGCACGTGGATCGAGCGTGCCGGCCTTCTCCGCCCGGCGCTGGGCGTCGAGCTCGGCATTCACCCGGCGCGATTCACGCGCCAGCACCTTTGCGAGGGCAGCGGTGCCGAGCGCACCGAGGGCGAGAACGAACAAAGGCGGCATCGTTGTTTTCCGCGCGTCTACCGGGCGTCAGAGCCCGAAACGGGCCCATAATGCCCGTTCCTCTGCGGCGGAAATGAGGGCCTGCGCCGCCCCCGCGCCGATCTCCGCCGCCGGTCCCTGACCGGCCGCCGCCGCCGCACTGACGCCGGGGGAGCGGCGGCCGAACAGGCCCGGCTTCACCTCGATCAGCGGCGTGCGGACGCTCTCGCCATAGCGGGCGCGCAGAAAGCCCCGGAGATCGCCGAGCGCGTCGACCAGGCCCAGCTCCTGCGCCTGCGGCGCCGCCCAGAACTCGCCGGAGAACAGCGTGTCGTCGTCGCCCGAGAGCACATCGCCGCGCCGTGCCTTCACCAGTGCGACGAAGGCGGCATGGATTTCCTGCTGCAGGGCTTTCAGCCGCTCGACATCCTCGGGCTTTTCCGGCTGGAACGGGTCGAGCATCACCTTGCGGGTGCCGGCGGTGTAGACGCGGCGCTCGATGCCGAGCTTTTCCAGCGCGGCGGGAAAGCCGAAGCCGGCGCTGACCACACCGATGGAGCCGACAATGGAGAAATCGTCGGCGACAATCTCGTCCGCCGCGCAGGCCAGCATATAGCCGCCCGAGGCCGCGACATCCTCGACGAAGGCGATGACCGGCAGCTGCTTCTCCGCCGCCAGCGCACGGATGCGCTTGTAGACGAGATGCGACTGGGTCGGCGCGCCGCCGGGCGAATTGATCACCAGCGCCACCGCTTTCGCTCCCTTCACCGCGAAGGCGCGCTCCAGCGCCCGCGCCGTGTTGGCGAAGGTGATGCCGGGCCGGAACGGGCTCGCCATGCCGATCGCCCCGGTGAGCCGCACCACCGGCACCACGGGCGTCCCGCCACGCAGCCTGGCGGGCAGGAAGGGATCGAGGCGGCGGCGAAGGTCGGAAAGGAAGGATGAACTGGCCATAGGGTACAGATAGGGTGCGTTCGCGATTTGCTCAATGACCGCGCGCAGGCTTGTGACGCAGCGTCAATCGGGGCCGATCGCACGCCCCTCGCGCAGCACCTGTTCCGCCGCCGCGCTCGGCCGGCCGGCATCCTCCGCCAGCACGAAGCCCGGCAGGACGGCGGGGGGCGTGCGCCGGCCCTTCACCGCCCCGATCAGCAGCCGGTGCGCCGGCGCGCCGGGCCCGGGGTGCACCGGGCGGATCGTCACGGCTCCGAAACGGCCCTTCAGCCCCTCCAGCAGCGCCTCGATCGCCTCCGGCCGGTGGATCAGCGCCAGCCGCCCGCCGGGGGCGAGCAGCCGCTCCGCCGCGCGCAGCCAGGTCGCCACATCGGCATCGGCGATGGCATGGGCGAGCGCACGGCCCGCATGCGGCGAGAGGCGGTGGCGGGCGGGGTCGTTGAAGGGCGGGTTCATCAGCACGAGATCGGCGGCGCGGGCGGGCGGCTCCGGCGGCCCGGAGGGGCGGCCGAGCGTGGCGACATCGGCCTCGACCACCCGCACCCTCCCCGACAGGTCCGGCGACTGGCGGGCGGCGTTGCGGAGGGCGAGCCCGGCAAGTTCCGGCACGATCTCGACCAGCGTCACCTGCGCCGCCGGCACCCGCACGGCATAGGCGAGGCCGGCCGCGCCGACCCCGGCGCCGAGATCGACCACGCGCGCCGCCTCCGGCGCGCTCGCCGCCAGCAGCATGGCGTCATGCCCGGCGCGGTGCCCGCGCGGCGGTTGCAGCAGCTGAAGCCGCCCGCCGAGAAAGGCGTCGTCGGTCAGGGCGTCCTCGGCCGGCACCTCCTCCGTCCCGGCGCTCATGGCGCGACGAGCGCAGCGCCGAAGCCGGCGCCGTCCAGCAGCGCCCGCGCCTCGCCTTCGCGGTCTTTCTCCACCAGCAGCCGGCGCGGCAGCAGGCCGATCGAGCCTTCCATCACGCTCATATGCTGGTCGAGCACGAGATGACCGATGCCGGCGCTGTCGAGCAGGGCGGCGATGGCGGAGAGGAGGACGATGTCGTTGGTCCGCAGGATTTCACGCATCGCCTATATGAGGCCGCGTGCCGGCCGGCTGGCAAGCGCCGCGTCCGGCCGTCTGCCGGCCGCCTCACCGGCGCATCTCGGCGCGCACGGCGGGGTCGAAATCCTTGTCGAGGCCAAGGCGCACAATTTCGCGATACTGCATGGTCAGCTTGCGCTTCAGCACGGGGAAGCCGAGTTCCAGCACGAATTCCGGGTGCATCATCGGGAAGGAGGCGAAGAGCCGCTTGCGGCGGATTGAGCGCGCCAGCGCGTCGCGGATGCGCAGCGGCGACCATCCCTTGGCGATCAGCGGCTTGAGCTGGGCCGCGTCCTTCGGGTTGAGCTGGCACTGATAGGCGAAGATTCGGGCAAGCTTGTCAGGGTCGTCCAGCGCCATCAGCCGGTCGATCACCGTCCGCCAGTGGACGAGCGCTCCCAGCGTATAGCCCCGGCGGGCGAAATGGCGCGACAGGCCGCGCTCCAGCCGCCGCACCACCAGATGCTTGTTGTCGATCAGCGGCATGTCGCGCCAGAAGGCGAGAAACTCCGCGCTCGCCAGCAGGCGCGGCGAGAAGCGCAGGAAATAGGACTGCACATAGTCCCGGCTCACGCCGAAGCGCGGCACGCCATTGAGCAGGAAGCCGAACACGTCTTCCGGTGCCTGCCGGCAGCGCGCCAGCGCATCGCAATCCGTGCGCAACGGGAACCACAGGCTGTCATTCATCACCACCAGAAGGCGAGGGCGCACGCCGCGCTCGAACAGGGTGAGAATGCCCTCGCGGAACCCGCCGAAATCATAGCCGATATTGGGCCGTTCGATCACCAGATGCGTATCAAGCGCCAGCCGCGCCCGGTCCTCGTCGCGCAGCGGCGCGTTGGACACGACGACGCAGGCAAGCCCGTTGCGGGCGAAATGGGCGAGCGTGGCCAGGGTAGAGGCGGGGATGCCGTCACGCGGAAAGATCACCAGAATGGCGACCTCGTCGGCGATCGGCTGCCGTCCTTGCGTAACCCTCACGCGTTCATGGCGGCTCGCATCATATTCGCGCCGCCGCACGGCGCCGAGAAACAAATACGGGGTGCTGCGCAGCTTGGCGCGCCAGCGTCCAAGCTCCTTGCGGACTTTCGAAACCAAGGCCAAGCCCGAGACCCCAAGCAAAACGACGGATGGCGATTACTGGCAAATCGGCGTTATCTCCGCAACAGCGGGTTTCGATGCCGGTACGGCACGGCGCACCGCCGCGCAACCTCGGCCGCGCGGGCCGGAAAAGGTCGCTCCACGAAAACTTTCACCTTCCGGCCGGGTAAGCTATGAGAACCCGTCGGGTTGCGTGTGCACCGGCGCTCGCCGTCGCCATTGCTGAGGGAGCCCCCTTTGTCCGTCGCCTACTCCTTCGCTACCGCCGCGACCCCGACCGAAGCCTCGCTGGAGGGCATCGTCGGCCTCGTGCGCGCCGACATGGACCGCGTCAACGCGCTGATCCTGTCGCGCACCGGCTCCGAGGTGACGATGATACCGGAGGTGGCGCAGCACCTGATTTCGTCCGGCGGCAAGCGCCTGCGCCCCATGCTCACCCTCGCGACCGGGGCGCTCTCCGGCTATGAGGGCGACGGCACGGTGAAGCTCGCCGCCTCGGTCGAGTTCATGCACACGGCCACGCTGCTGCATGACGACGTGGTGGACGACAGCGAGATGCGCCGCGGCAAGCTCGCCGCCCGCATGCTGTGGGGCAATGAGGCGAGCGTGCTGGTGGGCGATTTCCTGCTCGGCCAGGCCTTCCGCATGATGATCGAGGTCGGCAATATGCGGGCGCTCGACATTCTCTCCACCGCCGCCGTCGTCATCGCCGAGGGCGAGGTCGCCCAGCTCGCCGCCGCCAAGAATATCGGCACGGATGAGGAAGCCTATCTCGCGGTGATTCGCGGCAAGACGGCGGAACTCTTCGCCGCCGCCTGCGAGGTCGGGCCGGTGCTGGCCGGGCGCACCAAAGAAGAGCAGGCCGCCTGCCGCGCCTATGGCATGAATCTCGGCATCGCCTTCCAGCTCGTCGACGACGCGCTCGACTATGGCGGCTCGCAGGCCGATCTCGGCAAGAATGTCGGCGACGATTTCCGTGAGGGCAAGATCACGCTGCCCATCGTGCTGGCGGTGCGCCAGGGCGACGAGACGGAGCGCGACTTCTGGCGCCGCTGCCTGGAGCGCGGCGAGATCGGCGAGGGCGACCTCGAACAGGCCATGGGCCTGCTCGTGCGCCACGGCGCCATCGCCCAGACGGTGGAGCGCGCCCGCGCCTATGGCGCCGCCGCCAAGCAGGCGCTCGATGTCTTCCCCGCCAGCCCGGCGCGCGAGGCGCTGCTCGACGTGGTGGATTTCTGCGTCGCCCGCGTGCGCTGAGCCCGCCCTTGCGCGCGGCCTCTAGAGCGTTTTCGAGCGAAATGGATACCGGTTCGCGTGAAGAAAACGCGAAAAAACAATGAACTAGATCATTTCACTGTTTCCGAGAAACAGTGAAATGATCTAGCCGCGCGGTGCGTAGAGCATGAGCGCCGCGCCGGTGAGGCAGATCGCCCCGCCCAACAGGTCCCAGCGGTCGGGGCGGAAGCCTTCCACCGCCCACAGCCAGACCAGCGACGCCGCGACATAGACCCCGCCATAGGCGGCGAAGGCGCGCCCGGCGGCGGCGGCGTCGACCTGGGTGAGCGCGGCGCCGAAGGCGAGGAGGCTGAGCCCGCCCGGCACCAGCCACAGCGCGCTCGCCCCGTTGCGAATCACCGCCCAGAAAGCGAAGCAGCCGGCGATTTCAAGAAAGGCCGCGAGGGCGAAGAACAGGGCGGTGTGCATGAGTTGCTCCGCGCCCTCCCGCTCAGCCCAGCACGGTGGATTTCACCCACCAGCCCGGATGCGCGCCCGTCACCTGCCGCGCGGCGGCGGCGGCGGCGCGGCAATCGTCATAGAGCGCGAACATCGTCGCCCCGGAGCCGGACATGCGCACCAGCCGCGCGCCCGCCGTCGCGACCAGCGCCCGCTCGACATCCCCCAGCACCGGGGCCAGCAGGCGGGCCGGCGGCTCAAGGTCGTTCGGCTCCACGGCGAGCCAGTCCAGCAGCGCCGCCCGCGACGGCGACGGCGGAAAGGCCGCGCCGCCCGTGGCAAACGACATGCCCGGCGCCAGCGCCAGGGCGCGGAACACCTCGGCGGTGGCGACGGCGACGCGCGGATTGACCAGCACCGCGCCGAAGCGCGGCAAGGCGAGCGGGGTAATGGCCTCGCCGCGCCCGGCCATCAGGCAGGAGCGGCCATAGAGGCAGGCCGGCACGTCGGAGCCGGTGGCGAGCGCGGCCTGAAACAGCCTTTCATCGTCCACGACGAGCCCATTGGCCCGCGCCAGCAGCCGCAGCGCCGCTGCCGCATCGGCCGAGCCGCCGCCGAGCCCCGCCGCCACCGGCAGCCTCTTGGCGAGGGTGAAGCGGCCGAGCACCAGCCCCGGCACACGCGCCGCCAGCGCCCGCGCCGCCTTCAGCACCAGATTGTCCGCCTCCCCCGCCAGCACCGGCGCGCCGGGCCCTTCCAGCGCGAGGCTCAGTTCGGCGCCCGGCCGCAGCGACAGGCGGTCGCCGGCACCGGCAAAAGCGACCACGCTCGACAAATCGTGATAGCCATCCGCGCGCCGGCCCAGCACCCGCAAGGAGAGGTTCACCTTGGCGGGCGCGCGTTCATGCAGCAGGGCGGAGGGCGGCAGAGCGGAGGGCATGGCCCCGCTTATGCGACGCGCGCCGGCCGCCGGCAAGCGAGGGCTGCTCCGGGGAAGCGACGGCGGCGCGCCACCGTCGCCGGAGGCCGCCGCAAGCGTCCGACTTGCGCAAGACCGCCTTTTGGCTGTATAAGCAGCGCATTCAACGATCTCACAAACGATCATATGGTCGGTTGAGAGTGGGTTCCGCCGGCGGAGCCCGCTCTTTTTGCATTGCGGATCGTCAGGCGATCCGACGAGGACGATGAGCGACACCGAAGCCCACGCCATAGACGCGACCACCCCGCCCGAGGGCCGGCTCGACGAGCCGCGTCTCGTCATCGAGGCCGGCCCCGCCGCCCGTGTCGCCGCCATTGTCGGCCCGGTGCTGCAAGGGCTCGGCTTCCGTCTGGTGCGCGCCAAGATTTCCGGCGGCAGCCCGCCGACCCTGCAGATCATGGCCGAGCGCCCGGACGGTTCCTTCGGCATTGACGAGTGCGAGGCGGCGAGCCGCGCCATCTCGCCCGTGCTCGATGTCGAAGACCCGATTTCCGGCGCCTACAACCTCGAAATGTCCTCGCCCGGCATCGACCGGCCGCTGGTGCGGCTGTCCGATTTCCAGCGCTGGGCCGGCCATGACGTGAAGATCGAGATGGCCGTGCCGCATGAGGGGCGCAAGCGCTTCCGCGGCATCCTCGCCGGCGCCGAAGGCACGAATGCGCTGGTGCGCCTGCCGGACGCCCCGGCCGATGCGCCCGGCACCGTCGCTTTGCCCATCACGGACATCGGCGACGCCCGGCTCGTTATGACCGAGGCGCTGATCCGCGACGCGCTGCGCCGCGACAAGGCGCTGCGCGAGGGCGCGGGCATCGAGGAAGACGACATCGACACCGCCGATATCGGCGACGTGCCGCTCGACGGCGATGACGACGAGAACGGCGACGACGACATGTTCGTCGGCGGCGAGGGCGTCGCCCCGCGCGTCATTCCGCCGAAGAAGATGCCGGTGAAGCAGAAATCCAAGCCGATGCTGAAGCCCAAGGGCGCGGCCAAGCCCGGCAAGAAATCCAACGCCAAACGCAAATCCTATGCGAAGGAGACGCACTGATGGCCGTCGTCAGCGCCAACCGGCTTGAACTCCTGCAGATCGCCGACGCGGTCGCGCGGGAAAAGACGATCGACCGGGGCATCGTGATCGCCGCGATGGAAGATGCGATCGCCAAGGCCGCGCGCTCGCGCTACGGCGCCGAGACCGACATCCATGCCGAGATCAACCCGCGCACCGGCGAGCTGCGCCTCGCCCGCCACCTGCTGGTGGTCGAGCAGGTCGACAACCCGGCGGTGGAGATCGACCTCATCGGCGCGCGCCGGCTGAACCCGGCGGCGCAGATCGGCGATTCCATCGCCGACACCCTGCCGCCCTTCGATTTCGGTCGCATCGCTGCCCAGTCGGCCAAGCAGGTGATCGTGCAGAAGGTGCGCGAGGCCGAGCGCGACCGTCAGTATGACGAGTTCAAGGACCGCATCGGCGAAATCGTCAACGGCGCGGTCAAGCGCGTCGAATACGGCAATGTCGTCGTCGATCTCGGCCGCGGCGAAGCCTCGCTGCGCCGCGACGAATTGCTGCCGCGCGAAGTGTTCAAGACCGGCGACCGCATCCGCGCCTATGTCTATGACGTGCGCCGCGAGCAGCGCGGGCCGCAGATCTTCCTCTCGCGCACCCATCCGCAGTTCATGGCCAAGCTGTTCGCGCAGGAAGTGCCGGAGATCTATGACGGCATCGTCGAGATCAAGTCGGTGGCCCGCGATCCCGGCTCGCGCGCCAAGATCGCCGTCACCTCGCGCGATTCCTCGGTCGATCCGGTCGGCGCCTGCGTCGGCATGCGCGGCTCGCGCGTGCAGGCGGTGGTGAACGAGCTGCAGGGCGAGAAGATCGACATCATTCCGTGGTCGCCGGATGTCGCGACCTTCATCGTCAACGCCCTCGCCCCGGCCGAAGTGGTCAAGGTGGTGCTGGACGAGGACCGCGAGCGTATTGAAGTTGTGGTCCCGGATGCCCAACTAAGCCTCGCCATCGGCCGCCGCGGCCAGAATGTGCGCCTCGCCTCCCAGCTCACCGGCTGGGACATCGACATCATGACCGAGGCGGAAGAGAGCGAGCGGCGGCAGAAGGACTTCGCCGAGCGCACCACCATGTTCGCCGAGGCGCTCGACCTCGACGAGATGATGGGCCAGCTGCTGGCCTCCGAAGGTTTCGCCTCGGTCGAGGAAATCGCCTATGTGCCGCTGAACGAACTGGCGAGCATCGAGGGCTTCGACGAGGACACGGCGCAGGAACTGCAGAACCGCGCCCTCGCCCATCTGGCGCAGGTGGAAGCCGCCTTCGACGCCCGCCGCCGCGAACTCGGGGTCGAGGACGCGCTGCGCGACGTGCCGGGCGTCACTTCACCCATGCTGGTGGCGTTCGGCGAGAACGACATCAAGACGGTCGAGGACCTCGCCGGCTGCGCCACCGACGACCTCACCGGCTGGACCGAGCGCAAGGACGGCGAAACCGTCCGCGTCGCCGGCGCGCTGGAAGGTTTCGAACTGTCGCGCGAGGACGCCGAGCAGCTGATCATGCAGGCCCGCGTCAAGGCCGGCTGGATCACCGCTGAGGAACTTGCCGGCCCGGCCGAGGACGAAATCGACGCCGAGGCGGACGAGGCCGGCGAGGCCGAGGCCTGAGCGGCCGGGCCGAGGGCGGCGCGACCGAAGGGAAGACGACGGTGACGGACGAGACGGCCCCGCAGGAGACGGCCCCTCACGGGGCGGCACCGGCGGACACCGGCCCCGAAGCGGGCTTCACGGACGCCGATCAGGCGGATGTGGGGCTCACCGATGCCGGCCTGCCGGATGCGGGCCGCGCCCCGACACGGCTGTGCATCGCCAGCCGGACGGTGCGGCCGGTCGAGGATCTGCTGCGCTTCGTCGTGGCGCCGGACGGCACGGTGGTGCCGGACATCCACGCCCGGCTGCCCGGGCGTGGCGCCTGGCTCACCGCACGGCGCGCCGTGCTGGCCGAGGCGCTGAAGCGGAAGGCATTTTCCCGCGCCTTCAAGGGCAAGGGACGTGCCGGCCCGGAACTGTCCGATCTCGTCGGCCAGCTCCTGGAAAAGGATGCGCTCGCCTCCCTCGGCATCGCCAAGAAGGCGGGGCAGGTGGTGACGGGCAACGCCAAGGTGATCGAGGCGCTGCAGAGCGGGAAGGTCGCGGTGCTTGTGCATGCGAGCGAAGCCGCCCCGGACGGGGTGGGAAAGCTCGACGCGCTGGCGCGGCGGATCGGCGAGGCTGACGGACGGGAAATTGCCCGCATCGGCAGCCTGCCGGGAACACAATTGGACTTGGCGCTTGGGCGGGCAAATGTGGTACATGCTGCGCTGCTCGCGCATCCGACGAGCGCGGGGTTCCTCGCGCGAATGAAACGGCTCGAAGGCTGGCGCGCGGAATAAGCAGGCTGGCCGACGATAGTGGGGCCTTCCCGCATGAGGCGGGAAGGTACAGGAACGGATACCGAATGACCGATACGAAGAACCCGGGCGAGAAGACGATGGGCGTCGGACAGGGCGGCAAGACCACCCTCACGCTCAAGCGACCTGTCGAGCAGGGCGTCGTCCGCCAGAGCTTCAGCCATGGGCGGTCCAAGTCCGTCGTGGTGGAGAAGGTGAAGCGCCGTGTGCTCGGCCCGGGCGACAAGCCCGAGGCCCCGACCCCGGCCGCGCCCGCTTCGCCGCCGGCATCCGCTCCGCCCGCCGCGCAGGCCGCCCGTCCGGCTCCGGCCGCTCCGGCCGCGCCCGCACGTCCGGCTCCCAGCGCCCCGGCGGCTGCCGCCGCTCCGGCACGCCCGGCGGTGAGCGCACCGGCACCGGCACCGGCGGCCCCCGCGCCGGCCCGTCCGGCCGCGAGCGCACCGGCACGCCCGGCCGCGAGCGCGGGCGCCCCCGCCCGCCCGGCGGCCAGCGCCCCCGCGGCGTCGAGCACGCCGGCAGGTTCGTCTTCCGGCCGGCCGCCGCTGCGCACCCAGCCTTCCCCGGGCGCCAATCTGTCGAGCCCCCGTCCGGCGCCGCAGGGCAGCCGCCCCGGCGGCGTGGTGCTTCGCACCCTGACGGAAGAGGAGGCCCGCGCCCGCGCCGCCGCCCTGCAGGATGCCCGCATCCGCGAGGTCGAGGAACGCAAGCGCGCCGAAATCGAGGCCGTCCGCCGCGCCGAGCGCGAGGCGCGCGAGAAGATCGAGCGTGAGGCCGCCGAGGCCCGCAAGCGCGAGGAAGAAGCGCGCCGCGCCTTCGACGAGGAAGCCAAGCGCAAATCCGAGCAGGAGGCGCGCAAGCGCTTCGGCGAGGACCAGCCTGCCGCTGCGGCGGCGAGCCCGGCCCCGCGCGCCGCCACGCCCGCCAGCCCGTCGCAGACCCCGGCCGCCGCTCCCGGCGCACCGCGTGTCGCAACGCCGCGCGGCCCGATGGATGCCGAGGAGGACGACCGCCGTCCGGCCCGTCGCGGCCCCGGTGGCGCCCCGGCGCGTCCCGCCGTTCCGGCCAAGCCGACCCGCACCGCCGGCCCGGAAAAGAGCCGCGGCCGCCTGACCGTCGTCAACGCCCAGTCGGCCGATGACGAGCGCCAGCGCTCCGTCGCCTCGTTCCGCCGCCGCACCCAGCGCATGAGCGGCCATCGCCATGTCGAGGCGAAGGAAAAGATCGCCCGCGAAGTGACCATCCCGGAAACCATCTCCATTCAGGAGCTGGCCAACCGCATGGCCGAGCGCGCGGTCGACGTGATCCGCCTGCTGATGAAGCAGGGCCAGATGGTGAAGATCACCGACGTGATCGACGCCGACACCGCCCAGCTCATCGCCGAGGAACTCGGCCACAGCGTGCGCCGCGTCGCCGAATCGGACGTGGAAGAAGGCCTGTTCGACACGGCGGACACCGAGGAGAACCTCGAGACCCGTCCGCCGGTCGTCACCATCATGGGCCATGTCGACCACGGCAAGACCTCGCTGCTCGACGCCATCCGCAAGGCCAATGTCGTCTCCGGCGAGGCCGGCGGCATCACCCAGCACATCGGCGCCTATCAGGTGACCTCGCCGCTCGGCGGCAAGATCACCTTCATCGACACGCCCGGCCACGCCGCCTTCACGGCGATGCGTGCGCGCGGCGCCAAGGTGACGGACATCGTGGTGCTGGTGGTGGCGGCCGATGACGGCGTCATGCCGCAGACGGTCGAGGCCATCAATCACGCGCGCGCCGCCAAGGTGCCGCTGATCGTGGCGATCAACAAGATCGACAAGCCGGACGCCAAGCCCGAGCGCGTGCGCAGCGAGCTGCTGCAGTACGAGGTTCAGGTCGAAAGCCTCGGCGGCGACACGCTGGAAGTCGAGGTCTCCGCCAAGGCCCAGACCAATCTCGACAAGCTGCTGGAGCTCATCAGCCTGCAGGCGGAAGTGCTCGACCTCAAGGCGAACCCCAACCGCGACGCGGAAGGCACCGTCATCGAGGCCAAGCTGGACCGCGGCCGCGGTCCTGTCGCCACCGTGCTGGTGCAGCGCGGCACGCTGCATGTCGGCGACATCGTCGTCGCCGGCGCCGAGATGGGCCGCGTGCGCGCGCTCATCGACGACAAGGGCAACAATGTCAGCGATGCCGGGCCGTCCTTCCCGGTGGAAGTGCTCGGCTTCAACGGCACGCCGGAGGCGGGCGACCGCCTCGCCGTGGTCGAGAACGAGGCCCGCGCCCGCGAGATCACCGACTATCGCCAGCGCCAGAAGCGCGAGAAGGCGGCGGCCCGTTCCGCCACCGTCCGCGGCTCGCTGGAGCAGATGATGAGCCAGGCCAAGACCACCGGCCGGAAGGAATTCCCGCTCATCATCAAGGGCGACGTGTCCGGCTCGGTCGAGGCGATCATCTCCTCGCTGGAAAAGCTCGGCACCGACGAGGTGCAGGCCCGCATCATCCACTCCGGTGCCGGCGGCGTGAACGAGAGCGACGTGACGCTGGCCGAGACGGCCGGCGCGGCGATCATTGCGTTCAATGTCCGCGCCAACAAGGAAGCGCGTGACGCGGCCGAGCGTGCCGGCATCGAGATCCGCTACTACAACATCATCTACGACCTCGTGGATGACGTGAAGGCGGCGATGGGTGGCCTGCTCGCCCCGGTCAACCGCGAGACCATGCTCGGCAACGCCCTCATCAAGGAGATCTTCGCGGTCTCCAAGGTGGGCAAGGTCGCCGGCTGCCTGGTCACCGACGGCATCGTCGAGCGCGGCCAGCATGTCCGCCTCATCCGCGACAACGTGGTCATCCACGAAGGCAAGCTGGCGACGCTCAACCGCTTCAAGGATGCGGTCAACACGGTGCATTCCGGCCAGGAATGCGGCATGTCCTTCGAGAACTACCAGGACATGCGCGCCGGCGACGTCATCGAGTGCTACCGCGTCGAGGTGGTGCAGCGCACCCTCTGAGCGGGCCCCCTCTGAGCCGGGCGGCCGACGCCGCCGCTCACGGCACATTCAGGCCGCTCCCGCACGCGGGCGCGGCCTTTCCACGGGAGCGCGCGGTCCAAGCCCGTTCGCTCCGGTCACGGTCGGCCCCTTGCTGCCTTATGCGGGCGGGGCCCTGAAGGTTTGATGACATGAAGAACAAAGCGAGTTCGGGCGCCGGCCCGAGCCAGCGCCAGCTGCGCGTGGGCGAGTTGGTGCGCCACGCCCTCTCCGACATTCTCGCCCGCGGCGACCTGCCCGATCCGGCTCTGGCCAAGGTGCTGATCACCGTGCCGGAAGTGCGGATGAGCCCGGACCTCAAGATCGCCACCTGCTATGTCATGCCGCTCGGCGGCAAAGACCCGAAGGCGGCGATCGAGGCGCTGGCGACCAATGCCAAGCCGCTGCGCGGCGAGATCGCCCGCCGGGTCGAGCTGAAATTCGTCCCCGAGCTGCGCTTCCGCATCGACACCTCCTTCGAGGAGGGCGCGCGCATCGACGCGCTGCTGCGCCTGCCGCAGGTGCAGCGCGACCTCGACGGCCCCGACACCGACACTCCTGACAGCCGAGAGGACGAGGCATGAGCGCCCCGCTCGATTCCGCCCACCCGACCGAGGACGCCGGGTTGCCGCCGGCCGCGCCGGTGGAGACCGGCCGCGAGGCCCCGCGCAAGCGCCGGCCCAAGCGCGATGTCGATGGCTGGGTGCTGCTCGACAAGCCGGTCGGCATGACCTCGACCCAGGCGGTCGGCGCGGTGAAATGGCTGTTCCAGGCCAAGAAGGCCGGCCATGCCGGCACGCTCGACCCGCTCGCTTCCGGCTGCCTGCCGATTGCGCTCGGCGAAGCGACCAAGACCGTTCCCTTCGTTATGGACGGGCGCAAGGTCTACCGCTTCACCGTGCGCTGGGGCATCGAGACCGACACCGACGACAGCGAGGGCCAGCCGGTCGAGACCTCCGAGGCGCGCCCGACGCGCGAGGCGATCCTCGACCTGCTGCCGAGCTTCCGTGGCGAGATCGAGCAGGTGCCGCCGGCCTATTCGGCGCTGAAGATCAATGGCGAGCGCGCCTATGATCTCGCCCGCGACGGCATCGAGGTGCAGCTCGCCGCCCGCACCGTGGTCATCCATTCGCTGGAGCTGGTCGAGCAGCCCGACGCCGACCACGCCGTGTTCGAGGCGGAATGCGGCAAGGGCACCTATGTGCGCTCGCTGGCCCGCGATTTCGGCCGGGCGCTCGGCGCGCGCGGCCACATCTCCGCCCTGCGCCGCACCCGCGTCGGCACCTTCGCGGAAGAGGATCTGGTGCCGCTGGCGAAGCTGCGCGAGGTCTCCGAATCCATGGACGACGCCCCGCCGCTGTTCGCGCTGCGCCCGGTGGAAATCGGTCTCGACAGCCTGCCGGCGCTGCGTGTGTCCTCGTCCGATGCCGCCCGCCTCGCCCATGGCCAGCCGATCATCCTGCGCGGGCGCGACGCGCCGGTGCTGGAAGGCCCGGTCGCCATCACCGCCGGCGGCCGCCTCATCGCCCTCGGCGAGGCCGAAGCCGGGGAGATCCACCCCAAGCGGATCTTCCATTCCGCGAAATAGGCGGACCGCCTCACGAGAAAGGCAGGCGCGGGTGGTTCATTCCGCCGGCCGCGCCGCCGCCCAGGCGAGCAGCGCGTCGAGGGCCGGGCACAGCGCCTGCCCCCACTCGGTGAGCGCATATTCCACCTTGGGCGGCACCTGCGGATAGACGACGCGCCGGACGATGCCGTCGCCCTCCATCTGCCGCAGCTGCTGCGCCAGCATCTTCTGCGAAATCGCCGGAATGGCCCGTTCCAGATCGGAAAAGCGCAGCACCCGTCCGCCGAACAGGTGGAACAGGATCACCAGCTTCCAGCGCCCTTCCAGCAGCTTCAGCGCCTGTTCGACGCCGGAGGCCGCCGACTCGCGCGTATAGGCGGCAGCCTTACTCTGGGGTAATGGGCTTACTTTTTCGTGCGTACTTGTCATTTGGTTAGCCTAAGCTCATCTCGGAGGCCCCGCAACCGCGCGGCGCGCGCCCGCCGCCGCCATCGGAGCCCGCCCGGATGAGTGTCGAACTTCCCCCCGCCATCGCCGCCTATTTCCGCGCCGACCGCGACGAACCCGCCGCCGTCGCCCGCTGCTTCACGCCGGAGGGCGTGGTGAAGGACGAAGGCCGGCTTCACCGCGGCCCGGAAGCCATCGCGGCCTGGAAGCGGCAGGCTTCCGCCGCCTATGAGTACACGAGTGAACCGATAAGCGTGGAGCCGGATGGCGAGCGCCTCATCGTGACGGCGCATGTCGTCGGCAATTTTCCCGGCAGCCCGGTGACTCTGCGCTATGGCTTCACGCTGGAGGGCGCGCATATCGCCCTTCTGGAGATCGCGCCCTGAGGAGCGCGGGGCGGCGCCGGCGCAGCTTCCACTAGCACCTGCGCCGTTTTCGTGTATGGTGCCGGCGCGTCGCGGACCCCCTGTCCGCGCGACCGTAGTTCTTTGACCGCGCTGGACGACATCCCGGCCCGGCCAATCTGCGGACCCGGCGCGCCCTTCCGGCCTTCCCGGCCCGGCGCCGCCTTTCACCTAAAGTCACGAAAGGACTTGCCCGATGTCGATCACTCCCGAGCGCAAGCAGGAGCTCATCAAGGAATACGCCACCAAGCCGGGCGATACCGGTTCGGCGGAAGTGCAGGTGGCGATCCTCACCGAGCGGATCACCAACCTCACCGGCCACTTCAAGGGCCACGCGAAGGACAACCACTCCCGTCGCGGCCTGCTCAAGATGGTGTCGGCGCGCCGTGGTCTTCTCGACTACCTCAAGAAGACCGAGGAAGCCCGCTACAAGGCGCTGATCCAGCGCCTGGGCATCCGCCGCTGAGGCACGACGCGAGGCTCGCGCCCCACAGGCGCGGGCCTCGTGCGCATTGACGACGGCGCGGGCGGAGGACCCGCCGCGCTGAAGACGCATGATGCGGCGGGCATGGGGCTCGCCGCGACCGACAGTGAAGCGGCGCGCCATGGCAGGATCGCCGGAGACTCGCGGGTCCGCGGCCCCGCCGCGCCGGCACCCGCCGCCCCGAGTCTCTCGCCGTCTTGCCCATGGCCCCGCTTCGGAAAGCCAGAGACAGACATGTTCGATATTCACCGCGAGGAACTCGACTGGGGCGGGCGCACGCTGACCCTCGAGACCGGCCGCATGGCGCGCCAGGCTGATGGCGCCGTGCTCGCGACCTATGGCGACACCACGGTGCTCGCCACCGCCGTTTCCGCCAAGGCGCCGAAGCCCGGCCAGGACTTCTTCCCGCTCACCGTCAACTACCAGGAAAAGACCTACGCCGCCGGCCGCATTCCCGGCGGCTATTTCAAGCGCGAAGGCCGCCCGAGCGAGAAGGAGACCCTCGTCTCCCGCCTGATCGACCGTCCGATCCGCCCGCTCTTCGCCGAAGGCTACAAGAACGACACCCAGGTCGTCGTCACCGTGCTCTCGCACGACCTCGAAAACGACCCGGACATCGTGGCCATGGTCGCCGCCTCGGCCGCCCTCACCCTCTCCGGCGTGCCGTTCATGGGCCCGATCGGCGGCGCCCGCGTCGGCTTCATCGACAATGAATATGTGCTGAACCCGACGCTCGACGAGCTGAAGGAATCGGCGCTCGACCTCGTGGTCGCCGGCACCGCCGACGCCGTGCTGATGGTCGAATCCGAAGCCAAGGAGCTCTCCGAAGAGGTGATGCTCGGCGCGGTCATGTTCGGCCACCGCCACTTCCAGCCGGTCATCGACGCCATCATCCGCCTCGCGGAGAAGGCCGCCAAGGAGCCGCGCGAGTTCAGCGCTCCCGACCATTCGGCGCTGGAAGCCGAGCTGCGCGCCCTGATCGACGCCGATCTGCGCGCCGCCTACAAGATCGTCCGCAAGCAGGACCGCTACGAGGCGGTCGCCAATGCCAAGGCGAAGGCCAAGGCGCATTACGCCGCCCTCGCCGCCGAAGGCAAGGACGTGCCGGACTCCCAGACCCTCTCCGAGGTGCTGAAGGAGCTCGAGGCCAAGATCGTGCGCTGGAACATCCTCGACGAGGGGATCCGCATCGACGGCCGCGACACCAAGACCGTCCGCCAGATCGTCGCCGAGGCGAGCGTTCTGCCGCGCGCCCACGGCTCCGCCCTGTTCACCCGCGGCGAGACGCAGGCCCTGGTGGTCGCCACGCTCGGCACCGGCGAGGACGAGCAGTTCATCGACAGCCTGGAAGGCACCTACAAGGAGCGCTTCCTGCTGCACTACAACTTCCCCCCCTTCTCGGTGGGTGAGACCGGCCGCATGGGCTCGCCCGGCCGCCGCGAAATCGGCCATGGCAAGCTCGCCTGGCGCGCCATCCGCCCGCTGCTGCCGCCCGCGCATGAATTCCCCTACACGCTGCGCGCCGTCTCGGAGATCCTGGAGTCGAACGGCTCCTCCTCCATGGCGACCGTCTGCGGCACCTCGCTCGCTCTGATGGACGCCGGCGTGCCGATGCGCCGCCCGGTGGCCGGCATCGCCATGGGCCTCATCCTTGAGGGCGAGAAGTTCGCCGTGCTCTCCGACATCCTCGGCGACGAGGACCATCTCGGCGACATGGACTTCAAGGTCGCCGGCACCGACAAGGGCGTCACCGCCCTGCAGATGGACATCAAGATCGCCGGCATCACCGAGGAGATCATGAAGGTCGCCCTCGCCCAGGCGAAGGATGGCCGTCACCACATTCTCGGCGAGATGAGCAAGGCGCTGACCGGCGCCCGCTCCGAGCTTGGCGAGCATGCCCCGCGCATCGAGGTGATCCAGATCCCGGTCGACAAGATCCGCGAAGTGATCGGTTCGGGCGGCAAGGTGATCCGCGAGATCGTCGAGAAGACCGGCGCCAAGATCAACATCGAGGACGACGGCACGGTGAAGGTCGCCTCCGCCTCGGGCGAGTCGATCAAGGCGGCGCTGAACTGGATCAAGTCCATCGCCTCCGAGCCGGAGATCGGCCACATCTATGAGGGCACGGTGGTCAAGGTCGTCGATTTCGGCGCCTTCGTGAACTTCTTCGGCGCCAAGGACGGCCTCGTGCACGTCTCGCAGCTCGCCAAGGAGCGCGTGGCCAAGCCCTCCGATGTCGTCAAGGAAGGCGACAAGGTGAAGGTGAAGCTGCTCGGCTTCGACGAGCGCGGCAAGACCCGCCTGTCGATGAAGGTCGTCGACCAGGCGACCGGCGAGGACCTCGAAGCCAAGGCCAAGGCCGAGGATGGCGAGGCCGCCACGGCGGAGTGATCCGCCGCCTTCGGGCGTTTGAGGATTGTGAGCGGGGCGCCCTTGGCGCCAGCTGCGAGAAGGAACGGGGCGCCCTGGGCGCCCCGTTTTCATTCGGGCGCCGCTGCGCGCGCACCTCAGGATGACGTGCCTCCCGGCTTCGCGGTTTTCGTGTCCCCGTTCACGGCATTCACCGTCAGGCTGAGGTGCCGGCCGCAGGCCGGCCTCGAAGCATCCTGCCGCAGGACGACGCAACCATTTCTCCGGGCGCCGCGGACAACGGAGCGCCGGCCCCCGCGTCCCGCACAAGCCTGCCCTGCCTGTCAGGCAATCGACACCGCCGGCGTATCAAGATTAGAATACTTCCAATCTTTATGGGGCCCGGCCATGAAACGCTTCTCCGACCTCAGCGAGGCGGAAATCCTCGCCCTCGCCATTTCCAATGAGGAGGAGGATGCCCGCATCTACCTCCAGTTCGCCAGCCGGCTGAAGGCGGACTATCCCGCCACGGCGGCGATGTTCGAGCGCATGGCGCAGGAGGAGCACGGCCACCGCCACGCGCTGCACCAGCTCTATGTCGCCCGTTTCGGCGAGGCCCTGCCCTACATCACCCGGCAGGATGTGAAGGGCTTTCTCAAGCGCAACCCGCTCTGGCTGATGGACACGCTGCGCATCGACGCGGTGCGCCGGCAGGCAGAGGTGATGGAATACGAGGCGCAGCAATTCTACATCAAGGCCGCCGCCCGCGCCCACGACGCCGCCACCCGCCAGCTTCTCGCCGACCTCGCCGAGGCGGAAAGCGCGCATGAGACGCTGGCGCACGAACTCGGCGGGCAGATCGAGACCAGCGGCGCCCGCGTGCATGAGGACGAAGCCGCTCACCGCGTCTTCGTGCTGCAGATCGTCCAGCCGGGCCTGGCGGGTCTGATCGACGGTTCGATCTCCACCCTGGCGCCGATCTTCGCCGCCGCCTTCGCCACCCAGGATTCCTGGGCCGCCTTCCTCGTCGGGCTCGCCGCCTCCATCGGCGCCGGCATCTCCATGGGCCTCACCGAGGGCCTGTCGGATGATGGCGCCATCACCGGGCGCGGCAGTCCGTGGCCGCGCGGCCTCGCTTGTGGGGTGATGACGATGCTGGGCGGGCTCGGCCACACCCTGCCCTATCTCATCCCGGACTTCTGGACCGCCACGGCGGTCGCCGGCGTCGTCGTCGCCGTCGAGCTCGCCGCCATCGCCTATGTGCGCACCCACTATATGGAAACGCCCTTCGGCTCGGCGCTGGTGCAGGTGGTGCTCGGCGGCCTGTTGGTGCTGGCCGCCGGCATCCTCATCGGCAGTTCGTGAAGGGGCGCTCGCGGGCGGGTCTCAGCCCGCCCGCACCATGTCGACGAAGCTGTGCACCTCGCGGCGCAGCGTCACCGCCTGCAGCGACAGGTCGCGCGCCGAGGTCAGCACGCGGTGCGCCGCGGCGGCGGAGGCCTGCGCCGTGCGCTGGACGGCGGAGATGTTGGTGGTCACTTCCTGCGTCCCGCTCGCCGCCTGCTGGATCGAGCGGGCGACTTCCGAGGTGGTGGCGTGCTGCTCGGTCATGGCGGCGGAAATCGCCGCCGCGGCGTTGCGCAACTCGGTGATGGTGTGGCTGAAGCCGGCAATGGCCCCCTGCACGCCCCCGGTCGATTCCTGAATGCCGGAAATGCGCTCGGAAATGCCGGCGGTCGCCTGCGCGGTCTGGCTGGCCAGCGCCTTCACCTCCTGCGCCACCACGGCGAAGCCGCGCCCGGCCTCGCCGGCGCGGGCGGATTCGATGGTGGCATTGAGCGCCAGAAGGTTGGTCTGGCCGGCAATGGAGTCGATCAGGCCGGTGATGGTGCCGATCTGCTCGGCCGAGGCTTTCAGCTCGTTCATCTGGCCGCTGGTGGCGGCGACCTCGCCGACCGCCCGCTCGGTCATGACGGTGGAATGCTGCAGCCGGTCGCCGATTTCCTGCGCGGCGGCGGAAAGCTCCTCCATCGCCGACGCCACGGTCTGCACATTAGAGGTGGCGAGCTGCGCGGCGGCCGCCACCGCCCCGGCCTGGTTGGTCGCCTCCTCCGCCGTGGCGTTGAGCGCCTCGGACGCCGCCTGCAGGTCGTTGGCGGCGGTCGCGACCATGTCGACCACCGCGCCCACCGCCGCCTCGAACTGGTCGGCGAGCTGGCGCATCTCGGCATGGCGGTTTTCGGCGGCGCGCTTGGCGAGAAGGCGCGCCTCCTCACGGGCCGCCTCCGCCTCGCGCAGCCCATCGCGGAACACGGTGAGCGCGCGCGCCTGCTCGCCGATCTCGTCGGTGCGCCCGGCATGGGGGATGGCGGCTTCCAGATCGCCGGCGGACACCTGCTCCATGGCCGCGCTCACTTCCCGCACCGGGCGGGCGATGCCGAGGAAGGAATAGGCGCCGGCCAGCACCGCCGCCAGGATGGCGATGGCGGAGAAGACCAGAATGCGGGTCATGCCGTCGGTAAGTGCCTGGTCGGCCAGCGCCCGCGCCTCGTCGGCCTGCGCGGCCGTCTCCGCCACCACGCGGTCGAGCACCTGGTTGGCCTCGCGCATGACAGGCTCGCTGCGGTCATTGACGAGGGCGGTACGGCTGGAGAGCTGGGCGAGATTGGCGTCGATCAGCTGCCTGTAGGCGTCGAAATCCTTCAGCGCCGTCTCTACCGTCTGCGCCACCTGAGCGTTGTCGCCCATCTGCGTGCGCACATCGGTGAGGATGGTGACGACGCGGTTCTGCATCGAGGTGAGGCGCTTGAGCTGCTTGGCGTCGCCTTCCAGCATATAGGTGGAGGCGGCGAGATTGATGTTGTCCACCAGCTGTTCCAGCGGCTGGAGATTGCTGGCCATGTCGGTCTGGCCGAGTTCGAGCATCTGTCCGGCGAGCGTGGAGAAGTGCGTGCGCGCCCGCATGGCGAGGGCCGGGCGGGCCTCGACGAGCTGCTGCTGCGTCTTCTCCGAATCATGCACCTGCGCCGTGACGGCGCCGAACGCGCCGAGCAGCTGCTTGAGCTTCACGAAATCCGCGCGATCATCGTCATGGGTTTCCAGCGCCATCAGCCGGTCGAGCCGGCCCTGCGCCGCCGCGATGTCGGCGTTCACCGCGCCGAGCAGCGCCTCATTATTGGGATTGGCGAAGGACAGCCGCATCTCCGTGGCGTTGAGCTGAATGCGGGTCAGCAGATCGGCCACTTCCTCGCTCTCGTTCAGGATCGTCGCCTGCCGCTCCGCGGCTTCGTTCGCCTCCTCGATGCTCGCCATGGCGAAATGCCGGCTCACCAGCACGCCGCAGGAGAGAAGAACGAGCAGCACGGACGCAATGCCGAGCTTCATCGCGATGCCGAGACGCATCGTGCCCACGAGATACCTCCACTTGTCCTTTTACCTCGCGGCACAAAAGGACATGTGGCTTGCGCCAGTCTTGCCGGTGGTTGTGGGCAGCGGGCTCAGCGCCGCCGGCCGGCGGGCTTACTCATAGGCGGCCAGAGCCTGCGCCAGCGCCGCCCGGTCGGCGCCGGCGGCCAGCGCCAGCGTGAGCAGCAGCCGCGCCTTCACCCCGGTGAGCAGCCCCGCGGAAAGCACGCCGCGCGCCAGCAGGTCGATCTCCGAGCCGGGATAGCCATAGGTGCGGGCGAAGACCGGCCCCGCCAGCGTCCGGCTGGCCAGCGCCACCGGCAGGCGCGCCGCCACCTCGCCGACCAGCGGCGCCAGCGCGCCCGGCACATGGCCCGCCCCCGCCCCCTCGATGACGAGGCCGGCATAGCCGAGATCGGGCACGGCGCGCAGCAGCCTGCCATCGTCGCCCATGGCGATCTTGATGAGCGCCACCGGCGGCAGCGGCGCCGTGCCGGGGTCGAAGGCCAGCGCCGGGCGCGCCAGGCGGGTCAGCAGCCGCACCCTCCCCTCCGCCACCAGACCGAGCGGGCCGGCCATGTCGGAGACGAAGGCGGAGGTGAGCGCGGTGTGCGCCTTGCGCACGAAGCGGGCAGCGTGGATCTCGTCATTCAGCACCACCAGCGTGCCGAGCCCGCGCGCCGCGTCGCTGGCGGCGACGAGGGCGGCGGCGAGAAGATTGGCCGGGCCGTCGGCGCCCGGCTGCTGCGGGCCGCGCATGGCACCGACCACCACCACCGGCCGCTCGCCCGGCACCAGCAGGTCGAGCGCGAAAGCGGTTTCCTCGATGGTGTCGGTGCCCTGAATGACCACCGCGCCATCCATGCCGGCGGCGAAGCCGGCGCGGATCTCGCCCGCCACGGCGGCGATGTTCTCCAGCGTCAGCGAGGCACTGCCGACCTTCATGGGCGAGCGCGCCTCGATGTCCGCCACCTCGGCGAGGCCGGGCACCGCCGCCACCAGCTCGGCCGCGCCCAGTGTCGGCGCGATGCCGCCATCGGGCGCCGTGGTCATGGTGATGGTGCCGCCGAGGGAGAGGACGAGAAGACGGGGACGCGGAAGGAGAGAGGACATGGAAGACCTGACGACGCAGCGGGGAAATCCCACCCTAACCGCCCGCCGCCGCGCCGTCAGCCCGTCACGCCGCCGCGCGCAGCCCCGCCAGCTCGGCCGGCATCGGCCCGCCGGTCGCCCAGTCCAACAGTTCCACCGTGTGGACGACCGGCACGCGCGTGCCGCCGCCGATCTGCGTCATGCAGCCAATATTGCCGGCGGCAATCACCTGCGGATCGGTGCGCTCGATATTCGCGACCTTGCGCGCGCGCAGCCGGCCGGCGATCTCCGGCTGGAGGATGTTGTAGGTGCCGGCCGAACCGCAGCACAAATGCCCTTCGGCCGGCTCCAGCACGGTGAAGCCGGCGCTAGCCAGCAGCGCCTTCGGCGCGGTGCGCACGCGCTGGCCGTGCTGCAGCGAGCAGGCGGAGTGATAGGCGACGCGAATGCCCGGTGCGATCACCGGCGCGGGAAGCTCCTGCGCGGCGAGAAACTCGCTCACATCCTTTGCCAGCGCCGACACCTTCGCCGCGCGCTCGGCATAGGCCGGGTCGGTACGCAGCATGTGGCCGTAATCCTTGATTGTCGTGCCGCAGCCCGAGGTGGTGACGAGAATCGCATCCAGCCCCTCGCCCTCGATCTCGCGCATCCAGGCGTCGACATTGGCGCGGGCATTGGCGAGCGCCAGCTCCTCCTTGCCCATATGGTGGGTGAGCGAGCCGCAGCAGCCCCCGCCGACGGGGCGGACGATCTCCACCCCCAAGCGGGTGAGCAGGCGGATCGCCGCCGCGTCGATCTCCGGCCGCAGTACCGGCTGGGCGCAGCCATCGAGCAGGGCGACGCGGGCGCGGCGGGTGCCTTGGGCGGCGAAGCGGCGCACGCCCTCATCCGCCGACCGCGTCGCCGGCCGGGCGGGGGCGAGGCGCAGCATGGCGGCCACCGGCGCGAGGCCGGGGATGGACGCGAACAGGCCGGCGAAGGGCTTGGCCACCATCGCGCCGCCAATGGCGAGGCGGAACAGCGTGCGGCTCGGCAGCACCCGCGCCAGCAGCGCCCGCGTCAGCCGGTCCATCAGCGGCCGGTCATAGGTCGCCTCCACATGGTCGCGCGCATGGTCGATCAGATGCATGTAATGCACGCCCGAGGGGCAGGTGGTCATGCAGGAGAGGCAGGAAAGGCAGCGGTCGATATGCTTGGCGACTTCCTGTGTCGCCGGCCGGTCGTTCTCCAGCATGCCCTTGATGAGGTAGATTCGTCCGCGCGGGGAATCCAGTTCATCCCCCAGCAGCACATAGGTCGGGCAGGTGGCGGTGCAGAAGCCGCAATGGACGCACGCGCGGAGCACCTGCTCGGAACGTGCGGTCTGCGGATCGGCCAGCTGGGCGAGGGAGAAGTTCGTCTGCATGGCTCACACTCCCGCATAGATGCGCCCGGGGCTCAGCACGCGCCCGGGGTCGAAGCCGTTCTTCATCCGGGCGATCAGCGCGCCGGTGATGGGGTCGAGCGGCTGGAACACCTCTTCCGCCGCCCGCGCCGCCGCCGAGGCGCGGATCAGCGTCGCATGCCCGCCGCCGGCCGCCGCCACCGCCGCGCGCACCGCCGCGGTCTGCGGCTCGGCGCCGGGCATCTCCGCCCAGACCAGGCCGCCGGCCCAGTCATAAAGGCAGCGCGCGCCGATCTCGCGCAGCGCCGCGCCGACGGACGGCCCCGCCATCGGCGCCACCGAGATGCGCCAGAGGGCGGGGTGATTTTCCAAATGTGCTCCCTCATCCCCGGGCTTGACCCGGGGACCCAGGCCTTGAGGCCGGAGCACGGCTTCACTCTGGGTGGCGGGGTCAAGCCCGGCCATGAGGGCAGGATCGGGCAGAGCGGGGGGCAACGGCACCGCAAACGGCGTCACGTCGCGCACCGCCTGCCAGAAGCCGCGCGACGCGTCGGCGTCGAGGAAGGACAGCGTGCCATGGGTGCGCAGCATCGCCTCCAGCTTGCCGCGGCGGTGGCGAATCGAGGGCTGCACCCCCTCCAGCCGCAGGGCGGTCACGGCCGTCCCCGCCCCGGCGACGGCGGCAATCGCGGCCGCCACCGCTTCCGGCACATGCGCGGCGCCGGACACGTCGTAATAGGAGCCGACCGCCGCGCTCATGGCCGCCGCCGCCGCGGCCGGGTCGAGGCCGAGCAGCAGCAGCGTCTCCACCGTCTCCGGGCGCGGCAGCACCTTGATGGTGAGTTCGGTGAAGGCGGCGAGCGTGCCATAGGAGCCCGCCAGCCCGCGCGGCAGGTCATAGCCGGTGACGTTCTTCACCACCCGCCCACCGGCCTTGAACGCTTCCGCCCGGCCGGAGACGGCGCGGATGCCGAGCGCATGGTCGCGCGCCGCCCCGGCGCTCGGCCGGCGCGGGCCGGCGAGGTTGCAGGCCATCAGCCCGCCCAGCGTGCCGCCGCCCGGCGCCAGGCCGAGCAGTGGGCCGAAATCCATCGGCTCGAAGGCCAGCATCTGCTTGGACGCGGCGACCAGCGCCTCGATCTCCGCCACTTGCGTCCCCGCCTTGGCGCTCAGCACCAGCTCCTCCGGCTCATAGAGGGTGACACCGGAAAGGCCGCTGAGCTCCAGCGTGGCGTCGGTCTGGATGTGGCGGCCAAGCCCGGCCTTGGAACCGGACCCGGCGACATCGAGGGTCCGCCCGTTCGACACCGCCCAGCGCACGGCCTCCACCACGTCGGCCTCATCGCGCGGACACAGCCTCTCGCTCATCTCAAGCCACTCCCGAAAGCGCGGCGAGCCGCGCGGCATGCGTGTTGTGTTCCGCCACGACGGAGGGCAGGTCGATGGTCACCACCTCGCCATGGGCCACCACCGGCCGACCGTGGACATAAGTGAAGGCGGCGCGCCCCGGCGTGCAGAACAGGGCGGCGGCGACCGGGTCGGCAAGGCCGCCGGCAAAGGCGACATCGTCGAGCCGCAGGGCGAAGAAGTCCGCGCACATGCCGGGCGCCAGCGCGCCGATATCCCTGCGCCCGAGCACCGCAGCCCCGCCCAGCGTGGCGAGTTCCAGCGCCTCGCGCGCGCTCATCCACTCCGCGTCGCGCGAGGGGTCCGAGGTCGAGAGCGTGGTGTCCGGCCCCTCGGGCGGGCGCAGGCTAATCTGCAGCCGCGCCAGCAGCATGGCCTGCCGTGCCTCGGTGAGCAGGTTGTTGCCGTCATTGGAGGCCGAGCCGTCGACGCCGAGCCCGACCTGGACCCCTGCCGCCCGATAGGCCCGCACCGGGGCGATGCCGGAGGCGAGGCGCATGTTCGAGGAGGGGCAATGGCACACACCGACCCCGGCGCCTCTGAAGCAGCCGATCTCATGCGCGTTCACATGCACCGCATGGGCGAACCAGACGTCGCTCCCCAGCCAGCCCAGTTCCTCCATATAGGCGACGGGGCGCTTGCCGAAGCGTTCCAGGGTGAAGCGTTCCTCGTCGATGGTCTCGGCGAGATGGGTGTGCAGCCGCACGCCCTTGTCCCGCGCCAGCGCCGCGCTCGCCCGCATCAGTTCCGGCGTCACCGAGAAGGGCGAGCAGGGGGCGAGGGCGATCTGCAGCAGCGAACCCGGCGCGGCGTCGTGATAGCGGGCGATCGCCCGCTCACAATCGGCGAGGATGGCGTCCTCGTCCTCCACGCAGTCATCCGGCGGCAGGCCGCCCCGGGACTGGCCGAGCGACATGGAGCCGCGCGAGACCATGAAGCGCAACCCGATCTCGCGGGCGGCGGCGATCTGGTCGTCCACCGCGCAGCCATTGCGAAAGACATAGGCGTGGTCGAAGCAGGTGGTGCAGCCCGACAGCGCGAGTTCCGCCAGCCCCACCAGCGTCGCTGTGCGCGAGGCCTCCGGCGTGCGCGCCGCCCACAGCCGGTAATGCGCGCCAAGCCAGCGGAACAGATTGACGTTCTGTGCGGCGGGCAAAGCGCGGGTCAGCGTCTGGTCGAGATGGTGGTGGGCGTTCACCAGACCGGGCAGCAGCACATGGCCGGAGAGGTCGAGCACCGCGTCGGCGCTGGCCGGCAGGCTCTCGCTCGGCCCCACCTCGACGATCATCCCGTCGCGCGCGAACAGGCCGCCGCCGGATATCTCGCGGCGGGCGTCATCCATGGTGACGAGCACCGTGGCGTTGCGGACGAGGAGCGTCGCCATCAGAAGCGCGGCAGGTCGGGGAAGGGCAGCTTGCCGCCCGAGACATGCATGCGGCCCAGTTCGGCGCAGCGGTGCAGCACCGGGAACACCTTGCCGGGGTTGAGCAGCGCGTCGGGATCGAAGGCGCATTTCAGCCGCTGCTGATGGGCGAGGTCGATCTCATTGAACATGGACGGCATGAGGTCGCGCTTTTCCACCCCCACGCCGTGCTCGCCGGTGAGCACGCCGCCGACCTCGACGCAGAGCAGCAGGATGTCGGCGCCGAAGGCTTCCGCCTTTTCCAGCTGGCCGGGCTGGTTGGCGTCGTAGCAGATCAGCGGGTGGAGATTGCCGTCGCCGGCATGGAAGACATTGCCGCAGCGCAGCCCGTATTTCTCCGACATCTCCTCCATCCGCTTCAGCACCAGCGGCAGCGCCTTGCGCGGAATCGTGCCGTCCATGCAGAGATAATCCGGCGAAATCCGTCCCACGGCGGGGAAGGCGGCCTTGCGCCCGGCCCAGAAGGCGACGCGCTCCTCCTCGCTGGTGGAGGCGCGCAGCGTCAGGCAGCCGAGCGTGCCGGCGATCTCGGCCACGCGCTCGATGAGGTGGTTCACCTCCGCCTCCGGCCCGTCCAGCTCGACGATCAGCAGCGCCTCGACATCGAGCGGGTAGCCGGCGCCGAGAAACGCCTCGGCGGCGTGGACCATCATCTTGTCCATCATCTCCATGCCGCCGGGAATGATGCCGGCGGCGATGATGGCGGCGACGCAGGCGCCCGCCGCTTCCGATGAGGGGAAGCCGACCAGCACGGCGCGCGCCGTCTCCGGCTTCTTGAGGATGCGCACCGTGACTTCCGTCACCACGCCGAGCAGACCTTCCGAGCCGACGATGAGGCCGAGCAGGTCCAGCCCGCCGGAATCGAGATGCTTGCCACCGAGGCGGATGACCTCGCCTGATATGAGCACCATCTCGACGCCGAGCACATTGTTCGTCGTCAGCCCGTATTTCAGGCAGTGCACCCCGCCGGAATTCTCGCCGACATTGCCGCCAATGGTGCAGGCGATCTGCGAGGACGGGTCGGGCGCGTAATAGAAGCCCTCATGCGCCACCGCCGTGGTGATGCCGAGATTGGTCACGCCCGGCTGGGCGACCACGGTGCGGTTCTCGAAGTCGATGTCGAGAATGCGGTTGAACTTGCCCATGCCGAGCAGGATGCCGTCTTCCAGCGGCAGCGCCCCGCCGGACAGCGAGGTGCCCGCCCCGCGCGGCACCACGGGAATGCCGTTGGCATGGGCATAGGCCAGCACCTTCGACACCTGCTCGGTGGTGGAGGGCAGCACCACGACGAGCGGGAGCTGGCGATAGGCCGTCACCCCGTCGCTCTCGAAGGGGCGCATCTCCGCCTCGGCATCGATCACCCCCTCGCCGGGGACGATGGCGCGCAGATCGGCGACGATGCGGGCGCGGCGGGCCAGCACATCCGCCTTCGGCGCCGGCATGACGAGACCGGACATGGCACTCCTCCCTGATGCGTCTTGTGCGGCCCGGGCGGCCGCAGGACCGCGCAAAGCCTTTTCGCTTTCGAGCCATTCTAGGGAAAAGCGCGTCAGCTTCCTATGGTAAAAAAACTAGACCAAGGATGAATATGTCGTGTCCGACCCTCGGCTTCGGTATCGGCGCACGCCCCCTTGCGCGCGATCAAGGCGCTGCGCACCTCCACTGGGTAAGGCCAGTGCCCAAGGATACCATCGGCCGGCCGCGCCCCATGCCGGCCGCCGCACAAAGGGAGACGCGCATGAACGAGCTCACCGCCCGCCCGGAGGACGCCGACGCCGGAGCGCTCAGCCGCATCCGCCTGCATCTCGCCCGCTCGAAAGAGTTTCCCGAGGGCAGCGCCCGCCATGGCTACGAATTCGTTGCGCCGTTGGACGGCACGGGCCGCATCGACGCCGAGGCCTGGAAGGGCCAGCGCGCCGCCTGCACCGTCACCCGCTTCTGGGCGAATGAGGCGCCGGAACATGGGCGGCTGGTGCATCGCGCCGGCGGCGCGGGAGGATCGAGCTGGGTGTTCGACTATGAGGCGGATGCCAGCGAGGATGACGAGACCGGCTATCGCTTCGGCGACCACGCCTTCGTGCCGGGCGAATATGTCTCGCTGCGCGACGAGGAGGGCGAGTTGCACACCTTCGTCGTGTTCTCGGTGGAGCCGGCCTGAGATCGCCTCATGAACGACAACGGCGCGGACGGCCTTGCGGGCCCGCGCCGTCTTGATGCGTACAGAACCTGCGTGCGACCGCTGTCAGTTCGACGTGCCGGTCCCGGCCGGCGCCGTCGGCACGGCGCTGGGGGCGGAGGCGGTCTCGGCGCCCGCCAGCGGGGCGGCGGCGCCGCTCTGGGTCGCGGGCGTGGCGGCCGGCGGCGTCGCCGGCGCCACGGCGGGGGTCGCCGCCGGGGTGGCGGACGGGCTCGCGGCCGGGAGAGCGGCGGGCGTCGCCGCTGGCGTGGCGGCGGCATCGGCCGGCGCGTCGACCGGCTTCGGCTTCGGCGTGGCGGCCACGGCGCGCGGGCGGGCCGGGCGCTGGATCATGCCCATGACCTTGTTGTGCAGCTCCGGCGCCTTCTCGATGTTGAAATGGCTCAGCGCGCCGGCGCCGGTGAGGTCGATGTTCTCGACCTGGCGCCCGGCCACCGGCTTGCCCGAGCCACCGGCCTGGTAATAATTCACCACCTTGCCGATCTTGGGCGAGGCGGTCATCGGCGTCACCGGATCGAAGGTGACCACCAGCGGCACCGGCACGCCGGCCTCGCTCACCCGGTTGCCCATGGTGACGGCGGCATCGGCGCCGAGCGAATGGCCGATGATGATGACCGGCGTCGGCCGGCGCTTGCCCACCGTCGCCTGCTCGATGGCGTAACGGGTCAGCGTGTCGAGATCGGCATAGGAATGCACGCTGGCGTCGATCCCGCGCGCCCGCATCTTGGCGGCGAGGTCGTCCATGCCGAGCGAGAAGATATTGGCGAGCCCGCGCAGCAGATAGACCCGGGGCTGGTTCGTGTTGGGCTTGGACTGCGCCTGGGCCGGGGCCGGAACGGCCAGGGCGACGGCAAGAACGGCAACGATGGCGAGCCAGCCGGCCCAGACCCGCGAGAACTTCATGTCACACATCCCGAAAACACCGTCTGTCTTCATGCTCTGGGGCCCTGACCCTTGCAAATGGATTCTAGAACCGCCCCGCTTTGCCGCAAGCCTGATGCAGGGACGCAACAGTACCTCCCGCTTGGGCAAGGGGCGCGCCGCGGCGCGGCGCGGCACCGCATCCGCCATGGCCCCCTTGCCAGCGCGCCGCGAGCATGCAACCCACTGGAATGCGCGGAGTTCCCCGGCGCGACGGTACGAGGCTGGGGAGGTGAAGGAGCGAGCTTCGGTGACGACGAACGCGACGGCCCGGGCGGCCGGCAAGGCCTTTTACGACCATCCGCTGCGCGCGCCCGTGATGGCGGAACTGCACGCCCGCCCCTTCGTGGCGGTATCGACGCCCGCGCGCATCCTGCACGTCGCCTTTCTCGTCGACCGCGCCCAGGCGGTGGCCGACCGCGCCGCCTTCGCCGGCCTGTGCATGGCGCGCGGGCAGCCGGCGCCGGACCGCGAGGCCAAGCAGCACCGCGTCGCCTTTGGCCGCTTCGTCGTGCGCTGGGAGCGCCACGCCGAATTCACCACCTATACCTGGGAACTGCCGGCCGAGGATGTGGTCGAGGGCGGCCTGCCCTTCCAGCCCTCCGCCGCCAGCCTCACCGACGTGCTCACCCAGCTGCCGCAGCCGGGGCCGCTGCTGGTGGCGGTGGACCTCCACCTCGTCACCGACACGGCGGACGCGCTGCCGCTCGACCGGCTGTTCGACCGCACCAGCCTCGCCCGCTCGGATGTCGAGGACGGCTTCGCCGAGATCGCCACCGATTTCCAGCCCGACCCGTCCGGCTTCGTGCGCATTCTGGTGCGCGATCGCGGCATGACCGACGACGCCGCCGGCGCGCTGGTGCAGCGCGTGCTGGAAATCGAGACCTACCGCACGCTGGCCCTGCTCGGCCTGCCGGAGGCGCAGCGCCTCGCCCCTACCGTGGCGCATAGCGAGCAGGAGCTTTCCAGCCTCACCGAGCAGATGCGCCAGAGCGAGGGTCTCGCCGCCAATCACAAGCTGCTCGACGCGCTGACCGGCCTCGCCGCCCAATTGGAAGCGGACGCCGCCGCCTCGCTGTTCCGCTTCGGTGCCACCCGCGCCTATGAGGAAATCGTCAATTCGCGCCTGCGCACCATCGGCGAGCGGCCGATTTCCGGCTATCCCACCTGGCAGCAATTCCTGCTGCGCCGGCTGCAGCCGGCCATGCGCACCTGCCAGGCGATCGAGCAGCGCCAGGCGAACCTGTCGGTCAAGCTCACCAGCGCCGCCAATCTGCTGCGCACCCGCGTCGATGTCGAGCTGGAACAGCAGAACCGCAACCTGCTGCAGAGCATGAACAAGCGCGCGCGCATGCAGCTGCGCCTGCAGCAGACGGTCGAAGGGCTGTCCGTCGCCGCCATCTCCTATTACGTCATCAGCCTGCTGCACTACGCGCTGGAAGGGCTGCACGCCCGCGCCGAGGAAGCCGGGCTGCATTACGATGTCGGCACCGCCACCGCCATCGCCGTGCCCATCGTGGTGCTGGTGATCTGGACGGTGGTCCGCCGCATCCGTCGCGGCCATGCCGAGTAGGCCAAGGGGGCGCCTCCCTGCCCCCGGCTCATCCGCCGTTTCTCACGAAAAAGCCCCGGTCTCCCGGGGCTTTTTGCTGTCGGCCGGGGCGGGCTTCTATTGCGAGAAGCCGCCGGTCGAAGGCGCGGGCGCGCCGATCCACTGGGTCTGGCTGTTGTCCGGGGCGGGCGCGGGGGCCGTGGCCGCTGGTGCGGTCGCGGCGGGTGCGGTGGCGGCCGGTGCCGGCGTGGCGGGCGCGCTCTGCACCGCGGTGCTCGGGGCCGCCGGGGCGGTGCGCGGCGCGGCGCTGGCCGCCGGCACCACGGCCGGGGAGGTCTGGCGCGGCGTCGCGGTAGGCGCGGGCGTCACCACCGGGGCGGGACGGGCCGCCGCCGGGGTCTGGCGCGGCGCCTGCTGCGCCTGCGGCTGGGTGCGCGGCGCTGCCGGGCGGGCGCGGGTCGGCTTCTCCTCCTTGCCCTGCGGGTCGAAGCCGACATAGACGACATAACTCTCGGACGCGCCGGGCGACGGGCGGGGGAAGGTCACGTCGTCGGCGACGAGGCCGAAATCGACCTGCATCACGCCCGCGCCGACTTCCACCGGCACCGAATAGAACTTGGTCCACACCGATTTCGGCGCCGGGCCTTCTTCCACCACGGCGAGGCGGATCGGCACGGTGAGCTTGCCCGGCCCGCCCTTGGGGCCGAGCAGGACGCGGCCCTGAATGCCGATGCGCATGGTCATGTCGGGGGCGGAGAAACGGCATTCGCGGGAGAACTGGCCGAGCGTCGCCTGATAGCGCACGCCGCCATCGGAAGGCTCCGTCACCTGCCAGGCCGCCGCGCCGGTCCGCACCTGGATCGGCGGGCAGGTGAACTCGGACGCATCCGGCGCGCCGGGGGTCACCGCGGCCGTGCCCGCGCCGCTGGTGCCGCCACCGGCGGCGGTGGGCGAGACGGTGGTGGTCTGCATGCTGGAGCCGAGGAAACCCTGGTCGCCGGCATCTCCGGCGCCCATCGGCCCTTCATTGCCGTTGCCGCCGCCAATGCCGGCGCCGGCGCAGCCCGCCAGCAGCAAGGCGAGCGCGGGAACGGCCAGCCATGCCGGCGCGCGCCCCCTCAGCATTCCTCTGCGTCCCGCCTGGCCGAACGGCCGGTTTCGCACGTCCCCGATACCCATACGCATACTCCCCGCCGTCCCGGGCTGGATGAGCCGTGGCGCCTTCCCCCGAAGCGCCGGCCGGCCGGTGATCCTGGATCCGCTTTACTGGACGCTCTTATAGCAGGCCACCGCGCACAGGAAACCTGTCCTGTGGCGGTGGCGTCAAGCCTTCGCTTCCGCCTGTCGCCCGTGGGGCGCGGCGGGTTCAGCCGCCATTGCCGGCGGCGGGCGTGGCGGTGAGGCCCGTCGGCTCGCCCACCAGGCTGAACAGCAGCGCGGGATGGGCGTTCAGCCGCGCGGCCACGCGCTTCACATCCTCCAGCGTCACCTTCGCCACCAGCTCGTTGCGGATGTCGATATAGTCGATGCCGAGATTGTCGATCTGGATCTGCAGCAGCTGCGAGGCGACCTTGGCGGAGCTGTCGAAGCGCAACGCGAAGGAGCCGATGAGGTAGCTCTTGGCGTCCGCCAGCTCCTCCTCGCTCGGCCCCACGGTGAGCAGGCGCTCATATTCCGCCCGGATCAGCGCCGCGCTTTCGGCCGCCCGGTCGTTCTTGGTGGCGGTGCCGCCGAGGATCAGCGCCGTATGGTCGAGCGGGGCGAGGTGGCTGTAGACGGAATAGGCGAGGCCGCGCTTTTCCCGCACTTCCTTGAACAGGCGGGAGGAAAAGGCCGAGCCGCCGAAAATATGGTTGAGCACGAAGGCGGGGATGAAATCCGGGTCGTCGCGCTTGAGGCCGATGCCGCCGAAGACGATGGAGGTCTGCGGCACCGCCAGCGTCTTCACCACATCGGTGCCGAGGCCCTTCGGCTCCACATCCGGCACCGGGGTCAGCTGGGCCTTGGCCGGCAGCGCGCCGAACATGGCGTCGAGCGCCGGGCCGAGCTTCTCCGCCGTGATGTCGCCGACCACCGCGATCTTGAGATTGTCGCGGGCGAGGTTGCGGGCGACGAAGCTCTTGAGGTCGTCGCGGCTGATGGTGGGCACGCTCGCCAGCGTGCCGGCCACCGGACGGCCATAGGGATGGTTCGGGAAAGCCGCGGCCGACCAGCCGAGACTCGCCAGCGAGGAGGGATCGTTCAGCCGCCGGCGCAGCTGCGCCAGCTGGCCCTGGCGGATGCGCTCCACCGCCTCGTCGTCGAAGCGCGGGGCGTTGACCGCCAGCGCCATCAGCGCGAAAGCGTCGTCGACATTCTCCGACAGCGTGCGCAGCGAGCCGCCGAGGCTGTCGCGCGAGGCGTCGAAGCGCAGTTCGATCGCCTTTTCCGCCAGCCGGTCCTGGAAGGCGCGGGAATCGAGATCGCCCGCGCCCTCGTCGAGCAGCGAGGAGGTGAGGCTGGCGACGCCGGGCTTTGAAGCCGGGTCCTGCGCCGCGCCGCCGAGAAAGGCGATTTCCATCGCCACCAGCGGCAGGGTGGTGTCGTGCACCAGCCACGCCTCGATGCCGCCCGGGCTGATCACCCGCTGGATGCGCGTCGTTTCGGACTGGGCGGGTGAGGCGGGGACGAGGGCGATGGTCATGAGCGTGGCCGCGGCAAGCGAGAAAAAGGAACGGAGAAGGCGGGAGCGCCGGCCTGCGGCGCGGCCGGTCACGAACGGTCCTCCCCGGGGCTCGCCCGTTCGGCGCCCGGCTCGGGCAGGGCGGCGGCGGGGGCGGGCTTGGCCTGCAGCAGCTGGCTGGTCACGGCGCGGGCGGGCACCAGCCAGCGCCGGGCGGCGTCGCGCACCTGTTCGGCGGTGACGGACTTCACCAGTTCCGGCCAGATCTTCACATCCTGCGCGGTGGAACCGGTGGCCAGCGCGGCGCCATAGATGCGCGCCAGCGTCGCCTGATTGTCCTGGGCATAGATCGCCTCGGCCACCAGCCGGGTCTTCGCCCGCTCCAGCTCGGCCGCGTCCGGCCCGTCCTTGGCCAGCGCGGCGATGGTCTCGTCGAGCGCGGTTTCCACCGCCTCCATCGTCACTTCGGGGCGCGGCGTCACCGAGAGGCCGAAACGCGTATCGTCGAGCGCGGTCGACTGGTACCAGGCGCCGGCACTGGCGGCGACGCCCTTGTCGACCACGAGCGAGCGGTAGAGCCGTCCGGTGGAGCCGCCGCCCAGCACCTGGGCGAGCACGTCGAGCGTGACGCTCTCATCGCGGTCGCCGCGATAGGAGGGCACGAGATAGCTGCGCGAGAGGCTCGGCTGGCCGACACGGCCATCCGCCAGCACCAGCCGGCGTTCGGCGCGCGGCGGCGGTTCCTGCGGGCGGATACGCGCCGCCGTCTCGGCGCGCGGGGCGACCTTGCCATAGGTCTCCTCGGCCAGCTTCTTCACCTCCTCCGGCTCGACATCGCCCGCCACCACGAGGATGGCGTTGTTGGGGGTGTAGAAGCGGCGGTAGAAATCCAGCGCGTCCTGCCGGTTCAGCTGCTTGATCTCGTCTTCCCAGCCGATGATCGGGTGGCCATAGGGGTGGTTGACGAACATCGCCGCCTGCGCCGCCTCGGAAAGCTGCGAGGCGGGGTCGTTGTCGGTGCGCATGCGCCGCTCTTCCAGCACCACGTCGCGTTCGGGCAGCACCACCTCGTCGGTCAGCACCAGCCCGGTCATGCGGTCGGCCTCGAAGCCCATCACGGTGGCGAGGTTCTGCTTGGCGACTCGCTGGAAATAGGCGGTGTAGTCCTGGGAGGTGAAGGCGTTTTCCTGCCCGCCGAGCTTGGCCACCACCTGCGAGAACTCGCCCGCCGGGTGCTTGTCCGTGCCCTTGAACATCAGATGTTCGAGGAAATGGGCGATGCCGGACTTGCCCGGCTGCTCGTCGGCCGAGCCGACCCGGTACCACACCATATGGGTGACGACCGGGGCGCGATGGTCGGGCACCACCACCACCTGCATGCCGTTGCCGAGGGTGAACTCCGCCACCTCGGCGGCGTCCGCGCGCGCGGGAGCGGTGGCAAGGCCGGCGGCGGCGCCGGCGAGCAGCATCAGAGCGGGCATGAGTCTTCCAGTCACAGCTTCATCCGTTTCGGCGGGCCGCCCGGAGGAGACGGGCGCGCCACCCGTTCTCGGGCGGCGCAGGGCGGAGGCGCAGGCAATGTAGCGATGAAGCGGGCGCGGCGCGATGCGCCGCCGGCGGGCTTCACCGCGAAGTGAGGAACCGGTCCGCGCGCGGCACGCCGCGAACGCGCTCTCCGGACGCGCCGGCAGGCGCGGGAAGGGCACGCCACGCCGGCAGGCGGGCGTGATCGGTCAGTTGCCGTTCTTCTGGGTACGGTCGAACCAGTTCGGCATCTTCCACGCCTTGTCTTCCGGACGGTCGGCGACGACGCCATATTTGGCGCCGGGCGCGGGGGTCTGGTAGCCGGGCGGCGGCTCGGTGAGCGTTACACGCTCCGGCTCGCCCTCGAAGCGGATCGTGTCGTCCTTCTTGTTGCCCCAGCCGAGGAAGCCCATCTCGTTCACCGAGAGACGGTTGTCCTGGTTGGCGCGGCCATTATTGGCGAAGCCGCTGCCGGTGGCCTTGCCGGGACGATAGCCCTTGTTGAGTTCAGCCGGGGTGAGCGAGCGCGCCTCGCCGACGCGGCTTGAGGTGTCGCGCGTATCCACCCAGTTCGCCTTCGCTTCCGCCTCGCGGACAACCTGGTCATGGTCCTTCGGCCAGGCCGGATTCTGCGAAATCTCGGAGGCGTCGCGCGGCGGGGGCAGAATGTCGCCCGTCGGCGGCACCACCAGCGGCGGGCGCTCGCGATACTCGATATCGGGCGGGGGAGGCGGCACCAGGCCGAGGCCGGTGAGAAGCCGGCCGGTCAAGTTCATCTCCGGCGGCTCGTCGTCGGCGAAAGCCGGCGCGGTGCCGAAAGCACCGGCGGCGGCGCAGGTCAGGACGCCGGCGAACAGCGCGGCGCGGGCGGCATGAACTCGTGTCGTCATCCGGTCGTCTCCTGCCGGTCCGTGGGGGGGCGAGAACGCCTCGCCCACGCGACCGCTCAAGCGTGCGGAAGGTCCGATCTCACTTCAGGGCGGCGATTTTGCGGCGCTCCCGAAAAAGGAAGCATACAAAAGCAACCCGACCCCGGCAACAATGGCCACGTCGGAGAGGTTGAACACATACCAGTAGAAGCCGAAAGCGTGCAGCGAGACGAAGTCGAACACGGCGCCATAGGCGGCGCGGTCGATGGCGTTGCCGAGCGCGCCGCCGATCAGCAGCCCCAGCGCGGCCGCCTCCAGCCGGTTGTCGGTGCGCGCCAGCCAGAACCAGAACAGCACCGCCGCCGCCAGCTTCACCCCGCCGAGCACCCACCAGCCCTCGGCGCCCAGCGAGAACAGCCCGTAGCTGATGCCGGTGTTCCACGCCCAGACGATATCGAGGAAGGGCGCCACCTTCACGATGCCGTCCGGGCCGAAATCCACCCCGTGCAGCACGGCGAGCTTGGAGCCCTGGTCGATCGCCAGCGCGGCGAGCGCGAACAGCGCGCCGGTCAGCGTGTGGGGGCCGGCGAGGCGAAGCGTCATGAGAATTCTGCCCGAGCCGTCATCCCGGACGCGCGGCACGCGCGCGCCGGGATCGCCTTGAGTTGGAAAGGGTGACCACCGCCGTCACGCGATCCCGGATACGGCCTCGCGGCCGTTCCGGGATGACGCAGAATCGTCTCGCTCACTCCGCCGCCCGGCGGGCATGGGCCAGTTCGCGCAGCGCCTGCGCGTCGCGCGGGGTCACGTCGGGATAGTCCGCCTCCGTGCCGACCAGCGGCGAGATCTTCCACGAGCGGGCGCATTTGTGGCCCACCGCCCGGTTCGGCACCACCGCCACGCCCGGCACCTCGGGCAGGCGGAACGCGTCGGCCGGGCCTTCGTCCGGCATCAGATGCGCGTCGGAGGTGATGCACACTTCCGCGAGATCGACCGCGCTCACCGCCGCGAACAAAGCGGGGTCGCTCACATGCACCACCGGCGCCGCTTCCAGCGAGGAGCCGATGCGCTTGGCCGCGCGCTCCACTTCCAGCGCGCCGAGCACGACGCGCCGCACCAGGCGGATCTTGCGCCACTCATCGGCCAGCACCGGGTCGCGCCATTTGGCCGGCGTGTCGGGGAAGGTCTGAAGATGCACCGAGCCGGTCTCGGAAGGGAAGCGCGCCAGCCAGGTCTCCTCCGCCGTGAAGGGCAGGATCGGCGCCAGCCAGACGACGAGCCGGTTGAACACCTCGTCGAGCACGGTGAGGCACGCCCGCCGCGTCACCGAGGAGATCGGGTCGCAATAGAGCGCGTCCTTGCGCACGTCGAAATAGAAGGCCGAGAGTTCGCTGGTCATGAAGGCGGTCAGCGCCGCGTTCACCCGCTTGAAGTCGAAGCCGGCATAGGCCTCGCGCACCACGCCGTCGAGCTCGGCGAGGCGGTGCAGCACCATCTTTTCCAGCGCCGGCATGTCGGCGAAGGCGACGCGCTCGGCCTCGCGGTAGTGATGCAGCGAGCCGAGCAGCCAGCGCAGCGTGTTGCGCAGCTTGCGATAGGTCTCGACCGTGGTCTTCAGGATTTCCGGCCCGATGCGCAGATCGTCGGAATAGTCGGAGGCGCACACCCACAGGCGCAGAATGTCGGCGCCGGAGTTCTTGATCACTTCCTGCGGGGCGACGACATTGCCGACCGATTTCGACATTTTGCGGCCCTGCTCGTCGAGCACGAAGCCATGGGTCAGCACCACGTCATAAGGCGGGCGCCCGCGCGTGCCGCAGCTCTCCAGCAGCGAGGAATGGAACCAGCCGCGGTGCTGGTCCGAGCCTTCGAGATACATCACCCGGTCCGGCCCGCCATTGAAGGCGCGGTTCGCCTTCAGGTCGGGGCGCACTTCCAGCGTGAAGGCGTGGGTGGAGCCTGAATCGAACCACACGTCGAGAATGTCGTCGACCTTGGTCCATTCATTGGAACTGTAATCGGTGCCGAGGAAGCGCTGGGCGGCGCCTTCCTTGTACCAGGCGTCCGCCCCCTCCGTGGCGAAGGCCTCGGCAATGCGGGCGTTCACCTTCTCGTCGCGCAGGATCTCGACCGTGCCGTCGCCCCTGTCCTTGACGAAGACAGCGATCGGCACGCCCCAGGCGCGCTGGCGCGAGACCACCCAGTCCGGCCGGTTCTCGATCATGCCGGTGATGCGGTTCTGGCCGGAGGCCGGCACCCATTGCACCTGCTGAATGCCACCGAGCGCGCGGGCGCGCAGCGTGTCGCCACTGGCGCTGGAGCCGTCCGCCGCCGCGATGTCCTTGTCCATCGCGATGAACCATTGCGGCGTGTTGCGGAAGATGATCGGCGCCTTGGAGCGCCAGCTATGCGGGTACTGGTGCTTCAGCCGCCCGCGCGCCAGCAGCTTTTCGGCGCCCATCAGCGCCTTGATCACCGCATCATTGGCGTCGCCGTCCTTGCCCTTGTCGTCCATGACGCGGGCGCCGGCGAACAGCGGCACATGGTCATAATAGCGCCCGTCCGGGCCGACCGTGTGCGGCACCTCGCCCAGATGCGCGGACATGAACAGGTTGAAGTCGTCGGCGCCGTGGCCGGGGGCGATGTGGACGAAGCCGGTGCCGGCCTCATCCGTGACGAAATCGCCGGGCACCACGGGCACGCGGAAATCGAAATAGCCCTGCGCGCCCTCGACGCCGTTCAGAGGGTGGGCGCAGACGAGATGGGTCGGGTCCACCTCTTTATGGCGTTCGTAAGCCGTGACGCGGGCGGCCTTGAACACCTCTTCCGCCAGCTTGTCGGCGAGGATGAAGTGCTCGCCCACCTTGGCCCAGTTGTCGTGCGGCGCCTCGGTCACCTCATAGACGGCATAGGTCACGTTCGGCGAGAAGGCGATGGCGCGGTTGCCGGGAATGGTCCAGGGCGTGGTGGTCCAGATCACCACGCTGGCGCCCTCATAGGAGGGAAACAGGTGGATGTCGGCGGCATCCTCCGGCGGCTCCAGCCCCTTGGGCAGGCCGCCGGCGGTGGCGGCGCTCTTGCGATAGCCGGTGACGGGGAACTTGACGAAGATCGTGGTGGACTGGTGGTCGTGATACTCGACCTCGGCCTCAGCCAGCGCGGTGCGCTCCACCACCGACCACATGACCGGCTTGGAGCCGCGATAGAGCAGCCCGTTGCCGGCGAACTTCATGATCTCGCGGGCGATCTGCGCTTCCGCGTCATAGCTCATTGTCACATAGGGGTGCGACCAGTCGCCCTCGACGCCGAGCCGCTTGAACTCGGCGCGCTGCACGTCGATCCAGCCCTCGGCGAAGGCGCGGCATTCCTGGCGGAACTCGACGACCGGCACCTCGTCCTTATTCTTGCCCTTGGCGCGGTACTGTTCCTCGATCTTCCATTCGATCGGCAGGCCGTGGCAGTCCCAGCCCGGCACATAGTTGGAATCATGGCCGAGCGCGCCCTGAGAGCGCACCACCACGTCCTTCAGGATCTTGTTGAGCGCGTGGCCGATATGGATGTTGCCATTGGCATAGGGCGGGCCGTCATGCAGCACGAAGCGCGGGCGGCCTTCGCCGGCCTTGCGCTGCTGGCCATAGAGGTCGATCCGCTCCCAGCGCGCCAGCAGTTCCGGCTCGCGCTGCGGCAGGCCGGCGCGCATGGGAAAATCGGTCTGCGGCAGGAACAGGGTCGCGGAATAGTCGTGCGCCGTGCCCTCGCCTTCCGGCTCAACCGACGCTTCGTTCCCGTTGCGACCATCGCTGTTGCGGCTCGTCATGACGCGCTCCTTGCCTTCGCGCCCGGTTTAAGCGCAGCGGCAGGCGCGTGCAAGGGAGGGAGGCCACACCGTCATCCCGGACGGTCCGCAGGACCGATCCGGGATCGCTCGCCGACGGATAAGGGGACGACGATCCCGGCTCTGCGCTTCGCCTCGGCCGGGATGACGGCAAAGAGGCTCAGTCGAGCGCCGCCCGCGCCCGCGCGCTGTCGATGTCCATCTGCGCGATCAGCGCGTCGATGCCGTCGAATTTCAGCTCCGGCCGCAGCCAGGCGTGGAAGGCGACGGTGAGCACGCGGCCATAGAGGTCGCCGGCGAAGTCGAAGATGAAGGTCTCCAGCCGCGGCGCGCCATCGTCGAAGGTCGGGCGGCGGCCGAAGCTCGCCACGCCCTTGTGCCGCGCCCCGTCGATCTCCACCGTCACCGCGTAGATGCCGTGCGCCAGCGTCACCGCCGGGTCGAGCCGCATATTGGCGGTGGGGTAGCCGAGTTCGCGCCCGCGTTTGTCGCCATGCACCACCTCCGCCTCCACCGCGAAGGGCGCGCCCAGCATATGGGCGGCCTGTTCGACGCGGCCCTGCGCCAGCGCGGCGCGGATGACGCTGGAGGAAATCTGCGCGCCCTCATCGAGCAGCGGCGGCACGATCTCCACCCCGAAGCCGTGGCGCTTGCCGGCCTCGCGCAGGAACAGCGGCGAGCCGCCCCGGCCCTTGCCGAAATGGAAATCATAGCCCGCCACCACCATGGCGACGCCGAGCCGGCCGACGAGAATGGCGGCGACGAAATCCTCGGCGTCGCGCCCGGCCATGGCGGCGTCGAAGGCGAGCACGACCGCGCCGTCGAGCCCGGTCTCGCTCAGGCGCTTGAGCTTCATCGGCTCCGGCGTCAGCCGGAAGATCGGCTCGGCCGGGCGGAAATAGGCGCGCGGATGCGGCTCGAAGGTCAGCGCCAGCGCCGGCCGCCCGAGCGAGCGCGCCTGATCGATGGCGGTGCCGATCACCGCCCGGTGACCGCGATGCACGCCGTCGAAATTGCCGATGGCGACCACCGGCCGGGCGAGGGCGGGGGGCAGCGCGTCACCCTCGCGCAGCACGAGGAAAGGGTGCGGGGAAGCGGCGGCGTGGGTCATGTCAGCGCAACGCAACGGGAGGGGCGCCCATGGAAGGCGTCGGGAGAGCGGCTGCTTAAGTGGCCCCGTCCCGCGCCGCCGTCAATCCGGGCGCCTACCAGGCCAGCCGCGTGGTGACCGCCGCCGGGCGGCCCGGCCCGTCGGCGAGCAGGCGGGCCAGCGCCCGCTCATCCACCTCGGCGCCCTGTTCGAGGCCGAGTTCGCCGGCATGGATGCCGGCCGCCACGAACAGGCAGTCAATGCCATGGCCCAGCGCCCCGGCGAGATCCGTGCGCAGCGCGTCGCCAATGGCGATGGCGCGCGCCTTCTCCACCGGCGTGCCGCGCAGCCTCGCCGCCGTGGCGAAAGCGGTCTCGTAAATCGGGCGGTGCGGCTTGCCGCAGAACACCACCTCGCCGCCGAGTTCCGCATAGGCCTCGGCGATGGCACCGGCGCACCAGATCAGGTCGCCGCCGCGCTCGACCACGATATCGGGATTGGCGCAGATGAAGGGCAGGCCCCGCGCCTTCGCCGCCGCCAGCGTGTCGGCATAATCGTCCGGCGTCTCCACCGTGTCGTCGAACAGGCCGGTGCAGACGATCAGCTCCGCCTCGTCGAAGGAGGCGAGGGTGAGGTCGAGCCCCTTATAGATGCCGAGATCGCGCTCCGGCCCGAGATGCCACATCTTCACTCCCGGCCGTCCGGCCAGCAGGGCGCTGGTGACCATCCCTGAGGTGACGATGGCGTCATAGGCGTCGCGCGGAATGCCGAAGCCGTCGAGAATGCGGGCGACGCCCTCCGGCTCGCGCGGGGCGTTGGAGACGAGGATCACCGTCGTTCCGCCCGCCCGCGCCCGCCGCAGCGCATCCGCCGCCGCCGGGGAACCGGCGACGCCATTGTGCAGCACGCCCCACACGTCGCACAGGACGAGATCGTAGCGGGGCGCCAGCGTGGCGAAGGAGGGGACGAGGGGCGGGGAGTTATCGTGTTCCATGGCGGGGCGCATGCCATTTCCGCGCGCCGCGCACAAGGCCCGCGCCGGCAGGGCAGGGCTGCGGGAACCATCCCGCTTCCCGCTCACGGGCGGAAGGAGGGTCCGTTGGTGATGACCATGCCGTGGCCCGCCACCTCATTGGCGCGGGGATAGACGCCGCTCAGCACCTCGTCGAAATGCCGCTTCACCGCCGCGTGGCAGCCGCAGCCCAGGCTGCGCAGCCGCTCCGCATCGGTGATGCGGATGCGCCCGCGGCGCGGCTCGACGGCGCCGGCCGCCTTCATCTCCCCCAGCACCCGGCTGATATAGGGCCGCCCCACCGCCAGCATGGCGGCGAGCTGTTCCTGGGTGAGGCGCAGCGTGTCGTCGCCGGTGCGGTCATGGGCGGCGAGCAGCCATTTCGCCGTGCGCTGGTCGATGGAATGGGTGGCGTTGCAGGCGACCGACTGAAAAACCTGCGCCAGCAGGCAGTCGGCATAGCGGGCGAACAGGTTGCGCAGCGGCGGGGAAATCTCCTTGGCCCGCTCCAGCTCGGCACCGTCGAGCCGCAGCAGCGGCCCCTCCATCTGCACCACCGCGCGGGCGAAGGCCGGCAGCCTTCCCTGGCTGACAATGCCGCCCACCGCGCCCTCGCGGCCGATGCTGGTGATTTCCACCTGCCTGCCGTCCTCCAAAAGCACCATGAAGGAGACGAGCGCCTGCCCGCAGGGAAAATAGACATGGCGCACATCGTCGCCAGGCTCGTAGAGCACACCGCCGGCCGGCCGGTCGATCCGCTTGAGATGGGCCCGCAGCAGGCCGAAATCAGCCGGCCGCAGCGCGCCCAGAAGGTTGTTGCCGCCAGACGAGGCCACCGCCCCGCTGCCATTGCCGCCGCTTTCCTCGCCATCGTTGAGGCGCATGGTTCCGACCCTCGTTTCCCTATCAACGCACCACAGGCGAAAATGTTCACAAACGGACAGAACCGAGGTGACGAGTTGGGTACAAACAGGCACACTCGCGCACCAGTGGGTGGCGGCGCACCAGGGGCTCCTTTTCAATGCATGCGACTTCCAAGGCGCCACGGCGCGCGGCCTTTCCCGCATTGCCGGCGACTTCCCGCCCATGAGCGACGGCACGGCCCGTCAGCGGGTGTCCGAGACCCCGGGCGACCCGGTCGCGCCCGAGGGCGTGGACCGTTCGTTCTTCTGGTCACTGGTGCGCACCGCCCAGCCCCTGCGCCGCCACCCCTGGCTGGCGGATGCGGTGGGGGTGGCGATGTTCGGCCTCGCTTTGGCGCTGCGCTTCGCGGTGGACAGCGTGCTGCCGCCGGGCTTTCCCTTCCTCACCTTCTTCCCGGCGGTGATTCTCACCACCTTCTTCTGCGGGCTGCGGCCGGGCATCACCTGCGCGGTGCTGTCCACCTTCGCCGCCTGGCTGTTCTTCATCGGCCCGGCCAACGGCATGCGGATCGACGGCCAGAGCCTGCTGGCGCTCGGCTTCTTCGTCGTCATCGCCGCCATCGACATCGCGCTGATTCACTTCACCTTCAGCGCCGCCGACCGGCTGCGGCGCGAGAAGGAAACCACCGCCCGGCTCTATGAGACGCAGCGCACCATGTTTCAGGAGCTGCAGCACCGGGTCGCCAACAATATGCAGTTCGTCGCCGCGCTGCTGTCGCTGCAGAAGCGCAAGGTGGGGCAGGATGCGCGCCAGGCGATCACCGCGCTGGACGAGGCGCGCTCGCGGCTCGACACCATCGCCCGCATCCACCGCCAGCTCTACGCGCCGGAGCGGCTGGACCTGCCCACCGACCAGTATCTGAGCCAGCTCTGCTGCGATCTCGTCACCGCCTCCGGCACGCCCGGCATCGGCTGCACGGTGGACGCGCCGAATCTGCCGCTCAACGTGGCCCAGCTCACCACGCTCTCCATGCTGGTGGCCGAGATCGTCACCAATTCGCTCAAGCACGCCTTTGTCGGGGCCGAATCCGGCACGATCAGCATCAAGCTGCTGGCGAGCGGCGGCAAAGACTATGAGATGACCATCGCCGATAACGGGCGCGGCCTGCCGCCCGGTGCCGACCTGTCGCGCAGCGACGGGCTCGGCTGGCGCATCATCCAGAGCCTGGCCTCGCAGCTCGGCGGCAAGGTGGAACTCGCCAGCCGGGTGGAACCCAGCCGCGGCACGGCGGTGCGGGTGCAGTTCACCGTCACCTGAGCGCCCCCTATCCCGGACCCGCCGCGCATCGCGCGGCGCCCGGCCAGAGTCCCCCTTTCGGCGTTCACCTCCGCCGCGCTTTGGCGTAAGAGCGGACCGGCGCGGCACGGCTGCGGCAAGCTCTCATCACCGGCGGGGACAGCATGACTGAGACCTTCGATCTTCTCCTCAAGGGCGGCACGGTGGTGAATCAGGACGGCATCGCCGCCCGCGATATCGGCATCCGCGCCGGGCGCATCGCCGGCATCGGCTCGTTCGACCCCGCGCAGGCGGGCGAGACGGTCGACTGCACCGGCCTGCATCTGCTGCCCGGCGTCATCGACACCCAGGTGCATTTCCGCGAGCCCGGCCTCGACCACAAGGAAGACCTCGAATCCGGCTCGCGCGCCGCCGTCATGGGCGGGGTCACCGGCGTGTTCGAAATGCCCAACACCAACCCGCTGACCACCTCGGCCGAGGCGCTGGAAGACAAGCTCGCCCGCGCCCATCACCGCATGCATTGCGACTTCGCCTTCTTCGTCGGCGGCACGCATGACAATGTGAAGGACCTGCCCGAGCTGGAAATGCTGCCGGGCGTGCCGGGCGTGAAAGTGTTCATCGGCTCCTCCACCGGCTCGCTGCTGGTGGCGGACGATCCCGGCGTGCGCGCCATCCTCAAGGTGATCCGCCGCCGCGCCGCCTTCCATTGCGAGGACGAGCCGCGCCTCGAAGAACGCAAGGGCCTGCGCGTGCCGGGCGACGCCGCCTCGCATCCGGTCTGGCGCGACGAGATCGCCGCGCTGACCGCCACCATGCGGCTGGTCAATCTCGCCCGCTCCGAGGGCAAGCGCGTGCATGTGCTGCACATCACGTCGCAGGAGGAGATCGAGTATCTGCGTGGCCAGAAGGATGTCGCCACCGTCGAGGTGACGCCGCATCACCTCACCATGGACGCCTCCTGGTACGCCACGCATGGCACCATGGTGCAGATGAACCCGCCGGTGCGCGAGGCGCGCCACAAGGCGGCGCTGTGGCGCGGCCTGTCGGAGGGCGTGGTCGACGTGCTCGGCTCCGATCATGCCCCGCACACGCGGGAAGAGAAGGCCAAGCCCTACCCGTCGAGCCCCTCGGGCATGACCGGGGTGCAGACCTTCGTGCCGACCATGCTCGACCATGTGAATGCCGGCCGCCTGACGCTGGAGCGCTTCGTCGACCTTTCCAGCGCCGGCCCGGCGCGCATCTTCAACATCGCCACCAAGGGCCGCATCGCGGTGGGCTATGACGCCGATTTCACCATTGTCGACCTCAAGCGCCGCGAAACCATCCGCAATGAATGGATCGCCTCCAAGGCCGGCTGGACGCCCTATGACGGGGTGGAGGTGACGGGCTGGCCGGTCGGCACGCTCCTTCGCGGCAAGCGGGTGATGTGGGAGGGCGAGCTCGTCACCCCGGCGCAAGGCGAGGCCATCCGCTTCCTGGAAACGCTGGCGAAGGGGTAAGGCTCATCCGTCATCCCGGACGGCCGAAGGCCGATCCGGGATCGCAGGCCGGACCGCGATCCCGGCTCTCCGCTGCGCTTCGGCCGGGATGACGGTGCCGGCGGCGCGCAAACACCGGCACCCTCCCCGTCTCTCCCGACCCACACAGGCGCCCCATGCCCCGCCGCACCCTGCAGCCGCCGCAACTGTTCGACAGCCGCCCCTGGGGCTTCTCGCAGGTCAGCCTCTCCCCGCCCGGCACGCTGGTGCATGTCGCCGGGCAGGTGGCGTGGGATGCGCAAGGAAAGGTCAGCGCGGTGGGGCGCGAGGCGCAGCTGCGGCAGGTGCTGCGCCAGGTCATCCTGGCGGTGGAAGCCGCCGGCGGCAGCGCCGACGACATCCAGATGCTGCGCCTCTACATGCCCGGCTTCCAGTCCGGCCCGGAAGCGGAGCTCGTCGGCCGGGTGCTGGCGGAGACCTTCGGCAGGGAGAATCCGCCCGCCTCCACCTGGATCGGCGTCGACGCCCTCGCCCAGCCGGAATATCTGGTCGAGGTCGACGCGGTGGCGGTGATCCCCACGCCTTGAAGCGTCTGCGCCTTGAAACGCCACCCGCGAAGGCGCCCCCGCGCGGGGGGCGCCCCGCCGGCGCTCAGCGGGTGATGAGCGTGCCGGCGCCGTGGTCGGTCAGCAGTTCCAGCAGCACCGCATGCGGCACCTTGCCGTCGAGGATCACCACCCCTTCGACGCCCTGCTCCAGCGCGTAGATGCAGGTCTCGACCTTGGGGATCATGCCGCCGGAAATGGTGCCGTCGGCGATCAGCGCCCGCGCCTGGGCGATGGTCAGTTCCTTGATCAGCTGCTTGTCGGCGTCGAGCACGCCGGGCACGTCGGTCAGCAGCAGCAGCCGCTTGGCGCCGAGCGCGCCGGCAATGGCGCCGGCAAACGTGTCGGCATTGACGTTGAACGTGCCGCCATCCCGGCCGGTGGCGACGGGCGCCAGCACCGGGATCAGCTCGCGGCCGAGAATCTGGTCGAGCACGGTGGTGTCCACCGTCTCCGGCTCGCCGACGAAGCCGAGATCGATCACCTGTTCGAGATTCGAATCGGGGTCGCGCACCGAACGCGTCACCTTGGAGGCGACGACCATGTTGCCGTCCTTGCCGGACAGGCCCAGCGCCTTGCCGCCGGCCTCGTTGATGAAGCCGACGAGGGATTTGTTGATCGAGCCGGCCAGCACCATCTCGACGATCTCGACAGTGGCCTTGTCGGTGATGCGCAGCCCGGCGGCGAATTCCGACTTGATGCCGAGCTTGGCCAGCATGGCGCCGATCTGCGGCCCGCCGCCATGCACCACCACAGGGTTCACGCCGGACTGTTCGAGCAGGACGATGTCCTGCGCGAAATCCCGCGCCACCTGCTCGTCGCCCATGGCGTGGCCGCCATATTTCACCACGATGATGGCGTCGTCATAGCGCTGCATGTGCGGCAGCGCCTGCACCAGCACGCGGGCCTTGGTGTGGTCGTCGATGGGTTCGGCGGCGGGCGCGGGAGTTTCGGCGGTCATGACGGGTCCGTTCGCACGGGGCGTGGGGTGAGGCGGGCGCAGGCCCGGCGGGCTCGGCGGCAAGGAACGCCCTTCTAGCCGATTTCAATGACGCTTCTCAATCGCCGCAATGTGACGCGCAGCGCCGTCGTGGCGTGCCAGTCGTGGCATCGCCTTGTGGCGGGGCGGTGGCGGCCGGACCGCAAGAGAAGGGTGGGCGTGCATGCAAGCAACGGGTTGCGCGCGCGGGCCTGTGCGGCGGGCGGCGCGCATGCCATATGCCCCGCCATGGACACGACCGCCCCCCGCAAGCCGCTGAAGGCCCGCTTCGTCGAAGGCTCGACGATGCGCCATGTCGCCACCATGACCGCCGCCGGCTCGGTCGGGCTGATGGCGGTGTTCGTGGTCGATCTGCTCAACCTGTTCTACATCTCGCTGCTCGGCGAGGAGGAGCTGGCGGCGGCCATCGGCTATGCCGGCACGGTGATGTTCTTCACCACCTCGGTCGGCATCGGCGTGATGATCGCCGGCTCGGCGCTGGTGTCGCGGGCGATCGGCAGCGGGCGGATCGAGGACGGGCGGCGGCTCTCCACCTCCTCGCTCATCTATATGGCGCTCGCCACCGGGGCGATGACGCTGGCCCTGCTGCCCTTTCTCGGGCCGCTGCTGGCGCTGCTCGGTGCCACCGGCCGCACGCTGGAGCTGGCGCGCGACTTTCTGCTCATCGTGCTGCCCTCCACCCCGCTGCTCGGCCTCGGCATGGCGGCGTCGGGCACGCTGCGCGGCATTGGCGATGCGCGGCGCTCCATGTGGGTCACGCTGTCGGGCGGGCTCACCACCGCCGTGCTCGACCCGCTGCTCATCCTCGCCCTCGGCCTCGGCGTCGAAGGCGCGGCGATCGCCACCGTGCTCGCCCGAATGGTGATGGTGGCCTATGGGCTCAACGCGGTGATAAGGGTGCACAAGCTCGCCGCGCGCCCGCGCCTGCCGGATTTTCTCGCCGATGTCGGCCCGCTCTCGGCCATCGCCGTGCCGGCCATCCTCACCAATGTCGCGACGCCGGTGGGCAATGCCTACATCACCTTCGCCCTCGCCCCGCATGGCGATGCGGCGGTGGCGGCCTGGGCGGTGATCGGCCGGCTGATCCCGGTCGCCTTCGGCCCGCTCTTCGCGCTCACCGGCGCCATCGGCCCGGTGATCGGCCAGAATGTCGGCGCCGGGCGCTATGACCGGGTACGGCAGACGGTGCGCGACAGCCTCAAGCTGATCGTCGCCTATGTGCTCGGCGTCTGGCTGATCCTGGCGCTGGCCCGCCAGCCGCTCGCCGGCCTGTTCGGGCTCTCGGCCGAAGGCGTGGCGCTGGTGGAGTTCTTCTGCCTCTATGCCGCCGGGGCCTATGTGTTCTTCGGCGCGCTGTTCGTCGCCAATGCCGCCTTCAACAATCTCGGCGCGCCGCTGCTGTCCACCCTGTTCAACTGGGGACGGGCGACGCTCGGCACCATTCCCTTCGTCTGGCTCGGCAGCCGCTGGTACGGCGTCGAGGGCGTCATCGCCGGGCAGGCGCTGGGCTCGGTCTTTTTCGGCGTGGCGGCGCTGATCTGCGCCTTTGCCGTGGTGCGCCGGCTGCATGCCGGCACCCCGCCGCCGGCACCGACGACGGCCCTGGCCGGGCCGGAACTGCCGCCCTTCTCGCGCGGCGAGGACGCCCCGGCCATCGAGACCGCCGCCGGGGTCTTTCCTCGCGCCGAGGAGAACGGATAGAGTACGGGGATGAGCGACACCGCCTTTTCCGACCTCGTCCTGCCCCCGGACGGGCGCCAGTCCGAAACCGCCCGCGCCATCCAGCGCGGGGCGCTGCGCTATCTCGCCGCGCGCGGGCTGGTGGGCGTGCCGGAATTCAGCCTCGCCTCCGGCCGGCGGGCGGACATCGCCGCGCTGGACCTGCGCGGCGAGGTGTGGGTGGTGGAGATCAAATCCTCGGTCACCGATTTCCGCACCGACCGCAAATGGGCCGACTACCGCGCCCATTGCGACCGGCTGTTCTTCGCCGTCGGGCCGGATTTCCCGGTGGAGATCCTGCCCGAGGACACCGGCATTCTCGTCGCCGATGCCTTCGGCGCCGGGCTGGTGCGCGAGGCGCCGCTGCATGCGCTGGCCGGGGCGACGCGCAAGGCGCTCACCCTGCGCTTCGCCCGCGCTGCCGCCGGACGGCTGATGGGGCTGATGGACCCGGAAGCGCTGCGCGGCGTGGTGCTTTAGAGGGGATAACCGCAGCCGGCGCTTGAAACGCGCCCCTCGCCTCTGCCAGCGTCCCCGCCATGGATCAGCCCGAGCACAGCCCCGCCCCCCAAGCGGCCGCCGACACCGAGCGCGTCACGCCCAAAGCGCTCGCGGACGCGGAGCGCGTCACGCCCAAAGCGCTCGCGGACAGCGAGCGCGTCACCCCGATGATGGCGCAATATATCGAGATCAAGGCCGCCAATCCCGGCAGCCTGCTGTTCTACCGCATGGGCGATTTCTACGAGCTGTTTCTCGACGACGCCGAAATCGCCGCCCGCACGCTCGGCATCGTGCTCACCAAGCGCGGCAAGCACCAGGGCGAGGACATCCCGATGTGCGGGGTGCCGGTGGACCGGGCGGAGGAATATCTCCACAAGCTCATCGCCGCCGGCCACCGCGTCGCCGTGTGCGAGCAGATGGAACCGCCCGCCGAGGCGAAGAAGCGCGGCCCGAAAAGCGTGGTCAAGCGCGACGTGATCCGCCTCGTCACCCCCGGCACGCTCACCGAGGACGCGCTGCTCGACGCGCGACGGGAGAATGTGCTGGCGAGCCTTGCCCGGGTGAGGGGCAGCGGCGAGGAGGGCGACGGCTATGTCTATGCGCTGGCCTTCGCCGACATTTCCACCGGCTCCTTCCGCGTCGCGGAAACCGACAGCACAAGGCTTTCCGCCGACCTCGCCCGCATCGAGCCGGCCGAATTGCTGGTCGCCGACGCGGTCTATGAGGATGCCGAGCTGCGCCCGCTCTGGCGCACCCTGCCCGCCGTGACGCCGCTGCCGAAGGAAAGCTTCGACGGCGCCACCGCCGGACGGCGTATCGCCGGCTTCTTCCAGGTGGCGACGCTGGATTCCTTCGGCAGCTTCTCGCGCGCCGAACTCGCCGCCGCCGCCGCCATCGTCGCCTATATCGAGCGCACCCAGCTCGGCGCCCGCCCGCCGCTCGGCCGGCCGCAGCGCGAGGCCTCCACCGAGGCGATGATCATCGACCCGGCGACGCGGGCGAACCTCGAAATCCTGCGCACCACCACCGGCGAGCGTATGGGGAGCCTGTGCGCGGCGGTGGACCGCACCGTCACCTCCGCCGGGGCGCGCCTGCTCGCCCGCCGCCTCGCCGAGCCGCTGACCGACCCGAAGCGCATCGCTGAGCGGCTCGACGCGGTGGAATGCCTGGTCGAGGAAACGAGCCTGCGCGCGCAATTGCGCGACCGGCTCGCCGGTGTCCCGGACCTCGCCCGCGCGCTGTCCCGCGTCGCGCTCGGCCGCGCCGGGCCGCGCGACCTCGCCGCCATCGGGCGCGGGCTGAAAGAGGGCGCCGCCATCGCCGGGCTGATCGCCGACGCCCCGGCCCCGGCGGAACTGCAGGCCGCCGCCCGGGCGCTCGGCGGGGTCGATCCCGCTTTGGCGGCGACGCTCACCGCCGCGCTCGACGATGAACTGCCGCTGAACCGCCGCGACGGCGGCTTCATCCGCGCCGGCTACCAGGACGAACTCGACGCCACCCGCGCCCTGCGCGACGAGAGCCGGCGCGTGGTGGCGGCGCTGGAGCGGCGCTATGTCGAGGAAACCGGGGTCCGCGCGCTCAAGATCCGGCACAATGCGGTGCTCGGCTATTTCGTCGAGGTGAGCCAGCAGAACGCCGACCGGCTGCGCGAGCCGCCCTTCGACGCCATTTTCATGCACCGCCAGACCATGGCGGGGGCGATGCGCTTCACCTCCACCGAGCTCGCCGAGCTGGAAGCCAAGATCGCCAGCGCCGGCGACCGCGCGCTGGCGCTGGAACAGCTGCTGTTCGACGAGCTGGTCGCCGCCGTGACCGCCGAGACCGAGGCGATCCGCGCCTGCGCCGAGGCGCTGGCGGTGATCGACGTGACCGCCGGCCTCGCCAAGCTCGCGGTGGACGAGAACCATGTGCGCCCGGAGGTGGATAACGGGCTCGATTTCCGCATCGAGGGCGGGCGCCACCCTGTCGTGGAGCAGGCGCTGCGCCGGGATGGCGGGCCGTTCGTCGCCAATGAGTGCGAGCTTTCCCCGCCCGAGGGCGCCCGCGCCGGGCGCATCTGGCTGGTCACCGGCCCGAACATGGCGGGTAAGTCGACCTTCCTGCGCCAGAACGCGCTCATCGCCATCCTCGCCCAGGCCGGCGCCTTCGTGCCGGCGCGGCTCGCGCGCATCGGCGTGGTCGACCGGCTGTTCTCACGCGTCGGCGCGGCGGACGATCTCGCGCGCGGGCGCTCCACCTTCATGGTCGAGATGGTGGAAACCGCCGCCATCCTCAACCAGGCGACCGAGCGCTCGCTGGTGATCCTCGACGAGATCGGGCGCGGCACCGCCACCTTTGACGGCCTGTCCATCGCCTGGGCGAGCCTGGAGCATCTGCACGAGGCCAATCGCTGCCGCGGCCTGTTCGCCACCCATTTCCACGAACTCACCGCCCTGTCCCAGCGCCTTCCCCGCCTCGTCAACGCGACGGTGAAGGTGAAGGAGTGGGAGGGCGAGGTGATCTTCCTGCACGAGGTGGTGCCGGGCGCGGCCGACCGTTCCTACGGCATCCAGGTCGCCAAGCTCGCCGGCCTGCCGCATGCGGTGGTGGAGCGCGCCCGCGCCGTGCTGACCGAGCTGGAGAGCGCCGACCGCGCCGCGCCGACGCAGCGCATTCTCGACGATCTCCCCCTCTTCGCCGCGCTCAACCGCGCCCCGCCCCCCGCGGCGGCGGTGAAGGCCGACCCGGTGGCGGCGGCGGTGAAGGCGGCGCTGGCCGGGATCGACCCTGACGAGATGAGCCCGCGCGAGGCGCTGGAAGCGCTCTACCGGCTGAAGGCGGCGGCCAAGGGCGGGTGAGGGCGGCGCCCCTCACGCATCGGCGGCGAGGATGTGGTTGCGCACCAGCGGATAGACCTGGCCCTTCCAGCGGCGGCCGGAGAACACGCCGTAATGGCCGACGCCGGCCTGCATGTGATGGCGGCGCAGATGCGGGCGCAGCGAGGCGCAGATGTCCTGCGCCGCCACGGTCTGGCCGACGGCGCAGATATCGTCGCGCTCGCCCTCCACGGTGAGCAGGGCGGTGCGGCGGATGGCGCGGAAATCGATCCGCTCGCCGCGATAGGTCAGCACGCCGCGCGGCAATTCGTGCTGCTGGAACACCTTGGCGATGGTTTCCAGATAGAACTCGGCCGCGAGGTCCAGCACGGCGAAATATTCGTCATAGAAGGTCTTGGTGGTGGCCGCCTTGTCGTGCTCGCCCATGGCGAGGTTCTCATACAGCCCGACATGCGCCTTCACATGGCGCTCCATGTTCATCGCCATGAAGGCGCCGACCTGGATGAAGCCGGGATAGACCCGGCGCCCCGCGCCCTTGAAGCCCGGCGGCACGGTGGCGATGAGATTCTGCGCGAACCAGTCGATCGGCTTGGAGGTGGCGAGCTCGTTCACCTTGGTCGGGTTGATGCGGGTATCCACCGGCCCGGCCATCAGCGTCATGGAAAGCGGCTGGGCGGGGTTGCTTTCCTGGGCCATGACGGCGCAGGCGGCGAGCACCTGCACGCAGGGCTGGCACACGGCGAGCACATGCCCGCCCGGCCCGATCTCTTCCAGGAAGCGGATGACATGGGCGACATAATCGTCGAAGCCGAAGCCGCCGTCGGTGAGCGGCACGTCGCGGGCATTGTGCCAGTCGGTGATGTAGACATCGTTTTCCGGCAGCAGCGTCTTCACCGTGTCGAGCAGCAGCGTGGCGAAATGGCCGGACAGCGGAGCCACCACCAGCAGGCGCGGCTGCTTCTGGTCGACATCCTTGGCGAAATGCAGCAGCGAGCCGAAGGGCAAGGCCAGCGCCACCTCCTCGCGCACCTCGACCTCGCGATTGCCCACCGTCACCGTGCCGATGGCGAAAGGCGGACGCTCATGGCTCAGCCCGGCGCGCTCGATCATCTCGAAGCCGGCCGAGAGGTTGCGCAGCAGCGGCGTGTCGTGGAGGCCGCCCATCGCCTCGCCCATCGTGCCGAGCATCTGCCGCGACAGCTTGGCCGCGAGGCGGAGCGGATCGAACAGGTCGGACTGGGCCTGATAGGCGGCATAGAGCATGGGCGGGGCAATCTTCCGGCGGCAGGGGCGGCAACGGCTCGATCGGCGACAGGCGGGCGGCCGCCGCTCGGCACAGGCGCAGGCGACCCGCTGCGCTGAAGGAGCGGGAGCCCTGCCAGGGCCATCCTAGAGCGGATGCAATGACGCTGCCAAGGAGGTTGCCAAGTAGGTAGCAAAGGAGGTTGCCAACTGGGTGGAACGCGCCGGAGCGCCCGCCGCGTGGGGCGGCCCGCGCCCGGCGCGCTGTCACAGCCCTGTCAGGAATGGCACGAAGTGTGATTGCCTCTTCCGGGCTGCACATTTGACGCCCCGCCGAAACAGGACGCCTGCCATGCCCTCCGCCACCGCCACGCCCAAGCCTGCCACCGCTCCGGGCCGCAAGAAGGCGCCGGCAAAGGCGTCGGCGAAGGCGGCAACGAAAGCCTTGGCCGCGCAGGAGCCGGGCGCCCCGGCGGCGGTGCTGACCCTCAGCAGCAAGAACTATTCGTCCTGGTCGCTGCGCGGCTATCTGCTCTGCCGGCTCGCCGGGCTCGCCTTCACCGAGGCCCGCGTTTCCGCCGACGATCCGGCCATCCGCGCCGAGCTGCTGCTGCAATCCTCCTCCTTCCTGGTGCCACGGCTCGACCATGAGGGACTGCGCATCTGGGACACGCTGGCCATCGCCGAATATCTGCACGAATGGAAGCCAGAGGCCGGGCTTCTGCCTAGGGATCGCGCAGCGCGGGCGCATTGCCGCTCGATCAGCGGCGAGATGCATTCCGGCTTCGCCAATCTGCGCTCGGCGCTGCCGATGAACATCAAGGCGCATCATCCCGGCTTCAAGGTGTGGGCGGGGGCGCAGGGCGACATATTGCGCATCGTCGCCATCTGGACCGAGTGCCTCGGCACCTATGGCGGGCCCTATCTGTTCGGTGCCGCCCCGACCATGGCGGATGCGATGTACGCCCCCGTCTGCTCGCGCTTCACCACCTATGACGTGCCGCTCGACCCGCAGAGCCGGGCCTATTGCGCCACCATGCTGGCGCTCCCCGCCATGCAGGACTGGATGGCGGCGGCGCGGGAGGAGCCGGAGGAGATGGAGGAACTCGACGTGGAGTTCTGAGGGACCTGCGGTCATCCCGCCTCCACCCTCTCCCCTCAGGACCGGGCTTGACCCGGCCACCCAGCCTTCGCACCGGCGCGGGAGGCTGGACTGGGTCCCCGGGTCAAGCCCGGGGATGAGGGCGCCGGCGCCCCCTCAATGCGCCTCGTCCCAGTTCTCTGCGGCGCGGGCGTCGACCTTCAGCGGCACTTTCAGCGCCACTGCCGGGAAGGGGGCGAGTTCCATCACCTCGCGCACCACGGGGATGGTCGCGTCGACCTCCTCGTCCGGCACCTCGAAGATCAGTTCGTCATGCACCTGAAGCAGCATGCGGGCGGAGAGGCGCGCGGCCTCCAGCGCCCCGTCCATCCGCACCATGGCGCGGCGGATGATGTCGGCGGCCGAGCCTTGCAGCCGCGCATTGATCGCCGCGCGCTCGTTGAAGGCGCGGATCGAGGGGTTCTTGGCTGATATGTCGGGGTAGTGGCAGCGCCGGCCGAACAGCGTCTCGACATAGCCGTGTTCGCGGGCAAAGGCGCGGGTCTCGTCCATATAGGCGCGGATGCCGGGAAAGCGCTCGAAATAGCGCTTGATATAGGCCCCCGCCTCCTCGCGCGGGATCGAGAGCTGGTTGGCGAGGCCAAACGCCGAGATGCCGTAGATGATGCCGAAATTGATCGCCTTGGCCCGCCGGCGCACCTCGCCCGGCATGCCCTCGATCGGCACGCCGAACATTTCCGAGGCGGTCATGGCGTGAATGTCGAGCCCGTCCTGGAACGCCTGGCGCAGCGAGGGCGTGTCGGCGATCTCGGCGAGCAGGCGCAGTTCGATCTGCGAATAATCGGCCGAGATCAGCTTGTGGCCCGGCGCGGCGATGAAAGCCTTGCGGATCTTGCGCCCTTCCTCCGAGCGCACCGGGATGTTCTGCAGATTCGGCTCGGAGGAGGAGAGCCGGCCCGTCGTGGTGGCGGCGAGCGCGAAGGAGGAATGCACCCGGCCCGTCTCGGGATGAACATAGGAGGGCAGGGCGTCGGCATAGGTCGATTTCAGCTTCTGCAGCTGGCGCCAGTCGAGAATGCGGCGCGGCAGCTCGTGCCCCTGCTCGGCCAGTTCCTCCAGCACGTCGGCCCCGGTGGACCACGCCCCCGTCGGCGTCTTGCGCCCGCCGGGAATGGCCATCTTGCCGAACAATATGTCGCCGAGCTGCTTGGGCGAGCCGGGGTTGAAGCTCTCCCCCGCCATCTCGGAAATATCCGCCTCCAGCCGGCCCATGCCTTGCGCGAACTCGCCGGACAGGCGCGAGAGCATCTGGCGGTCGATTCGGATGCCGCGCGCTTCCATGCGGGCGAGCACGGCGACCAGCGGGCGCTCCAGCGTCTCATAGACGGTGGCCTTGCCTTCGCTGGCGAGGCGGGGTTTCAGCACCCGCCACAGCCGCAGCGTCACATCGGCGTCCTCGGCGGCATATTCGCTCGCCTTGTCGAGCGGGGCGCGGTCGAAGGTGATCTGCCCCTTGCCCTTGCCGCACACCTCCTCGAACTTGATCGGGGTGTGGCCGAGCCAGCGCATGGAGAGCGGGTCCATGCCATGCGGCGAGGCGCCGGCATCGAGCACATAGGAAATGAGCATCGTGTCGTCATAAGGCGCCACCTCGATGCCGAGGCGCCGCAGCACCAGCCAGTCATATTTCAGGTTCTGGCCGACCTTGAGGACGGCCGGGTCCTGCATCAGCGGCTTCAGCGCGGCGAGCGCGTCGCGGACGGGGATCTGGTCCGGCAGCAGCCCCTCGCTGAACAGGCCCTCATCCCCGCCCTTATGGGTGAGCGGGACATAGCAGGCCTCGTTCGGCCCGGTGGCGAGCGAGAAGCCGACCAGCTCCGCCTGCATCGGGTCGAGCCCGGTGGTCTCGGTATCGACAGCGACGACGCCCACCTCGCGGGCGCGGGCGATCCAGTCTTCCAGCCGGGCGAGCGTCGTCACCGTCTCGTAGCGGGAGCGGTCGACCGGGGTGGCGGTGGCTTCCGCCTGCCGGGCGGCGGCGAGGGCGAGAGGCGTGAAGCCCGGCTCACCCATTGGCGCGCCCTCATCCCCGGGCGTGACCCGGGGACCCAGCCCGTCGCCGGCGGCCTCCGCTGTCTGGGTGGCCGGGTCAAGCCCGGCCATGAGGGAGGAAGCACCCGCCCTCAGGCCCGGATCGGGATCGATGGCGGCGACATCGACCTCATAGGCCTCGGCCACGCGGCGGGTCAGCGTGGCGAATTCCATCGCCTTGAGGAAGGCGACGAGGCGGGTGGCCGACGGTTCCACCACGGCGATGTCGTCGAGCGGCACGTCGAGCGGCACGTCGCGCTTCAGCGTCACCAGCTGGCGCGAGAGCCGGGCCTGGTCGGCGAATGCGATCAGGTTCTCGCGCCGCTTGGTCTGCTTGATCTCGGGCGCGCGGGCCAGCAGCGTGTCGAGGTCGCCATATTCGGCCAGCAACTGGGCGGCGGTCTTGATGCCGATGCCGGGCACGCCGGGCACGTTGTCGACGGAATCGCCGGCCAGCGACTGCACGTCCACCACCTTGTCCGGGGCGACGCCGAACTTCTCGAACACTTCCTCGACGCCGATCGCCTTGTCCTTCATCGGGTCGTACATGCGCACCAGCCCGTCGACGAGCTGCATCAGGTCCTTGTCGGAGGAAATGACGGTGACCTGCGCGCCGCGCGCCTTCGCCTCTTCGGCATAGGTGGCGATGAGGTCGTCGGCCTCGAAGCCGCTCTGTTCCACACAGGCGAGGTCGAAAGCCCGCGTCGCCTCGCGGATCAGCGGGAATTGCGGGCGCAGATCCTCCGGCAGCTCCGGGCGCTGCGCCTTGTAGAGCGGGTAGATGTCCTTGCGGAAGGTCTGCTCGGACTTGTCGAATACCACGGCGAGATGGGTCGGCTTCGGCGCGAATCCGCCGCCATTCTGCCCGGCGCGCACCAGCTTCCACAGCATGTTGCAGAAGCCCGCCACCGCACCGACGGGCAGCTTGTCGGACGAGCGGGTGAGCGGGGGCAAGGCGTGGTAGGCGCGGAAAATATAGGCCGAGCCGTCGATCAGGACGACATGGTCGCCGGTGTCGACAGTCTCGTGATGGGCATCAGTGGCGGGCATTGCGGGCTCCGTTTCGCGCCGCACGATGCCCCCGCCGCCGCCTTGGGGCAAGGGGGCGAGGAGCGGGGCGGGGAGAGGGGGCGACACCCGGTCCCTCATCCCCGGGCTTGACCCGGGGATCCAGAGGTCTGCGGGCGCACACGTCTGGGTGCCCGGGTCAAGCCCGGGCATGAGGGCGTGACGGGGGCGACCTCCCCTGGCAGGTGACGCGGGCGCCGCCGGGCGCTACAGAGCGCGCAGGAAAACACCATGCCCCGCTACAAGCTCACCATCGAATATGACGGCACCCCTTTCGTCGGCTGGCAGGTCCAGGCGGCGGGGCTGAGCGTGCAGGGCGTGCTCGCGGAAGCGGTGCGGCGCTTTTCCGGCGAGGCGGCGGCGGTCCAGGGCGCCGGGCGGACGGATGCCGGCGTGCACGCCACCGGGCAGGTCGCGCATGTCGAACTCGCCCGCCACTGGCGCCCCGACACGGTGCGCGACGCCATGAACGCGCATCTGCGCCCGCACCCGGTCGCCGTGCTGGCGGCCGAAGAGGCGGCGGAGGACTTTCATGCCCGCTTCTCGGCGACGGGGCGGCGCTATCTCTACCGCATCATCGCCCGCCGGCCGGACCTGGTGCTGGAGCGCAACCGGGCCTGGCGGGTGCTGCGCCCGCTCGACGCGCAGGCGATGGCGGCCGGCGCGGCGCGGCTGATCGGGCGGCACGATTTCACCACCTTCCGCGCCATTGGCTGCCAGGCGGCCTCGCCGGTGAAGACGCTCGACCGGCTGGAGGTGGAAACCGTGCCGCTGGAAGGGCCGGGGATGGAAATCCGCGTGCACGCGCAGGCGCGTTCCTTCCTGCACCATCAGGTGCGCTCCATGGTCGGCACGCTGGTGAAGCTGGGCGAAGGCGCGTGGACGCCGGACGACGTGACCGCCGCGCTGGAAGCCAGGGACCGCACGCGCTGCGGCCCGATGGCGCCCTCGGCCGGGCTGTATCTGGCGGAAGTCACCTATTGAGCCGCCAGCGCCGTCGGCGAAACCACGCCTGAACCCTCCCAGAACCGCCCGAAACCCGCCGGCGCCGGCCGCCCTGCCGTCGCCACGGCGCTGTCACGCTCGCGTCACCATTGACGCGGCAGGCTGCGGCGTCCCATGGTGCGGCCCGTCTCTTGCTTTCGGAACCAAAGGAGTGTCCCCGAGAATGTCAGTCTGGCCGATCTACGGAAAAATCGACGGTCCCATCGTGATGATCGGCTTCGGCTCGATCGGTCGCGGCACCCTGCCCCTCCTGGAGCGGCATTTCGATTTCGACAAGGAACGGCTGACCGTCATCGACCCGGTGGACGACAACCGCGCCCTGCTCGACGAGCGCGGCATCCGCTTCCTGCAGCTCGCCATCACCAAGGAAAACTATATCGAGGTGCTGAAGCCCCTGCTGACCACCGGCGGGCGCGGCTTCCTCATCAACCTCTCCGTCGATACCGGCTCGGTCGACATCATGACGCTCGCCCGCGACTGCGGCGCGCTCTATATCGACACCGTGGTCGAGCCGTGGCTCGGCTTCTATTTCGACAAGGACGCCACCCCCGCCAGCCGCTCCAACTACGCGCTGCGCGAATCCATGCTCAAGGCCAAGCGCGCCAATCCCGGCGGGCCAACGGCGGTTTCCTGCTGCGGCGCCAATCCCGGCATGGTGTCGTGGTTCGTCAAGCAGGCGCTCATTGATGTCGCCACCGATACCGGGCTCGACTTCGAGGAGCCGACGACCCGCGAGGGCTGGGCGGAGCTGATGGCCCGCGTCGGCGTCAAGGGCATCCACATCGCCGAGCGCGACACCCAGCGCGCCCGCGACCCCCGTCCCTTCGGCACCTTCGTCAACACCTGGTCGGTGGAAGGCTTCGTCTCCGAAGGGCTGCAGCCGGCCGAGCTCGGCTGGGGCACGCACGAAACCTGGATGCCGGCCAACGCCCACACGCATAATTTCGGTTCCGGCGCGGCGATCTATCTGATGCAGCCGGGCGCCGCCACCAAGGTGCGCACCTGGTGCCCGAGCCTCGGCGCCCAGCACGGCTTCCTCGTCACCCATAACGAGTCGATCTCGATCGCCGACTATTTCACCCTGCGCAACGGCGCGCAGGTCGCCTATCGCCCGACCTGCCATTACGCCTATCATCCCTGCAACGACGCGGTGCTGTCCTGGCACGAGATGTTCGGCAATGAGGGCCATTTCTCGGGCGACTGGACCATCCTGACCGAAGGCGAGATCGTCGACGGGCGCGACGAGCTCGGCGTGCTGCTCTATGGCCACGCCAAGAACGCCTATTGGTACGGCTCGCAGCTCACCATCGAGGAAGCGCGCAACCTCGCCCCCTACCAGACCGCCACCGGCATGCAGGTGACCTCCGCCGTGCTCGCCGGCATGGTGTGGGCGCTGGAGAACCCGGAGGCCGGCATCGTCGAGACCGACGAGATGGATTATCGCCGCTGCCTCGAAATCCAGAAGCCCTATCTCGGCACGGTGAAGGGCTACTACACCGACTGGACCCCGCTGGACGGCCGCCCCGGCCTGTTCCCGGAGGATATCGACCCCTCCGACCCCTGGCAGTTCCGCAACATTCTGGTGCGGTGAACCGCAGCGACGGCCGGGGGCTCACCCCTCCGGCCGGCCGATGCTGAGGCAGCGCCGGCGCGCCGCCTCCAGCCCATCGGCCACCACCTCGCAAAGGCCCGCCGCGCGCAGCGCCTCCAGACCGGCGGCGGTGGTGCCGGCATAATCCACCATCTCCTGCACGAAATCCGCCGCCGGCCGCTCGCTGCCCGCCAGCGTCGCCCCGGCGGCGTGGAACAGCTGCCCCACCGCCCGGCGCGCCACGTCAGGCGCCACGCCCTGCGCCTGCGCATAGGCCTGCACCGCGTCGGCAAAGGCGGCGACAAAGCCCGGCACCGGGCCGGTGATGGCCGTGAACACGTCGATCTGGCTCTCATCCGGCACCTCGTCCGTGCTTCCGCAGGCGGAAAACAGCGCCCGGACCCTTTCGCGGTCGGCCTCAGTCACCCCCGCCCCGGCGCACCAGGGCGAATAGGCCATGCCCAGCGCCGCGGCCGGGCTCGACATCGCCCGCACCACCCGCGCCCCGCCGCTGATCGCGATGAGCTCGTCGATCCGCACCCCGGCCATGACCGAGACCACCAGCCGCCCCGCGCCGGCAAAGCGCAGCGCGCGCCCGGCGGCGGGGGGCAGCGCGAGCAGGATCACCTCGCAGCGCGCCACCAGCATCTCCACATCGGTCGTCCAGTTCACCCCCGGCACGGCGGCGAGGTCGCCCGCCGGGCCGGAGCGGGTGGCGACCCATAGATGCCCCTGCGTCACCACCCCCGCCCGCAGCAGCGCCGCGCCGATCGCCCCGCCGAGCTGGCCGGCGCCGATGAGCCCCACATTCCGCCCGCGAACCGCCATGCCGCCTCCTGATCCTTCCGCCGCCGGGCAGCGTACAACAAAGCGCGGCGCGCGGACGCCCGCCCACGGCGCCCGCGACATTCGTCCGGTTGGAATGCGGCGCCCCTCCCCCTATAAGCACGGCACATTCTGCCGGCAGCGACCCGTCGAGGAAGTAGCGATGAACAAGCCTGTTGCGGCCAAGGACGCCTCCGTGGCCCTCACCCCCGCCCCCGGCGGCGGGCTGCCCGCCGGCCACCCGCCGGTGAAATTCGGCAAGATCGGCGTGCTCATCGTCAATCTCGGCACGCCCGACGGCACCGATTACTGGTCGATGCGCCGCTATCTCAAGGAGTTCCTCTCCGACCGGCGGGTGATCGAGGTCAACCGCGTGCTGTGGTGGTTCATCCTCAACGTCATCATCCTGTCCATCCGCCCGCAGGCCAAGGGCAAGGACTACGCCTCGATCTGGAACAAGGAGCGCAATGAGGGCCCGCTGCGCACCATCACCCGGGCGCAGTCGGAAAAGCTCGCCGCCGCGCTCGGCGTGCGCAGCGACCGGCTCGTCTTCGACTGGGCGATGCGCTACGGCAACCCGTCCATCGCCTCGCGCATCGAGGCGCTGCAGGCGGAGGGCTGCGAGCGGCTGCTCCTCGTGCCGCTCTATCCGCAATACGCCGCCGCCACCTCCGCCACGGTGTGCGACGCTGCCTTCGATGCACTGAAGAAGATGCGCTGGCAGCCGGTGCTACGCGTCGCCCCGCACTGGCCGGACGAGCCGGCCTATATCGAGGCGCTGGCAAATTCCATCACCTCGGAACTCGCCACGCTGGACTGGGAGCCGGAGCTGGTCATCGCCTCCTTCCACGGCATCCCGAAGGAGTATTTCGACAAGGGCGACCCCTATCACTGCTATTGCTACAAGACCACGCGGCTGGTGCGCGAGAAGCTCGGCTGGCCCGAGGGCAGACTGCGCCTCACCTTCCAGTCGCGCTTCGGCAGCGCCGAATGGCTGCAGCCCTATACCGACAAGACCATCGAGGCGCTGGCGAAATCCGGCGTGAAGCGGCTCGCCGTGCTCACCCCCGGCTTCGTCGCCGACTGCCTGGAAACGCTGGAGGAAATCGCCGGCGAGAATGCCGAGATCTTCCACCATAATGGCGGCGAGAAGTTCCACTTCATCCCGTGCCTCAACGACTCTCCGGGCGGCATCAAGGTGCTGGAAGCGGTGGTCGCGCGCGAGCTGAAGGGCTGGGTGGAGATTTAGGGGGCGCGTCCCCATCAAGAGCGCCCTCATCCCCGGGCTTGACCCGGGGACCCAGCCACGTCGGCACGCAGGGGTGACGCCCGGTCCTGAGGGGCGCTCTGTCACCGCGCGAAACCCAATGTGTGTTGCCGCGCCCGGCGTCCTCGCCCAAGCAGGGCGCCCGTCCTCGGCCACGGAGCGCCGCCCATGTCCTCATCCGCACGCCGCGAACCCGGCCTTCCCGCCGCCGACGATCCGCGCAGCGAGATGCAGCGCATGCGGGCGGGCGAACTCTATCGCGCCAGCGATCCCGCGATTCAGGCCGCCGAGCGCGCCTGCTTCGCCTGGCTGGCGCGCTTCAACGCCTCGCTCCCCCTCGCGCGCGCCGAGCGGCGGGTGCTCTTGGCCGAAGGGCTCGGCACGGTCGGGGAGCGCACCGGCATCCGCCCGCCCTTCCATTGCGACTATGGGTTCAACATCCATCTCGGCACGGGGGTGTTTCTCAATTTCGACTGCGTGATCCTCGACGTGGTGGCGGTGCATATCGGCGACGGCACCGAGATCGGACCCGGCACCCATATCTACACCGCCGAACACCCGCGCGACCCGGAGGTGCGCCGCCTCGGCCTGGAATATGGCCGCCCGGTCAGCATCGGCCGCAATGTCTGGATCGGCGGCAAGGCGATCATCCTGCCGGGCATCACCATCGGCGACGATGCCGTGATCGGCGCCGGCGCGGTGGTGACGCGCGACATTCCTGCCGGGGCGACGGCGGTGGGCAACCCGGCGCGGATACTGGCGCCGCGCCCGGCGGGGTGATCCGGCGTCGGACGTGATCACTCCTCGGATGTGTCGAGCCGACCGTGACCGGGCCCGGCGCCCTCGCGGCCGCTGCCGGCGAAGCGCTCGGTGAAGGCGAGCACCGCATAGGCGGCGAGGAACAGCACGCTCGCCGCCATCAGCCAGCGCACCTGCGTCTCGCTCACATCCGTTTCCAGCCGCATCAGCGCCTTCAGCAGGGTGATGCCGGAGATTGCCATCAGCGAGGCGAACAGCTTGAGCTTCAGCTCGAAGAAGCTGATCCGCATCATCCAGGCCGGCGATTCCGGCGCCTGCCGGCGGTCGATCTGCTCGACGAAATTCTCGTAGCCGGACTGGATCACGATCACCATCAACCCGCCGACCAGCACGAGATCGATCAGGTTGAGCAGCTCCATGATCACGGCGGTCTCGGAAAGGCTGAAGATCTGCAGCGCAAAGGCCCACAGCCGCGCGGCGAAAGCGACCACCAGCAGCACCAGGGCGAAGGCCAGCCCGAGAAACAGCGGCACCATCGCCCAGCGGCTGAGCAGCACAATGCGGACGATGACGCGCCCCGGCCAGCCCGACATCTCCGCCGCCATCATCCGCCCTTTCCGCCCCTGCCCGCCGGCCGCCCGCGCCGGGCAGCCGATGCTAACGGAGGAGCGGGCGGGTTCAAAGGGGCGCGAATGAGAGCAGGCGCAGACACAAGGAGAGGCCAGAACGGGGCGAGATGCTCTGGCGCACCACCCCTCGGGGCTTATCCCTCTGAAACGGCGGCGCCGGCGCTCTCACGCTTCCTCGTCGTTACCGTAAAACGCGAACTCGAATCCGCACTCAAGGCCGAGGTTGCCGATCGCGATCGACTGCCTAGGCCAAAGCATCGGCCCCCGTATTGTATCGTGACCACCAGATGCCGTTAAAACGAACATCCCATCCCCTTTGGCTCAACGCGGCGGCATCGAAGCGGGCGTCGACGAGACGGGTCAGCACCCAGTCGATATGGCGGCGGAGATCGCGTGATCTGACATGGTGTTCTGGGTCGAGAAACCATGCATTGAGGGGCGAGACACGGTGACGCCCACGACTCAACAGCACGATTTCGCCCTGCCGCGTCAGACGCGTCGGTGTGAGGCCGGTCGCGCGCGTGACCTCATCGGGGTCTGACCCGCCGGTGTAGATGTTGAGATGAACCGCGGTGCGATCGCAGGTGGCGTAGTCGTCGTTGTAGTCTTCCGTCACGGCCCCCTCTTCGCGTCGGTGAGCTGGCGCCTGTGAGGCGAGAGCCGCCCGCGCACGCCCTCTTTCAATCTTGACAGCCCTTGCGTTTCCGGCGGGCCCCGCCCCCAAACAAAACGGCCGGCGTGTTGCCACGCCGGCCGTCTCGCATTCAGCTATCAGCCGTCAGCCGGCCGAGGAGAGGCAGCTTGAGCGCCCCTCCGGGAGAGGCCGATCAATCGGCCTTCTCGCTCGCCTTCTTCAGCGCGGCGCCGAGGATGTCGCCGAGCGAGGCACCGGAATCCTGCGAGCCGAACTGGGCCACGGCTTCCTTTTCCTCGGCGATTTCCAGCGCCTTGATCGACACCTGCACCTTGCGCGCCTTGCGGTCGAACAGGGTGACGCGGGCGTCGAACTTCTCGCCGACGGCGAAGCGGTCCGGGCGCTGGTCGCCGCGGTCGCGGGCCAGTTCCGAGCGCTTGACGAAGGTGGTCATGTCGGAGCCGATGATCTTCACATCGACGCCGCCATCCTTCACGTCGATCACCTCGCAGGTGACGATGGCGCCCTTGCGCAGTTCGCCGGCGTCCTGGAAGGGGTCACCGCCGAGCTGCTTCACGCCGAGCGAGATGCGCTCCTTCTCGACATCCACGTCGAGAACGACCGCCTTGATCATGTCGCCCTTCTTGAACTCCTCGATCACCTGCTCGCCCGGACGGTTCCAGTCGAGATCGGAGAGGTGGACCATGCCATCCACATCGCCGTCGAGGCCGAGGAACAGGCCGAACTCGGTCTTGTTCTTGACCTCGCCCTCGACCACCGCGCCGGCCGGATACTTCTCGGCGAAGGCGTCCCAGGGGTTCTGCAGGGTCTGCTTGAGGCCGAGCGAGATGCGGCGCTTGACCGGATCCACCTCGAGGATCGCCACTTCCACTTCCTGCGAAGTGGCGACGATCTTGCCGGGGTGGACGTTCTTCTTGGTCCAGCTCATTTCGGAGACGTGGATCAGGCCTTCGATGCCCGGCTCCAGTTCCACGAACGCGCCGTAGTCGGTGATGTTGGTGACGCGACCCTTGAAGCGGGCCTCCACCGGGTACTTGGCCTCGATGCCCTCCCACGGATCGCCGAGCAGCTGCTTCATGCCGAGCGAGATGCGGTGGGTCTCGTGGTTGATCTTGATGATCTTCACCTTGACCGTCTGGCCGATGTTCAGCACCTCGGTCGGGTGGTTCACGCGGCGCCAGGCGATGTCGGTGACGTGCAGCAGGCCGTCAATGCCGCCGAGGTCGACGAACGCACCGTAATCGGTGATGTTCTTGACCACGCCGTCGATGACCTGACCTTCTTCGAGGTTCTGCACCAGCTCGTGGCGCTGCTCGGCGCGGGTCTCTTCGAGAACCGTGCGGCGCGAGACCACGATGTTGCCGCGGCGGCGATCCATCTTGAGGATCTGGAACGGCTGCGGGTTGTGCATCAGCGGGCCGACATCGCGGATCGGACGGATATCGACCTGCGAGCGCGGCAGGAAGGCCACGGCGCCGTCGAGGTCGACGGTGAAGCCGCCCTTGACCTGGTTGAAGATGACGCCCGTCACCTTCTCCTGCGCGTTGAACGCCTTTTCGAGGCGGACCCAGCTTTCTTCGCGGCGGGCCTTGTCGCGGGAGAGGACGGCTTCGCCCAGCGCGTTCTCGACGCGCTCGAGATAGACCTCGACCTCGTCACCGACCTTGATGTCCTGGTCGCGGCCGGGGCCGGCAAATTCCTTCAGTGCCACGCGGCCTTCGGTCTTCAGGCCGATATCGATGATCGCGAGATCCTTCTCGATCGCGACGACGATGCCCTTGACGACGGAACCTTCGGCGAGCTCGGACTGGCCGAAGCTCTCTTCGAGCATGGCGGCGAAATCGTCACGCGCGGCGGCAAGCGTTTGAGTAGCGGACATAGATGCTCCTTGCCAGGATCTGCGCCGGACGGGGTTGAATGAGCCTTCTTTCCCACGGACGCCGGGTCTGGCAGGCCCGGCGCTGTCCGCCCCTTGAGAGAGCGGACCCGGCGCGCTGGCCGCGGGAGAGAAGGCTTGGAACTTAGAGGGCGATGTACCGATCCGACTGACTCAATCGGATCGGATCGCACTCCGGGTAAACACCTGTTCGGCGCCGGTCCGGGCGCGGCCCCTTGGCGAAGGGGTCGTCACGCACGGGCACGCCGCCGAGATAAGTTGCATGGGTCCGGGGCAAGCCGCGAGGCGGGAATCGGAGGGCAGGCCTCCAAGCGACGGAGAGCGCGCATCCCGCGCCTCCGGCCCTCCCGATGGACCGCCTCGATAAATGGTGGCCCGGACACGCGCGTGCAATAGCGCAAGGGGAGGGGAAGGGCAAGCGGTTGAGGGGAGGGGGAGTTAAAACAGCCTTTTAGCTATATCGCTAACCGAGTTTAGCCCGCCTCTCACATCGCCTCCTGTCTTTGGAAGCGTAAATGTATATCTTGGATCGTTCTTATATATTAGCTTATAGTGCTTCCCGATTTCCGAAATCGTAAAGCCCATTGCTGTTAGCTCTGCACGCACCTTTCCATCCATCTTCTTATAGGACTTCAATAGCGACTTAAGCTTCGCGCGCTCGGAGCCAGCTCTCAAGTATCCCCTCATTTACGTGATCCCGAGGCTCCGGTGAATGTCGCGTTTTGGCGGATGAGTTGTGCGTATCGCTCGACGAGCGGACGCAGGCGCTCCTCCGGCATGTTGGGAATGAGGTCGTAGAGCAGGCAGCCTTGTCGGAATAGGGAGTGGACACGGCGTTTGGCGGTGCTGGTTCGCAGTTGACGATCCATGCCGAGGCTTTCGCCGGCGGCGCCCAGGATCGTCAGCAGCAGGATGGCGAAGGCATTGAGGAGCAGGAGGCGGTCGCGGCGCCTTGGATCGTCGATCCTGAGCGCGCCCAGCCCCATGCCGAAGCGCATGTCCTTGCTGTCGCGGAAGCTGGGTTCGATGGTCCACCTCTTGGAATAGAGCTTGATGATCTGCGGCGCGGACAGCGAGGCGTCACTGGCGGCCAGATGCCAAGCCTGCTTCATGCCCACAGCCTTCACGCACACGACCGCGCCGACCTTCTGGCGGGCGGCCGAAACTTCGGCGTCGCGCAATTTCCGCGCCCGCCCGTGCTTGCCGACCCAATCGGCGGCCAGCCGCGTTTCGCCGTCGGCCGCGCTGACGTGAATGTTGCCTCGGAAACGGATGACGTATTGGAAGCCGAGGCTTTCCAGGAACTCGAACAGTTTGACGTCGCCGAAACCGCGGTCGGCCAGGATCGTCGTCGCCACGCCTTCGGGCAGCAGCGCCTTCAGCCGCGACAGGCACAGGTCCTCGAAATCGTTGCGCTGGTCCTTCAATTCGTCCTTGTCGACGGTCAGCCAGAGGAGCGGCGTCGCTCGGCCGTGACGGGTGACGAGATGCAGGGCGAGCGTGGACTGATTGTCGGCGTCGAAGTCGGTCCAGTCCATCGCCACGACGATCTCGCGCCGAGCGCCCACCACCTCGCCGACCCACGAGCCGAACAAGTCCCACGGGACCACGCCCGGGTTGCTCAGGAGCCGGTCGACCTGCTTGATCGCCGACTTCGACACCAATCCACGCGCGTGGGCGAGCGCATGGCCGATCAACGAAACCGCCAGAGCCGCTCCCGTCATCACCCCAAGCGTTCCGTTGGCCAACGACAGGATGCGCTTGGCGTGCAAGTCGTCGGCAAACACCCGGATAACGAATTCATGAACAAAATCAAATCGTCTCTTCGCCCCGCGCATCGTTCCCCTCAAGCCGGCTGATGTCCTTCAGCACGACCTCGGAATCTCAAAATCAGGCGTTTTCGAGTCCGGGAAAATGAGGGGATTCATGAGGAGCCAGCTTCATTTGTCGCCGGATTGGCATTGATGACAGATTCTATCAAATGCCTCCGCCTACTATCCGAACCTAGATTGTTCTTCGCATCCGTAAGGACGTCAATTATACAACTTAATATCTCTCTCGGATAAAATTCCTGCTCTGATCCGGGATTGATCGCCAACCCTACGGCAGGGGGGCTCATGGCCTCATAGCGCCTGATTTCGCTCTTCAGTCGAGATATTTCTTTTTCAGAAGAAGCGAGATTTTGCTTTACCGAAGCAAGCTCCTGATCAAACTGCTCGATATAGTAATCGACCTCCTTAGAGTCGACGGCCTTAAGCTCCGAAACAATTTTTCTTGATAAAGCCTCCTTCGCCGAATCCCAGGTACAATTGTAAAGAGGCTGCCGATTTACCAAAGACGTCCTTATGGCAGAAAATATATCTCCTCTAAGATCTGCAGCTTTGTGATAATCATAAGGTCGAAAAAACAATCGCCTACCAGCCGCATCTGGCCAATATATCCCGACAACGCCTCCATAAACGTTAAGCGAGTTAACCTCTAGCTGCAAGCGCTGAGAAAATGGACGATTTGGCTCTACCACAACATGAGCCATACCAGATAATTCTTTTGCTAGGGTGCTTGGGTCGACTGCGGGTCGACCATTAAACGATACGCTAACGTATACGACTGGAAGTCTCGTCTCGATCGAACCAAGCACTATCTGGGCGGCGAGCGCGATCTCATTGTTTGTTAAAAATCTTGGTACCCCTTGAACCGCGAGGTCGCCATCATTGGCGCCACCCAACGCGTCAAGAATCAATCTAACTATGACTGGCTTCTTGGCCATGGGAAGAGATACGGTGGCATTCCGCGCCTCGCGAGAGGTCCGAACGCCTATCCAGCACTCTTCTCCATTTTTATGAAGTACGATGCTCGTAGTCCATTCAATATCCCTATCTTCAGCAACGAGTTTAGAAGCTAAAGTAACTTCATTGTTATTTGATACTGAAATCGAAGATAGAATTTGACTCCCGACTTGAACATTAAATTCATCGCCGAGACCAACATGCGCTATATCCGACTCTGTAAAAGCGGTGTGAGGCGATTCAATAATCCATTTCTTAATTGTAGCCAAAAAAATCGATTCCACACCCTCTGATGGAACAGGAAACTCCGTTGCAAAAGAAAGCATAATTCTCTCGAATCTTGACTCGCAACGTGGTCGCCTTTTTGAAGGCGCAAATCACGGGCAGGTTAATTTTAGAATCACATGAGCTGCCATTTCAGCAAATAAAGCGTCATCAGTCATCCGCCATCTGTCTTCAGCAGTCTGCTCTCCATCGCTTCCGCCCCAATGCGCCGGTATGTTGGCTCCGTTCTTGAGACCGTCATCCCGGCCGCAGCCGAAGGCGAAGGGCCGGGATCGTCTACCAGGCTTGGGACACGATCCCGGACAGAACCTGCGGACCTTCCGGGATGACGCTGGCGGCAGCGCGTTGAAGCCGGGGCTCCCCATGCGCAGCGCCCGGCGGGGGCCGAGCGCTTGTCCCGGCAGAAGGATCACCGCCTCCCCGCCCGCACCACCGCCGCGACGCCCATGAGGATCAGCCCGGTGCACACCCCGGCGGCGAGCACGGCGGCGGGGGTCATGCGGGCGCCGGCGGAAAGGCGCAGCGGGCCGAGGCGGATCTCGGCCGCCGCCTTCATCTCCTGAGGGTGCGTCGGCGGGGCGGCGAGCCAGGCGAGCACGGGGGAGGCGGCCTCCCCCCGGGGCGCAGCCTCCGGACGGGGCGCGGGTTCCGCCCCACCGGGCGCGGCAAGCCGGGCCGGCACGGGGCGCGCCGGCAGGCCGGGGCGACGGCCGGCATCCTCAAGCGAATCGTCACGCGGGTCGGCGGCCATGGCGGGCTCCTCGCGGCTGCGTTGGGCCCATTATGCCGGGGAATGCGCGCGCGCCAACCGCGCGAAAACGCCAAGCGAAACGCCCGCCTGCCTCAGCCGGGGGGCAGCGCCCGGGCCAGCCACACATCCATCACCCAGCCGCGCGTCGCCTTCACTTGCGCCCTCACCTCGGCAATCTCGTCCGCGACCGCGCCGAGCCGCCCGTGCCGCAGCACCTGCGCCGATGTGCCGAGATTGGCGCCCCACCAGATGTCGCCGTCAAAACCCCGCGCCGCCAGCGCGGCAAGGCCGGAACCATCATCCAGCAGCACGGCGAAGGCGGGGGATGCGGGCGTCGCTTTCGCCACATTGCGCCCGGTGGTGAGCGCCACCTCCTCGCCAATGGCGTTGAGCGGGATTTCATGCGCCGCGCACAGCACCTGGAGCGCGGTGAGGCCGGGGAAAACCTCGACGGTGAAATCCGTCTGCGCCCGCGCCGCGCCGAGCACCCGCAGGGTCGAATCATAGAGCATCGGGTCGCCCCAGACGAGCAGCGCGCCCGTGCCCTCCTCCGGCAGCTCCCCGGCGATGAGGCCGGCGAGCAGGCGGGCGCGGGCACCGTGCCAGTCCGCCACCGCGCCTTCATACGCTTCGCGCGCGCCCGCGAGCGCAGCGGGGCGGCGAGGCGGGCTCGGCGCCCGCACCACGCGGTGGCCGGGCTTGGCGAAGCGGGCGATCAGCTTCTCGCGCGCCGCCACCAGCTCCCCCGCGCCCTCCCCCTTGTCGAGCAGGAAGAACACCTCGGCGCGGGCAAGGGCGGAGATGGCGTGGCCGGTGAGCCCTTCCGCCTCGCCCATGCCGATGCCGATGACCAGCACGCGCCGCATGGCCTACCCCGCCGCGGGGGCGGCATCGCGCGCGGAAAAGACTTCCTTGGCGATCAGCAGCGCGTCGAGCGCGGCGGGGAAGCCGGCATAGAGCGCCATCTGCATGATGACCTCCACCACCTCGTCGCGCGTCGCCCCCACATTCAGCGCCGAGCCGATATGCACGCGCAGCTCCCGCTCGGCATGGCCGAGGCAGACCAGCCCGGCGACGGTGGCGAGCATGCGGGCGCGCAGATCCAGCCCCGGGCGGGAATAGACATCGCCATAGCCGAACTCGAAAATGTAGCGGGCGAAATCCGGGGCGACATCGCCGAGCGCGGCCATCACCTCCTCGCCGGAGCGGCCGGTGATGGCGGAGAGCCGCGCCTTGCCGCGGGCGAGCTTGTCTTCCGCCGGGGCCTTCCCGGTCAGGTCGGCCGCATCGGCCCGATCGGTCACATCATCCACCTCATCGGACTCACTAGCCACGCTCATCGCGCCCCTCCCAGGCCCTGCCGGCGGGCGACGATGGCGAGCGCCGCCTGCCAGCTTTCCTCGACGCCGAGATGGGTGTTGTCGAGGATCTCGGCATCGTCGGCGCGCAGCAGCGGGGCGCTGGCGCGCCCGCTATCCCTTTCATCGCGCTTAGCAATATCCGCCAGCACCTGCTCGAAAGTGACGGCTTCGCCGCGCCCGACAAGCTCGGCATGGCGGCGCGCGGCGCGGGCTTCCGGCGTGGCGGTGACGAAGATTTTCACCTCCGCCTGCGGGGCGATGACGGTGCCGATATCGCGCCCGTCCAGCACCGCGCCGCCGGGCTGGTGGGCGAAATCCTGCTGTACGGTCAACAGCTTGGCGCGCACGCCCGGCAGGGCGGCAACGCGCGAGGCGGCTTCCCCGATGGCGCCGGCTTTGAGCGATTCCGGGTCCAAAGCGGCGGGGTCGAGCGCGCCGGCGAGGCGTTCGAGGGCGGCGACATCCTCGAAATTGACGTGTTCTGCCAAAGCCTTGGCGCCCACCGCGCGGTAGAGCAGCCCGGTGTCGAGATGCGGCAGGCGGAAATGCGCGGCGAGCCGCCGGGCGATGGTGCCCTTGCCCGAGGCGGCCGGTCCGTCCAGCGCGATGATCATCCCGCGACAGCCTCGGTATCGATGAGAGCCCCCAGCGCCCGCATCTGGGGCAAGAAGGTGGGGAAGGAGGTGGCGATGAAGGAAATATCGTCCACTTTCAAGGGCTTGTCGGTAGCGAGGCCCATGACGAGGAAGCTCATGGCGATGCGGTGATCCATATGGGTGGCCACCGTGCCGCCCCCCGCCGCCGCCCCGGCGCCGGTGACGATGAGGTCGTCGCCCTCGATGCGATAGGCCACCCCCGCCTGCGCAAGGCCATCCGCCACAGCGGCGAGGCGGTCGGATTCCTTCACCCGCAATTCGGAAAGTCCGTTCATCCGCGTCTCGCCGGTGGCGAAAGCGGCCGCAACGGCCAGCACCGGGTATTCGTCGATCATCGACGGCGCCCGCTCCGCCGGCACATTGACGCCGGTGAGCGCGGAGGCCCGCACGCGGATGTCGGCGACGCTCTCGCCGCCTTCCACCCGCTCGTTCTCGAAGGTGATGTCGGCGCCCATCTCCTTGAGCGTGATGAACAATCCGGTGCGCAGCGGGTTGGTCATCACCCCCTCGATCACCACCTCCGAGCCCGGCACGATCAGCGCCGCCACCAGCGGGAAGGCGGCGGACGAGGGGTCGGCCGGCACGCGGATCGGCGCCGGCTTCAGCTCCGGCCGGCCCTTCAGCGTTACCTTGCGGCCATGTTCGCCATAGGGCTCCACCGTCACCTCGGCGCCGAAATGGGTGAGCATGCGCTCGGTATGGTCGCGGCTCGCCTCCTTCTCGATCACCGTGGTCTCACCCGGCGCGCCGAGGCCCGCGAGCAGCACCGCCGACTTGATCTGCGCCGAGGCGACCGGGCTCTCATAGGTGATCGGCACCAGTTCCTGCGGCCCCTTGAGGGTGAGCGGCAGGCGCCCGCCGTCAGCGGCATCGACGACCGCGACACCCATCTTCTCCAGCGGGTCGAGAATGCGGCGCATCGGCCGGCGGCGCAGGCTGGCATCACCGTCAAAGGTGGCGGTGATCGGGTTGCCGGCGACCACGCCCATCATCAGCCGCGAACCGGTGCCGGCATTGCCGAAATCCAGCACGCCGTCGGGGGCGCGCAGCCCGCCGACGCCGACGCCGTGCACCCGCCATTCGCCCTCGCCCACCCGCTCCACATCCGCGCCGAGCGCGGCACAGGCCTTGGCGGTGTTGAGCACGTCCTCGCCCTCCAGAAGGCCGGAAATGCGGGTCTCGCCGACGGTGAGCGCACCGAAGATCAGCGAGCGGTGCGAGACCGACTTGTCGCCGGGCACGCGCACCCGCCCCTTCAGCGCCGGCGAACGGCGGGCACGGGCGGGAACGGGGAGGGTGGCGTGACCGGTGCTGCTCATCACTCAAGCCTTGTCTTGCGATCGATCGGGGAACCGCCCGGCCGGGGGCGGTAACGCGGAACGCCGGGAGAGGCCTCCTCCGGCGCCAAATGCGGGGCCCCTCCTAGCACGGGGGCTGGCCAGCCGCCACGGCCCGTGCAGATGCGGCTTGACTCCGCCCCCTCAGCGGTTCAATGGGAGCACCCTTTCCATCACCACCCGAGGTCCGAAACCGTGGTGAAACCTGAATTAGGCACCAAGCGCGTCTGCCCCGTCACCGGGCGGAAGTTCTACGACCTGAACAAGGATCCGGTGATCTCGCCCTATACCGGCCAGATCGTGCCGATCACCCTTCCGGTCACCCGCGGCCGCGCAGAAGCCCCGCGCGCCGCTGCTGTTGCGGCCGATCCCGACCTGGAAGAGGTCGCCGATGTCGAGCTGGTCTCGCTGGAGGACGCCGACGAGGAAGCCGCCGGCACCTCCAAGGCGGCGGCCGTCGATGACGATCTCGAAATCGACGACGACGAGGTCGCGACCGATGACGACGACACCTTCCTCGAAGAAGACGAGGATGGCGATGATGACGTGACCGATCTCATCGGCGACGGCATCGAGGACGACGAAGAGAGCTGAAAGCGGAAAGCCCTGGGGACGGATCACTCGATTTAAAATCGAGGCTTGCAGTCTGATCCGTCCTGTGGTTTACGAGCGTCCCGTCCCGGAGCGATCCGGGTCGGAAAGTCCGGATGAGAACCCAAAGTGCAGCGCTAAGGCGCTCCACGCATCCGGCGCCCTCGGTGGGGCCATAGCTCAGTTGGGAGAGCGCTTGAATGGCATTCAAGAGGTCGGCGGTTCGATTCCGCCTGGCTCCACCAAATCTCACTTCCCCAAGATATTCCCGATCAAGACATTCCCGATCAGGACACTGTCCTGAAGAGACGGCGTGCGGCGTCGTTCGCGGCGCGGCGCGGCCGATGCACGGAAACGGCGCCGATACGCGGCGCAGGGCGAATCACCTGCGCCTGAGCAGGCCACCCCGCGCAGCGCGTCAGGCGCGAAGGGCCGCCGCAGGGGATTGGCGATAGGCCAGCACGGCCGGCAGCAGCGCCGCCAGCCCGCCAATGGCAAACAGAAGCAGAAAGGCCCCGCCATCCTCGGCGGCGAAGCCCACCGGCAGCACAACGCCGGTCTGCATCGAAATCTGCCGCGCCAGCAGGCGGGCGACGCCAAAGCCGAGCGCGAATCCGCCCGCCAGCCCGGCGCCGATCACCAGCACCGCCTCCAGCCAGACCACGGCGCACACCACCGCGCGCGGCGCGCCGAAGGCTCTGAGCGCACCGATCTGCCGACGGCGTCCCATGACATGGATGAGCACCACCAGCAGCACCGCCGCAGCCACCAGAAGCTGCGCATTGAGCGTCACGAAGGCGAGAATCTGCCGCGCATCGCCGAGCGTGCCGTAAAGGCGGGTGAGCACCTCGCCGGGAAACACCGCCAGCGTGTGGTCGGTGCGGTAGGCCTGCCGCAGACGGTAGGCATCGGCGATGGTGCGCGGCTTCACCACGATGGCGGGCACGCCCGGCGCATCGGGCGCCGTCAACGCCTCCGGGTTGATCGGGGCATCGAAGCCGGCGGCGTCGCTTTGCTCGCGCTGCCTGTGCGCCTCGGCGATGGTCCGCGCCGGCGTGCCGGCGGCAGGGCCGGGCTCGGAGGGGTCCGGCGCGTCATGCGGTTCCGCCTCCGCCTGCGCGTGGCCCTCGGCCGCGTGGTTCGCGTCTTCATGGTCTTCGGACCCGTGACCTTCGCTGCCATGGTCCTCAGCGCCATGGGTGCCGGGCGCATGGGTGCGCCACACCGCCTCGATCGGCACCAGGATGGCCCGGTCCCATGCCGTGCCGGTTGGCGCCAGCCGCCCGACGATGCGGTAGGTGATGGCACTGTGCACCCCGCCGCGGGCTTCCGCGAGGCCATGCATGGGATGGAAGCTGTCCCCGAGCGCGCGGGGCACGGCGGCACCCATGATGGCGTCGCCCAGCCGTCGGAAACTGTGGCCCTCGGTCACGCCGCCGAGACCGTCGACCAGCGGCTGGGTGGTGCCGATTACGGGCCGGTCATCAGAGAAATCACCGAAGCCGACCGGCGCTGCATAGGCAACGCGCGGGTCGGTGGCGAGCGCGGCCAGCACACTGCCGGGCAGCAGGGTCAGCGGCGCCGGCTGCAGGAACACCGCCGAGAGCACGAGCTGAGTCTCGCTGCCGGGGGCGCCGATGACGAGGTCGAAGGCCGCCGCCGCCCGGGCGCTGCCGAGGCGCAGGGCGCGCTCCTCCAGCGTGACCACCACGCCGAGCGCGGTCGCCAGCGCGATCAGCAGCGCAATGGCGAGCGCGCCCCAGCGATGCCGAACGAGATCCGCCGCGATCAGCCGGAACATCTGCGCCTCCTGAAGCATCTTCGGGCGAAGCGGGGTGCGGTTCGCGGGAAGAAAAACGCGACAACATGATTCGGAGCCCATCCGCCGACCTGGCGGGCACCGGAAGGCACTAGGCCGCGGGGTCGACGGCCGCGTGAGTTGGAGCCGGTGCGGCCGGATTGGCGCCCGCCGGCACCAGCCGCCCCGCTTCGAGGCGCAGCACCTGCGCCATGCCGGCGATGAGCCGGGCATCGTGCGTCGCCACGATGAGGGTCGCCCCCACCTCGCGCGCCAACGCGGCGAGCAGTTCCGCCACCGCCGCCCCGGCATCGGCGTCGAGGCTGGCTGTCGGCTCGTCGGCGACGAGGATCGGCGGACGTGCCACCAGCGCCCGGGCCACGGCCACGCGCTGCATCTGGCCTCGGGAGAGGGTTTCCACCTTCTGCCCGGGACGTTCAATGCCCACCCGCGCCAACAGGCGGTCGGCCTCGGCCCGCCGGCCCGGCGCCAGCCGGAACGTCGCGAGGCGCTGCGGCAGCAGCACATTTTCCAGCGCCGAGAGGCCGGGGAACAGGTGAAACTCCTGCATCACCAGCCCGACATGCCCGGCACGCCAGCGGTCGCGGGCGCCCTCGCCCAGCCGGCCGATGTCGGTGTCGCCCCAGATGACACGGCCGGCGGGCGCACGGTCGAGCCCGGTGAGGATATTGATGAGGGTGGTCTTGCCGGAGCCGGAGGGCCCGGTGAGCGCCACATGAGCGCCGGCCGGCAGTTGAAGCGTGGGGATATCCAGCGCCGGCCGTTCCAGCCCCGGAAAACGCACGACAAGGTCACTGACGTGAAGTTCCGGCATGGTCACACGGTCCGGAAGGCGGCGCCGACCAGGCGCAGCAGGCTGACGAAGCCGGTCTGCGGGTCGGTCCAGGAACCGACCTCCAGCCGTCCCGTAACGTCGATCGGGGCATTGGCCTGTACGAAGGTCTGGGCGCGGTCGAGATAGACCACGACGATATTGTCAGGCCAGTCGCTGTCCGAGGAGCAGAAGGGACAGATGGACATCGGAATCTCGGTCAGCACGAAGAAATTGGCCTCGGCCTTCAGCGGCGGCGCCATGAAGCCGCGCATGGTCACCTCGCCGCCGTTCAGGCTCTTGACCTTGTCGGAGAAGGTCAGGCCCAGAACGGTGACCTTGGCGTAGAGCTCGTCGAAGTCGAGCCGTGTCGCGGCGGCAGCGGCCAGGCCGCACAGAGTGGCACCGCCCGCCCCAAGCAGCAGCCGCGCGCTCCCGATGAGGAAGGCGCGGCGCCCGTCAAAGCCGGCCCCCGTGGGGGCCGGCGGCGACGACGACATCGCTGCGTCGCCCAGGATCACTTCTGCGCCGGGGCGAGGGCGAACGCCTCGACCAGCACGCGGTAGACGTCGCTCTCTTCCATATAGCCCTTGAAGGCTTCGGCGCCGGGGCCGGAGGCCTGCAGGACGCCGTCATCCACCGCATGCACGGCGGTGTCGGTCGAGCGCGGAATATTGCCGATGCGCAGCACCGCGCCGGGCAGGTCCTTATAGGCCGCGTTGGCGACGTACTCGCCCTTCTCGTTCTTGATCGCCGGGTCGAACGGGCCGTTCATCTTCGGCCGCCAGGTCTCGTAATAGTCCGGGAAGTTGTTGGCGAACACGGCGAGGCGGCGCGACACGTCCACCTTGTCGGGATAGCCGTCGCCATTGGCGTCGGTGTAATTCGGGAAGCCGGCGGCCGCGTAGACGCCCACCTTCTCGCGCATGTCCTCGCCCGGCTTGTCGTCGTCAATGGTGCCGATGATCGAGACGCCGTGGGTGTGGTCCGGGGTCGCGATGACCAGCGTGTCGGGATGCTCCTTGGCGAAGTCCATCGCCACGCGCAGGGCCTGGTCGAATTCGATGGTGTCGTAGAGCGCGCGGTCCCAGTCCATGGGATGCGACATCTTGTCGATGGTGGCGGCTTCCACCATCAGGAAGAAGCCGTCCGGGTTCTTGGCCAGCTGGGCCAGCGCCACCTTGGTCATGTCCACGAGGCCGGGCTGGTCGGGGAACTTGTCGACCGTGCCCTTCTTCAGGAACTTGCGATCGAGCACCGAGTCCATGTTGCCGGTGTGGAACAGGCCGAGGATCTTGCCGGCGTTGGCCTGCCCCACCGCCTGCAGCGTGCCGGCGTCGGTGGCGAGGCTGTAGCCGGCCTCGGTGAACGCCTTGATGAAGTCCTGGTCGTCCTTGCGCTTCGAGCCGGGGGTGGTTTTCGGCAGGAAATAGGCCGAGCCGCCGCCGAGCACCACTTCCGGCTTCAGCGCGAACATCATCTCGACGATATCCGCCTTGCGGTCGCGCAGGCGGGTATGGGCAACGACGGCGGCCGGGGTCGCGTCCTCGACCTCGGCGGTGGTGACGATGCCCACCGACTTGCGGCCGGTGCGGGCGAGCGCTTCGGTGATGTTCTCCACCCGCGGATCGTCCAGCGGGTCCTTGGTGCGGTCGGCATAGACGCCGAGCGCGTTCACCGCCGTCTTGTGCCCGGTCATGTGCGCCGACATGGTGTTGGCGCTGTCAGTGGCGATGGCGTTCGTCGACGAGGTGCCGATGAAGGCCATGTAGTCGAGATCGTCCATGGCGAGGCGGCCATTGGCCTTGCCCTCGGTCATGCCCTTGGAGAGCAGCCGGGCGCCGGTGCGGTGCGCCACCGACATGCCGTCGCCGAGGAAAAAGATGATGTTCTTGGCCTTCGGCACGTCCGGGGTGCCGTACACGTCCCAATGCACCGTCTTGGTGTCATTGCCGGCCTTCACCTCGACCGCGTAGGCGCCGGGCTTGACCACCTTGGCCGCGCGCAGCAGAACCGCCGACGCGTCGACGCCCTCTTCCTTGGCGATGAACTCGAAGTCCTTGCCGAGAATCTTGGCCGCAGGTTCGCCATTGATGGTGATCGACACATCCTCCGCCTTCACGACACCGGCGAACTCGACCTTGAAGTCGAAAGCCGAGCCGGCCAGGATTGTGGCGCGATCGATCGGATAGACATTCGCCGCATCGGCCGTGCCGATGAAGCAGGCCGTGGCGGCCAGCAGCGCTGCAAAAAGGCGCATGGTGTTCCCTCGCTACACCGGATTACCCGGCCTTGTTAGCGCCGCCACGTGTCACGGCGATAACAGGTCGGACGCCCTGGGGGCGGGGCCTATTCCCGCGCGGTGCGCCAATGGGGATAGGTGACATAGGCGGTGAGAGCGCCTTCCTCATGCGCATGAATGGTCACCGTCTCGCCCTTCGGCATGTAGACGATCTCGCCCGGACCGGCCCCGACCTCAACCTCCTGCGCCGCCACCGAAAGCCGGCCGGCGAGGACGATCATCACGTCGTCCACCGCCATGGTTTCCGTCAGCCTCTGGTTGGGGGCGTAGCGGCCATAGCCGATGGTGATCGGCCCGCCGTGGCGCTCGTCGACGGCATTGCCGACAAAGATCTCGGCCTCCGTGCCGGGGGTCCGCTCCAGCGTGACGTCGGCGATGGCGAATTTCTGCAGCTTCATCATGCTCTCCCAGCGGCCCGGGCCGGCGGTCCATCGGGCGGCAAGGAAATGACGGCAACGCGGAAGCAGAGTTCCCGCCGTTGAAGCTCTTGTGAGTACAGAGGCGGCGACCGCAGAGAGTGGGCGCATCGCGACCGGACGCCTGCGCCCGGCCGCGACGGCTCCCGGTCCGTTCAAGCGCCGGGGGCGCGGGGCAGCACGAAACGCTCGATGGCGTGGGCGACGCCGTCCTCCTCATTGGTGAGGGTGACGAAATGCGCCTGTTCCTTCACTTCCGCCGCGCCATTACCCATGGCGATGGCGAGGCCGCCGACCGCGAACATCGGCAGGTCATTGGCCATGTCGCCGATAACAGCCACCTCGTCCATCGACACGCCGTAATGCCGGGCGAAGGCCCGTGCCGCATAGCCCTTGTCGGTGCCGGGCGGCGTCATGTCGAGATATTTGGCCTGCGAGCGCCGCGCCGTGGCGCCCGCGCCGACCAGCGCCTGCAGCTCCGGCTCGCTCGCCGCCAGCATGTCGAAATCGGTGGAGGAGAACACGATCTTGCCGGCGCGGGTGAGATGGTCGCCGAAATCCTCCACCACCGTCGGCTGGAAAGCCACGGTGCGGATTTCGCCGGCGACATAGGTGCCGTCGGGATCGGTGACGAACCATTCGTCATCGGCGAACACCCAGACCGCCGCGCCGCGCGGCTGCATCAGGGCGATGCCGGCCCGCGCCGCCTCGGCCGAGACGAAATGCTCCTCGACGACCGAGAAATCCCGGCGCTGGATGCAGCCGCCATTGAAGCCGCCGAACAGGTCGACATTCAGCGCCTCGACCATCAGCCGCATGCCGCGCGGCGGGCGGGCGGAGACGGCGGCGAAGGCAATGCCGGCCTCATGCAGGCGGCGCACCGCCTCGATCGTGGCGGGCGTCACCTCCTTGGCCTTGTTCACCAGTGTACCGTCGACATCCGACACCATGAGGCGGATGCGCGAAGCGGGGGGGCGGGTGGCGCCTCCCCGCTCTTCGAGGGCCAGTTCGGTCGAAGCGCTCATCGCGGGCGATCCCTCTCCAGCGGCAACCACTGGAAGCCGTCCTGCGCCAGCATCACATCCGACATGGCCGGGCCGCTGGAACCGGCGGAATAGAACTGCACCTCGTTCTCGCCGCCGCCGACCGCCTCCAGGATCGGCTCCACCGCTTCCCATCCGGCCTCGATCGTGTCGGCACGCTGGAACAGCGTGGGGTCGCCGCACAGGCAGTCATAGATCAGCGTCTCATAGCCCGTGCTGGGCGCCGCCTTGAAGTAGTCGGCATATTTGAAGCTCATCTCGACATCCGAGAGCCGGACCTTGCGGCCGGGCACCTTGGCGGCGAAACGCAGCGAGACGCCCTCATCCGGCTGCACATGGATGACCATCAGGTTCGGCTTGAGCGCCGTCGGCAGGTGGCGGAACAGCACGCCCGGCGCCCGCTTGAACTGAATGGCGATCTCGGTGCGCCGTACCGCCAGCGCCTTGCCGGTGCGCACATAGAAGGGCACGCCGTTCCAGCGCCAGGAATCGACGAAGCATTTGAGCGCCACATAGGTCTCGGTGCGGCTCTCGGGATGCACGTCCTTCTCGTCGCGATAGTCCTTCACCGCCTCGCCATTGACGAAGCCGGCGCGGTACTGGCCGCGCACCGCCGCACCGATCGCCTCGCTCGGGCGCATATGGCGGATGGCTTCGATCACCTTGGTCTTTTCCGAGCGCACCGCGTCGGCATCGAAGGAGTTGGGCGGCTCCATCGCCGTCATGGCGAGCAGCTGGAACATGTGGTTCGGCACCATGTCGCGCAGCGCGCCGGTGGCGTCGTAGAAGCCGCCGCGCTGTTCCACCGTCACCGTCTCGGCGGCGGTGATCTGGACATGGTCGATATATTCCTTGCTCCAGATCGGCTCGAAAATACCGTTGCCGAAGCGCAGCGCCATCATGTTCTGGACCGTTTCCTTGCCGAGGAAATGGTCGATCCGGTAGATCTGGCGCTCATCGGCGACCGCCAGCAGGCGGCGGTTCAGCGCCTTGGCCGAAGGCATGTCGGAGCCGAAGGGCTTCTCCACCACGACATGGCGGAAGCTGCCCTCCCCCTCCTTCAGCAAGCCGGCAGCGCCGAGCTGTTCGGCGATGGTCGCGAAGAAGCGCGGGGCCACGGCGAGGTAGAACACCGCATTGCCGGTCTGCGCCCTGCGCTGCTCCAGCCGCTCGCGGATGCGGCCATAGGTGGCCGGGTCCTCGAAATCGCCGGCGACGTAGAAGATGCGGCTGATCAGCCAGCGCCAGGTCTCGCCCTCGGTGTCGAGCGAGCCCGGCAGTTCCCGCACCGCATCGGTGAGGAAGGCGCGGTAATCCTCCTCGCTGCGCTCGACATGGTCGACGCCAACAATGGCGAAGTCGTCGACCAGCACGCCCTCATGGGCGAGGTTGTAGAGCGAGGGCAGGAGCAGGCGCTTGGTGAGATCGCCCGAGGCACCGAAGATGAAGAAGGTCGAGGCCGGTGCCGGCGCCGCATCGGGCGCCAGCACCTTCTGGCCGAGAACGACGGACTCGCTTCCCATGGATCGCTGTCCGCCGCTCACTTGGTCTTGAATTCGGTGTGGCCGCCGAACTGGAAGCGCATCGCCGAAAGGAGCTTCTCGCCGAAGGTGTGGTCCTGGCGCGAGCGGAAGCGGGTGTAGAGCGCGGCGGACAGCACCTCGGCGGACACCGCCTCCTCGATCGCTGCCATGACCGTCCAGCGTCCCTCGCCGGAATCAGCCACCTCGCCGGGGAAATCGCTCAGGCTCTCATCCTTGGTGAGGGCGATGGCGGAGAGGTCGAGCAGCCAGGACGACACCACCGAGCCGCGACGCCACACCTCGGCGACATCGGCCATGTCGAGGGTGAAGCGCTCATTCTCCGGCAGGTCGGTGGAGTTCTTCTTCTTCAGGATCTCGAAGCCTTCGGCATAGGCCTGCATCAGCCCGTATTCGATGCCGTTATGCACCATCTTGACGAAATGGCCGGAGCCGGCCGGGCCGCAATGCATGTAGCCATGCTCGACGCGCGCATCGCGGTCCTCGCGGCCGGGCGTGCGGGGAATGTCGCCAAGTCCCGGGGCGAGGGCGGAGAAGATCGGGTCGAGCCGGTCCACCGCTTCCTTCGGGCCGCCGATCATCATGCAATAGCCGCGCTCCAGGCCCCAGACGCCGCCTGACGTGCCGACATCGATATAGTGCAGGCCCTTGGGCTCCAGCTCGGCGGCGCGGCGAATGTCGTCCTTGTAGAAGGTATTGCCGCCATCGATGATGACATCGCCCGGCGCCAGCAGGCCGGTCAGCGTGGCGATCGTGCTCTCTGTCGGGCCGCCGGCGGGCAGCATCACCCAGACCGCGCGCGGGGCGTCGAGCTTGGCGACGAGATCGGCGAGATCGGCGGCGGGCCGGTTGCCTTCGCCGCCCAGCTCCGTCACGGCGGCTTCGTTGCGGTCCCACACCACGCAGTCATGACCGGCCTTGGTGAGGCGGCGCGCGATATTTCCACCCATGCGGCCGAGGCCGATGATTCCGAGCTGCATCTGCTTTTCTCCCCGATACGACGCCACCCGCCCGCTCGTGCCGCGGCTGCGGAACCGGCGCCCGCTGCATTCAAGCCGAATGTCTAGGCCAAGCCTATGCCGACCATGCGACAATTGGAACGGGTGGGGTGCGAAAGCGCCGGCATCCGCGCAGCGGCACGTTCACAACTCAGGAAGAGAACTCGGTCTCGTGCTTGAGCACGTCCTCCGCCTCCGGATTGAGCGGGCGGGCGGGGCGCTCGGGCGCGACCAGCGGCTCGGGCTCAAGCGGCAGCGGCCCGCGATCCTCGCCTTCGGCCAGCTGCCGGCGCAGCCGTTCCAGGTCGCGCTGGCGCACATCGGCAACGGTCGCCTGCGCGGTGGCGGCGTCGATGCCATTGGCGCGCAGCGCGGCTTCACCGAAAGCGAGGGCCGATTCGAAGGTCTCGCGGATCTCGAAATCCACCCCCCGCCCGCGCAGCGCCACCGCATGGGTGCGGTCATAGGCGCGCGCGTGCAGGCGCACATCGGGCATGTTCTGGCGGATGATCTCGACGATACGGTCCGTGGTCTCGCGCCGGTCGACGCAGACGGCGACCACCCGCGCCCGCTCGGCGCCGGCAGCGCGCAGCACGTCGAGCCGCGTACCGTCGCCATAGAAGATGCGGAAGCCGAAGCGGCCGGCGCTCTGGATCATCTCGACATCATTGTCGATGATCGTCACCTCCAGCCCGCGCGCCAGCAGGCACTGCGACACGATCTGGCCGAAACGGCCGAAGCCGACCACCAGCACCGAGCCATGGGCGTCGCTGAAATCCTCGTCCGGCAAGGTGGTGCGGCGGTCCAGCCGGCGGGCAAGCTGCTCGCCGAGCAGCGCCACCGGGGGCCCGAGCAGCATGGTCATGGCGGCGCAGGCCACCAGCATGTCGGACTGGCGCGAATCGATCAGCCCCAGGCTGAGCGCGAGCGGAAACAGCACGAAGGAGAATTCGCCCGCCGGCGTCAGCACGGAGGCTGAGCGCACCGCGTCGGCGCGCGTGCTGTCGGAGAAGCGGAATACCGCCCAGACCGACACCGCCTTCACCAGCGTCACCATCAGCGTGCCGACGATGAGCAGAGGCGCGTTGGCCAGCACCACGTCGAGATTCATCGACATGCCCACGCCCATGAAGAACAGGGCGATCAGCAGGCCGCGAAACGCTTCGATATTGGCTTCCAGCTCGTGGCGGAAATTGGATTCCGACAGCATGACACCGGCGAGGAACGCGCCGAGCGCCATCGACATCCCCGCCGCCGCCATCAGCGCGCCGGCGCCGAGCACGACGAGGAGCGCGGCGGCCGTCATCACCTCGCGGGCGCCGGAGTGGGCGAGGATGCGGAACAGGGGCGGCAACAGATAGCGGCCGGCACCGACGATGAGCAGCATCGCCCCGATGATGATCGCCACATGCTCGGCCGAATCGAGAAAGCTGTGCTCTTCCTGCACGCCCTGCCCGAGAAAGGGCAGCAAAGCGAGCAGCGGCACGATCGCCATGTCCTGGAACAGCAGCACGCCGAAGGCCCGCTGGCCATAGGGCTGGGCCAGGCCGCTCTTTTCTTCGAGCAATTGCAGCGCGATGGAGGTGGCCGACAGCGCCAGCGCCATGCCGGCGACCAGCGCCCCGCGCCAGTCGAAGCCGGTGGCGGCGTAATGGGTCAGCACCGCAATGGCGGCGCCGCTGAACAGAAGCTGCGCCGTGCCGAGACCGAAGATCGCCCGCCGCAGCGCCAGCAGCCGCGAGAATTGCAGCTCCAGCCCGATGATGAACAGCAGCAGCACCACGCCGATCTCGGCGACGGTGATGATCCGTTCGGGATCGTTGAACGCGCCGAGGCCGGACGGTCCGATGGCGACGCCGGCCAGCAGATAGCCCACGATCGGCGAAAGGCCGAGCCGGCGCGCGACTGGAACGGCGATGACGGCGGTGGCGAGGAATACCAGCGCCCCGATCAGAAATCCGTGGCCGTCTGCATGCATGGACCCGCCATCCTCCGCGCCTTCGCCCGCCGCACAGTAAAGGATCGGATGACGCGCGCCGATGGCGGAAGCGTGATGGAAAGGCGAAGATTCGGCGCTGAACCCCGCCATTCGCACGAAATCATGTCGCGGGAAAACGGCTCCGGGCACATGCCCTTACGGAAGACACCGCCGCGAAAGCCCCGGCATGACGCGGCTGGCAGCGCCTTCCAGCGTGCCGGCCAGGTGTGAAGGCGCAGGGTGTGAAGGCGCAGGCCTCAGTGGTGATGCGCGGTCGGGCCGGGAATGTCGCGGGTCGGGCGCGGCAGGGGAATGGTGTCGCGGGAGACCGGCGGCAGCGACTTCAGCGCCTCGAGCACATGCGGGGCAAGGCCCTCGCCGCCGGCGGCGATGTGGTCCTCGATGCGCGCGCGCATGCGCGGATCCCAGAAGTCCTTGATGTGTTTGGCGACGCCCTTCACGGCCTTCTCATAGCCCTGCGGCTCGAAGAACTTGCCGATCTGGTTCGCCATATAGACCAGACGTTCCATCGTGTTAGCCGACATGGGCGAAACGCTCCTTCTCTGCCCCGTCCAGCACGATGCGATGGGGGTGGGTAAAGACTTCGAATCCGTCGTCACGGGCGATGGCGACGAGGGTGATGCCGGCCTTCTCCGCCGTGCGGACGGCGAGAGCGGTCGGCGCCGACACCGCCACCAGCACCGAGGCGCCCAGCATGGCGGTCTTCTGCACCATCTCGATCGACACCCGGCTGGTGAGCAGCACCAGCCCGCCGCCGGCCGCATGACCGCGCCTCACCAGATGGCCGACGAGCTTGTCGAGCGCATTATGGCGCCCGACATCCTCGCGCACGGCCACAAGCCCGGCTTCCGGCTCCCAGAACGCGGCCGCGTGCACGGCACGGGTCTGGTGGTTCAGCGTCTGCGCCGGGGGCAGCGCGGCCACCGCGCGGGAGATTTCCGCCGCCGTGAACCCTCGACCCTCCGGCACGGTGCGGGCGGGCTTCACCGCCAGCTCCAGACTTTCGACACCGCACAGCCCGCACCCCGTAGGGCCGGCGATCTGGCGGCGGCGGGCGACCTGTTCGCCCGCGCGCGTGGCGGTGAGCCAGAGACGCACCTCGACGCCGCTGACACCGTCCTCCTCGCCGAATTCGAGCGTCTCGATCTGCTCGACATCGGCGAGACTCTCGATGACGCCTTCGGTCAGGCTGAAGCCATAGCCGAAATCCTCGAGGTCGGCCGGCGTCGCCATCATCACGGCATAGGTGGAGCCGTTATGGACGATGGCGACGGGCGTCTCCTCGGGGATCGCCCGCTCGCCCGCCATCACCCCCGTGGAGGTGACGGCGCGGCGCGCAACGCGGGCGACCGGCGGGATCATGACAGCCCGGTCCCGCTCACTCCGCCGCCACCGCGATGCGGCGGCTCTGGCGGGTGAACTCGTCATAGTCTTCCTGCCACTCGGACGGGCCGTTGGAGCGGGCGATCTGCACCGCCGTCACCTTGAACTCGGGGCAATTGGTGGCCCAGTCCGAGAAGTCGGTGGTGACGACATTCGCCTGCGTCGTCGGGTGGTGGAAGGTGGTGTAGACGACGCCCGGCGCCACACGGTCGGTGATCTGCGCGCGCAGGGTGGTGGAGCCGGCGCGGCTGTCGATGCGCACCCAGTCGCCGTCGCGCACGCCGCGCTGCTCGGCGTCGTGCGGGTGGATTTCCAGCACGTCCTCGGGATGCCAGGCCACGTTCTCGGTGCGGCGGGTCTGCGCGCCGACATTGTAGTGGCTGAGGATGCGGCCGGTGGTGAGCAGCAGCGGGAAGCGGGGGCCCGAACGCTCGTCGGTCGGCACATATTCGGTGACGACGAACTTGCCCTTGCCGCGCGCGAAGCCGCCAATGTGCATGATCGGCATGCCCTCGGGATTGGCGTCGTTGCAGGGCCACTGCACCGAGCCCATCTCGTCCAGCTTCTTGAACGACACGCCGGCGAAGCTCGGGGTGAGCGCGGCGATCTCGTCCATGATCTGGGCGGGGTGGCTGTAGTTCCAGTCGAGGCCGATGGCGCGGGCGAGCATCTGGGTGACTTCCCAGTCGCCATAGCCATTCTTCGGCGCCATCACCTTGCGCACGAGCTGGATGCGGCGCTCGGCATTGGTGAAGGTGCCGTCCTTCTCGAGGAAGGTGCAGCCCGGCAGGAACACATGGGCATAGGCGGCGGTCTCGTTCAGGAACAGATCCTGCACGATCACCAGCTCCATCGCCGCGAGGCCGGAGGCGACGTGATGCGTGTCCGGGTCGGACTGCAGAATGTCCTCGCCCTGGATGTAGATCGCCTTGAACGTGCCGTCGACGGCCGCGTCCAGCATGTTGGGAATGCGCAGGCCGGGCTCGGGATCGAGCGGGCGGCCCCACATCGCCTCGAAGGTGGCGCGGGTGGCGTCGTCGGAGATGTGGCGGTAGCCCGGCAGCTCATGCGGGAACGAGCCCATGTCGCACGAGCCCTGCACGTTGTTCTGGCCGCGCAGCGGGTTCACGCCGACGCCGCGACGGCCGATATTGCCGGTCGCCATGGCGAGGTTGGCGATCGCCATCACCGTGGTCGAGCCCTGCGAGTGCTCGGTGACGCCGAGGCCGTAATAGATCGCCGCATTGCCGCCGGTGGCGTAGAGCCGGGCCGCGCCGCGAATCTGCTCGGCCGGCACGCCGGAGAGCTTCTCGACTTCCTCGGGCGAGTGACGCGCATCGGCGACGAACTCGGCCCAGTCCTGGAATTCCTCCCAGTCGCAGAACTGGCGGACATATTCCTCGTTCACCAGCCCCTCGGTCACGATGACATGGGCGAGCGAGGTGACGATGGCGACGTTGGTGCCCGGCTGCAGCGGCAGGTGGAAATCCGCCTTGATGTGGGGCGAACGCACGAGGTCGATGCGGCGCGGATCGATGACGATCAGCTTCGCACCCTCGCGCAGGCGCTTCTTCATGCGCGAACCGAACACCGGATGGCCGTCGGTCGGGTTGGCGCCGATCACCAGGATGACATCGGAATCCTCGACCGAGTCGAAATCCTGCGTGCCCGCCGAGGTGCCGAAGGCCTGGTTCAGGCCGTAGCCGGTCGGCGAATGGCAGACGCGGGCGCAGGTGTCGACATTGTTGGTGCCGAAGCCGGCGCGGATGATCTTCTGGACGAGATAGGCTTCCTCATTGGTGCAGCGCGAGGAGGTGATGCCGCCGACCGACTTGCGGCCATAGGTCTCCTGGATGCGCTTCAGCTCGGAGGCGGTGTAGGCGATCGCCTCTTCCCACGACACTTCGCGCCACGGCTCGGTGACCTTGGAGCGGATCATCGGCTTGAGGATGCGGTCCTGGTGCATCGCATAGCCCCAGGCGAAGCGGCCCTTGACGCAGCTATGGCCGCGATTGGCCTTGCCGTCCTTCCACGGCACCATGCGCACCACTTCCTGGCCGCGCATTTCCGCCTTGAAGGTGCAGCCGACGCCGCAATAGGCGCAGGTCGTCACCACCGAATGCTCGGGCGTGCCGATGTCGATCAGGCGCTTTTCGGAAAGCGTCGCGGTCGGGCAGGCCTGCACGCAGGCGCCGCAGGACACGCATTCCGAGGTGAGGAAGGCTTCCGACTGGCCGGGCGAGACGCGGCTGTCGAAGCCGCGGCCGGAAATGGTCAGCGCGAAGGTGCCCTGCACTTCCTCGCAGGCGCGCACGCAGCGATTGCAGACGATGCACTTGGCCGGGTCATAGGTGAAATACGGGTTCGACTCGTCCTTCGGCATGGCGAGCGCGGAGGAGGGGGCGAAGTGGTTCGCGCCCTCCATGCCGTAGCGCACTTCGCGCAGGCCGACCGCGCCGGCCATGTCCTGCAGTTCGCAGTCGCCATTGGCGGCGCAGGTCAGGCAGTCCAGCGGATGGTCGGAAATGTAGAGCTCCATCACCCCCTTGCGCAGCTGGGCGAGCCGCGGGGTCTGGGTGTGGACCTTGATGCCCGGCGCCACCGGCGTGGTGCAGGAGGCCGGGGTGCCGTTGCGGCCCTCGATCTCGATCAGGCAGAGACGGCAGGAGCCGAAGGCCTCCAGCGAATCGGTGGCGCAGAGCTTGGGGATCTGCGTCCCCATCTCCATCGCCGCGCGCATGATGGACGTGCCTTCCGGCACGGTCACTTCCATGCCGTCGATGGTGAGGGTCACCATCTTGTCGGTCTTCGGAGCCGGCGTACCGTAGTCGATCTCATGGATGAGAGACATGATGCGTCCTCCTCACTCGGCGGCTTCGAGGCGGCGCGGGGGTGCGCCGAATTCCTCGGGGAAATGGTTCAGCGCACTCAGCACCGGATACGGGGTGAACCCGCCAAGGGCGCAAAGCGATCCAAGCTTCATGGTCTGGCAGAGGTCGGTGAGCGTGGCGAGGTTGGCTTCGACGCGCTCGCCGGCAATGATCTTGTCCATCAGTTCGACGCCGCGCGTCGAGCCGATGCGGCAGGGCGTGCACTTGCCGCAGCTTTCCACGGAGCAGAACTCCATGGCGAAGCGCGCCATCTTGGCGAGGTCCGCGCTCTCGTCGAACACGACGATGCCGCCATGGCCGATCAGCGCGTCCTTGGCCGCGAAAGCCTCATAGTCGAAGGGCAGGTCGAACTGCCAGGTCGGCACATAGGCGCCGAGCGGGCCGCCGACCTGCGCCGCCTTCACCGGCTTGCCGGTGGCGGTGCCGCCGCCAATGTCGTTGATCAGTTCGCCGAGCGTGATGCCGAAGGCGGTTTCGAACAGGCCGCCGAACTTCACATTGCCGGCGATCTGGATCGGCATCGTGCCGCGCGAGCGGCCCATGCCGAAATTGGCGTAGAACTCGCCGCCATCGGCCAGGATATGCGGCACGGCGGTGAGCGAGAGCACGTTGTTGATGACGGTCGGCTTCTGGAACAGGCCCTTATGCGCCGGCAGCGGCGGCTTGGCGCGCACCGTGCCGCGCTTGCCTTCCAGGCTGTCGAGCAGGGCGGTTTCCTCGCCGCACACATAGGCGCCGGCGCCCATGCGCACTTCCATGTCGAAGCTGTAGGGCGAACCGGCGATGTTGACGCCGAGCATGCCATGGGCGCGCGCCACCTCGATCGCCTTCTCCATCGCCCAGATGGCGTGGGGATATTCGGAACGGGTGTAGACATAGCCCTTGGTGGCGCCGACCGCGATGCCGGCGATGGTCATGCCCTCGATCAGCTCGAAGGGGTCGCCTTCCATGATCATGCGGTCGGCGAAGGTGCCGCTGTCGCCTTCGTCGGCATTGCAGACGATGTATTTGCGGTCGGCCTTGGCGTCGGCCACGGTCTTCCACTTGATCGCGGTCGGGAAGCCGGCGCCGCCACGGCCGCGCAGGCCGGACTTCTTCACTTCCTCGATGATCTCGGCCGGCCCGAGCTGCAGCGCGCGCTCCAGGCCCTTATAACCGCCATGCGCGCGGTAATCGGCATAGGAGGCCGGGTCGATGATACCGCAGCGGGCGAAGGTGAGCCGGGTCTGCTTGGCGAGGAAGGGGTGCTCCTCCGGCTTGCCGATGCGCAGCGCATGGTCGCCGCCGGTGAGGAAGCCGGCCGCGAACAGGCCCTCGACATCGCCAGCCTCGACAGGGCCATAAGCGATGCGGCCCTCGGGCGTGACGACCTCGACCATCGGCTCAAGCCAGAGCATACCGCGCGAGCCGTTGCGCACGATCTCCACCGGCTGGCGCGCCGAAACGGCGGCAGCGGCGATCGCCTCGGCCACCTCGTCGGCGCCGCAGGCGATGGCGCAGGCATCCTTGGGAACGTAGATGCGGATGGTCACGACTGGGCCTCCTCGATCAGGGCGTCGAGCCGGCGCTCGTTGAGCCGCGCGACGATCCGGCCGTCCAGCATGGCGGAGGGCGCGGTCGCGCAGAGGCCGAGGCAGTAGATGGGCTCCACGGTGACGCGGCCATCGGCCGTGGTCTCGCCGAGCTTGCAGCCGAGCCTGTGCTCGGCATGTTCGGCCAGCGCATCGCCGCCCGCCGCCTGGCAGGCCTCGGCGCGGCAGAGCTTCAGCACATGGCGGCCGGCCGGCTCATGGCGGAAATCGTGATAGAAGGTCACGACGCCATGCACTTCGGCGCGCGAGACGTTCAGCTTCTCCGCCAGCATGGGCACGACGGCGTCGGGAACGTGGCCGAACGTCTCCTGCACCGCGTGGAGCATCGGCATCAGCGGGCCTTCCAGATGAGAAAACTCATCGATGACCGCGCGGGCGCGCTCGTCGCTCCAGGGTTCGTAATGCGGCATTTCTCCCGTAGCCTTCTTTTAGAATTTTCCAAAGGTGAGGATGGTACGCGGCGAAACTGAAATCAATTCAGGTGTTCCGTGCCACGATAGAATTTCTCTATCACCAATCAGACGGGTAGGCGCTTAACGTTCTGTTCATGTTCTACCCGCTTTGTTCCCTTATTGTTCTTGACCTGCGCGTTCTGGGCCGTATTCTGCCACCAGCGGGTGCGGAACGGCGGCGCCCCGACGTGCATTGCCGGATCTCCTGGGAGAGGGTGCGATGGTCCAGCGCGTGGCGACGGTGGCGTTCGAGGGGGTGGAGACGCGCCCGGTCGATGTTCAAGTTCAGGTGAGCCCCGGCCTGCCGGCCTTCAATCTCGTCGGCCTGGCCGACAAGGCGGTCACCGAAGCGAAGGAGCGGGTGCGGGCGGCCCTCACCGCCTCCGGCCTCGCGCTTCCCGCCCGCCGCATCACCGTCAACCTCGCCCCCGCCGACCTGCCGAAGGAAGGCAGCCATTACGACCTGCCCATCGCCCTCGGCCTCATGGCCGCGATCGGCGCCATCGGCCCGGACGCGCTGGAAGGCTTCACCGTGGTGGGCGAGCTCGCGCTGGACGGGCGCATCGCCGCGGTCTCCGGCGTGCTGCCGGCGGCCATCGGCGCCAATGCGCGCGGCCACGGGCTCATCTGCCCGGAGGCGTGCGGGCCGGAGGCGGCCTGGGCCAGCCCCGACATGGCGGTGCTGGCGCCGCACTCGCTGATCCAGCTGGTCAATCACTTCGCCGGCCGCCAACTCCTCAGCCGTCCGGAGCCGCGGCTGGAGGCGGGACCCGCCCAGCTGCCCGACCTCGCCGATGTGAAGGGCCAGGAAACGGCCCGGCGGGCGCTGGAGATCGCGGCGGCCGGGCGGCACAATCTTCTGCTCAGCGGCCCGCCCGGCGCCGGCAAATCCATGCTGGCGCAACGCCTGCCCTCGCTGCTGCCGCCGCTCACCCCCTCGGAGCTGCTGGAAGTGTCTATGGTCGCCTCGGTGGCCGGTACGCTGCAGGGCGGGGCACTGACCAGCCGGCGCCCGTTCCGCGCGCCGCACCATTCCGCCAGCATGGCGGCGATGGTGGGCGGCGGCATGCGGGCCCGGCCGGGCGAGGTCTCGCTGGCGCATAATGGCGTGCTGTTCCTCGACGAATTGCCGGAATTCGCCCCCGCCGTGCTCGATTCGCTGCGCCAGCCGCTGGAAACCGGCGAGGCGGTCATCGCACGCGCCAATCACCGGATTTCCTATCCCGCCCGCTTCCAGCTGATCGCGGCGATGAATCCCTGCCGCTGCGGCCGCGCCGGCGAACCGGGGCAGAGCTGCCGGCGCGGGCCGCGCTGCGCGGCGGAATATCAGGCGCGCCTCTCCGGCCCGTTCCTCGACCGGGTCGACCTGCATCTCGACGTGCCGGCCGTCGCAGCGGTCGATCTGGTTCGCCCGGGTCCCTCGGAGCCCAGTGCGGCCGTGGCGCGGCGGGTGGCGCAGGCGCGCAGGCTTCAGCGCGAGCGCTTCCTGGCACTCGGGCGGCCTGACCTGTTCACCAATGCCGAGGCGACGGGCCCGATCCTCGAAGAGATCGCCACACCCGACGCCGCCGGCACGGCCCTGCTGGCGGACGCGGCCAAGCTGATGCGCCTCTCCGCCCGCGGCTATCACCGGGTGCTGCGGGTGGCGCGCACTCTCGCCGATCTCGCCGGCGCGGAGACAGTCGGCCGGGGGCATCTCGCCGAGGCCTTGGCCTACCGCGCCGCTGCCGACCGCCAGGCCGCCGCCGCCTGACGGCGAAAGCGCGCGGCGGCCTGCCGGGGACATGCAGCGTGTGTCGCCGCCGCGCACGGGGGCGTCGCGTCCGGGCCGACCGTCATCGCCACCCCGCCCGCGCAGGCGCCTCGACACGACGGCTCGGCAGTCCCCCGGCACCGGCGCGACCCGTGCCCCCGTCTGTCACATGACCGTCTGAGAAATGTGATTCCTGTCACAAAACGCTATAGTGAAGGCAGCGTGGGGGATCGGACATGACGCAGCTGTTCGCCGAAGGGACTGTCGAGACACCGCCCACCTCGCGCTTTGCCGCCTCGCTCAACGCTCCCGGCCTCTCGGCCCTGCGCAGCTTCTTTACCCCTCGAACGGCCCTGCCCGGTGCCGCGCCGCTGCGGCTGGTGCCGGCGGCGCTCACCCCCTCCCGCCTGATGCCGGCCTTGCGCTCCTATTCCGGCGTGCGCCATCGCGGCAGCCGGGGTGAGCCCGGCCCGGCAACGCTGGGGCGCATCGGCGCGCTCGAAGTGCGGCTCGCGGTGACGGCGGCGGATGTGCGCCGCGCCCAGCGCCTGCGCTACGAAGTGTTCTACGAGGAAATGTCGGCGACCCCGGCCGCCGCCATGCGGCTCGCCCGGCGCGATGTCGACGCCTTTGACGGTATTTGCGATCACCTTCTCGTGCTCGACCATGAATCCTGCCGCATGGTGCGCGGCCGGCGCGTGCCGCGCGTCGTCGGCACCTACCGCCTGCTGCGGCAGGAGATCGCCGACCGGCACAACGGTTTCTACACGGCGAGCGAGTTCGACATCGCCCCGCTGCTGGCGCGCCACCCGCACCGCCGCTTCCTCGAACTCGGCCGCTCCTGCGTGCTCAGCTCCTACCGCACCAAGCGCACGGTGGAGCTGCTCTGGCACGGTATCTGGGCCTATGTGCGCCGCCATGGCATCGACGTGATGTTCGGCTGCGCCAGCCTGGAAGGCTGCGACCCGCAGGCGCTCGCCCGTCCGCTGGCCTTCCTGCACCATTTCGCGCCGACCGATCCGGAATGGGCGGCGCAGGCGCTGCCGCAACATGCCGCGCCGATGGACCTTGTTTCGGTCGAGGCGCTGGACGCCAAGGCGGCGCTGCTGGCGCTGCCGCCGCTCATCAAGGGCTATCTGCGTCTCGGCGCGCAGATCGGGCGCGGCGCGGTGATCGACCGCCAGTTCGGCACCACCGATGTGCTGATCGTGCTGCCGGTGGAGAAGATCAACCCGCGCTATCTCGATCATTTCGGTGTCAATGGCGAACGCCACGCCGCCTGAGCGCGGCATTTTGGGGCCATCGCCCCGTCCCACCGGGAGCCTTTCCGCTGAACACCTGTTCGGCTGAAAGGCTCCAAGCATTTGTTCCGGCGCATTGTCCTGGCGCGAACGGAAATCCACGTCGCGCGCGAAGGCTGCAGGTCAACCGCGGCCATCACCCGGCGCGGCCGGCCACGCGTTCCACGCTCTCCCCCTGCCCGTCGCCACCCACACCCGGCGTCTTGCGCAGCGGCCGGCGCGGGCCCATATCGCTCCCCAACGGGATGCCTTCACCGGGTCCCATCACACAAAGTCGCTTCAGACGAGGACTTTGGGAGCATGTCGCGTATTCCCTCGCTGTCGAGCCCCTTCCTGCTCGGCTTTGATGAGGTCGAGCGGGCGCTCGACCGTGTCATGAAAGGTTCCGACGGGTACCCGCCCTACAATATCGAGCGGGTGGCCACGCCGGATCAGCCGGAAAAACTCCGCATCACCCTGGCCGTCGCGGGCTTCACCCGCGAGCAGCTCGACGTGACGGTGGAGGAGAAGGAGCTCGTCATCCGCGGCCGCCAGAGCGAAGAGCCCGGGCGGGTCTTTCTTCACCGGGGCATCGCCGCCCGCCAGTTCCAGCGCGTCTTCGTGCTGGCCGAAGGCATGAAGGTGATCGGCGCCGAACTGAAGAACGGCCTGCTCTGCGTCGAACTGGTGCGACCGGAACCGGAACGCGTCGTCCGGCGTATCACCATTGCGACGGATGAGTGACGACGTCCCCCAGGCGGTCTCGACTGTACGCAGAGGAGTAGCCGATCATGACCAATGAATTTCACATCGACCCCGCTTCCGCCGGTTCGGCGCTCGCCGGCGCCCTCACGGCGGAAGATTTCGCCAATCTCGGCGGCGGGCATATCGCCTATCTGCGCACGATCCGTTCGGAAGAAGCGGCGGAAATGTTTCCGCAGGCGCATCTCTCGCCCGGTCTGGTGCTGTTCACCCTGCATGCCGCCGACGGCACGCCGATCATGCTGACCGACAGCCGTGAAGCGGCGATCGCCAATGCGATGCAGAACGAGCTGGTGACGCTCAGCGTCCACTGAACGCCCTCGCGCGCACGAAATGACGGCACCGCCCCCAGGGCGGTGCCGTTTTTCCTGCAACGCCGTGCCGGGCCGACCTCAGCGGCGCTTGGCCTCGATCATGTCCCACACCGTCACCGCGATGTCCGGCCCGCCAATGCGCTTGATGGCGCGAATGCCGGTGGGAGCGGTGACGTTGATCTCGGTGAGATGGCCGTCGATCACGTCGATACCGGTCAGCAGCAGCCCGCGCGCCCGCAGCGCCGGGCCCAGCCGCTCGCAGATCTCGCGCTCGCGGGCGGTGAGGTCGGTTTCCGCCGCAGCCCCGCCGCGCACCATGTTGGAACGCAGATCGCCTTCGCTCGGCACCCGGTTCACCGCACCGGCGAACACGCCGTCCACCAGAATGATGCGCTTGTCGCCGTGCTTCACCTCGGGGAGGAAGCGCTGCACCACCCAGGGCTCGCGCAAGGTGGTGGCGAACAGGTCGTAGAGCGAGCCGAAATTCAGGTCGTCGCGGGTGAGCCGGAACACCGAGGCGCCGCCATGGCCATAGAGCGGCTTCATCACGATGTCGCCGAACTCGTCGCGGAACGCCTTGATCTCATCGAGGTCGCGGGTAATCAGCGTCGGCGGCATCAGGTCGGGGAATTCGGTGACGAAGATCTTTTCCGGCGCGTTGCGCACATGGGCGGGGTCGTTCACGACAAGCGTCTTCGGGTGAATGCGCTCCAGCAGATGCGTGGCGGTGATGTAGCTCATGTCGAAAGGCGGGTCCTGCCGCATCAGGATCACGTCGAACGTATCGAGCCGCACCCGGCGCGCCTCGCCGAGCGTGTAGTGGTCGCCCTTCACATCGCGCACCTCCAGCGGGTGGACGGTGGCGAACACCTCGCCATCGCGCATCGCCATGCGGTCGGGCGTGTAATAGGCGAGCGCGTGGCCGCGCGCCTGCGCTTCCAACATCAGGGCGAAGGCGGAATCGCCGGCAATGTTGATGCGGTCGATCGGGTCCATCTGGACGGCGACGTTGAGGCTCATGGGAGTTCCGTCTGCGACAGGAGGGAGCCGGCCGGCGGCAGATGTGCCCGGCGGCGTTTTCATCTCCCTGTTTAGTCGCTCCCGCGTCGCCGCGCCACGGCCTCGTACCCCGCGCTCATTCCGCCTCGAAGGCGCCCGGCAGGTGGAGCGGCGGCGCGCCGGGCGCGACCAGAACCACGTCGAGCCGCTGGTCGAGCGTGGCGAGCTCAGGATGGCGCGCGAGGTAGATTTCCGCCGCGCCGACGATCCGCCGGCGCTGGCGCGGCAGGATCGATTCGGCCGCGAAACGCAGCGAGGCGCGGGCCTTCACCTCGATGAAGACGACAAGATCGCCGCGCCGCGCCACCAGGTCGATCTCGCCGCGCGGGGTGCGCACGCGCCGTTCCAGAATGGCGAAGCCTTCGGCCTCGAACAGGGCGGCGGCGGCGGCTTCCGCCGCCATGCCCCGGGTGAAGGCGGCCTGGCGGCGCTGAAGCGCCCGCGCACGCCCCGCATCCTCCGGCGCGCCGCCGTCAGCCATCGCCGCCCTGCAAGGCCAGCGCGCGGGCATAGACCGCGCGGCGCGGCAGCCCGGTCGCGGTCGCCACCGCCGCCGCGGCATCCTTCACCGAAAGGCTGGCCAAGGCCGCTTTCAGCGCGGCGTCGAGATCGGCCTCGCTCGATTCCTCCGCCATGGGCGGGCCGATCACCAGCACGATCTCGCCCTTGGGCGGGCCGGCCTCGACATAATGGGCGGCGAGCGCGTCCAGCGTGCCACGCCGCGCCTCCTCGAAAGTCTTGGTGAGTTCCCGGCACACCGCCGCCGGGCGCGGGCCGAGCCCGTCGGCGAGGTCGGCGAGGCTGTCGGGCAGGCGCGGGCCGCTCTCATAAAGGATCAGCGTCGCCGGCAGCGTCTTCAATTCGCTGATGCGGGTGCGGCGGGCGCCGCTCTTGGGCGGCAAAAAGCCCTCGAAGAAGAAGCGGTCGGTCGGCAGGCCGGCGGCCACCAGCGCGGCAAGGCTCGCCGACGCGCCCGGCAGCGGAATGACGCGGTGCCCGGCCTCGATCGCCGCCGCCACCAGCTTGTAGCCGGGGTCGGAAACCAGCGGCGTACCCGCATCCGACACCTGCGCCACCACGCCGCCTTCCGCCAGCCGGGCGAGCAGGCGCGGGCGGGCCTGCTCGGCATTGTGGTCGTGATAGGCCACCAGCTTCGTTTCGATACCGTAACGCTCCAGCAGCCGGCGGGTGACGCGGGTGTCCTCGCAGGCGATGAGATCGGCCCCGGCAAGGGTTTCCAGCGCGCGCAGGGTCACGTCGCCGAGATTGCCGATCGGCGTGGCGACGATGTAGAGCCCGGGCTGCGGCCGCGCGGCGGGCAGGCTGTGCGCGCCGATACGGAAGCTGCGCGGCGCGGAGGTCTCGGAGGAAGCGGAGGTAGCGGGAGAAAGGGTCATGCGTGCATTGTAGAGAGCCGCGCGGCCCGCGTCATGCGCCGCGTGCCGGGCCCGCTGAGCCCGCGCTCGCGGAAAATGACGGCCGAACGCGTGGATATTTAACGCTTTCGCGCCCCCGGCCGCGCGGAGAAGGTGACAGCGCGAGTCCCGCCGTCCTAAAAAGGTAGGCGACGTCGGCCAGGGTGGCAGGCGCACAGCCGAGCCGAACGCACCGCATGAACGCTAGGGATACGGCCGCGATCCGCACAGGCCTCGCCCGGACGAGCCGGCGCGGTTTTCTCCTCATGGCGGGCGCGGCGGGGCTGGCCGCTTGCTCCTCCGGGCCGGATATGGGGGCGCCGCAGGCGGCGCTGCCGCTGCCGGAGGCTCCGCCGACCGCCACTCCCGCCCTCGGCACCGGCACCCCCATCGGCCTCATCCTGCCGCTCGGCGCCAGCGGAAATGCCGGGGCGGTGGCGCTCTCGCTGCGCAATGCCGCCGAAATGGCGCTGTCGGAATTTTCCGGCGCGCGGATAAGGCTGATCGTCAAGGATGATGGCGGCACCGGGCCGGGGGCGCAGGCCGCTGCCAGCCAGGCCCTGGACGAGGGCGCCCGCGCGCTCATCGGTCCGCTCTTCGCCCATTCCGTCGCCGCCGCCGGACAGGTGGCACGCCAGCGCGGCGTGCCGCTGGTCGGCTTTTCCACCGATACCAATGTGGCGACGCAGGGGGTCTATCTCCTCAGCTTCCTGCCGCAGACCGATGTCGAGCGCGTCATCCGCTACACCGCCTCCCAGGGCCGGCGCTCCTATGTCGGGCTGGTGCCGGACAATGCCTATGGCTCGGTGGTCGAGGCCGCCTTCCGCGAGACCGTGCCTGTGGTCGGCGGGCGCGTGGTCGGGCTGGAGCGCTACGCCTCGGGCCGGGCGGCCGAGGCCGCGCGCCGCCTTGCCGGCTCGATGGCGCAGGCGGATGCCGTGTTCCTCCCGGATGCCGCCGGCACCGTGCCGCAGATCGTGCAGGCGCTGTCGGGCTCCGGCGCCAGCCTCGCCGGCAAGCAGCTGATCGGCACCGGCCTGTGGGACGATGCCAAGCTGTTCGCCAATCCCGCGATGAATGGCGGCCTCTTCGCCGCGCCGGACACAGCCGGCTTCCGCGCCTTCGCCGCCCGCTACCGCGCCCGCTTCGGCAGCGAGCCGGTGCGCACCACCACGCTCTCGCATGACGCGGTGTCGCTGATGGCGGCGCTGGTGAACTCCTATGGCGAGAACGGCATCACCGATGCGGCGATCCAGAACCCGTCGGGCTTTTCCGGCGTCGACGGCATTTTCCGCTTCCGCGCCGATGGCACCAATCAGCGCGGGCTGGCGGTGATGCAGATTTCCGGCGGCACCAGCCACATCGTCAGCCCGGCCCCGCGCAGCTTCGCGCAGGGGTGAGGGGCTTTCATTCGCCGTCATCCCGGACGGTCCGCAGGACCGATCCGGGATCGCTATCTCGTAGGAAACAGGCGGCAGACGATCCCGGCTCCCGCTGCGCTCGGCCGGGATGACGGCCGAAAGGGAGCCGCCGCGTCCCCCTACGCCGCCAGATCGGCGACAAGCGCATCGAGCACCGGCAGGCCGAGCGCGGTGGCGCGCAGGCGGTTCCCCGGCAGTTCCTCGATCATGCCGTCTTCCAGCAGCGCCGCCACGCGCGCGGGGTCGAAGCCGCGCCCCGCCAGCCGGGCGAAGCGGGCGCGGTCGATGCCCTCCATGAGCCGCAACCCCATCAGCAGATATTCGTCGGCCTGCTCGGCGCGGGTCAGCGTCTCGTCGGCGATGACACCATGGCCCTGCGCCTCCACCTTCGCCACCCATTCCTCCGGGCCGCGCTCGGTGGAGGTGGCGACCCGCCCCTCCGGCGTGTCGAGCCGTCCATGCGCGCCGGGCCCGATGCCGGCATATTCGCCATAGCGCCAGTACAGCAGATTGTGCTGGCTCTCCGCGCCCGGGCGGGCATGGTTGGAAATCTCATAGGCCGGCAGGCCGGCGGCGCGCGTCGTCTCCTGCGTCACGTCCCACAGGGCGCGCGCGACCTCGTCCTCGGGCACGATCAGCCGGCCGGCGCGGTGGAGGGCGGCGAAGGGCGTGCCCTCCTCAATGGTCAGCTGGTAGAGCGAGAGATGCTCGCAGCCCTCGTCGATGGCGCGGCGCAGCTCCGCCGCCCAGTCCGCCGGCCGCTGGTCCGGCCGGGCATAGATGAGATCGAAGGAGACGCGCTCGAAGGCGGCGCGCGCCACCGCCACCGCGCCGAGCGCCTCCTCCGCGCTGTGCATGCGCCCCAGCGCCTTCAGCGCGGCGTCGTCCAAGGCCTGCACGCCGAGCGAGACGCGGTTGACGCCCGCGGCGCGATAGCCGCGAAAACGGCCGGCCTCGACGCTGGTGGGGTTGGCCTCCAGCGTCACCTCGGCGCGCGCGTCGAGCGGCCAGGCCTCGTTAATGGCGTCGAGAATGGCGCCGACCGTCGCCGGCTCCATCAGCGACGGTGTGCCGCCGCCGAAGAACACGCTGTGGGTCCGCCGCTGGCCGATGCGTTCGCGCGTATGCGCGATCTCGGCCCGGAACGCCGCCACGAAGCGCGCCTGGTCCGGCGGCGCATGGCGGACATGCGAGTTGAAGTCGCAATAGGGGCATTTCGCCTTGCAGAACGGCCAATGCACATAGACGCCGAAGCCGGGGTCCGCCGGCGGCGGCGCGGGGGCGCGCTCAGTCAAACGTCGCCCCGAGGCAGGCCTGCGCCAGCGTCATGAAGGCCCGCGCGCGGTGGGAGAGGCCGCGCCCATGCGGCGGCAGGCCGTGCTTCTCGGCGCCGCTCATCTCGCCGAAAGTGCGCTCATGGCCATCGGGCTGGAACATCGGATCATAGCCAAAGCCGGCCGGCCCGCGCGGCGGCCAGACCAGCGTGCCGTTCACCACGCCCTCGAAATCCTCGACATGCCCGTCGGGCCAGGCGAGGCACAAGGCGGAGATGAAATGCGCCTTGCGCAGGTCGGGGAGTTCGGCCCCGGCATCGCGCAGTTCCTCCTCCACCCGCGTCATCGCGGCCATGAAGTCCTTTTCCGGCCCCGCCCAGCGGGCGGTGTAGAGCCCCGGCGCGCCGCCCAGCGCATCGACGCACAGGCCGGAATCGTCGGCGAAGGCCGGCAGGCCCGACGCATTGGCGGCGGCGATGGCCTTGATGCGGGCATTCTCGCCGAAGGTGAGGCCGGTTTCCTCCGGCTCGGGCAGGCCGAGCTCGCCGGCGGACACGGCGTCGATGCCATAGGGCGCCAGCAGGCCCCGCATCTCTTCCAGCTTGCCGGGATTATGGGTGGCGATGACGACCCGGCCTTCGAGCCGGCGGTGCGCGGCGGGGCTCATGCGACGGCCAGCTTCTGCAGATCGACCAGCTTGGCGACGCCCTTGCGGGCGAGGCCGAGCATGGCGTTGAACTCGTCCTCGGTGAACGGCGTCTTCTCCGCCGTGCCCTGCACCTCGACGAAGCCGCCGGAGCCGGTCATGACGAAGTTGACGTCGGTATGCGCCTCGGAATCCTCGGCATAGTCGAGATCGAGCCGCGGCTCGCCGTCGATGATGCCGCAGGAAACGGCGGCGAGATGGTCGCGCAGCGGCAGGGTGGAGAGCATGCCGCGCGCCTTCATCCAGCTCAGGCAGTCATGCAGCGCGATCCACGCCCCGGTGACGGAAGCGGTGCGGGTGCCGCCATCGGCCTGGATCACGTCGCAATCAATGGTGATCTGCCGCTCGCCGAGCTTTTCCAGATCCATCACCGCGCGCAGCGACCGGCCGATGAGGCGCTGGATTTCCTGGGTGCGGCCGGACTGCTTACCGGCAGAAGCCTCACGGCGCGTGCGGTCATGGGTGGCGCGCGGCAGCATGCCATATTCCGCCGTCACCCAGCCGCGCCCCTGCCCCTTCAGCCAGGGCGGCAGCCGCTCTTCCAGCGTGGCGGCGACGAGCACATGGGTCTCGCCGAACTTGACGAGGCAGGAACCCTCGGCATGGCGCAGCACGCCGCGCTCGAAGCTTACGGCCCGCATCTCGTCGGGAAGGCGGCGGGAAGGGCGCATGCGGACGATCTCCTGAACGGCGGCGGCGGGCCCGTCGCGACAGGCCCTGTGGGCGGACCTTGTAAGGGCGGCGCGGGCCCGGTGCAATCGCCAGCCGTCCCTCACGGCCCAATGACGGGGCCTCGGCACGCGCCGCCTTGTACATGGGCGGCGATTACCGAGATAATAGACACCCATGACCGGGTAGACGAGACAAGGGACAGGCCCCGCGATGCCCCTCGACCCATTTCTCTCCGCCACCGCGCCGTCGCTGGCGCGGCTCGACGAGCGCTCGCGCGAGATTTTCCGGCAGATTGTCGAGACCTATCTCGCCACCGGCGAGCCGGCCGGCTCGCGCAACATCTCCCGGCTCATCCCCATGACCCTGTCGCCCGCCTCGGTGCGCAATGTGATGGCGGACCTCGAAGCGGCGGGGCTGATCTTCGCTCCCCACACCAGCGCCGGCCGTCTGCCGACCGAGCTGGGGCTGCGCTTCTTCGTCGATGCGCTGCTGGAGATCGGCGACGTTTCGGAAGACGAGCGCAACTCGATCGAGACCCAGGTGCGCGCCGCCGCCCGCGCCCAGACGGTGGACGGGGTGCTGGCGGAAGCCTCCAACCTGCTCTCCGGCCTCTCGCGCGGCGCTGGCGTCGTCACGACAGGCAAGACCGATGTGCGGCTCAAACATATCGAATTCGTGCCGCTCGACCCCAGCCGGGCGTTGCTGATCCTCGTCTCCGAGGATGGCGAGGTGGAAAACCGCCTCGTGCCGCTGCCCAAGGGCCTGCCCTCCTCCGCGCTGGTGGAAGCGACCAACTTCCTCAGCGCGCTGACGCGCGGGCGCACGCTGGTGGAACTGCGCACCGAGGTGGAGCGCACCCTCGCCGCCCGCCGCGCCGAACTCGACGAGGTGACGGCGCGGGTGGTGGAAAGCGGCATGGCCAGCTGGTCGGGCGGCGACAAGGCGGAGCGGCGGCTCATCGTGCGCGGCCAGACGCGGCTGCTGCACGATCTGCGCGCCATCGAGGATCTGGAGCGGGTGCGTCTGCTGTTCGACGATCTCGAAGCCAAGCAGGAGGTTGTGGACCTGCTCGGGCGGGCCGAGGACGCGCAGGGCCTGCGCATTTTCATCGGCTCGGAGAACAAGCTGTTCTCGCTGTCGGGCTCCTCCACCATCGTCGCGCCCTATCGCGACGGGCAGGGCAGGGTGGTCGGCGTGCTCGGCGTCATCGGGCCGACGCGGCTCAACTATGCCCGCATCGTGCCGATGGTCGACTTCACCGCCCGCGTCGTCAGCCGCGTCCTCGCCGGTCCGGGGATTGACGCGGCTTGATTTTTGCGGCTTCCGCCCCGATATGGCGGGCGTCCGTGCGGCCCTGCCGCCGGGACGGATTCATTGTTCGACGAGGTATTCATGAGCGACGAAAACCGCACTCCGGCTGACCAGCCCGAAACGGGTGATCAGACTGTCGACGCCGGCCACGGCGCTGCGGGCGCGCCGGACGACCTCGCTGCCGCCTTCGCCGCCGAGAAGGAACAGCTCGAGGCCGAGATCGCCGCGCTGAAGGACAAGTTCCTGCGCGCCTTCGCCGAGGCCGACAATGTGCGCCGCCGCGCCGAGCGCGAGGTGGCGGACGCCAAGATCTACGGCATCACCGGCTTTGCCCGCGACATCCTCACCGTGGCCGACGATTTCGAGCGCGCGCTCGGCGCCATCGACGCCGAGGCCCGCGCCAAGGCCGACGGTACGCTGAAGACGCTGCTGGAAGGCATCGACCTCACCGGCCGCGCTTTGCTGCACGCGCTGTCCAAGCACGGCGTGGCGCGCATCGAGGCGGAAGGGGCGAAGTTCGATCCGAACATGCATCAGGCGATGTTCGAGGTGCCCAACACCGAGGTGCCCACCGGCACCGTGGTTCAGGTCATCCAGCCCGGCTACAAGCTCGGCGAGCGCGTGCTGCGCCCGGCGCTGGTCGGTGTCTCCAAGGGCGGGCCGAAGGCGGCCCCCACGGACGCCCCGCCGGCCGGAAACTGAGCCGCGCTCCGCGCGCGCCGGCACATCCGACCTGAAAAAGGGCCCCGCGGGGCCCTTTTTTGCGGGTGGTTCAGAAGATCAGCGCAGGGTCACGCCGTCGCGCACGGCCCGCATGGCGGTGTAGTCGGTGTCGAAATTCTCCGTCGCCGCCACGCCGACCATGCGCAGATAGCCGTTGCGGCCGAAGCTGAGCCACTGCGCCACCTTCACCGGCGTACCGCTCTGCTGGTCCACCGCATTGGCGATCAGCTCATAGCCGGGCTGGCCGCCGACGCGCAGCGGGCCGCCGCGCTCGACGCGCAGTTCCTTGATGCCCGGCACGCTGGCGATCGCCCGCTTGGCCACCGCCTCCCGCTCATCCTCGCGAATTTCACCGGGCCCGACGGCGACGATGAAAAAGGACTGGGACTGCATCTCGCCCTTGTCCGCCGGGGCGGCATCGGCCTTGGTGAGCAGCACCGCATTATTGCCGATCACCTTCATCACCTTGTAGCCGCTCAGCTGGTCCAGCGTGAAGGGCAGCTTGGCGAGCATTTCCTCGGTGCTGGGGGGCGCGCGGAACACCACGGTCTTCAGCGCCTCCTCGACCTTGGCGTCGGGATAGCGGCTGCTGGAAGCCTCGGGGAACTGCACCGTCACCATGCCGGTCTGGTCCTTGCCGCCGGCGATGAGGATCCATTTCTTCAGCGCCCCGGCACCCACGGTCTGAAAGCCCTTGAGCAGCACCGCCGGCACGCCATCGGCGAGCGTCACGTCGCGGCGCTCCTCCACCGTCACGCCCTGCTTCTCCAGCTCCTTGGCGGCGAAGCTCTTGGTGATCTCCTCATAAGCGGGCTTGGGCATTTCAAGCACGAGCAGCGAGGCGCTGGCGGCACGGTCCTGGAAGCCGGGCACGCCGGGCACGGGGATCATGCCCTCCGGCGGCACCAGGCCGATCGTGCCCTCATTGACGAACACCGTCTGGGCGGCAGCGGGAAGGGCGAGCGCCGCCAGCACAAAGGCAGCGGCGGCAAGGCGGGCAACACGGCGCATTCGCAATCCTTCAAAACTCAAGGCGGCTGTAACTTCGCCCTTTCTGCGCATTCATCAAGGCCGAATTTCGCTCGTGCCCGCCCTGTGTACCCGCCGTAACGTCAGATTGATGCGCCCCGGCTGCTTCAAAAGCGTCGAGGTGCCGGGATAGATGCGGTCAATGCCGTGAAAGGCCAGCCGCGCCGGCCCTGCCAGCAGCAGCGCGTCGCCCGAGGCGAGGCGGAGCGAACGGGTGGCATCGCTGCGCGCCGTGCCGCCGATGCGGAACAGCGCGGTGTCGCCGAGCGACAGCGAGAGAACCGGAGCGGAAAACTCCTCCTCGTCGCGGTCCTGATGCAGCCCCATTCGCGCCTCAGGCCCATACCAGTTGATGAGGCAGGCCTCGGGTGCCAGATCGACGCCCGCCAGCGCGTCCCAGGCGCGGATCAGCACAGGCGGGAAGGGCGGCCAGGGCTGGCCGGTCTCGGGATGGGTCGGCTGGTAGCGATAGCCCGACACGTCCGACACCCAGCCGAGCGGCCCGCAATTGGACATGCGGACGGAGAAAGCCTTGCCCGTGCGCGGCATGAGCGGGGTGAACAGCGGCGCCGCAGCGAGGACGGCGCGCAGCTCCTCCGCCAGCGCTTCCTGCCCCTGCCGGTCGAGCCAGCCCGGCCAGTAGCGGCAGCCGGGCACGATGTCGACCGCCGCCGTCACGTCAGAGCTTCCTCAGCGCCACCGCCTCGACCTCGTGGTCGCCGCCCTTGCGCAGGATGAGGTCGGCGCGCTGGCGGGTGGGCAGGATGTTCTCGCGCAGGTTCACGAGGTTGATCGAGCGCCAGATGGCGCGGGCGGTGGCGTCCGCCTCCGCGCCTGTGAGGCTGGAATAGCGGTGGAAATAGGCTTTGGGATCGCGGAAGGCGGTTTCGCGCAGCCGCATGAAGCGCTCGACATACCAGCGCTCCAGAATGGTCTCGTCGGCGTCGATATAGACCTTGAAGTCGAAGAAGTCGGAGACGAAGGGAATGCCCTTGCCATCCTTGGGCGGGCGGCTGGTCTGCAGCACATTCAGCCCCTCGACGATGAGAATATCGGGCTGATCGACCTCGATCGCCGCATTGGGCGTCACGTCATAGTCGAAATGGCTGTAGAGCGGCGCCCGCACCGGCCGGCGGCCGGCCTTGATGTCGGTGAGGAAGTGCAGCAGCGCCGGCAGGTCGTAGCTTTCCGGGAAGCCCTTGCGCCCCATCAGCCCTTCCTGTTCCAGAATGGCATTGGGCAGCAGGAAGCCGTCCGTGGTCACCAGCGCCACCTTCGGCGTGTTCGGCCAGCGCGCCAGCAGCGCCTGCAGCACGCGGGCGGTGGTGGACTTGCCGACCGCCACCGAGCCGGCGACGCCGATGATATAGGGCATCTTGCCGTTCTGCTCGGGGCCGAGGAATTTCTGCATCTGCCGGAACAGTTTCTGCGTCGCCCCGACATAGATCGAGAGCAGGCGCGACAGTGGCAGGTAGATTTCCTCGATCTCGGGAAGCGACAGCCGGTCATTGAGACCCTGCAGCCGCTGGATCTCGTCCGGCTTCAAGGGTTGGGGCGTGTCGGCGCGCAAAGCCGCCCATTCGGCGCGGCTGAATTGACGGAAAGGCGACAGCACCGCCCCGTCGAGCTTCAGGTCCATGGTAGCGTTTCCCGGCTCGCCCGGACATTCAAAGCGCCGGGCGTTGGTCGACCGTATACCACCTTAGTTGAAGGCAGGATACTGGCCGCCGGCCGGAGAACGGCCGTCGGGAACAAGGGGATGGCGCCCTCAGCCCTTGGGGCGGGACGCCTTTTCCTCCAGGCCGGACTGGTTCGTCCGGCGGCCGAGCTCCGCATACACGTCATCCAGCGACACGCCGCGCGCCTGAAGCAGCACGGCAAGATGGTAGAGAAGATCGGCGCTTTCGGAAATGACCGCTTTCGTATCGGTGCCGACGGCGGCGAGCGCCGTCTCCACCGCTTCCTCGCCCAGCTTCTGCGCGCATTTGGCGACGCCCTTGGCGAGCAGGGTGCGGGTGTAGGACGGCTCGCCCTCGGCCGCAGCACGCCGGGCGACGATGGCGGCCAGTTCTTCGAGGGTGACGCGGGTGGGTGTGTCGGTCATCAGGCCGTCTCCGCGCTGTCGCCACCGCCGCGCCGGACGGGGAGGCCGGCTTGCGCCAGGGCTTCCTTGGCGGCGCCGATGGTGAAGGTGCCGAAATGGAAGATCGAGGCCGCCAGCACCGCCGAGGCCCCGCCCTCGCGAATGCCGTCGACGAGGTGATCGAGCGTGCCGACGCCGCCGGACGCGATCACCGGCACCGTCACCGCATCGGAAATCGCGCGGGTCAGCTTCAGGTCGAAGCCTTCGCCGGTGCCGTCGCGGTCCATGGAGGTGAGCAGGATTTCGCCGGCCCCGAGCGCGACGACTTCCCTGGCATACTCCACGGCGTCGATGCCGGTGCGGTTGCGCCCGCCATGGGTGAAGATTTCCCAGCGATCAGGCTCGCCCTCGGCAGAGACCTTCTTGGCGTCGATGGCGACGACGATGCACTGCTCGCCGAACTTTTCCGCCGCCTCGCGCACGAAGTCCCGCCGGTTCACCGCCGCCGTGTTGATCGACACCTTGTCGGCGCCGGCGTTGAGCAGCGCGCGGATGTCCTCCACCGTGCGCACGCCGCCACCGACGGTGAGCGGCATGAAGCACTGTTCGGCGGTGCGGCTCACCACATCGATCAGCGTGCTGCGCGCCTCGACGCTGGCGGTGATGTCGAGAAAGCAGAGTTCGTCGGCGCCGGCGGCGTCATAGGCCTTGGCCGCCTCCACGGGATCGCCGGCGTCGCGCAGATCGACGAATTTCACGCCCTTGACGACCCGGCCGTCCTTGACGTCGAGGCAGGGGATGACGCGGACCTTCAGCATGGAATCCCCCCGGGCGGCTGCGTCGCTCATGCCGTCCGCCCCGCCACCAGCGCCAGCGCGGCGCGCGGATCGAGCCGGCCATCATAGAGCGCCCTTCCGGTGATGGCGCCTTCCAGCTTCGCGGCGCGCGGCTCCATCAGCGCCTTCACGTCGTCGAGCGAGGCGAGCCCGCCCGAGGCGATGACCGGAATGGAGATCGCCTCCGCCAGCGCGATGGTGGCCTCCATATTGAGGCCCTTCAGCAGCCCGTCGCGGGCAATGTCGGTGTAGATGATGGCGGCCACGCCGGCATCCTCGAAGCGCTGCGCCAGTTCCAGCGCGGTGAGGTCCGAGGTCTCGGCCCAGCCTTCCACCGCCACGCGCCCGTCCTTGGCGTCGAGCCCCACCGCCACGCGGCCGGGAAAACGGCGCGCCGCTTGCCTGACGAAGGCGGGGTCGCGCACCGCCGCCGTGCCGAGGATGACGCGGGTGATGCCCTTTTCCAGCCAGTCCTCGACCCGGCCAATGTCGCGAATGCCGCCGCCGAGCTGCACCGGCATGGTGACGGCTTCGAGAATGCGCTCCACCGGCGCCGCGTTCACCGGCGCGCCGGCAAAGGCACCGTCGAGATCGACAATGTGCAGATAGCGGAAACCCTGGGCCTCGAACTGCGCCGCCTGCTGGGCGGGGTCGTGGTTGAAGATGGTGGCGCGTGCCATGTCGCCCTGCTGCAGGCGCACGCACTTGCCTTCCTTGAGATCGATGGCGGGAAAGAGGATCACGGCGCCCACTTCAGGAAATTGGCGAGAAGGGCGAGGCCGAGGCGCTGGCTCTTCTCGGGATGGAACTGCGTTCCGGCGAGGTTGTCGCGGCCGACCATGGCGGTGACGGCACCGCCATAAGAAGTGGTCGCGATCACATCGCCCGCACGCGCGGCGTTGAGGTGATAGGAATGGACGAAATAGGCGTCGAGCCCGCCCTCGCCGGTGGGAATGCCGGCCAGCAGCGGGTGCGGGCGCGCCACGTCGAGCGAATTCCAGCCCATATGCGGGATCTTCAGCGTCGGATCGGCCGGCTCGATCTTCACCACCTCGCCGTCGATCCAGCCGAGCCCGGCAGTGTCGCCATGTTCCAGCCCGCGCGTCGCCATCAATTGCAGCCCGACGCAGATGCCGAGAAACGGCCGGCCCCGTTCCATCACCGCCTCGGTCAGCGCCTCCACCATGCCGGGCACGGCGTCGAGCCCGCGCCGGCAGTCGGCATAGGCGCCCACCCCGGGCAACACGATACGATCGGCGCGGCGCACCACGTCGGGGTCGGCCGTCACCAGCACGGCCTTGCCGCTGCCGCCCTCGCGCGCGGCGCGCTCCAGCGCCTTGCCGGCGGAATGCAGATTGCCGGAACCGTAGTCGATCAAAGCGACGGGGGCAGGCGGGGTCATCTTGTCGCCTCCGGAAACAGGCCGAGCACGCCGGCTTCGGCCGGCCGCGCCCCGGCAGGGACACGGGCGCCGCCCATCGGCGGCAGGAAAGGACGCGGCGTGGCCACGTCGCCGAGCCGGGCGTCGAAATAGCGCTGTTCGGCGGCTTCCAGCGTATGCGCCACCACGCAGCCCGCCTCCTCATAGCCCTGGGTGAGCAGCTTAGACCGCCGCAGACCCGGCAGGCCCACGGCGACGGCGATATTGCCGACGAGCAGCAGCACCAGCGCACGGTCGGGCAGGTCGAGCACGCTGACGGCGAGGATCACCGCCGCCTGCAGCAGCGCATAGCCGACGAAAGCCAGCCACAGGCGGTGGCGCAGCAGCACCAGCGGCGCGACGGGCAGCGCGCTCCAGGACAGGCGTTCGGGCACGAAGACGAAGCCGTCCGCCCATTGCTGGGTGCTGCGCCGCGTCTCCGCCTCCTCGGGTTCGAAAACCGTCCAGACCGCCATGCCGTGCCCGTTCCTGCCCCGTCAGCCGCCAAGGCTGCCCTTGGTGGAGGGAATTTCCCCCGCCGCCGCCGGATCGATCGCCACCGCCGCGCGCAGCGCGCGGGCCAGACCCTTGAAGCAGCTCTCGGCTATATGGTGCGCATTGGCGCCATAGAGAGTCTCCACATGCAGGGTCAGACCGGCATTGATGGCGAAGGCCTGGAAGAACTCGCGCACCAGCTCGGTGTCGAACGCGCCGATCTTCGCCACCGCGAACTCGGTGCGGAACACGAGAAAGGGCCGGCCGGAAATGTCGAGCGCGACGCGGGTCAGCGTCTCGTCCATCGGCAGGTGGAGGCTGGCATAGCGGGTGACGCCGCGCATGTCGCCCAGCGCCGCCTTCACCGCCTGGCCGAGCGCGATGCCGACATCCTCCACCGTGTGGTGGAAATCGATATGCAGGTCGCCCTTGGCCTCGATCTCCATGTCGATGCGCGAATGGCGGGCGAGAAGGTCCAGCATATGGTCGAAAAAGCCCACCCCGGTCGCGATGGTCGCCTTCCCCGTGCCGTCGAGATCGACGGAGAGGCGGATCTGCGTTTCCTTGGTGGCGCGGGTGATGCTGGCCGTGCGCATAGCAAAGGGCTCCCGGAAAGAGCGCGCCTCTTAGCAGCTATGCGGTTGCTATGCCATATGCACGCATGACAGCGGAGGCTGCGGGCGCGGCGAGTTGCGCCCGCGCATTGAGGCCTTAAGTAAGGGGCTTCGAGCGGAGCCCTTCATGACCCATTCCCCCGACACGATCTACGGCACCACCATCGTCTCCGTCCGCGCGGACGGGCGCGTCGCCATTGGCGGCGACGGGCAGGTGACGCTCGGCAACACGGTGATGAAGTCGAACGCCCGCAAGGTGCGCCGGCTCGGCAAGGGCGACGTGATCGGCGGCTTCGCCGGCGCCACGGCGGACGCCTTCACCCTGTTCGAGCGGCTGGAAGCCAAGCTGGAGCAGTATCCGGGCCAGCTGCAGCGCGCCTGCGTCGAGCTCGCCAAGGACTGGCGCACCGACCGCTATCTGCGCCGGCTGGAGGCGATGATGATCGTCGCCGATGCCCAGGTGACGCTGGTGCTCACCGGCACCGGCGACGTGCTGGAGCCGGAGAACGGCATCGCGGCCATCGGCTCGGGCGGCGGCTTCGCGCTGGCGGCGGCCCGCGCACTCGCCGACAGCGGCAAGGACGCCGAGGCCATCGTGCGCAAGAGTCTCGCCATCGCCGCCGATATCTGCATCTACACCAACCATAATGTGGTGGTGGAGACGATCGGGTGACCCTTTCGCAGCAGACCGTTCTCATCGCGACCGAGCGCGGCATCATCTCGCCCGAGCAGGCCGAGCGCCTGCGCGCCCTGGAGGCCGAGCTGGCATCGGGCGCCAGCACCGACGCCATCCTGCCGCCGCCGGAGGATGACGAGCGGCTGCGCCTCGTCACCGGCTTCGGCGACATCTTCGTCACCATCGGCCTCGCGCTGTTTCTCGGCGCGCTGGGCTATTTCAGCGCGGCGCTCGGCCCCGCCGGCATGTGGGCCGCGATCGCCGCGGCCAGCTGGCTGCTGGCGGAATTCTTCACCCGCGTGCAGCGCATGGCGCTGCCCAGCATCGTGCTGCTCGTGGTGTTCTGCGCCTCGGTGTTCGTGGCGGCGTCGGCCGCGCTGGGCAGCACCGTGCCTCTGTTCCCGAGCGTCCTGTCGCTGAGCGAGCAACCCGTGACCCTGGCGCTCGCCGGTCTGGCGACGCTGGCGGCCGCGACGCTGCATTACTGGCGCTTCCGGGTGCCGATCACCATCGCCGCCGGCGCCGCCGCGCTGGTCGCGATCGTGGTCGGCCTGGTCGCGGCCGTGGCGCCCGGCGGCATCGAGGCCGCGATCAATCCGGTGCTGATGGTCTGCGGCCTCGGCGTCTTCGCCCTCGCCATGCGTTTCGACATCAGCGATCCGCAGCGGCTGACGCGGCGCACCGACATCGCTTTCTGGCTGCATCTGCTGGCGGCGCCGCTGATCGTGCATCCGCTCATCCACGGCTTCATCTGGCCGGACGGCACGCCCGGCGAGACCAGCGCGCTGCCGGTGCTGGCAGTGTTCGCCGTGCTCGGCGTGGTCGCCATTCTGATCGACCGCCGCGCGCTTCTGGTCTCCGGCCTCGCCTATGCCGGCTTCGCCTTCGCCTCGCTCATCGAGGTGAGCGGCTTCGCCGATAGCTCGACGCCGCTGAGCCTGTTGGTGCTCGGCGCCCTGATCCTCTTGCTGAGCGCGCTCTGGCACCCGCTGCGTCGGGGCGTGCTCGCGCTCCTGCCGGCCGGGTTGGCGCAGCGCCTGCCCCGCCCCCCTGTTCATCTCTCGACGCGGATCGCCTCATCGTCATGACCAGCTTCTCGCCCCGCGAAATCGTCTCCGAGCTCGACCGCTACATTGTCGGCCAGCACAAGGCCAAGCGCGCGGTCGCCATCGCGCTGCGCAACCGCTGGCGCCGCCAGCAGCTGGAAGGGCAGCTGCGCGAGGAAGTGCTGCCGAAGAACATTTTGATGATCGGCCCCACCGGCGTCGGCAAGACGGAAATCTCCCGCCGCCTCGCCAAGCTCGCCGGCGCGCCCTTCCTCAAGGTCGAGGCGACCAAGTTCACCGAGGTCGGCTATGTCGGGCGCGATGTCGAACAGATCATCCGCGATCTCGTCGAAATCGGCATCGGCCTGGTGCGCGAGGTGCGCCGCAAGGGCGTCGAGGCCAAGGCGCATCTCGCCGCCGAGGAACGGGTGCTCGACGCGCTGGTCGGCGCCACCGCCTCGGCCGGCACCCGCGAGAGCTTCCGCAAGAAGCTGCGCGACGGGCTGATGGACGACAAGGAGATCGAGATCGAGATCGCCTCGGGCAATCAGGGCCTGCCGATGTTCGAAATTCCCGGCATGCCCGGCGCGCAGATGGGCGCGGTCTCCATCGGCGACATGCTGGGCAAGGCCTTTGGCGGCCGCTCCAAGCCGCGCCGGGTGACGGTGAAGGACGCCCATCCGCTGCTGCTCTCGGAAGAGGCCGACAAGCTGATCGACCAGGACGCCATCGTGCAGGAAGCCATCCGCTCGGTGGAGGAAAACGGCATCGTCTTTCTCGACGAGATCGACAAGATCGCCGGCTCGGAGCGGCGCGGCGGCGCCGATGTCTCGCGCGAGGGCGTGCAGCGCGACCTGCTGCCGCTGATCGAGGGCACGACCGTCTCCACCAAGCACGGCGCGGTGAAGACCGACCACATCCTGTTCATCGCCTCCGGCGCCTTCCACGTCTCCAAGCCCTCGGACCTGCTGCCCGAGCTTCAGGGCCGGCTGCCGATCCGGGTCGAGCTGGAAGCGCTGACGCGGGAAGACTTCACCCGCATCCTCACCGAGACCGAGGCGAGCCTCGTCAAGCAGTCGGTGGCGCTGATGGGCACGGAAGGGGTCGAGCTCGTCATCACCGAGGAAGCGGTGGCGGCCATCGCCGACATCGCCGTGCAGGTGAATGCCTCGGTGGAGAATATCGGCGCCCGGCGGCTGCAGACGGTGATCGAGCGGGTGCTGGACGATCTGTCCTTCACCGCGCCGGACCGCGCGGGCGACCGGGTGGTGGTGGATGGCGACTATGTCCGCTCCCGCGTCGCCGACCTCGCCGGCAATACCGACCTCAGCCGCTACATCCTCTGATTCGGCCCCGGAACGAGTGCTGAGCCGACTCAGCGTTTCACGTGAAACGGGCGCGCGCGTCATCCCGGACGGGCGCAGCCCGATCCGGGATCGCTCGATCGCGCAGACGATCCCGGCTCTGCGGCTTCGCCTTCGGCCGGGATGACCGACGGCGGCGGCTTTCGCGCTACCCCGGTCGCCCCAATATCTTGAGCCGGCCAAGCAGTTCCGCCACCGCCTCCGGCGGCAGGGTGGCGATCTCGCGGGCGAGAAGATTGGCCAGTTCGGTGGCCTCCGGCGAAAGGCCGGACGTGTCCACCACCACGCGCGGATCGGAAAGCTCCGCCAGCGCCTGCAGCGCCTCGGCCTCGTCCCAGATCACGTTGAAATAGGCGATGATGCGCTGGAGCATCAGCCAGGTCGGCTGGCCGCGCTTGCCATGTTCCAGCGCCGAGAGATAGGCGGCGGACACGCCGATCGCCTCCGCCATCTGGCTGAGCGTCACCCCGCGCTCGGCGCGCAGTTCACGCAAGCGGCGGCCGAAGGGCGTCACGGCCGGCCTCCGCGCAGGCGGCGCACCCGTACATAGAGCGCGCCCTCCCCGCCATGGCCGCGCCCGGCGGTCTCAAACCCGAGCACGATGGTGCGCAGCTCCGGCGCGCCGAGCCATTGCGGCACCAGCCGGCGCAGCACCCCGCGCCCGCCTTCGCCGGCCAGCATGCTCATCGCCTCGCCCTTGCCTGTTATGACAAGCACCAGCCCATGGCCCTCGCCCTGGGCGGCGCGCAGAAAGCCGATCAGCCTCCCATGCGCCGCGGCCTGGGTCATGCCGTGCAGGTCGAGCCGCGCATCCACCTCCGCCCCGCGCGACAGCCGGCGCCGCAGCTTCGGCTCCAGCGGGGCGAGCGGCGGCGGGGCGGGGGGCTTCGGCGGCGCCTTGGCGATGACGGGCACGGCCTTGGCCGGCTTGGCCGCCGCCACGGCGGCCTCGGGCGGCGCTTCGACCATGCCGCTCGTTTCCGCCTTGGCGAGGGCGGCGCGCTTCACCGGGCGGATCGGCTTGATCGAGCGGGTCACATGCTCCCACAGCGCCTTTTCCTCGGCGTCGAGCGGCCGACGGCGGCGGGTGCGCCCGGCTGAATCGCTGCCCGCCATCACCGGGTCTCCGACAGGGCAGCGGGGATCGCGGGACGGGGTCTCGGCAGCGGCACGCGGGCGCGGGCGGGATCGAGCGCGCGCGGCAGCAGCACAATGAAGCGGCCGGGATGCTGCACCCGGCCGGCGATGGTGCCCGCCTCACGCCCCGCGCCGAAGAAGATGTCGCCGCGCGCCGGGCCGATAATGGCCGATCCGGTGTCCTGCGCGATCATCAGCCGCTCGAAGGGCTGGCTCGCGCCGTCGGGCCCGGTCGGCAGCTCGGCGTCGAGGAAAATGGGCGTGCCGTAGACATGGATCGCCTTGTCGACGGCGAGCGAACGGCCGGCGGTGAGCGGCAGGCCCTGCGCGCCCACGGCGCCGTCCTCGGCGGTCAGTTCGCGGGCGATGCGGAAAAAGACATAGGAACGGTTCTGCCGCATCAAGTCACGCCCTTCGTCGGGATGGGCGGCGATATAGCCACGAATGGCGTCCATCGACATCTTTTCGCGCGGCACCAGCCCGCGTTCGATCAGCAGCCGGCCGATCGGCGTGTAGGGCTGGCCGTTATGGCCGTCATAATTGAGCCGCAGCACCTCGCCATCGGGCAGGCGCACCCGTACCGATCCCTGAATATGGGCGAAGAAGGCGTCGGCGGGATCGCGGATCCACGCCACCACCTCCGCCCGGCCGCCCAGCGCCCCGTCCTCAATGGCGGCGCGATCGAAATAGGGCAGGCGCTGGCCATCCACCTCGCGAAAGGCGCCGCTCTTGTTGGTCGGCGGCCCGCCACCGGGCGGGGTCTCGATGATGAGGTCGCGCGGCCGGGCATAGAGCGGTGTGGCGAACACATCGGAGCGGGTGCGGGAGCCCTCGACTTCCGGTTCGTAATAGCCGGTGAGGAAGCCGTCCGGCTTGTCCAGCGCGGTGATGGTGTAGGGGCGGAATTCGCGCTCGAAGAATTTTCGCGCCGCCGCCTCGCCCGGCCGCTTCGGCAGCCGCGCCGCACGGGCGCAGATCGGACGCAAGGCGGTGAAGACGCGGCGGGGCGGATTTACGAGGTCCGGCTTGCGCGCAAGCACCGCGCAGCTGCGGCGGAAGGTGGCGAGAGCCTTCAAATGGTCATCGCCCGCCCAGCCGGGGAGGGCGGAAAAGCGCGTCGGCTCCAGCACCGCCTGAGGAAACAGCGGGGCCGGGGCGGCATGCGCATCGCTGCCCCCGCCGGCGAGGGCGACGGTCAGAACGAGGAGAAGGGCCGATAGGATGAGAGGCGTGCGCACCCCGTCATCTTCTCACGAAGCCGCTTCGGTGGCGACCAGCTTCCAGTTGGGGTCGCGGGCGCCGAGTTCGCGCGCGAAGGTCCACACATCGGTCACGTCGGCGACCTGTTCGGGATCGCCGTCCACCACGCCGCCATTGCGGTCGCGGGTGACGGAGATCAGCTGCGAGAGGAAGCGCACGGTGATCTGCGCGCTGCGTCCGCGCGCCTCGGCTTCGATGATGTCCGCCTTCTCGATGCCGACGAACTGCGTTTCCATCTTTTCGCCGCGCTGCTCGCGCTCGGCGATGGCGGCGCTGAAACCGTCGAACACGTCGCGCGCCAGAAGATCCTTCAGGCTCGCGCGGTCGCCATTGGCGAAGGCGACGATGATCATCTCGTAAGCCGCGCGGGCGCCGGTGAGGAAGTGCTTGGCGTCGAACTCGCGCTCCTGCGCGGCGATGGCGTCGAGCCCATTGGCCACGGCCGAGCCGACCTCGGCGATGCCGGCCCAGCGCGCCGGGGCGGGCTCGGCCTCGTCCACCGGCTCCACCGGTGCGGGCACGGCCGGCTTGTCGGCGGCGGTACCGGGGAAGTTCACCACCTTGTCGGAGGCGCCGGCCGGGGCCTTGGCGGCATCGCGGCGCGAATAGGGGTCGTAAGGCGGCCGCTCCCGCCCCGTCCGCTGCCCCAGCACGCTCCGCAGCCGTATGAAGATGAACACGGCGAGGGCCAGGAAGATGATCGTATAAATATCGAACACGTCGCAGTTCGCCGCTGTTGGCCCCGCCGGAGCCGTTCCGGCGCGGGACTGTGCCTCATGTGGTGTCCGCGCGGCGCCTTCCAAGGACCGGCCGGCCGGTTGACATGACCTATTTACGACGTCTGGCCGATTTCGCCACCCCGTCCCTGCCGCTGGGTCATCACTTCGGCGCAACAGCTCGGCGGCAGAGGGCGATCGCCAGACATTCTCGCGCACAGTAGAGCACAGCCGCCGCGTCCGCCAAGCGCCGTGGTCGCCCGCCTCCGCGGGAGGCCGCGCAAAGCGTGCCGCGCGCTTGTGAGCCGCACCCAACCGTGTTAGCGACACCCGCCCTTTGCAAGACCGGCTGAGGCGGAACGACCGACCCAGCGGCACCATCGCCGGCGCCCCCGAGGGCGGATGCCGGCGAACCCCACGGAGAAACCTATGGCTGAGACCGACAACGCCCAGATGCCGACGCTTCAGGTGCTGACGCAGTACACGAAAGACCTGTCCTTCGAGAATCCGGGCGCGCCGGAATCGCTGGTCGTCAAGGGCCAGCCGCAGATCGGCATCCAGATCAATGTCGGCGCCAAGCCGATGCGCGACGGCTCGGAATATGAAGTCGAGCTGAAGGTGGAGGCGAAGGCCGAGCTGAACGGCAAGACGCTGTTCGCGCTGGAGCTGGTCTATGCCGGCATCTTCCGCGCCCAGAACGTGGCGCAGGAAACCATCCACCCCTTCATCCTCATCGAATGCCCGCGCATGCTGTTCCCCTTCGCGCGGCAGATCGTCGCCGACACGGTGCGCAATGGCGGCTTCCCGCCGCTGATGATCGATCCCGTCGATTTCGTCACGCTGTATCGCCAGCGCATGGCCCAGCAGGCCCCGAGCAACGTGCTCGCCTCCTGACGCGGCTTGCCGCATCCGACGTTTTCGACACGGCCGGCGGCGTCAGCTTCCGGCCGTGTACTCGTTCCAGATGGCGTTTTCGCCCAGCGTGGCGATGAAGGCGGCATGCGCCGCCGCCTCTTCCGCGCTCCGGCGCGGCGCCAGCGGGCGCGGGCGCTGCAACGGCGCCGCCACCTGCCCCTCGATCACCACCGTGGTCGTCGTCTCCACCATGGTCAGGCTCAGCGCCGTCTGCTTGCCGCCGCACAGCTCGGCATAGACTTCCGCCAGCAATTCGGAATCGAGCAGCGCCCCGTGCTTGGTGCGGCGCGAGCTATCGATGCCGTAGCGGTTCATCAGGTCATCGAGACGATTCGACGCACCTGGATGCCGCCGCCGCGCCAGCGACAGCGTGTCGACCACGCGGTCGAAGGTCAGCGCCGGCCGCCCGACCTTGGCCAGCTCCGCATTGAGGAAGCCGATATCGAAAGCGGCGTTGTGAATGACAAGCGGGTCGCCGGCGATGAAGGCGAGGAAATCGTCTACCACCTGCGCGAAAAGCGGCTTGTCGGCGAGGAATTCGGTCGAGAGGCCGTGGACGTTGAACGCCTCCACCGGCATGTCGCGCTGCGGGTTCAGATAGACATGGTAGACCTGCCCCGTCGGGATGCGGTTATAGATCTCCACGCAGCCGATCTCCACCAGCCGGTCGCCGGTGAGCGGGTTGAGCCCGGTGGTCTCGGTATCGAGCACGATCTCACGCATCGCTTTTCCCTTCGTCGTCGCTGCACGTCGCCCGCAGCTCGTCCAGCAGCGCCGCCACCGCCGCGCGGGCGCGGTCGAGCCCGTGGCCGGTGTCGATCACATGGTCGGCCCGCCGCCGCTTTTCGCCATCCGGCACCTGTCGGGCAAGGATCGCGGCAAATTTCTCTTCCGTCATGCCCGGCCGGGCCAGAACCCGGGCGCGCTGCACCGATTCCGGCGCGCTGACCACCAGCACGGCGTCCACGCGGTTCTCGCCGCCGGTCTCGAACAGCAGCGGGATGTCGAGCACGGCAATGGGCGCGCCGGCAGCCGACGCCGCCTCCAGAAACGCCTTTTCGCGCGCGTGCACCAGCGGATGGACGATGGCTTCCAGCCGTTTCATCGCCGCGTCATCGCCGAGCACGCGGGCGCCGAGCAGGGCGCGGTCGATCCGCCCGCCCTGCGTCACGCCGGGAAAGGCGGCCTCGACCGGGGCGACGCCCTCGGCGCCATAAAGCGCGTGAACGGCCGCGTCGGCATCGTGCACCGGCACGCCCAGCTCGCGGAAAATCTGCGCGGTGGTGGATTTGCCCATGCCGATCGAGCCGGTGAGGCCGAGGCGGAAAGGCCGGCGGGCGCTCACGCGAACGGCCCCCTCACGCGAATTGTCCCGTCACGCGAACTGTCCCTTGGCCTTGAGATCGGCGATAGCGAGCGCGCGCAGCTCCGCCGTCACCACAGGGCGCACGCCGAACCAGCGCTCGAAGCCCGGCACCGCCTGGTGCAGCAGCATGCCGAGCCCGTCCACCGTGGCGAGGCCGCGCGCCTTGGCGGCCCGCAAGAGCGGCGTTTCCAGCGGCACATAGACGATGTCCGTCACCAGCGCATCGGGCGACAGCGCCGAAAGGTCGATGTCGAGCGGCGGCTGGCCCTTCATGCCGAGCGAGGTGGTGTTGACCAGCAGACGGCACCCCATGAGCCGCCCGCCGAGGTCGCGCCACTCCACCGGCAGCACGCGCGGGCCGAACTGGTCGCGCAGCGCCTGCGCCCGTGCCAGGGTGCGGTTGGCCACCACCACGCGGTCGACCCCACGCTGCAGCAGCCCATAGACAATCGCCCGCGCCGCGCCGCCGGCGCCCAGCACCACCGCCTCGCCCAGCGCCCGCGTCCATTCCGGCTCGGCGGCGTCGAGATTGGCGAGGAAACCGTGCACATCGGTGTTGGCGCCATGGAGAGCGCCGTCCTCCAGCCAGATCGTGTTCACCGCGCCGAGCGCCTCAGCGACGGAATCGCGCGTCGCGCAGGTGCGGAAGGCGGCTTCCTTGTGCGGCACGGTGACATTGCCGCCGACGAGGCCGGAGGCAGCGAAATCGGCGAGAAAGCGGTCAATGTTCTCAGGCGCGACATCGCGCACGCCGTAGCTGCCGTCGATGCCGTGCCGGGCCAGCCAGTAGCCATGGATCAGCGGCGAGCGCGAATGGCTCACGGGATGGCCAATGATCGCGACATGACGGGTCACAGCAGAAGTCCTTCGGAGCGCAGAAAGCCGAGCAGCGGCAGCAGCGGTAGTCCCAGTATCACCGAATGATCGCCCTCGACACGGGTGAACAGATGGATGCCGAGCCCTTCCAGCTGGTAGCCACCGACGCTCGAGAGCACCGCCTCGCCGGCCGCATCGAGATAGGCCTCGATCGCCTCCGCATCGAGCGGGCGCAGGGTGAGATGGGCGCTCTCCACCGTCGCCCACAGCACCGCGCCGTCGCGCGCCACCGCCACGGCCGAATGCAGTTCATGGGTACGCCCGGCCAGACGGGCGATCTGCGCCTTCGCCGCCGCCCGGTCCACCGGCTTGTGGAAGGCCTCATCGCCCAGCGCCAGCGTCTGGTCGGCGCCGATGACGAGCCGGCCCGGATGTGCCAGTGCCCCCGCCAGCGCCTTGGCGCGGGCGAGGGTGAGCGCGACAGTGGCGGGATCGGAACCGTCCCGCACCGCCTGCGCCTCGATGGCACGCTCATCGACCTCGACGCTCACCGCCTCGAACGGCACGCGGGCGGCCTGCAGCAGCGCCCGGCGTGCCGCGCTTTTGGAGGCGAGCAGCAACGGCACCGCCCCGCGCCAGAGGGAATTTCTCGGCACGGCCTCAGCCATTCGGGTTCTCGGTCTGCTTGCGCCGGCGCTCCTGCAGCAGGGCGATGATCGCCGCCGCCGTCTCCTCGATGGAGCGGCGGGTGACATCGATCATCGGCCAGCCATGGCGGGCGCAGAGCCGGCGGGAAAAGGCGATCTCCTCCGCCACCGCCTCGCGGTCGGTATAGGTGTCGGCGGTCTGGGCGGCATTCAGGCCGAGCAGCCGGTTGCGGCGGATTTCCACCACCCGGTCGGCGCTGGCGAGCAGGCCGACGATCAGCGGGCGCTTGAGTTCGGCGAGGCCCGGCGGAACCGGCAGGCTCGGCACCAGCGGGATATTGGCGGTCTTGATGCCGCGATTGGCGAGATAGATGCTGGTCGGGGTCTTGGATGAGCGGGAAATGCCGAGCAGCACCACATCGGCGGCTTCCAGCCCGTCCACATGCTGGCCGTCATCATGCATGACGGTGAAGTTCATCGCGTCGATGCGGCGGAAATAATCGCCGTCAAGCTGGTGCTGGCCGCCGACGCGCGGCTCCGGTGCGCCGCCGAGATAGGCCTGGAACAGCTGCACGACAGGCGCCAGCACCGAGAGAACGGGCACGCCATGGTCGCGGCAATAGGTCTTCAGCCGGTTGCGCAGTTCCGGATCGGTCAGCGTGTAGAGCACGATGCCGGGAAACTCGTCGATCGCCTGCACCACCTTGTCGAGCTGCTTGTGCGAGCGCACCAGCGGATAAATGTGCTCGATCGGCTTCACGTCATATTGCGCCGCCGCCGCCCGGCCGACGCTGATCAGCGTCTCGCCGGTGGAATCCGAGACGAGATGGAGGTGGTAGTAGCTTTCCGACGGGCGGTTGGCGTCAGTCACGCCGTTCATCCACAGGCCTGTGCATAGAATGGGAACAAGCCATGCCCTTCGCCGGTTCGCAAGGGGAGGGCTGGGGACAGCGGCGGTTTTCCTCCACAGGCGAGACCCTGTGCGCTTTATCAAGGCGCCGGCGGCGAACTGCGTGGATAACCTCGCACGCGGCGCTTAAGCCCTTAAACCGGCTGAAACTTGGACTCGTCCGCGGCCGGCGCGTCCGCGCCAAGACTGGGGGTCGGTTGTGGGCGGGGAGGAACATCTCTAATCCCCTGCTCACTACACAGACAACCTTCTATTCAAAGTGCTTAAAGAAGTATGAAGAGGCAGGGGACAAGCGGATGGAGAGCGCCGGAATGGACAGCGCCACGGCAGGGGCCAGCGTGACGAACAAGCCGATCCTGCTGCAGGCGCTGGACGGACATGTGCCAGGCCGCACGCCGATCTGGATGATGCGCCAGGCCGGGCGCTATCTCCCGGAATATCGCGAGGTCCGGGCCAAGGCCGGCGATTTCCTCACCCTCTGCTACACGCCCGATTATGCCGTCGAGGTGACGCTCCAGCCGATCCGCCGTTTCGGCTTCGACGCGGCGATCCTGTTCTCCGACATTCTCGTCGTGCCGCATGCGCTCGGCTGTCCGCTGACCTTCGAAGCCGGCGAGGGCCCGCGCCTCGTGCCGGTCACCACTGGCGCGGAACTCGCCGCCCTGCGTGAGACGCTCGACCCGGACAAGATCGACCGGGTTCTGGAAGCGGTCAGCCGCATCCGCGCCGAGCTCCCCGCCGAGACGGCGCTGCTCGGTTTCTGCGGCGCGCCGTGGACGGTGGCGACCTATATGGTCGCCGGGCGCGGCACGCCGGACCAGGCGCCGGCGCGGCTGGCCTCGCTCACCGACCCCGCCTTTTTCACCGCGCTGATCGACCTCTTGGTGGAAACCTCGGCCCGCTATCTCGTCGGCCAGCTCAAGGCCGGCGCCGATGCGGTGCAGATTTTCGACAGCTGGGCCGGGGTGCTGGATCCGACAAGCTTCCGCCGCTGGTCCATCGACCCGATCCGCCGCATCGTCGCCCGGGTGCGCGCGGACGTGCCCGGCGCGCGCATCATCGCCTTCCCGAAGGGCGCGACGCTGTCCGGGCTCACCGAGATGGTGCAGGCGACCGGGGTGAACGCGGTGGGCCTCGACTGGACCGCCGACCGCAAGGCGACGCGCTATGCGCTGGGCGGCAAATGCGCGCTGCAGGGCAATCTCGACCCGCTCACCCTCATTGCCGGCGGTGCGGCGCTCGATTCCGCGATTGACGGCATTCTCGCGGATTTCCACGGCGCCTCGCATGTGTTCAATCTCGGCCATGGCATCCGCCCGGAAACGCCGATCGCCCATGTCGAGCGGATGATCGCGCGAATTCGCGGTGGCTAGAGCACGTTCCGATCTGATTGCATCGCAATCAGATCGGTAAAACGTTCTCTATCAATATTTTAGAGCCTGATCCGATCAGGTTGATTCAACCTGATCGGATCAGGCTCTAGGCGAGGATCGAAGGCGTTCCATGCTGTATGAGTGGATCAAGGTGCTGCATGTGATCGCCATCCTCTCCTGGATGGCCGGCTTGCTCTATCTGCCGCGGCTGATGGTCTATCATTGCGACGCGCCGAAGGGCTCGCCGCAGTCGGAAACCTTCAAGGTGATGGAACGGCGCCTGCTCAAGGCGATCATGAACCCGGCGATGATCGTCGCCTGGCTCGCCGGCCTCTGGCTCGCCTGGGACGGCGGCTGGTTCGCGTCGGGCTGGTTTCACGTGAAACTGGCGCTGGTGCTGGCAATGAGCGGCTTTCATGGCGCACTGTCGCGCTGGGTGAAGGATTTCGCCGCCGACCGCAATGTCCGCCGGCCCCGCTTCTACCGCATCATGAACGAGGTGCCGACGCTGCTGATGATCGGCATCGTCATCATGGTCATCGTAAAGCCGTTTTGACGCGTTCAAAGCGTCATGCGGCGCACTTGCGCCGAATCGTGCCTTTGCCTATGGTGCGCGAACTCCACGAAGCTGGCTGTCGCTCCGTTCAGGCGGGCATCTTCCCCGATGCCGCACGGTGTGCCGGATAGGAAGCCGATCCCCTCGGCCTGGGTCCGCAGACCAGCGCTTCCCACCTTTTGTCGTTTCGGCGGGTCTTCCCGGCCGGCTACGTCCACATTTAGATATCGAGGCCTTTTCCCATGGGGGAAATGAAGCTCCAGGACCTCAAGTCCAAGAACCCCGCCGAACTTCTGGTGTTCGCCGAGGAGCTTGAGGTCGAGAACGCCAGCACGCTGCGCAAGCAGGAGCTGATGTTCGCCATTCTCAAGCAGCTCGCCGCCCGCGACACCGACATTATCGGCGAGGGCGTGGTCGAGATTCTCTCCGACGGGTTCGGCTTCCTGCGCTCCCCGGACGCGAATTACCTCCCCGGTCCTGACGACATCTACGTCTCTCCCAGCCAGATCCGCCGCTTCGGCCTGCGCACCGGCGATACGGTCGAAGGCCAGATCCGCTCCCCGAAAGATGGGGAGCGCTATTTCGCCCTCCTCAAGGTCAACACGATCAATTTCGAGGACCCGGACAAGATCCGGCACAAGATCAACTTCGACAATCTGACCCCGCTCTATCCCGACGAGCGGCTGAAGCTGGAAATCGAAGACCCCACCCGCAAGGATTTCTCGGCCCGCGTCATCGATGTCGTGGCGCCCATCGGCAAGGGCCAGCGCGGCCTCATCGTCGCCCCGCCGCGCACCGGCAAGACGGTGCTGCTGCAGAACATCGCCCAGTCCATCACCACCAACCATCCCGAGTGCTACCTCATCGTGCTGCTCATCGACGAGCGGCCGGAGGAAGTCACCGACATGCAGCGTTCGGTGAAGGGCGAGGTTGTCTCCTCCACCTTCGACGAGCCGGCGCAGCGCCATGTGCAGGTCGCCGAAATGGTGATCGAGAAGGCCAAGCGCCTGGTCGAGCACAAGCGCGACGTGGTGATCCTTCTGGACTCCATCACCCGCCTCGGCCGCGCCTACAACACGGTGGTGCCCTCGTCCGGCAAGGTGCTGACCGGCGGTGTCGATGCCAATGCGCTGCAGCGGCCCAAGCGCTTCTTCGGCGCGGCGCGCAACATCGAAGAGGGTGGCTCGCTCACCATTATCGCCACGGCGCTGGTCGATACCGGCTCGCGCATGGACGAAGTGATCTTCGAAGAGTTCAAGGGCACCGGCAATTCCGAGGTCATCCTCGACCGCAAGGTCTCGGACAAGCGGGTCTTCCCCGCCATCGACATCACCCGTTCCGGCACCCGCAAGGAAGAGCTGCTTGTGCCGGCCGACGTTTTGAAGAAAATGTACGTCCTGCGCCGCATTCTCAACCCGATGGGCACGGTCGACGCGATCGAGTTCCTGGTCGACAAGCTGCGCCAGACCAAGACCAATGGCGACTTCTTCGATTCCATGAACACCTAAGGCGTAAAGCCGAAGCAGACCGCGGGGAGGCGGGCATGAGGGCAGGGCAGTTCTACCGGCTTTCCGTCATGGCGCTTCCCCTCACATTGCTTCTGGCGCTGCCGGTTCACGCCGGCGTCGCGGAACGCGAGCCGCCCATGGCGGAACTCTGGCTGTTCGTCATCGGCATCGCCGCGCTCAGCTGGGTCATGGCCTGCCGGCGCTGGTGGCTTCCCCTCGCCGTCTGGCTGCCTACGGCCCTGTTCGTCGCCAGCCTCATCGCCGATTTCGCCGATCCCGTCATCGGGCCGGCGGTTCGCGCCGAACTCGGGCTCGCCTATGTGCTGCAGGCGGACCTCGCCGGTGCGCTGATGCTGGTGGTGCCGCTGATGTTGGCCAATGTGAAGTTCAGCCGGCTGGACTCGGATAACCGTCCGCGTCTGCGAGGCCGGCGGCATTGATTGCAGAGTCGCAATAGAGGCTGCGTTCTTTTCGAAAAGTCTGGCGAATTTGCCTAAAATTCATCATTTCGCTGACGAAATGATGACCTTCAGAAATGACTCAGGACGGGCGAGGAGCCGGTCGTCCGATCCATCCATCGCAAAAGTGGAAACGCCCGCCAGCGGGCATTTCTGTTGATTTGTGCGGGGGTGGTGGGTTTTTTCCCCAGATTATCCACAGGCTTACCCACAATAGCCGCCGCGACGGCCGATTCGCCCAAAACACGTTGCCGGCGGCGCCGGAACCGTCCGCTCCTGCCGGCAAGGCAGGAGAGGGCCGGATCGACCCTCATCGCTCAGCCGCCGCGCAGCAATTCCTCCAGTCGATTCACTTCCGTAACGGGCAGGGAGCAGACGCCACCGGCGCAGACAAAGGCGGCGGGCGAGCCTTTGCTGACATCGTCTCCGCTCGTGAGGCTTGTCGCCTTCGCGCGCGCGGGGTGATCGCCGGGCAGGGCCGAGGGATCGCTCACGCGCTGCACGCTGACATCGACCAGCGGCATCCGGCGGGCGGCGTCTGTGAGCACATCAGCCTCCGCACCCGCGCCGATCACCACCACCTCGCGCGCCCGCAGCCTTGTGTCGAGCGCGTTGAGCAGGCCGGCATGGCTGTAGAGATGCGGCGCGGCGCGCGGCAGCAGCGCATCGAACAGACGGTCGGCACGGGCGCGGTAGGTATCATCGCCGGTCAATATCGCGAGCCGCACCAGGTTGCGGGCGATCAGCGCTTGCGGGTTGGTCACCGCATCGTCGGCGGTGGCCTCCGGGCGCAGGATCAGCCCTTCCGCGTCATCGGCGGTGAGATAATAGCCGCCCGCTTCCGTCGCGTGATGCGTTTCCAGCATCGTCTGCCAGGTTACCGCCTGATCGAGATAAGCCGGCTCGCCCGTGGCTTCGGCCAGCGCCAGAGCGGCGCCGACCATCGCGGCGTAGTCGGCGGAAAGGCCGGGGAACACCAGCCGCCCGGCACGCCAGCTATGGCCGAGCCGTCCGTCCTTCACCATCGATTCGGCGATGAAACGGAACGCGCCGGCGGCCAGCTCCACCCATTCCGGACGGCCGATGCGCGGGGCGGCGCCGACCAGCGCCGCGATCATGAGCCCGTTCCAGTCGGCCAGCACCTTGTCGTCGCGACCGGGCGGCACCCGCTTTTCGCGCACGGCCAGCAGCTTGTCGCGCAGCATGGCGAGCCGCACCTCGTCGGCGCCCGAGCGCTCCACTTCCTTCAGCCGGTTGGGGATCGACACGCCTTCCCAATTGCCGAACGGGGCGATGTCGTAATGGCGGGCGAAGAACTCCGCGTCCTGCGCCCCCAGCGCCTCCAGCACTTGTTTGAGCGTCCAGACATAATAGCGACCCTCATGGCCCTCGGAATCGGCATCGAGGCTGGCGGCGAAGGCGCCGCCTTGCGTCATCATCTCGCGCTGCAGCCAGCCGACCGTCTCGATGGCGCGGGCGCGGAACAGCTCGGCGCCGGTCTCGGCATAGGCGAGGCCGAGCAGGTCGAGGATCTGCGCATTGTCGTAGAGCATCTTCTCGAAATGCGGCACCAGCCAGCGGTCATCGACGCTGTAGCGGGAATAGCCGCCGCCAATATGGTCGTAGATGCCGCCCTCGCTCATGCCGTCCAGCGCATGCAGCGCCGCGTCGCGCAGCTTTTGCCGGCCGGTCCGCTCCCAGCCGCGCCACAGCAGCTCAAGGAACGGCGTGTTGGGGAATTTCGGCGAGCCCTGCAGCCCGCCATGCTCGGTGTCCATGATGCCGAGAATGCGGCCGGCGATGTCATCGAGCTCATGGGTGCCGATCACCACCTGGCCCGCCGGCCGCGCCTTCTGCCGCAGCCGCTCCAGCAGGGCGGCGCGGTTCTGGGTGATGCGGGGATCGCCCGCCGCATAGGCGCCGGCCATGGTTTTGAGCACCTCGGTAAAGGCGGGCTGGCCATAGCGCGCCTCTTTCGGGAAATAGGTCCCACCCCAGAACGGCGCGCCTTCGGCGTCGAGGAACATGGTCATCGGCCAGCCGCCCTGCACGCCGAGCTGCTGCAGCGCGGACATGTAGATCTGGTCCACCTCCGGCCGCTCCTCGCGATCGACCTTGATGTTGACGAACAGCTCGTTCATCACCGCCGCCGTCGCCGCGTCCTCGAAGCTCTCATGCGCCATCACATGGCACCAGTGGCAGGCGGCATAGCCGATGGAGAGCAGGATCGGCCGGTTGCTGCGCCGCGCCTCGGCGAAAGCCTCCGGCGTCCATTCCCACCAGTCGACGGGGTTGTCCTTGTGCTGGAGCAGATAGGGGCTGGCGGCGGCGGCGAGCTGGTTGGGCAAGATGACGCTCCGGCTTGGGACGGGGTATCGTGGCGGCCGGTCGAGGCGGCCGATTCAACAGATAGGGCGTAGCGGGTGGACGTGCAGAAAAATAGCGCAATCGCGACCGACGCAAAGGCCACCGGTCCGGGCGGTGGGGCAGGGGGCGGGGCACCGGGCGGGGCACCGGGCGGGGCGCGGGGCGACACCATCGCGGCGGTTTCTTCCGGCACGGGCGGGGCCGTGGCGGTCCTTCGGCTGTCCGGCCCGCAGGCCGGGGTCGCGCTCACCGCGCTCGCCGGGCGGCTGCCGGAGCCGCGCCGCGCCCAGCTCGCCCGTCTGCGCGACCCGGCGACGGGCGAGGTGCTCGACCAGGGGCTCGCCTTGTGGTTTCCGGGCCCGCGCAGCGCCACGGGCGAGGACATGGCGGAGCTGCAGATCCATGGCGGACGGGCCGTGGTCGCCGCCGTGCTGGGGGCGGTGCTCACCGTGCCCGGGCTGCGGCCGGCGGAGGCGGGCGAGTTCACCCGTCGCGCCTTTCTCAATGGGCGGATGGACCTGACCGAAGCCGAAGGTCTCGCCGACCTGATCGCCGCGGAGACGCAGGCGCAGCGCCGGCTCGCCTTCGCCCATGCCTTCGGCCATCTCGGTCAGCAGGTCGAGGCCTGGCGTGGCCGGCTCATCCGCGCCATGGCATTGGTGGAGGCGGGCATCGATTTCGCCGACGAGGACGACGTGCCGGCCGGGGCGCGGGCGCTGGCCAAGCCGGAAGTGGCGGCGCTTCTGGAAGAACTCACCGCCGCGCTCGCCGACCGGCGGGGCGCCCTGGTGCGGGAAGGGGCGCTCATCGCCATTGCCGGCCTGCCTAATGCCGGCAAATCGTCGCTGCTCAACGCCCTCGCCCGGCGCGAGGTCGCCATCGTCTCCGATGAGCCGGGCACCACGCGCGACCTGCTGGAAGTCGCGCTCGATCTCGATGGCCACAAGGCGACGCTGGTCGACACCGCCGGCCTGCGCGAGGCGGAAAGCCGGGTGGAGGCGGAAGGCATTCGCCGCGCCCGCGCCCGCATGGCGCAGGCCGATCTCGTTCTCTGGGTGCACGACCTCAGCGACGGACCCGCTCCGGCGGAGCCTCCGGTCGCGGCTGAGGCGCCGCTCTGGCTGCTTGGCAACAAGGTCGACCGGGCGGCCGGGCTCCCCGCGCCGGTTCGTTCCTGGGCGGGCCATCAGCTCACTCTTTCCGCCGCGCGCGGTGAGGGTCTCGAAGAACTCACCGGCGCGCTCTCCCGCTTCATCGCCGAGCGTGCAGCGGGAGAGCATCCGGCACTGCTGCGGGCGCGGCACCGCGCCAGCGCCGAAGAGGCACGGGCGCAGATCGCCCACGCCCTCGCGCAGTGGGATCGGCTCGACGACGAACTCCTTGCCGAGGAACTGCGCCTCGCCGCCCGGGCGCTGGGCCGGATGACCGGCGCCATCGGTGTCGAGGATCTTCTCGATGTCGTGTTCCGCGAATTCTGCATCGGCAAATAGGCTCACCCGCGGCCAGCGGATTCACGTGAAACACCGGCCGCACAGGGGTCGATTCGTAAACGAAATGTTTCACGTGAATCAGCCCGCCGGGTTCTCCACCACGAAGAGGACTGAGGCCGTGACTTGACGGCACGGCGAAACGCTGGCTCAAACAGCGCTTTCCCTTTGCCGGCCGATCCGCGCGCGCCCTTCGAGCGACGCGACAGCAACCCGCGAGCCCATGATCCGCGAGCCCATGACCAGCGTTTCCGCTTCCCCCGATCTTCGCTTCGATGTCGTCATCGTCGGTGGCGGGCATGCCGGCACCGAGGCCGCCGCCGCCGCCGCGCGGCTCGGAGCCTCCACTGCTCTGGTCACGCACAGCCACGCCACGCTCGGCACCATGTCGTGCAATCCGGCGATTGGCGGGCTGGGCAAGGGCCATCTCGTGCGCGAGATCGACGCGCTCGACGGGCTGATGGGCCGCGTCGCCGATCAGGGCGGCATCCAGTTCCGCCTGCTCAACCGGCGCAAGGGGCCGGCGGTGCGCGGGCCGCGCGCCCAGGCCGACCGCAAGCTCTACGCGCAGGCGATGCAGCGGGAAATCGATTCGCAGCCGAACCTATCGGTGGTCGAAGGCGAAGCGGACCGCCTTGTACTGACGGAGGGTCGCGTCGCCGGGTTGGTGCTGGCGGATGGCCGCCATGTCGCGGCCGGCGCTGTCGTCATCACCACAGGCACCTTTCTCAATGGGCTGATCCATATTGGCGACCGGCAGATCCCGGCGGGCCGCATGGGGGAGGCGCCGGCACGCGGCCTGTCCTCATCGCTCGCCGCGCTCGGCCTGCGGCTGGGCCGACTGAAGACCGGCACGCCGCCGCGCCTCGATGGCCGCACCATTGATTGGGCCGGGCTGGAGATGCAGGAGGGCGACACGCCGCCGGAGCCCTTCTCGGCGCTCACCACCGCCATCACCAACCCGCAGGTGATGTGCGGCATCACCCGTACCACGCCGGAAACCCATGCGGTGATCCGCGCCAATATTGCGCGCTCCGCCATGTATTCCGGCAACATCCAGAGCGTCGGTCCGCGCTACTGCCCCTCCATCGAGGACAAGATCGTCCGCTTCGGCGAGCGCGACGGGCACCAGATTTTCCTGGAGCCGGAGGGGTTGGACGACCCCACCGTCTATCCCAATGGCATTTCCACCTCGCTGCCGGAAGAGGTGCAGCGCGCGCTTCTAGCAACCATTCCGGGGCTGGAACGGGTGGAGGTGCTGCGCCCCGGCTATGCCATCGAATATGACCATGTCGATCCGCGCGAGCTGGAACCGACGCTGGAAGTGCGCAAGGCGCGCGGCCTGTTCCTCGCCGGCCAGATCAACGGCACCACGGGTTATGAGGAAGCCGCGGCGCAGGGGCTGGTCGCCGGGCTCAACGCCGCCCGCCGCGCCGGTGGCCAGGACGGCGCCACCTTCGATCGGGCCGAGGCCTATATCGGCGTGATGATCGACGATCTCGTCACCCGCGGCGTGTCCGAACCCTACCGCATGTTCACCTCGCGGGCGGAGTATCGGCTTTCGCTGCGGGCGGACAATGCCGACCAGCGGCTGACGGGAAAGGGCGAGGCGCTCGGCCTTGTCGGCGAAGCCCGGCGCCGGCATTTCTCCGGGCGGCGGGAGGCGCTGGCGCGGGTGACGGCCTGGGCGCATGCCGTTTCCATCACCCCGGGGGAGGGGGATCGGCACGGCCTCACGCTGAATCGCGACGGCCAGCGGCGCACGGCCTTCGACCTCCTCTCCTACCCGCAGGTGAGCTGGGCGGATATCTGCCGCATCTGGCCGGAGGCGGGGGCGGAAGACAGCCGCATTGGCGAGCAGGTCGAGGTGGACGCCAAATACGCGGTCTATCTGCATCGCCAGGAAGCCGACATCGCCGCCTTCCGCCGCGAGGAGGCGGCCGAGCTGGCGGAGATGGATTATCGCGGGCTGGCCGGACTCTCCAACGAGCTCAAGGCCAAGCTGGAATCGATTCGGCCCCGTACCATTGGCCAGGCCGGCCGTATCGACGGCATGACTCCGGCCGCGCTGGCGCTGCTGGCCGCCCATGCGCGGCGGGCCTCCTGAGCCGCGGCGACCCATCGGTCTTTGGCTGATCCCCGACCGCCGATGCGGTATGCTGCGCCATGTCCCACACCGATTCGTCCGACCGCGCAAATGCGCTGAGCCTCACGCCTGTTTCACGTGAAACAGAACAGCGGCTCGACATCCTCGTCGCCCTGCTGGAAAAGTGGCAGCGCACCATCAATCTGGTGGCGCCGGCCACGCTCCCGGTGGTGTGGACACGCCATGTCGCGGACTCGCTGCAGCTGGTGCCGCTGGCCGGTGACGCCACGCGCTGGGTCGATCTCGGCTCCGGCGGCGGCTTTCCCGGCCTTGTCGTCGCGGCGGCGCTGGCGGAGCGGCCGGACGCAGACGTGACGCTGGTGGAGAGCGACAGTCGCAAGGCGGCGTTTCTGCGCGAAGCGGCGCGGCTGGCGGACCTTCCCGTCACCGTGGTGCCGTCGCGAATCGAGCAGGTCGCGGGCGTGCTGGCGCCGGGCGTCGAGGTGGTTTCCGCCCGCGCGCTTGCGCCATTGCCGCGCCTGCTGCAGCTGGCGGCGCCCTTCCTTGCACAGGGGGCGACAGGCCTGTTCCTGAAGGGACAAGATGTTGATAACGAATTGACCGAGTCAGCTAAATCTTGGAGAATCGACCATGAAATCTCGCCCAGCCTTACGGGTGGCGGCGGGCATGTCCTGATCGTCCGCAGCGCGGTTCCCTTGAGTGCCGACGCGGCCGGAGACGACGGTTTTTCGCAGGGTGGACATCATGACTGAGGCTTCGCTCGCTCCCGCCGCGCCCCGGGCCGTTCCCCGCGTGCTCGCCCTCGCCAACCAGAAGGGCGGCGTCGGCAAGACCACGACGGCGATCAATCTCGGCACCGCCCTGGCCGCCATTGGCGAGACCGTGCTGATCATCGATCTCGACCCGCAGGGCAATGCCTCCACCGGGCTCGGCATCGAGCGCAGCCGCCGGCGCGTGTCGACCTATGATGTGCTGACCGGCGAGATCGAGCTGCGCGATGCGGTGCTGGAAACCGCGGTGCCGCGCCTGCACATCGCGCCTTCGACGCTGGACCTGTCCGGCATCGAGCTCGAACTGGCCAGCCAGCGCGACCGCGCCTTCCGTCTGCGCGACGCCATTCGCCGCCTGAACGGGGCAGCCGATTCGGATCCGGAACGAACCGATCCCGAATACACCTATGTGCTGATCGACTGCCCGCCGTCGCTGAACCTGATCACGGTCAACGCCATGGCGGCGTCCAACGCCATTCTGGTGCCGCTGCAATGTGAATTCTTCGCGCTGGAGGGCCTCTCGCAGCTGCTGAAGACGGTGGAGCAGGTGCGCACCACGCTCAATCCCGGCCTGTCCATCCATGGCATCGTGCTGACCATGTTCGATGCGCGCAACAATCTCTCCACCCAGGTGGTCGACGATGTGCGCCAGTTCATGGGCGAAAAGGTCTATGAGACCATCATTCCGCGCAATGTGCGGGTGTCGGAAGCGCCGTCCTATGGCAAGCCGGTCCTGCTCTACGATCTCAAATGCGTGGGGTCGCAGGCCTATCTTCGTCTCGCTTCCGAAATAATTCAGCGCGAGCGCAGCCTGCGCGTCGCGGCGGCCTGAGGGAGGGAGCGATGGCGATGGCGGAAGACGGCGGCCGCTCGCGGCTCGGGCGCGGCCTGGCGGCGCTGATCGGCGATATGGGCGAGGATGGCGGCGCGGCCAATGAGCGGGCGCGCGTCCCCGGCGGCGCGCGCAAGGTGCCGCTCGCCTTTCTGCGCGCCAATCCGCGCAACCCGCGCCGCAGCTTCGCCGAGGCGGATCTCGAAGATCTCGCCGCCTCCATCCGCGAGCGCGGCATCATCCAGCCCATCGTCGTGCGCCAGGTCGCCGGCGAGCGCGATGCCTATGAGATCGTCGCCGGCGAACGCCGCTGGCGGGCGTCCCAGCGGGCCGGCATCCACGAGGTGCCGATCGTCGTCGTCGAGGTCAATGACCGCGAGGCGCTGGAAATCGCCATCATCGAGAATGTCCAGCGCGCCGATCTCAACCCGCTGGAAGAGGCGGCGGGCTACCAGTCGCTCGCCGACCAGTTCGGTTATTCCCAGAACGATCTCGCCCGCGTCATCGGCAAGAGCCGCAGCCATGTCGCCAATACGATGCGCCTGCTGCGCCTGCCCGAGCCGGTGAAGGCCTATCTGGCCGATGGCCGTCTTTCCGCCGGCCATGCGCGGGCGCTGCTGACCCAGGACGATCCCGAGGCGCTGGCGCGGGCCATTGTCGAGCAGGGCATGAATGTGCGCGCCATCGAGGCGCTGGCGCAGGAGCTCAACGTCGCCAAGGCGGAAGCGGCCGGCAAGCCGCCGAAAAAGCCGAAGCACCCCGCGCTCGACGCCGACACCGCCGCGCTGCAGCGCCGGCTCTCCGACGAGCTGGGGCTGAGCGTGACGCTGAAGCATGATGGCGAGGCGGGCGAGATCCGCATCCGCTATTCTTCGCTCGATCAGCTCGACGAGGTCTGCCGGCGCCTCGCCGGCGTCTGAGCCGGCGCCCTCCGCGCCTCAGCCGCGCCGCGCCTGCGCCGCCACCTGCAGCAGCGCCCGCTCGGCGATGGCCGGGCCGAGCACGGCATTGCGGCGGGCAGCGAGCAGCGCATCGTCCAGCGCGAACAGCGCCGTCTCCAGCCGGGCGACGGTCCAGCTGCGCAGCGCCTTCTCGATGAAGGGCTTGCGGCGGAAATGGATCGCCGGCCGCGCGCCTTCCACCGCCCGATCGACACTGCCGCCGGCTTCAACGGCAAGGCGCATCTGGTGCAGCGCCTGCGCCGTGCGGCACACCGCCCCCAGCACGATATCCGCCCGCATGCCTTCGCCGGTCGCCTTGGCGAAGGCGCTGGCCATCTCGGCGGGCTGGCCGGCAAAGGTGGCGTCGGCGATCTCGTCCAGCGCCAGGCTGGAGGCGTCGCCGACAATGGCGCGCACATGGGCGCTGGTGATGCGCGGCTCGCCGGCCGCGTAAAGCAGCAGCTTGGCGATCTCGCCGCGCGAGGCCATGCGGTCGCCGCCGAGCAGCGCCATCAGTTCGCCGCGGGCGTCGCGGTCGAGCTGGGTGCCGGCTTCGGCCATCATGGTGTCGATAAGCCGGCTAAGGTCGCGTTCACTGTCGGCATAGCAGGCGATGGCCAGCGCGTGCGGCGAGGCTTCGCACAGCGCGCGCAGCCCCTGGCCGCGCTTGAGGTCGCCGGCCTCGATAACGACGATCGCCTGTTCCGGCGGCCGGGCCAGCAGCGCTTCCACCGCCGGCACCACATTGCGCGCGCCGACCCGCAGCGAGACGACGCGGCGCCCGCCAAACAGCGCCACTGTCCCGGCTTCGTCGACCAGCCGTCCGGGATCGCCGGAAATTTCGTCGCCGTCGAGCCGGATCAGGCCGAAAGGATCGTCGGAACCGGCGCTGGCGCGGGCGAGATAGGCCTTGGCGCGCTCGCGCACCAGGCCGCTATCCGGGCCGAACAGCAGCAGCACCGGGCGCAGCGGATCGAGACGGCTCAGCGTCGCCTCGACATCGCCCGGCCGTATGGCGACCATGGCCTCAGCTCTTCGGCGCGGCGCTCGCGGGCGCTGGGGCGGGCGCAGCGGTGAGCGGCGCGCTCGTCACCGGGGCCGTGGCGCCCGGCGTTGCCCCGCCGCCGGTGACGAAAAACGAGGCGAGCTGGCTCTTGATCGTTTCGGCGGCGACATTGGCCGAGCGGTTCTCGGCGTCGCGAATCGCGCGGGCACGGGCGAAACGCTGATAGCCGCTGTCGAGCGAGGCCTTGCCGATGGCCTTGCCGGTGCGCAGCGGCTTCTTGAGATCGCCGGCATCGAACAGCTTCCACGAAACGTCGACCGAGACGATCTCCACTTCCGGCAGGCCGGTGAGCGGGCTGACGACGGAGGCCTGGTTGGTCTTGCTCGCCACGTCGAGGAACAGCTTGTAGGGCGCGCCTGCCGGATTGCCGGCGCCGCCGGTCAGGGCGAAGATGAGATCGTTGCGCACCTCGTCGGCGACGCGGCCTTGCGCGAACACCACTTCCACCTGGCTGAAGCTTTCCTGCAGGGACGAGCCCTGGCCCGGCGTCGTCTCGGCATACATGGGCTGGAAACAGCCCGCCGTGGAGAGGGCGAGCAGTCCCGCCCCGGCGAGACCGAGCAGGCGGCGGCGTGAGGGCATCGTGTTCCTCCGGTCAGGCGACGACATTCACAATCCTCTGCGGCACGACGATGATACGCTTCGGGGCGCGTCCGTCGAGGGCCTGCGCGATCAGGTCGAGGGCGAGCACCGCCTTCTCCACCTCGGCGGGGCTGGCCTCCTTCGGCACCACGATCTCGCCGCGCCGCTTGCCATTGATCTGAATCGGCAGCGTAACGGTGTCGTCCACCAGCAATGCGGCCTCCACCTCGGGCCAGTGCGCCTGCGCCATCAGCCCGGCGCCGCTCAGCACCTGCCCGCATTCCTCGGCGAGATGCGGCACCATCGGCGCCACAACGGAAACAAGAAAGCCCGCCGCCTCGCGCAGGGCGAAGGCGAGGTCGGGCGCCAGCGCGCCGGCTTCCGCCGTCTTGCGCGCACCCGCCAGCGCGTCGCCGAACACATTGGCGAAGGCGTGCACGCGCGCGACCGCCACATTGAAGCGCAGCCGCTCGATATCCTCGGCCACCTGCGCCGCCAGCTTGTGCGACGCGCGGCGCAGCGTCATCGATTCGACCCCGAAATCATCCGGCCGCGCCACTTCGCCCGGCACCAGCGCGACGGTGTCGCCAACGAGGCGCCACACGCGCTGCACGAAGCGCCAGGCGCCCTCGATGCCCTTGTCCGTCCATTCGCTGTCCCGCTCCGGAGGAGTGTCGGAGAGCATGAACCAGCGGGCGCTGTCGACGCCATAGGTGTCGGCCACCACTTCCGGCGGCACGACATTCTTCTTCGACTTCGACATCTTCTCCGGCGCGCCGATCGTCACCTTCTCGCCGGTGCCCACCTTCACCGGCTGGCCGGCGGCGTCGCGTTCCACCTCTTCGGGGAACAGCCAGCGGCCTTCCGCGTCCTTATAGGTCTCGTGGACGATCATGCCCTGCGTGAACAGGCCGGCGAAGGGCTCGGCCACCGAGACGCGGCCGAGCTTCTTCAGCGTGCGGATGAAGAAGCGGGAATAGAGCAGGTGCAGGATCGCGTGCTCGATGCCGCCAATATACTGGTCCACCGGCAGCCACTGGTCGGCGGCGCCCTTCTGCAGCGGCGCGGTGCCGGGCTCGGCGGCGAAGCGGGCGAAATACCAGGAGGAATCGACGAACGTGTCCATCGTGTCGGTTTCGCGCCGGGCCGGCGCGCCGCAGGTCGGGCAGTTCACATGCTTCCAGCTGGGGTGGCGGTCCAGCGGGTTGCCGGGCTGGTCGAAGGACACGTCCTCCGGCAGCTTCACGGGGAGCTGGTCGTCCGGCACCGGCACCGGGCCGCAGGCCTCGCAATGGATGATCGGGATCGGGCAGCCCCAATAGCGCTGGCGCGAAATGCCCCAGTCGCGCAGGCGGTAATTCACCGCCCGCTCGCCGACGGGGGCGTTGCCGAGAATCTCGTTCTCCAGCCGCAGCGCCACCTTTTCCTTCGCCGCCGGCACGGTGAGGCCGTCGAGGAAGCCGGAATTGAACAGCACGCCCTCGCCCTCATAGGGCGCGTCCGCCACCGAGAAGCCGGCGGGGTCGACATCGGGCGGCAGCACCACCGGGGTGATCGGCAGGGCGTATTTGCGGGCGAAGTCATGGTCGCGCTGGTCATGCGCCGGGCAGCCGAAAATGGCGCCGGTGCCGTATTCCATCAGCACGAAATTGGCGACATAGACCGGCAGTTCCGGCCCGCCCAGCGGGTGGCGTACCTTCAGCCCGGTGTCGAAGCCCATCTTCTCCTGGGTCTCGATCTCGGCGGTGGAGGTGCCGCCGCGCCGGCATTCCTCGACGAAGCTCGCCAGCGCGGGATTGCCCGCCGCCAGGGTCTCGGTCACGGGGTGGCCGGGGGAGAGGGCGAGGAAGGCGGCGCCGAACAGCGTGTCCGGCCGGGTGGTGTAGACCTTGATCTCGGCGGGCAGATCAGCCGGCGCATCGGCCAGCGCGAAGCGCACATGCAGGCCCTCGGAGCGGCCGATCCAGTTGCGCTGCATCAGCCGCACCTTGTCGGGCCAGCGCTCCAGCGTGTCGAGCCCGGCGAGAAGTTCCTCGGAGGCATCGGAAATGCGGAAGAACCACTGCGCCAGCTTGCGCCGTTCCACCAGCGCACCGGAACGCCAGCCGCGCCCGTCGATCACCTGCTCATTGGCGAGCACGGTGTTGTCGACCGGGTCCCAGTTCACCTCGCTCTCGCGGCGGTAGACGAAGCCGCCTTTGAGGAAATCGAGGAAGATGCGCTGCTGCTCGCCATAATAGGAGGGATCGCAGGTGGCGATCTCGCGCGACCAGTCGAGCGACAGGCCGAGCAGCTTCAGCTGCTCGCGCATGGTGGCGATGTTCTCGTAGGTCCACTTGCCCGGATGCGTCTTGCGCTCGATCGCGGCGTTCTCCGCCGGCAGACCGAACGCGTCCCAGCCCATGGGGTGGAGCACGTTGAAGCCCTTCATCCGCTTGAAGCGCGCCACCACGTCGCCCATCACATAGTTGCGGCCATGGCCGATATGGATGCGCCCCGAGGGGTAGGGGAACATTTCGAGCACATAGTATTTGGGACGCGGATCGTCGTTGCGGGTGCGGTAGATGCCGCGTTCGTCCCAGATCTTCTGCCAGCGGGGCTCGGCCTCGCGGGCGTTGTAGCGCTCGGTGCTCATGGACAGGCTTCTTGGATAGGCGGACGTCGGAGAAAGTGCCGCAAGGGTTCAGGTAATGGCGCCGGACTAGGCACCAAGTCGCGTTCCCGGTCAACCTTTCGCTGCGCTGCGGCGTTTCCCGCGACGCGCGCGTTTGCGCGCGGGCGCGATTGGCGTATCTGGTCGGTGCCCGAAGCAGGAGAACGCCATGGACCCCATCCGCGACGAGACCGCTGCCGCAGACGCGATCACCGCCCGGCTGGACGAGGTGCGCGCGCGCATCGCCCAGGCCTGTCACGATGCCGGGCGCGATCCCGCCTCGGTTGAGCTGATCGCGGTGTCGAAGACCTTCGGGCCGGAGGAGATCGCCCCCGTCATCGCCGCCGGCCAGCGCCGCTTCGGCGAAAACCGTGTGCAGGAGACGGCCGGCAAATGGCCGGCGCTGCGGGCCGCCCATCCCGATCTCGAACTTCATCTCATCGGCCCGCTGCAGACCAACAAGGTGCGCGAGGCGCTTTCCCTCTTCGACGTGATCCAGACGCTGGACCGCCCCTCGCTCGCCGCCGCCCTGGCGAAGGAATTGGCGCGCGCGGGCGCCCCGCCGGCGCCGCGCCTGCTGGTGCAGGTCAATACCGGCGAGGAGCCGCAAAAGGCCGGCGTCGCCCCGCAGGAGGTCGATGCCTTTCTCGCCGCCTGTCGCGACGCGCATGGGCTGGCGATCGAGGGGCTGATGTGCATTCCCCCGGCCGACGAGCCGGCGGCGCCGCATTTCGCCCTACTGGCGAAGATCGCCGCGCGCCATGGGCTGAAGACGCTGTCCATGGGCATGAGCGGCGATTACGAGACCGCCATCACGCTCGGCGCCACCCATGTGCGGGTCGGCAGCGCCATCTTCGGCCACCGCTAGGCGCTGGCCCGGTCTTCGCGGGCTAGCGCGAGAAAGGCCTGCGCCGCCTTGGTGGTGTAGCGCTCGCGGTGGCGCAGCGAGAGGAAGGGGCGGGGAGGCAGGGGATAGTCGATCAGCGCCATGGTGCCGGCGCGGATGGCGCCGTCCACCACCCGGCGCGAGATCACCGTCACCCCGCTGCCGGCTTCCACCGCCGCCCGCACCGCCTCGTTGGAGGGATAGTCGAGCACGACCCGCAGGCTGGCGGGCGCGATCCCCACCGCCTCGAGATAGGCTTCCAGCATGGCGCGGGTGCCGGAGCCCGGCTCGCGCAGCACCCAGGGGCCGTCGATCAGCTCTTCCGGGGAGAGGGGTGGGCGCCAGTGCCAGGGATGCGTCACCGGCGCCACCAGCACCATTTCATCCTGCGCCACCGCGGCGGTGGCCAGCACCGGGCTCTCGATGCCGCCCTCGATGAAGCCGAGATCGGCCGCTCCTTCCTGCACAAGGGCGGCGACGAAATCGGTGTTGCCGATGGAAAGGCTCACGGAAACGCCGGGATAGCGGCGGCGATAGGCCTCGATCAGCGGCGGCAGCCAGTAATTGGCCACCGTCTGGCTACCCGCCAGCGCCAGCGTGCCATGCACCAGCCCGGCAAGGTCGGCCAGCACCTTCTCGGCGGCGCTGGCGCGGGCCAGCACGGCGCGTGCCTCGGGCAGGAACAGCCGCCCGGCTTCGGTCAGCACGATGCCGCGCCCCACCCGGTCGAACAGCTTGGTGGCGTGGCGCGCCTCCAGCGCGGCGATGGCCGCACTGGTGGCGGAAGGGGTGAGGTGGATGTCCCGCGCGGCCTGCGTGATGTGCTCACGCTCCGCCACGGCGACGAAGATGCGCAGCTGTTCCAGGGTCATCCACCGTCCTCGCCTCGCTCAGGCGGTCATCTTTACCAGAGCGAGGCTGAACAGGGCGATGAAGACGAAGGCGGCGAAGCCGAGCAGGAAGGGGCGCACGCCCTTGGCGCGCAGCTTGGCGATGTCGGTTTCCAGCCCCATTGCCGCCAGCGCCATGGAGAGCATGAAAGTGGTGGCCAGCACCAGCGCCGCCTTCATCTCCGCCGGCATCGTCACCACGCTGTTGAGCGCCACCATGGCCAGAAACCCGAGCACGAACCACGGCATGGGCGGGCGGGCGCGGCCGGCATCCTCGCCGCGGCTGCGGGCCTGGCGCGCCGCCATCAGCCCGAGGGCGATCACCATCGGCGCCAGCAGCATCACCCGCGAGAGCTTGGCGATGGTGCCGAATTCGCCCGCCGCCGGCCCGCCCTGATAGGCGGCGGCCACCACCTGGGCGATTTCGTGGATCGAAGCGCCGGCCCAGAGCCCATAGGCATGCGGGGAGAGACCGAGCACCACGGGGAGAAGCGGATAGAGGAACATCGCCACCGAGCCGAACACGGTGACGCAGGCCACCGCATAGGCGACATCCTCATCATGGGCGCGCGTCACCGTGTTGGTGGCGATCACCGCCGAGGCGCCGCAGATCGAGGTGCCGGCGGCGATCAGCTGGGCGAGACCGCGCTCCACCCCCATCAGCCGGCCGAGCCAGGTGGTGAACAGGAAGGTGGCGATGAGGGTGAGGGCGATCACCGCGAGGCCGGTGGCGCCCACTTCCGCCACCTGCGCGGCGGTGAGCTGCAGCCCGAGCAGCACGATGGCCGCGCGCAGGATGCGCCGCATGGCGAAAGTGACGCCGGGCTTGGCCCGCGCCGGCGTGCCGATGAGATTGTGAAAGCCGATGCCGATCATGATGGCGAGGATCATCGGGCTCAGCACCCCGACCATGGGGAGCTGACGCAGCGCGAAGCCGAGGCCGGCAATCCCCGCCGTCAGCGCGAGGCCGGGCAGCAGCGCGGCGGGCGCGATCTTCGCGGCCGGGGTCTTGCCGGCTGGAGTCTTGCCGGCGTGGACCTTGCCGGCGTGGACCTTGCCGGCGTGGACCTTGGCGGTGCGGATGTCCTCGGCCCTTTCGACATGTGCGGCCATGATGCGTCTCCCCTTGCGGCACCATCTTCGTCGCAGGAGATGATCGTTCGATCCAGCGCATTATATCGCACAAATCATCCGACATAATTGGATGAACGAGGTACGAAAGGTGCCGCCTCCGGCCTCCGGCGGCCCGGCTACCTCTCAACCTACCGCCCCCTCATGGCCGGGCTTGACCCGGCCACCCAGACTTTTCCCGCGCACCGGCGGAAACACGGCATCGCGGCTCACGTCCGGCAATGAGGGCGCGCGGGATCGCGAATCGAACGACGCAAAGGGGGAGGGGGCGCGGCCGGGCGTTGGGATGCCGGGCTTGAGGAATGGTGCCGCTTGTCAGACTCGAACTGACGACCTCCGCATTACGAATGCGATGCTCTACCAACTGAGCTAAAGCGGCACGCGCGGCTCTGATAGCGGCGAAGCGCGGCTTTTTCAAGCGTCACGGCGGCAATGCGGACGTGATGCGCGCGCGATCGACGCGCAGGGCCGGAAATCAGGGGCCGCCGGCGCCCGGCCTGCGCTACGGGGCGCCCAAAAGCGCCCCCCGCGCTCAGCCCCAGGGTCCGCGTCGCTCGTCGCCGCCTCGCCGGCCCCAGGGATTGCCCGCCGGCCGGCTGGCCGGTCGCGGGGTGCCGCCGCGCGCCCACGGCCCGCCCTGCGGGGCCGAAGCGGCGGCGTTGGCATAGCCATGGCCGCCGCCACCCATCTGCTGCGCCAGCGCCTGCAGCGCGGCGATGCGGTTTTCCGTGGCGGGGTGGGTGGAGAACAGATTGTCCATCCGCTCGCCCGACAGCGGGTTGATGATGAACATATGCGCGGTGGCCGGGTTGTGTTCGGCGGGCATGTTCGGCACCGCATGCGCGGCGTTGGAAATCTTCGCCAGCGCCGAGGCGAGCCACAGGGGCTGGCCGCAGATCTCAGCCCCGAGCTTGTCCGCCTCATATTCGCGCGAGCGCGACACCGCCATCTGCACCACCATGGCGGCGAGCGGGGCGAGGATGACCATGGCAATGGTGCCGATGATACCGAAGCCGTTATTGTTGTTGCGGTTGCCGCCGAAGAACATGGCGAAATTCGCCAGCATGGAAATGGCGCCCGCCAGCGTGGCGGTGATGGTCATGGTCAGCGTGTCGTAATTCTTCACATGCGCCAGCTCATGCGCCATCACGCCCGCCACCTCCTCGCGCGAGAGCGAATGGAGCAGGCCTGTCGTGGCGGCCACCGCCGCGTTTTGCGGGTTGCGGCCGGTGGCGAAGGCGTTGGGCTGGGGATTGTCCATGAGGTAGACGCGCGGCATCGGCAGCTGCGCCCGCGCCGCCAGCTCCTCCACCATGCCGTAGAATTCCGGCGCGCTGGCCCGGTCGACCTCGCGCGCGCCATACATGGACAGCACCATGCGGTCGGAATTCCAGTAGCTGAACACATTCATGCCGGCGGCGACCAGCAGCGCGATCATCATGCCGCCCTGGCCGCCGATCATGAAGCCGACGCCCATGAACAGCGCGGTCATGCCCGCGAGCAGGATGGCCGTACGGAAATAATTCATCGTTCCCTCATGCGCCGCAGGTTGCGGCATGTCGGTGAGGAAATGGGAGCCGCCCGCCGCGCGCGCAAGATTGGCGGGGGGCGCCGGCCGTCGCGCGCTCGTGAGCGACACCGCGAGCGACACCGTCTTGACGCCGGCGCGCGTCGGGTGGTTCCAATGGCGGATGAGCCAGAGCGATCCCACCGCACCAATCGGTCCCACACTCCACCTCACCGCACTCACCGGTCAGCCAGAGGAGAGCGCGGCGCCGGCCCCGCGCCGCCCGCTCTCCCCCGCCGCCGAGCGGGCGCTGGCCGAGGCCGAAGCCCGCCGCGCCGCCGCTGCGCCGGTGGCCGGACCAAGGGAAATCGACGGCCGCGACGGCCCGGAGCCGGTGCGCTACGGCGATTGGGAAGTGAAGGGAATCGCCACGGATTTCTAGGGGCTTAGCTGGGTTCAGTCCTCGCTGCCGCCCGAAGGCCGCTCGCGGCGCAGGGACTTGATGCCGGAGCGCTTCGCCTTGCCCTCCAGCCGGCGGATCTTCGAACCGAGCGTGGGGCGTGTCGGCCGGCGGGTGATCGGCACCACCGCCGCCTCGCGCACCAGTTCCACCAGCCGGGCCAGCGCATCCGCCCGATTCTGCTCCTGCGTGCGGTAGCGCTGCGCCACCAGAACCAGCACGCCCTCCTTGGTGAGGCGCCGCCCGGCGAGCCGCTCCAGCCGCTCTTTCACGTGATCTGGCAAGGTCTTGGAGCCGCGCACGTCGAAGCGCAGCTGCACCGCGCTGGAGACCTTGTTGACGTTCTGCCCGCCCGGCCCGGAGGCGCGGATGAAGGTTTCCTCGATCTCGTCCTCGTCGAGCCAGACCCGGGGGGCGACCGGAATCATGGCCGCCGCACGTCCTCGATCGCCTCCAGCCGCTCCCGCACCCGCTCCAAATCGGCAAGGGTGGCGGAAACGCGCTCGCTCAGCCGGCGGGTGAGTTCGCGCGCGGCGTCGGGATAGCTTTCCAGCGTGCGCAGGAACATGTTGCGGGGAATGCGCAGCACCTCCGCCGGTTCCAGCGCGGTGGCTGTGGCGGGGCGGCGCGTCTCGGTAAGCAGCGCCATCTCGCCGATCAGCGCGCCTTCGCCGGCGCGGATGCTCTGGCCCGGACGCATCGCCAGCTGCGGGTCCTCCGGCGCCACCCGCAGGCTGCCCTGCTGCACCACATAGGCGCAATCGGCCGGCTCACCCTCGTGAAACAGCGCCTGCCCGCGCGCCAGCGTGAAATGGTCCACGCTGATCGCGATGACGCGCAGCGCCTCCCGCCCCATCAATGCGAGCGTCGGCACACGTTCCAGAAAGGCGATGTCGTCCTCGATGGACATTCGGCGGGCGAAACTCCAAGGCCGGACGAATCAATCGGCCAGTCAGGGCAGCAATTTGTACCCGCCGGCCTCGGTGGCAAGCAGGCTGGGGTGGGAGGGGTCTTTCTCGATCTTCTGGCGCAGGCGATATATATGCGTCTCAAGCGTATGGGTCGTCACGCCTGAATTATAGCCCCACACTTCCTGCAGAAGTATTTCGCGTGCCACCGGCTTTTTTCCAGCCCGGTAGAGATAGCGCAGAATGGCCGTCTCCTTCTCGGTGAGACGGATCTTGGAATTGCGCTCGGTCACCAGCATCTTGGCGCCGGGGCGGAACGTGTAGGGCCCGATGGTGAAGACCGCGTCCTCGCTCGCCTCATGCGAGCGCATCTGCGCGCGGATGCGGGCGAGCAGAACGGCGAATCGGAACGGCTTGGCGACATAGTCATTGGCGCCGGCCTCAAGCCCCATGATGGTGTCGCTGTCGGTGTCGTGGCCGGTGAGCATGATGACGGGCGCCTTGAAGCCGTTCTGGCGCATCACCCGCACCGCCTCGCGCCCGTCCTTGTCCGGCAGGCCGACATCCATCAGCACCAGATCCACCCGCGTCGATTCGACTTCGCTGATCGCGGCCGTGGCGCTGTCGACGGAGACCACCTCGAATTCGTCATAGAGCGAGAGTTGTTCGACCAGCGCCTCGCGCAGATCCTTGTCGTCGTCGACCACCAAAACTCGCAGAGCGTTCGCCATATCGCTTTCCCGAATATCCGCGTTCCCGAGAGAGGCCGCTGGTCGAAGCCCTTGTCCCAGGTGCCTCGTGCGTCCACTCTCACGCGAGGTTGGAGTGAAATGCCGTATGCCCCGAGTAGGCAGGCGAAGCGCATTCGGCAAGCGTCGAGGACTCGTGGGACGAAGGTGCTGCCGGTTCGTGACGTGATCGTGAACGGAAATGGCGTGAAGAAGAAGACCCTTCGCACAGAATCACACCGAAAATCCCACAGCCTTTCCCGCCTGCGCGTCGCCATGCGACCCGGCGGTCCGCTCCAGGGGCGCCAGAGGGGCTGGCTCATTGTCGAGGGCCGGCCCATTCCCGTCGCGCTCGGCCGGTCGGGAATCCGCGCCGACAAGCGCGAGGGTGACGGCGCGACGCCAAAGGGCGTCTGGCACGCGCGCGAAGTGCGCTACCGCGCCGATCATGGTCCCCGCCCGGTGACCCGTCTGCCGGTGTTTCGCATCAAGCCCGACGATGGCTGGTGCGACGCGCCGCGCCATGGCCGCTACAACCGGCCGGTCACGCGGCCTTTTCCCGCCTCGCATGAGGAGATGTGGCGGGCGGACGGGCTGTATGATCTCGTGGTCGTGCTCGACCATAACAGCCGCCCCCGCCGCGCCCATCGCGGCTCGGCGGTGTTTCTCCACATTGCGCGCGGCGCCTTCCAGCCCACGGCGGGCTGCGTCGCCTTTCGCCCGAGCGATCTGCGCCGCCTGCTCGCCCGGCTCGGGCCGCGTACGGCGATCGAGATCGTCTGACGACAAAGGCCGCGACGGACAATCCCCTCGCGGCCTCGATCGTCAGATGCGGCTAGACGCTAGCGATAGACATACCAGCAGCGGCGAACCGGGCGGCCCCAGCGGTCGCGACGCACCGCGCACACCCGCCGGCGGCGGCGACGGCGGCGGCGCCAGCCGGGAGGCGGTGGGCCGGGCGGGCCCCATTGCGTCGCCTCGATCGGCGTGCCGTCAGGGGCGTGCGCGACCGCCTCCAGCCCCTCTTCCGCTTCGGGGGCAATGTCCCGCAACTGGTTCAGCACCGCCGCCTCGGCCGACGATGTCAACAGCGCGCCGGCGGCGCTGCCCGCACCGAGCACGCCGGCCAGGCCGAGCAAAAAACCTCGTCTGTCCATGTCTTTCTCCACTCTTCCTGCCCTAGGGCTGCCGACGCCCGACAACGCGGGACGCGGAGAATGGTTCGCCGGTCGCGGCCGGCATGGCGGGGCAGGATGGGCCTCATCGTCGCGCAACGGTGCGCCCTTGCCGCCGGCCGGGCCGCGGGCGATAGTCGGGCCAGCGAATCGCGAGGTCGGACATGAACGTCTTCGGCACCAAATTCCTGGGGTGCAAATTCCTGGGGTGGATGATGCGGGCGGCACTGGCGCTTGCCGTTGCCCTGCCGCTGCTGGCGGTGAGCCCGCCCGCCCATGCCGGCAATTCGACCGGTGCGCTGATCGGCGGTCTTGTCGCCGGCGCGCTGGTCGGCTCGGCTGTCACCGCCGCGGTGAACCAGCCCAAGACCTATTATTACGCGCCGCCGCCGCCGCCCCCGCCGGCCTATTATCCGCCCCCGCCCCCGCGTCCGGTCTATGGCCCGGGCTATTGCGGCGCGCCGCCCTACCCGCCGTGCCGCACGCCGGTCTACTGAGACGCTTCGCTCCGCTCCTTCCGGTCACGCATCAGGGCACTCCCATGCTGAAGACGGCCGCTACCGCGCTCTGCCTGCTCCTTGGTCTCGCCGCCGCGCAGGCGCAGGAGACGCAGGCGCTGGATTCCTCCGGCGCCTCCACCGGGCCCTCCGCCGCCGTGCCGCCGCCGGCCCCGGCAGGGGATGCGCTCCCGGCGCCGGTCGCCTGCACGTTCGAGAAGGTGTTCGTCTGCACCGCGACCGGCTGCACTCCCTCGCCGGAGCTGGGCACGATCGATCTGCCGGCGCATTTCCTCATCCATTTCGGCGAGCAGATCATCGCCAGCGTGTCGGACGACAAGGTGCCGCATATCAGCTCGATCCAGAGCGTCATCGGCGATGGCGACACGCTGATTCTCGACGGCAATGACAATATGGCGGCCTGGGCGATCCAGCTGTCGCTCGACACGCCCGAGGCGACCCTGACCACGCTCGCCGGCGGCAAGGTGCTCACCTCCTTCGGCACCTGCGCCCCCGCCAAGTAATACGCGCCGATCCTGCGAGGCCATGAGAGCCGGCTGTTGACCGCAGCCGGCTTTTCTCTTGGCGGCGTGCGTCGTTTCGTTATAGACAGCGCTCCGCGCGGGCGTGGCGGAATCGGTAGACGCGGCGGACTCAAAATCCGTTTCTGGTGACAGAGTGTCGGTTCGAGTCCGACCGCCCGCACCAGTTCTCTCAGCAACATCACTCCCGGCCCCCGCCGTCCCGCCCCCGTGGGGCGATGACGGCGCCGCGCCGGGATCAGCTGAGATAACCCCGCTCCAGCAGATAGGCGAAGATGCGCTCGGCGGCGGCCTCGGCGGCCAGTGCCCCGCTCTCGATGGTGAGCTCGGCGGCGAGCGGTGGCTCATAGGGGCTGTCGATGCCGGTGAAGTTCCGGATCTGTCCGGCCCGCGCCCGCTTGTACAGCCCCTTCACATCGCGCGCCTCGGCCACGTCCAGCGGCGTGTCGACGAAGATCTCGACGAATTCGCCGGCGTCCAGCAGTTCGCGCGCCATCTGCCGCTCGGCGCGGAAGGGCGAGATGAAGGAGACGAGCACGATCAGACCGGCGTCCACCATCAGCCGCGCCACTTCCGCCACCCGGCGGATGTTCTCCACCCGGTCGGCATCGGTGAAGCCGAGGTCCTTGTTCAGCCCATGGCGGACATTGTCGCCGTCGAGCAGATAGGTGTGCTTGCCGAGCGCATTGAGGCGCTTCTCGACCAGATTGGCGATGGTCGACTTGCCGGCGCCGGACAGGCCGGTGAACCACAGCACCGCCGGCTTCTGCAGCTTCAGCTGCGAACGGCTGGCCTTGGACACGTCGAGCGCCTGCCAGTGCACATTGGTCGCCCGCCGCAGGCCGAAATCGACCATGCCGGCACCGACCGTCTGGTTGGTCATGCGGTCGATGACGATGAAGGCGCCGGTCTGCGGAATCTCGGCGAAGGGGTCGAGCGCGATGGGCTCATGGGTGGCGATGTTGACCACCGCGACATCGTTCAGCGCCAGCGTCTTGGCGGCCAGCTTCTGGAAGCTGTTGACGTCGATGCGGTGCTTGATCTCGGTCACCGACATGACGACGGTCCGCGTGCCGATCTTCATGACATAGGGGCGGCCGGGCAGCAGCGGGTCCTCATGCATCCAGATCAGATGGGCGGCGAACTGGTCGGAAACCTCCGGCCGGGCCGTCGCCGCCGCGATCACGTCGCCGCGCGAGGCGTCGATCTCGTCTTCCAGCGTCAGCGTCACCGCCTGGCCGGCGCCGGCTTCGGGCAGTTCCCCGTCGGCGGTGACGATGGCGGCGACGCGCGAGGTCGCGCCCGAGCCGGCGACCACCACCGCCTCGCCCACCCGCACCGTGCCGGAGGCGATGGTGCCGGAAAAGCCGCGGAAATTCAGGTTCGGCCGGTTCACCCACTGCACCGGCAGGCGGAACGGCCGCGTATGGGCGCCGTCCTCCACCTCCAGCGTGTCGAGATGGTCGAGCAGCGAGGGGCCCTCATACCAGGGCGTGTTGGCGCTGCGGGCGATGACATTGTCGCCATGGCGGGCCGAGATCGGGATCGGCACCAGCGTGCGGAAGCCGAACTGCGCCGCGAAGGCGCGGTACTCCGCGACGATCTGGTCGAAGACCGCCTGCGAATAGTCCATCAGGTCGATCTTGTTGACCGCCAGAACCACATCCTTCAGCCCCAGCAGCGCGACGATGAAGGAATGCCGCCGCGTCTGGGTGAGGATGCCCTTGCGCGCATCGACGAGGATGACCGCCACGTCGGAATTGGAGGCGCCGGTCGCCATGTTGCGGGTGTACTGCTCATGGCCCGGCGTGTCGGCGACGATGAATTTGCGCTTCTCGGTGACGAAGAAGCGATAGGCGACATCGATGGTGATGCCCTGTTCGCGCTCGGCCGCCAGCCCGTCGACCAGCAGCGCGAAATCGAGGTCCTCGCCGGCGGTGCCGTGCTTGCGCGAATCCGAGGCGAGCGTCGCCAGCTGGTCTTCGAACAGCAGCTTGGTGTCGTAGAGCAGCCGGCCGATGAGGGTGGACTTGCCGTCATCCACGCTGCCGCAGGTGAGGAAGCGCAGCAGGCCCTTGTCCTCATGGCGGGCGAGATAATCGGCGGCGCCGAGGGAGGTGATCGCCTCATTCATCAGAAATAGCCCTCGCGCTTCTTCTTCTCCATCGAGGCGGCCTCGTCATGGTCGATCAGCCGGCCGGCGCGCTCGGAGGTGCGGGCGAGCAGCATCTCGCCGACAATGGCTTCCAGCGTGTCGGCATCGCTCTCGATGGCGGCGGTGAGCGGGTAGCAGCCGAGCGTGCGGAAGCGCACGCGCTTCATCTGCGGCACCTCGCCCGGCGCCAGCGGCAGGCGCGCGTCATCGACCATGATGAGCTGGCCGCCGCGTTCCACCACCGGCCGTTCGGCGGCGAAATAGAGCGGAACGATGGGGATATTCTCGGCGAGGATGTACTGCCAGATGTCGAGCTCGGTCCAGTTGGACAGCGGGAAGACGCGGATCGATTCCCCCGGCCGCACGCGGGCATTGTAGAGGTTCCACAATTCCGGCCGCTGGCTCTTGGGATCCCAGCCATGGCTGGCGGTGCGGAAGGAGAACACCCGCTCTTTGGCCCGGCTCTTCTCCTCGTCGCGGCGCGCGCCGCCAAAGGCGGCATCGAAGCCGTGCAGCGTCAGCGCCTCCTTCAGCGCCTCGGTCTTCATCACATGGGTGTAGAGCGAGGAACCGTGGTCGAAGGGGTTGATGCCGCGCGCCACCCCGTCCTGGTTGGTATGGACCAGCAGCTTGAAGCCGAGGCGCTTGGCCATGGCGTCGCGGAAGGCGATCATCTCGCGGAACTTCCACGTCGTGTCGATATGCATCAGCGGAAAAGGCGGGGGCGAGGGATAGAACGCCTTGGCCGCGAGATGCAGCATCACGGCCGAATCCTTGCCGATGGAATAGAGCATCACGGGGTTGGCGAACTCGGCCGCCACCTCCCGCATGATGAAGATCGATTCCGCTTCCAGACGCCTGAGGTGCGTCATCCGTTCCGACGACATCGAACCCGCCTCTCTCTCCTGATCGCCGCCGCCTGTCGGCGCGCGAGTGCGGATGTCCGCGCCACGGCCACGGGCGAACGTGCTCGACCGCGACCGGGGAGCGTGGCCGGATCGCCTTCGCCCGCGGACAGAACCGCTGTCGGACCGGCGCCGGGACCAACCTCACGTCTGGCGTTCTTAGAGACGGCCGAGAGGTCGGTCAATATCTCACAGCGTGTATTTGGTGTTTCTGATTAATATACGGAAATGAGTCGTGATTAAGGGGCGCGCAGCGTTCCGGCCGTGACGCCGCTCAAAGCCCCGCTCCCGACGTGACTCCGGACGCGTCGACGCATGCCGCCTCTTCGGCGGCCCGCCGCGCCGGTGGGGTGCTCAGACCGCGATGCCGAGATGGCGCCAGAGCGGCAACAGGCCCTTGCGCAGCTTTTCGACCGGCTCGGCCAGCTCAGCGGCGTCCGCCGCGCCGAGCGTGCGGTCGCCCCGCCGCATCTTCTGTCCCGACGCTTCGATGTCGCGTATCACGCGCGCCGCGACCTCCGTTGCTTGTGCATCCGGCTCAGCGAGAAGCGCTGGGAGCGCAAGACGGTCGAACTGCCCAGCGGCGATCGCCGAGCCCGCGACCGGCGCCGCGAGGAAGCGGTGGGTGTCGGCGGTGGACGCCATCGCGCAGATCGCCGCATTGAACCGGCGCGCCGCGCTCTGGTCTCCTTTCCCGCCATCGGGACGGCAGGGAAGCACGGCGGCGTTGTGCACGAGGAGTTCGAGCACGACCTCGACATCCTTGTCGCTGAAGCCCTCGGCACGTGCCCGTTCGAGAAGCTCCGCTCCCGTCGCGGAACCCTCGCCAAGGCGCGCCGCCAGGGTGGCCACCAGCCCCGCCTTGGGCCGTGCGTCGCCGGAGGGAACCTTCCAGCTCTCCTTCCCCCCGGCCCCCATCGAGATGAGGGCGAAGCGCGCGCGCTCGAAGGCCTGCCGCTGCTCGGCCGTGGTCAGCGCGATCGGCCCCTTCACATAGACGTCGCGACGGAACTGCTTGTTGACCGCGAAGTCCTTCACCTGCTCGCGCATGGCAAGGTCGGTCGCGGAGGTCACCAGCGCGTGCATGTCCTTCGGCACGGCGAAGGAGAGCCGGTTCTCCGCGATCGAGGCCGAGCCGATAAAGGTGAGCTTTGCCTCGCGGAACTGCTCGAAGGCCTGCGTCACATAGATCGGCGACCAGTGCTCGTTGAGGAATTCATGGGCGAGATAGTGCACGTCCTGCTTGGAGATATGTTCGACCCGGCTCCGCACCGACGGATTCTGCGCGATATAGGCGCAGCCGGCCCGCGCCAGCTGGGCGATCATGTCGCGTGCGCGCCCGAGGCGGGCAAGGCTGTCACCGGTGGAGCGGGCGGCCACCTCGCGGATCATATGCTGCAGCGGCGTGATGGCGGCCCAGCCGGGAAAGGTGTTATAGCTGACATAGGCGATGCCGCCGGGCCGCAGCCGCGTGCGCAGGAAGTCAACGATCTCGCGCCGCGCTTCCGCGCTGACCCAGGTGAAGACGCCGTGCAGGGTGACGAAGTCGAAATCGTCCAGCACCGGGTCGCTGGACGCCACGGCATCGCCGAAGCTCGTTTCCAGGAAGGTGAGATTGGCGAGGCCAACCTTGTCGGCGAAGGTCTGCGCCTCGGCGATATGGGTCGGGTTGAAATCGATGCCGACGAAATCCATGTCGGGATTGGCGGCGGCGAGCAGAGCGGTGCCATAGCCGCGCCCGCAGCCCAGTTCGCAATAGCGCAGCCGCCGCCCCGCCGGCGGGCCCTTCACGCCGTTGGATTCGCAGACATAGGTGAGAAAGGCCGGAGAAAGTTCGCGATAAAACCCCAATGTGTAGGTTACATCGCTGACATAGCCGTCCATCCAACTCGCCGACATGATAACCCCCAAAGCCCGCATGTGCTTGCCGGCTACATAGGCGGGCAAATCGGGAGGGATCAAGCGGCGGCGAAGCGGTATTTCGCTGATGCCGGCGGCAACCGCCGTGACGCTGCGGCGGCCCTGTCGCCCGACCACCGGCCAAAGCAGAAGGCCGTGTCGGCGACAAGCGGTGACGCGGCGCGCCCCGCGCGTCGACTTCCGCGCCGCGTTCGAGGCCGGTGACGTCTTCGCCGCGGGATGTCCGATCTGAACCGGCGCGAAGCGCACGGTGGACCATGTGCGTTCGAACCCAGTGTCCGAATGGCAGTCGAAGGTCAGGTAGGTGACAACGAGCCGACAGGGAAGGTCATGGATCGTCGCCGCGACCTTCCGTGTTCAATGCGCGAACAGAACGGGCAGATCCGCGACCTGCAACAGTTCCCGCGTCACTCCGCCGAACAGCCATTCCATCAGTTCCATGTGCCCATAGGCGCCGGCCACCAGAAGGTCGGCGTTGAGGCGGTCGGCCTCCTGCACAAGCCGCGTCGCTGTCGGCGCGTCCGTTGGCGGCACCAGAAGGAAGTGAGGGGTGATCGTCGAAACGGGCCACATCGCGGCGGGATCGGCACTCACATGGCGCGAACCCTCGATGCTGATGGCGGATATCCGCGTCGCCGCGCCCAGCCAGGGTTCCGCCGCGAGGATGGCGTGGCGCATCGTGTCGTCATCGATAAGCCCGACGGCGATATGTGCGAAGCGCGCGCGCCCCTTGGCGCGCCAGGTTGGCGGTACGAGCATGACCGGCTTGCCGGTCGAGAATATCGCCGCATGAAGCGCGTCCGAGGCATCCATATTGGCATCGTGCGACACCACCAGCAGCGCCACGTCCGGCCCGGCTTCGCGGACCACGCCGTCGGTTTCCGCGCCGGTGACCGAGCGCCAGAAGACCGAAGTGGCCTGCGGATCACGTCCGGCCGTCCAGGCGTCAAAGGCGGTGCGCACCGCACGGGCACGCGCCTGTGGCGTCCCCTCCTTCAACTCCCGCAATTGCTGGATGCTGACCTCTTCGCTGGAGGCCATCATATGTCCGGGCTCGACCACGACCTCCAGCGCCTCGATCGAGGCGTCGGCAAGGGCCGCTGCCGCCAGTGCGGCGGCGTCGAGGGTCGCGGGCACGCTCGCCGCGCTCGTCAGGACCGCCAGTATTTTCATGCCCCGACGCTCCTCGACAGGGTGGTGATGGTGCCGGGCAGCATATAGCCCAGAGCGACAGCGGTCAGGCAGAGCGCCAATGACAGCGCAATGTTGATCAGCGCCCGGCCGGGTTCCCCCGCATTCAGCAGCGTCAGCGTCTGCAGGCTGAAGGATGAGAAGGTGGTGAAACCGCCGCACAGGCCGACCAGCACGAACTGACGGAGCTCAAGCGGCGTCGAGGTTCCGGCGGCGCCCTCGAAGAGCGCCGCGAACAGGCCGATGATGAACGACCCGCCAATATTGATGAGGATGGTGCCCCAGGGCAGCGCGTCGCCCAGAAACAGCGTGAGCCAGCGGTTGATCCCGAAGCGCAGCATGGAGCCGATGGCACCTCCCAGCGCGACATACCCGTATGACAGCATGGCCCCACCTCTCGGTTGTCGCCACGCACAAGCCCGGCGTGGTCGATGCGGTGAGGCTCCCACGCGGCCATCGGTACGCACATTCTCCATTGGGCTCGGCGCGCTGAACCATCATATGCCGTGCCTATCCCTAGGGACGAAGGACAGCCGGAAACGCTCTTCCGGCAACGTGTTGACAGCGCGGAACTGCAGCCGGTACGTGCGCAGCCCGAGCCTTCTGCCGCACCCATGGCACGCGGCCGGAGCGCAAGATCATCGTCTCAAGCATCTCGCGCATTGGGACGCGGCCCTTGCCGGCGCGGATGCCAAGCCTGCCGAAGAGGTGGGGTGGCGGATCGTCTCCCTGCGCGAGCACCGACGGATGGCGGAGTGTCGTTGATGAAGAACCTCTTCCTCGCCTGGCCGGCATGGGCCGTGCTGTCAGCGGCCTTTGCCGCCCTTACGGCGATCTTCGCCAAGGTCGGCGTGGAGAATGTCGGCTCCGATTTCGCGACCTTCGTGCGCACCCTCGTCATCCTGTGCATGGTCGCGGCCCTGCTCCTCGCCACCGGGCAATGGCAATCCCCCAGCGCGGTGTCGGGGCGCAGCTATGTCTTTCTGGTGCTTTCGGGAATCGCCACCGGCGCCTCGTGGCTGTGCTATTTCCGGGCGCTTAAGCTGGGAGACGCGGCCCGCGTCGCGCCGGTCGACAAGCTGAGCGTTGTCATGGTCGCGCTCTTTGCGACCGTGTTCCTGGGAGAGCGCCTCTCCCTCGCCAATTGGTGCGGCGTCGCCCTCATCGCCGTCGGCGCGGTTCTCGTGGCCTCGCGGTAGGCCAGCCCATCCGGGTGGCGACAGCTCGCACGCCTTGGAGGCTTCATCCGGGAACGTGAGTCCGCCAAGCGGCCACGATCCCTGTCTCATATGAATCACATGGCAGGTGAGTAGGCGGATGATGTCAAAAATTCCGTCGAACCGTCTCCGCCACAGCCTCGTCTCTCGATGTCCGAGCTGCATGGACAGGCAACTGCTGGGCGCCCCGCTCATTCCTTCGGGAGCGGCAATGAGCCGGCATTGGCCGCCTTGCCCCGCCTCGGGTGATGGACCCCCGCTGCGCCGCGCTGATAGCGCCGATCGCCTTCTGCCCTTGATGCCCGCGTGCTCGTGGCGGTCAATGGCTGCGCCGTTCTTCGCTGCGCTTCGGCCCTGCCGGGTGACAACCCGGCCTCGTTGTCCATCTCGACGAATCCGCCATTCATGCCCACTACCAGCTCGCCGCGATCACTCGGGCCGGCGGCCCGGTTTCCAAGGTCGCGACCAAGGCCGTGCTGAACCAGCTTCAGGACATCGCGGCCGCCGTCGCGCAGCGTCACGAGCCCCGGATCGAGCGCGGGCATCGGAAAACCGATCGCCTGGCCGCCGGGGCGAAGCCGTCGGAGGTGGTGAACCGCTCCGTGCGCCAGCTTCACCAGGACCTGCCAGTGGAGCTGGAAGCTCTGAACCAGCGGATCGAGGACTCCCGCGACAGGCTGGCCAAGAATGAGCGCCTGGCGAGGGAAGCCACACTGAAGGCTGAAAGGCTGGCCGACAATGCCGCCAAGTCGGACGCCGCGCGGAAGACTGCCGAGATCTATCGCCGCCGCGCCGAGGCGGCGCGCGCCGATCTGGAGGCCGCTGAAGTGGCTTTGGCCGATACCCAGGCGAAGGTAGCGGCCGCGCGGGCGGCGCTGGCCGAGACCGAAGCAGGCCGCGCTCGCTCATGTACCGCTGTCGGATCCGCCCGTGGTGGAGGCTCCTCCGCGTGTGTTCCTTCCCATGACCTCGACCACGCCGGAGGCATGGGCTGCCGAGCAGAACGTCGTGATCGCGGGCCAATGGGAAGCGATGCAGGCCGGCACAGCAGCCCGGCAGCGCGATCTTGAACGGCGGGAGCGGGAGGTGGAGGAGCGGATCAGGGTGGCGACTGAAGCGGAACGGAGCCACGGGATCCGGATCCGCCGGCGCGACGAGGAAGAGGCGGCCGAGAAGGCCCGCGCCGCCGAGCTTGCCGCCGGCCGCCGCGCGATCGAGCGGTTGAAGCAGATCGATGCGAGCCGAAGGCCGCTTGATCTGCGGGAGGTTCTCCAATCGCTGAATTTCACCGAGCACAGCGGAGGCGTCTGGCGCGGCGCGGCGGGCATGGCTGTCAAACTCGGCGACGCCGGCAAATGGCAGTTCAGGACCGGCAAGCATGCTGCCATCAAGGCCGGGCGCGGCGCGCTCGACCTTGTCGCCCTGATCCTCGGCTTCTTCGAGCGTGCTATTCTCCACCTGTGCCAGGTCTTCGGCTTCGAGCGTCTTCGGCTGGAAGTGGAGGCCGCCGCAGCAAGGGCTGGCATCGACCGGGACCAACGGCCCCCTTCAATGCCTGATGGCCCATCGATGTCGTCCCGATGTCAACATTCCCTGACATTTCCTGCGCGGGGGTCAATTTCTGGCCGTATGTCAAAGAACCTTGACGCGCTCGCCTACACACCGCGATCCCCCGCCGAGCTCGGCGCCGCCCTGCGCGCCTTGCGGCAGGCGAGGGGCATGACCCAGGCCCAGCTGGCCATGGCCTCCGGCATCAGTCGGCCGACCCTGATCAGCGTGGAGGCGGGCAAAGGCCGGGCGGATACGCTGCTCAGGCTGGTGAGGATGCTCGGCGGCACGCTCACGCTCTCACTGCCGGCTCGGGTGCCGGACCTGGCGGAGGGCGAGATGGAAATGGGCATCGACCTGTAAGCAGCGTCATGTCGGCCGAGCCCGCAATGAGGGCGGGTCGTTGCGTGGGGGACAGGGTGCGTGCGTCGGACATCGCAGGCTTTACGCCGGGCGGTGGGGTCTGGATCAGCCAGAGGCCTCCGAGGCGGGGCGCGCTGGAGCCGAATCGGCGTCTGGCGGGAAAGGCTGGCACCTGCCGCGCGGCAGGACGGGGTGAAGCGCCGCTCTGCTGGTGGAAAAGCCCGCAGACGGTCTGCTCTCTGCCGGCTGCAAGCTGCAGATACGTGGCGGAAATGCCACGCCATGTCTGTTTACAATCGGCGATGACGCCGAACCGGCGGTCGTGGTGTTGTCGGCAGGTGTCCCGGTGTGGGATCGTGCGAAAATACCGGCGCTACGTCGGTAAGTTTGAGGCTGGGGTGCCCATGCGTCCGTCGATTCTCGTTACCACGCCCGTCCGTTCGTCCGGTCGGGCGGCATCCGGCCTGCGTGCTTCGCTGCTTGCCTCTGCCGCGCTGCTGATGCTCACCGCGTCGGCCGGCGCGCTGGACCTCAACATCGGCGGCGATGGCGGCAAGGGGGGCGAAGGCACCGCGGGTGGTAAGGCTGGGTATACGACGGCGGGCGGCGCCGGTTCGGATGGAACGCTCACGGGGACGGAGGGCGGCGGTGGCGGCGGCGCAGGTTCCGCTGGCGGGACGGGCGGCACCGGCGGCGGCGATGAAGGCGGCGGGTTTGGCGGTGTCGGTGGAACCGGACCCGGCGCCAATGGCGGCGCCGGAGGGGATGGCGCTGCAGCCGGTGGCGGTGGCGGCGGCGCGGCGCATGGCTATGTCGGCGATGCCAGCGGCCTCGATAACGCTTCCGCCAGCTTTACGGGCGGCGCGGGCGGGACGGGCGGCGGCGGCGGCGGCGGCGGTGGTGGCGGTGGCGGTGGCGGCTTCGGCGCGATGGTCTCGTTTGGCGATGGGCAAACAACGATCGCAGCGGACTTTGCGGGCGGTGCAGGCGGTGCCGGCGGGGCGGGCACCAATGGTGGCTTTGGCGGCGGGGGCGGCGCCGGCCTCGTCCTTCAGGTCCTCGACGGGGAAGCCAATGTGACCTTCGCGGGTTCGGCCTCTGCCACCGGTGGTGCCGGTGGTGGTGCTGGCGCTGGTACGGACGCGTATGACACCGCAGCAGCGGGGATGGGCGGCGCGGGCCTAGTCTTCGCCAACACTTCTTTCGCTCCCGTAACCCTGACGGTTGACGGCAACGTGACGGCAGGAAATGGCGGCCAGAGCGATTCGTCGGGAATCCTGGGGGGGGGTCGGCGGTACGGCGCTCGTCATCGCCACATCTGCCAGCTCCGGTGTGACGACAGCCAATGTGAATTCCGCCCTTACCGGCGGCACGGGCGGCTCAGCCAATGCGAACGGTAACTTCGTAAGGGGCGCCGACGGCGGCATGGGCATCTTTGCCGGCAATTCCTCCGGCACGGCGGGCGTCAGCGTGCTCAACATCAACGCCAATGTCACCGGCGGCGCGGGAGGTGGGGTATCCAATGCCAGCGGGGGCCAGGGCGGCAGCGGCGGTATCGGTATCCGCGCCTATGCGTCCACAGTAACTGTGGCGAAGGGCGTCACCGTTTCCGGCGGTGCGGGGGCGTCTGCCAGTTCCCCGTTCACCAATGGTGAAGGTGGCTTCGGCATTGTGGGCTACGACTCCCATGTCGTCCTGCAGGGTGATGCCATCGTGCAGGGCGGCCTCGGCGGCGACGGCACCACCCGAGCGAGTGCCATCGTCTTCGGGGGCGACGCGAACACGCTTGAGCTCCAGGCGGATTCCAGCGGTAACGTGCCGACCCTCCTTGGCGGCGTTGACTTCGTAAATACCGCCTTGAGCACCGACAAACTGGTGCTGGGCGGCACCTATGACACGACGATCGGCGCGACGACGTTGGCCGGTTATGCGAAGGGCTTCGATGCGCTGGCGAAGACAGGCACCTCGACCTGGACGCTGACCGGGGACTTTTCCGCCAGCACGCTGAACTGGACGATTGAGGAGGGCACGCTTTCCATCAGCACAGACTCCAGTCTCGGCAAGGATTCGGCGTCGGTCACACTGAACGGCGGCACGCTGGCGGTGACGGAATACGCCACGAGCTGGCGCGACTTTTCGTTCGGCGCCAAGGGGGGCACCCTCTCCGTCGCCGACGGCAAGACGATGGCCATGGAAGGCGAAATCATCGGCGACGGAGCTCTGACCAAGGCCGGCACCGGCACGCTGACGCTGACGGAAGCCAATAGCAGCTACACCGGCGCCGTCACCATCAGCGCCGGCACGCTGGCGCTGAGCGGCACGGGAAGCCTCGCGACCGCCAGCAGCGTGACGATCGGCAAGGGAACGCTGGACATTTCCGGCACCACGAGCGGCGCGACGATCAAGGATCTGTCGAGTTCCGACAGCGGGGCCCGCGTGGTGCTGGGAAGCCAGACGCTGTCCTTAACTGCGGCCAAGGTGAACACCTTTGCCGGCGTCATCAGTGGAAACGGCGGGCTCACGGTTTCCGGCTCATTGCCCAACGGGCTGATCCTGACGGGTGACAACACCTATCTCGGCACCACGACCGTGAATGGCGCGCTGGTGATTGGCCTCAACGCGGCGTCGGGCTCGGTTGCCGGCGACATTGTCGTGAATGCGGGCGGGAGTTTTGGCTTTGGGCGCAACGACACCTACACGATCCAGAACAGCATCACCGCCGCCGCCGGCTCGCTCATCGCCTTTGCCTATGGCACCTATTCTTATGCGGGGAGCGGCGTCATCAGCGGCGACGTGCAAGTGCAGAGCGCCGAACTGCATCTGATCGCGAACGAGTTCGCCAATGCCAGCTCCCTGGACATTAATTCGGGGAGCACACTTTCCGGCAATGGCACGGTCGCGAATCTCGCCGTGAACAATGGCGGCATCCTCGCGCCGGGCAAATCGCCCGGAACCATCGCGGTGAATGGCACCGTGGCGTTCAAGGCCGGCTCCACCTACCGCGTGGACGTGACGCCGACGGGCGAGCACGATCTCCTCACGGCGACCGGCGCGGTAACCATCTCCGGCGGTACGGTGCAGGTTGTCACGGCGCCCGGCGACTATGCTTCCGGCATCCGCTACACCATCGTCACGGCGGCCAGCGTCACCGGCACCTTCGGCAGCGTGACCGACGACTACGCCTTCCTCGACGCGTCGCTCGAATACGACCCGACCAATGTCTATCTGACGCTGACGTCAAACGACGCCAGCTTCGCCTCCTATGCCCGCACGCCGAACCAGCTCAGCACCGCCACGGCGGCGCAGGCGCTCGGCGATGGCAATGCGATCTATGATGCGCTGCTGATGCTGCCTGAGAACGCCGTGCCGGCGGCCTTCGACGCGCTTTCCGGCGAGGCCTATGCCTCGGTGAGCAGCGTGCTGCAGCAGCAGTCGATCTATGTCCGCGACGCGGTGAGCGGGCGGCTGCGCCAGGCGCTGACCGCGCCGGGCGTCTCCCCGCTCGCCTATGGCCCCGGCCCGGTGAAGGCG
>NZ_JAUSUI010000001.1 GCF_030813495.1 Ancylobacter polymorphus | reverse complement strand
CGCCGGTGAGGACACCGGAGAGGGTGAGGGTGGTGGCGGTATCGGTGCTGACCGTGCCGCCGCCGGTGAGGGTGATGTCGCGCGCGGAGGCGAAGGTCGCCGTCGTCGCCAGCGTGGCCCCGTTGAGGGTGAGGTCGCCCTCCTCATCGCCGAGATTGGCGTCGGCACTGATCGACAGCGTGCCGGCGGCAACGGTGGTGCCGCCCTCATAGGTATTCTCGGCGGAAAGGACCAGCGTGCCGTCGCCGGACATGGTGAGCGAGCCGGTGCCGGAAATCTCGCGGCCGATCGTCAGCGTCGCCGTGCTGCTGGGGGCGAAGGCGGCATTGCCGGTGAGGGTGATGAGGTGCAGCAAGTTGACGCTGTCGGTCACCGCCAGGGTGCCGTTGCCGATCGTCAGAGAACCCGCCGTGCTGCCGAGATTGGCGCCGGCGCTGATCGAGAGCGTGCCGGCGGAAATGGTGGTGCCGCCGGTATAGCTGTTGCTGGCGGTCAGGGTCAGCGTGCCCGTACCGGCCTGCGTCACCGTGCCGGAGCCGGAGATCGTGCCGTCGAAGGTCACATCATCGGTGCGGTTGAAGACGAGGGCGCCTTCATTGACCACATCGCCGGTCAGGGAGCCCGTCGTGCCGCCATCGCCGATCTGCAGCGTGCCGGCGGCGATGGTGGTGCCGCCGGAGTAGTCACTGAATCCGGTGAGGATGAGGGTGCCGCTGCCCGCCTGGGTGAGCGAGCCGGAACCGGAGACCCCGCCCGCGAAGCTGAAGGTGTCGGAGCGGTTGAAGACGAGGGCGGCGTCATTGATCACATCGCCGACCAGGCTGCCGGAGGTGCCGCCATCGCCGACCTGCAGCGTGCCGCCGCTGACGGAAGTGCCGCCGTCATGGGTATCATCACCCGTCAGGATCAGCGTGCCGTCGCCGGTCTTGGAGTAGGACCCCGCGCCGGAAATGGTGCCGCTGAGGGTCAGGGTGAGGCCGGGATCGACGTTGATGGCGCTGTTGCCGGCAATCGAGACCGCGCGGGCGGAAGTGATATCTGCGCTGACGATGGCGAGCGTGCCGCCATTGAGGGTGAGGCCGCCGGTGCTGGCGCCCAGATTGCCGTCGTCGGAGATCTGCAGGATGCCGCCCGAGACGGTGGTGCCGCCGGAATAGCTGTTGAAGCTCGACGCCAGCACCAGCGTGCCGGCGCCGCTCTTGGTCAGCGCCCCCCCGCCGGAGAGAGTGCCGTCGAGAGTGAGGGAAACCTCATCGTCCGTGGAAATGGTGCTGCTGGTGCCGTCGGTCAGTGTAACCGCGCGGCTCGAAGAGAACGAACCGGTTACGGACAGCGTGCCGCCGGACAGGGTCAGGCCGGCAGAGTTGTTTCCGAGATTCTGGTTCGTGCCGATCTCGAGCGTCCCGGCCGCCACCGTGGTGCCGCCGCTATAGGTTTTGTTGTCCTCCAGAACCAGCGTACCGTCGCCGGTCTTGATCAGCCCGCCGTTGCCCGTAATGTTACCCGTCACGGTCAACGTCGTCCCGGCAGCCTGGGAGAAGGTACCGGTGCCCGTGAGCGATACGGATCTGGTGAGGGTGAAATTGCCCGTCGTGGCGAGGGTGCCGCCATTGAGCGTCAGCGAACCTGTGCCACCGAGATTGGTTCCCTGCGAGATCTGCAGCGTCCCGCCATTGATCGTCGTGCCGCCGGTATAGGTGTTTGTCCCGGTGAGCACGAGCGTCCCCGCGCCGGACTTCACCAGCGCGCCGCTGGAAACCACCCCGGAGAGGGTGAGCGTCGTAGCGGTGGCCGTGTTGATCGTGCCGGTGCCGGTGAGGGTGACGGCGCGGGTGGAACTGAAGGTGCCCGTCGTCGCCAGCGTGCCGCCGGAGAGCGTGAGCGCGCCGGTGCCGCCGAGATTGTCGTCGGCGCCGATCGAGAGCGTCCCGGCGGAGACCGTCGTGCCGCCGGTGTAGCTGTTGCTGCCGGAGAGGATGAGTGTGCCCGTGCCGGCCTTGGTCAGGCCGCCATCGCCGGAGATCTCGCCGGACAGGGTAAGCGTGGTGTCGGCATCCGTGCTGAAGGTGCCGGCGCCGGTGAGCGTGACGCTGCGTCCCGAGGCGAAGGTGGCGGTGGTCTTGAGCGTGCCGCCGTCGAAGGTCAGGTCGCCATAACCCAGCTTGTCTTCGCTGGACACTTGCAGCGTGCCGGCGTTCAGCTCGGTACCGCCTTCATAGGTGTTGTCTTCGGTGAGAACCAGCGTGCCGGCACCTGCCACCACGAGCGCGCCGCTGCCCTCCAGAGAGCCGGTGAGGGTGAGCGTCGTCCCGGTCGCCACGGCGAAGACGCCATCGGCGGTAAAGTCGGCGCGGCGGTTCGAGGTGAAGGACGCCGTGGTGGCGAGCGTGCCGCCGGTGAAGATGAGCGCGCCCGACTCTCCGCCGAGATTGGCGTCGGCGCTGATCGAGAGCGTGCCGGCGGCGAGGGTGGTGTCGCCGGTGTAGCTGTTGGTGCCGGTGAGGATGAGCGTGCCGGCGCCGGTCTTGATCAGGCCGCCTACGCCGGAGATGACGCCGGAAAGTGTCAGCGTGGTGCCGGTCGCGGTGTCGAACGTGCCGGTGCCGGCGACATTCACGGTACGAGCGGAGGTGACGTCGTCCGTCGTCTGCAGCGTGCTGCTCTCGAGGAAAAGCCAGGCGGTGCTGGCGCCGAGATTGGCGTCGTCGCTGATCGAGATCGTGCCGGCATTGATCACGGTGGCGACGCCATAGGTGTTGGTGCCGCTCAGCGTCAGCGTGCCGGTGCCGGCCTTGGCGAGTGTGCCGTTGCCGGAGATCGTGCCGGAGAAGGTGGTGCTGCTATTGTCACCGCCGGCGGTGAGGCTTTGGTTGCCGACGGAAAGACTGCCCGCACCGGCCAGCGAGCCCACGACCTCGGCGGTCGCGAGCGTGACGCTGGCGCCGTCCTCTATGGTGAGGCGCGCCGTATCGGAGAGTGACGACCCGCCGCTCAGCGCCAGCGTGCCCGCCGAGACCGTGGTGGCCGCGGTGAAGCTGTTCTCGCCGGTGAGGCTCAGCGTGCCGGCGCCGGTCTTGGTCAGCGATCCGTCGCCGGAGATGGTGCCGGAGAGGGTCAGCGTGGTGTCGGCGTTGGTGCTGAACGTGCCAGCGCCGGTGAGGGCGACGGCGCGGGCGGAGCTGAAGGAGGCCGTCGTTTTGAGCGTGCCGCCGTCGAGGGTCAGCCCGCCCAACGCATCGCCCAGATTCGCATCCGCGCTCACTTGCAGCGTGCCGGCGGAGATCGTCGTGCCGCCGCTATAGGTGTTGGTGCCGCTCAGAGTCACCGTGCCGTCGCCGGCCTTGATGAGTGTGCCGCCGCCGGAGATCGTGCCGGAATAGGTGATGTCATCGCTGCGGTCGAACGTCAGGATGGTGCCGCTGGCGAGGCTGACGGCGCCGGTGATGCTGCCGGTGCTGCCGCCGTCGCCGATCTGCAGCGTGCCCGCCGAGACGGTGGTGCCGCCGGTATAGTCGTTGGTGCCGGTGAGGATGAGCGTGCCGGCGCCGGTCTTGGTCAGGCTGCCGCCGCCCGAGATCTTGCCGGAGAGGGTGAGCGTGGTACCGGTGGACGTGGCGAAGGTGCCTGTTCCAGTGTTCAATGACACCGTGCGGGCGGACAAGAACGTTCCCGTGGTCGCCAGCGTGCCGTTCGAGAACGCGATCCCGGTGCCGGCACCAAGGTTGGCGTCGGCCGACACCTGAAGCGTGCCGGTGGTTATGCTGGTGTTGCCGGTATATGTGTTAGTCCCGGTGACGATGAGCGTGCCGGCGCCCGCCATTCTGAGAGTGGTACCGGAGAGCTCCCCGGACAGCGTGAGCGTGGTACCGGCGGCCGGCCTGATGAAGCCGTTAGCGAGGATCACGGCCCGGCCGGAGCTGAAGCTTGCCGTGGTGACGAAGCTGGTCGACCCGCTAATGGTAAGACTTCCTGCGGCGTTACCCAGATTTTCGTCGGCGGACACTTGCAGGGTTCCGGCCGAGATCGTCGTGCCGCCCGAATAGGTGTTGGTTCCCGTAAGGATGAGCGTTCCCGCGCCGGACTGGGTCAGCGATCCGAGGCCGGAAATCACGCCGCCGAGCGTCAGACTCATGCTGGTCGCCGGCGCGAACGCCCCGGCACCGTCGAGGGCCACCGCCCGGTTCGACGTGACCGTGGCCGACGCCGCGAGCTTGCCGCCGCCCGACAAGGTCAGGCCACCCGCAGTATCGCCGAGATTGCCGTCCGAGGAGACCTGGACCGTGCCGGCCGATATGGCCGTCCCGCCCGAATAAGTGTTCGAGCCCGAAAGAATGACGGTGCCGGCGCCGGTCTGCGCCAAGGCCCCCATCCCCGCGATCACCCCGGCCACGGTCAGCGTCGTGCTCGCGGCTGCGGCAAGGGCTCCCGTGCCGGTGACGGTGATGTCGCGGCTCGTCGACAATGTCGTCGAGGTCGCAAGTGTGCCGCCCGCCAGGGTCAAGGCGCCGTTTGCGTCGCCAAGACGGCTGTCGGCATTGATCCTCACCGTGCCGGCACTGATGGTCGTGCCACCGGAATACTCATTGGCCCCGCCGAGAACCAGCGTTCCGGCGCCGGACAGGGTGAGCGCGCCGGACCCGCTGATTTTTCCGTTCCAGGTCAGGGTCGCCCCGGATGCCGGTGCGAATGTGCCGCCGCTTGCGGACAATGTGGTGACGCGCGAATTGGTAAAGGTTCCCGTGACGACCAACGTTCCGCCCGAGAAGGTGACGCCTCCGCTGCCACCAAGGCCGCTGTTCGCCGCAATCTGGACCGTGCCGCCCGCGATGGTGGTGCCGCCGGTATAGGTATTAACGCCGGAGAGGACGAGCGTGCCTGCGCCGGTCTTGGTGAGGGCGCCGGTGCTGGAGAGAATACCGCCGAGCGTCAGCGTGGTGCCGGTGGCGACGGAAACAGAGGAACTGCTGGAAAGGGTTACATTCGGGCTGAAACTGAACGTGCCGGTAGTGGAGAGGGTACCGCCACCCAGGGTCAGTGTGCCGGTTCCAAGCGCCGTATTGCTGCTGACCTGCAACGTGCCGGCAGAGATCGTCGTGCCGCCGGTGTAGGTGTTGGTGCCGGAGAGCACCAGCGTACCGGCGCCGGATTTGGTGAGCGAGCCGTCGCCGGAGATCTCGCCGGACAGGGTGAGCGTGGTGTCGGCGTCCGTGCTGAAGGTGCCGGCGCCGGTAAGCGTGACGCTGCGTCCCGAGGCGAAGGTGGCAGTGGTCTTGAGCGTGCCGCCATTAAAGGTCAGGCCGCCATAACCCAGCTTGTCTTCGCTGGACACCTGCAGCGTGCCGGCGTTCAGCTCGGTACCGCCTTCATAGGTGTTGTCTTCGGTGAGAACCAGCGTGCCGGCACCTGCCACCACGAGCGCGCCGCTGCCCTCCAGAGAGCCGGTGAGGGTGAGCGTCGTCCCGGTCGCCACGGCGAAGACGCCATCGGCGGTGAACTCGGCGCGGCGGTTCGAGGTGAAGGACGCCGTGGTGGCGAGCGTGCCACCCACCATTGTCAGCACGCTGTCGCCATCGCCCAGATTGGCGTCGCTCGCCACTGAGACGGTGCCGCCCGTGAGGAACAGCCCGCCGGTAAACGTGTTGGTGCCCGAGAGGGTGAGCGTCCCGTCGCCGGTCTTCACGAGTACGCCATCGCCGGAGAGCACGCCGGACCAGGTGGCATTGAACCCGTTGGTGTCGACGGTGCTGGTCGTTTCCGCCACCAGTGTGGCGTTCACCGATGTGCTGAGATTGGCTCCGATGACCTGGATCGTGCCGCCGCCCAGATTGAACTCATAGGTGCCGCCGGCGCCGCCGGTGTACTTGCCCACCAGCCCGTCGCTGCCGCCCACCTGCAGCGTGCCGCCGAGCAGGTCGTAGCGGCCATTGCCATAGGCGGAGAGGTAGAGGTGCGAGGACTGCGAGATCGTCAGCGTGCCGCCGGTCTGGTAGATGGCGCCGGTGCCGTTATTGGTCGCGCCTTCGCTGCGGTTGCCCAGCACCAGGCTCGCCGGTCCGTTCGCATCCGTCTGGACGACGACAAGGGCCGTGCCGCTGATGTTGAGCGTGCCCGTGCTCGCCGCGCGCGTGCCGGTGCTGCGGCCGAGATTGTTGAGCCCGCCGATAAGGTTGAGCGTGCCGGCGGAGATGTTGTAGGTGCCGGTACCACCCTGATTGCCGATATTGAGGCTGGCGCAGCGGGAGAGGTCGCCGCAGGTGGCCTGCACGTTCACGGTGCCGCCGGTCTGGTTCACCGTGCCCGTGCCGCCCCAGTCGCCGACCTGCAGCGCGACGCCGATATTGAGCGTGCCGCCGGTGACGGTGAGGCTGCCGGTATTCCCCGTGCCGGACGTCGTGCCGGTGCCGACCGCGAGATAGTCGATAGCGGTCGTGCCGTAACCCACGGCCATCGAGCCGCCCTCGATATAGGCTTCGCCGCCGGTGATGGTGGCGCCGCCGAGGGTGAGTGTGCCGCTGCCCGTCTTGGTGAAGGTGCCGTAGGAACTGTCCCAGGCATTGCCGGTATTGGTGATGGTGCCGCTGAAGGTGTTGTCGTTCGCGGAGTCGAGGGTCAGCCGGTAGGTGTTGGTGGTCACCGTGCCGCTGCCGCTCAGCCCGCCAATCGTCTGGCTGGCGGTGAGGTTCAGCGTCGCGCTGTCGGCGATGCTGACCGCCGCACTGCTGAAGAGCGCGCCCGCCGCCCCGGCGGTGAGGGTGCCCTCAGTGATCGTCAGCGTGCTGGAAGAACTGTTGGCGCCAGTGAGCACCAGCGTGCCGGCCCCCGTCTTCGTCAGCGCACCCTGGCCGGAAATCGCGCCGGCAAGCGTTGCCGAACCGGAGGCGACATTGAGTGTCGCGGTGACGCCGGTGTTGACGACAAGCGCGTTCGCCACACTCGTGCCGCTGCCAAAGGCCAGCGTGGTGTCGGCCGTGACCGTCGTCGCCCCGCTGCCGAGCGCGCCATCCGCGCCGATCTGCAGCGTACCGGCGGAAACCGTGGTGCCGCCGGTATAGGTGTTCGTTCCGGATAGAATGAGCGTGCCGGCACCGGACTTCACCAGCGCGTCGCCCGCGACCACCCCGGAAAGGGTGAGCGTGGTGCCGGTGGCGGTGTCGACCGTGCCGGTGCCGGTCAGCGTGACGGCGCGGCTGGAGCTGAAGCTGCCGGTGGTCGCCAGGGTGGCGCTCGCCAGGGTGAGCGCGCCGGTGCCCAGATTCGCGCTGGCGCTCACCTGCAGCGTGCCGGCCGTGACGAAGGTGCCGCCCGTATAGGTGTTGGTGCCGGTGAGGATCAGCGTGCCGCTGCCCGCCTGCGTCACCGAGCCGCTGCCGGAAATCTCGCTGCCGAAGCTGACGCTGTCGGAACGGTTGAATGCCAGGACCGCGTTGTTGGTGACATCGCCGGCAAGGCTGCCGGAGGTGCCGCCATTGCCGATCTGCAGCGTGCCGCCCGAAACGGTGGTGCCGCCGCTATGCGTATCGGCGACCGCCAGAATGAGGGTGCCCGCGCCGGTCTTCTGATAGGAGCCGGTGCCGGAAACGCTGCCCGTGAGGGTGAGAGTCAGGCCGGTGTCAACATTGATGGCGCTGCTGCCGACCGCGGAGAAGCTGCGGGCGGAGGTGATGGAGTTGGCAACGATGGCCAGCGTGCTGCCGTCGAGCGTCACGCCGCCGGAGGCATTGCCCAGATTGCCGTCGCTGGAAATTTGCAGCGTGCCGCTGCCGGAGAGGATGGTGCCGCCGGAATAGGTATTGGTGCCGGAGAACACCAGCGTTCCCGCGCCGGCCATATTGACCGAGCCGGTGCCGGAGACGACCCCGGAAAGTGTGAGGGTCGTGCTGGCGGCCGGGTTGAAGGAACTGTTGCCGGTGAGGGAGACCGCACTCGCATAGGTCAGGGTCTGGGTGGTGGACAGCGTGCCGGTGCCGATGGCGAGCGTGCCGGTGCCGAGATTGCCGGCGCTGGAGATCTCCAGCACGCCGCCCGTGATGGTGGTGCCGCCCCCATAGTTGTTGGCGCCTGAAAGCACCAGCGTGCCGCCGCCGGACTTGGTGAGCGCGCCCGAGCCGGTGACAATGCCCGAAAGGGTGAGCGTGGTGCCGGTCGAGGGCGAGAGTGTGCCCGTGCCGGTGAGGGTGACCCCGCGCGTCGAGGTGAGGGTCGCCGTGCTGGCCAGCGTGCCGCCGGAAAGGGTGAGTGCGCCCGTGCCAAGGTTATTATCGGCGCTGATCTGCAGCGTGCCGGCCGAAACCGTGGTGCCGCCCGAATAGGCTTTGGTCCCGCTCAGAACAAGCACACCCGCACCGGTCTTCACCAGCGCGCCGGTGCTGGAGACTCCGCCTGTAAGGGTGAGGGTGGTGCCGGTGGCGGTGTCGAATGTGCCTGAGGTGGTGAGCGTGACGGTGCGGCTGGAAGTGAACGTGCCCGTCGTCGCCAGCGTGCCGCTATTTAGGGTGAGCGCGCCGGCCGCGTCGCCCAGATTGCTGTCAGTGCCGACCTGCAGCGTGCCCCCCGTGACGGTCGTCCCGCCGGTATAGGTGTTGGTGCCGGTGAGAACGAGGGTGCCGGCGCCGCTCTTGGTCAGTAGGCTGGAGCCGGAGACGACGCCCGACAGGGTGAGCGTGGTGGCGGATCCGGTATTGATGGCGGCGTTGCCGTTCAGGGCGACGGCGCGCGCGGAACTGAAGGTGCCCGTCGTGGTCAACGTGCCGCCGGTGAAGGTGAGCCCACCGGCCGTGTTGCCCAGATTGGCGTCGGACGAAATCTGCAATGTCCCGGCGGTGACCGTGGTGCCGCCGGAATAGGTGTTGGTGCCGGACAGGATGAGCGTAGAGGTGCCGCTCTTGGTCAGCGCTGCGGTACCCGAAATGGTACCGGAGAGGGTAGCCGTACCGGAGACGCTGATGGTGGCGTCACCGCTCAGCGTGATCGCGCGGGCCGACGTCATCCCGGACGATATGGCGAGGGTGGTACTGCCGGAAAGCGTGAGCCCGCCCGCCGCATTGCCCAGATTGGCGTCGGCGCTGATCGTCAGGGTGCCGCCGGTCACCGACGTGCCGCCCGAATAGGTATTGGTCCCCGAGAGGGTGAGCGAACCGGCGCCGGTCTTGATGAGGCTGCCTGTGCCCGAGACGACCCCGGACAGAGTCAGCGTGGTGGTGGTGCTCGGGGTGAGGGTTCCGTTGCCGCTCAGCAGGACCGTTCGGGCAACGGTCATGTTTGCCGTCGTCGCCAGCGTGCCGCCGGTGAAGGTGATCCCGCCCGACGTGTTGCCGAGACTGTTGTTGTTGCCGATCTGCAGCGTGCCGGCCGCGATCGTGGTGCCGCCGGTATAGGTGTTGCTGGTGTTTGACAGGATCACCGTGCCGGCGCCGGACTTGATGAGCCCCCCTGCGCCCGAAATGACGTTCGACAAAGTGAGCGTCGTGCCCATGGCGGGCGCGAGGGTGCCTGCGCCGGTCAGGGCGACGGTACGGGCAGACGTGAAGGTCGCGGTGGTCGCCAGCGTGCCGCCATTGAAAGTGAGGCCGCCGGTGCCGCCCAGATTGTTGTCGGCGTCGACCTGCAACGTGCCGGCCGTGAGCGTCGTGCCGCCGGTATAGGTGTTGGCGCCGGAGAGGATCAGCGTGCCGTAATCGCTCTTCTCCAGCCCCACCGTGCCGTCGAGCACGCTGGAGATGGTCGCGGTCATGCTCGCACCGGACACGGTGCCGTCGCCGACGCGGATGAGGGTGGGCCCGGTGCCGGCCAGTGTGAGGGTGCCGCCCGAGACGGTGTAGCCGGAGGTGGCGAACTGCATGCCGGTGGCGCTGACGCCGCCAGCGTCGACCGTCACCGTGCCAGCCGTCCCCGCGAAGACCGCGAAGCCGCTGTTCCAGGCCAGCGACGCGGTGCCCGCACTGTCGGTCCAGTTGGTGGTGCCGTCCGCCGTCCAGGTGCCGGTGCCGCCCTGAATGGTGCCGGTGGCGGTGGTGGTGCTGCCGTTCCAGAACAGCGTCGACGAGGTGCCGCCGCTGACGATGAGGTTGACCTGGCCCGTCACCGAGGTCTGCACCTCGGCACTGTAGCCGTCGCTCAGCGCGGTCACATCAAGGCCGTTGTCGGTGAGGCTGCCGGTATAGCTGATGAGCGTGTAGAGGCCGTTGCCGAAGCCGGCCGCCTGCGTCACGTTCAGCGTGCCGTCCAGCGTCACGCCGCCATTCACCGTGAATACGTTGCCGGCGAAGGTGTTGCCGAGCGTGACGTCGACATTGGTACCGGAATTGAGCTGCAGCCCGCCCATGGTGAGGCCGCTTCCCTGCACGCCGGTGAGCGTGCCGCCCGAGGCCACCTGCACCGTGCCTGCCACGCTGCCGTTGCCGGCGAGGGTGCCCGCCGAGACCGTCACGCCGCCGGCAATGCTTCCGCTCACGGTCAGCGTGCCGGCGGAAACAGTGGTGCCGCCGGAATAGGTGTTGGTGCCGGACAGGCTGAGCGTGCCGCTGCCGGTCTTGGTCAGGCTGCCCGTGCCCGAGAGAACGCCGGAGAGCGTCAGATTGGTGCTCGCGGCCGTATCGAACCCGCTGGCGCCGGTGAGTGCCACGGCGCGGGCGGAAGTAAAGCTGCCCGTCGTCGCCAGCGTGGCGCCGGAGAGGGCGAGGCCGGTAGAGGCGTTTCCGAGCCCGCTATCGGCCGCGATCTGCAGCGTGCCGGCGGAAACCGTGGTGCCGCCCAGATAGGTGTTGGTTCCGGTCAGGACCAGCGTGCCGGCGCCGGTCTTCACCAGCCCGCCGTTGCTGGAGACCACGCTGGTGAGGGTGAGAGTGGTGTTGGCGGCGGTGTCGAAGGTGCCGGTGCCGGTGAGCGTGACGTTGCGTGAGGCGTTGAAGCTTTCCGTCGTCGCCAGCGTGCCGCCATTGAAGGTGAGGATGCCCGAGGCGCTGCCAAGGTTGGCGTTCTCAGCGACCTGTACGACACCCCCATTGAGCAGCGTGCCGCCGGTATAGGTGTTGGTGCCGGAGAGGACGAGCGTGCCGGTGCCGGTCTTGGTGAGGCTGCGGCTGCTGCCGCTGATACCGCCCGAGAGGGTCAGCGTGGTGCCATCGGCTGTGTTGATGGTGCCATTGCTGTTCATGGTGATGGTGCGGGCGGAGCTGAAGGTCGCCGTCGTCTCCAGCGAGCCGCCCGCGAAGGTGATCCCGCCCGACGCATTGCCCAGATTTTCGTCGGCCGAGATCCGCAGCGGGCCCTGCGAGATGGTCGTGCCGCCGGTATAGGTGTTGGTGCCGGTAAGGGTCAGGCGGCCGGCGCCGGATTTGGTGAGGCCACCGGAGCCGGAGATCGTGCCGGACACGGTAAACGTGGTGTTGACCTGGCTGAGGGTGCCGCCGCCGTTCAGCACGATGGCGCGGGTGAGAGTGAAGTTGGTGGCCGCGAGCGTGCCGCCGGCGAGCGTGATGCTGCCCGCCGCATCGCCCAGATTGGCGTCGGACGTCACCGTCAGCGTACCGCCGGAGATCGTCGTGCCGCCGCTATAGGTGTTGGTGCCCGACAGGGTCAGGCTGCCGGAGCCGGCCTTGGTCAGGCCGTCCGAGCCGGAAATGACGTTTGAAAGAGTCAGCGTCGTGCCGCTGCCGCTGCGGATGGTGCCACCGCCGCTCAGGGAGATGGCGCGGGTGGAGGTGAATGTCGACGTCGTCGACAGCGTGCCTCCCGCAAGCGTCAGCCCGGCCACCGCGCCCAGATTGGCATCGCCGCTGATTTCTAGCGTGCCGGCGGAGATCGTGGTGCCGCCCGAATAGGTGTTGGTCCCGCTGAGAATCAGGGTGCCGGCGCCGGACTTGGTGAGGGCGCCGGTCCCGGAGACCTCGCCGGACAGGTTCAGACTCGTGGCACTGGCGGGCGAGATCGTACCCGCCCCCGTAAGGGCGACGGTGCGGGCGGATGTGAAGGACGCGGTCGTCGCCAGCGTGCCGCCATTGAAGGTCAGGCCGCCGGTCGCATCGCCGAGATTGCCGTTGTTCGCGACCTGCAGAGTACCGCCCGAGAGGGTGGTGCCGCCAGTATAGGTGTTGGCGCCGGAGATGATCAGCGTGCCGTAATCGCTCTTCTCCAGCCCCGCCGTGCCGGCGAGGATGCTGGAGATGGTCGCGGTCGTGCTCGCGCCGGACACGGTGCCATCGCCGACGCGGATGGTGGCCGGTGCGGTGAGCGTGATCGTCCCGCCCGAGACGGTGTAGCCGGACGTGACGAACTGCATGCCGGTGGCATCGACGGCCCCGGCGCTGGTGTCCACCGTCACCGTGCCGGCGGTGCCCGAGAAGACAGCGAAGCTGCCGTTCCACGCCTCGGAGACGCTGCCCGTGATGTCGGTCCAGTTCGTCGTGCTGCCCGCCGACCAGGTGCCGGTGCCGCCCTGGATCGTGCCGGTGGCGGTGGTCGTGCTGCCGTTCCAGAACAGCACCGTCGCGGCGCCGCCGCTGACCAGCAGGTTCACCTGCCCGGCCACGGAGGTCTGCACCTCGGTGGTGTAGCCGCCGGTGAGCGGCGCTACCTCAAGGCCATTGTCGGTGAGGCCGCCGGTATAGCTGATGAAGGTATAGACACCGGAGCCGAAGCCACCGGCCTGGGTCACGTTCAGCGTGCCGTCCAGCGTCAGGTCGCCATTCACCGTGAACACGCCGCCGGAGAAGCTGGTGCCGAGCGTGACGTTGAGATTGGAGCCGGAGACAAGCTGCAGCCCGCCCATGGTCAGGGCCTGGCTTTGCGTGCCGGAGAGCGTGCCGCCCGAGGCGACCTGTACGGTGCCCGCCACGCTGCCGGTGCCGGAGAGCGTGCCGCCCGAGACCGTAACCCCGCCGGCGATACTCCCGGTTACCGCCAGCGTGCCGCCCGAGACCGTAACCCCGCCGGCGATGCTCCCGGTTACCGCCAGCGTGCCGGCGGAAACCGTCGTGCCGCCGGAATAGGTGCTGGCGCCCGACAGTCTGAGCGTGCCGCTGCCGGTCTTGGTCAGGCTGCCCGTGCCAGCGACGACGCCGGAAAGCGTCAGGGCGGTGCCGGCGGCGGTGTTGAACGTACCGCTCCCGGTAAGCGTCACGGCACGGGCGGAAGTGAGGCTGGCGGTCGTCGCCAGCGTGCCGCCGGAGAGGGCGAGGCCGGCGGAAGGGCTTCCAAGCGCGGTGTCGGCGGCGATCTGCAGCGTGCCGGCGGAAACCGTCGTGCCGCCGGTATAGGTGTTCCTGCCGGTCAGGGCGAGGGTGCCGGTACCGGACTTCACCAGCGGGCCGATATCGGAGACCACCCCGGACAGGGTCAACGTGGTGGCGTCGGCTGTGTTGATCGTGCCTGTGCCATAGATTGCCACAGCGCGGCTGGAGGTGAAGGTCCCCGTCGTCGCCAGTGTGCCGTTGTAGAAGACAAGGCCAGGGGTGCCAAGATTGGCGTCGGAGCTGACCTGAACCGTTCCGCCATAGATGGCCAGGCCGGTCGAAAAGGTGTTGGTGCCGGTGAGGACGAGCGTGCCTGTCCCGCGCTTATTGAGCCAGCCGTAGCTGCTGTTGGAGATGACGCCCGATAGGGTCAGCGTGGTGCCCGCAGCTGTCTCGAATGCTGCGTTGCCGCCCAGCGTAATGGCGCGGGCGGAACTGAAGGTCGCCATCGTCTCCACGTTGCCGGCGGTCAGCGTCAAACCCCCAGAGGCGGCTCCCAGATTGGCGTCGGCGAAAATCCGCAGCATACCCAAGCTTAAGGTGGTGCCCCCCAAATAGCTGTTGGTCCCGGTGAGTATCAGGCGGCCAGCGCCGCTCGCCGTCAGACCTCCCGAACCGGAGATGGTGCCACTGAGGGTGATTTCGCCAGAGGCAGCGCTGATCGTGTTCGAGCCGCTTAGCGTGACAGAGCGGGCGGACGCGACGGAGAGGCCTGTCCCAGTCAGCCTGGAGCCGGAGAGCGTAATTCCCCCAAGCGTACTGCCGAGGTTGGCATCAGAAGAGAATTGCAGCGTGCCGCCGGTCACGACCGTGCCGCCGGAATAGGTGTTGGAGCCGGACAGAATCAGCGTGCCGGCACCGGACTTGGTCAGCGCGCCCGTGCCGGAAATCACACCGGACAGGGTCAGCGTGGTGCTGGTCGCGGGGCTGATCGCGCCGTTGCCGCTCAGGGCGATCGCGCGGGCCGAGGAGAAGGTCGCGGTGGTCGCCAGCGTGCCGCCGTCGAAGGTGAGGCTGCCGGCCGCATCGCCCAGATTGGCATCGGCCGCGACCTGCAGCGTTCCAGCAGAGAACGTCGTCCCACCGGTATAGATGTTGGTGTTGGACAGGATCAGCGTGCCGGTGCCGGTCTGGGCCAGCCCACCGGTGCCGGACACCACGCCGGAGAGGATCAGCGTGCCGGCGCCCGAGGAGGCGAGCGTTCCGGTGCCGGAGATCGCGCTGGTGAGGGTGAGCGTGGTGCCGGTGGCGGCGGCGATTCCCGAGGTGCCGCTGAACGTCACCGCGCGGGCGGAACTGAAGGTGGCGGAGGTCGCCAGCGTGCCGCCGGAAAGAATGAGACCACCCGCCGCGTCGCCGAGATTGGCATCGGCGCCGATCTGCAGCGTGCCGGTCGAGATCGTGGTCCCGCCGGTATAGGTGTTGGCGGCGGAGAGGATCAGCGTGCCGTAATCGGTCTTTTCCAGCCCGCCCGTGCCGGTCAGTTCGCTGGCGATGGTCGCCACCGTGCCGGCGCTGGAAACGGCGCCCGATCCGACGCGGATGAGGGTCGGCCCGGTGCCGGCGAGCGTCAGCGTGCCGCCCGTCACCGTATAGCCCGAGGTGACGAATTGCAAGCCGGTGGCGCTGACCGTGCCGGCGCTGTTGTCCACCGTCACCGTGCCGGCGGTGCCGGAGAAGATGGCGAAGCGGCCATCCCAGGCCTGCGAGACGGTGCCGAGGCCGTTGGTCCAGTTGGTGGTGCCGCTGCTCGTCGTCCAGGTGCCGCTGCCGCCCACCACCGTCCCGGTCGGGGAGGTCGTGCTGCCGTTCCAGAAGCGGTTGGTCGGGTCGGTGCCGTCGACGATGAGGTTGACCGCCCCCGCCACCGAGGTCTGCAACTGGCCGGTGAATCCGCCGGTGAGCGGGGTCACCTCCATGCCGTTGTCGGTCAAGGTGCCGGTGTAGCTGATGATGCTGTAGACGCCGGAGCCGAAGCCCGCCGCCTGCGTCACGTTCAGCGTGCCGTCCAGCGTCAGGTCGCCATTCACCGTGAACACGGTGCCGGAACCGGCGGTCCCGAGCGTGACATTGACGTTGCTGCCAGCGGCGAGCTGCAGCCCGCCCATGGTGAGCCCCGCCCCCTGCGCACCCGAGAGCGCCGCGCCGGAGGCCACCTGCACAGTGCCCGCCACGCTGCCGGTGCCCGAAAGCGTGCCGGCCGAGACCGTCGTCGTGCCGGTATAGGTGTTGGTGCCCGAGAGAGCGAGCGTGCCGGTGCCGGTCTTGGTCAGACCGCCGGAGCCGGAGATGACACCGGAGAAGGTGGAATCGGTGTTGTCGCCACCGGCGGTGAGGCTGTAGCTGCCCAAGGCGAGGGTGCCCGCCCCGGCGAGGGAGCCGATTGTCTCGCTGGCGTCGGTCAGCGTGACGCTGGCGCCGGAGGCGATGGTGAGCCGCGCGGCGTCGGAAAGCGCATTGCCCCCGCTCAGGGTCAGCACGCCGGCCGAGACACTCGTCGCGGCAGTCGAGCTGTTGGTGCCCGAGAGAGCGAGCGTGCCGGTGCCAGTCTTGGTGAGCGTACCGCTGCCGGAAATGGCGCCGGAGAGGGTCAGCGTCGTTCCGCTCGCGGTGTTGAGCGTGCTCGTGTTGCTGAGCGTGACCGCGCGGGCCGAACTGAAGCTCGCGGTGGTCGCCAGCGTCCCGCCGGAAAGGATGAGCCCGCCGCTCGCATCGCCGAGATTGCTGTCGGTCGCCACCTGCAACGTACCGGACGCCACCTCGGTGCCACCCGTATGTGTGTTGGTCCCGGTCAGGATCAGCGTGCCGGCGCCGCCCATCACCAGCCGGCCGGCGCCGGATGTGGTGCCGGTGGCGGTCAGCGCGGTCCCTGCGGAGGGGGCGATCGTGCCGGTGCCGGTGAAGGTGAGGGCGCGGGCGGTGGAGAAGCTGGCGGTGGTCGCCAGCCGCCCACCATTGAAGAACAGCCCGCCGCTCACATTGCCGAGGTTGGCGTTGGTCGCGACCTGGATCGTGCCGGCATTGAGGGCGGTGCCGCCCGCATAGGTGTTGTTCGATTGCAGGACGAGCGTGCCCGTGCCGTTCTGGATGACGGCCGGTTCGGTCGGAAGAGTGCCGATGGTACCAAGAAGGCCGGCCACATAGGTATCAGAGCGGTTGAACACCACTCTGGTGCCATAGGCGATGCGGATATAACCCGCGTCGCCGGTCGTGCCGCCGTCGCCGATCTGTACCGTGCCCTCGCGGAGCGCAAGTGCGCCGGCATAGACATTGCCGGTTATAGTAAGCGTGCCGCTGCCGAGCTTTCCGACCTCGCCGCTGCCGGTAATGTTGCCGGCATAGGTGGAGTCGTCGTCGCGGTCGAAGTTCAGCGTCATACTGGCGGCGACGATGGCATTTCCCACGAGGCTGCCGCCCGCACCGACGGTCAGGATGCCCTGCGTCACGGTGGTGCCGCCGGTATAGGTGTTGGTCCCGGTCAGGACATAGTTGCCGCCGCCCTTCTTCTCGAAGCTGCCGGTGCCGGAAATATCGCCCGAGAAGATGGTGTCCGTGGAGACATTCACCGCCATCTGGGCGTTGTTGACCACATTGCCGGTGAGGGAGCCGCTGGTGCCGTCGCCGATTTCCAGCCGCCCGGCGGAAATCGTCGTGCCGCCGGAGAAATCATTGCTGCCGGTGAGGAACAGCGTGCCGGCCCCGGTCTTGACGAGGCTGCCGGTGCCGGTGATCGCGCCGGCATAGGTCAGATCGTCCGAGCGGTCGAAGACGAGCGAAGCATCGTTGACGATGTTGCCGGCGAGCGAGCCCGTGGTGCCGCCATCGCCGATCTGCAGGATCCCGGCGGCGATGGTGGTGAGGCCGGTATAAGTGTTGGCGCCGGTCAATACCAGCGTGCCGGCGCCGGTCTTGGTCAGCGCGCCGCTGCCGGAGATCACGCCCGAAAGTGTCAGCGTGGTGCCGTCGGCCGGGGCGAGTGCGCCGGTGCTGGCGAGCGAGACATTACGCGCCGAGCTGAAGCTCGTCGTCGTCGCCAGCGTGCCGCCATTGAGGATGAGCCCGCCCGCCGCATCGCCCAGATTGGCGTCGGCGCTGACCTGCAGCGTGCCGGTGGAGAGCGTGGTACCGCCCGTATAGGTGTTGGTGCCGGTGAGGATCAGCGTGCCGTAATCGGTCTTCTCCAGCCCGCCGGAGCCGATGAGCGTGCTGTCGATGGTCGTCACCATCGTCGCGTCGCTGGCCGCGCCGGTGCCCACGCGGATCTTCACCGGCGCGCTGCCGGAGAGGGTCAGCGCGCCGCCGGTCACCACATAGCCCGAGGTGACGAATTGCAGGCCGGTGGGGGTGATCGCCCCGGCGCTGGTGTCGATCGTCACCGTGCCGGCGCTGCCCTCGAAAATCGCGAAGCCGCCATTCCAGGCCTGTGCAACCGTGCCGGCACTGTTGAGCCAGTTGGTGGTGCCGCCCGCTGTCCAGGTGCCGCTGCCGCCGGTGACGGTTCCCGACGCCGTCGTGGTGCTGCCGTTCCAGAACTGGATGGTCGAGACCGCGCCGTCGACGAGCAGGTTGACCTGTCCCGGCGCCGAGGTCTGCACCTCGCCGACATAGCCGCCGGTGAGCGGTACCAGTTCTATGCCGTTATCAGTCAGGCTGCCGGAGTAGCTGATGACGGTGTAGAGGCCGGTGCCGAAGCCCGCCGCCTGCGTCACATCAAGCGTGCCATCGAGCGTCAGGTCGCCGGCGACATCGAAGACCCCGGCACTGGTGCCGAGCGTCACGGCGACTGTGGAGCCGGAGGACAGCACCAGCCCGCCCAAGGTGAAGCTGTCGCCCTGCACGCCCGCGAGCGTGCCGCCATTTTGCACCTGCGCGGTGCCGCCCAGCGTGCCGGTGCCCCGCAGCGTCGCACCGCTGCTCACCACGGTGCCACCGGCGAAGGTGCCGGTGAGGTTGAGCGTGCCGGCCGTGACGTTCAGCGTGCCGGTGCCGCCGCTGGTGCCGGCGAGGGCCAGCGTGCCGGTGCCGGTCTTGGTGAGGTCGCCGGTGCCGGTGACGGCGCCGCCAAAGGTGAAGCTCTCATCGGTGCCCCCGAGGGTAAGGCTGTGGCTGCCAAGGGCGAGCGTGCCCGTCCCGGTGAGCGCACCTATCGTCTCGTCGGCATTGAGCACGGCGGTGGCGTCGGTCGCGATGGCGAGCTGTGCGCTGTCGGCCAGAGCGGCGCCGCCGCTCAGTTCGAGCGTGCCGGCGGCAACCGCCATCGTGCCGGTAAAGCTGTTGGCGCCAGACAGGATCAGCGTGCCGGTGCCGGACTTGGTGAGCGTGCCATCGCCGGAGATCACGCCGGAAAGCGTGAGCGTGGTCGCGTCGGCGGTGTTCAGCGTGCCCGTGCTGGCCAGCACCACCGTGCGGGCGCTGGTGAAGCTCGCCGTCGTCGCCAGCGTGCCGCCATTGAAGGTGAGGCCGCCCGCCACATTGCCGAGATTGGCGTCGGCGCCCACCTGCAGCGTGCCGGCGGTGAGCGTCGTGCCGCCGCTGTAGCTGTTGGTCCCGGTGAGGATCAGCGTGCCGTAATCGGTCTTCGCCAGCCCGGCCGTGCCGGTCAGTTCACTGGCGATGGTCGCCACCGTCGCCGCGCCGGCCGCGGTGCCGTCGCCGACGCGGATCGTCGCCGGGGTGGACCCGGTGAGCGTGAGCGGCCCGCCCGTCACCACATAGTCCGAGGTGACGAATTGCAGGCCGCTGGCGCTGACCGTGCCGGCGCCATTGTCCACCGTCACCGTGCCCGCCGTGCCCTGGAACACGGCGAAACCGCCGTTCCAGGCCAGCGCGGTATTGCCGAGGCCGTTGGTCCAGTTGGTCGTGCCGCCCGCCGTCCAGCTGCCGGCGCCGCCTTCGATTGTGCCCGTCGGTTCGGTGGTGGTGCCGTTCCAGAACCGGATCGTCGCATCCACCCCGTCGACGACAAGGTTGACCGCCTGCGGCACCGAGGTCTGGATGGTCCCGGTGAGCCCATCGCTGAGCGGCGCCACTTCCATGCCATTGTCGGTGAGCAGGCCGCGATAGGTGAAGATGCGGTAGACGCCGGTGCCGAACCCCGCCGCCTCCGTCACATTCAGTGTGCCGTCCAGGGTCAGGAGGTTGTCCACGTCGAACACGCCGCCGACGGCAGCATCGCCCAGCGTGACATTCACCTGGGCGCCGGCATTGAGCGTCAGGTTGCGCAAGATGGAGAGGCCCGCGCCCTGCACGCCCTGAAGCGTGCCGCCGCTCGACACCACAACGGAATTGGATCCGTTGCCGACGGAGCCGGAGCCGGTGAGCGTGCCGCCGCTCTGCACCAGAACAGCGCCGGCCACGTTGCCGGTCAGATCAACCGTGCCGGCGCCGATGATCAGCGCGCCGGTCGCGGTGCTGATGCCTGAGAGGGTCAGCGTGCCGGTGCCGGTCTTGGTCAGGCCACCCGTGCCGGACATGGCGCCGGAGTAGGTCGAATCGGTGTTGTCGCCGCCGGTGGTGAGGGTGGAGGTGCCGAGCGCGAGAGTGCCGGCCCCGGCCAGCGAGCCCACGGTCTCATTGGCCGCCAGCGAGACGGTCGCGCCCGCATCGATGGTGAGGCGCGCCGTGTCGGAAAGCGAGGCGCCGCCGCTCAGCGCCAGCGTGCCGGCGGAAACCGTCGTCGCGCCGGTATAGGTGTTCGTTCCGGACAGGGTGAGCGTGCCGGTGCCGGTCTTGATGAGAGCGCCATCGCCCGACAGCACGCCGGAGAGCGTGGCGCTGTTGCCATTGGTGTCGACGGTCGCTGTCGCGCCCGTCTTCAGCGTCATGGCGTTCGACGTGGTCAGCGTCGAGCCGACCTTCAGCGTGCCATTGCCGAAATTGAACGCGCCGGTGCCGCGGATGCCATCCGTGCCGCCGACGATGAAAATGCCGGCATCGAGGTTGAACGTGCCGCTGCCGGAACCGAAGGAGAGATAGCTGTCGCCCGCAAGGGTGAGCGTGCCGCCGGAGATGTTCAGCGTGCCCGTCGAACCGACGCCGTTACCGATCTCGATGCGGCCCGCGCTGGAACCCGAGGTGCTGTTCAGCGTCAGCGTGGAGTTCGACAGGAGCGTCAGAGTCGCGTCGCCATCGACCGTGCCGATGTCGAAGGGCGAGGCGTCGAAGGTCAGCGATAGAGAGGAAGCCGCACCCGGCAGCGTCCAGTCGGCTCCCGCGACGAAGGTGCTTCCCCCCTGGGCGGTGATGGTGTCCGGCTGGCCGGTGGCAATGGCTGAGTTGACGGCCGCCGCGAAGCCGCTCTGGTCGGTGACGATAACGCTGTCGGCCCGGGCCTCGCCCGGCATGCCGACCTGCGCCAGCACGGACAGCGCGGCAACCCCCGCGCACAGCCGCGCTGCGCGTGCTTTCAACAAGCCAGCCACTCAACGTACCCCGCACCGTTTTTTAAGCTTCGACCACGGGCGGATTCGCCTCGTGGCCGCGCATAATTAGTTACCGTTCTACGCCGTCCGGCGCGGAATGTGCAACGAATGCCGACAGTTGAGGGTGTCGATTTTTGTGTGTTTCCATCCGATCCTGCGGGCCGCTTGGGGGCTCAACAACCGGAGGTGGCGGGGTGGCGTGAACAGCCCGCAGAGCGACTAAACGGCGGTCGGCGCTCTGGTATCCCAGTAGAGAGTATGCGGCAGGCACGTCCGCTGGACAGTTGCGGTTCGGAAAGGAGCCCCGGGACGCAATGCGCCCCGGGGGGAGAAAACTCAGGCGAGCGCCTTTCCGAGATTCTCAGAGATCTTATCGAGAAAGCCGGTGGTGGAGAGCCACTTCTGGTCGGCGCCGACCAGCAAAGCGAGGTCCTTGGTCATGTAGCCGCTCTCGACCGTGTCGACGCAAACCTTCTCCAGCGTGGTGCAGAAGGTGGCGAGTTCGGCATTGTCGTCGAGCTTGGCGCGATGGGCGAGGCCGCGCGTCCAGGCGAAGATCGAGGCGATGGAGTTGGTCGAGGTCTCCTTGCCCTTCTGGTGCTCGCGGTAATGGCGGGTCACCGTGCCATGGGCGGCTTCGGCTTCCACCGTCTTGCCGTCCGGCGTCATCAGCACCGAGGTCATCAGGCCGAGCGAGCCGAAGCCCTGCGCCACGATGTCGGACTGCACGTCGCCATCATAGTTCTTGCACGCCCAGACATAGCCGCCGGACCATTTCAGCGCCGAGGCCACCATGTCGTCGATCAGCCGGTGCTCGTACCAGATCTTGTGCTTCTCGAACTCGGCCTTGAACTCGGCGTCGTAGATCTCCTGGAAGATCTGGCGGAAGCGCCCGTCATACTGCTTGAGAATGGTGTCCTTGGTCGAGAGGTACACCGGGTATTTGCGCATCAGGCCGTAATTGAGCGAGGCGCGGGCGAACTCGGCGATGGACTCGTCGATATTGTACATCGACAGCGCCACGCCGGCGCCCGGGTACTTGTAGACCTCGTGCTCGATCACCTGCCCGTCGTCGCCGACGAACTTGATGCTGAGCGTGCCCTTGCCGGGAACGAGGAAGTCGGTGGCGCGGTACTGGTCGCCGAAGGCATGGCGGCCGACGATGATCGGCTGGGTCCAGCCCGGCACGAGGCGCGGCACGTTCTTGCAGATGATCGGCTCGCGGAAGATCACGCCGCCGAGGATGTTGCGGATGGTGCCGTTGGGCGAGCGCCACATCTTGGTGAGGTTGTACTCGGTCATGCGGCCGGCATCGGGGGTGATGGTGGCGCATTTCACGCCCACGCCCACGCGCTTGATGGCCTCGGCGGCGTCGATGGTGACCTGATCGCCCGTCGCGTCGCGATTGGGCAGGCCCAGATCGTAATATTCGAGCGGCACATCCAGATAAGGATGGATGAGCTTGTCCTTGATGTACTGCCAGATGATCCGGGTCATCTCGTCGCCGTCGAGTTCGACGACCGGATTCGCCACCTTGATCTTCGCCATGGGTTCCTACCTCGCACGGATGCAGCTTCGTAATGGGGCCTCGGCGCCGGTCCGCGCGGCCGCCGCCGGTGATAGGGCGTGATACCGCGCCGCAGCGTCGAGCGAAAGCGCGGCGCGGCCCGACTTTGCCGGTAAATCGTCAAACACCTGTCGTGGCAGCTTCACCCGGCGCTGCTAGCACCCGTTCCGCTGTCACGCGGCACCGGCACGGGTGCGCGCGGTGCGTCGAGGGGACCACGACCATGCTTGCACGCCCTGTATTGTTCAGTCTCGCCCTTGTGCTGGCGGCCGGGACCGCCGGCGCGCAGGAACTGCGCCCCGCTGCCGAGACCATTGGCCGATTCGAGGTTCCCGAAGCCCGGCAGGCGGTCGCGGTGACGGACCGTTTTTTCTACGCCATAGACAATCGCACCCTGGTGAAGCTCGACAAGGCCACCGGCGCGCCGGTCGCGAAATGGGAGGGTCCGAAGGGCGGACCGGTTCTCCATCTCGACAGCGGCGTCGTGCATGATGGCAAGCTCTACACCGCCCATTCCAACTACCCGGACTGGCCGATGACCTCCTCGGTGGAGGTGTGGGACGCGGAGACGCTGAAACATCTGGAAAGCCACAGCTTCGGCATCGAGCGCGGCTCCTTTACCTGGCTCGACCGCGATGCGCAGGGCCGCTGGTGGGGCGCGTTCGCCAATTACAACCGCGTCTTCGACAAGAGCCCGCTTGCCTATGGCAACAAGTACGCCACCCAGATCGTCCGTTTCAACGCCGATTGGAGCGTCGCCGAGGCGTTCGTCTATCCCGATGCGCTGGTCGCCAAGTTCCAGGACATGAGCAATTCCGGCGGTGCCTTCGGCCCGGACGGGCGGCTCTACATTTCCGGCCATGACAATCCCGAGCTCTATGTCGTCGCGCCGCCGGCGATGGGCTCGGTGATGGAGTGGCGGGAGACGATCCCGGTCGAGATCGCCGGGCAGGGCTTCGCCTTTGACCCGGCCCAGCCCGGCGTGGTCTGGGGGCTGATCCGCGGCAAGGGCGGCGCGCCGAACCAGGTGACGGTCAGCCGCCTGCCGGCGGCCAAGTGATCGGTTGCTTGATAAGCACGTGACTGGCCGGGCCACCCGCCGCGCATGACGCCCTGTGCGGGCCGGCGAACGCGCTTAGCGATTTCGCCGGCGCCGGAAATGCTCTAGGAGGGCGGCATGTGCGCGCACCGCCCCCTTTCCCCTCCCGCCGCTCTGGTCTTTCCGTCATGACCGGGGCTGGTACCAATCGCAGCCTCGACTGGCCGGAAAACGGGCCGGTGGTGATTCTGGTCGAGCCGCAGCTCGGCGAGAATATCGGCTCCGCCGTGCGTGCCATGGGCAATTTCGGCCTGACACGGTTGCGCATCGTCAATCCGCGCGAGGGCTGGCCCAACCCCAAGGCGGTGACCTTCGCCTCCGGCGCCGACCGCATCCTCGACAATGCCGAGATTTTCCCGGACCTGCGCGCGGCGCTGGCGGATCTCAATTTCGTCGCCGCCGCAACGGCGCGCGAGCGCGGCATGCAGAAGGCGGTGATGGGCGCCGATGCCGTCGCGGTGGAAACCGCCTCCCGCATCGCCGGCGGCGAGCAGGTGGGGCTGGTGTTCGGGCGCGAGCGCACCGGGCTCTACACGGAAGAAGTCTCGCTCGCCGATGTCATCCTCACTTTGCCGGTCAATCCCGCCTTCGCCTCGCTCAATCTCGGCATGGCGGTGGCGGTGGTGGCCTATGAATGGTTCAAGCTGGCGTCGGGCGGGGCGCTGCCCTTCCAGCAGCCGGACCGCTACCCCATCGCCGACAAGGCCGACCTTCTCGCCTTCTTCGACCATGTGGAGCGCGAGCTGGACGAGGCGCTGTTCTTCCGCTCGCCGGAGAAGAAGCCGGTGACGATCCGCAACATCCGCAACATCTTCCATCGCGTCGGGCTGACGCGGCAGGATGTGGCCACGCTGCACGGCATGGTGGCGGCGCTGGTCGAGGGCCGGCGGGTGCGCGAGGCGCGCACCGCCGCGCGGCTGGAGGGGCGGACCGGCGCGCCGGGGGAGGGCGCGGGCGAAAACTGAGCCGCGTGCAACGAAGCGTTCACCAAGATGCGCCACAATGATGCCTGGGATGGAGGACATCAGATGCGTATCGAGGCTTCTCCCGTAACCGTTGCCGGCCTACGCGGCGTCTCGCCACCTGCTTCGTCCACCGGGGCTGTCGCCGTGTCGTCCTTGCCGCCTGCCACCGCTCTGCGCGCGCCGACCATACTGGTGTTCGATTCCGGGCTCGGCGGCCTCTCCGTGTTTCGCGAACTCGCCCGCGCCCGGCCGGATGCCCGCTTCGTCTATGCCGCCGATGATGCCGCCTTTCCCTATGGCGCACTTTCCGAGGAAGCGCTCATCGCCCGCGTGATGGCGGTGATGGAGCATCTCATCGCCCGCCACGCGCCCGATGCGGTGGTCATCGCCTGCAACACGGCCTCCACCCTGGTACTGGCGCCGCTGCGGGCGCGCTTCTCCCTGCCGTTCGTCGGCACCGTGCCGGCGATCAAGCCGGCCTGTGAAAGCTCGCTGACGCGGCAGGTGAGCGTGCTGGCGACGCCCGGAACGGTGCGGCGCGACTACACGCAGAAGCTGATCCAGGATTTTGCCGGCGACTGCCAGGTGACGCTGGTCGGCTCCACTCGGCTGGCGCCGCTCGCCGAGGCGGCGATGCGGGGCGAAGGCGTGAGCGACGAGGAGATCGCCGCCGAGATCGCGCCGGCCTTCGTGCGCGCGGGGCGGGCGCGCACGGACACGGTGGTGCTCGCCTGCACCCATTACCCGCTTCTGCTCGACCGGCTCCAGCAGGTGGCGCCGTGGCCGGTGCGCTGGATCGACCCCGCCCCGGCGATCGCCCGGCGCCTGTCCTCGCTGATCGGCCCCGTCGCCTTCGCCGCCAGCCCGGCGCCGCTGCGGCTGTTCTCCACCGGAGAGCGGCTCGATGCCGGAATGGTGGAGCGCATCGTCGGGCGTCGCGCGCGGGCCGGTGAGATCCTCGCCATGGACGCGCCCGCGCCCGCGTGATCCACTGCGCGGTATCCCGTTGTGCGGGGCGGAGCACGGGCGTTCTCTCAACACGGTGCCTTGCCGGCGCCGCGATCCCTGCCCAACATGCCGCAACGGCAGGAGCATTGACGTGACGCGCGACCCTTCCACCGCCCCGCTGCGGGCACGGCCTGCCAGCCGGCGGGCCTTCCTTCTCGGCGCCGGCGCCAGCCTCGGGGTTTTCGCCTTCGCGGGCGGCGCGCAGGCGCAGGTGGCGAAGGAGCGGTTCGAGGCGTGGGTGGTGACCTTCCAGTCCCGCGCCCGCGCCAAGGGTATTTCCGATTCGGTCTATGAGCGGGTGATGGGCGGGCTGCGGCCCGACCTTTCCGTCTATGCCAAGGACAGCGGCCAGCCGGAATTCCGCGAGCAGCTCTGGCAATATCTCAACCGGCGGATTTCCGACTGGCGGCTGATGACCGGCCGGGCGGCGGCCAAGGAAAACGCCGCGCTGATGAAGCGCCTGCAAAAGGATTTCGGCGTCGAGCCGGATGTGCTGCTCGGCCTGTGGGGCATGGAGAGCGCCTTCGGCGAACTCGTCACCGATCCCGACCATATGAAGCCGGTGTTTCCCGCGCTCGCCGCGCTCGCCTGGGGCGAGCCGCGCCGGCGCAGCTACTGGGAGACCGAGCTCATCAACGGCCTCGCCATCGTCCAGCGCGGCTGGGCGAGCCCGGACGAAATGCTCGGCTCCTGGGCCGGCGCCATGGGCCACACCCAGTGGATGCCGGAAGTCTGGCTCAATCTCGGCGTCGATTATGACGGCGACGGTGCGCCCTCGCCCTACCGCGTGGCCGACGCGCTGGCGGGCTCCTCGCTCTACCTCATCAAGCGCGGCAAATATCAGCGCGGCCTGCCCTGGGGCTTCGAGGTGCGCATGGACGGCGTGCCGGAGACATACGCCGACGCCAAGGCCTGGCGCACGGTGGCGGAGTGGGCCAAGCTCGGCGTGACGCCGGCCGGTGGCGGGCGCTTCGACCTGCCCAAGGCGCGGGCGCGGCTGTGGGCGCCGGTGGGGCCGGAAGGGCCGTGCTTCCTGCTGACGCAGAATTTCTACGCCGTGCGCAGCTACAATCCGTCGATGAACTACGCGCTCGCCGTCTGCCATCTCGGCGACCGGGTGCTGGGCGGCGATCCCTTCATCACACCCTTTCCCGGTGGCGAGCGGGCGCTGACGCTGGCGGAAATCCAGGACGTGCAGCGCCGGCTGACCCGCGCGGGCTTCGACACGGGCGGCGTCGACGGCCGCGTCGGCAACATGACCATGCGCGCGGTTGCCGATTTCCAGCGCAAGATGGGGGTGGAGCCCGACGGCTATGCCAGCCTCGAGGTGCTGGCGGCGCTGCGGGGCGGGCGATAGGCACGTTTATCGTCCTCCTCCCGTCTCCTGTCGGCGTCCGGATGACGGAAGGACGACAGGAACTTGACCTTTCGGCCTTTTGTGCCTATGCACCCGGCCAAGCGCGGGGCTGGAAACGGCCCCGCGTGGTGTTTCACGCACCCGTGGGCCTTTCCGGCGCGTTCGGAAAGATCCTGTCGGCTCCCGAAATGGGGGTAGAGGAGGGGGCGCGATCCAAACCGCAACGATATGCGAGAGGACCTGCGCATGAGCAAGCGCGTTTCGGCCAAGCACAAGCTTGACCGCCGTATGGGCGAAAACATCTGGGGCCGCCCGAAGAGCCCCATCAACAAGCGTGAATATGGCCCCGGCCAGCATGGCCAGCGCCGCAAGGGCAAGCTGTCCGACTTCGGCGTGCAGCTGCGCGCCAAGCAGAAGCTGAAGGGCTATTACGGCTCCATCGGCGAGAAGCAGTTCTATTCGGTCTATGTCGAGGCCTCGCGCCTCAAGGGCGACACCGGCGCCAACCTGATCGGCCTGCTCGAGCGCCGTCTCGACGCGGTGATCTACCGCGCCAAGTTCGTCCCGACCGTGTTCGCCGCCCGCCAGTTCGTCAGCCACGGCCACATCAAGGTCAATGGCCGTCGCGTCAACGTCCCGTCCTACCAGGTGAAGGTCGGAGACGTGATCGAGGTGAAGGAAGCCTCCAAGCAGCTGGTGCTGGTGCTGGAAGCCGTCGCCTCCGGCGAGCGCGACACCCCGGACTATCTCGAAGTCGATCACTCCAAGATGACGGCCAAGTTCGTCCGCATCCCGGAGCTCAACGAGGTGCCCTATCCGGTCGTGATGGAGCCGAACCTCGTGGTCGAATATTATTCGCGCTGATCCTTCCCCGGATCGCGAGACACGGAAAAGCCGCCCGGTGGGGCGGCTTTTTTGTTGGACGAGACACAAAGGCTGCGGAGACGCTCTTTTCTTCCAGCTGCTCGGATGACATGGCCGTCGCTCCCTGTTTGCCCGTCAGGGGCAAGTGTAGCGTGCTCGAAGAGATCTCTCTGCCAAAGGGAAGGGCTGGAAAACAAAAAACCGCCCCGAAGGGCGGCTTCCGTTCTGCGCGCGGGTGCTCAAAGGTTCAGGCCGTGGCCTTGCCCATGACCGGGACGCCCTTCTCTTCCAGCAGCGTCTGCAGTTCACCCGACTGGTACATCTCGCGGACGATGTCGCAGCCGCCGATGAACTCGCCCTTGACGAAGACCTGCGGAATGGTCGGCCAGGAGGTGTACTCCTTGATGCCGTTGCGGATCTCGTCGGAGTCGAGGACGTTGATGCCCTTATAGTCGACGCCAAGCAGGGCGAAGACCTGCGCCACCTGGCCGGAGAAGCCGCACATCGGGAATTGCGGCGTGCCCTTCATGAAGACGACGACGTCGTTGCTCTTCACCTGGCCGTCGATGAAATCGTGAATGCTCATCACATTGCCTTTCGCCCTTGCGGGCCTCGCGAGATGGTGTCGTGGCGGCGCGGCTCAGCGCGCCGGCCGCCTTCAGTCCGGTACATTGGTCTGAAGCGCGAGGGCGTGCAACACGCCGCCCATCTGGCCCTTCAGCGTCGCATAGACCATCTGATGCTGCTGCACCCGGCTCTTGCCGCGAAAGCTCTCGGCCACCACCGTCGCGGCATAGTGATTGCCGTCGCCGGCGAGATCGCGGATCTCCACCGAGGCGTCCGGCAGCCCTTCCTTGATGAGGCGCTCGATTTCCGCCGCTTCCATCGCCATCAGACAGGCTCCCTCACATCAAGCCCGCGCCCATATAGATGGGCAGCCAGGCCTCGTGCCGCTCGCGCAGCGCGTCCACTACAATTGGGCGCTCGCCCGCAATATTCAATCGGTCGCCGCCGGTCGTGCCGAGCTTGGCGAACGGGATGCCGGCCAGCTCCGCCCGGCGCGCGACCAGCGCCTTCGCACTGTTCTCGACGGTGACGATGTAGCGGGCCTGATCCTCGCCGAACCAGAAGGCGAAGGGGTTCATCTCGGGCGGCGGCGCGGCGAGGGTGGCGCCGATGCCCGACGCCAGTGCCATTTCCGCCAGCGCCACCAGCAGGCCGCCATCGGACACGTCGTGCACGGCGGTGACGAGCCCGTCATTGATCAGCGCGCGCACCAGATCGCCGGTGCGGCGTTCCAGATCGAGATCGACCGGCGGCGGGGCGCCGTCCTCGCGGTCGAGGATTTCCGACAGGAAAGCGGACTGGCCGAGCCAGCCGGTGGTGGCGCCGAGGACGAGGATGGTTTCGCCACCGGCCTTGAAGTCCAGCGTCGCCATCTTCTCGATGTCGTCGAGCAGGCCGACGCCGCCAATGGTCGGGGTCGGCAGGATGCCGCGGCCATTGGTTTCATTGTACAGGCTGACATTGCCGGACACGACGGGGAAATCGAGCGCCAGCGCCGCCGCGCCGATGCCGCGCAGGCAGCCGACCAGCTGGCCCATGATCTCCGGCTTTTCCGGATTGCCGAAATTGAGGTTGTCGGTCAGCGCCAGCGGCTTGGCGCCGACGGCGGTGATGTTGCGCCAGGCTTCCGCCACCGCCTGCTTGCCGCCCTCGAACGGGTCGGCCTCGCAATAGCGCGGGGTCACGTCGCAGCTCATGGCCAGCGCCTTGGGCCCGTTCTCCACCCGCACCACCGCCGCGTCGCCGCCCGGGCGCTGCGCGGTGTTGTTGAGGATGAGATAGTCGTACTGCTCCCAGATCCAGCGCTTGGAGGCGAAGTCGGGCGAGCCGATCAGCCGTTCCAGCGCGCCGGGAACGGTCGCGGTGATGTCGAGCGAGGCGGGGTCGATGCGCTGCTGCTTGGGCGTCTCCACCCAGGGGCGGTCATAGAGCGGGGCCTCGTCGCCCAGTTCCTTGATCGGCAGGTCGGCCTTGATCTCGCCCTTGTGCTTGACGACGAAGCGCAGCGTGTCGGTGGTGTAGCCGACAATGGCGAAGTCGAGGCCCCATTTGCGGAAGATGGCTTCCGCCTCGTCTTCCTTGCCCGGCGCGATGACCATGAGCATGCGCTCCTGGCTCTCGGACAGCATCATCTCATAGGCACTCATGCCCGTCTCGCGGCAGGGCAGCTTGTCGAGATCGAGCTCGATGCCGAGGTCGCCCTTGGCGCCCATCTCCACCGCCGAGCAGGTGAGGCCGGCGGCGCCCATGTCCTGAATGGCGACGACGCAGCCCGCCTCCATGATTTCAAGGCAGGCTTCGAGCAGCAGCTTCTCGGCGAAGGGGTCGCCGACCTGCACGGTGGGGCGCTTTTCTTCCGCGCCCTCGCCGAACTCGGCCGAGGCCATGGTGGCGCCGTGAATGCCGTCGCGGCCGGTCTTGGAGCCGAGATAGACCACGGGCAGGCCGACGCCGGTGGCCTTGGCGTAGAAGATCTTGTCGGCGTCGGCGAGCCCGACCGCCATGGCGTTGACGAGGTTGTTGCCGTCATAGCGGGTGTGGAAGCCCACCAGCCCGCCCACCGTCGGCACGCCGAAGGAATTGCCGTAGGAGCCGATGCCGCTGACCACGCCGGCCAGCAGATGGCGGGTGCGCGGGTGCTTGGGATCGCCGAAGCGCAGCGCGTTCAGCGCCGCGATCGGGCGGGCGCCCATGGTGAACACGTCGCGCAGAATGCCGCCGACCCCGGTCGCCGCGCCCTGATGCGGCTCGATATAGGAGGGGTGGTTGTGGCTTTCCATCTTGAACACGGCGGCCTTGCCGTCGCCGATGTCGATGACGCCGGCATTCTCGCCCGGGCCCTGGATCACCCACGGCGCCTTGGTCGGCAGGCCGCGCAGATGCAGGCGCGAGGATTTGTACGAGCAGTGCTCGTTCCACATCGCCGAGAAGATGCCGAGCTCGGTGAAGGTCGGCTCGCGGCCGATCAGCTTCAGGATACGCTCATACTCGTCGGGCTTGAGGCCGTGCTCGGCGACGAGTTCGGGAGTGATTTTCGGTTCGGAGGGGATCATGTGAAGGCCGTCATTCCGTTACGCGGTCGGGCAGGGCGGGGGAGGCGGGGTCACGCCTTCTCCAGCACCCCGACGAGGCTCTCGAACAAAGCGCGCCCGTCGGTCGGGCCGACCTGCGGGTCCACATGGTTTTCCGGGTGCGGCATCAGGCCGAGCACATTCAGCTTCTCGGAGACGATGCCGGCGATGGAATTGGCGGCGCCGTTCAGCACCTGCGCGTCGTCGCGGTGTCCGTCCGGCATCACATAGCGGAACAGCACCCGGCCCTCATCCTCCAGCTTCTTCAGCGTGGTGGCGTCGGCGGTGTAGTTGCCCTCGCCATGGGCAACGGGGAAGCGCACGATGGCGCCGCGCGCATAGCGGCGGGTGAAGGGGGTGTCGTTGCGCTCCACCTTCAGCAGCGCCTCGCGGCAGATGAAGCGCAGCCGGGCGTTGCGCACCAGCACGCCGGGCAGCAGCCCGCTCTCGCACAGGATCTGGAAGCCGTTGCAGATGCCGAGCACCAGCCCGCCGCGGGCGGCGTGGGCACGCACCGCCTCCATGATGGCGGCGCGGGCGGCGATGGCGCCGCAGCGCAGATAGTCGCCATAGGAGAAGCCGCCCGGCAGCACGACGAGGTCGGTGCCGGCGGGGAGGGCGGTGTCAGCATGCCAGACCATAGCCGGCTTGACGCCCGAGACCAGTTCGAGCGCGCGCGCGACATCGCCCTCGCGATTGGAGCCGGGGAAAACGAGGACGGCGGCTTTCATGTCGTCAGCCCACCAGCTCGATACGGTAGGATTCGATCACCGTATTGGCGAGCAGCTTCTCGCAGGCGTCCTTCAGCGTCGCCTCGGCCTTGGCGGCATCGCCGGTTTCCAGCTCGACATCGAAGACCTTGCCCTGGCGGACGCTGGAGACGCCGGGAACGCCGAGCGAGCGCAGGGCGCCCTCGATGGCCTTGCCCTGCGGGTCGAGCACGGCGGATTTCAGGGTGACGAGGACGCGCGCCTTCATGGATCACTCTCGGGGAGGTTCGTGCGACAGAAGCACCGAAAACAGAAACGGGGGCTTTGAGGCCCCCGCCTACCATCTGGCCGCGAACGGCTCAATGCTCGAATGCGGAATGGCTGACCCGAGGGCAGGACATTCCGCATCCGGCACGTTTCATTCGTCGGGCTCGGATTTCACCAGGACGGGGCCGCCCGGCTGGGCGCGCTCGTTCTCGGTCATGATGCCGAGGCGGCGGGCGACCTCCGAATAGGCCTCCACCAGCCCGCCCATGTCGCGGCGGAAGCGGTCCTTGTCGAGCTTGTCGTTCGACTTGATGTCCCACAGCCGGCACGAATCCGGGCTGATCTCGTCGGCGACGACGATGCGCATCATGTCGCCTTCCCACAGGCGGCCGCATTCCATCTTGAAGTCGACAAGACGGATACCGACGCCGAGGAAGAGGCCGGACAGGAAGTCGTTGACGCGGATCGCCAGGGCGATGATGTCATCGATTTCCTGGGTGGTGGCCCAGCCAAAGGCGGTGATGTGCTCTTCCGAGACCAGCGGGTCGTTGAGCGCGTCGTTCTTGTAATAGAACTCGATGATCGAGCGCGGCAGCTGCGTGCCTTCCTCGATGCCGAGGCGGGTCGACAGCGAGCCGGCGGCGACATTGCGCACCACGACTTCGAGCGGGATGATCTCGACCTCGCGGATGAGCTGCTCGCGCATGTTCAGCCGCTTGATGAAATGCGTGGGGACCCCGATCTCGTTGAGTTTCAGGAACACATATTCCGAGATGCGGTTGTTCAGCACGCCTTTGCCGTCGATGACGTCGTGCTTCTTGTTGTTGAAGGCGGTGGCGTCGTCCTTGAAGTGCTGGATCAGGGTGCCGGGCTCAGGACCTTCATAAAGGACCTTCGCCTTACCTTCATAAATGCGGCGGCGGCGGCTCATGGGTGGGTACCGTCGGTTGAGGAAGTCCATTAGGATGCCGGGGCTCCGGTTCCGGGTTCACGGCTGGGGGCGCCGCGTCTGCGCGAACTCTCCGCGCTCTGACGATTCGTCTCGCATGGCGCGGGCACCCTCGAGCGCGACACTATCGCATCGGGGGGGCGGATACAAACGCCGCCGTATGCACGGCGCCGCATGGCAGCGCCTGTTGCGGGGCTATCCACCACGCCGGCGCGGGGCGAGCGTCACATTGCCCTAGGTAATGGTCGCGATGGTGCCGGGCGTTGATTTGGGGACAGGGTCGCGATAATCAAGCCGCGCTTTCCAAAGACACGGGGCGACCAGATGAGCACGTTTGACAAGCGCGAAGACGCGTTCGAGGCGAAGTACGCCCACGACCAGAATTTGCGCTTCAAGGCGCTGGCGCGCCGCAACAAGGCGCTCGGCCTGTGGGCCGCCGAGAAGCTCGGCCTGACGGGCGATGAGGCGAATGCCTATGCCGGTTCCGTCATCGCCGCCGACCTCGAAGAGGCGGGCGATGAGGATGTCTACCGCAAGCTGAAGGCCGATTTCGACGCCAAGGGCGTCGATGTGTCCGAGCACCGCATCCGCCGCACCATGGAAGAGCTGCTGGCCGAGGCGATCGAGACGCTGAAGAAGGAGGGCTGAGCCCTTCCGCCTGCTGCGGGGCGGCGCCCATCCGCGCCGGCCCTGCTGGCCGACATTTCTTTCCGCCCGCCGCCGATCCCGGCGGGCGGCGTCGCCATTGTTTACTCCCCTAGGTAATGCAACCAATTTCGCCGGATTCGATTGCTATCGAGGATGGATAGCGAGCGGGTCCGCCGGAGATCTGTGCCGGACGCTCCCGCAGGGAGGTTCACATGCAAAAAATCATGAAGACGCTAGCGCTGGCCGTCAGCCTGCTGGTCGGAGGGGCGGCGCTGACGGCGGCTTCTGCGGCGGTGGTGACGCGCGATCTCAATGTGCGCGCCGGTCCCGGCACCAATTTCCGCGTTATCGGCACGCTGCCGGGCGGCACGCGGGTGAATGTCGGCGGCTGCCAGGGCAATTGGTGCCAGGCGGCGGGCGGCTGGGTGAGCGCCAGCTATCTCGCCGGCGGCAACCAGACCGTGATGGTCAATCCCAACTATGTCGCCGATGATGTCGCGATCGGCGTCGGCGCCTTCGCGCTCGGCGCGGTGGCGGGCTCGGCCTGGGGTCCGGGCTGGGGTGGTGGCTATTACGGCCCCGGCCCCGGCTGGGGCTGGTATGGCCCCGGTTGGCGCCCGCGCCCGGTCTGGTGGGGCGGTCGTCCCGGCTGGGGGCCGCGTCCGGGTTGGGGCCCGCGTCCCGGCTGGGGTCCGCGTCCGGGCTGGGGCCCGCGCCCCGGTTGGGGGCCGCGTCCCGGTCGTCCGGGCTGGGTGGGGCCGCGTCCGGGTCGTCCGGGCTGGGGAGGTCGTCCCGGCTGGGGCGGGCGCCCCGGCATGGGTCCGCGTCCGGTCATCGTTCGCGGCGGCGGCTTCGGTGGCGGCCCGCGCGGTTTTGGCGGGCGGGGCGGCTGGCGCTAAGCGTCAGAGCTGAGACTGAAAGAAAGAGGCCGGGGAAACCCGGCCTCTTTTACGTGAGGGATCAGCTGCGGCCGAACACGCGCTGGAAAATCGTGTCGACATGCTTGAGGTGGTAACCGAGGTCGAATTTCTCGGCGATTTCCTCTTCCGAGAGATACTGACGCACCTCGGGGTCGGCGTTCAGCAGCTTCTGGAACTCGCCCTCGCCGCGCCAGACCGGCATGGCGTTGCGCTGCACGAGGCGATAGGCGTCCTCGCGGCTGGCGCCCTTCTGCGTCAGCGCCAGCAGCACGCGCTGCGAATGCACCAGCCCGCCGAGACGGTCGAGATTCCTCTGCATGTTCTCGGGATAGACCACCAGCTTCTCGATGACGCCGGCCAGCCGGTTCAGCGCGAAATCGAGCGTCACCGTGGCATCCGGGCCGATCATCCGCTCCACTGAGGAGTGGGAAATATCCCGCTCGTGCCAGAGCGCCACATTTTCCAGCGCCGGCGTGACCATGCCGCGCACGAGGCGGGCGAGGCCGGTGATGTTCTCGGTGAGCACCGGGTTGCGCTTGTGCGGCATGGCCGAGGAACCCTTCTGGCCGGCGGAGAAGAACTCCTCCGCTTCCAGGACCTCGGTGCGCTGCAGATGGCGTATTTCGATCGCCACACGCTCCATGGAGGAGGCGACGACGCCGAGCGCGGCGAAATAGGCGGCGTGGCGGTCGCGCGGGATCACCTGGGTGGAGACCGGCTCCACCGTCAGCCCCATCTTCGCCGCGACATGTTCCTCAACCCGCGGGTCGATCTGCGCGAAGGTGCCGACGGCGCCCGAGATGGCGCAGGTCGCCACTTCCTCGCGCGCGGCGACGAGGCGGGCCCGGTTGCGCTGGAACTCGGCATGGGCCTGGGCGAGCTTGAGGCCGAAGGTGGTCGGCTCGGCATGGATGCCGTGCGAGCGGCCGATGGTGGGGGTCAGCTTGTGCTCGAAGGCGCGGGCTTCCAGCGCCGCCAGCAGCCGGTCCACATCCTTGATCAGGATATCGGCCGCACGCACCAGCTGCACCGACAGGCAGGTGTCGAGCACGTCCGAGGAGGTCATGCCCTGATGGACGAAGCGCGCTTCGGGGCCGACGATCTCGGCGAGATGCGTCAGGAAGGCGATCACGTCGTGCTTGGTGACGGCCTCGATCTCGTCGATGCGCGCGACATCGAATGTCGCGTCCTTCGCCATTTCCCAGATCTTCGCCGCGGCCTCCTTCGGCACGACGCCGATCTCCGCCAGCGCGTCGGTGGCGTGCGCCTCGATCTCGAACCAGATGCGGAAACGGGTCTGCGGCTCCCAGATGGCAGCCATTTCGGGGCGGGTATAGCGCGGGATCACGGGCGGGCTCTTTCGTCGTGGCCGGGGGACAGGCGCGGCATTAGCAGGCAATCGGGGCCGGGTGCAACGGTGGCTGCAAGCGCAGAAGATTGTGTAAAACTAAAATGCATCTTATGGTGGTATCGTTCATTCTGTGGCCGGGGGGCCGATATGCCGCTGATCCAGGTCTCGCCGTGGCTTGCCCATGGCAATCGCAAACATCCGCCATCGCTTATCGTTCTGCATGCTACCGCAGGCTCGACAGCATCCTCCAGCATCAACCATCTGCGCAGTGTCGGATTGAGCTATCACTACATCATCGCGCGCGACGGCAGGGATTCCGCCAAGAGCGAGAATGCCAACGGGACGGCGCCGATCATCTTTCACTGCGTGCCGACCGCGAACCGCGCCTTTCACGTGGGCTCGCAGGTGCCCACGCCCTCCGGCCAGGGGGCCTGCAACGAGACCAGCATCGGCGTCTCGCTGGCCAATATTCAGCGCAGTAGCAATCCGGAGCCCTATCCGCCGGCACAGCTCGCTGCGCTTGAGGATCTGATCGCGAGAATCAAAGAGGACAATCCTGCGGTGCGGTGGCTGACCACCCACGCCGTCGTTCAGCCCTGGAACCGCGCTGATCCGCGCGACATCGACGGGGCAGCGATCGCCCGCCGGCATGGCCTCACCTGGTGGCAGCCGACGCCGGAACAGATCGCCCAGCACAGACCGCCAAAGGCGCGGGCTGCCTGAGACCGGTGACATCGCCCGCCCCTTGGCGCTCCTGTTCAGGCTGCCGACCGAGCCTGAGCGCTCACACCAGTTCGCCGCGCGCCCGCAGGGCGGCGCTGCGGATGGCGTCGATATTGCCGGCATAGGCCTCCGCGCCGCCCTTGAACACGGCGGAGCCGGCGACCAGCGCATTGGCGCCGGCCTTGATGCAGGCGGCGGCGGTGTCCTTGGTGACGCCGCCGTCGATCTCGATATGGATCGGCCGCTCGCCCACCATGGCCGAGAGCGTCGCTACCTTGTCCATGACCGAGGGGATGAAGGCCTGGCCGCCAAAGCCGGGATTGACCGTCATCACGATGATGACGTCGATCAGGTCGAGCACGTGCTCCACCGCGTTGGCCGGGGTGGCGGGGTTGAGCGCGACGCCGGCTTTCTTGCCCAGCGCGCGGATCGCCTGCAGCGAGCGGTGCAGATGCGGGCCGGCCTCGGCATGGACGGTGATATGGTCGGCGCCCGCCTTGGCGAAGGCTTCCAGATACGGGTCCGCCGGCGCGATCATCAGATGCACGTCGAACGGCTTGGCGGAATAGGGGCGCACCGCCTTCACCACGTCAGGGCCGAAGGAAATGTTGGGCACGAAATGCCCGTCCATCACGTCGATATGGATCCAGTCCGCGCCGGCGGCGTCGACCGCGCGCACCTCCTCACCAAAGCGCGCGAAGTCGCAGGCGAGAATGGAGGGGGAGAGGATCAGCGGACGGGTGGACATGGCGGGGGCTCCGGCTGTGTGCCGGGGGCGTAGCATCAAGGCGCCGGGGCGGCAATGCCGTCCCGGCGTTCTCTAACGGCTCAGAGTCCGCAGGAAGCGGAGAGCGTGCCGGCCGGCACGGTCGCTCCGCCGATGGCGAAGACCTGACCGCCGGTCTGCGTCAACTCGGTGCCGGACCAGGAACCGGCATCGGCCGAGCAGGGGGCGGGGACATTGGTGGTGGCAATGTTGCCGGAAATATCCTGGATGGGGCCCGAGACATAGACGGCGGAGCTGCCGCTGGCGATCACCTCGACATCGGTGAAGCTCACCCCGGTCACCGGCCCACCGGCGAAGCCATAGGCGTCGCCATAGAAATAGACGCCATAGCTGCCCGGATTGGAGATGGTGACATTGGTGAAGCTGATGTCGCTCGACGGGTTGAGGAAGATGCCGGCGCGGTAGGTATCCTCGATGAAGGCATTGGACACCGCTATGTCGGTCGTCACGCCCGGCAGGTTGAAGGACGAGGCGAACATCAGCGCGTTGATGCCGCCGCGCAGGGTGAGGTCCTCAAGCGTGGCGTGCGCGGTCTTCTGCAGCACGATCAGGTCCATCGAGCGGTCCATGGCGGAATTGTCGATGCTGATGGAGCGCAGCGCGGCGCCATCGACGCCGACGAGCAGGATGCCTTCGCGGCGGCTGTTGACGATGGAGAGGTTCTCGACCGTGAGGTTGGCACTCTGGCCGGTAATCACATTCTCCCAGTCGATTTCCTCATAGCGGCTGCCGACGAAGAGGCCGTAGGTGACATTCTCCATCGCCACATTGCGCAGGGTGAGGTCTTCCACCGCCAGCGCGGCGATGCCGGCATTGTGCACCACGTTCGGATCGAAGATCGACCATTCGCAGTCCGTATTGTTTTCGCACAAGGCGAGGTCATGGATGCGGGTCGCGCTGATCGTGGCGCCCGAGACCGTCTCCAGCGCGATGCCGTGCTGGCTGGTGCCCGATATGTCCAAATCGCGCATCACGATGCCGGAGACGCCTTCCGCCACCACGCCGGAGCGGCCGCCACGGATGGACAGCGAGGCCACCGCGCTGCGGTCGCCGTCGAGCGAGACGACATCGTCGAGCGGGTCGGTGCCGGTGAGCCGTGCCGCCGGCAGGGCGTTGCGGAACAGCGCGGTGCCGCCGCTCACCGCGCCGCGCACGGAAACCGCGCCGCCACCGCCGAGCAGATACTGGCCGGTGCCGAGCGAGACGGTGGAATCGACATTGATCGCGCCGGAGGCCAGCGCCAGCGCGCCATTCCCCGCCTCGGCCAGCCGGGCATTGATGCTGCCGGCGTCGTCGCCCGCGCCGATGGCGACCACGCGGCCGGCGACCGCGCCGGTTTCCGTATAGACCGCCGCTTCCGCCCCGCCGGTGGCGCCGACATGGGTGCGGATGGCATCGGAACGCTCGACCCGGCGATAGAGCGGGTCATAGGGCGCTTGTCCTGACGTGTCGCCGAGCGGCACGCGCAGGCGGGCGAGGAAAATGCCCTGCGTGTCGTATTGCTCGTCATAGGTCAGGCCGGCAATGAGGGTGAGGCGCGACCCGTTGCCGAAGGCCGGCAGCCCGGCGCGGGAAAGCTCGATACGGGCGGAGACGCCCGGCACGTCCTCCACGCCCTCGCCCGTGTACCAGTAGCCGCCGGTAAACAGCTTGATCTGGGTGAGATCCTCCGGGGAGAGGAAGGGCAGGCGGTAGCCGATTTCGCCGTTGAAACCCTTCATTGCGGTTTCCTCGCCGGCGCGGAACACCAGCCGCCCGGCCTCGATCAGCGCGGCATTGGCGCTGGCGAGCGCGGCCTCGATGTCGCCCACGGGGAGATAGCCATTGGCGCGCAGTTCCCAATCCTGGCTCAGCGCCTCGACGCCGACCCCGATCTGGGTGAAGTCATTGTCATAGGTGCTGTTGAGATAGTCGAAATAGCCGTTGACGCCGTAGACCCAGCCATTGTCGTGACGGAAGCGGTAGCCGAGGCCGAGCGAGCCCTGCTCGATCTCCTGTTCGCTGCCGAAGCTGGCGCGGGCGTCAAGGAACAGCAGCCTGTCGCTGTCGCCCAGCATGGGCAGGAACAGGTCGAAGCTGCCGAAGGCTTCGTTTCCAACGCTGCCGAGCGTGGCTTCCACCGAGGCGGGGGACGGGCCCCGCGGTTCAGCCATCGCCGGCAGACTCACCGTTGCCGCGACCATCACGGGAAATACGGCGCGTCTCATGTGCACTCTCCTGGGCAAGGTGCCGGGGGGCATTTGCGCGCCCCGGCCCGACCCGTGCGATAGCACCAATAATCGACACACAGAACGACGAATGAATCTAAGTTATTGAAAAGAAATGTAATTTTGAATTGTTCGTATTCTAATGAGGCTCATGGTCGGTGCTTTTCCGGCGGCGGCGCGCCACCTTGCGGAACTCACTTATTGCCGCAGCGGCAGAAAAGGCGTCCCATTACCGCCTCGAATCCACGGCGCGCGAGCCGGCGCCGGAGAGACCCTGAGGAGCGAAATGTCATGATGAAGAGAAGCGTTCTTGCCGGACTGGCGCTGCTGTCGAGCGTCGGCCTGCTCGGCACGGTGCAGGAAGCCGGCGCCTGGCGCGCCGCCGGCTGCGGCGGGCGCGGCTGCGCGGCGGCCTGGGGGCCGGGCCCCGGCCATTATTACGGCCCCGGCCGCTATTACGGCCCGGTGCCGCGCGGCGGCGGCGTGGTCGTGGTCAATCCGCGTCCCTACTGGCCGCCGGGCGGCGCGGTCGCGGCCGGTGCCGCGCTCGGCTTCCTCACCGGCGTCGCCGCCGTCAACCTCGCGGGGCCGCCGCCGCAGCCGAATTACTGCTGGTTCTATACCAATCCGCAGCGCACCCAGGGTTTCTGGGAGCCGTGCCCCTGAGGCTCGCCTGACAAAAAAGGGCGGCCGGACCTGCCGGCCGCCCAAGTGGAGGCAAACCCGACCGGCACGACCCGGCCGGGCTCGTTCACGAGGGCGGGCGAGGGCCCGCGCACTCGTACCGACGCTCGCGCGTCGATCTCATTGCGGCCGGCGCAGCGCGCGCGCCCGCGCTGTTTCTCGGCGGGCGCATCGTCGCGCCCGCGTCTCTTCGATCAACGCGGGCGCGGCATTGCGCCGGAATCACTTCATCCAGGCGTCGACCTTGGCCTTGTTGGCGGCGACCCAGGCCTTGGCGGTGGCGGCGGGATCGGCGCCGGGCTTGTTGTTCTCGACCATCACCTTCTGCTCGTCGTCGAGCGAGAGGTTGAAATTGTCGAGGATCTTGTAGGCTTCCGGTGCCTCGGTCTTCAGCTTGGTGGAGACGATGGTGTTAACCGTCTCCTCGCCGCCGAACACGTTCTTGGGGTCGGCGAGATACTTCAGGTCCCACTCCGCGAACATCCAGTGCGGCGTCCAGGTGGTGACGATGATCGGCTCCTTCTTGGCGTAGGCGTCCTTGAGCGCGGCGACCATGGTGGCGTCCGAGCCCTCCACCAGCTTCACCTTCAGCCCGTAGTCCTTGACCGCCTTTTCCGACGCCTTCATCAGCCCCGCGCCGGGATCGATGCCGATGACCTTGCCGCTGAATTTGGCGGGGTCCTTGTTGATGTCCTCGATCGAGGTGATGTCGACATAGGTCGGTACGGCCCAGCCGATCTTGGCGCCGGAGAGGTTGGGGCCGAGATTGACCACCTTGTCCTTGAGCTTGGCGTTGTAGGCCTCATGCGTCGCCGGCAGCCAGCCCGCCACCATGGCGTCGGCCTCGCCGCTCGCCACCGCCTGCCACATGGCGGCGCCGGAGAGCGGGACGAGCTTCACCTTGTAGCCGGCGTCTTCCAGTACCGTCTTGACGATGTTGGTGGCGACCACGGTGTCGGACCATTCGACATAGGCGAGGGTGAGGTCTTTCTTTTCCGCCTGCGCCGCGCCGACGGCGAGGCCGAGCGCGGTGGCGGCGATGGCCGCGGTCTTGAGGACGTTTCCGAGGAATGACATGTCGCTAGGCTCCACTCTGAAAAAGGGTGTTTGGGTCCGGAAGTCGTTCGCTGCTTCCGTTTGAGAAGGTTCAGCCCTGCTGGCGGTCGCGCCGCATGTGCCGGGCGATGTGTTGGGTGATGCGGTCGAGGATGACAGCCAGCACGACGATGGCGATACCGGCCTGGAAGCCCTGGCCCGCCTCCAGCCGCTGGATCGCCCGCCACACCTCGCCGCCGAGGCCGCCGGCGCCGATCATCGCGGCGATGACGACCATGGACAGCGCCAGCATGATGGTCTGGTTGACGCCGGCCATGATGGTGGGAATGGCGAGCGGCAGCTGGATCTTGAACAGCTTCTGCCAGCGGCTGGAGCCGAAGGCGTCCGCCGCCTCCACCAGTTCCGGCGGCGTCTGCAGGATGCCGAGCGCGGTCAAGCGGATGGTCGGCGGCATCGCGAAGACGATGGTGGCGAAGCAGGCCGACACCGCGCCCAGCCCGAAGAAGGGAATCGCGGGGATCAGATAGACGAAGCTCGGCATGGTCTGCATCATGTCGAGCGCCGGGCCGACAATGCGCCAGAACCGCTTGCTGAGCGCCGCCGCGACGCCGATCGGAATGCCGATGGCGAGGGCGAACAGGGTCGACACCAGCACCAGCACCAGCGATTGCAGCGTCGCCCGCCACAGTTCGAGGTTCCACAGGAAGGCGAAGCCGAGCACCGTGCCCAGCGCGATGCGCCAGGTGGTGAGCCGCCATACCAGCAGGCCGCAGCCGAGGATGACCAGCCAGGGCGGCAGGCCGACGAGAAAATCGGTGCTTGACTCGATGGCGGTACCGACCACGGCGCTGAGCGCCCGGGTGACGCCGGAGAAATGCTCCGTCGCCCAGTCGAGCGCGACATCGCACCATTCGGCCAGCGGGATGCGGGGTATCTCGAAATCCATCCGTCCCTCCCGTCAGTGCGCCGTCTCGACCCGGCGCCGCGCCAGCGCGGCGACGAGATCGGCATTGGCGATGACGCCGAACAATTCGCCATCCGGCCCGGTCACCGCGATTTCGCCGCGCCCGGAGGCGAGGCGGGCCACCGCCTCGTTCAGCGTGGCGGAACGGGGCACGAAGGCGTCGCGGTCACTCAGCAGCAGGCGCAGCTCGGTGGTGCCGGCGCGCTTCAGCGTGTCGGCATCGACCGTGCCCTGGAAGCGGCCCTGCTCGCACACCACGGTGACGACAGGTTCGCCGGACTGGGTGAGCACCGCCAGCGCCTCGGCGGCCGTGCTCTGCCAGGGGCGCACGGCGGCCGGGCGGCGCATGGCGTCGCCGGCGGTGACGACGCCGAGCACGTCGATATGCTCGACGAAGCGGCGCACATAATCGTCGGCCGGGTTGGCGAGGAAATCGGCGGCGGTACCCTGCTGCACCACGCGCCCATCCTTCATCAGCACGATCCGTCCGCCGAGCGCGATGGCCTCGTCGAGGTCGTGGCTGACGAAGACGATGGTCTTCTTCAGCCGCTTCTGCAGCGCCACGAGCTCCTGCTGCATGTCGCGGCGGATCAGCGGATCGAGCGCGCTGAACGCCTCGTCCATCAGCAGCACGTCCGGGTCGAGCGCCAGGGCGCGGGCGAGGCCGGCGCGCTGCTGCATGCCGCCGGAAAGCTGCGAAGGAAAATGCTGGTCCCAGCCCTTCAGCCCCACCGTCTCGATGGCGGCGAGCGCCTTGTCGCGCCGGGCGGCGGGCGGCACGCCCTGCACTTCCAGCCCATATTCGACATTGCGCTGGATGGTGCGGTGCGGGAACAGCGCGAATTGCTGGAACACCATGCCGAAGCGGGTGCGGCGCAGCTCCATCAGCTCGCGCTCGCCCAGCGCGGTCACGTCGGTGCTGTCGATATGCACCGAGCCGGCGGTCGGCTCGATCAGCCGGTTGATGCAGCGCAGGCAGGTAGACTTGCCGGAGCCGGAAAGGCCCATGACGACGAGGATTTCGCCCTCGGCGACATCGAAGCTCACATCCTGCAGGCCGATCACCGCGCCGGTGGCCTTCTGCACCTCGGCGCGGCTCTGACCGGCGCGCAGCAGCGGCAGTGCCCGGCCGGCTTCGTCGCCGAAGATTTTGGTTAGCCCCCGCACCCGGATGCGTGGTTGCGTCTCGTTCATGCGCCCCCCTCTTATTGAGGTGAGTGTCAGACGCATGGCAGCCATGCCGATTGGACAGATGCGACAAGCCGGGCTGCAAAGCCGACAGAGGCCCGGTGCTTATTGCGTGCAACGCAATAAGCCGTTGTCAGCGGCCGAAACGCTGCCGCCAGCTGGGAAGGGTATCCTGTTGCGGCAAAGGCTTAGCCTCGAACACCGCCCGGGCGCAGGCGCGGGCGAGGGTGCGCACAACGGCATCGCCAAGCAGGGCGAGGTCGAATACCGGGTCTTCCAGCGGGCGCCGGCCGGTGGCGGCGGCGAAGATGGTGTCGCCGTCGAGCGGCGTGTGCACCGGCCAGATGGCATGGGCGTAGCCGTCATGGGCCATGACCGCCAGCCGCTTGCACTGCGCCTTGGTCAGCACGGCATCGGTGGCGACGATGGCGATGGTGGTGTTGGCGCCCGGCGGCAGTCCTTTCAGCGGCGGACGCGCGGGCAGGGGCGGCAGGGGATTAGGCAGGCCGAGGCCGCCGAACTCGCCATCCTGCTCGAAGGGCGCCGCCCAGAAATGCGGGCCGCCGGGGAAATTGGTGGCGCCGCAGGCATTCACCGCCACCAGCGCCCCGACCACATGGCCGGTGGCGGCAACCATCGAGGCCGAGCCGAGACCGCCCTTGAGGTCCACCGTCGTCGCGCCGGTGCCGGCGCCCACCGTGCCGAGCGGGAAGTCGCGCGCGGCGGCATGGACGGCGGCGTAGCCGAGATCGCGATAGGGCGGGAAGCGGCCCCAGTTCTTGTCGCCACCATTCAGCAGATCGAACAGCACCGCGCCGGGCACGATCGGCACGCGCGCGTCGCCGACGGGAAAGCCGATGCCGCGCTCGGCCAGCGCCGCCGCCACCCCGCCCGCCGCATCCAGCCCGAAGGCGGAGCCGCCGGACAAGGTGAGGGCGTGGACGGCGCCCACCGTCTCGTCCGGTGCCAGAAGATCGGTCTCGCGCGTCCCCGGCCCGCCGCCGCGCACATCGACCGAGGCGACGGTCGGCTCGTCGAACAGCAGCACGGTGACGCCGGAGGCGAGGGTAAGGTCGGTGGCGTTGCCGACGGACAGGCCGGCGACATCGGTGATCAGATTACGCATACGCTCCTCGCTCGCGCCGCCTTCGATCGCGGCATCACATCACGGGTAGAGGCCAAGCCGCCGCATTGCGCCGGCGGGTAGGCCGGTGCATTGGGAGGGCCTCGGATAGGCTAGGGTTGCTCATTTCATGGCCGACGTCACTCTTCCGGCTGCCTTCGTGGCCGGCATCGCCAGCTTTGCCTCGCCCTGCGTGCTGCCGCTGGTGCCGCCCTATCTGTGCTACCTCGCCGGCACAAGCCTCGATCAGATCACCCACAAGGCGCCGACCGATGCCGCCGCCCGCCGCACGCTGGGCGCGGCGGTGCTGTTCGTGGCCGGATTCTCCACCGTGTTCGTGGCGCTGGGGGCGGGGGCCTCGGTGGCGGGCGGCTATCTGCGCTACTATTCGCAGGAACTCGCCATGGTGGCGGGCGTCGCCATCCTGCTGATGGGGCTGCACTTCCTCGGCATTCTGCGCTTCGGCTGGCTCACCCGCACCAAGCGGGTGCATGTGGACGCGCCCTCCACCTTTCTCGGCGCCTATGTGATGGGCCTCGCCTTCGCCTTCGGCTGGACGCCCTGCATCGGCCCGGTGCTGGCGGCGATCCTTGCCGTGGCGGCAAGCGAGCAGACGCTGACCCATGGTGCGGGCCTGCTGGCGGTCTATTCCGCCGGGCTCGGCGTGCCCTTCCTCGCCGTGGCGGCGATGGCGCGCCCGGCGCTGGGCGTGCTCGGCCATGCCAAGCGCTATCTGCCCATGGTGGAAAAGGTGATGGGTGCGCTGCTCGTGCTCACCGGCATCGGCTTCCTCTCCGGCTGGATGGCTCAGCTGAGCTTCTGGCTGCTGGAGACCTTCCCGGCGCTGTCCGCCTTCGGCTAAGCCAGCCGCCTGGAACCCGGCCTCATGAAAAGCAAAACCCGCCGGATCGCTCCGGCGGGTTTCGTTTGTCGGCGAAGGAGACGGTGCGCCGCGCCACGAAGGCTCGGCGCTGCCGCTCACATCTGCGAGTAGCCGCCGTCCTTCCAGACGTACAGCACGTAGTCGAGGGTGGTGCGGTCGCCCTTCCTGTCGAAGGTCAGGTCGCCGAGCACGGTCTTGAAGACCTTGCCGGAGTGGATGTACTCGGCCAGCTTGGCGTTATCGAGCGACTTGGTCGCTTCGGCCGCTTCCTGGAACACCTGGCCGGCGGCGTAGGTGTAAAGCACGTAGCCCTCCGGATCGATGCCCTTCTTCTTGAACTCGGCGACAACGGCGGCGGCGGCCGGGCTGTTGCGCGGATCGGGACCGAAGGTCATCAGCGTGCCGGCGGCGCCCGGACCGGCGATGGTCCAGAACTCCTTGTCGGTGATGCCGTCGCCCGAGAACAGCACGGTGGTCATGCCCTGGTCGCGCATCTGGCGAACCAGCAGGCCGGCTTCCGTGTGCAGGCCGCCATAATAGAGCACGTCGACATTCGCCGACTTCAGCTTCGAGACGAGCGCGGAATAATCCTTCTCGCCCGGGTTGATGCCCTCATAGACCACTTCCTTGATGCCGGCGGCATTCATGGCCTTCTGGGTCTCGTCGGCAAGGCCCTTTCCGTAGGGGGTCTTGTCGTGGACGATCGCGACCTTCTTGTCCTTCAGGTTCTTGGCGATGTAGTCGCCGGCGACAGCGCCCTGCTGGTCGTCGCGGCCGCAGACGCGGAACACGTTGGTCAGGCCGCGCTCGGTGAACTTCGGGTTGGTCGAGGCCGGGGTGAACTGGAGGATGCCGGCTTCGGCATACTGCTCGGAGGCCGGGATCGAGACGCCGGAGTTGAAGTGGCCGAGGACCACCTTGACGCCGTCCGAGATGAACTTGTTGGCAACCGACACGCCCTGCTCGGGCTTGGAAGCGTCGTCGCCGATAATCAGCTCGACCTTCTGGCCGAGAATGCCGCCCTTGGCGTTGACGTCAGCGGCCCACTGTTCGGCGCCGTTCTTCAGCTGGGCGCCGAAGGTGGCGTTCGCGCCCGTCATCGGACCGCCCACGCCGACCTTGATCTGCGCCGACGCCGGGACGGCCAGCGCCACCATGGCGCCGAGCGCGATGCCGGCAATCAGAAGCTTCTTCATGAACGTCTCTCCTCATTCTGGAAGGTTGGAAAGCACGGCCTCAATGGCTCGGCGGCTGTCGCCCCGGGCCGATATCATGCCCTTTTCGATGCTCTTGTCGACGAGCAAGCGAAACATGGTGAAGGCGCTTCTCACGGCTCTCCGGAACGAGGGCGGGATTGGCCTTCGAGCCAGCCGAAGACGCCGGACTGGCGGTAAATCCAGCCATAGCGGGTCGCCATCTGCCGCGCCCGTTCGGCACGGAAGCCGAGGGTGGCGAGGGCGACCAGGAAGGCCGTATCGGTGAGGAAATAATGCAGCGAGAGCAGCGTGCCCTCGAACAGCGCGAAATGGAAGAAGCGCACCACGCAGCCCAGCAGCAGCGCATAGAGCACCGCCTGCCGGTAGGGCCGCCAGGTCGAGGCGATGGAGCGGCCGGTGAGCCATGCCGCGCCGCCGCCAAGGAACAGGGTGACGAGCACGAAATCGGCGCGCGACACTTCCACCACCAGTTCCGGCTTCAACACCGCCGAAATCAGGACGAGGGCGACCACCAGCAGCGGCAGCACGACGGCGAGGCTCGCCGAACTGCCCTTGGAGACGAGGGTGCCGGAAACGGGAGCCATCAGTGCGCTCCTCCTTCGAGATAGGCGGCGCGCACTTCCGGGCGCTCCAGCAACTCGCGGCCCTCGCCCGAGAGGGTGATGGCGCCGTTGACGAGAACATAGCCGCGATGGGCGAGCTTGAGCGCGTGGAAGGCGTTCTGCTCCACCAGCAGCACGGTGAGGCCCTCCGTGCGGTTGAGTTCGCGGATGGCGTCGAAAATCATCCGCACCACCAGCGGCGCAAGGCCGAGCGAGGGCTCGTCCAGCATCAGCAGGCGCGGCCGGCTCATCAGCGCCCGGCCGATGGCCAGCATCTGCTGCTCGCCGCCCGAGAGCGTGCCGCCGCGCTGGTTGATGCGCTCCTTGAGGCGCGGGAACAGGGTGAAGACCTTTTCCAGGTCCGCATCGAAATGGGCGAAGCCGTCGATCGCCGCGCCCATCTGCAGGTTCTCGAACACGCTCATGCGCGGGAAGATGCGCCGGCCCTCCGGGGACTGGGCGATCTTGAGATGGGCGATCTCGTGGGTCGGCACCTTGGTGATGTCCCGGCCCTCGAACAGGATCGCCCCCTCGCGCGGGCGCGGCTGGCCGAAGATGGTCATCATCAGCGTCGACTTGCCGGCGCCGTTGGAGCCGATCAGGGTGACGATCTCGCCCTTGTAGACATCCACATCGACGCCCCGCAGGGCCATGATGTTGCCGTAGAAGGTCTTGACGCCGCGCACCTGCAGCATCGGCACGTCGGTACGGCCGGTGGTCGAGGAGGTGGCGGCGGGAACGGTGAGAGTATCGCTCATGCGCTGGCTCCCGGCGCGGAAGACTCCGTGTGCAGCTCGGCCTCGACCTCCTCGATCGCGTCCTCGTCGACACCGAGATAGGCGGCGATGACGCGCGGGTCGTTCTTCACCGCTTCCGGCGTTCCGTCGGAAATCTTGGTGCCGTAATCCAGCACGACGACGTGGTCGGAAATCTCCATCACCACGCTCATGTCGTGCTCGATCAGCAGGATCGAGGTGCCGTGCTCGGCGCGGATGGCGCGCAGCAGGGTGTTGAGTTCAAGGCTTTCGCGCGGGTTGAGGCCGGCGGCGGGTTCGTCGAGGCAGAGCAGGATCGGCTCGGAGCACATGGCGCGGGCGATTTCCAGCCGGCGCTGGGCGCCATAGGGAAGATCGCCTGCGGGATCGTCGGCGCGGTCGGTGAGGCCGACCTTGTCGAGCCAGTATTTCGCCTTCTCGGTGGCGGCGCGCTGCGCCTTCGTCCAGCCGGGCAGGCCGAACAGCCCTTTGAGCGAATAGCCCGAAGCCGCCATCAACGCATTGTGCTGCGCCACCATCAGGTTCTCCAGCACGGTCATGCCGGTGAACAGGCGGATGTTCTGGAAGGTGCGGGCCACATGCGCCTCGCCGGAGACGAGGTAGTCCGGCATGCGCTCCAGCAGATAGACGCCAGCGTCGCGGCCGGTGAGCGAACGCTCGCCGATGCGGGTCACTTCGGCGATCTCGTCGGGCGTGGGGGCGCGGCCCTTTGCCAAGATGAGACGCCCCTCGCTCGGCTTGTAGAAGCCGGTGATGCAGTTGAACACCGTGGTCTTGCCGGCGCCGTTGGGGCCGATCAGGGCGGTGATGTCGCCCCGTCCGACCTTAAAGCTGAGGTCGTTGACCGCGATCAGGCCGCCGAAGCGCATGAACAGGTGTTCGACGATGAGGATGGGGTCGGCTTCCCAGCGCGGGAGGCCGGTTGCGGGAGAGGTTGCCATCAGCCGTGGCCCTCCTTCACGAGATCACCGGAGACGGCCTTGCGTTCCTTGAGGAAGATCGTCGGGTCGCGGGTGGAGACGAGCCCGCGCGGCTTCCACACCATGATGGCGACCATGGCGAAGCCGAAGATCAGCATGCGGTACAGGCTGGGGTCGAAGTCGTTGCCGAAGATCTGCTTGAGGAAGCCGAGATTGCGCAGCATTTCCATGCCGCCCATCATCACCGCCGCCGCCACCGCGACGCCGATCTGCGAGCCCATGCCGCCGAGCACGACGATGGCGAGGATCATCGCCGACACGTCGAAGGTAAAGCTTTCCGGGCTGACGAAGCCGGCGCGCACGGCGAAGAAGCAGCCGGCGAAGCCGCCGAACATGGCGCCGGTGGCGAAGGCCGAGAGCTTGGTCGTAGTGGTGTTGATGCCGAGCGAACGGCAGGCGATCTCGTCCTCGCGCAGCGCCTCCCAGGCGCGGCCGACCGGCAGCCGGCGCAGCCGCACCGTGACGAAGGCGGTCAGCAGCGCCAGCGCCAGGATGACGAAATAGAGGAAGACGATGCGGTGCATCGGGTTGAAGGGCAGCCCGAACAGCGCGGCGAAGCCGTCCGGCCCGGCATTGAAAGGAATGCCGAAGAAGGTCGCGCGGGGGATCGAGGCAATGCCGGCGCCGCCATTGGTGAAGTCCACCCAGTTGATCAGCACCAGCCGGATGATCTCGCCGAAGGCCAGCGTGACGATGGCGAGATAGTCGCCGCGCAGGCGTAGCACGGGAAAGCCGAGGATCATGCCCCAGACGCCGGCGAACACGCCGGCCATCGGCAGGCAGATCCAGAACGCCCAGTTCGCCCAGAAGGTGGCGCCGAACAGGCCGGCGAAGAAATCATTGATCGGCGCCGAGGTGGCCAGCAGCGCATAGGTGTAGGCGCCCACCGCGTAGAAGGCGACATAGCCGAGGTCGAGCAGGCCGGCGAGGCCGACGACGATGTTGAGGCCCCAGCCGAGCATCACATAGGTGAGGATGAGGATGCCGAGGTCGATGAGATAGCGGCTCTCGTTCAGCCCGCCCAGGAGGAAGGTGGACAGGAACGGGAACACCACCGCGAAGGCCAGCAGCGCCGGCTTGACCCCGGGGCCGACCGCCGTGCCGATCCGGTCGAACACGCTCGGGCCGGTGCGGGTGGAGGGGCGGCGGTTGGGCGACCACAAAGTGAGGTTCAGCAGCAGCCGGCCGACGAAGACGATGCCGACCATGATGGCCAGCAGCGACGGGCGGTAGGCAAGGCCCAGCGCCCCGTCGATGATGACGGTTTCGAACCCGATCAGCGGGCCGAACAGGCCGAGCGCGATCAGGCCGGTAATCAGCGCGTCCTTGAAGGCATGGCCCAGGAGGGACGGGGAGCCGGCGGCCGGGGCCGCAGGCGCAGCGGTGTCGGCGGTCTGGACAGCCATGATGCGCGACCTCAGACCTTCTCGACCTCAGGCCGGCCGAGCAGGCCCTGCGGCATGAAAATCAGGGTGATGGCGAGGATGGAGAACGCCGCCACGTCCTTGTACTCGATGGAGAAATAGGCCGACCAGAAGGTCTCGATCAGGCCGATCAGCAATCCGCCGAGCACGGCGCCGGGCAGCGAGCCGATGCCGCCGAGAACCGCCGCGGTGAAGGCTTTGACGCCCGGCACGAAGCCGTCGGCGAAGTTCGCCACGCCGTAATACATGAGGTAGAGCGTGCCGGCGACGGCGGCGAGCGCGGCGCCGATGACGAAGGTCAGCGAGATGGTGTGGTCGACATTGATGCCGAGCAGCGCCGCCATCTTGCGGTCCTGTTCACAGGCACGCTGGGCGCGGCCGAGCGAGGTCTTCTGCACGAGGTACCAGAAGCCGCCGAGCAGGGCGGCGGTGACCACCATGATGATGACCTGCTTCCAGGCGAGGGTGACCTGGTAGGAGCCGGAATCCATCAGCACGATCACGTCGGTGATCATCGGCGGCACCGGCTTGTTGCGCGGGCCCTGCGTCACCTGCACGAAATTGGCGAGGAAGATCGACATGCCGATGGCCGAGATCATCGGCGCCAACCGGAACGAGCCGCGCAACGGCCGGTAGGCGACCCGCTCGATCGCCCAGTTCAGCAGCGAGGTGAAGAACATCGCCACGACCAGCACGATCGCCAGAGCGAGGAAGATCGAGGTGATGCCGAGGACCGTGGTGACCAGCAGGAAGCAGATCAGCGCGATGAAGGCGGAGACCATGAACACGTCGCCATGGGCGAAGTTCACCATGCCGATGATGCCGAACACCATGGTGTAGCCAATGGCGATCAGCCCGTAGATCGAGCCGAGCGTCAGCCCGTTTATGAGCTGCTGAACGAAAATTTCCATGATTGTGCCGGCTCCCCTCAGCCGAATTTGCGCAAGGCGCCGCCGTCGGGCTTTTGCACAGTTTATGACCGTGCCCGTACGACAAGCGCCCCTACTCTTAGCTCGCGCCCGTTGCCGATACAATTCGATCGAAAGACGAAATGCAATCGATCGAAAAGCATGATATTAGGGTGCTTAAATACCGCTACCAGTGAATCCCATTGCAACTCAAGCGGTTAATGTGACGGGACTGCGTCCGGCCTGTGTCCGCCTCCGTCATTTTTGTCTTCACATCGTCATGTCGACACGGGGGTGGGAGGCGCGGTTTCCAAAACCGGCCGCCAGAGGTTATGCACAGCGCATATGCGTGCGGGGGCCTTCGGTCCGCGCGCCGGTGCAGGAGGCACGGCAGATTGGATCAGCCAAAGGCGCCTGAGGCGCATCACGACGCCGGGCACGCGGTCGAGGCCGGGCTCTATCGCGAGGCGATGAGCCGGCTGGTCGCCGCCGTGCATGTCATCACCACCCATGGGGCGGAGGGCCGCGCCGGCTTCACCGCGACGGCCGTCGCCTCGGTGTCCGACAGCCCGCCGACCCTTCTCGTTTGCCTCAACCGGCGCATCCGCTCCGCTCCCGCCTTCCGTCACGCGGGGCGGTTCGCGGTGAACATGCTTGCCGCCGAGCAGCAGGCGGTGGCGGAAGCGTTTGGCGGGCGCGGCGGGCTGGAGGGCGAGCAGCGATTCGGCGTCGGCCAATGGCACGAAGGGGCGCTGGGCCTGCCTTGTCTCACCGGGGCGGTGGCGGTGTTTCACTGCCGGCTGGTGGAGGCACGCACCATCGCCACCCATGATGTGCTGGTCGGCCGGGTGGAGGCGGTGACGCTCGGCCCCGACAGGGCCAAGCTCGCCTATCTCGGGCGCGGGTTCCTCACGGTCTGATGTCGCTCACGCCACCTGCCCGGCGACCCAGCCGGACGACCACGCCCACTGGAAATTATAGCCGCCGAGCCAGCCGGTGACATCCACCACCTCGCCGATGAAATACAGGCCCGGCACGGTGCGGGCTTCCATGGTGCGTGAATCGAGCCCGGCCGTGTCGACGCCGCCCAGTGTCACCTCGGCAGTGCGGTAGCCTTCCGAGCCCGTCGGCTTGAGCCGCCAGCCATTCACCGCCTCGTCGATCCGCCGCAGCGCCTTGTCGGAAAGGTCGGCGAGGTTGCCGGCCCCCGCCTCGCGCTCGGCGATGAGCTGGGCGAGGCGCTTGGGCAGCAGCGTTGCCAGCGCGGTGGCGGGCGCCTGCCGGCCATTGGCGGCGCGCATCTCGCGCAGCCGGGCGAAGATGTCGGTGTGCGGCGCCAGCGCCAGCGTGATCTCGTCGCCCTCACGCCAATAAGAGGAAATCTGCAAGATCGCCGGGCCGGACAGGCCGCGATGGGTGAACAGCAGCCCTTCCTCGAACCGCGTCTTGCCATGGCTCACCCGGCCTTCCACCGCCACGCCGGCGAGCGGGGCGAGCCGTTCCAGCAGAGCGGGATCGAGGGTCAGCGGCACGAGCCCCGGACGGGTGGGCTGCAGCGCCAGCCCGAAGCGCTCCGCGATCTCATAGCCGAAGCCGGTGGCGCCCATTTTCGGGATCGACTTGCCCCCCGAGGCGACGACCAGTGAGCGGCAGGCGACGCTCCCGGCCGTTGTCGCCACGGTGAAGCCGTCAGCCGCCCGCTCGATCCCGGTGATGACGGTGGCAAGGCGCAGTTCGCCGCCGGCCTCGCGCAGATCGTCGGTCAGCATGTCCACCACCTGCCGGGCCGAGCCGTCACAGAACAGCTGGCCGAGCGTCTTCTCGTGCCAGGCGATGCCGCGCCGGTCGATGCGGGCGATGAAGTCCTGCGCGCGGTAGCGCTTCAGCGCCGAAATGGCGAAGCCGGGATTGGCGGAGAGGTAGTTGCGCGGGCCGGCGTCGCGATTGGTGAAGTTGCAACGCCCGCCGCCGGAGATGCGGATCTTCTCGCCCGGCGCGCGGGCATGGTCGAGCACCACGACCCGGCGCCCGCGCCGCCCGGCTTCGATGGCGCACATCAGCCCGGCCGCGCCGGCACCGATCACCACCACATCGACGGGCGTGGGGCGGCTCACACGCCCTCTCCATAGGCGTGCACGCCGCCGCAATAATCGGTGACGCGCCAGCCCTCGGGCGCCGGCTCCAGATAGGAGGGGCCGACCGGCACCTTGCCGTGGCCGCCGGGAATGTCGAGCACATAGGTCGGCAGAGCGAGACCGGAGACCCGCCCGCGCAGCGCCGCCATCAGTTCCTGCCCGCGCTTTATCGGCAGGCGGAAATGCGCCGTGCCGGGGGCGAGGTCGGGATGGTGGAGGTAATAGGGTTTCACCCGGCACTCCACCAGCGCACGGAACAGTGCGGCGAGCGTGCCGGCATCGTCATTAACGCCCGCGAGCAGCACGCTCTGGCTGACCAGCGCGATTCCGGCTTCGGCGAGACGGGCCAGCGCCGCGCGGGCCTCGGGGCCGAGTTCGCGCGCATGGTTGGCATGGATGGCGACATAGGTCGTCACACCGGGCGCCCGCAGTGCCGCCACCAGCGCGCCGGTGACGCGCTCGGGCGCGGCAATCGGCACGCGGGTGTGGAAGCGCACGATCTTCACATGGGGAATCTCGGCGAGGCGCGCCATCAGCTCCGCCAGCCGTCGCGGCGAGGCGACCAGCGGGTCGCCGCCGGTGAGCACCACTTCCCAGATCTCCGGCCGACCGGCGATATAGGCGAGGGCGGTCTCAAGCGCGTCGTCGGACAGGCTCGTTTCCGCGCCGGGCCCGACCATCTCGCGGCGGAAGCAGAAGCGGCAATAGACCGCGCAGACGCCGACCAGCTTCAGCAGCACCCGGTCGGGGTAGCGGTGGACGATGCCGGGCACCGGGCTGTGCGCGTCATCGCCGATCGGGTCGTCGCGCTCTTCCGGGCGGGTTTCCAGTTCGCGCGCATCCGGCAGGAATTGCCGGGCGATCGGGTCGGCGGCGTCGGCGGGGTCGATCAGCTGAGCCAGCATCGGCGTCACCGCCACGGCGTAGCGGGCTTCCACCGCCTCCAGCGCCGCATCGGCTGGCAAAAGCCCGGCCTGCGCCAGCTCACCCACGCGGCGCAGGGTGCGGGCGGGCAGCGCAGCGGGTGCGGACGGGGCGAGGGGCGTGCGGACGGGCGAATTCATGCGCGGTCTTGTGATCGTTTCCGCGCGCGCGGGCAAGGCGCGTCAGCCGCCGCGCGTTATAGTGCAGCGCAGATCGAGGGAGAAATCATGCTCACGCGCGAGGACGATGTGCTGCAGGTGGCGGCCGATTGGCGGCGGGCCGGCCGGGGCGTGGCACTGGCCACGGTGATCGAGACCTGGGGCTCGGCGCCGCGCCCGGTGGGCAGCCATCTCGCCATCGATGAGGACGGCAATTTCCTCGGGTCGGTGTCCGGCGGCTGCGTCGAGGGCGCGGTAGTGGCCGAGGCGGCCGAGGTGATCGCCGACGGGCGGGCGCGGCTGCTGGAATTCGGCGTCGCCGACGCCACCGCCTGGCAGGTCGGCCTGTCCTGCGGCGGGCGCATCGCCGTCTTTGTCGAGAAGGTCGGCTGATGGACCTCGCTTTGCTCGATGAACTGAATGCCGAACGCGCCGCCCGTCGCGCCGCCGTGCTGGTCACCGATCTCGATGGCGGCGCCCAGCGGCTGGTGCGTGCCGGCGACGCCGCAGCCGATCCGCTGGCGCCGCATCTCGCCGAGGCGCTGCGCAGCGGCCGCAGCGGCAAGGTGGAAGCGGAAGGCCGGCGGCTGTTCCTCACGGTTCAGCTTCCCGCGCCGCGTCTCGTCATCACCGGCGCGGTGCATATCTCGCAGGTGCTGGCGCCGATGGCGGCGGCCGTGGGCTTTGCGGTGACGATCATCGACCCGCGCACCGCCTTCGCGACCCCGGAGCGCTTTCCCGGTGTCGATGTGCGGGCGCTTTGGCCGCAGGACGCGCTGGCCGAGCGGCCGCTCGATCCGTTCACCGCCGTGGCGGTGCTGGCGCATGACCCGAAGATCGACGATCCCGCGCTCGAAGCGGCGCTCAGCGCCGGCTGCTTCTATGTCGGCGCGCTCGGCTCGCGCAAATCCCATGCCGGGCGACGGGCCCGGCTGGCGGAACGCGGCGTGGCGCGCGCGGCGCTGGAGCGCATCCGCGCGCCCATCGGTCTCGATATCGGCGCGGCGACCCCGGCGGAAATCGCCGTCTCCATCCTCGCCCAGCTGGTGGGCGAGCTGCGCCGCCGCCCGGCCCGCCCGCCGGCGGCCTTGGTTCTCGCCGCCGGGCAGGGCACGCGCCTGCCGGGGGCGCACAAGCTCACTTTGCCGCTCGGCGGCGTGCCGTTGGTGCGCCGCGCGGTGGAGGCGGCGCTCGCCGCCCGCGCGCGGCCGGTGATCGTGGTCACCGGCCATGAAGACGCTTTGGTGCGGAAGGCGCTTGACGGGCTGGACGTGACCTTCGCCCCCAATCCCGACTTCGCGCGCGGGCTGTCCACCTCGCTGCGCACGGGCGTCGCGGCGCTGCCGAAGGAGACGGAGCGCGTGGTGGTGCTGCTCGGCGACATGCCGAAGGTCGAGCCGGCGCTCATCGACCGCCTCGCCGATGCGCTCGATCCCGCGCAGGGGCGGCTGGCGGCGGTGCCGGTGGCCGGGGGGCGGCATGGCAACCCGGTGGCGCTGGCGCGCGCCCTGTTCCCGGCGCTGACGACGCTGGAAGGCGATGTCGGCGCCCGCCGCATCCTCGCCGACAACCCCGATTTCGTCGTCGAGGTGCCGGTAGAGGGGGAGGGCGCCTTTGTCGATGTCGACACGAGAGAGGACCTCGAGGCGCTGGAAATCCATGAGATCGCCGCCGCCGCGAGCGATGTCGATGCCGCCGCCGCGCTGGAGGCGATGCGGGCGGAGGACGCCTGAGCCGGCGCGGCTCAGAACGGGATGAACAGGGACAGCGTGCCATAGGGGCTGTCGTCGCTGTCGCCGCTCCAGTTCCAGCCGGCGGCGGCGCGCAGTTCCCAGTTGAGCCATTCACCGCTCCGCAGCGGACAGGCGAGGAACAGGCCGAGCCGGGCGCTTTCATCCGGCCAGTCGGAGGTGGCGCCGGCCTCGACGCCGAGATCGAGCCAGGGGAAGGCCCGCCAGGCGGCAGTGGCCCGCCCGCTGACGCTGCCATCCGCCGTGGAGCCGCTGAGCGAGGCGGTGAGCGTCCAGCGCTCATCGAGGCGGTAGAACCATTCGGCGACGGCCTTGCCGCCCCAATGCGTCCCCGCGTCGCGATTGCCGGGATCGGGCGTGTCGAGCCGGTTGTCGATGATGTTGACCCCGGCATAGAGCGCCAGCGCGTGCCGGCCGCGCAGGAACTGCCAGCCAAGCAGCACCTCGCCATCGGTCTTGTCGACGCTGTTCCAGCCGCCGGCCACGGCCTGCGTGCGGTAGTCATAGCGCCCGCCGCCGGCCTGGGTGCGCAGCCGCAGCCCTTCCCGGTCCATCGGCGCGAAAGGAGCCCAGGCCATGCCGCCCCAGCCATAGCCGCTGTCGCGGGCGATATCGACGCCGGTGTAGAAATAGAGCCGCCGCCGCAGCGACGCCTCCGCACCCTCCTCGGCCGCGGCGCCGGGAAGCGGGCACGCGGCGACCGCCGTCGCCGCGAGGAGAGGCGCGAATAAACGCGCCGGCGAAGAAGGCATCGCCGCGCTCACGGTTGTGGGGGGTCAGGAAGTACGCCTTATCCGAGCACCCGCCGCCACCGGCCTCAATCAACCGAAGGGCGAGTACGGGTGGCGGTACACGCCCCGGCATGCCGCATTTTGTCGCAGCATCCGGGGCCGGGTCAGACCGGCGGCGCCATCAGATGCTCGACGGTGACGCCGACGCGCTCGCAGATGAGATCGGCCACCATCTGCCGGTGGCAATGCTCGGGATGCCGCTCGAAGCACAGCACGCAGACCCGCCGCCCGGCCTTCACCAGCGCGGTCAGCTCGTCGAGCTGCTCCTGCGCCGTGGGGGTGGCGAGATGGGCGTCATAGATGCGCCGCAGCTCGCCGTAATGCCCGCTGCGCGCGGCCTGCCGGCCTTCCGCCGGAGTGCCGAGGCCGCGCAGATGCAGATAGCCGATGCCGCGCTCGCTCACGCCGGCGGCGAGGTGGCTCTTGGAAAAGCCGGCGCGGCGCGAGGCCGCGACGGCGCGCACATCGACCAGCAGGTCCACCCCGGCGCCGCTCAGCGTGTCGAGCACGGCGGCGGAGGAGACCTGTTCGTAGCCGATGGTGAAGAAGGGCGGGAGCGACATGGCGGCAGAGTGGCGCGAAGCACGGGGCTTGTCGAGCCGGGCCGAATCTGTGGAGTTCTTGCCGGCTGTCGGCGCGGGCCCTTGCCACGTGCTAAAGGCAGGGCCGGGCGCGGCAGCCGGAGCGGCTTCCCGCCGGATCGGCCGGCTGGGGGCGGGCAATCGAACCATGCGGCCCTCGCGCGGGGCCTGTGCAGGGATGCGTCACCGCAGATGAAGATCGGTATCGAGCTTGGAAGCAGCAACGCCGGACAGCCGGTTCGGCTCGATCTGGAAGAGCTCCTGTCCACGCGCCTTCTGGTGCAGGGCAATTCCGGCTCGGGAAAATCGCATCTGCTCCGCCGCCTGCTGGAACAGAGCGCCGGCCATGTGCAGCAGGCGATCATCGATCCGGAAGGCGATTTCGTCGGCCTGGCCGAGCGTTTTGGTCATGTGGTGATCGACGCCGAGCGCACCGCCGGCGAGATCCAGCGCATCGCCGCCCGCATCCGCAAGCACCGCGCCTCGGTCGTGTTCAACCTCGAAGGGCTGGATGCCGACGCGCAGATGCGCTCGGCCGCCGCCTTCCTCAACGGCCTGTTCGACGCCGACCGCGAATTCTGGTTCCCGATGCTCGTCGTGGTCGACGAGGCGCAGCTTTTCGCGCCTTCGGGCGGTGGCGAGATTTCCGACGAGGCGCGGCGCATCTCGCTCTCGGCCATGACCAACCTCATGTGTCGTGGCCGCAAGCGCGGGCTCGCCGGCGTCATCGCCACGCAGCGCCTCGCCAAGCTGGCGAAGAACGTGGCGGCGGAAGCCTCGAACTTCCTCATGGGCCGCACCTTTCTCGACATCGACATGGCCCGCGCCGCCGATCTTCTCGGCATGGAAAAGCGGCAGGCGGAGAGTTTCCGCGATCTCAACACCGGCTCTTTCGTCGCGCTCGGCCCGGCGCTGGCGCGTCGCCCGGTGGCGGTGAAGATCGGCCATGTCGAGACGGCGAGCCGCAACGGGCGCCCCTCGCTGCTGCCGCCGCCGGAACTCGGCACGGCGGAAATCCAGGATCTGATCTTCGACGATCTCGGCACCGAGCCTCTGCCCGCGCCGCCCGCCCGGACGGAGCCGCGCGCCACCGAGGCCATTCTGGAGACTCTGGAAGACGCACCCCCGCCCGAGGCCGCGCCGGTCGATCCGGAAGTCGCCGCCGCCTTCGAGGCGGAGCGCGAGGCGCTGGTGGAGGAGATCATCCGCCAGTTCGTCTCCGATCCGGAGGCGCCGTTCCGCTCCGCCGCCGCGCTCTACCCGGATTTTCTCGTGCATTGCCGGGTGCGGCGGGTTGGCTCCAAGGTGCCGGACCTCGCCGACTTCACCCGCCGGCTGGCCATTGCCCGCGCCGGGCTGGACTCCCGCAGCGGCGATGAGGGCTGGGCGCGTGCCGTCGACCAGGCGGCGGGCCTGCCGGAGGAGATGCAGGGCGTTTTCCTCCTGCTGGCGCGTGCGGGCATGGAGGGCGCGCCCTCGCCGGCGGACGAGGCGCTGGCCAAGGCCTATGGCAGCCGCTCGCCCTCGCGCGGGCGCTGGCTGCTGACCTATATGGAAGAGCGCGGCCATCTCGTCTGCGAGGCCGATTTCCGCGGCCGCCGCGTGGTGCGCTTCCCCGCGCTCGGCTGGAAGACCGCGCCGGGCGACCCGCGGGCGCCGGCGGCCTGAGAACGATCACGCCGATGGACATGAAAACGGGCCCGTTGCCGGGCCCGTTTGCTTTTGCTGGTCGCGATCGTCAGCCGCCATAGAGGTAGTTTGGCAGCCAGAGCGCGAAGTTCGGGAAGGTGTAGAGCAGCACCATCGCGAACACGACGATGAAGATGAACGGCATCACGCCGGAGAATATCTCTTCGATCGACACATGCTTGGGTGCCACGCCTTTCAGGTAGAACGGCGCCATGGCAACGGGTGGCGAGAGGAACGAGGTCTGCAGGTTCAGCGCCACCAGCACCCCGAAGAAGATCGGGTCGATGCCGAAATGGTCGAGCAGCGGCAGGAAGATGGGCAGGAAGATGACGATGATCTCCGTCCATTCCAGCGGCCAGCCGAGCACGAAGATGATGATCTGGGTGAGGATCAGGAAGCCGATCGGCCCGAGGTCCAGCCCCATGATGAACTCTTCGACCACGCGCTGCCCGCCCAGCAGGGCGAATACGGCCGAGAACACCGCCGAGCCGACGAATAGCCAGCACACCATGGCCGAGGCGCGGGCGGTGAGGAACACCGAGTCCTTCAGCTTCTCGATGCTGAAGGTGCGGTAGGCCAGCGCCAGCAGGATGGCGCCCGCCGCGCCGACCGCCGCCGCCTCGGACGGCGTGGCGAGGCCGAAGATGATGCAGCCGAGCACGGTGACGATCAGCAGCACCAGCGGAAAGAACGAGGTCAGCAGCGCCCAGATGATCGTTCCCACCGGAACGTTGCGTTCCTCCGGGGGTAGCTTGGGCGCCAGCGACGGGTTGATCATCGCGCGGATAATGACATAGCCAATATACATGCCGGCCAGCGTGATGCCGGGAATGAAGGCGGCGGCGTAGAGCTTCACCACCGACACGCCTGCCGTCGCGCCGTAGAGGATGAGCATGACGCTGGGCGGGATGAGGATGCCGAGGCAGCCGCCGGCGCACACGACGCCCGAGGCGATCTTGGTGTCGTAGCCGGCGCGCAGCATGGCCGGGAAGGCGAGCAGGCCCATCAGCGTCACCACGGCGCCGACAATGCCGGTCGCGGTGGCGAACAGGGCGCAGGTGATGAGGGTCGCCACGGCGAGCGAGCCGGGAATCCAGCCGGCGGCGAGCTGGATGGCGCGGAACAGCCGGTCGAGAATGTTCGCGCGCTCGATCACATAGCCCATGAACAGGAACAGCGGGATCGAGATCAGCACGTCGTTCGCCATCACCGAATAGGTGCGCTGGACGAAGAGCTGGAAGATGCCGTCGCCGATGGAGAGGTAGCCGAAGGCCACGCCGAGCGCCATCAGGGTGAAGGCGATGGGGAAGCCGAGCATCAGCAGGATGAGGAAGACGACCAGCATCAAGATGCCGAGCGCGGGATCGGAAAGAAACATCACAGGGTCCCCCGCGTGGTGGAGTCGCGCTCGACGGTGTTGAGCAATTGTTCTTCGGCCTCGGCCTTGGCAGCCGCCTCGTCGAGAATGACCTTTTCGAGTTCCTCCACATCGTGCAGGCGCTGCGGCCATTCCCCGTCGCGGATGCACATCCAGCAGCGCACGACCTCGACCATGCCCTGCAGCAGCATCATCACGCCGGTGATGGGGATCAGCGCCTTGAACGGCCAGATGACCGGGCCCTCCGGGCTGAAGGAGGAGTGCTCGTTCAGCAGGTAGGACAGGTAGAAATAGCCCCAGCCGGAATAGATCAGCGCCAGGATGCCGGGGAAGTAGAACAGGAAGTAGAGCACCAGATCGCTCTTGGCCTGCGTACGCGGCGTCCATTTGCGGTAGATGAAATCGCCGCGCACATGGCCGTTGCGCGAGAGCGTGTAGGCGCCGGCCATCATGAACAGGGCGCCGTACAGCATCAGGCTGACATCATACGCCCAGGTGGTGGGGTCGCGCAGCACGTAGCGGCAGAACACCTCGTAGCAGATCGCCGCCATGAGAATGACGATGCACCAGGCGAACACCTTGCCGATGAAGGCATTCAGCCGGTCGACGCCGAGAAGGATGGATTGCATGGGGAAGGGGCCTCTTGGTGGCACGTCGTCGGGGCCGCGTGGTGTCCGGATAGGGAGAATGGCTCGCGCATGGGCAGCTGCCTGCCGCGTCGCGCAGGCATGCGCGGCCAGGCCGGAAACCGGTGCCTACCGAAACCAAAAGCCCCTCTCCGTCGCCGGAGAGGGGCGCACGCGAATCCGAGATCAGGCCGGCTTGAAGAAGTGGTCGTAGGCGAACTTCGAATCCGGCTCATATTCCAGCCGGAAGCCGACGATGCGCTTGGCCCATTCTTTCTGGCTGTCGACCACCTTCTTGAACACCGGATCGGCGGAGAGGTTGGCGATCACCACGTCCCAGGCCTTGAGCTGGGCTTCGAGCACCGAACGCGGGGTCTGCAACACCTTGACGCCGCGTGCCTTGATGGCGGCGAGGTCCTTGGAGTAGCGGTCCTGAGCCTTCCACATCATGGTGGAGGAGGTGGCATCGGAGGCGCCGCGCAGGATTTCCTGCACGTCCTTCGGCAGGCCGTCGAACTTGGTCTTGTTGAACAGGATCTCGAAGCACTCGAGCGCCTGATGGTAGCTGCCGAGCATGTAGACCTTGGCCACGTCAGGGAAGCCGAGCACCAGGTCGGAGGACGGGTTGTTGAACTCGGCGCCGTCGAGCAGCCCGCGATCGATGGCCGGCACGATTTCGCCGCCGGGCACGATCGTCACCGCCGCGCCGAACTCCTTGAACAGGTCCGCGCCGAGTCCGACGGTGCGGTACTTCATGCCCTTCATGTCTTCGGGGCCGGTGATTTCCTTCTTGAACCAGCCGAGCGGCTGGCTCGGCATCGGCCCGCTCAGCATGCCGACCACGTTCAGCTTCAGCGTGTTCTGTACGAGGTCGTCATAGAGCTCCTGGCCGCCGCCGAAGCGGATCCAGCCCAGCAGTTCGTCCGCGTCCCAGCCGAAGGCCGGGGCGGTGCCGAACAGCGAGAACGCCTTGCTCTTGCCGTACCAATAGGCGGCGACGCCGTGGCCGCCGTCGAGAATGCCCGAGGACACCGCGTCCAGCATCTGGAAGGCCGGGACCACCGAGCCGGCGGGAAGAATTTCCAGCTCCACGCGCCCGCCGGTCATGGCGTTGACGCGCTTCACATAGTCGCCGGCGAATTCGTGGAAGATGTCCTTGTTCGGCCAGGTGGACTGGAATTTCAGCTTGATCGGGGCCTGCGCATGAACCGCCGGGGCGGCGACGGTGGCGCCGGCGGCCGCCGCTGCGGCGGTGGCGATGAAGCGGCGACGGCTGGTGCGAACATCCGGACGCGCGTCCGTAATCTTCCCTGACGTTTCGGTCATGGGGCGGTTCCTCCTCTAGCGTTTCCTTGCGGGCAGTCCCCCGCCGGGCGGCGCTTCGGCGCCTTGTCCCGATGCGCCAAGGAGACGATGCCGAAAGAGCGAGTGCAAGCCCTAATTGACGATTTTTACTGTAATCCTTTCGTCCGAAAGTCGAATGCTTGGTCGGTGACGCAGAGGTCGCGTGTCCGGCCGCACCGCGCCGCTGGGGAAGGGCAGGCCGGGTGCCGCAGCAGAGGTTATCCGCCGTCCTTCCGGCGCAGAGGCCGGGATCGTCATGCCTTTGTCATGGTCAGGCCGTTGAACCGCAGCAGCGCGGGCTGGTTCCGCCCGCATCCGATCGGAGACCCCCATGCGCCCGATGCTTCTCGCCACCGCTTCCGCCGCCGTGCTCGCCCTCGTTGCCCTGAGCGCCCCCGTGCTGGCGGCGGACGCGCCGTTCAACCGCATCGCCACCTTCAACGTGGTGGAAAACCTCCCGGCCGGTGCCGATCCCGCCAAGCCGACGGCGGCCGAGATCATCACCTATACCGAAGACGGCAACACGCTGATCTACAGCGACAGCCCCGGCGAGCGCATCGGCTTCATCGACATCACCGATCCGGCGGCGCCGAAGGCGGCCGGCGTGGTCGCGCTCGACGGCGAGCCCACCACCACGGTCGTGATCGGCGGCAAGGCCTATGTCGGCGTCAACACCTCCGAATCGAAGGCGAAGCCCTCGGGTCATCTCGCGGTGGTGGACCTCGCCACCCGCAAGGTGGAGGACAAGATCGACCTTGGCGGCCAGCCGGATTCGATCACCAAGAGCCCGGATGGCCGCTATCTCGCCATCGCCATCGAGAATGAGCGCGACGAAGATCTGAATGACGGCGCGCTGCCGCAGCTGCCGGCCGGCAACCTCACCACCTTCGAGGTGAAGGACGGGCGGGTCGTCGACGCCTCCAAGAAGGTGATCGACCTCACCGGCCTCGCGGCGATCGCGCCCGAGGACCCGGAGCCGGAATATGTCGACATCAATTCCCGCAACGAAGTCGTCATCACGCTGCAGGAGAACAACCACATCGTTGTGGTGGATCTGCCCACCGGCAAGATCCTCTCGCATTTCTCCGCCGGGACGGTGGACCTCGACAAGATCGACACCAAGAAGGACGGCGTGATCGACCTTTCCGGCTCGATGAAGGCGGTGCCGCGCGAACCTGACACCGTGCAGTGGATCGACGATAACCGCTTCGTCATCGCCAATGAGGGCGACTGGAAGGGCGGCACGCGCGGTTTCTCCATCTTCGACAAGACCGGCAAGCTGCTGTTCGAGAGCGGCACCGCGCCCGAGCACATGGCGGTGCGCCTCGGCCACTATCCCGAGAAGCGCAACAAGAAGGGCATCGAGATGGAGGGCGCGGAAGTCGCCACCTTCGGCGATGACCGCCTGATCTTCGTCGCCTCCGAGCGCGGCTCGCTGGTCTTCGTCTATCGCGACAAGGGCCCCGGCGCGGCGCCGGAATTCCTCCAGGTGCTGCCCGGCGGCGTCGGTCCGGAAGGGCTGATGGCGCTGCCCAAGCGCGACCTGTTCGTCACCGCCGCCGAGACCGACAACCGCAAGGATGGCGGCATCGGCTCCGTCGTCACGCTCTATCAGCGCCAGCCCGGCGCGACGGCGGCCTATCCCACGCTGCTCTCGGTTGACGGGCCCAACGGCCTGCCGATCTGGTGGTCGGCCCTGTCCGGCTTCGCGGCGGACGCCAAGGAAGCGGGCAAGCTCTACGCCGTGACCGACAGCGCCTATGCGCAGGCGCGCATCCTGACCATCGATGCCAATGCGAAGCCGGCGAAGATCACCGCCGCCACCGTGCTGACCAAGGACGGCGAGCCGGCCAAGGGGCTGGACCTCGAAGGCATTGCGGTGCGTCCGGAGGGCGGCTTCTGGATCGCCTCCGAAGGCAATCCGGAGAAGAAGGAGAAGGCGACGCAGAACCTTCTGCTGCGCGTCGGCGCCGACGGCGCCATCGCCGAAGAGATCGCGCTTCCCGAGGCGGTGGCGGCGCAGGCCGGCCGCTTCGGCTTCGAGGGCGTGGCGGTGGTCGGCACCGGCGCGGACGAGACGGTGTGGATCGCGGTGCAGCGCGAGTGGAAGGACGACCCGAAGGGCTTCACCAAGCTCCTCGCCTACAAGCCGGCCGACAAGAGCTGGGGCGTCGTGCGCTACCCGCTCGACAAGGCCGCCAAGGGTTGGGTGGGCCTGTCCGAGATTTCGCCCTACAAGGACGGCCTCATCGTCATCGAGCGCGACAACCAGATCGGCAACGACGCCGCGATCAAGAAGCTGGCCTTTGTCTCGCTGAAAGACGTGAAGCCGGCGCCGCTCGGCAGCGAGGTCACGCCGCCGGTGCTGGTGAAGAGCGAGGTGAAGGACCTGCTGCCGCTGCTCAAGGCGACGCATGGCTACGTCCTCGACAAGGTCGAGAGCTTCGCCATCGACACCGCCGGCAACGCCTTCATCGTCACCGACAATGACGGCGTCGACGGCTCCTCCGGCGAGACGCAGTTCATGTCGCTCGGCAAGATGAACTGAGGCAAGCGGCTCGCGCTCCGCTTCTCCCACAGGTCAGTTCAGCCTCTTACTCCCTCATCCCCGGGCTTGGCCCCGGGGATCCAGCTCCGCGCCGGCGATCCCGGCCCTCTGGGTGGCCGGGTCACGCCCGGCCATGAGGGACAAAGGGTCTGGAAAGGTCAGGGACGGGCGCCTTCGGGCGCCCGTTTTCGTTCCGGGGCCTGTCCGCCCCTCAATCCAGCACGGCGGCCTTGAGCAGGCAGACCATGGTGGCGTGGGCGGGCTCATTGGTGAGGTTGCGGATGACGTGGCGGCGGTCGCAGCGATAGCGCAGCGTCTCGCCGGCGCGGGCGGTCTCGATCACGTCGCCGCACTCCACCTGCAATTCGCCCGAGAGCACTGACAGGCACTCGACCGAGCCGCGCTGGTGGCCGTCGGAGATCAGCTCGCCGCCCGGCCCGGCGACGAAGTCGAACCATTGCAGCCATTCCACCGTCTTGATCCAGCCGGTGATGGTGAGCCGGCACTTGCCGTCCTCCGACACCAGGATCGGCGTGTCGGCGCGGGTGAGGTGCTCGACGAAGGGCTCGTCGTCGGTCGCCGCCATGAAGCGGTCGATCGACATGTCGAGCGCCTGCGACAGCCGCCAGACGGTGGCGAGCGTCGGGTTGGTCTCGTTGCGTTCGATCTGGCTGATGATGGACTTGGCGACGCCGGACTGCTCGGAAAGCTCGGACAGCGAGAGATTATAGGCCTTGCGCAGGCGCTGGATGGTGCGGCCGAGCTGGCCGGTGATCGCCTGCGCCCCGGCATCCATGTCGCCCCGATCGAGGCTGCGCGTTCGGCCCGACATGCCGGCTCCCGTTTGGCTTATGAGACATGTATTTAGGTCGCCCGGGCCCGCCCGCGCAAGCCGGCGCGAAAAAGCTGAGCGCGGGCGTCGGAAAGCACATGCGCGCGCGCCGTCGCGGGATTAAGCTCGTCCCATGATGCAGAGCAACGCCCTTCCCACCTATGACGACGTGACCTCGGCCGCCGAACGCCTCGCCGGCGTCGCGGTACGCACGCCGCTTCTCTCCTGCGCCCGGCTCGACGAGATCACCGGCGGGCGGGTGTTCCTGAAGCCGGAGCCGCTGCAGCGCACCGGCTCGTTCAAGTTCCGCGGCGCCTATAACCGCATCTCCCGGATTCCTGCGGATGAGCGCGCCGGCGGCGTGGTCGCCTGTTCCTCCGGCAATCACGCGCAGGGCGTGGCGGCGGCGGCGACGCTGATGGGTATGGCCTCGGTCATCGTCATGCCGAAGGACGCGCCGGCGATGAAGAAGGCGCGCACCATCGCCTTTGGCGGCGAGGTGGTGGAATATGACCGTGGCGTCGACGACCGCGACGCCATCGCCGGGGAGATCGCGCGGGCGCGCGGGGCGGTGTTCGTGCCGCCCTATGATGATTTCCACATCATCGCCGGGCAGGGCACGGTGGGGCTGGAAATCGCCGAGGACCTTGTCGCGCGCGGCCTCGCGCCCGATCTGGTGATGGCCAACGCCTCCGGCGGCGGGCTCGTCTCCGGCATCGCGCTGGCGGTGAAGCACCATTTCCCCGAGGCGCAGGTGATGACGGCCGAGCCGGCCGGCTTCGACGATCATGCCCGCTCCTTCCGCTCCGGCGGGCGCGAGCGCAACAACCAGGCCACCGGCTCGATCTGCGACGCGCTGATGGCGGCGACGCCGGGACAGCTGACCTTCGAGATTTCCTCGCGGCTCGTCGGCGCTGGCGTTTCCGCCACCGATGAGGAGGTGGCGCGGGCGGTGGCCTTCGCCTTCGAGGAGCTCAAGATCGTGGTCGAGCCGGGCGGGGCAGTGACGCTCGCCGCCGTGCTGGCGGGCCGGGTGGATCTCAAGCACAAGCTCGCCGTGCTGGTGCTGTCGGGCGGCAATGTCGACGCCGACACCTTCGCCCGCTGCCTCGCGGCGGCCTGACGCTCAGCCCGCCGCCGCGCGCGCCGCCGCGTTGGCGCGGGCATGGGCGGATTCGATGTTGTGCAGGAACTGCTCGGTGCAGGCGCGCCAGGAAAAGCGCAGCGCATAAGCGCGGCACGCATCCCGGTCCGTGTCGAGCGCGGCGAGCGCCGCCTGCCTGAGATCCTCGCCCAGCACGCCGACGGCCGCGTCCGCCTCGCCGATCACATCCTTCGGCCCGGTGACGGGAAAGGCGGCGACCGGCAGGCCGCTCGCCAGCGCTTCCAGCAGCACGATGCCGAAAGTGTCGGTCAGGCTGGGGAACACGAACACATCCGCCGCGGCATAGATGCGGGCGAGCGCCTCACCTTCCCGGAGGCCGAGGAAATGCACGCCGGGGTGCCGCGTCTGAAGCTCGGCGCGGGCCGGGCCGTCGCCCACCACGACCTTGGAGCCGGGCAGGTCGAGATCGAGGAAGGCGGAGATGTTCTTCTCTACCGCCACCCGGCCGACCGAGAGAAAGATCGGGCGGGGCAGGGCGGCGACGAACGCGTCCATTTCCGCTTCCGGGCGCGGGCGGAACAGCTCGGCATCGACGCCGCGCGACCAGCGCAGGATGTTATGGAAGCCGCGCCCGCGCAGCTCCGCTTCCAGCGTCGGGGTGGAGACCATGATGCCGGCGCCGGCATTGTGGAAGCGGCGCAGCCAGGCATAGGACAGCACTTCCGGCACCGGGGCGCGGGCGGAGAGATATTCGGGAAAGCGCGTGTGGTAGCTGGTGGTGAAGCTCTGCCCGCGCGACAGGCAGGCGCGGCGCGCCATGATGCCGATCGGCCCTTCGGTGGCGATGTGCACGTAATCGGCGCCAATCTCGTCCATCCGCCGGCGCACCCGCCCCGGCGTCGCCAGCGCCAGCCGGATTTCCGGGTAGGTCGGCATGGGAACGGTGCGGAAATCGGCGGGGGTGAGGAAATCGATGCGCGCGCCGAGCTTGGCGGCCTCGCGGGCCGTGTTCTGCAGCGAGCGGACGACGCCGTTGACCTGCGGCAGCCAGGCATCGGTCGCGACGAGAATGTGCATCAGGCGGCGACCTTCGGCCGTTCGAGCAGCAGCGGCGCCTTCACCCGCGCCCGTGTCTGGCGCGCCCAGTCGATCAGCTCGAAGCGCCCGTCGGCATGTTCGACGATCGCCGTGCAGCTTTCCACCCAGTCGCCGCAATTAATATACTCGACGCCGAAGCTGTCGTGAATGACCGCGTGGTGAATGTGGCCGCACACCACCCCGTCCACCTTGTGGCGGCGGGCCTCGGTCGCGACCGCTTCCTCGAAGCGGCCGATGAAATTGACCGCGTTCTTCACCTTCAGCTTGGCCCACTGGCTCAGAGACCAATAGGGAAAGCCGAATTTGCGGCGGGCCCAGTTGAGATAGGTGTTGAGGCCGAGCGCGGCGGTGTAGGCACCGTCGCCGAGGAAGGCGAGCCAGCGGGCGTGGCGCACCACCACGTCGAACACGTCGCCATGGATGACGAGGTAGCGCTTGCCATTGGCGGCTTCGTGGATCGCCGTTTCGACCACTTCGATGCCGCCGAAATGATTGCCGTAATAGTCGCGGAGGAATTCATCGTGGTTCCCCGGCAGATAGACCATGCGGGTGCCCTTGCGGCTCTTGCGCAGCAGCTTCTGCACCACGTCATTATGGCTCTGCGGCCAGTACCAGCCGGAGCGCAGCCGCCAGCCATCGACGATGTCGCCGACGAGATAGATGGTGTCGGCATCGTGATAGCGCAGGAAGTCGAGCAGCAGATCGGACTGGCAGCCCTTGGTGCCGAGATGGACATCGGACAGGAACAGGCTGCGGTAGCGGCGTGCCTCGGGTGCGTCGTTCACCTCGGAAGCCCCCTCGATCAGGCCCGCAAATGGGCTGGGCAATGTCTCCATGGGGAAAGCATAAGCCCGACTCGCATCACGCTTTTATGACGATGCTGCGCTGCACCCTGCGTTCGGCCGATCAAAGGAGCGTCAGAGGAACAGCATCACCACGCTTGCCGCCACCAGCGCCGCCATCACGTAATTGACGATGCGTTGCTGGCGCCGGGTGGAGAGCAGCCGGGCGAGCAGCGCGCCGAAGCCGGCCCACAGGCACAGGCTGGGAAAGGTGACGAGGCCGGAGACGAGCGCGATCATCGCCACTTCGGCGAACAGATCGTCGCCGCCCACCGTGGTGAAGGCCGGCACGATGGAAAGCGCGATGGTCCACGCTTTCGGGTTCACCCACTGGAACAGTGCCGATTGCAGCAGCGTCATCGGCTTTTCCACCTCCGCGCCGCCGCCCGGCCCGCCGGCATGGGCGATCTTCCAGGCGAGGTAAAGCAGGTAGAGCGCGCCGACGATCTTCAGCGTCTGGTGCATATAGGGGATGGCGAGGAACAGCGTACCGAGGCCGAGGCCGATCGCCACCACCATGACCGCGAAGCCGACCGTGACGCCCCAGATCTGCGGCAGGGTGCGGCGAAAGCCGAAGGCGGCGCCGGAGCCGGCCGAGATCATGTTGTTCGGCCCGGGGGTGAGCGCGCCAGCAAGGGCGAACAGGAACAGCGGCAGAAGCTGGGAGGACAGCGGCACGGGCATTCCTCGGGCGATGGCCGGAACGGCGCGCCAGAGCTAGGCCGTCCACCCGCCCGCCGCAACCCGGAAAGGCCGCCGGCACAAACGAAACCGCCGGCCCCTCCCAGGGCCGGCGGCGAAGCGGAGCGAACGGGCACGCGGCCCGGCGGTTCAATGCGCGACGAACAGCGGCGCAGGCGGATCGACCAGCAGCGAGGCGGTGACGCCGCCGAGGATCATCTCGGCGAGGCGCGAGCGGCTGTAGATGCCCATCACCAGCAGGTCGGCACCGAATTTCTGCGTCTCCTGCGGGATGATCGTGGCGGCGGAGCCTTCCGCGACATGGCGGTGCTTGGCGTTGACGCCATGGGTGGCGAGATAGGCGGCAAGCTTGGCGCCGGAGGCGGCGACATCGGACTTCGCCTCCTCCACGGTCAGCACTTCCACCTCGTCGGCCAGAGCGAGGATCGGCAGGGCGAAGCGCACGGCATGGCCGGCCTCGCGCGAGGGCTTCCACGCCACCAGCACCTTGCCGAGCCGGCCCGGTACCTTCTTGCCCGTCGGCACGACGATGACGGGGCCGTTGCAGGCGAGGGCGAGATGTTCGGGCAGGGTGGCGGCCAGTTCGTCGTCCACCGTGCCGTAGCGGGTTTCGCTGACGATGGTGACATCGGAGAAGGTGATTTCATCGCGCAGGGCGGCGGTGACCTCGCCTTCCACCGTGTGCCACATGCCGGTGACGCCGGCTTCCGCGACGGCGGCCTCGAACTGCGCCTTGAGGGTCGCTTCCTTCTCCTTCGCCTCGCGCACCAGCTCGTTCACATAGATGGACAGCGCCCGCCCGACGCGGGGAACGCCGGCGGGATAGAGCGTGTAGACCGCCCGCAGCTGCCCGCCGGTCTGGCGGGCGAGGCCGATGGCGAAGGCCAGACGGTCATTGAAGCCCGAATCGGGGGCGGCGTGCAGCAGGATGGTACGGATGGACATGGCGTTTCTCTCTCCTGACGGCTGTTTCTCTGACGTAGGGTCATTCGTGCAGAATGAAAATGCGGGAAACCACGATCCGCAACAGGCATTAGCCCTTCATCATACCCGGGCTCTCCCATCACGAGCGCGCGAACAGGCGACCGCGCGGATTGCCATCTTACCGCCGGCCAATAAGGTCAGCCGGCGCGCGCGCCTTCCCGGCGCGTGAATGAGGGAGCATTTCATGGTTCGCCGACTGACGGTTGCGCTCGCAGCCGGCATGATCACCGCCTTTGCCGCCAGCATGGCGATCGCTCAGGCCGATGTGGTGAAGGAGCGCCAGGCGCTGCTGAAGCAGTTCGGCGATGCCACAAAGCCGGTCGGCGGCATGCTGCGCGGCAGCGTGCCGTTCGATCTCGCCCAGGTGCAGGCGGCGCTCGATCTGTATGTGAAGAACGCCAAGGCGTTGCCGGCGCTGTTCCCGGAGGGTTCCGGGCCGGGCAGCGACGCGCTGCCGGCGATCTGGACCAACAAGGCGGATTTCGACGCCCGCTTCGCCAAGCTCGGCACCGACGCCGCCGCCGCGCGTGCGGCGATCACCGACGAGGCCAGCTTCAAGGCCAATTTCCCCGGCGTGATCCGCAATTGCGGCGCCTGCCATGACAGCTACCGGCAGAAGAATTGACCGGCGCGCCGCTCACTTCTCCCGCGCCGGCTGTGCTGGCGTGGGACCTGCCGACGCGGCTGGCGAAATGGAGCCTGGCCGCGCTGGTCGGGCTCGCCTTTCTCAGCCGCTACTATGGCGATGCCGGGCTGGTCTGGCACCAGTGGAACGGCCTTGCCATCCTCGTCGTGGTGGTGTTCCGGCTGTTCTGGGGGCTGGTCGGCGGGTCGACAGCACGCTTTGCCGGCTTCCTGCGCGGCCCGAGGGCGGGGCTGCGCTACGTCGCGGCCCTGCTCAAGGGCCGGCCGCTTCACTTTCTCGGCCATAACCCGCTTGGCGGCTGGGTGGTGATGGCGCTGCTGGGTCTGGTGGCGGCGCAGGCCCTTACCGGCCTGTTCACCAGCGACGACATCATCGTCTATGGCCCGATGACGCCCGTGGTGAGCGAGGAGACCATCCGCAGCGCCTCGGTCTGGCACCAGCGGCTCTATCCCTATCTGCTGGCGCTGATCGGCCTGCATGTGGCGACCAACATCGCCTATTCGCTGTTCGGCCGCGACAATCTGATCCGCGCCATGGTCATCGGCACCAAGCCGGCGGCGTCTTATGCCGACCGGGCGCCGGCGACGCCGGGCGGTATCGGGCGGGCGCTCTTGTGCCTCGGGCTGGCGGTGCTCGTCGTGTTCGGCGGCATCGCGCTGGCGGGGGGCGACCCATTCCCGTGAACTAGATCATTTCACAGTTTCACGGAAACAGTGAAATGATCTAGTTCTTTGTTTTGTCGCGTTTTCTTCACGCGAACCGGTATCCACTTCGCTCGAAAACGCTCTACCACTTTCGGCGCGCTTGCGGGGCGCCGGCAACCATGCTCCATGGCGACCCCATGAACGCGCTCAAGGGCATCGCGCTGCAGGTCGGCGCGACGTTCCTCTTCACCATCATGTCGGCCCTCGTCCGCATCGTCTCGGATCATGTTCCGACGGGCGAGATCGTCTTCTCGCGCTCCTTCTTCGCGCTGTTTCCGCTACTCGCCCTGCTGGCCTGGCGGCGGGAGATCGGGGCGGCGGTGCGCACGGCCAACCCGCTCGGCCATATCGCGCGCGGCACCATCGGCGTCTGCGCCATGGGGCTGAGCTTCGCCGCGCTGGCGCGCATTCCGCTGGCGGACGCCACCGCCATCGGCTTCGCCGCGCCGCTGCTCACCGTCATGCTGGCGGCGCTGCTGCTGCGCGAGCGGGTGCAGCTCTATCGCTGGGCGGCGGTGGTGGTGGGGCTCGGCGGGGTGGTGGTGATGCTGTGGCCGCACATGCAGGGCTCCTTCGACACGCCCGGCCACCTGTTCGGCGCGCTGTTCGCGCTCATGGCGGCGGCGTTCACCGCAGGGGCGATGGTGCAGGTGCGCCGGCTCACCCAGACGGAGACCACAGCCTCCATCGTGTTCTATTTCCAGGCGCTGGCGGCGCTGGCGGGCCTTGCCACCGCCGGCTGGGGCTGGGTGCTGCCGAGCGGGCGGGAGGGGCTGCTGCTGCTGACCATCGGCTTTATCGGCGGGGTCGGGCAGATCCTGCTGACCGAGAGCTACCGCTACGCACCGGCTTCGGTGGTGGCGCCCTTCGCCTATTCCGCCATGCTGTGGTCGCTGCTGCTCGGCTTCATCCTCTTCGCCGAGGTGCCGCCGCTGCTCGTGCTGCTCGGCGGCGCCATCGTCATCGGCGCCGGGCTGTTCGTCATCTGGCGCGAGCGCCAGCTCGGCATCGACCGGACGCAGGACGAAGCCGCCTCGACCCCGCCCGCCGCGCCGGCGCCCTGAGGCGGTCAGAACGCCTTGAAGGTGATCAGGGTGCGGGTGTCCTGGATGCCCGGGAACAACTGCACCTTCTCATTTACGAAATGGCCGATATCGGTGCCCTCGGGCACATAGAACTTCACCAGCAGGTCGAACTCGCCGGCGGTCGAATAGATCTCCGAGGCGATCTCGGCGTCGGCGATGGCGTTCGCCACCTCATAGGCGCGGCCGAGCTGACATTTGATCTGCATGAAGAAAGGAACCATGGCGGTCTTCCGGCTGAACGCGGGGAGGCCGATAGGAAACAGAAGGCGGACCCTGGCGCAACCCCCGCCGTCCCGTGGCGCGACGACGCCTTGCGCGCGTGCGCGTCCTCGCCTATCTCGCGACAGACGATCACGTTGGGGTGCCCAAGGCGCGCACGCGCTCCGGGCTGAGAGGCGAAGACGGGCCGAAAGGCGCGTCGCCAACCCACGAACCTGATCCGGGTCATGCCGGCGGAGGGAACGGATCGCGCGCGCCGGGGCCGGTCTCCCGTCGCGACGCCTCCACCCCGCACGGCGAGGGGAGGCGTAGCATGGCAGGCTCCACACCGATTGCGGTGACGATGGCGGGCTCGGACAGCGGCGGTGGCGCCGGCATCCAGGCCGATCTCAAGACCTTTTCCGCGCTCGGGGTCTATGGCGCCAGCGTCATCACCGCGCTGACCGCGCAGAACACGCGCGGCGTCACCGGCATTCACGACGTGCCGCCCGCCTTCATCGCCGCGCAGATCGACGCCGTGCTGTCCGATCTCGCGGTCGATGCGGTGAAGATCGGCATGCTCTCGCGCCCCGAGGCGATCACCGAAGTGGCGTCGGGTCTTTCGCGGCACGGCGTGTCGGCGGTGGTGCTCGATCCAGTGATGATCGCCGCCTCCGGCGACCGCCTGCTGGTGCCGGAGGCCATCGACACGCTGCGCCGCGCACTGCTGCCGCAGGCGCTGCTCATCACCCCGAACCTGCCGGAAGCGGCGGCGCTGCTGGAGGCCGCCCCGGCGGAAGACCTCGCGAGCGTGCGGGCGCAGGCGCGGCTGCTGCTGGCGATGGGCCCGCGCGCCGTGCTGATCAAGGGCGGTCATGGCGAGGGGCCGGACAGCATCGACGTGCTGCTCGATTCGGAAGGCTTCGTGGAATTCACCGCCCCGCGCATCGTCACCCGCAACACCCATGGCACGGGCTGCACGCTCTCTTCCGCCATCGCCGCCGGCCTTGCCAAGGGGCTCGGGCTGCGGGACGCGGTGGCAGCGGCGAAGGACTATCTGACCAAGGCGCTGGCCCGTTCGGAAGAACTCGCCATCGGCCAGGGCCACGGGCCGGTGCACCACTTTCACGCCTGGTGGTGAGCGCGCCGGTGGTGCGGCGGCCCGCGGCCTGCTAAGCCGGGCGACGCCTCCGCGAGCCGCCCCCCGTGCCCCTCATCGCCCCCCGCCACGCCATCGCCGCCGTCTATGCCGGGCTGTTTTTCGGCATCGGCGTGTTCATGCCGTTCTTTCCGGTCTGGCTGGAGGGGCGGGGCTTCGATGCGGCGTTGATCGCGCTGGCGCTGGCCGTGCCGCAGATGGTGCGCCTCGTCACCATGCCGCTCGGCGGCCTGCTGGCCGACCGCAGCGGGCGCCCGCGCGCCACGCTTATCGTCTATGCCGCCGCCACCGCCCTGTGCTTCGCCGGCATCGCTTTCGCCCCCAGCGCGACCTTCATCCTCATCGGGCTCGGACTCGCCGCCGTGTTCTGGCAGCCGAGCCTGCCGGTGCTTGACGCCTATGCGGTGGCGCGCCGGCGCGAGGGGCTGATCGATTATGGCCGGGTGCGATTGTGGGGCTCGGCGGCGTTCATCGGCGGCAATCTTCTGGCCGGCGGCCTGCTCGGCGGGGTGTTCCTCGTCGCGGTCCCAGCCGATACGGTAATCTGGCTCATCGCCGGGGCGAGCATTGCGGCGGCACTAGCGGCGGCAACCCTGCGCGAGGTGCGCCCGGCGCCGCACGAGACGGCGCGGCAGAGCGGCGTCGTCCTCGCCGGTCTCGCGCCGGTGCTGTTCGTCGGCATGGCGGCGGCGGCGCTGGTGCAGGGCTCGCACGCCGTGCTGTACGCCTTCGCCTCGCTGATGTGGCAGGGCAAGGGGCTGTCCAGCACGCTCATCGGCCTGCTCTGGTCGCTCGGCGTGCTGGCGGAGGTGGTGCTGTTCCATTACGGCACGCGGGTGACGCGCCGGCTGGGGCCGGAAAAGCTGCTGCTGATCGGCGGGCTGGCCGGGGTGCTGCGCTTTGCCGTCATGGCGCTGGACCCGCCGTTGCTGCTCCTCCTCCTGTTGCAGCCGCTGCATGCCTTCACCTTCGGCTGCACCTATCTCGGCGCGGTGGAACTCGTTGCCCGCCATGCCCCGCCCGGGCGCGGGGCGAGCGTGCAGGCGCTCGCGGCCTGGGCAACGGCGATCGCCATGGCCGGGGCGACGCTCGCCGCCGGCCCGCTCTGGCAGGCTTTCGGCCCCGCCGCGTTCTTCGCCTCAAGCGGGCTGGCGCTGGCGGGAACGGGTCTGGCGTTGATCGCCGGGCGGCTGCGTCAGCCCCAGAGCGCGGGTTCGGGCGGGTAGACCAGGCTGCCCTCATAGCGCAGCGCCGGAGTGCGGTCGGCGGCGAGCAGCAACGGGCCGTCGAGATCGACGAAGCGCGCCAGCGGCGCCAGCAGCAGCGCCGGCGCCATGGCAAGCGAGGTGCCGACCATGCAGCCGACCATGATGTCGAGCCCGGCGGCCTGCGCGGCGCGGGCGAGCAGCAGCGCCTCGGTCAGCCCGCCGGTCTTGTCCAGCTTGATGTTGAGCGCGTCATAGCGTCCAGCGAGCGTGTCGAGGCTCTCCAGCCCGTGCGCGCTCTCATCGGCGCAGACCGGCACCGGGCGGGCGATGGCGGCGAGGCGGGCGTCGTCGGCGGCGGGCAGCGGCTGTTCCACCAGTTCCACCCCGACTTCGGCGCAGGCGGCGAGATGGGCCTCCAGGCTGTCCCCGGTCCAGCCCTCATTGGCATCGACGATCAGCCGCGCCTGCGGCACCGCCGCGCGGATGGCGGTGAGGCGGGCGACATCGCCCTCGCCGCCGAGCTTGAGCTTGAGCAGTTCGTGCCCCGCTTCCTCAATCGCCGCGCGCGCCGCCTGCGCCATCGCTTCCGGCGTGTCGAGGCTCAGCGTATAGGCGGTGACGACGGGCTGCGGCGCCGGCAGGCCGGCCATCTCATAAGCGCGCATCCGTCCCCGCTTGGCATCGAGGTCCCACATGGCGCAGTCGATGGCGTTGCGCGCCGCGCCGGGTGGCAGCACGCTCATCAGATCCTCGCGCCGCAGCCCCTCCGCGACCAGCGTTTCCAGCGCGGCGAGCTGGGCGACGACGCCCTCCACGCTCTCGCCATAGCGGGCATAGGGCACGCATTCGCCCCGCCCGATATGGCCCCCGTCGCGCAGCTCGACGGTGACGACGGCGGCCTCGGTCTTGGAGCCGCGGGCGATGGTGAAGGTGCCGCGTATGGGAAAACGCTCGGCGATGATGAGAAGCTCGGTCATGGCGGAAGCCGTCCGGAGGGAGAATCGCACCGCCCATGATAAGGCCCCGCGCGCCCCGCCGGGCGTCGCCGCGAAAGCACACCTGTGGGGATTAAGTCACTTCGCCGCCGTCCCTAATCCCGAATCGCCGCGGGCTCTCTCGACGGCTGCGACACCCCCCGCTAGAAACGCGGAGCGAGTTCTGGTGTCGGCGTCGCGCCCGTGGCGTGGTCGTGTCCGCAGGGAGGGTCATCTTGGGAGCTGCTGAAGCGCCGCTTCTGGCCACCGCCCGCAATGGCCGCGAACTCGTGTTCGTGGGCAATGGCCGCTGGGTGGCCGGGCAGGGCCGTGCGCTGGAAGGCTCCGTGGATGCCGCCCTCGCCGAGGTCGCTTCCGGTGCGAGCGAGACCGCGCGCATCGACCTTTCCGGCGTGCGCAGCCTCGACACGCTCGGCGCCGTGGTGCTCGACCGGCTGCTGCAGGCGCTCGACAAGGCGAACATCCGCTTCCAGATCGTCGGGCTGGAACGCCGCTTCCGCCCGCTGCTCGACGACATCATCAAGGGCAGCCACGCCCATCCGCCGCGCCGGCGGCGGGTGAATCCGATTCTCGGCGGCATTCAGCTCATCGGCAAGACGATGGCGTCGACGGCCGAGGACGGGCTGGCGCTGCTGTCCTTCATCGGCGCGGTGGTGGCGGCGCTGCTGCGGGTGCTGGTGCGCCCGCTCAGCTTCCGTTTCACCTCGATGATCTATCATCTGGAGCGGACGGGGCTGCGCGCGGTGCCGATCGTGGCGCTGATCACCTTCCTCATCGGCTGCATCATCGCCCAGCAGGGCATCTTCCATTTCCGCAAATTCGGCGCCACCACCTATGTCGTCGACATGGTGGGCATTCTCACCCTGCGCGAACTCGGCGTGCTGATCGTCTCGATCATGGTCGCCGGACGCTCGGGCAGCGCCTTCACCGCCGAACTCGGCTCCATGCGCATGCGCGAGGAGGTCGACGCGCTGCGGGTGATGGGGTTCGATCCCAATGAGGTGCTGGTGCTGCCGCGTCTGATCGCGCTCATCATCGCCGTGCCGCTGCTCACCTTCATCGGCAATATGTGCGCGTTGTTCGGCGGCGGGCTGGTGGTCTGGCTCTATGGCGGCATCTCGCCGGAAATCTTCATCACCCGGCTGCAGGAGGCCATCGCGCTGAACACGTTCGAGGTCGGCATGATCAAGGCGCCGTTCATGGCGGCGATCATCGGCCTCATTGCCTGCATGGAGGGCATGCGGGTGGGCGGCAGCGCCGAATCGCTCGGCGCCCACACCACCGCCTCCGTCGTGAAGGCCATCTTCCTGGTGATCGTGGTGGACGGGCTGTTCGCCATGTTCTTCGCCGCGATCGACATGTGAGGGCGGCGATGCAGGTGGACAGCGCAACCCAGGCTTCCAATGGCGCGGTTCCCGAGGTGGCGCCGGGCGAGCCGATCATCCATGTGCGCGACCTCGTGGTCGGCTTTGGCGAGCGCACCATTCTCAAGGGGCTGTCGCTCGACGTGATGCGCGGCGAGATTCTCGGCTTCGTCGGTGCGTCCGGCGGCGGCAAGTCGGTGCTCACCCGCACCATTCTGGGGCTGGTGCCCAAGCGCGCCGGCACGGTGGCGGTGTTCGGGCAGGATCTCGACGGGCTGACCTTCGAGGGCCGCCGCGCGCTGGAGCAGCGCTGGGGCGTGCTGTTCCAGCAGGGGGCGCTGTTCTCCTCGCTGAGCGTGCGCCAGAACATCCAGTTCCCGATGCGCGAATATCTCGATCTGTCGCAGGGGCTGATGGACGAGCTCACCATCGCCAAGCTGGAAATGGTCGGCCTGACCGCCGATGCGGCGGAAAAGGCGCCTTCCGAGCTTTCCGGCGGCATGATCAAGCGCGCGGCGCTGGCGCGGGCGCTGGCGCTCGACCCGGAAATCCTGTTCCTCGACGAGCCGACCTCGGGCCTCGACCCGATCGGCGCCGGCGAGTTCGACGAACTGATCGCCACGTTGCAGCAGACTTTGGGGCTGACCGTATTCATGGTAACCCACGATCTCGACAGCCTGCACACGGTCTGCGACCGCATCGCAGCCCTCGCCGACGGCAAGGTCGTGGCGGTGGGGCCGATCGACACCATGCTGGCGTCGAAGCACCCCTGGGTTTCGGCTTATTTCCACGGAAAGCGGGCGCGCGCCGCCGGCTTCGGTTCTGAGGGGGCGCGCTGAGGAGACCATGGAGACACGCGCCAATTACACGATCATCGGGTTGTTCACCCTGGCCGTCGTCGCGGCGGGGTTCGCCTTCGTCTGGTGGTTCACCGGCTCGGCCAGCCGCGGGCCGCGCACCTCCTATGATGTGGTGTTCAGCGGTGTGGTGAGCGGGCTGCAGACCGGCTCGGCCGTCACCTTCAACGGCATTCCCGTCGGTGAAGTGACGGCGCTGCGCCTCGACGCGCAGGATCCGCGCAAGGTGATCGCCCGCATCGCGGTGCAGCCGGACACGCCGATCAAGTCCGACACCCGCGCCACGCTGGATTCGCAATTGCTCACCGGCCTTGCCTCGGTCGGCCTCGTCGGCGGCTCCACCCAGGCGACGCCGCTGCCCGCGCCGGCAGAAGGGCAGTTGCCGCGGATCGACGCCGACACCTCGGCGGTACAGGACCTGATGCGCACGGCCCGCGAGGTGCTCGGCCGCGTCAACGACATCGCCATCCGCGTCGACGACCTCGTCAAGGCCAACGATGCCAAGATTTCCTCGGTGATCGACAATGTCGACAAGTTCACCGCCGCCCTCGGCGAGAACTCCGGCAACATCGACACCTTCCTCAAGGAAATGGGCGGCGCGGCGAAGCGCATCTCCTCGCTGGCTGACAATCTCGACAAGCTGGTGGTTTCCGTCGACCCGGAGAAGCTCGGTAATACGGTGAACGATATCAGCGCCTTCACCGCCCAGCTCGGCACCATGGCCGACAAGGTCAACGTGATCCTCGACAATGTGAACGCGATGACCACGAGCGAGGAAGGCAAGGGCATGTTCGACGAGATCTCCGGCGCGGCCGCCGAAGTGCGCAAGCTCGCCGCCAATCTCGATACCCGCACCGCCGAGCTTTCCGCCAATCTCAACAAGTTCACCGGTCCCGGCCTGCGGCAATACGAGGCGCTGGCGGTGGACGGACGGCGGACGCTGGGCGAGATCGAGCGCGTTTTTCGGAATTTCGAGCGCAATCCGCGCCAGTTCATCTTTGGCGGGTCGAACGTACCCAGCTACAATGGGCGCTAGGCGATGGGGCGCCATATGATGGGAATTCGGGAAGCCGGCGACGGGGGCAGGGGCGTTCGCGTGAGTTGTGACGAGATGGGCGCCCGCTCCGCCGGGCGCAGGATGCGGCCGGGCCGGGTTGCCGGCACGGTCGGCCTGCTGATGCTGACACTGTCGCTCGGCGGCTGCGGCACGCTGCTGTCCGGCGGCGACAAGGCGGTGCCGACCTTCGATCTCAGCGCCCCCGCCGATTTCAACGCCCCGCGTCGTGGCTCCGGCCTGCTGGTGGTCGGCCCGCCCACCGCGCTGGCAGTGCTCGATACCGAGCGGATCGTGGTCGAGCCGCAGCCCGGGCAGATCACCTATCTCGACCAGGCGCAGTGGAGCGACCGGCTGCCGGCGCTGTTCCAGGCGCGGCTGATCGAATCCTTCGAGAACGGCAACCGCGCCCGTTCCGTCGGCCGGGCCGGCGACGGTCTGAACGCCGACTACACGCTGCTTTCGGATCTGCGCGCCTTCGGCATCCGCACCTATGATGGCGGGCCGGTGGCGGTGGTCGAGGTGTCGGTGAAGATCGTCGGCGCCAGTTCCGGCCGCATCGTCGCCGCGCAGGTGTTCACCGCCCGTGCCCCGGCAGCCTCCACCAGCGGGCCGGACGCGACGGCGGCGCTCGATCAGGCCTCCGACCAGGTGTTCGTCGAACTGGTGCGCTGGGCTTCCAGCCGGTTCTGAGGCGGCGCGGCGCCGCGTGGCGCCAGCTCCAGCCCTCGCCCCAGATGCAAAAAAGCCCGGCTCGCGCCGGGCTTTTTCGTGCGTGTCGGAACGCGGTTGGATGGATCAGAACTTGTAGCTGATCGCGGCGCGGACGATGTTGCTGGTCAGGTCCGCCTTGGCGCTGACATAGCTGCCCGGGGCGCCGGCGAGATAGCTGGTCACGTTGGTGTCCCCGAGGTCGACATAGAGATATTCGCCGCGCAGGATCCAGTTGTCGGTGATGGCGTATTCGAGACCGGCGCCCAGCGTCCAGCCGGTGTTCACATTGTCATGCGAGCCGGTGGCGGCGGTGGTGAAGTCCGGCGCGCCGGCGCCGTCGAGCCCCATCACCGTGGTCGAGCTGCTGACCTTGCCATAGGCGAAGCCGCCGGTGCCGTAGACCAGCAGGCGGTCGAAGGCATAGCCGAGGCGGGCGCGCACGGTGCCGAACCATTCCAGCTCGGCGCTGGTCTGGTAGTAGGGGCCGTCCACCGTGGCGTAGAAGGAGTGGCTGTCCTCGGCGCCGGTCCACTGGAAATCGGCCTCGATGCCGACCACCACATTGTTGGTGAACTGGTAATTATAGCCGATCTGGCCGCCGGCGACCCAGCCGTCCATGTTGCCATAGTTCACGTCGCTGCCGGCATAGAGGCCGCCCGGCGTATAGACGCCGCCGATGCTGTCGAAGAACAAGACGTCGGTCGCCTTGGATTCACCCCAGGCATAGCCGGCATTGCCGCCGAGATAGAAGCCGGTCCAGGAGAAGGCCGGCACGAACACCTGCACGGGCTCGGCCTTGACGGGGTAGGGCAGGTCGGCGGCGAAGCTGGCGGTGCCGGTGGCCAGCAGGGCGGCTGCGCCGAGAAGCAGCGAACGGTTCATGGGGTTCTCCAAGGGTGAACGGACTGCCGGGATAATGACATTGCCGGCAACAGGTTCGGCCGTGGGTGGATACCCCGCGCGTTGTTCCGGGTGGTGTGTCGGAAATACGACACTTCTGGTTGTTTTATACCGTTCTGCTGCCGGTGAAAGGCATGTCGCCCGCCCCGCCGGTGTAAGGTTACGGTCCAATGGCCTCGCGTCCTCGCCGACGAAAAAGGGCGCGGCTTGCGCCGCGCCCTTTCGTAAGTCGAGGGAGAATGGACCCCCGAGGAAGTCCCGGCCGCCACCTGAGCCGGGCTTGCCCGGCTCAGGCACTCAGCGAAAAGCGGGGGCGAATGGACTCCCGAGGAAGTCCCTGCCGCCACCTGAGCCGGGCTTGCCCGGCTCAGGCACTCAGCGAAAAGCGGGGGCGAATGGACTTCCTCAGAAGTCCATGCCGCCCATGCCGCCCATGCCACCGCCGGGCATGGCGGGGGCCGCGCCGCCCTTCTTCGGAATGTCGGCGATCATCGCTTCGGTGGTGATCAGCAGCGAGGCCACCGAGGCCGCGTTCTGGATCGCCGAGCGCAGCACCTTGGCCGGGTCGATGACGCCGGCCTTGTACATGTCGACATATTCGCCGGTCTGGGCGTTGAAGCCGAAGGCGTAGTCGTTCTTCTCCAGGATGCGGCCGACGATCAGCGAGCCGTCTTCGCCGGCATTGCTGGCGATCTGGCGCGCCGGGTACTGCACCGCCTTGCGGACGATGTCGACGCCGGTCTTCTGGTCGGCATTGGCGGTGACGACACCGTCCAGCGCCTTCATGGCGCGCAGGAGGGCCACGCCGCCGCCCGGCAGCACGCCTTCTTCCACGGCCGCGCGGGTCGCGTGCAGCGCGTCGTCAACGCGGTCCTTCTTTTCCTTCACTTCGACTTCGGTCGCGCCGCCGACGCGGATCACCGCGACGCCGCCGGCGAGCTTGGCGAGGCGCTCCTGCAGCTTCTCGCGGTCATAGTCCGAGGTGGTCTCCTCGATCTGCGCCTTGATCTGCGCGACGCGGTCCTCGATGTCCTTCTTGGCACCATTGCCGTCGACGATCGTGGTGTTCTCCTTCTCGAGCACGACCTTCTTGGCGCGGCCGAGCATGGCGAGCGTCACGGTGTCGAGCTTGATGCCGAGATCGTCGGAGATGGCGGTGCCGCCGGTGAGGATGGCGATATCCTGCAGCATGGCCTTGCGGCGATCACCGAAGCCCGGAGCCTTCACCGCCGCGACCTTCAGGCCGCCGCGCAGCTTGTTGACGACGAGCGTGGCGAGCGCCTCGCCCTCGATGTCCTCGGCGATGATCAGCAGCGGCTTGGAGGTCTGCACCACGGCTTCGAGCACCGGCAGAAGTTCCTGCAGGCCCGAGAGCTTCTTCTCGTGGATGAGAATGTAGGGGTCCTCGAACTCGACCCGCATCTTCTCGGCATTGGTGATGAAATAGGGGGAGAGATAGCCACGGTCGAACTGCATGCCTTCGACCACATCGAGCTCGGTCTCGGCGGTCTTGGCTTCCTCGACGGTGATCACGCCCTCATTGCCGACCTTTTCCATCGCCTCGGCGAGGTACTTGCCGATCTCGGAGTCGCCATTGGCGGAGATGGTGCCGACCTGGGCGATCTCGGCGTTCGAGGTCACCTTGCGGGCGTTCTTCTTGAGGTCGGCGACGATCGCCTCGACCGCGAGGTCGATGCCGCGCTTGAGGTCCATCGGGTTCATGCCGGCGGCGACCGACTTGGCGCCTTCCTTCACGATGGCCTGGGCCAGCACGGTGGCGGTGGTGGTGCCGTCGCCGGCGAGGTCGTTGGACTTCGAGGCCACTTCGCGCACCATCTGCGCGCCCATGTTCTCGAACTTGTCCTCGAGCTCGATCTCCTTGGCGACGGTGACGCCGTCCTTGGTGATGCGGGGAGCGCCGAAGCTCTTCTCGATCACGACATTGCGGCCCTTGGGACCGAGCGTGACCTTGACGGCGTTGGCGAGGATGTCGACGCCGCGCAGCATCTTCTCGCGCGCGTCGCCAGCGAACTTAACTTCTTTGGCGGACATGAATCTTTACTCCGGTGATGCGTTGCGAGCAGCGGGAAGAGGCTGGCTCAGGCGGCCTTCTTGGAAGCGGCGACGCCTTCGAGCACGCCAAGGATGTCGGACTCCTTCATGATGAGGTAGTCGACGCCGTCGATCTTGACCTCGGTGCCCGACCACTTGCCGAACAGCACGCGGTCGCCCGCCTTCACATCGAGGGGGACCAGCTTGCCGGCCTCGTCGCGGGCGCCGGGGCCGGCGGCGACGACTTCGCCCTGCGAAGGCTTTTCCTTGGCCGTATCGGGAATGATGATGCCGCCCGCGGTCTTCTCTTCCGCTTCGATACGCTTGACCACCACACGGTCATGCAGGGGACGGAACTTCATCGGCTCTCTCCAATCGTGAACGATCGTTTGATCCTGCCACCGCGCCCGCCAGCCCGGACGGCATGGGGTATCGCGCGGTGCCGTGCGACATCTAGGCGCCGGGGAAAGGGGGCGCAAGGTGCGGGCGGCAAAAAATTGGCAGTCTCGGAAAGAGAGTGCCAACACGACGGGAGAGTTGCTGTCAGCACTCCGTCGCATATGCTGCTAATGCATTGATTTTAAACGTCTATCACGATTTTTAACCTTGCCGCGCGCTCGTGCCGGCGGCACACTTCCTTCTCGTCACGAAAGGAGGTTCCGCATGACCGATCATGAAGGTTCGTCGCGTGGTGTTGCGTCGCCGGCCGCGACGGAAGGGGCAGGGGGGCGCGTCTCGGCGGATTTCCGCCGTCAGCTGGAAGGCTACGGGCTCACCACCGCCCATATCCTCTACCGCATGCCCGACCATCCCGGCATTCTGCAGAGCTTCCTCTGGCAGCATTACGACCTCTGCCCGCATTTCCCCGAACTGAAGCGCTTCCTCGACTTCTGGGCACGCGAGCTGGAAGGCCCGCTGCATTCCGTGCGGGTGGCGCATGCGCGGCTCATCGGCCCGGCGGAACTGCGGCGGGTGGACAGCGAGTTCCGGCTGAACTGAGGCCGCGCAGCCTGCCTTTCTTTTGAGCGTGCCCGCCCTCTTCTTGCCGCGCGCGACGTGCTATTGAGCGCGGAAGAGGGGGCCGGTCCGGCGCCCGAGGAAAGTCAGGCAGCTGGTCACGCTGGTGGATCATCGTTCTCCCCGCACGTCGGAATTGCTCTCGGCGATCGTCACCGCCCATTCGGCGGAGCGCATCGGCGTGGGCGAGATCGTGCATGCGCTGCGCAACCGCGCCTTCGGCCTGTCCATCCTGCTGCTCGGCCTGCCGAACTGCCTGCCCATGCCGCCCGGCCTGCCGGTGCTGTGCGGCATTCTCCTCTGCCTTGTCGGCGGGCAGATGCTGCTGGGTCGCGACGAGCTGTGGCTGCCGCGCTGGCTGGCCAACCGCACCCTTTCCCGCGCGCTGCTGGAGAAGATCGTCAATGGCTCGCTGAAGCTGATCCGCCGCTTCGAGAGCTATTCGCGCCCGCGGCTGCCCTATTTCTCCTCGCCTTCGGCGCGCTTCGTGCTCGGCGGGCTGGTGGTGGTGCTCGGCTTGCTGCTGCTGCTGCCGATCCCCATCTTCGGCAACCTGCCGCCCGGCATCGCCGTGGTGATTCTCGGCCTCGGCCTCGTGGAGCGCGACGGCGTGTTCATTCTCGCCGGCGTGGTGGCGACGCTGGTCAGCTTCGGCGTGATGGGCCTGCTCAGCTGGCTGCTGTTCCAGGGTGCGCTGGCGGTGTTCTGAAACCGTCGGAAAAAGAAGACGTGGCAACACCTTAGTGGGCGCTGGACAGGCGTCGTTCTCAGCCCCTATTCCTCAACGTAAAGGGGCGGGGGATGACTCATGGTGCGACGTGGATTGTGCTTGCTGGCGGGGGCGGGCCTGTGGCTCGCCGGGGCCTGGCCGGCGGTTGCCGCCGATCTGCCGGTGTCCGGGATTCCCGACCAGCTTCTGCTGGCGACGCCCGGCCAGGAAGTCACTTTGCGCGCGGGCTTCGGCTATAGCTGGATCACCGCCAATGAATATGTCTACGAGGACGGCAACCGGATCAGCCGGCTGATCTGGGAGAGTCAGGCGCCGGTCGTCACCGCCGCTCTGAAGGTGGAATTGTGGGAGAACGTGGTGTTCTCCGCCAATGGCAAGGTCGGCCTCTCCGGCAGCAGCCACATGCGCGATTTCGACTGGGTCGGCCCCTATGTGCGCAGCTACGCCGCGCAGGACTGGACCCATTATTCCACCCATCCCTCCACTTCGCTCGACCATTATGTCGACATTGACGCGGCGCTGGGCCGGCGGTTCACCCTGGGCGAAGGCCGGCATCTCACCCTGCAGGGGGGCTTCCGCTACACCGATATCAAATGGACCGCGCATGACGGCCCCTATCTGTACAGCCGCAACGGCTTCCGTGACACCGCCAAGCTCGACTACACCTCCCTGCCGGCCATTGACTACCAGCAGCGCTATGCGGGCCTCTTCGTCGGTGCCGAGACCGAGTTCCGCCACGAGGCGTGGACGCTGACCGCGCTGGTGAAGGGCGGCGTGACCTTCTCCGCCAACGACACCGATCACCATTACTTCCGCCAGCTGCGCTTCGAGGACGATATCGGCAGCTTGCCCTTCCTCACCATCGGCGCGCGGGCGGATTATGCGCTGAGCGCCAGCGCCGGGTTCTATCTCGGGGTGGAACTGGACACCTATTTCCGCGGCACCGGCGATGCGAGCATGTATGACAATGTGACCGGCGAACTGCTGGATGTGTTCAAGGATGGTTCCGGCATGGATTTCCAGGCGACCACCGTCTCGGCCGGCTTCCGGCTGGCGTTCTGAACGCCCGCCTCACCCCCGCCCGACGAAAGGCGCGCCGCTCGCCATGAGGGTCATGATGAGGATATTGGCGTCGAGCGGCAGGCTGGCCATGTGCGCCACGGCGCGGCCGGCATGGACGGGGTCGAAGGTCGGCTCGACCATGATCTGGCCATTGGGCTGCAGGATGCCGGTCTTCATCTTCACCGCCATGTCGGTGTCGGCATTGCCGATGTCGATCTGGCCGCAGGCGATGTTGTGGGCGCGCCCTTCCAGCGCCACCTGCTTGGTCAGGCCGGTGACCGCGTGCTTGGTGGCGGTATAGGGGCCGGTCAGCGGGCGCGGGGCGTGAGCCGAGATCGAGCCGTTATTGATGATGCGCCCCCCCTTGGGGTCCTGCGCCTTCATCAGCCGCATGGCGTGCTGGATGCACAGGAACACGCCGGTGAGGTTCACATTCACCACATGCTGCCAGTCGGATAGCGGCACGTCCTCGATGGGCGTGGCAGGCGACCAGCCGCCGGCATTGTTGAACAGCACGTCGAGCCGGCCGAAGCGCGCCGCCACCGCCTCGAACAGCGCCGCCACCGAGGTGGGGTCGGAGACATCGGCGGTGATGGGGTGGCCCTTGCCCTCCATCGCGTCCGCCACCGCCTCCAGCGGCGCGGCGCGGCGGCCGGCGAGCACCACGGTGAAGCCGGCCTCGCCGAGGGCGAGCGCGGCGGCCTTGCCGATGCCGGTTCCGGCGCCGGTGACGAGGGCGATGCGGTTGGCGTTCATGGTGTCCTCCCCATTGATGGACCGGCGTGATGAGAGTTTAGGAACCCTACAGCAGTTCCGGCGTTGTCAAGGCGAGCATCACATCTTGCAAACCGGAGGTCGACATCATGCCGATTCTTTTGTGGCTTATTGGTATTCCGATTCCGATCATTCTGCTGATCTGGCTTCTCACCTGACGGTGAGGAGGAGCCGCCCGCGATCATGGGCGCTGCCGTGTGAAATGGGCGGCCTGTCTACTGTGACGGGCGGCCCATTTTCTATGCACGGGCCTATCGGCCGTAAGGCGGGCGGGGAATCGAGGTATGGGCCGCCCGCAGCGCCGCCGACCAGCGCTCGCGCAGATCGTGGAAATAGGGCTCGCCCGGCTCGATGCGGTAATTGAGTTCGGCCTGTCCGCCATCGCGGCGCGCCACCAGAATGTCGATCGGCATGCCGACGCCGAGATTCGACCGCATGGTCGAATCCATCGAGATCAGGCCGGATTTGAGCGCGTCGTACAAATCGGTGTCGAAGGTGATGGAGCGGTCCAGCACCGGCTTGCCATATTTGTGCTCGCCGATCTGCAGGAAGGGCGTGTCGCTGGTGCATTCGATGAAATTGCCGGCGGCATAGATCATGAACAGCCGCATCCGCCCGCCATTCACCTGCCCGCCGAACAGGAAGGACACGTCGAAGCGCAGATCCGCTTCCTTCAGCGCCGCGCCGTAGAGGTCATAGACATGACGCACCGCCCGGCCCACCAGCTGCGTCGCGCGGAACATGCTGGTGCAGGTGGAAAGCGTTTCCTTCGCCCCCGTCTCCGGGTTCTCCAGCCCCTCCTGCAGCGTGCTGATCACCGCCTGCGAGATCGAGAGATTGCCGGCGGTCGACAGCGCCAGCACATGCCGCCCGGGCTCCTCGAACACGTGGAGCTTGCGGAAGGTCGAGACATTGTCGAGGCCGGCATTGGTCCTCGTATCGGCGATCATGACGAGGCCGTCACGCACCAGAATGCCGCAACAATAGGTCATGAAAGGCACTTCCCCCATCCGCGCCGGCGCTGAAGCGGCGCTGCCCCGGGCCCTTATACCGGGCCGCTTTCCCGCCGGGCAACCTCGGCGGCGATGTTCCCACGGCTCTCGGCCGAACTAGCCCTGAACCTGCCGGCTGGACTGGTCCACTTTGAGGGCGACGGTGAGATGCTCGTCGCCGCCGCCATAGCGGTTGCCGCGCACGGGCGCGGCGCCGAGATAATCCAGCCCCACCGCGAGGCGCACATAGGCGTCGGTCGGGCACTGGCTCAGCACCGGGTCGAACCCGACCCAGCCGAGCCCGTCCACATAGGCTTCCGACCAGGCATGCCCGGCCTGATGACCGGCGCGCTGCTCGGCCACGGCGCCATCGCCGACGAGATAGCCGGTGACATAGCGCGCCGGCACGCCGATATGGCGCGCGCAGGCGGTGAAGACATGGGCGAAATCCTGGCACACGCCGCGCTTCTGCTTGAAGGCGGCGGCGGCGGTGGTGGAGGCATGGGTCGGATCGGCGTCGAATTCCATCGCCTCGCCGATCGCCTCCATCAGCGCGTGCAGCCGGGCGATGCGGTCGCCCTCGCCCTTGCCGGCGCTCTCGGCGAAGGCGGCCAGCTCCGTGTCGGGCAGAGTGAGGTCGGTGCTGCGCAGGAACAGCGAGGGCGGAAAGCGCTCGCTGATGCCGCGGATGACGCCGGCCGTGTCCTGCGTCTCGACTTCCCCCTCCACCAGCACGCGCAGCTCGCTGATCGGGCCGTCGAGCGCGAAAGTGTGGGTGAGGTTGCCGAAGGCGTCCTGATGGGCGCGCAGCTGGCAGCCTTCGGACACGTCGATGCGCCAGGCGACGACATATTGGCCGTCATGGTTGCGCGGCGTCAGGCGCAGGGTCTGGATCGCGCCATTGGCCGGCGGATCATAGGAATAGGTGGTCGCGTGGTTGACGTGGATACGCATGACGCAGGCCGGATCAGAGCAGGTACTGCTCGTTGACGAGGGAGCCGAGGCGGTTGTTCTCGGTCACGAAGCTGTCGATGTATTCGTGCAGTCCGGTCTGGAAGATATCCTCCATGCGGCTGTTGCCGAGCCGTGTCAGGGTGGAGCGCGCCAGCCGCTGCGAGCTGCCCTGCCGCCCGTAGTAATTGGCGATATCGTCGAGATAGCGGGTGATGTTCTGGTAGCAACTGGTGAGCGAGCGCGGCATCTGCGCGTTGAGGATCAGAAGGTCCGCCACCAGCCAGGGCTTGACGCTCTCGCGATACACCCAGTGGAACGAGGTCAGCGCCGACACCGAGCGCAGGATCGAGGCCCACTGGAAATAGTCGAGCGGGCCGCCAATGTGCTCGGAATCCGGCAGCAGCACGTGATATTTCACGTCGAGAATGCGGGCCGTGTTGTCCGCGCGCTCCACATACATACCCACCCGCGAGAACCAGAACGCATCGTTGCGCAGCATGGTGCGGTAGGCGGCGCCGTCGAAGCGCAGCGAGGTTTCCTTGACGAAGGACATGAAGCGCGCCAGCTCCTCGCGCGTCATGTTCTTGGTCGAGTAGCGCTTCAGCTCCAGCCAGGAGGAGTTGATCGTCTCCCACATCTCCATGGTCAGCGCGGTACGTACCGAGCGCGCATTGGTGCGGGCGATCTCGAAACAATTGCGGATCGAGGACGGGTTTTCCGGCGCGAAGGCGAGGAAGTTGATGACGTTCTGTTCCGTCACCTCGTCGCCATGCACCGCCTTGTACTGCTCGGCGCAGCCGGCGGTGAGCAAGGCGGAGCGCCACTCATTGGTGGAGCCGCCATAGGCCGCCGGCAGCTGGGCGAGGCGCTGGGTCACGTCGAGGATGCGGGCGAGGCAGTCCGCCCGCTCCATGTAGCGGGCCAGCCAGTAGAGATTGTCGGCAGTACGAGAAAGCATGGGACCCGCGTTCTATTTGGCGTTGCGCCAGGCGAGCGTGGCGACGCCCGCCGCGATCAGCAGCGAACCGCCGACCCGGTTGAAGAGGGCGACCAGGCGCGTGTTCTGCACCGCGCCGCGCAGGCGGCCGGCGAGCAGCGCATAGCCGAAGGCATTGGCGGCAGCGAGGGTGAGGAAAGTCGCCTCGAAGATCGCCAGCTGGGTCAGGAAATCCCGGCCCGGATCGAGGAATTGCGGCAGGAAGGCCACGAAGAAGGTGATGCTCTTGGGGTTCAGCGCCGTCACCACCCAGGCATGCGCCATCATGCCGACGGCGGAGCCCGCCGGGCGCGCTTCACCGAAGCTCGTCTGTCCACCGGCCCGCCAGAGCTTGATGCCGAGCCAGATGAGATAGCCGGCGCCGATCCATTTCAGCACGGTGAACAGCGTCGCCGAGGTGGCGAGCAGCGCGCCGAGGCCGAGCATGGACAGCGTCATGGCGGTGAAATCGCCCAGCGCCACGCCGAGCGCCACGGGAAAGGCGACCTTCCGCCCCTGGCCGAGCGCATAGGAGACGACAAGCAGGATGGTCGGTCCGGGTATCACCAGCAGGACCGCCGAGGCGGCGACGAAGGCCAGCCATGTTTCAATCGGCATCTGTTACACGCTCCCACCCAGCGTCATCCCGGCCGCAGCGCAGCGAAGAGCCGGGATCGCTCACCTAGTCCACGGACGATCCCGGATCGGCCTTCGGCCGTCCGGGATGACGGTCAGATCGCAGCCCGCTCAGCTTTCCTCCAAAACCCAGGTGTCCTTGGTCCCGCCGCCCTGGCTGGAATTGACCACCAGCGAGCCCGCCTCCAGCGCCACGCGGGTCAGCCCGCCCGGCACGATGCGCACCTTGTCGGCGCCGGTCAGCACGAAGGGGCGCAGATCGACATGGCGCGGCGCGATGCCTTCCTCGACGAAGGTCGGGCAGGTCGACAGGGCGAGCGTCGGCTGGGCGATGAAATTGGTCGGGTCCTGCTTCAGCTTGGCGCGGAACAGCTCGATCTGCGCCTTGTCGGCGCGCGGGCCGATCAGCATGCCGTAGCCGCCCGAGCCGTGGACTTCCTTCACCACCAGCTCGCTCAGATGATCGAGCACATATTTCAGATGGTCCGCTTCGCGGCAGCGCCAGGTCGGCACGTTCTTCAGCAGCGGTTCCTCGCCGAGATAGAAGCGGATGATGTCCGGCATGTAGCTGTAGACCGCCTTGTCGTCGGCGACGCCGGTGCCGACCGCATTGGTCAGCGTGACGTTGCCGGCATTATAGGCGCTCATCAGCCCCGGCACGCCGAGTGCACTGTCCGGCCGGAAGGCGAGGGGGTCGAGGAAATCGTCGTCGAGCCGACGGTAGATCACATCCACCCGGCGCGGGCCTTCGGTGGTGCGCATATAGACGATGTCGTTGCGCACGAAGAGGTCGCGGCCCTCCACCAGCTCCACGCCCAGCTTGTCGGCGAGGAAGGAGTGCTCGTAATAGGCGGAATTGTAGATGCCGGGGGTGAGCACCACCACGGCGGGGTCGCTGCTGGAACTTGCCGGCGCCAGCGATTTCAGCGTCGCCAGCAATTCGTCGGTGTAGTTCTCCACCGGCGCCACGCGGTTGTCCGCGAACAGCTCCGGGAACAGCCGCATCATGATCTCGCGGTTCTCCAGCATGTAGGAGACGCCGGAAGGCGTGCGGGCATTGTCTTCCAGTACGTAGAAGGTTTCCGCGTCCACCCGCACCACGTCGATGCCGGCAATGTGGACATAGAGATCGTGCGGCACCTTCTGGCCGTTCATCTCCGGGCGGAAGGCGGGGTTCTGGTAGACGAGGTCTTCCGGCACCACGCCGGCTTTCAGAATCTCGCGGCGGGAATAGATGTCCTTGAGGTAGAGGTTCAGCGCCTTGACGCGCTGTTCCAGCCCGCGCGAGAGCCGGCGCCATTCGGTGCCGGTGAGGATGCGCGGGATGATGTCGAAGGGGATCAGCCGCTCCTGCGCATCGCTGTCGCCATAGACGGCGAAGGTGATGCCGATGCGGCGGAATATGAACTCCGCCTCCTTGCGGCGCATGTCCAGCACATCGGGCGGGACATCGCTCAACCAGCGCGAGAGGGCGGTGTAGGCGGCCCGGATCGAACCGTCCGCGTTGGTCATTTCGTCGAAGGCCACGCTCATTGGTGCAAATGTACTCCCCAACTCCGCCAAGTTAGCTACAAAGCTCGTGCCAGCGGAAGGGGAGGCGCGCGCCTCTCGGCGATAAATGCGAGTTTGCGCACCGATTGCCCAATCGGAAGGCAGTGTGCCGCCGGTTGCGGCGAAAACTGCGGTGAATTGCGGCGGCGGGCGGCAGATGGCAGCTTCGGCGGCGTCGGTGAGGGAGGGGAATCGGATGACGGCTTCGGCAGAGCAGGTGACGGCGGCGGTTCTCGTCATTGGCGACGAGATCCTTTCGGGCCGCACCAAGGACCGCAACATCGGCTACATCGCTGAATATCTCACCGCCATCGGCGTCGATGTGCGCGAGGTGCGGGTGGTGCCCGATGTCGAGGAGGAGATCGTCGCCGCCCTGAACGCGCTGCGCGCGCGTTACAGCTATGTGTTCACCACCGGCGGCATCGGGCCGACGCATGACGACATCACCGCCGACAGTGTCGCCAAGGCGTTCGGCGTCGGCATCGATATCGATCCGCGCGCCCGCGCCATGCTGCTGGAATATATCAAGCCGGAAGACCTCAACGAGGCCCGGCTGCGCATGGCGCGCATCCCGCACGGTGCCGAGCTGGTGGAAAATCCCGTCTCCAAGGCGCCCGGTTTCTGGATCGGCAATGTCATCGTCATGGCCGGCGTGCCCACCATCATGCAGGCCATGCTCGACCAGGTGGCGCCGAAGCTAAAGACCGGGGTGCGCATGCTCTCGCAGACGGTGCGGGCGGATGCGCGCGAGGGTGATGTCGGCGGGCCGCTGGGCGAGATCGCCAAGGCCAACCCCGAGGTGAGCATCGGCAGCTATCCGTTCATGGGCGAGGATGGCCGCCCGAACACCAATCTGGTGTTGCGCAGCCGCGATGCGGCGAAGCTGGCGGCGGCGGTGGCGCAGGTGGAGGCCATGGTCGCGGCGCTGCCGCGCCGGGCGTGAACCTTCCGGTCCGATTTTCCCGTGCGAAGGCTGGAATTTCCACCTTCCGGCACTGGAGAAGGGGCGGCACTGCCGCTAATGATCGCCGCTGACGCCTGTGAGCCTTATCGATCCGACCTGCCGGGACCCTTCCTGATGACCGACGACCGCCAGAACAAGGCCTTTCCGGTGTCCTGGGATCAGTTCCACCGCGACGCGCGTGCGCTCGCCTGGCGGCTGGCCGGCGCGGGGCCGTTCGAGGGCATTGTCTGCATCACCCGAGGCGGGCTGGTGCCGGCGGCGATCGTGGCGCGCGAACTCGGCGTGCGGCTGATCGAGACCGTGTGCATCGCCAGCTATCACGACTACACCAAGCAGGGCGAGATGCAGGTGCTGAAGCCGATCGCCGATGTGGTGACGGCGGCGGCGGGCGAGGGCGGCCGGGGGCTCCTGGTGATCGACGATCTCGTCGATACCGGCAAGACGGCGCGGGTGGTGCGCGAGATGCTGCCATCAGCGCATTTCGCCACCGTCTATGCCAAGCCGCTGGGGCGCCCGCTGATCGACACCTTCATCACCGAGGTGAGCCAGGATACGTGGATCTATTTCCCGTGGGATATGGGGCTGAGCTTCCAGCCGCCGATCCGCGACGGGGTGGCGTGAGGACAAGACATGGCCGACAGCTACAACGAGCCCGAGAACGACAGCGATGACGGCTATGACGCCGCCTTCGACCAGCACCGCGCGGCGCTGTACGACATGCTGATGGAATATGCCGACGAGCACGATCTGAGCGACAGCTTCATGGCGGTGCTGGCCTCCGATATCGGCCTGTCGCTGCGCATGGTCGCCTATGCCTCCGAAACCGAGAAGCCCTCGGTCGGCGGGCTGCGGCTCGATCTCGACCGCTACGCCCGCGAGCTGGGCGACAGCGTGCGTGACGCCAAGAAATACGCCGCCGAATTCATCGCCGAAGCCAAGGCCGCGCAGGAAGCGGAAGGGGCGGAGGAGGACGAGGCGGAAGGCGAGGAGGACGACGAGGGCGCGGACGACAAGGCGGGCCGTCCGTCCTGAGAGCCTGCCGGGCGGCGGGGCGCGAGGGTGCGCCTCGCCTTTCGGCTTCCCTTTCCGGCTTCCCTTGCGCTATGCCGGGGTGCGGCAAAATGTGCCGCTTAAGGGTCCCTACCGATGACACCCTCGCTCGTCTCCGGCATCCTGCTTTCGCCGATCACGGCTTTTGTCGCGCGTCTCCTGCTTGTCTTCATGTTCCTCGGCAGCGCCATCTCCAAGATCACCGATTTCGCCGGCGCCGAGGCCGAGATGGCCCATTTCGGGCTCAACCCGCCGTGGCTGTTTGCGGTGGGCACCATCCTCACCCAGCTCATCGGCGGCGTGCTGATCCTGCTCAACCGGGCCACCTGGCTCGGGGCCGGCGCGCTTGGCATCTTCACCCTGCTCACCATCCCCATCGCGCACCATTTCTGGCGCATGGAGGGACCGATGGCGCAGTTCGAATTCTATGTCGCGGTCGAGCATCTCTCGGTGCTCGGCGGCATGCTGCTGGTGGCCATTCTGGCCGAGCGCATGCGCGCGGCCTGACGACGAAAGGCGACCGGCGACACGTGACCGGCGCAAAGTGTAACGGGAGCCTTCATGAATACCGCGGCGCGCACCATCGACCCTACCAGCGACGCGGCGATCGCCGCCTCCGTGACGCCGCGTCCCATCGAGGAGATCGGCGCCCGGCTCGGCGTGCCCGCCGCCGATCTCTACCGCTACGGCCATGACAAGGCGAAGATCGCGCTCGGCTTCGCCCGCGCCGCCGAGGCGAAGGCCGACGGCAAGCTGATCCTCGTCACCGCCATCAACCCGACCCCGGCGGGGGAGGGCAAGACCACGACCACGATCGGCCTGGGCGACGCGCTGGCCCGCGCCGGCCGGAACGTCGCCATCGCGCTGCGCGAGCCGAGCCTCGGCCCGGTGTTCGGCTCCAAGGGCGGAGCGACCGGCGGCGGCCATGCGCAGATCGTGCCGATGCAGGACATCAACCTGCATTTCACCGGCGATTTCCACGCTATCAGCGCCGCGCACAACCTGCTCGCCGCGGCCATCGACAACCACATCTACTGGGGCAACGCGCTCGACATCGACACCCGCCGTATCAACTGGCGGCGCGTCGTCGACCTCAATGACCGCGCGCTGCGCAGCGTCGTCGTCGGGCTCGGCGGGCCGGGCAATGGCTTCTCGCGCGAGGACGGCTTCGACATCACGGTGGCCAGCGAGGTGATGGCGATCTTCTGCCTCGCCCGCTCGCTGGAAGACCTGGAAGAGCGGCTCGGCCGCATGGTGGTGGCGCAGACCCGCGCCCGCCAGCCGATCACCGCCGGCCAACTGAACGTAACCGGCGCGATGACCGCGCTGCTGCGCGACGCCTTCCAGCCGAACCTCGTGCAGACGCTGGAAGCGACGCCCGCCGTGGTGCATGGCGGCCCCTTCGCCAATATCGCCCATGGCTGCAATTCGGTGATGGCGACGCGCACCGCGCTCGGCCTTGCCGATTATGTGGTGACGGAAGCCGGCTTCGGCGCCGATCTCGGCGCGGAGAAGTTCCTCGACATCAAGTGCCGCCAGGCGGGGCTGGCGCCCTCGGTCGTCGTCATCGTCGCCACGGTGCGGGCGCTGAAGATGCATGGCGGCGTGGCGCAGAAGGACCTCGGGCCGGAAAATGTCGCGGCGGTTTCCGCCGGCACCTCCAATCTCGTGCGGCATATCGAGAACATGAAGGCGTTCGGCCTGCCGGCGGTGGTGGCGATCAACCGCTTCACCAGCGACACGCCGGCCGAGATCGACGCCATCAAGGCCGCCTGCGCGGCGGTGGGCGCGCGCGTGCATCTGTGCTCGCACTGGGCCGAGGGCTCGGCCGGGGCGCTCGGTCTCGCCGAGGAGGTGGCGGCACTCGCCGAGGCCCCTTCCGCCTTCCGTCCGCTCTATGACAGCGGCCTGCCGCTGGTGCAGAAGATCGAGACCATCGCCACCCGCATCTACCGCGCGGGTTCGGTGGCGATCGAGCCCGCCGCTTTGCGCAAGCTTGCCGAGTTCGAGGCGCAGGGCTATGGCGATCTGCCGATCTGCATGGCCAAGACGCAGTACAGCTTCTCCGCCGACCCGGCCAAGCGCGGCGCGCCGGAAGGCTTCGTGCTGCCGGTGCGCGACGTGCGGCTCTCCGCCGGCGCGGGCTTCGTGGTGGCGCTGTGCGGCGACGTGATGACCATGCCCGGCCTGCCCTCGCGCCCGGCGGCGGAAGACATCTTCGTCGACGAGACCGGCTTCATCGGCGGGGTGTTCTGAAGACACCTCCGAAAGCGGCGGATCGCCACCGCCGAGAGCCTTGCGGGCGTGGCGAAACAGGTAGACGCAACGGACTTAAAATCCGTTTCTCTCTGAGAGTGCCGGTTCGAGCCCGGCCGCCCGCACCATTCACCCTGGCGCCGGCATCCGGGCCGTGCGCGCCCATCCGTCCAAAGGATGCAGCGCTGTCGCGTGCCGTTGCCCGGTCAGGCCGGCCGGCCTTCGCGACCGAAATTCCTAAAAGTGCACAAGCGATAGTAACAACCTAAGATCGTGCTTGACACGCGGCGCTCGCCCGCCGAACCTGATGTCGGATGCAACGTGGGGTAGATATCTCCATTCGATACGCGTCGCCCGGCCTTTCCTAGCCTGTTGCAAGATGTCTGCGGGATTCCGCCCTCCGGCCGCCGCCGGAAGGCGGGGGAGCGGAGGAGTGCGCCTGAACGGCCGTGATCCCTGTCGGGTCTGCGGGCCATCCCGGACGGGCGAAAGCCGGTCCGGGATGATAAGGGCGCGCCAGTTTCCTGAGCGGTTGCCGAGCGGCACCCGTCATTCTCTCGAAAGGTCGAGTATCGGCGGAAGATCATCTCTGAATGTACGTCACAGCGGGTTTGGGGGCCGGCACCATGAAGACGTTTCACGTCGATCTCAGCGATCTCGATATTTCCGGAGACCTTCAGCTTGCCATCGGCGCGCGGCATTTCGACATTCGCGAGCATGACGACCGGACATTGAACGCCGCCGTCGATTCAAACCGCCTGTTCGCCTATTCCGACACCGCCCGGTCGACATTCACCCATTACATCAGGGTCCCGCCGGAGGATATCGCGCCGCGCGGCGTGACCCTTGTGCGGCTGGTCATGCCCGAGCGCCCGGAGGTTCATCTCCGGCAGATGGTGCGCATGACCCACCACATTCCCGAAGAGGCGCTGCGTGAATTCTTCCGGATGCAGATCGCCTATTATCGGCGCCCGGCCGTCGAGCATACAGCCTTCGGCGTGCGCGGGTCCTTCGTGCGGCCCGGCAGTTTCTCGGCGATCCTCGACCAGCTCGGCGTCAAGGAACTGCCGAAGAACACGGAGGAGGCGGTGCGCCTCCTCGTCGCCAGCAATGCGGTGGTCAACCTCACTTCCACCGCCGGCAGCTTGGTCGGCCACCATCCCGATCTCGCCAGCGTCCAGCCCTATACCCAGTCCGTGCTGATGTACGACCACATATTGGGCGATCCGCGCACCGATCCCGACCAGTTCAACAACATCCAGATCCTCAGCGCCGCGATCGACGCCGCCGGTGCGGACTGGGCCCCCGTTGTCGCCTGCACCGACCATGAGGGCAATCCGCTCACGGCCGAATATGATCTCGACCCGGAGCAGGGCGGCTTCAGGACCGGCCAGCCGCTCTACACCTACACCGTCGTGCCCGGCGTCGAGGATGCCATGGGGGCGCCCATCGCGCGGGCCAATCTCACCGCCTCCAACGACACAAGGCTGCAGGGAAAGACCTGGACCCCGACCTCGGGGCAGACGGCGACGCGCCGCGACGGCGTCGACCCCGTCCGTTCCGCCGCCCGGCGCGCCGCGGCGGCGGACACGGCCTCCTACAAATGGACGCTCGACCATACCGGCACCAGCTTCGGCGTGCGGGCCGATGCCGCGTCGATCAAGGTCAATGCGCAGGACCGTTTCTCGATCAACGCCAGCAACGTGTTCATGCGGACGCTCTATGTCGGCTATCGCCTGCTGGATGAGGCCGGGACGCCGATCAGCGGGGTCAGGAAGCTCTGGTCCATCTCCGCCACCAATGCCGTCCTTGGCATTCCCATGCCGACCGACCCGACCGCGCTCGATTTCGACCTGGAGGGCGCGGCGGCGGTGGAACTGCTGTTCGGCAGCCTGGGCACGTCCGATTGGGTCGAGGAGGTCTCGACCCCCGGCGCACTGCTCACCGGCCTGTGGCAGTACGGCATTCCCGGCATCTTCATGGTGGCGGGCAAGATCATCACCTCGACCCAGACCTTCAACGCCATCGTCAGCGACCGCGATCTCACGGCGGCGGCCATCGCCATCGGCATCCCGGTGGTTGGCGGCGGGTCGGCCACGGCGGCGGCGCTCACCAATGTCAAGAAGGTGGTGTTCGCGCTGGCGAACACGGCGCTGGGCCTCATCCTGAAGAAGGGCCTGGAAAAGCTGGGCGCATGGGTCGTCAAGCAGGTTGCGGCCGGCGAGCTTTCCAGCGCCTTCGGGCCGGTGGGCCTCATCCTCAAGGCAGCGGCGGTGGCGGTCGGGTTCGTGGCCATCGCCGAGACCACCATCGAGGTGCTGTCCTCGCCCGCCACGGTGCGGATCAAGGCCAAGCGCGCCATCGACGTGACGCTGACCATGCACCCCGACCCCGCCCATGGCGAGGCCGGCCATCCCTCCACGGCGGTCTGGCCGGCGGTGGGAACGCGCTATTACGCGCTGCTGCAGTACAAGGACGGCACCAATTTCGAACTCAAGGGCCCCATGCCCGCCACCACCTCGGACACGCCGATCGCGCTGAGGTTCGAGGACGTGCCGGCGGGCGGCGCGTTCAAGATCATCTTCGGCATCTATTCGAGCAATGGATGGCTGGCCGGGTCGTGGGAGAGCGGCAATCTCAAGGCGGTGCCCAATGAGGGCACAACGCTGGCCCTGCCGGATGCCAACATCAAGGAGACGCTGGTGCCGCTGTCGGCGGACACCCAGTATCGCTTCAAGGAACAGATCGCCTTCGAAAACGGCGCCTATGTCTGGAAGGAGGGCGCCCCGCCGGTGGCCACCCTCTCCGCGCTGGACTGCGGCAGCGGCGGCACGCTGTGCCAGCCCGTTTCCATCACGGTCAACAACACGGCGTTCCAGGTCGGCTATATCTGGCGCGCCTCCGGTATGTCGCTCCCGCCGGACAGGCTCTCGGCGCCGCCGAGCAATGAGCAGCTCTACGCGGTGCAGAACCTTTCCGTGCTGGCGCACCCGTCCTCGCGGCTGAAATTCTCCAAGATCGGTTTCACCCAGTCGCCGCAGATCGCTTATGCGCCGGCGGTGGGCGACGGGCAAAGCATCAACCAGCAGAATTTCATCCTCGATCCCCGCGACGGCGGCAACAATCTGCGGCAGGTGGTGCTTGATGACGGTTCCGACGATTTCGGCCTGACCGGCAGCGACCTGAAATCATGGGCGCGCTTCCCGATCAACCAGCTCGACGCGCTGGCGGTTCATCCCTCGAACTTGGTCGTCGGTGCCTCGTTCCAGAAGCAGAAGATCCTGCTGGCGCCCCTGCCGGAGGTCCCGACCGAAGATGACAAGGCGCCGGAGGCCTTCTACGTCTCGGGCGAGGGCATTCGCGAGGGCCTGATCCGGGGGCCGAAGGCCATGGCGGTGGCGCCCGACGGTCGCCTGCTGCTGCTCGAATCCATCAACAGGCGCGTGCAGGCCTTCGACACCAAGGGCAACCCGGTGCCTTGTTTCACCTGGGCCGGCACGCTGTTCGAGCTGCCGACGGCCGCGATCGCCGAGGAGCTGAATGCCGGCCGGATTCCGGAGGTCTTCAACACCGCGCTCGTCGCCGCCGGCCAGACGCTGCTCGGCATCATCGATGCCGATGTCGCGGCCGAACTCGACACCGGACACTATACGCCGGACGGCCCGTTGATCTCCGCCCTGTCCAATACCGGCATCACGCCGAGCTTCGATCCCGCGCAGATGGACAATCCCGATGTCAGCGCGCAGCTCCGCGTCATCCGCGCGGGGCAGGCGTGGCGCATCGTCGATCCGCGCGGGCTCGTCTGGCAATTGGAGATGGTGGACGAGGCGATCAGCGTCTTCGGCCTTCCGGGCCGCGTCGCGATCGAGGTGGTCGATCCGGCAAAGGCGTGGGCGATCACGGCACCCCTGCTCGGGCAGGCGTGGGAGATTTCTCCGTCGAGCGCGGATGCCGGCATGTCGCTGATCAAGCGGAGCCTCTCCTTCTTCCCGCTCGCGCCTGCCGCCTCCACGCCGACCTATCTCGATCTCGGCGTCGAGGCGCAGGGCCACATGTATGTTCTCAGCTATTACGGCGACGGCAGCCAGCCGCAGAACTACATGCTGGACATCTACGCCCCGGACGGCACCCATCTGTCACGCAGTCCCGACCCTTCGGTGGTCCAGGACCTGCAATATCCCGTGATGGCGAAGATCGCGGTCGATGTCTGGCGCAATGTCTTCGGCCTCGGCTTCGGCACGCTGCGCGGCGCCGGCGGTCGCCCCGAGCCGCAGGTGAGCCACTGGATGCCCACCCCGCCGCTGTTCGATCTCGATATCGCGCTGCAGAAGGCGCTGAACGAGCGCAACATCACGGTTGTCGCGGCCGCGTTCAAGGCCAAGGGCCGTCCGCTCACGGCGAGCGCCTCGATCGAGGTGATCGACCGCGAAGGCGCCTGGGCGATCAAGGACGGGCTGGCGGTCTACCACATCTATCGCACCGGCCAGACGATCCAAGTCTACACGGTTCCGGCTTGAGGAGGATGAGAGATGAGCGTTCAGGGCGTTACCTTGGCCATCGGCAAGAAGGGCATCGAGTTCTTCTCCCAATCCCTGCTCAGCGGCGCGGCCGTCAAGAAACTGCAGAACCTGACCCCGCCGCCGAACACGATCGACATACCGGACTTCACCCAGGCGGGTTTTGGCTATTTCAGCTCTTATTCCCAGTTCAAGATCCAGCTGTCCAATGGCCGGCTGAACGGGTTCAACCCGTCCTATTCGTCGGTCACGCAAGGCAGCGGCGGCACGCCGGCGGGAAACCAGTTCCAGCTGGTCCTGAGCGCCGGCGCCTTTTCGGCGACCTATGACTGGCGCGAGACCTATGAGGACTATACCTGCTTCAGTACGCCCGGTTCGTTTCCCTCGTGCAACACGAGTTATCCGGATGATACGTTCAGCTACAATCCGGGTTTCGGCGGGATGACCGTCACGGTGCCGACCGAGTTCGTCTATAACGCGGCCACCAACACCTACAGCTTCAACGTGACGGCGGCGACCGGCGTGGCAAGCGGCGCGACGGCGAACATTCCCGGCAAGAGCGCGGTCAACGGACAGACCAGCGCCGGCTGCTTCTCGACCAAGGTGAGCGATGCCACCGCGGCGGCGATCTCCAGTATCGACTTCAAGACGCCGATCAGCCAAATCCTCTCGGGCGTGCTGAAGTCCATCGACGGCAATACGGACCTGGGCAACGGCATCAAGTTCAACTATGCGCTCGGGCCGGACGGCCTTGGCTTTCCGAACGCCGATGGCGTGACGGTCGGCACCACCGGCGTCGCCTCCTATAATGGCCAGGCCTATACCGGCGGTACTCCGCCCGTCCTGCCGATCCCGGCGGTGCCGGCGGACAGCGACGATCAGTTCATGAACATCTATGTCTCGGACTGGGCGATCAACGGCCTGTCCTGGGCGTATTTCAACGCCGGCCTGCTCAACCTGACGGTCACACCGTCGGATCTGCCCAATCCGTCGGCTCTCAAAGCCGCGACCTATGCCGCCTATGAGCCGGCGTTCGCGCAGTACGGAAATGTCGCGCTTACCGCGCAGATCACCCCGCTCGGCCCACCTGTGACGGCCTTCCAGCAGGTCTGGCTGTTCACCACCGACGCCATGAACCTCCTGCAGTCGCAGCTGCCGGCGTCCGTCTATCAACAGCTCATGGCGTTTTCGGGCAACGCCTATGCCAGCCAGTCGAAGCTCGAATCCGACATGACGGATACCGGCATTTCCAACCAGTACTTTGCGACCATCGAGAGCGCGGTCAGCCAGAAGGGCAAGGTGACGACGCAGTCGATGCAGTTCGAAATCTACGTCGAAAACGGCGCCACGCCGCGTCCGAACCTGATTTTCGATCTCCAGCGCACCGATGTCATGACCGATCTGTCGCTGGGCACGACCAGTACCAACGCCCAGTCGATGATGTTCAGCTTCGCCAATGCGAACAATGCGGTGACGTTCCAGTCGACCACCATCCCCCGCTTCTCGAAGCAGAATTTCGGCACGATTCTCTGGCCGGTGGCGGGCGAGAGTGCCTATGCCACGGCCATGCAGGGCATGGGGCAGCGCGGCGTGGCGATCCCGATCGCCCAGGGCTTCTCGTTCCTGCTGACCCAATCGACGCTGAGCATCCAGGACGGCTATATCTCGATCTCGTCCCAGCTGGAGTTCAAGCCGTCCCAGTTGCCGGTGGCCTTGCGCGGCGTCGTCCACACCCTGGTCAACCGGCGGGATGAGGAGACTGGCGAGATGCGCGTCTACGCCATCGCGGCGGAGTAGACGCTCTTGGCGGGGGTCTTTGCCGGCAAGTTCACCTTTGCCTCGTCGGGCGTCGCCGCTGCGGTCTATCTCGCACCGCAGCGCGTGCGCATCTCCGGCTCCAAGACGATCGAGCTGCCCTGCATGGGCCTCGCCAGCCCGGGCGCGACGGCGCTCGCCACCCTCTACCAGACCGGGGCGGACGGCGATGTCCTCATCCAGCTGGCGAACGGGCGGTGGCTGAGCCTCGACACCACGAATGAACTCAACTGGATTGTCTTCGTCGACGCCCGCGCCCAGGCGTCGCCGTTTCGCCGCACCGCCAGCGGCGCCGGGATCGAGAGCTGGAGCCTTTTCGACGGCGCGGCGTGGCGGCCGGTCTACTATTCCACCAATCTCACGGCTCCGCTGCTGACGCTCAACCCCTCGGAAACCAGCGGGCACGATTTCCTCGCCGCAACCATCACCCCCTCGCTCGCCGAATTGCGGCGCGTCGGCGCGCGCAATGCCAACCTTGGTGGCGTCGATTTCTCGGGCGAGGACCTGAGCGCCATCGACTTCACCGGCGCCGACCTGTCGCGCGCGGTGCTGGACGGCGCCGTGGCGCGGGGCGCCGATTTCTCGGCTGCGCGGATGGCGGGGCTGCGGCTGGGGTCGGCGACGGCGGACGACGCCGTGTTCGACGGCGCCGACATGACGGGTGCGGATCTGCGCGCCGCCGCCTGGGGGCGTCCGAAATCCGCCCGCAATCTGGTTCTGGCTCAGGCCGCCGCCGGCGGCGCGGTGCTCGGACCGTCTTCCTGCGCGCTCGACATGCGCGGTGCCAACCTCACCGGGGCGGACCTGACCGGGGCCACGCTGGACGGGATCGACCTTTCCGGCGGCACGCTGGCCGACGCCTTTCTGAGCGAGGCCTCGCTGCAAAGGACCGTGCTCGATCAGGCCACGCTCGACCGGGCGACGATGACCCGGTGCCGGCTGAACAAGGCCAGCCTGCGCGGCACGCGGGCGCATGGCACCAATTTCACCGGCGCCGACCTGTCGGGTGCCGATCTGGCGAAGGCGGCCTTCGGCACGCGCTCTTATCTTTTCGCCCTCGCGGCGAGCTTTGCCGACGATCTCGACCACAAGGCCTACCCGACGCCGGCGCTGATCGCGGCGTTCCAGGCGGCGGGCGTTACCCTGAATGGCGGCGCGCCCGTGCTGGTGCTGGCGGCCGGTCTCAAATGGCGCATCGACGACGAGCAGAACGGGCCGTTCCTGCTCACGCTGCTGGCCGGGAAGATCGAGGTGTTCCGTGAGACCGCGCTGCCGCCCGCCTGCCTCGCGGGGGTGCTGGCCTTCGGGGCCCGGGCCAGCGGAGCGGGGCTGTCGGGCGCCGATCTGAGCTTCGCGCGCTGGTATGGCGACGGCGCCACGCTGGACCATGCCGATCTCGAAAATGCCGCTCTGGCGAACGGGTTTTTCGTCGGCACCGATTTCACCCAGGCGTTCCTGTCGGGCGCCGACTTCAGCAATGCGGTTCTGTGCCAGGTGAAGATGTCCGGCGTGCTGGTCGCGGCCGGCGCCGGCAACGGCATGACGCGCTTTGCCGGCGCGGCGGTGCTGGGGGTGAATTTCGCGCAGGCGACACTGCTGTCGGCGCAGTTCTACCGTGCGCTGGTGGCGACGGGAAAGGGGGTGCCGATCCTCATCCTGCCGGGCGACCAGAAGCCGAAGCTGGCGGCGGGAGACCTTTCGGGCGCGGCGCCCCTCTTCGCCGCGGCGGGCTATCCGTTCGGGGCACAGGCGCGGGTGTCGACCGTCGATGTCTGGCAGATCGACAATGCGGCGGTCTCCGACCCCACTGCGCCGCGCCTCTATCGGGTCGAGGCGGCCCCCACCTCATTTCTCGTCTTCGACGCCACTTCGGGCGTCTTCCTGTTTCAGCTGTCGAAGACGAGCGCCGCGGATCTCAAGAAAACCGCCGCCAGCGCGGCCCTGGTCGCCGCGTTCCGGGGCAATGGTTATGCGCTGGCAAATCAGGCGCCGATCGCCAGCGGCAGCTATTTCTCCATCGTCCCGGCCGCGACCGCCTTTGCCGGGCCCTATGGCTTTTCCAGGATCGCGGTGTTCGACGACGATGCCGGGCTCAATGCCTATGGAACCGATCTGCTCCTGCTGCGCGACTGGTCGATCCTGCCGCAAGGGGCCGCCTTCACCGGCAGCGTCGGTTTCACCGATGCGCTCGGCGATGCCGTCATCGGGCCGTCGGGGTCGCGCTATGCGCTGGTGCGCAGCGGCCGGATGGCGCTGTTCGCGTTTCTGGCCGCCCGACGCGCCGGCTGATCCGCCAGCCGGCGCGTCGGGCGCAAGCTCAGAGCGTTGTCGAGCGAAGTGGATTCCGGTTCGCGTGAAAAAACGCGACAAAACAAAGAATTAGATCATTTCACCGTTCCCATGAAACAGTGAAATGACCTAGTCCACCAGCTCGATCTTGTGCTCGTAATGGCCGGCATCGCGGCGGGTGGTGGTCATCTGACCGCGCTTGCCGATAAACCGGCCGGTGCCGCCGACAATGGCGCGCACCTGCGGCGCGTCCACCACCATCTCGCCGGCGCCCACCGCATAGACGGAGCGGCCGGCGATGACGAGCGTATCGGCATTGCCGAAGTCGAGCACGATGTCGGCGAGGCGGTCGAAGAATTTGTCGCCGGCCCCGTCGGGCACGTCCACCGTGGTGATGAGCCCGCTCATCGTGCCCTTCTTGCCGTCCGGGGTGGTGAAGGCGGCTTCGAACGCCAGCATGTCGCCATGCGAGGCACCTTCCTTGCCAAGGTCGATATGGGTGAGTTCCGGCTTGTCCTGGATGATGCTGAAGCTCTCGCGCGCCTGCGCCGCGCCGCTCAGCAGCAGCGCGCCGGCGAGGCCCGCCAGCAGGGATAGACGTGTCATGATGGGCGTCCTTGGCTGTCGATACCGCTAGGGAACCCCTTGGCTCCGTCTACCCGGCTACCAATCGCGCGGCCACACCGTCAAAGCCGATTTTTGGATGGATCGCTTGCGGCCGCCCCCACACGCGCCGGGCGGCGCTTTAAGCCCGCCGGGCGCCCACAATAAGCCGGCTAATCTCTTACCCGATGCTCTCGCCGCCATCCACCACCAGCGCCTGGCCGGTCATGAAGGAGGAGCGGTCGGAGACGAGGAACAGGATGGCCTGCGCGATCTCCTCCGCGCTGGCCCAGCGGCCCATGGGGATTTTCTCGCGCACATAGGCCTCGATGGCCGCGCGCCCGCCCATCTGGGCGATGAAGGGCTCGTTGAACGGGGTATCGACCCAGCCCGGGCAGAGCGCGTTCACCCGCACATTGTGCCGGGCATAGTCGATCGCCATCTGCCGCGCCATGGCGATGACGGCGTGTTTGGAGGTGGTGTAGGCGATCATCTCGCGGTCGTAGAACACGCCGGAATTGGAGGCGGTGACCAGGATCACCCCGCCGCCCTGCGCGATCATCGCCGGCATGGCGAGGCGGGCGGCGAGATAGGAGGCGCGGACATTGATCCGCCAGGAACGGTCCATGCCGTCCGGCGCCACCTCGGTCAGCGGCCCACCCACCTGCACGCCGGCATGGCTGTGCAGAATGTCGAGCCGTCCGTGACGCGCCAGCGTGCCGCCCACCAGCGCCTCGATGTCGGCGTCGACATCGACATCGGTCCGCACCGCCTCGGCGCGCCCGCCCGCCGCGCGGATGGCCTCGACCGCCGCCTCACCTGAAGCCCCGTCGCGGTCGGCGACGATGACATGCGCGCCCTCGCGCGCCATGGCGAGCGCTCCGGCGCGGCCGATCCCTGAGCCGGCGCCGGTGACGATGGCGATCTTGTCCTTGAGAATCATGATGTACCTACGAGGAAGCCGGCGTGCGCCGGCGCAGCAGAAGCTGCGCCGCGATGACGAGGACGATGGACGCCGCCAGCACCAGCGCGCCGATGGCGTTGATCTCCGGCGTGACGCCGCGCCGGATGGAGGCGAAGACATAGATCGGCAGCGTGGTCTGCGATCCCGCGACGAAGAAGGCGACGATGAAATCGTCGAAGGAGAAGGTGAAGGCCAGCAGGAAGCCGGCGAGGATGGCGGGCAGGATCTGCGGCAGCACGATGCAACGGAAGGTGGTGAAGGGCCCGGCATAGAGGTCGCTGGAGGCTTCCACCATGTCGCGCCCCAGCGCGCCGAGCCGGGCCCGCACGATCATGGTGACGAGCGCGGTGGAGAACAGCCCATGCGCGGCGATGATCGAGCCATAGCCGAGGGCGAGGCGCGGCGGCGTATCGCCCGGCCACAGCGCCGCGAGCGCGGGATTGACGATGCCGAACAGCTGCACCAGCGCCACCAGCGTGGCGATGCCGATCACCACACCCGGCACCACGATGGCGGCGCCGAACAGCGCGTCGAACACGGCACGGGTGCGCGGCCCGGCGCGGCCGAGCCCGATGGCGGCGGCGGTGCCGCACAGCGAGGCAAGGCCGGCGCTGGTCGTCGCCACGATCAGGCTGTTGGTCAGCGCTTCCATCAGGAAGGTGTTGGAGAGCGCCCGCCCGTACCACTGGAAGGAAAAGCCGGTGAACTCGCTCGCGTGCCGCCCCGCATTGAAGGAGAACAGCACCACCAGCGCGATGGGCAGATAAAGGAAGCCGTAAACGGCGGTGACGAAGGCGCGCATCATAGGAGATCGACCTGTCGGGCGCCGGAGAGCCGGGCGGTGAGGCGGTTGGCGGCCAGCAGCAGCACCACGGTGATCGCCACCAGCGCCACGGCGATGGCCGAGCCGAACGGCCAGTTGCGCGATTGCAGGAACAGATCCACCAGCGCATTGCCGATGAAGAACACCTTGCCGCCGCCGAGCAGGGTTGGGATGAGATATTCGCCCAGCAGCAGGATCAGCACCAGCGAGAAGCCGGTCATCATGCCGGGCAGAGAGAGCCGCAGGGTCACGCTGAAGAAGGTGGAGAACGGCGTCGCGCCGAGATCGGCCGAGGCTTCCAGCAGCCGGCGGTCGAGCCGCTCCAGGCTGATATAGATCGGCAGGATCATCAGCGGCAGATAGCCATAGACGATGCCGAGCAGCACCGCGCCGGGCGTGTTGATGAAGCGCATCTCCGGCAGGCCGACCAGTTCCAGAAAGGCGGGGATGCCGCGCGCGCCGAGAATATACATCCAGGCATAGGTGCGGATCAGCAGGCTGGTCCAGAACGGGATGACGATCAGCGCCACCAGCAGCAGCCGGCGCTGCGGCAGCACCTTCAGCGCGAGATAATAGGCGACGGGATAGGCGATGAGCAGGCAGGCCAGCGCGCCGGCCGGGGCCAGCACCAGCGTGTTCCAGAACGCCGTCGCCCGCGCCGGCAGATTGGCATATTGCGCCAGCGTCAAAGCCGGGGCGTAGCCCCCCGCCGGCGCCCGCTCGCCGAGGCTGAACACGACGATGGCGGCGAAGGGCAGCACCAGGAACAGGAACAGCCACACCGCCGCCGGGGCGAGCAGCAGGGCCGTGACCAATCGCTTGCGGGCGGCGCTCGACATGGCTGTCCACTTCACGGGGAGGAGGGCGGGAGCGCGGGCCGCGCTCCCGAAGCGGGGCCGGGAGCGAGCGCCCCCGGCCGGCGCCGGCTCAGGCGGATTTGAAACGCGCCATCAGCTCGGCACGGTTCGGGTCGGTCAGCGTCGCCGCCGCGCCGAATTCCAGCGGGGCGAGCAGATCAGCGGCGGGGTAGAGGATCGGGTTGTCGAGCAGGTCCTTGGGCAGGAGGGCGTTGACGCGCGCATCCGTGGAGGGCGCGCCATTGGCGATGTGCTCCTTCACCGCCACCTTCGGGTCCATCAGGTGGTTCAGCAGCGCATAGGCCGCCGGCTTGTTCGGCGCGTCCTTGGGGATGGCGTAGAAATCGGTCCAGATCTCGCCGCCTTCCTTGCCGAGCACATAGTTGATCTCGGGGATGTCGCGGTGCAGCTGGGCGCCGTCATTGGTCCAGCACATGGTCAGCCAGGCGTCGCCGCTGCGCATGGCGGGCTGGTAGTCGCTGGAGATGGCGAAGAGATGCGGCTTGACCTTGAGGAGGAGCTCCTCGGCCTTGGCCAGTTCGTCCGGCTTCAGCGAGTTGAAGGAATAGCCGTAATATTTCAGCGCGTTGCCGATGGTGGTGAGCTGATAGTCATGCACCATCGACCGGCCGCTGCCGGTGGTCATGGCGACATCGAAGAAGCTCTTCCAGCTGTCCATCGGCGCCGTGAGCTTCTTCGTGTTCACGGCGAAGCCGGTGGTGCCCCAGTTCTTCGGCACGGCGCAGAGCACCCCGGCCACCTCGCCCTCGGCGGTGAAGCGCTTGTTCTGCGCGGCGGCGTCGTAATTCGGCAGCTTGGCGAGGTCGAGCGGGTCGATGAGGTCGAGCTGGCGATAGGTCGAGATCGTGTAGTTGGTCGGCACGAACAGCGACCAGCCCGAGCCGCCCGCCTGCAGCTTGGCCAGCATTTCCTCATTGGAGCCGAACACGTTCACCTCGATGGCGACGCCGGTCTTGGTGGTGAAATCGACGAAGGTCTGCGGGTCGTGGTAGTTCGGCCAGGTGGCGATCGACATGCGGTCGCCGAGTTCACCGGCCGCGAAGGCCGGCATCGGCTTGAGGCCGAATTCGCCGGCGAGCACCGCCGTGGCGGCGCCGAGGCCGGTCACGCCGAGAAAGTGCCGGCGGCTGATGGAGCCGCGGCGGAAGCGCAGCAGCTGATCGATAAATTCCCGCGCCGAGAGCGGCAGGCCGTCACGATAGGACTTCGACATGGCTGGTTTCCCTCTGGGTGGTCTTGTTGTCGGCCACCGGAAACGCCAGTGGCGCGCCGGGGTTGAAGCTGATGGCGACCTCATCGCCCGGCCTCAGCAGGTCGCTGCGGGCCGCGTCATGGTCGGCGGTGGCGAGCAGCGTGCCGAGGCCCGGCACCTCGATGGCGTATTCGGCGGTGGAGCCGAGGAAGATGCGGTTGCGGATGATGCCGCCGAGCCCGGTCTCGCCCGTCGCGGCGCCGAGGCGCAGCGCCTCGGGGCGCAGGCTCACCGACACCGCCGCACCGGGGGCGCCACCGCCGGTGAGCCGGGCGCCGATCTCCATGCCGTTGGCGAGGCGGATGCGGGCGGCGTTGCCGCCATTCTCCACCACCGTGCCGTCGAGAAAATTGGTCTTGCCGACAAAGGCGGCGACGAAGCGGTCGGCCGGGCGGTCGTAGATTTCATCCGGCGCGCCGAGCTGGACGATGCGCCCGCCATTCATCACGCACACCACGTCGCTCATGGACAGCGCCTCTTCCTGGTCGTGGGTGACGAGGACGAAGGTGATGCCGAGTTCGCGCTGCAGATTCTGCAACTCGATCTGCATGTCGGTGCGCAGCTTCTTGTCGAGCGCGGCGAGCGGCTCGTCGAGCAGCAGCACGGAGGGGCGGTTCACCAGCGCCCGCGCCAGCGCCACGCGCTGCTGCTGGCCGCCGGAGAGCTCGTGCACCTTGCGCTTGCCGAAGCCGGCGAGCTGCACCATGGCGAGCGCATCGGCGGTGCGCCGGGCGATTTCCGAGGAGGTCAGGCGCGGGCGCACCTGCCGCAGCCCATAGGCGACATTGGCGCTGACATCGAAATGCGGGAACAGCGCATAATGCTGGAACACCATGTTGACCGGCCGGCGATAGGGCGGCACTTCCGCCATGTCGGCGCCGCCGATCAGCACCTGGCCGGTGGTGGGCTGCTCGAAGCCGCCGATCATCCGCAGGCAGGTGGTCTTGCCGCAGCCGGAAGGGCCGAGCAGGGCGATGAACGCGCCCTTCGGCACGGCGAAATCGGTCGGGTGGACGGCGGTGACATCGCCATAGCGCTTGCTGACGCCGCGAAACTCGATGTCGAGGGTCTCAGAAGCCACCGGTGTTCTCCGCAGCTTCCGGTCGCTTTACAGAGTGGCGGCCGGATCCGTATTCGCTAAAATGCTAATACCGGCGCGTTTCAGGGGATATACCTTTGGAGTGGTAGAACGGGCCTAATTATCAGTCAAAGGGGGTATAGATGGTGGGCAGGGGCAAGGTCGCCGTGACCTCCGCCGCCACCGAGGGCGGCGAGGGGCGGCAGGAGGAAAGCGAGCGCGCTCTGGCGGCACGGCTTCTGGCCGAGGCCATCGCGGCCGCGCATGAGCGCAGCGCCAATGTCCGCACCGGGCCGGGCGACGACCCGTTCGGCCACGCGCTCATCGCCTGGCTGCGGACGCATGTGCCCTTCGACCATTGCGTGACCTTCGGCTATCGCGGCACGACGCGCCCGCCGCTGCTGTTCGAAACCTTCAACCGGCAGGAGAGCCATGTCTATGTGACGCTCTACCAGGTCGGCCCCTATCTGCTCGATCCCTTTTACCACGCCGCCATCGACCGGATCGAGGGGTTCCGCCGCATGCGCGAACTGGCGCCGGACCGCTTCTATGCCAGTGAATATTACCGCTCCTATTACAGCCAGACCGTGCTGGCGGAGGAGGTCGGCTTCTTCGTGCCGCTGGCCAATGGCGCGAGCGTGGTGGTGTCGCTGATGCGCAAGGCCGCTTCCGGCGTGTTCGGCGCGGCGCAGGTGCGGCTGCTGCGCGAACTGGCGCCGGTGGTGCTCAGCCTGTGCCGGCTGCGCTGGGGCGCGGAGGTGATCGGCGAGGAGGCCGGCGGCCGCAGCGGGCGCGGCGAGGGCAGGGCGCCGCGCGAACTGGACCGCGGCAAGATCTGGCAGGACCTGTCGCTCACCGAGCGCGAGGGCGAGGTGGTCGATCTCATCCTGCAGGGCCATTCGGCCGATTCCATCGCCCGGCTGCTGTCGATCTCCGCCGGCACGGCCAAGGTTCACCGCCGCAACATCTACCGCAAGCTCAACATCAACTCGCAGGCGGGCCTCTTCGCGCATTTCGTCGCCATCATGCGGCGCAAGCCCTGAGGTTCAACCCTTGGCTGCCGCCGCGCTCTCGCGCATCATCAGCGCCGCGCCGACAAAGAAGCCGAGCGCGCCGAGGCCGAGCAGGAGATTGGCGAGGTCTTCTATCCACGCCGCCTCGCCGCCGCGCGGCACATAGGCCAGCGTCGAGGCGGCCATGAAGGCGACACAGCCGAGAAGATTGATGAACACGATCTGCCAGTCGAGCTGGCGTGGGCGCCAGCTCCAGTAGCGGTGCGCGGTTTCGACAAAGGCGAGATAGCCCGAGACGAGGAACAGCACCGAGCCGATCATGCCCGGCAGCCACACGGCGAGGTCTTGCGTCGCCCAGCCGGCGCCCGCCACCAGCGGGTCGAAAGTATTGAAATTGAACGCCACCGTGCCGACGAACTGGCAGAAGGTGCTCAGCCATCCCGCGCTGTGCGGGTGCCAGCCGATCAACGCGATATGGCGCGGCGCGGCGTTGTCGTTCGGGTCGAGCGTGAAGGCGCTCTGATTGGCGGCCTGGAAGTGCTGGAGATAGCCCGCCAGCGTGAACGGGATCGAGCCCATGAAGAACACGATGTTGATCGGCGTCGCTGCCGGCGCGATGCCCTCGGGGAGCAGGCTGAGCAGGCTGCCGGTGAGGAACAGCAGCGAGCCGAGCGCGAACAGCGCGCCGGTCCACCAATTGTAGCCCTGCGTCTGCCAGAACGGGACCGGCGCGTTCTCCAGCGCCCGCGCCGCCCGCGCCAGTCCCTTGCGGTGCTGGCGCGCCTGCCAGACGATGCGCCGTCCGGCCAGCGCATAGCTGCGCCGTGTGATGAAGGGCCACGGCCCGCCGACGCGGATGCGCAGGCCGGAGGGGTGAACATGCACGCCCTTCATCGGCCCGGCTCCTCCTGTGCGCGGCGATGTCCGCTCACGCCGCCAGCGCCGCCTTCAGCGCGGCGGTGGCGTCGGCCGCCTCCGCCAGCCGTTCCAGCGGCAGCACGCGCGGCGCGGTGAGGTCGGTGAGCGCGCCGAGGTCGAAACGGGTGAAGTTGAGGCTGCGGTAGTCGCGCAGGAAGAACAGCTTGCGGTCGAGGTCGGACAGGCTGGTCCAGCAGGTATATTCGGTGGCGTAGCTCTGGCCCTGCGGCTGGTCGAGCCCCGCCACCTCCATATGCCCGCCGCCCTGGCCGGGATAATCGATGCTCGCCCCGCGCGGCCGGTCGAAAGTGTTGAGGATATGGGCGAGCGCGCGCACGGCGAGGTCCGGCGTCGCCGCCTTTTCGGTGAACTCGGCATAATAGGCGGCGCGGACGAAGCGGCCTACCGAGGTGTTGGAGGAGGGAAGGCCCGCCGTGGCGATGCCGGAATCCGGCTGGACCGCCTTATACGCGCCAAAGCGCCCCGCCGACTTATCGACATTGGAGAGGAAGCTGTAATTGTTGAGATTGGTGAGGTGCCAGTCGAAACTCGGCCCGTTGGTCATCACCCCCACGGGGTTGTCGTAAACCTTCATCTCCCCGCGATCGAACTCGATCACCAAAGCCGCGCCGGTCGCGTCGTGCACCACATAATGGAAGGGCGATTCCACCCCGCCCAGTATCGCCAGCGGCACCAGCAGGATCGGCTGCGCCGCCACCGCTTCCTTCACTTCCGCCACCGTCGCGAACTGGCCGAGGCACCAGCTGCCGAGATCGGAAGCGGAGAGCACGGCCTGCGTCATCTCCACGCCGCGCTGCTTGCCGCCGGCGGTGGGGTAGGACAGCAGGCTGAAGGTCAGCCCCTGATCGTTCAGCCCTTCCAGCACTTTGAGATCGGCAAGGCCGACGGGCGCCTCGGCGGTGGGAACGCGGGCGGGCATGGTGACCGCCAGCATGGCGTGGCGCGCTCGGTACTCCACCGGCGCGTGACCGTCCACCTGCGAGCGCGTGGCGAAGCCGGCGGGGAAATACGCCATCTGGTAGGGCAGATCGAGCGTGAGTTCGAGCGTGCGGCCGAAATAGGCCCTGCCGTCCGCGTCGCGATAGCCGAGCGATGTGCACATGAGGTGCGTCCTCCGGTTCGGGCGAGGGCCGGCGCCCCGCCGCGTCTCTCCTGTCGCGCCGCCGACGGACGGCGGGTCTGTGGCGGCGCGGCGGGTATTCAGCCGCCCCCGGTTGGTGGCATGATTCAGCCGGTGGCGAAAGCCCGCGCGGCGCCCGCCGCGTCGCGACAACCGAAATTTGCCCTGGCGGCAAGGGCTTGCTACCCCTTTACCCGACGTCTCCGACTCGGGGGCTCTGCCGGAGAGCGACGTTGGCCTTTTGGTGTTCCGTCACAGCGGCTGCGGGCCGATTTTTGCCCCGCCGCCAGGCTGGTGCGCTGCTGCGCGCCGGGGCCGTGATCTTTGCCGCGCTGCCTCTCGCGGGCTGCCTTTCGGCCGGGGCGCCGGCCATCCCGCTGTTCGGCGCCTATTTCCCTTCCTGGCTGCTCTGCGCCTTCATCGGCATTCTCGGCGCTGTGGTGGTGCGACTGATCTTCATCCGCGCCGGTATCGACGACGCGCTGCCAATCCGCCTGCCGGTCTATATCTGCATCGCCGCCGCCATCGGCTTTGCTGTCTCGCTTCTCGGCTTCGGGCGCTAGAAGGTGGAGGAGCACACGCACACCCCGCCCCGCCGCAGCCTCGGCGTGCTGGTGAGCCTTATCGCCCTTGCCGGGGCGGTTCTGCTGGGCTGGCACTATCTGCGCGATGCCGAACTGAACCCGCTCTCCCAGGACGCGGAGCTGACGGCGGATGTCACCGCCATCGCCGCCTCCGTGCCCGGCCGCATCGCCACCATCGCGGTGCGCGAGAACCAGGCGGTGGCGAAGGGCGAGCTGCTGTTCGCGCTCGACCCTGCCACTTATGAGTTGCAGGTGGCGCAGGCGCGGGCCGACCTCGCCCTCGCCGAGGCGGGGCTGGCCGACAAGCAGCGCACGGTGACCGCCGAGCGCGCCAATGCCGTGATCGCGCAGGAACAGGTGACGCGGGCGCGGCAGAATCTGGCCCTCGCCACCCAGACCCTCGCCCGGCTGGAGGCGTTGCGGCCCAAGGGCTATGTCAGCGCCCAGCAGGTGGACGACGCCGCCACCGCCAAGCGCGACGCCGAGGTGAGCCTTAAACAGGCGCTGCAACAGGAAGCGGCCGCCCTCGCTCTGGTCAGCGACACGGCGGCGGCGGTGGCGCTGGTGGAAGCCCGGCGCGCGGCCCTCGCCATCGCCGAACGCGCGCTAGCCGACACGAAGGTCGTCGCCCCGTTCGACGGCAAGGTGGTGGGGCTGGAGACGGCGGCGGGCGAATATGTGCTGCCGGGCCAGTCGGTCTTCGTGCTGATCGACACCGGCGCCTGGTACGCCTCCGCCGCCTTCGTCGAAACCGAGCTTGCCGGCATCCGCGTCGGCAATTGCGCCACGGTCTACACCCTCGCCAACCGCGCGGTGAAGATGCGCGGCCGGGTGGAGGGTATCGGCTGGGGTGTGCAGTCGACCGAGCAGATCACCCTGCCGCGCAAAATGCCGATCGTGCCCAAGAGCCTCGACTGGGTGCGGGTGGCGCAGCGTTTCCCCGTGCGCATCCGTCTGCTCGACCCTGCCGCCGAGCTGATGCGCATCGGCGCCTCCGCCACCGCGACCGTGCACCATGACACGGAGTGCTGAAACGCCCGGCGGCGGTCTGCTGCGCGAGATCTGGGCCGACCTCCAGCCGGCACCCGGCCGCTTCGCCATGACCTGGCGGATCGCCCTGCTCTGCGCGCTCGTCTGCGGCACGGCGATGCTCTACAAAGTGCCGGAGGCGGCGATCAGCTGCTACCTCATCATTTTCCTGACCCGGCCGAACGGGGCGGAAAATGTCGGGCAGGCGCTCGGTCTCATCGTCCTCGTAAGCCTCATCATCCTCCTCATCGCACCGATCATCCAGTGGACGGCGGAGCTGCCGCTGCTGCGGATCGTGGTCATCGCCGCCACCTCCTTCGCCTTTCTCTACCTCAGTTCGGCATCCCAACTGGGCGAGATCGGCGCCATCATCGCCCTCGTCATCGCCTTCGTGCTGACCCTGGTCGACCAGGTGCCAGCCGGGGAAATCGTCACCCGCGGCCTGCTCTATGCCTGGCAGATGGCGGTTATGCCCATGGTTTTGCTGGCGCTTTTCTCCATGGTGCTCGGTACGTCGCCGCACCGCCTGCTGCGCCAGACGCTGGTGGAAAGGCTCGATGCCGCGGCGCTGGCGCTCGCCGGCCGCGGGCGGCGGGCGCTCAACGCGGCGCTGGCCGAGGGGCTGGAGGCCGACGCCAAGCAGATCATGCTGGCGCGCCTGTTCCACACCGCGCCGACGCGCGCCATCGACCGGCTTTCTTCTTCTGCGGCAACGACTTATCGACTTCTTCTGGCCGTGGCGGCGCTGCCTCCCGGCCGTGTGGAGAGCGGGCTGGCGCAGCGCTGCCGCGCGGCGGCCGAGGCCCTCCGCGCCGGTCGCCGGCCCACCCCGGAAGCCGCCGCCAGCGAGGGCGCGGGCGCCCATGCCGCCATCGCGCAGGCGCTGGACGATCTTGGAAAATATAAGGACGGCAATGGGTTAATCGCCTCGAAGCCGCCCTTTCTCGCGCCCGATGCCTTCACCAATAGCGACCACCAGCGCTACGCGCTGAAGACCACGGCAGCGGCGATCGCCTGCTATCTCATCTATTCGCTGATCGACTGGCAGGGCATCCACACCGCCATGGTCACCTGCTACGTCGCCGCACTCGGCACGACCGGCGAGACGGTGCACAAGCTGGCGCTCCGCATCGCCGGCTGCCTCGTCGGCGCGGCGCTCGGGCTCGCGTCGATCCTGTATATTATCCCGCATCTTCAATCGGTTGGCGGGTTGATGGCGCTGGTGTTCGCCGGCGTTCTGGTCGCCGCCTGGGTGTCGTCGGGCAGCGAGCGCATCTCCTATGGCGGCGTGCAGATCGGCCTCGCCTTCCTCCTCACCATCCTCAACGGATTCGGCCCCAGCACCGACATGGACGCCGCCCGCGACCGCGTCGTCGGAATTTTGCTAGGCAATCTCGTGGTTTATCTCATCTTCACGCAGATATGGCCGAAAAGCGCGGTGGTCGATGTGCGCGAGAGGCTGTCGCGGGCTCTGGCCGCACTGGCGCGGCTGGCGACGCTCGATCCCGTCGCCCGCCGCCAGGCGATGGCGGAGGCGGCGACCGTGGAGACCGAACTCGCCAAGTCACGGGACGTACTGGCACTTTTGCCCTTCGAGCCGGCACGCCTGCGCCCGTCCGGGACCACCGAGCGGCGTCTTCGCCGGCTGGTGGAGGAGGCCGGCGCGGTGCTGCCGGCGCTGATCTTCGCCCCTGATGTGCCGACCGACACCGCGCAGCGCTTTGCCGCGGCGGCGGAGCGGCTTGCCTGTAACGAGACCGGGCAGGGGGAGCCCGTGACAGAGCCCGCCGATGCTTCGGATGCGCTCGCCCGTCGGGCCGAACGCATCGCCACACTGGCGGCGGGGTAGAGTATGGCCGCGTTTCGCCTTCGCCCCTGTACATTTGTACCCTTAGCCGTTGTTGTGGCGGGTCTTTTTCTGGCCGGCTGCGCGACCAGCGCCCTGAAAACGGCGCCTCAGGACTCCGCGCAGCCCTGGACGCCGGAGGGCGCCGCAGCGTCCACTGGCGCGAGCGGTGCGGCGGAAGCGTCGGCCAAGCTGTTCAGCGTCCCGGCTGATCCGGACGTTGCCCAGATGCAGCCGACCCCGGGCATCGACCCCCGCCGCGCCTATGGGCTGCCGGAACTCATCGACATCGCCCAGATGCAGAATCCGCAGACCCGCATCGCCTGGCAGCAGGCGCGGCAGGCGGCCCTGACCACCGGCATGGTGGAGGCGACCTATCTGCCTTTCATCTCCGCCAATGTCATCGGCGGCTGGCAGGACGTGTCGTCGACGCTGCCGGTCACTTTGGGCAGCGTGAACCAGGTGTCGAGCCGGGTTGAGGGCGTGTCGCCGCAGGTCGCATTGCAATGGCTTGTCTTCGATTTCGGCCAGCGCGACGCGTTGCATAAGGCCGCTCGCCACAACGCGACCGCCGCCAATATCCTGTTCAACGGCACGCATCAGAAGATCATCCACGATGTGACGCGCGCCTATTTCCTCTATGGCGCGGCGCGCAGCCGGGTGCGGATCGCCGAGCAGAATGCCAGCAATGCGCGAAAGATCTCGGCGGCGGCACAGGCGCGGAACGATCAGGGGCGCGGCACGACGGTGGAGGTGGCGCAAGGGCGGCAGCTGGTGGCGCAGGCGCAGTTCGGCCTCGTGCAGGCGCAAGGCGCCGAGCGCGATTCCTACCAGCTGCTGATGGCGGCGATGGGCGTGTCCCCGCTGACCCGCATCAGCGTCCGCGAACCCGGCCGGCGGGCGCTGCCAGCCTCGGTGGGAACGCCGACGGAAGAGATGATCAAGGCCGCGCTCGCCCGCCGTCCGGATGTGCTGGCGTCTTTCTCCGCCATGAAGGCGACCCGCTCCGCCGTCGGTGCCGCGGAGGCGGAGTTCATGCCCAAAGTGTTCCTTGGCGCGGTCGCTGCAGGGGGAGGGGCGAGCTTCAGCGCCACCGGCCTGCCGACCATCGGCCAGCAGGCCTCGACCACGGGCGTGCTGCTGGGGGTGACGATGCCGCTCTATGATGGCGGGCTGCGGGCAGCGCAACTGAAGAAGGCGGAGTCATTGGCCTCCACCAGCGAGGCGACGTTCGAGGCGACCCGCGACGCGGCCGCCCGCGAGATTGTCGTCGCCGCCGATACGCTGCGCTCGGCGCTCGCCTCCTACCGTGCGGCAACGGCGCTCGCAGAAGCTGCGGCGGTAACGTATGATGCGGCGCTCGGCGCCTATGAGAGCGGCGTCGGCGATATCACCGCCGCCACCACCGCCGAAAGCGGGCTTCTGACCGCCCGGATCGCGCAGTCCGACGCCCATGCGGCCTCATTGGTCGCGGCCGCTAATCTCGCCTTCGTGCTCGGCGCGATGACCTCGCGCGACGTGCCGGCGGCACTGGACGCCCGGTGAGGCTGGCACAGCCCTTGGCAGGGCTTGCTTGCGTTCGCCGCCCCCATGTCGCTTACTCCAGCGGCTCCACCAGCCTGAAAGGACGCCAGCCTTGACGCCCGAAAAGCCCAGCACCGATCTGCGCGACGATCTCCTCGACGACATCTATTCCTCGCCCGACCTGCTGGGAATGCTGCCGAAATCCGGTTTCCCGGTCGTCCAGAGGGAGCCTCGCCACGTGTTCGCGGCGGTGCGCGACGAGCTGATGCTGGACGGCAATTCGCGCCAGAACCTCGCCACCTTCTGCCAGACCTGGGTCGATGACGAGATCCGCGATCTCATGGAATTGTCGATCGACAAGAACATGATCGACAAGGACGAGTACCCGCAGACGGCGGAAATCGAGGCGCGCTGCGTGCGCATGCTGGCCGACCTCTGGAACGCGCCGGATCCTCTCACCACGCTTGGCTGTTCCACCGTTGGCTCGTCGGAAGCGGCGATGCTGGGCGGGCTCGCGCTCAAGTGGCAGTGGCGCAAGCGCCGCGCCAAGGAGGGAAAGTCCACCGACCGACCCAACCTGATCTGCGGGCCGGTGCAAATCTGCTGGCACAAATTCGCCCGCTATTTCGATGTCGAGCTTCGCGAGATTCCGCTCGAAGGCGATCGGCTGATCATGACGCCGGAGGAGGTGATTGCGCGGGTCGACGAGAACACGATCGGCGTGGTGCCGACGCTGGGCGTGACGTTCACCTGCCAATATGAGCCGGTGAAGGCGGTGAGCGACGCGCTGGACCGGTTGCAGGCCGAGACGGGCCTCGATATCCCGATTCATGTCGACGGTGCCTCGGGTGGGTTCCTGGCGCCCTTCTGCGCACCGGAGCTCCCCTGGGATTTCCGCCTGCCGCGGGTGAAGTCGATCAACACGTCGGGCCATAAATTCGGGCTCGCCCCGCTCGGCGTGGGCTGGGTGATCTGGCGCGAGGCGACCGACCTGCCGCCGGAACTCGTCTTCGACGTGAACTATCTCGGCGGCGACATGCCCACTTTCGCGCTCAACTTTTCCCGTCCCGGCGGACAGGTCGTCGCCCAATATTACAACTTCGTCCGGCTGGGCCGCGAGGGCTACGCCAAAATCCAGAACGCCTGCTACGACACCGCCGAATATCTCGCGCGCGAGATCGCTGCGCTCGGGCCCTTCGAGATTCTCTACGACGGCAACCGGCACACCGGCATTCCGGCGCTGTGCTGGAAGCTGAAGGACGACAAGGGTTTCGGCGGTTACACCCTTTACGACCTAGCGGACCGGCTGCGCTCGCGCGGTTGGCAGGTCCCGGCCTATTCCATGCCGGCGAACCGGCAGGACCTCGTCATCCAGCGCATTCTGGTGCGCCACGGGGTGAGCCGCGATCTCGCCAGCCTACTGCTCGACGATTTCCGCCGGACGCTCGACTTCTTCGCCAAGCATCCGGTCACGCACCCGCTGACCGATGACGAGGCGGCAGGGTTCAACCACAACTGAACGCAACGCCCGGGCGCGCCATGGCGCCCGGGCGATGGCGCCCGGGCCCTCGTGCCGCGTCAGCCCAGCGTCATCAGGCTGGCATTGCCGCCGGCGGCGGCCGTGTTGGTGCTGGTGGAACGTTCCAGCATCAGCAGGTCGAGCGGATAAACCTCGCCGCGTGCGATGTCGTCCGGCGCCAGGCCATGGACCAGCACGATCGGCCCCTCGCGGGCGGCGATGGCTTCGTTCAGGCGGCGCAGCGCATCGCCATCGCCCTCGAACAGGACGGCATCGAACACCGCCCCGTCATAGCTGTCGGTGATCTGCACCCAATCTTCCAGGCCGCTGGGAAGCGCCGGCATTTGCGAGCCTTCCAGCAACACGCGGTTGCCCGTGGCAAGGGCGGAGGCGATCTGCACGGCGAGCCCCCGTTCGGTGGCCGCCAGACACAGCACGGTGCCGCGTGGCGAGAGCGCATAGACATTGCGTTCGCCCACCGGGCCGGGCAGTTCCGCGATGTGGCCGAAGGGCGAGCTGTCCAGCACCGCCCCGCACATGGTGCGAATGCCGGTATCCCACTGGAAATCCACCCAGAGCCGTGCGGGGGACGGGGCCTCGCGTGCCGGCAGCAGAGCGGCCGGGCGGCGCGAGAGCAGGCGCCCGAGATAGAGCGGCCCGCCCGCCTTCGGCCCGGTGCCGGAAAGCCCGTGCCCGCCAAAGGGCTGCACGCCGACGACGGCGCCGATGATGTTGCGGTTCACATAGACATTGCCGACTTCGACCCGCGCGCCGACATGGGCGATGGTCTCATCAATGCGGGTGTGCAGGCCGAAGGTGAGGCCGTAGCCGGTGGCGTTAATGGCGTCGATCAGCCGGTCCAGGCCGTCACGGGCATAGCGCACCACATGCAGGACCGGGCCGAACACTTCCCGGGTGAGGTCTCCGATCTCGCCGATCTCGATCAGCGTCGGCGGGACGAAGGTACCGTGCGCCGCTTCCTCGCCGAGCTGAAACTGCTCCACCCGGCAACCGGCCTTGCGCAGACGTTCGATATGGGCCTCGATCCCGGCCTTGGCTTCGGCCGAGATGACCGGACCTATATCGGTCGACAGATTCACCGGATTGCCGACGCTGAGCTCCTTCAACGCGCCGCGCAGCATGGCGAGCATGCGGTCGGCGACATCCTCCTGCAGGCAGAGCACGCGCAGCGCCGAACAGCGCTGGCCGGCGGAGTCAAAGGCGGAGGACAGCACATCGGCCACCACCTGCTCCGCCAGCGCCGAGGAATCGACGATCATCGCGTTCTGTCCGCCGGTTTCGGCGACCAGCGGAATGACGCTGCCATCCGGGCTGAGCCGGGTGGCGAGCTGGCGCTGGATCAGACGCGCGACCTCGGTGGAGCCGGTGAACATCACCCCGCGCGTGCGGCTGTCGGCGACCAGCGCCGCGCCGACCTTGCCATCGCCAGGGACAAGCTGCAGCGCGCCATCAGGCACGCCTGCCTCGCGCAGGATCTCGACCGCCGTGAAGGCGATGAGCGGGGTCTCCTCGGCCGGCTTGGCCACCACCACATTGCCGGCCGCGAGCGCCGCGCTGATCTGGCCGGTGAAGATGGCGAGCGGGAAGTTCCACGGGCTGATGCACACTACCGGTCCCAGCGGCCGATGGGTGTCGCCGGAATAGCCATGACGTACCTGAGTGCCGTAATAGCGAAGGAAATCAACGGCTTCACGCACTTCGCCCACGGCGTTCGGGTAGGACTTTCCGGCCTCGCGGACGATGAGGCCGATGAGGGCGGGCAGGCGCGCCTCCATCAGCTCGGCGGCGCGGAACAGGCAGGCGGCGCGCTCGTCCGGGGGGGTGGACTGCCAGATCGGCGCCGCCGCATTGGCATAGGCCATCGCGCGGCTGACCATTTCCGGCGCGGTCTCCTCCACCGTGCCGACCGTGTCGCGATGATCGGCGGGGTTCAGCACCAGGCGGGTCGGCCCGTCCATGGTGAGAGGCCCCGCCAGCAAAGGCTTTGCCGCCACCGGCGCCGCGCTGCCCGCGAGCAGGGCGGCGGCGAGGGAGGCGAGGCGCTGTTCGTTGGAAAGGTCCAGTCCGGCCGAATTGCGCCGTTCCGCGCCGAACAGATCGGCCGGCGCGGCGATGCCGGGATGGGGGGCGCCCATCGGCTCGATGCGCTGGGCGGCTTCGACCGGGCTTTCGATCAATTCGTCGACCGGCACATCGGGATCGGCGATGCGGTTGACGAAGGACGTGTTGGCCCCGTTCTCCAGCAGGCGGCGGACGAGATAGGCCAGCAGCGTCTCATGGGTGCCGACGGGTGCGTAGATCCGGCAGGGGCGACCCAGCTTCTCGCGGCCGACCACCTCCTCATAGAGCGGTTCGCCCATGCCGTGCAGGCACTGAAATTCATATTGCCCGGCATAGTAGTTAGCCCCCGCCATCTCCATGACGGTGGCGAGCGTCTGGGCGTTGTGGGTGGCGAATTGCGGGAACACCGCGTCGGGTGCCGCCAGCAGCTTCCGGGCGCAGGCGAGATAGGCCACATCGGTGTGGATCTTGCGCGTATAGACCGGAAAACCTTCCAGACCGTCCACCTGGGCGCGCTTGATCTCGCTGTCCCAATAGGCCCCCTTCACCAGCCGGATCATCAGCCGATGGCCGGAGCGGCGGGCGAGGTCGATCAGGTAATCGACCACATAAGGGCAGCGCTTCTGATAGGCCTGAATGACAAAACCGATGCCATTCCAGCCGCTTAGTGCCTCATCGAAACAAAGCGATTCAAGCAGGTCGAGCGAGATTTCCAGCCGGTCGGCTTCCTCGGCGTCGATGTTGAGCCCGATGTCGTAATGGCGCGCCAGCTTGGCGAGCGCGGCGACGCGGGGTAGTAACTCATTGATAACGCGCGAATATTGAGCGCGGCTGTAGCGCGGGTGCAGCGCGGACAGCTTGATCGAGATGCCCGGCCCCTCATAGATGCCACGCCCGGCCGAGGCCTTGCCGATGGCATGGATCGCCTGTTCGTAATCGGTGTAATAGCGCTGGGCATCCGCTTCCGTGGTGGCGGCTTCGCCAAGCATATCAAAGGAATAGCGGAATCCCTTCGCCTCCATGCGGCGGGAATTGGCCAGCGCCTCGGAGATGGTCTGGCCGGTGACGAACTGCTCGCCCATCATGCGCATGGCGACATCGACGCCGCGCCGGATCAGCGGCTCGCCGCCGCGACCGATGAGTCTGGTGAGAGCGCCAGTGAGACCAGCCTCACTGGTCGTGGAGGTCAGCTTGCCGGTGAGCACCAGACCCCAGGTCGCGGCGTTGACGAACAGCGAGGGGCTGTGGCCGAGATGCGACTGCCAGTCGCCATGGCCGATCTTGTCGCGGATCAGCGCGTCGCGTGTGGCGCGGTCGGGAATGCGCAGCAGCGCCTCGGCGAGGCACATCAGCGCCACGCCTTCCTGGCTGGAGAGCGAATATTCGTGGATCAGCCCTTCGACCGGACCCTTCTGACCCTTGGCCCGCAGCGCTTCGACCAATTGCCGTGCGCGGGCGCGGGCGGCCTCGGCTTTCGGCGCCGGCAGGGTGGCCGGTCCGATGAGAACCGGCATCGCCTCGGTCTCCGGCACGCGATAGGCGGAGGTGACGCGGGCGCGCAGCACGCTCTGGGGCCGGATGCCGCGGGCGAAGGGGAGGAAGGGGCTGTCCCCCGACACGCCACTGAGGGTCGGGGCGGGCTCCGGCACGGTATCGACCTGCGGAACCGCTTCCAGCCCGCGCTCCGTGCGCTCGATGGCGGCGGTGAGCGCGCCCTTGACCAGAGCGTGCGGGGTGCAACCCTCCCGCTCGGCAGCGGCCCTCAGCCGGGCACGCAGGTCCTCATCGATCTTGACGCCGATCGTTGTGGTGGACATGAGGGTTCCCCAAATCTATCCGGTAAGATGATGAGGTGTAACCAAAGGCGCAAAAAGGTGCAACTCAAAAGCTGACGGGCCGGGCGACAGAGGCGTCGCTCCTTGCCACGAACGGAACATGTCGAACCGCGCGGCGTTCCGTCCCGGTCACATCGAGGATACTCCTTGGCAGGCAGGCGACCGATCCCCACCTCATCGCCATGACCCGTCTTACCCACACCCCCCTTTCCGTCCTCGACCTCTCCTTCGTCGCTTCCGACTCAAGCGGGCCGGAGGCGCTGCGCGGCACGCTGGAACTGGCGCGCCATGTCGATGGTCTCGGCTTCACCCGCTTCTGGGTCGCCGAGCATCACAACCTCGCCTCCGTCGCCTCTGGCGCGCCCGATGTGATGGCGGGGCAAATCCTGGCGGCGACCGAGCGCATCCGCGTCGGTTCCGGCGGGGTGATGCTGCCCAATCACGCCCCGCTGATGGTGGCGGAGCGCTTCAAGGTGCTGGAAGCGCTTTATCCTGGCCGGGTCGACCTCGGCCTCGGCCGGGCGCCGGGCACGGACCATCTCACCTCGCACGCGCTGCGGCGCCGGCAAGATGTCGATCCCGGCGACGATTTCCTCGACCGGCTGAAAGAGCTGATGCTGTGGGACACCGGACAGTGGCCGGCGGACCATCCCTATCGCAACATCCAGGTGATGCCGGTGGATGTGAAGCTGCCGCCGATATGGCTGCTCGGCTCGTCGGGCTACAGCGCCCGGCTCTCGGCGCAGATCGGGGTGGGCTATGCCTATGCCCATCATTTCGCCCAGCATGATGTGCTGGACGCGATGCTGAGCTACCGCGCCGGCTTCCAGCCCTCGGAGCGATTGGCGGCGCCGCATGCCATCCTCGCACTGGCTGTCGTGTGTGCGCCGACCGACGAGGAGGCGGAATATCTCGCCGGCAGCGTCGATCTCGCCCATCTGCGCCGCGCGCGCGGGCATTACGGGCCCATTCCCACCGCCGAGGAGGCGGCCGCCTATCCCTATAGCGAAGCGGATCGTGTCTTTATCCGTCGCAACCGCGACAAGGTGCTGGTCGGTGGGCCGGAAAAGGTGGCGGAGGGGCTGGAGCGGTTCCTCGACACCACGCAGGCGGACGAACTGATGATCACCACCGCCATTCCGGACATGGCGGCGAAGAAGCGCTCCTACACGCTGGTGAAGGCGCTGCAGGCGGTATCGGCGGTGGCCTGAAGCGGCACCCCTGAAACAGCGTCATCCCGGACGACCTGAGGCCGATCCGGGATGGCGGGCCGCTGCTGGCTGACGATCGCGGCTCTACGCTGCGGTCGAGATGACGTGCGAAACGGCTATGCCGGCCCGCGCGCCGGCCGCGTCACCAGCCAGATGCCGAGCGCGATGGGGACGATTCCGAGGAAATCGAGCGGCGGCACGGCCTCGCCCAGCAGCAGCCAGCCGAAGAACAGGCCGAGCGGCGGCATAAGGAAGTGCAGACTGGAGGCCGCCGTCGCCGAGGCGCGGGTGAGCAGATAGAACCACAGCCCATAGCCGCCGATGGAGACGCCGATCACCAGAAAGGCGAGGCCGCCGATGAGGTTGGCGGTGAGGCGGATGTCGCCGGTGCTCTCGGTGGCCAGCGCGACCGGGATCAGCGCCAGCCCGCCGGCCAGACATTGCACGGCATTGCCGCTCCAGATGCCGCCGCGCGGCGCGAGATATTTGAACGCCAGCGTGCCGGCGGCGAGCGCGCTGACCCCGCCGGCGATGAGCAGCGTGCCGGCCAGCGTTTCATGCGCGCCGGCAAGGCGCGAGCGCAGCACGATGACGACGCCGATCAGCCCCAGCGCGATGCCCGCCCATTTCGCCGGGCTCATCCTCTCGCCCAGCAGCGGCCCGGCGCCGAGCGCCACCAGCAGCGGCAGGCAACTCGTCAACACGGCGGTGTAGGCCGAGGAGGTGAAGGTCAGCGCCGTCCAGTTGAGGCCGAGATAGACCGCATTGTTGAGTACGCCGATGCCGATGAGGGCGACGATGTCCCGCCGCCGGATCGGCGGCAGGCCCTTTCGGCGCGCCCCGCTGTCCCACAGCGGCGCGAGTGCCAGCATCAGCGAGCCCGCCAGCAGCAGCCGCACCGCGAGCAGGATCAGCGGCGGGCAATCGGCCAGCGACAGCTTGGCCCCGGCAAAGGCCGAAGACCACAGCACGCAGAACAGCGCCACCAGCAGCGGCAGCGGCAGAAAGGTCGCCGGTGCGGCCGGGACGGCGCCGGACGGGTTCGCCTTCGATGCGGTGGGCATGCGTCGTCTCCACATGGATCGCGGAGACGTTAGGCGGCGCGGCTTGGATCGGAAAACGAGATGTTCTCATGGGGGGCATGAGAAAAGAAGATCAGAGCGCGGGCCCGGCGTCACGCCCGCCAGTCATAGATCCAGCGGTAGCGTTCCAGCACCGCGCTTTCCGGCTGAACGCGCATGACGAGGTCGCGGGCGAGGCGGGCCGGGCCCTTGAGATGATAGATGCGGTCCATGCCGCGCGCGGCGCGCTGCACGCGGGCGGTGCGTGGCTGGCGCGCGGCCTCGTAGCGGCGCAGCGCGGCGGGGATGTCGTCCGCGCCGGCCAGTTCACGCGCCAGCACCACCGCGTCCTCGATCGCCTGCGCCGCGCCCTGGGCGAGGAAGGGCGGCATGGCGTGGGCGGCGTCGCCCAGCAGCGTCACCGGCCCGTCGCCCCAGTTGGTGAGCGGGTCGAGATCGAACAGCGCCCAGCGCAGCCAGCGTTCCGGCGCGTCGAGCAAGGCGCGGGCCGGCGCGCACCAGCCGCGATAATGCGCCAGAAGCTCGTCGCGGGCGGCGGCCTCGCTCCAGCCATGCACCTCGCGCTCGTCGGGCATGACGGCGACCAGATTGATCGCCCGGCCGGCCTTGACGGGGTAGGTGACGAGATGGGCGCCGGGGCCGATCCACAGCCGGGTCACGGGATCGGTGAGGGCGGCGGGCAGTGCTTCCGCCGGCACGGTGGCGCGCCAGGCGGCGCGGTGGCGGAAGGAGGGCGCCGCCTGCGGCAGGAGTACACGCCGGACGGCTGAGCGTAGCCCGTCCGCGCCGATCAGCGCGTCGGCGCGCAGGGTCTCCGTGCCGCCGGCATGGCGCAGGTTCAACCTGACGCCGGAGGCTTCGGGCGCGAAGCTCTCCAGCGCATGGCCGAGCTTCAACGTGATGGCGGGCACCTCGCGCACGGCGGCGAGCAGGGCGCCCTGCAAATCGGCGCGGTGAATGACGAGGAAAGGCCCGCCGAACCGGGCCTCGGCCTGCGTGCCCATCGGCCCGCCGGCGAGGCGCGTGCCGGACCGACCGTCCATCACGGCGAAGGCGGTGGGGAGCACGGCTTCAGCGGCGACGCGCTCATAGACTCCGAGCGCCTTCAGGCAGCGCGTGGCATTGGCGGCGAGCTGCACGCCGGCACCGGCTTCCTCTAGAACCTCCGCCCGCTCAACGAGCGTGACGGCAAAGCCGGCCTGCGCCAGCGCAAGGGCGGCGGTGAGGCCGCCAATGCCGGCACCGGCGATGGCGAGGGAGCGGGCGGGCAAGGGCCGCGCTCAGGCAGCGGCCGGAATCTCGAACAGCGCGCCCGGCGGGTTCGATTCGGTGCCGTGCAGGTGGGAATCGAAGGTGTAGAGGGTCGAGCAATAGGGGCAGATGATCTCGCTGTCCGACCCCATGTCGAGGAACACATGCGGGTGGTCATAGGGCGGCAGCGCGCCCACGCACATGAATTCCTTGGCGCCGATGGCGATCTTCGCCACGCCGGCCGAATTGTGGAAATGGGGAACGACGTGGCCCGCCATGATGTCCGCCTGTCCGCGCTCGCGTTGAAATCGGCGCGACCATAGCCGCTGGCGGGCCTGGGTCCAAGGGGCCGGATGCCGCGCCTGTGCACGCCGCCCCCATCGCTTCGCCATAATGGCCGGGCAGACACATGAAATCGCGCGCCGCACGCCCCATATCCCGCCCATGTACCGCTTTTTCGCCGCTCTCGGCTTTCTGCTCGCCTTCGCGGGTGCCGCCCATTGGGTGGTGCCGGCGGGACGGCAGGCTTTTGCTTTGGTGAGCGCGCAGGACGATGCGGCGCGGCTCGCGGATCTGCAGCTCGCCGGCGTGCTGACCGAGGCGCGGGTGGCGCAGGAGATCGACGCGGCGCTGGCGGAGAACGATGCCGAACTGGCAGCGAGCTTTGTCGAACTGGCGCAGGAGCGCGGCGTGCCGGTGACGGCCGAGCGCCGGAGCCGTGTCGCCCTCGCCAACGCGCCGGGCGCGAGCTTCGCCCGCGGGGCGGGGAGCTTCGGCCATGGTTTCCTCACCGGGCAGGGCGAGGATATGGCCGGGCTCGCGGGTGCTGCGGCGGGCGACCTCACCGTCTGGGGCGATGTGCGCGATCTCGGTCGCGAGGCGGCGAACTGGGCGCGCGGCGAGCCGGTGGACCATTTCATGGTCAATCTCGCCGGCATCGGCATCGTGGCGACCGGGGCGACCTATGCCGCCTTCGGCGCGCCGCTGACCTTCCGCGCCGGGCTCTCGGTGCTGAAGGGCGCGCGGCGCGCCGGCGTCGTCGGCGGGCGCTTCGCGGGGAATATCGCGGCGGCGGTGCGCGGCGGCTCGAAGGCGCAACTTGCCGCCTTGGTGGGCGATCTCGGCACGGCGGGCTCGAAAGCCGGCACGCGCGCCACCTTCGCCGGGCTGCGCCATGTCGACGATGCCGCCGGTGCGGCGCGGCTGAGCGCGCTGGCGCAGGCCAAGGGCGGCAAGACGCTGGCGGTGGTGAAGACGCTGGGGCGCGGGGCGCTGTTCCTCACCGAGGCGATGGCCAAGCTCGCCTACTGGATCATCGCCGCCGCGCTGAACGTGCTCGGCCTCATCGCCTCGTTCAATGCGATGGTGGTGGCGATGCTGCGTCCGATGTGGAAGAAAAAGCGACGCCGGCCGCTGCCCCTGCCGGCGTGAGGCTCGCCGAGGAGGTTCAGATGCGCCGTTTCCTGCCGATGCTGTGCGCGCTCGCCGCGCTCGCGCTCGTCACCCTTCGAGCCGGCGCGGCGGAAAACCGCTGCGGCTGGTATGTGAACCCGACGCCGGGCAACTGGTATCTCACCGATCGCGACGGCGACTGGTGGATGCGCTCGCAGGGCGGGCTGGAGGCGGAAGGCTTCGACAACGCCCCGGAATTCGACGCCAAGCAATATGTGAAATTGCAGCCGAACGGCTATGGCTATGGCTGCGCCTGCCTCAGCGTCGACACCGACAAGGCTTCGATGAACATTACCCGCATCTATTCCGGCACGATCCTGCCTCTGTCGCGCTGCCGCAACGATAAGGCGCTGAAGAAGCCGGGCTAGAGCTTCCGATGATCGCCCTGCGTGCCATCAAGGCCAACATCACCACACTTGCCGTCGATGCCATCGTCAATGCGGCCAATTCGTCGCTGCTTGGCGGTGGCGGAGTCGACGGCGCGATCCACCGCGCGGCGGGACCGGCGATGCTGCACGAATGCCGGCTTCTCGGCGGTTGCCGGACCGGCGAGGTCAAGATGACGCGCGGCTACAATCTGCCGGCGCGCTTTGTCCTGCACACGGTCGGCCCGGTCTGGCGTGGGGGCGGGCATGGCGAAGATGCGCTGCTGGCGCAATGCTATGGCGGCAGCATTGAGCTCGCGCGCACGCATGGCCTCGGCAGCATCGCCTTTCCCGGCATCAGCACCGGGCGCTACGGCTATCCCATCGAGCGGGCCGCGGGCATCGCGGTGGCGACGGCGGCGGGCTTCCGCGACCAGCCGGGCGTGCCGGGGGAGGTCATCTTCTGCTGCTTCACCGACGCCGACCTCCGGGTCTATGAGGACCTGCTGGCCGCGCTGGAGACGTGACGCCGTCGCGCCAGCGCTTGGCAGGGCGGGGCGGGCTCATTAGCGTGCCCGCTCCCTGAACGGAGCGCGCCATGCCGACCTTCTCCCATGACGGTATCGAATTCGCCTATCTCGACGAGGGGGAGGGCGAACCGATCGTGCTGGTGCATGGCTTCGGCTCGACCAAGGAGATCAACTGGGTCGGGCCGGGCTGGGTCTCGACCCTCACCGGGGCGGGGCGGCGGGTGATCGCGCTCGACAATCGCGGCCATGGCGCTTCCGCCAAGCTCTATCAGCCCGAATTGTACGATCCCTGGCTGATGGCGCGCGACGTGCTGGCACTGATCGACCATCTCGGCCTCGGCCGTGTCGACCTGATGGGCTACTCCATGGGCGGGCGGATCAGCGCCTGCGCCGCGCTGACCGCGCCGGAGCGGGTGCGCGCGCTGGTGCTGGGCGGAATCGGCATTCACCTCATTGCCGGCGCTGGTCTGCCCATCACCATCGCCGATGCGCTGCGCGCTCCCAGTCTCGACGACGTGACCGACCCGATGGGCCGCATGTTCCGCGCCTTCGCCGACCAGACCAAGAGCGACCGGGAGGCGCTGGCCGCCTGCATCGTCGGCTCCCGCCGCACGCTGAGCCGCGAGGAGGTGATGCGGATCGCCGTGCCGACGCTGATCTGCGTCGGTACCCGCGACGAGGTCTCCGGCGCCGCCGCCCCGCTCGCGGCGCTGATATCAGGCGCGCGCGCGGTCGACATTCCCGACCGCGACCACATGCGCGCGGTGGGCGACAAGGTGTTCAAGGAAGCGGTGCTGGCGTTCCTGAGCGAGTAGGCGTGAACGCGCGTTTACAGCCCGCGTTCTGTGAACTATAGTTCACATTCATGATCGAGGTGCGGCAGACGGCTGAGTTTGTTGCCTGGTTCCGTGGCCTCAGGGATAGGCAGGCTCGGGCGCGGATCGATACGCGCATCGCCCGTCTTGCCGGCGGCAATGTCGGCGATGCCAAGCGTGTCGGGAGCATCAGCGAACTGCGGATCGACTACGGGCCGGGCTACCGGCTCTATTTCACCTGGCGTGGGACGGAGCTGGTGATCCTGCTCGCAGGAGGCGACAAGCGCACGCAGACCCGCGACATAGCTCTCGCCACCCGCCTCGCGGCCGAATGGGAGGAGTGAACATGGCGTTGGAGACGACCACGTGGGATCCAGCTGACCATATCGAGACGGCCGAAGATGTCGCCGCCTATCTGGAGGCGGCGTTCGAGGATGGCGATCCGGCGGTGATCGCCACGATGCTTGGCGCGATCGCTCGCTCCAAGGGCATGACGAAGATCGCCCGGGATGCCGGTGTGACGCGCGAGGCGCTGTACAAGGCGCTGAGCGCGGACGGTGATCCGCGCCTCTCCACGCTGCTCGGTGTCGTGCGTGCGCTCGGGCTCACGCTCACGGTGGCGCCGAAAAGCGCGGCGTGAGTCGGTCCGCCGGCCTAAAAGCAGAGTCGGATAAGCGGTTTGCCGGGCAACGTTCACATTCCGATTCCGCCCCGGGCTCCGCGCCGTGTGCCGTCCCGGTGCGGACGCGGGAGTGAGGTCGCCGGTCAGGCGGAATAACGGAGTCGGCGGAATCGCTTGCGCGGGAAAGCTGATATTTCGATTCCGTGCCGTGTCAGCCTTGCCGTTATCCCTCCGGGCACCGGAACGCGACAATGCAATCCTGCAATCCCGGCAGCGTAGGCCGATGCGGGCCGTTGTGCTAGGTTCGGTCCAACTCGGGACATCTGGCCGACGCCGCAACGGCGAATGGCGAGGGTAGAAAAATGGCTGTGAACACTCTTCAGCGCGCCGAGGCGCCGCGCGCGCTCGACAAGGTCGATCCGGTCTGGGCGCGCATCCGCGCGGAAGCCGAGACCATCACCCAGCGCGAGCCGGCGCTTGCCAGCTTCGTCTATTCGACCGTGCTCTACCACACCTCGCTGGAGCGGGCGGTGGCGCACCGTATCGCCCAGCGGCTCGATCATGGCGACGTGCCGGCGGATATCATCCGCCAGGCCTTCGAGGAAGCGGCGGCGGACGATCCGGGGCTTGGCGTCGCCATCCGCGCCGACATCGTCGCCGTGCTCGACCGCGATCCGGCGACCGACCGGGCGATCCAGCCCTTGCTCTATTACAAAGGCTTCCACGCTATCCAGACCCACCGTCTGGCGCATTGGCTGTGGAAGAACGGGCGTACCGATTTCGCGCTCTATCTGCAGAGCCGCTCCTCGGCGGTGAATCAGGTGGACATCAACCCGGCGGCGCCGTTCGGTCGCGGCATCTTCTTCGACCATGCCACCGGCATTGTGGTGGGCGAGACTGCGGTGATCGAGGACAATGTTTCGGTGCTGCAGGGCGTGACGCTGGGCGGCACCGGCAAGGAGCATGGCGACCGCCACCCGAAGATCCGCCACGGCGTGCTGCTCGGTGCCGGCGCCAAGGTGCTCGGCAATATCGAGGTGGGCCATTGCGCCCGTGTCGCCGCCGGCTCGGTGGTGCTGAAGCCCGTGCCGGCGCGCACCACCGTGGCGGGGGTGCCGGCCAAGGTGGTGGGGGAGGCCGGCTGTGCCGAGCCCTCGCGCAGCATGGACCAGATGTTCGACCATTTTGCCGATATGCCGACCTTTCTCGGCGAGGCGATCTGAGGCGCGGGGCGTTCGGCGCGCCGGTGTGAACAGGCGATTGCGCCGGTGCGGTTGCGCCGGCCGTCGCGCCGTGGCAAGCCTGCCGGCCGATCAACCCCCTTGGGAGCACGGATTTGGAAAAGAAGGACCTGGAACGCGTCCAGACCTATATGCGGCGCCTGTTCACCAACACCCAGCTGCGCGTCGTCGCGCGTCCGAAGAAGAAGGATTCGGCCGAGGTCTATCTCGGTGACGAGTTCATCGGCGTCCTGTTCGAGGACAAGGAAGACGGCGAACTGTCCTATAATTTCCAGATGGCCATTCTCGACACCGATCTCGAGGACTGAGGACGATGCCGGTCTACGCGCTCGACGGTGTGGCGCCGGAACTCCCGGCGCTCGGCCGCTACTGGATCGCCCCCACCGCCGAGCTGATCGGCAATATCGTGGTGGGCGACGAGGCGAGCGTGTGGTTCGGCTCGGTCATTCGCGGCGACAATGAGCCGATCACGCTCGGTGCCCGGGTGAACATCCAGGAACTGTGCGTGCTGCACACCGATCCCGGCTTCCCCCTGACCATCGGCGAGGACTGCACCATCGGCCACAAGGCGATGCTGCATGGCTGCACGATCGGCGCCAACAGCCTGATCGGCATGGGGGCGACCATCCTCAACGGCGCGAAGATCGGCCGCAATTGTCTGGTGGGCGCGGGCGCGCTGGTGACCGAGGGCAAGGAATATCCCGACAACTCGCTCATCGTCGGGGCGCCGGGCAAGGTGATCCGCAGCCTCGACGAGGCGATGGAGAAGCGCATCCACGGCACCGCCGCGCATTATGTGCGCAACTGGCGGCGCTTCGCCGAAGGGCTGCGCCGGATCGACTGAGGGGCGGGGCGCCCCAGCTTCGGCCATAGTCTCCGGCCAGTCTTCGCGCAGGGGGCATCCCTGATTTGGATTCGCGGGGACCCGGATGGATACGATCAAGACAGAGCGGCTGATCCTGCGGAATTTCCGCCCCGAGGATGCGCCCGACCTGCTGGCCTATCTGCGGGAGCCGGGCGCCAGCTGTTTTCTCTCGCTCAAGCTGGACGATCTCGCGGCGGCGGAGGCCGAAGCGACGGAGCGCGCCGGCAGCGACGAGAACATCGCCGTCTGTCTTGCCGCGACCGGCCGGGTGATCGGCGACGTGTTCGCCATGCCCGAGCCGCCCGACACTTATTCCGTTGGCTGGAACTTCAATGCGGCGTTCTCCGGGGCTGGCTTCGCCACCGAGGCGGCGCGGGCGCTGTTCGACTATCTGTTCACGGTGAAACAGGCGCGGCGGCTCTATGCCTATGTCGAGGAGGACAATGTCCCCTCGCGGCGGCTCTGCGAGCGGCTTGGCATGCGGGTCGAGGGGCTGTTCCGGGAGTTCATCTCCTTCCGGGAGGATGAGCACGGCAACCCCGTCTATGAGAACACGCTGCAATACGCCCTGCTGCGCAAGGAGTGGCAGGCGGCCGGCTAGTTGCGGCCGACCGAGAGGGGCGCCAGCACGTCGCCGAGCGAGACCCAGCTGTCGGTATCCTGTTGCGCCTGGCGCTTGACGAAACGATAGCCGGTTTCGTGCCAGAGCAGGATGGCCGATTCCTGATTGTCGAGCACGAGGTCGCCGCGGTCCGTCACCACGGTGAGAACCGCGTGGCCGTCGCCCTTGTGGTCGCGGACCACGGTGACCAGCAGCGTGTCCGCCGGCCAGCCGAGGTCGACCAGCGTGCGGCGCTTGAGCAGAACATAATCCTCGCAATCGCCGAAGCCGTCGTCAGGATAGGTCCAGCGCTCGATCTCGCCGTAATGTTCGAGATCGGTCAGCGGCTGGATGCGGCCGTTGATGTCGTCATTGACCGTGCGCAGCTGGGCGAAATTGGCCTCCGTCAACGCCACCTTGCCGCCGGTGCTGCCGGCCGAGCCGCAATCAGTGAGGTGCTCGGTGCAGAACTGGAAATAGCCCATCGGCACGCTGGTCTGCGCGCCGGGCGCCATGTTGGCGGCGAAGCTGGAGAGCATCGCCACCGTCTTCTCCGCCTGTGCGGGCTCGGCGGGCGTCAGCACCGCCGCAAAGGCAGCCGCAACAACCGCCTGACCCGCCGCGAGAAGGGCCCGTTCGAGCCTCTTTTTCATCGCGTACCTCATCCCTGTCACTGGATGAGAGCTTAGCGCGAAGGATTTTATACGCGTCTAAGCGATGGCGGCGATTCATCACTACGACGGATAGGGAACGTTAATAGGTTTTTTATTGGCGTTAACCACAGCAATAGGTAAACTGTTCATCACGCCGCTTAAGCCGGCGGAAACGGGTTTCAGCCCGGTGCGGCGCGCTGCGACCTTGCCGCCATGCGGCGGGACGCCTATGTGATCCGTGTGCTTGAACCGCCCCGCCTTGCCGCCCACAGACGCGAACCGCTTCTCAACGTGCCGCCGGTAATCACCGTGCTGGCGGCGGCGATGCTGCTTATCCAGCTGGTGCGCGACTGGGTGGATGTCGAGACGGGCATTGAGATCCTGGCGCTGTTCGCCTTCATTCCCGCCCGCTACGACCCCTCCGTTCTCGCCGACGGCGTATTGCCGGGCGGGGTGGCGGCGGATGCGTGGACCTTCATCACCTATGCCTTCCTGCATGGCGGCTGGGCCCATGTCGGGCTGAATCTCTTATGGATGCTCGCCTTCGGCACGCCGGTGGCGCGCCGTTTCGGCGTGCTGCGCTTCCTCTCGTTCTTCGCCTTCACCGCCGCGGCGGGGGCGGGGCTGCATCTCGTCACCCATGAGGGCGAACTGGTGCCGATGATTGGCGCCTCGGCGGCAGTATCCGGCTTCATGGCGGCGGCGCTGCGCTTCATGTTCGCCGATGGCGGCCGGGCGTGGCGGCCGGGCGTCGCGGAGCAGGCCGTACATGCCCCGGCCCCGCCGCTGATGGACGTGATGCGCGACCGGCGGGTGATCGGATTCGTCGTTGTGTGGTTCGTCATCAACCTCGCCTTCGGCCTCGGCGAACCGGCCGGCCTGGTCGATGGCAGCATCGCCTGGCAGGCGCATATGGGCGGCTTCCTCGCCGGGCTGCTGGCGTTCCCGCTGTTCGACCCCATCCGCCGCCGTCCCGGCAGCGACAGCTATTCCCGCACCTCCCGCTTCTAAGTCGCCGAACTGTTTGCCGCCGCGCCCCTTGCCTGCCGGAAGGTTAAGGCGGATCATTCCGCCATGGCTCGCCCCGATGTGGGGAAGAAGCCGAACAAAGCGGGCGGTGGATGGAGCGCGTTCCAGCCGTCCCGCATTCCGGGAAGGAGGCTTGCATGACGGTTCGGACGATTCTTGAAGAAAAGGGCTTCGATGTTCAGACGATCGCCCCCGAGGCGACGCTGCGTGAGGCGACGGAGCTTTTGGCGGCCAAGCGCATCGGCGCCATCGTTGTGACGGACCCCGAGCGGCGGGTGGTCGGCATTCTCTCGGAGCGCGACGTGGTGCGCGTGATCGGCCTCGACGGACCCGATCGGCTCGATGACACGGTCAGCTCGGTGATGACCTCGCGCGTCGTCACCTGCGAGGGCAATGAGACGGTTCACCAGATCATGGAACACATGACCGCCGGCCGCTTCCGCCACCTCCCGGTGGTGCAGGGCGGCAAGCTGATCGGCATCATCTCCATCGGCGACGTGGTCAAGCAGCGCCTGGCCGAGATGGAGCGCGAGAGCCACGCCATGCGGGAATACATCCTCTCGGCGTGATCGCGGCCGTGTAAGGGCGTCATCCCGGACGGCCGCAGGCCGATCCGGGATCGCGCGCGGGCGGGGGAGGGGGGCTGGCTTTGCACCGTCGCCTCCGGCCGTGATGACGGCGAAAGCAAAGCGGCCGGAAGCTGGCGCCGCTAGAAGCGCGGCGTGTCGGTCTTCTTCGTCAGCCCGTAGACCTTGGCCGGATCGAACAGCGGGCCGTCATCATTGACGGCGAGCGTCAATTCCGGCGTAGGCGCCGCGCCCAGCGGCACGGAACGGAAGAAGCAGGAGCGGTGCCCGGTGTGACAGGCCGCGCCGGGCACGCCGGGGCCGAGCGGGGGCATGCGCACGCGCAGGACCACCGCGTCCTGGTCGCAATCGACCCGCAGTTCGACCAGCTGCTGGAGATGGCCGCTTTCCTCGCCCTTCTTCCACAGCCGCCCGCGCGAGCGGCTGAAATAATGCGCCACGCCGGTCTCGATGGTCAGGGCCAGCGCCTGCGCGTTCATGTGCGCGACCATGAGCACGGTGCCGTCATCGGCATCGACGGTCACGGCGGTGAGCAGGCCATCGGCGTCGAATTTCGGGGAGAGGCGTTCGCCCTCCTCGATCTCGGCCTTGCTGCCGCGGGGGGCGAAGGAAATCTCGGTCATCGAAGCCTGTGCGGAGGCGACGCCCCTACGGACGCAGGCCGCGCAGCAGGCTCATGAAGCGAACCTGCTCCTGCGGATCGTCGCGGAAAACGCCGGTGAACTGGGTGGTGACGGTGGACGCGCCCTGTTTGCGCACGCCGCGCATGGCCATGCACATATGCTCGGCCTCGACCAGCACGGCGACGCCGCGCGGCTTCAGGATCTCGTCCATCGCGGTGATGATCTGCGAGGTCAGGTGCTCCTGCGTCTGCAGGCGGCGGGCATAGATGTCGACAATGCGCGCGATCTTGGAGAGGCCCACCACGCGCTCGACCGGGAAATAGGCGATGTGCGCCTTGCCGACGAAGGGCACCATGTGGTGCTCGCAATGGGAATGGAACTCGATGTCGCGCACCATCACCATGTCGTCGAAATTGCCGATCTCGCCGAAGGTGCGGTCGAGAATGGTTTCCGGCCCGATGCGGTAGCCGCTGTAGAGTTCCTCATAGGCGCGCACCACGCGCTTGGGCGTGTCGAGCAGGCCCTCGCGGGTCGGGTCGTCGCCGGCCCAGGCGATGAGCGTGCGGACGGCGGCCTCGGCCTCCTCACGGGAGGGGCGGCGCGCGGTGGACGCCTCCTTCTCGCTCTGGGCGCTGCGCATCAGTGTTTCAAGCACGGCATCCATGACGAACTCCGTTCGACGACGCATTATGATCCGCAGCCCGACTGCTTCGGTCAAATGCGTCCTACGTGCCAATACCCGCCACGGATCAGCATCATACCGACCATAGCTGCCCGGCGCGCCTGCCGAAAGACAGATCGCGTCCGCTGCTTTCGCAGGGGGGCGACCGCTCCTATATAAGCCAGGCAGGGCTGGCCGCAATCGGGCGGACGCGGCCTGTGCGGGGATCACCGCCCGTCGTGCAGGGATCGAGCCTTATGCTGAACGACGTCTATAACCGCCGGATATTGGAACTCGCCGCCGACATACCACGCCTTGGCCGCCTCGCGGCCCCCGATGCGACGGCAACGGCGCATTCCAAGCTTTGCGGTTCCACCGTCACCGTCGATCTCGCGCTGCGCGACGGCGTGGTGGCGGATTTCGCCCATGAGGTGCGCGCCTGCGCGCTCGGTCAGGCCTCGTCCTCCGTCATGGGCGCGCTCATCGTCGGTTCCACGGCGGACGAGTTGCGCGCCGTGCGCGAGGCGATGCGGCGGATGCTGAAAGAGAATGGCGCGCCGCCGGAAGGCCGCTGGGCCGAGCTGAAGGTGCTGGAGCCGGTGCGCGACTACAAGGCACGCCACGCCTCGACGCTGCTCACCTTCGACGCCGTGGTCGACGCCCTCGATCAGATCGCGGCGCGCGCGGCGCAGGCGGCAGAGTAGGGGCGCGGCTCAGCGCTCGGTGAAGAAGGTGAACAGCACCTCGTCCTTCGGGCCGGTGAGGCAGAGGAAGCGGTTGGCGGTGTCGGAGCGGTCGCGTTGGATATAGGCCTCGCCCATGATCACGCCCTTGACGGCGGTGGTGCCGAGCGTGCTCTCGGATTCGGCGATGGTGAGGCCGTCCACGTCGATATAGATGTCCTCGATCGAGGGCGAGCGCTGCTTCAGCTTCGCCAGCGCATCGGCCTTGCAGGCGGCGACACGCTGCATGTCCGGGTCCACTTCCGGCGAATTGGCGGCGGAGGGCTCCGGCTGCGTGCCGCCGGCCGGGCCGGGGGGGACATGCGTGTCCGCCGGCGGCTGCTGCGCGAAGGCCGGGGCGGCCAGGCAAAGACCGGCCGCCAGCGCCGCCATCGTCCAGAATCGGGTGTCCGTCATCATCTGCTCCCGGGCTGCCGACCGGCCTGCGCGCCGGCGTGTCACGGGGGCAACGCGGCGGAGTCGCGCCGGTTCCCGGTTAGGGGCGGGCGATGACGGCGCCGAAGTCGCAGGCGAGTGTCGCAGCTTTCGCGGCGCGGCTGCCACGGCTGATGCTGCGGGCGCCGATCCTCGTCTATCGCTACAGCTTCTCCGCCTTCATGGGGCGGCAGTGCCGCTATCTCCCCACCTGCTCGGAATTCGCCGAGGCGGCGATCGACCGCCATGGGGCGTGGGCGGGCGGCTGGATGGCGGCGGGGCGGATCTGCCGCTGCCATCCCTGGGGCGGATCGGGCTTCGAGCCGGTGCCGGCCGAATTGCCGCGTGAGGGCGTGTGGTATATGCCGTGGCGCTACGCGCGGACCCCGGAGCCGCCGGGCGCGCGCGATACGTGACCTCAGATGAGCCTACCTGCGTGGTTCGCAGGAGTGGGCAGGAGCCGATACCATGTCTGATATCCACCTCACCTTTCCCGATGGCGCCGTCCGAGCCTATGCCTCCGGCACCACCGGCACCGAGGTCGCCGCCTCCATCGCCAAATCGCTGGCCAAGAAATCGCTGGCGATGAAGCTCGACGGGGTGCTGACCGACCTTTCCGATCCCATTTCCGCGGATGCCAGGTTCGAGCTCGTCACCCGCGAGAGCCCGGAAGCGCTGGAACTCATCCGCCACGATGCCGCCCATGTGCTGGCCGAGGCGGTGCAGGCGCTGTGGCCGGGCACGCAGGTGACCATCGGCCCGGTGATCGAGAACGGCTTCTATTACGACTTCTTCCGCAACGAGCCGTTCACCCCGGACGATTTCGCCGCCATCGAAAAGAAGATGCGCGAGATCATCGCCCGCGACGCGCCCTTCACCAAAGAGGTATGGGACCGCGAGACGACCAAGGCCGTGTTCAAGGAGAAGGGCGAGGCGTTCAAGGTCGAACTGGTGGACGCCATCCCCGCCGACCAGACGATCAAGATCTACAAGCAGGGCGAGTGGTTCGACCTCTGCCGCGGCCCGCACATGCCGAGCGTGGGCAAGGTGGGCGACGCCTTCAAGCTGATGAAGGTGGCGGGTGCCTATTGGCGCGGCGACGCCAACAACCAGATGTTGACCCGCATCTACGGCACGGCGTGGCGGACCAAGGAAGAACTCGACGCCTATATCCTTCAGCTGGAGGAAGCCGAGAAGCGCGACCACCGCCGCCTCGGCCGGGAGATGGACCTGTTCCACTTCCAGGAGGAGGGGCCGGGCGTCGTGTTCTGGCACCCCAAGGGCTGGAACCTGTTCCAGAACCTCGTCTCCTATATGCGCCGCCGCCTCGCCGCCGACTATAGCGAGGTCAACGCGCCGCAAGTGCTCGACAAGTCGCTGTGGGAGACCTCTGGCCATTGGGGCTGGTACAAGGACAACATGTTCAAGGTGCAGCCGGCCGGCGACACCGAGGACAATGACCGCGTCTATGCGCTCAAGCCGATGAACTGCCCCGGCCATGTGCAGATCTTCAAGCATGGGCTGAAGAGCTATCGCGACCTGCCTATGCGCCTCGCCGAATTCGGCGCCGTGCACCGCTACGAACCGTCGGGCGCGCTGCACGGGCTGATGCGCGTGCGCGGCTTTACCCAGGACGACGCCCACATCTTCTGCACCGAGGAGCAGATGGCGGCGGAGTGCCTGAAGATCAACGAGTTGATCCTCTCCACCTATGCCGATTTCGGCTTCGAGGAGATCGTGGTCAAGCTCTCCACCCGGCCGGAGAAGCGCGTCGGTTCCGACGCGGTGTGGGACCATGCCGAGGACGTGATGGGCCGCGTGCTCACCCAGATCGAGGCGGAATCCGGCGGCAAGATCAAGACCGGCATCCTGCCGGGCGAGGGCGCTTTCTACGGCCCCAAATTCGAGTACACGCTGCGCGACGCGATCGGCCGCGAATGGCAGTGCGGCACGACGCAGGTCGACTTCAACCTGCCGGAGCGCTTCGGCGCCTTCTATGTCGATGCCGACGGCTCGAAGAAGACGCCGGTCATGATCCACCGTGCCATTTGCGGCTCGATGGAGCGCTTCACCGGCATCCTTATCGAGCACCATGCCGGCCATTTCCCGCTCTGGCTGGCGCCGGTGCAGGCGGTGGTGGCGACCATTACCTCCGAGGGTGACGACTATGCCCGCGAGATCGTCGCGGCGGCGAAGAAGATGGGGCTGAGGGTCGAACTCGACCTGCGCAACGAGAAGATCAACTACAAGGTGCGCGAGCACTCGCTGGCCAAGGTGCCGGCGCTGGTTGTCGTCGGGCGCAAGGAAGCCGCTGAGCGCACCGTCTCCATCCGCCGGCTCGGCTCGCCGAACCAGACCACGCTGACGCTCGACGAGGCGCTGGCGAGCCTGGTGGCCGAGGCAAGCCCGCCGGATTTGCAGCGGGACTGAGGCGCCCGCCCCAAACTGTCATCCTGGACGGCCGCAGGCCGATCCGGGATGACCGACATCTGCCCGCGCTCCCGGCTCTCGCTGCGCTCGGCCGGAATGACGGCACATGGGTGGCGACTTTCGCGCGGCCCTTCATCCTGAGGCGCCCGGCGCAGCCGGGCCTCGAAGGACGCTGATGGCTGCCGCGTCACACCGCCTGATTGCTTCGAGGCCGGCCTTCCGGCCGGCACCTCAGCATGACGGAGGGCGGGCACGAGCCGCCCCGCCGTCCCGTCACTTGTCCGGCGTTTCCGCCGGTCGCACCGGCGGCGGCAGAGGCGGCGGCGGGTAGGGCTCGGTGTCGCGCCGCAGGCTGGGATTGGCGGTGGCGCCGGGCACGTTGAGCCGGCGCTGTTGCGGCGTCCAATAGGACGGGCCCTGCATGAGGTTCTGGCTGTTGGGCCGGACCGAATCGCGTCGCTGGGGCATGTAGGGGCTCGGCTGTGAGGTGACCTGGGCCAGGGCGGGACCGGCCGAAACCGCCAGTGCCGCCGTGAGAAGGCCCGCTCGGAATATCTTCATCGCTATCTGTGGCGCCTCCCTCGTCCCTATCTAGGGTGTGGAAGCGTCCCGCGCCACGGCTTCCAGCACGCCCTTCGCCTGCGCGCCGCGTCGTTGCCATACCCCAATACGGGTGCCGCAGCGTGAGGCCGGGAACATGCAGCTTTTGTCACTGTCCGGAAGCTCCGACGGCGTTGCTAAGCCCTGTCATTGTGTGGATAGTCCGCGCGAGCCCGCATCCGGGCGCAGTCGAGAAGCATGTCGGTGGAAGCGGGATCATGACGGACCAGAACGCGGCGATTCTGGTGGTCGACGATGTTGCCGAGAACCGCGACCTGCTGCTGCGCCGCCTGAAGCGGCTGGGCTTTTCCCATATCGACGAGGCCGCCAACGGCATCGAGGCGCTCGCCGCCATCGACCAGAAACCCTACGACCTTGTCCTGCTCGACATCATGATGCCGGAGCTGGACGGCTTCGGCGTGCTCGACCGGCTGCGCGGCGACGGGCGGATCAACGATCTGCCGGTCATCGTCGTCTCCGCCCTCAACGAGATCGAGCCGGTGGTGCGCTGCATCGAACTGGGCGCCGACGATTTCATCTTCAAGCCGTTCAATCCCACGCTGCTGCGCGCTCGCGTGCTCGCCACGCTGGAGAAGAAGGCGCTGCGCGACCGCACCCGTGACGAGCTGAAGCGCAAGCAGGCCGAACTCATCGAAGCGCGCACCCTGCAACTGGCGCTGGTGCCCCCGCCCTTCGCCGGTCGTTTCGCCGGGCGGAACCTCACCATCGACGTGCTGCTGGAGCCGGCCAAGGAGGTTGGCGGCGATCTCGTCGACTATTTCCCGGTCGGCGACGGCCGGATCGTGGCGATCATCGGCGATGTCTCCGACAAGGGGGCCGGCGCCGCACTGATGATGGCGCGCACCCATTCCATGTTCCGCTCGCTCGGCACAAGGCCGGACGCGGCGGAACTCTTCGCCGATCCGGCGCGGGCGGCGGGGCTGGTGAACGACGCGCTGGCGCGGGGCAATGCCTCCTGCATGTTCGTCACCCTGCTTCTGGCGGTGGTCGACGTATCGGCGGGCATGTTGACCTATGTGCGTGCCGGCCATGTGCCGCCGTATCTGCGCGCGTGCGACGGCACGGTCAGCCGCCTGACGGCCGCCGGCGGGCCGGCGCTCGGCGTCATGGAGGAGTTCCCCTACAGCGCCGCCACCGTGCCGCTCGGCGCGGGGGAACGGCTGATGGTGGTAACGGACGGGCTGACCGAGGCGCATGACCATGCCGGCGACCTCTATGGCGAGGAGCGTGTGGGCGCTTTCCTCGCCGCGCTCGGCGAGGAGGCGGCACCGCTGCCGCGGCTGGCGGCGGCGGTGCGGGCCTTCGAGGCCGGCTTGCCGGCCTTTGACGATATGGCGGCGCTGCTGCTGACACTGGATGCGCCGGCAGCCGAGTAAGGGGGCAAGGGACGGGATGACCGAGGACGAGTGGGTGAGCGAAGCGACGCTCTTGCGCGCGACGCTGGAGAACATGGCGCAAGGCGTCGCCATGTACGACGCCAAGCACCGGCTGGTGACCTGGAACCAGCTGTTCGTCGATTATCTCGACATGCCCGAGGAATTCCTCGGCACCGAGCACACCTTTTCCGACTATATCCGCTATCTCGGCGCGCGCGGCGAATTCGGCGACGTGGACATAGAGGTCGCGCTCGCCCAGCGCCTCGCCCAGCTGGAAACGCCGCACCGCTTCGAGCGTACCCGCCCCGACGGCACCATTCTGGAGGTGCGGCGCGATCCCGTGCCGGGCGGCGGTTTCATCGCCATCTATACCGACATCACCGAGCGCAAGCTCGCGGAAATGAAGCTGCGCGAGGATGAGGAGCAGCTGCGCGCCATCGACGCGGCGGCGCCGATCGGGCTCGTCATCATGGATGTGGCGGGCAAGGTCGTGCGCCACTCCAATGGCTGCTTCGGCCGGTTGATCGGCCGCGACGCCGGCACGCTCATCGGCTGCCCGCTGCGCGAGCTGTTTGCGGACGCCGCGCGCGGGCAGGAACTGGCGGACATCCTCGCCACGCCGTCGAGCGAGCGGCGGGAGTTCAACCTGCCGCATACGGACGGCTCGACCATCTGCACCATGGTCTCGCATGAGCCGCTGGAGTTCCGCGGCAAGCCGGCGGTGATCGCCACCTTCGTCGATATCAGCGACCGGGTGCGCATGGAGCACCAGCTGCGCGAGGCCAAGGAGGCGGCGGAATCTGCCAGCCGGGTGAAATCGGCGTTTCTGGCCAATATGAGCCACGAACTGCGCACGCCGCTCAACGCCATCATCGGCTACAGCGAAATCCTTTCCGAGGACGCCGCCGATGCCGGCGACAGCGCCATGGTCGCCGATCTCGACAAGATTCAGGCAGCCGGAAAACACCTGCTCGGCCTCATCAACGACATTCTCGATCTCTCCAAGATCGAGGCCGGGCGCATGGATGTCTATCTGGAACAGGTGTTCCTGACCCGCATGGTCGAGGAGGTGAAGACCATTGTCGGGCCGATGATGCAGAAGAACGGAAATCGCTTCGTTATCGACTGCCCGGTCGATGTCGGCACGCTGCGCACCGATGTCACCAAGCTCAAGCAGAGCCTTATCAACCTGCTCAGCAACGCCGCCAAGTTCACCAAGGAGGGCACGGTGACTCTGGCCATCGCCCGCGACCGCATGCCCGATGGCAGCGAGGCGGTGCGCTTCGATGTCAGCGACAGCGGCATCGGCATGAGCGAGGAGCAGATGGGCCGGCTGTTCCAGGCCTTTACCCAGGCGGATTCCTCCACCACGCGGAATTTTGGCGGCACCGGGCTCGGGCTCACCATCACCAAGCATTTCGCCGCCATGCTCGGCGGCACCATCGCGGTGGCGAGCGAGCCGGGCAAGGGTTCGACCTTCACCATCGAGCTGCCGGTCGAGGCGCATCTGGCGGGGGCGCTCGGCGATGAGGACGAGATCGTCGATCCCGGCGCGCCGACGACGCCGGGGGCGATCACCGTGCTGGTGGTCGATGACGACCCGGCGGTGCATGACGTGCTCACCGCCACCCTCGGCAAGGAAGGCTATGTGCTGCGCCACGCCCGCGACGGGGTGGAGGCGCTGAACATCATGCGCAAGGATCCGCCCGATATCGTCACGCTCGATGTGATGATGCCGAAGATCGACGGCTGGTCGGTGCTCGGCATCATGAAATCGGAGCCGGCGCTGGCGCATATCCCTGTCATCATGCTCACCATCGTCGATGACCGGAATCTCGGCTATTCGCTCGGCGCCTCGGAATACATGACCAAGCCCATCGACCGGCAGCGGCTGGTCGCGCTGGTGCATAAATTCGCGCCCTGCAATGAGGGGGGCGTGGTGCTGGTGGTCGATGACGATGCCGAGGTGCGCGCGATCATGCGGGCCACGATCGAGGGCGCCGGCCTGCCGGTGGCCGAAGCGGCCAATGGCGAAGAGGCGCTGGAATGGCTCCGCGCGCACCCGCTTCCCGCGCTCGTGCTGCTCGACCTGATGATGCCCAGGATGGACGGCTTCGCCTTCCTCACCCATGTGCGGGCAGAGCCGGCCTATGGCGAGCTGCCCGTCGTCGTGCTCACCGCCAAGGAACTCACCGAGGATGAGCGCGAGTTCCTGGCCCGCAACACGCTGCTGATCCTGAACAAGGGCGCGCAGCCGATCGGCTCGCTCGGCGCGGCGCTCGGCACGATCGCCAGCCACGGCCATTGAGAGGGTGCGATGACGAAGATTCTCCTCGTCGAGGACAATGAGATGAACCGCGACATGCTCTCGCGGCGTCTCGCCCGCAACGGCTTCGAGGTGCTGATCGCGGTCAACGGCCAGGAGGGGGTGGACATCGCTCTCGCCGAGAAGCCGGCGCTGATCCTGATGGATATGAGCCTGCCGGTACTCGACGGCTGGGAGGCGACGCGGCAGGTGAAGGCGCATCCCGATACGGCGGCGATCCCGGTCATCGCGCTCACCGCCCACGCCATGGCCTCGGACCGCGAGCAGGCGATGGCGGCGGGCTGTGATGACTTCGACACCAAGCCGGTGGAACTGCCGCGGCTGCTGGAGAAGATCCGCAGCCGGCTCGGCCTGCCGGGCTGACGGGGATCGGTGTCGTCACCGTTCTGTCATGCGAAGCTCTCATAACGGCCTGCTCCTTGCATTCCTGCCGTCGCCCGGCGGTAAAGGAACCACTCTTCGTGCGCCCATCCAATAATCAACGGACGACAAGGTAGGCCCATGGCGACCATCGCGCTTCTGTTCAGCGGGCTGGGGCTGTTCTTCATCGGGGTGCGCGGGCTCTCCGCCAATCTGGTGCCGCTGGTCGGCCGGCGCACCCGCGCCGCCTTCGCACGGGCGCTGCGCGGCAATGTCAGCGCCGCGATCAGCGGCACGCTGGCGGGGATGATCACCCAGAGTTCCACCGCCGTGTCGTGGATCGTCGTCTCCTTCGTGCGCGGTGGCGTGCTCACCGACGGGCCGGCGCTGCTGGCGCCGAGCTGGGCCAATGTCGGCACCTCGCTGCTGCCGCTGATCGTCGCCGTCGATACCTCGACCGCCGCCGGCCTTGTCATCGGCGTGGTCGGTTTCATCACCTATTTCCGGCTGGTGCGCGGCGACCGCATGCGCAACGCGCTCGACGCGGCGCTTGGGGCGGGGCTGCTGCTGTTCGGCATGCATCTCGTCTCCGTCGCCGTCGGCCCGATGCGCGAGGCCCTGCTGGGGCATCCCTGGTGGGAAGCGGCGGTCGAAAATCCCTGGCTGCTGGCGGCGATCGGCGCCGGCTTCTCCATGGCGGCGCAGTCCTCCTCGGTGGCGGCCGCGCTCGCCGTGGCGGCGGTGGCGGGCGGGCTGCTGGATTTCGGCACGGCGCTGCCGCTGATCGCCGGCGCCAATGCGGCGGGGATGATCAACAACGCCGTGCTGATTCCCGGCGAGACGCGGCCCGGCCGCGTCGTCTTCGCACTGCAGGTGGTGCAGAAGGGCGCCGGCTCGCTGCTTCTGGTCGGGCTCGCCCTGTTCGCGGCCCTGCGGCCAGAGGCCATGGCGGGGCTCCTGCCGGCCGAGGGAGACATCGGCGCCGTGCTGGCGCTGCTGTTCCTGGCGGCGCAGATCGGCGGGGCGATCGCCTCCGCGCTGCTCGAAGCGCCGACCCGCCGCATCCTGGCGCGGCTGCTGCCGATGAACGCGGTGGAAACGCTGTCCCAGCCCGCCTTCCTGCTACGCGAGGCGCTGGGCGACACCGAGGCGGCACTGGACCTCGCCACGCGCGAGGTGGCGCGCCTGAGCGGCCGCCTGCCGCAGATGATCGAGCATGTGCGGGAGGAGGGCGACCCGTCCGCCCCGTCCGCAACGGTGCTGCGCACTGCCGGCGCCAGCCTCACCGAGGCGATCCGCGCCTATCTCGCCTCGCTGCTCGACGCGCAGCTGGCCCGCGACCAGGTGGCGGTGGCGCTGCTGCTCGACGATGCCGCCAACAATGCCGGCGCCCTGCATGAAGCGCTGGCCGATTATGCGCACGAGGCCGCCGCTGTCCGCCATGTGCCGACCGCGCAGCGGCTGAACGAGGCGCTGCATCTGCTGCTCGGCGCCGTCGCCGACCATGCCGAGAGCCTCGGGGCGGAGGAGCCGGAAGTGGTGCTCGCCTTGCTCGGCCATCGCGACCGGCTGATGGAGGAACTGCGCCAGCGCCTCTCCTCGCAGAGCGAACTGGCCGCGGCGGAGCAGAACGCGCTGTTCCGCATGACGGTGCTGTTCGAGCGCATCGTCTGGCTGGCGCGCCGGCTGGTAAACGGGATGACGCAGGTGCGCCGCGCCCGCAGCGTGGGCTAGAGAACGTTCAGAGGCTGATTCACCGCTCAGGGCGACGCAACGTGATCGGACCAGGCTCTAAAGAGCGAAGGTGAGGCGCTTCACATTGCGCCCGTTCTCGCGCGCATAGGCGAAGTGGTCGGCGAAGGTGCGCACGAGATGCACGCCGAGCCCGCCGATGCGCCGCTCCTCCAGCGTGCCGTCGAGATCGGGAGGCGGCGCGGCGAAAGGATCGAACGGGTCGCCATCATCGCTGAAAAAGAGGTCAAGGCGGTCGCCGGTGCGGCTCACCTCAATGACAATCTCGCCCGCGCGGCCGTCGGGATAGCCGTAATCGACCGCGTTGTTGAAGAACTCATCCACGGCGAGCTGCAGTCGATAGGCCGGGGTCGGCGGAACCCCGGCGTCCTCCATGAAGCCTTCGATCCGTGTGCTGAGCGCGTCGAGCTCGCCCAGGTTGTTGGGCAGGCGTAGATCGAGCCGCATGTCGGTCATCGCCCGCTCCGCCGCGCGTGCCGGTGGTGTGGTCAGCCGAGGGTGGCGAGCGCCGCCTCGCGGCTGGGATGGATCGGGATCAGCGAGGAAAAGCCGCTCACGTCGAACACTTCGTGCACCTGTGGAATGAGGCCGCAGACCGCCAGCGTGCCGCCGGCGCCGCGCAGCAGCTTGGTCGCCTTGAGCACGACGCGCAGGCCGGCCGAGCTGATATAGGTGAGCTCGGCGAAGTCGAGCAGCACGGTCCCGCTCGGCGCGGCGTCGATGAGGAATTCCTCCAGCTTGGGCGAGGAACTGCTGTCGAGCCGTCCCTTGACGGCGGTGACGACGACGGCGCCCTCGACGATGCGGTCGATATGTATCAAGGCTCGGCTCCAGAATTCGGGAGGGCGGCGGCATCGGGGAGGCCGCGCGGCCCAGCGCCTGCCAGCCCGTCCGCGCGAGGATGGAAGAGGATTATCGGCAAAGCCAAAACCGTGCAAGCGCCGGTGCAAGCGCTGGGCTGGGGGCCGGCGATGCGGTCAGTGCTCGAAGCGCAGGGTCAGTTTCTCCCGGGTGCCGTCCGTGCCGAGCACCAGCCTGTCGGCCCGCTTGCTCAGCATGTAGCCGACGAAGCGGGCGACGGCGTGGGCGTCGCCCAGAAGGTCTTCGGGCGAGGGGCGATGGTCGGGGATGGTGATCGGCTCGCCCTCATAGAGCAGAGCCACGTCGAAATTCTCCTCGTCGAAATGCGCCCGCACTTCCAGCTTGCCCGGCGCGACGCCGGTGTCGAGCAGCATCTCCACCCCTTCCGCCACGACGGGGATCGCCATGGAGATCACGTCGCGCCGCGCCCCCCACAGGTCGCCCTGATATTCGAGGAATTCGGTGGCGACGGTGAAGGGGTTGTCGGCCGTCGTCACCTCGCGCGAGGCTTCCTGGCGGATACCGATGCGGAAGACCAGGTTCAGCACGATGGCGACGGCGGTGGAGATGGAGAGCGGCGATTCGAGGATCGGCTGCGCCCATTCCGGCGTGAGGCCGACAAGGCCGGGGAGTATGGCCACGGCGAGGCCGGTGAGGATGGCGAGGCCGACGGTGAAGATGCGCCGGTCGCTGAGGCGGCGGGAGAGGATGAGTTCCATGCCCGCCACGGTGAGGAAGGCGGCGGCATAGATGAGGATGGCGCCGATGACCGGGGAGGGGATGATGGTGAGCACGCCGATGAGGCGGGGCGAGAAGGCGGCGAGGATGATGAGGATGCCGGAGACCGCACCCACCCGCCACGCCGTCGTACCCGTGGCGAAGGCGACGCCGACGGCGGCCGAGGAGGAGGCGCTGGCGAAGCCGCCGGTAATGGCGGTGCCGATATCGCCGAGGCAGTTGGCCTGAATGGCGCGTCCCGCCTGGTCGAGATCGGCGCGGCGCCAGTCGGCATCGTCCATGCGCTGCATCGACACCACAGTGCCGACCATGTCCACGGCGGACAGCACGCCGGTGATGATCGCCGCCGGGATCAGCGCCCAGGAGAAGAAGCTGACGCCCGGCCAGCCGAGATGCGGAATATCGATATAGGGCAGGGTGGCGAAGCTGGCATTGGGCTCCGGCGCGACGCCGAGATAGGCCGCCAGGATCCAGCCGATCGCGGCGCCGATCGCCACCGCGAACAGGCGCAGCATGCCGCGCGAGAAGATGGCGAGGCCGACAATGATGACCAGCGTCACCGAGCTGACGAGGGCGTAGCGCAGATCGAGATCGGGCGTGATCGCGCCGGAAATGCCGAACACCCGCCGCAGCGCCGGATCGGCGAGGGCGACCCCCAGCATGGTGACGGCGACGCCGCACACTTCCGGCGGAAACACCGCCCTGAGCGCGCGCATGAACCGCGACAGGGTGAGCTGCGAGATGGCGGCGACGAGGCTCATGCCGGCGTAAAGCGCCGGCCCGCCGGCGGCGAGCGACTGCACCGCCAGCGGCATGTGCGCCATGTTGGGAATCTGCACCAGCAGCATGCCGGCGCCCGGACGCGGCAGGCATTCCAGCAGCGTGGCGATGCCCATGAAGATGATGCAACTGGTGATGAAGAGCTGGGTATCGTCGAAGGACAGCCCCGCCTCGGCGGCGGCGACGAGCGGATAGACGATGAACAGAAGCGCGAGCGTGGCGTGCTGGACCCCGAGGATGAGCACCGTGCCGGCCGGCGGCTTCTCATTGGCCGAGTAGATGATGTTCGTCGGCTTGCGCGGCATGGGTGGGCCCTTGGGAAAGACATGACGGCGCTGCCAGGCAGGCGCCCGTCCGGTGCGGGATCGAGGCTCCCGCCCGGCGCTGCCGACGGTAGGGGAATCTGCTGGTGCGACTATGATATTTCGCTCGAAGCCGGGCAAGATCGCCCGCCGCCAACTTTCGGCCACGTGCCGGTGCGCCGGTCTTGTCCTCGCAAGTGATACAATGTATCAAATTCATCCTGCGCTGGCGAAAGGCGGACGGGGTAGGGGCGAACCGGCACGCTTGACGACGGGGGCGAAGCGTTTACGGTCGCGGCCGATCACGGTTCTTCGGGCACTCCGCCCGAAGCTAAGAGGGAACTCGGTGAGGCGCCCCGCGCCAAAGCCGAGGCTGCCCCCGCAACTGTAAGCGGCGAGCCCTCTGCCCATCGTCCACTGGCGTCCCGGTTTCGGCCGGGCGCTGGGAAGGCCGGGTGGAGCCAGCGTCGACCCGCGAGCCAGGAGACCTGCCCTGATCGCACACAATCTTTCGGGCGGGGTGCTCCGAAGGTTGCCTTCCCGGCGGGAGTGCGATTCGCTCCTGCCTGGGGTGGTGTCCTTTACGCTTCCCGTCTTCCTGTTCAGGAAGCGGTAACAATGCTCAACACGACCTCTCATCTTTTCCGTCGCTCGGCCCAGGGCTTCGCCGTGGCGCTTGGCCTGCTCGCGGGCGCGGGCATCACCCAGGCCTTCGCCGGCACGACCTATCCGCTCACCCTTGAGAATTGCGGCTCCAAGGTGGTGATCGACCACGCGCCCAAGCGGGTGGTGAGCATCGGCCAGGCGCAGACGGAAATCCTCTATGCGCTCGGCCTCGGCGACCGCGTGGTCGCCAGCGCGCTGTGGTTCGGCCCCGTGGCCAAGCCTTATGCGGCGGTCAATGAAGGGGTGAAGCGGCTCGCCGACAATGATCCGAGCTTCGAGGCGGTGGTCGGGCAGGAGCCGGACCTCGTCGTCGCCATGTATGAGTGGCACATCGGTCCCAATGGCATCGTCGGCAAGCGCGAGCGCTTCGACGGGGTGAAGGTGCCGGTCTATGTCTCGCCCACCGACTGCGTCGGCAAGGACAATAGCGGCGCCGGCGACGGCGTGCGCACGCAGTTGTATTCGACCGAACTGCTCTACCGGAACATCCGGGAATATGGTGCCATCTTCGACGTGTCGGACCGCGCCGACGCGCTCATCGCCAGCCTGAAGGCGCGCGAGGACGCCGCCGCCCGCACCGTCGCTCCGCTGAAGGGGCGGAATATATCGATGGCGCTGTGGTTCTCCAGCAAGGAGATCAAGGGCGACGCGTTCCTCGCCGGCAAGAACGGCGTGCCGGCCTATGTGATGGAACAGCTCGGCGCCCGCAACATCATCACCACGGAAGAGGAATGGCCGCTGGTCGGCTGGGAAACCATCGCCGCCAACGATCCCGACGTGCTGGTGCTGGTGAAGATGGACCGCCGCCGCTTTCCCGCCGACGATATCGACGCCAAGCTCGCCTTCCTCAAGACCGATCCTGTGGCCAGCCAGCTCTCCGCGGTGAAGAACGGGCGCATCGTCATTGTCGATGTCGCCGCCACAAGGCCGGGGCTCGACACGGTGGACGGCCTGGAGGCCATCGCCACGGCGGTGCAGGGCTTCGGTCTGGTCCATTGAGCCATCTCGCCATCGGGCCGAACTGGCCGGCGCGGTTTGCCCTCGCCGGCCTCTCCCTCGCCGCGCTCGTCGTCGCCATCGCGCTGGCGGTGACGGTCGGCGAGATGCCGATCCCGCTCGCCGTCGCCTTCCGCGCGCTCGGCAACGGCCTGTTCGATCTCGGCTATCCCGTCAGCGCCATCCAGCAGGGGGTGATCTTCGAGTACCGGCTGAGCCGGGCGCTGATGGCGGCCTTGTGCGGCGGCGCGCTGGCGCTTTCCGGCGCGATCCTGCAGGCGCTGCTGCGCAACCCGCTGGCGGAACCCTATATTCTCGGCGTCTCCGCCGGCGCTTCCACGGGCGCGGTCTGCGTGATGATCCTCGGGCTTGGCGGGGCGACGCTCGGCCTGTCCGGCGGGGCGTTTCTCGGCTCGGTGGCGGCGCTGGTGCTCGTCGGCCTGCTGGCCGCCGGGGCAGGCGGGGCCAGCGACCGGGTGATCCTCGCCGGCGTCGCCGGCTCGCAGCTGTTCAACGCGGCGACCGCCACCATTGTCACCACCATGGCGAGCGCCGAACAGGCGCGGGGCGTGATGTTCTGGCTGCTCGGCAATTTCGGCGGCGTGCGCTGGTCGGACCTCGCGGTGGCCGCGCCGGTGGCGCTGCTCGGTTTCCTGGTCTGCATGGTCCACGCCAAGGCGCTCGACGCCTTCGCCTTCGGCGCCGATGCGGCGGCCTCGCTCGGCATCCCTGTGGCGCGGGTGCGGCTGGTGCTGCTGGCCACCACCGCGCTGCTCACCGCCACCATGGTGGCGATCGTCGGCACGGTCGGCTTTGTCGGGCTGGTTATCCCGCATGCGGCGCGCTTTCTCGTCGGGCCCGGCCATGCCCGGCTGCTGCCGGCCTGCCTCATCATCGGCGCGGTGTTCATGATCCTCGCCGATGTGCTTTCGCGCATATTGGTGCCGCAGCAGATCCTGCCCATCGGCATCGTCACCGCGCTGGTCGGCGCGCCGGCCTTTGCCTTCATCCTCTACCGCGCGAGGCGGCCCGCATGACGCTCGCCACCCATGATGTGCGCTGGGGCGCGGGCGGCAAGCTCATCGTCGACGGCGTGACGCTGGAGGTCGAGCCCAACCGTGTGCTCGGCCTGATCGGCCCCAATGGCTCGGGCAAGTCGAGCCTGCTGCGCCTGCTCTGCCGCCTGCGCAAGGTGGCGAGCGGCGTGGTGACGCTGGACGGGGAGGACATTGCCGGCGTCGGCCGGCGCGACCTTGCCCGGCGTCTCGCCTTTGTCGAGCAGCAGGCAACGACCGAGATCGCGCTCACCGTCTGCGATGTGGTGCGGCTGGGGCGTACGCCCCACCGCGCCGCCTTCGCCGCGTGGAGTGCGGAAGATGAGCATGCCGTTGATGCGGCCCTCGAACGGGTCGGCCTTTCCGAGCGGCACGACCAGCTTTGGCACACGCTGTCGGGCGGCGAGCGCCAGCGCGTCCATATCGCCCGCGCGCTGGCGCAGGCGCCGCGCGAGCTCATTCTCGACGAGCCGACCAACCATCTCGACATCCAGCACCAGCTCTCCATTCTCAGGCTGGTGCGGCGGCTCGGCGTGACCTGCATCGTGGCGCTGCACGATCTCAACCTCGCCTCGCTGTTCTGCGACCGCATCGGCGTGCTCGCCGCCGGCCGGCTGGTGGCGGCCGGCGCGCCGGAGGAGGTGCTGACCCCCGCCCTCATTCGCGACGTGTTCGGGGTGGAGGTCGCCATCCGCGCCGGCGCCAATGGCCGCCGCCAGATCGACTATCTCGTCGATCACGAGCCGGGCGAGCCTTTGTGAGGCGCCGGCGCCGAACCCAGCGGCGCCGGCGGGGTGAGGGTTTCATTGCCGGCCTCGCAGGCGCATTCTACTGTGCCGCGAAACCGACGCTGAAGGTGCCATGTCGCAATCGCCGAAAGGTTCGCCGAAGGATATTGAGGCACCTCTCCCGGGTGCGGACCTGCTCGCCCCGTTCGCCGGCCAGACGGACGATGCCTGGATCGCCGTCATCCGCAAGATGGACGAGACCTATGCCGAACTCGTCGCCCAGCAGGTCGCGCTCGAACAGAAGAACGCCGAGCTTGAGGAGGCGCAGACCTTCATCGCCGGCCTGATGTCGTCGATGACCGACGTGCTCATCGCCTGCGACCCCGCCGGCCGTATCGAACAGGTGAACCTCGCCGCCGAGCGGGCCTTCCAGCGGCCGCCGGGCGATCTGGAGCGGCGGCATCTGCGCGAACTTATCGCGGCGGAATCGCCGACCACTTTCGACGATCTGCGCGCCACCATCGAGCGGCGCGCGCGCCTCAGCGACCGCGAACTGCTGTTCGCGACGCCAGCGGGGCCGCTGCCGGTGTCGGTCAATGGCGCGGTGCGCTTCGATTCCCGCGGGCGTGCGGTCGGCATGGTGCTGGTCGGCCGGCCTATCGGCGAATTGCGCCAGGCCTATAGCGACCTCGCCGCCGCGCATGAGCGGCTGAAGCAGACGCAGAAGCAGCTGGTCCATTCGGAAAAAATGGCCTCGCTCGGCCGTCTCGTCGCCGGCGTGGCGCATGAGCTGAACAACCCGATCTCCTTCGTCTATGGCAACGCCCATACGCTGAAGCGCTACGGCGCGCGGCTCACCACCTATCTCGACGCGGTGCATCGCGGGGTGAGCGGGCCGGCCCTGGCGAAGCTGCAGGCCGAACTGAAGATCGACACGACGCTGGCCAATATCGCCGGCACGCTCGACGGCATGCTGGAAGGCGCCGAGCGGGTGCGCGACATCGTCGCGGATCTGCGCCATTTCTCCTCCGAACGGCGCGAGGCCTGGGAGGCGTTCGACCTCGCCCCGCTGGTCCGCTCCGCGCTGGAATGGGTGGTGAAAGCGCAGCGGCCGACGATCGAGACGCAGTTCGACCTCGGCGACGGACTGGTGGTGGTCGGCCATCCCGGCCATATCCATCAGGTGCTGATGAATCTGGTGCAGAACGCGCTCGATGCCATGGAAGGCCAGCCCGTGCAGCGGCTGGACATCACCGGCCGGGCGGGCGAGGCGGTCACGCTCACCCTGCGCGACACCGGGCCGGGCATCGCCCCCGACATCGCTTCGCGCATTTTCGATCCGTTCTTCACCACCAAGGCGGTGGGCAAGGGCACCGGGCTCGGGCTTTCCATCAGCTACGGCATCGTGCAGGAGCATAGCGGCACGCTGGAGGCCGCCAACCATCCTGAGGGCGGGGCGGTGATGACGCTGACGCTGCCGGCCGGCAGCGCCGCGAACGGAGATTGAGATCATGCTCGCGCCGCCCGAACCCGCACCTTTCAACGTGCTGTGGATCCAGTCCGGCGGCTGCGGCGGCTGCACCATGTCGATGCTGTGCGCGGAGGCCCCCGACCTCGCCACCACGCTGGAGAGCGCCAATATCCGCTTCCTCTGGCACCCGACCCTGTCGGAGGAGACCGGGGCGGAGGCGGTGGCGCTGTTCGAACAGGTGCTCGACGGCACGCTCCGGCTCGACGCCTTGTGCGTGGAAGGCGCCATGCTGCGCGGCCCCAAGGATACCGGGCGCTTCCACATCCTCGCCGGCACGGGCGTTCCCACCATCGAATGGGTGCGGCGGCTGGCGGCGGTGGCGGAGACTGTCGTCGCGGTCGGCACCTGCGCCGCCTATGGCGGCGTCACCGCCGCCGGCGCCAACCCCACCGATGCCTGCGGGCTGCAATATGACGGGCGTCGCGAGGGCGGGGCGCTCGGCGCCGCCTTCCGCTCGCGTTCCGGCCTGCCTGTCATCAATGTCGCGGGCTGCCCGACCCATCCCAATTGGGTGACGGAAACGCTGATGCTGCTGGCGGCGGGACTGCTGGGGGCGGACGATCTCGATGTCTATCGCCGCCCGCGCTTCTATGCCGACCATCTCGTGCATCATGGCTGCCCGCGCAATGAATATTACGAGTACAAGGCCAGCGCGGAGAAGATGTCGGATCTCGGCTGCATGATGGAGCATTTGGGCTGCCTCGGCACGCAGGCGCATGCCGATTGCAACACCCGCCTGTGGAACGGGGAGGGCTCCTGTACGCGCGGCGGCTATGCCTGCATCAACTGCACCGCACCGGAATTCGAGGAGCCCGGCCACGCCTTCGTCGAGACGCCGAAAATCGCCGGTTTCCCGGTCGGCCTGCCCACCGACATGCCGAAGGCGTGGTTTGTGGCGCTGTCCTCGCTCGCCAAGGCGGCGACGCCGGAGCGGCTGCGGCTGAACGCGACCAGCGACCATGTGGTGCGCCCGCCCGCCGTCCGGGACATCAAGCGCCGATGAGCGATACGGGCAGCAGCGAGGGCACGGCGCGGCTCGTCGTCGGCCCGTTCAACCGGGTCGAGGGCGACCTGGAAGTGCGGCTGGAGCTGGCGCAGGGCCGGGTGGCGGCGGCCTTCGTGTCGTCGCCGCTGTTCCGGGGCTTCGAGCGCATATTGGAAGGCCGCGACCCGCGCGACGCGCTGGTGATCGCGCCGCGCATCTGCGGCATCTGCTCGGTGTCGCAATCCCACGCCGCCGCGCTGGCGCTCGCCGGGGTGCAGGGGCTGGTGCCGACCGACAATGGCCGTGTGGCGACCAATCTCATCGTCGCCACCGAGAATGTGGCCGACCATCTCACCCACTTCCACGTCTTCTTCATGCCGGACTTCGCCCGCGCCTTTTATGCGGAGCGGCCGTGGTTTCCGCGCGTCGAAGCGCGCTTCAAGGCGGCGCAGGGCAGCGCGGTGCGCAAGGCGCTGGAGACGCGGACCACGCTCCTGCATGTGCTCGGCCTGCTCGCCGGGCGCTGGCCACACACTCTGGCGATCCAGCCGGGCGGGGTGACGCGCGGCGCCGACGCGCGCGACAAGGTGCGCCTGGCGGCGACGCTCGGCGCGGTGCGGCGGGCGCTGGAAGAAGGGTTGTTCGGGGCGAAGCTGGAGCGCGTCGCCGAACTTTCCGCCCGCGAGGAACTGGACCGCTGGCGCGCCGCCGGCCCGGAGGGCGATTTCCGCCTCTTCCTCGACATCGCCGCCGATCTCGACCTTGGCCGGCTCGGCCGCGCCTATGACCGCTATCTCAGCTATGGCGCCTATCCCGGCGCCGAGATGCCGCTTTACGCGCGCGGGATCTTCACCCCGGACGGCGCGGGCGCGGTGGATCTGAGCGCCATCGCGGAAGACCATACACATGCGCGTATGGAGCATCGCACCCATCCGCACCATCCCTTCGACGGCTCGACCCTGCCGGATGTGGAGGACGAGACCGGCTATAGCTGGTGCAAGGCGCCGCGCCTTCATGGCCTGCCCTTCGAGACGGGCGCCGTCGCCCGGCAGATGGTGGACGGCCAGCCACTGATCCGCGACATCGTGCAGAGCGAGGGCGGCAGCGTGCTGGCCCGCGTTGTGGCGCGGCTGGTGGAGACCGCGCGTACTCTGATCGCCATGGAGCGCTGGGTGCATGAACTCACCCCCGGCGCGCCCTGGTGCGCGCAGGGCACCCTGCCCAGCCATGGGCGGGCGGCAGGGCTCACTGAGGCGGCGCGGGGCGCGCTCGGGCACTGGCTGCGGGTGGAGAACGGGCGCATCGCTGGCTATCAGATCATCGCGCCGACCACCTGGAACTTCTCGCCGCGCGATGCGGCCGGGATGCCGGGGCCGCTGGAGGCGGCACTGGTCGGGGCGCCGGTGCGCCAGGGCGAGACCACGCCGGTGGCGGTTCAGCACATCGTCCGCTCCTTCGACCCCTGCATGGTCTGCACGGTGCATTGAGCGGCGCCATGCCCAGCGAGGAGATCATCGTCCGCGGCATCGTGCAGGGCGTCGGCTTCCGCCCCTTCGTGTGGCGGCTGGCGCAGCGCCTTGGGCTCGATGGCGAGGTGAGCAATCGCGGCGATGCGGTGGTTATCGTCGCTTCCGGGCCGCCTCCGGTTCTCGACGCCTTCGCCGCGGCGCTTGCCGCCGAGGCGCCGCCGCTCGCCCGCGTGGAATCGATCGAGCGCCGGGCGGCGCCTTCCTTCGCTGGCAGCGGATTCATCATCGCCGCCAGCGCGCCCGGCACGGTGTCGGTCGGCATCGTCGCCGACATCGCGACCTGCCCGGCCTGCCGCGCCGAGATCGCCGATCCCGCCGCCCGCCGGCATCGCTACGCCTTCACCAACTGCACGGATTGCGGGCCGCGCTTCTCCATCGTCGAGGGACTGCCCTATGACCGCGCGGCGACCACGATGCGCGGCTTCAGCCTATGCGCGGCCTGCCGGGCCGAATATGCCGACCCGGCCGATCGGCGCTTCCACGCTCAGCCCATCGCCTGCCCGGAGTGCGGGCCGAGGCTGTGGCTGGAGGCGGGCGGGGAGGTGATCGACGGCGACCCGGTGGAGGCCGCCGCCCTGCGGCTGCGCGCGGGAAAGATCCTCGCCATCAAGGGAATCGGCGGCTTTCACATCGCCTGTGACGCGACCAGCGAGGCCAGTGTGGCCGAACTGCGCGCCCGCAAGCACCGCCCGACCAAACCGCTGGCGGTGATGCTGCGCGATCCGGCCATGGTGGAGGCGTTCTGCGTCGCCGGCGACGCGGAGATCGCGGCGCTTACGCATCCGTCGGCGCCCATCCTCCTGCTGCGGCTGCGCCCGGAGAGCGCGCTCGCCGCCGCCGTGGCGCCGGGGCAGAACCGGCTGGGGGTGATGCTGCCCTATACGCCGCTGCATCATCAGCTGATGGAGACGGTCGGGCGGCCGCTGGTGATGACCAGCGCCAACCGCTCCGGCGAACCCCAGATTTTTCGCGACGAGGCAGCGAGGGCGGGGCTCGCCGAGATTGTCGACGGCTTGCTTACCCATGACCGCCCCATTGCCCGGCGGCTCGACGACAGCGTGGTGCAGTTCGCCGCCGGCCGGCCGCAGGTGATGCGGCGCGGCCGTGGCCTTGCCCCGGCGCCGCGCGATTTGCCCGCCGGCTTCGCGCCGGCGCCGCCGGTGCTGGCGCTTGGTGGCGCGCTGAAAAGCGCGATCTGCCTCACCATCGGCGGCAAGGCGCTGCTGTCGCATCATCTCGGCGATCTCGACGAGCCGGCGACGCAGGACGCCTTCGAGCAGGCGATCGCCGATTACACCGTCCTGTTCGACCACCGCCCGGCGGCGATTGCCGTCGACACGCACCCGGACTATCCGCCGAGCCGCTTCGGCGCCGCGCTGGCGGAGGCGCGCGGCCTGCCGCTGATCGCCGTGCAGCACCACCACGCCCATATCGCCGCCGTGATGGCGGAACGCGGCTGGCCGCTGGAGGGCGGGCCGGTGATCGGCATCGCGCTCGACGGGCTCGGGTTTGGCGAGGACGGCACCATTTGGGGCGCGGAAATCCTCCTCTGCGATTACCGCGACAGCCGCCGGCTCGCGCGGCTGAGGCCGATCCCGCTTGCCGGCGGCGACGCGGCCAATCGAGAACCCTGGCGCGTGCTCCTCGCCCATCTCGATGTCGCGCTGGGGCCGGAGGCGGTGCCGGATGCGCTGTTCGCCGGGCTTCCGGTCGCGACGTTGCGCGCCATGATCGCGCGCGGTCTCAACGCGCCGCTGGCAAGTTCCACCGGCCGCCTGTTCGACGCCATGGCCGCGCTGCTCGGTCTCGCGCCACCCCGCCTCAGCTTCGAGGGCGAGGCGGCAATGGCGCTGCAGGCGGTGGCGGAAATGGCCGGAGACGTGCCGCCCTATCCCTTCGGCCGCGCGCCGGTGGGCAATCTCATGGAGATCGACCCCGCCCCGATGTGGCGGGCGGCCTGCGCCGACCTCGCGGCGGGGTGCTCGCTCGACTCCATCGCACGGCGCTTCCATGCGGGGGTGGCCGAGAGCTTTGCCGACCTTGCGCTCTCCCTCGCCGCCGCGCAGGGGGCGAGGGCCATCGCCCTGTCCGGCGGGGTCTGCCAGAACGCGCTGCTGCTGGAAATGCTGGTGGCGCGGCTGGAGCCTTCCGGCCGGAGCCTGCTGCTGCCCGGCGAGGTGCCGGCCAATGATGGCGGCCTCGCCCTCGGGCAGGCGGCGGTCGCGGCCGCGCGGCTGGGAGTTGCGCCGCGCGGCGGGCGGTAAGCCGCTTTCCGCTCCTCCGGCAAAGCGGTCTCGGCGCTTCCGGCGGCAAATGGCGGAAGAATAGCTTAATTCATTGATCCAAAACATGAAAGCGCGGTGGCACGCGGGTTGCTGTTGTCCTTCCATCGGTGCGCGCCGACGCGCCGGACAACAAGCACACCGGAGGGAGCCGCATGGCTGGGCTTGAGACGTTTTATGAGGTGATGCGACGGCAGGGCATCACCCGCCGATCCTTCCTCAAATATTGTTCGCTGACCGCCGCCGCGCTCGGTCTCGGCCCGGAATTCGTGCCGCAGATCGCCCATGCCATGGAAACCAAGCCGCGCACGCCGGTGCTGTGGCTGCACGGGCTGGAATGCACCTGCTGCTCGGAGAGCTTCATCCGCTCGGCGCATCCGCTCGCCAAGGATGTCGTGCTGTCGATGATCTCGCTCGACTATGACGACACGCTGATGGCCTCCGCCGGGCATCAGGCCGAGGCGATCCTTCAGGAGGTGATGGAGAAGTACAAGGGCAACTACATCCTCGCCGTGGAAGGCAACCCGCCGCTGAACGAGGATGGCATGTACTGCATCATCGGCGGCAAGCCCTTCCTCGACCAGCTGCGCATGGTGGCGAAGGACGCCAAGGCGGTGATCTCCTGGGGCTCCTGCGCCTCGCATGGCTGCGTGCAGGCGGCGCGCCCGAACCCGACCCGCGCCACGCCGGTGCACGAAGTCATCACCGACAAGCCGATCATCAAGGTGCCGGGCTGCCCGCCCATCGCCGAGGTGATGACCGGCGTGATCACCTACATGCTCACCTTCGACCGCATGCCCGAGCTCGACCGGCAGGGGCGGCCGAAAATGTTCTATTCCCAGCGCATCCACGACAAATGCTACCGCCGGCCGCATTTCGACGCCGGCCAGTTCGTCGAGTCCTTCGACGATGAGGGCGCGCGCAAGGGCTATTGCCTCTACAAGGTCGGCTGCAAGGGCCCGACCACTTACAACGCCTGTTCCACCGTGCGCTGGAACGAGGGCACCTCCTTCCCGATCCAGGCCGGTCATGGCTGCATCGGCTGTTCGGAAGACGGCTTCTGGGACAAGGGCTCCTGGTATGCGCGCCTCACCGATCTGCACGGCGTCGGCTTCGGCATCGAATCCACCGCCGACCGGGTCGGCCTCGGCGCGGCGGCGGCGGTGGGCGGCGCGGTGGCGCTGCATGCCGCGGTGAGCGCGCTCAAGCGCGCCCAGCACAAGCACGGCAACGGTTCGAACGGCTCCAGCCACACGGGAGACGCGGCATGACCATCCAGACCCCCAACGGCTTCAGCCTCGACACGTCAGGCAAGCGCATCGTCGTCGATCCCGTCACCCGCATCGAAGGCCATATGCGCTGCGAGGTGAATGTCGATTCCAATAATGTCATCCGCAATGCGGTTTCCACCGGCACCATGTGGCGCGGGCTGGAGGTGATCCTCAAAGGGCGCGACCCCCGCGACGCCTGGGCCTTCGTCGAGCGCATCTGCGGCGTGTGCACCGGCTGCCACGCGCTCACCTCGGTGCGCGCGGTGGAGGACGCGCTCGACATCCGCATTCCCAACAACGCCTTCCTGATCCGCGAGATCATGGCCAAGGTGCTGCAATGGCACGACCATGTCGTGCACTTCTATCACCTGCACGCTTTGGACTGGGTCAACCCGGTCAATGCGCTGAAGGCCGATCCGAAGGCGACCTCGCAGCTGCAGCAGATGGTCGGACCCGACCATCCCAATTCCAGCCCCGGCTATTTCCGCGATGTGCAGAACCGGCTGAAGAAATTCGTCGAAAGCGGCCAGCTCGGCATCTTCAAGAACGGCTACTGGGACAACCCGGCCTACAAGCTGCCGCCCGAGGCCGATTTGATGGCGGTGACGCATTACCTGGAGGCGCTCGATTTCCAGAAGGAGATTGTCAAGGTTCACACCATTTTCGGCGGCAAGAACCCGCATCCGAACTACATGGTGGGCGGCGTGCCCTGCGCCATCAACATGGACGGCAACATGGCCGCCGGCGCGCCGCTGAACATGGAGCGGCTGAACTTCGTCAAGCTGAAGCTGCAGGAAGCCTTCGCCTTCTCCAAGAACGTCTATGTCCCCGACGTGATCGCCATCGCCTCCTTCTACAAGGGCTGGCTCTATGGCGGCGGCCTCTCCGGCCTCAACGTCATGGACTATGGCGACTATGAAGCGGTGCAGGGCCGCAAGGAGACCGACCGCCTGCCGGGCGGCGTCATCCTCAACGGCAAGTGGGACGAGGTTCACCCCATCGACCCGCGCGACCCGGAGCAGGTGCAGGAGTTCGTCACCCATAGCTGGTACAGCTATGGCGACGGCAATGCCGACAAGGGTCTGCATCCCTGGGACGGTGTTACCCAGCCGAAATACGAGCTCGGCCCCAACGCCAAGGGCACGCGCACCGACATTCGCGAGATCGACGAGAGCGCCAAATATTCCTGGATCAAGGCGCCGCGCTGGAAGGGCAATGCGGTGGAGGTCGGGCCGCTCGCCCGCTACATCCTCGCCTATGCCCATGGCGTCGATTATGTGAAGGGGCAGGTGGACGACTCGCTCGGCCGCTTCAACGCGCTCGCCGGCACCAGCCTCACGCCGCAGCAGGCGCTGCCCACCACCATCGGGCGCACGCTGGCGCGGGCGCTGGAGGCGCATTACTGCGCCCAGATGATGCTGGACGATTTCGACCACCTCATCGCCAACATCAAGGCCGGCGACAGTTCCACCGCCAATGTCGAGAAATGGGACCCCGCGACCTGGCCGAAGGAGGCCAAGGGCGTCGGCACGGTGGCGGCGCCTCGCGGCGGGCTCGGCCACTGGATCAAGATCAAGGACGGGCGGATCGAGAACTATCAATGCGTGGTGCCGACCACCTGGAATGGCGGCCCGCGCGACCCCAAGGGCAATATCGGCGCCTTCGAGGCTTCGCTCATGAACACGCCGATGGAGCGGCCGGAGGAGCCGGTGGAGATCCTGCGCACGCTCCACTCTTTCGATCCGTGCCTCGCCTGCTCGACGCACGTCATCGCGCCCGACGGGGCGGAGATGGCGCGGGTCACGGTGCGCTGAGGGGAGGCGGCGATGACCAGCATCGACCCCGCTTCCCTCCACACTGCGCCTCCGGCCTTGCCCGCCACCATAGACGGCGAGCCGGTGGGCCGGGTGAGCGCCGTCTATGTCTATGAGGCGCCGGTGCGCCTGTGGCACTGGACCAATGCCGCGGCGATCAGCGTGCTCGCGCTGACCGGCTACCTCATCGGCCAGCCGCTCCCGACCTTGTCAGGCGAGGCGAGCCAGCACTATGTGATGGGCACCATCCGCTTCCTGCACTTCTCCGCCGGCTACATCTTCGCCGTCGGCTTCCTGTTCCGCATCTATTGGGCCTTCGTCGGCAACCACCATGCGCGACAGCTGTTCATCCTGCCGTTCTGGAGCCGGGCCTATTGGCGCGGCCTGTTCGAGGAGGCGCGGTGGTATTTCTTCCTCGAAGCCAAGCCGAAGAAATATGTCGGCCACAACCCGCTGGCGCAGTTCGCCATGTTCTGGGCCATCGGCGTCGGCTCGGTGTTCATGATCGTCACCGGCTTCGCCCTCTATTCCGAGGGGGCGGGGCCGGGCAGCTGGCAGGATCATCTGTTCGGCTGGGTCATCCCGCTGCTCGGCGGCAGCCTCGACGTGCACACCTGGCACCGTCTCGGCATGTGGGCGATCCTGCTGTTCATCATCGTCCACGTCTATGCGGCGATCCGCGAGGACATCATGTCCCGCCAGTCCATCGTTTCCACGATGGTCTCGGGTGTGCGCACCTTCAAGGATGACGATCCCGACTGAGATTCCGGTCCTTCCCGGAATACGGCCTGCGGGGACAGGCCGGCTTTGAGGGCGCGGCCTCGGCCGCGCCCTTCTTTTTATCTGGATGACAGATTTCCGTTTCAGGTCGAAATTGGAAGGACTCTTTCCAGACCGCAGGTGGCTTTCACTGCGGATCCGCAGATTTCGACAATATCGCCAACGACTTAATGGGTGGATCCCCGAGTGGCACGCTGTTTGAATTGAGACAGATTCAAAAGAGCGGCGGTCAGACCGCTCGCGCCTGGGGAACGGAAAAGTCGCTTCGAGGAGACGTCGCTCATGGCCGACGAACGCATTCTCATACTCGGCATCGGCAACATCCTGTGGGCGGATGAGGGCTTCGGCGTCCGCGTCATCGAGGAATTGCAGGCGCGCTACGAGCTGCCCGAACACGTCACCGCGCTCGATGGCGGCACGCAGGGCCTCTATCTCCTGCCTTATCTGGAAGAGGCGGACGCGGTCATCATTGTCGACGCCATCGACTATGGCCTGCCGCCGGCAACGCTGAAGCAGCTTCGCGACGACGAGGTGCCGGCGGTACTGGGCGCGCGCAAGGTGAGTCTGCACCAGACCGGCTTCCAGGAAGTGCTCGCGCTGCTGCAACTGCGTGGATGCGCCCCGTCGCGGCTGCGGCTGGTCGGCGTGCAGCCGGAGCGGCTTGACGATTATGGCGGTGGCCTCACCCCCGCCATCGCCGCGCAGGTTGGGCCGGCGCTGGCCGTGGTACTGGGCCTGCTGGCCGACGAATTCAGCGTGACAGTGACGCCGCGCCGTTCAGTGGAAGGCTTCACCCCGCCCGCGATCAGCCGCGAGGCCTATGAGACCGGCCGCCCGGCCGCCGAGGACGCCTGCCGCATCGGCGATGCCCGCGTGCTCGCCGGCTGGCGCTAGGAGCGGCCCCATGTGCCTCGGCATCCCTATGGAAATCCTCAGCGTCGACGGTCACGCCGCCCGCTGCCGTCGCGGCGAGGAACTGCATCTCGTCGACCTCTCGCTGCTGCCGGAGGCGCAGCCGGGCGACCATGTGCTGACCTTTCTCGGCACCGGCCGCCGCCTGCTCGACGCCGACGAGGCGCGCCTGATCGCGCAGGCGCTCGACGCCGTCGCGGCCGCCCTGAGCGGCGATGCGGCCGCCATCGACCACGCCTTTGCCGATCTTGTCGGCCGCGAGCCGACCCTGCCGGCCCATCTCGCCCTTTCCGCCGCTTCCCGCCCGGAGCCGACTTCATGACCCCCGACACGCTCCATCCGCTCGTGGCACGCCTGACCACCGCGCTCGGCTATCCCTATCTCGACAGCGAGGAGGAGGCCGCCGCCACCCTGCCGGCGGGCGACAGCCTGCTGTTCCTGCCCGCCCACGGCAAGGCGCATATGGAGACGCCCGATATCGCCGTGGTGCTGCCGGAACTGGTCGGTGCCCTCGGTGCCTCCGCCACCATGAGCGGCGCGGTGGCCGGGCCGGCTTATGAGAAGCAGCTGCGCGAGCAGCTCGGCGGGATCGCTTTGCCGGCTATCGTCGTCCTGCGCGGCGGACGGCCGCTCGGCTCGCTCTCGCGCATGCGCGACTGGGACGAATTCCTCGAACGCCTCTCCGCCGTCCTCGCCCGTCCCGCCGCCAGCCATTGAGGTCCGCCATGTCGTCCATTCCCTTCGCGACGGTTCCCCCCATCGGCTACGGCGCCGGCAGCCAGCCCGGCGAGGAGGCCGACGGCCTCGCCTATCTTGCCATGCCCTCCGGCATGCGCATCTATGAAGCGCATCTGCCCGAAGTCGACGATCCCGCCCGCTTCGCCCCCGCGCTGGCGACGCTGGAGGCGATCCGCGCCGCGCTCGCGCAGTGGACGCCGAACGGCTCCACCACGTTCGCGCTCGATGGGCTGGACGCGGAAAATCGGGCGCTGGTCGACGAGACGCTGGGCGAGGGCGAGGTCGCGATCGTGGTCGAGGTGCCGGGCGAGCGCATCGAGATACAGGAAGCCAGCTGCGCCGGCGTGTGGCGGCTGCGGGCGACCGCCACGGCGCCCGGCGCGGCGCCGATCACGCGCGAGCGCATCGACATCGCGCCCTTCCCGCGCGGCGCGCTGGTGCGGGCCTTTCCGCGCGACTGGCCGGTGGACCTTGATTATGTCGCGCGGCCGCGCGCGGGCGTGGTCAATGCCCCCGCCATCCTCACCGAGATCGTGCACAAGAGCCGGGAGCGCCGTCCCGGCGGCCTGCCGCATGTGATCAATCTCAGCCTGCTGCCGCACACGCCGGAAGACCTCGCCCTCATCGAAGCGGGGCTGGGACGGGGAGGGATCACCATCCTCTCGCGCGGCTATGGCAATTGCCGCATCGATGCCACGGCGACAGTGGGCGTCTGGCGGGTGCGCTACTACAATTCGGCCGACACGCTGATCCTCGACACGATCGAGGTGACTGATGTGCCCGAGGTCGCTTGCGCCGCGCCGGAGGACATTGCCGACTCCGCCGAGCGTCTGGCCGATATCCTCGCCGCGATCCGCTAGGAGCCCTTCGATGCTGACCAAGCGCTTTGAAGGCTCCTTCCTCGGCGACGCCGCCCGGCTGGCGCCGAATGCCGTGCTGGAATGCAAGATCTGCTGGCATGTCTACGACCCGGCCGTGGGCTGCGATTATTGGCAGGTGCCGGCCGGCACGCCCTTCGCGGCACTGCCGGAGGAATGGCGCTGCCCGAAATGCGACGGCGCCCGCGACCAGTTCATGGTGATCGACACCGATGGGGAGGCGCCCGTGCGCGCGCCGGCGACCGCACCGCCGGGCGTCGATCCCCGCCTCACCGCGCTTGCGGCCACCCTTCCCGCGCGCTTCGAGGCGGCGTTCCGGGAAATCCATGTCGGCCAGATGCGCGGCGTGCCGCTGCTCAACGAGACGCTGGAGGTCAAGGCCATCGGCTTTCGTCCGCATGGCCAGCGCGTGCTCGGCCTGCTGGTCACGCCGTGGTTCATGAACATTGTGCTGGCGCCGGGGCCGGACGAGGACTGGTCGGGGCTGGTCCCGGGGGCAAAGGAGATCATCGCCTTTCCCTCCGGCGAGTATGAATTCGTCGGCGCCAACCGCCCTGAGACGGGGCCTTACAAGGCGTGTTCGCTGTTCTCCCCGATGTTCGATTTCACCTCCATGCTGCAGGCCACCGAGACGGCGCGTGCCGCGCTCGCCGCCCTGTTCGACCCGGCGATCCGAGAGGAGGGCGACCGTTCCGACGAGATCCGCCGGGCGCGGCAGGAAGCCGTCGATGCCGAGGCGGCGCGGACTGCGGGCATGGACGTGAGGGACGAGGAGGCGAGCCCCACTGAGGCCGCGAAAGTGCCCGCCGTGCCGACCCGCCGCGCGCTGATCTTCGGTGCGGGCCTTGCCTCCGCCCCTGCCGCCGGGGAGGGCAGCGGCGCATGATCGGCGGGCTCGACATCGCGCTCGACAGCGCCGAGGGCGCGCCGCGCTGGCGTCTGACGCCGACCGGCGGGGGGCTCGGCACCGGCTGGGCCATCGGCCGCCGCGCGGAAGAGGTGGCGGCGCTGATGCCGCGCATTTTCAACCTCTGCTCCGGCGCCCATGCGCAGGCCGCGCGGGCGGCGCTCGGCCTGCCGGCGGACGAGGCCGCCACGCGCGCCGCCCGGCGGGAGCGGGCGCGCGACCATGCGGTCGCCCTGCTGTGCGACTGGCCGTCGCTGATGGGCCGCAGTCCCGACCGCGCGGCGCTGGCCGGGCTGGCGAACGGCTCGGAGGGGTCGATGCGCCGGCTGCGCGATGCTGTGTTGGGCGGCGATATCGACCTCGCCGGCGGTTCGATAAAGGCGATGGAACACTGGCTGGAGGCTGGCCGCAGCCCGACGGTCCGCCTGCTGGCGCATCTCCGCGCCACGCTCGACCCTCCCTGGGGGCGGGCGGAACTCGCCATGCCCGACGGGTCCGACATCGCCGCCGCGCTGGAGGCCGGGGAACCGGCACGCCTGCGCGAGACCACCGCCGCCGATCCCTGGCGCGCCGCGCCGCTGCTGCGCGATCTGCACGCGCGCGAAGGGGCGAGCCTGTTTCTGCGCCTGCTGGCCCGGCTGCTGGACCTTGTCGCGTGTCTCGACGGAGCGCCGGAGGCTCCCGTTCTCGCGTCTCCGGCCCCCGGTATCGGCCTCGCCCGCGCCGCGCGCGGCCTGCTGGCGCATCGCGCGCGTGTCGTCGGCGGTCTTGTCGCCGATTACCGCGTGCTGTCCCCCAGCGCGTGGAATCTCGCACCCGGCGGATTGCTGTCGCGCATGCTCGCAGCCTTGCCGATGAGCGGGCAGACGCCGATGCTGGCCCGTCTCGTCGTCTCCTGCGTCAATCCCTGTGTGCCGGTGACGCTGCGGATTGAGCCGAGGGAGGTCGCCCATGCATGAGATGGCGCTGTGCGAGAGCCTGCTGGACTCGCTGAAGGATGCCGCCCGCACCCATGGCTTCGCCAAGGTGACGAAGGTGCGGCTGGTGGTCGGTCCCTTTGCCGGGGTCGAGGTGGAGGCGCTGCGGTTCGGTTTCGACGTGGTGATGCGCGGCTCGCTGGCGGAAGCGGCCCAGCTCGACATTCTCGACGAGCCCGGCACCGCCTGGTGCTTCGACTGCTCCGATACCGTGGCGCTCGCCGACCGGCTTTCCCCATGCCCCCGATGTGGCGGCGAAAGGCTGAGGCCCAATGGCGGCACCGATATGCGTATCAAGGATCTGGAGGTGGTGTGATGTGTGTGACTTGCGGTTGCGGATCGGACAACGTCACCATTTCGGGCGCCCAGGGCGAGGCGCGCGGGCATGGGCATGGCCATGACCACGGCCATGACCACGGCCATGACCACGGGCACGCTCATCACCACGGGCATGACCACCATCACGACCACGCCCACGACCATCACCACGACCATCACCACGAGCATCATCCGGCCGCCGCAGCGGAAAGCCGGCTGGTGGAGATCGAGCGGGGCATCCTCGCCAAGAACGACGCTTTCGCTGCGGAAAATCGCGCCCGGCTGAAGGCAGGCGGCATCGTCTCGTTCAATCTTCTCGCCGCACCCGGCGCCGGGAAAACCACGCTGCTGGTCGAGACGCTGCGGGCTTTAGGCGCGCGGGTGCCGGCGGCGGTGATCGAGGGCGACCAGCAGACAGCCAACGACGCTGAGCGCATCCGCGCCACCGGCACGCCTGCCGTGCAGATTAACACCGGCAAGGGCTGTCATCTCGACGCGCATATGGTTGGCCATGCGCTGGAGGAACTGCCGCTGCCGCCGGGCGGGCTGCTGTTCATCGAGAATGTCGGCAACCTCGTCTGCCCCGCCGCATTCGATCTCGGCGAGGACAAGCGGGTGACGCTGCTCTCCGTGACCGAGGGCGAGGACAAGCCGCTGAAATACCCGGATATCTTCCAAACCGCCGATCTGGTTCTGCTCACCAAGACCGATTTGCTGCCCCATCTCAATGTCGATGTGGACGCCATCGAGCGTAATATCCAGCGCGTCAATCCGGTCGCCTCGATCCTGCATGTGAATGCCAAGTCGTCCGGTGGCCTCGCTGCGTGGCTCAACTGGCTGGGGGAACTCCGGCGCCAGCGTCTGGCCGAACTGGCGGCGGAAGCGGAGGTCAGGGCGCGGGCGCTGCGCGCAGCGGCGGAGGCACTGCCGTGACCCAGACCCGCCCCGGCATCCTCATCGTCGATGACGAGCCACGTTCGGTCGAGGTGATCGCCCGCGTGCTCGGCGAGGAATTCGAGGTGTTCACAGCGCTGGACGCCATGCGCGCGCTGGAGGTTCTGGAGAATGAGTGGGTGCAGGTCGTGTTCTGCGACCAGCGCATGCCCGGCCGCTCGGGCGTGGATTTGCTGACCGAGGTCCGCCGGCGCTGGCCGGATGTGGTGCGCATCATCGTCACCGGCTACACCGACCCGCAGGACATGATCGGCGCCATCAACGAAGCCGGCATCTACCAGTTCATCACCAAGCCCTGGCACCCGGACCAGCTTCTCTTGGCCGCACAGGGGGCGGCGCGGCTCTACCATCTCCAGCGCGAACATGACCGGCTGTCGCTCGAACTCAAGCTCGCCGCGCCCGCCGCCGAGGTGCGCTTTGCCGAGCAGCATGAGCGGGTGCTGCGCAACTTCCATTTCGACGCGCTGGTGCGTACCCCCGCCAGCCCGCTGAACGAGGTCTGCCGGCGCGCGGCGCAGGTCGCCGCCTTTGACATACCGGTGCTGGTGCTGGGCGAGACCGGCACCGGCAAGGAGCTGCTGGCGCGCGCCATCCATTATGCGAGCCTGCGCTCCGAGCGCCCGTTCTTCGCCGTCAATTGCGGGGCGATCCCGGACGAATTGCTGGAATCTGAGCTGTTCGGCCACAAGAAGGGCTCCTTCACCGGCGCCTACACAACGCGCATCGGCCTTCTCGACCAGGCCGATGGCGGCACGATCCTGCTGGATGAGATCGGCGACGTGTCGCCGGCCTTTCAGGTCAAGCTGCTGCGTTTTCTTCAGGAAGGCGAAATCCGTCCGGTCGGCTCCAACGAGACGCGGCGTGTGGATGTGCGCATCCTCGCCGCCACACATCGCGACCTTGCCGGCGAGGTGAAGGCCGGACGGTTCCGCGAGGACCTGTATTACCGCCTTGCCGCGATGGTGCTGACCCTGCCGCCGCTGCGCGAGCGCCGGGGCGATCTGCGCGTGCTGGCGCCGCGCATCCTCGACAGCCTGTCCAGCGCCCATGGCAAGCGCACCCAGGGCTTCACCGAGGAAGCTCTGGCCTGCATCGAGGCCTATGACTGGCCGGGTAATGTGCGGGAATTGCAGAACGAACTCACCCGCATGCTGGTGCTGGCCGGGGGCGGCCCGCTCGGGGCGGACCTGCTGTCGCCGCATGTGCTGCGCGGGGCCGCCGCCTCCAGCGCCAACGCGACGGCGGCCGATCTCGCGGTCAAGGATACCGGCCCGCTCAAGGACCGCATCGAGCGCATGGAAGCGCTGATCTTGATGGAAACGCTGCTGCGCTGCCGCTGGAACAAGAGCCGCGCGGCGGAAGAACTCGGCCTGTCCCGCGTCGGCCTGCGGGCCAAGCTCGACCGCTACGGAATCGCCCGCGACGGCACGTTCGGCCGCAGCCATTGAGGAGAAAACGCCATGTGTCTCGGCATTCCCGGCCGCATCGTCGCCCTTGTCGATGAAGAGGCGATGCTCGCCAGCGTCGATGTGTCCGGCGTGCGCCGCACGGTCGATGTCGTCTGCGTCGCCGAGCCCGGCCGCCCGCTCGCTGAACTGATCGGCGCCTGGGTGCTGGTGCATGTGGGTTTCGCCATGAGCGTCATCGACGAGGAAGAAGCCGCCGCCACGCTGAAGGTGCTGACCGAGATCGGCGAGGCGGAAGGCGAGATCGAGGCGATGCGCTCCGGCAGCGTCGAGCCTTTCCATCCATCCCCCGCGCTGCGGGCGTCGTGAGCGGAGTTGCGTGATGCGCTATGTCGATGAATTTCGCGATCCGGCTTTGGCGCGCGGTCTGATCCGCGAGATCGAGACCCTGGCGGCGCGGCTGGAGCGCGGGCGCGACCGGCCCTTTTCCATCATGGAAGTCTGCGGCGGCCACACCCACGCGATTTTCCGCTATGGGCTGGAGGGGCTGCTGCCCGACATCATCGAGTTCGTCCACGGCCCCGGCTGCCCGGTCTGCGTGCTGCCCATGGGGCGGGTCGATGATTGTGTCGCCATCGCCGAACGGCCGGAAGTGATCTTCGCCACCTTCGGCGACGCCATGCGCGTGCCGGGCTCACGCAAGAGCCTGCTCGCCGCCAAGGCGGACGGCGCCGATGTGCGCATGGTCTATTCGCCGCTGGACGCTCTGGCGCTGGCCCGGCGCAACCTGGAGCGCGAGGTGGTGTTCTTCGGCCTCGGTTTCGAGACCACCATGCCGTCCACCGCGCTCACCGTGCTGCGGGCGGCGCGTGAGGGGATTACGAATTTCTCGATCTTCTGCAACCACATCACCATCATCCCGACGCTTCGCGCCCTGCTGGAGATGCCCGATCTCGGCATAGACGGCTTCATCGGGCCGGGGCACGTCTCGATGGTCATCGGCACCGAGCCCTACCGCTTCATCGCCGAGGAGTTCGCCAAGCCGATGGTCGTCGCCGGCTTCGAGCCGATCGACCTGCTGCAGTCCCTGCTGATGGTGCTGCGCCAGCTGGAGGAAGGGCGCGCCGCTATCGAGAACCAGTATGCCCGGGTGGTGCCGGACGCCGGCAATCCGCGCGCCATGGGTGCAGTTGAGGAGGTGTATGAGCTGCGGCCGACCTTCGAGTGGCGCGGTCTCGGCTCCATCGCCCATTCCGGCGTAAGGCTGCGCGAGGCCTATGCCGGCTTCGACGCCGAGCGGCGCTTCGCCGTGAAGGAGGTGCAGGTGGCCGATCCCGCCGCCTGCCGTTGCGGCGAGGTGCTGACCGGGCAGATGAAGCCGTGGGCGTGCCCGGTGTTCGGTACCGGCTGCACGCCGGACATGCCGCTGGGAGCGCTCATGGTCTCCTCCGAGGGGGCCTGCGCCGCCTATTATCAATATGGCGGGCTGCGCCCGCCGCAGCTGGAGGGCGCGGCATGAACCCGCCCATTCCCGTCCTTACCGCGCCCCGGCGCAACCTGCCGAAAGCGGTCACGCTGGCGCATGGCGGCGGCGGCAGCGCCATGCGCGACCTCATCGACGAGGTGTTCATCGAGACGTTCAAGGGCACGAAAGGCGCTCCGGAGGATCAGGCCCGCTTCGATCTCGCCGCGTTGATGGCACAGGGCGACCGGCTCGCCTTCACCACCGACGGGTTCGTCGTCGACCCGCTGTTCTTTCCCGGCGGGGATATCGGAAAGCTCGCGGTCTGCGGCACCATCAACGATCTCGCGGTCGGCGGGGCGCGGCCGGTGGCGCTGTCCTGCGCCGTCATCATCGAGGAGGGGCTGGCGCTCGACACGCTGCGTGCGGTGGCGCGCTCCATGGCCGAGACCGCCGGGGCGGCAGGCGTGCCGATCGTCACCGGCGATACCAAGGTCGTGGCGCGCGGCGCCTGCGACAAGCTGTTCATCACCACGACAGGCATCGGCGTGGTCCGCACCGGGGTCGAGGTCGGCATCGCGCGCGCCCGGCCCGGCGATGTCGTGCTGGTGAACGGCCAGCTCGGCGACCACGGCGCGGCGATCCTGAATGCGCGCGGCGATCTGGCGCTGGAAAGCGACATCGCCAGCGACTGCGCCGCGCTGCACGGGTTGATCGACAGGCTCATCGACGCCGCACCCGGCGTGCGGATGATGCGCGACGCCACGCGCGGCGGCGTCGCCGCCGTGCTCAACGAATTGGCGGCGGCGAGCGGCGTCGGCGTGCGCCTGCGCGAGAGCGACACGCCGATTCGCGCGGATGTGCAGGGCTTTTGCGAGATTCTGGGGCTCGATCCGCTCTATCTCGCCAATGAGGGCAAGATCGTCGCCGTGGTGCCGCCCGAGCAGGAGGGTGCGGCCTTGCAGGCGCTGCGCGCGCATCCGCTGGGGGGCGGTGCTGCCGCCATCGGGCGTATCACCGACACCCGGCCCGGCCGCGTGGTGATGGAGACCCGCTTCGGCGGCGAGCGCATCGTCGACATGCTGGTCGGCGACCAGCTGCCACGCATCTGCTGATGCCGCGTGGGGTGGCGCGGAACCTGCGGGGCGATTCGCCCGTTGGCCCTCAGAGGCGGCATGTGTCGCCTCTCAGGGAGGCCAGAAATGACCAAGCGCGAACTGATCGATACCGGGACCGACAAGCGTTATGTCCGCCGTGACGAAGCGGGGCGATTCAAGGAATCCGTCGATGTCGGCCGCTCGCTGAGCCAGGATCGGCGCAAGCAGGCCGAGCACGAGGCCAAGCCCGGCGAGGGCAATCGCGGCGACCGCAAGCGTTAAAAGGCGTCAGCCATGCGGCGCCGGCGCCGGCGCCGGGCTCGGAGACGCGGGGGCGTCGTCTGTGGCGCCACGCGGCACATTGGAGATGTTCAGCCGGCGGATCAGCGTTTGATCGACATCGGGCCATGCACTGCCGTCCACGCTGACGCGCTTGGGCTGGCCATCCTCAAATTCGCAGATGGCATAGCGCAGGACACCCGCACGGAAAAAAGCGCCCTGGACCTTACCATTCGTGGCATCCGCATGGACCCGCAGCGAGGCGACTTCGTCCTCGCTCAGGTCGTGGTTCGTCGTCGTTTCGATATGGCGCTCGCAGGTCAGTTGCGCCTTCGTTGTCGCATCCTCGCCGCGCAAAAACAGACCGCCGCCGATGACGATTGCGGCGGCGGCAGCTGCCTTGAGTTTCCAGTTGAGCGTCATGCGGCACCCCGGCGTCTGTGAGGCACAGGGCGGCGCCTGGAGCCTGCTCGCTCCTCATATTGGAAGCGTGCCAACATCTGGCGGGGGAGGCTTGTGGCAGGCTTGCGCGCGCTGCGGTGCGGCACGCGACCGTTTCCGCAGGAGGTTCAGCGCTCGACCCTTAGGCGGCGCCCGCGAGGTGACGCCCGGCTGGCGGCGCGAGCGCTGCCACGCGGGCGTCACAGCGCCTCACCGGCGGCCGGACATCAGATAGGCGACCAGGCCGATGGTGAGCAGGCCGGCAAAGGCGATGGCGGGATGACGGCGCACCTGCGCGGCGACCTCGTCAGCCGCGTGGCGCGCCCGCTCGCTGGCGTCTTCAAGGAAATCTGCACTGCCATCGGCGGCATAATCCAGCGCGGCCCCGGCCCGCGAGGCACCCCGGCGGGCATATTCGCGGGCATAGCGGCTCACACTGGCGCCACCCTGGCTTGCCAGCGAGCCGGCGAGCTTCGCGACATCGCGGCGCAGGGCTTCGAGATCCTTAGAGAGGGCGGCGAGTTCGGTGGACGTGGCCATGTTTCACTCCTGATGGGAGATGGACAAACGCGCGGCGGCGGAGCGGGTTCCGCTTCAGGCCATGTGCCGAACGGGAGCGAGCCGTGCATCGACCTCAAGATTGACCACGAGCCGGCGGACATCGGGGCACCCGGCCATGACGCCCCAGCCATGGGCGAGGGCGGCGGCTTCGTCATAGGCAGGAATCAGCGGGCGCAGGGTCATCGCGAGATGACCGCGCTGCCGGTCGAAGGCGATGCTGGACGAGTCCACGTCGAATTTGCGCGCGAGCATGGGGGCAGTCTCCCGTTGCAACACTCGTTAACAATTGGTGAACGGGAAGGTTCCGCCAGCCCAGCCCCAGGGCGTCTGGCTCAGGGACAGCGGCACCGGCGGGTTCTCGGTATCGACCAGAGCTGGCAATGCCTGCGCGGCCTTGGTCGGATTGCCCGTGCTGACTGCCGCTCTTGGCGTGCCACGCCGCGCGTGAGCGGATCCAATACCGCGTCATCGCCGGCAATGGCGCGGGGCGTGCGCTCCATCGAGCCTCCGGCCCAATCGGTGAGGAATTGGCCGGCTGCGGGCGCGGTTACCCGAATTCCGAACCTCGCCACGTCCTTGCCGAGCCGCTCGGAGGGCGGCCGCACTTCTGCTCGTCCGCCCATCAGGCTGCTGTCGCGCCGCGAGGAGCCCAACGCAGTGGGCCATCACCCGGCGCAGCCGTGGCGGCTCGCCGGATGGCCGTCTTTTTCGGCGATCATCCGCCTGCCGGGCCGATGGCGATCAGGGAAGCAGGCCCTGGCGCTTGAAGCATTCTTCGATCTTGGTCACGACGGCTGCCGAACCTGTCAGCTGCCATTTGACCGGCCTCGCGCCGTTGATCTGGGTGGTCAGCAATTTGCCGTTCCGGAGGGCGGCGACGAAGCGATCGTCCAACCCCGCCTCGCCCGCGCCTTCAGGGGTAAAGCCGAACTGGGCATCCACGCGGCGTCCGTCGAGCGTGATGATGCCCCCCTCAAACCCTTCCGTCTGGTCCGCAGGGACGCGCAGTTCCCAGCCATGCGTCTTTTTCTGCAGGATCAGGAAGCCGGCGGGATGGCTGATCGACCCGGCGCAGCCGACAAAATCCGGCCCCGCAATCAGCGAGACGACTTCCCATCCGCGCGTGGAGCCATAGGGCACCATCTCCAGATCGGCGGTGGTCGGCGAGGCTGTGTCGGCCGGCTCGGCGCCGGCCTTCATGCCGGGCTCGTCGGCGACGGGCTCGCAGGAGAACTCCTCGACACCAACGAAAAGCTTCGGCCCGTCGCCTTCCGGCCAGAACTGCAATTCACGGCCGGGATTCACCCAGGCGCCCTTGCCATCGGGCACGAGCGGCGCGCTGAAGGTGCCATGAAAGTTACCACTGCTGTTCTCGGGATGGGTCTCGACGACAAAGCCGAGATCGCCGCCGCATTTGTAGAGAAGCTCGCCCTCGGCCCGCGCTGTTCCAGCAGCGGCCACAACGGCGACCATGGCAAGAAGGATTTTGACCAGGCGTGTGTTCATGGACTGACCGGGCAAAGGGGAGGGAGGGAGCGTGCGTGGACGGCATTCCGACGCGGCCTGGGCATCGATAGACCTCGCCGACCCGAAGGGGGACGGATCTGTCGTCAGCTTTGGCTACGGGGGCACTGAGCACCGATCTTGCACGTTCCCTGATACCGTTCAAGGGCGGTTCTGCCGGGAATCGACGCCACGCGCCGACGGAGGAGAGTGAGGTCGGCAAGGGGGGCTGCGATGCGCTGTTCCGGTGAGACACCGGGCGCCTGAACCGCTTGACCGTGGCTTTGTTCACGGTACCCTAGTAGTTAATAATTGAACAAGCCGCTTTGAGTGACCAGCCTTCTGCGCGCGCCCCTTTCTGCGAGAGAGATCATGAAAAGACCTGCCCATTTGCTGCTGGCGCTTGCCGCATTCAGTCTTCACATGGCGCCTGTGCCATCCCTGGCGGGCGAGCGCGTATTGGCCACCATCGGGGGCTGGCGCGTGATTTTGAACCGCAACAATGACAACAGTTTCAACCGTTGCATCATCGAGACCAACCAGAACGGCAAGGTGCTGCGGGTCGCCCATAACGGCAAGGGGCCGGATTTCAGCCTCTCGGTCCCGGCCCAGGGTCACAGGAATGGCGACGACGTGACCGTCGGCTTCAATGACGAACAGCCGGAATATTTCCGCTTCTCATCCGATCGGGACCGCGCCTGGATGACGATGAGCTGGGACATGTCGCAGCTTTTCGAAACGGCCCGCACAATCGAAGTCTGGATCGGCAACCGTGAGCTCAAGTGGAACCTCCGCGACGCGCAAAAGGCGATGATCCGCCTGACCGATTGCGTCAACGAGAACGCACCCTGACGCGCTGAACGGCGGGCAGGGCACGTTTGGCACCGGCGATTGGGTCCGACGCCACGGTAGCGAACCCATTCCAGTCCGGTCTAGCGTGGTGAAAATGGACCTCCCCGGATTGACCGGAGGCCATTTGGTTTGAGTCAAACCGGCATTTGCTGGTCACCGAGCATGGCCTCGTCCCGAAGCCGCCGCGCATCGGCCAGCGAAATGAGCGGATAGGCCCATGGGTGAGTTTCTTCTGTTTGCCCGCGAATCTGTCGGCCTGCTGCCAGACCCGGGCGCCGTTGGGCTTCACGAAAAGATAAAGGCCACCACCGTCGGAAAGTTCGTATTCGCCTTCCCGGCCCTTGGCTGTCCGGCGCGCCGCATCTGACAAGGCCATGTTCGCCCTCCCTGCTGAACGCTGGGATCATGAAAACACCGGCTGCAGGCCAACAAAAAGGCCACCAATTCGCGGGATGGGGTGGCTCTGGCCGAACCCGGCTCGGACAGCGAGCGGAGGCTGAAGAAAAAACTATCCAGCAAATTCGAGGGCTAGCCAGGCGATCTGGCAAGAGCTGAGCCGTCCCCGAAACGGGGGAGTGGCTCCTTGAGCAAGCAAAAAATACCTTCAGCAGAGCATTCAAATGTATGTGATAAGTATTATTTCAGAATAGGTGGGGCCAACAAATAGGCCAACAATTTCAAGGCGCTATATGAGTTGGGCTGAGCATCAGTGAGACGCTATGCGATCTTGGGCGGAAGGCAAGGATTAATTCGGGCGGCTGGCCCGTTATTCGGCAGCGGCCGTAATGATTGCCCCGTCGACCTACTGGGTCGGCGAAGGCGCCGTCAGTTCGACTCGAGGGGCTTCCGGAAGCGCACGCCAGCGCCGCCCCCATTCTCCGGAATAAACTCGATGCCGGCGGCCTCAAAGGCGGCACGGATGGTTGCCATCGTACCAGTCCGAAGACGCTCACCGCGCTCCAAACGCGCGATGGTGTCAGGCGAAACGTTTGCCTTTTGCGCCAAGTCGCGGGTACCCCAGCCGAGCGCCACACGTGCCATTTTCGACTGGATGGGTGTCATTTCGTAACGGTGATACGATTATTCATTGAAGGCTGCCGTCGCGAGAGTTATCGTACCAAGGTTACGATTATCGTTTAGGCGGCCGTTCAGAGCGTTGGCCCGCTCAGAACGGCCTGACCACAACCCAAGCTGTCTGGAACTCGGATCATGGCTGATTCTGAGATCAGCATGACTCTGTCCCGGCCCTAGCGGAGAGACATTCTCTCCGCCGCCCTGCTGACGGTCGGCGGCGCTTCCTTTGACAGTTCGTCTGCGGCCGCGCCGCGTGATGGCGGCACGACAGATGCCGCTATCATTGCATGGAAAGCGTGGCGCATTGGCCTGCTGCCGGCTTCATGAAACACCCAATCTCGGTGTCCACGAAACCGGCAGCAGGCCAACTGCTGCGATGCAGATGGCAGAGAAGAAGGTGTGGGCGCATCGGTCGTAGCGTGTAGCGATGCGTCTCCAGGGTGACCTTTCGGCACGCGGCGAGCGAGGTGCGCGACGCCCTCACTTCGTGGCCGGGGGGATCCGGCCACGAAGTGCTGATAACTATTGGGCGGACTCAGCCGGCAAGACGGAAGGCGATCACCGGCAGGTCTTCCATCGTCAGCGTCTCCGCTTTTACCGGCACCGGCCCCCGCTCGAACAGGGCGCGCAACGACTCCGGCCGGGCCTCCACGCCAAGGATGATGGCCTGCACGATCGGCCCTTCTCGGAGCCGGAGATGGCCGTAGACATAGGGGGCGATCGTCTCGAAGCGGGGATGGCAGGCGGGCGTGATGTTGTGCGTCGCATAGAGCAGCGTCGCCTCGCCGCTCAACTCGACGCCCTCGACCTCCCAGCTGCCGCAATGCTCGCAGCACCCGGTCGGCGGGAAGGTCAGCTTGCCGCAGGAGCGGCAGCTCACCGCCCGGAACACGTTCTGCCCCAGTCCTTCGTAATACCAGCGAATGGCGCTTGGCTGCTCGGCGACATCCTGCATGTCACAGCCCTCCCAGAACGACCACGGTGCCGATCATAGCGTAGCCGTGGGTGTGGATGACGGAAATCTCCGGCGGGCTCGGGATCTGCCGGGCACCGGCCTTGCCGCGCATCTGCAGCACGGCCTCATAGGTATCGCTGCCGGCGCTGGCGCCCCAGGCATGGCCGAAGGCATGGCGGCCGCCATGGGTCGACATCGGCCGGTCGCCGTCGAAGCGCAGCCGCCCGGCGCGTGCCGCGTCGAGGCCGCCGCCCGGCGGCAGGTAGCCGATCGTCTCCGCCGTGCACAGGCCGGAGATGTGGGAGCAGTCATGGGTGTGGAGATAGTCGATATCCGCCGGCCCGATGCTGGCCATGCCGAAGGCGGCATCGATGGCCCGCCGGTCGAATTCCCAATGGGTGGGATCCTCGCCGTACCAGGGAAGATCGCTGTAGCTGATGCCGAAGCCCTTGAACTCCACCGGCTGCGACTTGCCGCCCCTGGCGAGATCCGCGCGCGTCAGCACCATGGCGGAGGCGCCGTCGGCGGTGGTCACGAGGCTGAGCAGGCGCGATGGCCAGGCGACGAACGGGTTGTGCGCATCCGAGCGCCAGTAATCGAAGGCATCGGTGAAGCCCTTGGCCGCCGCCCGGTCTTCCAGCGTCTCCTGAATGTTGGCCTTCGGGTTCAGCGAGCCGTGCAGGCGCCGGGTGCGGCAGAGCTCGAACATGCCGCGGTCGTAGTCCTCGATCGAGATTCCGTATTTGCGGCAGTAGCCCAGCGCGACGAGCCCGTTATAGGTCGAGAAGATGTCGTAGCCCTGCGGCACGCCATAGGCCTGGTTGACCGCCATGTCGGTCCACAGCCATGTCTGCTGATGGGAAATGGGCTCGCGCTCATAAGGGCTGAAGCCTTTGACCTTGGTCCGGGTCGTCTCCAGCCCTTAGACGAGCACGGTGTCATAGACGCCGGCGGCGATCGACATGGCCGCCAGCGAGGCGCCCACATTGGTGGTCGAGCACTGGGCCTCGAAGTGAACGCCGGCCTTGAACTGGGTGCCGGTCCATTTCGCCAGCTGCGAATAGGTGCCCGGCACCTGCGAGCTGTGCACCATGGCGTTGCCGGCGAAAACCGCATCGACATCCTGACCGGTGAGCCCGGCGTCGTCCAGCGCCTCCTTGACCGCACGGGCAGTCAGTTCCTGGAGGCTGAGCCCCTTGAGTTCCGGCGTTTCCAGCAGGTCGCCGAACCGCGAACAGCCGACGCCGGAAATGGCCACACGCTCCCTAAGCTTGCTTTACCTCATGGCGGAGGTCCTTTCGTTCACCCGTTGGGCGCACCCCGGAGGGGGAGCGCCGAGCTGTCGGGGAAATCGGCCACGCCGTGTTATGCGCCGCTCCTGCAGCCCACCGGAATGGGACGCCTTTCGCCCCGGCCGGTGTTGATGGGGATCAACGGAGGCGGATAATTCTGTCCCTGGCCGCTCACATGTCGGCAGAGCCCGCGCCCGACGGAAAGCGCGCCAGCGTCGCGACGACTTCCTCATCACTCACCTGGCTGAAATCGCGGTAGAAGCAGCCGATCGCTCCGAATGGTTCCGGCACGTCGAGGCAGATGAGATCGTCCACTTCGGGCCGCAGGTCGGCAATCGCCTCGGCGGGGGCGACAGGGACCGCCAGCACCAGTTCCGCCGGGCCGCGCTGGCGAACCGCCTGCAGCGCCGCCTTCATGGTGGCACCCGTGGCAATGCCGTCATCGACGACGATGACGGTCCTTCCGGCCAGTTCCGCGCGGGAGCGCTGGCCGATATAGCGGGCCTTTCGGCGCTCGATCTCGGCAAGCTCCTGCCGGCACACGCGCTGGAAATCCGCCTCGTCGACGCCGGCGCGCGCGAGGATCGCCTCATTGCGGACGATGAGCGGCTCGGCACCATCCACCACGGCGCCGATGGCGAGTTCGGGCTGGCAGGGCAGGCCGATCTTGCGCACGAGAACGAGATCGAGCGGCGCGGCGAGGGCCTGTGCGATTTCCGCCGCCACCGGCACGCCGCCGCGCGGCAGCGCCAGCACCACGGGACGGCGTGGGCGATAGGCGGCGAGCGCCGCCGCCAGCCGGCGCCCTGCATCGATACGGTCCGCGAAGATCATCGACCATCCCTCCGAGCCCGAGGCCGCCAGGCCGGCCGGAGTGGTGCCCGGCTCGTATCATTAGAGCGCGGGCCACGTCGAACATTGACCGGCGTCAACGGCAAGGTGCGCCACGCGTCTAAGGTCGAGCGATGGTTCAGATGGCCCGCGCCAGCCTTGCCAAAGCGACCGGACCGGCGTTCCGGCTGGAGGATAAGCTCGCCTTTCTCGCCGACGGCCGGAATCTTCCCGGCTATCCCGCCAGCGTCGAGGCGCGTGAGACCCATATGTCCTGGGTCTTTCTCACCCCGGACCGGGTTTACAAGCTGAAGAAGCCCGTCCGTTTTCCCTATCTGGATTTCTCCACGGCCGAGCACCGCGCCGCCGTTTGCCGCGCCGAGGATCGGCTGAACCGCCGCCTCGCCCCCGACATCTATCTTGGCGTGCTGCCGTTGACGGCGGGGCCGAGCGGGCTCGCCCTCGGCGGCGAAGGACCTCCCGTCGACTGGCTGGTCGTGATGCGCCGGCTTAATGAGGCGGAGAGCCTTCAGGCGTTGTTGCTCGGACACGATTTGCGGATGGACCATGTCGCGCGCATCGCCGCCGCCCTCCGGGCGTTCTATCGACGCGCCCGCCCGGCGCCGACATCGTCGGAGCGCTATCTGAACGATTGGGGCCGCGCTTCCCGCATGAACCGGCACGTGCTGAGCAATCCGCGCTTCAAGCTGCCGCTGGGCCCCATCGGACGGATCCTCGGCGTGCAGGAGCGCTTTCTCACCCTTCATGGCGCGCAGCTGGCCGCGCGGGTCCGGCAGGGACGCATCGTCGAAGCCCATGGCGACCTGCGCCCCGAGCACATCTGGCCCGGCCACCCGGTGAGCATCATCGATTGCCTTGAGTTCGATGACCACCTGCGCGCCCTCGATCCGCTCGACGAGATAGCGTTCCTGCACCTCGAATGTGAGCAGCTGGGCGCCCGCTGGGCCGGCGAAGCGATCCGCCGGCGCCTCGCGGCGCGGCTCGGTGAGGACCGCCGCGGCCTGTTGTTCCTGTTCTACCGCAGCCAGCGCGCCCTGCTGCGCGCGCGGCTCTCCATCGCCCATCTCTACGACCCGACGCCCCGTATGCCCGATAAGTGGCCGCGCCAGGCGCGCGCCTATCTGAGGCTCGCCGCCCGCGATGCGGCCCAGCTGGAGCGTGGGCTTAGAATGCCATGAGGTCGGTCAGCGCTTCACCCGCATGCAGGCGCCGGATCGCTTCGCCGAGGAGCGGTGCCGCGTCGGCCGTGTCGAGCTTCTCGCGCACGGCACCGACGGGCAGACGGAAGGGCGGCACGCTGTCGGTGGTGATGATCCGCTCGATCGCCGGATCGACGAGTGCTTCGGCGGCGCCGGCCATGAACAGCCCGTGCGCAACGCAGGCGATCACCCGCCGGCCACCAGCCTCGCGCGCCGCCCGTGCGGCGCGCACCAGCGTCCCGCCGGTGCTGATGAGGTCATCGACAATGATGCAGGTGGCGCCTTGCACGTCGCCGACGAAAAGCTCGCCGGACACGACGCCGGCGCTGCGGTGCTTCTCGGCGAAGGCGTTGCCGACCGGCCGGCCAATGACCGCTTGCAGCGCCTCGCGAAAAAGGTCGGCCCGCTTGCCGCCGCCGAGGTCGGGCGACACGACACAGAGCGGTTCGTCGCCGAGCAGCGGCAGAACCTTCTGGACAAGCGGTGGCGCCGCGCTCAGCGCCACCGAACGGCAGCGGAATGCATTCTCGAAGGCGCTCTCATTGTGCACTTCCAGCGCGACCACGGTGTCCGTGCCAACGGCTTCAAACAAGGCCGCGACATAGCGTGTCGTGACCGGATCGTTGGGCTTGGTGCGGCGGTCCTTCCGTGCGTAGCATAGGTATGGCAGGACCGCCGCAACCCGTGCCGCGCCGGCATCCTTGACCGCGGCAAGGAAGAACAGAAGGCGGCACAGCTTGTCGTCGGTGCTGGCCTGCGGGCCGCCATGCAGGCTGTGCAGCACATAGACGTCGGCTCCCGCTACGCGAGCGAGCGGCCGGGCCTTGTGTTCGCCATCCTCGAATTCCCGCTCCTCATGCGCCGCAAGGTCGATTCCCAGATGGCCGGCAACCGCGCGGCCGATCGCGTCGCTTCCGGCCAGCGCGAAGAGCACCATCGGTGCAAAAGCGGCGGTCGCCGCGTAGCGCGGCGTCAGGGGGGCGGCCGGCATCGTTCCTCACCTGTCTCCCGCTGCCGGGCCCTCAACGATAGACGAGCACAGGCACTTTCGAGTGGGTCAGCACCTTCTGCGTCACGCTGCCGAGCACCAGCGCCGCGATGCCGCGCCGGCCGTGCGAGGCCATGGCGATCAGGTCGCAGCCGCGCGCCGCCGCCGTTTCGATGATGGCGAGGTAGGGCTCGTCATTCTGGACCTGCAGCACGTCGCACGGCACGCCAATCTGCCGCGCCTGCTGCTCGGCCGCGCTCAGGTGTTCGCCCGCGTGGGCCCCGGCCGTTCGCAGGTAGTCATCGCGCGTGCTTTCAAGCTGCTCGGGCGAAACCGTGAGCACGTGAAAGGGCTCGATCACGGTCAGCACCGTCACCTTCGCCCCGGCATCGCGGGCGAAGGCCATGGCCGACTGCAGGGCAACGGTCGAGAGAGGCGACCCGTCGGTGGGTATGAGAACATGGCTGAACATCGTCATCTCCTGATCGGACAGGCCTCGCTCGACGCAGGCTGCGCAGCGTTGGCCACAACACCGTGGGTTGGCACGAGCGAAGAGGGAGCGGACAGGCTCAGGCCCAGCTTCCCATCGGTTCCCGCATCAGATGGTCGTTGACTGCCCGCACGCCCGGCGTCGTCTCGGCGACGACCCGAAGCGCGTGGCGCTCGGCATCGGCATTGGCGATGCCCCAGAGGCTCACCACGCCGTCGTCCACGGTGACGTTCAGCCGCCAGGTCTGCGTCCAGGGCTGCTGGCGCAGGCGCTCCATCACTTTGTCGCGTATGGCGCTGTCGGAAAGCGGAATCTCCAATCCCATATTGGTGCGGGCGACCGCCTGGATGAGGTTGGAGCGGCTGACGATCCCCACCAGGCGATCCTTCTCGACGATGGGGATGCGCTTGACGCCGTGCTTCTCCATCAGCGCGGCGATCTCATGCAGCGGCGTGTCCGGCCCGGCGCTCACCGGGTCCTTGTGCATCACATCGGCGGCGGTGCGGCCATGCGTCTTCACATATTCGGCCGCCAGCGTGCCATCATCGGCGAAGGCCTCCAGCCACCAGGAGCGGCGGCGCTCGGTGCCGGCTTCCACGCGATGGATCAGGTCGCCCTCGCTGACGATGCCGACCAGATGCCCCTCGTTGTCTACGATCGGCACGGCGCTGATGCGCCGCTCGAGCAGAATCCGGGCGATCTGCACCACGAGATCGGTCGGCTTCGCCGTTATCACCGGCGATGTCATGACATCACATGCCTTCATAGCTTCCTCCCTGCGGGCGCGTATGGTGCCATATGCAATGAGCGGCGAAGCCGCCGGTCGATGCGGCCAGCCGGGCCGCAGGCCGGGTTGCCTCGGCGACCCGGCCTGCGGCAAGCGGCGTCACGCGGCCTTTACGGCGATCGTCTTCTCAGCCTGCTGCGCCTGCGCGGTTTTCGGCAGTTTCACGGTGAGCACGCCCTTGGCGAAGCTCGCCTCGATCTGCTCGGCATCGACCCCCTCGGGCACACGGAAGGACCTGACGAAGGAACCGTAGCGGCGCTCGGAGACATAGTAGTCCTTCTCGCGCTGCTCCTTTTCTTCCTTCTTCTCGCCCTTGATGGTGAGGGTGCCGTTCGCCAGCCGGACCTCGACATCCTTTTCATCGAGGCCGGGAAGTTCGGCCGTGATCTCGTACTCACCCGGCTTTTCCGCGACGTCGACCGCCGGGGCCAGGCTCCAGCCGGTCTCGCGCGGCCAGGCCGCCTCGACGGAGCGAGCCAGCGGCGGGCGCAGCGCGCCGAGGCCGAATGTCTCGAACACCTGGTCGATCTCGCGACGCAGCGCATCGAATGGCGCCCACGCGCCGCCAAAGGCGGGGACGGGCGCCTTGGATTCGGTCTTCACAGGAAGCTTGGTCGCCTCTGCCATGACACTCTCCTCTTCAATACCGCGCAAGCAGTGGAAGTGTTAAATCCCTGCAAAACAACGGGGCGTCGCCACTCCACGGAACTGGCGCCTGGATGACACGCATGAAGACAAACACATCCCTCTGATGGCGCTTTGATCTGGCGCAATCGACGGCGAGCGGGAGAGCCAAATCGGCAATTAAATGAGGAATGAATACTGACCTTATTCAAGTTGTCAGTGTGTTTCTATTAACTTGGGTTCAGGAAGGCGGGAGATTGCCGTCCCGGGAACTATTCTGCTTGATCCAGCACAAGGCGGGGCTGCCCGCCACGGCCCATTGTCTCCTCCAGGCCAAGGCCAATCAGGGAGGGCGGCATGACGTCCATCGACCACGGCAGCCAGATCAAATCCGCGACGACGACCAGTACAACCCAGTCGGCAAAGCTCAGCCGCAGCCTGCTCACCGCCCTTGTCATCGGCTCGATGGTCGGTGCAGGCGTGTTCAGCCTGCCGCAGAACATGGCGGCCGGGGCCGGCCCGTTGGCGATCCTCATCGGCTGGGTCATCACCGGCATCGGGATGATTGCACTGGCTTTCGTCTATCAGCGTCTCGCGATCCGCAAGCCGGGGCTCGATTCCGGCCCCTATGCCTATGCCAAGGCCGGGTTCGGCGACTTCGTCGGATTCAATTCGGCCTGGGGCTACTGGCTCTCGGCCTGGATCGGAAACGTCTCCTATGCGGTGATCGTGTTCTCAGCGCTTTCCTATTTCGCGCCGGCCTTCGGCGAGGGCAACACCATTGCTGCCATCGTCGGCGCCTCGCTCATGCTGTGGGCGGTGCATGCGCTGATCCTGATGGGCGTGCGCGAGGCGGCGATCACCAATTTCATCACCACCATCGCCAAGATCGCCCCCATCGTCCTGTTCATCGTCGTCGCCGCGCTGGCGTTCAATCTCGACGTCTTCACGCTCGACTTCTCGGGCGTCAGCAATCCCGAACTCGGCAGCCTGCTGGCGCAGGTGAAGAGCACCATGCTGGTGACGCTGTGGGTGTTCATCGGCGTGGAGGGGGCGAGCGTCGTCTCGGCGCGTGCGAACAAGCGGTCCGATATCGGCTTCGCCACGGTGTCCGGCTTCCTCATCTGCCTCGGGCTCTATGCGCTGGTGTCCCTGCTCTCGCTCGGCATCATGACGCAGCCCGAGCTCGCCGGGCTGAAGAACCCGTCCATGGCGGTGGTGATGGAGCATGTGGTCGGCCCCTGGGGCGGCGCGCTCATCAACCTTGCCGTGGTGGTGTCGGTGCTCGGCGCCTTCCTGTCCTGGACGCTGCTGGCCGCCGAGATCCCGATGATGGCGGCGCGCGACGGCACCATGCCGAAGCTGCTTGCCACCGAGAACGATAAGGGCTCACCCTCGGTCTCGCTGTGGCTCACCAACGGGCTGGTCCAGCTCTTCCTCATCATCACCTATTTCGCCAACTCGACCTATCAGGCGCTATTCCTCATCGCCTCGGCCGCGATCCTCGTGCCCTATGTGCTCTCGGGCGCCTATGCGCTGAAGATCGCCCTGACCCGCGACGGCTACGGCGCCGGCGAAACCACGGGGCGCGACATCTTCACCGGCGCGGTGGCGACGATCTATGGCGCCTGGCTGGTCTACGCGGCCGGCCCGACCTTCCTGTTCATGTGCGCCATGCTCTATGCGCCCGGTATCCTGGTCTACATCTGGGCCCGCCGCGAGCAGGACAAGCGCGTGTTCACCCCGCTGGAGGTGGTGCTGGCCCTCGCCATCGTCACCGCCGGCGGGCTCGCCGCCTATCTGATCGCCACCGGCGTCATCAGCCCGCTTTGATCGGCAGGAGAACAGACAAATGGCCCCCCTTGGCGTTCACTCCGAGGCCGGACGGCTGCGCCGCGTCCTGGTCAACCGGCCCGATCTGGCACTGCGTCGCCTCACCCCGTCCAACTGCCGCACCCTGCTGTTCGACGATGTGCTGTGGGTAAAGAAGGCCCGGCAGGAACACGACGCCTTTGTCGACACGATGCGGGATCGCGGCGTCGAGGTGCTGGAGCTGACCGAATTGCTGGCCGAGGTGCTTGACGATCCGATCGGCCGCCTCTGGATCCTCGACCATCGCCTGCCGGTGTCGGATTTCGACGCCGAAATGCTAGCCGATCTGCGCGCCTGGCTTTCCGAAATGCCTTCGCGCCAGCTGGCCGAGTTGCTCATCGGCGGCATCGCCAAGGCCGAACTGCCCTTTATGTCGGCGGGCCTTCTCGCCGCCAGCCTGGAACCGTCCGATTTCGTGCTGCCGCCCCTGCCCAACCACCTGTTCACCCGCGACAGCTCCTGCTGGATCTATGGCGGCCTGTGTCTTGGCGCCATGTACTGGCCGGCACGGCGGCCGGAGACGATCCACATGGAGGCGATCTACCGCTTCCATGGCCTTTTCGCCGAGAAGGCCTTCGAGGTCCGGCCCGACGACGCCGTTGACGGCGAAGGCGATGGCGGGGGCCTCGCTCCCGGCCTCTCCACGCTCGAAGGCGGCGACGTGATGCCGGTCGGCGGCGGCACGGTGCTGATCGGCATGGGCGAGCGCACCACGCCGCAAGCGGTGTCCCATTTGGTACGGCGGCTGTTGGCGACCGGAGCGGTGGAGCGGGTCATCGCCGCGCTGATGCCGCGCGACCGCAGCTTCATGCATCTCGACACGGTCTTCACCCTGTGCGGGCCGGACATCGCCACCGCCTATCCGCCAGTGGTAAGCCGCCTGCGCACCTTCACGGTGACGCCGGGCAGCCAGAACGGCGATATCGCCATCACCGAGGAGCGGGCGGGCTTCCTCGACGTGGTGCGCGACGCACTGGGGCTCAACGCACTGCGCGTGATCGATACCGGCGGCGACGAGTTCGAGGCCGAGCGCGAGCAGTGGGACGACGGCAACAATGTCGTCGCCATCGAGCCCGGCGTGGTCATCGCCTATGACCGCAATGTCTACACCAACACCCGGCTGCGCCGGGCGGGGGTCGAGGTCATCACCATCGAAGGCTCGGAGCTCGGCCGCGGGCGCGGCGGCGGCCACTGCATGACCTGCCCGATCCAGCGCGACCCGCTTTGAGGAGAGTGCCATGCCGATCAATTTCCGCGGACGCAGCGTGCTCAGCCTGGAGCCCTTCACGCCGGCCGAGATCCGCCATCTGCTGCGGCTTTCGGCCGAGCTGAAGGCGGCCAAGCTCGCCGGCACCGAGGTGCCGCATCTGCTGCGCAAGAACATCGCCCTGATTTTCGAAAAGGATTCCACCCGCACCCGCACCGGCTTCGAGGTCGCCGCCTATGACCAGGGGGCGCACGTTACCTATCTCGGCCCCTCGGGCAGCCAGATCGGCCACAAGGAGAGCATGAAGGACACCGCCCGCGTGCTCGGCCGGATCTATGACGCCATCGAATATCGCGGCTTCGGCCAGTCGATCGTCGAAGAACTCGCCGCCTTCGCCGGGGTGCCGGTCTATAACGGCCTGACCGACGAGTTCCACCCGACGCAGACGCTGGCGGACTTCCTCACCATGCGCGAATTCACCCACAAGCACCTCTCCGACATGGCCGTGGTGTTCATGGGCGACACGCGCAACAACGTCGCCCGTTCGCTGGCGCTGGGTGGCGTGAAGATGGGGATGGACGTGCGGCTGTGCGGGCCGGCCGCCCTGCATCCCGACGAGGGATTTCGCGCCCATATCGCCGCGATCGGCGCCGCGACGGGCGGCACGCTAACAGTGACCGAAAGCGTCGATGTCGGCTGCCGTGGCGCCGATTTCGTCTACACCGACGTCTGGCTCTCCATGGGCGAGCCGGAAGCGCGCTGGGCCGAGCGCATCGCCCTTTTGCAGCCCTACCAGGTCAATGCGGCGGCGATGGCTAAGACGGGCAATCCCTACGCCAAGTTCATGCACTGCCTGCCCGCTTTCCACGACGACAAAACCGAGGTGGGGGCGCAGATCAAGGCCAAATTCGGCCTCGATTGCATGGAGGTGACGGACGAGGTGTTCGAGAGCCCGGCCTCCATCGTGTTCGACCAGGCCGAGAACCGCATGCACACCATCAAGGCGCTTCTCGTCGCCACCATCGGGAGCTGAGCCATGCGCATCGTCGTCGCGCTGGGTGGCAACGCGCTGCTGGAACGGGGCGAGGCGCCCTCCATCGAGACCCAGACACGTCGCGTCGCCACCGCTGTGGCGGCGATCGCGCCGCTGCGCCGTGCCGGGCACCAGGTGATCCTCACCCATGGCAACGGACCGCAGGTCGGCCAGCTGGCGCTGCAGGCGGCGGCGACGCCCAGGACACCCACGCCGCTCGACGTGCTGGATGCCGAGAGCGAGGGGATGATCGGCTATCTCATCGAGCGCGAGCTGATGAATGTGCTCCCCGACGATTTCCTGGTGGCCACTGTGCTGACCCAGGTGCGGGTGGATTCGCGCGATCCCGCCTTCCACCATCCGAGCAAGCCGATCGGTGCGGTCTATGACAGCGAGGAAGCGGCCCGTACGGCTGGCCCCGGCTGGAAGATCGCTCGCGACGGGGAGCGCTGGCGGCGCGTGGTCGCCTCGCCGGAGCCGGTGGACATAATGGAGGCGCGCGTCATCTCGCTGCTGGTCAACAACGACGTCACCGTCATCTGCGCCGGCGGCGGCGGCATCCCGGTGGTCCGGCGCGAGGATGGCAGCCTGGCCGGCGTCGAGGCGGTGATCGACAAGGATCTGGTCAGTGGCCTGCTGGCGCAGCTTCTACGCGCCGACTGGCTGGTCATGCTGACCGATGTCGACGCGGTCTATGACGGTTTCGGCACGCCGGACGCCCGTCCGCTCGCCCGCGCCACGCCGGACGAACTCGACCGCCGTTCCTTCGCCGCCGGGTCGATGGCGCCGAAGATCGAGGCGGCGCGCCGCTTCGTCCGCGCCACCGGCCAGCGTGCCGCCATCGGCCGGCTCGACATGCTCGCCGACATCGTGCGCGAACGAGCCGGAACGGTGGTTGCACTGACTTAGCCGCTCGATTGTGGGCGCCGTTCACCAAGGGCGCCGATGCGGCAGGCAGGGAAGATGTTCGTCCGGATGTCACGCAAAGGCTGAAGCCATGGCAGAACCGCCGAATTGGATGGGACGACCGGTCTTCTGCTGAATGACGATCGCTCGGGTTCTGACCTCCGATCCGGCGACGACATTACGATCGTGATCTTGACCAGGTCGCAACCGCGAAGCTGGCTGTCTAGCGCATGGTCGAACAAAGCACGGTCACGAATGCGGCGCTCACGATCGAGAAAGAAGCGAACGGCCCGGACTGCTTCTGCGTGAGCGCACGTTTCGTTCCCACGTTCTTGCCGGCGTTCCAAGCTGCGCGCTCGCGGCTGACATCATCATATTGAAAGTGGCCCATGTGAGTTCTCCTCGGCCTTGATTCTCCGAGTATGAAACGCGCCACTCGCAACCGTTCAGGGGTCGGCGGCAGACTGGCCGGTACTGGCTGACGCTATGCACATAGCTTCCCTTCTGGACCCGGCCCCAAAGCGTAACTTGGGAGCGCCTACTTCTCGGGGCGTTGATGGAGCACGCCGAGCAACTGATGCTCCGGTCTCAATGTGTCGGCTGCGCGACCGACATCCGCAACAAGCAGTCCCTACACTTCAGCGGGTTGGGCGGCGGATCGCTGCGAGTTTTCATGTTACACATGCTCACAATGGGACAGAGATCCACGGTGACGAGTAAGATCACAGAATTGAGGGGGGGGGAATTGTAATGCGCTCAATGATTTTGGGCTTCGGGCTCGCCATTCTGGGAATGGCCCTTGGCCTCGCGCAGCCTGCGGCGGCGAAGAACTATCTCTGCAATCAGCAATTCGCCCTGTGCACCTCGGCGCCCTGCATTCCGCAGCCGGGGAACCCCGACATCTCGATCTGCGTCTGCGACGTGCAGGAAGGGCCGAACCTTGCGACGGTCGCCTGTGACACGGTCAAGCCAAGCACGGACGCGGAGGGTGTTCGTACGGTCTATTCGCAGTTCGCTCTCACCCAGTTCGAACAGGGCAAGAAGGGGCTGAAATGCGAAAGCGGCACGCCCTGGTCGCAGTGTCTCAACAAGATCTGCACCGTGGATCCCGCCAACCCTGACAAGGCGATCTGCGCGTGCGACGTGGTCCGCACGGGCGAATGGCAGACCGCGGGCGGCGATTGCGACGCCGCAACCTGCAAGACAGCATACTGGTCGGGTGCCCTCCTGGCCGACTCCAGAAGCAACGCCGATTTCATGATGGATCAGCTCAAGATCACCAAATCGCCCGCCGAGGCGTGCCCCGCTCCCAAGCCATAATCGGATGGCGGCGCCATTCGACAGCGGCAATCATAGAGGAGCGGCACATGCGCAAGATCGCGCTTGAAGAGCATTTCACTACCCCTGAGCTCGGGAAATACGTGGCAAGACCGACCCGGAGCGACGCGCTTTTTGCGGATGTCGAACGTCGCCTGTCCGACTTCGACGAGGTGCGGCTTGAGATGATGGACCGAACCGGCATTGATTTGATGGTGCTCTCGGTCACCACGCCGGGGGTCCAGGGCATGGGCGATACGCAGGAAGCCATCCGGCTCGCCCACAGCGCCAATGATTTCCTTGCGCGCGAGGTTCAGAAGCGGCCCGATCGCTATGCCGGCTTTGCTCATCTCGCCCTGCAGGATGCCGAGGCCGCTGCGGCCGAACTCGAACGTGCCGTCCGGCAACTCGGTCTCCGGGGAGCGCTCATCAACGGCCAGACCAACGGGCATTATCTCGACGAGGACCGCTATCTGCCCTTCTGGGAGCGTGTCGAGGAACTGGACGTCCCGGTCTATCTGCATCCCGGCGCCATGGCCGACCATCCGGCCATGTTCGCCCATCGCCCCGAAATCGGTGGTCCGATCTGGGCCTGGACGGCCGAGACCGCAACCCATGCACTGCGGCTTGTCTTCGGCGGAACACTCACCCGCTTTCCCAAGGCGAAGATCATTCTCGGCCATATGGGCGAGACACTGCCCTTCCTGCTCTGGCGCCTCGACAGCAGAAGGGAATTCGATCTCGGCGAGACGCTCGCGCCGGACGCCCTTCCCTCGGCGATCATCAAACGCAACATCGCCGTCACCACCTCGGGCGTATGTGACCCGGGAGCACTGATCGCGACGCTTCAGGCGTTGGGCGAAGACAATGTGATGTTCTCGGTCGACTACCCCTATGAGGATCCGCAGGTCGCCTCCGACTTCATCGAATCCGCGCGATCGGAGAGGACGTCCGCGCGAAGGTCTGCCACGGCAATGCGGAAAGGCTGCTGCGCCTTTAGATTGGCCCGGACCAAGTTCGATCGACATGAACCAGTTTCATCGACGAATGCCGCAATGGACGGAAGCTCTCGATCGGACATCGCGTGCCTGGCGCGACGACGATCGCTCCTGGCGCGTGCAGCACTGGCGGACCAAGCACCCCGCATCGAGCCCTTTACCGACCACACTGCCAATGCGGGGCCGTCACTCAGGATAAGTCTCAGCCCGATCCGGACCATCATCCTTGTGGAACAGGATGAACACCAGGGGGTTGCCGGGCTCGGCCATTGCGTCGCTGCGCTGGCCGGTCACCTCTCCGGCCACCCCGCTGATGTATTCTGCCACCACCTCGCCGAAGCTGTTTCGCTGGATGGCAACCTTCTGTCCGGGCTCGACCTTGTCGTTGAGCCTGACCAGATGCTCGACGAGCCCGCCCTCCGTCGCCACGATCGGGAACGCGCTGTTGCCGATGAACACGCTCACATCCTTGCCCGTCCGTCCCATGGGTCCGGCGACGATGCCGTGATGCTTGAGGACGTTCATCGTACCCTCCACGAACAGCGCGATCATCCCGCGATCGAGCACGCGGGCGGCGCCGATCTCCGGCGTGAAGGCGGGGATGCCCACGTCCATGAAGGCGTTGTGCAGCACGCCCGGATAGACGTGATTGTCGAAGACCTGACCGACGGGGTAGAGCTCCACCATCGCCTTGACCTCGGGCACGTCCATGCCGCCGATATTGAAGGCGGTGACCTCGAACCCGGTTGTTCCCGTATGGAAGTCGATGGCGGCATCGGCGTTCGGCCGCAGCAGTCGGTTGAACAGCAGGCCGGCATGTCGGCTGGGGGCGGTGAGGCCGTTTTCATTGCCCGGCCATTCCCGGTTCATGTCGATCAGATCGGCACCCCTGCCGGCATTGGGCCATCGGCGCTGCATGCCCTCCATGGCCGGGCGGGACACATCGGTGACGGCCATGACCGCGCCCGACATCTGCGCGGGATCAAGGCTATTCATAAGGGTCTGGACCGTATGAACGGAGCTCATCTCGTCGCCATGCACGCCGCTGACGAGAACAACGCGCTTGCCCGGCCGCGCGCCCTTGGCGACGGTCACGGACACATACCAGTGCTGTCCGGTGGGCATTTCGACGCCCTGAAAGTACAGGTGATGCTTCTTTCCCGGTTCCAGGTCCTGGACGTCGAGCGCGCTGACAACCTTTCTTCCCTGGATGACATCGCCGGTATAGACCGTTGCGGATGCAGGGTCGGCAGCATTTTGCGTCGATGCCTCGGCGCTGGCGGAGGCAGCGTTGGCGACGAGCCCGGCCGATGCGCCGATCGTTGCAACGGACGCGATCATGAAATCGCGGCGATCGAGGCGCTCGTCCGGCTTATTCGACATGGCGTGGATCCTTCCTGTGAATTGCCCGCCGTTCCCCACGCAAGGTTACGCTCGGCGACGCTGAGTGCAATGCAGCCGCGAGCGGCATAGCCGGGTGACTCGCTCTCGTACGACCGGCCGCTGGCCGTCCGAAAGCTGGAGCTCGCGCAATATCGACTGCTGGCGCAACCATGACCTGGAGCGGTAAACGGCAACTTCTGCTTTCAAGAAATCGCCAATCCGATCTGTACGGCCGAAATGGCGGCGCAAAGCGGACGTCTCTGAAAGCGCGGAAGAGCGGCAGCTATGGATCAGGACCGCCACAATTTCACTAGTGGCTGTCTTCTTCGAACGCCTGCTTTGCTTTCACCTCCCAAAGGCTGCGCGCCTGTTCTCCCTGCTCACCTTGGAGCTTGTCCGCCATCCAGAGCAGCGCCCCATAGATCATGGCGCGGTCGTCACCGGTCAGGTCGACGACGCCCGACTTGACGACGAGGCCGCCGAGTTCGATCAGATGCCGGGTGCGCCTGCGACGCTCGACCTGCCAGTCCCGCATGTCATGCCGCGCCCGTGCCGCCTGATGGCGGTTGCGCGCCGACTGGTTGCGCCGCTGTGCTGACCGGGTCGCGTTCAGATGCCGGTGCAGATTGGCGTGCCCGTCCTTGAAAGAACGCGGCGCCCCGTCGCGCCCACGCCTCCCTCCGTCCAGGGTCCTTGGTTTCGGCGAGCACAAGTAGCGCGCCGGCCAATTCCTCCGCAGTGAGCGTGTCCGCGCCAATGGCGATCACCAGATCGCCGAGCTGCTGTAGCTTGCGGGTCTTGAGCTCTCGCGCCTTGTCTTCGAGTGCCTTCAGCTCCGCGTCGAAGTCCCGTGGCTTGCGCATCGTCCTCTCCATCAGCAGTCGATAGAGCGATGATAGTTGAGCGCGTTCTCCGTGGCTGTAATGTTGCCGGGACCGACTGGGATGGGCTCGTCGCTCCCGAGATTTTTTCGAGGGAGGGCGCGCTTATACGTCGTTCCGACGTTCGCTTCGCCGTGGTGATGTTCGGATCGCGATGGCGATCTATCATCTTCACGTCAAAATCATCGGCCGCAAGGCCGGCTCCAGCGCGGTGGCGTCCGCCGCTTATCGCTCGGCCTCAAGGCTGCGAGATACGCGGATCGATCGCGTCCAGGACTTCTCCGGCAAGCGCGGCGTCGTGCATTCCGAGGTGCTGCTGCCGGACGGAGCGACTGAGGCGTGGCACGACCGCGAGCGGCTCTGGAACGATGTCGAAGCCTTCGAGCTGCGCAAGGACGCGCAACTCGCCCGCGAAGTCGAGTTCGCCCTGCCATGCGAGATGAGCCAGGCGCAGGGCATAGCGCTCGCCCGCGACTTCGTTGAGGCGGAGTTCGTCGATCAGGGGATGGTCGCCGATCTCAATGTGCATTGGGATATGGGTGAGGACGGCATGGCCAAACCCCATGCCCAAGTCATGCTCACCATGCGCTCGGTTGACGAGGACGGTTTCGGCCCGAAGGTGCGGGAATGGAATGCGACCCAGATGGTGGAGCGCTGGCGCGCACGCTGGGCGGAGCTTGCCAATGAGCGTCTGGCCGAGCTCGATATCGACGCGCGGATTGATCATCGCAGCCTGGAGGCTCAGGGCATCGCGCTGGAGCCGCAGAGCAAGATTGGCGCGCCCGCCCAGCGCATTGAAGCGGAGGGGATCGAGGCGGCCGATCGCGCGGAGGTTCATCGGGAGATCGCGCGCGGCAATGGCGCGCGCATCATCGCCGATCCGTCGATGGCACTGGATGCCATCACTCAGCAGCAATCGACCTTCACCCGGCGCGACATGACGCGCTTCGCGCATCGCCACAGAGACGGGATCGAGCAGTTCAACGAGGTGATGGGCGCGATGGGTCGTGCTCCCGATCTCGTCGAGCTGGGCAAGGATAGACGCGGCGAAGATCGCTTCACCACGCGGCAGATGATCGAGGCTGAGCAGCGCCTGCACCGGGCCGCCGAGCTGATGGCCGAGCGCGAACGCCATGTGGTGAAGGATGCTGACAGGAACGCGGCGCTGGCGGGTGCCGAGGAGCACGGGCTTGTTCTCTCCGGCGAGCAGTCAGACGCGCTGGCGCACATCACCGGCACGCGCGATCTCGGCATCGTCGTCGGCTATGCCGGGACGGGGAAGAGCGCCATGCTGGGTGTCGCGCGCGAGGCCTGGGAGGCGGCGGGCCTGGAGGTTCGCGGCGTCGCGCTGTCCGGCATCGCGGCGGAGAATCTGGAGAGCGGATCGGGCATCACGTCCCGAACGATCGCCAGCCTCGAACATGGCTGGGGGCAGGGTCGGGATCTGCTCACCTCACGCGATGTTCTGGTGATCGACGAGGCCGGCATGGTCGGCACGCGCCAGCTGGAGCGCGTGCTCTCCCATGCCGCTGAAGTTGGCGCCAAGGTGGTGCTGGTTGGCGATCCGCAGCAGTTGCAATCGATCGAGGCGGGTGCCGCGTTCCGTTCACTCGTTGAGCGTCATGGCAGTGCGGAGATCAGCGAGGTACGCCGCCAGCGCGAGGACTGGCAGCGCGACGCCACGCGGGATCTGGCGACCGGCCGGATCGGCGAGGCCATCCAGGCCTATGACAGGGGCGGCATGGTCCATGCCGCGCGAACGCGCGAGCAGGCACGTGGCGAGCTGATCGATCGCTGGGATAGCGACAGGCAGGCCGCACCAGACCGCAGCCGCATCATCCTCACCCACACCAATGACGAGGTGCGCGCCCTCAACCAGGCCTCCCGCGAACGCATGCGGGAGGCCGGTGATCTCGGCGAGGAGGTGCGCGTCACCGTGGAGCGCGGGGAACGCTCCTTCGCCCGCGGCGACCGTGTCATGTTCCTGCAGAATGAGCGCGGGCTCGGGGTGAAGAACGGCACGCTCGGCACCATCGAGCAGGTCAGCGCGCAGTCCATGTCCGTGCGTATTGATGATGGCCGATCCGTCGCCTTCGACTTGAAGGACTACGACCGCATCGACCATGGCTATGCCGCCACCATCCACAAGGCGCAGGGCATGACGGTCGACCGCACCCATGTGCTGGCCACGCCCGGCATGGATGCCCATTCCAGCTATGTCGCGCTCTCGCGCCACCGCGACGGCATGGAGTTGCACTATGGCCGCGACGACTTCGCCGATGGGGACCGGCTGGTGCGCATCCTGTCGCGTGACCGGGCCAAGGACATGGCGTCGGATTACGAGCGGTCCGATCCCACCCAGGACTTTGCCGAGCGGCGCGGCATCACCTTCCGCCAGCGCGTCGTGGAGATGGTGCGCAACGTTCCGGAGAAGTTGCGCGACCTTGTCGACACCCTAAAGCCGTCCGTGGACACGGCACGGGAAGCGCCAGTCCTGCGCGAAGAGGTGGGAGCTAAGACCGCGCCGCTCGCCCAGGAGCCTCCCGACGATCCGGAAGCAGTGCTGCGGCGGGCGCGAAGCCGTGCGCTCGTCCGGCATGTCCGTGCGTGGGACGCGATCCTCTCTACGGCCGACGCGACCGGCCAGGGGACGCCCGAGCAGGTTCGCGAACTCTCTGAGGCCCGCAAGGCCTTCGACGAGGTACGCCCTCATGGCTGGCAGGATGCGGAAGCGGCCTATGAGAAGAACCCGGAGCTGGTGCATGAGGCGGCCGGCGGCAAGCTCAATCGCACCATCCGTGCCCTCCAGCTTGAAACGGAAATCCGGGCCGATCCGGAGCGCCGCGCCGGTCAATTTGTCGAGCGCTGGCAGAAGCTGGACCGGCAGCACCAGCACCAGTACGCGCAAGGCGACTACGCCGGCTACAAGGCAACCCGCGTCCAGATGGGCGAGATGGCGCGGAGCTTGGAGCGCGACCCGCAACTCGAATCCTTGCTCGCCGCTCATAGGAAGGAACTCGGCATCAGCCTCAACACAGGCCGCAGTCTTGGTCGCGAACTGGCCCACAGCCACGGCATCGACTTTGACCGCAGCCGTGGTCTTGGACTCTAGACCCATCCGATGTGCCGCCGCTGATCCGCCAGAATACACCGGCGCGGTTCATCCTCTTGCCGGTCGGCGGCTCCGTGCCTTGTCTGGAGCAGTCGCCCTCAGGCGCATCCAGCAGGAGGCAGCACCGCCATGCACACACCAGAGCGTATCATCCGCCTGAAGACCGTCCTCGCCCGAACCGGGCTGTCCCGCTCGACCATCTATCGCAAGATCGCCGAGAGGACCTTCCCCGCCCAGCTCAAGATCAGCACAAACGGTGCCGGCTGGCGGGAATCCGACATCAACCGGTGGGTTGCCGATCCGCCCCGTTGGCGGACACCGGACGAGACGGCAGTCGATAGGTTTTGATAGCGGGCCGACCATTCGGCGAAACAGCGCCGATGTTGTCGCTTGCCAAGCTTCCGATAGGGGCGGCTCGTTTTCATCGATTGAAGGCAGATCGCTGTGCGCGGCCGCCTCTACTCCCCATCGCGAACAGAGGCGAATGCCGCCGCGTAGGCGCCTTCGACCCGCTCGATCTCCTCGGCCCTCAGCTCTTGGAACTCCTGCTCCCGGGCACGCTTTGAGAGAACTCCTTCATTCTGGCGCAGGAAGCGGAAGAGGAGATCGACGGTGCGATCCGGCATGTCGACAATCTGTCCGATCGCGACGCGGAACGCGTCATACGCCCGCAGGAAGCGCGTCTCGGCCGGCATGTCGATCTCGATCGTGCGCTCCACGCATGCGTAGAGGAATTCCGCGTGAGGTGTCGCATCGAAATAGCGGTAGAAATCCGCCGTCTCATTCAGCACCCGGACGTTACCGGTCGACGTCGGCTCCCATTGGATGAAGGGGAGAAGGCGCGCAGACCAACTTTCCAGCGTCCACCGATAATCATCGATCCGATCGAGGATCGCCGCGGAGATGGGAAAAACGACCCCCGGCGGATTGAACCCGCGTTCAGCAAGGACGTGATGGATCAGGTAGCGGTGCAGGCGCCCGTTCCCGTCTTCGAAGGGATGGATGTAGACAAAGCCGAAGGCCAGTGCGGAAGCTGCGATCACCGGATCGAGTTGGCGCTCCGCTGCCGTGCGGTCGAAGGCAACCGACCCGCCGATGAGATCATGCAGGTCCTCATGCCGGGCACTGATATGATCGGGCAGTGGCATACGGGTGTCGCGGTCATGCTCGCCGACGAACCCGCCCTCCGTGCGTAGTCCAAGCTGGACGAAGCGCGCATCGCCGATGACGATGCGCTGAAGCCTTAAGAGCTCGTCAAGGTCGAAGGAGCGTCGGCCTGCCTCACCGATTGCGCGGCCCCAGCGCTGGATACGATCCTGCGGCGGATGCTCCCCCTCGATGGCGAAGCTGGAGCGGGAATCCTTCAGCAGCAGGAAAGCTGCGGTGCGGGCGAGCAGGTCACGCGGCACGTCGGCAATAGCAGCGCGTGCCCGTTCGGCAAGATTCGCGTCGTGGAAGGCTTTCAGGGCTTCGGTCGCGAACACCATGGGGCAGAAGGCTGGCGTGCCAGGCAGGTTGTTTTTGACCCGATGGCGGGGCGATGTGGTTCCGGACGCCGCCCATTGCAGGTCGGGATCGACGACGAGGGCATAGGCTCCCTTTTCGGCCGCCGGAAGATCGAGCGTCTCGCCGAGCAGCCATTCATACAGAAACCAGACGCGCCTTGCGTAGGAGCCGGTCGGCGTTGCGCGCACCAGCGCTTCGATTGGCGCCGGACCCGTGGCGCGAAAAAGTCTCTTGAGGACGAGAAGATCGAGCCCCTCATATTTCAGGGCGAAGGTGAGGTGGCCCTCAAGATCTGCCGCAGGCGCGTGGCGCGGCGTGTATATGCGCCAGCCATCCCGTTCATAGAGACGGTGATGAGCTCCGATAGCGCACAGTGTCCGCGGTAACGGCACGGCGAGGCGCAATGCGCCGACGAGTGCGGCGTAGCCGGCGGGTGTCGCGTCTTCAGGCAGTGACCGGTCCTGAAAAACCGTAACGGGCCCTGAGAAATCGTATGTCGTGCCGTCGTTCATGAAAAAGCGTTCTGGCGCGTCGCGGATAGCATGGCTTAAACTATCCTGAAAAATCGTAACTATCCATGAAAAATGGTAACTGAATCGCGCCTTATCTGAAATTTGCGCCTAGACGTGCGGCGAGTGACCGACAGTTCTCGGCGCCACTCAAGAACGGTCGTTTCGAGCGGCGCGGCGGATCGACAGTTTTCACCTCCGCTAGCAGAGGCCCGGTAGAGGCGCCGCAGGATACCCGCACCCAAGCCTCCCCCACCAATGAGGGGAAGCGCCGTCGACGGCCGTTACTGGCGAACTGATTGAAACTTTGCGGGCCTGCCCTGGGGATGGGCTTGGATGCGGGCTTCCGCGATAGCCGCCTCTCGAAGCCGATCCAACTCGTCTGCCCACCACTGCATCATCAACACACGTTCGTCCCAATGCTCGCCGCGGGTATATGCACGGCGTACATTATTGCCCTCAACATGGGCGAGCTGCCGCTCAATCGCATCGGGATGCCAGCGTCGGCTCTCATTGGCGAGCGTGGCAAATGCTGCCCGAAAACCGTGGGCGGTCATTTCCTCCGCCCCTATATCCAGGCGGCGTAGCGCGAAGTTCAGAGTGTTCTCACTCATCGGCTTCCTAACCGAGGCGGTCGCCGGAAACACGAAGGAACTGATCCCGCTTCGGGTGGCGCCGCGCAATTCTTCCAAGGTGGCTACGGCCTGTAAGGGGAGGGGCGTGCGGTGTGGTCGGCGCATCTTGGTTCGGCTGGCTGGAACGGTCCAGACTCCCGCTTCAAGGTCGATCTCGTCCCATGTGGCGGCGCGGAGTTCGCCGGGACGGAGCGCCAGCAGGGCAAACAGCTTCAGGCCTGCGACCGTCGTCTCCTGACCCTTCGTCCAGCCATAGATGGCCGCCATAAGCTCACCCAGCCGCTTCGGGCGGGTGATGGCGGCGCGGTGCTTGGTCGTAGGCGCGATAAGCGCACCTCGCAGATCGGCCGTCACATCCCGTGCGGCGCGACTGGTTGCGATCGCGTAACGGAAGACCTGACCGGTGATGCTGCGGGAGCGGCGCGCTGTCTCGTAGTGCCCCTTGACCTCCACCACCCGCAGGACGGCAAGAATCTCCGGCGGTGTGATCTCGGCGATGGGGCGGTTGCGAAGAGGGGCTGCGATTTCCTCCAGCAGCCAGTGCGCTTTCAGGAGGGTGGCCTCGGCTCGCCCTTCCTTCGTCATCTTGTCGATGAACTCCGTAGCAATGACTCCGAAGGTGCTCGTCGCGGCTGCGACAGACGCCGCGACGGCGGCCTTGTTGGCTCGTTTGTTGGCTCCGGGGTCTACTCCCGAGGCCAACAACCTCTTGGCTTCGTCCCGAAGCCGCCGCGCACCGGCCAGCGAAATGAGCGGATAGGCCCATGGGTGAGTTTCTTCTGTTTGCCCGCGAATCTGTCGGCCTGCTGCCAGACCCGGGCGCCGTTGGGCTTCACGAAAAGATAGAGGCCGCTACCGTCGGAGAGTTTGTATTCGCCTTCCCAGCCCTTGGCCGTCCGGCAGGCTGCATCTGACAAGGCCATGTTCGCCATCCCTGCTGATTGCTGGAATCACGAAAACACGGCCTGTAGGCCAACAACAAGGCCAACAAATTCGCGGGATGGGGTGGCTCTGGCTGATCCCGGTTGGGACAGCGAGCGGAGGCTGGAAATCAAATTATCCAGCAATTTCAATGGGTAGGAGACTGATTTGGGAAAAGCTGAGCCGCCCCGGAAACGGGGGAGTGGCTCCCTGAGCAGGACTCGAACCTGCGACCATTCGATTAACAGTCGAACGCTCTACCAACTGAGCTATCAGGGACCGGGGACGCCGTGGCGTCTCGGAGGCCGGCGATATAGCAATGCGGGATGGGTTTGTGAACCCCTTCCATCCCGCAGCATGTGGATATCCTCAGGCGCTGAGGCGTTCCTGCTGCCCGGCGAACTGCAGCTGGTGGAAGGTGAAGTAGCGTCCACGCTTAGCCACGAGCTCGTCATGGCGGCCGCTTTCGACCACGCGGCCCTTCTCGATCACGCAAATCTTGTCGGCGTTGATCACTGTCTGCAGGCGATGGGCGATGACCAGCGTGGTCCGGTTGCGCTGCAATTCGTTGAGCGCCTTCTGCACTTCGGCCTCGGATTCGCTGTCGAGCGCGGCCGTGGCTTCGTCGAGCAGCAGAATCGGCGCGTCCTTGAGGAAGGCGCGGGCAATGGCGATGCGCTGGCGCTGGCCGCCCGAAAGCTGCGTGCCGCGCTCGCCGACGCGGCTGTCATAGCCGCCTTCGAATCCCATGATGAAGTCATGCGCGTGCGCCGAGCGGGCGGCGGCGATGATCTCTTCCTCGGTGGCGCCGGGACGGCCGGCGGCGATGTTCTCGCGTACCGTGCCCGTGAACAGGAAGACGTCCTGGCTGACAAAGCCGATGGCCTTGCGCAGCGAGTGGCGCGTCACGCTGTCGATGTTCTGGCCGTCAATGGTGATGACGCCGGATTCGACTTCGTAGAAGCGCTCCAGCAGGTTCATCACCGTGCTCTTGCCGCCGCCCGAGGGGCCGACCAGCGCGGTCGTCTGGCCGGGTTCGGCAACGAAACTGAGGCCGCGCAGCACCGGCTCGCCCTCGCGATAGCTGAACACCACCTCGTCGAACACGACGCCTCCGCCCTTGATCGCGAGTTCCGGCGTGCCCGGCGCGTCGGCTTCCGTCGCGGGTCGGTCAAGGATGGCGAACAGCATCCGCGCGCCCATGAGATGGGTGGTGAGATCGATGTTGAGGCGGGCAAGGCGTTTGGCCGGCTCGTAGCAGAGCAGCAGCGCGGTGATGACGGAGAAGAACTCGCCCGGCGTGCGCCCGCCATGCAGAACGCCCCAGCCGGCATACATGACGACGAGGCCGATGGCGACGCCGCCGAGCGCTTCCATGAGCGGCCCGGACTGAGACTGTGCCCGCATCATGCGGTTCGAGGCCTTCTCCATCTTGTCGATGCGCTCAAAAATGCGCTCGCGCTGCACGTCTTCCAGCGTGAAGGATTTGATGGTGCGGATGCCCTGGAAGGCGTCGATCGATTCCGTCATGATCTGGATCGCGCTGTGGAATTCGCGACTGAAGATCTTCTGCACCTTGCGAATGAGCGAGCGCACGCCACCGATTGCGATCGGCATCACCACGAAGCCGATCATCGCCATGAACGGATCCTGGATGATCATCACCAATGTAAGGCCGATGACCGAGAGCAGGTCGCGTCCGAGGCTGGTGATGATGAGGTTCAGCACGTTGCGCGCGGCCTGCGCGCCGGTGTTGAACCGCATCATGATTTCGGCGGTGTGGCTGCCGGAGAAATAGGTCACGTCCTGCATCAGCAGGCGGTCGAGCACGCGCTTCTGGTTGTCGGCGACGATCCGATTGCCAACTTTGGCCAGCGCCACCGCCTGCCCATAGGCGGAAAAGCCCTTGATGACCGACAGCGCGACCACAGCCCCGGAGAGAATCCAGATCGCGTTGGAATTCTGCTCGACGAAGATGCGGTTGATCACATCGCCCATGAGATAGGCGAGACCCGAGGTCGTGCCGGCCATGATGCCCATGAAGAGGAAGGAGATGGCGTATCCCTTCCAGTGGCGCCGCCCGTCCTGGATGAACAGCCGGCTGACCGTGTCACGCGTCTCCGCGCTGATAATGTTGCGGAACGCATTTGCCATCTTCGGAGGCAGCATGGTCGAGAATCCTCTGCACGGGCCCGGCCGGATCGGGCGTCGCCCTTCGCTCCGCCTCTCCTGTGACGGAGCGCGGATCATCAACGACGATCATGGCTTGTTGTCAAACCCATGACGGCGGCTGCGCCGGCGACCGATAAGGCGGTGACGACACCCGCCGCCGGCGCTTTCTCAAGGCCGGCGGCGGGTGCGTGAACTGGAGGCCACGCCCGGAATCGAACCGGGGTGCACGGATTTGCAGTCCGCTGCGTAACCACTCCGCCACGTGGCCCGACCCAGGCTACCCATGGGGCGCCTGACAGGGCCGGCGCGCCTCATAACAGAGCTCGGGCCGATGAGCAACGCGCACGGGGGCAGAAGGTGGGGATGATTGAGGCGCGCAAGTGCCGGGGAGGAGGGCTGTCCCGCCCCGTGAAGCGGCATTCCGCCGCGCCATCACGCGGGTCTCCGGCGCCCGCAGGCGGTTCCGGGCCTCTAAGTGCGGGCACTGTGTGCGACTTGGCGGCGCACTGGCATGCCAGACTGGAAATCTTCGAGCCTGCGCGCCGAGAACGCTTGCAATGAGGGCGCCGCTGCCGCAATTCTGACGCCGTTCGCTCGCGCCTCCCGGGTGCGCGCCCGTCGCGCGGCCCGCGCGCGACCTTGCCTGTCTGCTTTCGAGGTTGTCGCCGAATGATCGATTTCGCCGAACTGCGCCGCGCCATGGTGGACGCCCAGGTGCGTGCCAACGACGTCACCGACCTGCGCATCGTCGCCGCCATGCTGGAGACGCCGCGCGAGCGCTTTGTTCCGGCCAGCCTGCGCAACTTCGCCTATATCGATGACGACGTGCTGGTGAAGGAAGGTGCGCCGGCGCGCTACCTGATGGAGCCCATGGTGCTGGCCAAGCTGCTGCAGGCGGCCGAGATCGGCCCGGACGCGCTGGTGCTCGATGTCGGGGCGGCGAGCGGCTATTCCACTGCGGTGCTGGCCAAGCTCGCGGGCCAGGTGGTCGCGCTGGAGGAAGATGCCGAACTCGCCGCGCAGGGCTCGTCGTTGCTGGTCGAACTCGGCTTGCTCAATGCCGCCTATGTGCAGGGCCCGATGGCCGCCGGCTGGCCCGGCGAGGCGCCCTATGATGTGATTCTGGTCAATGGCGGCGTCGACGAGGCTCCCGAATCGCTGCTCGCTCAGCTGAAGCCCGGCGGACGCCTTGTCGCCGTCGTCGGGCGCGGGCGCGCCGGGCGGGCGACGGTGTACACTCATACCTCAGGCGGCATCGGTTCGCGCGTGGTGTTCGACGCCGCCGTGCCGACCCTGCCAGGCTTCGAGGCGCGTCCGGGCTTTGTGTTCTAACGGTTTTTTGCGCCCCTGTGGCCCATCTGCCGCGTGTGCGACGAAATCGTCCGCCGCACCAAACCGAGCGGTTCACAGTCCATCTTCGAGCACCTATCCTGCGTTCGCGTCAGTAAGAGAGTGAGAGAGTCGCCCGGGGGCAGGTGATTCCCATCAGATTAGCGTTCGCAGAGGTTGGACATGTGGCTGTCGGCTACCGGGGGTAAGGTCGTCGCGTGGGCGGCGGTCGCGTTTGTCGTTGGCATTTCGGTGCCGGCACAGGCTCAGACCCTCGAACAAGCGCTTGTGGCGGCCTATCGCAACAATCCCACATTGAACTCGCAGCGCGCCGCCACCCGCGCGACGGACGAGTATGTGCCGATCGCCCTTTCCGGCTATCGCCCCCAGATCTTCGGCACCGCCTATGCCGGAGCGCAATGGGCCGAGACGCGGGTCGATCCCGGCAGCGTGACGACGGGGACAGGTTCGCTCTCCGTTGCCAAGACCTATCCCACGGGCGTCGGCATCACCATCAGTCAGACCATCTATAATGGCCTGAAGACCGCCAATTCCGTGCGCAGCGCCGAGTCGCAGGTGCGCGGCCAGCGCGAATTGCTGCGCAATACCGAGCAGCTCGTGCTGCTCGATGCCGCCACCGCCTATATGAACGTGCTGCAGAACGCGGCGCTGGTGGAACTGCAGAAGCAGAATCTCGAAGCGCTGAAGGAAGAACTGCGCGCCGCCCGCGACCGCTTCTCGGTCGGCGAGATCACCCGCACCGACGTCGCCCAGGCGGAAGCCAGCGTTGCCAATGCGCAGAGCGAACTCGCGCTCGCCGAATCGAACCTCAACACGGCCAATGCCGTGTTCTACCAGGTGATCGGCCTGCGCCCGACCAAGCTGAGCCCGGGCCGGCCGATCGATCGCCTGCTGCCCAAGAGCGAGAAGCTCGCCGTCGAATCCGGCATCACCAGCCATCCGGCGGTGAAGTCGGCCGAGTACGCCGTCGATGCCGGCGTGTCGAATGTGAAGGTGGCCGAGGCGGCTCTGTCGCCGACGCTGACCCTCAACGGCGCGGCCTCGTCCGATTACAACAGCACGCTGAATGTCGAGCGCCAGACCTCGGCTTCGGCGACGCTGAACCTTACCGTGCCGATCTATCAGGGCGGTGGCGAGTACGCGACGATCCGGCAGGCCAAGGAAACGCTCGGCCAGTTGCGGATCGAAGTCGACGTGAACCGCGAGCAGGTCCGCGCCAATGCGGTGCAGTACTGGGGCTCGCTGGAAGCGGCCAAGGCGGCCATCGAATCGGCGCAGGCTTCGGTTGCGGCCAACGAGATCGCGCTGCGCGGCGTGCGTGAGGAATGGCGTGTCGGTCAGCGCACCACGCTCGACGTGCTGAACGCGCAGACGGCGCTGTTCAACGCCCGCGCCAGCCTCGTCATCGCCCAGCGCGACCGCGTTGTCGCCTCCTACGCCGTGCTGTCGGCGTCGGGACGTCTCAGCGCCACCACGCTCGGGCTCAAGGTTCCGATCTACAACCCGCAGATCCACTACGATCAGGTCCGCGACGCCTGGATCGGCGTGCGCACTCCCGGCGGGCAGTAAGGGCCTCCGCCGCCGTCGAGCGCCTTCGGCGGTCGCCTTGGCGGTGATGAAGGCGAGAGGCAGCTTGCAGTAGGCGCGCACGCCGTTAACCTTAGATTGCGAACCTTGTTCATCCTCTCGGGTTGCATCTTGGCGTGCCGCCCCCGGCGGTCCAGACTTCATGAAGTGTTAACGGGTTGAAACGTGCGCTTCGGCCGAGCGCCTCAGCCCCGGGATCGGAAAGCAGCGCATGCCGAATGCGAGAGGCAGTGAGCCGTCGATGGAGGAGATCCTGGCCTCCATCCGCCGCATCATTTCCGACGAGGTGGCCGGCGAGCCGGCGGCCGCGCGCAATGAGGCGTCGCGTTCCGGGCGCGAGGCGCCCGCCGCCCGTGCGGCTTCGCCGACCCGTGAGGCCGCGCCGCGCCCCGCCGCTCCTGTCCCGCCGCGCCCGCAGCCGGCTCCGGCCGATCCGGAAGCCCTGTCCTATGCGCCGCCCCCCTTTCGCGAGCGGGTGGAGAGCCCGGTGGACTATGCCCCGCGCGGTCGGGCGCCTGCCGCCGATCCCTTTGCCTCGCGTCCGGTGACCGTTGCGGCTGCCGCGCTGGCGGCCGCACCCTTCTCGCCGCCCTCCGTTGTGAGCCGCGCGCCGGCAGGGCCGGTCTATTCCGGCGGCTCCGCCGCCCGCGCGCTGGACATGCCGGCCCCCGCGCCGGTGGCGAGCGAGAATCGCCCGCCCGAACCGCGCCGCACCGAGCCGCGGCTGTTCCCCGATTCCCGGCCCATGCCCGATCTGCGGCCCTTGCCGGAGGTGCGCCCGCGTGGCGAGCCGCGTCTGGTCGAGCCGCGCAGCCCGGTGCCGGCGGCGGAACCGCGCGCGGCGGCCGCCCCTGCGGTGCCCCGGCCGGCGCCGACACCGGCCGCAGCGGCGGGATCCACTTCCGGCATGAGCGCGCTGCCGCCCCTGCGTCCCTCCTATTCCCGCCCCTCGATGCTGAAGCCGTCGGCGCCGCTCGACAGCGATCTCGACAAGCCGCTGGCGGCGGCGCTGCTCGACCTGGCGCTGGTGGAGCAGGCGGTTCAGGCGGAACTGGCGAATGTGGCGCTGACCGAGCCGGCCACCCCGCCGGAGCGGGCGGCCTCGCCGGCTGCGCGCACCCCCGAGGCGAAGCCCGCCCTTTCCGAGCCCGCCAGGGTCGAGCCGGAGCGGGCACCTTATGTGCCGGCACCGTCCGTCGCCGCTGTGCCTGAGGCGCCCGCGCCGGCTCCGGTTGGACCGTCTGTGCTCGCCCCGTCGGGCCCTGTGACCTTCACTGCCGAGCCTGAAGCGATGACCGCGGCGCCCGTCACCCCGGCGGCTGAGCCAGCGGCGCTGGTCGCCGCGTCGCATCCGGTGGCCGAGCCGAACGAACTGCCGATGCCCGCGCCGCTCACGCCTGCTGAGCCGGCTTCCGTGGAGCCGGCCCGCGACGCGCGGCCCCGCAGCGCTGCGCCGGTGAGTGAGGCGCCCGCGACGCGTGCCGCCGAGCCGCGCCCGCTGGAGGCCCGTCTTCAAGAAGCCCGCCTGCAGGAGACACGGTCCTACGAGCCGCGTGCTTATGAGGGCCGGTCCCATGAGCCTCGCGCTTCCGAGCCTCGCGCTTCCGAGCCTCGCCTTTCCGAGCCGCGCGTTTTCGGCAGCGGCGGGGCCGATGCCCGGCGCAGCGACGCTGCGCAGGCGGAAAGCCGGCTGGCGGAAGCGCGTCCGGTCGCCGGCAGCCGGCCGGCGCCTTCGACGGAAACCGCCGAGGCCATGCGCGAGCGGCTGGTATCGGGGCCGGCGAGCAGCGCGGTATCCGCCGCCTTCAGCTCTCTGCAGCGCACCATGAGCAGCCTTCCGCCGCGCTCGATCGACGATCTCGTGACCGACGCGCTGCGGCCGATGCTCAAGGAATGGCTGGACGAGAACCTGCCGGCGCTGGTCGAGCGGCTGGTGCGGGCGGAAATCGAGCGCGTCGCGCGGCACGGCCATTAGGCCGGGCACAATCGGCGCGATTCCGGGCTTTGCGCCGGGCATTGCCTTACGCGAGTTGACCCGGCGCAGTTGACTTGGCGCATCGGCTCCGCTTTCTCTCGCGCCTGTTCAATTGAGGTGCCGGAGCCATCATGCTCGACAACAGGTTCGATCCCGCCGCCGTCGAAGACCGCATCTACCAGGGCTGGATGGAGGCGGGCGCCTTCAAGGCCGGGCGTCCAGAGCGGGCAGGGGCCGAGCCCTATTGCATCGTCATTCCGCCGCCCAACGTCACCGGCTCGCTCCATATGGGGCACGCGCTCAACAACACGCTGCAGGACATTCTCTGCCGCTTCGAGCGCATGCGCGGCAAGGATGTGCTGTGGCAGGTCGGCACCGACCATGCGGGCATCGCCACCCAGATGGTGGTGGAGCGCCAGCTCGCCGAGCGCCAGCTGCCCGGCCGCCGCGACATGGGCCGCGCCGCCTTCGTCGAGCGCATCTGGGCGTGGAAGGAAGAATCCGGCGGCACCATCATCAACCAGCTGAAGAAGCTCGGCGCCTCCTGCGACTGGTCGCGCGAACGCTTCACCATGGATGAGGGCCTCTCGCGCGCCGTTCTCAAGGTGTTTGTGCGGCTCTACAAGGAAGGGCTGATCTACAAGGACAAGAGGCTGGTGAACTGGGACCCGAAGTTCCAGTCCGCCATTTCCGACCTTGAAGTGCTTCAGGTCGAGGTGAAGGGCCATCTCTGGCACCTGCGCTACCCCTTGGCCGACGGCGTGACCTACCAGCACCCCATCGCCTTCGACGAGAACGACCAGCCCTACGAGTTCGAGACGCGCGACTATATCGTCGTCGCCACCACCCGGCCTGAGACCATGCTCGGCGATACGGCGGTCGCGGTGCACCCGGAGGACCCGCGCTATCAGGGCCTCGTCGCCGCGGGCGCCAAGGTGCGCCTGCCGCTGGTCGGCCGGCTGATCCCCATCGTGGCGGACGACTATTCCGACCCGACCAAGGGCACCGGCGCGGTGAAGATCACCCCGGCGCACGACTTCAACGATTTCGAGGTCGGCCGCCGGCACAGCCTGCCGATGATCAATGTGCTCGACGCCGAGGCGCGGATCACGCTGGCCGGCAATGAGGATTTCCTCGCCGGGGCCCAGCCGGGCGCCGAACTCGCCGCCGCGCTGGCGCTCGACGGGCTGTCGCGCGAGGCGGCGCGCAAGGCCATCGTCGCGCTGCTGGAAGAGCGCGGCGTGCTCGACCGGATCGAGCCGCACACCCATATGGTGCCGCATGGCGACCGTTCCAATGTGGTCATCGAGCCCTGGCTCACCGACCAGTGGTATGTCGACGCCCACACCCTCGCCCAGCCGGCGCTGGCCGCCGTGCGCGAGGGGCGGACGAACTTCGTGCCGAAGAACTGGGAGAAGACCTATTTCGAGTGGCTGGAGAACATCCAGCCCTGGTGCGTCTCGCGCCAGCTCTGGTGGGGCCACCAGATCCCGGCCTGGTACGGGCCGGACGGCTCGGTCTTCGTCGAGGAGACGGAAGAGGCCGCCGTTGCCGCCGCGCTCGCCCATTGCGTGCAGAACGGCATCATCACCGATGCCGAGGCGCAGGAACTCGCCGCCGATCCGGAAAAGCGCGCGGCGCTGATCACCCGCGACGAGGACGTGCTCGACACCTGGTTCTCCTCCGCTTTGTGGCCGTTCTCCACGCTCGGCTGGCCGGACGAGACGGGGGAGGTCGCCCGCTTCTACCCGACCACGGTGCTCATCACCGGCTTCGACATCATCTTCTTCTGGGTCGCCCGGATGATGATGATGGGCCTGCACTTCATGCCCGACGTGCCGTTCCGGGATGTCTACATCCACGCCCTCGTCCGCGACGAGAAGGGCGCGAAGATGTCGAAGTCCAAGGGCAACGTCATCGACCCGCTCGACCTCGTGGGTAAGTACGGAGCGGACGCACTGCGCTTCACGCTGGCGGCGATGGCGGCGCAGGGGCGCGACATCAAGCTCGCCACCTCGCGTGTCGAGGGCTACCGCAATTTCGCGACCAAGCTGTGGAACGCCGCCCGCTTCGCCGAGATGAATGGCTGCGGGCGCGATCCCGCCTTCGTGCCGCGCAACGCGGAATCCCGGCTCAACCGCTGGATTCTCTCCGAGCTGCAGAAGGCCGGGACCGAGATCACCCAGGCGCTGGAAGCCTACAAGTTCAACGAAGCGGCCGGCGCGGCCTATCGCTTCGTCTGGAACATCTTCTGCGACTGGTATCTCGAACTCGCCAAGCCGGTGTTCAATGGCAATGGCGGCTGGAAGGACGAGACGCGCGCCACCACCGCCTATGTGCTCGACGAAATCCTCAAGCTGTTGCACCCGTTCATGCCCTTCCTCACCGAGGAGCTGTGGGCGCGCACGGCCGAGACCGGCGCACCGCGCGCCAGCCTGCTCACCCTCGCCGAATGGCCGGCGCTGACGGGGCTGGAAGCGCCCGAGGCGGAGGCGGAAATCGGCTGGCTGGTCGATCTCATCACCGAGATCCGCTCGGTCCGCGCCGAGATGAACGTGCCGGCGGGCGCGCAGATTCCGCTGGTGCTGGTCGGCGTGCCGGAGGAGGTGCGCGCGCGCGTGGTGGTGTGGCTCGACACGCTGACGCGCCTCGCCCGCCTGTCCGGCATCTCCTTCGAGGCGGAAGCCCCGGCGGGCTCGGTACAGATCGTGGTGCGCGGCGAGACGGCGGCGCTGCCGCTTGTCGGCATTATCGACATGGACGCGGAAGGCGCGCGCCTCGCCAAGGAACTGGCCAAGGCGCGGGACGACATCGCCAAGGTCGATGCCAAGCTCGGCAATGCCGATTTCATCAAACGTGCACCCGAGGAAGTTATCGAGGAGCAGCGTGAGCGCCGCGAGGCGGCGGCGGAGCGCGCCGCCAAGATCGGCGAGGCTTTGACCCGGCTCGGCCGCGCCGGCTGAGACAAGGCCGCGAGACCGGTAGGCGAAGGCGTAAGGCAGGAGCGGGCAGGGAAGCGGCATGGCGTTCATCGAATCGTTCCAGCCGGGCGATTTCCTCTCCACCATCGTGAGCCTGCTGGTCGCCTTCGCCATGGGCACGCTGATCGGCGCCGAGCGGCAATACCGCCAGCGCACCGCCGGGCTGCGTACCAATGTGCTGGTGGCGATCGGCGCCTGCCAGTTCGTCGACATGGCGATGCACCTGGCCGGGCCTGAGGGGGCGGTGCGGGTGGTCGCCTATGTCGTCTCCGGCATCGGCTTTCTCGGCGCCGGCGTCATCATGAAGGAAGGCACCAATATTCGTGGCCTGAACACGGCGGCGACGCTGTGGTGCTCGGCGGCGGTGGGGGCCTGCGCCGGGGCGGACCTGGTCGCCCAGTCCGTGCTGCTCACCGGCTTCGTGCTGGCCGGCAACACCCTGCTGCGCCCCCTGGTGGGCGCGCTGGAGCGCCTGCCGCGCGACGAGGAATCGACCGAGGCGACCTATGGCGTCAGTGTCATCACCGGCGCGACAGTGGCGGCGGAACTGCGCAGCAAGGTGTCAAGCCTGCTGGAAGCCGCGAAGTTCCCGATCGACGAGGTCGAGATCCAGGACCGGCCGGACGGCACGGCGGAGCTGCGCGCGACGCTGGTCAACACCTCCGTGCGGGTGGCCGAGCTCAATGCCGCGGTGGCGCGGCTGCGCCACCTGCCGGGTGTGACCTCGGCCGACTGGACCCGCTCGGCCGCCGATTGAGGTTGGGGCCGCTACTGCGAGGCGGCCGAAGAATCGGCCGCGGCTGTCTGCGTCCCCGCCAGCCGCGCCTCCATCCGGTCGAGCTCGGCGCGCAGCCGTTCGATGACGTCGGCAGCCTCCGACAGCTCGTCCTCGACCTTGTCGCGGCGGAACTGGTCCAGATCCGCCGCCATCGCCCGCAGACGCTCCACGATATTCCCGCTCGGCACGTTGCTCTCCCTCGTTTTCCGGCGGCCCCGGGCTCTGCGCGGGGGCCGCTTTTCCAGCCGTCTGGCTATCGCGTTTTTGTGACTGACCGGCAACAGTGTCACGCATTCGCAACCATAACGGAAGGCCACAGCGCCGACGCCGCGAAGCCGCCACAAACCGGCACGAAATCCGACGGATAGACGGGGGATAAAGGTGCCGGATGCGGTGCCAAGATAAAGAGCCCCCGCGCCGGGATGCGTGAAGAAAATGGACGTCAGGACGATCATCGACAAGCGGAACCTGCCGAGCCGCCATGTGACGGAAGGCCCGGCGCGTGCGCCGCACCGGTCCTATCTCTACGCCATGGGCCTGACCCGCGAGCAGATTCACCAGCCGCTGGTCGGCGTCGCCTCGTGCTGGAATGAGGCGGCTCCCTGCAACATCTCGCTGATGCGCCAGGCGCAGGCGGTGAAGAAGGGCGTCGCCAGTGCCAATGGCACGCCGCGCGAATTCTGCACCATCACCGTCACCGATGGCATCGCCATGGGCCATGACGGCATGAAGGCCTCGCTGGCCTCGCGCGAGGTCATTGCCGACTCGGTCGAACTCACCATTCGCGGCCATTCCTATGACGCGCTGGTCGGCCTGGCCGGCTGCGACAAGTCGCTGCCGGGCATGATGATGGCGATGCTGCGCCTCAACGTGCCGTCGATCTTCATCTATGGCGGCTCGATCCTGCCGGGCTCCTTCCGCGGCCAGCCGGTCACGGTGCAGGACATGTTCGAGGCGGTCGGCAAGCACTCGGTCGGGCTGATGTCCGACGATGACCTCGACGAGCTCGAACAGGTCGCCTGCCCCTCCGCCGGCGCCTGCGGCGCGCAGTTCACCGCCAACACCATGGCGACCGTCTCCGAGGCGATCGGCCTTGCGCTGCCCTATTCGGCCGGCGCGCCGGCGCCGTATGAAATCCGCGACCGGTTCTGCATGGCCGCCGGCGAGCAGATCATGGATCTCGTCGCCCGCAATATCCGCCCGCGCGACATCGTCACGCTGAAGGCGCTGGAGAACGCCGCCACCGTCGTCGCCGCCTCGGGCGGTTCGACCAATGCCGCGCTGCATTTGCCGGCGATGGCGCACGAAGCCGGCATCAAGTTCGACCTGTTCGATGTTGCCGAGATCTTCAAGCGCACGCCCTATATCGCCGATCTCAAGCCCGGCGGGCGCTATGTCGCCAAGGACATGTTCGAGGCCGGCGGCATTCCGCTGCTGATGAAGACGCTGCTCGACCACGGCTTCCTGCATGGCGACTGCCTCACCGTTACGGGCCGCACCGTGGCCGAGAACCTCGCTTCGGTGAAGTGGAACCCGCACCAGGACGTGGTGCGCCCGGCCAATGACCCGATCACCGTCACCGGCGGCGTGGTCGGCCTGCAGGGCAATCTCGCCCCCGAAGGCGCCATCGTGAAGGTGGCGGGGCTGAAGAATCAGAAATTCACCGGCCCGGCCCGCTGCTTCGATGGCGAGGAAGCCTGCTTCGAGGCAGTGACGCAGCGCGCCTATAATGAAGGCGACGTGCTGGTCATCCGCTATGAGGGGCCGAAGGGCGGTCCCGGCATGCGGGAAATGCTGTCGACCACGGCCGCTCTTTACGGGCAGGGGGCGGGCGACAAGGTGGCGCTGATCACCGACGGACGCTTTTCCGGCGCGACGCGCGGCTTCTGCATCGGCCATGTCGGGCCGGAGGCGGCGGTCGGCGGCCCGATCGGGCTGATCCGCGACGGCGACATCATCACCATCGACGCGATCGAGGGCACGCTTGACGTGGCGCTTTCGGACGAGGAACTCGCCGCCCGCCGGGCGGAGTGGAAGCCGCGTCCGTCGCCCGTCGGCTCGGGGGCCATCTGGAAGTTCGCGCAGGCCGTGGGACCCGCCCGTGATGGCGCGGTCACTCACCCCGGCGGCGCGGCCGAGACGGCGTGCTATGCGGATATCTGACCTCACGGGCGCTTGCCCGCTCCCCCTCCCGCGCACCGCGCTCCTCTGCGCGGCGCTATTGGCCGCGCTGCTGGCCGCACCGACCTCGCATGCCTTCGACGGCACGCCCGGTGGGGACGCGCCCGCACCGGCGACGCCCGGCAAGCCGCGCACCATCGAGGAATCCGTGCGCTTCGGCGCGCAGGCGTTGCGCTCCGGCCAGACGGAGCAGGGCATCGATTCCCTGCGCTATGCCGCCGAACAGGGCCATGCCGGCGCGCAGTGGAAGCTTGGCCGCATGTATGCGGAAGGCGAGGGCGTCGAGCGCAACGACATCAAGGCGTTCGAGTATTTCAGCCAGATCGCCAACATGCACGCCGACGACAACCCGGCGACGCCGGAGGCGCGCTTCGTGGCGGACGCCTTTGTGGCGCTCGGGGCCTATTATCTCGTCGGCATCCCCAACACCAAGGTGCGCCGCGACGCCACGCGGGCGCGCGACATGTTCGCCTATGCCGCCTCCTATTTCGGCGATCCCGGCGCGCAGTACCATCTGGCGCGGCTCTATATTGACGGCGACGGCGTCGACCGCGACCCGCGCTTCGCCGCACGCTGGCTGGGGCTGGCGGCGCAGAAGGGCCAGTACCAGGCGCAGGCGGCGCTGGGCGGGCTGCTGTTCAAGGGCGATGACGGCATTCCGCGCCAGGCCGCGCGCGGCCTGATGTGGCTTACCCTCGCCCGCGACGCCGCGGCCGGCCCGCAGGACAAATGGGTGGTGGACCTCTATGAGGACGCCTTCGCCAATGCGAGCGCGGATGAGCGCGCCATGGCGCTGGTCTATCTCGAACAATACATGAAGACCGCGCGCTGAGGCGCGCTCAATCCCGGCCGAGCGCAGCGAGAGCCGGGAGCGCACTCATGCATAAGACGATCCCGGATCGACCTGCGGCCGTCCGGGATGACGGCGTGGCCGAGAGGGCCCGTTACGCCTTGAAGGCCAGCTCCGCCCACACAGGCACATGGTCGGAGGGCTTCTCCCAGCCGCGCACATGCTTGTCGATGCCCACGGCCTTCAGCCGGTCCGTGGCCTGCGGCGACAGCAGCAGATGGTCGATGCGGATGCCGTTGTTCCGCTGCCAGGCGCCGGCCTGATAGTCCCAGAAGCTGTAGAGGCCGGCGTCCTGCGTGGTGGCGCGCAGCGCGTCGGTCATGCCGAGATTGAGGATTTCGCGAAACGCGGCCCGCGTCTGCGGCAGGAACAGCGCGTCTTCCGTCCAAGCCTCGGGATGGGCGGCGTCTTCCGGCTCGGGGATGACATTGTAGTCGCCGCAGACCACCAGCGGCTCCTCGAAGGTCAGCCTTGCCGCGATATGCGCCTTCAGCCGCTGCATCCATGAAAGCTTGTAGGGATATTTCTCGGTGCCCACCGGATTGCCATTGGGCAGGTAGATGCCGCACACGCGCAGCGAGCCTTCCGGGGTGGAGACCACCACCTCGATGAAGCGCGACTGCACGTCCGCCTCGTCGCCCGGCAGGCCGGACGTCACTTCGTCGAAGGGCAGGCGGGACAGCACGGCCACGCCATTGAAGCCCTTCTGGCCATGTACGGCGACATTATAGCCGAGCGCCTCGAACGCCTCGCGCGGAAAGGCCTCGTCGGTGCATTTCAGCTCCTGCAGGCACACCACATCCGGGCGGGTCTCGGTGAGCCACGCGACAGCGTGCTCCTGGCGTTGCCGGATCGAATTGACGTTCCAGGTGGCGATGCGCATCGGCGTCTCACGGAAGGCGAAGGGAAGGGCGAGTCGCGGCCAGTCTACAGCACCGGCAGCAGCCGGCGCACGATGAGGGCGGAGGACAGCGCCACCTCATCGACGAACTGGCGGAAATCGAAATGCGAATCGCGGCCGGCGAGATCGGAAAGCGTACGCACCACCAGCCAGGGCACGCCGAAGGCGGCGGCGGCCTGCGCCATCGCCGCGCCTTCCATCTCCACCGCCGCCCCGCCCAGTTCGCGGAACAGCCGCTCGCGCAGCGTCTCGGAATTGATGAACTGGTCGCCGGTGAGGATTCGCCCATAAAGCAGCCGCGGCGGGCGCTCGCCGCCGGCGGCAGAGAGCGGGGCGAGCGATATCTCGTCCAGCGCCGAACGCACCCGCGTGATCAGATCGCCATCGGCGCTATGGCCCAGTTCCTCATGCGGGCTGAAGAACGGCAGATGGCCGGCCTGATAGACGACGAAGCCTTCATCCGCGCCGTAATAGCCGGCATCGTGCTGCACCACATGGTCGGCGATCACCACATCGCCGATGGAGAGCGCGGGGTCGAGCCCGCCGGCGATGCCGGAGAACAGCAGCAGACGGCAGCCGAACCGCTCCAGCAGCAGGGTGGCGGCAATGGCGGCGTTGACCTTGCCCATGCCCGCGCGCGCCAGCACCACCTGATGGCCGTCGAGCCGGCCGGCATGAAACACCATGCCGGCGGTCTCGGTGATCTCCGTCGCCGTCAGATTGTCGGCGAGAAAGGCGAATTCCTGCGGAATGGCGCAGAGGACGCCAATCGGGCGCATCAGAGGGCGAAGCTGGTGCCGCAGCCGCAGGAAGCGGTGGCGTGCGGATTGGCGATGCGGAACGAGGCGCCGATCAGATCGTCGACGAAGTCGATATGCGAGCCGGACATATATTCCAGCGAGACGGGGTCGATGACCACGCTCGCCCCGCCCTCGGCGATGACGATGTCGTCCGCCTCGCGCTCGCGGGTGATGTCGAACTTGTACTGGAAGCCCGAGCAGCCGCCACCTTCCACGCTGACGCGCAGCATAGTCTCCGGCGGTTCTCCCTTGAGGATTTCGGCGATGCGCCGCGCCGCGCTGGCGGTGACGCCGACGGACGGAGCCGCGATGTCGGGCGATGGACCTGCACTCATGTCGCACACTTCCCGTTGAATATGACCTGCCCGGATAGTTAAGTGCTGCCGCCCCCGAGTCAAAGGGGGCTTCTCGCAGAACGGGCAGGAGAGACGCGCATGGCGGTGGCCGGGGCGCAGCCGCGGGCGCCATGGGCGTCGAAGGCTGAGGAAAGCCGGGGGCGCCTCTACCCCGAGGCCGGCGGCGATGCGCGCAGCGCTTTTCGCCGCGATGCCGACCGCATCATCCATTCCAGCGCCTTCCGCCGGCTGGCCTACAAGACGCAGGTATTCTCCTATCACGAGGGTGACCATTACCGCACAAGGCTCACCCACACGCTGGAGGTGGTGCAGGTGGCGCGCTCGGTGGCCCGCGCGCTCGGCCTCGACGAGGATCTGAGCGAGGCTCTGGCGCTGGCGCATGATCTTGGCCATCCGCCCTTCGCCCATGCCGGTGAGCGCGTGCTCGATGCCTGCATGGCGGCCTATGGCGGCTTCGATCACAATGCGCAGTCCCTGCGCGTGGTGACGCGGCTGGAGAACCGCTACCTCGATTTCGACGGGCTGAACCTGTGCTGGGAGACGCATGAGGGCATCGTCAAGCATAACGGCCCCCAGCATGCGCCGCTGCCGCACGCCATCGAGGTGCATGCCGAGCGGCAGGACCTCTGGCTGTGGAGCTGGCCCTCCGCCGAGGCGCAGGTCGCCGCAATCGCCGACGACATCGCCTATGACGTTCACGACCTCGATGACGGGCTGCGCGCCGGCCTGTTCGGCCTCGACGAACTGACCGAACTGCCGCTGGTTGGACCGATCCTCACCGAGATCCGCCGGCACTGGCCCCATCTCGACCGCGCCCGGCTGTTCCATGAACTCGGCCGGCGGATGATCACCGTACTGATCGGCGATGTGGTGGCGGAGAGCCGCCGGCGGATCGCACTCGCACAGCCCGAGGATGCCGATGCCCTGCGCCGGCTTGGCCATGCCGTGGTGGGATTTTCAGGGGAGACGGCCGCGGCGGAAAAGGCGATCAAGGCGTTCCTGTTTCCGCGCATGTACCGCCACCCGCGGGTGATGGCGGCGATGGACGCGGCCGGGGCGGTGGTGCGCGACCTGTTCGCCCGCTACATGGCCGACACCGCCGCGCTGCCGGAGGAGTGGCGGGCCAGCGTCGAGGGCCGCAGCGAGGCGGCGCGCGCCCGGCGGATCGCCGATTTCCTGGCCGGCCAGACCGACCGTTACGCCCTCGCCGAGCATGCCCGGCTCTTTGACAGTGCACCGGAACTGCGGTAGCGGCAGCGGCCCCTTTGGGTCTGGCCGCGCCGGGAGTTTGCCGTCATGAACCTTTTTGCCCTGTTCGTCGATCATGTCCGCGCCGCGCTTTCCGAGCTTGCGCGTGAAGGGGTGGTGCCTGCGGGGGTCGATACGGCGCGCGTCGTGGTGGAGCCGCCGCGCGACGCCTCCCATGGCGACCTCTCCACCAATGCGGCGATGGTGCTCGCCAAGGAAGCCGGATTGAAGCCGCGCGAGCTCGCGGAGAAGCTGTCGGCCAAGCTCGCGGCGCTGCCGGGTGTGGCTAAGGTGGACGTGGCCGGTCCCGGCTTCATCAATCTGACGCTGGACGGTTCCTACTGGCCGCAGGTGCTCGCCGCCGTGCTGGTTCAGGGCCGTGACTACGGCCGCTCGCAGGCGGGTGGTGGTCAGCCGATCAATGTCGAATATGTCTCGGCCAATCCCACCGGCCCGATGCATGTCGGCCATTGCCGTGGCGCCGTGTTCGGCGACGCGCTGGCCAATCTGCTCGCCTTCGCCGGCTGGAAGGTGACGCGGGAATATTACATCAACGATGCCGGCGCGCAGGTCGATGTGCTCGCCCGCTCCGCCTTCCTGCGCTACCGCGAGGCACTGGGCGAGACGATCACCATTCCCGAGGGGCTTTATCCCGGCGACTATCTCGTCCCCGTCGGCAAGGCTCTGGTGACGAAGTACGGCCGCACGCTGCTCGACAAGCCGGAAGAGGAATGGCTTCCGGCGGTGCGCGCCATCGCCATCGACGCGATGATGGCGATGATCCGCACCGATCTTGCCGCGCTCAACATCCATCACGAGACCTTCTTCTCCGAGCGGACGCTGCATGCCCGGCCGCACGGGGCGCCGAGCATCATCGACCGGCTGCTGGAGACACTGCGGGCGCGCGATCTCGTCTATGAGGGGCGCCTGGCGCCGCCCAAGGGGCAGCCGGTGGAGGATTGGGAGGATCGGGAGCAGACGCTGTTCCGCGCCACGCAGTTTGGCGACGATGTCGACCGCCCGCTGATGAAGTCGGACGGTGCCTATACGTACTTCGCGGCCGACATCGCCTATCACAAGGACAAATTCGATCGCGGCTTCAAGCGGATGATCGATATCTGGGGCGCCGACCATGGCGGCTATGTCAAGCGCATGCAGGCGGCGGTGAAGGCCGCCTCCGACGGCGAAGCCAGCCTCGATGTCGAGCTGTGCCAGCTGGTGCGGCTGCTGCGCAATGGCGAACCGGTGAAGATGTCGAAGCGCGCCGGCGATTTCGTGACCCTGCGCGACGTGGTCGACGAGGTCGGCCGCGACGCGGTGCGGTTCATGATGATCAACCGCAAGAACGACGCCGTGCTCGACTTCGATCTCGCCAAGGTGATCGAGCAGTCGCGCGACAATCCGGTGTTCTATGTGCAGTACGCGCATGCGCGGGCCTGCTCCATCCTGCGCAACGCGGCGCAGGCTTTCGCCGACCTGCCGACGGCGCCGGCCGACTTCGCCGGCGCGGCGCTGTCGCGGCTCGACGACGAAGGGGAAGTGGGTCTCGCCCGCCTCATCGCCAATTATCCGCGCCTGATCGAGCAGGCGGCCCCGGCGCGCGAGCCGCACCGGCTGGCCTTCTATCTCTACGATCTCGCCAGCGCCCTGCACGGACAGTGGAATCGCGGAAAGGATCTGCCTCATTTACGCTTCATTATCGAAGATGATCGAGAGTTGACCTATGCGCGGCTGGCTTTGGTGCACGCCGTCGCGCTGATCATCGCTTCAGGACTTTCCATTCTTGGAGTCGATGCTCCCGAAGAAATGCGGTGAGCGCGTTCGCGACGGTTCGTTCGACCTGCCGCTCCCGTGATGCCGCCCGATGGGCGGTCCTGGTGTTGAACGTGGCGAACAGGTTCTGAAGATGGGCAATGAGAACATGCGTGACCGGCCGGAAAACGGCGCCGAGGACCCGCTTGCCGAACTTGCGCGTCTGATGGCCCAGGAGGACGATTTCGCCGAGCTGCTGCGCCAGTCGCCGCCCGCGCGGACGGCCGCCCCGCCTCAGCCCCCGGCCGTCCCTTCGGGCCGGCCCATGTCTCCCCCGCCCACCCGGCCACCGCTGACGGCGCGCCGCCCCACCGATGAAGCGCGTCCCGCGCCCGGTTCCTTCGCCGCGCTGGCGGCGGAAGTCTATGGTGAGGGCGTGTCGCGCGGAGCGCCGCCGCGTCCGGGTTCAGACTATCAGGCACCCGACGCCCATCGCGAACCCGCCCGTGGCGAGCGGCCCGATCCGCGCGCGCCCTATGTCCCGCCGCGTCCGCAGGTGACCGAGGCGGGGCGCCGCATGCCGGCCCCAAATGCGGCTCCTTCGTCGCCGCAGCGGCCGCTGCCGACCCGGCCGGAAGCTCCCCGCCCCGAGGCGCCTCGTGCTCCCTCGGCGCGACCGATGACGGCGGCGGACATGGCGCGTCAGGAGGCTCTGCGCCAGGAGGCTCTGCGCCAGGAGGCTCTGCGTCAGGAAGCTCCCCGCCCGGATCTGGGCCGCCAGGAAGCGGCACGGCAGGAAGCCGCGCGCCAGGAGGCCGCCCGTCAGGAGGCGATGCGCCGTGAGGCGCTGCGGCAGGAAGCCGTGCGCCAGGATGCGGCGCGCCAGGATGCGGCCCGTCAGGAGGCCGCGCGCCAGCAGGCCGCGCGTCAGGAGAGTGCCCGTCGCGAGGCGGCCGCCCATGCTGCAGCGGCACCTTCGGCGGGCAGCGGCGATGAGGCCGCCGATAGCCGTATTCCCGCCTGGATGACCCGCGCCACGGCCGCGGCCCGCGCCGTCGACGCGCCGGCGGCGCCCGCCGCGCCGCCGGCCGGCTCGGCGGCGCCAGGCCGTCCCGCGAGCGCCCAGCAGCCGGTCGATCTCGACGAGGATGCTTATGATTACGGGCGTTCCGCCGGCGACTACCCGCCGGAGGCCGACGCCTATGACGATTACGCCCCGGAGGAACAGGCGCCCAAGGGCCTCGACCGCAAGCGCCTGATGATGATCGGCGGGGCTGTGGTGGTGTTCATCGGGGCCGCCGCCATCGGCTATGGCCTGATGTCCGGCCGCTCGACATCCACGGTCGCTGGTGCTCCGCCGGTCATTCGCGCCGATCAGGGTCCCAACAAGGTGATTCCCAACCAGCCGGCGGCGGCGGAACAGGGCGCCGATGGCCAGAAGCTGATCTATGACCGCGTCGGCGGCGCCACCACCGGCAATGAGCAGGTTGTGTCGAGCGAGGAGCAGCCGGTCGACGTGTCGCAGGCGGCGCAGCCGCAGCCGCGCGTCATCCAGACCTCGCCGTCGAGTGCCTCGCAGCCCGGGTCCGGCGAGCCCAAGCGCGTGCGCACTCTCACCGTCCGGGCCGATGGCACGGTGGTGGAGGTGCCGGCACCGGCCGCGCCGGTGCCCCCCGGCGCTTCGGCTGCCCCCGCCGGCAATCCCGTCGCGCTGAACATGGGCGCGGGCGGCACTGTGCCGACCTCGCCCACGCCGCTCGCCGCGACGCCCTCCATCGTCGAGAACATGCCCACTGACGCGGCCCCCGCGCCGGCACCGGCCGCCGCCACGGCGGCCGCCCCACGCGCGGCGACCCCGGCCCCCGCCGCGCCGCCCGCCCGCACGGCGGCGGCGCCTGCGGCGTCGTCGAGCGCCTCGTCGGTTCCGGCGGGCGCCTATGTCGTGCAGATCGCCTCTGTCCGCTCCGAAGCGGAGGCGCAGGCGACCTGGCGCAGCGCCCAGACCCGCTATGCCGATCTGCTGCGTGGCCAGCCTTTCAGCGTGAAGCGGGCCGATCTCGGCGACAAGGGCATCTATTACCGGGCGCAGGTGGGCAATTTCAGCTCGCGTGACGGTGCGGTGAGCCTGTGCGAAGCCCTGCGCGCCCAGGGCACGACCTGCATGGTCGCCCGCAACTGAGCCGCCGGAGTCTCATGACCACCTCGCCCGCGCCGCGCGCCTTCATCACCGGCTGCGCCGGCACCGCGCTCACCCGTGATGAGATCGCCTTTCTTGAGGAGGCGGCTCCGTGGGGGCTGATCCTGTTCCGCCGCAATGTCGAGAGCCCCGCCCAGGTGGCGGCGCTTGTCGCCGCCTTTCGTGCCACGGTTGGCCGCCCCGACGCGCCGGTGCTGATCGACCAGGAAGGCGGGCGGGTTCAGCGTCTCGCCCCGCCGCACTGGCCGGCCTATCCGCCGGCGGACGTGTTCGCGCGCCGCGCCGAGGCGGGTGACACGAACGGCGCGGCCGAGGCCGCCCGGCTCGGTGCCCGGCTGATGGCGGCCGATCTCGCGGCGCTCGGCATCACTGTCGACTGCGTACCCTGCGCCGATCTGCGCCTGCCCGAAGGTCATGGCATTATCGGCGACCGCGCCTATGGGGCGACCCCGCCGCAGGTGGCGCATCTCGCCCGTGCGGCGGCCGAAGGGCTGATGAGCGGCGGCGTGCTGCCGGTGCTCAAGCACATTCCCGGCCATGGCCGGGCCCGTGCCGACAGCCATGAAAGTCTGCCGGTGGTCGAGACCTCCCGCGCCGAGCTGGAAGCGACCGATTTCGCCCCGTTCCGCGCCCTTGCCGACCTGCCGCTCGGCATGACGGCGCATGTCGTCTACACCGCCGTCGATCCCGACCGTCCGGCCACGACCTCGCCCACGGTAATCGACGAGATCATTCGCGGCCATATCGGTTTCGACGGCGCGCTGATGAGCGACGATCTGTCCATGGGCGCGCTGGCGGGGTCGCTCGCGCACCGCGCCGAGGCGTCCTTCGCCGCCGGCTGCGACCTCGCGCTTCACTGCAATGGGCGGCTCAACGAAATGGCCGACGTGGCGTCCCGCACGCCGCTCCTCGCGGGCGAGGCGGCCCGGCGCTGCGCGGCGGCGCTCGCACGTCTGGCGGTGCCGGAGGAAATCGCCCTGGATGAGGCACGGACGCGTTTTTCGGCTATGATCGCGGCGTCCTGAACGTCGTTCGCGGTTCCTGATGGTTCAAAGCCAGTTCACCTTCGATGCCGACGGCGCGCGCCAGGCGGGCGAGCCCGCTCTGGTGGTGGATGTCGACGGCTTCGAAGGGCCGCTCGACCTGCTGCTGGCGCTGGCGCGCACGCAGAAGGTGGACCTTCACCGCATCTCCATCCTCCAACTCGCCGAGCAATATCTGCACTTCGTCGAGGAGGCGCGCCGCATCCGGCTGGAACTGGCGGCGGACTACCTCGTCATGGCGGCGTGGCTCGCCTATCTCAAATCGCGCCTGCTGCTGCCCGATCCGCCGAAGGAGGAGGGGCCGAGCGCATCCGATCTCGCCGCCGATCTCGCCGAGCGGCTGCGCCGGCTGGAGCAGATTCGCGCCGCCGCCGCGCATCTCGCCACGCGCGACCGCATCGGGCATGAAGTGTTCCCGCGCGGCGCTCCGGAGCCGCTGCAGGCCGCCGGTCCCATCGTCTATGAGGCGACGCTCTACGATCTGCTCGCCGCCTATGGCGCCCAACGCCAGAAAATGGCGCTGTCGCAGGTGCGCTTTCCGCCGCGCAGCGTGATCTCGCTGGCCGAGGCGCGCGAGCGGCTGGAGCGGCTGCTGGGGCGGCTGGCGCTGCATGGCGAATGGTCCCGGCTCGACGGGTTCCTGCTCAACTGGATCGCCGATCCGAAGATGCGGGCGACCGCGCTCGCCTCCGGCTTCTCGGCGACGCTGGAAATGGTGCGCGAGGGACTGATCGACGTGCAGCAGGAGGAGAGCTTCGCACCGATCTGGATCCGCAGCCGGCGGGACGTTCCGGAGGAGGGCGCATGAGCGCCGACGCCGCCCGCAGCCCCCTGCCGGAGCCGGGGGAAGAGGCGCCGCGCGCGCCGGGACGCGACCCGGATCTGCGCCTGCTCGAAGCCATGCTGTTCGCCGCCGGCGAGCCGCTGGACGAGGCTGCCATGGCCGCACGCCTGCCCGATGGCGCCGATGTGCGGGCGCTGCTCGCCACCCTGTCGGCCGACTATGCCGACCGTGGCTTCAATCTCGCGCGGGTGGCCGGAAAATGGATGCTGCGCACGGCGCCCGATCTCGGTTTCCTGCTCGCCCGCGACAAGCCGGAGCCGCGCCGGCTCTCGCGCGCGGCGCTGGAGACGCTGGCGATCATCGCCTATCACCAGCCCGTCACCCGCGCCGAGATCGAGGAAATACGCGGCGTGTCCACAAACAAGGGCACGCTCGACGTGCTGCTCGCGGCCGGCTGGGTGCGGCTGCGCGGGCGGCGGCGCAGCCCCGGGCGTCCGGTGACCTATGGCACCACCGAGACCTTTCTCGTCCATTATGGCCTCGACACCATCCAGGACCTGCCGGGCCTCGATGAACTGCGCGGCACCGGGATGATCGATTCGCGCGTGGCCGCCGGCCTTACCGTGCCGCTGCCCAGCGACGCGCCCGACCTGAAGGACGACGAAGACCCGCTGGAGCCGGAATTCGAGCTGTCCTTCGCGCATGAACCGGATGGCGACGACGATCCGGACGACTGAAAGAGCCCCCATGCTGACAGAATCAGGTAGCGCCATGCCCTCCCAGCCCTCCCGCACGCCGGTCTCGCTCGCCAGCCGGCTGGTGCTGGAGGAGGTACGCCATGGCTATGGCGAGGTGGAAGCGGTGCGTGGTGTCAGCCTCACCGTGGAGCCGGGCGAAATCCTCTGCCTGCTGGGCCAATCGGGCTGCGGCAAGACCACGTTGCTGCGGCTGATCGCCGGCATCGAGCGGCCGAGCCACGGGCGAATCCTGCTCGACCGGCAGGTGGTGGCCGGTCCCGGCGCGTTCGTGCCGCCGGAAAAGCGCGCCATCGGGCTGGTGTTCCAGGACTACGCGCTGTTCCCCCACCTCACCAATGTGGAAAACGTCGCCTTCGGCCTGCGCCGTCTCGGGCCGGCGGGGGCGCATGACGAGGCGATGCGGGCGCTGGAACGGGTGCGCCTTGCCGCCTATGCGGAAAACTATCCACATGCTTTGTCGGGCGGCGAGCAGCAGCGCGTGGCGCTTGCCCGCGCGCTCGTGCCGCGCCCCGGCATTCTCCTTATGGACGAACCGTTCTCCGGCCTCGACAGTCGGCTGCGGGGCAGTGTGCGCAGCGAGACGCTGAAGGTTCTGCGCGATGCCCGCGCCACCTGCATCATCGTCACCCACGACCCGGAAGAGGCGATGCGGCTCGGAGACCGCATCGCGCTGATGCGCAAGGGGCAGCTGGTTCAAATCGGCGCGCCGGAAGAACTCTACCGCCATCCCGCCGATCTCGAAGTGGCGCGTTTCTTCTGCGAAATCAACGAGGTTGAGGGTGTCGTTCGCGATGGTCGCGTGGCCACCGCGCTCGGCAGCTTCCCCGCTCCCGGCCTGGCCGAGGGGGAGGCGGCCACAGTGGCCATCCGCCCGCAGGGCATCGAGCTGAAGGCACCCGGCTCCGGCGTGCGGGGGCGAATCGTCCATCACCGCTTCCTCGGCGAACTCGACCTTTACGAGGTGGCGGTGGAGGGGCTGGACCGGCCATTGGTCGCACGCCGCCGCCCGACCGCCGGCCTATTACGTGGGCATGACGTCGGAGTGAACATCGAGCCGGCCGAGGTTCTTGTCTTCGCCACGGGCCGGCCCTAGTGTCCGGGTTGAATTGCGATGCGCGGCTGCAAGGGGCCGGCGGCGCTTCGGGCAAGGGAGTTTTGTGATGGGTTCTCTCAGCATCTGGCACTGGATCATCGTGCTGGTGGTCGTGCTCCTCCTCTTCGGTCGCGGCAAGCTGTCCGAGCTGATGGGCGATGCCGCAAAGGGCATCAAGGCGTTCAAGAAGGGCATGGCGGACGAGGACGACACGGCGGCCAAGCCCGGCGAGCCGGCGCGTTCGCTCGATCACCAGCCGAAGGTGGAAGCCGAGCGTACCAAGGTCGGCTGATTTCCGGCCTCGGATTCTCGATCGGGGAGGGTCGCGTTTCGCGGCCCCGCATGATGTATGCTTGATATCGGCTGGTCGGAATTTCTCGTCATCGGCGTGGTCGCCCTCGTGGTGATCGGGCCGAAGGAGCTGCCGCGCGTGCTCCGCACCATGGGGCAGGGCGTGCGCAAGCTGCGCCATATGGCGGGCGAGTTCCAGGGGCAGTTCAACGAGGCGCTGCGTGAGGCGGAGCTTTCCGACCTCAAGGACAGCGTTAGCGGGCTGCGCAACGATCTCTCCGGCCTCGCCGGCAATGCGCGCGAGTCGCTGGCCAAGGCACTGCCGACCAATCCGCTGCAGGACATCGAAACCGAGCTGAAGGCGCCGACCGGCAGCGTGGAAGCCGGCAGCACCCTGCCGCCCGCCGACACGACCGAGACGGCGCTGCCGGCGCCCGGCGATCTGGAACCCCACCCGTTCGAGACGGTGGAGGACGAGGTGCGCAACGCAGCGGCCGGGCTTGAGGCCGTCGTGCCCGCCGCTCCGTCTCCCGCACCGCCCGCCGCTGCGGTTGCGTCCGCCGCGCCGGCTGCGGCTGCGGCGCCGGCGGCGACCCCGCCCACGGCGACGCCGGCCGCGGGCGCCCCGACTCCGGCTCCCGCCGCTCCGGCTCCTGCCGCTCCGGCTCCTGCCGCCAATGCGGTGGCATCGCCGGCGGTGCCCGCGCCGGTGTCGCCCACATCATCGGCGACCACGCCTTCGGCCCCGCGCCCGCAGACGGCGGCCGAGCCTGCAAAGGACACCGAGGTCGCGCCGGCCGCCGTGCCCGCGGCGCCCAAGCCGAAGCGCGTGCGCGCCTCGGTAGCGAAGGCAGTTGCACCCCCTGTGGACGCGGTCCCTGCGGAGCCGGCACCTGCGGAAGCGGCGCCGAAACCTGCCGCCCGCCGCCCGCGCAAGCCCGCCCCCGTCGTCGAGGTGGCCGAGCCGGGACTGTTCGAGGCCGTCTCCTCGCTCGATCAGCCACCCGCCGCACCCGCCGCCAAGCGGCCTTCCAAACCGCGCGTCAAGGTCAAGCCGGCCTCCGGCGATGAAGGGCCGGCCACATGAGCCAGGATGACATCGACGCCTCCAAGGCGCCGCTGATCGAACATCTGATCGAGCTGCGCGCCCGCCTGATCAAGTCGCTGATCGCGTTCTTCATTGCGTTCTTCGGCTGCTTCATGCTGGGCAAGTTCATCTACAACATCCTGCTCTGGCCCTATGAATTCGCGGCCGGCGGCACCGAGCACGTCAAGCTCATCTACACCGCGCCGCAGGAATTCCTGTTCACCCAGATCAAGCTCGGCATGTTCGGGGCGGCGTTCATCTCCTTTCCCATCGTGGCGACGCAAATCTATATGTTCGTCGCGCCGGGGCTCTACAGCCACGAGAAGAACGCCTTCCGGCCCTATCTGGTGGCGACGCCGGTGTGCTTCCTCATTGGCGCGGCCTTCGTCTATTTCGTCGCCATGCCGCTGGCGATGACCTATTTCCTCTCCATGCAGCAGCTGGCCGGGCCGGGCACGCCGGAAATCTCCATGCTGCCGCAGGTGAGCGAATATCTCTCGCTCATCATGACCCTGATCTTCGCCTTCGGCATCTGCTTCCAACTGCCCGTCATCCTCACGCTGCTGGCGCAGATCGGGGTGGTGACGTCCGACCAGCTGAAGAAGGCGCGGCGCTACGCCATTGTCGGCGTGTTCGTCGCCGCCGCGGTGCTGACCCCGCCGGACGTGGTGAGCCAGTTCGCCCTCGCCATCCCGACCCTGCTGCTCTACGAAGTCTCGGTCTTGCTGGTGCGCATGGTCGAGAAGAAGAAGCGCGCGGCGGAGGCGGCGGCCGACGCGGCTACGTAATCATGGGCAGCATCCTGCGAGGCCGGGCTTTGCCGGGCACCTCAGGATGACGTTGCGTGGCTTTTGTTGAACCGTCCCTCGTCATGCTGAGGCGCGAGCGCAGCGAGCCTCGAAGCACGCATGCGCCTACGCGCTTTCGCCACGCCGCACTTGTCCCCGCCTTCCCGATTGGCTACGTCCCTCCCGTTCCGGCGCGAGGCCGGGAGCGGCGTTTGAAGGCGAGACTGCCATGCACGACATCAAGTGGATCCGCGAAGAGCCGAACGGGCTCATCAACGCGCTGGTGCGGCGCGGCACCGATGCCTCGGAAGCGCAGGCACTGGTCGAGGGGCTGATCGCCCTCGACGAGACCCGCCGTTCCGGCATCGTCCGGCTGGAAGAGCTGCAGGCCCGCCGCAACGCCGCCTCCAAGGAGATCGGCGCCGCCAAGAAGGCGGGCGAGAACGACCGCGCCGAGGCGCTGATGGCCGAGGTCGGGGCGCTGAAGACCGATATTCCCGCGCTGGAAGAGCAGGTGAAGGCGGCCGAGGCCGAACTGCACAACCGGCTCGCCGCCATTCCCAACGTGCCGCTCGATGTGGTGCCCGAGGGCAAGGACGAGCACGACAATGTCGAGATCGCCCTTGTCGGCCAGAAGATCGGCTTTCCCTTCGTGCCGAAGCAGCATTTCGAGATCGGCGAAGGCCTCGGCCAGATGGATTTCGAGGCGGCGGCGAAACTCTCCGGCGCCCGCTTCGTGGTGCTGAAGAACAAGCTGGCGCGCCTGGAGCGCGCCATCGGCCAGTTCTTCATCGACACCCACACCGAAGAACACGGCTATATGGAAGTCGCGCCGCCGGTGCTGGTCAAGGACGAGGCGATGTTCGGCACGGCGCAGCTGCCGAAGTTCCGTGAGGATCAGTTCCGCGCCGGTGAGGAGTTCTGGCTCATCCCCACCGCCGAAGTTCCGCTGACCAATCTCGTCGCGCAGTCCATCCTCTCCGAGGAAGAGCTGCCGCTGCGCTTCACCGCGCTTACCCCCTGCTTCCGCGCCGAGGCGGGGTCGGCGGGGCGGGATACGCGCGGCATGATCCGCCAGCACCAGTTCAACAAGGTGGAGTTGGTCTCCATCACCACGCCGGAACAGTCGGCGGACGAGCATGAGCGCATGCTCGCCTGCGCGCAGGCGGTGCTCAAGAAGCTCGGCCTGCATTTTCGCGTGGTGACGCTGTGCACCGGCGATATGGGCTTCGCCTCGGCCAAGACCTATGACATCGAGGTCTGGCTGCCGGGTCAGAACGCCTTCCGCGAGATTTCCTCCTGCTCCACCTGCACCGATTTCCAGGCGCGGCGGATGAATGCGCGCTACCGCCCGGCGGGCGCCAAGGCGCCGCGCTACCTGCACACGCTCAACGGTTCGGGCGTCGCGGTCGGCCGGGCGATGGTGGCGATCCTGGAAAATTACCAGAACGAGGACGGTTCCGTCACGGTGCCCGACGTGCTGGTGCCCTATATGGGCGGGCTGACGCGGATCGAGAAGAACTGAGCCGCTGCCGGGCCGTCATCCCGGAATCGCCGTCGGGCGATATCCGGGATCGCGTGCAAAATGCAGAGCGATCCCGGCTCTGCGCTTCGCTTCGGCCGGGATGACATCGAACTTAAGAGCGAGGACAGATGCGCATCCTGGTGACGAACGACGACGGCATCCACGCGCCGGGGCTGGACGCCTGCGCCCGCATCGCCCGGGCGCTGTCCGACGATGTGTGGGTGGTGGCGCCGGAGACCGACCAGTCCGGCGTGTCGCATTCGCTCTCCCTCTCCGATCCGCTGCGGCTGCGGCAGGTGGAGGAGAAGCGCTTCGCGGTGAAGGGCACGCCCACCGACTGCGTCATCATGGCGGTGCGGCACCTCCTTGCCGACCACAAGCCCGATCTCGTGCTCTCCGGCGTCAATCGCGGCCAGAACGTCGCCGAGGATGTCGGCTATTCCGGCACGGTGGCCGGCGCGATGGAAGGCACGGTGCTCGGCATCCCCTCCATCGCCCTGTCGCAGGCCTATGGCTTCGAGACCCGCAAGGCGCCGCCCTATGATGTCGCCGAGCATTGGGGCCCGCAGGTGGTGCGCACGCTGCTGGAGGAGGGAATCCCCGGCGGCATCGTGGTCAATGTGAACTTCCCCAACCGCCCGGTGGACGAGGTGCGCGGCATCGCCGTCACCGCGCAGGGGCGGCGCGACCAGGATCTGCTGCGCATCGACGCGCGCAATGACGGTCGGGGAAACCCCTATTTCTGGATCGCCTTCGAGAAGCGTATCTTCGAGACGGTCAACGGCTCGGACCTGCACGCGCTCGACGAGGGCTGCATTTCCGTCACGCCGCTGCGCCTCGACATGACCGACGAGCCGATGATGACGCGGCTCGCGCAAGTCTTCGCCAAGCCCGCCGCGGCCGCGAAGCCGCGCTGAGCCGGAGGCCCGACGTTCCGGGCAGGGCAGGGAGGTCGCCCGTGAGCGGCGCCGAGATGAGCGAGGATCTGCAGCGCGCCGAGCTGCTTCTGGCGCTGCGCAAGCGTGGCATGCGCGAGTGGCAGGTGATGCGCGCCATGGAGCAGGTTCCTCGCGAGCGCTTCGTCGAGCCGGCCTTCCGCCCCATCGCCTGGCGCGATCTCGCTCTGCCGCTCGATTGCGGCCAGACCATCAGCCAGCCCACCGTGGTGGCGCTGATGACCGAGGCGCTGGAACTCGGCCCCTCGCACAGTGTGCTGGAAATCGGCACCGGCTCAGGCTACCAGGCCGCCATTCTCGCCAGTATCGCCGGCCATGTGGTGACGCTGGAGCGCTTCCGCACGCTGGCGGACTCGGCGGCGCGGCGGCTCGCCGCGCTCGGCTATGCCAATGTCGAGGTGCTGGTCGCCGACGGCCGCGAGGGCGCGCCCCAGCGCGCGCCGTTCGACCGCATCATCCTGACCGCCGCTGTGGAAGAAGTACCCCAGGCACTGTTCGAGCAGCTGGCCATGGGGGGCATTCTGGTGGCCCCGGTCGGCCCGCCGGAGGCGACGCAGACTCTCATGCGTTACCGGCGCGGATTGCAGGGTTTGGAGACCCGCGAACTGGCCCGCGTGCGCTTCGTTCCGATGCTCGCGGGTGTCGCGGTAGTGCTTTGAGAATGCCGGGAATCCGCCATTTTTCCTGATGTGTACGGGTCCGCTTAAGCGGCTGTTTACCTGTACGCCGCATTAATCATCCCGAGTCCAGCGTTCGGGTGGGGTGCGATGCGTAAGTTTCTGAAGGTGTCCGGTGCCGGTCCCCTCATGCGGATTTCCGCCGTCGCCCTGATGGCAGCGGGAATGGCCGCGTGCAGTGCCGATTCCGCCCGGTTCAGCGCCAATCCGAACAGCAATCCCTTCGCCTCGCAGCCGACTTATACCGGCTCCGTCGCCGCCGCGCCGACTGGCGCGGTGCAGAGCGCGCCCATGGCGGCGGCGCCCGTCAATGGCGTGCCGCTCGCCCCGGTCGGTCCGCAGACGGCGAGCGCCTATCCCACGCCCGGTGCCGCGCCGGCTCCCTACGGCTCCCAGTCCCCCTACGGCGCCCCGGCCTATGGCGCTCCGGTCGCGACCGCCCCTTATGGCGCGCCCGCGCAGCCGGCTCCTGCCCAGGTCGCCGCGGCTCCGACGCATCTCTCCTCGCCCGTCCCCGCGCAGCCCGGCTATGGCGGCACGCAGCCGCTTTATGGCAGCCAGCCGCAGCCTCTCGCCGCCGCCACGCCCGCCCCCGTCCGTACCCCGCAGGTCGCGGCCTCCGGCGGCTCGCATGTGGTGGCGCCGGGCGAGACGCTGAGCTCCATCGCGCGTAATTACGGCGTCACCCGTACCGAGCTGGCCAACGCCAATGGCATCGACTTCAACACCATGGTGCGCATCGGCCAGAAGCTGACCATTCCGGGCGCGTCCGGCGGGGCGGTGGTCGCCGCCGCGCCGAAGCCCGCGGCCACGCCGCCAGCGCCGAAGCCGACCCCCGTCGTCGCCACCGCGCCGGCGAACCCGGCCAACCCCGCGCCGGTCGCCCAGGCAGCCGCCGGGCCGAAGCCGCAGACCATCGCCGCCGTCAAGCCCTCCGAGACCCCGGACGAAATCCGCAGCGCCGCTGCCGGTCCGCAGTTCCGCTGGCCGGTGCGCGGGCGCGTCATCTCCGGCTTCGGGCCGAAGCCTGGCGGCCAGCAGAATGAGGGCATCAACATCTCGGTGCCGGAAGGCACGGCGGTGAAGGCGGCCGAGGACGGCGTGGTCGCCTATGCCGGCAGCGAGCTCAAAGGCTATGGCAACCTCGTCCTCATCAAGCACGCCGATGGCTGGGTGACCGCCTATGCCAATAACAGCGCGCTCGAGGTGAAGAAGGGCGATACGGTCAAGCGCGGCCAGGTGATCGCCAAGGCCGGCCAGACCGGCAATGTCTCCTCGCCGCAGCTGCATTTCGAAATCCGCAAGGGCTCGCAGCCGGTCGACCCGTCGCAGTACCTCGCCGGCCTCTAGAGCACGCGCCGATCAGCTTGCTTCGCAAGCTGATCGGATAACGCGTTCTCTATCTTAGAGTTTAGAGGGCGATTTACCGATCAGATTGATTCAGTCTGATCGGATCGCACTCTGAGCCGCCACACTCGGTCTTCCATACAAGCATCAATGGCGGAGCCTCAGCGCTCCGCCATTTGTTTCCGGCGCGACGTTTGGACCTTGGCGCCGGTCAGCGCGGGGCGGCCGGCGGTTCTGTCAGGGACACGCCCAGCCGCCCCGCGACATCCTGCACATATTGCCAGGCCGTCCGCCCTGAACGCGCGCCGCGTGTGGTGGACCATTCCAGCGCCTCCTGCCGCAGAACCTCAGGCGCGATGGGAATCGCGAAATGCGCGACATAGCTGTCGATCATCGCGAGATAATCGTCCTGGCTGCATTTGTGGAAGCCGAGCCACAGGCCGAAACGGTCGGAGAGCGAGACCTTTTCCTCGACCGCTTCGCCCGGATTGATCGCCGTCGAACGCTCGTTCTCCACCATCTCGCGCGCCAGGATGTGGCGGCGGTTTGAGGTGGCGTAGAAGATCACATTCTCCGGCCGCCCTTCGATGCCGCCTTCCAGCACCGCTTTCAGCGACTTGTAGGAGGTATCGTCGGCGTCGAAGGACAGGTCGTCGCAGAAGATGACGAATCGGAACGGCGCCGGCCGCACCAGGCTCATCAACGCCGGCAGGGTCTCGATGTCCTCGCGGTGAATTTCCACCAGCTTGAGCGGCGGCTTGCCCTCGCGCACCATCTCGGCGTTGACCGAGGCGTGGGCGGCCTTCACCAGCGAGCTCTTGCCCATGCCGCGCGCGCCCCAGAGAAGGGCGTTGTTGGCCGGCAGGCCGCGGGCGAAGCGCAGTGTGTTGTCCAGCAGCAGGTCGCGGGTGCGCTCGATCCCCTTGAGCAGTTCCATCTCCACCCGGCTGACGCGCGGCACGGCCTCAAGCCGGCGTTCATCGGCGTGCCAGATGAAGGCGTCGGCCTCGCTGAAATCCGCCGTTGCCGGCCGGGCCGGGGCGATGCGTTCGAGCGCCTCGGCGATGCGGGTGAGAACGGCGGCGAGATCATCCGGTGTGTGGGTCATGGTGAGGCTCCTCCGCGAGGGGGAATAGTCCGTGCCGCGCCGGGGGACAAGAAGAACCGTAACGCCGGGTACGCTTTGCCGCCGGCCGCCGCGCACAGTGAGGTGAGGGCGTTTGCAATCGCCGGGCGCCTCAGTATAGTCCGCGCCGCTTCGCCGGGCCTTTCGCCCGCCTTCGATCGACGGACAAGGAACCGACATGTTGATTACGCCCGCCTATGCGCAGGCCGCCCCCGCCGCCGGCGGTACCGACATGCTGATGTCGCTGCTGCCCTTCGTGCTGATTTTCGTGATCATGTACTTCCTGATTCTGCGTCCGCAGCAGAAGAAGGTGAAGGCGCATCAGGAAATGGTGAAGAGCATCCGTCGCGGCGACACGGTCGTCACTTCGGGCGGTCTCATCGGCAAGGTGGCCCGGGTGATCGACGACAGCGAGATCGAGCTGCAGCTTGCCGAAGGCGTGAAGATCCGCCAGCTGCGTGGCATGATCTCCGAGGTTCGCGCCAAGGGCGAGCCGGCCAAGGAAGACACCGAGTCCTGAGCGCTGACCTCTTGCGGCCGTAGCCGTTCGCGCGGCCGGAAGGAACCCCATGCTTTACTTCTCGAAATGGAAGGCGTTCGCGATCCTGGCGGTCTCGGCCATCATCTGCCTGATGGCCGTGCCGAGCCTGTTGTCGCCATCCGCCTATGACAGCCTGCCGCACGTCCTCCAGCGCAAGATCGTGCTGGGCCTCGACCTTCAGGGCGGGTCCTACATCGTCCTGCAGGTCGACGCCCAGTCCGTGCGCAAGATCCGCCTTGAGCATCTGCGCGATGACGCGCGCCGCATCCTTCGCGATGCCAAGATCGGCTATACCGGCCTCGCCATTCAGGGCGACACGGTGCAGGTGCGCATCCGCGACGGGCAGGATGTCGATGCGGCGCTGACACAGCTGCGGGGCCTCGCCCAGCCGCTGGGCGGTGCGATGTCGACCAGCGGCCAGCTCGACACCGATGTCTCGCGCGATGGCAACACCATCTCGCTCTCGCCCACGGCGGCGGGCATCCAGTCGCGCACCATCCAGGCGGTGTCGCAGTCCATCGAGATCATCCGCAAGCGTATCGACCAGCTCGGCACCACCGAGCCGTCGATCCAGCGCCAGGGCGCCGACCGCATCCAGGTGCAGGTGCCCGGACTGCAGGACCCGTCGCGCCTCAAGGCGCTGCTGGGCCAGACCGCGCAGCTGAGCTTCCGTCTCGTCGACAACACAATGAGCGCGCAGCAGGCGCTGCAGGGGCGCCCGCCGGCGGGCACAGACGTGCTCTATTCCCAGGACAATCCGCCGGTTCCCTATCTGATCGAGCAGCGCGTGCTGGTCGCCGGCGAGGACCTCACCGACGCGCAGCCGAGCTTCGACCCGACGACGCGCGAGCCGGTGGTGACCTTCCGCTTCAACACCAACGGCGCCCGCCGCTTCGCCGAGGCGACGCAGGCCAATGTCGGCCGGCCCTTCGCCATCATCCTCGACAACCACGTGATTTCGGCGCCGGTCATCCGCGAGCCGATCATGGGCGGATCGGGTCAGATCAGCGGCAATTTCACCGTGCAGCAGGCGAACGATCTCGCCATTCTGCTGCGCGCCGGCGCGCTGCCGGTGCCGCTGCAGGTGGTGGAAGAGCGCACCGTCGGCCCCGGCCTCGGCGCGGATTCGATCCGGGCCGGCCTTATCGCCTCCATTGTCGGCGCGGCGCTGGTGGCGCTGTTCATGGTCGCGACCTATGGCCTGTTCGGCGTCATCGCCAACATCGCAGTCGCGATCAATGTCGGCATGATCTTCGGCGTGCTGGCCATGCTCGGCGCGACGCTGACGCTGCCCGGCATTGCCGGCGTCGTTCTAACCGTCGGCATCGCGGTCGATTCCAACGTGCTGATTTATGAGCGCATCCGCGAGGAGGCGAGGGCGGGACGCTCGGCGATCTCCGCCATCGACGCCGGGTTCTCCCGCGCGCTGGCGACCATCCTCGACTCCAACATCACCACCTTCATCGCGGCGGCGGTGCTGTTCTATGTCGGTTCCGGCCCGGTGCGCGGCTTCGCCATCACCTTCGGCATCGGCATCATCACCACCGTGTTCACCGCCTTCACGCTGACCCGCCTTATGGTGGCGCTGTGGGTGCGCTGGCAGCGCCCCCAGCGCGTGCCGATCTGAGAAAGGCGAGCTTCCATGCGTCTGCTCCGCATCGTTCCGGACGACACGAATTTCGACTTCATCCGCTTCCGGCGGATCAGCTTCCCGATCTCGGCCCTGCTGTCGATCGTGGCGCTGGTGGCGTTCTTCACGCTCGGCCTCAATTTCGGCATCGACTTCAAGGGCGGCACGCTGCTTGAGGTGCGTTACGCCAACAACACGCTGAACATCTCCGATGTCCGCTCCCGCCTCGAGTCGCTCGACCTCGGCGAGGTGCAGATTCAGGAGATCGGCAGTGACGGCGAGGTGCTGATCCGCGTCGCCCAGCAACCGGGCGGCGAGCAGGCGCAGCAGGCCGTGGTCGGCAAGGTGCGCGCGGCGCTCGGCGACGGCGTTGAGTATCGCCGCGTCGAGGTGGTCGGCCCGCGTGTGTCGCAGGAATTGCTGAGCTACGGCATCGTCGGCCTGATGATGGCGGTGTTCTGCATCCTGGTGTACCTCTGGTTCCGCTTCGAGTGGCAATTCGCCCTCGGCGCCTCGATCGCCAACTTCCACGACATCGTGCTCACCATCGGGTTCATGGCGATCTTCCAGATCGACTTCGACCTGACCAGCGTCGCCGCGCTTCTGACCATTCTCGGCTATTCGCTGAACGACACGATCGTCATTTACGACCGCATCCGCGAAATGCTGCGGCGCTACAAGAAGATGCCGACCGAGGAACTGCTCAACGCCTCGATCAACTCGACCCTGTCTCGCTCGGTCATCACCCATGTGACGGTGACGCTGGCGCTGCTGGCGCTGGTGCTGTTCGGCGGGCGCGCGATCCATTCCTTCTCGGTGACGATGATGTTCGGCGTGGTGCTGGTCGGCACCTACACCTCCATCTTCATCGCCTCGCCGCTGCTCATCTATCTCGGGGTATCCACCCGGGCGATGGCGGAAAAGGCGGAGAAGGAGGCCAAGAGCGCCAACGCCAAGGCGGAACGCCTCGCGCCGTGAGCGGGGGCGTCCCCATGCGGAAGGCCGGTTGATGGCGACGCCTGACGCCCATCTCCCGTATCAGGTGCCGATTGACGGCTATGCGCGCGGAGCGTTCCACTTTGCGGGCATGGCGTCGGCCGGCTCCATCCTCGCGCTGCCCTCCGGCATCCACGCCTGGGCGCCGCGGGAACCGCGCGAGATCGATGAGGCGGCCCTCGCGCGGGTCTTCGCCGAGGCGGGCAGCTTCCAATTGCTGCTGATCGGCACCGGCGTCGATCCCTGGCCGTTGCCGGAGGCGCTGCGCTGGCGGCTGCGCGATGCCGGGCTGTCGGTCGACACCCTCCCTACACGATCGGCCGCGTCGACCTATAATGTGCTTCTGGCGGAAGGCCGTCCGGTCGCCGCCGCGCTGCTCGCGCTGCCCTGAGGCGCGGCCGCCTCACGCCAACCCGTCCGGACCCATCACATGAGCCGTCCGAGCCTGACCACGCCGACGGAGTATTGCGCGGCGCTGGTGCGCGATCTCGACCGCGATCGCTACGTCGCCGACCTGTTCGCCCCCGCCGAGCGGCGCGGCGCGCTGTTCGCGCTGCATGCTTTCAATGCCGAGGTGGCACGCGTGCGCGAGGCGATCACCAACCCGCTCGCCGGCGAGGTGCGGCTGCAATGGTGGCGCGAGGCGCTGGCGGGGGATGGTCAGGGCGATGTGCGGGCCAATCCGGTGGCCGCGGCGCTGCTGGAGGCCATCGATACCCACCGCCTGCCGCGCGCCAGCTTCGAGGCGCTGCTGGAGGCGCGGCAGTTCGATCTCTATGACGACGCCATGCCTACGGTGAACGATCTCGAAGGCTATGCCGGGGAGACATCCTCGGCGTTGATCCGCCTCGCCACGCTGGTTCTGGCGCCGCAGGCGGGCGCCTCCTCGGCGGAGGCGGCGGGTCATGCCGGCGTCGCCTATGCCGTCACCGGGCTGTTGCGGGCGTTCCCGGTGCATGCGCGGCGCGGCCAATGCTACCTGCCGCTCGATCTGCTCGCCGCCCATGGGCTGACCCGCGAGGACGCGGTGTCGGGGGTGGCCAGTCCCGCGCTCGGCGAGGTGCTCGCCGCGCTGCGGGCGTTGGCGCGCCGGCACCATCAGGCCGCGATGACGGCGTTGGCGGGCGTGCCGGCGGCGGAACTGCCGGCCTTCCTGCCGCTGACGCTGGTTCCGGGCGATCTCGACCGGCTGGAGCGTCCGCACGACCCCTTCGCCGGCGTGCCGCCGGCGCCGGCCTTCCTGCGGCTGTGGCGGCTGTGGCGCGGCGCCGGCACGCTGGCCAAGGCCGCCCGCGCCGGCGCGGGCGCGCGCTAGAGCACGTTCTACCGATCAGGTTGATTCAACCTGATCGGATCAGGCTCTAGTTGGCGCGGTCCTTCGCCACCCGGTCGAAGGCCTGAAGCCGGGCGACGAGGGCCTCGAACTCGTTGAGCGGCACCATGTTGGGGCCATCCGACGGGGCCTTGTCCGGGTCGGGATGGGTCTCGACGAACACGCCGGCAATGCCGACCGCGACCGCCGCCCGCGCCAGCACCGGCACGAATTCGCGCTGGCCGCCGGAAGAGGTGCCCTGTCCGCCCGGCTGCTGCACCGAATGGGTGGCGTCGAAGATGACCGGCGCGCCAGTCGTCTCAGCCATGATCGGCAGCGCCCGCATGTCGGTTACCAGCGTGTTGTAGCCGAAGGACACGCCGCGCTCCGTCACCAGCACATTCGGATTGCCGCCCTCGATCAGCTTGGCGACGACGTTCTTCATGTCCCAGGGGGCGAGAAACTGCCCCTTCTTCACATTGACCACCCGCCCCGTCGCGGCGGCGGCGATGAGAAGGTCGGTCTGGCGGCAGAGGAAGGCCGGAATCTGCAATATATCCACCACCTCGCCGACCGGGGCACACTGGTCGTTCTCGTGCACGTCGGTCAGAACGGGCATGCCGTAGCGCTCGCGGATTTCGGCGAAGACGGGGAGGGCGGCCTTGAGGCCCATGCCGCGCGCACCCTTGATCGAGGTGCGGTTGGCCTTGTCGAAGGAGGTCTTGAACACCACGCCGATGCTGCGGCGCGTGGCGATCTCCTTGATCGCGGCGGCGCATTCCAGCGCATGCGCGGCGCTTTCCATCTGGCAGGGGCCGGCGATCAGCGCCAGCGGCAGGTCATTGCCGAAGCGCACATCGCCAAGCGTGACTACGGAATTGGCGCCAGAGCCGCTCATGAAACGTTCCTTGGGGTCGGGCACGGGTGTCAGACGACGCCGGCGCGCAGAATGTCGTGAATGTGGAGAATGCCGACCGGCTTGCCCTCGGCCACCGCGAAGACGACGGTGATCGGCACCGGGCGCCGGTTCATCAGCCCCAGCGCGGCGCTGGCGAGTTCGAGCGGATCGACGACGAAGGGGGAGGAGGTCATCACCTTCTCCACCGGCGTGGCCAGCAAGTCGCTGCTCATATGCCGGCGCAGGTCGCCATCGGTGACGATGCCGGTGAGGCATCCCTCGCTATCGACCACGCCGCAGCAGCCGAAGCGCTTGCCAGTGATCTCGATCAGCACCTCGCTCATCGGCGTGCCGAGCCGCACCAGCGGCATTTCGGCTTCCTGGTGCATGATGTCGGCCACTTTCAGCAGCCGCGCGCCGAGCTTGCCGCCGGGATGGAAGACGCGGAAATCGGAGGCGGAGAAACCCCGGCGCTCCAGCAGCGCCACCGCCAGCGCGTCGCCAATGGCGAGCTGCATCAGCGTCGAGGTGGTGGGCGCGAGGCCGTTGGGGCAGGCTTCCTCCACACGTGGCAGCACCAGCGCGACATCGGCGGCGCGGCCGAGCGTGCTCTCGGCATTGGAGGTGATGGCGACGAGCGGCACGGCGAAGCGGCCGGCATAGTGCACGATGTCGCCGAGTTCGGAGGTCTCTCCCGACCAGGAAATCGCGAGCAGCACGTCGTCCGGCGTCACCATGCCGAGATCGCCATGGCTGGCTTCGGCGGCGTGCAGGAACAGGGCCGGCGTGCCTGTCGAGGCGAAGGTGGCGGCGAGCTTGCGCCCGATATGGCCGCTCTTGCCCATGCCGGTAACGATGACGCGCCCGCGCGCGCCTTCGATCAGCGCTATGGCGTTTTCCACGGCGTCGCCGAGTTCCGCCTCGATGGCGGCGCTGAGCGCGGCCAGGCCCTTGGATTCGATGGCGAGGGTGCGCAGCACCCGTTCGCGCAGCCGGTCGTCCCGCTGGGGCGCGCCGGCGGCATTTTTCTGAGGCTGGGCCGTGCCCAAGGTTCAACTCTCCCTTGCTCGGGGCCGCAGGGCGCGCTGCGCCCGGCCGCCCTTCAGCGCCACGCCGGGCGTCAATAAGCGCCAAATGCCCGCGATGCAATGGAGGAGCCGGGGAACCGCCGATACCACCCGCACGTTGGGACGCGCTGAGACGGGCTGGAGGAGATGGCAATGGATATGGGGCGCGGCGTGGCCGGCTCGGCGGTGGCGCCTCGGCGTCTGGCGCACACGGAGGGGCGCACGGAACGGCTGTGGCGGCGCTGTACCCAGATCGCCGTCATTGCGAGCGCCGTGGTGATCCTGGCGGCGGCGCTCGCCATCGCCAGCGCCGTGCTGATTCCCATCGTTGCCGCCGTCATCATCGGCAGCGTCATCGGCCCGGCCATCGAGGGCCTGGCCAAGCGCGGCGTGCCGAGCTGGCTCGGCGCGCTGCTGATGGTGATCGGCATCGCCGGACTGATCTATGGTCTCGCCGTGGCGCTGGCGGCCCCGCTGGCGGAATGGAGCGCCCGCGCGCCGGAGATCGGCGCCATCATGAAGGAGCGGTTCGCCGGTCTGCGCCCCGTGGTGCAGACGTTCGCCACTGTGGTCGAATCGATCCAGTCGATGGGCCGCGCCACCGAAAGGGCGCCGGTGGTGGTCGAGATGGCCGATTCGAAGATGCTGGAAAGCGTGCTCTCCATGGTCACGCCGGTCATCGGCCAATTCATCCTCTTTCTCGGCTCGCTGCTGTTCTTTCTCGCCGGCCGTGTGCAGATCAAGCGCCGCGTCGTGCAGGTGATGACCCCGCGCCAGACCCGGCTGACGGCGCTGCGGGTGTTTCGCGAGATCGAGGACAGGCTCGGCGCCTATCTTGTCACGGCGACCTTCATCAATATCGGCCTCGGCATCGCCACCACGCTGGTGACCTGGGGGCTCGGCATGCCCAATCCGCCGCTCTGGGGCGTGCTCGCCTGCGTGCTGAACTATGTGCCCTATGTCGGGCCGGCGGTGACCACGCTGATTCTGGCCATTGCCGGGGTCGTGACCTTTCCCGGCATCCTCGAAGGTCTGTTGCCGGCGGCGGCGTTCCTGTTCATCACCAGCATCGAGGGCCAGTTCCTCACGCCGATGATCGTCGGGCGCCGCGTCTCGCTCAACCCGTTCGCCGTGTTCCTGTCCATGGCGGTGTGGACCTGGCTGTGGGGGCCGGCCGGCACCTTCCTGTCGGTGCCGCTGCTTATCGCGGCGATGGCGCTTGTGGATGGGATGCTGGCGAAAAGCCGCCCGCACCTGCCGGGCTGAGACTATTCACAGGACATGTCGGGGGTGCGCTTGACACCTGCGGAGGCGTGCCTTAACACCCCGCTCACTCGCTGCGGGGCACGGTGCTTCCGACCCGCGCAGGGGGGGTGTAGCTCAGTTGGTTAGAGCGCCGGCCTGTCACGCCGGAGGTCGCGGGTTCGAGCCCCGTCACTCCCGCCATTCACTTTATTGTTATTTCTCATATTCTTCCCCTATAGTCCCGTCAGGCTTCGAGTGTTCCAACTCAGCTTGACCGTCTTGCTCCAACCTTTGATCATGGGCCGTTCTTTTTATCGCTTTGGACGCCCCTTTCGTCGAGCCTCCTGAACCGCCCGAATCGTAGCTAGATTAACTGGGACGTAGATTGCGAAAAGAGCGTTTGATGTTGAAAGCGTGTTGCCCATAGCGTGGCTCAGTTGTTCGGCGCCAGCGCCGCCCGCAATAGCCTCGACCGCACCTGATCGACGAAAATCTGCGAGTGTGAACCGTTCGCTATCACCGAACTCGGCGGCTCGTACGTCGCGGAAGTCGTCGCCGAGCGTATCCTTCGAATAAGGGGCGCCGGATCGGTTGCGAAAGATGAATGCATCGCCGTGGAGTTCTACAGGGAGGTGAGCGAGATAAGCCCCCGACGCGGCTAAGCCGCGGGCGCTCAGGTCGCCGCCAACCGGCTTGCCTGTTCCTTTCCCTGTTCCGTGAAGAACGCCTGCCCATGCCTATCTCTGGCGAACTGTGAGGCTCTCAAGGCGCGAACGTCAGCGGGGCTTATCAGGGAATCGTTACAGCGATTACGGCAGCGAACCCCTGAAATCCCAACCGGCGCGCTCTTTTGGAGAGCCGAACTGCCTCGCCTTCGGTCCACATTTCGGATCGTCCGGCTGGCGAAGAATTGCGGACCGCAAGCGAGGGGTCGGCGTAACGCGAGCAATAGCTCGCCATCCACTGAGCGACGAGGGCATAGGTGAGACGGGCAGCGTCGCGCAGGCTCGGCACATTCTCCAGGCGCGACAGCGTCGGCCGGGACGCAGGGTCGGCGCCGCTGCCGGGCAGGCGGAAACAGCGGAACTTCAAGGCAGATCAAACCGTAGCCGGTCGAAGTCGTTGCAATCCTCGTAGCCACCGGCGATCGCGCAGAATGCGGGCGCGGATCATGTCGGCGAGACCGTGCATGACGCGGGCCGGATCGTGGCGGTCGGGAACCAAGGCGGCAAGGCAATCGGCGATGCCGAGCAAGAACGAAAACGAAGAAGACTGAAAATGCGATGTGTTTTCTCTCAGTTGTTATTGATTTCATATCCTAATTTCTTTGAAAATCCGCTCCGGTATGTTCCGGATTATCAGCATTATAAGGCGCCAGATCGGCCGCACATAGATCACGTCTTTCTTTCGCTCTACAGCGCGCGCAATGGCGTCTGCGATTTCGCTCGGTTCAGCCGTTAGCTTGGCTGGCAGGTCCATCCCTTCGGTCATCTGTGTGGCGACGAATCCCGGCAGGACGGTCACCACGTGGACGCCCCGTTTTGACAGACGGTTGCGCAGGCCTGAGAGGAAGGCTGTGAAGCCGGCCTTTGCGGAGCCGTAGACGTAGTTCGTAGCCCTGCCGCGGACCCCGGCGACCGAACTGATGCCTACAATCGTGCCACTGCCGCGTTCTTCAAAACGGTTTGCCAGGACTGCCAGAATGCTGACGGGCCCTTCGTAGTTGCTCCGCATGACGCGGGCGGCGGACGCAACGTCGCGCTCGCTCTCTGCTTGTTGTCCCATCAGGCCGACGGCACAGACGGCGATCCGTGGCGGCTCAGGCAGTTCTGCGACAAAGGCTTCGTGCGAGTCCGTGGCAAGCGCATCGAACTCGTGCAGGCTGACCGAAACCTCGTAGCGCAACTCCATGTCGGTCTTGTCCGGTTCAAGTGTTGAGGCATGGCGTGCGGCCAACTGAATGGGGTGGCCGAGGACTGCGAACTTGTGCGCCACGGCTTTGCCGATGTCGGATCGGGCACCAAGGATAAGAACGGGGGGCTTTGTCACAGGGCCAGCCTTTCTGATTGGGCAGACGTGAACCGGCTGGTGAACCCGTGGCTGTCGCGATGGGCATGAAAATCTGCGGCGCGGGGGTCTGACGCGCGTAGTGTCGCGCTGGTCATGCGGCTGTCCTTCGCGAGGTAGAAGCGACCGCCATGCGCGAGCGTTATCTGGTCCAACCGGTCCAAAAGCGCCAGGGTCTTGGGCGTGACCGGGAAATCGAGTGCAAGCGTATAACCCTCCATAGGGAAGGAGAAAGCGCTGTCCTGTTTGCCGAAGCGCTTGAGCACGGCCAAGAAGGACCCGGCTCCGGCTTTCGCAATCTCGGAGAGCAGCGCAGTAAGCCCAGCTTCGGAACGGTCCAGCGGTAACGCGCATTGGAATTGTGCCAAGCCTTTCCGCCCATAGATCCGGTTCCACCCCAGGATCGCATCGAGCGGATAGAAGTAACTGTCCCAGTCCACCAGTCGTGTGCCGGTCTTCCTTTCGCCAGCCCGGTAGTAGAGGGCGTTGAAGGCCCGCACCGTCAGGCTGTTCAGAGTGAATGCGGGGAGGTCCATCGGGATGCTGAGCTTACGCTTGGACGTGATCTGGAACGGTGCCAGCGCCTGCCGCGGGGACAGATCAGCGCGGCCCGCATGCTCTCCGAGCATCACAAGAGAGCGGCCGAGATTACTGCCGGCTGCCAAGCAATCGATCCAGGCCACCGAGTAGGTCGCATCCTGTGCAGCCTCGAACGCGGCCATAGCCGCCTTGAGGTTCGGGGCCGCAAGGGTGGTCTGGCGGATCCAGGCGGTCTCCACCGGCTGCAGACGGATGGCCGCCCGCAGGATGATGCCAGTCAAACCCATGCCGCCCAGCGTGTGGTCGAACAGGTCTGGGTCATCTTGCGGGGAGCAGCGCCGGACTTGCCCATCGGCGCCCATGACTTCGATCCAGTCGACGCAGCTGCGGAAGCTTCCGTCCCGATGGTGGTTCTTGCCATGGACATCCGCTGCAATTGCACCGCCAAGCGTCACGAACTTCGTCCCGGGCGTAACCAGAGGGAACCAGCCCCGGCGCAGAAAGGCAGCGATGATGTCGCCCAGTAGAACACCGGCTTCTGCAATCAGCTGACCGGAAGCGGGGTCGAAGGCGATCATCCGATTGAGGTGCCGCATATCGATGGTGGCGCACGTGTTGATGGCGCTATCGCCATAGGCACGCCCATTGCCTCGGGCGATCAGGCTTGGCTCAGAGGCGACCAGTTGCTGCAGCGTTTCCATACTGCGCGGTCGATGCACCCGCGCCTCCAGCACCGGATAGCGCCCCCATCCCGACAGCTTCATGCCGGTGCCGCCAGTTGCCGGTCGGTGAAAACAAAGCGCCGGTCAAGGTTGTACTTCACGACATAGCCGACTGAGAGCCCCAACATCGCCCCCAGTTCGCGCATCATGTCGGTCTGCCAGATCAGCCAGAACGCTGTTTCCGTGCCCCAGAATATCGCCGTCGTGACCAACCCCATGGCCGTGTAGAGGGAGAACTTCCGCCCGTGTTTCTTCACTCCGGTCCCAACGTCGTAGAAGATCCAGCGCTTGTCGAGCACATACTTAATCACCAAGCCGACGATGGTGCCTGCGCCAACAGCCCCCGCGAAGTGGACGGCAGTTTCGCCGAACTGCAAAACAAGCCGCTGGGAGGCCAGGTTGGCGATGGTCGCTACCACGGCAAAGGCGGCATAGCGCAAGATAAGTGTGTGCAGGCTCACGCCAGCGCCCCCCCAACAACGAAGCCGAGGATAATCAGCAGGCACATCTGGCTTATCCGGTCCTTGGCGGCATAAACGACTGGATCGTCATGCATCTGGCCGCGATGCGCCACCATGACGGTCCGGGTGACCCAGTAGAGCAGGACAGCGCAGACGCCCCACAGGGCTTCGGGATGGGCGTAGAGTTCGACGACCGCGGGCGAATTGACATAGAGCGTCATGACAAGCACGGATACATAACCCGCCCCGATCGCGATCATCGAGATGATCGGCAGGTCATCCACGTGGTACCCGCGTCCACTTGCTTTTAGGCTGCCGCGTTCGGCGCTGTCGATGAGTTCAGCTTGGCGTTTGACCGCAGCCAACGACAGGAAGAAGAACACTGAGAACGCGAGCAACCACACTGACAGCGGAATTTCGGTGACGACCCCGCCTGCGATGATCCGGGCCGTGTAGAGCCCGGCCAGCACGCAGATGTCGATGACGATCCGGCGCTTGAGATGCAGCGAATAGGCTGTGGTCAGAAGATAATAGGTCAAAATTACCAGCAGGAATGGCGGGCTGATGCTGGTCGCCAGCAGACCACCCAGGAGAAGCAGCCCCGCTGCCATCCACGTACCGTGAGCGATCGGGATGCTGCCGGAGGCGAATGGGCGGTTCTTTTTGCGCGGGTGGGCGCGGTCGGCAGCGAGATCGAGCAGGTCGTTCAGCACATAGACGCTCGATGCCACCAGGCTGAAACAGACGAAGGCGAGCAATGACAGGAGAAAGGTCTGACTGTCCAGCTGGTGCGCTGCCAGCATGGGCAAGAAGACAAGCGCGTTCTTCAGCCACTGATGTGGACGTAACGCGCTGATATAGGGTTTGACCGATTTGGCATCGGTGACCAGATGCTCGGCGCTGTCGCAGACGCGCTCAGCCTCTCGGCGGAGTGCGGCCGGAGCGTTGACGGTGATCGCCCTGGCGGCCCGCTCCCAGACCGGCAGATCGGCCTTGGCAGCACCCATGTAAACGAAGCCCTTGAACCCGAACCGCTCTTCCAGAAATTGCCCTTTGCGCTCGCCCTTCAGATTCAGTTTGCCATCAGAGCCATGCACCTCGTCGAAGATGCCCAAATAGCCTGCGATGGCGTTGGCGAAATCACGGTCACTGGCTGTGACAAGGGCCGTTCTTCCGCCAGACGCGCGCCACTCTTGAACGAACGCGATCACCTTGGGATCGTAGGGGAGAGTGGCAGGCTCGACGGCTGACGCCACCGCGAGATGTCGCTTGAGCGATGCCCGGCTACCAGTCAGAGCGGCGACAGAAAGGAAGGGACTGCGCCAGTCACGACCGAAGGCCGACCAGAAGCTCTCAAAGAGCATGTCACTGCGCAGGAGTGATCCGTTCAGGTCGACAACGAGGATTTCACGGGGTTTCAAAGACAAAGATGCGCCGCTCCTGATCGTGTCCCGTGATGTGGTGTAGCTGACCGCTGGCCAGTGTGGCGCGCCGATATGGGCGGTTTACTCAGGCCGACATGTTCGGCAGGGCGGGGACGTCGGGATCATCGCCTATGGCGGCGATGGTTTCCAGCATCATGTAGCGGGAGCGCTGGACGGCCCATTCGTCGTTATGCTCGAGCAGGACCGCCCCGACGAGGCTGACGATTGGCCTGCATGAACCGCTCAGAAATTGCCGGAGGCCCCAATTCCTGAGAAATAGGGGCCATTATGATCAACAAGATGACGAACGCGTTTTCGCCTGAGGTGCGCGAGCCCGCGGTATGGGTGGTGCTCGAGCACGAGGGGGATCATTCCTCTCGGTGGGCGGCGATGGTTTCGATCGCCGAGCGGATCGGCTGCACGGCGAAGACGCCGAACGAGTGGGTCAAGAAGACAAGGTCGACGCGGGCAAGCGGGCGGGCGGGCGCAGCGACGTGTCGAACAGGAAGGACCGCAACGCGGCCCGTCCGGCCTGGAAACTGTCGCTTACCTGATCCTCCGCGCCGCCTTCGCCCGTTCCCATCCCCGCCCGTACGCCGAGCGCTTGGCATGGGCGTGGATCACCACGTGACGCCGGGAACACGCACGCTGGCGGTCTGGAACCCTGCCTTCTCCACGATGAACGGCAAGAGACGCTCCACTGCATGGAGCAGCGTTCCGTCGTCCGGAAGCGGCTCCATGGGAAAGTCATCCCAATGCAGGCCAAGGTCCATCAAGGGACGAAGAGCCTGCGTTCGCGCCCAGAACATGGTGCCCAGCGGGAAGTCGAAATAATCGGGAAGATCGCCGATCCCGAGCTTGCGCGCGAGGTTTTGGGCAATCTCCTTGTTTTCGTTCCATCCCACCAGATGCGCCTCTTCGGCCATGACCAGCCCCAGATGGGTGTCCTTGCTGAACGCACGCATGACGGTATCCAGCATGGCGTGCCGGCCGCCGAGAAGATGTTCAAACAGGAAGGTCCGCCACCCCTCGCCCATGGCCGCATCGGTGCTGAGGCTCCGCTTGCCGTGGACGTGGCCGACGACATCATAGTTCCCCGCCAGCGCTTTCGGTAGGAACTCCATTAGGAAGGGGCCGACATCCCTGCCGCGATTGTCCACGACGGTGACGTCCACGGCACGGGCCTGGTCGTTGAACACAGACCGGATGTGGCGGGCTTTCGCGTCCGTATCGGTCGTGATGAAGAGGTCGCATTCGAGGCGGTTGCGCGAAAGGCGGTCGCGCAGGTCGCCGGCGAGGTCGGCGTAATAAAGATGGGCATGCAGGGCGCTGCGCTGCGGCAGGGCGCCGCGACCCGTACCAGGACCGTCCGGCGCCAGGACCTTGCGGGACCAGCGGCCCGTGGGCCGGCCTGTCCGCAGCCAATGGGCCAGGGGATGCTCCGACCCCGTCACGCACTCCGCCGCATGCGCCTCGGCATAGATCTGCGGGTTGAAGCCTTCGCAGGGGCGGCGAAACTGCGGGTTGGAGGACGGGTTCTTCGTCATGCCCATGACGGACCATTGAACCATGACCCGCCACTCGGCCTCGCCGGGGGCAAGGACGGAGGACTCCGGGGGAATCGCCAGCTCCGCATCCACAACCCCTTCCCGCTGCAGGGCGATCCAGTCAGCGCGGGGGAGGGCGTTGGCGGCATCAAGCCCCCATTGGTGGACCTTCGCCACATAGGCGTCGAAGTCGAACGCGGCGCGCCCGACACGGGCAACATCCTGACGGAGCTTGGACATTCCGGCTTTATTGTCGGCGATGTCGCATAAGATCTCGGCCGCGCCATGCACGTCCGTGTGGGGCGCGATGAGGAAGCGGGTGGCGTCGTCGGCATCAAGAATCTCAGCCGTCCCACACGCATCCCGAAAGCAGACTGTCGGAATTCCCCGAGAAATGGCATCGATGGCCACGTTCGGCTGCGGATCGAGGCGGGAACTCAAGAAGAAGGCGTCCGCTGCGGCATAGATGGGCTCAAGGTCCTCCACCGCCTTTACAATATGGAAACTGTCCCCGAGATCGGAGTTTTCGATCTGGTAGGCGAGATAGGCCGAGTAGGCGATGTCCGCTTCAGGATCAAAGCCGTCCCCGACCCAGACGAACTGGAAGGGAATATCAGGGCGCAGACGCCGCGCCGCCTGCGCCGCGCCGACGAAAAGATCAACACCTTTCCTCAACTGCACCTGGCCAACGCCAATGACAATGAACGCATCCTTCAACGCGCTGCGATCGAGGCAAGCGGGGATATTGGCTGGCACCTTAGACTCGGAGGCTGCCGCCGGAGGATCGTTTCGCCCTTGGGATAGAATATGAATACCTTGCCGCTCGTCCAATCCCGGAAAGGCGTTGAAGGAGGACTTGGCCGAGATCTCCGCCGGGAAGACCACATGCGAGGCCCAGTCAAAGACATTGCGCATCTTCGCCAGCGGACGTGTGTAGGCAGCAAACTCGTGCACGAGACTGACGACAGGAACGCCATTGCGAACCAACTCTGGAACAACAATCTGAGTTTCGATGCTGTTGGAGACGGCATAGGCGATGTTGTACTCAGATATGAGGCGTCGAGCGAGGCGCCGCGCTTCCGAGGGGTGCCAATCGTCCCGGGTGAGAGGCCCGATGCACACGCTCGACTCTTCGCGATAATTTTCCTCCAGCTCGCCGCCCCGCAGCAAAAGCGAGATGACGGGCGCCTGTCCGCGCAAACCCCTCACCAGGTTCCAGCCAAGGACCGGCGCGCCGGTCCGGGAGGCTTCGTGAGAGACGACGAGGACCGCTGAGGCGCCCCCCTCAGGCAAGGGCGGGAAACGCAGCTGGTCAACGACCGAAATCCCCCGCCGCCCTTCGAGGCGACCATGGTTTTCGTAATGATAAAGCGGGGAAATGCCCGCCTTCGCAATGTCGGGATATCGTTCGCGATAATATTCCGGGTCGAAACCGTGCGCGCAGGGCCACCCCAGGACCTCGCCGATCACCACATAATGCAATGCAGGATCAACACCTTCAGGGAGACGCCGACCATAATACATCGGATCAAAGATCTGGGACCTGCGGACATGCTCGGCCCGAGCCTGGGCTTCGACCTCGTTGGCGGGCAAGGAAAACCCTGCGGCAGTCAGGGCAATCCAATGGAAAGCCGGCGGCCCCTCAAGACCAGCTGCCACATAAAACGGCCAAATAAAGTCACCATCAAATCGTGCATTCGGCGGCACGCCGATGCGCCAGCCCACATCCGCGTAATGGGCTATGGGATCAATAAGGTGCGGGCGCCCGACGGCGCTCCTGTAGAATTCCAGATCTACGAACCCGCTTAGTTCTAGTAGTTCCCTGAAACGTGCGTCAAGCTCAACCCCGTTCATCGTGGCCCCACTTCAACGTATCCAACGCGGTCCGTAAATCTTCCGGCGCACCCAGATCCTAGTCGCCTTCGGCAAAAAAAGACGCATGCCAGCGAACCGCATGATCGTTTCGACCGAACCACGCGTGTGCTCAAACAACTCCCGCCAATATTCCGCATTCACCTGCGATACTTGCTCCTCGCGCCCCAACCTGGCAGCGGCGCGATGATCATCCTGAAGACCCGCCCCACGCAGCTTCTGCATCAGGGAGACCTGGATCCGCAGGGACAGGCCGACGGCGTCCTTTTGCGACTGAAGCGTTGCGATCTGGGCTTGTAAAGCCTTTACCGTGTCCTGAAGAAGGGCCACCTCGCCCCGATCTGCGACATCCTGCGGTCGTTTTCCAGCCGGAGGAGCGGAAGCGCCGACCTCGGGGTCGACCACGGGCGCGGAGAGCGCCGCGGCTTCGGGGGACGAGGCGAGGTCCGCCTGGCACCGCTGAATCTCGCCCTCCAGGGCCAGCAGCCGCTCGGTCGCGACAAGAAGATCGGCCTGCGATTGCTCGAGCTGCGCGGTTCGCTGATCCAGCTTACGCTGCATGGTCGCCCTCTCCCCCTGGTCGGCGCCGGCCTTGTCCAGGAGCGCCTGCGCGCGGGCCAGTTCGGCCCGCGCGGTCTCCAGGTCCCGCAGCACGGCCCGGTGCTCGCCGGTGACGGTAGACAGGTCGCGGGCAAGGTCAGCCGTGCGGGCCACATGCTGTTCCGCCGCCACGGTCACGGCGCGCAAGTCCTCCCGCAGACCGGCGACCATGGCTTCCACTTCCAGGCTCCGTGTGGCGGACAGGCGGGCGAGTGCCTCCTCCGCCCGCTCCGCGCGAGACAGGGCCGAGCGGGTGCCGTGCTCGGCGGCACGCAATTCCGCGCGCGTGGCGCGCACCTGCGCCTCATATTCCTCGCGCACCTGCGCGAAGGCGACCTGCTCCCTGGCCCGTTCCGACCCCTGGGAGAGGATGTCTCCGATGGCGCTGGTCTCGAAGAAGACCGAAGCCTGCGCCTCGTCCAGGTGGCCGTCCGAGGCGACCACCAGATTATACGGGGCCCGGGGAATGCCGGAGCTGGCCTCGTAATGGTTCTCGCCCCGCCGCTCGAAGGAGAGAACCCCGCGGGCCTGGCCCTCCGGGAACAGGACGGAGCCGAGGACGGGCCGCTGCAGGAACATGAAGGTAGGGCGGAAGTGGCGGGACAGCAGCCGCTCGAACTCGTGCCGGGTGAGTTCGTTGACATGAAAGGGGTTGGCGCTGCTCCCAAGCGGCGAATACACGGCCCGGTCGGGCGATGAGATGATGAACCGGCCGCCCGGCCGCAGCACCCGCTTGACCTCGGCCAGAAACTGCTCGTGTTCGAAGAAGTGCTCCAGGGTTTCGAAGGAGACCACCACGTCGATGCTGGCATCGGGAAGGGGAAGGGCGCGCGCATCCCCGTTCACATAGGACAGGTTGGGCCTGCCATAGGCGCGCGCCGCGTGGGTCGCCGCCGCCAGGTCCACCTCCACCCCCACCACCGAGCGGGCCACCTGGGCCAGGAGGTTCGACCCATAGCCTTCGCCCGACGCCACATCGAGGACATCCGCATCCCGGCAGAAGGCCCGCGCGAAGAAATAGCGGTGCAGATGCTCGATCTCGATCTGGCCCGACACGGCGCTCGTCAGCCGCTCTCCGGTCCATTCGAGCTCCTGGGACGGTGCGGGCCGATCAAAAATCTCACCCATGAATGTACGCTCCAAATTCGGCCTTCATGTCGGGCCGCGAGCGGGCGCGAAGATGCCGTGATTCGCCCCCTCAATTCAAAGGGATGCGCGGCAGCTTCGGGGTTGCCCTCCGTTCCCTTAGACCATTCTTCGGGGTTCCGATGAGACAGACCGGCGGAAAAACCTGCCCTGTGGGCACTTCTGTCAGCGTCGACGCGACATCCGCAAACGTTCACGTCCAGCGAGGCGGCAAAGCGCTTCAGGCCCTCGAGGAAATTCAGCTGCGGGCTCCAGCCCAGCTCCCGCTGGGCGCGGCCGATGTCCAGGATGTTCACCGGCACATCGAAGGAGCGCGCTTCCAGATAGACGCGACGGGTCTTCTGCCCGAGCACATGCTCGATGCCATCCAGTACACCATTGAGGGCGATGCCTTCGCCGGAGCCGATGTTGAAGATGCGGGACTGGACATCCGCCGTCGCCGCACGGGTGATGGCTTCCACCACGTCGCTGATGTGTACGTAATCGCGCACCACCGTACCGTCGCCCCAGATTTCGATGGTTTCGCCCCGCAGCGCCTTGCCGAGGAACACCGCCACAGCCCCCTGGCTGGCCTGCAGGCGCTGGCCCTCGCCGAACGGGTTGGACAGGCGCAGGACCACATAGTCGAGGCCGTGAAGCTTGCGAAACAGCTCCAGATATTTCTCGATGGCGAGCTTGACGATGCCATAGGAGCATTGCGGCTCAGTGGCATGGGTCTCGGGGATGGGCAGCAGCCGTGGCGTCCCATAGACCGTGCCCCCCGACGACAGGAACACCACCCGCCGCACCCCGGCCGCCTTCGCAAGCTGCAGTAGCCGGATGGAGGAGACGAGGTTGCTCTCCACGTCAAAGGCCGGATTGTCGTTGGAGGACTTGGGAAGCGTGGTGGACACCAGGTGGAAGCACACATCGCAGCCCTCCACCGCACGGGCCACCTGGTCCTGGCAGGTGAAGTCGCCGTCCAGCACCTCCACGCGCGGATCAAGGCCGAGAGCAGCAAACGGCGCGAGGGCCGAGGTGCCGGGCCGGTCGAAGCTGCGAACACGCCATCCGGCCGCCGCCAAAGCGGTCACGAGATGACTGCCGATGAAGCCGCGACCGCCTAGCACCAGGCAGGTTTTCCCACTGTTTGCAGAGGTTCCCATTCCAAACCCGCAATTTCCCCACGCCATGAACAGCCCCGACATTTCCGCCCGCCCCTAGGCGCCCGAACTTGCGCCTAACCGGCCTCCCCGAGCGGCAGGCGGAGAAATGAGGTGTCTGTGCCCCTTGAAGAAGCGGGCGCAGATGCAGCAGCCCCCTCTATTTGATGGTCAATAGGAGCCAATTGGTGTCCGGCACGCCATTGGCATCGACGGAGAAGTTCACGTTGTCCCCCGCCGCAGCGGGTACCTGCAGTGTGAAAGGTTGGCCCGGCCGTACGACGGCCTGTCCCAACTCCTTCCCTCCCGCTGAAACCACTATGTGAGCCGTGCCCCCGCCGCGCTTCACAGCTTCGGCAGAAATATTCGGATCCATGGCCGCCTCAACCCTCATTGAGTCGCGGCCGGACCCCTGCAGGAAGCTCTTGGCATCGAACTCGAAAGTGGTCGCCGTGGTGCGACCAGGATGGACGAACAACACACTCTCATCGCGGGTATCCTTAAGGAGACCATTATAATCCCCAAGATTCAATTTGCTAACAAATTTCAGAAGGTTGAGCCGAATCTCTTTATTCTCGACGCGGTCGGCAACATCATCACGAGCAAGAACGATGAAAAAATAGTCAATGTGATTGAAGTATGTCCGATCGAAAACCTTGACCGCCCGATAGCGACCAGACTGCCAGGCCACCTGAGGCGACGCCGGGGTCGTTCCGCTTTGGTTCTGCATGATCATGATTTCAGGCAGATACTTGAGAACAACATTCCCCTCCTCAAACCGGCGATTGAGAAACGACCCGTCGATCACCTTACGCTGCGAGTAATAGGCTGGGTTCCCCCACATGGTGTAAACGGTAAAGTCTTTTGGGGTATTGGCATTCACCCAGCGCCCGGCCTCTGACCGGTCAAATTCATGATTTGCGGCGAACCACTTGATCGCCTGAGTTCCGATGATTTCCCCCCGCATCATCAGACCAGCATAAGTGCAGACGAGGGTCGCCGGCAGGGCGACACGAACCCAGCTGAGCTTGGCGGGAACGAATGCCGTCGCGAGCCCAGTCACACCCGCAAAGCCGATGGCTCCCAGAGTGAACAGCCCGAATAGTGCGGGCATGCCATACCAATTGTAAGGCTCGAACGGGTATTTAAGCGTGTAGGCTACCGTATGGACAGCGACTGTTCCGAGTAAGAACACCGCCAGTGGGAGGTTGCGCCGCCAGAACAGGGCAAGCACGGCAAAGACCGCCATTGGCAGATGTATGCCGGTAAGGAAAATATAATCACTGAACCACTTCCAGGTCATGGACGTGGGGAAATCGTTCTGGTGAAGCGACTTGGTCAGGAAGGAGTTCGGCACGGGGTAGCCGAAATACACCCAGGCAAAGCCATACCAGGTTGCGGCAATGCCCCCCGCGATCACCGTCGCCCGGAGAGGGAAGCGCCGATCCCGGAGCCAAACGGCGAGCAGCAGCAGCCCACCTGCCGGCACCAGGTCAAGCTTGTTCACCATGAGCAGCCCGGCAGCGAGACCCAAGGTCCAGGTCATGCGGGGACACAGCAGGCCAGCGACGCCGAGGGCCAACAGTGCAAAGGTGAGCGGGCTTTCGAGGCCGGACCCGGAGAAATACATGATCCCGGTGTCCAAAGCCGTCATCACCAGGAAGGTAAAGCCGGCCACGAAACCAAATTGGAGCAGCAGCAGGGTGGCAACGCCAGCCAGTGCGAGGCTCCCAAGGCCGATACTGATAACGATCAGCGAAGGCACAGAAGGAAAGCCGAGGGCGATGGGAATGGCCAGAAGCACCGGGAAGAGCGGCGCCGATGCGCCCCAAACGGGGGCCTCGCCCAGGTTCCAGACCCAGAACTCCCCCTTCGCCATATTCTCGGCATAGCGAAGGAAAAAGGCGCCGTCGTCGGCAAGCTCAACGCCCAGTCGCACATACATGGCCGCCATATAGACCAGAAGCGCCAGTGTGAAGAACACCAGAACGCCGCGACGCGAACCCGCAATCCCTGTGACCGCACGCATTCCTGTTACCATTTTCCCACACCGCACAACCGGTGATTCCCTCGCGGACCAGCTTACACCTCTGCGCCCGACTGATCTGAGCCCCGTCACTCCCGCCATTCATATGGAATGGGGCCTCCCGAGAGCGCCGAAACTCCCGCTCCAAAATCTTGCTTCCATCGAACAGCGTGCCCTCGCTGCCACGCTGCGCAGGCGATCCGGCTTTCGCGCCGATGCCGGCTTTTGCCGGCCGGGCGGGGCTGATAGTTTTGCCGCCGGTGATGAGTGTGAGGTAGGGCGCATGATCAAGGCATTCCCGTCGGCCATCCTTCTGGCCTCCGTGCTGCTGCTGGCGGGCACCGCCGCGCCGGCCCTGGCCCAGGACGGCCTGAATCCGCCGCCGAACAGCCAGGGCCAGGGTTCCTCGCCCAACCCCTTCGTCAATGATCTCGGTCCCGACGCGCCGCAGCCGCTGACGGGCGAACTGGTGCCGCTGCCGGGTCCGCCGCCGGAGGGCAAGGAAGCCGAGATCAAGCTGCCCGACTGCGCGCCGCCCAATTGCGGCACGCCGCAGATCATGGAGTAGGGCGCCCTCGCGGTTCCCGCATCGCCGCACGGCGAGAGCCCTGTGGACGCCGCAGGCTTGAGGCGGCAAGGCGCGAATGCCCATGTGACAGCGGCATGAACGCCCGTGTAGCCTGGTAGCTTCTTACTGCGCCCCGGCGTGGTGATTCAGCGGGAGGGCGGCCATGGACACGATCATCGACTTTCTGAACACCATCTTCTGGGGCTACGTGCTGATCTACGGCCTGCTGGCGGTCGGCATCTATTTCACCATCCGACTGAAGTTCCTTCAGATCGTGCATTTCCCGGAGATGATCCGTTCGGTCATGGGGTCGAGCGAGACCGACCATGCCGGCATCACGCCGTTCCAGGCGCTGTGCACCAGCCTCGCTTCGCGGGTCGGCACCGGCAACATCGCCGGCGTGGCCGTCGCGCTCTATCTCGGCGGGCCGGGGGCGATCTTCTGGATGTGGGTGGTCGCCTCGCTCGGCATGGCCACCGCCTTCGCCGAGAGCACGCTGGCCCAACTCTACAAGATCAAGGACGAGGACGGCCAGTATCGCGGCGGCCCGGCCTTCTATATGGCCAAGGGACTGAAGGCGCCCTGGGCGGGCTCGGTGTTCTCCGTCTGCCTCATCCTCTCCTTCGGTCTCGTCTTCAACGCGGTGCAGGCCAATTCCATCGCCGACGCCATGGAAGGCGCCTTCGGCTTCCCCAAGCTCGGCACTGGCGTCGCCATCGCCGCGCTCACCGGAATCATCATTTTCGGCGGCATCGCCGCTATCGCCCGTGTGGCGGAAATCGTCGTGCCGTTCATGGCGGCGGGCTATCTCGGCATGGCGCTGTTCGCGGTGGCGATCAATATTGGCGAGGTGCCGTCCATGTTCTCGCTGATCATCGCCAGCGCCTTCGGCTTCGCGCCGGCGGCGGGCGGCGTCGCCGGCTCCGTGGCGGCGGCGATGCTCAACGGTGTGAAGCGCGGCCTGTTCTCCAACGAGGCCGGCATGGGCTCGGCGCCGAACATCGCCGCCGTCGCCACGCCCGATCCGCATCACCCGGTCAGCCAGGGCTTCGTGCAGTCGCTCGGCGTGTTCATCGACACCATCCTCATCTGCACCGCGACGGCGTTCCTGATCCTGCTCTCCGGCCTGCTGGAGCCCGGTTCCGGCCTTACCGGCACCCAGCTCACCCAGGCGGCGATGAACCACCATATCGGCTGGGCCGGCACCTATTTCGTGGCGGTGGCGATCTTCTTCTTCGCCTTCACCTCGATCATCGGCAATTATTCCTATGCCGAGGGCGCGCTTGTCTATCTCGGCATCGGCGGTCATGTCGGCCGGGCGGTGCTGCGGGTGGCGGTGCTCGGCATGGTGATCTGGGGCGCCTACGAATCGGTGGCGACGGTGTTCAACGCCGCCGACGCCTCGATGGGCCTGATGGCGACGGTCAACCTCATCGCCATCGTGCTGCTCTCGGGCCTTGTCTCGCGGCTGACCCGTGATTATCTGCAGCAGCGTCGGGCGGGGAAGAAACCCCGCTTCACCGCCGCCTCCATGCCGGAACTCTCCGGCGAGATCGACACCGACATCTGGAGCCGGTGACCCCGGGGGCAGGGCCCGGGGTGGACCAAGTGTCTCACCCCGGAGATTCTCAGCCCCCTCTGCGCCTGCCATTTGGGAAGAGACGCGCCGTATCGTGTCGGGGCTGCGGCTGGCCCTGACGATCCGGCCGTTGCGCCGAGAAGCCGCGTTGGCGCGCCTGCGGCCTCGGGTATCAGGAGGCTCAAGGCGGTACGGATAATTGAGCGAAACTCGCTGTTATTCGCGCGATTTCACGGGTTTGCACGGGGGATCGCCGTGCGGCGCCGGGCAGCTTCCGCAAGGTGTGAATTCTGTATACCAGACCTGCGCGATTGCCGAGCGATGCCCTTGCCTCGGTCAGGTCCGTGCGATAAGCCTGCCGCGTGCTTTGAATATTTCGCAACTGCGACGCCAAGGCCGACGACCCATCCTGTTCCGGGAGGATCCCATCCATGAGCAGCCTGCTTCAGGATTATCTGCCCGTCGTGATCTTCATCGGCGTCTCGGCCTTCATTGGCCTCGCCCTTCTGGTGGCGCCGTTCCTGGTCGCCTTCGGCCGGCCCGATCCGGAGAAGATGTCGGCCTATGAATGTGGCTTCAATGCGTTTGACGACGCGCGCATGAAGTTCGACGTGCGGTTCTATCTGGTGGCCATTCTCTTCATCATCTTCGATCTCGAAGTCGCCTTCCTGTTCCCCTGGGCGATCACGTTCGGGGAGCTGGGCAATTTCGGCTTCTGGTCGATGATGGTGTTCCTGGCCGTGCTGACCATCGGCTTCGTCTACGAGTGGAAGAAGGGAGCGCTCGAATGGGATTGAGCGCGAATAGCCCTCTCGTCGCCCCGGCGGCCAAGGGTATCATCGACCCCAATACCGGGCGTCCGGTCGGTGCCACCGATCCGTTCTTCGTCGAGGTCAATGCGGAGCTCGCCGATAAGGGCTTCCTGGTCACCGCGACCGACGACCTGATCAACTGGGCCCGCACCGGATCGCTGATGTGGATGACCTTCGGCCTCGCCTGCTGCGCGGTCGAAATGATGCAGACATCGATGCCGCGCTACGATGTGGAGCGGTTCGGCTTCGCGCCGCGCGCTTCCCCGCGTCAGTCCGACGTGATGATCGTCGCCGGCACGCTGACCAACAAGATGGCGCCGGCGCTGCGCAAGGTCTACGACCAGATGCCGGAGCCGCGCTACGTCATCTCCATGGGCTCCTGCGCCAATGGCGGCGGCTACTACCACTATTCCTATTCGGTCGTGCGCGGCTGCGACCGCATCGTGCCGGTGGACATTTACATCCCCGGCTGCCCGCCGACCGCAGAGGCTCTGCTCTACGGCGTGCTGCTGCTGCAGAAGAAGATCCGCCGTACCGGAACGATCGAGCGCTGAGGGTTCGAGGCGAAATGGACGAGACGCTGAAAGAGCTGGGCGCGCATGTGAAGGAAGCGCTTCCCGACGCGGTCGAGGAAGTGCTCGTGGCCTATGGCGAGCTGACGCTGGTGGCGTCGGCCGCCGAGGTCATCAAGGTGCTGCGCTTCCTGCGTGACGACCCGTCCTGCCGGTTTGTGAGCTTCATCGACATTTGCGGTGTCGACTGGCCGCAGCGCGAGAAGCGCTTCGACGTGGTCTATCACCTGCTCTCGCCGACGCTGAACGCCCGCATCCGCATCCGCGTTGAGACCGACGAGACGACGCCGGTCGCCTCCGCCACAGCCGTGTTTCCGGGCGCCTTCTGGTTCGAGCGCGAGGCGTTCGACATGTACGGCATCCTGTTCTCCGGCCACCCGGAGCTGCGCCGCATCCTCACGGATTACGGCTTCGACGGCTATCCGCTGCGCAAGGACTTCCCGACCACCGGCCTCGTCGAGGTGCGCTATGACGACGAGCGCAAGCGGGTGGTCTACGAGCCGGTGAAGCTCGCGCAGGAATTCCGCAGCTTCGACTTTCTCTCGCCCTGGGAGGGGCCCGACTACGTGCTCCCCGGCGACGAGAAGGCAACGCCCCCGAAGGCGGGCTGAGGTGAGGTCCGAGCGATGAACGCACCCGGCAAGATCGACCCCAAGGTCCGCAACTTCCAGATCAATTTCGGCCCGCAGCATCCGGCGGCGCACGGCGTGCTGCGCCTCATCCTCGAACTCGACGGCGAAATCGTCGAGCGCGTCGATCCGCATATCGGGCTGCTGCATCGCGGCACCGAGAAGCTGATCGAGGCCAAGACCTATTTGCAGGCGGTGCCCTATTTCGACCGGCTCGACTATGTCGCGCCGATGAATCAGGAGCACGCCTTCTGCCTCGCCATCGAGCGCCTGCTCGGCGTGACCGTGCCCAAGCGCGGCCAGCTGATCCGCGTGCTCTATTCCGAGATCGGCCGCATCCTCTCCCACATGCTGAACGTGACCACGCAGGCGCTCGACGTCGGCGCGCTCACCCCGCCGCTGTGGGGCTTCGAGGAACGCGAAAAGCTGATGATGTTCTATGAGCGGGCCTCCGGCTCGCGCATGCATGCAGCCTATTTCCGTCCCGGCGGCGTGCATCAGGACCTGCCGCGTCAGCTCGTCGAGGACATCCTCGCCTGGACCAAGACCTTCCCCGCCTTCATGGACGACCTGGAAGGCCTGCTCACCGACAACCGCATCTTCAAGCAGCGCAATGTCGATATCGGCATTGTCAGCCTTGAGGACGCCTGGGCCTGGGGCTTCTCCGGCGTCATGGTGCGCGGTTCGGGCGCGGCATGGGACCTGCGCAAGGCGCAGCCCTATGAGTGCTATGACGAGCTGGAATTCGACATTCCGATCGGCAAGAACTGCGACAATTACGACCGCTACTGCATCCGCATGGAAGAGATGCGGCAGTCGGCGCAGATCATGCGCCAGTGCTGCGAGCGGCTGCTGAAGGAAGCGGGGCCGGTTTCGGCGGTCGACAACAAGATCGTTCCGCCCAAGCGCGGCGAGATGAAGCGCTCGATGGAAGCGCTCATCCACCACTTCAAGCTCTACACGGAAGGCTTCCACGTTCCCGCCGGCGAAGCCTATGCCGCCGTGGAAGCCCCGAAGGGTGAGTTCGGCGTCTATGTCGTCGCCGACGGCACCAACAAGCCCTATCGCTGCAAGATTCGCGCACCCGGTTTCGCGCATCTTCAGGCGATGGATTTCCTCTGCCGCGGCTACATGCTCGCGGATATTTCGGCGATCCTCGGGTCGCTGGATATCGTGTTCGGTGAAGTGGACCGCTGATCCCTGAGGGGAGGCGGTTCGATCGGAAGGGTACGGCATGTCTGTCCGTAGGCTTGCGCCAAAAGAGGTTCAGCCCGAGAGCTTCGCGTTCACGGCCGAGAATCTCGCCTGGGCCGAGAAGACCATCGCGAAGTATCCGCCGGGCCGTCAGGCCAGCGCGGTGATTCCGCTGCTCATGCGCGCGCAGGAGCAGGCCGGCGGCTGGGTGTCCGAGCCGGCGATGCGCTATGTCGGTGACATGCTCGGCATGGCGCCGATCCGCGTCTATGAGGTGGCGACCTTCTACACCCAGTTCCAACTGCAGCCGGTGGGCAAGCGCGCGCACATCCAGGTGTGCGGCACCACGCCCTGCATGCTGCGCGGGGCGGGCGATCTCATGAAGGTGTGCAAGAGCCGCATCCATGAGGAGCCGTTCCATCTCTCGGCCAATGGCGACTTCTCCTGGGAAGAGGTCGAGTGCGCCGGCACCTGCGTGAACGCGCCGATGGTGCAGGTGTGGAAGGATGTCTATGAGGACCTGACGCCGGCGGATCTCGAAAAGATCCTCGACGCTTTCGAGCGCGGCGAGCATCCTGCCTCCGGCCCGCAGAACGGCCGCCTGACCTCCGCGCCCGTCACCGGGCTGCGGGTGCTGACCTCGCCGGAACTGTTCGACGGTTCGATGGTCGGGCAGGGCGCCGGTCTGGCGCTGGCCCGCGAGGCGCTGGCTGCCAAGGCCAAGGGCGAGACGGCGCCGGCCGCGCCGCCCCCGGCTGCCGCTGCCGCCGCGCCGCCGCCCCCGCCGAAGAACGATCCGGCTCCTGCCGCCGCGCCCGCCGCCAAGGCGGTCGAGGCCGCCGGCGACGCCGACAAGGAGAAGCCGAAGAAGCCCGTCGCCCCGCCGCCCGGCGGCAAGCCGACCGATTCGACGGCGGAATGAGGAGCGAACCATGCTTGCCGACAAGGATCGCATCTTCACCAATATTTACGGCCACCATGACTGGGGGCTGCAGGGCGCGCTGAAGCGCGGCTCGTGGGACGGCACCAAGCTGTTCCTCGATGCCGGCCGCGATTTCATCATCGAGCATATGAAGGCCTCGGGCCTGCGCGGGCGCGGCGGCGCCGGCTTCCCGACCGGCCTCAAATGGTCGTTCATGCCCAAGAACAATGACGGGCGCCCGCACTACCTCGTCGTCAATGCCGACGAATCCGAGCCCGGCACCTGCAAGGACCGCGAGATCCTGCGCCACGACCCGCACCATCTGGTCGAGGGCTGCCTGATCGCCGGCTTCGCCATGGGCGCGCACACCGCCTATATCTATGTGCGCGGCGAGTTCATCCAGGAGCGCGAGCACCTGCAGGCGGCGGTCGACCAGGCCTATGAGGCCCGGCTGATCGGCAAGAACAACGTGCATGGCTGGGACTTCGACATCTATGTCCACCATGGCGCCGGCGCCTATATCTGCGGCGAGGAAACCGCGCTGCTGGAAAGCCTTGAGGGCAAAAAGGGCCAGCCGCGGCTGAAGCCGCCCTTCCCGGCGAATGTCGGCCTCTATGGCTGCCCGACCACGGTGAACAACGTCGAATCCATCGCGGTCGCCCCCACCATCCTGCGGCGCGGGGCGGCGTGGTTCTCCTCCATCGGCCGCGCCAACAATGTCGGCACCAAGCTGTTCGGCATTTCCGGCCATGTGAACACGCCCTGCATTGTCGAAGAGGCGATGAGCATCCCGTTCAAGGAATTGATCGAGAAGCATGGCGGCGGCGTGCGTGGCGGCTGGGACAATCTGCTCGCCATCATCCCCGGCGGCGCCTCCTGCCCGATCATCCCGGCCGAGCAGTGCGAAGACCTGATCATGGACTTCGACGGCTGCCGCGCGGTGAAGTCCAGCTTCGGCACCGCCGGCGTGCTGGTTATGGACAAGTCCACCGACGTGGTGAGGGCGATCGCCCGCATCTCCTATTTCTTCCGGCACGAGAGCTGCGGCCAGTGCACGCCGTGCCGCGAAGGCACGGGCTGGATGTGGCGCGTGCTCGACCGCATGGTCGAGGGCCGGGCGCAGAAGCGCGAGATCGATCTCCTGCTGCAGGTCACCACCCAGGTCGAGGGTCACACCATCTGTGCGCTCGGCGATGCGGCGGCGTGGCCGGTGCAGGGCCTGATCCGGCATTTCCGTCCCGAGATCGAAAAGCGGATCGACCAGTATTCGGCGAATCCGCATTCCGACCCGGTGCCGGTGGCGGCGGAGTAAGAGAGCATCATGGCCAAGATCATCGTCGACGACATCGAGCTGGATGTTCCGCCGGAGTTCACGCTGCTCCAGGCCTGCGAGGCGGCGGGCGCGGAAATCCCGCGCTTCTGCTTCCATGAGCGCCTGTCCATCGCCGGCAATTGCCGCATGTGTCTCGTTGAGGTGAAGGGCGGTCCGCCCAAGCCGACGGCGAGCTGCGCGCAGAATGTCCGCGATCTGCGCCCCGGCCCGAATGGCGAGCCGCCGGTCATCCTCACCAAGTCGCCGATGGTGAAGAAGGCGCGCGAAGGGGTGATGGAGTTCCTGCTCATCAACCACCCGCTCGACTGCCCGATCTGCGACCAGGGCGGCGAGTGCGACCTGCAGGACCAGGCCATGGCCTATGGCGTGGACACGTCGCGCTATGCCGAGAACAAGCGCGCGGTCGAGGACAAGTATATCGGCCCGCTGATCAAGACCTCCATGACCCGGTGCATCCAGTGCACCCGCTGCGTGCGCTTCACCACCGAGGTGGCGGGCGTGGCCGAGCTCGGCGCTATCGGGCGCGGCGAGGACATGGAGATCACCACCTATCTGGAAGCGGCGCTCTCCTCGGAGCTGCAGGGCAATGTCGCCGATCTCTGCCCGGTCGGCGCGCTGACCCAGCGCCCCTATGCCTACCATGCCCGCCCCTGGGAGCTGTCCAAGACCGAATCCATCGACGTGATGGACGCGGTCGGCTCCAACATCCGCGTCGACACCCGTGGCCGTGAGGTGATGCGCGTCCTCCCGCGTCTCAATGAGGACGTGAATGAGGAGTGGATCTCTGACAAGACCCGCTACATCTGGGACGGCCTCAAGACCCAGCGCCTCGACCGCCCCTATGTGCGGGTGAATGGCAAGCTCAAGGTCGCGAGCTGGCCGGAAGCCTTTGCCGCCATCGCCGCCAAGGTAAAGGCCGTGCCGGGCAATCGTATCGGCGGGCTGGTCGGCGATCTCGCCTCGGTGGAAGAGGCGTTCGCGCTGAAGTCGCTGCTCGCCTCGCTCGGCTCGTCCAACATCGACTGCCGGCAGGACGGGGCGAAGCTGGACCCGGCGCTCGGCCGCGCCAGCTATCTGTTCAACGCGACGATTGCCGGCATCGAGCAGGCCGACGCGCTGCTGATCATCGGCTCCAACCCGCGCCTTGAGGCGAGCGTGCTCAATGCCCGCATCCGCAAGCGCTGGCTGCAGGGCAATTTCCCCATCGGGCTGATCGGGCCGCATGTCGACCTGACCTATCCCTATGACTATCTCGGCGCGGGTTCCGACACGCTGACCGACCTCGTCAATGGTGGCGGCTTTGCCGAGGTGCTGAAGGGCGCCCAGCGTCCGCTGATCCTGATCGGCCAGGGCGCTCTCGCCCGTGCGGACGGGGCGGCGGTGCTGGCGCAGGCGGCGCGGTTGGCGGTCGCCGTCGGCGCGGTGAAGGAGGGCTGGAACGGCTTCTCCGTGCTGCACACCGCAGCGTCGCGCGTTGGCGCGCTCGATATCGGCGCGGTGCCGGGCGAGGGCGGGCTCGACGCGGTGGCGATGACCAATCCGGGCGGGGTGGACGTTCTGTTCGCCCTCGGCGCGGACGAGATCGACATCGCTCCCGGTGCCTTCGTGGTCTATCTCGGCACCCATGGTGATCGCGGCGCCCATCGCGCCGATGTGATCCTGCCGGGCGCGGCCTATACCGAGAAGTCCGGCACCTATGTGAACACGGAAGGGCGGGTGCAGGTCGCCAACCGCGCCGCCTTCCCGCCCGGAGAGGCGCGCGAGGACTGGGCGGTGCTGCGTGCGCTGTCCGATGTCGTCGGGCATCGCCTGCCCTTCGACAGCCTGGCGCAGCTGCGCGCCGCGCTCTACGCGGCGTATCCGCATCTCGCCCGGCTTGACCATGTCACGCCGGCCGATGCGGCGGCGGTCAATGCGCTGTCCTCGGCCGGCGGCACGCCGGCGAGCGGGCCTTTCGCTTCTGCCGTCACCGATTTCTACCTCACCAATCCGATCGCCCGCGCCTCGGCCGTGATGGCCGAATGCTCCGCGCTCGCGTCCAGCCGCCACGCGGCGGCGGCCGAGTGAGGGGAGGGAGCACATGACCGAAACGACCTGGTTCGACACGCTGATACAGGTGCTCATCATCGTCGCCCAGAGCCTCGCGCTGCTGGTCGGCCTGCTGATCATCGTCGCCTATGTGCTGCTGGCCGACCGCAAGATCTGGGCGGCGGTGCAGCTGCGTCGCGGCCCCAACGTGGTCGGGCCGTTCGGCCTGTTCCAGTCCTTCGCCGACCTGATCAAGTTCGTGCTGAAGGAGCCGGTTATTCCCGACGGCGCGAACAAGGGTGTGTTCCTGCTCGCGCCCTTCGTCACCTGCCTGCTGGCGCTCGCCGCCTGGGCCGTGGTGCCGATCGACGCGGGCTGGGTTGTGGCCGACATCAATGTCGGCGTGCTCTACATCTTCGCGATTTCCTCGCTCGGCGTGTACGGCACCATCATGGCCGGCTGGGCGTCGAACTCGAAATATCCCTTCCTGTCGGCGCTGCGCGCGGCGGCGCAGATGGTGTCCTATGAGGTCTCCATCGGCTTCGTCATCGTCACCGTTCTGCTGTGCGCCGGCTCGCTGAACCTCTCGGCCATCGTCGAGGCGCAGAACACCTCCTGGGGCATCCTCGGCTGGTACTGGCTGCCGCTGTTCCCGATGTTCGTGATCTTCTTCATCTCGGCGCTGGCCGAGACCAACCGCCCGCCCTTCGATCTCGGCGAAGCGGAATCCGAACTCGTCGCCGGCTTCATGGTGGAGTACGGCTCCACCCCGTACATGATGTTCATGCTCGGTGAGTATGTGGCGATCATGACCATGTGCGCGCTGACCGCCATCCTGTTCATGGGCGGCTGGCTGCCGCCGGTGCCAATCGCTCCCTTCACCTGGGTGCCGGGCATCGTGTGGTTCCTGCTCAAGGTGCTGCTGGTGTTCTTCATGTTCGCCATGGTGAAGGCGATGGTCCCGCGCTACCGCTACGACCAGCTCATGCGGCTCGGCTGGAAGGTGTTCCTGCCGATCTCGCTGGCGATGGTGGTGATCGTGGCGTCCGTCCTGCACTTCACCGGCCTTGCGGCGGCGGGGGGATGAGATGGGTGAGGGCACGCTCCACGCCCTGATGGAAGCCTCCGCCGTCGGTTGGGCGGGGGCGCTAGCGGGTGCGCTGTTTGGCGCACTCGAATGGTTCATACTGCCGCGGGTCGTCGAAACGTCGATCCGCGGTTCAAGGGAAGCCCGCAAACTGAGCGCTGACCAGCTGGCGGGAGTGATTTCGTGGTGGAAGACCGTCATCCGCGTCTTTGCCGTTTCGATGCCGCTGGTGGGCTTCGGCCTTGCCGCGGCCATGGCCGATTGAGGAGAGCGACATGAGATTGGATCTGGCCGCACGCCAGCTGCTGCTCACCGAGTTCGTCTCGGCGTTCTTCCTGGCGATGCGCTATTTCTTCAAGCCGAAGGCGACGATCAACTATCCCTTCGAGAAGAACCCGGTGTCGCCGCGTTTCCGTGGCGAGCACGCGCTGCGCCGCTATCCCAACGGGGAAGAGCGCTGCATCGCCTGCAAGCTGTGCGAGGCGATCTGCCCGGCGCAGGCCATCACCATCGAGGCTGGCCCGCGCCGGAATGACGGCACGCGCCGCACCACCCGTTACGACATCGACATGGTGAAGTGCATCTATTGCGGCTTCTGCCAGGAGGCCTGCCCGGTCGATGCCATCGTCGAGGGACCGAACTTCGAGTTCGCCACCGAGACGCGCGAGGAACTTTACTACGACAAGGCCAAGCTGCTCGCGAATGGCGACCGCTGGGAGCGCGAGATCGCGCGCAACATGGCGCTTGACGCGCCGTATCGTTGAGCGCTGGGGGCTGGGAACGTGAAGACCGAAACGATAAGGGCCGCTAGGGCCGTTCGCGCTGCGACCGCCGCAACAGCGGGCGCCGGAATGACTGGGGGGTGCCGGGCATGAGCCTCGCCGCGCTGTTCTTCTATCTCTTCGCCGGGGTCGCCGTGGCCTCGGCCTTCATGGTCATCGCGTCGCGGAACCCGGTCCATTCGGTGCTGTTCCTGATCCTGACCTTCGTCAACGCCTCGGGCCTGTTCATCCTGATCGGCGCCGAATACATCGCGATGCTGCTCATCGTGGTCTATGTCGGCGCCGTGGCGGTGCTGTTCCTGTTCGTCGTCATGATGCTGGACGTGGATTTCGTCGAGCTGCGCCAGGGCTTCCTGCAATATCTGCCGGTCGGCGTGCTGATCGGCATGGTGTTCCTCGCCGAGTTGGTGCTGGTCGTCGGTTCCTGGACCTTCGGCGCTGGCGTGACCGGCGCGGTCACCTCCGCCGCGCCCGGCGTGTCGAACGCGGTCGCCATCGGCCGGGTGCTGTACACGGATTACGTCTATTTCTTCCAGGCGGCGGGCTTCATCCTGCTGGTCGCCATGATCGGTGCCATCGTGCTGACGCTCCGCCACAAGGAGAATGTGAAGCGCCAGAGCATTCCGGTCCAGAACGCGCGCACCAAGGCGATGGCGATCGACGTCGTCAAGGTGCCTTCCGGCAAGGGGCTCTGAGCCATGGCGATCGGCCTTCCGCACTATCTGACCGTCGCGGCGATCCTGTTCACGCTCGGCACGCTCGGCATCTTCCTCAACCGGAAGAACGTCATCGTCATCCTGATGTCGGTGGAGCTCATCCTGCTGGCGGTGAATATCAACCTCGTCGCCTTCTCCGTCTTCCTCGGCAACATCGTCGGACAGGTCTTTGCCCTGTTCGTGCTGACGGTCGCCGCCGCCGAGGCCGCCATCGGCCTCGCCATCCTCGTGGTGTTCTACCGCAATCGCGGGTCGATCGCCGTCGAGGACATCAACACCATGAAGGGCTGAGCGGGCTTCATGCACCAGGCGATCGTATTTCTTCCCCTCGTCGGCTTTCTCATCGCCGGCCTGTTCGGCCGGCTGATCGGCGCCCGCGCCTCGGAGCTGGTGACGACCGGTCTGCTCATGATCTCCGCCTTCTTCGCGTGGATCGTGTTCTTCCAGACCGCTTTCGGCGGTCATGACGGTACGGTGGAGCTGTTCACCTGGATGGCGTCGGGCAAGCTCGACGTGACCTGGGCGATCCGCGTCGACACGCTGACCGCGGTGATGCTGATCCTGGTCACCACCGTGTCCTCGCTCGTGCACCTCTACTCCATGGGGTACATGCACGAGGACCCCAGCCGTCCGCGCTTCTTCGCCTATCTCTCGCTGTTCACCTTCGCCATGCTGATGCTGGTGACGAGCGACAACCTCGTGCAGCTGTTCTTCGGCTGGGAGGGCGTCGGCCTCGCTTCCTACCTGCTCATCGGCTTCTGGTACGACAAGCCGTCGGCCTGCGCGGCGGCGATGAAGGCGTTCATCGTCAACCGTGTCGGCGATTTCGGCTTCGCGCTCGGCATCTTCGCCGTCTATCTCATGACCGGCTCGGTGGCCTTCGAGCAGGTCTTCGCGGCCGCGCCCTCGCTGATGGACAAGAACATTCTGTTCCTCGGCCATGAGTGGCACGCGCCGACCGTGATCTGCCTGCTGCTGTTCATCGGCGCCATGGGCAAGTCGGCGCAGCTCGGCCTGCACACCTGGCTGCCCGACGCCATGGAAGGCCCGACCCCGGTCTCGGCGCTCATCCACGCCGCCACCATGGTGACGGCCGGCGTGTTCATGGTGGCGCGCCTGTCGCCGCTGTTCGAGCTGTCGGATACGGCGCTGAATGTGGTGCTGTTCGTCGGCGCCTCCACCGCCTTCTTCGCGGCGACGGTCGGCTGCGTGCAGAACGACATCAAGCGGGTGATCGCCTATTCCACCTGCTCGCAGCTCGGCTACATGTTCGTCGCCCTCGGCACCGGCGCCTATTCCGTCGGCGTGTTCCACCTGCTCACCCACGGCTTCTTCAAGGCGCTGCTGTTCCTTGCCGCCGGTTCGGTCATCCATGCGATGCACCATGAGCAGGACATGCGCCACATGGGCGGCCTGTGGCGGAAGATTCCCTTCACCTACGCCACCATGATGATCGGTGGCCTGGCGCTGACGGGCTTCCCCTTCACCGCCGGCTATTTCTCCAAGGACGCGATCATCGAGACCGCCTTCGTCAGCCACAGTCCCGCCGCCACCTATGCCTGGGTGATGACGGTCGCGGCGGCGGCGCTCACCGCCTTCTACACCTGGCGGCAGATGTTCATGACCTTCCACGGCAAGACGCGCGCGGACCACCACACGTTCGACCACGCGCATGAATCGCCGCTGACCATGCTGATCCCGCTCGGCGTGCTCTCGCTTGGGGCGCTGTTCGCCGGCATGATCCTCTACCCGTACTTCGTCGGACACGATGTCGATCACTTCTTCCGGGAGTCGATCTTCATGGCGTCGGACAACAAGATACTGGAAGAGATGCATCACATTCCCGGCTGGGCGAAGTGGGCCCCGACGGTGATGATGGCGCTCGGATTCGCCGTCGCTTACTGGATGTACATCGCCAACACCGCCGTGCCGAAGGCGCTCGCCAAGCAGAACGACGTTCTGTACCGCTTCCTGCTCAACAAGTGGTATTTCGACGAGCTGTATGACTTCCTGTTCGTCCGCCCGACCATGTGGCTCGGCCGCTTCCTGTGGAAGCAGGGCGACATGCGGGTCATCGACGGTTACGGCCCGAACGGCGTCTCGGCCCGTGTCATCGACGTGACCAACCGCGTCGTGCGGCTGCAGACCGGCTATCTCTACCACTATGCGTTCGTGATGCTGGTGGGCGTCGCGGCCCTCATCACCTGGTTCATGTTCGGGGGTGCGCACTGATGTATGAGTGGCCCATTCTCTCCGTCGTCACCTTCCTGCCGCTCGTCGGCGCGCTGCTGATCGTCCTGATGATCCGCGGCGACGATGAGGTCGCCAAGCGCAACGCCCGCTGGGTGGCGCTGTGGGCGACCCTCGTCACCTTCGTCATCTCGCTGCTGCTGCTGGTCGGCTTCGATGCGTCGAACCCGGACTTCCAGTTCACCGAATACCAGCCCTGGCTCGGCGATGTCGCCGCCTACCGCATGGGCGTGGACGGCATTTCGCTGCCCTTCATCGTGCTGACCACGCTGCTGATGCCGATGTGCATCCTGGCGAGCTGGGAATCGATCCAGCACCGCGTGAAGGAGTACATGATCTGCTTCCTGGTGCTCGAAACGCTGATGATCGGCACCTTCGCGGCGCTGGACCTGCTGCAGTTCTACTTCTTCTTCGAAGGCGGCCTGATCCCGATGTTCCTCATCATCGGCATTTGGGGCGGCAAGCGGCGCATCTACGCGACGTTCAAGTTCTTCCTCTACACGCTCGCCGGTTCGGTGCTGATGATGCTCGCCATCATGGCCATGTACTGGCAGGCCGGCACCACCGACATCACCCAGCTGCTGACCTTCAACTTCCCCTCGGGGATGCAGCACTGGCTGTGGCTCGCCTTCTTCGCCTCCTTCGCGGTGAAGATGCCGATGTGGCCGGTGCACACCTGGCTGCCGGACGCGCATGTCGAGGCGCCGACCGCCGGCTCGGTCATTCTGGCGGGCATCCTGCTGAAGATGGGCGGCTACGGCCTGCTGCGCTTCTCCCTGCCGATGTTCCCGGAGGCGTCGGCCTATTTCGCGCCCTTCGTCTTCACGCTCTCGGTGATCGCGATCGTCTACACCTCGCTGGTCGCCCTGATGCAGGAGGACATGAAGAAGCTGATCGCCTACTCCTCCGTCGCCCATATGGGCTATGTGACGATGGGCATCTTCACCCTGACCCAGGAAGGCATCCAGGGCGCGGTGTTCCAGATGGTCAGCCACGGCTTCGTCTCGGGCGCGCTGTTCCTGTGCGTCGGCGTGGTCTATGACCGCATGCACACACGCGAGATTTCCGCCTATGGCGGCCTCGTCTTCCGCATGCCGATCTACGCCACGCTGTTCATGGTGTTCACCATGGCCAATGTCGGCCTGCCGGGCACGTCGGGCTTCATCGGTGAGTTCCTCACGCTGCTCGCCACTTTCGGCCGCAACACCTGGGTCGCCTTCTTCGCCACCACCGGCGTGATCCTCTCGGCGGCCTATGCGCTGTGGCTCTACCGCCGGATCATCTTCGGTCCGCTGGAAAAGGACAGCCTGAAGGGGCTCGGCGACGTGAACGCACGCGAGATGGCCTCGCTCGTGCCGCTGCTGTTCTTCACCATCCTGTTCGGCGTCTGGCCGCAGCCGATCCTCGACGCCTGCAATGTCGCGGTGAACGCGATCGTTGCCCGCGCCGACATCGCCGTCGGCGCCGTCAAGGCCGCCGCGCTGGTGCTGCCTTGATCCGACCCATGACCATCGCGGAGCCCGTCCAATGACCCTCTCCCTCGCCGCGCTCGGCCCCGCGCTGCCCGAACTGCTGCTGGCGCTCTCCGCGCTGGCGCTGCTCATGCTCGGTGCCTTCGCCGGGCCGAAGTCGACCGACACGGTGAACGGGCTGGCGCTCGCCGCCCTGTTTGGCGCGCTGGTGCTGGTGCTCATCGGCCCCGCCGAGGCGACGCTGTTCAACGGCGCCTTCCAGGTCGACGCTTTCGGCCGCTTCATGAAGGTGCTGGCGCTGATCGGTGCCGGCGGAACGCTGGCCATGTCGGTGGACTGGCTGAAGATCGAGAAGCAGGACCGCTTCGAATATCCGGTTCTGGTGTTGCTCTCGACCCTCGGCATGATGGTGCTGATCTCGGCCGGCGATCTCATCGCGCTCTATATGGGGCTCGAAATGATGAGTCTCGCGCTCTACGTGATCGCCGCCAATAACCGCGATTCCGTGCGCTCCACCGAGGCCGGCCTGAAGTACTTCGTGCTTGGCGCGCTCTCCTCCGGCATGCTGCTCTACGGTGCCTCGCTGATCTATGGCTTCACCGGCTCGGTGAACTTCGCCCAGATTGCGCAGGCGGCGCGCGAGCCTTCGCTCGGGCTGATCTTCGGCATCGTGTTCACCTTCGCCGGCCTCTGCTTCAAGGTTTCGGCCGTGCCGTTCCACATGTGGACGCCCGACGTGTACGAGGGCGCGCCGGCGCCCGTCACCGCCTTCTTCGCCTCGGCGCCGAAGGTGGCGGCGATGGCGGTGTTCGTGCGCTTCGCCATGGAGGCGCTGCCCAACGTCGCGCATCAGTGGCAGCAGATCATCGTCTTCGTCTCCATCGCCTCGATGGCGCTCGGCTCCTTCGCCGCCATCGGCCAGCGCAACTTCAAGCGCCTGATGGCCTATTCCTCCATCGGCCATATGGGCTTCGCGCTGGTCGGCCTCGCCGCCGGCACGCAGCAGGGCGTGCAGGGCGTGCTGGTCTATATGGCGGTCTATCTCGTCATGACGCTCGGCACCTTCGCCTGCATCCTGTCGATGCGGCGCAAGGACGGCATGGTCGAGAGCTATGACGAGCTCGCCGGCCTCGCCCGCACCAGCCCGGTGAAGGCGTTCATGCTGGCGGTGCTGATGTTCTCGCTCGCCGGCATTCCCCCGCTCGCCGGCTTCCTCGCCAAGTACTACGTGTTCCTGGCGGCGATCGAGGCCGGGCTGTACACGCTCGCCGTCATCGGCGTGCTCACCAGCGTGGTCGGCGCGTTCTATTATCTGCGCATCGTCAAGATCATGTATTTCGACGAGCCGGCGGCGGCCTTCGAGCCCATGCGCTCGGAACCGCGGGTGGTGCTCGCCATTTCCGGCACCTTCACCCTGCTGTTCTTCGTCTATCCCGCGCCGCTCATCGCGGCGGCGGCGGCGGCGGCCCGGGCGCTCTTCTGAGAATGGCGCCCACGCCGGTCGCGACGCCGGTCGTCCGTTTCGATACGGTCGGTTCGACAAATGAGGCCGCGCTTGCCCAGGTGGGCGGCGCGGCGCCCTGCTGGTTCGTCGCCGGGCGGCAGACCGGCGGACGCGGACGGCGCGGCCGGCCCTGGGCGTCCGAGCCCGGAAATCTCTACGCCTCGCTGCTCCTGGTGGATGCCGCTCCGGCGGCCCGTCAGCCGGAACTCTGCTTCGTCGCCGCCCTCGCGCTCTATGATGCCGTGCGCGCCGTTACCGGCATCGACCCGCTGCGCATCGGGCTCAAATGGCCCAATGACGTGATGATCGACGGCGCCAAGCTGGCCGGAATCCTGCTAGAGGGCACGGTGGCGCCCGGCGGGCGGGCCGCGACGGTGATTGGCTTCGGTGTCAATTGCGCGCACCATCCCGCCGACACGCCCTATCCCACAACGGACCTTGCTGCCGCCGGCTATCCCACCGATCCGCCGGCACTGTTCGCCGCGCTCGATGCGGCGATGGCGGCCCGGCTGGCGGAATGGGCGCGCGGCGCCGGCTTCGCCGCGACCCGCGACGCTTGGCTGCGCCGCGCCAGCGGCCTCGGCAAGGCGATGACGGCCCGGCTTGGCAGCCGGGAGGTTGCGGGAGTATTCGAGGCACTCGATTTTTCGGGCGCCATGGTGCTGCGCCGCAGTGACGGTGTGCGCGAGACGATCAGCGCCGGCGACGTGTTTCCCACGCCTGCCGCGCCAGTGTGAAAGGCAGGAATGTGAGCAAGTGGCCGGACGAACTGGTCTTCGCCCCCCTTGGTGGGGTCGGCGAGATCGGTATGAATCTCGGGCTGTATGGTCTGGGGCCACGCAACCGGCGCAAATGGCTCGCGGTCGATCTCGGCATCTCCTTCGCGCCGCCGGAAGTGCCGGGCATCGACATCATCATGCCCGATGTCGGCTTCCTCGAACGTGAGGCGGATGCCGGCAACCTCGCCGGCCTCGTTATCACCCACGGGCACGAGGACCATATCGGCGCGCTGGTGGATCTGTGGCCGCGCCTCGGCTGCACCGTTTACACCACGCCCTTCACCCACGCGCTGGCGGAGGCGCGGCGCCTCGGCGAGCCGGGTGCGCCGAAGATTCCCTTCCACATCGTGCCCACGGGCGGGCGGACGAAGATCGGCCCGTTCGACGTGGAATTCGTGCCGGTCGCGCACTCCATTCCCGACAGCCATTCGCTGGCCATCCGCACCCCACTCGGGCTGGTGGTGCACACGGGCGACTGGAAGATCGACCCGACCCCGGTTGTCGGCAATGTCACCGATCCCGCGCGCTTCACCGCGCTGGGCGATGAGGGCGTGCGGGCGATCATCTGCGATTCCACCAATGCCATTCGCGACGGCATCTCGCCCTCGGAAGTGGATGTACAGGCCGCGCTGCACGATCTGATCGCCGCCGCCCCGCACCGTGTGGCGGTGACGACCTTCGCTTCGAATGTGGCCCGCATCCGCTCCATCGCCGAGGCGGCGGTGAAGGCCGGGCGCGAGGTGGTGCTGGTCGGGCGGGCGATGGAACGGGTGATCGGCGTGGCGCGCGAGCAGCACATGCTCGACGGGCTGCCGCCCTTCCGTCCCGTCGATGCCTATGGCTTCCTGCCGCGCGACAAGGTTGTCGCCATCCTTACCGGCAGCCAGGGCGAACCGCGCGCGGCGCTGGCGCGCATCGCCGATGACGACCATCCCGACATCGCCCTGTCGCCGGGCGACCATGTGATCTTCTCTTCGCGCACCATTCCCGGCAATGAGCGGGCGGTGAACCGCATCATCAACGCGCTGGTGCTGCAGGGCATCAAGGTCATTACCGATCGCGACGGGCTGGTGCATGTGTCCGGCCATCCGCGCCGGGGTGAGCTGGAGCAGATGTACCAATGGCTGCGCCCACAGGTGGCGGTGCCGGTGCATGGTGAGCCGCTGCATCTGTCCGAGCACGCTGAGCTCGCCCGCCGCATGGGGGTGCGCGAGGTGATCCGGCTGGTCGATGGCGATGTGGTGCGGCTCATCAGCGCCGATCCCTCGGTCGGGGCGGAGGTGATCGAGGAGATTCCCTCCGGCCGGCTCTACAAGGACGGACAGGTGCTGGTCGGCGCCGAGGACCCGGCGATTTCCGAGCGCCGGCGGCTGTCCTTCAGCGGGCTGGTCTCGGTCGCCATCGCCATGTCGTCCAAGGGCGAGGTGGTCGGCGATCCCATGATCGACCTCTCCGGCCTGCCGCGCCTCGGCATTGGCGGCACGCCGCTCGACGAGGTGGTGGAGGACGCCGTGCTGAACTGCCTCGACGGCCTGCCCAAGCCGCGCCGGCGCGACCCGGACGCGGTCGCGGAATCGGTGACGCGGGCGGTGCGCGCCCAGATCAACGCCGCCTGGGGCAAGAAGCCGCTCTGCCATGTGCTTGTCATCACGGTATGACAGGCGGGCCGGGAGCCGGCGGGCGCGGGAGGTGAGCCTTTCCCGTGCCGCCAGCGTATCCCCGGTGCCGGCGCGTCCGCCCGGCGGAGCGTGGAGGGGACTTGCATGATCGGCCGTCTGAACCACGTCGCCATCGCCGTGCCGGATCTTGAGGCGGCGATCGCTACCTATCGCGACACGCTGGGCGGCGAGGTGTCCGGCGTCACACCGCAGCCGGAGCATGGGGTGAACACGGTGTTCGTCACCCTGCCCAACACCAAGGTGGAGCTGCTCGGCGCGCTCGGGGAGAACTCGCCCATCGCGAAGTTCCTCGAACGCAATCCGGAAGGCGGCATTCATCATCTCTGCTACGAGGTCGAGGACATCCTCGCCGCCCGCGACCACCTGCTGGCGGCGGGCGCGCGGGTGCTGGGTTCGGGCGAGCCGCGGCTCGGCGCGCATGGCAAGCCGGTGCTGTTTCTCCACCCCAAGGATTTTCTCGGCACGCTGGTCGAGCTGGAACAGGCGTAAGGCGGCACAATGGGCGTCGGCACCTATATCGCGATCTATTTCATCGTCTGGTGGGTGGTGATCTTCGCTGTCCTGCCCTTCGGCGTGCGCTCCCAGCATGAGGACGGCGCGGTCGAGGACGGCACCGAGCCGGGCGCGCCGCAACAGCCGATGCTGCTGCGCAAGGCGCTGGCGACGACGGTGATCTCCGCCGTCCTCGTGCTGATCTTCGCCTGGCTGGTGGAGACGGACCGGCTGAACTCCGACATGCTGCCCATGCCGTTCCCGCTCTATCAGGCCAAATAGGCGGCGCCCTTCCGGCAAAAAGGCAAAAAAAGAGGCGGGACCGAAGTCCCGCCTTCCTTGTTTGGCCGCCCGCACCTGATTCCGCGCCGTTTCGACGTCTGCCAGGGGGCTTTCTTAGCCGTCATTCCTCCCGAGACCTGGACCGATCAGCACGCTTCTCAAAGCGTTCAGCGGACCTCTTTCTAGAGGCCGGCACTCTAGCAAAAATTAGAACCTTGTCATCCTTGCGTCGCAATACGAGTATGGTGCGTTGCAACAAAAATGGGCGCAGATCGGGCAGCAAGCCTTAAGTTGAGGCAGTCTTTGCGCCATTCGCCCGCGCCAATGGGGCAAGGGCTTGTGTTTTGTGAGGCGATCCGGTTTCACTCCGCCATCGCCGCCACGCAGCCGATCCCGGCCGAATCGTGAGTTTCCGCTGATGCGCCTGTCCCGCTACTTCCTTCCCATCCTCCGCGAAGTCCCGAAGGAAGCGGAAATCGTCTCGCACCGCTTCATGCTGCGCGCCGGCATGATCCGGCAGGAGAGCGCCGGCATCTATGCGTGGCTGCCGCTGGGCAAGCGCGTGCTCGACAAGATCTGCAACATCATCCGCGAGGAGCAGAACCGTTCCGGCGCCATCGAGATCATGATGCCGACCATCCAGTCGGCCGATCTCTGGCGCGAAAGCGGGCGTTATGACGACTATGGCAAGGAGATGCTCCGCATCAAGGACCGGCACGAGCGCGACATGCTCTACGGGCCGACAAATGAGGAGATGCTCACCGAGATCGTCCGCGCCTATGTCAAGTCCTACAAGGACTTGCCGCTGAACCTCTATCACATCCAGTGGAAGTTCCGTGACGAGGTGCGCCCGCGCTTCGGCGTCATGCGTTCGCGCGAATTCCTGATGAAGGACGCCTATTCGATCGACCTCGACTTCGAGAATGCGGTCGTCGCCTATAACCGCATGTTCGTCGCCTATCTGCGGACTTTTGCCCGGCTGGGACTGAAGGCGATTCCCATGGTGGCCGACACCGGCCCGATCGGCGGCAATCACAGCCACGAGTTCATCATCCTCGCCTCGACCGGCGAGAGTCAGGTGTTCTGCCATGCCGACTATCTCGACATGGCCACGCCGGAGGCGGGCGTCGACTTCCGCGATCCCGCCGGCCTGCAAGACATCGTGAACCGCTGGACCAGCCTTTATGCGGCCACGGAAGAGAAGCATGACGAAGAGGCCTTCGCGGCGATTCCCGAGGAACAGCGGGTTTCGGCGCGTGGCATCGAGGTGGGTCACATCTTCTATTTCGGCACCAAATATTCCGAGCCGATGGGCGCCAAGGTGACGGGCCCCGATGGCGTGGAGACACCCGTGCATATGGGCTCCTACGGCATCGGGCCGTCCCGTCTCGTCGCCGCCATCATCGAGGCGTCGCATGACGAGAACGGCATCATCTGGCCGGAGGCGATCGCGCCGTTCCGCGTCGGGCTCTTGAACCTCAAGGTCGGTGATGCGGCGACGGACGAGGCCTGCGAGGCGATCTATGCCGAGCTGACCGCGCGCGGCGTCGATGTGCTCTATGACGACACGGCGGAGCGGCCCGGCTCGAAATTCGCCACCGCCGACCTGATCGGCCTTCCCTGGCAGATCATCGTCGGGCCCAAGGGCCTGGCGGCCGGTACGGTGGAGCTGAAGCGGCGGGCGGATGGTTCGCGCGAGACGCTGACCATCCCGGCGGCGCTGGAGCGGATCATCGGTTGAGTTGGGGGCGCGCGCCGGCCGATCAAGGCCGGGCGAGGGGCGGAGCAGGCATGGCGGCCAAGAGCGCAGCGCGTCGGACCAAGGCAGCGAAGACCGCGCCGGCGAGTGCCGGCGCGGAGCCCACGGGCTCCAGGCCGTTCAGCGCCTTCGAATGGATGCTGTCGCTGCGCTATCTGCGCGCGCGCCGCAAGGAAGGCTTCATCTCGGTCATCGCCGGCTTCTCCTTCCTCGGCATCATGCTCGGCGTGGCGACGCTCATCATCGTCATGGCGGTCATGAACGGCTTCCGCACCGAGCTGCTGTCGAAGATCCTCGGATTGAACGGCCATATGCTGGTGCAGTCGGCCGGCGGGCCGCTGACCGACTATGAGGAAGTCGCCAAGCGCATTGCCGGCGTTCCGGGGGTCAAGCTCGCCGTGCCGCTGGTGGAAGGGCAGGCGCTGGCCTCCTCCGCCTTTGGGGCGGGCGGCGTGCTGGTGCGCGGCCTCTCCGAGGCCAGCCTGCGGGCGCTGCCGGCCATCGGTTCCAATATCAAGGCCGGGACGCTGGAAGGCTTCGACGAGGGATCGGGCGTCGCCATCGGTGCGGGCCTCGCCAAGCAGCTCTCGCTGCAGGCCGGCGACAATCTCACCCTGGTCGCCCCGCGCGGGGCGGTGACGCCCATGGGAACCACGCCGCGGATCAAAGTCTACAAGATCGCGGCGGTGTTCGAGATCGGCATGTCGGAATATGACAGCGCCTTCGTGTTCATGCCGCTGGCGGAGAGTCAGGCCTATTTCAACAGGGATGGCGATGTGACCGCCATCGAGGTCTATATCGACAAGCCCGACGATGTGGACCGCTACCGACCCTTGCTGCAGGAGGCGGTGGAACGGCCGATCTACATCGTCGACTGGAAGCAGCGGAACGCCACCTTCTTCAACGCGCTGCAGGTGGAGCGGAACGTGATGTTCCTGATCCTCACCCTGATCGTTGTGGTGGCCGCCTTCAACATCGTCTCCGGCCTCAACATGCTGGTGAAGGACAAGGGGCGCGACATCGGCATATTGCGCACCATGGGCGCCACCAGCGGGGCGATCATGCGCATCTTCCTCGTCACCGGCGCCGCCATCGGCGTGGTCGGCACGCTGGCGGGGTTTTTGCTTGGGCTCATCGTCTGCCTGAATGTCGAGGAGATCCGCCAGTTCATCTCCTGGCTGACCTCAACCGAGCTGTTCTCGCCAGAACTCTATTATCTCAGCCGCCTGCCGGCCGAGCTGAACGCGGGGGAAACAGCCACCGTGGTGCTGATGGCGCTCATCCTGTCCCTTCTCGCTCCGCTCTACCCGTCCTGGCGCGCTGCGCGCCTCGATCCGGTGGAAGCGCTGCGCTACGAATAGGAGGGCGCCATGTCGACCGCTCACCCCAAGGCCGCGCTGCGGCTCGAGAGCATCGAACGCCGCTATGCCCAGGGCGAGGGCACGCTGGAGATTCTGCGCGGCGCCAATTTCACCGTGATGGAAGGCCAGTCCGTGGCGCTGGTGGCTCCGTCCGGCACCGGCAAGTCCACGCTGCTGCATATCGCCGGTCTGCTGGAGCATCAGGACGCGGGCGAGGTGTTCATCGGCGACACCGGCACCGCCGGCCTGTCGGATGCCGAGCGCACCCGTATCCGCCGCGTCGATGTCGGCTTCGTCTACCAGTTCCACCATCTGCTGCCCGAATTCTCGGCGCAGGAGAATGTGATGCTGCCGCAGATGATCCGCGGCCTGCCGCGCCGGGAGGCCGCGCAGCGGGCGAAGGAACTCTTGAGCTATCTCGGCCTCGGCAAGCGGCTGGAACACCGGCCGGGCGAACTTTCCGGCGGCGAGCAGCAGCGCGTCGCCATCGCCCGCGCCGTCGCCAACGCCCCGCGCGTGCTGCTGGCCGACGAGCCGACCGGCAATCTCGACCCGCACACCGCCGACCATGTGTTCCATGCGCTGTCGCAGCTGGTGGAGGCGACGGGCTTGGCGGCGGTCATCGCCACCCATAATCTCGACCTTGCCGACCGCATGCACCGGCGGGTGACGCTGCGCGAGGGGCAGGTGGTGGAACTCGCCTGAGGCGGACGAACTACAAGCGCGCAACGTCATCCCGAGGTGCCCGGCGGCGCCGGGCCTCGAAGGATGGTGGCTTGGTGCTGGTCTGGCGCCTTTCCGCGCGCTGGGCGATTCGTGCGAGGCGGCTGGAGGCGTTTTCGTTTCGTCAACCATGAACTGGAACGAAAGTAGAACATGGCTTGATCATGTGGATTGCGGGAGTCATGTTCTCTCTATGTTCCAGGGAGGTCGACATGATCCGCGTTCTCGTTCAGGAAGCCGCCGCTCTCGCGTCCATTGCACTGTTCGTCGCCATGATCGGCCTTTGGGCCGGGGTGATCACCGGGGTTTGAGGCGCGATTACCCGGTTCCGCCTGAGGACAGCGGGGAGGAGCCGCCCGCAAGGGTGGACGCCGCCGGCGGCGATGCTCACCATGGGGAGTTTCGAGTCGCAGGAGGGATGTGAGATGGCGCAGGCTGATGTCGGGTTCGTGCATCTGCATGTTCATTCCTCCTTCTCCCTGCTGGAAGGTGCGCTGAGCATCGGCAAGCTCGCCGATCTCGCCAAGAAGGACCGCCAGCCCGCCATCGCCCTCACCGACACCGGCAATCTGTTCGGCGCGCTGGAATTCTCGGAAAAGATGGCCGGCGCCGGCATCCAGCCGATTCTCGGCTGCGCCGTGGCGGTGGATTTTCCCGGCGCGGCCCCGCGCGGTCCCGCCGGACAGGAGCGCCCGCGCATCGTCCTGCTCGCCATGAACGAGGAGGGGTGGAAGAACCTCATGGAGCTGGTGTCGCGCTCCTTCCTCGACACCGCCTCCGATGGCGCGCCCCACATCAAGGCGGACTGGCTGGAAGGCCGCGCCGCCGGTCTCATCGCTCTCACTGGCGGTCCCTTCGGCCCCATCGACCGCGCGCTGGCGGCCGGCAGCGCCGACCATGCGGAGCAGCGGCTGGCGACGCTACACAGCCTGTTCGGCGACCGGCTTTACGTGGAAATTCAACGCCATGGCGTCGCCGAGGAGCGCCGGGTCGAGCCCTCGCTGATCGAACTCGCCTACCGCCTCGATCTGCCGCTGGTGGCGACCAACGAGCCGTTTTTCGCCGCCCAGGACGACTACGAGGCCCACGACGCCCTCATCTGCATCGCCGAAGGCCGTCTCGTGGCCGAACCGGACCGTCGCCAATTGACGCCGGAGCACCGGTTCCGCACCCGCGCGGAAATGGCTGACCTGTTCGCCGATCTCCCGGAAGCCCTTGCCAACACGGTGGAAATCGCCCAGCGCTGCGCCTATCGCCCGCGCACGGTGAAGCCCATCCTGCCGCGCTTCACGCTCGACCGCGACGAGGCGGAGGAGCTGCGGCTGCAGGCTGAAGAAGGGCTGCGCAACCGTCTGGCGATCCACGGGCCGACGGAAGGTCTGACGGTCGCGGACTATGACGCGCGGCTGGCCTTCGAACTCGGCATCATCGAGCGGATGAAGTTCCCCGGCTATTTCCTCATCGTGTCGGACTTCATCAAATGGGCCAAGGCGCAGGGCATTCCGGTCGGCCCGGGCCGCGGTTCGGGCGCGGGTTCGCTGGTGGCCTATTCGCTGACCATCACCGATCTCGACCCGCTGCGCTTCGGCCTGCTGTTCGAACGCTTCCTCAATCCCGAACGCGTGTCGATGCCCGACTTCGACATCGATTTCTGCCAGGAGCGTCGCGACGAGGTCATCCGCTATGTCCAGCAGCGCTACGGCCGCGATCAGGTGGCGCAGATCATCACCTTCGGCACGTTGCAGGCGCGTGGCGTGCTGCGCGATGTCGGCCGGGTGCTGGAAATGCCCTATGGCCAGGTCGACAAGCTGTGCAAGCTGGTGCCGCAGAATCCGGCCAATCCGGTGACGCTGAAGCAGGCGATCAGCGACGAGCCCCGCCTGCAGGGCGAAAGCGACGCCAACCCGGTGGTCAAGCGCGCCTTCGACATCGCCACCCGGCTGGAAGGGCTCAACCGCCACGCTTCGACGCATGCCGCCGGCATCGTCATCGGCGACCGGCCGCTGGCGCGACTGGTGCCGCTCTACCGAGACCCGCGCTCGGACATGCCCGTCACCCAGTACAATATGAAATGGGTCGAGCAGGCAGGGCTGGTGAAGTTCGACTTTCTCGGCCTCAAAACCCTCACCGTCCTGCAAACCGCCGTGCGCCTCGTCGCCCAGCGGGGAATTACGCTCGATCTGTCGACGATTCCGCTCGACGATAAAAAGACTTACGACATGCTGACGCGCGGCGAGACGGTCGGCGTGTTCCAGGTGGAAAGCGCCGGCATGCGGCGGGCGCTGGTCGACATGAAGCCGGACCGGCTGGAGGACATCATCGCCCTCGTCGCCCTGTACCGGCCGGGCCCGATGGCCAATATCCCGGTCTATTGCGCGGTGAAGAACGGGCAGGAAAAGGCGGCCTATGCACATCCCGCGCTGGAAGCCAGCCTGAAGGAGACCTACGGCGTCATCATCTACCAGGAACAGGTGATGCAGATCGCGCAGACGCTCTCGGGCTATTCGCTGGGCGAAGCCGATCTACTGCGCCGCGCCATGGGCAAGAAGATCCGCGCCGAAATGGACAAGCAGCGCGAGCGCTTCGTCGATGGCGCGGTGGAGCGGGGCGTGCCGAAGGCCAAGGCGTCGGAGATCTTCGACCTGCTCGCCAAATTCGCCGACTACGGCTTCAACAAGAGCCATGCGGCGGCCTATGCGCTGGTGTCCTACCAGACCGCCTATATGAAGGCGAACTACCCGACCGAGTTCCTCGCTGCCTCCATGACGCTCGACATGGGCAATACCGACAAGCTCGCGGAATTCCGCCAGGAATCGCAGCGGCTCGGCATCGAGGTCGTGCCGCCCTCGGTGAATCACTCCGGGCGCGACTTCGCCGTGAAGGACGGGCGCATTCTCTATGCGCTGGCGGCGATCAAGGGGGTCGGTGGGCACTCGGTCGACGCTATCGTCGAGGCGCGGGGCGAGCGCCCTTTCACCAGCCTCGCCGACTTTGCCTCGCGCATCAACGCCAAGGCGCTGAACAAGCGGACGATGGAAAGCCTGGTCAATGCCGGGGCTTTCGATGCGCTGGAGAAAAACCGCGCGCGCGCCTCGGCGGCGATCGACTGCATGCTCGCCCATGCGGCATCGGTCGGAGCCGAGGTGGCATCGGGGCAGGGCAACATGTTTGGCGGGCCGTCGGTGGCGGCGGAACTGCCGATTCCCAGCGCCGCGCCCTGGTTGCCGGCGGAGAAGCTCCAGCGCGAATACGACGCCATCGGCTTCTTCCTCACCGGCCACCCGCTGGACGATTACGGCAAGGCGCTGGATCGGCTGCGGGTGCAGCGTTGGACCGATTTCACGCGTTCGGTGCGGGCCGGCTCCATGGCCGGACGGCTTGCCGCCACGGTGGTGAGCCGGCAGGAGCGCCGCACCAAGACCGGCAACAAGATGGGCATTGTCGGCCTTTCCGACCCTTCCGGGCAGTTCGAAGCGGTGCTGTTCTCCGAAGCGCTGGCACAGTACCGGGAGTTGCTTGAGCCTGGCAAAGCCCTGCTGCTGCAGGTGTCGGCGGAATTGCAGGGCGAGGATGTGCGCGCCCGTATCCAGACCGTGGAGCCGCTCGACCAGGCGGCCTCCAAGATGCAGAAGGGCATGCGCGTCTTCCTGCGCTCGCCCGAGCCATTGGAAAGCGTCGCCACCCGGCTCGGGTCGCTCGGCGGCGCGCGGGGCGACGGCGAGGTGTCGCTGGTGCTTCTGCTGGGTGAGCGCGGCGACACCGAAGTCGAGGTCAAGCTCCCCGGCCGCTTCAGCCTGTCGCCGCAGATCGCCGGCGCTCTGAAGGCGGTACCCGGTGTCGAAATGGTCGAGATGGCGTAACGCCGCCTCGCCGGCGCCTGCGAGACGCCTCCATCGGCACGCGGGGCCCCGGTCAGCGCTACCTACAATTCTGATTCCCGATTGCCGCTGGCTGTGGCGTGCCGTTCCATGCCCGCAACGGCCGGCGTGCAATTCAGAGTATGAGGCCGGCTATACTCAACCTTAATGACGTTCGTCGCCGCGTGGGGAGCCGCTGAGATGCGATGTTTCAGAGCGTGATGTGGTATTTCTGTGTGTTTCTGAATAAATACGCAGATTTTATTCGATTGTTACGGCTCGTTTTTTCTTGATCTTTGCGGCAAGCATGCCCTTTTTACCGCTCAGCACAAAGGGAGGTGTTCGGGGCGGTGGTATTTGAGGGTTCAACGACACGTCGGGCGATTTTGATCCTGGGCATGCACCGCAGCGGTACGTCGGCGCTGACACGAACGGTCAACCTGCTGGGGGCGGCCACGCCGCAGACGTTAATGGGTGCCACCTCGAACAATCTTCGCGGGCACTGGGAATCCAAGCCTATCGTCGATCTCAACGACGAAATCCTCGCCGCATGCGGGCACCGCTGGTATTCGCGGCAGCGGATCGCGGTCTGTCCAAGCGAGGTTGTGCGGGCGCGGGGCATGTGGTCCCGGCTGCGCGACACGCTGGAAAGCGAGTTCGGCGGGGCCTCGACGGTGGTGCTGAAGGACCCGCGCATCAGCCGGCTGGTTCCGCTTTATCGGGAAGTCCTCGACGAATTGGGCTATGCGACCGAGGCCGTTCTCACCTTGCGCAACCCGCTGGAGGTTGCGCAATCTCTGGCGCGCCGCGACCAGATGGAGCCGCGGCGGGCGATCGGTGTGTGGATGCGTTACACGCTGGATGCCGAGCGGGGGACACGCGGCCTGCCCCGGGCACTCGTGGTCTATGAGGAATTGCTTGCGGATTGGCGTGCCGTCACCCGCCGGATGAAGCAGCATCTGGGCAGCCCTTGGCCGGAAGTGACCGAAGAGGCGGCTGCCGCCATCGACGCGTTCCTCACGCCCGAACTGCGTCATCACACGATTGAGCTGCCCGGCGCCGGGTTCGGTCGCGCAGCGATTGCCGGCTTGCTCTACCGTGACATGGCGCAGGCCCTCACGGAGCGTCCCGCCGCCACGTCCGGTCTCGTCGCCTCCACTCTCGCGGAGCTTAGCCTGCGGACCGGCAGCGCTTCGAGCGGCCTCGTGGCGCACAACGCTGCGCGCTGACGTGCGGCGGACTTGCCACGGGGACGGCGCTCCCCTATAAGCCGCGCCATTCCGCACGCGGACTCGCGGCCGGGAGCCCCTCGTCACAACCTGGCGCTGGCTTCACGACCGCTCCGGTGCCGTCAGCCGAATTCCTCGGCACGGCCATGTCCGCGGAGGCCCAACCGGATGAGAGACGACAATGGCGCTTCCTGACTTCACCATGCGCCAGCTCCTGGAAGCTGGCGTGCACTTCGGGCATCAGTCCCACCGCTGGAACCCGAAGATGGCTCCGTTCATCTTCGGCACCCGCAACAACATCCACATTCTCGACCTGGCCCAGACCGTGCCGGCGCTGCATCGCGCCCTGCAGGCTGTGTCCGACACCGTGGCCCGTGGCGGCCGCGTGCTGTTCGTCGGCACCAAGCGCCAGGCCGCCGATGCCGTGGCGGATGCCGCCAAGCGCTCGGCGCAGTATTATGTGAACTCCCGTTGGCTCGGCGGCATGCTGACCAACTGGAAGACCATTTCCCACTCCATCGCCCGCCTGAAGAAGCTCGAAGAGCTGCTCGCGGCCGGCGAGGGCGTCGGCTACACCAAGAAGGAGCGCCTGACGCTCCAGCGCGAAAAGGAAAAGCTCGATCGCGCCCTTGGCGGTATCCGTGACATGGGCGGCATTCCCGACCTGCTGTTCGTGATCGACACCAACAAGGAAGACCTCGCCGTCGCCGAGGCCCGCCGCCTCGGCATTCCGGTCGCGGCCATCCTGGACACCAATTGCGATCCGGACGGCATCGCCTTCCCGGTTCCCGGCAATGACGACGCCGGTCGCGCCATCAACCTCTATTGCGACCTCGTCGCCCGCGCCGCCATCGACGGCATCGGCCGTTCGCATGGCGATCTCGGCATCGACGTTGGTGCGGCTGAGGCCCCGCTGGTCGAAGACCTGCCGGCGGAGACCGCCTGGACCAGCCTCGAGTCGCTCTCGGGCCCGCGCGGCATCGCCGATGATCTGAAGAAGCTCACTGGCGTGTCGCCGGCGATCGAGAAGCAGCTGACCGACCTCGGCATCTTCCACTTCTGGCAGATCGCCGCCCTCAATGCCGATGACGCCCATCGTCTCGGCGAAGAGGTCGGTCTGCCGGGCCGTGTCGATGGCTGGGTGGCGCAGGCCAAGGAGCTGACCGCCGAGGTCGAGTGATCCCGGCGTCCGCTTCGCGACGGCGTCACATTCCGGCGCCAAGCATTGTATCGCACGGCCGGCCCGGATTTCGTCCGGCCGGCCGTGTTGTCGATAGACACAGAGATCGTTGAGGAACGGAACATGGCCAACATCACCGCGGGCATGGTGAAGGAGCTGCGCGAGAAAACCGGCGCCGGCATGATGGACTGCAAGGCCGCGCTGACCGAGGTGGAGGGCGACATCGAGGCCGCCATCGACTGGCTGCGCAAGAAGGGTCTCGCCAAGGCCGCCAAGAAGGCCGGGCGCGTCGCCGCCGAGGGCCTGATCGGCCTCGCCGTGTCGGGTACCACGGGTGTCGTCGTCGAAGTCAATTCTGAAACCGACTTCGTGGCGCGCAACGACCAGTTCCAGCAGCTCGTGCGCGACATCGCCACCGTCGCCCTGAGCGCCGAGGACGATGTCGAGGCGGTGAAGGCGGCGGCCTACCCGGCCGGCGGCACTGTCGCCGAAGCCATCAACAACGCGGTCGCCACCATTGGCGAGCACATGAACCTGCGCCGCTCCAAGAAGCTGGCGGTGTCGGCGGGCGCCATCGGCGCCTATGTCCACGGTTCGGTGGGCGAAGGCCTCGGCAAGATCGGCGTGCTGGTCGCGCTGGAGTCGGAAGGCAAGGCGGATGAACTCGCCGCGCTCGGTCGCCAGATCGCCATGCATGTCGCGGCTGCCAACCCGCAGGCGCTCGACGCCGCCGGCATCGACGCCGACGTTATCGCCCGCGAGAAGGGCGTGCTCGCCGAGAAGGCCAAGGCCTCCGGCAAGCCCGACAATGTGGTCGAGAAGATCGTCGAGAGCGGCCTGAAGACCTTCTACAAGGAAGTGACTCTGGTCGAGCAGGCGTTCATCCACGACCCGTCCAAGACGGTCGCCCAGGCGGTGAAGGAGAGCGAAGGCAAGGTCGGCGCGCCGATCAAGCTGGTCGGCTTCGTCCGCTTCGGCCTCGGCGAGGGCGTCGAGAAGCAGGAAAGCGACTTCGCCGCCGAAGTTGCCGCGGCTGCCGGCGTCTGAGCGCGTTGTTACGTTGATAAGTCACGCCGGGCCGCCCACGGGCAGTCCGGCGTGTTTTACTGTGCGCGCCACCCCGAGTCGCGCCAAGCCAGAGGTGCCCCATGTCGATCCCCGAGCCGCACGGCGCCCTTTTCGAGCGCGTCCTGGTCAAGGTCTCCGGTGAGGCGCTGATGGGGAACGAGGCGTTCGGGCTGCACTGGCCGACGATCGAGCGCATCGCTCAGGATCTTGTGGAGGCCCGCGCCACCGGGGCCGAGATCGCGGTTGTCGTCGGCGGCGGCAATATTCTGCGCGGCGCCAGCGTCGCGGGGCAGGGGCTCGACCGCGCCACGGCCGATCATATGGGCATGCTGGCAACGGTGATGAACGCGCTGGCGCTGGAGAAGGCGGTCGAGAAGGCCGGCGTTCCCGCCCGTACCCTGTCCGCCATTCCCATGCCGACCATCTGCGAGCCCTATGCCCGCCAGACCGCCTCGCGCCATCTGGGGCGTGGGCGTGTCGTTCTGCTGGCCGGCGGCACGGGCAACCCGTATTTCACCACCGATACCGGCGCCGTGCTGCGCGCCGCCGAGCTTGAATGCGACGCGGTGATGAAGGCGACCAATGTCGATGGCGTCTACACCGCCGATCCCAAGCACGACCCCTCGGCCCGGCGCTATGAGCGGCTCACCCATGACGAGGCGCTGGCCAAAGACCTGAAGGTGATGGACGCTGCCGCCTTCGCGCTGGCGCGGGAATCGAAGCTGCCGATCGTCGTGTTCTCGATCCGCGAACCGGGGGCCATTGCCGCCGCCATTCGCGGCGAAGGGCGCTCCACGACGGTAGCGCCGTAGCCTTCGCCACCAAATGGGCGTCCTGCGCCCGTGGTGCGGGCATGGTTGTCGCCTAACGCTTGCCATGCGCGCCGTTAGGTTGGATAAGCCGCCAACCGGCGCCCGTCGGCCTCGGGCCGGCTGATGAATGAATGAGGTTCGTGATGAGCACTGGTCCGATTGACATTGCCGATATCAAGCGCCGCATGACGGGCGCGATCTCCGTTCTCAAGACCGAGCTTTCGGGCCTGCGCACCGGCCGCGCCTCGGCCAGCCTGCTGGAGCCGATCCAGGTGGATGCCTATGGCAGCCATATGCCGCTGAACCAGGTGGCCTCCGTGAATGTGCCGGAGCCTCGCCTGCTGTCGGTGCAGGTGTGGGACAGGGGCATGGTGGCGGCGGTCGAGAAAGCCATCCGCGACTCCAATCTCGGCCTGAACCCGCAGACCGAGGGGCAGGTACTGCGTGTACGCATCCCCGAGCTGACCCAGGATCGCCGCCAGGAACTCGTCAAAGTCGCGCATAAGTACGCCGAAGCCGCGCGCGTGTCGGTGCGTCATGTGCGCCGCGACGGGCTCGACATCATCAAGAAGGCGGAAAAGGACGGCGAGATGAGCTCGGACGACCTCGACCGGCTCGCCGAACAGGTCCAGAAGGCGACGGACCAGTTCATTGCCGAGATCGATCAGGTCGTGGCCGCGAAGGAAAAGGAAATCCTCGCGGTTTGATCGGCGGGCGCCGGGAAGGGCGCATGGGGGGGTCCGTGAACATTGCAAGGCGCGGCGAGGCCTCTGGGGCCGCCATCGAGACCGACGGGGACGCGGCGGCGTCGCTCTTCCCGGTGCCGCGCCATGTCGCCATCATCATGGATGGCAACGGGCGATGGGCGAAGGGCCACGGGCTTCCGCGCTTCGAGGGGCACCGGCGCGGCGCCGAAGCCGTCCGCCGAACGGTGGCCGATGCCAGGGAACTGGGCATCGAGGCGCTGACCCTCTACAGCTTTTCCAGCGAGAACTGGTCGCGGCCGGAGCGTGAGATCGGTGAGTTGATGGGGCTGCTGAAGCGCTTCATCCGTTCCGATCTCAAAGAGCTTCATGCCAAGAATGTCCGCCTGCGCATCATCGGCGAGGGACATCCGACCGACAGCGAAGTGCAGGCGCTGTTCGATGAAGCTCAGACGCTGACCCGCGACAATACCGGTGTGCGCCTTACCGTGGCGTTCAACTATGGCGCGCGCGGCGAAATCGCCCGTGCGGCGCAGACATTGGCGCGGCAGGTCGCAGCCGGCGCGCTGCGGGCCGAAGACATCACGCCGGAACGTTTCGCGGAGGCGCTCGACACGGCGGGGTTGCCGCCGCTCGATCTCGTCATTCGCACCAGCGGCGAGCAGCGCCTGTCGAATTTCCTGCTCTGGCAGGCGGCCTATGCCGAACTGGTCTTCCTCCCCGTGCTGTGGCCGGATTTCGATCGCGGCTGGCTGGAGCAGGCGCTTTGCGAGTATCGTCGGCGTGAGCGACGCTTCGGCGGCGTCGAAGCGGCGGAAAGCTGAGCTCTTGCGGATCGGAGAGGATTTCCTGCCGCGGCTCGTCTCGGCCCTGGTGCTCGGGCCGTTCGTGGTGCTGGTCGCCGTGGCCGGCGGCTGGGCCTTCAGCGCCCTCGTCGCGCTCTCTTCCGTGATCCTGCTGTGGGAATGGCTGCGCATGATCGGCGCCAAGCCCCGCACGCCGCTGCTGGTGATCGGCGGCGCGACACTGGTCGTGGCCGTCCTGTTGCTCGCCATCCGCCCGCCGCCCGCCGCCATTGGAATTGTGGTGCTTGGTGCCATCACGGCCGCGCTGGTGGCACGTTCCAACCGTGAGCGGCGGACATGGGCGCCTTTCGGCGTGCTCTATGCCGGCGCGCTCGCGCTGCCGACACTGATCCTGCGCCAGGATGGTGCCCTCGGTCTGGTGAGCCTGGTGTGGCTGCTGGCTGTCGTGTGGTCGACGGACATCGCCGCCTATTTCTGCGGTCGCCTCATTGGCGGCCCCAAGCTCTGGCCGCGCGTCAGCCCCAACAAGACCTGGGCAGGCTCGCTCGGCGGGGCGCTGTTCGGCATGCTGGCGGGCATGGCGACGCTGTATCTCGCGCGGGTCGAGACCGCGTTGCTCGCCGCCCCGGTCGCGCTGCTGGCGAGCTTTGCCAGCCAAGGCGGCGACCTGTTCGAATCGGCGATGAAGCGGCGTTTCGGCGTGAAGGATTCCAGCCATCTCATCCCCGGCCATGGCGGTCTGATGGACCGGCTCGACGGCTTCATCGCGGCGGCGGCGGTCATGCTGCTGATCGGTCTGCTGCGTGCGCCGGACGCGCCCGCGCGCGGCTTCCTGCTGTGGTGAAGGGGCCGGGGGCTCCCCGCGCTGCCACGTCGCACGCGATTCCGGCCGTAAATTCCGACATCGCGCCGCATTTTGCCCACCTTCGCCTTAAACGCTCCTTATGGAACATGCGGCGCGCCCGTCGGCGTGCCTGTCTGGGAAATCGCTGATGGACTTTCTTGCCTCGATGGGCGGCACAGCGGGCTGGCTGCTCGGCTATGTCGTGCCGTTTCTGTTCGTGCTGACGATCGTCGTGTTCTTCCACGAGCTCGGCCATTTCTGGGTCGCGCGGCGCGCCGGGGTGCGGGTCGTGGCGTTCTCGATCGGCTTCGGGCCGGAGATCGCCGGCTTCAACGACCGCCACGGCACGCGCTGGAAACTCTCGGCGATTCCGCTCGGCGGCTATGTGAAGTTCCTCGGTGACGAAAACGCCGCCAGCGCCCCCGACCGCGGGGCGATCTCGCAGATGAGCGAGACGGAACGGCGGGAGAGCTTCTTCCACAAATCGGTTGGCGCCCGGGCGGCGATCGTGGCGGCGGGGCCGATCGCCAATTTCATCCTGGCCATCGTCATCTTCGCCGGTCTGTTCATGACGGTTGGCCGTCAGGTGACGACGCCGCAGGTGGATGCGGTGCAGGCTGGCAGCGCCGCCGAGCGCGCCGGATTCCAGCCGAGCGACCTCATCCTCACCATCAATGGCGCCAAGATCGACTCGTTCGGCGACATGCAGCGCGTCGTCAGCGCCAATGCCGGCGAGCCGCTCGCCATCGAGGTCGAACGCGCCGGGCAGCGACTCACGCTCCAGGCGACGCCGGATCTGCGCGAGGTCACCGACACCTTCGGCAATGTGCACCGCATCGGCGTGCTCGGCATCTCGCGCGACACCGGGGGAGGGCAGGTCCGCACCGAGCGATTCGGCCCGGTTCAGGCCGTGACCCAGGCGACGGCCGAGGTCTGGTTCATCGTCGACCGCACCTTCAGCTATCTCGGTGGCGTGGTGACCGGACGCGAGCGGGCCGACCAGCTGGGCGGCCCGATCCGCATCGCCCAGGTTTCCGGGCAGGTCGCGACCTTCGGACTCGCGGCCCTGCTGCAGCTGGCGGCGGTTCTGTCCGTGTCGATCGGACTTCTTAACCTCTTTCCTGTACCGCTACTGGATGGCGGACACCTGCTTTTTTACGGGATCGAGGCGCTGCGCGGCCGGCCGCTCAGTGAACGGGCTCAGGAGGTGGGTTTCCGCATCGGCCTGGCGCTCGTGCTGATGTTGATGCTGTTTGCAACGTGGAACGATATTCTCAATATATCAAAATCTTGACGAGGATTCGGGACGGCGTTGCCAAGCGGCCACGCCGTCCGGAAAAGGCACTGAAAGCGGCAGGTCCGGTTTGCAGGCTCTGGAAAAGTCTGTATCAAACGGAGTGCAGGGTGAGGAGTGTCGCCGGTTGCGCATCTTCGGGTGCGTCGGTGGTCGTCTCCCAGAACAACGGTAAGGTTGCGCACCAAATGGCTCGTTCCCGGTTCGTGAGTAGATTGGCGTCGGCAGTCGGCTTTGCCCTTCTTGTGGCGGTCGGCGGTGTTTCCGGCGCCGTCATGGCGCCCGGGGTGGCCATGGCTCAGTCGGCGAGTTCGATTGTCGTCGAGGGGAATCAGCGCGTTGATGCCGATACCATCCGCTCCTATTTCCAGACCTCGCCCGGCCAGCCGCTGACGCCGGCCAAGATCGACGAAGCGCTTAAGGGGCTCTACGCCACCGGGCTTTTCTCCGACGTCACCATCAGCAACCGCGGTGGGCGGATGGTTGTGACCGTCGTCGAGAATCAGGTGATCAACCGCGTCGCCTTCGAGGGCAACAAGAAGGTCAAGGACGACCAGCTGTCGCTTGAAGTGCAGTCCAAGGCCCGCAGCCCGCTGTCCAAGACCACGGTTCAGGCCGATACGCAGCGCATCATCGATATCTATCATCGCGCCGGCCGCTACGATGTGCGCGTCGAGCCGAAGATTATCGAGCGTGGCCAGGGTCGCGTCGATCTCGTGTTCGAGATCACCGAGGGCGACAAGCTCGGCGTGGCCGAGATCAAGTTCGTCGGCAACAAGGCCTATTCGGCCTACAAGCTGAAGGACGAGATCACCACCACCGAGACCAACTGGCTTTCCTGGCTCAAGAATTCCGACATTTACGATGTCGACCGCATCAATACCGACCAGGAGCTGCTGCGCCGCTTCTATCTGAAGCACGGCTATGCCGACTTCCGCATCATCTCGGTGACGGCTGATCTCGATCGTCAGCGCGACGGCTTCGTCCTCACCTATGTGATCGACGAAGGCCCGCAGTATCGCGTCGGCACCGTCGATGTCGTCTCGGGCATCAAGGACGTGGACATCAAGGATCTGCGCGCGGCTATCCGCGTGGCGCCGGGGCAGGTCTACAATGCCGAGCTGGTGGAGAAGTCGGTCGAGAACGCGACCATCGAGGTCTCCAAGGCCGGCTATGCCTTCGCCCAGGTGCGTCCGCGCGGCGACCGCAATGTCGAAACCCGTACCATCTCGCTGGTGTTCGCCGTCGAGGAAGGTCCGCGCGTCTATGTCGAGCGCATCGAAATTCGCGGCAACACCCGTACCCGTGACTGGGTCATCCGCCGCGAGTTCGATTTCGCTGAGGGCGACGCCTATAATCGCGTGTTGGTCGACCGTGCCGAACGCCGTCTGCGCAACCTTGGCTACTTCAAGGACGTGAAGATCACCAATGAGCCCGGCACGGCGCCGGACCGCATCATCCTCGTGGTGACGGTCGAGGATCAGCCCACCGGTGAGTTCTCGGTCTCGGGTGGCTATTCGACGACGGATGGCTTCATCGGCGAAGTGGCGATCTCGGAGAAGAACTTCCTCGGTCGCGGCCAGTATGTCCGTCTGGCCGGCCAGCTCGGCGAGAACGTGCAGGGCGCCGATTTCAGCTTCACCGAGCCCTACTTCCTCGACTACCGCATGGCGGCCGGCTTCGACCTGTTCTGGAAGACGACCAGCGCGACCAGCTACAGCCAGTACGACACCCAGACTGCCGGTGGCACGCTGCGCGTCGCCCTGCCGCTCACCGACGAGCTGACCCTCGGCCTGCGCTACATGCTGTCGCAGAAGGAGATTTCGGTCAGCGTTACCGATGAAATCTACAACAACATTTCGTGGGCGCTGCTGGAGATCAACAACGAGTCCATCCTGACCTCGGCGGTTGGCTACACGCTCTCCTACAACATGCTCGACAACAACAAGAACCCGTCCAACGGTTACTTGCTGGAGCTGAAGCAGGATTTCGCCGGTCTCGGCGGCGACTCCCAGTATGTCCGCACCACCTTCGACGCCCGCTACTACATGCCGGTGGTCGGCGATGCGGTGCTGCTGCTGCGTGGCCAGGCCGGCAATGTCGCCGCCTGGGGTAATGAAGACCTGCGCATCACGGACAACTTCTTCAAGGGTCCCGATCTCGTCCGTGGCTTCGCGCCGAACGGTATTGGCCCGCGCGACCTTGCGTCCGGCTATCTGGGTCAGGACATGGACGCCCTCGGCGGCACGCTGTTCTGGGGTGCCACGGCGGAAGTGCAGTTCCCGCTGTCCTTCCTGCCCAAGGATTTCGGCCTGAAGTTCGCCGTGTTCGCCGATGCCGGTTCGCTGTGGGATTACCAGGGCAACACAACCTTCCCGAACATCCCGGGTTGGGAGGCTAACCTCGTCGACTGCAGTGCTTACTCTGGCTCCAAGACTCAGGGCATGTCCAATGTCTGCGTCGCCGACAGCGACCTGATCCGCTCCTCGGTCGGTGTCAGTCTGATCTGGGCCTCGCCCTTCGGTCCGCTCCGCTTCGACTACGCCTGGGCGCTGAGCAAGGAATGGTACGACGAGGTTCAGGAGTTCCGCTTCAGCGGCGGCACGACCTTCTGATACAGTCCACCACGTGAGATGCAGGGCGGTCCGGTCATCCGGGCCGCCCATGCGTTTGGGAAGTGCCACGGCAGTCGACAGGCGGCGATGAACGATCCCCTCTTCCATCCGGTGCCCGCGGCGCTGACACTGGCCGAGATCGCGGCCATGGTCGGGGCGGACGCTGCGGCGCTCGGGCCCGATGCCGCGTCCGTGCGCCTTTCCGGTGTCGCCTCGCTCGAAGAGGCCGGCCCGCACGATCTCGCCTTCATGGACGGTGCCCGCAATGTCCCGGCGCTGCGCGCCACCCGCGCCGGCGCCTGCCTCGTCACCGAGCGCTTTGCCGCGCATGTGCCCGTCGGCACGGTCGCGCTTCGCGTGGCCAAGCCGCATGCCGGCTTCGTCACCGTCGCCCGGCGGCTTTATGCCAGCAGTCTGCAGCCGGGTTCGATGTTCGGCCAGGCCGGCGTCGCCGCCGGGGCGATGGTCCACCCGCAGGCGCGGCTGGAAGCCGACGTGACAGTCGATCCGGGCGCGGTGATCGGGGCTGGCGCGGAGATCGGCACAGGAACGGTGATTGCCGCTGGCGCGGTGATCGGGCAGGGGGTGCGCATCGGACGCTTTTGCTCGATCGGCGCCGGCGTCACGCTGCAGCACACTTTGGTCGGCGATCGCGTCATCATCCATCCCGGTGCCCGCATCGGCCAGGATGGGTTCGGCTATGTCGGCGGCGCCAGGGGCCACGCCAAGATTCCGCAGATTGCCCGCGTGATCCTGCAGGACGATGTCGAGATCGGTGCCTCCACCACCATCGACCGCGGCGGCCTGCGCGATACGGTGATCGGCGAGGGGACCAAGATCGACAATCTGGTGCAGATCGCGCACAACGTGGTCATCGGGCGGCACTGCATCGTGGTGTCGCAGGCCGGCATCGCCGGCAGCGCGACTCTGGGCGATTTCGTCATGCTGGGCGGGCAGGTCGGTGTCATCGGCCATGTCCATATCGGCGATGGCGCTCGCATCGCCGCGTCGAGCAATGTGAAGGACGACGTGCCGCCGGGTGTCGAATGGGGGGGCTCTCCCGCCAAGCCGATGCGCGACTGGTTCCGCGAGGTGATGGCGGTCCAGCGCCTCGGGCGCGGCGAAATCGGCGCCCGTCGCGGCGAACAACAGGGGCAATGAGGGAATGGACGTGCAGGTCGAAGCCGCAGTCGAGCCGACAGCGCTCGGCACCGCCGATATCAAGCGCATTCTGGCGGCTCTGCCGCACCGCTATCCGTTTCTGCTGGTCGACAAGATCGTCGGCATCGAGGCCGACCGGAAGGCGATCGGCATCAAGAACGTTACCGCCAATGAGCCGCATTTCCAGGGTCATTTCCCGGACAATCCGGTCATGCCTGGGGTGCTCATCCTTGAGGGCATGGCCCAGACCGCCGGCAGCATCTGCCTGCTGAACCGGCCGGAAGACGGCGCGCCGTCGCTCGTCTATTTCATGACCATCGACAAGGCAAAGTTCCGCAAGCCGGTGGTGCCGGGCGACGTGCTCGAATATCACATGACCCAGATGTCCAAGCGGCGGAACATGTGGTGGTTCCGCGGCGAGGCGAAGGTCGACGGCCAGATTGTCGCCGAGGCAGAGGTGGGCGCGATGATCGCCCGCGAGGGACGTAAATGACCGCTTCCGAGGCGAAGATCGACCCGTTGGCGCGGGTGGAAGCGGGTGCCGTTCTCGGCGCCGGGGTCGAGATCGGCCCGTTCTGCACCGTGGGCCCGCATGTGGTGCTGGGCGAGGGCGTCAAACTTCTCTCGCATGTCGCTGTCACCGGCCACACCACGCTCGGCCCGGGAACGGTCGTCCATCCCTTCGCCGCGCTCGGCTCCGCGCCGCAGTCGCTCGGCTATAAGGGCGAGCCGACCCGGCTGGTGATTGGCCGCGACTGCATCATCCGCGAGCATGTCACCATGAACACCGGCACCGCCAATGGCCATATGGAAACGGTGGTCGGCGACAATTGCTTCTTCATGGTCAACGCTCATGTCGCGCATGACTGCATCGTCGGCAATCATGTGATCTTCGCCAACAACGCCACCCTCGCCGGCCATGTCACGGTCGGCAACAATGTTTTCCTGGGTGGCCTGTCGGCGGTGCATCAGTTTGTGCGCATCGGCGACAATTCCATTGTCGGCGGACTGTGCGGGCTGCAGCACGATCTCATCCCCTTCGGCGCGCTGATCTATGGCCGCAGCGGGCTCGGTGGGCTCAACATCATCGGCATGAAGCGGCGGGGCTTCACCCGGCCGCAGATCCACGCGCTGCGGGCCGCCTATCGCGAGCTGTTCTATTCCGGCGGCACATTGGCCGAGCGGGTGGAGCGCGTCGCCGGGCACTATGGCGACGATGCCAATGTGATGCAGGTGGTCGAGTTCGTGCGCAGCGGTGCCAAGCGCCGCCTGATCGTTCCCAGCGATGCGGCCGACCATGGCGCCGAACCCGACGCCGCCTGAGGCGCCGTCCCCAGGGGTGGAGAGCGCCGCGCCGCTGGCGATCATCTGCGGCGGCGGCACTTTTCCCCTCGCCGTCGCCGGAGGCGCCCGCCGGGCCGGCCGTCCGGTGGTGCTGTTCCCGGTACGCGGCTTTGCGGACGCGGATTTCACTGCCTGGCCGCATGAGTGGGTGTCGCTGGGCGGTTTCGGCTTCCTGAAGCGAGAGATGCGCCGCCGCGGCTGCCGCGATGTGGTGTTCATCGGCAATGTGCTGCGCCCGCGCATCCGCGACCTCCGGCTCGACTGGACGACGCTGCGGCTGATGCCGCGCGTGCTCGGGTTGTTTCGCGGCGGCGACGATTTCCTGCTCACCGGCCTCGGGCGGTTGGTGGAAGAAGCGGGCTTCCGCCTCGTTGGCGCGCATGAAGTGGCGCCGGAAATCCTCATGCCTGCGGGTCAGCTCGGTGCGGTCGCGCCGGATGCGGCGGCGCGCGCCGATATCGCCCGTGGGCGCGAGGCGCTCGCGGTGATGGGCCCGCTCGACATTGGCCAGGGGCTGGTGGTGATGAACCGCCATGTGGTGGCGGTGGAGGCGGCCGAAGGCACCGATCTCATGCTGGCGCGGGTGGCCGAGTTGCGGGCCAATGGCCGGGTCAAGATGCCGGCGCGTTGCGGCGTGCTGGTGAAGCGCCCCAAGGCGGGGCAGGATTTGCGGATCGACCTTCCGTCGCTCGGCGCCCGCACGGTGGAGGGGGCCGTGCGCGCCGGGCTCGCCGGTATCGCGGTTGAGGCCGGCGGCGTCATCGTCGCCGATGGTGCGGAACTGATCCGCCGCGCCGATGAAGCGGGGCTGTTCATCCTCGGCTTCGAGCCCGCCGACGGAGTCGCGTCATGAGCGGCGACGCGCCGCTCGATGTGTTCATCGTCGCTGGTGAGGAATCAGGCGATGTCCTCGGCGCCGGGCTCATGGCGGAGCTGAAGGCGCTGCATGCGGGCGGGGTGCGCTTTCGCGGTGTGGGCGGCGCGCGCATGCAGGCGCAGGGGCTTGTGCCGCTCTTTCCCATGGAGGACATCACCGCCATGGGCTTCGCGCAGGTCGTGGCCGGCCTGCCGCGCATCCTCCGGCGCATGGGCGAGACGGTGCGGGCCATCGTGACCAGGCCGCCGGATGTGCTGGTGCTGGTCGATGCGCCGGACTTCACCCACCGTGTCGCCCGCAAGGTGCGCGCGCGCCTGCCGGAGTTGCCGATCGTCAAATATGTCGCCCCGACGGTCTGGGTCTGGCGACCGGGGAGGGCGCGGGCCATGGCGCCGCATGTCGACCGGGTTCTGGCGCTGCTCCCCTTCGAGCCGGAGGCGATGCACGCGCTCGGGGGGCCGCCGACCACCTATGTCGGCCATCCGCTGCTCGGTGAACTCGCCACCTTGCGGCCGGATGCGGCGGAGGCTGCCCGCCGCGCCGCATCCCCGCCCGTATTGCTGGTGCTGCCCGGTAGCCGCCGCTCGGAGCTGGCGCGGCTCGGTGCGACCTTCGGTGAGGTGCTGGAGCGACTGAAGGCCGAGATGCCGGATGTCGAGCTGCTGCTGCCGACCTTGCCGGCCCGGCGGGCGCAGATCGAGGCGATGGTGGCATGCTGGGTGGTGAAACCCCGCATCATTGTCAGCGATGAGGAGAAGCGCGCCGCCTTCCGCATTGCGCGCGCCGCGCTGGCGGCGTCGGGCACGGTGACGCTCGAACTCGCTCTGGCGGGCGTGCCGACCGTGGCCGCCTATCGCGTGCCATGGCTGGAAGGGCGTATCGCGCCCTTCATCATCCGGGTGAAGACGGCGATCCTGCCCAATCTCATACTCGATGAGCCGGCTATGCCGGAATATCTGCAATGGCACATCGACCCGCCCGCCATGGCGGCGCAGCTGGCGCGGCTGATCGTCGGCGGGCCGGAGCGCGAGGCGCAGCTTGCCGCCTTTGCGCGGCTCGATGCTGTCATGGGTGAGGGGGAACCGCCGAGCCGGCGCGCGGCGCGGGCGGTGCTGGAGACTCTGGCGCAGAGACGTGGCGCGGCCTGACCAGGATGATGCTCGGCCATGAAAAACCCCGCCTTCCGGTCCGGAGGGCGGGGTTTTCGTCGGTCGTCTCAGTGCCGAGGCACGGCCGTCACTTGCGGCGGGCGATCGGCACGTAGTCGCGCTGGGTCGCGCCGGTGTAGAGCTGGCGCGGCCGGCCGATGCGCTGGCTCGGATCCTCGATCATCTCCTTCCACTGGCCGATCCAGCCCACGGTGCGGGCGAGGGCGAACAGCACGGTGAACATGGAGGTGGGGAAGCCGAGGGCGCGCAGGGTGATGCCCGAGTAGAAGTCGATATTCGGGTAGAGCTTGCGCTCGACGAAATACTCGTCCTGCAGCGCGATGCGCTCCAGTTCCACAGCGATGTCGAGCAGCGGGTCGTCCTTGATGCCGAGTTCGCCGAGCACCTCGTGGCAGGTGCGCTGCATGATCTTGGCGCGCGGATCGTAGTTCTTGTACACGCGATGGCCGAAGCCCATCAGGCGGAACGGGTCGTTCTTGTCCTTGGCGCGGTTGATGAACTCGGGGATGCGGTCCACCGAGCCGATCTCGCCCAGCATCTTCAGCGCCGCCTCATTGGCGCCGCCATGGGCCGGCCCCCACAGGCAGGCAATGCCGGCGGCGATGCAGGCGAAGGGATTGGCGCCCGACGAGCCGGCGAGGCGCACGGTCGAGGTCGAGGCGTTCTGCTCGTGGTCGGCGTGCAGGATGAAGATGCGGTCGATCGCGCGCGAGAGGATCGGGTTGACCTTGTACTCCTCGCAGGGAACCGAGAAGCACATGCGCAGGAAGTTCGAGGCGTAGTCGAGATCGTTCTTGGGGTACACGAAAGGCTGGCCGATCGAGTACTTGTAGGCCATGGCCGCCAGCGTCGGGATCTTCGCGATCATCCGGATCGAGGCGATCATGCGCTGCTGCGGATCGGAGATGTCGGTGCTGTCATGGTAGAAGGCGGACAGCGCGCCGACCGACGCCACCAGCACGGACATGGGATGCGCGTCGCGACGGAAGCCGTGGAAAAACCGGCTCATCTGCTCATGCACCATGGTGTGGCGCGTGACGCGGTAGTCGAAATCCGCCTTCTGGGCGGCGGTGGGCAGTTCCCCGTAGAGCAGCAGGTAGCAGGTTTCGAGGAAGTCGCTTTCGGCCAGCTGTTCGATGGGGTAGCCGCGATAGAGCAGGATGCCCTCGTCGCCATCGATATAGGTGATCTGGCTTTCGCAGGAGGCGGTGGAGGTGAAGCCGGGATCGTAGGTGAACTTGCCGGTCTGCGCGTAGAGCTTGGCGATATCGATCACGTCAGGACCGATCGTCCCGTTCAGGATCGGGAGCTCCCAGCTTTCATCGCCAATGGTGAGCGTGGCGGATTTTGGCGCGTTGCTTTGGCTGGCGTCCATGCGGGTCTCCCTGAACCTAGGAACGAACGGATCTGAGGCGGATCGCGTCTTGGCGGGGGGCCGCGCCTGCCGTTTGGCGCTGTGCGTAGGAGACGGGGGGTGTCTCGCTGCGGCCCACGGTCAAAGTCGTAGCGGTTTCGATCCGCCCTCGCAAGCGCAGCGAAAACGCTGCCGCAATGCGGCCGCCGGGCGGGCACGAAACCATTGCATCCGCGCTTCCGCCATGTGCTAGAAGAGTTTCTTACGCCTGTGCGCCGGCACCGGTCTGGTCGGCGATACGGGCCAGCGACTCCTCGCGGCCGAGCACGGCCAGCACGTCGAAAATGCCGGGCGACGTGGTCTTGCCGGTCACTGCCGCGCGCAGCGGCTGCGCCAGCATGCCGAGCTTGACGCCCTGCGCTTCGGCCACCGCACGCACCGCCGCTTCGGTCTCCGCCGCGTTCCACGTTCCCACCGCGCCGAGCTGAACCGCCGCCGCCGCCAGCAGGCGGCGCGCCTCCTCGGTCAGCAGCGCCTGTGCCTTTTCTTCCAGCGGCAGCGGGCGAGCCCGCCAGATATAGGCGGCGCTTTCAATGAGTTCGATCAGCGTCTTGGCGCGCTCCTTCAGCCCCGGCATGGCGGCGAGCAGTTGCGCGCGGCGCTCGGGCGTGAGCGCGGCGGCAATGGTGGCGCCCTCAGGAATATGCGGCAGGAGCGTGTCGATGGCCGCGAGCAGTTCGGCATCGGGCGTGGAGCGGATATAGAGGCCGTTGATGTTCTCCAGCTTGGCGAAGTCGAAACGCGCGGCCGAGCGGCCGACGCGGTCGAGATCGAATAGCTGCGCCATCTCCTCGGTGGAGAAGATCTCCTGGTCGCCATGGCTCCAGCCGAGGCGGACGAGATAGTTGCGCAAAGCGGCCGGCAGGTAGCCCATCGCCCGATAGGCATCGACGCCCAGCGCGCCATGGCGCTTGGAAAGCTTCGCCCCGTCCGGCCCATGGATCAGCGGGATATGTGCCATCTTCGGCACCTCCCACCCCAGCGCATGGTAGATCTGCGTCTGGCGCGCAGCATTGGTCAGGTGGTCATCGCCCCGGATGATGTGAGTGACGTTCATATCGTGGTCGTCTACCACCACCGAGAGCATGTAGGTGGGTGTGCCATCGGAGCGAAGCAGGACCAGATCGTCGAGGTCCTTGTTCGGAATCACCACCCGGCCCTGCACGAGGTCGTCGATGACGGTCTCGCCCTCGGTCGGCGCCTTCAGCCGGAACACCGGCTTGCGATCGGCGGGCGCCTCGGCGGGATCGCGGTCGCGCCAGCGGCCGTCATAGCGCGGCGGGCGGCCTTCCCTGCGGGCGGTCTCGCGCATCTCCTCCAGCTCCGCCGCGCTGGCATAGCAGGGATAGGCGCGACCGGCGGCGATCATCTGCTCCACCGCCTCGCGGTGCCGCTCGGCGCGGGCGAACTGGTAGATCACCTCGCCCGACCAGTCGATGCCGAGCCATTTCAGCCCGTCGATGATGGCGTCGATCGCTTCCGGCGTGGAGCGCTGACGGTCCGTGTCTTCGATGCGCAGCAGCATGGTGCCGCCCTTGGCGCGTGCATAGAGCCAATTGAACAGCGCGGTGCGGGCGCCGCCAATGTGCAGGAAGCCGGTGGGCGAGGGGGCGAAGCGGGTAACGACGGTCTCGGACATATTTCTTCCGTCTGCGCCGCAGGGCGGCGTCGAAGCATGGCGGGCGCGGAGCGTGCGTGTACCATAGGTCGGCGACACGGGAAAAGCGCGCAGGGGCCTTGAGGGGATGCAGCGGCCGCCGGAACGGGAAGCGCGAGACGGGCCGCGCGCGCGGGCCCGGGCGGCGGTGCTCGGCGCGGCGGGTGCGCGCGGGCAGCCGGCGGCGGGCTGGCTTCCCGATCTCTCCCTCGCCGGGCTTTGGCAGGCCCTGGCCGCGGCGCTGGCGCGCGAGTTCGAGGACCGGCGCGGCTTTCTTTTTCTTCCCCTGGGCTTTGCCGCTGGCGCGGCGCTCTATTTCAGCGCCCCGCAGGAGCCGCTCGCCTATGCCGGCTGGGTGCCTGCCCTGGGCTTTCTCGGGCTGGCGGTGCTTGCACGCGCCCGACCCTTCGCCTTCCATCTCTTCGCCTTGCTTGCTGTGGTCGCCGCCGGCTTCGCGGTAGCGGCGCTGCAGGTTCAGCGGATGGCGCATCCGGTGCTGGCGACGACGCTCAACGCGGTAGAGGTCAGCGGCTATGTCGAAGCGGCGGAACTTCGCCCGCGCGGCAGCCGGATCACCCTCGCCGTCACCCGCCTGGAGCGCCCCCGCACCGATCCGCCAAGGCGGGTGCGGGTGACGCTGGCCGGGCGCGAGCCGCCGGCCGTGGGCAGCCATGTGACGCTGCGGGCGACGCTCGCCCCGCCGCCGGGGCCGTCCTATCCCGGCGGCTTCGATTTCGGCCGGGCGATCTGGCTCGATGGCATCGGCGCCACCGGCTATGCGCTCGGAGGTCCGCAGCTGACGCCGGCCCTCGGCCCGCCGCCGCCGGGACTGGCGCTCACCACCTGGCTCGACGGCACCCGCCGCGCCATCGCCGCGCGCATCCTGGCGGCGCTGCCGGGCGAGGAGGGGGGCGTGGCGGTCGCGCTGGTGACCGGGCTACGTGATGCGGTGCCGGAGTCGATCGAGGAAAGCATGCGAATCTCCGGCCTGTCGCATGTGCTGTCGATTTCTGGCCTGCATATGGCGCTGGTGGCGAGCTCGGTGTTCTTCTTCGCCCGGGCGCTGCTGGCGCTGGTGCCGGAATTTGCGCTCTACCGGCCGATCAAGGCGTGGGCAGCACTGCCGGCCATGGCTTCGGCGAGCTTCTATCTGCTGCTGTCCGGTGCCGAGGTGCCGACCCAACGCGCCTATGTGATGACGCTGCTGGTGCTGGCCGGAATCGTGCTCGGGCGCCCGGCGCTGACCCTGCGCACGCTGGCGGTGGCGGCGCTGGCGCTGCTGGCGCTCTCGCCTCGGGCGGTGCTCGATCCCGGCGCGCAGATGTCGTTCGCGGCGACGCTGGGCCTCGTCGCCGCCTATGAGCGCTTCGGCTATCTCCTCACCGCCGTCCCCGCGCGGACGGGCCGCTGGATGGGCGTGCCGGCACGCCATATCGCGGCGCTGGCGCTGGCCTCGCTGGCGGCGGGGCTGGCGACGGCGCCTTATGCGGCCTATCACTTCCAGAGACTGGCACCGCTCAGCCTGCTGGCAAATCTCGGCGCCGCGCCTGTGGTGTCGTTCATCGTCATGCCGGCCGGCCTCGCCGGGGCGGTTCTGATCCCGTTCGGCTGGGATGATCCGGCGTGGCGGCTGATGGGCTGGGGCCTTGCCCGCATGCGCGACATTTCCGATCTCGTCGCCGCGCTGCCCGGAGCGGATCGCGGCGTGCCGGCGATGCCGGTGGCGAGCCTGGTGCTGATCAGCCTCGGGCTGGCGGTGCTCTGCCTTGCCCGTACCCGTCTGGTGCTTCTGGCGCCGGCGTTGGCGGCTTCCGGTCTGGTCGTCGCCGCGACGGCGCCCCGTCCCGACCTCTATATCGATACGGAGGCGCGAACCGTCGCGGTGCGGGGAAGGGACGGCGCGCTCGCGGTGATGGGCGATCGCGACGGCGGCGTGGGCGGGCGCTTCGCGGTGGAGCAATGGCTGAGCGCGGATGGCGCGCGGTCACGCTTCGGCGCGAAGGACCTGACGGCCGCAGCCGCCTGCGATCCGCTCGGCTGTACCCTCGCTCTGCCCGACGGGCGATTGGTGGCCCTGTCGCGTGACCGGGATTCGCTAGAGGATGATTGCCGCCTCGCGGCCGTGCTGGTGACGCCCTTCGCGCCTCCGCTGGACTGCGCGGCGACGGTGATCTATCGCGATCCGAGAACGGCGCTGGGCGGTGTCTCCGGCACGCTTCGGCCGGATGGTCGCCTCACCCTCGCCTTTGCCCGCCCCGCGCCGGGCACACGGCCGTGGGAGCCGAAAACCCTGTCGCCGCCGAAGCGTGCAAGGGAACCCGCCTCTGCCGCCGGCGCATCGCGGCAAGGTCCGTCATCCAGTTCACCCGCCGATTACCCGAAGATCGGCGCCGACCCCGCTCCTGCCGGACCGCTCGCCACCGATGACGAGGCGCCACCGGCGCCAGAGCCGTTTCAGTAGCGCCGGAAAAGCCCCACAAGCTTGCCCTGGATGCGAACCCGGTCAGGGCCGAAAATGCGCGTCTCATAGGCGGGATTGGCCGCTTCCAGCGCCACCGAGGCCCCCTTGCGGCGCAGGCGCTTGAGGGTCGCTTCCTCGTCGTCGATCAGCGCGACGACGATCTCGCCGGTGCTGGCGGCGTCGCATTTACGGATCAGCGCCAGGTCGCCGTCGAGAATGCCGGCCTCGATCATCGAATCACCGCGCACTTCCAGCGCGAAATGCTCCCCGCCCGACAGCATTTCCGGCGGCATGCTGATGGTGTGGTCGCGCGACTGAATGGCGGAAATCGGCGTGCCGGCGGCGATGCGGCCCATGACCGGGATCGGTACCACGCGCCGTTCCGAATCGTCGTCGGAGGGCGGGCGAACCTTGCCGAGATTGCCCTCGATCACATTGGGCGAGAAGGGACGGGCCGGCTTCGGCGGCTGAGCGTCTTCCGGCAGGCGCACCACTTCCAGCGCCCGCGCGCGGTTTGGCAGGCGGCGGATGAAGCCGCGCTCCTCCAGCGCCGTGATCAGCCGGTGGATGCCGGACTTCGACCGCAGGTCCAACGCCTCCTTCATCTCCTCGAAGGAAGGGGGCACGCCGTCCTTTTGGAGGCGTTCATTGATGAACAGAAGCAGCTCATGCTGTTTGCGGGTGAGCATCAAGACAACCCCGTCTGCCGGACGGCGCCGGAACGAAACAAATCACGAACAAAGACTAGCCGTTCTTATTGTGTTCCACAATGGGTAAAGAGAGGTTAAATACCTCCGGCACAGCCAGCGGCGCGCATCGGCGTGTCCCGCCGCGTCGTCACAGCGTCTGGGCGTATTGCTCGTAAGCATCGTGGACGATGGCGATATGGTCGCGCATGGCGCTTGCCGCGCCGTCGCGGTCGCCGCGCAGAACGGCGGTGGTTACGCGGTCGTGCTCGGCATGGGAGAGCGCGAGGCGGCCGAGCGCGCGGAACTGCGCGCGGCGGAACGGAGAGAGGCGCCGGCGTGTGCCGAGCGTCAGTTCGATCAGATAATCGTTGTGGCTACCGGCATAGACCGAGGTGTGGAACAGTTCATTGGCCTCGCGATAGGCGGCGAAATCCCCCAGCCGCATGAGTTCGCCCATCTCGGTGTGCAGCTGTTCCAGCTGACGGCGTTCGGGCGGCGTCATCTTGAGCGCGCACAGGCCGGCGCACAGCGCTTCCAGCTCGGCCATCACCTCGAACATGTTCTGCAGCCGGGCCACGCTCGGGCGCGCCACCACGGCGCCGCGATGCGGGCGCGCGTCGACCAGGCCGGAGGCGACGAGTTCGCGCAGCGCCTCGCGCACGGGGGTGCGCGACACGCCGAAGCGGGCGGCGAGTGCGGTCTCATCGAGCGCCGAGCCGGGAGGCAGCGTGCCGCGGGTGATCTCGTCGGCAAGCTGCATGCGCAACTCTTCCGCGCGCGTCTTGCGCCCCGGCCGGCCAGGCGCCGGTCGGGAGGGGGAGGCGGGCCGATCGAGCGGCAGGCGGACAGGCAGCACCGACATGAGCGAACACAGAACCGACAGGCTCGCCCGAATGCCGGGCGGCCATCCCATGTGTAGCCGCCACGTCGGGCTTCACCAAGGGCTCAGAGAGGGTCGTCGATCACGCTGACATGGGCAGCCACGACTTTCCAGCCTTCCGGCGTGCGCATCCAGGTTTGCATCTGCCGGCCGACCCGTCCCGGCGCCGTCGCACGCCGGAACAGGGTGGAGGCCACCGCCATGTCGCGGCCATAGGTGGTGATCACCGTGCCGTCGAGTGTCCGTTCCAGCCCGGCGGGCGAGCGGGCGGCGCGGAAGGCGCGGATCGCCGCGATGCCATAGAGATTCTCAGCCCCACCATAGCGCAGGGTGCGGGTATCGTCCCAGAACAGCGCGTCGAGTTCGGCGACATCATTGCCCACCAGCGCCCGCTCATAGCGCTCGAAGGCGGCGCGGACTTCGGCGACTATCTCGGGAAGATCGATGTCCATGCGCAGCCCCTCATTCGCCAGCCAAGCGTTGAGAACACAGGCGCGGCCGGGCGGCGTCAATCCTCCAGGCGCAGAATCTCGCACGGTTCCCCGGCCATGGCCGCCGGCGCGTGTGGCCGGCGGACGAGCAGCACATCAGCGCGGGCGAGGTTGCGCAGCATGGAACTGTCCTGCACCGGCAGCGGCCGTACCAGCGGCACGACCTCCGCATGGCCGACGATTTCGGCCCGCTGGAAATCCATGCGCTGCTCGTTCGCCTTCACATCGGCCGCGAGTCGGGCGGGCTCCAGCGCGGGATGGGCCGGCACGGCCAGCCCCTGCAGCGCCTTGATGAGCGGCACGAGGAACAGCAGCGCGCAGACATGGGCCGAAACGGGGTTGCCGGGCAGCCCGAGAACCTGCGTGCGCGTCGCGGCGGAACGGCCGAACATTAGCGGCTTTCCCGGCCGCAGCGCGATTTTGTGGACGGCGAGGTCAACCCCCTGCGCGGTGAGCGCCGGGGCGATGAGGTCGTGGTCCCCCACCGAGGCGCCGCCCGTCGTCACCAGCACGTCGAAGCCGCCATCGAGCGCCGCCCGCACGCCGGTCTCGGTCGCGTCCATGCGGTCGGGGAGGATGCCGAGGTCGATCACCTCCGCCCCGGCCCCACGGGCCAAGGCGGCGACGGAGTAGATGTTGGAGACGATCACCTGATGAGCCCCCGCGGCTGTGCCCGGCCGCACCAGCTCGTCGCCCGTGGACAGCAGCGCGACACGCGGGCGGCGCGCCACGGAAACCATGTCGACATCGCCGGCGGCGACAAGGGCGAGGTCGCGCGCACGCAGGCGGTGGCCGGCCGGCAGCAGTGTCTCACCCGCGGCGAAGTCGTCGCCGGCGCGACGGATATGCCGGCCGGGCGTCGCCGCTTCCGTCACCGTGACGACATCGCCCGCGCGGCGCGTGTCCTCCTGGATAACGATGGCGTCGGCGCCTTCCGGCAGCACGGCGCCGGTGAAGATGCGGACCGTGGTGCCGGGCAGCACCGCGCCGGTATAGGGGCGGCCGGCGGCGGATTCGCCGATGACGGTGAGCGTTGCCCCCGGCTCGGTGGCATCCTGCGCCCGCAGCGCGTAGCCATCCATGGCGGAAACATCGGCGCCCGGCGTGGTGCGGCGGGCGATCACCGGCGCGGTCAGCACCCGGCCGGCGGCGGCATCCAGCGGCACGGTCTCGGCGCCGAGCGGCGCGGCGGTGGAGAGAAGGAGGGACAGCGCCTCCTCGACCGGCATCAGCGCCATGGTTCTCTCCTCAGTCGGCCTGCCAGTGGCCGGAACGCCCGCCGGCCTTTTCCAGCAGGCGGACATTCTCGATCCGCATGCCCCGGTCGACCGCCTTGGCCATGTCGTAAATGGTGAGGCCGGCGACGGTGACCGCGGTCAGCGCTTCCATCTCCACCCCGGTCTGTCCGGCGGTGCGCACGGTGGCGCGGATGACGAGACCGGGGAGTGACGGCGCCGGCTCGATCTCCACCGCGACCTTGGACAGCAGCAGCGCATGGCAGAGCGGGATCAGCTCATGCGTACGCTTGGCCGCCATGATGCCGGCGAGCCGTGCCGTGCCGATCACATCGCCCTTCTTGGCGTTGCCGGAGAGGATGAGCTCGAGCGTCTCCGCCCGCATCGTCACCTGCCCCTCTGCCACCGCCACGCGGTCGGTGACGGCCTTGTCGGCGACATCGACCATGTGGGCGGCGCCGGCGGCGTCGAGATGGGTGAGGCGGGGCGCGTCGCTCATCGCTCAGCCGGCCGCGCGCGCGGGCAGGGCGGGGGCGAGCAGGGCCCGCGTCGCCGCCGCCACATCCGCCTGCCGCATCAGGCTTTCGCCGACAAGGATGGTGCTGATGTTCACCTGCGCCAGCCGGGCGATATCGTCCGGCGTGAAGATGCCGCTCTCGCCGACGATGATGCGGTCCGCCGGGATGCGCGGGGCGAGGCGCTCGGAGGTTTCCAGCGTCACGTCGAAGGTGCGCAGGTTGCGGTTATTGATGCCGACCAGCTTCGCCGGCAGCTTCAAGGCCCGGTCGAGTTCGGCGTCGTCATGCACCTCGATCAGCGCGTCCATGCCGAGGCCGTGGGCGGTCTCGACAAGGTCGAGCGCCAGCGCATCGTCGACCAAGGCCATGATGACGAGGATGCAGTCCGCGCCCCAGCTGCGCGCCTCGAACACCTGATAGGTGTCGTAAAGGAAATCCTTGCGCAGCGCCGGCAGCGCGCAGGCGGCGCGGGCGGCGACGAGGAATTCCGGCGCGCCGTGGAAGGAGGGGCCGTCGGTCAGCACGGACAGACACGCCGCGCCGCCGGCCTCATAGGCCTTCGCCAGCGCGGGCGGGTCGAAATCGGCGCGGATCAGTCCCTTGGAGGGGCTGGCTTTCTTGATCTCGGCGATCAGCGCGGTGCGGCCTTCAGCGATCTTCGCCTCGATCGCCCGCAGGAAGCCGCGCGCTGGCGGCTGCGCCTCGGCGGCGTCGCGCACCTGCGCGAGCGGCCGCTCGCGCTTGGCGGTGGCGATCTCCTCGCGCTTATAAGCGCCGATCTTCTCCAGAATGTCGGCCATCGCGCGCTCCTATTCCGCCGCCGCCAGTGCCGAGGTGGCGATCAGCCGGTCGAGCGCCGCGGCGGCATGGCCGCCCGTGAGGCTGGCGCGGGCCAGCTCCAGCCCGGCGCCGAGGTCGTCCGCCTTGCCGGCGACGACCAGCGCGGCGGCGGCATTCAGCAGCGAGACATCGGCATAGGCGCTCGGCTCGCCCGCCAGCACGGCGCGCAGCGCCAGTGCATTGGCGGCGCCGTCGCCGCCCTTCAGCGCCTCCGGCGTCGCCCGGGCAAGGCCGAACTCTTCCGGCGTGATCTCGAAGCTGCGGATGCTGCCATCCTTCAGCTCGGCCACCTGGGTCGGGCCTGTCGTGGTGATCTCGTCGAGCCCGTCGGAGCCATGCACCACCCAGGCATGGGCGGACCCCAGCGTGCGCAGCACTTCGGCGAGGGGCTCGACCCAGGTGCGGGCGAACACGCCGACCATCTGACGGGTCACGCCGGCGGGATTCGACAGCGGGCCGATGAGGTTGAAGATGGTGCGCGTGCCCATTTCCACCCGCGTCGGGCCGACATGCTTCATCGCCGGGTGATGGGCCGGGGCGAACATGAAGCCGATGCCCGCCTCGCGGATGCAGGTGGCGATCTGTTGCGGCGTCAGGTCGATCTTCACTCCCAGCGCCATCAGCACATCCGCCGCGCCGGATTTGGAGGACAGCGCACGGTTGCCGTGCTTGGCCACCGGGACGCCCGCCCCGGCGACGATGAAGGAGGCGCAGGTGGAAATGTTGTAGGAGCCGGAGGCGTCGCCGCCGGTGCCGACTACGTCCACCGCTTCCGCCGGCGCGTCCACCCGCAGCATCTTGGAGCGCATGGTGGTGACGGCGCCGGCAATCTCCTCGATCGCCTCGCCGCGCACCCGCAGCGCCATGAGGATGGCGCCGATCTGCGAGGGCGTCGCCTCGCCGGACATCATCACGTCGAAGGCGGCGGCGGCTTCCGCACGCGTCAGCGTGGTGCCGGTCGCCAGCTTGCCGATAATGGGCTTGAGATTGTCCATCTGGCTCTGCGTCCCCGCCTGTTGTGCCGCGCTCACGCCGCCCGCTCCCGGCCGGGGCCGGCATTCCAGGCGCGCGCGAGATCGAGGAAATTCTTGAGAATGGTGCGGCCGTGCTCGGAGGCGATGCTCTCCGGGTGAAATTGCACGCCATGCACGGGCAGCGTGGTGTGCGACAGGCCCATGATGAGGCCGTCATCGGTCTCGGCCGTGACCGCCAGCGTGTCGGGCAGCGTGTCGCGCTTCACCACCAGCGAGTGGTAGCGCGTCGCCTTCAGCGGCCCGTTGATGCCGTGGAACACGCCGTCATTGCGGTGGTGGATGTCCGACAGCTTGCCATGGATCGGCTGCGGCGCGCGCACCACGTCGCCGCCGAACACCTGGCCGATGGCCTGGTGTCCGAGGCAGACGCCGAACACCGGCACGCCTTCCTTCGCGGCGCGCTCGATGAGCGCGCAGGAAATGCCGGCCTCGTTGGGGGTCGCCGGGCCGGGCGAAATGACGATCGCCTCCGGCTTCAGCGCCATCGCCTCATCGACGGTGAGCGTGTCGTTGCGGCGCACCTCCACCTCGGCGCCGAGCCCGCCAATGTAGTGGACGAGGTTCCAGGTGAAGCTGTCGTAATTGTCGATGAGCAGGATCATCGTGCGTCCATCCGCCGGCCTGATGCGGCTGTGAGAAGGTCTAGGGGCTGTTCCGGCGCGGGGTCAAGCCGCGCCGGCGGGCGATGGTCTCTATCGCCAGCCCCGCCATCGCTCGTGGCGCCGATCCCTGCTCATCGCCTTACTGCCCCCTGCCGGCCCGGGCGGCGAAGCGCACGGCTTCCTCGCCGGCGCGGAACAGCGCCTTGGCCTTGTTGACGCATTCCTGCTGTTCGCTTTCGGGCACGGAATCATAGACGATGCCGGCGCCCGCCTGCACATACATCCGCCCGTCCTTCACCACGGCGGTGCGCAGCACGATGCAGGTGTCCATCTCGCCATCGGCGCCGAAATAACCGATGGCGCCGGCATAGATGCCACGCTTGTCGCGCTCCAGCTCGTCGATGATCTCCATCGCCCGCACTTTCGGCGCGCCCGATACCGTGCCGGCAGGGAAACCGGCGGCCAGTGCGTCCAGCGCGTCGCGGCGCGGGTCGAGCGCGCCTTCGACATTGGAGACGATATGCATCACTTGGCTGTAGCGCTCGATGAAGAAGCTGTCGGTCACCTCCACCGTACCGATCTTCGCCACGCGGCCGACATCGTTGCGGCCGAGGTCGAGCAGCATCAGATGTTCGGCCCGCTCCTTCGGGTCGGCGAGGAGTTCTTCCTCCAGCGCCTTGTCCTCATGCGGAGTGGCGCCGCGTCGGCGGGTGCCGGCGATGGGGCGGATGGTGACGGTGCCGTCGCGCAGCCGCACCAGGATTTCCGGGCTGGAACAGACCAGCGAGAAGCCGCCGAAGTTGAAATAGACGAGGAACGGCGCCGGGTTGATCCGCCGCAATGCCCGGTAGAGCGAGAAGGGTGGCAGCGCGAAGGGCGCCTCGAAACGCTGGGAGAGCACGACCTGGAAGATGTCGCCGGCGCGGATATACTCCTTCGCCCGCTCGACCATGTCGCGATATTCGGCCGGCTCGGTGTTGGACTGCGGCTCCACCGCCTGGTGGAACGCGTCTTCCGAGGGCAGGTTGGGCAGCGCGCTGTCAAGCGCGGCCACCACCTTTTCCAGCCGCACGCGCGCCGCCTCATAGGCGGCGGTGGCCGTCATATCGGGCGTCGGGCGAACAGGGGTGACGACGGTGATCTCGTCGCGCACCGCGTCGAACACCACCATGACGGTGGGGCGGATGAAGATCGAATCCGGCACGTCGATGACATCGGGCTTGGGCGCGGGAAGCCGCTCCATCTGCCGCACCATGTCGTAGCCGAGATAGCCGAACACGCCCGCCGCCATGGGCGGGGCGCCTTCGGGCAGATGAATGCGCGATTCCTCCACCAGCCGGCGCAGCGAGACCAGCGGCTTGTCCGGGCACGGCTCGAAAGCGTCGGCGTCGCTGGCAGCGCGGCGGTTGATCTCCGCCTTGTCGCCATGGCAGCGCCAGATCACATCCGGCTCGATACCGATCATCGAATAGCGCCCGCGCGTGGCGCCGCCCTCGACCGATTCGAGCAGGAAGCTGTTCGGGCGCTCGCCGGCGATCTTGAGGAAGGCCGAGACCGGGGTTTCGAGATCGGCGATGAGCGTGGTGGTAACCACCTGCGCCTCGCCGCGCTGATAGGCGGCGGCGAAGTCCGCCGCTTCGGGAGTGAGGCTCATGACCTGCGTTCCGCCTCAGTTCACCGCGTCGGTGCCGACGATCTGGTCGAGCGCGGCGCGGTTGATGCGGGCGCCGAGCCGGCTTTGCAGCTCGACCAGATACTCCGTCATCAGGTCGTTCTCCATGCTCGTGCGCAGGTCGGACAGAAGCTTCTCGTCGGTGGCGGCGGCGGCCGCCGGCACGACGGCACGCAGCACCTGGAACAGCAGCCGGCTGTCGCCGCCCTCGGCGAGCGCGCTGCCGACGCCCCCCTCGGGGGTCTCGAACACGGCGGCCATGATGTCCTGCGGCACGCCGTCGGCGGTGCGGCCACGGCGCAGGCCGTTGGCGGCGCGCAATTCGAGCCCGGCCCCGGTCACGGCCTGGTCGAAGGGCGTGCCGGCGGCGATCTTGGCCTTGATCTCCTCGACCTTCTTGTCGAGCGCCTGGGCGGCCTGGTCCTGTTTCCAGCGCTCCAGAACCTGCGCCCGCGCCTCCTCGAAGCTGCGGTCGCGCGGCGGGGTGATCTCATCGACCTGGTACCAGACATAGCCGCCATTCTGCGGCAGCTGGACGGGCTCGTTCTCCTCACCGACCGTGGTGGCGAAGGCGCCGCGCAGCACGTCCGAACGCGCGGGGAAGGAGGCAACCGCGCTGCCGTCCGGGGTCTGGCCATGAACGCTGGTGTCGAAATTCTGCAGGGTGAGCCCGAACTTGCCGGCGACCTCGGCGAGCTGCGCGCCGCCGGCGCGCTCGTCCTCGATCTTGTCATAGGTCGCGAGCATCGCCCGGCGGGCGGCATTGACCTGCAGCGCCGCCTTGATCGCCGGCGCCACTTCCTCCAGCGGCTGGACGCTGCCGGGGGTGATGGCGCCGATATGGACGATGACCGGGCCGAAGCGGCCGGCGACCACATCGCTGGTGCCGTTGGCGGGCAGGGAGAAGGCGGCGTCGGCCACCTGGCGGTCGATGATGTCGGCGCGCGAGACATCGCCGAGATCGACATCCTTGGCGGTCAGCTTGCGCTCGGTGACGATGTCGGCAAAGGCCGTGCCGGCCTTGATGCGGTCGGCGGCAGCCTTGGCTTCTTCCTCATTGGGGAAGACGAGCTGCTGCACGACGCGCTTTTCCGGCGTGCCATAGGTGGAGAGATTGGCGTCGTAGGCGGCCTTGACCTCGGCGTCGGAGACAGTCTCGCTTGCCGCCAGCGCCTCGGGGGTGAGCACCAGCACGCCGATCTTGCGATATTCGGGCGCGCGGAAGGCGACCTTGCGTTCGTCGAAGAACTTGCGCAGCTCCTCGTCCGAAGGGTCGGCCGGAGCGGCGAGGGAGGCGGGGGTCAGCATCGCGTAATTGACCGAGCGTTCCTCGCCCTCATAGCGGGCGAGTGCGCCCTTGAGCACGGCCGGCACTTCGATGCCGCCGCCCAGCGACTGGATCAGCTGCTGGCGCAGCGCCAGCGCGCGCTCGGCCGCGACGAAGCGCGCCTCGGTGAAGCCGTTGGAGCGCAGGAGCTGGTTGAAATAGGCCGGATCGAAACTGCCGCTGGGGCCGTGGAAGGCCGGGTTCGACTGCACCCGCCGCGCGATCTCCTCATCCGACAGGGCGAGGCCGAGCGCCTTCGCCTGATCGTTGAGCGCCGCCTCGGCCAGCTGCTCGTTCAGCAACTGGTCGGGAATGCCGAAGGCCCGCGCCTGATCCGGCGTGATGCCGCGCTTGAGCTGCTGGCTGATCTGCTGCAGCCGCTCCTGGTAGATCTGGCGGAACTCCGGCACCGTGATTTCGGTATCGCCGATGGTTGCCAGCGTCTGGCTGCCGAAGCCGCGGAACACGTCGGCGATGCCCCAGACCGCGAAGCTGAGGATGAGGAGACCCATCAGGATCTTGGCGACTATTCCGGAAGCGCTTTTGCGCAGGGTCTCAAGCATATGATTCTCGTCTGGCGTCGTGCGGGCGACGGCCCGGGGCGCGAAAGGCGCGCATAATAGGGAGGCGTCCCCGTCGCCGCAACGGCACAGCGCGGCATTTGCCGGCGTCACGATACCCTGTTCACGCTGCGACACTCTGCTATGAGGTGTGCTGCGTGGCATTTGTGTGAAAGGTGAGTGACGGCATGTCGAAGCGTCGTCCGCTGGTGGCCGGCAATTGGAAAATGCACGGCCTCAAGGCATCCATAGCCGAGTTCGGCCGCATCAGCGCGGGCTACGATCCCGCGCTCAGGGCGCAGGTCGACCTACTGGTCTGTCCGCCCGCCACCGTCATGTCGGCCATGGCGGTCGCGGCGCTGGGCACCCGCATCGGCATTGGCGGGCAGGATTGCCACCCTAAGGCCGCCGGGGCCTACACGGGTGACATCTCTGCCGAGATGATCGCCGACACCGGCGCCACCGCGGTCATTCTCGGCCATTCCGAGCGCCGGTCCGAACATGGTGAGACCGACGCGCTGGCGCGGGCGAAGGTCGAGGCGGCTTGGCGTGCCGGCCTTATCGCCATTCTCTGCGTCGGCGAGACCCGTTCTGAGCGGGAGGCGTTCCGGGCCCTTGACGTGGTCCGCTCCCAGCTCGCCGGCTCAGTGCCCGACGGGGCCAGCGCCGCCAATCTTGTGGTCGCCTATGAGCCGGTCTGGGCGATCGGCACCGGGCTGACGCCGACCGCTGGCGACATCGCCGAGATGCACGCGCTGCTGCGCGGCGAACTGGTCGCCCGCTTCGGAGCCGAGGGCCACGGGGTGCGCCTGCTCTATGGCGGCTCGGTCAAACCGGAGAACGCGGGCGACATCCTGTCCATCGCCGATGTGGACGGCGCGCTGGTCGGCGGTGCCAGCCTGAAGGCGGAGTCTTTTCTCGCCATTGCGCGTGCCTATCTGTAGCGCGGCGCCTTCCGGCCGCCCGCCAACAATCCCTGTGGTCGGGCGGCTGGAAACGCCGGGCGCAATCGTGTAGGAACGCGCCCAACACGTGCGGCGGGCGAGTTCAGGATTGGGCTCGCGTGCCGCTGCATGAGCATTTTGAAGGCGTCAGATGCAAACCGTACTCATCGTCATCCATCTCATGGTCGTGCTGGCCCTGATCGGCGTGGTGCTGATTCAGCGTTCCGAAGGGGGCGGGCTCGGCATTGGCGGCGGGGGAGGCGGTGGCGGCGGCTTCTTCAGCGCGCGCGGCACGGCCAATGTGCTGACCCGCGCGACGGCGATTCTGGCCGGTTTGTTCTTCATCACCAGCCTGTCGCTCACCATTCTCGCCGGTTGGGGCCGCGGTCCGACGACGATTTTCAATGCCCCGGCCGCCGTTCCCGGCGCGCCCTCGGCTCCTGCTCCCGGCGGCTCCGTGCTGGACCAGCTCAACGCCGCCCAGCCCGCGCCGCCGGCCGCTCCCGCCGCGCCGCAGGCTCCGCAGTCGCAGTGATAACGGAGCCGCGTCGACAAGCGTCGGCGCGGCCCTCGGTTTAGCCACAGGCGGGCGCCCGTTCGGCAAGGCGGGCCCTCGTCGAATCGCGTTTTTGCCGGTAGAAACCAAATCCCATGGCGCGCTACATCTTCATCACCGGCGGCGTCGTGTCCTCGCTTGGCAAGGGCCTCGCCTCCGCCGCACTCGGTGCATTGTTGCAGGCCCGTGGGTACAAGACCCGGCTGCGCAAGCTCGACCCCTATCTCAACGTCGATCCGGGCACGATGAGCCCGTATCAGCACGGCGAAGTCTTCGTCACCGATGACGGTGCCGAGACCGATCTCGACCTCGGCCATTACGAGCGCTTCACCGGCCGTCCCGCGACCAAGCAGGACAACATCACCACCGGGCGCATCTATCAGGACATCCTCACCAAGGAGCGGCGCGGCGACTATCTCGGCGCCACCATCCAGGTGATTCCGCACGTCACCAACGCCATCAAGGACTTCGTGCTCTCGGGCAATGAGGGCTACGACTTCGTGCTGGTGGAGATCGGCGGCACGGTCGGCGATATCGAGGCGATGCCGTTCCTGGAGGCGATCCGCCAGATCGGCAACGAGCTGCCGCGCCGGCACTGCATCTATATCCACCTCACTTTGCTGCCCTTCATCCCCTCCGCCGGTGAACTGAAGACCAAGCCGACGCAGCATTCGGTGAAGGAACTGCGCTCCATCGGCATCGCGCCGGACATCCTGCTCTGCCGCACCGACCGCGAGATTCCGCGCGAGGAGCGCCGCAAGCTCGGCCTGTTCTGCAATGTGCGTGAAAGCGCGGTGATCGAGGCGCGCGATGCCGACAGCATCTATGCCGTGCCCTCGGCCTATCACGAGGCAGGGCTCGATACGGAAGTGCTGGCGGCCTTCGGCATCGAGCCGGCGCCCGAACCGGACCTGACGCGCTGGAAGAAGGTGGAAGCCGGCATCCGCAACCCGGAAGGCTCGGTCACCATCGCCATTGTCGGCAAGTACACGGGGATGAAGGACGCCTACAAGTCCCTCATCGAAGCGCTGACCCATGGCGGGCTCGCCAACAATATGCGGGTCAATCTCGACTGGATCGAGAGCGAGATTTTCGAGCGCGAGGACCCCGCCCCCTTCCTTGAGCATGTCCACGGCATTCTCGTGCCGGGCGGCTTCGGCCAGCGCGGCGCCGAGGGCAAGATCCGCGCGGCCCAGTTCGCCCGCGAGCGGCGCGTGCCCTATCTCGGCATCTGCTTCGGCATGCAGATGGCGGTGATCGAGGCGACGCGCAATCTGGTCGGGGTGGAGAAGGCCAATTCGACGGAGTTCGGCCCCACGGATGAGCCGGTGGTCGGCCTGCTCACCGAGTGGCTGCGCGGCAATGAGCTGGAAAAGCGCGGCATCGGCAGCGATCTCGGCGGCACCATGCGTCTCGGCGCTTATCCCGCCGCGCTGGCCGAGGGCAGCCGGGTCGCAGAGATTTATGGCGACACCTCGATCTTCGAGCGCCATCGCCACCGTTACGAGGTCAACATGGCCTATCGCGAGCGGCTGGAGGCCTGCGGCATGCTGTTCTCCGGCCTCTCGCCGGACGGGCTGCTGCCGGAGATCATCGAATATCCCGATCACCCCTGGTTCGTCGGCGTGCAGTTCCATCCCGAACTGAAGTCGCGCCCCTTCGAGCCGCACCCGCTCTTCGCCTCCTTCATCGGCGCGGCAGCGGTGCAGAGCCGGCTGTTCTGAGCGCCGGCCGGCGAAACGTAACCCTCGACCCTGCGCGCCCTGTCGACGGGCGCGCAGCACCGGTGCCGACAGGAACGCGGCGGGAGGGATCCCCCGTCCAAGCCGCCACCTTGCCCATGCCTGCCCCCTCGCCGACAGTCGAGGCTGGTTCGCCAGCCGTCGGCGTGCTCTGATGGTGGCCGGGATTCTCGCCCGGCGCCGCATGTGCCGGGCAAGCAGGGGAGAAGGTGCTGGTGGAGCGCGGTCTTGATCACGTCGTCCATGTCGTCCGCGACCTCGAGGCGGCGGGCGAACTTTACGACATGCTCGGCTTCACGGTCGGCACCCGCAACCGCCATCCCTGGGGCACCGACAACCGCATCGTGCAGCTGCCGGGCTTCTTCGTCGAATTGCTTGAGATCGCCGACGCCGAGAAGATCCCGCCACAGGACGTGACGCGCTTTTCCTTCGGCGCGTTCAACCGCGATTTCCTCGCCGAGGTCGGTCCCGGCCTTTCCATGCTGGTGCTGGAAGGGCGGGACGCTGCGATCGACAAGCTGGAGTTCGACACGGCCGGGATCGGCGGCATCGACCTTTTCAGCTTCGAGCGGGAGGGCAAGCGGCTCGACGGCGTGGGCGTCAAGGTCGCCTTCAACCTCGCCTATGCGCGCGACCGGGCCTCGCCGCATGCCGGCTTCTTCACCTGCCAGCAGATATTCCCGGAGAATTTCTGGTCCGTGGATCTGCAGCGGCACATGAATGGCGCACAGAGCGTGGTGGGCGTGGTGATGACCGCCGCCGACCCGGCGGCCCATACCGGCTTTCTCGCCAATTTCGCCGGCATGGATGCGCGGCGGGCGGTCGAAGGCTGGTACATCCTCAAGACCCCGCGCGGCGATATCGACGTGATGAGCGACGCATTGTTCACCCAGCGCTTCGGGGTGCCGGCACCGTCCGGGCCGGGGCTGCGCCTCGCCGCTGTGCGCTTCGGGGTCGCGGATATGGACCGGCTGCGCCGGCGGGTGTCTTCGTCCCGCATGTCGGTGGAGGATATTGAAGGCGTGGTCGTGGTCGGCCCGAAAGCGGCGCTGGGAGCGACGCTGGTGTTCGAAGCGGCGACTTGATCCGAACCAATCCTGAGATGAAAAACAAAAGCCCCGGAATCGCTTCCGGGGCTTTCTTTATGCACGATGCGAGGAGGGCGGGCCCTCCTGCAGTGTCAGCCGATCTCCTCCGGCAGCGCCTGAGGCTGGGCCGAGCGGCCCGGCAACAGCGCCAGCGCGCGGCCGCGCAGGGCGCGCCAGGTGGCGAAGGAGTTGAGCGGCGAGCCTTCCAGCCAGCCGATGCCGGCAGCCGCCAGGAAGGGCAGGCTCTGGATCGCCAGCGCCAGGGCGAACAGATCGACCTCTACTACGGCGTGCCAATTGGTCAGCCGCAGCCCGATCGCGGCGAGCATCAGCCCGGCACCGATGATCGCTTCCGGCAGCGCCGGGAAGGCGCGGGCGGCGTCGGCCAGCCACGAGCCCTTGGCGGTGCGGGCAAAGGCGAGGTCCTTGTAGCGGAAGCTGTCATAGACCGCCTTGGCCACGGTGAACTGCACCGCCATCGCCGCGAAGGCGGCGCCGATCATGCGCACCGGCGTCGTGGCGACGCGCAGGCGGTAGAGCGCGATGAAGTGCAGCAGGTAGATGCCGAAGCAGAACACGATCGGGATGGTGAGGATGCGCTGCGGCACGGCGATGCCGAGGCCAAGCACGAAGGGCACCCAGAGCAGCGACAGGATCGCCACCAGCGCGCCGACGCTTTCCGAGCCGAGCCAGCTCACCCAGCCGATGCTGAACTCGCGGCGCTGCGCCGGGGTGAGACGGGTGCCGGCATTGGGCAGCATGCGGCGCCAATGCTTCTTGATGATCTGCATGCCGCCATAGGCCCAGCGGTGGCGCTGCTTCTTGAACGAGGCGAAGTCGTCCGGCAGCAGGCCCCAGCCATAGCGCTCATTGGTGTAATGGCTCTTCCAGCCGCGCTCGACGATGGCGAGGCCGAGATCGGTGTCCTCGCAGATCGTGTCGCTCGACCAGTCGCCGGCCTCGACCATGGCGGCGCGGCGCATCAGGCACATGGTGCCGTGCACGACGATGGCGTCATGCTCGTTGCGCTGGACCATGCCGATGTCGAAGAAGCCGGCATATTCGGTGTTCATCGCCTCGTGCAGCAGGCTACGGTCGGCGTCGCGGTGGTCCTGCGGCGCCTGGACGATGCCGACGGTCGGGTCTTCGAAGGTCGGCACGAGGTTCATCAGCCAGTTCGGATCGACGACATAGTCGGCGTCGATGATGCCGATGATCTCGGCGTCCGGCGCGGTCTGCAGCATGGCCTCGCGCAGCGCGCCGGCCTTGAAGCCTGCCACCTTGGGCAGGTTGATGAACTTGAAGCGCTCACCCAGTTCGCGACAATGGGCTTCGATCGGCTCCCAGAAGGCCGGGTCGGGCGTGTTGTTGATGATGACCAGGCATTCGAAGTTCGGCCAGTTCAGCCGGGCGACGCTGTCGAGCGTCTGCTTCAGCATCTCCGGCGGCTCCTTATAGGCCGGGATGTGGATCGATACCTTGGGCGTGCGCGAGGGCGCGGACGCGTTTTCCTTGCGCAGCAGCCGGCGCGGGGTGCGGCCGAAGGCGATGGTGGAGAGTTCCTCCACCCGGTAGAGCATGACGATGACGAGCGGCACCAGCAGCACCAGACTGACGACCATGGTCACCATGTTGCCGCCAACGACATAATGCGTCAGCCAGTGGTCGGTGACGGTCGCCACCCAGGCGCCGGCAAGGTTGGCCGCGCCGACCATCACCAGCGCCTGCAGCAGGGTGAGGCGGGCGAAGCGGAACACGGGCAGCGAGAAGGCGATGCCGAGCAGCAGCGCGATGGCGGCGGTGGCGTTGTAGGTCGAGGGGGTGATCGGGCCGGCCATCGGGAATTTCGCGACGCGGTTGGCGTCGAGAATGCCCCAGTACTGGCCGACGCTGCCCTCGAAGCTTTTCCACGGCGCGTCGAACGCCTCGATGAGGTTGTATTCGATGCCGAGCGCATCGGCGCGGGCGGCGAAGGTGCGGATGATCTGCGCCTGTTCCACCTCGCCGGGGATGGCGCTGTCGCGATTATAGCCCTGGCTCGGCCAGCCGAACTCGGCGATGACGATGCGCTTGCCGGGATAGGTGGCGCGCAGGCGGTCATAGATGGCGATGGTGTGGTCGACCACCTGCTCCGGCGTCACGCCCTCCCAATAGGGCAGCATGTGAGCGGCGATGTAGTCGACGGCGGAAACCAGCTCGGGGTGGTCGAGCCACACGTCCCAGGTTTCGCCGGTGGTTACCGGCACATTGGTCTCGCGCTTCACCCGGCGGATCGTCTCGATCAGCTGCTCGGGCGTGCGTTCGGCGCGCAGGATCGACTCGTTGCCGACCACGATGCCGACGACGTTCGAATTCTTCTTCGCGACCTCGATGGCGTTGGCGATTTCGCGCTCGTTGCGCGACTCGTCCTCGTCCAGCCAGGCGCCGACCGTGGTCTTCAGCCCCTTCTCGGCGGCGATCTTCGCGACCAGATCGAGATTGCCGGTCGAGGCATAGGTACGCACGCCGCGCGTATAGGGCGCCACCGCCTCCACATCGGCGCGGATCTGCGCCTCGGTGGTCGGCTCACCCTTATCCGGGTTGGCGTCGCGGCCATAGGGCGCGAACGACATGCTTTGGAAGCGATCGGGTGCGGCGGGAGCGGAAACCTCCTGACGCAGAGCCAGCCAGACAAAGGCATGGACGCACGTCACAACCGCAACGGCTGCGGCAGCGACACGAATGGCGGGGCGCATGAGACAAACCCACGATAAAGGGGAGGCTGACAGGTGGATTATAATACAGTTTCAACGCACGTGCAGCACGATCTTTGCCGCGGCGCGCCACAGCGCGTCACGCCTGCCGACAATGCCGCTCTGCAGCGAAGAATGCGTCAGTGGGAGAATGGTTCCCCACTATGGCGGCCCCATGACGCGCCGATGACACGCCGGGGGCCGCGGCGCGGATTCATTGCGCAGGTGCAGCAGGCGCGGGCGTCGCGGTGGCGGGCTGTGCGTCCGGATTGACCCAGCAGGCATGCACGCGTTCGGACAGGCGCTCCTGCGCCTTGCTGTCGATATTGCCCTGGCGGACGAGGCAGCGGAACGCGATCTTCAGGTGCTCGGTCGGGCAGCCGAAGCGCTCATAGAGTTCGAGATGCCGGCGGGCGGTGTCGATGTCGTCGCGCCACAGCAGCATGGCGATCCGCCGCCCGGACCACACGCATTCCGGCAGGCCGGCATTGCCCGGCAGCTTGGCCGCCTCGGCATATTCCTCCACCGAGCGGCGCTGCGCCTCTTCCTTTGCCTGCTCCTCCGGCGACTTCTGTTCGGCGGCCTTCTGCTCCGGGGGAGCGCTTTGCGCCCACGCGCCGCCGGCCGCTGCAGACATCAGGATCAGGCCACCGAGCAGGGCGGCGGCGAAGGGACGTACGGAGCACACCATGGGAGAAACGTCACACGCAAAAGAGGAAACACCGGACCGGCGAGGACAGTAGGAGAAGCAATCGAATTTGTCAGCATGACGGCGGGCGCCGAGCGGCGCAGGCGGCGCAAAATTTCATAGCTTTGCACACGCCTCTTGCCGTGGCCGCAAAGCCCCGTTACCCGGCAGGGTGGACGAGCCGGAACACCGTGCCCACGCCCTTCGACGAAGCCCCTCGCGACCGAGCCCACTCGGCGCGTCCCTGGCGGAGATGTCTCGCATGCGACTGCCCCTTGCCCTCGCCGCCCTCGTCTGCGCGGCGATTGTCGCTATCTGGGCGTGGCTCGGGCAGCCGGTGCCGGCGCCCTTCGCCCCGGTGGCGGCGAGCGAGAAGCTGCCCTGCGTTTCCTATGCCCCGTTCCGTCCTGGGCAGAGCCCGTTCACCGAGGATGTGGCCTTCTCGCCGGCGCAGATCGACGATGATCTCGCCCTCCTTTCCAAGATCACGCAGTGTGTGCGGACCTATTCCTCGATCCAGGCCGGCCTTGCCGCCGTGCCGGAACTCGCCCGCAAGCACGGCCTCACCGTGCTCCAGGGCATCTGGATCGCCGCCGATCCCGTGCGCAACCGTGCCGAGATCGAAGGCGGCATCAAGGCGGCGAGGGAGAACCCCGATGTCGTCAAGGCCGTCATCGTCGGCAATGAGGTTCTGCTGCGCGGCGAGCAATCGGCCAATGACATTGCCGGCTTCCTGAAAGAGGTGAAGGCGAAGATTCCGCCGGAAGTCCCCGTCACCTATGCCGATGTCTGGGAGTTCTGGGAGCGCAACCGCTCGCTCGCGGATTCGGTGGATTTCGTCACCGTCCATATCCTGCCCTTCTGGGAAGACATGCCGGTGCCGGCGGAGGATTCCGTCGCCCATCTCGGCGAGATCCGCGAGCATGTCGGCGAGATATTTGCCGGCAAGGATATTCTCATCGGCGAGACCGGCTGGCCGAGCGAGGGCCGCATGCGCGAGGGGGCGCTGCCCTCGCCCTCCAACCAGGCCAATGTGATTCAGGAATTGCTGGCGCTGGCCAAGGCCAAGAACTACCGGCTCAACGTTATCGAAGCCTTCGACCAGCCGTGGAAGCGGGTGCTTGAGGGCACGGTGGGCGGCCATTGGGGCTTCCTCGATGCCTATACCCGCGAGTTCAAGTTCACCTGGGGCGAACCCGTGTCCGACCATCCCTATTGGATGGCGCAGGCGGCGCTCGGCGTGGGCTTCGCCGGGGCCCTTTTTGGGCTCGCGGGTTGGGCCGGGCGGCGCGCGGGCGGGCGACCGCTCGGCGTTCGGGAATGGTCGGCGGTGGCCGGGATCGCCTTCTTCGCCGGGCTGATGATCGGCCGGCTTCTGGCGTCGGTGCCCGGCGAAAGCCTCGGCGTCGGCGGCTGGATTCGGGGGGCGGCGCTGGTCGGGCTGGCGCTGCTGGTGCCGCTCGCCTGCGCGGTGGCGGTCGGGCGGCGCACCCGCCTCATCACCCTGACACTGGCGCTCAACAGCGAAGCGACGCCGGGTGCGCCCTTCTTCGACCGCTGCCTCGCGCTGGTGCTCGCCGCCGTCATCGTGCTCGCGGCGCAGATCGGCTTCGGGCTGGTGTTCGATCCGCGCTACAAGGATTTCCAGTTCGCCGGGCTGACGCCGATCATCACCGCCTTCGCCTTCTACGCCGTGGTGGCCGGGCCCGGACGCGTCACCGAGGGGCGGCAGGCGGAGGCGATCGCCGCCGGCCTGTTCCTCGCCGCCGGCCTCTATGTGCCGCTCAACGAGACGCTGGCGAACTGGCAGGCGCTGTGGACCGGCAGCCTGTTCGTGGTGCTGGCCCTTACCCTCTGGCGCCTCGCCACGGCCGGGCGAAGGATATGAGCAGCAACCCGCCGGCGAGGCCGGCGAGGTTGTTGTTGTAGACCACCAGCCCGGCGCAGGTCGCCATCAGCGCCAGGGTGAACATGACAAGCGAGGGGCGGATCAGCTGGAGGGTGGCGCCGATCAGCGCGGCAATGCCGAAGGCGGACTGGCTGAACAGGGCGATCACCGTCGCCCGCGTCTCGCAGGTCATGGTCTCCAGCGTCCGGCAGGCAAGACCGACCGAGGACTGTTCCAGCAGCGCATAGCGGACATAGATTGCCCAGCCGAGGGCGAAGGCGCCGAGCGCGATGATGACATTGGCGGCGCGGGCGCCGGGCAGGAAGCTGCGTTGGGCCACGGTATCGGTCCTTCTGCGACGGCCGTTCGTCGGCGGCCGCTGCATCGCATGCCGCGGCCGGGCGATCAATCCGCCGGGCGTGGCGCGGGTTCCCGCCGCCGGGTGGCGAGGATCACCCCGCCGAGAATCAGCACGAAGCCCACGGCATGGTAGAGGTGCAGTTCCTCGCCCAGCAGCAGCACCGCCAGCAGCACGCCGTAGACGGGCATGAGATAGAGCACATTCGCCGTCACCGGCGCGCCGGCCACCTTGATCGCATACTGGAACAGACCGAAGGCCAGCACGGACGGGAAGATGGCGAGAAAGGCGATCGATCCCCACGCTTCCAGCGTCCACGGGGTGGCGGCCCCGCCCGCCGCCTCCCACAGCGCCAGCGGCGCCAGCAGCAGCGTGCCGGCGATGGCATTGGCGGCGAAGGCGGTTTGTCCGCCGAGCTGGGTCAGCGGTCCCTGGCGCAGCATCAGCGAATAGATCGCCCACGCGACCGCCGCGACGAATATGCCGAGATCGCCGCTGTTGAACTCAAGTCCGAGCAGCCGGCCCACCTCGCCATGCACGGCGATCAGCGCGATGCCGGCGAAGCCCGCCAGAGAGCCGACCAGCTGGATCGCCGGCAGTCTCTGGCGCTTCAGCAGCGCGTCCAGCACCACGATCATCAGCGTGGCGGTGGTGTAGATCAGAGTCGCATTGGCGGCGGTGGTGTGCCGGAGCGCGACATAGACATTGCCGCCGCACAGCACCATGCCGAAAAAGCCCAGCAGCAGCACGCGCCACCATTCCCGCCGCAGCAGTTTGCGATGGCGTAGCAGCGCGCCCGCCGTCAGCGGCAGGAGTATCGCCACCGCCAGCAGCCAGCGCCAGAAGGCCAGCGACCAGGGCGGCACCAGCTCCGCCACCGCACGGCCGACAATGAGGTTGGTGGAAAAGAACAGCGGCATCGCCAGCAGCGCCGCGATCGCCCACGGGTCGTGCGCGAGGCCGGTTGCGGCGGGTGGGGAATCGCGGCGGGTGTCGGGGCGGGAGTCCATGGCGCGTGGTGATACACGCTTCCCCGCCCGCCGTCGCGCGGTCGACGGGCGCCGAGAACGCCGGGCGGTCTTTTCGCGTCGTTCCCGTCGGGCTAGATAGCGCCTTCCCGCGAAAGCCCTGCCCGGGCCGCGTCCCGCGTGCCGCTTCTGGAGACCGCCGATGCGCCAGCTTCTCGTCATCGTCCTCGCTGCCGGGGAGGGTACGCGCATGCGCTCGGCGCTGCCGAAGGTTCTGCACGCGGTGGCCGGACGGCCGATGGTGGCGCATGTGCTGGACGCGGCGCTGGCCGCTGGCGCCGCGCGGCTCGCGGTGGTGATCGGGCCGGACCACGACAAGGTGGCAACGGAGGTGCGCCGCGTGGCACCGGAGGCCGAGATCTTCGTGCAGACGGAGCGGCGCGGCACGGCCCATGCCGTGCTCGCGGCGCGGGCGGCGCTGGAGCGCGGTTTCGACGATGTGGTTGTCATGTATGGCGACACGCCGCTGGTGCAGCCGGAAACCCTCGCCGCGCTGCGGGCGCCGCTGGCGGAAGGAGCGGGCGTCGCCGTGCTCGGCTTCCGCCCCGCCGACCCCACCGGCTATGGCCGCCTCGTCACCGAAGGCGGCGAACTGCTCGCCATTCGCGAGGAGAAGGAGGCGAGCGCGGCCGAGCGCGCGATTCGCCTGTGCAATGCCGGCCTGATGGCGCTCGACGGCCGCGCGGCGCTCGGCTTGCTGGACCAGGTCGACGACGCCAATGCCAAGCGCGAATTCTACCTGACCGACGTGGTTTCCATCGCCCGTGTGCAGGGGCGCGCCGCCGCCGTGTGCGAGGTGGCGGCGGAAGAGGTGGCGGGCGTCAACAGCCGCGCCCAGCTCGCCGAAGCGGAAGCGATCCTGCAGCAGCGCCTGCGGGCGCGGGCGCTGGAAGCGGGGGTGACGCTGGTGGCGCCGGAAACGGTGTTCCTCTCGGCCGATACACGCTTCGGCCGCGATGTGATCGTGGAGCCCAATGTGGTGTTCGGCCCCGGTGTGCGGGTGGAGGAGGGGGCCACGATCCGCGCCTTCAGCCATGTGGAGGGCGCTCATGTCGGCCCCGGAGCGATTGTCGGCCCGTTCGCCCGGCTGCGGCCCGGCGCGGCGCTGGGGCAGGGGGTGCATGTCGGCAATTTCGTGGAGATCAAGGCATCCGACCTCGCCGCGGGGGCGAAGGTGAATCACCTGTCCTATGTCGGCGATTCCAGCGTCGGTGCGAACACCAATATCGGCGCGGGCACCATCACCTGCAATTATGACGGTTTCCGCAAGCATCGCACCACCATCGGCGCCAACGCCTTTGTCGGCACGAACAGTCTGCTCGTGGCGCCGGTCAGCGTCGGCGACGGCGCCTATATCGGCACCGGCTCGGTGATCACCGACGACGTGCCGGCGGACGCGCTGGCCATCGGCCGCGCGCGGCAGGTCAACAAGCCGGGACTGGCGGCGCGGCTGCGCGCGCGGCTCTCCGCCGGGCTCGCGCCGAAGAAATGACACGAAGCCGGCGATACGAAGCGACACCGGAATTGATTTCAACGCTTCGGTGACGGCCGGTTAAACCCGCCATCGTAGCCTCGCGGATCGTCGCTTCACGAAAGGGCCCGGCTCATGTGTGGAATCATCGGCATTGTCGGCACCGAGCCGGTTGCGGATCGCCTGATCGACTCGCTGAAGCGGCTGGAATATCGCGGTTATGATTCCGCCGGCATTGCCGCGCTGCAGGGCGGGCACATTTCCCGCCGCCGCGCCGAGGGCAAGCTGCGCAATCTGGAAGAGGTGCTGCGCCAGTCTCCGCTGGAGGCGCGTATCGGCATCGGCCACACACGCTGGGCCACCCATGGCAGGCCCAGCGTCGCCAATGCCCATCCCCACGCCACAACGGAAGTCGCGGTGGTGCATAATGGCATCATCGAGAATTTCCGCCAGCTGCGCGATGAACTCCTCGCTTCCGGCGCCAATTTCGAAAGCGAGACCGATACCGAAGTCGTCGCCCATCTGGTGACGCGCGAACTGCGTGCCGGCCTCAGCCCCACCGACGCCGTGGCGGCGGCGCTGCCGCGCCTTCAGGGGGCTTTCGCGCTCGCCTTTCTGTTCGATGGCGACGAGGACCTGCTCATCGGCGCCCGCAAGGGCAGCCCGCTCGCCATCGGTTATGGCAAGGGCGAGATGTATCTCGGCTCCGATGCCATCGCCCTCGCGCCCTTCACCGACACCATTGCCTATCTCGAAGACGGCGACTGGGCGGTGCTGCGCGCCAAGGGGATCGAGATCCGCGATTGCGCGAACCACCGGGTGGAGCGCGCGGCGCAGAAGACCACGGCCACCGCCTTCCTGATCGAGAAGGGGGCCTTCCGCCATTTCATGGCCAAGGAGATGCACGAGCAGCCCGAGGTCGTCGCCCACACGCTGGCGCATTATCTCGATATGGCCAACGAGACGGTGCAGCTCCCCGAACTGCCCTTCGACTTCGCCAAGCTGGAGCGCATCTCCATCGCCGCCTGCGGCACCGCCTATTATGCCGGGCTGATCGCGAAATACTGGTTCGAGCGCTATGCGCGCCTGCCGGTGGAGATCGATGTCGCCTCGGAGTTCCGCTATCGCGAGGCGCCGCTGCCGGCCAACGGGCTTGCCATCGTCATCTCGCAATCCGGCGAGACCGCCGACACTCTCGCCTCGCTGCGCTATGCCGGGCAGGAGAAGCAGCACCTGCTCGCGGTGGTGAACGTGCCGACCTCCACCATCGCCCGTGAGGCGCATGCGGTGCTGCCGACGCTGGCCGGGCCGGAAATCGGCGTGGCCTCGACCAAGGCCTTCACCTGCCAGCTGGCAACGCTGGCGGCGCTGGCCGTCGCGGCAGGACGCGCGCGCGGCGCGATCTCGGCGGAAGAGGAGCGGGCACTGGTTCATGCGCTCGTGGAAGTGCCGCGCCTGATGAACCGCGCGCTCGATCTCGGCCCCGACATCGAGCACCTCGCCCGCAGCTTCGCCAAGACCAAGGATGTGCTCTATCTCGGTCGCGGCACGTCCTTCCCGCTGGCGATGGAAGGGGCGCTGAAGCTCAAGGAAATCTCCTATATCCACGCCGAGGGCTATGCCGCCGGCGAGCTCAAGCACGGGCCGATCGCGCTGATCGACGAGAACATGCCGGTCGTGGTGATCGCCCCGCACGATGCCGTGTTCGAGAAGACCATGTCGAACATGCAGGAAGTGGCGGCGCGCGGCGGGCGCGTCATCCTCATCACCGACGAGGCCGGTGCGAAACATGCGGCGCTGGAGACCGAGGCGACGCTGGTGCTGCCGGACATGAACCCGTTCATCACCCCGCTGGTCTACGCCATTCCGGTGCAGCTGCTCGCCTATCATACGGCGGTGGCGATGGGCACCGATGTCGACCAGCCGCGCAATCTGGCGAAGTCCGTCACGGTGGAATAGCGGTCTCGCGCCGTCATCCCGGATCGGCCTGCGGCCGCCCGGGATGACGGTGTGCAGCCCTCACCCCCGCCCGCGATAGGGCGCGACGCCCTGGTCCGGCAGCCACACGCCCTCAAGCGGCGCGCCGCTCTGCCAGAACACGTCGATCGGGATGCCGCCGCGCGGGTACCAATAGCCGCCGATACGCAGCCAGCGCGGGTGGAGCAGATCGTGCAGCCGCAGGCCGATGGCAACGGTGCAGTCCTCATGGAAGGCGCCGTGGTTGCGGAAGCTCCCGAGATAGAGCTTGAGCGATTTCGATTCGACCAGCCAGCCGTCGGGCACATAGTCGATCACCAGCTGGGCGAAATCCGGCTGGCCGGTCACCGGGCAGAGCGAGGTGAATTCCGGTGCGGTGAAGCGGGCGACATAGTTCGTGCCGGGATGCGGATTCGGCACCCGCTCAAGCACCGCCTCGTCGGGGCTTGCGGGCAGGGCGGTGGGGCGGCCGAGCTGGGTCGTGCCGTCGGCGATGTCGGTCATGGCGTCGGTCTCCTGGGGGAGGGGGCGGGCGATATGTCGCTGGCACCTCTTTCGCATGTCACATGGCCGGAGTAGAAGCGCCTCGACCATCCTGACCGAGTTGAGCATTGGGGAAACGTATGACCGCCATCGTCGATATCGTTGGGCGTGAAATCCTGGACAGCCGCGGCAATCCCACCGTCGAGGTGGATGTGATGCTGGAAGACGGCTCGCAGGGCCGCGCCGCCGTCCCCTCGGGCGCCTCCACCGGCGCGCATGAGGCCGTCGAGCTGCGCGACGGCGACAAGGCGCGCTATCTCGGCAAGGGCGTGCTCAAGGCCGTCGAAGCGGTCAATGGCGAGATCTTCGACGCCATTGGCGGCATGGACGCCGAGGACCAGCCGGCCATCGACCAGATTCTGATCGAGCTGGACGGCACGCCGAACAAGTCGCGCCTCGGCGCCAACGCCATTCTCGGCGTGTCGCTGGCTCTGGCCAAGGCTGCTGCCGCCGCTCGCGACCTTCCGCTCTACCGCTATGTCGGCGGCGTGAACGCCCGCACCCTGCCGGTGCCGATGATGAACATCATCAATGGCGGCGCTCATGCCGACAACCCGATCGACTTCCAGGAATTCATGATCCTGCCGGTCGGCGCCCCGACTTTCGCCGAAGGCCTGCGCACCGGCGCGGAAATCTTCCACACGCTGAAGAAGGCGCTGAAGGACGCCGGCCACAACACCAATGTGGGCGACGAGGGCGGCTTCGCCCCCAACCTGCCTTCCGCCGACGCCGCGCTCGCCTTCGTTGTGAAGGCGATCGAGACCGCCGGCTACAAGCCCGGTGAGGATGTGTTCATCGGCCTCGACTGCGCCTCGACCGAGTTCTTCAAGAACGGCAAGTACGACTATGAAGGCGAGGGCGCGGTGCGCGATATCGAGGCGCAGGTGAAGTACCTCGCCGATCTCGTCGGCCGCTACCCGATCTGCACCATCGAGGACGGCATGGCCGAGGACGATTGGGCGGGCTGGAAGCTTCTCACCGACACCATCGGCTCCAAGTGCCAGCTGGTGGGCGACGACCTGTTCGTCACCAACGTCACCCGCCTGTCGGCCGGCATCACGCAGGGCGTCGCCAATTCGATCCTGGTCAAGGTCAACCAGATCGGTTCGCTGACCGAGACACTGAACGCGGTCGAGATGGCGCACAAGGCCGGCTACACCGCCGTCATGTCGCACCGCTCGGGCGAGACCGAGGATTCGACCATCGCCGATCTCGCGGTCGCCACCAATTGCGGGCAGATCAAGACCGGCTCGCTGGCGCGCTCGGACCGCACGGCCAAGTACAACCAGCTGCTGCGCATCGAGCAGGAACTGGGCCCGCAGGCGATCTATGCCGGCCGTTCGGCGATCAAGTCGCTCGCCTGACAGCAGGCGCGCCTGCTCCAGATTGACGAAAGCCCCCGTCCTGGACGGGGGCTTTTTTCATTGGCGAGGGTGCGGCGGCGGCGCCGGCCCGTCAGCGCTTCAGCCGTTCATATTCCGCCCTCAGGCGCGGCAGGTCGGGCACCTGCGGCACGTCGGGCTCCAACAGGCCGCCGCTGATCTCCAGCGCGGCAATGGGCCAGAGGCGCTCCACCAAAGCGGGAATCTCGTTAGGCGGCACGGCCGCCATTTGCGCGTCCATGGCGCAAAGGGCGCGGGCGCGTTCTTCGACATTACGGGTCATGCGTTGGCCTCCGTGCGTCCGGCCGGGCCGGATCCACCGGGGAAGCTGCTCCGGTTCAGGCTCGGCGTCGATCCACGCCGGCTTGGCACTGCAAAAGCTAGCATTCCCGGCCGGCGGTCACCGTCCACAATGACACACAGGGCGGTAGCGATCCGGCTGTGGCGGTGTCACGTTCCCGGCATCCCGCGCCGCAATGCGCGCATCGCGACGGGACGTGTGCGCTGCGAAAAGAGCGGTTTCGGGCGTTAGCGTTAACCGGCCCTCAACCGCGCCTGACTAGGCTCGCCTCATGATCATTCGCACCCGCTGGCGCTCCTTTTTCCAGACCGTCATCCTCCATCTCGGAGCGGCGGCGCTCGTCGGCTATTTCGCCTTCCAGGGCTATAATGGCCAATACGGGCTTCTGGCCCGCCGTAGCTTCGAGCAGCAGCACACGGAGTTGACCCAGGAGCGCGACAAGCTGCGGGCGCAGCGCCAGGCCCTGCAGGCCAAGGTGGCGCTGATGTCGCCCGATCTGGTTGACGCCGACATGCTGGACGAGCAGGCGCGCGTGCTGCTGAACCTCGTGCATCCCAGGGATCTCGTCCTGTTGCGCGTTCCGGGCGGCGCCCAGGCCAACTGAACGAAATTTCATCGGCGGCGCGCAGGTCTGGTATGCCAGCCTGGTTCCGATAGGAAACGACGCTATTCCAGGCGCTTAACTGAAGTTGAGCTAAAATGACATTTGAACCGGAAATGAGTTGAATTGCGGAAACCGTTGCGCGCACAACATGTTGTGCGTCGCAGCATTGCGTTGAGCGCGTAGCGCGGGGAGCGAAGGTGCGTTATTAACGTGCCGACTTTGTCCCCGAGCTGAGGATGCGCCATGGCAGTCGCCGCCAACAAATCGGCCGTTGGAAGAGCCCCCACCGCGAAAGCGCCGGCCCGGGCCGCAGCCCGGAGCTCCGCGCGGCGGACGGACGGCACGGCGGCGGTTTCCGAGTTCACCCGGGAGCAGGAACTCGAGGCCTATCGCCGGATGCTGGAAATCCGCCGCTTCGAGGAAAAGGCCGGCCAGCTCTACGGCATGGGCCTCATCGGTGGCTTCTGCCATCTCTATATCGGCCAGGAAGCCGTCGTCGTCGGCATGCAGGCGGCCCTCAAGGAGGGCGATCAGGTCATCACCGGCTACCGCGACCATGGCCACATGCTGGCCTGCGGCATGGACCCCAAGGGCGTCATGGCCGAGCTTACCGGCCGTCGCGGCGGCTATTCCAAGGGCAAGGGCGGCTCGATGCACATGTTCAGCATCGAGAAGGGCTTCTTCGGCGGTCACGGCATCGTCGGCGCCCAGGTCTCGCTCGGCACCGGCCTTGCCTTCGCCAATCACTACCGCGACAATGGCAATGTGACCCTGGCCTATTTCGGCGACGGGGCTGCCAATCAGGGCCAGGTCTATGAGAGCTTCAACATGGCGGAGCTCTGGAAGCTGCCGGTCGTCTACATCATCGAGAACAACAAATACGCCATGGGCACCGCGGTGAACCGCGCCTCCGCCCAGACCGATTTCTCCAAGCGCGGTTCCTCCTTCAACATTCCCGGCGAGCAGGTCGACGGCATGGATGTGCGGGCGGTGCAGGCGGCCGGCGAGCGCGCGGTCGAGTTCGCCCGCTCCGGCAAGGGGCCCTACATCCTCGAAATGCTCACCTACCGCTATCGCGGCCACTCCATGTCCGACCCGGCCAAGTACCGGTCGAAGGAGGAGGTGCAGAAGATGCGTACCGAGCACGATCCGATCGAGCAGGTGCGCAACCGTCTGCTGGAAAAGAAGTGGGCCACCGAGGAGGAGCTGAAGGCGATCGATGCCGAGCTGCGCGACCAGATGAACGCGGCGGCGGATTTCGCCAGCACCGACCCCGAGCCGGATCCGTCCGAGCTCTACACCGACATCCTGCGCTGAGCGCGGCGCGATGCTGGCCAGCGTCTTCTGGGTCACTCTCGTCGCCGGCGTGTCGGCGGCGGTGGTGCTGTGGGTTCTCGCGGCGCGTGTTGCCCTCGGCATCGTCCGCGTCGCCGGCTCCTCCGTTCCGCGTGTCCTGGCGGCCGTGTTCTGGCCGTTCGGCGCGCGGTATCTGGCGGGCGCCACCTCGGCCGAGGCGACCGTGTTGAACAAGATGCTGGTCGCCTTCTTCGCCGCCCTTCTCGTCGCCATCGCCTCGATGGCCGTCTACAGCAATCTCACTCTGGTGCTTCCGGTACCGAAGCCGTGACGCGCGAGTTTTGACGCACGTTTCTCTGGGGAACGCCGCCATGCCGACCGAAGTTCTCATGCCTGCCCTCTCGCCGACCATGGAGAAGGGCAACCTCGCCAAGTGGCTCAAGAAAGAGGGCGATCAGGTCAAGTCCGGCGACGTCATCGCCGAGATCGAGACCGACAAGGCCACGATGGAAGTCGAGGCCATTGACGAGGGCACCCTCGGCAAGATCCTGGTGCCCGAGGGCACGCAGGATGTCGCGGTGAACACCCCGATCGCGGTCATTCTCGCCGAGGGCGAGGACGCCGCCGCCATCGGCACGCCGAGCCCGCAGGCCGCCGAATCGGCGCCGCCGGTTGCCGCCGCCCCGGTCGAGCCCTCGCCGGTCGCCGCTTCCGCGCCGGCGACGCCTGCCGTGGTCAATTCCGCCGTCGCCGCCCCGCCCCAGCCGGAGGCGCTGCCGGAGCCGGACGTGCCCGAAGGCACGGAACTCGTCAGCCAGACCATGCGCGAGGCGCTGCGCGACGCCATGGCCGAGGAAATGCGCCGCGATGCCGACGTGTTCGTCATGGGCGAGGAAGTCGCGGAATATCAGGGCGCCTACAAGATCACCCAGGGCCTGCTGCAGGAATTCGGCGCCCGCCGCGTCATCGACACGCCGATCACCGAGCACGGCTTCGCCGGCGTCGGCGTCGGCGCGGCTATGGCCGGGCTGAAGCCCATCGTCGAGTTCATGACCTTCAATTTCGCCATGCAGGCGATCGACCAGATCATCAACTCCGCCGCCAAGACCCACTACATGTCCGGCGGGCAGATCGGCTGCTCCATCGTCTTCCGTGGCCCCAACGGTGCCGCCGCCCGCGTCGCCGCCCAGCACAGCCAGGACTACACCGCCTGGTACAGCCACATTCCCGGTCTCAAGGTGATCGCGCCCTATACGGCGGCGGACGCCAAGGGGCTGCTCAAAGCGGCGATCCGCGATCCCAACCCGATCATCTTCCTTGAGAACGAAATCCTCTACGGCCACTCCTCGCCGGTGCCGAAGCTCGACGATTTCATCGTCCCCATCGGCAAGGCGAAGATCGCCCGTCCGGGTAAGGACGTGACGCTGGTGTCCTGGTCCATCGGCATGAACTACGCGCTGAAGGCGGCGGAAGAACTCTCCAAGCTCGGCATTGAGGCCGAGGTGATCGACCTGCGCACCATCCGCCCGATGGACGTGCCCGCCATCGTCGCCTCGGTGCAGAAGACCGGGCGCTGCGTGACGGTGGAGGAAGGCTGGCCGCAGGCCGGCGTCGGCGCCGAGATCGTCGCCCAGCTGATGGAGAAGGCGTTCGACTATCTCGACGCGCCGGTGCTGCGCGTGACCGGCAGGGACGTTCCCATGCCTTACGCCGCCAATCTGGAGAAGCTGGCCTTGCCGTCGGTGCAGGACGTCATCGACGCCGCCCGCGCCGTCACCTATCGCTGAGGTCGGAGAAGCGCCATGTCGATCGAAATCCTGATGCCGGCCCTGTCTCCCACCATGGAGAAGGGCAACCTCGCGAAATGGCTGAAGAAAGAGGGTGACAAGGTCGCCCCCGGCGATGTCATCGCCGAAATCGAGACCGACAAGGCCACGATGGAAGTCGAGGCCATCGACGAGGGCACGCTGGCAAAGATCGTGGTGCCCGAAGGCACCGCCGATGTGCCGGTGAACCAGCTCATCGCCGTGCTCGCCACCGAGGGTGAGGATGTGAAGGCGGTGGCCGCTGGCGGCGGCGCGGCCCCGGCCAAGGCGCCGGCGGAAGCGGCCAAGACTGAGGCTCCCAAGACTGAGGCTCCCAAGGCTGAGCCGCCGAAGGTTGAAGCTGCCGCTCCGGCCCCCGCCGCTCCGTCGGCTTCCGCCCCCGCGGCGGTTCCGGCTCCCGCCGCGTCCGGCGAGCGTGTGTTCGCCTCGCCGCTGGCGCGCCGCCTCGCCAAGGAGAAGGGCGTCGACCTCGCCTCGGTGAAGGGCTCCGGCCCGCATGGACGCGTCGTTGCCGCCGATGTCGAGGCCGCTCCCGCCGGTGGCGCCGCCAAGGCGCCCGCGACGGCGGCAGCCGCTCCCGCTCCCGCGGCAGCCGCCCCCGCTCCGGCCGCTGCGCCGGCGCCGGTGTCGAACAGCGCGCTGCTGGAGCAGGTGAAGACCTTCTACGAGGCCGGCACCTATGAGGAAGTGCCGCTCGACGCCATGCGCCGTGTCATTGCCCAGCGCATGACCGAGGCGCGGCAGACCGTGCCGACCTTCTACCTCACCGTCGATTGCGACGTGGACGCGCTGTTGAAGCTGCGCGAGGAGCTGAACAAGGCGGCGCCGGAAAGGGACGGCAAGCCGGCCTACAAGCTCTCGGTGAACGACTTCGTCATCAAGGCCTATGCGCTCGCCTTCCAGCAGGTGCCGGATGCCAACATGGTCTGGGGTGGCGACCGCTACCTCAAGCTCAAGCATTCCGACATCGGCGTCGCGGTGGCGATCGACGGCGGCAAGGGCCTGCTGACCCCGATCATCCGCAAGGCGGAGACCAAGACGCTGTCGGCGATTTCCAACGAGACCCGCGACTTCGCCGCCCGTGCCCGCAACAAGAAGCTGATGCCGCATGAATATCAGGGCGGCTCCTCGGCGATCTCGAACTTGGGCATGTTCGGCATCAAGGACTTCACCGCCATCATCAACCCGCCGCACGCCACCATTCTCGCGGTGGGTGCCAGCGAGCAGCGGGCGGTGGTGAAGAAGGGTGAGCTGGCGGTGGCCACGGTCATGACCGTCACCATTTCCTGCGACCACCGGGTGATGGACGGCGCCATGGGCGCGCAGCTGATCGGCGCCTTCAAGGCGATCATTGAAAAGCCCATGTCGATGCTGGTCTGAGGAACGATCATGGCGAACAGTTACGACGTTCTCTTCATCGGCTCCGGCCCCGGCGGCTATGTCGGCGCCATCCGCGCCGCCCAGCTCGGCCTCAAGGTCGGCGTCATCGAGCGCACCCATATTGGCGGCATCTGCCCGAACTGGGGCTGCATCCCCGCCAAGGCGCTGCTGCGCTCGGCGGAGATCTTCCACTATATCGAGCACGCCAAGGATTACGGCCTCGTCGCCGAGAAGTTCGGCGTCGACATATCCGGCGTGGTCAAGCGCTCGCGCGGCATCGCGGCGCAGATGAGCAATGGCGTCGGCTTCCTCCTGAAGAAGAACAAGGTCGACGTGATCTGGGGGCAGGCGAGCCTCACCGCGCCCGGCAAGGTGACGGTGGCGGCCGTGGCCGAGCCGGCGCCGAAGGGCGCGCTCCCCGCGGGCGAGTACACCGCCAAGAACATTGTCATCGCCACCGGCGCCCGCCCGCGGGCCCTGCCGGGCATCGAGCCGGATAAGAAGCTGATCTGGACCTATTTCGAGGCGCTGGCCCCGGCGAGCGTGCCGAAATCGCTGCTGATCATGGGCTCCGGTGCCATCGGCGTCGAATTCGCCACCTTCTACAAGACGATGGGCTCGGACGTGACCATCGTCGAGCTGCTGCCGCAGATCCTCCCCGTCGAAGATGCCGAGATCGCCGAGCACGCGCGCAAGCGCTTCGAGAAGCAGGGCATCAAGATTCTCACCGGCGCCAAGGTCTCCAAGGTGGTGAAGGGCGCGGACAACGTCACCGCCACCATCGAGACCGCCGACGGCAAGGTTGAGACCCTCACCGCCGAGCGGCTGATCTCCGCCGTCGGCGTGGTCGGCAATATCGAGAATCTCGGCCTTGAGACGCTCGGCGTGAAGACCGACCGCGGCTGCGTGGTGGTCGACGGCCTGTGCCGCACCAATGTGCCCGGCGTCTGGGCGATCGGCGATGTCGCCGGCCCGCCCATGCTGGCGCACAAGGCCGAGCATGAGGGCGTGATCGCCGCCGAGGCCATTGCCGGCAAGCATGCCCATGCCATGGACAAGCTGATGATTCCCGGCTGCACCTATTGCATGCCGCAGATCGCTTCCGTCGGTCTCACCGAGAAAAAGGCGAAGGAAGCCGGCTACGAGATCAAGGTCGGCCGTTTCCCCTTCATCGGCAATGGCAAGGCGGTGGCGCTGGGCGAGCCGGACGGGCTGGTGAAGACCATTTTCGACGCCAAGACCGGCCGCCTGCTCGGCGCGCATCTCGTCGGCGCCGAGGTCACCGAACTCATCCAGGGCTTCGTGCTGGCGATGAATCTGGAAACCACCGAGGAAGAGCTGATCAACGCGGTCTTCCCGCACCCGACGGTTTCTGAAACGATGCATGAAAGCGTGCTCAGCGCCTATGGGCGGGCGATCCACGTCTGAGGTGAAGGGCGGCCGCGTGCCGCCCTTGTTCTCGGCCGCGCGGAACGCCACATGCATGCGCAACAAGGGCCTGATGGGGGCGTGGAATGACGGGCGTGGGGTTCTTTGCGACGATCATCATCGGCATTCTCGCCGGCTGGATCGCCGAGCGGACGATGGGGCGCAGCCACGGGCTGCTGACCAATCTCATCGTCGGCATCATCGGGTCGTTTCTCGGTGCCGTGCTGTTCTCGGCGCTGAACATCAATGTCGCGGCCGGTTGGATCGGGAGCTTGATCGTCTCGACCGTCGGCGCCATCGTGCTGCTGTTCCTGCTCGGCCTGTTCCGCCGCTGACGCAGGGGCGTCGTGCAGCGGCGCCGGTCGACGCCGCTGCGGCCCTGAACTAGGAAGGACCATGAAGGCCGCTTTGGCCTTGCGGTCCGGGAAAGCCGTCAATGGTCGTCGTTCTCAACACTCTGAACCGCGCGCTGGAAAAGCCCCGCCATCCCGAGAAGGCGAAGCGGGCGGAAACGCCGGTGCTGAAGAAGCCGGACTGGATCCGCGTCCGCGCCCCCGGCACGCCCGGTTGGCAGGAGACGGCGGATATCGTCCGCGCCAACGGCCTCGTCACCGTGTGCGAGGAGGCGAGCTGCCCGAATATCGGCGAGTGCTGGCAGAAGAAGCACGCCACCTTCATGATCATGGGCGACACCTGCACCCGCGCCTGTGCCTTCTGCAATGTCCGCACCGGCATGCCCGGCCCGCTCGACCGCGACGAGCCGCAGAAGGTGGCGGACGCGGTGGCCCGGCTGGGGCTGGAACATGTCGTCGTCACCTCGGTCGACCGCGACGATCTCGCCGATGGCGGCGCCGAGCATTTCGCCCGCACCATCCGCGCCATCCGCGCCACCAGCCCGAAGACCACCATCGAAATTCTCACCCCCGATTTCCTGCGCAAGGAGGGGGCGCTGGACGTGGTGGTCGAGGCGCGGCCGGACGTGTTCAACCACAATCTCGAATGCGTGCCCTCGCTCTATCTCAAGGTGCGGCCGGGCGCCCGCTATTTCCATTCGCTGCGTTTACTGCAGCGGGTGAAGGAACTCGATCCTTCCATCTTCACCAAGTCGGGCATCATGGTGGGGCTCGGCGAGGTGCGGCACGAGGTGCTGCAGCTGATGGACGATCTGCGCTCCGCCGATATCGACTTCATGACCATCGGCCAGTATCTGCAGCCGACCCGCAAGCACCACCCTGTCATGGCTTTCGTGACGCCGGAGGACTTCAAGTCCTACGAGACGGTGGCCTATGCCAAGGGCTTCCTCATGGTGTCGTCGAGCCCGTTGACGCGCTCCTCCCACCATGCGGGCGAGGACTTCGCCCGGCTGCGCGCGGCGCGGGCCGGCAAGGCGGCGGTGGGGGCGGGGGCGGCAGCCGCGCCGGGCCCCGCCTGACTCATGCCGTCCTTCACCAATAAGCGGCGCGTGCGCCACTCCGCCACCGACATGTTCGACCTGGTGGCGGATGTGGAGCGCTACCCGGAATTCGTGCCGCTGTGCGAGAGCCTGCATGTGCGCCGCCGTGTGGCGAGCGGGGAGGGGGTGGACATCCTCGTCGCCGACATGACCGTGGCCTACAAGATGTTTCGCGAGAGCTTCGCCAGCCGGGTGACGCTGGACCGTCCGCGCCTGTCCATCGTGGTGGAATATCTCGACGGACCGTTCAGCCGGCTGGAGAACCGCTGGACCTTCCGCCCGGAGAGCGAGTCGGCGAGCGAGGTTGAATTCTATATCGCCTATGAATTCCGCTCGCGCACGCTCGGCCTTTTGATGGGCGCGATGTTCGACGCCGCCTTCCGCCGCTTCGCCGAAGCCTTCGAGCAACGCGCCGACCAGGTGTATGGCCGGCGGGAGGTGGTTGGGTAGGGGGCGGCCCCGTCTCAGGAGGCTCGGTCAGCGGCCGATGCGCTGGGCTTCGGCCCGACGCTGCCGCCAGGCATCCATCAGGTCTTCCGCATAGGGGCGCAAGCGTTCCTTGAGGCTCGGGCGGTAGGTCACCTCGAGATTCTCAACTAGTGAGATGAAGTGTTGGACCGAGCTGTCCAATGCTGAATTGGACCAGCGCTCAGCCGACGCGCGCGCTGCCGCACTCAGCGCCTCGAGCCGCTCCGCATCATTCAGGATGGCCGATGCGACGGACAGAATCTCATGGTCGGGAGCCAGGACGATACCGGGAATGGGCGGGAGATTGCGGAATGTCGATTGCCGCGCCACCACCGGCACCCCAACTGCCAGCGACTCGGCGAAAGCGCGCGGGAAGCCTTCGAAGGTGCAAGGGTGGACCATGAGCCGGGACTGCCGAATCGCGGCATAAACCTCTGCCGCCCCGACGTTTCCAAGAAATGCAGGTCGATTTAGGGTAGTTTTCGCCTGCCGCTCGACGTTGTTGCGCTCTGGCCCGTCGCCGACAAAGCAAAGACGCCACGTGTCGGCGAGCGGCAGGAGGTCGATCTGACGCTTGATCGGAATGAAAGACCCGACATTAACGACGTCGTAGGGCTTGCTGCGCGGGTCGCCAAGGTGCGCGAGGTCCCAACGGATGAGCTTCGGGAATAAAATCGTGTGCTCTAGCCGCAGATAAGCGGATCGTACGGAGGCGATCTGCCCTTCGTACTCTTCGAGTACGATATGAATTCTGGAATCGTGACGCCGATGTGTAATCTTCCCTCCGACAATCGAGGCAATGATGACTCTTGTACCTGCCGCTCTGATGATAGAATGGACGGCTCGGTAATCGGCCCCCTTGACGATAAGAACATCCGGCTCATCTCTCCGGATCTGTTCCAACAGAGCTGACGAACAGGCCGCATGCGGGTCCGGGTCGTCCGCGGCATCGTTCGTGAACAGGCGGATGAAGGCGCTGTCCTTCCCATGAGTTGCGGCAATTCGATAGGCAAGCGCATCATGCCCGCTGGCGCAAAGCGCTTCGATCAGAAGTCCTTCCCGAACTTCGGGGCCAAAATCGTCGGCAGGGTGGCCAAGGACCAGCCTTATCTTCATTCCGGTTCCCTTGCCTATGGATGGCCCGCCCTTCGCGTTCAGGCGAACTCTTTCCCCGATGTAGCGGCCTTCTACCAACGGACTCCATCGTCAGGAGCCTCTGCTCCGCTGACCCGTTTCCGCGGAGCCCGGGTTAGGCGCATCCACGCCATCCGCGCGGCAACCAGCTTGCGGTCACGCCCCCTCGCGCCCCAGGCGCGCTTCCAGTTTGCGCCAGCCCCTGTCATTCGCAGCGATGTAGCTCTTCGAACCTACCCTGTCCATGAAGCCCCGGGGGCCCAGCGTATGGTCATCCCTGATTTCGCGTAACACAAGACCGCTCTCGTAGAGGATACGCGCCACGTCCCCCAAAGTGGCACCGCCTGCCTCTACTTGGGAGGGGGCGAGGTCGAGCATGAGATAGGACCGCGGCGCCGCCGCAAGCGCGACGCAAAGGCGCTTCAGCCCGTCAGAACCCAACGGCTCGAGGTCCACCCTGAGCAGGGTCACCGCCCGCTCGTCGAGCGCGGAAAGGATGGTCTCAAGGGGGCATCCGCCGCCCAGTGTGAGGAGCTGGCCTTGGCTGCCGACAGCAGCGGCAACCTGGCGCGTGAAGGCGTCATTGCGCGCTCCGGCGTCGACGACGACGTCGCCTGATGTGAGCAGGTGCCGGATCAACGAGGCTGTCGGGGTCTGCCGTTCCCGTAGCCGTGCGCTCCGGGAGGGCGTCCCGGCCGAAACGGATACGGGCACGCCGCTGGCGTGTCCTAGGGCGTTGAGCCGGTTTTTCACCTTCCGCTGCAGGCGCCGACAGGCACTCCCTGCCCACTCACCCAGCGGCAGGCGAGAAAGCGCGCCAGCCGGGGGCGGGAGCGGCATACAGCCATCCATCGCTCCGCCTTGGGCCCGCATCGGTCCGGTATAATGAATGATGAAATCGCCGGAGGTCGCGGGCGGCACGATCTTATTCCAGCGGTCATCGAGAATGAACGCCTTGGAACGGAACGGTTCGTCTTTGAGAAAATGGATGAAGTGACCGTTCTCGCCATGAGCGGTAACGCGGTCTTCTTCCGGCAGCTCCTTGTGCCGGTTGGCGAGGCACCGTTCCAAGAAGGCCGGAGCCGTGGAACTGGCGCCGCCGCGGAACACGACGACGCCTGAATTCGGCCGGCCAGACCACCCATTGGCGATGAAGATGTCGTAGCCCCGCTCCCGCTCCAGCAGATCGGTGAAGCGCGGGGCATCGGCGCGGATACAGGCATCGCAATCAAGCAGGAAAACGTCGTGCCCCCGCGCCAGGAGAGTCAGGCATGCCGTCACTTTCGCCCAGTGCGGAGGCAGCGCGGGATAGGCATTCGTCGTCATCAACTGGTGGTCGTAGCCGTGGCGGGCGGCGTAGCGCTGCTGGCTTTCGACGCAGTGCAGCCAGAGATACTGAAAGCCGTCGGTGGCAATGGTGACCAGAGTGGGTCGAGGCGTTGACATGGCGTGCTGCGGACGATTCTTCGGAGCACTATGAATACAGGGTGGAGCCCGCGCGGCGAAGGCGCGCCGGCATGCCCTGTCGGATTCGTGCCCGGCTTCGCGGTTCTCACGGCATTTCCTTCCCGGGACGGGGGACGCCTTGTCGCGTCCCGGGCGTCACGTCCGCCGGGCGCGGGCCGCCCCATCGCCGAGCAGTTCTTCCAGCCCCACGCGTTGGCGCTCGTTCCAGTCCGCCGCCGCAACGCGTGCCTGCTCGCCGGCGCGCGCGCAGCGTGCCGGGTCCAGCGTCAGCGCCGTGAGCGCTTCGGCATAGGCGGCCCAGTCGCCGTCCGGCAGGATGCGGAGCGCTTCGCCGGCCAGCGCGCCGAGCCCGCGCGCGCCGGTCTCCGTGGCAATCACCGGCACGCCAGCGGCCAGCGATTCAAGCGCCTTTACCGAAATGCCGGAGCCGCTCAGAACCGGGTTGAGCGAGACGGGAGCACGTGCGAACACGTCGCCCAACTGCTCGAAGCGGCCGATTTTGTCCATCTGCGGATGGTCCGGTACCTCGCCGCAAATGCCGCCGGCGAGGATCAGGCGGAAAGCGGGGTCGCGGCGCAGCACCTCCGGCAGGCCCCTTTGCAGAAACAGGCCCAGGGCGTGGGTGTTGGCGCTGTTCGACGAGGCGACGAAGGCGGCACGGTGCGGCGGGCCGCGGTCAGTGCGCGGCTCGATGTCGGGCAGGAAATGGCTCACCACCCGCACGAGAGGCGGGGAGGGCTGCCCTTGCAGCATCCGGGTGAAGGCCTGCGCCTCGTCGTCCTGGATGGCGAGCACGCCGTCCGCGCGCATTAGTCCCCGCCGTTCCGCCTTGGGGCGCAGCGAAATCCAATAAGCGTCGCCAAGGCCGTTGGCGGCATAGCCGACATGTCGGTTGGAAAACTGGTCATGCGTGTCGATCAGCGTCCGCACGGACCCGGGCAGGCCGACCAGAACCGCGGAATGGAACACATACTCAACCAGACAGACATCGCAGCCCCGCGCGACGATGATCGCCTGCGCGGCCCTGACCGTCTCGGGCGAAATATGCGAATCGAGCGGGCGCCAGTGGCGCCAGGGCGTGTCGATGCCCACGGCTTTCGACAGGCGCGACACCGCCCGTACCGGAAACACCTTCAGCCATTTGGCGAGGCGCGCCGGCCTGGAAAGACGGGTTAGGTCGTAGTAGTTCCCGCGGCCGACCAGCGCCTCGTGGCGGGCGACGCTTTCGGCGGCATCATAGGGGCCGCTGGGAATCTGGATGAAGAGCACTTCATGGCCGAGGCCCTGCAGCGCCTGAATAAGGCCGAGCACCCGCGCCCGATTGCCGGCCGTCGTCGGATAGACCGGGATATGCGAGACAATCGCCAGCCGCATCGGTGCCTTTGTCTTGTTACCTCAATGCGGGGCGCGTCCCTTGCCCGGCATTGAACGCCTTGAGGGAAACACCACTCAGTCCTGCGTGCCGGCGAGTTCCGCCAGCATGGCGAGCGCGGTGATGGTTGCGAGGCGCCGCACGCCGGCCCGGTCCTGTCCGGCAAAGACCTCGCGTCGGGCGATCACCTGGCCTTCACGCGTGCCGGCGGCGAAATGCACGAGGCCTACCGGCTTGGCGTCCGAGCCGCCGCCGGGGCCGGCAATGCCGGTGACGGAGACGCCGAGCGAGGTGCCGGCGATCCGCAGCAGGCCGCTGACCATTTCGCGCGCGGTCTCTTCGCTCACCGCGCCATGGGCCTCCAGTGTCGCGGCGGAAACGCCGAGCATCTCCCGCTTGGCGGCGTTGGAATAGGTGACGACGCCGCGGTCCACCACGTCGGAGGAGCCGGCGATCGCGGTGAGGGCGGCAGCGACGAGGCCGCCGGTGCAGGATTCGGCGGTGGCGACGGTGAGCCCGCGCGCCCGGCACAGATCCAGCACGCGCGTCGCCTCTCGTGCGATGGCGTCCTGCGCCGCGTCTGTCGGGGTGCTGTGCATCCGCGCTCCTCTCAGTCGATCCAGGGCAGGCGCACCGTCGCGGCGGCCAGCGCGGCGATGCCTTCGCGCCGCCCGGTGAAGCCCAGCCGCTCGCTGGTCGTCGCTTTCACGCTGACGCGCGCCACGGGAATGTCAACGATGGCGGCGATGCGCGCACGCATCGCCTCGCGGTGCGGCCCGATCTTCGGCGCCTCGCAGATCACCGTAGCGTCGAGATGGGCGATGCGCCCGCCGGCCGCGCGCACGAGCGAGGCGGCATGGGCGAGAAACCGGTCGGAGGCCGCGCCCTTCCATTGCGGGTCGGAAGGCGGGAAATGATGGCCGATATCCCCGCTGCCGATGGTGCCGAGCAGCGCATCGGTGAGGGCATGCAGCACCACATCGGCGTCGGAGTGGCCGGCGAGAGCGAAATCGTGGGGAATGCGCACGCCACCCAGCATCACATGGTCGCCGGGCCCGAAGGCATGCACGTCGAAGCCGGTCGCGGTGCGGACATCGGCGAGTTCGGCCAGCAGATGGCGTTCGGCGGTCACGAAATCCTCCCGCGTGGTGAGCTTGAAATTGGCGGGATCTCCGGGGAAGGCGGCGACGCGGTGGCCGGCGGCCTCGGCCACGGCCGCGTCGTCGGTCAGGTCGTCCGCCCCCGCCTGCGCGCGATGCGCGGCGCGGATAAGCGCGTAGCGGAACGCCTGCGGAGTCTGGACGCCGCGCACGGCACTCCGATCCGGGCCGGTCGCCAGGAAGCCGTCCTCGGCAAGCGCTTTCAGCGTGTCGACCACCGGCAGGGCCGGCACGGCGGCGCCCTCCGCAGCGGCGGTGGCGATCGCCTGCGCCACCAGCCGGGGCGAGACGAAAGGCCGCGCCGCATCGTGGATCAGCACGAGGTCGGGCGGGTCCTGCGCCAGCGCGTCGAGCCCGGCGCGCACCGAGGCCTGCCGCGTCGCGCCGCCCGCCACCGGCGGCAGCACGCCGTCGAGGCCCGCGAGGGCGCTGGCGCACAACGCGGCATGTTCGGGCGAAATCACCGGCAGGACATGGCGGATGCCGGGCTGGCCGAGAAAGGCCATCAGCGTGTGGCGCAGCACCGGCACACGGCCGAGCTGTCGGTACTGCTTGGGCCGCCCCTCGCCCGCCCGCACGCCGTTGCCTGCCGCCACCACGATCACGTCCGTCCGCATCGCCTCGGTTTCCGCCCCTTTGCTGACTGCCGCCGCAGCAGCCCAGACTTGCCCTGCCGGCTCGTTTAGCGCAAAAGCGGCGTCTCTTTGCAAAAGATTTGGCTTACGCCCTTCGCATGGGTTGATGACGCGCTCAGCATGGCTATTATCTAGGCACCGCTGGTCGGGCTTATTTAATGTGCATCGAGTGATCGCCGCTTGACCCCTTATTCTTCTCCCCTCGGCAATCTCCACATCGGGCGCGTCGCGCTGCCGGGGGCGGTGGTGCTCGCGCCGATGGCCGGCATCACCGATGCGCCGATGCGGCGCATGGCCTTGCGCTACGGCGCCTCGCTCGCCGTTTCCGAAATGGTCGCCGCCGGCGCCTTCGAAACCGGGCATGAGGAGACCGTGCTGCGGGCGGAAGGGGCAGGAGTGGCGGTGCACGCCGTTCAGTTGGCCGGCAATGAGCCCGAATCGCTGGCCCGCGCGGCCCGCCTCGCCGAAGCCGCCGGCGCCGCGCTCATCGACATCAATATGGGCTGCCCGGCCAAGCGCGTCACCACCGGGCTCGCCGGCTCGGCGCTGCTGCGCGACCTCGATCTCGCGACCCGGCTCATCGCCGCCGTGGTCGAGGCGGTGGACGTGCCGGTGACGCTGAAGACCCGCCTCGGCTGGGACGACGCGGCGACGGTCGCTCCGGAACTCGCCCGCCGTGCGGAAGCGCTCGGCGTCAAGATGATCACCATTCACGGGCGCACGCGCTGCCAGTTCTACACCGGCCGCGCCGACTGGGCGGCGATCCGCGCGGTCAAGGACGCCGTCTCGATCCCGGTGCTCGCCAATGGCGATCTCGTGGCGGCGGAGGACGCGACGGCCATGCTCGCCGCCTCCGGTGCCGATGGGGTGATGATCGGCCGCGGCGCACAGGGGCGCCCCTGGTTTCCCGGCCAGGTCGCTGCCTTTTTGCGCAGCGGTCTTGTCCCGGAGGACCCGCCGCTCGCCGAACAGCGTGACGTGCTGGTCGAGCTTTACGAGGGCTGGCTCGCCCATTATGGGCGCGAACTCGGCATGCGCTGCGCACGCAAGCATATCGGCTGGTCGCTCGCCGCGGCGGTCGCGAGCGCCGGCCGTCCGCCGGACGTGGCGGCCGGCTGGCGACAGCGCCTTCTCACCCTCGAGGATCCGGCGCGTGTCGTCACCGGACTCCGCGACGCCTATGACGACATTGGATGGAGAGAAGCTGCATGAGTTCGGTTTCCTCGCAACGGCCTGGCCCGCGCGCGGGCAGCGCGACCGCGGAAGCCGTCGTGAATGCGCTCCCGCATCCGGTGATCACGGTGGCGGAAGACAACCGGCTGGTGGACGCCAATGTGGCGGCTGAAGCCTTTTTCGAGGCGTCGCTGGCCGTGCTGGTGCGGCACAGGCTGCAGGAATTCGTGCCCTTCGGCAGCCCGATCCTGTCGCTGGTCGAGCAGGTGCGCACGCGCGGCGCGGCCGTGAACGAGTATCGGGTCGATCTCGGCACCCCGCGCAATGGCGGCGAGCGCATCGTCGACATTCATGTCGCGCCCCTGTCCGAGGTGACGGGCCATGTCGTCATCATGCTGCAGGAGCGCACCATCGCCGACAAGATGGACCGGCAGCTCACCCATCGCGGCGCCGCCCGCTCGGTGACGGCGCTGGCCTCCATGCTGGCGCATGAGATCAAGAACCCGCTCTCGGGCATTCGCGGCGCGGCTCAGCTGCTGGAACTCTCGGCCAGTGACGACGACCGCTCGCTGACCCGGCTGATCACCGACGAGGCCGACCGCATCGTCAAGCTGGTCGACCGCATGGAGGTGTTCTCCGACGAGCGGCCGATTGAGCGCGAGCCGGTCAACATCCACGCGGTGCTGGAGCATGTGCGCACGCTGGCGACCACCGGCTTTGCCCGCCACATCCGCTTCGTCGAGGAATACGACCCCTCGCTGCCCCCGGTTTTGGCCAATCGCGACCAGCTGATTCAGGTGTTCCTCAATCTTGTGAAGAACGCCGCCGAAGCTATTGGCGATTCGCCCGATGGTGAGATCCAGCTCACCACCGCCTTCCGCCCCGGCGTGCGTCTCATGATGCCCGGCGCCCCGGCGCGGGTGAGCCTGCCGCTGGAATTCTGCGTGCGTGACAACGGTCCCGGCGTGCCGGAAGACCTGATGCCGCATCTGTTCGATCCCTTCGTCACCACCAAGCCGACCGGCACCGGGCTGGGCCTCGCGCTGGTGGCGAAGATCGTCGGCGACCATGGCGGCATCATCGAATGCGACAGCCAGCCCCGCCGCACCACCTTCCGTGTCCTCATGCCCATGTACCGCGCCAGCCGCGGTGACGAGAAGAGTTGAGAACCGCCATGCCGACGGGAAGTATCCTGGTTGCCGATGACGACGCTGCCATCCGCACCGTGCTCAATCAGGCGCTGTCGCGGGCGGGCTATGAGGTGCGCTCCTGCGGCAACGCGGCGACGCTCTGGCGCTGGGTCAGCCAGGGCGACGGCGACCTCGTCATCACCGATGTGGTGATGCCGGACGAGAACGCTTTCGACCTTCTGCCGCGCATCAAGAAGGTGCGCCCCGATCTGCCGGTCATCGTCATGAGCGCGCAGAACACCTTCATGACGGCGATCCGCGCCTCGGAGAAGGGCGCCTATGAATATCTGCCCAAGCCCTTCGACCTGAAGGAGCTGATCTCCATCGTCGGCCGCGCCCTGTCCGAGCCGAAGAAGCCGGAGAACGCTCTGAAGGGGCTGGGCGAGGACGCCGACAATATCCCGCTCGTCGGCCGCTCGCCGGCGATGCAGGACATTTACCGCGTGCTGGCGCGGCTGATGCAGACCGACCTCACCGTGATGATCGCCGGCGAGAGCGGCACCGGCAAGGAGCTGGTCGCCCGCGCGCTGCATGATTACGGCAAGCGGCGCAACGGGCCGTTCGTCGCCATCAACATGGCGGCCATTCCGCGCGACCTCATCGAGTCCGAGCTGTTCGGCCATGAGAAGGGGGCGTTCACCGGCGCCAATGCGCGCTCGGCCGGCCGCTTCGAGCAGGCGGAGGGCGGCACGCTGTTCCTCGACGAGATCGGCGACATGCCGATGGAGGCGCAGACAAGGCTGCTGCGCGTGCTGCAGCAGGGCGAGTACACCACAGTGGGGGGCCGCACCGCGATCAAGACCGATGTGCGCATCGTCGCCGCCACGAACAAGGACCTGCGCATCCTCATTCAGCAGGGCCTGTTCCGCGAGGATTTGTTCTTCCGCCTCAATGTCGTGCCGCTGCGTCTGCCGCCGCTGCGCGAACGCGCGGAGGACGTGCCGGACCTCGCCCGCCACTTCTTCCTGCAGGCCGAGCGCGAGGGGCTGCCGCGCAAGCAGATCGACGCCGCGGCGCTCGACCGGCTCAAGCGCTACCGCTGGCCGGGCAATGTGCGCGAGCTGGAGAACCTGATCCGCCGCCTCGCCGCGCTCTATCCGCAGGAAGTCATCACCGGCTCGATCATCGAGGCGGAGCTCTCGACCCCGGTGGCGCCGCCGACGCCGGAGGAGAACGGCCAGGACGAGACGCTGTCCGCCTCGGTGGAACGGCACCTCAATGCCTATTTCGGCGGCTTCGGCGAGAATCTGCCCCCGCCCGGCCTCTATCACCGCATCCTCAAGGATGTGGAATATCCGCTGCTCTCCGCCGCGCTGGCCGCGACGCGCGGCAACCAGATCAAGGCGGCGGAACTGCTGGGGCTGAACCGCAACACACTGCGCAAGAAGATCCGGGATCTGGACATCCAGATAATCCGCACCAGTCGGTGAGCGCCTGACGCCCTCGCGAATAAAGGCGGGGGCGGCTCATCATTGTCACATTTTTGCACCAGTGTCGTATCACTGCATCAGTCGGGCGGGCTGATTCCCGCCGCCAACAGGGTGATGGATGAGCGACACCTCGACCGGCGCAACAGACCGGCACGAAGCACTCGACCTGGGCGGGATGGGATTCCGCTTCTCGCTCTGGGGGCTGGCGCCGCTGGCGGTGCTGCTGGCGCTGCTCATCGCGCTGGCGAGCTTCATCATCCTCATCGGCATCACCCCGCTGGTGCCCTCGCAGGACGTGATCATCGTCGTCCTGTGCCTCAACGGCGTCATGTCGCTGGTGCTGCTCAGCATCATCGGCCGTGAGGTGTGGCGCATCGTCAAGGCCCGCCAGCGCGGGCGGGCGGCGGCGCGGCTGCATGTGCGCGTGGTCGGGCTGTTCGGCGTGGTGGCGGTGGTGCCGGCGCTGCTCGTCGCCATCCTCGCCAGCATCACCCTCGACAAGGGGCTCGACCGCTGGTTCTCGGTCCGCACCCGCGCCATCGTCGACAATGCGGTTTCGGTGGCCCAGACCTATGTGCGTGAGCACGCCTATTCGATCCGCGGCGACGTGCTCGGCATGGCGCGCGATCTCCAGCGCATCCGCCCGCTGTGGGACCAGGACCGCAGCCGCTTCCGCCAGGCACTGACCGCGCAGGCGGTGGTGCGCGGCCTGCCCGCCGCGATGATCATCGACAAGGACCTGCAGGTCATCGACCGTGCCACCATCCGTGTCGGCCGCGAATTCGTCGTGCCGGCCAATCTGGCGCTGAAGGACGCAACCGACGAGCAGCCGCTGATCTATTTGCCGGGCGATGCCGATTATGTCGGCGCGGTGATCCCGCTGAAGGATTTCGGCGACCTCTATCTCTATGTCGCCCGCGCCGTCGATCCGAGGGTGATCGAATATCTCAAGGAGACGCAGGCCGCCGTCGTCGACTATCGCAATCTCGAACAGCAGCGCGTTGGCGTGCAGGTGGCGTTCGCGGTGCTGTATGCGGTGATTTCGCTCACCGTGCTACTCTGCGCGGTGTGGCTCGGCATCAATTTCGCCAACCGCCTGGTGGCGCCGATCCGCCGCCTGATCGGTGCCGCCGATCTCGTCGCCGCCGGCAATCTGTTCGTCGAGGTGCCGGTGCGCCGCACCGAGGGCGATCTGTCGAGCCTTGCCGAGACCTTCAACAAGATGACGCAGGAGCTGCGCACCCAGCGCGACGACATCGTTCAGGCCCGCGACCAGATCGACACCCGCCGGCGCTTCACCGAGGCGGTGCTCTCCGGCGTCGGCGCCGGCGTCATCGGCCTCGATCCGCAGGGGCGCATTTCCATCATCAACCGCCCGGCGGAAAAGCTGCTCGGCGTTGTGGAGGCGGATGTACTGGGCACCGAACTCGGCGCGGTCGTGCCGGAAGTGGCGCCGCTGCTCACCCAGGCGATGGAGCCGGGCGAGCGCAGCGTGCAGGCCAATACGACGCTGACCCGCAATGGCCGCGACCGTGTGATCGCCGTGCGTGTCACCACCGAGCAGTCGCGCGAGGCCGAACATGGCTGGGTGGTCACGCTCGACGACATCACCGAGCTGGTGGTGGCGCAGCGCAGTTCCGCCTGGGCCGATGTCGCCCGGCGCATCGCCCACGAGATCAAGAACCCGCTCACCCCGATCCAGCTTTCCGCCGAGCGGCTGCGCCGACGCTACGGCAAGGTTATCGGCGAGGACCGCGAAGTGTTCGACCAGTGCACGGAAACCATCATCCGTCAGGTCGGCGACATCGGCCGCATGGTGGACGAGTTCTCCTCCTTCGCGCGCATGCCCAAGCCCGTCGCCGAAGCGCAGGACATTGGCGAGACGGCGCGGCAGGTGGTGTTCCTCATGCGGGTCGGCAATCCCGACATCGTCATCGACCTTGAACTGCCGGAGCAGCCGGTGGTCGCCCGTTTCGACCGCCGCCTCGTCTCGCAGGCGCTGACCAACATCATCAAGAACGCCACCGAGGCGCTGGCGGCGGTGCCGGCAGAGGAGCGCACCGAGCCGGCGCGCATCCAGGTGAAGGTGCGTGCCACCGAGCGGATGGTGGACATCGACGTTATCGACAATGGCAGGGGCCTGCCGACCGAAAACCGGGCGCGGCTGCTGGAACCCTATGTGACCACGCGCGAGAAGGGCACCGGGCTCGGCCTCGCGATCGTCGGAAAGATCATGGAAGAGCACGGCGGCGGCATCGAGCTTGACGATGCGCCCGAAGGGCGGGGCGCCTGGATTCGCCTGCACTTCGCGCGCGACGGCGGCCCCACCGCCGCCAATGACGGAAAAGGCACCGGCGGAGCCCCCACTCCCCGTGTGGTCGGCTGAAGGAGAACTGACGAATGGCGACGGACATCCTGATCGTCGATGACGAAGCCGATATTCGCGGTCTGGTCGCGGGCATTCTGGAGGATGAGGGCTATGGCGCCCGCACCGCCAAGGACAGCGACGAGGCGCTGGCCGCCATCGAGGCGCGCCGTCCGCATCTGGTCTTCCTCGACATCTGGCTGGAACGCTCGAAGCTCGATGGGCTGCAACTGCTGGAGCGCATCAAGAAGAACCACCCGGAGGTGCCTGTCGTGATGATTTCCGGCCATGGCACCATCGAAACGGCGGTGGCGGCGATCAAGCAGGGCGCCTACGACTTCATCGAGAAGCCGTTCAATTCCGATCGCCTCATTCTCGTCGCCGACCGGGCGCTGGAGACGCTGCGGCTCAAGCGCGAAGTGCGCGACCTGAAGCAGCGCACGGCGGTGACGCAGGCGCTGGTGGGCAAGTCCTCGGTGATGAACCAGCTGCGCCAGGGCATCGAGCGCGTGGCGCCGACCAATAGCCGCATCATGATCGTCGGCCCTTCCGGCTCCGGCAAAGAGCTGACCGCCCGCATGATTCACGCCGCCTCGCAGCGGGCGAACGGGCCGTTCGTGGTCATCAACGCCGCCGCCATCACCCCGGAGCGGATGGAAGTCGAGCTGTTCGGCGTCGAGCTTGGGGAAGGGCAGGGCCGTCAGGTCGGCGCGCTGGAAGAGGCGCATGGCGGCACGCTGTTCATCGATGAAATCGCCGACATGCCGCGCGAGACCCAGAACCGCATTCTGCGCGTGCTGGTGGACCAGAATTTCCTGCGCGTCGGCGGCAATACCCGCGTTTCGGTGGATGTGCGCATCATCTCCTCCACCGCCCGCAATCTGGAAAAGGAAATCGCCGAAGGGCGCTTCCGCGAGGATCTCTATCACCGGCTCGGCGTGGTGCCGGTGCGGGTGCCGCCGCTGGCGGAGCGGCGCGAAGACGTGCCGGAACTGGTCGAGTTCTTCCTCGACCAGATTTCGCAGTCCACCGGCCTGCCGCGCCGGCGCGTCGCCGACGATGCGCTCGCCGTGCTGCAGTCGCATGACTGGCCGGGCAATGTCCGCCAGCTGCGCAACAATATCGAACGCCTGCTCATCCTCGCCTCCGGCGAGGCGGATGCGCCCGTGACCGCCGACATGCTGCCGCCGGATGTCGGCGCGCTGGTGCCGAGTCTGCCGAGCGGCACGGGCGGGGAACATCTCATGGGCCTGCCGCTGCGCGACGCGCGCGAAGTGTTCGAGCGCGAATATCTGGTGGCGCAGATCAGCCGCTTCGGCGGCAACATCTCCCGCACGGCGGAGTTCGTCGGCATGGAGCGCTCGGCGCTGCACCGCAAGCTCAAGGCGCTGGGCATCGGCTGAGCGCCTTCAGCCGCCGCTCCGGCAAAGGAAGATGTGCGGGCCGGACGCTGCGGCGTCTGCCGCGCCGTGCGAACCTGCTATAGAGAGACTCGCCAGGGAATGCCGGGGGGCCGTTCGCGGAAACCCTCCGGCGCCGGCGGGCAGGAGCGGGGGACGTCATGAAGGTCGTGATTTGCGGCGCGGGGCAGGTGGGGTTCGGCATTGCCGAGCGTCTGGCCGCAGAGCAGAACGACGTTTCCATCATCGACACCTCGCCCCGCCTCATCCAGGCGGTCACCGACACGCTCGACGTGCGCGGCTTTGTCGGCCACGGCTCGCATCCTGACGTGCTCGCCCGGGCGGGGCTGGAGGCGGCGGACATGCTGATCGCCGTCACCCTGCATGACGAAGTCAACATGATCGCCTGCCAGGTCGGCCATGCGCTGTTCGACGTGCCGACCAAGATCGCCCGCGTGCGCGCGCAGAGCTATCTGCAGGGCCATTGGCGCGACCTGTTCTCGCGCGACCATCTGCCGATCGATGTGGTGATCTCGCCCGAGCTGGAAGTGGGCGAGATGGTGCTGCGCCGCCTCTCGCTGCCGGGCGCCGTCGATACGGTGAGCTTCAACGACAGCAATGTCGTCGTGGTGGGCGTGCGCTGCCAGGAGGATTGCCCGGTCCTCGACACGCCGCTGCGCCAACTCACCGACCTGTTCCCGGATCTGCGGGCGGTGGTGGTGGCGGTCAACCGCAATGGCAAGACCTTCGTGCCGCGCTCCATCGACTCGCTGCTGGCCGGCGACCTCGCCTATTTCGTCGCTCATACCGATCAGGTGAGCCGCACTTTGTCGATCTTCGGCCATGACGAGCCGCCGGCGCAGCGCATCGTCATCGGCGGTGGCGGCAATATCGGGCTCTATGTCGCGCGCGAGCTGGAGCAGCGCAACCCGAAGGCGCGGGTGAAGATCATCGAGGACAAGATCAGCCGCGCCGAGGAGATCGCGCAGGAACTGAACCGGACCGTGGTGCTGCGCGGCAGCGCGCTGGACCGCACCATTCTGGAGGAGGCGGCGGTCGGCGATGCCGACACCATGATCGCGGTGACCAATGACGACCGGGTCAACATTCTCTCCTGCCTGCTGTCGCGCGAACTCGGCGCCAAGCGCATGCTCTCTTTGCTGAACGACCCGGCCTATCCCGCCTTCGCGCGCGGCCTCGGCATCGACGCCTATGTGAACCCGCGCCAGATCACCGTCTCCAAAGTGCTGCAATATGTCCGCAAGGGCCGCATCCGCGGCGTGCATTCGCTGCTGAACGGGGCCGGTGAGGTGATCGAGGCCGAGGCGCTGGAAACCTCGCCGCTGGTCGGCAAGCCGCTGCGCCAGCTCGACTTGTTCGACGGCATGCGCATCGGCGCGGTCATCCGCGCCGGGCGGGTCATGCTGCCGCGCGGCGACACCGTGATCCAGGCGCGCGACCGGGTGGTGATGTTCGCCCTCGCCGACAAGGTGAAGCGGGTCGAGCAGCTGTTCCGGGTCAGCCTTGAGTTCTTCTGAGAGAGGCCCCGGTTCATGATCGCGGTCGCACGCTACAGCGCACAGACGGCCGGCGTCATGGCCGGTTTCCTGCTGCTGGCCGCGCTGGTGTCGCTGTTCCGGCGCGAGCCGGGCGCCGACGTGTTCCTGATGACGGCGCTGCTCACCGTCTTCGGCGCGGGGGCGGTGCATCTCGCCGTGCGCAACCGGGCAGGGCGGCTGGACCGGCTCGCGGCCTATGGCTTGCTGCTGGTGCTGTGGCTCGTCGTGCCGATCATCGCCGCCGTGCCGATCGCCGCGACCACCACGCTCGGGCCGGTGCATGCCTGGTTCGAGGCGGTGGCGGCTTTCACCACCACCGGCCCGATCCAGATTCACGATCTCGACAAGGTGCCGCGGGCGACGCTGGGCTGGCTGCTGACCCTGCAATGGGCGGGCGGGTTGCTCACCCTTGTCGGTTTCGTCGCCGTGCTCGGCCCCGCCGGTCTCGGCGGCCTGCCGGACCGCAGCGCCCGCGCCAATCTGCTCGGCGTCACCCATCAGATGACGCTGGACGACGCGCTCCGCCTCGTGCTGCCGATCTATCTCGGCGCCACGGCCCTGTGCACCTTCCTGCTGTTCCTGCTCGGTCTGCGCCTGTTCGAGGCGCTCGGCCTCGCCGGCGCGGCATTGTCCACCGGCGGCCTGCTGCCGGATGCGGACGGCATCGCGGCCTATGGCCATTTCGGCATCAAGGCGGTGCTGATCCTGTTCATGCTGATCGGCGGAACGAGCCTGCTCTGGCAGCGCATGTTGCTCACACGCCGCTTCCGCCTTGCGCTCGGACAATATGAAAACATTGTCCTTTTCGCACTTTGCCTTGGCCTCGGCATCGCCGCCGCGGCGATTGGTTTCCGCACGCTGGGGAGCGGATTGTCGCTGCCCATCGCGCTGGAGGACGGGCTGTTCACCGCCGTCGCGCTTGTCACCACGACGGGCATCGAGCCGCATGCCGGCGCCTTTGCCAGCCTGCCGGTGACGGTGGTGCTCACCGTCGTGTTCATCGGCGGCGCCAGTTTCTCCACTGCCGGCGGGATCAAGATCTACCGTACCGGGGTGATGGTGCTGCAGAGCCTGCGCGAACTGGAGCGGCTGGTGCATCCCAGCGCCGTGCATCCGCGTCGTCTCGGGCAGCAGAATGTGACGCTGCAGATGATGAAGGCGATCTGGATCATGTTCGGCGTCGCCTGCACGGTGATCGGCGCGCTCACCGTGGCGCTCGCTCCGGCCATGCCGAGCTTCGAGGCGGCCTTCGTCGCTGTTGTGACGGCGCTGAGCAATGTCGGTCCGGTCTATGCCGTGAACTGGCAGCCGGACGTGAATTGGCCGGACTGGGGCGCGCTGCCGGCTTATGCGCAGCTTATACTGGCGCTGGCCATGATTCTGGGGCGGCTGGAAATTCTCGTCGTGCTGGGTCTGGCCAATTTCGCCCTGTGGCGACGTTAAGGAATATCAGGTCTCTATGGTGACGTGTTCACGCAATGCGTGAGCGGCTGACTCTGGCGAGACCGGGCTGAGGACATACGATGTCGCGCATTGCCTATGTGAACGGAGCCTATGTGCCGCACGCCGTGGCGGGGGTGCATGTGGAGGATCGCGGCTACCAGTTCGGCGACGGTGTCTATGAGGTCTGCGAGGTGCGCGGCGGACATATGGTGGATGAGCGCCGCCACATGGAGCGTCTGCTGCGCTCGCTGGGCGAACTGCGCATCCGCCTGCCGATGTCGCTGGCCGCGCTCGGCGTGGTGCTGCGCCAGACCATCGCCCGCAACCGCGTGCGCGACGGCCTCGTCTACCTCCAGGTCACGCGCGGCGTCGCCCGTCGTGACCATTATTTTCCCGATCCGGCGACGCCGCCCTCCCTCGTGGTCACCGCCCGCGCGATTGATCCGGCCAAGGGCGAGGCGGCCGCGGAGCAGGGGATCGGCGTGATCACCGTGCCGGACAATCGCTGGGAGCGGGTCGATATCAAGACCGTCGGCCTGCTGCCGAACGTCCTCGCCAAGGAAGCAGCGAAGCAGGCCGGCGCACGCGAAGCGTGGTTCGTCGATGCGGGCGGCCATGTCACCGAGGGCGGCTCGACCAATGCCTGGATCGTCACCCCGGAGGGCCGGCTCGTCACCCGCCCGGCGGAGTCCGGCATTCTGCGCGGCATCACCCGCACTGTCATGTTCGAGGTGGCGGCCGAGCTGCAACTGCGTATCGAGGAGCGCCCCTTCACCGTGGCGGAAGCGCTGGGCGCGCGCGAGGCTTTCGTCACTTCGGCCACCAACTTCGCCACCCCAGTGGTGCGAATCGATGGGCAGGCCATCGGTGACGGTCGGCCCGGCCCGGTGGCGCGCGCCTTGCGCGCCAACTACCACCGGCTTGCCGAAATCGCCCGCTGACACAGGTAATTCTGCCCGGCCGGCCGGCTGGCGGGTGCGGAAAGACCTTGCCAAGTGGAACCAACTTGGCGAAAGCATCTTGCGCGCCAGACATGCTATGCCATGTTTGGGGCGCACGTCTTTGTGCTTGACCGCTCCCGGACGGGGCGCAGAGCACAGGACGACCGCGCCGACCTACGAGCAACAACAAACAAACGGATCAAAAAAACCATGGCCGCGGAACGTTCGCAGAACCTCCAGGACACCTTTCTCAATCACGTCCGCAAGAACAAGACGCCGCTCACCATCTTCCTGGTCAATGGCGTGAAGCTGCAGGGAGTCGTCACCTGGTTCGATAATTTCTGCGTGCTGCTGCGCCGCGACGGCCATTCGCAGCTCGTCTACAAGCACGCGATCTCGACCATCATGCCCGGCCATCCGGTTCAGCTGTTCGAACCCGATGAGACCGGCGAGAAGGGCTGATCTTGGAGTTCAAGTCCTCCCGCACGTCGTCCGCCGGCCGTGCCGCCGGCCTGCCTGTCGAGCATGAAACCGAAGGCGACGCGACCCGCGTGGTGGTGATCGTTCCGCACCTGACCCGTCGCGGGGCAGGGGAGGAGGGCGTGCGCCGCTCGCCCGAGGCGCGGCTCGACGAGGCGGTCGGTCTCGTCCTCGCCATTGATCTTAAGCTTGTCGGCAGCGCGCTGGTTGGCCTGTCGCAGGTGCGCCCGGCCACCTATCTCGGCAGCGGCAAGGTCGAGGAAATCGCCGAGCTGGTGAAGGCGGAGGAGGCGGGGCTGGTCTTCGTCGACGCCCCGCTCAGCCCGGTGCAGCAGCGCAACCTCGAAAAGGCGTTCGCCGCCAAGGTGATCGACCGCACCGCGCTCATTCTGGAAATCTTCGGCCAGCGTGCGCGCACCAAGGAAGGCGTGCTGCAGGTCGAACTCGCCCATCTCAACTACCAGCGCAGCCGGCTGGTGCGCTCCTGGACCCATCTAGAACGCCAGCGCGGCGGCTTCGGCTTTCTCGGCGGCCCCGGCGAGACGCAGATCGAGGCCGACCGCCGGCTGATCGGCGAGCGCATCGTCAAGATCGAGCGCGAGCTGGAACAGGTCAAGCGCACCCGCGCCCTGCACCGCGCCAGCCGCAAGAAGGTGCCCTATCCCGTGGTGGCGCTGGTCGGCTACACCAATGCCGGCAAGTCGACCCTGTTCAACCGGCTGACCCGCGCCGACGTCATGGCGCAGGACCTTCTCTTCGCCACGCTCGACCCGACGCTGCGGGCGGTGCAGCTGCCCACCGGCGACAAGGTGATCCTATCCGACACGGTCGGCTTCATCTCCGATCTGCCGACCCAGCTCGTCGCCGCCTTCCGCGCCACGCTGGAAGAGGTGATCGAGGCCGATCTCATCCTGCATGTGCGCGACATGGCGCATGAGGACGCGGATGCGCAGGCGCATGACGTGAAAAGCGTGCTGGCCGATCTCGACATCGACCCCGAGGACGATCACCGCGTCATCGAGGTCTGGAACAAGATCGACCGGCTGGAGCCGGAGGCGAGGGCAGGGCTGTTCAACGCCGCCGCCCGCCGCGAGGGCGATGCCCGCCCGATTCCGGTCTCCGCGCTCACCGGCGAGGGCATGGAGCCGCTGCTCGCCACCATCTCGCAGCGTCTTTCGCGCGAGCGGGTGAGCCTCGCCGTCGATCTTGACGCTGCCGATGGCGGCAATCTCAGCTGGCTCTACCGCCACAGCGAGGTGCTGGAGCGGCGCCAGGACGCGGAAGGGCGGCTGCACCTCGCCGTGCGCGTGCCGCCGGACCGTGCCGAGCAGATCGAGCGTCGCTTCGGCGCGCGGCGGATCCGGGGTTAAGGCGCCACGACCCATCGTCATCCCGGGCGGCCGAAGGCCGATCCGGGATCGTGGCGGCGGGACGAGCGATCCCGGCTCTACGCTGCGCTTCGGCCGGGATGCGAAGGCGGGGAAGGCGGGCAGGGGCGAGCGCCCTACTCCTTCGGCGCGGCCGTCTTCGCCTCCTGCCACAGCGTTTCCATCTCATCGAGGCCCGCCTCCGCCGGCGTGCGCCCGGCCTGCGCCAGCCGGTCCTCGATATGGGCGAAGCGGCGGGTGAACTTCTCGTTGGTGCCGCGCAGCGCCGCTTCGGGGTCGACATCGAGGTGGCGGGCGAGATTGGCAAGCGCGAACAGCAGGTCGCCGACTTCTTGCCCCGCCGCCTTGCGGTCTCCCGAGACGATCTCGGCTTCCACCTCGTCGATCTCCTCGCGGATCTTGGCCAGCACGGGCCGCACCTCCGGCCAGTCGAAGCCGACCTTCGCCGCCTTGTCCTGCAATTTCACCGCGCGGGTGAGGGCAGGGGCGCCGGCCGGCACCCCATCCAGCGTGCGGCCCTGCCCCGGCTCCGGCGGCAGACCCCGCGCCGTCCGCCGGGCCGCGCGCCGCGCCTTCTCCTCCGCCTTGATGGCGTCCCAGGCCGCATTCACCGCCGCCACGTCGCGGCCGCGCGCGTTGCCGAACACATGCGGGTGGCGGCGGATCATCTTGGCGGTGATGGCCTCGACCACAGCGCCGAAATCGAAGGCGCCGCGCTCCTGCGCCAGGCGGGCGTGGAACACCACCTGCAGCAGCAGGTCGCCGAGCTCGTCGCAGAGGTCGTCGAGATCGCCGCGGGCGATGGCGTCGGCCACCTCATAGGCTTCCTCGATCGTGTAGGGCGCGATCGTGTCGAAGTCCTGCGCGAGGTCCCACGGGCAGCCGGTCTCCGGCGTGCGCAGCGCCGCCATGATCTCCAGCAGGCGCTCAATGTCGCGGGAGGGCGTCAATTCCGCCTCCGAGTGATTCGCAGAAGACATATTATGGAAAACAATCTCATGGGCGGGGGAGGTCGCAAGGGTGAGAAAGGCACGTTAAATGATTGTCAGAGCGTGATTTTCATGCCGTCATAGGCAGCGACCACGCCGTCCGGCAATTCCCGCGACAGCGTGGCGTAGTCGAGATCGGTGTGCAGGTTCGTCAGCACGGCGCGGCGCGGCTGCATCCGCTCGATCCAGGCCAGCGCCTCGCTGAGCGACAGATGCGTCGGGTGCGGCTTGGGCCGCAGCGCGTCGATGATCCACACATCGAGGTCGGCGAGATAAGCCAGGCTTTCTTCCGGCAGGTCGTGCAGGTCGCTGGAATAAGCCAGCCCGCCGATGCGGAAGCCATAGGAGATGATGTTGCCGTGGTACTGGCGGTACGCCTGCGCCTCGACTGTACCGCCGGGCCCCTCGACGCGGATGGTGTCGCCGGCGTGGAAGCGGTGCTCGGTCAGGATCGGCGGGTAGTCGCTGCCCGGCGGCGTCTCGAAGCAGTAGCCGAAGCGCTGGTGCAGCATCGCCGAGGTCTCGGGATCGACATGCACATCGATGCGGCGGCGGTTGAGGATGGTCAGCGGGCGCAGATCGTCGATGCCATGGGTGTGGTCGGCATGTTCATGGGTGAACAGCACGGCGTCGAGCCGGTCGACGCCGGCATCGATCAATTGCTCACGCAGGTCCGGCGAGGTGTCGATCAGCACCCGCGTCGGCCGCTCGGCGCCGTCGTCGCGGCGCTCGACCAGCATGGAGCAGCGGCGGCGGCGGTTGCGCGGTTCGTTCGGGTCGCACACGCCCCAGCCCTGCCCGACTCGCGGCACCCCACCGGAGGAGCCGCAGCCGAGAATGGTGAAGGTCAGCGCCATGGGGAGCGGAAGCCTCTAGGATGCGCGGGAGAACAGGCGGAAGAAATTCTGCGTCGTCAGCGCGGCGATCTCGTCGAAGGAGACCCCGCGCGCCTCGCCAAGTATACGGGCAGTCTCCACGACATAGGAAGGCTCGTTGCGCTTGCCGCGCCGGCTGTTGGGCGCGAGATAGGGCGCGTCCGTCTCCACCAGCACCCGGTCGGCCGGCAGGCTGGCGGCGATCTCCCGCAGCGGCGCACCGGATTTGAAGGTGAGGATGCCGGAGAAGGAGACATAGCCGCCCAGCGCCACCGCCCGGCGGGCGAGGTCCGGCCCGGCGGTGAAGCAGTGCAGCACGAAGCCGAAGGCGCCCTTCCCGCTTTCCTCTTCCAGGATCGCCGCGACATCCTCGTCGGCGTCGCGGGCGTGGATCACCAGCGGCAGGCCGGTGCGCCGCGCCGCTTCGATATGCCGGCGGAAGCCCGCCGCCTGCGCGTCGCGCGGGGCGGTGTCGTAGTGATAATCGAGCCCGGCCTCGCCGATGGCCACCACCTTGGGGTGGTCGGCGGCGGCCAGAATCTCCTCCAGCGTCACATCCGCTTCCTCGCCGGCATTGTGCGGGTGCGTGCCGACCGAGCAGAACACATCGTCGAAGCGCTCGGCGATCGCCCTCACCTCACCCGAGCGGCGCACGCGCGTGCCGATGGTGACGAGGCGGCCGACGCCGGCCGCGCGGGCCCGAGCGACCACGTCGTCGAGTTCCGCGGCGAAATCCGGGAAGTCGAGATGGCAGTGGCTGTCGACGATCATGACGCCGCCGGCGCCTCGGGCTCGACATAGCGCGGGAACACGCCGGCCGGCGCCGGCAGCACCGTGCCGCCCTGAAGCCGCCCGGCCGCGCCGAGGCTGGCGAAGCTGCGCGCGTCTTCAGGAATCGCCAGCAGGTCCAGCAGCTTGCCGGCACTTGTGGGGATGAAGGGCTGCGCCAGCAGCGCCACCTGCCGCACCACTTCCGCCGTGGTCCACAGCACGGTGCCGAAGCGCTCCGGGTCAGTCTTGCGCAATTCCCACGGCGCCGCGCCGGCGAAATAGCGGTTGGCGTCCGCCACCACCGACCAGATCGCGGCCAGCGCGTTATGAATCTGCTGGCCTTCCATCGCCTCGCGCACCTTGGCGCCCATGGCGTCGGCGGCAGCGAGGATCGCCGCGTCATCGTCCGAGAGCGGGCCGGGGGCGGGCAGCGCGCCACCGAGATTCTTGGCGATCATCGACAGCGAGCGCTGGGCGAGGTTGCCGAGGTCGTTGGCGAGGTCGGCATTGGTGCGGGCGACGATGGCCTCGTGGCTGTAGGAGCCATCCTGGCCGAAGGGAATTTCGCGCAGCAGGAAATAGCGCAGCGCATCGACGCCATAGGCACGGGCGAGGTCGAACGGGTCGATCACATTGCCGACCGACTTCGACATCTTCTCCCCGCGATTATGGATGAAGCCGTGCGCGAACACGGTTTTCGGCGGCTTGATCCCCGCCGACATCAGGAAGGCCGGCCAGTACACCGCGTGGAAGCGGATGATGTCCTTGCCGATGATGTGCAGGTTCGCCGGCCAATAGCGCTTGAAGCTGGCGCTCTCCGTGTCGGGATAGCCGACGCCGGTGATGTAGTTGGTGAGCGCGTCCACCCATACATACATCACATGGTCCGGGTCGCCCGGCACGGGGATGCCCCAGGAGAAGGTGGTGCGGCTGATCGAGAGGTCCTGCAGCCCGCCGCGTACGAAGCTCGTCACCTCGTTGCGGCGCACCTCGGGGCGGATGAAGTCCGGGTGCGCGTCGTAATAGTCGAGCAGCTTCTGCTGATAGGCGGAGAGGCGGAAGAAATAGCTCTTCTCCTCGGTCCATTCCACCGGCGTGCCCTGCGGGCCGAGGCGCACGCCATCGGGGTTCACCGTGGTCTCGTCCTCGGCGTAATAGGCCTCGTCGCGCACCGAGTACCAGCCGGAATAGGCGCCGAGATAGATGTCGCCCGCCTCCACCATGCGCTGCCAGATCGCCTGGGTGGAGGCGATGTGGTCGGCGTCGGTGGTGCGGATGAAACGGTCATAATTGACGCCGAGCAGCGCATCCATCTCCTGGAAGCGGGTGGCGTTCTTCGTCGCCCATTCCAGCGGCGTCAGCCCCTGCTTTTCCGCCGTCTGCGCCATCTTCAGCCCGTGCTCGTCGGTGCCGGTCAGGAAGAAGACGTCAAAGCCGTCCAGCTTCTTGAAGCGGGCCAGCGCGTCCGAGGCGATCTTCTCATAGGCGTGGCCGATATGGGGCGCGCCATTGGGGTAGTCGATCGCGGTGGTGATGTAGAAGGCGGGTCTCACGGCGGTATCCTGCGGAGCGACCAGCGCGCGATCAGGGGCGCAGGGCCTCGTTGAGCGACGCGAAGATCCGGAAGACGAGGGTCTTGCGGTCGAGATTATAGACATCGGCGTCGACCGCAGCGCGGCGAACCTTCTCCCACACCTCCGGGAGGCGTGCAAGACGAACGCTGGCGGTCTGGCGGCGCCCGGTGGCATGGTCGCTGATCCAGCCCTCCACCGTGCCGACAAAGCTCTGGAACGCCCCTCCCCGGTCGCCGGTGAGCTTCTCGCCGAGCGCATGCAGCGATCTGGGATCGACATCGGGCAGGGCGTCGAGCAGCACGCGGGTGGCGTTGCGCACGGCGAGCCCGTCGCCCTCCATCAGGGTCAGCGCCTCGCGCACGCTGCCGCCCGAGGCTTCCGCCGCCTCCGCGAAGCGGCTGCGGTCGAGGCCGGGCATGTGGGCGCTCAACCCTTCCAGCACCTCCACCACCTGCCCTTCCGACAGCGCGCGCAGCGGCACCATCCGGCAGCGCGAGCGGATGGTGGGCAGCAGCCGGCCCGGCGCGTGGCTCACCAGAAGGAACAGCGCGCGGTTCGGCGGCTCCTCCAGCGTCTTCAGCAGCGCATTGGCGCCCTGCGCGTTCATTTCGTCCAGCGTGTCGACGATGCAGACCCGCCAGCCGCCGAGCGCCGCCGTGGAGCCGAAGAAGCTGCGCACCCGGCGTACCTGTTCGGCCGGAATCATCGAGGGCAGCTTGCCGGTGTCGTTGGGCGTGCGCCGCAGCACCATCACATCGGGATGCGACAGCGCCGCCACCTGCCGCGCGGCGGGATGGCCGGGGTCGACGGCGAGGGAATGCGCCGGCGCGGCGCCGCCGGAAAGCACGAAGCGGGCAATGGCATAGGCGAGCGTCGCCTTGCCGATTCCTTCCGCCCCGCCGATCAGCAGCGCATGCGGCAGCCGCCCGGCATCCCAGGCGGTGCGCACCATCGCCTGCGCCTCCTCATGGCCGACGAGATGCGTGCTCTCGCGCGGCGCCGGCGCGGTGCCGAAGCGGTCGCCTTCCAGCGGGGGCGCGTCCTTCATGTCCGGCGTCTCCGGCGCGGGGAGGGCAGCTTCAGGCGGGTGGAAACCGCCTGCCAGATCGCCTCTTCCACCGCTTCGGGGGTGCCTCTGGCATCGATCAGCACGCAGCGCTCCGGCTCGCTCTCCGCCAGCGCGCGAAATGCCGCGCGCAACGCCCGGTGAAAGGCCAGGCCCTCGCTCTCGAAACGGTCGGCGCCCTGGCCGGAGCGGGCGGCGGCGCGGGCGAGCCCCTCCTCCGCCGGCAGGTCGAGAATCAGCGTCAGGTCCGGCCGCGTCTCGCCGACGGTCACCTGTTCCAGCGCCGCGATCAGGCGCGGATCGACATTGCCGAGCGCGCCCTGATAGACGCGGGTCGAATCGGCGAAACGGTCGCACACCACCACGGCACCGCGCGCCAGCGCCGGGCGGATGGTGGCGTCGAGATGGTCGGCGCGGGCGGCGGCGAACAGCGTCGCCTCGGCCAGCGGCCCCAGCGGCTTGGCGGCGCCCGACAGGATCAGATGGCGCATGATCTCGGCGCCGGTGGACCCGCCCGGCTCGCGCGTGCCGACGGCGTCGATGCCGGCCGCCTGCAGCCGCTCCAGCAGCCGGCGGACTTGCGTCGACTTGCCGGCCCCCTCCCCGCCTTCGAGCGTGATGAAGCGCCCAGTGGCCGGTGCCGCGGCTTTGGCGCGCGTGGCGGCCTTGCGCGCGGCCGGCGGCTTCTTCGCCTTTGGGGCGGCGGGCGCGGGCTTGGCGGCAGATGTGTCCTCCACCGTCTTCGGCTTCGCCGTGCGGCGGGGCTTGGCCGGCGGATTGGCCGGCGCCTTCTCGGTGCTCTCGGCGGAATCTGGCGCGTGCGGGGGCGTGCGGGTCGGCATGCTCAGCCGGTGATCTTGGCGTAGCCCTGGCGCAGCAGGCTCACCATCAGTTCATAGGCACCGTCCATCGCCCGGCGCCAGAGCGGCCCGGCGGGCACGGTTTCGGCGGCGACGAGCGGCACTTCCAGCGAAAGCTGCTCGCCGCGATAGACCATGAGCCGCGCCAGCACCTCGCCCTTCTCCACCGGCGCCGGGATCGGCCCCTCGAAGCGGATGCGCGCCACCAGCTTCTCGTCGCCATTGCGCGGAATCAGCACCCGGATCGGCGTGTCGCTGGTCAGCGGGGCGCCATTGCGTTCGCCGCCATAGAGCGTTGCCTCTCCGACGATCTGCCCGGCCTCGAACAGGGTGCGCGATTCGAAGGAGCGGAAGCCCCATTCCAGCAGCTTGCGGGCATCCTCGGCCCGCTCCTTCTCGCTCTTGGCGCCCATGATGACGACGACGAGCCGCTGCCCGTTCTGGATCGCCGAGCCGACCAGGTTGAAGCCGGCATCCTTCTGGTAGCCGGTCATGAAGCCGTCCGCGCCCAGGCTCATGCCGAGCAGCGGGTTGCGGTTGTTCTGGCGAATCTTGTTCCAGAGGAAATCCGGCTCGCTGTAGATCTTATAGAGGTCGGGATAGTCGCGGATGATGTGGACGGCGACCTTGGCCATGTCGCGCGGCGTGGTCTTCTGGTCGGGATCGGCGAGACCGCTGGCGTTGACGAACAGCGAGCCGGTCAGGCCGAGCCGCTTGGCCTCCTGGTTCATCTTCACGGTGAAGGCGAGTTCGTTGCCGGAAATGCCTTCCGCCAGGACGATCGCCCCGTCATTGCCCGAGGGGATGATGGCGCCGCGCAGCAGGTCGCTGACCTTGATCATGCTGTTGACGGCCGCGAACATGGTGGAACCGCCCGATGGGGCCCCTCCCCGCCGCCAGGCATATTCGCTCACCTTGAATTCCTGATCGGGCGACAGCCGGCCGGAGGTGATCTCGCCGAACACCACGGCCATGGTCATCAGCTTGGTGATGCTGGCGGGCGCGCTCGACGTGTCGGCCGCACGCTCGAACAGCACCGAGCCGCTGTCATAGTCGAGCAGAATCGCCTGCGGGGCCGCGATGTCAGGCGCGGTCTGCGCCGAAGCGGGGGAAAAGCCGGCGGCAAGGAGGAGCGCAACCAGCAGGGCGGGGGCGATTCCGCCGGTCGCATGTCCGCCTTGGACGGGATGGCGGCGCGGGAACAGGATGCGCAACAGCTTCACGGTCGGTCCTCCCCGGCTCCGGGCAGAGTTAACAGCCGGAGGTCGCCACCGCAATGCGGCAGCGATGCGGCCTTGCCGGAACGCAGGCGCCCGGAGGGCGTCAGTACAGCCCGCGACCCATATCGGCCGGGCCACTGCCGTCGGACGGCGCATAGCCCATCACCGGCTGCGGGCCGACCATCCAGCCGGCGGGCGCGCCGGTGGCGGGCGCCGGCGCGGTGCGGGCCGGCTGCAGGCTTGCCACCTGCACCGCGCCTGCCGGCGCGGCGGCGGGCTTGGCGGTCTTGGAGGCGGCGCTGTTCGCCGCCACGTTCTTGGTCGCCACGTTCTTGGTCGCCACGTTCTTGGCCGGCGCGGCCGGGCGCGGGGCCGGCAGGGCGGCGGCGACCACCGCCGGGCGGGGCGCGGCGGCGGGACGCGGCGCAGCGGCGACGCGGGCGGGCGCGGCCGGCGCGGGAACGGGCTGGTAGAGCGTGGCCACCTCGGCCACCTGCTGCTCTTCCACAGGCTCGCCGAGATCGAACGGGCGGCTCGGCGGCACCGGCACATTGGCGGCGGTCAGGCCGCGCAGCGGGCCGGCGGACGCTACCATGACGGTCGAGGCATCGGCGGGCTTGCCGTTCATGCGCAGGGTGGAGGCGAGCTGGATGTCGTCGGAGCCTTCCAGCGGCGCGCGCCCGACATATTCCACACGCACGCGGGCGGTGCCGTTATTCTTGAAGCCGAGCAGATCGGCCGCGCGGTGCGACACGTCGATGACGCGGTTGTCGTGATACGGCCCGCGATCGTTCACGCGCACCACCATGGAGCGCTTATTGTCGAGATTGGTCACCCGGACATAGGACGGCATCGGCAGCGTCGGATGCGCGGCGGCGATGGAGTTCATGTCGAAGACTTCGCCATTGGCGGTCAGGCGGCCATGGAAATCGTCGCCATACCAGGAGGCGAGCCCTTCGGCCTTGTACTTGTCCGGCTCGGTGGGAACATAGGTCTTGCCGGCGACGACATAGGGCTTGCCGACACGGTAGGTGCCGCCGCCCTTGGGCACGGGCTGGCCGGGCTGCACCACGCGCGGGCTTGCGGAGACGCCGTATTTCGGATCGATCTTGCTCGTCAGGCTGGGTCCGCCCGTGCAGTTGGCCACCAGCAGGCCGATGCCGCACAGGGCGGCGACCCGGCCGAACCGGACAAAGGCCCGATCCGCCACGCGGCGGCGGCAGGCCTCGGCAAGAGCAGGATATGTCCCCATTCACCCCGAACCGTCTGTGAGCGCCGTCTTCGGCGGGAGAATCCCGGCGAAGGCCGACGCGCTGCACTCAAGATCTCCGGCAAGATAGCGGCGATCCGACTTGGTGTCTCTCAGGAGGCTGTCCGAGTGGGGCGAAAATGCGGCGCATCGCTCGGCATGGTGAACGAAGTGTAAGTGACGAAGCGGCAACGACATTCCGGCACCGCCGCCATCGGTGCCAAGGCACCCCCGCCACAGTTCGGCCCCGGCACATTACGAAACCGTCATGTCGTGCGGTTCACCGGGCCCTCACATCATGCGGGGCCGGCCGCTGGCGCCGACGGGCGAGGTCGAGAGATACTGGATCGAACAGCGCACCAGCTCGGGCAGGCTGTTCGCCCCCAGCTTGGCTTTCAGCGCCGAGCAGGTGTTGGCGACGGTCTTGTAGCTGATGCCCAGCTCGTCGGCGATGAGGGTGTAGTCCTTGCCCTCGGCGAGCAGCGACAGTGTCTGCAATTCGCGCGGGGTGATGTCGGCGAGCGGCGCGGTCTTGCGCGAGCCGAGCATGGCCACCTGCAGGGCGAGGTCGTGGCTCATATAGGGCTGGCCCTTGCGCACCCGCTCGAAGGCTTCCAGCAGCGCGCCGGAGGAGGTGTCTTTCAGCACATAGCCATTGGCGCCGGCTTCCAGCGCGCGGCTGGCGATGACGGGGTCGCCATGCATGGAGAAGACGAGGATCGGCGTGCGCGGGTCCTGCATGCGCAGGCGCCGCACCAGCACCAGCCCGCTGAGCCCATTGCCCTGCAGCGCGAGGTCGACGATCACCACATCCGGCCGCTCGCGCCGAAAGAGGCGATAGCCGGCCAGCACGGTGCTGGCTTCCAGCACCCGCTCCACGCCGGCATCTTCCAGCAGACGGCGGCAGCCCTGCAGCACGATGGGGTGGTCGTCGATCACGAGTGCGCAGGTCATTGGGCGGCAAGCCTTTCCGGAGCGGCCGACAGGCCGAATTGATAGGGCTGGGCGGGAATCGTCACGTCGATTCGCGTCCCGCTGGGCACGACGGGCAGGATACGCCATGTGCCGCCCAGCGCGCTGATGCGCTCTTCCATGCCGATCAGCCCGAAGCCGTGCGGGGCGCCGGCGGCGATGCCGGTGCCGTCATCCTCGATGGCGAGGTCGATCCGGCCGGCGCGGCGGTCGGCTCGCACGGTGATGGCGATGTTGCGCGCAGCGCCATGGCGCAGCGCATTGGTGACGGCTTCCTGGATGCAGCGATAGAGCGTGATGTCGACGCTGTCGCCATAGCGCTCCGCCAGCCCCTCGGCGGAGAGCGTGATGCGCCGGCCGGGCGAATGGCTTTCGAAATCGGCGACGAGATCCGCCAGCACGGCCGCCAGCGGCACATGGCCGAGCGCCATGGGGCGAATCTTGCGCAGCAGGCGGCGGTTGAGCCCCTGAATGCGGTCGAGAATCTCCGTCATGGTGGCGATGCGCTCGCCCATGCGCTGGCCCAGCGCCGGCTCGGCGCGGAGGGCGAGGCGTTCGATCGACTCGAGGTTGGCCCGCAGCCCGAACACGCAGGGGCCGAGCTCATCGTGCAGATCGGAGGCGATCTGCCGCCGCTCGTCATCCTGCACACTCACCAGCCGCTCATTGAGCCGGCCATTATCCTCCCGCGCCACCTTCAGCGCCGCGCCCAGCGCGTTGAAGCGCTCGGCGATCACCGCCAGCTCGCGGATGCGCGGCGGGTCGAGCCGGTGCTCGAAGCGGCCGGCCTCCAGCTCCGACAGGCCGGCGGACAAGGTGCGCAGCGGCATCAGCAGCCGGCCGAGCACCAGATAGAGCGCGGCGAGAATGGCGATGTTCACCGCCGCGGCCAACAGGGCGAGGTCGGACATGTCCTCCCACACTTCGGCGATCTCGTCGGAGGCTTCGCCGGCGACCCTCACCTGCCCCACCGTGGCGCCGTTCTCGACGATCGGCACCACCACCTCCTGCCCTTCCGCCGAGACCAGCCAGGTGAACCAGCCGGGCACCTCGCCCTCATGCGGCTCGCTCTCCGCCGGGGCGATGTCCAGCGCCGTGCCGGCGCGGTCCTCGATGCGGATGCGGACATGGCGCAGCCCGCTAATGTGCAGCGGCAGCTGCGCCAGCGAGCCGGTGGCGCCCTGTTCGCTGGCGAGGCGCTCCACCGTTTCCTGCACGAAGCGCTCGGCCACGGCGAGCGAGGACAGCATTTCCGCCTCGGTGGCGCGGCGCGCATTGGCGATGATGACCGCCACCGCGACCAGCGCCGCGCACAGATTGATGGCGACGATGGCGGCCAGCACCTGCCAGCGCAGCGAACGGCGCTGCCATAGGCCGAAGGAGGGCGGGAGAGGTGCGGCGGCGCCGGAGGGGGTCACGGTGCAGGGTTCCCGGATTTCAGCGCGGGCTGCTCGGCCAGCGCCGCCAGCGCGGCGGTGCGGTCGAGGCCCTGTTTGCGCAGATTGTAATAATGCTGGCACAGATCGCTGAAGCCGGCGCGGGAGCCCTTCCCCGCCAATGTGGAGAAATCGGCGATGATTTCGCGCGCCGTCTCCCTGATGCCGATCTCCGACAGCATGGTCTCCAGCTGCACCGAACGGTTGGCGATCATCCGCCCGGTCTCGCCGAAGCGATCATCGGCGGCGTCGAGCACATCGTGCCACGCCTTCGCCGCCGGTGCGTTCGCCGCCACATCCGCCCCCGCGTCGCGGCTGGCGAGCCAGACCTCCGGATCGGTGTCGTCGGTCGGCTGAAGCCAGGTCTTGCGGGCGATGGCGCTGGCCTCCGGCGCAGCGACGCGCTCGCGCGTTTCCGGCTCGCTCTCGCCCGGGCAGCCGGCGAGGCCGAGAGCGAGGACGGCGCTCAGCGACAGGCGCAGAAGGGAAAAGGGCGAGCTGCTCATCTATACTTATGAACTTCTTATGAGGGCGGCCACAAACAGCGCTTCGTAACAGTACCGCTCCGGCGGTGCCGGCGCCAGCATCATCGGCAAAGCCTGCGTCCGGGGTGCAGCATAAGGCTTCAACCCGCTGTCAGAGAAGCATTTTCGTGCAATTTGGGCAAGGCTTCCGGCAGTGCTGGGTGAGTTATCTGTGGGAACGGGAAAAAGTTCCCGCCCCGAATTTCCATTCTGCCTAAAGACAATAAATCCGAGCGCGGCGAACAATACTCCCAGAACAGTCAATGTTCTTAGAAAATCATAAGAATTCTCCGCCGTTCCCTAAGACAATCTCATGGAACTGCCCACGCATGAGGGGGCGCGGCGAGGGATAAAAGAGACCCGCACGTCGACGGCAAAGCCGGGGCGCAGCGGGGCGGCTTGGGAAGTAGGAAACGCGAGGGAAGACCCAATGAGCCGACTGTACACTTCGGTGTCTGCGCTCTCAGTCGCCGCCGTCATGGCGGCCGCGATGAGCCTCGGCGCCTCGGCGCCGGCGGTGGCCAACGACAAGCTCGTCGAGCTGTCGAAAAGCACCGACAACTGGCCGATGACCGGCAAGAACTACAACGCCAACAATTACAGCGAAGCCAAGGAAATCACCAAGGCGAACGTCAAGCAGCTGCGTCCTGCCTGGTCGTTCTCCACCGGCGTGCTGTCCGGCCATGAGGGCACCCCCCTCGTCGTCGACGGCGTGATGTACATCCACTCGCCCTTCCCCAACACGACCTTCGCGGTCGGGCTGGACGATCCGGGCAAGATCCTCTGGCAGCACAAGCCGAAGCAGAACCCGACCGCCCGCGCGGTGGCGTGCTGCGACGTGGTCAATCGCGGCCTCGCCTATTGGCCGGGCAATGGCAAGGTCGGCCCGCTGATCATCAAGACCCAGCTCGACGGCAATGTGGTCGCGCTCGACGCCAAGACCGGCGAGGAGTACTGGAAGCTCGAAAACTCCGACATCAAGGTCGGCTCGACGCTCACCATCGCGCCTTACGTGGTCAAGGATTCGGTGCTGATCGGCTCCTCGGGCGCCGAACTCGGCGTGCGCGGCTATGTCACCGCCTATGACATCCCCACCGGCGCCCAGAAGTGGCGCGCCTATGCGACCGGGCCGGACGAGGAAGTGCGCCTCGCCGACGACTTCAACAGCGCCAACCCGCAATACGGCCAGAAGGGCCTCGGCAAGGCGACCTGGGAAGGCGAGGCCTGGAAGATCGGCGGCGGCACCAACTGGGGCTGGTACGCCTTCGACCCCGGCACCAACCTCTTCTACTACGGCTCGGGCAACCCGGCGCCGTGGAACGAGACGATGCGCCCGGGCGACAACAAGTGGACGATGACCATCTGGGGTCGCGACATCGACACGGGTAACGCCAAGTTCGGCTACCAGAAGACCCCGCACGACGAATGGGATTATGCCGGCGTCAACGTCATGATGCTTTCCGAGCAGCAGGACAAGGAAGGGAAGATGCGCAAGCTTCTCACCCATCCCGACCGTAACGGCATCGTCTACACGCTCGACCGCACCAATGGCGACCTCGTCTCGGCCGACAAGATCGACGACACGGTCAACTGGGTGAAGAAGGTCGACCTGAAGACCGGCCTGCCCGAGCGCGACCCGGAATTCGGCACGCGCATGGACCACAAGGGCCGCGACATCTGCCCCTCGGCCATGGGCTACCACAACCAGGGACATGACTCCTACGATCCGGAGCGCAAGTCCTTCTTCATGGGCATCAACCACATCTGCATGGACTGGGAGCCCTTCATGCTTCCCTACCGTGCCGGCCAGTTCTTCGTCGGCGCGACCCTGTGGATGTATCCGGGCCCGAAGGGTGACCGCCAGACCTATGAAGGTCTCGGTCAGGTGAAGGCCTATGACGCCATCAACAACAAGTTCAAGTGGCAGGTGATGGAACGCTTCGCGGCCTGGGGCGGCACGCTCGCCACCGCTGGCGGCGTGATGTTCTACGGGACGCTGGACGGCTTCATCAAGGCGCGCGACAGCGACACCGGCGAGCTGCTGTGGAAGTTCAAGCTTCCCTCCGGCGTGATCGGCCACCCCATGACCTACACCCATAATGGCAAGCAGTACGTCGCCATCTATTACGGCGTCGGTGGCTGGCCGGGCGTCGGCCTGGTGTTCGACCTCAACGACCCGACCGCCGGCCTCGGCTCGGTGGGCGCCTTCAAGCAGCTCCAGCACTACACCCAGATGGGTGGCGGCGTGATGGTGTTCTCGCTCAATGGCGACGGCCCCTACAGCGACCCGAACGTTGGCGAATACTCGACCAACGTCATCCAGGGCGGCGGCTGATCCTTCGCCTGACACGCCGCCGGCCGCCCAGCGCGGCGGGCGGCGCTGTCTCCGAAGGCCGGGCGACCGACGGCTGCCCCGCCGCCGGTCGCCCAAGGAACGGGGACGCGCACCGACAAGGGCTCACCGCCGGTGCCGCGTCCCCTGCCCGCCCCTGCCTTACAGCACCTCTCGCACCCGAAATCCCGTCCAGGAGGACTCGCCATGGGCTCCCCGATGTCCACACGACAGGTCGTCAGCCGGCTCGCCCTTGCCGCCGGTCTCGCCTTGTCCGGTTTTGCCTTTGCCGGGCTCGCCCGCGCCGCGACCGTCGAGGCCGACAAGGCCGCCGGCCGCAATCCCAACGAGTTGCGCATCTGCGCCTCGAACGTCGAAGCGCCGTTCTCCGCCGCCGACAATAGCGGCTTCGAGGACCGCATCGCCATCGTGCTGGCGCAGGCCATGGGCCGCAAGCCGGTGTTCGTGCGCACCGACCAGCCGGGCATCTATCTCGTGCGCGATCAGCTCGACAAGAACAACTGCGACGTGGTGATGGGCGTCGATGTCGGCGATGAGCGCGTGCTCGCCTCCAAGCCCTATTACCGCACCGGCTATGTGCTGGTGACTAAGGCCGACCGCAACATCACCGCCAGTGACTGGGAAGACCAGCAGATCAAGGACCAGGCCCGTTTCGCGGTGCGCTTCTATTCGCCCGCCGAAACCATGCTCAAGCGCATCGGCCGGTTCGAGGACAACGCGGCCTACATGTACTCGCTGGTCAACTTCAAATCCCGCCGCAACCAGTGGGTCCAGGTGCCGGGCGACCGGATCGTCTCCGAGGTCGCCAGCGGCGAGGCCGATGTCGGCATCGCCTTCGCGCCGGAAGTCGCGCGCTATGTGAAGGCGTCGTCCACCCCGCTGCGGATCACGGTCATCACCAAGGACATCGACCGGCCGAACGATGCGCCGATCCCGATGCATTACGACCAGGCCATCGGCGTGCGCAAGAACGACCCGGAACTGGTCAAGCAGATCAACGAAGCGCTGGAGAAGGCGCGCCCGCAGATCGAGCAGATCCTGACCCAGGAAGGCATTCCGCTGCTTGAGCCGAATACCTGACCATGGCTTCCGACGCACCGCGTGTCTGCCGGGCCGCGGTGCGCCCCTGATCTCTGGATGTGAACAAGGTTCGATGACGAAGACGATTTTCACCAAGAAGGCGGCCACGCTGCTGCTCGCCGGAGCGCTCGGAGCCGGCGTGGTCGGGTTCGGTGCCCGTGCCGCGATCATGCTCAGCAACACCGTCACCGGGCAGCCGCTCGACCTTTCCGAGGCGCCGGAAGAGGGACGCGACACCAAGGCGGTGAAGGTCTTCCTGGAGACGGGCAAGAACATCTACAACGAGGATCCCGTCTGCCTGCCCAAGGCGCATGAGATCTTCCTGTCCATGTGCTCGGGCTGCCACGGCCATTATGGCGAGGGCAAGATCGGCCCCGGCCTCAACGATTCCTACTGGACCTATCCCAAGAACGAGACCGACCAGGGCTTGTTCGAAACGATCTTCGGCGGCGCCAACGGCCAGATGGGCCCGATGTATGGCGCGCTGAACATGAACGAGATGCTCCTCGCCATGGCCTGGGTCCGGCATCTCTACAAGGACGATCCGAAGGGCGCCGTGTGGCTCACCGATGAGCAGCGCAGCAAGTTCAAGCCCTTCGACGCGAACGCCAAGCACGTTGAGCCAGCCGAAGAGCTGCCCGCGGCGTGCGGCGGGCCGGCCGGCTGAACCGGTCGGTTGATGACGGGTGGAAAACGACCAGGAGACTGACATGAGCATCATCGACCGCAGCCTCACCTTCGCCATGACCCTCGCCGGTGCCGGCGTGCTGTCCCTCGCTCTGGTGGGCGGCGCCAGCGCCTATGACGGCACCAATTGCAAGGCGCCCGGCAATTGCTGGGAACCCAAGCCCGGCTATCCCGACAAGGTGGCGGGCTCCAAATACGATCCCAAGCACGACCCCAAGGAACTGAACAAGCAGTCGGAATCGATCAAGGCGATGGAAGCGCGCAACGCCCAGCGCGTCGCCAATTTCGAGAAGACCGGCAAGTGGGTCTATGACGTGAGCAAGATCCCGAACTGACCCCCGGCCGCACGGCTCTGTTCTTCGAGAACCCACTTGCGGGCGGACGATATTCTCCTGTCCGCCCCGCGATCCTCCGGGCAAGCCGCCCGGTTTGTGGGCAACTGGCGCGGCCGACGCCGAACGGGGTCCTCTCCGTCCGGCGTGGGCCGCGCCCTTTTCCGGCACAAGCGGCCCGCGCCCGCCGCCTGAGAGGCTCCCCCCATGCATCTCGTCCGCGATCCCGATTCCGTGCTGGCGGACTGGCACGCCCACGCGCTGCGCTTCGAGCGCGAAATCGGCAAGGTGGTGCTGGGGCAGGAGCGGGTGATCCGCCTGCTGACCATCGCCACCTTCGCGCGCGGCCATGTGCTGCTGGAAGGCGATGTCGGTGTCGGAAAGACCACGCTGTTGCGGGCGATGGCGCGCGCCATCGGCGGCGCGTTCGAGCGCATCGAGGGCACGATCGACCTGATGCCGGGCGATCTCGTCTACCACGCCCATCTCGGCGAGGACGGCAAGCCGCGCATCGACCCCGGCCCGCTGCTGCGCCAGGGCGAGGACCTCTCCATCTTCTTCTTCAACGAGATCAACCGTGCCCGCCCGCAGGTGCATTCGCTGCTGCTGCGGCTGATGGCGGAGCGCTCGGTCTCGGCCTTCAACCGGGAATACCGTTTCCCGCATGTACAGGTCTTCGCCGACCGCAACCGGGTGGAGCGCGAGGAGACCTTCGAACTGCCCGCCGCCGCCCGCGACCGCTTCCTGATGGAGGTGCAGGTGGCGATGCCGGAAGCGGAGGAGGCCCGGCGCGCGCTGGTGTTCGATCCGCGTTTCCACGATGTCGATACGCTGCTGATGGATGTGGAGAGCGGCGTGCTCGACCCGCAGGCGCTCGGCACCGTCGCCCGCGCCATCCAGATCGGCGTGCGCACCAGCCCGGCGCTGGAAGCCTATACGCTGGCGCTGTGGGAAGGCGTGCGCCATCCCGGCCGGCTCGGCCTCACCATCGAGGGCGTGGCGATGGACCGGGTGGTGCAGGGCGGCGCCAGCCCGCGCGGCATGAGCTACCTCATCCGCGCCGCCCGCGTGCGGGCGTGGCTTGAAGGGCGCGACATGGTGGTGCCGGAGGATCTGCGCGCCGTGTTCCCCGAAGTCATGGCGCACCGCATCTTCACCGATCCGGTCTATGAGATGCGCCGCGAACCCATCGTCGCCGCGCTCATCGCCGGCGTGTTCGCGCGGGTGCCGGCGCCATGACGGCGACGCCGCGCGACACGCCGACGGCCGACGATCTGCGCCCGCTTCCCTATCGCCTGCGCTGGCGGCCGGAGGGCATCTTTCCCGGCGCCCATCCCGGGCGGGGCGAGGGCGCGGAGGGCGAGTTCCGCCGCCATGTCTCGCTGCTGCGCCAGCCCGATCCGCGCCGGATCGATCTGCGCGTTTCGCTGCGCGATCCCTATGGCGAATTGCATGTGCGCCAGTTCGCGCCGCGCCGCGCCGTGCCGGTGGCGATGCTGGTCGATCTCTCCGGCTCCATGCGCTTCGGCGCGGCGGTGGCCGGTCCGGTGGCGGAACTCGGCGCGCTGCTGGCGCTGTCCGCCGTGCGCTCCGGCGACAATTTCGCGCTGTTCGGCTGCGACGACGGCGTGAACGAGGCCGCCAGCCTGCCGCTGTCGCGCCGGCGCGGGCTGGAGGCGGAGGTACGCGAGCGGCTGATGGCCGCCCGGCCGCGCGGCGCCGGCGCGGCCGGCCTGTTCGAGGCCTCCGGCCGCCTGCCGGGGCGTCGTTCCCTGGTGTTTCTGGTGTCGGATTTTCTCATGCCGGCGGGCGAGATCGAGCGGCTGCTCGATGCGCTGTGGCGGCACGATGTGGTCCCCGTCGTGCTGCGCGACGGCGCGCTGGAAGAAGACCTGCCGCGCTGGGGGCTGATCGAACTCGGCGATTTGGAGACCGGCGCGGCCCGTCTGGTGTTCATGCGCCCGGCCCTGCGCGCCCGCTGGTTGCGCGCGGCGCGCGCGCGGCAGGCGGCACTGGCGGGGCTGTTCGCCCGTCGCGGCCTGCGCCCGGTCACGCTCAAGGACGCGCTCGACACCGACGCGCTGGCCCAGCGGCTGATGGAGGGCTGAATGGGGTGGCGCGCGCGCATCCTGGCCACGCTGGTTCTGCTGGCCCTGTCCATCTCCCCGGCCCTGGCCCAGCTGCGCGGCGTGGAACTCTACGCCCCGCGCGGCTTCGGCCATGTCATCGGCGACACGCTGACCCTCACCGCCGACATCGCGCTCGACGCGCCTTTCCGGCTCGATTCCGCCTCGCTGCCCACCCCGCGCGCGCTCAATTACTGGCTCGACCTGAGGGATGTGCGGGTGAAGGATCAGGGCGTCCGTGACGGCGTCCACCGCTACACGCTCGATCTCGTCTACCAGACCTTCTATGCGCCGCTGGAGCCGCGCCGGCTCACCATCCCCGCCGTCGCCCTGTTCGCCGTCGATGGCGAGCGGCGGGTGGCGGTGGACGTGCCCAGCTGGTCGTTCCTGATGTCGCCGCTGCGCGAGATCGTCGCCACCGGGCCGGGCCCGGCCATGGCGCTGCGTCCGGACATCGCCCCGCGCCTGCTGCCCACGGCGCCGCTGATGCGCGGGTTGCTGCTCGCGCTCGGCGTGGCGCTGCTCGCCCTTCTGCTTCTCGCCTGGCAGATGGGCTGGGGGCCCTTCGGCCGACGCCGGTCGCGCCCCTTCGCGCGGGCGGCGCGGGCGATTCCGGCGGCGCTGGCCGCGCCTGCCGCCGATCCGGCGCTCGCCGCCTCGCGCTATGCCCGCGCGCTGCAGGCGCTGCACCGGGCCTTCGACGCCACCGACGGCAAGGGCGTGTTCGCCGAGGACCTGCCGGGCTTCTTCGAGCGCCATGCCGCCTTCCGCGCGGCGGAGGCGGAGGTGCGCCGGCTGTTCGCCGCCTCGCGCCGCGCCTTTTTCGGGGCCGACCCCGCCGGGGCGCAGCGCGAATTGCCGCCGGCCGAGCTGGTGGCGCTGTCGCGCCGGCTGCGCGCGGTCGAGCGGGGCACGGCATGAACGCCGCCGGCGCCGTCTGGGAGGGGCTGACGCGCGGCTGGGGCGTCGATCACCCCGCCGTGCTGGCGCTGCTGCTGCTCGCCGTGCTGCCGCTGCTCGCCACGCCCTTCCGACGGCGTGGCATCGCCGCCGCCAGCCTGATCCCGGACGATCCGCTCTCGCGCCTCTTGGGCGCCGGCCTGCGGCTGGCCGGCATTGTGGCCATGGTGGCGCTGGTGCTCGGCCTTGCCGGGCTGCACCGGCGCGAGCAGAGCGTCGAGCGCGAGGGCACCGGCGCGCATCTCGTGCTGCTGCTCGACCGTTCCTCCAGCATGGACAACAGCTTCGCCGGCCGCGCCCCCACCGGCGACCAGGAATCGAAATCCGCCGCCGCCAAGCGCCTGCTGGCGGAATTCGTCGCCCGCCGCCCGCATGACCGCATCGCGGTGGCCGCCTTCTCCACCTCGCCCATGCCGGTGCTGCCGCTGACCGATCATCACGAAGTGGTGGACGCGGCGATCGACGCCATCGACCGTCCGGGCCTCGCCTTCACCGATGTCGGTCGCGGGCTGGCGCTCGCCTTCTCCTCCTTCGCCGACGACACGGACGAGGCCTCGCGTGCCGTGCTGCTGGTGTCGGACGGCGCGGCGCTGATCGACCGGCGGGTGCAGGAGGCGCTGCGCGACGCGGCGGCGCGCACGCCGCTGCATCTCTACTGGCTGTTCCTGCGCACGCGCGGGGCGCAGGGCATTTACGACGTGCCGGCCTCGGGCGATGATTCCGCGCAGGCCAATCCCGAGCGGCATCTCCACCTGTTCCTGCAGAGCCTCGGCCTGCCCTACCGCGCCTTCGAGGCCACCAGCCCGGAAGCGGTGGCGCAGGCGATCAGCGAGATTGACCGGCAGGAAACCCGGCCGATCCGCTATGCCGAGCGCATTCCCCGCCGCGATCTCGCCCGCCCGGCCTTTCTCATCGCCGCCCTCGCCGTCGCGCTGCTGCTGGCCGCCAAGCTGGCCGAGCGGCAGCTCAGACCGGCGGGCCGCCGCCTGGCAGGCGCGACGCCGCTTCCCGCCGCCGATCTGAGGAGGGCCGCATGAGGCTGAGACGCCTGACGCTGTTCGCCACCGGGACCGTGTTGTTCGCCAGCCTCGCCGCCGCCTCCTGGCTCGGCGCCCGGCTCATCGTGGTCGAGCGCGACAACGGTCTCATCGCGTCGCTCAATGCCGGCCATGACCTCGCCATCAGCGCCGAGGACCCGCCGGAACTCGTTTTCGCCCGGCTGCATTTCCTCGCCACCCGCGACCGGCTGGACGAGGCGCAGCCATTGCTCAACCAGCTCGCCGGCGGGCCGGACCGGCGCCTTGCCGTCGCCGCGCTCTACGACATGGCCAATGCCCGGCTGCGGGTGGCCTTCAACCATCTCGAATCCAGCCGCATCGACCCCGCCATTCCGCTGGTGCGGCTCGCCAAGGACAATTACCGCCGCGCCCTCACCCTCGATCCCGGCTTCTGGGACGCGAAATACAATCTCGATATCGCCATGCGGCTGGTGCGCGACTTTCCGCAGATCGAGCTGGAGGGCGAGGAGCTGCCGCCCGAGGCGGTGAAGAAGCTGTGGACCGATCTTCCCGGCCTGCCGCGGGGGTTGCCATGAGGGCTGCCATGAGGGCTGCCGCGAGCGTGGGCGGGGCGGGCGGCTATGGCCTCGGCCACCGTCGTGACTGGCGGTTCTGGCTGCTGCTGGCGGCGCTGCTCGCCATCCTCGCCGCGCTGTTCGCCCCGCGCATCGTCCAGACCGGCACCGTGCGCGACGTGTTGGTGGTGATCGACGTGACCGGCAGCATGAATGTCCGCGATGCGCTGAGCGAGGGGCGGCCCGCCACCCGCCTCGCCGCCGCCAAGGGCGCGGCGCGCGACATCCTCGCCGGCCTGCCCTGCGGCTCGCGCTTCGGCCTCGCCATCTTCACCGAGCGGCGCAGCTTCCTGCTGTTCGAGCCGGCGGAAGTCTGCGGCAACTTCGCCGCCATCGCCGGCTCGATCGACGCTCTCGACTGGCGCATGGCCTGGGAGGGCGACAGCTATGTCGGGCGCGGCGTGCATTCGGGCATCGACCTGGCCGCCGGGCTCAAGGCCGATCTCATCTTCATGACCGACGGGCACGAGGCTCCGCCTCTGCCCGGCGGCGCGCTGCCGAGCTTCGACGGCAAGCCCGGCGAGGTGGCCGGGCTCCTTGTCGGCATTGGCGGCGCGGACCCCTCCCCGATCCCGAAATTCGACCAGGACGGGCGCGAGGTCGGTTTCTACGAGGAGCAGGACGTGCCGCAGGAGAACCGCATGGGCCCGCCGCCGGAGGATGCCGCCTCGCGCGCCGGCTGGAATCCGCGCAACGCCCCCTGGGGCGGGGAGGCCGCCACCGGGACGGAGCATCTGAGCGCGATGCGCGAGGAGCATCTGCGCGCGCTCGCCGCCCAGACCGGGCTCGGCTTCGTCGCGCTCGGCGCCGGCGGCGGACTCCTGGCCGCCGTCGAGGCCGACACGCGGCCGCGCCCGGTGGAAATGCGCGTCGACACCGCCGCCATTCCCGCCGCGCTGGCGCTGTTCTGCCTCGCGCTGCTCTTCGGCCTCGGCGCTACCACCTCGCGGCGGCCCGACCGCCTTCCCACCCGCTAAAGGACACGACCATGCTTCAACGACGTGCGTTTGCGCTCTGCCTGCTGCTCCTCGCCCCCGCTCTGGCCTTCGCCCATGGGCCGACGCCCCAGCGGGCCGACGAGACGCTGGTGATCGCCGCCCCGCCGGAGGCGGTGTGGGCCGTGCTCTCCCGCTTCGGCAGCCTCGGCGAATGGCATCCGCTGGTGAAGAAGCTGGAAGCCACCGGCGGCGACGCGTCCGGCGCCGAGCGCGTGGTGACGCTGGAGAAGGGCGAGATCAAGGAGGGGCTGGACGAGATCGACCCCGCCGCCCGCCGCATCTCCTATCGCCTGCTCACCGAGAATGCCGAGGCGATCCCGGTCAGCTTCTACACCCAGACCATCGAGGTGAAGCCGGACGGCGCCGGCAGCCTGGTGACGTGGGATGCCCGCTTCTACCGGGCCGACACGACCAACGAGCCGCCGGAGGATCGCAACGACGAGGCCGCCGTGGCGGCGATGACCGATTTCATCAAGCAGGGCCTCAAGGGGCTGCAGGCCAAGGTAACCGGCAAGTGAGCGGCGCGCGCGAGGGCGGCGCGGCGAGGGCGGGGGCGCTGTCCCGGCGCGCCGCCCTGGCGCGGCTCGCGCTTGCCATCTCCGCGCTCGCCCTGCCCTTTGCCGCGGCCGGTGCGGCACGGGCCGAGCCGCCCTCCCCGCTCATGGCGGTGGTGTCGCAGAAGGCGGCGGAGGTGGCGCTGGTCGATATCGACGCGCGGGCGGTGCGGGCGGTGATTGGCGTCGCCGCCGTGCCCGCCGGCCTCGCCGCCAGCCCGGATGGGGCGACGCTCTATGTCACCCACCCCGATCTCAGCCTCGTCAGCCGCATCGACCTCGCGGCGCGCCGGGTGACGGCGACGTTCAAGGCCGGGCTGGAGCCGTTCGGCGTCGCTGTCACGCCGGACGGACGTGCCCTTCTGGTGAGCGACTGGAGCGGCAACGCCCTGATCCGGCTCGATGCCGCCACCGGCGCCGAGACCGGCCGCGTGGCGATCGGCAAGGCGCCGGCGGGGCTGGTGCTGGATGCGGCCGGCGCCCTCGCCTATGTCGCGGACCGTGAGAGCAATCAGGTCAGCGTGGTGCGGGTCGCCGATATGAGCCGTGTCGCCACCGTGCCGGTGGGACGCGCGCCCTTCGCTCTGGCGCTGGCCCCGGCGGGGGACCGGCTCTATGTCGCCAATGTGCAGAGCGGCGATCTCTCCATCCTCGACACCGGCGTCGCGCCGCGCGAGATCGCCCGGGTCAAGGTCGGGCTCATGCCCTATGGGGTGGCGGTGACGCCGGATGGAAGCCGCGTTCTGGTGAGCAACCAGCAGAGCGGCCGGCTGGCGGTGCTCGATGCCGGCACGCGCGCGATAGCGCCGACGCTGCCCCGGCTCGGCAGCTTTCCCGAAGGCATCGCGGTGGCCTCCCCCACCCGCGCGGCGGCGGTGGACTGGGCGGAGGACGAGGTGGTGGTGGTCGACATCGGCACAAGCGCCGTTCTCGGCCGCATCAAGGTCGGCACCAGCCCGCGCAATCTGATCGCGGTGCCCGGCGGGCGCTGAACCGCCCCGCTCACCCTTCCCAGTTGATGCGCGGCATCTCGCGCTGGACCGCATGGACGGCGGCGCGCAATTGGTCATGCCGCCATTGCCGGTAGGCCGGGCCGCCGCCGGCCGAGCGGGCGATGCGGGCGGCCCAATTGGGAGCGTCGCCCGGCGCCTCGACGGGATAGATGCCGACATCGCGGTTGTCGATGCGGCCGAGGCGGGCCTCCACCGTCTCGGCGATCCGTCGTGTCACGTCGCTTGGCGTCACGTCGCTTGGCGTCAGGTCGTTTGGCGTCACATCGCTTGGCGAAATCATCGCATCGTTCTCATTCCGTGCCCGAGGCATCCGGATATGAAATGCCATTGTGGGGGCATGATGGCCAACATTCGCTAACGTGATCTAAAGCCGTGCGCGCGCCGAAGTGCCCTCGAACTTCTACCGTCCTGCCGGGTTGTCCTTGTCAGCAAGGAGGAAGTCATGACACTTCATCATTCGGCCAAGCCAGCGGAAGATATTACCGAACAGAAGGTGATCCGCTTTTTCTTCCGGGGCGACGACGACATCGTCGAATGCCTCGTCGGCTGGGACGCGCTGGAGCGGCTGGAGAACAGCCCGCTCGCCAGCCGCGCCGACCGTCTCGCCCGGTTCGAGCAGCACCGCCTGCGCATCGAGGCGGCGGCGCTGCGCAGGATGGGCGAGGCCGGCAGCCCGCGCCCGCTCACCCTCGACGCCAAGGACGTGATGGAAGGGCCGGCGCTCTGATCCCGCCGCTCCGTGATCGAAAATGCGGGCGCCTCCCATGGGGGGCGGCCGTTATCGTCAGCCCGGGATGAGCTTTTCCGCCTCGTCGAGCGCCTTGCCGCAGGCAGTTGCGTCACCGGCGGCGTCGGCCGTGCGCGCCCGCGCCATGGCGTCGTCGAGCTGGCCGGCGGTGGAGGCGCCGCCTTCCGCCGCTGTCTTCTGGCCCGAGGTCTGGGCGCGGACATCGGCGGGCGAAGCGGCCTTGCCGGCCAGCGTCTCGTTCATGCCGGTGGTGCCGCCGGTGCCCGGCGCCTCGCCGGCGCGCGGCGTGGCCGCATCGGGGGCGGTGGTGCCGGCCGCCGGCAGATTGGTCGGGCCGGAGCCGGCGTCGCTGGCGGAAACCTTCTTCTCCAACTGGGCGAGACGGTCCGTGCAGGGTCCGGCGACGGCGGCGCCGGCACCGAGGGTCAGCGCCCCCGCGAGGGTGAGAATGGCGGTAGGTGCGAACAGTTTCATGGCGTTCCTCCTGCCAAAGCAGCTTGGCTGAGGGAACAACTTCCCGGTCCCCTGCCCGTTCCCGCCCGGTCCGTTCGGGGGTGACGAAGTGGCATGTTAAAAAGTCAAACAGTATGACTATTCAGTCGTTCGAGACTGTGGCATAGATTCCCCGCCGGCAAGCGCCCGCAAGTGGCGCGACGGTGAGACCTCACGGGAGAAACGCCAATGAATTTCAGGGCCTTGCTGCTCGCGTCCGCCGTGTCCGGCGCGCTGTTCTCGGTCGGCGCGCAGGCGGCCGACATGACCATCGGCTTCTCGCAGATCGGCTCGGAATCGGGCTGGCGCGCCGCCGAGACCACCGTTTCCAAGGCCGAGGCCAAGAAGCGGAACATCAATTTCAAGATCGCCGACGCCCAGCAGAAGCAGGAAAACCAGATCAAGGCCATCCGCGCCTTCGTCGCCCAGGGCGTGGACGCCATCTTCCTCGCGCCCGTGGTCGCCACCGGCTGGGATTCGGTGCTGAAGGAGGCCAAGGAGGCGAAGATCCCGGTCGTGCTGCTCGACCGCGACATCGACCCCTCGGGCAAGGATCTCTACCTCACCGCCGTCACCTCCGACAGCGTGCATGAAGGCAAGGTCGCCGGCGAGTGGCTGGTGAAGACCGTCGCCGGCAAGCCGTGCAATGTGGTGGAGCTTCAGGGCACGGTCGGCGCCTCCGTCGCCACCAACCGCAAGAAGGGTTTTGAGGACGGCATCGCCGGCGCTTCCAACGTCAAGATCGTGCGCAGCCAGACCGGCGACTTCACCCGTGCCAAGGGCAAGGAAGTGATGGAGAGCTTCATCAAGGCGGAAGGCGGCGGCAAGAACATCTGCGCCGTCTACGCCCATAATGACGACATGATGGTCGGCGCCATCCAGGCGATGAAGGAAGCCGGGCTGAAGCCGGGCACCGAGATCCTCACCGTCTCCATCGACGCCGTGCCGGACATTTTCAAGGCCATGGCGGCTGGCGAAGCCAATGCCACGGTGGAACTGACCCCCAACATGGCCGGCCCCGCCTTCGACGCCGTCATCGCCTTCAAGGAAAAGGGCACCGTGCCGCCGAAGTGGATCCAGACGGAATCCAAGCTCTACACCCAGGCCGACAACCCGATGGCAGTCTACGAATCCAAGAAGGACCTCGGTTACTGAGCTTTGCGCGTGAAAGGGGGCAGACTTTCGCGCACAGGACAGGCTCTGCTCGATCCTCCAGCAGGTGCCGCTGCGGTCCTCGCCCGCAGCCCCTGCCCTGCGCGGGCCGGCTCCTCCTCCGGCCGGCTCGCGCCGCTTTCCCGCCGCTTCCGAGGCCGTCCATGCACGCCACCGAAACGCCCCCGCGCCCGCTGCTGGCCGTGACCGGCTTCTCAAAGTCCTTTGCCGGCTTCGTTGCGCTCGACCGCGTCGACTTCACCCTGCGCCCGGGCGAGATTCATGCGCTGCTGGGCGAGAACGGCGCCGGCAAGTCCACCCTGATCAAGACCATGACCGGCGTCGTGACGCGCGATGCCGGGACGATGGGGCTCGACGGCGTCGAGATCGCCCCGCGCTCGGCCGAAGAGGCGGTGCGGATGGGGCTCGCGACCGTCTATCAGGAGGTCAATCTCGCGCCCAACCTTTCCGTGGCGCAGAACCTGTTTCTCGGCCGCCAGCCGACCCGCTTCGGCCTCGTGCGCGAGGGCGAGATGCGCCGGCGCGCCCGCGCTTTGCTCGCCGAATTCGGCCTGTCCATCGATGTCGCCGCGCCGCTGGAGAGCTATTCCGTCGCCGTGCAGCACATCGTCGCCATCGCCCGCGCGGTCGACCAGTCGGCCCGGGTGCTCATTCTCGACGAACCGACCGCCAGCCTCGACGCGCATGAGGTGGAGGTGCTGTTCGCGGTGATGCGCCAGCTCAAAGCGCGCGGCATCGGCATCGTCTTCGTCACCCATTTCCTCGATCAGGTCTACGCCATCTGCGACCGCATCACCGTGCTGCGCAATGGCCGCCTCGCCGGCAGCGCCCCCATCGCGGAGATGCCGCGGCTCGATCTGGTGCGGCTGATGCTGGGGCGCGAGCTGAGCGAGGCGACGACCGAGCGCCCGCCGCGCACCGAGGACGCGCCGGCCGCCGAAGTCGCCGCCTTTCGCGGCTTCGGCAAGGAGGGCATGGTCGCCCCCTTCGACCTCACTTTGCGCGCCGGCCATGTCGTCGGCCTCGCCGGGCTGCTGGGCTCCGGGCGGACGGAGACGGTGCGGCTCGTCTTCGGCGCCGACCGCGCCGATTGCGGCACGGCGGAAGTCGCGGGTCGCGCCGCGTCCATCGGTTCGCCGCGCGAGGCGATGGCGCTCGGCTTCGGCTATTGCCCGGAGGAGCGCAAGACCGAGGGTATCGTCGCCGATCTCACCGTGCGCGAGAACATCGTGCTGGCGCTGCAGGCCCGGCGCGGCGCCCTCTCCCCGCTGTCGCGACGCGAGCAGGACGCCATTGCGGCGAAGTTCATCCGCCTGCTCGACATCCGCCCCCCGGACCCGGAACGTCCCATCGGCCTGCTCTCGGGCGGCAACCAGCAGAAGGCGCTGCTCGCCCGCTGGCTCGCCACCGCGCCGCGCCTGCTCATCCTCGACGAGCCGACGCGCGGCATCGATGTCGGCGCCCATGCCGAGATCATCCGGCTGATCCGCGAATTGTGCGCGGAGGGGATGGCGCTTCTGGTCGTTTCCTCCGAGCTGGAAGAGCTTGTCACCTATGCCGACGAGGTGATCGTGCTGCGCGACCGCGCCCATGTCGCCCGGCTCGGCGGGGAGCAGATCGACGTGGCCTCCATCCTCGCCGCCATCGCCGAGGCGCCCGCCGCCCCGCCGGCGGCGGCGTGAGGGGCGGACCATGGCCATGCGTTTTCCCCGTCTCGGCACCTCGCAGCTCCTCGCGCTCGGCGTGATCCTGCTCGCCAACTGGATGGTCTCGCCGCAATTCTTCGACATCCGCGTGCAGGACGGGCGGCTGTTCGGCAGTCTGATCGACGTGCTCAACCGCGGTGCGCCGGTGGCGCTGCTGTCCATCGGCATGGTGCTGGTCATCGCCATGCGCGGCATCGACCTCTCGGTCGGCGCGGTCATGGCGATCTGCGGCGCCATCGCCGCCAGCCTCGCCGACAGTCACGCCCTCCCCGTCGTGCTCGCCGCCGCGCTCGGCGCCGGGCTGCTGTGCGGGCTGTGGAACGGCTTTCTCGTCGCCGTGCTCGGCATCCAGCCGATTGTCGCGACGCTGATCCTCATGGTGGCGGGGCGCGGCATCGCCCAGCTCATCACCGAGGGGCGCATCGTCACCTTCACCTCGCCACAGCTCGCTTTTCTCGGCGGCGGTTCGGTGCTCGGCCTGCCGACGCCCGTCGTGCTGACGCTCGGCATGATGGCGCTGACGCTGCTGGTGGTGCGCGGCACCGCGCTCGGGCTGATGATCGAGGCGACGGGCGGCAATCCCCGCGCCAGCGCGCTGGCCGGCATCGGGACAAAGCTCATCACCGTCGCGGTCTATGTGTGGAGCGGCCTGTGCGCCGCGCTGGCCGGCATCGTCGCCAGCGCCGACATTCTCGGCGCCGACGCCAATAATGCCGGGCTGTGGCTGGAGCTCGACGCCATCCTCGCCGTGGTGATCGGCGGCACCTCGCTGTTCGGCGGGCGCTTTTCCATCCTGCTCGCCGTGGTCGGCGCGCTCATCATCCAGGCGATGAACACGGGCATCCTGCTCTCGGGTTTTCCGCCGGAGACCAATCTGGTGGTGAAGGCGGTGGTGGTGCTCGCCGTGCTGCTCGCCCAGTCGCCCCGGCTCGGCGGCGCGCTGGCCGGGCTCGGCGTGCTGTTCAGCCGCGCGACATCCGGAGGCCCGCGCCGATGATCCGCTCCCTTGGCCGGCTGACGCCGGTGCTCGCCACCGCTGCGGTATTCCTTGCCGGATTTGTGGTCTGCTCGCTCATCTACCCCAACTTCGCCTCGCTGCGGGTGGTGATGAACCTGCTCACCGACAATGCCTTCCTCGTCATCGTCGCGGTGGGCATGACCTTCGTCATCATTTCCGGCGGCATCGACCTCTCGGTCGGCTCGGTCATCGGCTTCACCACCGTGTTCCTGGCGCTGGCCATCGAGCGCTGGGGCATCCCCCCGCTCGCCGCCTTCGTGCTGATCCTCGTGCTCTGCGCGCTGTTCGGCGCCTGTATGGGGGCGATCATCCAGTATTTCGAGCTGCCGGCCTTCATCGTCACCCTGGCCGGCATGTTCCTGGCGCGGGGGGCAAGCTTCCTTCTGTCGACGGAATCGCTCCCCATCACCGCCGATCTCTACGCCCACCTCTCCGACCATGCCTTGCGCTTCGAGGGCGGCGCGCGCCTCACCGTGCCGGCCATGATCATGATCGCGGTGGTGCTCGCGGGCATGGTGCTGCTGCACCTCACGCGCTTCGGCGCCAATGTCTATGCGCTGGGCGGCTCGCGCACCGCGACGGGGCTGATGGGCATCAATGTCGCGCGCACCACGGTGCTCATCTACACCCTCTCCAGCGTGCTGGCCGGGCTCGCGGGAATCGTGTTCTCGCTCTACACCTCGTCGGGCTATTCGCTCTCCGCCGTCGGCGTCGAACTCGACGCCATCGCGGCGGTGGTGATTGGCGGCACGCTGCTCTCGGGCGGGTACGGCTTCATCTTCGGCTCCTTCCTGGGCGTGATGATCCAGGGCCTGATCCAGACCTACATCAGCTTCGACGGCATGCTGTCGAGCTGGTGGGCCAAGATCGCCACCGGGCTCCTGCTGTTCGCCTTCATCGCCTTCCAGCAGCTCACCTTGCACCTGGCCCGCCGCTCGCGGCGCGCCCCGGCCGGAGCCCATCCATGAGCGCGCCCAACACCTCGCAGATCATCGTCATCCCCACCCGCCGCTCGCATTCCAACCATGCGGAAGTGGCGCGCACCATCGGCATCGACATCATTGCCGGCCGCTATGGCGAGGGCGCCAAACTGCCGGGCGATGCCGAGCTGACGCTGCTCTTCGGCGTGTCGCGGCCGGTGCTGCGCGAAAGCGTGAAGACGCTGGTGGCCAAGGGCCTGCTTTCCACCAAGGCGCGGGTCGGCACGGTGGTGCGCGAGCGCGCCGCCTGGAACATGTTCGACGCCGATGTGCTGGCCTGGCATCTCGATTCCGGCATCGACAAGCGCTTCCTGCGCGATCTCTCGGAAATCCGCCTTGCGGTGGAGCCGCGCGCCGCCGCGCTGGCCGCCGAGCGCCGCAGCGAGGAACAGCTCGCGGTGATGCGCCGCGCCGTCGCGCAGATGAAGGACGAGCCCGGCGCCTCCGAGGGCTTCGCCGAGGCCGATTTGACGCTGCATGTGGAAGTGGCCACCGCCTCGGGCAACCCGTTCATGCGCTCGGTCGGTGCGGTGATCGAGGCGGCGCTGCGCGCCTCCTTCGTGCTCTCCGCCCCTGCCGACGCGCGCGAGCACGACATCGCCGTGGCCGCGCATGAGCGCATCGTCGAGGCGATCGCCGATGCCGATGGCGAGGCTGCCGCCGCCGCCATGACCAATGTGATTTTCAACGGCCTGCGCCGCCACGGCGCGGCCGGCTGACCGGGTGCCGAAATGAGCGATGACGGATCGACCAACGACAACAAGAAGCCTTTGCGCAGCCAGGCCTGGTTCGGCCGGCAGGACAAGATGGGGTTCTATTACCGCTCCTTCCTGAAGAATTCCGGTCAGCCGCAGGACCGTTTCGACGGCCGCCCGGTGATCGGCATCTGCAATACCTGGTCGGAACTCACCCCCTGCAACATCCATTTCCGCGACCTCGCCGAGCATGTGCGGCGCGGCGTGCTGGATGCGGGCGGCTATCCCCTGGAATTCCCGGTCTCCTCGCTCGGCGAGGTGACGATGCGCCCCACCGCCATGCTTTTTCGCAACCTCGCCTCGATGGATGTGGAAGAGGCGATCCGCGCCCATCCGCTCGACGGCGTGGTGCTCTTGATGGGCTGCGACAAGACCACGCCCGCTTTGCTGATGGGCGCGGCCTCCGCCGATTTGCCGGCCATCGGCGTGTCCGGCGGGCCGCAGCTGCGCGGTAATTATCGCGGCCAGATCATCGGTTCCGGCACCAACATCATCTCGATGAGCGAGCAGCTGCGCGCCGGCGAGATCACCATGGCCGAGTTTCATGAGGCGGAAGCGGGCATGAACCGCTCGTCGGGGTCCTGCATGACCATGGGCACCGCCTCCACCATGGCCTCGATGGTGGAAGCGCTCGGCATCGGCCTGCCGGAGAACGCCGCCATTCCCGCCGTCGACGCCCGCCGCAATTTGCTGGCGCGCCTGGCCGGGCGGCGCATCGTCGACATGGTGCACGAGGACCTCAAGCCCTCCGACATCCTGACGCGGGAAGCCTTCGAGAACGCCATCCGTGCGCTGGCCGCCATTGGCGGCTCGACCAATGCGGTGGTGCATCTGCTCGCGCTCGCCGGGCGCGTCGGCGTTGACCTCACGCTGGCGGATTTCGACCGGCTGGGGCGCGACATCCATTGCCTCGTCGACCTGATGCCGTCGGGCCGCTTCCTGATGGAGGATTTCTACTATGCCGGCGGCCTGCCGGCGGTGCTGCGGGCGCTGGGCGAGCGCGGCCTGCTGAACAAGGACGCCCGCACGGTGAATGGCCGCACGCTGTGGGAGAATGTCGAAAAGGCGCCGAACTGGAACCCCGAGGTCATCACCCCGTTCGAGGCGCCGTTCAAGCCGGAAGCCGGCATCGCCATCCTCACCGGCAACCTCGCGCCGGATGGCGCGGTCATCAAGCCCTCCGCCGCCTCGCCGGAACTGATGCAGCACACCGGCCGCGCCGTGGTGTTCGAGAGCGTCGAGGAGATGCACCATGCGGTGAATGACGAGGCACTGGATATCGACGCCTCCTGCATCATGGTGCTGAAGCATTGCGGCCCGAAGGGCTACCCCGGCATGGCGGAGGTCGGCAACATGCCGCTTCCCGCCAAGCTGCTGCGTGAGGGCGTGCGGGACATGATCCGCATTTCCGACGCCCGCATGTCCGGCACCGCCTATGGCACCGTGGTGCTGCATGTCGCACCCGAGGCCACTGCCGGCGGGCCGCTGGCGCTGGTGCGGAACGGTGATCTCATCACCCTCGACGTGCCCGCCCGCTCGCTGCACCTGCATGTGAGCGAGGAGGAAATGGCCGCCCGCCGCGCCGCCTGGGTGCCGCCGGAACCGCACGCCGCGCGCGGCTACCAGCGGCTTTACATCGACCACGTGCTGCAGGCCGACCGCGGCGCGGATTTCGACTTTCTGGTCGGGCGTTCGGGTTCGCCCGTTCCCCGCGACAATCACTGAGGTGCAGCATGACGAGCCTTTCTGCCGCCGGCCCGTATAAGGGCGTGTTCCCGGTCGCGCCGACCGTGTTCGACGCCGATGGCCGGCTCGATCTCGACGGCCAGAAGCGCTGCATCGACTTCATGATCGATGCGGGCTCGCACGGCCTGTGCATCCTCGCCAATTTCTCCGAGCAGTTCGTGCTGGCGGATGATGAGCGCGACCGCGTCATGACCACGGTGCTGGAGCATGTGGCGGGGCGGGTGCCGGTCATCGTCACCACCACCCATTTCGCCACCCATATCTGCGCCGAGCGTTCGAAGCGCGCGCAGGAGGCGGGCGCGGCGATGGTGATGGTGATGCCGCCCTATCACGGCGCCACCTTCCGCGTGCCGGAGCCTTCCGTCTACGCCTTCTACAAGGCGGTGTCCGACGCCATCGACATTCCGATCATGGTGCAGGACGCGCCCGTCGCCGGCACGCCGCTCTCCGTGCCGTTCCTGGCGAAGATGGCGCAGGAAATCGAGAACCTCGCCTATTTCAAGATCGAGGTGCCGCAGGCGGCGAACAAGCTGCGGGCGCTGATCGAGGCCGGCGGGGAGTCCATCGTCGGCCCGTGGGACGGCGAGGAGGCGATCACGCTGCTGGCCGATCTCGATGCGGGGGCCACCGGCGCCATGACCGGCGGCGGCTTCCCCGATGGCATCCGTGAGATCATCGACCCCTATGTCGCCGGGGACCGCGAAGCGGCGCTCGACGCCTATCAGCGCTGGCTGCCGCTGATCAATTACGAGAACCGGCAGGCCGGTTTCGCCACGGCGAAAATCCTGATGCAGGAAGGCGGGGTCATCAAGCACGACACGCTGCGCGCGCCCCTGCCGCCGGTGCATCCGGCGACGCGGGCCGGGCTGCTGGAACTTGCCCGGCGGCTCGATCCGCTGGTATTGAGGTGGGGTAAGTGAGCGCGATGGACATGACCAACCTTACCGGAGCCGCTCTTCTCGGGTCCCGCGATCTCACCGGCGCGGCGACCTTCCAGGCAATCGATCCCGCCACCGGTACCGCGCTGGAACCGGCCTTTTTCGAGGCCGGCCCGGCCGAGGTGGGGCAAGCGGCGGCGCTGGCGGCGCAGGCTTACCCGCTCTACCGCGCCACCACGCCGGAGGCGCGCGCCGCCTTTCTCGACGCCATCGCCGGGAAGATCGAGGCGTTGGGGGACACGCTGATCGCCCGTGCGGCGCGCGAGACCGGCCTGCCCGTCGCCCGGCTTACCGGCGAGCGCGCCCGCACCACCGGCCAGCTCCGGCTGTTCGCCAGCTGGGTGAGGGCGGGCGGGGCCGACGAGCCGCGCCTCGACAGCGCCCTGCCCGAGCGTACGCCGCTGCCGCGCGCGGATCTGCGCCTGCGCCATATCGGCCTCGGCCCGGTGGTGGTGTTCGGCGCCTCGAATTTTCCGCTGGCCTTCTCGGTCGCCGGCGGCGACACCGCCTCGGCGCTGGCGGCGGGCTGCCCGGTCATCGTCAAGGGTCATCCCGCTCATCCCGGCACCTCGGAACTCGTCGGCCGCGCCATTCGCGCGGCCGTAGTCGAGGCCGGCCTGCCGGAAGGCGTGTTCTCGCTGCTCACCGGCACGTCGAACGAGCTCGGCGGTGCGCTGGTGGCCGATCCGCGCATCAAGGCGGTGGGCTTCACCGGCTCGCGCGGCGGCGGCCTCGCTCTGTGCCGCATCGCCGCCAGCCGGCCCGAGCCGATCCCGGTCTTTGCCGAGATGAGCAGCATCAACCCGGTGTTCCTGCTGCCCGCCGCGCTTGAGGCGCGCGCCGAGGCGCTGGCGGCCGGCTTTGTCGGCTCGCTCACCATGGGCGCCGGCCAGTTCTGCACCAATCCCGGCCTCGTCATCGCAATGGCCGGCCCGGCGCTCGACCGCTTCATCGCGGCGGCCGCCACGGCGGTTTCCGCCGCGCCGGCCGCGACCATGCTTACCCCCGGCATTGCCGGCGCCTATGGCAAGGGCGTCGCGGCGCTGGCGGAGCAGCCGGAGGTCACCGAACTCGCCCATGGCGGCGAGGGCGGTGTCAATGCCTGCCGTCCGGCGCTGTTCGTCACCGACGCCGCCGCCTTCCTGCGCGAGCCGCTGCTGTCGCACGAAGTGTTCGGCGCCTCCTCGCTGGTGATCCGCTGCGCGGATGAGGCGGAGATGGCGGCGGTGGCCGCCGCTCTGGAAGGCCAGCTGACCGCGACGCTGCATCTGGAGGCCGCGGACCACGCCCTCGCCGCCCGGCTGCTGCCGGTGCTGGAGGACAAGGCCGGACGCATCCTCGCCAATGGCTGGCCGACGGGCGTGGAGGTCTGCCACGCCATGGTGCATGGCGGTCCGTTCCCCGCCACCTCCGACCCGCGCTCCACTTCGGTCGGCACGCTCGCCATCCGCCGCTTCCTGCGCCCGGTCTGCTACCAGGACCTGCCGGACGCGCTGCTGCCCGCCGCGGTGCAGGCGGGCAATCCGCTCGGCCTGCCGCGCCTCGTCGACGGCACGCCGGCCTCGATCGGGGAGACGCGCCCATGAACCCGATCCGTCTCGCCCTGGTCGGCCTCGGCAAGATTGCCCGCGACCAGCACCTCCCCGCCATCGCCGCGACGGAGGGTATCGACCTCGTCGCCGTGGCCAGCCGCAATGCGCGCCTCGACGGCGTCGCCCATTTCGCGACGCTCGCCGATCTGCTGGCGAGCGGCGAGGCGATCGACGCGGTGGCGCTGTGCACCCCGCCGCAGGGGCGGCACGACCTCGCGGCGCAGGCGCTCATGGCCGGCAAGCATGTGCTGCTGGAAAAGCCGCCCGGCGCCACGGTGAGCGAGCTCGGCCCGCTGGTCGCGGCGGCGCAGGCGTCGGGACGCACTTTGTTCGCCACCTGGCATTCGCGCTTCGCCCCGGCGGTGGAGCCGGCCCGCGCCTTCCTCGCCGAGGTGGCGCCGCGCGGGGTGCGGGTGACATGGAAGGAGGATGTGCGCGTCTGGCATCCCGGCCAGCGCTGGATCTGGGAGCCGGGCGGGCTCGGCGTGTTCGACCCCGCCATCAATGCGCTGTCGATCCTCACTGCCATCCTGCCGCGCCCGGTGTTCGTCACCGGCGCGGAACTGTCCTTCCCCTCCAACTGTGCCGCGCCCATCGCCGCCACGGTCGCTTTCGCGGATGCGGACGGGCTGAAGGTGCAGGCCGATCTTGATTTCCTGCAGACCGGGCCGCAGAGCTGGGACATCGAAGTCGACACCGACCGGGGCACGCTGCTGCTCGCCAAGGGCGGGGCCGAACTCTCGCTCGACGGGCAGGTGCTGAGCGCCCAGCCCGAGGCGGAATATCGCAACATCTACCGGCGCTTCGTCGAACTCGTTCAGACGGGGGGATCGGATGTCGACCTCGCCCCGCTGCAACTGGTCGCCGACGCCTTCCTGCTGGGCCGGCGCCTCGATGTCGCGCCGTTCCACGACTGAGCCTGAGGAGACACGCATGGACGGCAAAGCCAGCAAGAGCGACGCACCCCTTCGCGACCGGCCCCTGCGCTCCCGCGCCTGGTTCGACAACCCCGACAATATCGACATGACCGCGCTCTATCTCGAGCGCTACCTCAATTTCGGCCTCAGCCAGGAGGAGTTGCAGAGCGGCCGGCCGATCATCGGCATCGCCCAGACCGGCTCGGACCTTTCCCCCTGCAACCGCCACCATCTCGAACTCGCCAAGCGGGTGCGCGACGGCATTCGCGAGGCCGGCGGCATCGCCATCGAGTTTCCGGTGCATCCCATCCAGGAAACCGGCAAGCGCCCCACCGCCGGGCTGGACCGCAACCTCGCCTATCTCGGCCTGGTCGAGGTGCTGTACGGCTACCCGCTCGACGGCGTGGTCCTGACCATCGGCTGCGACAAGACCACCCCGGCGCTGCTGATGGCGGCGGCCACCGTGAACATTCCCGCCATCGCGCTCTCCGTCGGGCCGATGCTGAACGGCTGGTACAAGGGCGCGCGCACCGGCTCCGGCACCATCGTGTGGAAGGCGCGCGAATTGCTGGCGGCCGGCGAGATCGACCATGCCGGCTTCGTCAAGCTGGTGGCGTCCTCCGCCCCCTCCACCGGCTATTGCAACACCATGGGCACGGCGACGACGATGAACTCGCTCGCCGAGGCGCTGGGCATGCAGTTGCCCGGCTCCGCCGCCATTCCCGCGCCCTATCGCGACCGGCAGGAAATCGCCTACCGCACCGGCCTGCGCATCGTCGAGATGGTGCATGAGGATCTGAAACCCTCCGACATCCTCACCCGCGACGCCTTCCTCAACGCCATCCGGGTGAATTCGGCCATTGGCGGCTCGACCAACGCACCGATCCATCTCAACGCGCTGGCCCGCCATGTCGGGGTGGAACTCTCCATCGACGACTGGCAGACCTATGGCGAGGAGGTGCCGCTGCTGGTGAACCTGCAGCCCGCCGGCGAATATCTCGGCGAGGATTATTACCATGCCGGCGGCGTGCCGGCGGTGGTCAACCAGCTGATGGGCCAGGGCCTCATCGCCGAGGACGCGCTCACGGTGAACGGGCGCACGCTCGGCGCCAATTGCGCCTCCGCGCGCATCGAGGACGAGGCGGTGATCCGCCCCTATGACCAGCCGCTGAAGGAAAAGGCCGGCTTCCGCGTGCTGCGCGGCAATCTGTTCTCTTCCGCCATCATGAAGACCAGCGTCATAAGCGCCGAATTCCGCGTGCGCTACCTCTCCAACCCGGACGACCCGGACGCCTTCGAGGGGCGGGCCATCGTGTTCGACGGGCCGGAGGACTACCACGCCCGCATCGACGACCCCGCGCTCGCCATTGACGATGGCTGCATCCTGTTCATGCGCGGCGCCGGCCCCATCGGCTATCCCGGTGCGGCGGAAGTGGTGAACATGCGGGCGCCGGACTACCTCATCAAGGCGGGCGTGCATGCCCTGCCTTGCATCGGCGACGGGCGCCAGTCCGGCACGTCGGGCTCGCCCTCCATCCTCAATGCCTCGCCCGAAGCGGCGGTCGGCGGCGGTCTCGCGCTGCTGCGCACCGGCGACCGCGTGCGCATCGATCTGAAGCGCAACAGCGCCAACATGCTGGTGGCGGAGGACGAACTCGCCCGGCGCCGCGCCGAGCTGGAAGCGGCCGGCGGCTATGCCTACCCCGCCAGCCAGACGCCGTGGCAGGAAATCCAGCGCGGGCTGGTCGGCCAGCTGGAAACCGGCGCCGTGCTGGAAAACGCCGTGCGCTACCAGCGCATCGCCCAGACCAAGGGGATGCCGCGTGACAACCATTAGCGCGCCCGCTCCCGAGGCAGCCCCCATCACCCTCATCTGCCCCGAGCGCTGCCATCTCGGCGAGGGCCCGGCCTATGACGCCGCGCGCGATACCGCCTGGTGGTTCGACATCGTGGAGAAGCGGCTCTATGAGGCGCCGCTCGGCACGGGCGCGATCACCGTGCACGCGCTGCCGGTGATGGCGAGCGCGCTGGCCATGGTCGATGCCGAGCGCCAGCTGCTCGCCACCGAGGCCGGGCTGATGCTGCGCGATGTCGCCAGCGGCCGGCTGGAGACGCTCGCCGCCGTGGAGGCCGACAAGGCCGGCACCCGTTCCAACGACGCCCGGGTCCACCCGTCCGGCACCTTCTGGTTCAGCACCATGGGCCGCAACGCCGAGACCGGCGCCGGCACCGTCTATGCCTTCCATGCCGGCGCGGTGATCCCGCTATTTCCCGCCGTCACCATTCCCAACGCCATCTGCTTTTCGCCGGATGGGACGATTGGCTATTTCGCCGACACGGCGATGGGCGAGCTCTACCGTGTGCGCCTCGACCCCGGCTCCGGCCTGCCGCTGGAAGCGCCCACCCTGCTGCACCGCCATGCCGGCGCGGGCGGGCTCGACGGTGCCGTCACCGATGCCGAGGGGCTGATCTGGTGCGCCATCTGGGGCGGGGCGCGGCTCAACGCCTATTCGCCGGCGGGCGATCTCGTCCGCAGCGTGCCCACCCCGGCGCACCAGACCAGCTGCCCGGTCTTTGTTGGCGCGCATTTCGACCGCGTGCTCGTCACCTCGGCCTGGCAGCACATGGATGCGGACGCCCGTGCGGCGGACCCGGAGCATGGGCGCACCTTCCTTCTCGACATCGGCGCCAAGGGCCGCGCCGAGCCGCGCGTCCGTCTGGGGGCGCTGTGATGGACGAGGTCTCGCACATTGTCGTCGACTGGGGCACGTCGAGCTTTCGCCTATGGGCGCTGGACCTCGGCGGCGCGGTGCGGGCCGAGCGGCGCAGCGCCCAGGGGCTGGCCGCCTCGGGGGCGGAGGGGTTCGAGCGCGTGCTGGAGGCCCATCTCGACGCGCTCGGCATCGCCGAGGGCGTGCCTGTTATGATGTGCGGCATGGTCGGCTCGCGCGCCGGCTGGGTGGAGGCGGCCTATGTCGCCACCCCCGCCGGGCTGGACGGGTTGACCGAGAAAGCGGCGCATGTGCCCTCCGCGCGGCGCCTCATCCGCATCCTGCCCGGCATTGCCCAGCGCGGGGCGGCGGGGGCCGATGTCATGCGCGGCGAGGAGACCCAGCTGCTGCCGCTGATCCGCGACGGCTTCGAAGGCGTCGCCTGCCTGCCCGGTACTCATTCCAAATGGGTGCAGGTGGAAGGCGGCGCGGTCGCCGGCTTCGCCACCTTCCTCACCGGCGAACTGTTCCATCTGCTGCGCACCGCCTCCGTCGTCGCGCCGGCGGTGGAGGGGGCGGCGGCGGTGGACCCCGCCTCGGCGGATTTTGCGCGCGGCGTCGAGGACGGCCTCGCCGCGCCGGAGCTGCTCGGGCGCGACCTGTTCCGCCTGCGCGCCGGCTGGCTGCTGGACGGCATGTCGCCGGACGCGACGCTGGCGCGGCTGTCGGGCCTGCTGATCGGCGTGGAACTCGCCGGCGCGGCCCGCGTCGCCGGGACGGGCCCGGTCGCGCTTATCGCCTCCGGCGCGGCGGCGGCTCTCTACCGCACCGCGATGACACGCGCCGGGTTCGCCGCCGTCACCCTCCACGACGCCGAGGACTGCGTGCGCGCCGGGCTGCACGCCGTCGCCCTCAAGGCGTTCCGGCTGGAAAGGATCACCGCATGAACGCCCCCTTCGCCCCCCGCGTGCCCTGGCCGCAGCTGCGGCGCGGGCTGGTCGCCATCCTGCGCGGCATCCGCCCGGAGGAGGCGGAAGCCATTGTCGGTGTGCTGATCGAGGAGGGGCTGGAGGCGATCGAGATCCCGCTCAACTCGCCCGATCCCTTCGCCTCCATCGAGACCGCCGCGCGCCTCGCCCCAAAGGGCGTGCTCATCGGCGCCGGCACGGTGCTGAACGTCGAGGAGGTCGACCTGCTCAACTATGCCGGCGGCCGGCTGATGGTGAGCCCGAATGTCGACGCAGCGGTGATCGCCCGCGCCGCCCGCCACGGCATGGTGACGATGCCCGGCGTGCTGACCCCGACCGAGGCGTTCACCGCGCTGAAGGCCGGAGCCTCGGGGCTCAAATTCTTCCCCGCCAATCTGCTTGGGCCCGCGATCATCCAGGCGATTTCCGTGGTGCTGCCGCCGGGCACGGTGGTCGGCGCGGTGGGCGGGGTCGGCGAGAACGAGTTCGCCGCTTATGCGGCCGCCGGCATTCGCACCTTCGGCCTCGGCTCCAGCCTCTACCGGCCCGGAGCCACCGCCGCCGAGGTGCGGGCGAAGGCGCGGGCCATGGTCGCGGCCTATGACGCGGCCTTCCCGATCGAGACACGAGGTGGCGGATGACCCGCGCGCCTTCCTGCGGGCTTCCCCGCCAAAAATCCGGACCGCCCAAGGCGGCCGTTGAAAACACTCAAGCTGAAACGCTCAAGGAGCTGACGATGAAACGCCTGACGACGCTTTTCTCCGCAACCGCCTTCGCGCTGGGCGCTCTGGCCCTCGCCCTCCCCGCCTCGGCGGCGGACAAGGGCACGGTCGGCATCGCCATGCCCACCAAATCCTCCGCCCGCTGGATCGCCGACGGCGACAACATGGTGAAGGTGCTCAAGGAGCGCGGCTACAACACCGACCTGCAATATGCCGAGGACGACATCCCCAACCAGCTCTCGCAGATCGAGAACATGGTGACCAAGGGCGCCAAGGTGCTGGTGATCGCCTCCATCGACGGCACCACCCTGTCGGATGTGCTGAAGCAGGCGCATGACAAGGGCATCAAGGTCATCGCCTATGACCGCCTGATCCGCGAGACGCCGAATGTCGACTATTACGCGACCTTCGACAATTTCCAGGTCGGCGTGCTGCAGGCGCAGTCGCTGCTCAAGGGCCTCGGCTATCCCGAGAACAAGGGCCCGTTCAACATCGAGCTGTTCGGCGGCTCGCCGGACGACAACAACGCCTATTTCTTCTATGACGGCGCCATGTCGGTGCTGAAGCCGCTGATCGACAACGGCACGCTCAAGGTCGCTTCCGGCCAGATGGGCATGGACAAGGTCTCGACCCTGCGCTGGGACGGCGCCACCGCCCAGGCCCGCATGGACAATCTGCTCAGCGCCTACTACTCCGACAAGACGCTCAACGGCGTGCTCTCGCCCTATGACGGCCTGTCCATCGGCATCCTGTCCTCGCTCAAGGGCGTGGGTTATGGCTCGGGCAAGATGAAGATGCCCGTCGTCACCGGCCAGGACGCCGAGGTGCCGTCGATGAAGTCGATCCTCGCCGGCGAGCAGTATTCCACCATCTTCAAGGACACGCGCGAACTCGCCAAGGTGACGGCCGACATGGTCGACGCCACCCTGTCCGGCAAGGAACCGACGGTCAACGACACCAAGACCTATAATAACGGCGTCAAGGTCGTGCCGTCCTACCTGCTCAAGCCCGTCGTCGTCGACAAGAGCAACTGGGAAGCCGTGCTGATCGGCTCCGGCTACTACAAGCCCGGCCAGATCAACTGATCCCCCTACCTGCCGAACGCCGCGCCGGCACCCCGCCGGCGCGGCCCCGGCCTTTGGACCGATCCATGAACGCTCTTCTGGAAATGCAGGGCATCAGCAAGCACTTCGCGGGTGTGCGGGCGCTGAGCGATGTCACCTTCGCCGTCCGGCCCGGCGAGATCCATGCCCTTGTCGGCGAGAACGGCGCGGGCAAGTCGACGCTGATGAAGGTGCTGAGCGGGGTCTACCCGCACGGTTCCTATGAGGGCGCCATCGTCTTCGACGGTGAGGAGCGCCGCTTCAGCGACATCACCGACTCCGAAGCGCTGGGCATCATCATCATCCACCAGGAACTGGCGCTGGTTCCGCTGCTCTCCATCGCCGAGAATATCTTCATCGCCAACCCGCCCGGCCGCTTCGGCATCATCGACCGCGGCGCGGTGCACAAGCGCACGAAGGAACTGCTGGCAAAGGTGGGGCTCGATGAGTCCCCGGACACGCTGGTGACCAATATCGGGGTCGGCAAGCAGCAGCTGGTGGAGATCGCCAAGGCGCTGTCGAAGAAGGTGCGCCTGCTCATCCTCGACGAGCCCACCGCCAGCCTGTCGGAGAAGGACAGCGCCGCGCTGCTCGACCTCTTGCTGGAGTTCAAGGCGCAGGGCATCGCCTCCATCCTCATCTCGCACAAGCTGAACGAGGTCTCCAAGGTCGCCGACCGCATCACCGTGCTGCGCGACGGGCGCACCGTCGACACGCTGGACTGCCATGAGGGCGCGGTGGAGGAAGACCGCATCATCTCCAAAATGGTCGATCGCGATCTCGAACACCGCTACCCCAAGCGCGAGCCGAAGATTGGCGGGCCGATTTTCAAGGTCACGAACTGGTCGGCCTATCACCCGCTGCATTCCGACCGGCAGGTGATCCGCAACGTCGATTTCGAGGTGCGGCGCGGCGAGATCGTCGGCATTGCCGGGCTGATGGGCGCCGGCCGCACCGAATTCGCCATGAGCATTTTCGGCCGCTCCTGGGGGCAGAAGATCAGCGGAAGGGCGGAGATGGAGGGACGCGAGGTCGACCTCTCCACCGTGCGCCGCGCCATTGATGCCGGCCTCGCCTATGTCACCGAGGACCGCAAGCAGCTCGGCCTGCTGCTGGCCGAGGATATCCGCAAGAACGTCACCCTCGCCAATCTGCCGGCCGTCGCGCCGGGCCGGGTGATCGACGACATGAAGGAACTGCGCGTCGCCTCGGACTACCGCGCCCGCATGCGCATACGCTGCCACAGCGTGTTCCAGGAAACCGGCAAGCTCTCCGGCGGCAACCAGCAGAAGGTGGTGCTGTCGAAATGGCTGTTCACCGACCCGAAGGTGCTGATCCTCGACGAGCCGACGCGCGGCATCGATGTCGGCGCCAAATATGAAATCTATTGCATCATCAACGAGCTGGCGGATGCCGGCAAGGGCGTGGTGGTGATCTCCTCCGAGATGCCGGAACTGCTCGGCATCTGCGACCGCATCTGCGTGATGAACGAGGGCGCCTTTGTCGGCGAGTTCCCCGGCGCGGAGGCCTCGCAGGAGAAGATCATGCGCGCCATCATGCGCAAGGGAGAGCAACGCCCCATGGAGGCATTGGCATGAGCGACACCGCTCTCAAGGACAAGGCGAGCCACGCCGGCTTCCTGAAAAACAATCTGCGCGAATACGGGATGCTGATCTCGCTCTTCGCCATCATGATCTTCTTCGAGGTGGTGACGAACGGCACGCTGCTGCGTCCGCTCAACCTCACCAATCTCGTGCTGCAGAACAGCTACATCGTCATCATGGCGCTGGGCATGCTGCTCGTCATCGTCACCGGCCATATCGACCTGTCCGTCGGCTCGGTGGCGGGCTTCATCGGCGCGGTGGCGGCGGTGCTGATGGTGAAGTTCGACCTGCATTTCATCCCGGCGACGCTGATCTGCCTGGCGCTGGGCGGGCTGATCGGCGCGGCGCAGGGCTATTGGGTCGCCTATTTCAAGATTCCGTCCTTCATCGTCACCCTGGCCGGCATGCTGGTGTTCAAGGGGCTGGCGCTCGCCATCCTCGCCGGCCAGTCGGTCGGCCCGTTCCCGCCCACCTTCCAGAAGCTGTCCTCCGGCTTCATCCCGGAACTCATTCCCGATGCCGGCAACCTCTACCCCACCTCGCTCGCCATCGGCGCGGCGCTGGCGCTGGCGATGGTGTGGCTGAACTTCCGCGGCCGCGCCCGGCAGGAAGCGCACCACATCCACACCGAGCCCTATGGCTTCTTCCTCGCCAAGAACGCGCTGCTGTTCGCCGTCATTCTCTATTTCGCCTATCTCATCGCCTCGCATCGCGGCCTGCCCAATGTGCTGGTCATCATGACGGCGCTGATCGCGCTCTATGCGTTTGTGACCACCCGCACCACCATCGGCCGGCAGATCTATGCCGTCGGCGGCAATGAGAAGGCGGCGAAGCTCTCCGGCATCAAGACCGAGCGGCTGACCTTCCTCACCTTCGTCAATATGGGCGTGCTGGCGGCGCTGGCGGGCCTCGTCTTCGCCGCCCGGCTGAACACCGCGACGCCGAAGGCCGGCCTCGGCTTCGAACTCGACGTCATCGCCGCCTGCTTCATCGGAGGCGCCTCGGCCTATGGCGGCGTCGGCCGTGTCGGCGGCGCGGTGATCGGCGCACTGATCATGGGCGTGATGAACAACGGCATGTCGATTCTCGGCATCGGCATCGATTACCAGCAGGTGATCAAGGGGCTGGTGCTGCTCGGCGCCGTCTGCCTCGACGTGTACAACCAGCGCCGCGCCTGAGCGGCGCGCGGCCCGGTCGCCTTTAGGGGCGGCCGGGTTGCCGTCCCGCCGCTTGACAAGGGCGGCGCGCTGGGGGACCCCGGTTGTCCGCATCCCTCTTTGCACCCGGCACTCCATGTTCCGCTTCCTGCATTCCAGCGACCTGCATCTGGGCAAGCGCTTCGGCCATTTCGCCGGCGACCTGCCCGGCCGGCTGCGCGAGGCGCGCCATGGGGTGATCGCCCGGCTGGCGCAGCACGCGCGCGAGCAGGGCGCCGGCACCATCCTGCTCGCCGGCGACAGCTTCGACACCGAGACGCCGGCACCGGAGGTGCGGCGGCAGGCGCTGGCGGAAATGCGCCACCACGCGCCGCTCACCTGGGTGCTGCTGCCGGGCAATCATGATTCGCTGCAGGCCGCGCCGCTCTGGGCAACGCTGAAGGCGGAAGCGCCTGATAATGTGATCCTCGCCACCGAGCCCCGGCCGCTCGATCTCGCTCCGGGCGTCGTGCTGCTGCCCGCCCCCTGCACCACGCGCCGGCCCGGCCGCGACCTCACGGAATGGATGGACGCCCACCCGACGCCGGAGGGCACGCTGCGCCTCGGCCTCGCCCATGGCGCCATTCGCAGCTTCTCCGAGGACGCGGTGGCGGGCGACGTGATCGCCCCCGACCGTGCCCGCCGCGCCGGCCTTGCCTATCTCGCGCTCGGCGACTGGCACGGGGCGGTGGAGGTCGATTCCCGCACCCGCTATAGCGGCACGCCGGAGCCGGACCGCTTCAAGCACGAAGCGCCGGGCACGGCCTTGGCGGTCGGCCTCGCCGGCGCAGAGGCGCTACCCGAGGTGCAGGCCCTGCCGACGGCGAGCTTCGCCTGGCGCGAACTCGACCTGCATCTGCTGGAGGGCGACGACCCCCTTTCGGCGCTGGCGGCGCTGCTGCCGGAAGAGAGGGCGCGCCGGCAGACGCTGGCCCGCCTCGTCGCCACCGGCCGCACAAGGCTGGAAGGGCGCGCCGCGCTGGAGCGCGCGATCGCCGCCGCCGCGCCGGATTTCGCCTTTCTCGATCTCGACGCCGCCGGCCTTGCCACCGCCTGCGCGCCGGACGATCTCGACCGCATCGACCGGGGCGGCGCGCTGCGCGCGGCGGCCGATGCGCTGCTGGCGGAGGCCGGCGACCTCGCCCGCTCGGCCGAGGAGCGCGAAGTGGCCCGTGCCGCGCTGGCACGGCTCTATTCCCTGGCACAGGCGAGCGCACCATGAAGATTTCCGCGCTGCGGCTGTTCAATGTGAAGCGCTTCGCGGGTCGCGGCGTCGCCATCGAAGGGATCGGCGACGGCGTCAACGTGCTGTGCGCGGTGAACGAATTCGGCAAGTCCACCAGCTTCGAGGCGCTGCACGCGCTGTTCTTCCAGCCGCATTCCGGCACGCCGGGCGATGTGCAGCGGCTGCGGCCCTATAGCGGCGGCAGCCCGCTGGTGGAGGCGGACATTTCGACCGGCGCGGGGCGCTACCGTCTCACCAAGCAATATTATGGCGGCCGCTTCGCCCGCGTCACCGATCTCGCCACCGGCCGATTGCTGGCGCAGGCGGATGAGGCGGAGGCCTTCATCGCCGGGCTGATCCGGGGCGGCACGGCCGGCCCGGCCGGGCTGCTCTGGGTGCGGCAGGGGCTCACCGGCATCGAGAAGCGCAGCAAATCGGAAGAGGACAGCGAGAAGCAGGTGCGCGCCAGCCTGCTGGAATCGGTGCAGGGCGAGGTCGAGGCCGTCACCGGTGGGCGGCGCATGGCGGAGATCATGGCGGCGACGCAGGCGGCGCTGGCCGACCTCGTCACCGCCACCGGCCGGCCCAAGGCGGGCGGGCGCTACGCCGCCGCGCTCGACGCGCGCGACGCGCTGATCGAGCAGGAGCAGCGGCTGGCAGCCGATGTGCGGGCGCTGCGCGAGGCGCTGGACCGCCGCGCGCAGGCGCTCAAGCGGCTTGCCGAGCTGGAGCAGCAGGAGGAGCGGCAGGCGCGGCACCGCGCGGTGGAGAGCGCACAGGCCGCCTTCGACGCCGCCAAGGCGCAGGGCGAGGCGCTGCGCGCCGCCGAGGCCGAGGCCGGGCTGGCGCGCGAGCGCCGCGACGCCGCCGAGCGCGAACTCACCGCCTATCGCAACGTGCTCGCCACGGCGCAGGCGCATGCGGCGGCGCGGGGCGAGGCCGAGCAGCGGCGCGCGGCGGCGGTGGCGCGGCGCCAGTCCGCCGGGGCGGAGCTGCAACGGGCGCAGGCCGAGCTCATCGCGGCGGAAGCGGCGGAGGAGGCCGCGCGCCAGCGCCTCGCCCGTGCCGAGGCGGCGTGGACAGCGCGCGAGGCGCGGGCGCGGCAGGCGGCATTGGCCGAGCGGCTCGCCGCCGCCGAAGCCGCACGGCAGGCGCTGGAAGCCGCCGACGCCGCGCTGGCGCTCGCCAGGCTGCCGCCCGGCAGCCTCGACGAGTTGCAGGCGCTGGAGATCGACATCGCCAAACGCCGCGCGGTGGAGGAGGCGGCGCGCCCCTCGGTGACCATCGAATACGCCCCCGGCGCCGCCCCCATCCTCATGGACGCCGTGCCGCTGGGCGAGGGCGAGGAGCGCGGCTATGACGGGCAGGCGCGGCTCACCCTGCCCGGCCTCGGCACGCTCACTCTGCGCTCCAACCGCGCCGCGCCGGCCGACAGCCGGCTCAAAGAGGCGCAGGCGCGCCACCGTGCCCTGCTCGCCAGCTTGGGTGTGGACGACCTCGCCGCCGCCCGCGCCCGGCAGATGCGGGCGCAGCAGATCGAGACCGAGCGGCGCGAAGGCCAGGCCCGCCTCGCTGTGCTCGCCCCGGAAGGGCTGGCGCGGCTGCGCGCGGAGGTGGCCGCGGGTGCCGGGCTCGGCGCTGAACGGCCCGAGCCCGAGGACGACCCCGCCGCGCTGCGCGCCGCCCTCGCGGCGGCGGAGGAACGGCGCGCCCTCGCCCGGCAGGCGCTGCGGGCGGCCGAGCCGCTGCGCGCCCGCGCCGACGAGGCGTTCGTCGAGGCGGAGACGGCGCTGGCCGGTCTGAAGGCCGAACACGCGCAGATCGAGGCCCTGCTCGGCCCGGAGGACGCGCGCCCGGCGCGCGCGGACGCACTGGCGCGCCGGCGCGACGAGCTGCAACGCCTCTTCACGGATGCCGAGGCGCAGATGCAGCGCCACCGCGCCGGCGCGGTGGATCTCGCCACGGCCGAGGCCGCGCTGCGCCGTGCCCGCTCGGTGGAGGAGGCTGCGACCCGGGAGGCGGCGACGCTGCGCGAGACCCTTGCCGGGCTCAATGCGCAGATCGGTACCCGCTCGGACGAGGCGGTGGAGGAAATGTGGGGCGAGGCGAAAGAGGCGCTCGCCGCCGCCACCGCCCGTGCCGAGGGTTTCAAGGCCGAGGTGCGGGTGCTCCAGCGCCTCGCTTCGGCGCTGGAAGCGGCGCGGGCGCAGGCGCGCGATCTCTATCTGAGGCCCGTCATGGCCGAACTTTCCCCGCTGCTCGGCCTGTTGTTCGACGATGCCGCCATCACCTTCGACGACCGGACGCTGCTGCCGCAGACGCTGCGCCGCAACGGCCATGAGGAGGAGGTGGAGCGGCTCAGCGGGGGCATGCGCGAACAGCTCTCCGTGCTGACCCGCCTCGCCTTCGCCCGGCTGCTCGCCCGGGATGGGCGGCCGGCGCCGGTCATTCTCGACGACGCGCTGGTCTATTCCGACGATGACCGCATCGAGCGCATGTTCGACGCGCTGCACCGCCAGTCGCGCGACCAGCAGATCATCGTCTTCTCCTGCCGCCAGCGCGCCTTCCAGAAGCTCGGCGGCCATGTGCTTGCTATGACCGACTGGCAGCCCGGCGCGGGGACGCCCACCTAGTTCCGCACCACCTTGCCGGGGTTCATCAGATTGGCCGGGTCGAGCGCGGCTTTCAGCGCACGCATCACACTGAGCTTGGCCTTGTCGCCATAGCGGTCGAGCAGGTCGAGCTTGACGGTGCCGATGCCATATTCCGCCCCGAAGGATCCGCCCATCGCCACGGCGAGATCGTAGAGGCGCGGCGACACTTCGCGCTCGAACCACGGCTTGTAGACGGCCGGCTCCGCGCCGAGCGGGGCGACGACGTTGAAATGCACATTGCCGTCGCCGACATGGCCATAGATGGACAGCCGCCCGCCGGCGCCCTGTTCCTCCACCAGCGCGCTGGCCCGCGTGATAAAGGCCGGCAGCGCCGAGGTCGGCACGGAAACATCGTGCTTGAGCGAGCCGCCATTGGCGACTTCCGCCTCGGGAATATGCTCGCGTAAGTACCAGAGCTGGTCGCGCTGCTGGCCGCCATTGGCCAGCGTGCCGTCGCTCACCCAGCCCTCGCCCATCGCCTCTTCGAGAAAGGCGGCCATCGCCTCCTCAAGCCCGAGCAGCGGCGAACAGCTCTGCGCCTCCATCAGCACATAATGCGGCCCCGCCGTCTCCAGCGGATGCCGCAGCCCCGGCTGGGCGGCGAGCAGAAGGCTCAGCGAATGGTGGGAGACATATTCGAACGAGGTGATGTTCTCGCCGGTGAGCGTCTGCGCCCGGGCGAGCAGCGTGGTCAGCGCGGCGATGTCGTCAATGGCGAGGAAGGCGGTCACCGTCTGCGCCGGCTTGCGCGCCAGCTTCAGCGAGGCGGCGGTGATGATGCCGAGCGTGCCTTCGGCGCCGAGCAGAACCTGCTTCACGTCATAGCCGGTATTGTTCTTGCGCAACGGCTGCAGCACGTTGAGCAATTGCCCGTCCGGCAGCACCGCCTCCAGCCCCAGCACGAGGTCGCGGGCCATGCCATATTTCAGCACGGAAATGCCGCCGGCATTGGTGGAAAGTGCGCCGCCCAGCTGACAGGACTGGCGCGAGCCGAGATCGAGCGGCAGCATCAGCCCGGCGTCGTCGGCGGCGTCCTGGAGCACGCTCAGCACGCAGCCGGCCTCGGCGGTGAGCGAGAGATTGGCGGCATCAATCGCGCGCACGGCGTTCAGCCGCTCCAGGCTCAGCACCAGTTCCCCGCCGTCGGTTGAGGGGGTGGCGGCGGCGCAATAGGAGGTGTTGCCGCCCTGCGGCACCAGCGGCACGCGGTGTTCGGCGCAGAGGGCGACGATGGCCTGCACCTCCGCTGTGGAGCGCGGGCGCAGTACGGCGCGGGCGGCGCCGGTGCGGAAGTGGCGGAAATCGGTGAGATAGCGCGCGACCACATCCGGGTCGGTGACGATGAGTTCTGCCGGCAGGCTGCCGAGTACGCGGTTGATCGGGTCCATTCGTGCCGCCCTTCTTCCCCTGCCCTCGCGCGGGCCGGGGCAGATAGCCGGCGCGCGGCACGGCTGGCAAGCCGTCGCGTTCGGGCGGGGCGCGCTCAGATGCGGGCGAGGATGGCCCCGGCCAGGCGGGCGACGGTGGCGACATGGGCGCGGCTCGCCTCATAGGCGCCCTCCCCGTCCCGCTGCATCAGCGCGGCGTGGAGGCGCCGCATCTCGGCGATGGCGTCGGCGTGGCGGCCCTGCTGGGCGATGGTCATGGAGCGCAGATGGTTGATGCGGGCATTGAGCGAGCGCACCACATCCCACGCCACCTCCTTGCCGGCGGCGACGAACAGCTTCTCGTAGAATTCCGTCGTTCGCCGCAGCACCTCGCGCGGGCTGCCGGTGCGAAAGGCGGCGTCGATCTCGTCGATCACCCCGCCAAGCTCGGCAATCGCCGCCTCGGGAGCGTTGAGCGCGCAGGCCCGCGCCGCCTCGCTCTCCAGCAGCGCGCGGATCTCGTAGATCTGCGCCGCCTGCGCCGGGTCGGGCTTGGTTACGGCCGGGCCCTGATGCGGAATGGTTTCCACCAGCCCCTCGGCCTCCAGATGCCGCAGCACCTCACGCACCACGCTGCGGCTCACCCCCAGCCTTTCGCATAGCTGGCGCTCCACTAGCCGCTCGCCGGGCTTGAAGCGGAAATCGAGAATGGCGTCGCGCATCTTTTCCAGCGTCAGGCTGCGCAGCGTGGGCACGCTGCGCTCGACCTTCATCTCTTCGCCGGCAGCGTTGGATTCGGTTGTCGCGACCATGGCTGTCTCCGTTCCCGCCTCTTGTCGCCCGAGCGGCGCGGGATGACAATTGACTCGATTGTCTTATGGTATACCATCATACGGAACTTGAGGCCATCGTCGCTGAACGACTGCCCGCACGGCGCCGCTCAGCCCGTCTTTCGTGAGACAGATCATGCCGTTGCAGCTGCGCAAGCTCGTCACCTATGCCGAGACCACCTTCATCGAGGGCGGCCGCGCGGCCCCCACGCCGCTGCGGCTCTATGCGGCGGCGGCCGTGCTCACCAATCCCTGGGCCGGGCGCGGTTTCGTCGAGGACCTGAAGCCGGAGATTCACGACATCGCCCCCCAGCTCGGCGCGCTGCTGACCGAGGAAATCCTGCGCATGGCCGGCTCGGGCGAGGCGGTGGAGGGCTATGGCAAGGCGGCGATCGTCGGCACGTCGGGCGAGGTCGAGCACGCTTCGGCGCTGATCCACACGCTGCGCTTCGGCAATCACTACCGCAAGGCGGTCGGCGCCAAGAGCTATCTCGCCTTCACCAACACGCGCGGCGGGCCGAATGCCGCCATCGCCATTCCGCTGATGGACAAGCTGGATGAGGGGCGCCGCTCGCATTACCTCACCATCCAGTTCGCCATCAACGACGCCCCGGCCCCGGACGAGATCGTCGTCGCGCTCGGCGCCTCCATTGGCGGGCGCCCGCATCACCGCATTGGCGACCGCTATCAGGACCTCAAGGAACTCGGCTCCACCCAGGGCCTCGACGCCGCCCCGGCGGACGTCTCCCATGGCTGAGGCTCGCATCCTCGCCTATGCCGGCCGCGACGGCGCCGCCGCGCGGGTCGCCTATCGCCGCGCGGGCGTGGCCGGCGCGCCGCCGGTGGTGCTGATCCATGGCGTCGGCATGGCGAGCGAGGTGTGGGCGCCGCAGATCGACGCGCTGGCCGCGGGCCATGACGTGATCGCGCTCGACATGCCCGGCCATGGCGGCTCCAGCCTGCCGCCGGAGGATGCCCGCCTGTCGGACTACGCCGATCAGGTCGTCGCGCTGATGGACGGGCTGGGTCTGCCCTCGGCGGCGCTGGTCGGCCATTCCATGGGCGCGCTGGTGGCGCTGGAGGTGGCGCTGGCGCACCCTGCCCGGGTGCGTGCCGTCGCCGCGCTCAATGCCGTGTTCTGCCGCACGCCGGAACAGCGCGCGGTCGTCACCGCCCGCGCAGGCTCGTTGGAGGCGGAAGGCCGCGCCGCCTCGCATGAAGCCGCCGTGGCGCGCTGGTTCGGCGCGCCGGTGCCGGCGGAACTGGCGCCGAGCGCGGCGCAGGTATCCGCTTTGCTCGCGTCCGGCGACCCCGTCGGCTATGCCCGCACCTATGCGCTGTTCGCCGCCTCGGACGACGCCCATCGCGACCGGCTCGCGAGCCTCGCCATGCCGGCTCTGTTCATGACCGCCGAGGGCGATCCCAATTCCACCCCCGCCATGTCGCGAGCGATGGCGGCGCTGGCCCCGCAGGGCGTGGCCGAGGTGCTGGACGGCGCCCGCCACATGATGACGCTGACTCATCCGGGCGCGGTGAATGCGCGGCTCCTCGCCTTCCTCGACGCGCCGGCCGCGCCCTTCGATGCGAAAGCCTTCCGCCGCGCGCTCGGCGCCTTCCTCACCGGCGTCACCGTGGTGACGACGCGAACGGAAGAGGGCGAGATGCGCGGCTTCACCGCCAATTCCTTCTCCTCCGTCTCGCTCGATCCGCCGCTGATCCTCGTCTGCCTGGCGAAAACCGCGTCGAGCTTCCCGGTATTCGCGGCGGCGGCGCATTTCGCCGTCTCGGTGCTGGCGGCGGAGCAGAAGGACGTGTCGGCGCTGTTCGCCTCCAAATCGCCGGACAAATTCGTCGGCGCGCCCTGGCAGCTCGGCCCGGCCGGCAGCCCGGTCATCTCAGGCGCGGCGGCATGGTTCGACTGTACGCGCCACGAGGTGGTGGAAGCCGGCGACCATGTGATCCTGATCGGCCATGTCCGCGGCTTCGGCACGCGCGATGTCGCCCCGCTCGGCTATTGCCGCGGCGCCTATGTCGATGTCTCGCTCGGCCTGCAGGCGCTGGCCAAGCGCGACGAGCCGGCCCGCGTCGGCGCCATTCTGGAAGCGGACGGCGCGCTGCTGATGGTGGAAGACGGCAAGGGCGGCCTGTCGCTGCCCACCGGCTCCTGCCTGGAGCCGGCCGCCAATCCGCGCAGCCTGCGCGGCGCGCTGGCCCGGCTCGGCGTCGAGGGACGGCTCGGCTTCCTGTTCGCGGTGTTCGAGACGCCAGCCGCCGGCGATGGCCCGCCCACCGTCTCGCTCTATTACCGCGGCAGCTTCGAGGGCGTGCCCTCCGCGGCGGCGGGCGCCGTGCTTGTGCCGCTGGATGCGGTCGATCTCTCCCGCCTGCCGGATGAGGCCACCCGCTCCATGCTCGCGCGCTATCTGCGCGAGCGCCGCGAGGACGCGTTCGGCATCTATGTCGGCGATGCCGCGCAGGGCGTCGTCCATCCCCTCGCCACCCCCGCGCCGCACGGCTGAGACACCGGGATCACCGCCATGAAGTTCTCCCTCTTCGTCCATATGGAGCGCACCGATCCCGCCATTCCCCATGCAAGGCTGTTCGCCGAGCTGGAGGAGCTGGCGCTCACCGCCGAGGGCGCGGGCTTCGAGACGGTGTGGATCGGCGAGCACCACGCGATGGATTTCACCATCGCCCCCAACCCCTTCATCCAGCTCGCCCATCTCGCGGCCAAGACCCGGACCATCCGCCTCGGCACCGGCAATGTCATCGCCCCGTTCTGGCACCCGATACGGCTGGCCGGCGAGGCGGCGATGATGGATATCGCCTGCGAGGGCCGGCTCGATCTCGGCATCGCGCGCGGCGCCTATGTTTTCGAATATGAGCGCCTGCTGCCCGGCCTCGACGCCATGGGCGCGGGGCTGCGCATGCGCGAGCTGGTGCCGGCGGTGAAGAAGCTGTGGGAGGGCGATTATGCCCATGAGGGCCAGTTCTGGAGCTTCCCCACCTCCACCGCTTCGCCCAAGCCCGTGCAGCACGGCGGCCCGCCGATCTGGATCGCCGCGCGCGACCCCAACAGCCACGCTTTTGCCGTCGCCAATGGCTGCAATGTGCAGGTGACGCCGCTCGCTTCGGGCGATGGCGAGGTGGCGAGCCTGATGGAGCGGTTCAACACTGCTGTCGCCGCTCATCCCGCCGTGCCGCGCCCGAAGATCATGCTGCTGCAGCACTGCTTCGTCGCCGATTCCCCTGATGAGGCCGACCAGCTCGCCGACGATCTTTCCGCCTGGTATGGGCTGTTCGGTGCCTGGTTCGCCAATAAGCGGCCGATCCATCAGGCGATCATGGCGCCGCTGACCCCGGAGGAGCGCGCCGCCGCCCCGCACTTCGCCCCGGAGGTCGTGCGGAAAAATCTCGTCATCGGCGAGCCCGACGAGGTGATCGCCCGGCTGAAGGGCTACGAGGCGCTCGGCTTCGACCAGTTCTCGCTGTGGATCGACGCCGGCATCAGCCACGAGCGCAAGGCAAAGTCGCTGGACCGCTTCATCCGCCATGTGATGCCGGCCTTTGCGTGAGGATGAAGCGATGACCGCCCTGCGCGACGATTTCCGGCTCTATATCGACGGCGCCTTCGTCACGGGCGGGGCGAGCTTCGAGAGCTATGACCCCGCCACCGGCCAGCCCTGGGCGGTGATGCCGGCGGCCACGACGGCGGACGTGAACCGCGCGGTGGAAGCCGCCCACCGCGCTTTCGACGCGCCGGAATGGGCGAACCTCACCGCCACCCAGCGCGGCAAGCTCCTGATGCGGCTCGGCGATCTCGTCGCCACCCATGCGCAGGAGCTTGCGGAGCTTGAGACCCGCGATACCGGCAAGATCATCCGCGAGACGCGGGCGCAGATCGGCTATGTCGCGGAATATTATCGCTTTTTCGGCGGCCTCGCTGACAAGGTCGAGGGCTCCCATCTGCCCGTCGACAAGCCGGATATGGAAGCCTGGCTGCGCCGCGAACCGATCGGCGTCGTCGCCGCCGTCGTGCCGTGGAACTCGCAGCTCTTTCTCTCGGCAGTGAAGCTCGGCCCGGCGCTGGCGGCGGGCTGCACCATTGTGCTGAAGGCGTCGGAGGAAGGCCCCGCCCCGCTGCTCGCCTTCGCCAAGCTCGTGCACGAGGCCGGCTTTCCCCCCGGCGTCGTCAACATCATCACCGGCTTCGGCGAGGAATGCGGCAGGACGCTCACCGCCCACAGGCTCGTCTCCCGCGTCGCCTTCACCGGCGGGCCGGCGACCGCGCGCCATGTGGTGCGCAACACGGCGGAAAATCTCGCCTATACGACGCTCGAACTCGGCGGCAAGTCGCCGGTGCTGGTGTTCGCCGATGCCGATCTGGAAAGTGCCGCCAATGCGGTGGTGGCCGGCATCTTCGCCGCCTCCGGCCAGAGCTGCGTCGCCGGCTCACGCCTCTTCGTCGAGGAGAGCGTGCGCGACAAGCTGCTCGCCATCCTCACCGCGAAGGCCCGCCGCATCCGCATCGGCGACCCGCAGGACCCGGCGACGGAAATGGGCCCGCTCGCCACCGCGCGCCAGCTTGGGCATATCGAGCAGGTGGTCGCCGCCAGCCTTGCGGCCGGTGCGACGCTGGTGACCGGCGGGCAGCGGGCGGAGGGCTTGGCCTCGGGCAACTACTACGCCCCCACCATCCTCGCCTGCGCCGGCAATGAAGTGCCCTGTGCGGCGGAAGAGTTGTTCGGCCCGGTGCTCAGCGTCATCGGCTTCGATGGCGAGGCCGACGCCATCACGAAAGCCAATGACAGCCCGTTCGGCCTCGCCGCCGGTGTGTTCACCCGCGACCTCACCCGCGCCCACCGGCTGATCCGAAAGCTGCGCGCCGGCATCGTCTGGGTCAACACCTACCGCGCCGTCTCGCCCATCGTGCCCTTCGGCGGCTATGGCCTGTCCGGCCTCGGGCGCGAGGGCGGGGCGGAATCGATCCGCGACTACACCCGCACCAAATCGGTCTGGCTGCGCACCTCCGACGCGCCGATCGACGATCCCTTCGTCATGCGCTGAGGCCCGCCATGCTTTACGAGATGCGTACCTACCGGCTGAAGACCGGCGCCGTCCCCGCCTATGTGAAGCTGGTGGCGGAGGAAGGCATCGCTTTGCAAAAGAGCCATCTCGGCCAGCTGGTCGGCTATTTCACCAGCGAGATCGGCCCGCTGAACGAGATCGTCCATATCTGGGCCTATGCCAGCCTGGACGACCGCGCCGCCCGCCGGGCGCGGCTGAACGCCGATCCGGCCTGGCTCACCTTCCTGCCGAAGATCCAGGCGCTGATCGAGACTATGGAAAACAAGATTCTGCTGCCGACGGCGTTCTCGCCGCTGGGCTGACGCCGGGCCTCGCCCCGCCGCCACGCCTTCCCTGAACGAACCGAGCGCCCAACGCGCCGCCTTCCACACCGAACGCCAACCAAAGGGGACCACCATGTCGCGCACATCCCGTGCTCTCGGAATTGCCGCCCTCGCCCTCGCCGCCGGCCTTGCCGGCGCCGCGGTGGCGCAGTCGGGTTCCATCGTCTTCACCAGCTGGGGCGGCACCACCCAGGACGCCCAGAAAAAGAGCTGGGCCGTGCCCTTCACCAAGGAAACCGGCATCACCGTCAAGCAGGACGGCCCGACCGACTATGGCAAGCTGAAAGCCATGGTCGAGAGCGGCAACGTTTCCTGGGACGTGGTGGACGTGGAGGCCGATTTCGCCGCCGCCGCCGCCAAGGACGGGCTGATCGAGCCGATCGACTTTTCCATCGTCAAGCGCGACGAGATCGATCCGCGCTTCGTCACCGACCATGCGGTCGGCAGCTTCTATTATTCCTTCGTGCTCGGCTTCAATCCGGCGAGCCTGAAGGGCAAGACGCCCAAGAGCTGGGCGGATGTGTTCGACACCAAGACCTTCCCCGGCAAGCGCACCTTCTACAAATGGTCGGCGCCGGGTGTGCTGGAAATCGCCCTGCTGGCGGACGGCGTACCGGCCGACAAGCTCTACCCGCTCGACCTCGACCGCGCCTTCAAGAAGCTCGACAGCATCAAGAAGGACATTGTCTGGTGGGGCACCGGCGCGCAGTCGCAGCAGCTGCTCGCCTCCGGCGAGGCGCCGATCGGCCAGTTCTGGAACGGGCGCATCTTCGCCCTGCAGCAGAGCGGCGAGAAGGTCGACCTGTCCTGGGAGCAGAATCTGACCGCCGCCGATATGCTGGTCGTGCCCAAGGGGTCGAAGAACAAGGAAGCGGCGATGAAGTTCATCGCCGAGGCCACCAGCCCCGAGGGACAGGCGAGCTTCGCCACCGAGAGCGGCTATGCGCCGGTGAACGTGAAGTCCGCCGCGCTGATGCCGAAGGACGTGGCCGCCAACCTGCCCGACAAGCACACGGCCTCGCAGATCAATCTCGACATGAGCTACTGGGCCGCCCATCGCGACGAGATCGGCAAGCGCTGGTACGCCTGGCAGGCGGAGTGAGCCGGCGGACCACCGCCGGATGCGATCCGCGCTCCCCGTCACAAGGGAGCGCGGAAAGGCGCCGGCCAAGGACGGGCGCACCGTTCCGGCCTCCTCGGCCTCATCGTCCACCTCACTGCACTCATCGAACCGCCGTGGTCGAGCCCTCATGACCGTGACCGACGTACCGATGGCCCCCCAGTCCCCAGCCGCCCGGCGGGGCGGACGGGGCTTCGCGCCCGTGCTGCCGGCGCTCGCTCTGGTTGTGCTGGTATTTGTGATTCCGGTGCTGGCCCTGCTGCTGCGCAGCGTGCTGGAACCGGCGCCGGGGCTGCAGAACTACGCCACCTTCTTCGGCTCGACGACCTATCTCAAGGTGCTCGGCAACACCTTCCTCGTCGCCTTCACGGTCACGGTGGTGACGGTTCTCCTTGGGTTTCCCGTGGCTTGGTTCCTGGCGATCGCGCCGTCCTTCTGGTCGCGGCTGCTGTTCGCCATCGTCATCCTGTCGATGTGGACCAACCTGCTCGCCCGCACCTATGCCTGGATGGTGCTGCTCCAGCGCACCGGCGTCATCAACCGCACGCTGATGAATCTCGGCCTGATTTCCGAGCCGCTGCCGCTGATTAACAACCTCGTCGGCGTCACCATCGGCATGACCTACATCATGCTGCCCTTCATGATCCTGCCGCTGCACGCCACGATCCGCTCCATCGACCCCGCCATTTTCCAGGCCGCATCCCTTTGCGGCGCCAGCCGTTTTCAGGCTTTCACGCGGGTGATGCTCCCCCTCACCGCCTCCGGCATCGCCGCTGGCGCGCTGATGGTGTTCGTCATGTCGCTCGGCTATTTCATCACCCCGGCCCTGCTCGGCGGCACCGCCAATATGATGCTGGCGGAACTGATCGCGCAGCTGGTGCAGTCGCTGCTCGACTGGGGGCTGGCGGGCGCGGCGGCGCTGGTGCTCCTCGTGATCACGCTCGCCATCTATATGGTGCAGCTTCGCTTTTTCGGTTTCGGTCAGGCGAGGGGCTAGGCGCCATGCTGCTTGATTTCGCCCGTCTCGGCCCCTGGCGCGTCGCCCTCAGCCTCATCGCCCTGCTGGTCGGCGCCTATCTTCTGCTGCCGATCCTGCTCATCGTCGCCCTGTCCTTCGGCTCCTCGCAATGGTTGCAATTCCCGCCGCCCGGCTGGACGCTGCGCTGGTATGAGGACCTGTTCGACGATCCCGAATGGATCGCCTCCTTCCTCACCAGCTTCAAGATCGCCGCCGTGGTGACGGTGCTGTCGGTCGGCATCGGCCTGATGGCCTCCTTCGGCCTGACACGCGGCACGTTTCGCGGCCGGCAAGCGTTGCGGGCGCTGTTTCTCACCCCGATGATCCTGCCGGTGGTGGTGCTCGCGGTCGCGCTCTACGCCTTCTTCCTGCGGCTGCATCTCAACGGCACGTTTCTGGGCTTCGTTCTCGCGCATCTCGTCATCGCGCTGCCCTTCTCCATCATCGCGATTTCCAATGCGCTGGAACGGTTTGACCGCGATATTGAAACCGCCGCCATCGTCTGCGGCGCCAGCCCTTTGGAAGCCAAGATCCGCGTCACCCTGCCCGGCATCCGCCTCGGCCTCATCAGCGCGGCGATCTTCTCCTTCCTCGCCTCCTGGGACGAGGTGGTGATCGCCATCTTCATGGCGAGCCCCGATCTCCAGACGCTTCCAGTGCGCATTTACGGCACGCTGCGGCAGGATCTCTCCCCCGTCATCGCCGCCGTCTCGACGCTGCTGATCGCCCTGACCGCCGCCCTCATGGCGGCCGCCGCCCTCCTTCGCAAGGACGACCGCTCATGAGCTTTCTGGAAATAGCCAATATTTCCAAGACATTCGGCAATGTCACCGCCGTCAGCGACGTGTCGCTGGAGATTGCGCGCGGCGAGTTCGTCACCTTTCTCGGGCCCTCGGGCTCCGGCAAGAGCACGACGCTCTACATGATCGCCGGCTTCTTCGAGCCGACGCGCGGGGATGTGCGGCTGGAGGGGCGCAGCATCCTTTCCGAGCCGTCGAACAAGCGCAATATCGGCATGGTGTTTCAGCGCTACACGCTGTTCCCGCATCTGTCCGTCGCGGAGAATGTCGCCTTTCCGCTGCGCGTGCGCCGCCGCCCGGCGGCGGAAATCGCCGGCAAGGTCGAGGAGATGCTGGCGCTTGTGCGGCTGGAGAGTTTCGCCGGCCGCATGCCCGCCCAGCTTTCCGGCGGTCAGCAGCAGCGCGTCGCCCTCGCCCGCGCGCTCGCCTACAACCCACCCTTGCTGCTGATGGACGAGCCGCTCTCGGCGCTGGACAAGAAACTGCGCGAGGAAATCCAGGACGAGATTCGCCGCATCCACCGGCAAACGGGCGTGACCATCCTCTATGTCACCCACGACCAGGAGGAGGCGCTGAGCCTCTCCGACCGCATCGCCTTGTTCAACCACGGCAAAATCGAGCAACTCGGCAAGGGTCGCGAGCTTTATGAGGCGCCCCGAACCCGCTTCGTCGCCGACTTCATCGGTCATTCCAATTTTCTCGACTGTACCATCGCCCGCAGCCACGGCGGGTTCGCGGACATCACGCTTCCGGATGGCAGCGCGCTGGAGCGCGTCGCGGTGCATGGCGACGCCAGGGCCGGCGGGCGCGGCGGCCTGATGATCCGGCCGGATCGGCTCCGTCTGTCGCCGCTCCGAGGTGAGAATGGGCCCGGCATCGACGTGGTTCTGTCCGATGCCACCTTCATCGGCGAAACCTACCACTTCGTGCTGACAACGGGGTGGGGCGCGAGCGTCAACATGCGCATGCCCGCGAGCCTGGCACGTGCCGACGATGTGACGATCGGTACCAACCTGCGGCTGCATTGGGAGGCGTCGGACGCCAGCCTGTTCGGCCAGTGACCGTTGTTCGTGTGGACAGTCGCGGGTTGACCTCCTAAGTCTGCCCGCGGTCTGAGCCAGCCATCGACTTGCCCTCGGTCGGGACGGTAGCGGGCGGACATCGTCGCTGCATTTCCGAGCCACAACCATGATCAATTCGACCGACAGCATCCGCGCCTATTTTGCTGAATCCGCTCGACTTTTAGGCCGTCTCGACTCCATGGCGGCCGATGTCCGCAGGGCGGCCGACACCTGGATCGATGCCTTGTCGAGCGGTGGCAAGGTGATGTTTTGCGGCAATGGGGGCTCGGCAGCCGATTCGCAGCACCTTGCGGCCGAACTGATGGGGCGATTCCTCTCGGATCGCGCTCCTCTGCCGGCCTTGGCGCTGACCGTGGATACGTCGGCATTGACGGCGATTGCCAACGACTATGGCTTTGAGCATGTCTTCGCGCGCCAGGTCCGTGGCATCGGCCGCAAGGGCGATGTGCTGGTCGGATTGTCCACCAGTGGCAACAGCGCGAATGTGGTGAAGGCTTTCGAGGCCGCCCGGCAGATGGGCATCACAGGCGTCGCCTTTACCGGGGCGAGCGGCGGTGCGCTGGGCGCGCTCGCGGATGTGCTGGTGGCCGTGCCGCATGAACAGACCAGCCATATCCAGGAGGCTCATATCGCGATCGGGCACGTGATGTGCGGCATCGCCGAAGCGGCGCTTTGCCCGCCCGGTCGATAGTCGCGCGCCTGCAGGCTTTACGCTCGAAGGCATCTGCGTGGCGTGGAAATACGTGCGTGACGGCAGGCGAGCGGTCAGGCGAAATGTGACACTGTCGATCCGCCATCGGTAAGCGAAATCGGAATGACATTGCCGGCGCCGAAATGCTCCACGAACAGAGGGTGGCGGCCGGGTTCGACGATAAGGAGGATGAAGCCGGCGCCGCCGGCGCCCAGGAGCTTGCCGCCATGCGCGCCGAGTTCCTTCCCGCGACGATACAACTCGTCGATGATCGGGCTGGTCACGCCCTCCCCCAGTTTGCGTTTCAGGCGCCAGCCTTCGTCCAGGAGATGGCCGAAGCGAGCGATACTCGCCATGTCATCGCCGGCTTCTTCCAACAGGCGCGTGCCCGTGCGCGTCATCTCATACATTTCAGCGAGATAGGCGGCATTGTCGCCGCTGACGGTGCGCCTGTGCTGGCTCTCAAGCGCATCCACGGCACGACGTTGCGCGCCGGTGTAGACGAGCAGCAGCGAGGCATTCAGGGTCGCCAGACGGCTCGTGGTGAGCGTCAGCGGCTCGATGGCAATGGTCTCACCGGAAAACTCATAGCGCGAGAGGCCACCGAAGGCGGCGTGGATCTGATCCTGGACGCCCACATTTTCCTGGAGAATGTCCTGCTCCATGCGAATGGCCTGCCGCGCCAGTTCATAGCGCGTCAGTTGGACACCGCGCATGCGGTGAAGCAGGTTGATGAAGCCGACAGTAAAGGCTGACGAACTGCCAAGTCCCGTATTGCCTGGCAAATCCGACATGGTCGCGATGTTCAGCGGGCACTCCCAGCCGTAGAGCTTCAGGCTTTCGCGGACCACCGGATGCTGGATGTCTTCGATCCGCTGCACACTCTCCGTCGTGCGGTAGGTCACGCGAAACCTCTGCTCAGCGATCGGCGAGAGAGGAAGCGCCTGGATATAGATATATTTATCGATGGTACCACCTAGTACGGCGCCCGGACTGGAGCGAAAATAGGAGGGGTAGTCGGTGCCGCCGCCAAAAAAACTGGCGCGAAGGGGAGTTTTACTAATCCACATTCAGGTACCACTTACAGCAATTGGGCGGCGATGTCGACGACAGAGCCGCCTTCGTAACGCAGCGCGCGGAGGCCCGCAGCACGTGCGGCTTCCATGTCGGCGGAGCTGTTGCCGATGAGGAAGCTTCGCTGCGAATCCACCGGCCAGGCCGCCATCAGGTCGAGGAGCATACCCGGGCCGGGCTTACGGCGCGGGCAATCGCGGCGGTAGGCGGGAATAACGGCCTCGGGATGGTGCGGACACCACTCGAACGCATCCACATGGCCGCCAACAGAGGCCAGGGAGACCTGCATGGCGTCATGAAAGGCCGTAACCGCGTTCTCGTCATAATAGCCGCGGGCGATGCCAGCCTGGTTCGTGACCACGAAGACGAAATAGCCAAGCTCGTTGATGTGAGCGATGGCCTCCCGTGCCTGCGGCATCCAGACGAGATCCTCGACTCGATGCGTGTAGCCGCCATCGCGATTGAGCGTCCCATCCCGGTCGAAGAATACGGCCGGACGCGTACGGGCGGCGACAAGATCCACTTGTACCTGCGCGAAGGTCTCGGGAATCCCGATGTCGACGAAATACGCTCCCTCGCGCGCCTGCGAGGCGACGACGCGTCCCTCCGCCACGAGGCGTGGAAGTACGTCCCGCTCCAGGGAGCAGGCGGCATGGGGCGGGATCAAATCAAGAATCGCCCGGTCGATTGCATAGACGCCGGCGCTGATGAGGCCTGAGGCATCCGCGAGCGGGGCGCCCTTCTCCTCGAACCCGACGACCCGGTCTGCTTTCAGCGTGACCCGGCCGAAACGCGCCGTGTCGGGCACGCGGTGAAGCAGCATCTGGGCCTTGACCTCTGGATCCCGCTCCCTTGCCTTGTGCCAGCCAAGTCCAAAGCGTGCGAGGTCGGCATCGATCCAGGAGTCGCCGTTCAACAGCAGGAACTGCGGCGCGAGACGATCGGCCGCGAAACGCAACGCGCCGCCCGTTCCGAGTGGTCCAGGCTCCACAAGCACCTCGACCTGCGCGCCGAACAGCCGACGTCCATGGAACGCCGTCACGATCTGCTCACCGAAACGGCCGGCGAGCAGCACAATGTGCTTCACGCCATAGCGGGCCACTTCCTGGATGAGGTGAAAGAGGAAGGGGCGCCCGGCGACTTCCAGCATGGGTTTGGGCGTCGCTTCGGTCAGCGCGCCGAGGCGGGTGCCCATGCCCCCGCAGAGGATGACGGCCTGATCAATCAAGTCAGGCAGCCTGCTGGGCGGGAAGGTCTGCCGGCATGGTCATGTGTCCACCCACTTTGTGGGACAAGCGAAGCGAGGGGCGGTCAATGTAGCGCTCAAAGTGTATCGCAACCAGAAGGCTGATCCCGATGCTAGTCTGGCTCGCGATCAACGCCGCCGGCATATAGCCGAGCCATGCCTCCAGCTGAAGGAAGAGGGCGATGCCAATCGTGAACATGATCGGGAAATGCGTGAGATAGAGACTGAAGGAGAGCCGTCCGAGCCCGCCCATGGGAAGGAAAGCAGGTTGCGCAAACGGGGGCTGATGAACTCGGCCATGGACTATGGCTCTAAGGCAGACAGTTCGCCCGACACGTCTGTGTCGGCTAGCGGCGAAAGCGATTCGGCGGCCGGCAGCGCCAAGGGCGGTGGGAGACGCAGCTCTCCCGAAATGCGGGCGCTGCTCCTGCTCCTGACGGTGCTGTCTTTGACGATCGCGGCCACTGCCATCTATTTCACGGCCGTCTCGTCACAGGCGCCTCACGGACAGTGGTTGATGACCTATCCCAACCTCTTCTACCGTCTAGGCATGAACATGCTTCCCCTCTTCTGGGCCTGCTGTTTGCGCTGACCGAATGGCGCCGGGGGCGAACTCCCCGTGCGTGGATGTCGTGTTCTATCTCAGCGCGCTCGGATGGGGGCTGTTCGTCTATTATCAGGGCCGTTCGCACATCTTCAATCGCGTCACGATGTGTTGGCCGGCACTGGCGATCGCGACCGTCTTGCCGGACCGAACGGGTCGAATGGTACGCGCCGGCGAGCTGGGTCCTGTCCAACTCGCCATGCCCGCGCTGACGTTGGCGGTTCTCATGTTCTGCGGCATTCCGTTCATCCAGAACATCGGCCCGCTCTGGCGCGATGCCGTGCGGATGCTCGACGGCCGGGTCCGCCTCCCTCGCCTCTCGTGGCAGACGAGCTGGACTTCATTCGCCGCCAACCGCGGCCGGGGGACGAATGGGTCATCCTTGCGCAGCGGCAGGGCTTGTACTAGGCGTCTGCCCAGGGACGGTCGCCGCTGAAGGGGCCCGGCTATGTGGAGATGCTGACGGTCGAAGATCGCGACGTGATGCTCCGGCAACTGGCGTCGGGAAAATTCGGATGTGTCTTCGTCGGCGAAGGGGGCGGCAGCGTCCTCGGCCTGAAGACTGATGTGTTGGTGCCGTTGCGTCATTATGGTGTTGTGGATGCCAACACGTCGAAATCCATGTCGCGGCTCGGGTCGGATGGGCGTGGGGGCGACGCTAGGCTGATGCCCGCTGACGATCCATAGTTGCTGGATGGCAGGCGACTCCTGTGTCCGAATACTCCGCACTCGCTATCTAGAATTGCATCCATGACCGAGTCTTCCCACCGACCTCCCACGTTCCGGTTCCCGTCTCCCGACGAGAGCATGGCTTTCACCGGGGAGCGCTATGTTTCCGGTCTGGTGGGTGAGATTCAGCACGAGCACTATCACCGGTATCTCTTCGCCCTTCAGTTCTGCAGCGGCAAAGACGTTCTCGATGTGGCGAGCGGAGAGGGCTATGGAAGCCATCTCCTTGGCCAGGTCGCGCGTTCCGTGGTGGGGGTCGATATTGACGCCGCTTCCGTCGCTTTCGCGGCGCGCAACCATGCGACGGCGAGGGTATCGTTCCGCGAGGGTAAGGCCGAGGCGCTGCCGCTTGAGGCGCAGTCGGTCGATGTTGTCGTCAGCTTCGAGACGCTGGAGCACTTTGAGGACCAGCCGGCCTTCGTCGGCGAGGTCCTCCGTGTCCTGCGCCCCGGCGGGATGCTGGTGATTTCTTCCCCGGACCGCGTCACCTATTCGGAGAAGCGGGATTTCAAGAATGACTTCCACGTGCGTGAACTGGACCGCCAGGAACTGCGCGACCTGTTGGCGACGCGTTTTGCGCATATTGCGCTGTTCGAACAGCGTGCCTTGTGGGGATCGGTGATCCTGGGCGACGAGGCGACGGGGGCGCGGGGTGTCGCCGGCTTCATTAGCGATGATGGGACCTGCTTCTCCTCCTGCACGGGCGTGCCCGAGGCGCCCTATCTGATCGCGCTCGCTTCAAACGAAAAATTGCCGGCCCTGAGCCACAGCGTGCTCCATTCGCCGAGCCACTTTCGCGCCCTCGAAGGCGCCCGCCTCAGCGCCGAGGAAAGCGTGCGGGCCAGCGTGTCCGAAATCGGTCGGCTGAACGACGAGCTTACCGACGTTCGTCGCAAGGGGCAGGCAGAGATTGACCGCCTCAACGCTGAACTCGCCGCCGTCCGTGGGGCTGGGCAGGCGGAAATCGACCGGCTCAATGCCGAACTGACCGATGCGCGGCGGACGGGGCAGGCGGAGATTGACCGCCTCAACGCCGAGTTCAGGGACCAGCGTGCGGGTGCGGCGGCACCGATGGCGGCCGAAAACAGCCCGCCGTCTCTTGAGGGGACCGAGATCGAGCGACTTCGCGCCGATCTGCTACAGACGCAGGCGGCGGCTCAGGCTGAGATTGCCCGCCTGACGGCCGAACTCACCCATACGCGAGCGGTCGGTGCCGCAGTGGCGGTGCGTCTTGAAGCCCAACTCGTCCATGCGCGGGAGACGGCTGCGGCAGAGGTCGCCCGCCTGAAGGCTGAACTCGCTTGCGCACAGGAGAATGAAGGGGCGGAAGCGTCGCGCCTCAGGGCCGACCTTGCGCGTTTTGAGGGCGACCGCAGATTTGAGCGCGAGCAATTTGAAGCCGCGCATCTGAGTTCGCTGAATGAGCTCCACGCGTCCTATGCGCGCCAGATCGAGGAGATGCGTCGGCGGCCCTTGCGCACGCTGAGGCGCTGGATGAGAGACCGGATTCGCAGGACGGCAGTGTACCGCGCGGTGAAGCCGCGGCTTCGGGCACTGCGTGGGCAGGCGAAGTCGGCTTTCAGGATCCGCACGTCGCCTGCCGCGCGGCCGGCGATGGCGGCCGGACTGGGGGTCGATTTGCTGCCGATGGCAGAAGGACTCGACTTCGGCATTGGCGAAGACACACCTCTCGTCTCGGTGATTATCCCGACCTATGGCAAAGTCGACTATACGTTGCGCTGCCTGGCGTCGATGCACCGTTTCCGGCCCGCGGCGACCTACGAGGTGATTGTCATCGACGACGCCTCTCAAGACCCGGCGCTGGGGTTGCTGCGCCGTATTCCCGGCCTGGTCTTTCTGGAAAATGAGACCAATCTGGGCTTTATCAATAATTGCAACAAGGCCGCCGGCCAGGCGCGCGGACGCTACCTTCACTTCCTCAACAACGACACGGAGGTGACCGAGGGCTGGCTCGACACGCTGCTTCGCACCTTCGCTTTGCACCCCTCGGCGGCCATTGTCGGCTCCAAGCTGGTCTATCCAGACGGGCGTCTGCAGGAAGCCGGCGGCATCGTCTGGCGGGATGGTTCGGCCTGGAATTTCGGGCGCTATGACGATCCGGCGCTGCCCAAGTACAATTACACCCGCGAGGTCGACTATTGTTCCGGCGCCTCGATCCTCGTCGACGCGGCGTTCTTCCGAGACCAGGGCGGCTTCGACATCGCCTACGCGCCGGCTTATTGCGAGGACTCCGATCTGGCGTTCAAGGCGCGGGCAGCGTCTCGGAAGGTGTTGTACCAGCCGCGCTCGGTCGTCATCCACCATGAGGGTGTCTCCCACGGCACCGACACGTCCGAAGGCATCAAGTCCTATCAGGTTCGGAACCAGCAACGGCTGGTCGAGCGGTGGCGCGCGGAGCTGGAAGCCCGCCACTATCCCAACGCGGTGAATGTGTTTCGCGCCCGCGAACGCAACTTTACCGGCAGGGTCGTGCTGGTCATCGATCACTATCTGCCGGAACCGGACCGAGACGCCGGTTCACGAACCATGGTGGCGTTCCTCTCCGAGCTTCTAAGCGCCGGCTATGTGGTGAAGTTCCTGACTGAGAACGGCTATCTGCACCCTGACTACGCCCCTCTGATCCAGGACATGGGCATCGAGATTCTCTACGGGCCGCTCGCCACACTGGCAGGTTTCAATGAGTGGATGAAGCAGTTTGGCGGGCAGTTGCACGCCGTGCTGTTCAGCCGGCCCCACATCACCGCGAAATACATGGACACCGTCCGGAACAATACCAGGGCCCGCTCGGTCTATTACGGGCACGACCTGCATCATCGCAGGCTCCGGCTTGCCCATCAGGCCACGGGACAGCCGGAAGACCTTGCGGCGGCACAGGCGCAGGAGCAGGAGGAGCGGTGGATCTGGTCGCAGATGGACTGCGTGCTCTATCCCTCCGCTGACGAGGTGGCGGTGGTGAAGGCTATGGAGCCTTCCACTCCCGTTCAGCTTGTCTCTCCCTACATCGTCGAATTGCCAACACAGACTCCCGACTTCGAGACCCGGGAGGGGCTGCTCTTCGTGGCCGGCTTTGCGCATTCGCCGAATGTCGATGCCGCCATATGGCTCGTGAAGGAGGTGATGCCGCTGATCTGGCAAGTCATGCCCGATTTGCACCTGTCGCTTGTCGGCTCATATCCGACCGCGGAGGTTCAGGCTCTCGCCTCCAAGCGCGTGACCGTTCGCGGTTGGGTAAGCGCCGAAGATCTGACGCGGTATTACCGGACCTCTCGCGTCGCCATTGTGCCGTTACGGATTGGAGCGGGGGTTAAATCCAAAGTGGTGGAAGCGCTGCAGCATGGGTTGCCCCTGGTTACGACGCCGGTCGGGGCCCAAGGCATGCCGGGGCTGGAGACCATCTGTGCCGTCACCGCGAACCCTGCGGAACTGGCAGAGGCGGTACGCCAGCTCGCTACGGATGGCGATCTGTGGGCAAGGCAGGCGAGCGCGCAGCAGGCCTTTGCGCAGGAGCACTTCTCCCGTGAGACGATGCGCAGGCAACTCGTGCAGGCTATCGAAGGGATTTGTGCCTGATGAAGGTCGTTATACTCGCAGGAGGATTTGGCACGCGCATCAGCGACGAATCCACGGTCGTGCCGAAGCCGATGATCGAAATCGGTGGGCGCCCGATCCTGTGGCACATCATGAAGATTTACTCTGCCCACGGCTTCAATGAGTTCATCATATGTCTGGGCCATCGCGGCTACGTCATCAAAGAGTATTTTTCGAATTATTTCCTGCACATGTCCGATGTAACCTTCAACATGGCAGGAAATTCGATGGAGGTGCACAGGGAAACCGCAGAGCCGTGGCGCGTCACGTTGGTTGATACCGGCGACGGCACGAATACCGGAGGCCGGCTCAAGCGGGTGGCCTCCTATCTGCGTGGCGAGCCGTGCTTCGCCATGACCTATGGCGACGGCGTCGCCGACATCGACCTCAAGGCGGAACTGGCCTTTCATCAGGCCCATGGCCGGCTCGCGACGATCGCGGCGGTGACGCCGCCAAGCCGCTTCGGAGTCCTTGAGATCGACGCCGATGGGCGTGTCGCCTCGTTCCGCGAGAAGCCACCGAACGAGGTGGGCCGGATCAATGGCGGCTTTTTCCTGCTGTCGCCCAAGGTTCTCGACCTGATTTCGGACGATTCCACGGCATGGGAGCAGGAACCCCTTGAGTCTCTCTCGTCGCAGGGCGAGTTGAAGGCCTTCCTTCACGACGGCTTCTGGCAACCTATGGACACGCCGCGCGACCGCCGGCTTTTGCAGGAGCGCTGGACGTCCGGCGCGGCTCCCTGGAAGGTGTGGGCATGAGCCTCGATGCTGCATGGCGGGGACGCCGCGTGCTGCTCACCGGGCACACCGGCTTCAAGGGAGCATGGCTCGGCCTTTGGCTGGAGCGACTGGGCGCCATTGTCACCGGCTTCGCGCTGGAGCCGCCGACCGAACCCAGCCTGTTTGCCCACCTCTCCCACGCCCGCACGCTCGACAGCATCATCGGCGATGTTCGCGATCTCGCGGCCGTTGAAGCCGCGTTTGATCGGGCCGCGCCGGAGGTCGTCATCCATATGGCGGCGCAATCGCTGGTTCGTCCCTCCTATGACGATCCGCTGCGAACCTACTCGACCAATGTGATGGGGACGGCGAATGTGCTCGATGTCATCCGCCGGCGGGGGGGCGTGCGGGCTGCCGTCATCGTGACCAGCGACAAATGCTACGAGAACCGTGAGCAGATGTGGGCTTATCGCGAAAGCGATCCCATGGGCGGCCACGACCCCTACAGCAACAGCAAAGGCTGTACGGAACTGGTCGCTCAGGCTTTTCGCGCCTCCTATTTCAAGGCGGGCGGTACGGCGTTGGCGACGGTTCGGGCAGGCAACGTGATCGGTGGCGGCGACTGGGCCGTCGATCGTCTGGTGCCGGATGCGGTTCGCGCCTTCAGCCAGGGACGTGCGCTGGCGGTGCGCAATCCTGCGGCGCTGCGGCCCTGGCAGCATGTGCTCGAACCGCTGTTCGGTTATCTCATGCTGGCGGACGCGCTGCTGGGTCCGCGCGCCTCGGACTTCGCGCAGGCATGGAATTTCGGTCCTGCGACCGACAGTGAGGTGCCGGTATCAAGGTTGGCGGACGAACTCGTGCGGCGTTGGGGTGAAGGGGCGGCGTGGCGGGTCGAGGGTGACACGACCGGCCTGCATGAGGCCCGAACCCTGACGCTCGACTGTACCAAGGCGCGTACGCAGTTGGGCTGGCAGCCGGCCCTCGATCTGGCCGAGGCGGTGGCGCTGACCGTGGACTGGTTCAAGGCGTGCCGGGCGGGAGCGGACATGCGAGCGTTCACGCATGCCCAAATCGACGCGTACTCCGCCGCGCGACGGGCCGCGTGACGTGTCGCAACGGCAGACCGGAATGAGGATTGGGTGAATGGTGAGCGAAACGCCGGCTGCGACCGCCGAGGAATTGCGCGCGCAGATCATGGCGCTGGTCGAGGCCTATTACGACGCACGACACGCCCCGTCGCCCTTCGCGGCCGGCCGATCGCCGGTTCCGGTTTCGGGGCGTGTGTTCGATGCGCGGGACATGCAGAGCCTCGTCGACAGCGCGCTGGACTTCTGGCTGACAACCGGGCGTTTCAACACCGCCTTTGAGGCGCGGCTGGCCAAGGTGGTGCAGAGGAAACATGTGCTCACGGTGAACTCCGGCTCGTCAGCCAATCTCGTGGCGGTTTCGGCGCTGACTTCTCCACTGCTGGGGGAGCGGGCGCTCAAGCCGGGCGACGAGGTGATCACCTGCGCCACCGGCTTTCCCACGACGATCAACCCGGTGCTACAGAACGGCCTGGTGCCGGTCTTCGTGGATATCCACCTGCCGACCTACAATATCGAACCCGATCAGATCGAGGCGGCGCTCAGCGAGCGGACGCGTGCCATCGTGGTGGCCCACACGCTCGGCAACCCGTTCGACCTTGATGCGGTCATGGATATCGCCCGTCGGCATAATCTCTGGGTTGTCGAAGACTGCTGCGATGCTCTTGGCGCCACCTATCGTGGCCAGCCGGTCGGGACCTTCGGTGATGTCGGCACGTTGAGCTTCTATCCCGCTCATCATATCACGATGGGCGAAGGCGGCGCGGTCTTCACCGGCAATGCTCGGCTCCGTCGGGCGATGGAGTCGATCCGGGACTGGGGGCGTGACTGCTACTGTGCGCCGGGGGCGGACAATACCTGCCACAAGCGCTTCGACTGGCAGCTTGGCGACCTCCCGCACGGCTATGACCACAAGTACATCTATTCGCATGTCGGCTATAATTTGAAGATCACCGACATGCAGGCTGCCGTGGGCCTCTCGCAGCTCGATCGACTGGACGATTTCATCGCCAGTCGCCGGCACAATTTCAACAGCCTCAAGGCAGGGCTCGCCGAGCTTGAGGACGTGTTCATTCTGCCCGAGGCCACGGCCCACTCCGATCCTTCCTGGTTCGGCTTCCCTCTCACGGTTCGGGAAGGCGCGCCTTTCGACAGACGGGCGCTGGTGATGCACCTAGATGCGCACCGCATCGGCACGCGGCAGCTTTTCGGGGGCAACCTGCTGCGGCAACCCTATATGGCGGGGCGCCCGCATCGCGCTGTCGGGTCCCTTGCCAACAGTGACGCCGTGATGAACCGGACGTTCTGGGTCGGTGTCTATCCGGGGCTCGGCGATCCCGCCATCGACTATATGGTCGATACCATCCGCAGCTTCGTGCGAGGTTAGGTGGCATCGGCCATGCGCGTCTTCATGACCGGCACAAGCGGCTTCCTCGGCCGGCCCACGGCGCGCCAGCTCGTCGCTGCCGGCCACGAGGTCGCAGCGCTGGTGCGGCCGGCCACGGACCGCGCGCGCCTGGGGGATGTGGCGGGCTCACTTACGCCGATCCATGGATCGCTTGAGGATGTGGACAGCCTGCGCGCGCCGCTTTCCGCCTTTGCGCCGGAAGTCGTCATTCACGCCGGGTGGTCGGATGTGAGCGGTGCGGGACGGGACACTCCGGCGCAGCTGCGCAATGCCGTGTTCGCCGCCGATCTCGCCATGCTGGCGTCCGAGGTCGGCGCGGGTGCCTTCATCGGCATCGGCTCGCAGGCCGAATATGGTCCGATGACCGGGGCGGCCGACGAGACCCATCCCACCCGTCCGACCTCGCTCTACGGTGTGGCGAAGCTGGCCGCCGCGCTCGCAACGGAACAGATTTGTGTCCGCGCCGGCGTGCGCTGGGCGTGGATTCGGCTGTTCTGTGCCTATGGCCCGCGCGACAATCCCTCCTTTCTCATCCCCACCCTGATGCGGGGCCTTCTGGCGGGTGAGTGCCCTCCCCTCACCGCCTGCACCCAGAAGTGGGACTTTCTCCACGTGGACGATGCGGCCGCCGCGATTGTCGCCGTGGCTGCGGCGCAGGCAGCAGCCGGGCCGTTCAATCTCGGCTCGGGCGAGGCGCCGCCACTCGTGGACACGGTGGCGCTGTTGCGGGACCTCATCGATCCCGCCTTGCCGCTCGATCTCGGCGCGCTGCCCTTCCGGCCTGAACAAGTCATGCATCTGCAGGCGGACATCGGCCGCCTCCACCGCGCCACCGGCTGGCGGCCGCGCCTGACCCTGGCGGAGGGGCTGTCCTCCACCCTGCGGTGGTACAGCTCACAAGGGCCTGACCATTGCGCTGTCGACTCACGGAACGGATGAGGCCGACGATGAGCATGTTCCGGCACATCAACTTCCCGTCTGCCTCCGCCGCAATGCGTCAGGGAAGGCTGGCGCAGTTCGTCCGCTTCGTGCTCGTCGGTGGGCTCAACACGCTGGTCGGCTATTCGCTCTTCGCCGTGCTCTTCCTGCTGTCGGGCGACCACAGGCTCGCCCTGCTGATCGCGACCGTTCTGGGCGTGCTGTTCAATTTCGTCACGACCGGCCGATTGGTCTTCGCAAACCGTCGGTGGAGCCGCCTGCCGCTGTTCGTCGGCCTCTATGCTCTGACCTTCGCACTCAATCTCGGTGCGCTCGAACTGCTGGTCGCGGCGGGCGTGGCGCCGCTGTTGGGGCAATTGCTTGTTTTGCCTGCGGTCGTGGTTCTCTCGTTCCTAGGGAACCGTCTTGTCGTCTTCCGGGGGGCCCCATGAAGATCTCCGTCGTCACCCCTTGTTACAACGAGGAAGACAACGTTGCCGAATGCTATGCGACCGTGCGGGCCATCTTCGACGAACATCTGCCCGGCTATGAGCGGGAGCACATTTTCTGCGACAATGCGTCGACCGATGCGACGGGAGAGATCCTGCGCCGGTTGGCAGATGAGGATCCGTCCGTCAGGGTCATCGTCAACGCCCGCAATTTCGGGCCGCTCCGTAACACCTATAACGGCGTCATGGCGACGTCCGGCGATGCGGTGCTCATTTTCCTGCCGGCCGATCTCCAGGATCCGCCTGAGCTCTTGCCCGAGTTCGTACGTCTGTGGGAGCAGGGCTACGAGATCGTCTATGGCATCCGGGCGACCCGCGACGAGAGCTGGTCGATGCGCACTCTTCGTCAGGTCTATTACCGCGCGCTGACGCGCTTCTCGGAGTTCGACATACCCCCGGGGGTTGGCGATTTTCAGCTGGTCGACCGACGCGTGGTGGATTCGATGCGGCGCATCGACGACACCTATCCGTTCATGCGCATGATGACGTTTGAATGCGGCGGCCGGGCGGTGGGCGTTCCCTATCGCTGGCGGGCGCGCAAGCGCGGCCTCTCGAAGAACCGCCTGTCCGCCCTGTTCGACCAGGGCATGAACGGGATTACCTCTTTCACCACCGCGCCGTTGCGGATCGGGCTTTTCGCCGGCTTTGTTCTCGCCGGGCTGAGCGTCCTCTATTCCATCGTCAACCTCCTAGTCGGCCTCTTGTTTTACCAGCGGCTCGCCGAACCCGGCATCTTCACGCTGATCGTGGCGCTGTTCTTTTTCGGCGGGGTCCAGCTGTTCTTCATGGGGCTCATCGGCGAATATGTGCTGGCGATCTATGCCCGCGTGCGCCAGAAACCCGTGGTTTTCGAGCGGGAGCGCCTCAATTTCGGCGAGGCTGTCGCCGCAGCGGGCGGGACAAAGACAGATCAGCCGGCCCATCCGGGGAGCGAGCCATGACCGGAGCCGAGTACATCGCCGCTTTCCTCGCCAGCAAGGGCATACGCCATGTCTTCCTGATGACCGGGGGCGCCGCCACCTTCATGATCGACGCCATCGGGCGACGCGACGACATCGACTATGTCTGCATGCAGCATGAGCAGGCGGCGGCCATGGCGGCGGACGCGGTGTGGCGGGTGAACGGCACGGTGGGGGCGACGATGGCCACATCGGGCCCCGGCGCCACCAATCTGCTGACGGGCATCGCCTGCTCCTATTTCGATTCCATCCCGTCGCTGCACATCACCGGGCAGGTGAATCTGCGCGAGAGCCGGCGCCTCGGCAGTGCGGCTCCCCGTCAGGTCGGCTTTCAGGAGACGAAGATCGTCGAGATGGCCCGGCCTGTCACCAAATACGCGGTGCAGGTTCATACCCCCGAGGACCTTCGGCGCGAGCTGGAGGTCGCCTATCGCGAGGCGACGACCGGGCGGATGGGGCCGGTTCTCGTCGACGTGCCGATGGACCTGCAGCAGGCCGAGATGGGTGCCTTTTCTCCCCTGCCATCACCTCCTTCCCTTCCGCCACATGAGGAGGAACTGGCCCGCATCGCCGCGACGGTGACGCGGGCGCTGGAAGGCGCCAGGCGCCCTCTTCTCTATTGGGGCGCCGGCGTCGGATTGGCCGGGGTCGAGCGGGAGGTGGAGGCGTGGGTCCGCGCGAGCGGCCTTCCCGTGGTGTCGAGCTGGGCGGGCGCCACCTCTATCGACCACGATCTTCCCGGCTTCTGCGGCACCGTAGGGGTCTACGGCAATCGGGGCGGGAATTTCCTGATCCAGAATTGCGACGCCCTGCTCGTGCTCGGAAGCCGGCTCGACAACCGTCAGCGCACCGGGAACCCGGCGACCTTCGCCCCCGACGCGCGGGTGATCGTGCTGGACGTCGACGCCGAGGAGCTCGCGAAATACGCGGCCGACGGCTATGTCTGCGAGCAGCTCGATTTCAAGCACCTGCCGGCCGTGCTGCGGCAGGTCGCCTTGCCCGAGGCGAATAACGCCTGGCTCGATCATGTGGGGTTGATGCAGGAGCGCTATGTCGGCAAATGCCGCAGCACATTCGCCGAGGCGAACGGTAGCCAGTCGCCCTATGAGGCGATCCGTCGGATCAATGCGCTTGTCGCGCGCGACGCGGTGGTGGTGAACGATACCGGCGCCGCCGTCTGCTGGGCATTCCAGGCGTTCCATCGCACCGGACAGGCGCTGTTCACCGCGGGCGGCAACTCGCCCATGGGTTACGCGCTACCCGCCGCGATTGGTGCCAAGTTGACGGCGCCGGAGCGGCAGGTGGTCTGCATGACCGGCGACGGAGGCTTCCAGGTCAATCTGCAGGAACTGCAGACCGCGGTGCATTACGGCACCGACATGACCATCATCGTCATGAACAATGCCGGCTACGGCATCATCAAGCAGTTTCAGGACGCCTATCTCGCCGGTCGCCATCACGCGACAGCCACCGGGTACAGTCAGCCGGATTTCGGCCGTATCGCAGCCGCCTATGGCATCGACTACCACCGCATCGAACGGCCCAGCGACATCCGCCCGGAGATGCTGGCCCCCGAAGGGCTCCGGCTGCTCGACATCATTCTCGACCCGCGCACGCCGATCGAGCCGAAGGTCGAGATGGGGCGCCCGATCCATGACCAGTTTCCCTATCTCGACGACGGTGAATGGGCGGAAGGAAATGCCTTCAACCGTCACGAGCGCCGGGCGGGTGCGCCGAAATAGCGGCTGGCAAGCTACCGCATGCTGCGTCGCCCGCTCCGTGGCGCGCGGCGGCGTCCGGGCTGGAATCGAGACGGATGAGCGCGGCTCTTGAACCGTACGTATCGGACAGGGGCGCTTGAAGCCGCGCGCAAGTCGGCTTTCGCCCGTCGATACCTGCCCCGAACCGGACCCGATCACCGGTACCAAGCTGTCGAGGCCGTGAATTCTCCCGAACGGCCCGACTCCGAAACCGCGCCCCGGTGAGGGAGCGGCGCCCTCCCTCCCCCCGCGCTAGGCAAGCGGCTAATGGGGATGGTAGTTTCGGCCGCTGGGTGGCGGAACTGGAGCCCGTCTCCGGTAAGGACGGGCGTTGGAACCGAGCTGATGTGGGACCGGCATCCGATCCGTCTGTCTCTGCTGCACATGCTGCCGCAGGTCGCGCAGGCGCAAGGTCTGGAACTCGCGCCGCTGCTTGACCGGGCCGGCATAGTGGGCGCCCTCGGTGGCGAGGATATCGTCGCGCGCGGCCAGATCGCGACCGTGCTGCACGAGGCCGCGCGGCGGGCGGGCGAGCCGACGCTGGGTCTCGCCCTTGCCGCCAGCGCGCAGCCGGCACGATTGGGCCTCTCCGGGCGGGCGCTGTTCTCCGGCCGCACGCTGCGCGAAAGCCTCGCCGCCCATGCCCGGCATATGCCGACACTTCAGGGCGGGGTGCGTCTCCAACTTGATGAAGATGCCGGCCGCGCGTTCTGGCGTCATAGTTTCGAGGACAGCGATCCCGGCCACAGCGCCGTGCTCAATGACGGGGTGGCCGGTTTTATGGTCCGGGCCTTGCGCGCCCTTGCCGGCGCCGAGGCCGGCCCGCTGCGCGTGAGCCTTCCGCACCAGGCGCGCGCGCCGGTCCGCGCCTATGAGGACGCACTGGCCGCCGATGTCGCTTTCGGCAACGGCCAGGGGCTCGTCATCGGTTTCGATGCGGCATGGCTCGACCGCCCGAACCCGCTGTTCGGCGGCGCATGGGTGCAACTCGACGGCGCCGCGACGCCGGTCGTGCTGTATCAGCGGCACGACGATGCCGCGCTGGTCGCTGCGCTGGAACGAATCATCACCGCCTCGGCGCTCGCCGGCACGCTGTCCCTGATCGATGCCGCGCGTAGCCTCGGTCTGTCGCCGCGCACGCTGCAGCGGCGTCTCGCCTCGCTCGGCCTGCGTTTCGAGGTTCTGGTCGATCAGTGGCGGCAGAGGCAGGCGCGGCAGTGCCTCGCCGGGAGCCGGCTCCCCGTCGCGTCCATCGCCCGGCAGCTGGGCTACAGCGATCCCGCCCATTTCATCCGCGCCTTCCATCGCTGGGAAGGCACCGCGCCGCTCCATTGGCGCCGGTCCATCTGGCGCGAAATGGCAATTGAGGGGGGCGACGGGGCGGTGCTAGGTTCCTGATCCGCGGTCTTTCCGGATCGCGACGCCGGCTTGGCCCCGCGAGGAGGGGGCCGGCGGGAAGGCAGCGGAGCCGCGATGCAGCTGACAGTTCTGGCCGAGGGGCATGCCGATGCCGGGGCGCTGACGGCGCCCGGCATGGTGTGGATCCCCGCCGGTACGTTCACCATGGGCTCGGATCGGCATTATCCCGAGGAAGCGCCGGCGCACCGCGTCGGCGTCGACGGGTTCTTCATCGACACGACTCCGGTCACCAACCGCGCCTTCGCCGCCTTCGTCGACGCTACCGGCTACCGGACGCTGGCGGAGAGGGACCCCTGCCCCGCGGATTACCCCGATGCCGATCCGCGCCTGCTCGTGCCCGGCTCGCTCGTCTTCATCGCGCCTGAGCATGCGGTGTCACATGAGGACTGGACGCGGTGGTGGCGCTTCATGCCCGGCGCGGACTGGCGTCATCCGCAGGGGCCCGGCAGCACTGTTGAAGGGCTGGAGGATCATCCCGTGGTCCATGTCGCGCATGAGGACGCCCTCGCCTATGCGCGCTGGTGCGACAAGCAGTTGCCGAGCGAGGCGGAATGGGAGTTTGCCGCACGCGGCGGGCTTGAGGGGGCTGAATTCGCCTGGGGTGACACATTGGTGCCGGGCGGCGTCCACCGCGCCAATACCTGGCAGGGCGCGTTCCCGCAGGAAAACAGCGCCGAGGACGGCTATGCCGGCACCTCGCCGGTCCGCGCCTATCCTGCCAATGGCTATGGCGTCTTCGACATGATCGGCAATGTCTGGGAGTGGACCGACGATTGGTACGCCGCCACCCATGCCGCGTCCCTCCCCTCGGCAAAGGCATGTTGCGTCTCGCGCAACCCGCGCGGTGCCCGGCGCGAGGACAGCGTCGATCCGCTCGAGGCGGGCGCACTCGCGCCGCGCAAGGTGCTGAAGGGTGGTTCGCATTTGTGCGCGCCCAGCTATTGCCGGCGCTACCGCCCGGCCGCCCGCCAACCCCAGACCCTCGACACGGCCTCGGTGCATATCGGTTTCCGCTGCATCCGCCGTATCGCCCCTGATGCCCGCCCTCTCTGACGAGCCGAAGCCGAGGAACTGCCGTGACTGATCGTGACCTCCCCCCCGCCGCGCCCGCCCGCGCGCCCAGCCGCCGCGATGTGCTGGCCGGCAGCGCCGGCTTCCTGGCCGCCGTTTCCGGCCTGTCGCTGCTCTCCTCCGGTGCGCGGGCGGAGACCGCGCCGCGCCCGCATATTCTCTACATCGTCGCCGACGATCTCGGTTTCGCCGATGTCGGCTTCCGGGGCTCGGATATCCGCACCCCGAATCTCGACGCGCTGGCAGCGACGGGGGCGACGCTGAGCCAGTTCTACACCCAGCCGATGTGCACGCCGACCCGCGCGGCCCTCCTGACCGGGCGCTATCCCTTGCGCTACGGGCTGCAGGTGGGCGTCATCCCCTCCGGGGCAAGCTACGGCCTCGCCACCGACGAGTTCCTGCTGCCGCAGGCACTGAAGGAGGTGGGCTATCGCACCGCGCTGGTCGGCAAGTGGCATCTCGGCCATGCCGACCGCAAATACTGGCCGCGCCAGCGCGGTTTCGATTACTTCTACGGGCCGCTGGTCGGTGAGATCGACCACTTCAAGCATGAGGCGCACGGCGTCACCGATTGGTACCGCGACAACACGCAGCTGAAGGAAGAGGGCTACGATACCGAACTGTTCGGTGCCGACGCGATCCGGCAGATCGCCGGCCACGATCCGAAGACACCGCTGTTCCTCTATCTCGCCTTCACCGCCCCGCACACGCCCTATCAGGCGCCGCAGCGTTATCTCGATGCCTATGCGGGCATCGCCGATCCCCAGCGCCGGGCCTATGCGGCGATGATCACCGCCATGGACGAGCAGATCGGCAAGGTGGTGGCGGCGCTCGATGCGCGGGGGCTGCGCGAGAACACGCTGATCGTGTTCCACAGCGACAATGGCGGCACGCGCAACAAGATGTTCGCCGGCGAGGGCGCCGTGGCCGGTGACCTGCCGCCCAGCAACGCGCCGCTGCGCGAAGGCAAGGGCACGCTCTATGAGGGCGGCACCCGTGTCGTCGCCCTCGCCAACTGGCCCGGCCGGATCGCGCCGGGCGCGGCGGAAGGCGTGATGCATGTGGTGGACATGCTCCCCACCCTGGCGAAGCTCGCCGGCGCCAGCCTCGGCAAGGCGAAGCCGCTCGATGGCGGCGATGTCTGGCAGGTGCTGGCGGCCGGTCAGCCCGGACGCGCGGAACTGCTCTACAATGTCGATCCGACCCAGGGCGCGGTGCGCGAGGGCGACTGGAAGCTGGTGTGGCATGTCGCGCTGCCGCCCAAGGTCGAATTGTTCGACCTGTCGAAGGACCCGTCTGAAACGACGGACCTTTCCACCGCTCACCCCGAGAAGGTGGCGCAGTTGCAGCAGCGTGTGGTGGATTTCGCCCGCACCATGGCACCGCCGCTCTTCTACAGCGCGGCGCTGAAGGCTACGCTTTCCGCGCCGCTGGCGCAGCCCGGCGAAGCGCTCTACGAGATGGGCCTGGAGAACGATTGATGCGCGAGCCCCGCCTGCGGGCCCTTGGCCCTTCCGCCGCCGCCGCACCGTTCTTTGCAGCGGCGTTACTGGTCCTTGTCGGCGGCGCGCCGGCCGGTGCCGCCGATCTTGAACCGACGCCGCCGGCGGTGAGCCTGCCCGCGCCCGTCGTCGATGCGGATGCACCGACCTTCTCCGCCACGATGTATCTCTGGGCCAGTGCGCTGCACGGCACGAGTTCCACCCTGCCGCCTTTGCCCGCCGCCAATATCGACCTCAGCTTCCGCGACGTGTTGCAGGACCTCAATGGCGCGGTCATGGGCTCGGGCGAGATGCGGGTGGGACGGTGGGGCTTTCTCGCCGATCTGATGTTCACGCAGGTGACGCCCTCCGGCACCCTGCCCGGTCCCTACAACGCCGGCTTCGAAATCCGTTCGCGCAGCCTGACGCTGCAGGGCGACGTGCTCTATCGCCTCTACGAATCGGACACGCTGGATGTCGATGCCGGCGCGGGCCTGCGCTACTGGCACCTCAACAACCGGCTCACGGTTGATCCCGGCCTGTTGCCGGCGGGACTCGAATACAGCCAGGCCGAGAGCTGGATCGATCCGGTCATCGCCGCCCGCGTGCTCGCCCAGCTTGGCGGGCCGTGGAGCCTGACGCTGGTGGGCGATATTGGCGGTTTCGATGTCGGCTCCAAGCTCACCTGGCAGGCCATTGCCACGGTGAACTACCAGTGGAACGAGAATCTCGCCCTGCGCGCCGGCTATCGCGCGCTGTCGGTCGATTACCAGAACGGCGCGTTTCTCTATGACGTGCTGATGCAGGGGCCCATTCTGGGCGCGACCTACCGCTTCTAGCGGCTACTTCAGCTCTGCGCGTCCGCCTCGGTGATGAGGCGGGCGAACTGCTCGCGCCGGGCGAAGAAGGCGGGCTTGATCTTGTCGAGCTTGCTGGAGTCGACGACGAGATAGGCCGCCGCCGCCCGCACCAGCGCCGCCTGCTTCACTGGCACTTCATGGAAGTTGGAACAGGTGACGCCATGCTGGGCGTGGACGCCGCCGGCGGAAATGAACGCCTTGCTGATGCCGAGCCGTTCCAGGCTGCGCAGCGCCTCCTCGCCGGAAAAGCTCTGCGACGAGGCGTGGAACAGCCCTCCAAGCAGGATGAGGCTGGTGTTCGGCCGCCCGGCGAGCCGCGCGGCGATGTTCATGGCATAGGTGATGACGGTGAGCCGGCCCGTGACCGGCAAATGCTCGATCATGCGCGGCGTGGTCGTGCCGCAGTCGATGAAGATGGTGTCGTCCGGCTCGACAAGACGCGCCGCCGCGCGGCCGGCCGCCTCCTTGGCCTCGGCATGGGCGTCGAATTCCGCATCGAGCCGGTAGGTTGAGGCGCGCTCGCTCCCGGCGGGCAGGATATAGCCGCCGAGATAGCTGAACAGCTCCGGCGCGCTCGCGAGATCGCGACGCACCGTCATTTCCGACACGTCGAGATGTTGGGCGGCGTCGCGCAGGTGCAGCACGCCCACGGCGCGCAGCCGCTCGTCCAGCCGCCGGATTCGCTCGGGTTTCTTCACGTCGCTCCCCATCCCCCCACCTTCATTGGCGGTCCGCCTTGACTCGTCAAGTGTGCCGTGAAATGTTCGCAACAAATCTTGTGATAATCATAACAAAACTGACCGGGTGAAAACGTCTCATGGCAGAAACCGCACCAGCTCTGCGCGATACCCGCTCTTTGGCCGGGCTCATCGATCACACCCTTCTCAAGGCGGAAGCCTCGCGCGCCGAAGTAGCCCGCTATTGCGCGGAAGCGCGCGAACATGGCTTCGCCTCGGTGTGCGTGAACGCGGTGCATGCCGGCTTTGTCGCCGATGAACTCGCCGGCACGCCGGTGAAGACCTGCGTGGTGGTCGGCTTCCCGCTGGGGGCCGGCGGGGCCGAGGCCAAGGCCGCCGAGGCACGGCTGGCCATCGCCGCCGGGGCGCAGGAAATCGACATGGTGATCGACATCGGCGCGCTGATCGAAGGCGACCTTGCCCGCTGCCGCGCCGACCTTGCCAGTGTCCGCGAAGCCACCCGCGGCGCGGTGCTCAAGGTGATCCTGGAGACCTGCCTGCTCACCGATTCCCAGAAGGAAGAGGCCTGCCGCCTCGCGCAGAAGGTCGGCGCCGAATTCGTCAAGACCTCGACAGGCTTTTCGACCGGCGGTGCCACCGTGGCCGACATCGCGCTGATGCGCCGGGTCGTCGGGCCGCACATGGGTGTTAAGGCGTCCGGCGGGGTGCGCGATGCCGCTACCGCCTGGGCGATGATCGACGCCGGCGCCACCCGCATCGGCGCCAGCGCCAGCATCGCCATCGTCGCGGGCGCCGCCCCGGCGGCGAATGCCGGCTACTGAGCCGTTCCGGCCGGTTTGCTACCGGGGCACCCTCTGCCCTTCGCCAACGCCATCAAAATCAACGAATGTCTGGGAGGACATCCATGAGAAAGACGCTACTGACCCTCGCGGCGAGCCTGTCGCTGCTGGCCGCCCCCGCCTTCGCCGATGGCGTGGTGGATACCAGCCAGGTGCCGAAGGACATCACCGCCGCCGCCACCGGCAAGAAGTTCTCCATCGCCACCGTAGTGAAGGTCGACGGCATCGCCTGGTTCGATCGCATGCGCGACGGGGTCAAGCAGTTCGGCACTGACACCGGGATGGATGTGTGGCAGGTCGGCCCGAGCCAGGCGGACGCCGCCGCCCAGGTGCAGCTCATCGAGAACCTCATCGCCCAGGGCGTCGATGCCATCTGCATCGTCCCGTTCTCGGTCGAAGCGGTCGAGCCGGTGCTGAAGAAGGCGCGCGACCGCGGCATCGTGGTCATCGCCCATGAGGCCTCGAACCTCAAGAACGCCGACTACATCCTGGAAGCCTTCGACAACAAGGCCTATGGCGCGCAGCTGATGGAGGTGCTCGGCAAATACACCGGCGGCAAGGGCAAGTACCTCGCCACCGTGGGCAGCCTGACCTCGCAGTCGCAGAATGAATGGATCGACGGCGCGATCGAGTACCAGAAGAAGCACTTTCCGGACATGGCGCTCGCCACCCAGCGCCTTGAGACCTATGACGACGCCAACACCGACTATAACCGCCTCTCCGAAGCCCTGACCACCTATCCGGACGTGAACGGCATCATCGGCGGCCCGATGCCGACCTCGGCCGGCGCCGGCCGTCTGATCGCCGAGCGCGGGCTGAAGGGCAAGGTGTTCTTCTCCGGCACCGGCCTGCCCTCCGTCGCCGGCAAGTACCTCGCGGACGGCGACATTCAGTACATCCAGTTCTGGGACCCGGCGGTCGCCGGCTATGCCATGAACGAGCTGGCCGTGATGGCGCTCTCGGGCAAGAAGGACCAGATCAAGGCTGGCCTCAATCTCGGCCTCAAGGGCTATGAGAACCTCACCACCCCGGCCGGCGCCGCGCCGAACCTGCTCTACGGGCAGGGCTGGGTCGGCGTGACCAAGGAAAACATGGACCAGTACAAGTTCTGACGGCGGTTGGCGCGGGGTCCTTGAGGTCCCGCGCCGCCACCGCAGGGCGAGCCGTGGCGGGGCGCCGGCGCCCCTCCCCGGCTTGCGAAGGTCCCCTCATTTCGCTGACAAAGGCGTGGGCGGGCGGCGCTTTGTGCCGGCCTTCCCTTCCCGACGGGCGCATCCCATGGCCGTACCCCTGATCGAACTGCGCGGCGTCACCAAGCGCTTCCCCGGCATGAAGGCGCTGGACGGCATCGACTTCGCCATCGCCCCGGCGGAGATCCTCTGCCTCGCCGGCGAGAACGGTTCGGGCAAGTCGACGCTGATCAAGATCGTCTCCGGCGTCTACGCCTTTGACGAAGGTACGCTGCTGATCGACGGCGTACCCGTGTCCGGCTTCTCACCGCGCGCGGCCATCGCCGCCGGTGTCCAGGTCATCTATCAGGATTTCTCGCTGTTCCCGAGCCTGACCGTGGCGGAGAACCTCGCCATGGGCCGGCTGCTCAGCGAGGGGCGCCGGCTCGTCAGCCCTGCCGAATGCCGCCGCCTCGGCGCGCAGGCGCTCGCCCGGCTCGATGTCGCCATCGACCTCGACGCGCGGGTCGGCGATCTCTCCACCGCCGACCGGCAGATCGTCGCCATCGCCAGGGCGCTGATGAGCGAGACGCGCCTGCTGATCATGGACGAGCCGACCACCGCACTCACCGGGCGCGAGGTCGAGCGGCTCTTCACCCTCGTGCGTGAAATCCGGGCCAGGGGCATCGCCGTGCTGTTCGTCAGCCACAAGATGCGGGAGATGCTGGAGATTTCCGACCGCATCTGCGTGTTCCGCAACGGCCGCAAGGTCGAGGAAGGCCCGACGACCGATTTCACCGAGGCCCGCATCACCCGCGCCATGACCGGGCAGGACCTCGGTCATGAGCGCTATGGCTGGACGGGCGACGCGGCGGCCGAACCGCGCCTGCGCGTGCGCGGCCTCAGCGTCGGCGAGGCGGTGCGGGACGTGTCGTTCGATCTGCGCGCCGGCGAGATTGTCGGCCTTTCCGGTCTGCTCGGCTCGGGCCGCACCGAACTCGCCCTCGCTTTGTTCGGCATGGAACCGGAGCATCGCGGCACGGTGCTGCTCGACGGCACGCCGCTCAGCCTCGCCAGCGTGCCGGAGGCGGTGGAGGCCGGCATCGCCTATGTGCCGGAGGATCGCCTGTCCGAAGGGCTGTTCATGAGCCAGTCCATCGCCCGCAATGTGGTGGCGAGCGCCATCGAGCGGGCGACGCGCGGGCCTTTCCTCTCCGACGACGCGATGACCGCGCTGGCTGAGCGCACCGTCGCCGATATGAAGATCGCCACCACCGATGTGGAGAAGGAGGTCGGCAAGCTCTCCGGCGGCAATCAGCAGCGCGTCATCATCGGCCGCTGGCTGCTCACCGGGCCGCGCGTGCTGATCCTCAACGGGCCCACCGTCGGCGTCGATGTCGGCTCCAAGGCGGAGATCCACCGGCGCATCCGCGAACTCGCGGTTAAGGACGGGTTGGCGGTGCTGATGATCTCGGACGACGTGCCGGAGCTTCTGCACAACTGCAACCGTATTCTCCTCATGCACCGCGGCGCGATCCTCGATGATCTCGACCCGCGCGGTCTTGAGGAGGACGACATCCATTCCCGCTTGAAGACGCTGCGCTGATGATGACCCTCGCCAAGCTGATGCGCCGCTCCGAAACGGCGGTTTTCCTCATCGTCGCCGCGATCATGGTGGTGATCGGGCTGATCAATCCCGCTTTCTGGCAGGCGGACAATCTGTTCAACCTGCTGCGCGCCAATGTCATCATAGGCATTATGGCGCTCAGCGTGCTGGTGGTGATGATCTCCGGCGGCATCGACGTGTCGTTCCCGGCCTTCGCCGCCGCCGCCATGTATCTCACCGTGCTGGCGATGAACGCCTATGGCCATGAGGGCGTGATGCTGCCCTTCATCGGCGCGACGCTGATCGGCCTCATCTGCGGCCTCGCCAACGCCTTCTTCATTCACACCTTCCGCATGATCCCGCTGATCGTCACGCTGGGCTCCGCCTCGGTGGTGCGTGGCCTCCTGCTCGGGCTGGTCGGCACGTCGATCGTCAATATCGACCGCATGCCGCCGGCGCTGATCGCCTTCGGCCGCTCCAGCCTCGATATTGGCGGCGCCAAGCTCTCGGTGATGGTGTTCGTCTATCTCGCCATCGCCGGCGCGGTCTGGCTGTTCCTCAGCCGCACCCTGACCGGACGCTCGATCTTCGCCTATGGCGACGATGCGGAATCGGCCAAGCGCGTTGGCTTCAACACCCGGCGCACGGTCTATGTCGCCTATGGCCTCGCCGGCGCGCTGGCGGGTTTCGCCGGCCTGCTGCACGCCTCGATGATCTGGCTGGCCAATCCGCGCGACTTCGTCGGCTATGAGCTCGACGTGATCGCCGCCGTCGTGCTGGGCGGCGCCTCCATCTTCGGCGGACGCGGCTCGGTGCTGGGCACGCTGCTCGGCGTGTTCCTGCTGGTGCTGATCAAGAACAGCCTCATCATCATGCGCGTGGACAATACCTGGCAGGGCGTGGTCGTCGGCGGCGTCATCGTCGTCGCCACCGCGCTCACCGCCTGGCGCGACCGCAAGACGCTGGCGTGAGGGGAATGGGCACCATGGAAAAGCGTCTCGACCTTTCGCGCTTCATCAACCGCGACAACAACATCCTGCAACTGGTTCTGATCACGGTCGTCATCTTTGCGGTGATGAGCTGGCTCGAACCCACCAAGTTCCTGCGCTACTACAATTTCGAGTCGATCAGCTTCATCTTTCCCGAGCTCGGCATCGTCGCCATCGCCATGATGCTGGCCATGCTCACCGGCGGCATCGACCTGTCGGTGATCGGCATCGCCAACCTTGCCGGCATCCTCGCCGGCGTGTTCTTCACCAAGCTGTTCCCCGGCGATCCCACGGCCGGCGCGGCGGGCGAAATCGCCCGTGTCGCCGCCGGGGTGATGCTGGCACTCGGCGTCGGGCTGATCGCGGGCGCGCTGAACGGGCTGCTGATCACCCGGGCGAAGATCACCCCCATCCTCGCCACGCTCGGCACGGGACAGGTGTTCACCGGCCTGTGCATGGTGCTCACCGGCGGGCCCGCCATTGTCGGCTTCCCCGCTTACTGGGGGCTGATCGGCAATGGCAAGCTGTTCGGCATCGCGGTTCCGCTGCTGATCTTCGTCGCTGTCGCCATGGTGATCGCGGTGATGCTGACGCGCACCTCCTTCGGCCTCAACCTGTTCCTCATCGGCACGAATCCGCGCGCGGCGGTGTTCGCGGGACTGAAGAGCGACCGCATGGTGCTGGCCTCCTACATGTTGAGCGGCACGCTGGCAGCGCTGGCGGGCATCATGCTCTCGGGCCGCACCAATGCGGCGAAGTCGGATTACGGCACGTCCTACCTCTTGCAGGCGGTGCTCATCTGCGTGCTCGGCGGCACCAATCCGGCCGGCGGCAAGGGCACGGTGCTCGGCATTTCCATCGCGGTGATCGCGCTGATGCTGCTGGCCTCGGGCTTCCAGATGATGCGCTTTTCCAACCATCTGATCGACTTCATCTGGGGCGGCTTCCTGCTGCTCGTCATGGTGCTGAACGCTTTCAGGAATCGCGCATGACCCGCATTCATCTCGACCGCCGCAGCTTCGGCGACACGGAACGGCTGGCCGTGGAGCATGAGGGCCTGACCGCCAGCCTGTTCCGCTACCCCACCGGCGTGGAGGCGGTCCGGCTCGCCAATGCACGCGGCGCGCTGGTCGTGCTGCCCTATCTCGGGCAGATGATCTGGTCCGCCGCCTTCGACGGCGTCGACCTGACCATGCGCAGCATGTTCAAGGCGCCCCGCCCGGTGCGCACCATCGCGGAGACCTATGGCTGCTTCGCCTTTCATTCCGGCCTGCTGCGCAATGGCGTGCCCGGCCCGACCGATACCCATCCCGCCCATGGCGAGATGCCCTGCGCGCCGATGGACAGCGCCGGCATCGAACTCGGCACGGATGCGCGCGGGCCGTGGATGCGGCTGTTCGGCGCCTATGAATATGCGATGGGCTTCGGCGCCCATTACATGGCCCGGCCGAGCGTGACGCTGCACGCCACTGACGCCCGCTTTGACATGGCAATGGAGGTGACCAACCTCTCCGCCGGCGACGCCATGGACCTCATGTATATGGCGCATGTGAACTACGCCTTTGTCGAAGGCGGCGAAATCCTGCAGCAGGCGCCCTACGACGCCACCCATACGGCGGTGCGCCGCGCCGTGCCGGCGCATGTGGCACCGAACCCGACCTATCTCGCACGCATCGAGGCGCTCGCGACCGATCCCTCCGGCAGTCGCGTCGTCCGCCAGGCGGACGGATTCGACCCGGAGCAGGTGTTCTATCTCACCGGTCTCGCCGCCGATGCGCAGGGCGCGACGACGATGCTGCTGCGCCGCCCGGAGGGCGACGCCTTCCTCGCCCGCTACCGCCCGGCGGAATTTCCCAAGACCGTGCGCTGGATTCTGGCCGGGCACGATCAGTCGGTCTGCGCCTTCGCCCTCCCCGCCACCTGCGAGCCGGAGGGTTACACGGCGGAGAAGGCCAAGGGCAATGTCATCCGCCTGCCGGCCGGGGCCACGGCGCGCTACAGCGTCGAGCTCGGCCATCTCGACGCGGCCGAATGCGCCGCGCTCGCGCCGAGCCTGCGCGGTTGAAACGGAAATGACCGTTCCGGCAGGGGACGGCGGGAGAGGTTGAAATGTCGAAGATCGCCGTCGTCGGGTCCAACATGATGGACCTCATCACCTATGTCGACCACATGCCGTTGCGCGGCGAGACGGTCGAGGCGCCGAGCTTCGAGATGGGCCATGGCGGCAAGGGCGCCAACCAGGCCATTGCCGCCGCGCGGCTCGGTTCCCCCGTCGTCATGGTCACGAGGGTGGGCGAGGATACTTTCGCCGACGCTACCCTCGCCAATTTCGCCCGCAACGGCATCGACACCACCCATGTGCTGCGCACGCCCGGCGCGCCCTCCGGCGTGGCGCCGATCTTCGTCGAGCCCTCGGGCGAGAATTCGATCCTCATCGTCAAGGGCGCCAATGCACACCTCGCCCCGGCGGATGTCGACGCCGCCGCCGATCTGCTCAAGGGCTGCGCGCTGATCCTGATGCAGCTCGAAATCCCGGTCGACACCGTCTACCACACGGTGAAGCGGGCGAAAGAATGGGGCGTGCCCACCCTGCTGGTCCCGGCGCCGGCCTTGCCGGATCTCGATGTCGCGCGGCTGGCGGATCTCGCCTTCCTCACCCCGAACGAGACCGAACTCGCCACCCTCACCGGCCTGCCGGTCGAGACCGAGGCGCAGGTGGAGGCGGCGGCGAAGACGCTTACCGCGCGCGGCATCGGCACGGTGGTGGTGACGATGGGCGGGCGCGGCGCGCTGCTGGTGTCGGGCGAGGAGGTACGCCGCGTCGCGCCGGTCAAGGTGGAGCCGGTCGACACGACCGGCGCGGGCGACGCCTTCATCGGGGCCTTCGCCCATTTTCACACCCAGGGCCTGCCGGTGTTCGAGGCGCTGGGCGAGGCGGCGACCTATGCGGCGGATTCGATCACGCGGCGCGGCACGCAACGCTCCTACGCCACCGCCGACGAATTCCGCACCCGCTTTCCGCGCAAGGCGTGAGGCAGTACCGGCCCTTCCCGTTCGAACGTCGGCAGGGTGCCTCAGAGTGCGATGCGGCGGGTGAGGAGAGAGGCGGTGGACGGGCACAGCGCGGTCGCCTGCGGCAATTGGCGAATGGCGTCGGGCGCCTGTTCGCGCGGCGTGACGGCGAAGCCGATGCGCTCGAAGAAGGCGCAAGCGCCTTCGGTCAGCAGCCAGGCGCGTCGCGCGCCCATGTCGAACGCGCGGCTCATCAGCAGCAGGGCGATGTTGCGGCCTATCCCTCTGCCGCGCGCGGCGGGTGTGACGAGCACCGAGCGCAGCAGCGCGTCTTCCCCATGCCGCTCGAAGCCGGCATAGCCGACCAGCGTGCCGCCAAGGGTCCGGTAGCTGTAGAAGCGGCCGGGTGACGCTCGCAGGTCATCGGTTGGCAGGCCCGCCGCGCGCAGCGCCTTGGCGAGGCGCGGCTCGGCGGCGGCGACCTGCTCGTCGCGCAGGAAAGGACTGCCATCGTCCTTGTCGAGATCGGCGCGCGGGACGATGGGCAGCAGGTCCAGCACCGTCTCCGACGGGCGGCACAGCTTCACGCCGAGCGGCGTCACCACGATCGGCCGGTTGAGCAGGATCGGATGGGCGGCGAGGGCTTCCAGCCGCCGGGCGTCATCCACGTCAGGCGCGTCCAGCCCGAGGTCGCGGAAGGGTGTCCCCCGCTCGCGGAGCAGCGCCTGCAGCTTCCAGCCCATGCGCTCCGCCAGTTGCACCAGCAGGGCGGAGGCCGGCGGCGATTTCAGGTACTCGATCACATGCGGCTCGATGCCGGCATGGCGGATCAGCGCCAGCGTGTTACGCGACGTGCCGCATTCCGGGTTGTGATAGACGATGACATCCATGGCGGCATAGCCCGCAGGGCCGGTTCTTGATCCATGTGTCGATGCTGGCGGACATGGCGATATTAAGCAATGTCGGTGCAACGTCGTTCGTTCGTGATCTGGGCGGCCGCCCTGCCCCGAAGCGGCGCCGGTCCCTGGTGACTGCGGTCCTCATTGCGTGCCGTTCGGGACGGTCCTAGCTGTGGCGGCATTCAGCCGGAGTGCGCGACATGGCCGACGCTTTATCCTTCCTGTCTGTCACCGCACTGGCGGAAGGCTACCGCGCCGGCCGCTTCACCCCGCGCGATATCTGCGCGCAGGCGATGGCGCGGCTGAGCGAGTGGGAGCCGAGGCTGAACGCCTTCATCGACCCGATGACGGACGAGGTGAGGCGGCAGGCCGACGAGGCCAGCCGCGCGCTGGCGCGGGGCGAGGACAAGGGCCCGCTGCACGGCATCCCCGTCGCCATCAAGGACATTATCGACGTGGCAGGCGTGGAGACGAGCTGTGCCACGCGGGCGCTGCCCCCGCGCCGCGCCGCCCGCGATGCGGACTGCGTGCGGCGCCTGCGGGAGGCGGGGGCCATCCTCTTCGGCAAGACCAATCTCTTGGAATTCGCCTATGGCATCGCCCATCCCGCCTTCGGCCAGACCAATAATCCGTGCGACCCCTCCCGCACCGCCGGCGGCTCCAGCGGGGGCTCGGCGGCGGCGGTGGCGGCCGGCATCGTGCCTCTGGCGCTGGGAACCGATACGGGCGGTTCGGTGCGCGCGCCCGCGGCCTATTGCGGCATCGTCGGATTGAAGCCGAGCTTCGGCCGGCTGTCGCTGGAGGGCGTCCATCCGCTGGCGCCGAGCCTCGATCATCTCGGCCTGCTCGGCCGCAGCGTTGAGGATGTGGCGCTGGGCCTTGCCGCGCTGGCGCCCTTGCCAGCCGCCGGTGTCGGTGAGTTGGCGTCGATCCGTCTCGGCGTCTGCCGCAACCAATGGGATTCGCCGGCGCTGCGTCCGCAGGTGCGGCTGGCCGGGAATGCCGTCCTTGGCCGGCTCAAGAGTGCCGGCGTGACGATGGTGGATGTCGCCCTGCCCTCACCGGAGCGGATGACTGCCGCGCTGCTCGATATCCTGCTGCCCGAGGCCGCCCTGGTGCATGCGCAAACCTATCGCGACGCGGCCTCCGGCTATGCGCCGGGAACCGCCGCGCAGATCGAGGCCGGGGCTGTCCTGCCGGCCGTGCGCTATCTCGACGCCAAGCGGCACCAGCAGCACTGGACCGCCGAGCTTGGGACGCTGTTCGAGGCGGTCGACGCCATCATCAGCCCGACCGTGCCCTTCGTCGCGCCGGACACGGATCCCGCCCTCAGCGCCGAGGGCGACGACGAAATTCTCACCCTGACCCACGCCAATCTCACCGGCGCGCCGGGCCTCTCCCTGCCCTGCCGCCGGGAGAGCGGGCTGCCCGTGGGGCTCCAGCTCACGGGCAAACCCGGCGCGGACGCGGCGCTCCTCGCGCTCGCCCGCCGGCTGGAGCCGCTGCTGTAGCGGGTCTAGTTCGTTCCGGCGTGAAGCGCCGCCGCCGCGCCTATGTCGGCGGCGAGTTCATCCACCCGGTCGAGCCTCGCGTCCCAGGCGAACATGAACCGGGCGCCGCCGCCGATGAAGGTGTAGAAGCGCCAGCCGCGCCGCCGCAACGCCTCCAGCACCGGCTCCGGCGCCTTCAGGAACACGGAATTGGCCTCGACCGGGAACAGCAGCTCCACGCCCGGACAGCCGCTCAGCGCGTTGGCAAGCCGCGCCGCGCAGCCATTGCCGTGGCGGGCATTGGCGAGCCAGGCGCCGCTTTCCAGCAGCCCCACCCAGGGGGCGGAGAGGAAGCGCATCTTGGAGGCGAGCTGACCGGCCTGCTTGCAGCGATAGTCGAAATCCGCTGCCAGCACGCGATCGAAGAAGATCACCGCCTCGCCCACCGCCATGCCGTTCTTGGTGCCGCCGAAGCACAGCACGTCGACGCCGCTCTTCCAGGTCATCTCGGCCGGCGTGCAGCCCAAGCTGGCGCAGGCATGGGCGAAGCGGGCACCGTCCATGTGCAGCTTGAGCCCGAGTTCGCGGCACAGTGCCGAAATCGCGGCGATCTCGTCGAGGCTGTAGACGAGCCCGGTCTCGGTCGGCTGGGTGAGCGTGACCACCCGCGCCTTGGGAAAGTGGATGTCGGAACGGCTGGTCGCCAGCGCGCGGATGGTCTGCGGCGTCAGCTTGGTCGAACTCGACGGCGCGACCAGCAGCTTCGAGCCATTGGAGAAGAACTCCGGCGCGCCGCATTCATCCGTCTCGACATGGGCGGAGGCCGCGCAGATCACGCTGTGATAGGACTGGCAGAGCGAAGCCAGCGCCAGCGAGTTCGCCGCCGTCCCGTTGAAAACGAAGAACACCTCGCAGTCGCTCTCGAACAGGTCGCGAAACGCATTGGCGGCGCGGGCGGTCCATTCGTCGTCGCCATAGGCGACACACGACCCGGCATTGGCGCGCGCCATCGCCTCCCAGGCTTCCGGACAGATGCCGGCATAATTGTCGCTCGCGAATTGCTGCGCCGAGATGGCCATGCGCCTTCCCCTGATGTGGTCCGTTCGATGCTGCCGCCGTGTCTAGCCCGCGAGATCGCCGATCACGCGCACCCTCACCCGCAGCGGGTCGCCGGGAATGTAGGACATGGGCGTGTCGTCGACATCGAGCACGGCAAGCGTATCCGGCGCCGCGCCGGCGGCAACCGCCTGCTCGCGGGCCGCGCGCAGCGTCTCGGCAATCGCCTCCTCGCGGGGCACACCGTAGAACACGCGGTCGCTCTCGCCACTGACCTGCGACATGGCGGCGCCCACGGCATTGGCGACGCCGGCATTCTCCACCTTGATGACCTGAGAGACGCCGGGCAGATGGTCCGGTACCAGGAACGCCCCGCCGCCCACGGCGATGACGGGTAGATCGGCGCCGCTGGTCTTCATCCGGTCGACGAGTTCCGCGAGCCGGCGGCCGATCCAGTTCTGCGCCGCCTCGGAGAGGTCGAGCGGGATCGCGTTCCGCCGCTGGGCATCCCCCAGTTCCAGCAGGCCCAGCCGCACGCCGACATCGGTCAGGGTGAGTGTGTCGCCGCCGGCGATGCGCGCCTTCTCCAGCAGCCGGAAGCCGACGCTGTCGGGCCCGACGGAAAAGGGCGCCTCGCGCACCACGGTGCCGCCGCCGAGCGCGATCGCCACCACGTCCGGCATGCGGAAGAAGGTGCGCACGCCGCCAATATCCACCTGCGTATTGGCCTGCCGGGGGAAGCCGGCCTGCAGCATGCCGGCATCGGTGGTGGTGCCGCCGACATCGAGCACGACGGCGTCGGCGAGACCGGACAGAAGATGCGCCCCGCGCATGCTGTTTGTCGGGCCCGAGGCGAAGCACAGCACCGGGAAGCGCTCGGCCTCCTCGGCCCGCATCACCGTGCCGTCATTCTGGGTGAGGTAGAGCGGGCCCGCGAGGCCGGTTTCGGCAATTGCCTGGCGGAAGGCGGCGACCGTGCGCCGTGCCAGCCCGTGCAGGGCGCTGTTGAGGATGGTGGCGTTCTCGCGCTCGATCAGCCCGATGCGGCCGAGATCGCTGGACAGGGTGACCGACACGCCGGGCGCCACCTCGGCGAGGATGGCAGCGGCTTCCCGCTCGCAATCGGCGATGAGCGGGGAGAACACGGCGGTGATGGCCGCCGCCGCGATGCCGCTGTCGCGGATCGCTTCCGCCGCCCGGCGCATGGCGTCGCGGTCGAAGGCGGCGATGGGCCGGCCGTCGAACTCATGCCCGCCGTGCAGCAGGAAGACCGGCCCGGCCACCGCGCGGTGCAGGTCCTCCGGCCAGTCGGCCATGGGTTCGATGGAGGAGGCGGCGGGGAGGCCGATGCGGATCACCGCCACCTTGGACAGGCCGCGCCGCTCGATCACCGCATTGGTGAAATGGGTCGTGCCGATCATCACCGCGCGCACATCGGGCGTCGTCCCGTCGCTGTCGGCCAGCACATGGGCGAGCGCGGCCCGCACCCCGCTCGTCACATCCGCCGTGGTCGGGCTCTTGATCGCGCGCAGGATGCGGCTGCCGTCGAGCAGAACCGCGTCCGTATTGGTGCCGCCGACATCGATGCCGATGCGCTTCATGGGGTCAGCTCCTCGAAGGGGCGGTAGTCGAAATCGTAGCCGAAGGCGCGCGGCCCCACGACGGCGAGCCCCTCCGCGCTGCGCATGATCGGGTCGGCGCCGAGCACGATCACCGCCACGCGCTGGCCGTAGCGGATGACCTCGGCGCCGATCGCCTCGGCGCTTTCCTCGTCGAGCACGGTGATGAGGTCCGGCACGCTGGCGACGAGCGCCCCGTCCCGGTGGGCGACCGCGAACTCGTTCTGGAACGCGATGGCGAGTTCCCGCCCCTGCCAGGCGCCCGTGCCGGTGAGGCGGACAGTGCCGCGCACGAAGCCGCCTTCGGTGCGGCGCGACACGTCCTCGACCTTTCCGGTGAACACCAGTCGCGCCAGCGCGCGCTCGACCACGGCCGCGACGGGATCGCGGCCGACGGCTTTGGCGGCCTGGATCGAGCGGCCGATGGCGATGGCGCGCGAGACCGAGCGCAGGATCGCGTGCGCCTTCACCTCCGCGCCCGAGCGCGGGGCGGTGCAGGTGCCGGCGATGGAGCCGAGCTCGACCACGATGCGCCGGCCGATACGCTCGACCCGCGTCGGGCTCTCGGCGCGAGCGATGAGGATCTCGTTGTCGCGTATGTCGGCAATGGCGAAGGGGGCGACCTCCAGCCCGCGAATGGCGAAGCTCGCCATCTGCGCTTCGGGGAAGGCGCGGCCCATCGTATCGGCGTCCACCACCGGCAGGCCGAGTTCCATGCCGACCAGCATGGCGAAGAAGGCGTTCTCGCCGCCGATCTCGATCGACATGATGGCGTCGAAGGGCTGGCCGGTATGCGCCTCCATGCGGCGCACGGCGCGGCAGATGGATTGCGGCTCCGGCAGGCGTTCCTTGGTCACCAGCGGCGCGCCCATGATGCACACCACGGCGACGCGGGCGTCGTCGGCGAGTTCGTCTGGGTCGATCAGGCGGATGCGCCGGCCGCGCCGGTAGTCCGCCTGCGCGCACATCAGTTCGAGATGGGGGTGGTTGCCCCCGCCCGTGCCGAGCACGCCCGCACCGATGGCGAGCGCCTCCAGTTCGTCATAGTCGAGTTCACGCATGGAAAAAGCCCTTGAACGGCCTCAGCCGTCGACCAGCCAGACCGACTGGCCCGGCCAGGAGAAAATGGCGGTGGCGCCGCGCTCCGGCGCTGGCAGCGCGGCACTCTGATGCGCGGTCAGGCGCGTACCGTCCGGCAGGTGGCCGGTGATCTGCTGCACCGCGCCGGAGAACATGATCTCGTCGACCCGCGCCTCGACGCGGCAATCATGGTGCGCGGGAGCGGCCGCGCCCACGGCGATCGTTTCCGGGCGAACGACCAATGCCACCCGGGTCCCCTCGCCGCGCCCGCCGCGCTGCGCGGCGCTGAGGTCCAGCGTCAAAGGCAGCGAGTCCGCCGCCACGCGGCCCCCGCCGCCGATACGAGCGTCGAACAGATTGGCATTGCCGACGAAATCGGCGACGAAGCGCGTCGCCGGCCGGCGGTAGAGATTCTCCGGCGTGTCGAACTGCTCCAGCGCGCCGCCATTCATCACGGCGATCCGGTCGGAGAGCGTCAGCGCCTCCTCCTGGTCATGGGTGACGGCGACGAAAGTGAGCCCGAGGTCGCGGTGGATGGTCTTCAGCTCCGCCTGCATCTGCTTGCGCAGCTTGAGGTCGAGTGCGCCCAGCGGCTCGTCGAGCAGCAGCACCGCCGGCCGCACGATCAGCGCCCGGCCGAGCGCCACGCGCTGCGCCTGCCCGCCCGACATCTGGCTCACCCGGCGGTCGCCGAAGCCCCTGAGATTCACCAGCTCCAGCATCGCCTCGACCCGGCGGGCGATCTCGTCCTTCGCTATCCTGCGCATGCGCAGCCCGAAGGCGAGGTTCTGCGCCACCGTCCGATGCGGGAACAGCGCGTAGTCCTGAAAGACCATCGCCGTGTCGCGCTCATAAGGAGCGGCGCCGAGGACCGACACGCCGTCGATCAGCACATCGCCCGAGGAGGGCGTGACGAAACCCGAGATCATCCGCAGCAGAGTGGACTTGCCGCAGCCGGACGGCCCGAGAATGGTGACGAAGGCCCCGCGCGCAATCTCCATCGATACATCGCGCACAGCCGCCGACGCGCCATAGACCTTGCTGACGGCCCGCAGTTCGACGGCATTGGGGGATCGCTCGGTCATCACTCAGGACTCACATTCGCGGCGGCTCTGGCCGAGGATCCAGACCTGCGCCGAAACGCTGACAAACAGCGTGACCAGGATCACCAGGGCGGAGAGCGCGTAGATTTTGGGCGAGATGACCTGCCGCAGCGAGGTCCAGATGGCGATGGGCAGGGTCTCGGTAAAACCGGCGAGGAACCACGCCACGACGAACTCGCCGAACGCATCGGTGAAGGCGAGCAGCAGCACGGCGATCAGCGACGGCGCGACCAGCGGCAGCACCACCTCGCGAAAGGTGGTGAACTCATCCGCCCCGAGATTCATCGCCGCCTCGATATAGCTGCGCCGGAAACCGAGGAAGCGCGAATAGAGCATCAGCGTCGCGTAGCTCGATGTCATCGTCGTGTGCGCCAGCACGATGGCCGGAGCGCCGATCAGATCGGGCGCGGCGCGGAACAGCACCACCAGCCCGAGACCGAGCACCAGCTGCGGCAGCACCACCGGCCCGAGAACGAGGCACAGCACCAGCGACTTCATCCGCACCGGCCGCCAGGCCAGCACCATCGCCGCCGGCATGGCGAGCGCGGTGGAAAGCACGGCCGCCATCAGCGCGAGGCGGATGCTGGTGAGCAGCGAGCCGACGAGGCGCGTATCGCCGAGGCTCGCGCTGAACCAGTCGGTGGTGAAGGCGTCGATGGGTAGGCCCGGAATCGCCTTGGCGTCGAAGGCGAACAGCACGATCACCACGATGGGCAGATAGAGGAAGGCGTAAAGCAGCACCGAATAGGCCGGCAGCGTCCAGCCGAAGGAGAGGCGGTTCATAGGCCCGTCTCCCCGCTGGCGCGGCGGATCCATTTCATCGACAGCGCCAGCGCGGCGAAGACGAGGACCAGCAGCACCACGGCCATCGCCGCCCCGCTCGGCCAGTCCAGCCGGCGCTGGAACTCGTCCTGGATCACCTGCGAGAACATCAGCTGCTTGCCGCCGCCGAGCAGCGCGGGGGTGACGAATTCGCCAAGCCCGAACACGAAGCAGAACACCGCGCCCACCACCAGCCCGGGGGCCGACAGCGGCAGGATCACTTCGAAGAAGGTGCGGGCCGGGCTGGCGTTGAGGTCCAGCGCCGCCTCGATCCAGTTGTCATGGATGTTGCTGATGGCAGCGTAGAGCGGCAGCACATAAAGCGGCAGATAGGCGTAGATCAGCCCGATGGCGGTCGAGACCGGCGAATAGAGCAGGAAGCTCATCGGCGCATCGGTCAGGCCGAGCGTCATCGCCACCTGGTTGATGACGCCGCGCTCGCCCAGCAGCAGCCGCCACGCCGCCACCCGCATGACGATGCTGATCCAGAACGGCGCGATCACCGCGACCAGCAGCAGCCCGCGCCAGCGCCCCGCCTTTTTGGCGATGAAATAGGCGACGGGGAAGGCCAGCACCGCGCAGGCCACCGTGACGAAGGCCGCCGTCTCCACCGACAGCAGCAGCGCGCGCCAGATCGCCGGGCGCGCGAAGATGGCGATGTAGTTGTCGAAGGTGAAAGCGGGGATCAGGCGGTAGCTCTGGGTGCGCCAGACGCTCACCCCGAAGATCAACGCCACCGGCACGACGAAGAACACGATCTGCCACAGCACCAGTGGCAGCAGCCCGGCCGCCGGCAGCGCCGCCCTAAGAAGCGGCCGGCGCCGTGGGATGTCATGCGCCGCGCTCATGAAGCGAAGGCATATTCGTCGCGGGCGAAGGCCGGCGTGGGATAGGCGAGCTTGGACGGCCGCAGTCCGGTCGCCACCATGGCGCGAGCAAAGTGCAGCGCCACCTTGCCGGGGTCGATCACCGGAATGGCGACGCCGAAATGCCGGTGCAGGGCCTCTTCCACCGCCTGCGCCATGTCGAAGCCGGTACCGGTGCAGCCCATGACGAAGGCTTCCGCCCCGTCGCGCTCCACCGCGTCGATGCTCTCCGCAATGATATGGGCGAGGCAGCTCTCGTCCAGCGCCAGCACGCTCGCGCCGGCCGCCCGTACCGAGGCGAGGTTCCGCTCCAGCCCATACCGGGCCACGACGCGCCGGATGAGCGGGAACAGCGGCTTCTCGGTGATGAACACGGTGAAGCGGTTGGAGAGCATCGCCGCCATGTGCAGCGCCGCCTCGCCTTCCCCGACGATGGGGATGGAGACCAGCTCGCGCGCGCCCGCCAGGCCCGGATCGGTGAAGCAGGCGATGGTGCAGGCATCCACACCATCCGCCTCGGCCTCGCGCGCGAGTCGCATCACCTCCGGCGCCGCGAGGGCGGAGTCGAACTCCGCCTCGATGGAGTTGGTGCCGCGCCGCAGCGGCACGGCGGAAATCTCGACGCCTTCGCCGGCGAAGGAGCGGTACTCGGCCTCGGCCTTGCCCACCAGCTCCTTGGAATCCAGCACCGGCACGATCACACGTATATGCATCGACCCGCGCCTCAGCCCATCTTGAAGGTTTGCCAGGCGTCGGCCCAGGCGGTCTCGTCGACCGGCGCCAGGCTCATCTGGCAGTTGGCGACCCATTCTTCCATCTTGTCGAGGCCCAGCGCCTTTACCTGCTCAGGCGTGAGGAGGTCCTTCACCTTGGCATTGGTCACCGCGAACTTGTCCGCGCCCTAGGCCATCTGCTTCATCGCCTTGGCGCTGGTCATGTAGTCGAGATAGGCCATGGCGGAGGCGAGATGCTCGGTTCCGCGCACGATCTGCAGCGTCTCCATCCACATGGCGCCGCCCTGCTTGGGAATGGACAGCTCGACATCGGCGCCGGCGAGGCGGGCCGTGGTGCGGACATTGTCGCTCGACGAGCCCCACACCATCCACGCCTCGCGGTTGGTGAGATCGGATTTCACCGTGCCCATATCGGCCTGCAGCGCCCGCATGTTGGGGCGGAAGGCCATCATCTTGTCGAGGATCTTCTGCAGCGCCTCGCCGGTCGCGTCTTCCGGCTTTGCCTGACCGATCCACTTGCCGGTCATCCAGAGATAGAGCTCCGGCCAGTCGATGATCTCGATCCGGTTCTTCAGCGCCGGGTCCCAGGCGAGTTCGGCATCGGCGGCGGAGGCGGCGGAAATCTTGTCCGGCCAGTAGACGAAGCCGTTGACGCCGAAGCGGGTCGGGATGGCGTAGACCTTGCCGTCGAACATCGTCTCCGGCCGGTTGCGGAATGCCGGCAGCGTCTCGTCGAGCGACGGCAGCTTGGCGGTGTCGATCGGCAAGGTGAGGCCGGCGGCGGCGAATTTCGAGGTCCACACCGCGTCGGGGTTGATTACGTCGAACTTGGTGGTGCCGGCCTGCACGAGGCTCAGCTGCGCGCCATTGCTCTCGGCTTCCTTGATGTTGAGCTCGACGCCGGTCAGCTCGGTGAAGCCGCGCATCAGCTCCGGGTCGTTATAGCCGGCCCAGGCCAGCACATTGAGCGGACCCGTGAGCTTGGCCTCGCCCGCATAGGCGGGGCGCGTGAAATCCACCTGGCTGGCAATGGTCGCGAACATCGCCGCCTGCGCGCCGAAGCGCAGCACGTCGCGGCGGCTGGGGCGAGGCGGGGTAAGAAAACGCGATCCGGACATGCGACCATTCCCTCTTGGCGCGGAGGACGACCACCGCTGTTTATGTCAAAATGTATATCCCCGCGCGGGACGGTCCTCCGATAGTGACTGCAGTCACCGCACCGCTGCCGCGCCGGGCGCACAGGGCATGATTCTTGCCTTTGAGCGACGATCGAGCAGCAGGAAAGCAAGGCCGGCATGGGTCGCCACCAACGGGTTCACGATCTGCCGGCCGGCTTCGGCAAGACCATGGCGCGCGTGCTGTCACGCATGGGCCGCGACGATTTCTATGAAACCGTCATCGACGCCATCGCCCCGCTGATCCCGTGCGATTTCTGGATCATGGCCCGCTACGAGGAGGCGGCGAAGCCCTGCATCATCTCCGAATCCGGCATGGCCGCGCGCGCCAAATCCGCCTATGCGGACAGGCTGTGGCGGTTCGATCCGCTGGCCTCCACCCCGCTCGCCACCGATGGTCACCGCGCCATCAGCCTGCGGAACCTGTGCGCGCATGGCCCGCTCGACCGCAGCTATGCCCGCTATCTCGATGTCGATCTCGGCATCGCCGACGAACTGGCGCTGCTGCTGCCGCTGAACGAGCGCAGCTTCCTCGCCCTGTGCCTCGACCGGCACCGGGAGGCGTTCGACGACGGGGAACTGCGCCTCGCCTCGGAAATGCTCGATATCCTGCTGGAAATGCACCGCCAGCACGTGGCCCTCACCGTGGAGCGGCAGGTCGCGCGCACATCGAGCCTGGCGGGCGACGCGCCGGCCGAGATCCTGATCCTCAGCGCCGATGGGACCCGCCTGTTCCAGTCCGAAGGCTGGGGAGAGGCGGCGCGTCAGGCCTTCGACCGGCCGAGCGTGCCAGATCACGTACTGCGGGGCGACCGCCGGGTCATTCTCGGCAATGGCGGCTGGTGCCTGCTGCGGCCGGCGAGCGAGGGCACGGACCCGCTTCTGCGCGACGCACAGGTGTTCGTGCTGCGAAAAGAGGCGCAGGACTTCGCCAGCCGCCTCGACCGGCTGGCCCGGCTCTACGGGCTGACCGAGCGTCAGAAGCAGATCGTGCGGCTGTCGCTCGATGGCCACCACAACGCCTCCATCGCCCGCCAGCTCGACATCACGGTCGGCGGGGTGAAGAACCACAAGCTGCGCATCTACGACAAGCTGGACATCACCAGCGAGCGCGAACTGCTCCCGGCCTTCCTCACCAGCCTCTGATACCGGAACCGCTCGAAGCCCTGAGCGACGCTGGCGCGCCCGTTCGGCGTGCCCAATCGGCGGGCAGTTTCCGCGCGCGTGCATGGCCGGGGACAAGGCGCCTGCCCTCGGCGCCAAACGTGCCGGAATTAACCACTCGTTAACCAAAATTAACTGAATCTATCCATCACTTAGGGAGATTCGACCCGTGAACGCAGTCAGTCAGACCGGCCCCTCCATCCGTTTCCGTGGACGCTCGTTCATGGCGATGACGCTGGTGGCCGACGTGCCGCTGTCGGCCTGGCTGGCCGATTTCGATGTCTGGCTGCAGCGTTCCCCCGGCTTCTTCACCGGCCGTACCGTCGTGCTCGATCTCGCCGGCACGGCGCAGAGCAAGGCCGAGGTCGAAGGCTGGATCAGCGAACTCGCGACGCGCGGCGTTCGGCTGGTCGGGCTGGAGGGCGTGCGCCCCAGCCTTGTCGACGCCGCCATGCCGCCCATCCTGCGCGGCGGCCGCGACGCCACGCTCGCCATCAACGACGTGGCCGCGCCGGAACCGGCCCCGGAACCCCGCAAGCCGGTCGAACCGGTGAACCTGATCGTCGAGCGGCGCGTGCGCTCCGGCCAGTCCATCGTCTGCCTCGAAGGCGACGTGACCATCATCGGCTCGGTCGGCGCTGGCGCCGAAATCATCGCCGGCGGCTCGATCCATGTCTATGGCACGCTCGCCGGCCGGGCGATCGCCGGCGCGACCTTCGGCTCCGCCGCGCAGATCTTCTGCAGCAAGCTGGAAGCCGAGCTGCTGGCCGTGGACGGCATCTACCGCACGGCCGAGGACATTGACGACGCCTTTCGCGGCACGGCGGTGCGCGTGTCGACCGAAGACGAGACCCTGCGAATTACCGCGCTTTAGGAGCGAAGCAAGTCATGGCCAAGATCATCACCGTCACGTCGGGCAAGGGCGGGGTCGGCAAGACGACGACGACCGCCGCCATCGGCGCGGCCCTGGCCCGCACCGGCGATAAGGTCGTCGTCGTCGATTTTGACGTCGGGCTGCGCAATCTCGACCTCATCATGGGGGCGGAGCGGCGGGTCGTGTACGATTTCGTCAACGTCATCCAGGGCGATGCCCGCCTGCCGCAGGCGCTGATCAAGGACAAGCGGCTGGAATCGCTGTTCCTGCTGCCGGCCTCGCAGACCCGCGACAAGGACGCGCTGACCGAGGAAGGCGTCGACCGCGTCATCGGCATGCTGTCGCAGCATTTCGACTGGGTGATCTGCGACAGCCCCGCCGGTATCGAGCGCGGTGCGACGCTGGCCATGCGCCATGCCGAGATCGCCATCGTGGTCACCAACCCGGAAGTCTCCTCGGTGCGCGACAGCGACCGCATCGTCGGCATTCTCGACGCCAAGACCCTGCGGGCCGAGCGCGGCGAGACCGTCGACAAGCGCCTGTTGCTGACGCGCTACGACCCCGTCCGCGCGGCGCGTGGCGACATGCTGAAGACCGAGGACGTGCTGGAAATCCTGTCCCTGCCGCTGCTGGGCATCGTGCCGGAGAGCCCGGACGTGCTGAAGGCGTCGAATATGGGCGTTCCGGTCTCCATCCATGATCCCAACAGCGCCCCGGCCCGCGCCTATCACGACGCGGCGCTGCGGCTGAAGGGCGAGAACATCGCCATGGAAACGCCGCGTGCGCGCGGCGGCCTGTTCAGCAAGCTCCTGCGGAGGGCAGCATGACCTTGTGGAAGCGCCTGTTCTCGCATGGCAGCGCCCCGCAGGCACGGGAGCGGCTGCAGATCCTCCTCTCGCATGAGCGCCAGGTTCTGGGCGGCGACGATCTACTCTCCCGCCTGCGCGAGGACATCCTCGCCGTCGTGGCACGGCATGTGCCCTGCGAGCAGGACAATGTGAAGGTCCGCCTGGAGCGCGGGACGCCGATGTCGATCCTCGAAATCGAGGTCGAGGTGCGCGGCGAGGTCAATCTGGCGATCAGCCGCGCCGCCTGACGCGGCGGGGCCTCCCGGACGGCACCCCTCGACGATGCGGCCAGCGTCCGGAGAGGCACGGCCCGAGAGCAGAGCCCGGCACCGGAAACGGTTCCGGGCTTTCTGTTTGCGGGAGCCGGGGAATGACCGGCCCGACAGAGGTGGCGCAGGCTTGCGCCAGTGTCGCGACCGTAGGAACTTGAACGACAGCACTGCCAAGCCCTGCACGGGCGAGCGCCAGTTGGGCTCGGTGGCTGGCTGTGCGGGCGATCCATCGGATGCGGGCGGGGTCGCCGATCATTGCCGCAACGGCGGGATCGCCCCGACGGGGATGTCGCCATGACCACGAGCGGCACTTTCACATCCGATGGGCCCCGCGGTCTCTCTGGAGATGGCACTTGCGGCGAGGCTGGACTCATCGGGCTCGAAATGCGGGGCGCGCCGTCAAATTCATGCTATCGTTTGCCGATCGCAGGTGGGGGCTCGCGTGTCGGATCCATCTCAAGCCGCAAGCGCGGCGACCTTGGGTATCGCATCGCAGAGCCGATGGCTTCTTCCCAATGGCTTCGACAGCCTCGAACTCCCGCCAGATCAGCGCACCCTGCCCGATAGCGTGGCGGAACTCACCTACCCGCAGTTTTCCCTCCGGCCGGGACTGGAAGTCTACACCTTCGATGCCAAGATCAGGTCGCCGGTCAACCTGACTTATGAAGTGCTGTCCGGTGAGCCCTATCTCTGGCTCGCGCTCAACATCTCCGGCAGCAGTTCCTATGTGCATGACGGGGGGCTGGAGGGTGAAATTGTTCCCGCCAGCAGCCATTTCGCCATGCTGCGCGACCCGCTGAGCACCTTTCATTATGTGGGAGGACACCATCGAGTGTCGGGTATGGCGGTGACGCCTGCGCGGCTCGACGAGATGTTGCAGGGCGAGCTGCCCGAAAGGTTCATATCGGCCTTCGTCACGGGCGCGTTCGACCCGTCGATCCGCTCATCCTCGCCCACCCAAGCGATGCGGACCATCGCGGCGCAGATTGCCCGCAACCCCTATGAGGGGCCGATGGAGGCGGTATTTCTTGAAGGCAAGGCCTTCGAGATGCTCGCGGAATGCCTGTCCGTCTTCCATCACGAGGCCCCTCCAAACCCTGGTGCGCGGGCGCGCCGCCATGCGTTTGCGGCCCGCGAGATCATGCTCGCGGACCCCGCCAGACCTCCGCGCATCGAGGATGTCGCCAGTGAAGTCGGGGTGTCGCAAAGACGGCTGAACGAAGTGTTCCAGGAGGTGTTCGGTGCGTCTCCGCTGCAGTGTCTGGTGCGATGGCGGCTCGATCTGGCCCGCCAGTGGCTCCGCAGCGGAGATCTCAGCGTGAAGCAGGTGGCGCACCGGCTGGGTTATGCCCATGCCAGCAACTTCTCGCTCGCCTTCGCACGCTGTTTCGGCCATCCGCCGACCGGCGCCCCGGACGCGCGCACTCCAGCCGATTGAGCGGGATGAGGGGCGCCCGCCTGGGTTTCAGCCTGGCTTCCGGCCCCTCGTCTTGACCCATTCGCGGGCGGACTGGGCACATAGAGCATGGGAATGACCAGGATGCCGAAGGTCGAGGCGCCGATCATGCCGAAGAAGACCGGGGTGGACACCGGGCGCCGGCGGATCTCCGAGGCGCCTCAGGCCAGCCTTGTCCTGCGCTCACAGCGTGGGTGGAAAGGCCTCGCCAACAGGACCGAGCGGCGTCAGCTTCGCCGAGACGTCTCCGCTCAGCCCGGCTTCGGAGGGCGTCAAGGCGAGAATCTCGGTTCCCTCCGGATTCAGTTTGGAAAACTCCAGCCAGAACACGTTCGGGCTGTTCACCGGCATCACATAATACACCTTATGGCTGTGGTCTGACACCGAGGCCCAGCGCGTCGGCCAGGCATCGGCCGAGTCCCCTCCCGACGTATCGACCGCCCCGAAGGGCACGGCGACGTTGCGCACCACGCCGGCCAGATGACCGATGGCCTCCGCAGTGTCGACGGGCGTCGGCAACGTCTTCAGATAGGAGGAGGCGCGCACGAAGCGGCTCATCGGATCGATGTCGCCGGGCATCGCAAGCGTGCCGCCGAACAGCTTATAGCGCTTCAGATTTGCGAGTTGCTCCTCCAATGGAGGCTCGTTTGTCATCACGGTCACGTCCTTGCCGTGGTGGATCACGGTTTTGCCCTTTACGAACTCGATGACCGCACTGTCTCCGCTCGCATCCGCAATCGACAGGTGCAGTGGCCACTCGCGCCCGTGGGCCGGCACGGAAACAATGCGGACTTTCTTCAGGCCCTCCAGCGCCTCCGCGACGGTGGCGAAGTTATCGAGCACAAATTGCGGCCAGAGCAGGTTGGACAGGCCCGGGCGCTGGTCGGCCGGCTCGTGCTCGGCGTCGTGCAGATAGAGCAGGTGGGCGCTGAGGCCCATCTCATTCATGCCGTCGCTGGTTGCGAAATCCAGGGCGGTCAGGACCGTGCTGGCGTATGTCGACCTCCACTGAACGGCATTGCCGTCCGAGAGCCCGCGCCGGGCGATACCCCGCGGCAGGAAGACGAGGCGGGGCTGGTCGTCGATATAGAGATCCATGGTGCGGGCGGCGACCACCGCCTGGGGGTTGGTGTTCCAGAGAATGAGGCTGCAGGCGGAGGCGATTGCCCCACCCGCCAGATAGGTCGAGAGCGCAGCGGCGAGGCCGATACCTGTGAAAGAGCAGCTCATACGCATGTTCCGTTTCCCGCGCCTGGGTGGATGGACGCATATCCGGCTGCCCGGCTCGCGAAGGGCTCGCTGAAGCGCCAAGAAGAGTCGGCGCACGGCATTCTTTCCCCGGCGAAGAGCGTTTCGCACCGCGGCTGAGTTCCCGCCGGCGCGTCAGGCACCCGTCAAACACAGGTTCAAGCTAGTTCATCTCCGGCCCGTCCTCCACACAACGGCCTTATGCGGCTTCGCGCAAAGCATATGGGAGCCGGCGATCAAAGGAGCGGACAGAGGGGTTCAGGGCGATCCGCGACCAAGCCGATGCCGCCCGCGCCCAAACATCGCTCACGACCTCAGGCGAAGACGCCGTCACACCGGCTATGGCCGCGCATTTCGCCGACATCGCCCGCAAGCGCATGCGTATGGAAGGCGGCGGCGGTGGCGCGATCATTCGCGCGCCCTGGCTCAATGCGTGGAGGCCGGAGCGAGGGAAGTCCGCAGCATCGGATCGAAAGGCGACCGGCTTCGAACGCTTGCTGCCGTCTCAGAAGGGAAAACGGCTAGGCTCGGCGTGCCCAGTTCGGGACTGAAATGGCGGAAGGGGTGTCTATAGAAGACGCCCTCTAACTACTTGAGAAAGAAGTGGATATTTTGCGCTGTTGCGTCGATAGCCACCTCCATGACCCCACATTATTTATTTCTGCAACTCACTCTCGGGCCTACGTATTCGGCGTGGTGAGCTTATCACTTGCTTGTTTATAGGCATCAGGAGAGGCCGCGAGCATGCCGGTGGCGATTGTTGCGCAGACCACAAATTTCTGACGCTTTGAGAGCTTATCGTAGCTCTCTTCGAAAGTCTTTCCCCCCTCAAATTTTATAATAAACGTCTCCAGCGGCGTATCCGTGAATGTCGCAACGGCTGCTTGGAGTTCAGTGATGGCCTTATCGTCTATTGTTTCGTGTCCTTTGTGGGCAAAGCCATTGCGGACATTATTCAATATTTCCATAGGCTTGATGATTTGATCCGCCACTCCCAATATAAAAAGAATGTTCAGCGAATCTGCAAAATATTTGTTCTTCTTTTTATCTTTCGTAGCTCGACCGCTGGTGAGCTTATCGAGGGCGTGAATTAGCGCACGCTCTGCTTCGTAATGGCAGCGAATAACCGCACCGATGTCGTCTTCGGCGAAGAAGGCGGCTTTCAGGCGCTTCATGTCGATCTTGTGATTTGTCACAAGCTTCTCGAAATACACAGCCGTTCTCCATTCCAATCGGACGACGCATCGTACCACAAGAAAAAGGGCGCCTAACGCGCCCTCTTTGTCTCCAACCAGCTTTCCAACTCGGTGCGTCGCCATCGCGTGGCCTTCGCGCTCAGCCGGAACGCCGCCGGGAACTCCGGCTGCTTCGCCCACTCCCAGACGGTCGCGACATGCACGCCGGTGATCGTGGCGATGTCCTGGGCGGAGAGATATTCGGCGCTCTCAGTGATAGCCATCGCGCTCCCTTTCCTTCGGGCTTCGCGACCGGCAGTCGTCGCACACCTCGCTGAACAGGTAGGTGTCCACTTCGGCGCCGACGGGCGCCGGCAGCCCCGTCTCAAGATCCACGATGGGCGCATCTGCCAGGCATGCGGCGTGGCAGATGCCCATCTCATAGTCCGTGGCGCACACGTCGCTGGGCTCGAGCGCGACCAGGCAGACCGGGCACTTGTGCTCATCCATTGGCGCGACCAGCGCGGGCCTGGAGGTCCGCCAGCACGGCCAACCGGATTGCCGACGACAGATTGCCGCCCGATCGCGCACCGTCGATCTCGGCAGTCAGCGCCGAAAGCGTCTTCGACCGGCGGGCGGCAATGGCCTTGAATGCCGCGAAGAATTCGGCCTCCAGCGAAATACTGGTCTTGTGTCCGGCGATCACGATCGACCGCTTCACGATCTTGCTCATTGGCTCCTCACGATGGTCAAGCGCTCTGCGGCGCGGGTGATGGCGGTGTAGAGGTGCTTGGCGGAGGACTCGCGGAAGGCGTCGCTCTCATCGAAGACGATGACGCTGTCCCATTGCGAGCCCTGGCTCTTGTGGACGGTCAGGGCGTAGCCGTAGTCGAACTGCTCTGTGCCCTTGAGCTGATGGAACTCGAGCTCGCTTTCGCGCCCGGCGAAATAGAAGCGGTGGACCCTGACGTCGACCGGCATCCGCGCGGCGCCGGCGTCGGACGGTTCAACGACCATCTCGACATAGTCGGGGTCATCCGACCGCATGTGGTCGATGACGCTCCAGAGCCCACCGTTCAGCAGCCCCTTGCTGTGGCGGTTCTTGAGGCAGACGAGGCGCTCGCCGATGTTTGGCCGGTCACCCGTGAACCCTCGCAGTTCCCGCATGCGGCCGTTGTAGCGGCGCCGCGTCTTGTTAAGGCCGATGAGGATCTGCTCGGCTTCCAGCACCTCGGCCTGCTCGAGCTGGGACGGAGGAATGACCTTGCTGGAGCCGTAGGCGCCGTAGGCGAGCCCCCTGCCCTCCCGCACGTCCATGGACATCCGGATGATCGGGCTGTCCTGTGCCTGGCGATGCACCTCGGTGAGCATCGTGTCCGGGCGCCGGCTGGTGAAGAACCCTTCACCGCGCACGGGCGGAAGCTGCGCGGGATCCCCGAGGACCAGCACCTTGGTGCCGAATGACAGGAGATCCTTGCCGAGCGCCTCGTCGACCATCGAGCACTCGTCGATCACCACGAGGCCCGCTTTCTTAACCGCGCTCTCAGGGTTGAGGACGAACTCCACTACGCCGCCGGCCTTGCGGCGGGGCTTGTAGATCATCGAGTGGATGGTCGACGCGCCGATGCAGCCCTTCCGTTGGAGAACCAGCGCGGCCTTGCCGGTGAAGGCACCATAGAGCACCTCGCCACGGGCGTCGCCGGCCAGATCTCTGGCGAGGGTGGTCTTCCCGGTGCCGGCATAGCCGGCGAGGTAGTAGACCTGCGCCCCGGCCTGATCGCGGAGCCAAGCGGCAACCTCTCGGCGCGCGCCTTCCTGCTGGGGCGACCAACTCATCAGCGGAACTCCGGAGCGAACGGAATCTCGTCGTCCAGATCGTCCGTCATGCTGCGAGGACCACGGGAACCGCCACCGGATCCGCCGCCGAAGGACCGGCCGCCAGATCCACGGTCGTCACCCCCGCCGCCGCGTCGATCGTCGCGGTCGCCGTCGTCACGCGAGCCGCCCTTTCGGCCTGGGCCGCACAACTCGATCTTGCCGTCGAAGCCCTGCAGAACGACTTCGGTGACGTACTTGTCGGCGCCGCTCTGGTCCTGCCATTTCCGGGTCTGGAACTTACCCTCCACATAGAGGGCGTCCCCCTTCTTCACGTACTGCTCGACGAGCTCGACCAGGTGCTCGACCCAAATGACCACCGGCATCCACTCGGTGCGCTTTTCCCAATTGCCAGTGGACTTGTCCTTCCACCGTTCCTCGCAGGCCAAGCGTAGGTTCGCGACCAGTTTGCCGTTGTTAAGCCGGCGAATTTCGGGGTCGGCACCCAAGCGGCCGAGAAGTGTGACGCGGTTGATGCTCATTCTTCGTTCTCCGTACTGTCTTCGCCGAAGGCCATGAGGACATCGGCGCGCACGGGGTCCCCGGTCGCGATGCGATGTGCTTCCCATTCGACTTCGGTCATCTTGAGCAGCGCCCGGGCCTTGGCCTTGGCGCGAATGTCGTCCCGTGCGGCCTGTCCGAGCGTTTCGTTGCAGACGTTGCTTTCGTCCTGTCGCATTCTTGAGTTTGGCATGTATTCGTTCCCATCAGACGAATTGAAGAGGTGCAAAATCCAAGTCTACGACGTCAAGTTGGTTTTACGTAACGGGGTACTTGCTTTAGTCCATTAATCGACGGATGTAGTGGTTAAGAGGTAACTCATTTGACATTCGTGAAGCCCGAACTCTGGGTGAGACAATCTACCTCAACGCGTCACGTTGCTTCAGATGATGCTTGGCGTTGGCGACGACATCGGGGTTGTCTTTGATGTTCTCGACGATCCAGACCAGATAGTCGGTGGGCACGTCGGCCCAAAGCTTGTCGCGGTATTTCTTGAGGGGGCACCGGGGCAGAAGCGCCCTTCCGCTCGACCAACGGACCATCTCGGCAAGGGAGGCCCGCCCCTCTTCGATGATCCGGGCCAGCAGCACGGCACCGACATAGGCGTCCGGAACGGCACGATGCGCCGGAAGTCCGAGGGCTTGGTCGAGATCCAGCGGCAGGGCGTAACGGAGATACTGCAGCCCGTGGGAAGGAAGGTCCGGCCAGAGCCGGAGCGCCACCTTGTACGTGCAGATCCACGTCACCTCGCTGCCGAAGAAGCTCGCCTCAAACTCGGAATTGTGCGCGGCGTAGTAGGCGGCGCCGCCGGCTGCGAGTGTCATGCACGCACGATCCGGCCCCGGCGCGCCGGCGACATCCGCGTCAGAGATGTGATGCACTGCCCTCGCCTCCGGCGGGATCGGCCGGCCGGGGTTCACCAAAAATCCCTTCGGCTCGCTGAGGATCGGCACCGCGAAGCCATCGGCCAGGTCCGTCTCCTCGAACGCGACGTCGCACCACCCGACTTCGCAGAGGGCGTGCCGCTGATCTTCGGTCGGCGTGCCCGTCGTTTCGAAGTCGACACAGCGAATGATCATCTTGCCCTCAGAGGAATGACGGTCGCCGACGCGGCGAAATCGACGGGCTCGCCGGCGGCGAGGCAGAGGTCGAGAAAGGTGTGCGTGCCGCGCGCCAGAGCCGTGCGCAGAGCCGTGTCTTCGATGGCGAGCAGGAGGTCCGCCAGCGATTGCACCGCGGCCCCGAGCACGAGGTCGGCCGGCACCGCTAGGTTGGGCCCGTCCCCGAATTCCTCGATCCACTGCGCGACGGCATGGTCGATACGGGCCTTGAGGATCTCGGCGCTCATGACGGAAGGACGGGATAGGCGACCTGACTGATGGACGCCTTGGTGACGACAGCCTGGTCGAGAGCGGAGTGGATCGAAGCGACGAAGCTCCAGCGATGGTCCGGCGGGCCCGAGACGATCACCTCGGCCAGCACCTCGATCAGGGCGTCAGCGACCTCGGTTGCGTCGAAGACGATCCCGGCCTCGGTGGACATCCCGCCCGCAACCACATGGTCGCGGACGGCGGTCCTGATGGCGGCGTGAAGATCTGCCGACATTGCGTCATGCCTTCGAGGCCGGCGGCGGAGGCGTGAACCCCGTCACGCTGTCGTGGCCCTTCATCCAGCAGATGCCGAGGGTGCGGGCGCGCTCGTCCTTATCCTCGATCCAGCGCCGCTTCAGGTCAGGCGGAACGGTGCGCGGATGCTTCGCATGGGCGGCATCGTGACCTTCCAGGAAGAGCCTGCACTGCTCGACGTCGCTCTGGTCGATACCGCGCGGTGCGACATCGAGGTTCTCCATCCTCGTGAAGATCCGTTCGGCCTCGTCGTCAGCGGACGGCGCCTCAGCCGCCACTTCCTCAGCCCCTTCGGCGAAGGGGTCGTCGTCGACGACGTCCGCCTCGGCAACGGCCGGCGTTCCGGATACATTGGCAACGCTGCCGGAAGTGGTCGTCTCGACCACATCGACAACGCCGGAGGCCTCAGCAGCAACAGCCGGCACGCTGGCATCGGCGTCTTCGCGGGCCGCACTGCGCTGGCGGCGCTCGCGCTTGGGCTTCTCAGGTTCGGACGGCTTCGCGGCGAGCTCAACCGCTTCGTCGGCCGGGCCTTGCGCCGCAAGGAGGTCGAGCGTCTCGACCATGTCCGGGCGCGCAGCCGGGGCTTGCGTGCGCACGTCATTGCGGTCGTAGAGTTCGTCCTGCGTGTAGATGCCGAGGATGACATCGGGGAAATGGCGTCGAGCGAACGCGCGGCTGGAGTAGTAGAAGAGCTGCTGGTCAGGGTCGCCCTTCCACAGGGGCGAGTTCTTGACCGGGATCCTTCCGATGTCGGGCGAGGTGTATTCGACGATCTCGTCCGTGCCGTCGTCGAGGATCGCCCACACCCGGCACCGGCGCCGCTCGGCATCCCCGATGAATTCGCAACGCAGCCGGCCCTTGATGGGCGCGCGCCGCAGGACGACCGCGTGAATGAGCTGCGACTCGTAGCCGACACGGTCGTTGACGGAATAGGCCTTGTTGGCGACCGCCCAGGGCGACATCTGCCACTCGATCGCCTGCATGGTGACTGCCAGGCAGGATCCCGGGTTCATCCGCATGAACTTCGGGACCGCGACATCGCTGAGGGCCATGAGCTTCGAGAACTCCATGACCTGCTGCATGTTGCTGAAGGCGACGCCGCCCATGCGGCTGGATATCGGAAGCGCGCGCGTCTCGGTCGTGTCGACGCGCGCAGCGAGGCGCTCCTCGCGGGTGGCGACTTCATTGCTCATGAATTCTCCTCGGCGCGCCGCATGGCCGCCTTGAGCTGAAGGTTCAGGGTTCGGACGGCCTCAAGGCCGAGGGGGGCGTTGTCGCGTTGGGCTTCGCTAGCGCCGGCCATCCAGCCTCGGATCCAGCAGGCGATGTCGGCGAGGCCACTGGACAGGCCGGCGGCCTCGTCCGTCGACAGGTTGATACGGACCAGGTCGCTCGGAAGGATGAGGTCTTCGGGCGCCGCCGCAGTGATGGTGAGCCCGGGGCCGCCGGGAGCGGCAGCGCCGCAAAGAGCCGACAGCGCAGCGTCGCGGATCTCCCGGATCTGTGGCGTGGCATCCGCGGACGCGCACTCCTCCTCGATTCGGTGGAGCCACGCGCGAAGGTTTTTGGGGTCGTGATTCAGCGCCGCGCTCATCGGAACTGCGCCTTGGTCGCTTCAATGAACTCGACGCCGGCGATCGGCATGGAGCCCTTGTGGATCCGGATGTGCGCACGCACCGCCTTTTCCAGCACATCGACAGCGATGAAGGGACGCAGCGCGGCGATATCCACCTTCGACCAATCGGCGACGCGGAAATCCCACTTGTCGCTGGCGGTCGCCAGCATGCCGCTACTGCTGCGCGTGCGTGTCAGGTCCGCCGCACGGGCAGTTGATGTCTCGGCCGCCTGGGCCGCGCGGAAGGCGAGGGTGTCGGCCTGATCAGCCGTGGCCTCCGCCTCTTCGATGTATCCGAAATCGGCCTCCATCTCGGCTTCGCGCCGCTTGCGCTCTTCCTCGAGACGGAGCTTGCGCTCCTCCTCTTCGGCCTGGCGGCGGGCCTCGAGCTTCTTCTGGTGGGCGTAGGCATCGGCGCGGGCAGAGAGCCCTTTCACCATCTTGTCGAGGCGGTCTTTCGGACCACGGAACAGATCATCGACTTCCCGCCCCGCCTTGAGGAACGGGTCCTTCTCGGTGACGCGGGCGTCCTCGAGCTTCCGGAACGCTTCCGAGGCGTCCATGATGACCTTGCCGAAGTCGAAATTCTCTTCCTCGGTCGCGATGGTCTTCGGCAGCTTGTTCGCTCGGGCGGCGAGCGGCTCGACGAGGTCGAACAGAGCCTTGTGGCGATCGACCAAGAGCTCCGTCAGGCTCGGGGGATTGTTCCCCCCGACGACGGCACGCGGATTCTCAGCCTCCATGGCGAGATCCTTTCAGTACAGAGGGGTGTCAGAACTCGTCGTCGGCCGGTGCGCTGCTTCCGGCGCCAGCGCCGGGCTTCACCTTCACGGTGCGATAGCTGCTCGGCTTGACCTCGTAGCCCTTGCGGTGCGTGGTCTTGGCCGAGACCTGCGTGCCGTCGGCCGTGAGGCCTACCGTCGCGTTGCCGAGCATGCTGATGATCTCGGTATCGATGACACGGCGTTCCTTCTCGGCAGCCGCACCCTTCTGTTCGTCCACCTTCAACTCCGCCCGCCGGGCAAGGAGTTCGACGATCCGGTTGCCGGTGATCTGCACGGAGGACCCGTCGTCCTGCGCATAGAGCCGATGGATAAGCGCGGCGTCCTTTGCAAAATCGACGTCGGGCTCGCGGTCTTCCTCGATCATGGTCCAGAAGTTCCGCGCCTGGTTGCGGATCTTCTTGATCATCGCTTCATGGATGGGGATCTCGATCACCGGCAGCTCGATGCCGTGGTCGACCACAAGCGGGGCAACCGCTCCCCACGAAGCGCCAGCCAGATGCGCTTCGGTGAGGGTCTGCAGGACGATCCAGAGCGGAGGCGTCACCTCCCGCGTCTCGGGGTCGATCCATTTGCGGCGGAAATGATCGGCCTGAACCGACTTGATCTGCACCACACCGGGGCCCCTCGTGGGGCAGTCGGCGAACACGTCGACCGTTGCGCCGAGATTGACGGAAGGGTCGCGGAGATAGACCGCATTCGGTCCGGTATTGTGAGTGATCGACCATTGCGGCCGTTCTTCCCGGAGAAGCTGAACAGCAACCGGCTCCAGGAGCCGTCCGCGCTTCATCGGGTCGCTCTCTTCCGGATCCTCGTGCGTCAGGCCGGCCTTGAGGGCGTAGACGCCATACGGCGTCTGGTAGTCATGCACGCCGAAGAGGGCGCCGACGACGGAAGCCGTAATGTCGTTCTTGCGGAGGTCGAGCCATTGCTCGCGAGTGCCCGCTGTGATGCGCTCAATAAGCATGAGCGCCCCCAGCAGCCGCATAGGCGGCCGTGCGAGATGAGGTCATGTGCTACTCTGCCTGGGAGCGACGCGAGCCATTCCCGCGTCGATTTGCAGAGTGTGTTGCAAGTCGAGTTGTTTTCCAACTCTCAGGGCGCGTTTTTTATTGAAATTTTTTTGCAGGCGGTGACGTGAATTTGGCACAAGTCCTGCTACGCCCGGGCGAATGTTCGCCAGAACGAATTTGTAAAATGCGGGCTTTGCGCAGGACTCAGTGTTTGGTGAGGGGGCGCCTTGAAGCGCCCCTCACACTGACTAGGTGATTGTATTAATTAACAAACTAAGGGCGCGCGCATAATGCGCTCGTGCGAGCGCGCGCAGGAAAGGCTCCGTCAGTAAAGGCGGAAAGTGGCGGCCACCACTCCCACGACGCGCGCCTCGATCCCGGAGCTGCTCTGAGACGTCTCGAGGCCCGGCGACCACGGACGAATCACGATCTGGACCTCGTTGAGCGACTTTCGGTGAAGCTCCACGACCACGGGATTGTTCAGGGGTGGAGTGCCTACCTGCTGCTCGTAGTCCTGCATGTCCACGGCCAGGACGAACATGCCGTCCTCCAAGCCGTCGGACGGTTCGCCGCGGAAAATGTAGGCGATCTGCCGCCCCCGATAGCGGCCGTCCGGCTGGATGAGAACTCGACCCTTGCTGGTGGTGGACGGACGGCGCCACGCACCGTCCTCGATCACGCCCGCGACCGGAACGCCGGCATCGGCGTCAGTGCTGGACGCCGCGGGCGGCGAACCAATTTCGTCAGATGCGCCCGTGAGATACTCGACCGAGCATTGGAGCGATCGGGCGAGGGCCAGCAACGTTTTCTGCTGCGGCTTCTGCTTTCGGCCTTCGAGAAGATCGTAGACGAAATTGCGGTGCAGCCCGGCCCTCTGAGCCGCCTCCCACTGAGAGATGTTCAGGGCGTTAAGTCGTTCTTGCACGCGCGATTTCAGCATTTTCCCCTCGAAATGATTACCTCCAGTTCCGAATGTTTCTCGCACTTCGACCAATTTTTCAAGCGCGAGCGGGATTGAAATCGCCTGCCTGATGTGTTGTTTTACAACTCATGAGCATGCGAGACACACTGATTCACAACATCGAGGCTCTGGTCGCCGCCTATGGCGGCCACATCCCGATCAGCGTCAGTCGTGCGCTGAAAGCGATCGGTATGAAGCAGTACGACGCTTCCCACATCAGCCGCGTCGTCGCCAACCGCAGCAACTTCACCATCGAGCTCTATGACCGCGTCATCCAGGCGTTTTCTGACGCCTGGCCCAAGGGCGTGAGCTGGCCCGATGGGATCGAACGTCCTCCCGCGTCTGACGCGGCGGGTCGCAGTGACGACAGCGCCGCCGCCTAAGCGGCGTTCCCCCTCACCCCAGGAACATCACCATGGCGAAGAAAGCGAAGCCGAACACAGGTTCGGTCGACCGGGAAACTATTGCCGAATTCGAGAAGCGCTATCAGACCCTTGTGGACGAGATGGCGAGCATGAAGGGCTCGTACATGTCGGACTGCAAGTCGGTCCGCGGCGAGATGAAAGACCTCCTCGTCGAGGCCAAGGACCGCGGCGTCGCCCTCAAGCCGTTCAAGGCGCGGCTGAAGGTCGTCACGCTGCGCAAGAAGATCGACGAGATCCGGGACGCGCTTGAAGCAGAGGACGCCAAGCTCTTCGATTACTACGACGGCGAGGAGCCGGCGGCGAAGAAGGCGCCGGGCAAGCGCGCGGCGGCAGAGCAGGCCGCTGACACGGAAGCGCTCAGCGACTTCGAGGCTGGGACGTACCAGTGAGCACGTCGGCGAACCAGCGCACCCTCGCGCTCGACATCGCGTCGTCCACCGGCTGGGCTTACGGCGTCCCAGGGGAGGTGCCGCGCGCCGGCACCATCCGCTTCGCGCCGCCTGGCTCCTCCCCCGGCGCAGTCGGGCGCGGGATGATGCGCTGGTTCGCCGACTTCACGAAGGTCTTCCCCACCGATCGGATCTTCTTCGAGGCGCCCTTCGACCCACGGAAGATGGGGATGCGCACGAACATGCAGACCTCCCGCATCTTGCTGGGCTTGGTCTTCCTGATCGAGACGCTCGGGCAGGCGAAGGGCATCTACGACATCAGCGAAACAGAGGTGGCGGACGTCCGGAAGCACTTCATCGGCTGCAATCCGCCAGGCGATAAGGGCAAGGTGGCGGTGCAGGCGCGCTGCCGCCAACTCGGATGGAAGTTCGACAGCGAGGACGCCGCGGATGCCCTCGCCGTCTGGTCCTACGCCTGCGCCATCGTCGCGCCGAAGACCGCGATCGCCACCACTCACCTTTTCCAGCCGCGCGCCGCCGGCGCGATCTCGAATGCTCCCGCGATGGGCACGAGGGAGGCGCTACTGCGCCGGCTCGACGACATTGAGGACATCCCGCAGTGAGGTCGTGGCCTTTCGAACCGCTTCGCATATTCGGCTACGACGTGGTGGAGGCCGATCCGCCCTGGCACTTTGATTTGTACTCCGCCAAGGGCGTGGAAAAGTCGCCACAGGCGCAGTACGCGACCATGTCGCTGGACGACATCAAGGCCCTGCCGGTGGGCCATCTGCTGGCCCCCGGTGGCGTCTGCATCATGTGGACGACATGGCCCCTGGTCGCGATCGGCGCCCACGTCGAGGTCGTTCGCGGGTGGGGTCTTGAGCCTGTCACCGGCGGCGGTTGGGCCAAGCGTACGCCAAGCGGCAAGCTCCGCTGGGGCACGGGCTACTCGCTGCGTTCGCTGCATGAACCTTTCATCCTCTCCAAGCTGCCTGGCGCGAAATGGAAGGGCGCCGGCTTCCCCAATCTCGTCGAGACGCTCGAGGCGGATTCACTCGACGGGTTGGCGCGGGAGCACTCCCGCAAGCCCGATGAATTCTATGCCCGCTGTGAGGCGGCGTGGCCCGAGGCACGCCGCGCCTCCCTCTTCTCGCGTCAGACCCGCCCCGGTTGGGACGTCTGGGGCAACGAGGCCACGAAGTTCGACAAGGTGGCCTCATGAAGTGTCGGTGCGGCGGCGAGCTACACGCGCTGGAGACCCGTGACGGTCCTCTCAACACCATCAGGCGGCGTCGCCAGTGCAGCACATGCGGCCAGCGGGTCACGACCCACGAAGCGATCGGCGAACCTGATGTCGACGTCCTGCGGCGCCATAGGAAGACGCGTCGCGAGAGCGCACGACGCCAGTGGGCGAAGCTCTCACCCGACGAGAGGCGCGCGCGCACAAAGCGCAAAAAACTGCGCATGGCCGCGCGCCGCGAGGCGCGGGAGACGGGCGAGCCGGTCGATCAGATCTATGCCCGCTGGGGGTGCGCATGAGCGATCTTCCCAGCGACTGGCCGCCGAACTGGCCGGCACCGCGCGTCAGCATGCGGGACATGTTCAACGCCCTCAGCATTGAGCGTGCCGGCCTGATCCGCCGCCACAAGGCGCTCGTCGACTCCGGCGACTGCCCCCAGCCGGACGAGGGCATCATGAAGCGCGCCCTCGCGCTCCATAGGGCCGAGCGATTCATCCTCAAATGCTCCCCCTACATCGAGCAGGTGAACGATCTCGTGCGCCGCCTCCAGACGCGGGGGCCTCGCGGATGAAGAAGCCACCTGCAGAGCGCCCTCCCCGCGCCCGCAAGCGCGCAACCCGCCGGCGCACCGCCTCCTACTCGGTCCCGATGAAGGTCCGCATGGCTTACTTGGCCGGCATGGGCCGCTCCGGTCGGCAGATCGCGGACGAGGTCGGTGTCGAGGATCCCCAGCGGGTCCGAGCCGCGCTGCGCGCCATGGGCCTCAAGCTGCTGCGGGAGCCCGGGGCGATGGAGCTGATCATGGTGCGCGTGCCGCGCCCGGTTGCCGTTGCGGCCACTGAGCTCGCGGACCGCTCCGAAACGACCTTGGAAGACTTCGCTGCCCGCGTCCTCGCGCTGATGTGCCTGGAGGAGCGGGTGATGCTTCAGAACCTCTTGGATACCGGACAGGCCGAATGACCGAAGTCGAGATCCTCCACTTCCACATCTGCTGCGGCCTCGGCGGCGGCGCTAAGGGCTTCAACAAGGGGCAGGCGCGCGTCGGCTCCATGGTCGCGAAGTTCCGCTGCATCGGCGGCATCGACAGCGACGCCGCCGCGATCCGGGATTTCACCCACGCTGCCGGCGTGCAGGGGACGGTGCTCGATATCTTCGATCGGCGCCAGTATGTCGCCTTTCATGGCAAGGAGCCGCCGCCGGAGTGGCGCGAGGCCACCACTGCCGACTATCACCGCGCCGCCGGCGGCGAGCGGCCGCACATCGTATTCGCGTCGTTCCCGTGCAAGGGCTTCTCCGGCCTCCTCTCCGAGACCAAGAGCCTGACCACGAAATACACCGCGCTCAACAGCCTCAGCTTCCGCGGACTGTGGCTGGCGCTGGAGGCGTGGAAGGACGACCCGCCGGAGTTCTTCATCTTCGAGAACGTGCCCCGCATCGCCACGCGCGGCCGGCACTTCGTTGACCAACTCGTCGCCCTGCTGCGCAGCTACGGGTATGTCGTCGCCGAGACCACGCACGACTGCGGCGTGATCGGCGGCCTGGCGCAGAGCCGCAAGCGATTCCTGATGGTGGCGCGACACGCGAAGAAGGTGCCGCCCTTCCTCTATGAGCCGCCCAAGCGCCGGCTGCGCGGCGTCGGCGAGATCCTCGAGAAGCTCCCGCTTCCGGGCGACGAAGGGCGCGGCGGCCCGATGCACCGCGTGCCCTCCCTGCAGTGGAAGACGTGGGTCCGTCTGGCCTTCGTCGAAGCCGGCTCGGACTGGCGGTCGCTGAACCGGCTGAACGTGACCGACGGCAATCTCGCCGACTACGGCATCGCGTCGGACACCGGCTGGCAGGCTGGCGTGCTGGGCGTCCAGTCGTGGGCCCGGCACAGCGGCACGGTGACGGGGCGGGGTAGCCCGACGAACGGCACCTTCGCCGTGGCCGACCCGCGCGCGCCCGACGGCGCGCTGCAATATGGCAATTTCGGCGTCCGGGACTGGAGCGAGACGACTGGCGCCGTGATCAACGTGAAGTCGCCCGGCCAAGGCGGGTTCGCCGTGTCGGATCCGCGCATGGAGGGCCCGCCGCGTTTCAACAACGTGTTCCGCATCGTGCCGTGGGGCGGGACCTCGCCGGCCATTGCTGGCCCGGGCGGACCCGCCGGCGGCCTGGCGGTCGCCGATCCCCGGCCAGCAGAGCGCGACGACTACAAGCAGACGAAATACCGCGTCACGCGGATGGATGAGGCATCGGGCGTGGTCATCAGCGCATCGACTACGGGCAATGGAGCGTTCGCCGTCGCGGACCCTCGGACCGGTTATCCTGAAGGGACCCACCAGAACAAGATGGCGGTGCAGGAGTGGCTCGGGCCTTCAAAGGCGGTGATCGGGTCCGATCGCGTCGGATCTGGCGCGCTCTGCGTCGCTGATCCCCGGCCGGCCGCCCTCAGCCGCGAGGACCGGAAGGATTATCTGACGGGCGGGCACTACGGCGTCACGGGCTGGGACGAGAGCAGCGGCGCGGTGCCGGCGTTCGCCAAGAACAACAACGGCCATTGGTCGGTTGCCGACCCGCGCGCGCCGGACGCTGTCCTCGCCGAGCTCGCGGCGCTGCCGGAAGCGAGCACGAACCTTGTCGCCGTCATCCGGGCGCTCGACGGGACCTGGCACCGGCCTTTCACGACGCTGGAGCTCGCCGCTCTGCAGAGTCTCGTGGATCCGGAGACGCTCTTCACCCTGGAAGGCCGGTCCGATTCCGCGTGGCGCGAGCGCATCGGCAACGCGGTCCCGCCGGAAGCTGCGGCCTCGATCGCCTCCGTCATGGGCCGCACGCTCCTGCTCGCCTGGGCGGGCGAGAGCTTCATGCTTTCGGCGGACCCGATATGGGTGCAGCCGCTCACCGTGGCGCTGTCAGTGGAAGTGCCTGACTTCTGCGAGGCAGTTCAGTGATGCGTGAGATACCCCAGCCTTCACTGGGCTCTTCCGAGCTCTATCGCCTCCGAAAGGCGATCGACAGCGATCCTCAGAGTTTTCTTCGCGTCAGCAAGAGCGGTAGGGCTCAATTTTCCGCGTTCGGCCATATGGCCCAACAGGAGATCCAGCTGAACCACCAGTGCTTCGGCGTGCTTTGCGATCAGATCGGCAGGCGGCTGGTCTCCAGTTGTCGTTGCCGAGATCAAAGGGCCAATCGAGCGGGCGGTGCGCAAAATTGCATAGGCGAAATTTTCCGGAATTGCGAAGTGGCCGGCATAAATGAGAGCGGTCTCGGCGAGGTCGCGCAGACCTTCGGCCGCGTTGAGCACTTCACCATCGATCGACGTCATCAGAAAATCCTCCCCGCTGGATACCTCTCTGATTGTGAGCACGAGCCGCTTCGCTGTCGAGATGCCCATCGGCCAAGGCTCGACCGATGATCTCCGAAGCCCAAAAGCAGGATCTCCGTGACCGGAACCCCGTGACCAGCGTGGCTGGGCAGTGGGTCCGCCTGCGCCGCGGCGGCGCCAAGGGCGCCATGGTCGGGCCCTGCCCGCTTCACTCCACCGACCCGCAGGCCAAGGACAGCACCTCATTCGAATGCTGGGAGGATGGCTGGGTCTGCGCCACCTGCGCCGACGGCGGCGACGTCTTCAAGCTGGTCATGCTGCACGAAGAGGTCGGCTTCATGGAGGCCGTGCGCATTCTGGGCGGCGCGGAAGAGGTGGACCCCGAGGTTGCGGCCCGGCGCCAGCGGGAGGCGGAAGAGAAGAGGGCGAAGGACGAGGCGGCGGAGCGTCAGCGCCGCGAGAAGGAGATGACGCGCTGCGAGCGGCTGTTCGACCGCGCGAAACCGATCGCCGGCACATTGGCCCAAGCCTACCTTGAATCGCGTGGGCTTGCGGTCGACCCCTCGTGGACGTTCGACCTGCGCTTCATGCGCGGCTTGCCCTATTACGGCTTCGCCACCACTGAGGCGGAGGACCGCGAGCCGCTCGGCGACTTCCCTGTGATGCTGGCGGCGATCCGCGACCACCAAGGCCGACTAATCGGCGTGCATCGAACCTTCCTCGAGGCGGGCACCGGCCTGAAGCTGAAGCCGCCCGGCGACCGGGGCCGGAACAAGGCCAAGAAGATCTCTGGCGAACAGATGGGTGGTCTCATTCGCCTTTCGGCTATGGGGCCTCGGCTCGCCATGGGCGAAGGGATCGAGACGTCCCGCTCCTGGCGTGTGCTGCGCCCGGCTGGCGGGCGGGAGTGGGCCGTCGCGGCCGCCGTTTCGCTCGGCAACCTCTCCGGCCGCGCCGCCGTCACCCGCGACCACCCGAGCGCGCGGATGCCCAGCGGCAGGCCCATGAGGGTGCCGGCCGAACCGGACTTCGACAGCCCGGGCATTGTGCTGCCGGCGGGCGTGGAAACCGTCGCCATCCTCGGCGATGGCGATTCAGAGCCGGTGATGACCAAGGCCCGGCTACTGATGGGCGGGCGGCGCTTTGAAAGGCAAGGGGCGAAGGTGCTCTACGACATGGCGCCGGTCGGCGCCGACTTCAACGACGTGCTGGCGGTGCGGGGGAAGGCGTCATGACCGATGTCGACGACGACCTCATGGAGGCCGACGCCTTCGAATATCAGCACGAGGAAGAGATCAAGGCGGCCTGGCGGCCGAAGCTCCGCACGGTGCGCTGGCGCGACCTGGACGCCGCCGGCGCCGAGAGCGAATGGCTCGTCTACAACGTGTTCACCGCCTGCGCGGTGTCGCTGATCGTTGGACCGAGCCAGCACGGCAAGAGCTTCTTCGCGGTCGAGTACGGCATGTGCGTCGCGCGCGGCGAGGAGTTCTTCGGTCATCCGACGGTGCAGGGCGGCGTGCTCTACATCGCGGCGGAGAGCGGCGGCGGCATCAAGAAGCGCCTGCGGGCCTACCGCTCCTGGAACGAGGTGCCGGCGGGCGCCGACATCCCGTTCAATTTCCTCCCCGGCAAGTTCAACCTCTTCGCCGGCGACGACGACACCAATTCGCTGATCGAGGACGGGCGGCACTGGAACGAGCTCTTCATGGAGGAGTTTGGCGTGCCGCTCCGCCTGATCGTCGTCGACACGTTCTCCGCCGCGACGCCCGGCGCGGACGAAAACAGCGCCCGCGACATCACCCCGGTCCTCGCCCGCGCGACGCGCATCTCGGAAGAGCTCGGCGTCGCGGTGACCATCGTCCACCACGCCAATGCCGGCGGCACCAAGCCGCGCGGCCACACCGCGATTTTCGCAAACGTCGAGAATGTCGTCTCGGTCGAGCTTTCGGAGAAGCGTGTCGACGAGGACGGCCGCCAGATCCGCTACGCCAAGGTGACGAAGCAGAAGGACGCCGAGGCCGGCGCCACATGGCCGTTCGTTCTGCGCGCCGTCGAGGTGGGGCGCGACCAGATGGGGAAGCCAGTCACGTCCTGCGTCTGCGTGCCGCCGAACCAGGACATCGACGTCTCCGGCCCGGCGGACGGCGGGTTCGCCGCCAGCGAACGGGATCGGCAGTTCCTCCAGTGCGTGCTCGACGCCATGAAGCAGGACGGCCAGACCCCGCCGACCGACCTGCCCTGCCCCGGACGGATCACGCAGGCGGTCACCGTCAACACGGTGAAGAAGCTCTTCTGGTCGCGCTATTCCGCCGGCGAGGAGGGCGACGAAGAGGTCAAGAAGGATGCGCTCCGGCAGCGCTGGAAGCGCGCCCATGACCGCATGGTCCAGTACGGCATCATCGGTTCCCACGAGGCGCCCGGCAGCAACCTCGCGTGGTTCTGGATCACCGGGAAGCCGGTGAAGGGGATGTCGATGGGCGGCGAGAGGAAGCAGGCCGCGCCCACCGAGCAAGAGCGCTCACTAGCAAACCTGTCGGCGGACGACGAGGCCGACTTCTTGAGCGGCTTTGGGCAGTGAAGGAAGCGAAATCCATGGGCGGCGTCACGCAATTCGAAATCGATGTCACGGAAGACGACGAAGGCGTCACGGACGCCGACGTGCAGGCCATGGCCGCGCTGGTGGCGACGAGCCCGGCCGGTGTCGGGGAGGAGTGGGACCTCGAGACGGTCAAGGACCGCTTGGTCGAAGCCATCAAGCTGGTCCAGCGCACCACCCGCCGCGCCGGCCCGGGTGGCTATGGCCGCGCCATGCCGGATTACGAATATTCGGGTATCGACATCTGGTACCAGAAGACGCAGGAGGCGTGGGAGCGCGAGCACGGCGACCGCGAGCGCAACCGCCCCACGATCAGCGCTACCAGCGATGAGATCCGTGAAGCCGACGAGGCGCTGGCGTGGATCCCCCGGTTCGTCCCGCTCGAGCACGTTCGCCGCGCCCTCAATACCTGGCTGCTCGCCAAGGCCACGCGCCGGCCGTGGAAGAAGGTGACGAAAGAGCTGGGCTTGATTCACCGGACTGCCATCGCCCGCCGCGACCGCGCCCTAGCGCTCATCGTCTACGGGCTGACGCAGCAATCACTGGAGGCAGCCGCCCGCGATCGCCACTCTCAAAAGTTCGATAGCCTCGAATAGTGGGGACAATACCGTTCTCCGGCAGAATGATCAGTGGCATGCTAGGTTTGCTACGAATGACGGAGTTCGACGGGATGAATCTCGAGAGTCAGGTACGCCGGGCGGCTCAATTGGCTATCGCCATATCGACACTGTCTTTAATTGTTTCAATAGCATATGAAGTCGGATATTTTTTCCAACTTGACTATCGTTTTATTTCTATTTTGTCCGTTAGCGACTTTCTTAGACTAGGTTTATTATGGATGCCCCTAGTGGCAATTATTGTTCTGTCGATAATTTATTTATTTGGAAATTCGGCTGATGCGATTTTGACTATTACGAAAAATAGAATTATTGTATCTCTATTATCAGTGGCTCCACGCATATCGTCTGTCGTGGTGGTGTTTTTATGTATTCTGATAGCACTGGTTATGGCAATCGCTGATGACATGAGCTCATTTATTTCAGCTCTCGCTTTATTAATTGCAAGCACAATCAACGCAGTGAATATATTTTATATCAACCGATCGCAGCTAGTCGGAGTCGACAAGGTTATTTATTTTTCTCCCTTAGTGTTGGCGTATTCTCTGATGTTTGGGGCATGGGGAGCCGATAAAGACATGAATAAGGAGTCAGGGCCGTATGTCGAAATTGAGTCTGAGAGTAACACTTCATCAAGGCCGAGATGGATATTATTGAAGACGATGGAAAATGGAGTGCTTGTGTCTCGTCTAGGATATCGAGAATACGCCTTTTATGACTGGTCTCGTGTGGGTCGCATATTCTCTGTTGTGAACGGGTGCGAATCATTTCGCTTTGTGCGCCGTAAGTCATTTTTCGAAACATATTTATCGTCAGGCGAACCTACAGCCACCTGCGAGCTGCATCGACGTTTTATGACTGACCCGAAATAATCATCCAATGCATGCAGGGCCGAATGATCGGTGCCGTATGGCACTTCGTCGGATTCCGCGGCGACGAGTTCTGGTCGACCGTCCGGATCTGGGGGCCGCCCGATTTCATTCATCGGAAATGGGACCAGCGCGCTCGGCGCGGGATCGTTCCAGGCGCCGTGCTAATTTTTGCGACCGGATCGGAGGCTGACCCGCCGAGCTGGTGGAATGGAAGCGACCTCGGCGAATAACTCCCAACCCCTACTCGCCCAACACAGGGATGGGAGCCCTTCGCCAGTATTCAAACTGGTCACGAAAATGCGCCATATTAATCGGGCCATCGTCACCGCGGGCAACGTTTGCCAATTCGATAGCTTCTGCCACTACATCAACCATCTGCTGAGGAACTAAGGATTTATCTCTTAGGTGCTTGGCTTCATTAAACATGAGCTGCATATCAGACCGGATACTGTAACCAATAAGGCGCATGGTTTGGACATCTATCGCTGCGTTGGTTGACGGCAGCCGCTCCACCATTAGGCGGTCAAGTAGTGAAAGTGAGGAATTAAGAGAAAACAAGGGGTCTGATGAACGGTGCATTCGAAGATGACCTTGTTGAACGAACGCGATAAAATCAGAGGCTTGTTCTGCAATAGATTTAAAAATATCTGCTGCTATTTCATAGTTGATAACGCGGTGATTTCGGTCCTCAGCTTCCGCCCTAACCCGGTCTTCGAGCCTCGCCCGCGTGTCGGCGTGCCCCTGTTGAAACGCAACAATGATCGCGATGACGGCCCCAACTGCCTGTGCCCAACCCGCCCAATCACCTGCATCCATGTTGACGATGCCGCTCCAGACGTGGCCGACGGCGGCCCCTACGGTCCCTGCAATATGGTGCAGGACTGGCCATATCGGATCTCCGATGAGGCTCGACATTCCCGCCACCCTACTCGATGAAACCGTAAGCCTTCGCGGCGCGCCGAACCTGAGAGCAGTGGGCGACCTTCGCTGAGGCGGTCAGGTCGCGGATTCGATACTCGCTTCCCGATGTCATGAGATTCAGCGTCGTGGGGAACTCGATATCGTCAGCCTTCACCTTCTTGGCGATCAGTGCCTCGATTGCTTCCGGCCGGTAGGTAAGCCCGCACAGGTTCTCCGAGGCAAGCATATTGCCGAGGTGGGTCGCGAAATCGATGGAGTCGGCCGATGTTAGGGACGGACCGGCGACGCAGAGCGCCGCGGCAAGAAGAGCGGGCTTCATCATTATCGGATCGCATCCGTTACGAGTGGGAATAGATCAGGAAACCAAGCGCCCAAAGCACGCTTAGGCCGATGGCCACCACGAAGAGCTTCCCGACGAAATTCATGGTGTTGTCGACAGCCCGTCCGATTCCCGCTGCGACGTGTGCCGGCAGGAACCAGTTGCCGAGAATCTTGAACGTTGCGAAGACGCAAATGAGGGCGATGAAACCCAGAACGACGATCAACATGGCAGCCTCCCGCGCGGTAAGGTTGCGCAGGTCAATCGTTACCGTCAAGAGTGGGGCCAGGCGGAGGACGAAGTGGAACTGGTAGAAGCTGCCTTCGAAGACGTTCGCGCAAGACACAGCGCGACTGTGGATCACGTTCGCGCCTTCGAAGCGCAGGCCCTTTCTCTATTGGGGACATGTTCGACCCTCGCCGTGGGTTGCGCATCTGGCGTTGCCGTCGGCCTCGCCCCAGACACGATCATACCGGGCGCGGCGTCCTCGGCGCTGGCTGGAGCCTGTTGCTCTTTGGTCGTCGGAAGTATTTTTTGTGTAGGCGTTCTTTCGTCGACGCCGCTATCGCTGCCGGGGCGCGAGGTCGAATTCTGGAGATTAGCTCTTGTTCAGACGGCGCGAAGCAAGTCCGATATACTATCGGAATTTCTAAGGGTATCCGAGGTTTCAATTAACGAAAATTGCTCTCTAATTGAAAAGTTATCTCACAAAATGAAGCGCGCTCGCGGCGCTCTTTTGTTGTCGCCGATTGCCGCCGCGACATCTGCGGCGGCCTTTATCTACATCCAACGCGTCGCTAATCTTTGCGGATCGTGACCTCCGTGAAGCGGTCGGAGATGACCGGCCGTTCCTGGCGCTGTACTAAGCGATCCAGTGGAGCCCACGTGCCCCCCGCTGGGGTCTCTCCGCCCGAGGACGTCTGTCCAGTGGTGGGACCGCCCTGGGGCGTCGGCTGCGGAGCCGGTTGCTGCTCATTTTCCACTTCAACGCCCTCCTAGAAATGATGGCACTACAGATTACCTTCACCGTGGATCATGTCGAGGCGCTTGTAGGGGTAAGTCCCCAACTCCGGTCGCAGATTGTCTCCCCGGATCATCTCCGCCGCCGCCGCCCGCGCCGCCGCCACGGCGGCCGGCACTTGGAGCATGCGCAGCACAGGCGCGGTCCACGGCGGGATGTCCTGCGTGCCGGCGAGCCAGCGCTCCACCACCTCCAGCCGGGTGCCGAATATCCGGGCGAAGGTCTGCGGCGTCATGTCGGCGTCGCGGAGCCCGGCGCGGAACTGGTCAGCGGTGAGGCGGTCGTATTCGAAGCGCGGCGCCATGACGGGACCTCCTCTGCTTTCGCGGCCTGTTCGGCCTGGTTGCTCTCGATCCGCGCGCGGAAGGCGGCGAACATCTCGTCTCGGTTGGCGAAGGTCGCGCCGTAGCGCTCGGCGAGCGGATCCTGGCGGATCATCTCCATCCGCTGGGCGAACTTGATCGGCCCGACGTGCGCGGCCGGCATGTCCACCTTGATCTTGTCGACGGCGCTGGGCACGCCGGTGGCGTCGAGGAAGGACACCAGCGCCTCGCCCGTGCCCATCTCTGTGATCTCGCGCTCGGCGTTGATGGTCGGGTTCTGACGAAAGGTCTCGGCCGCGGTGCGCACGGCGCGCGTCGCGCGGGGTGAAGGCGCGCAGCGCATGTTGCACGCGGTTGCCGAGCTGTGACAGGACCGATGGCGGCACGTCGAGCGGGTGCTGCGTCACGAAGTAGACGCCGACAGCCTTGGAGCGGATCAGGCGGACGGTGCGCTCGATCGTCTCCAGCAGCGTCTTGGAAGCGCCGTCGAACAGCAGGTGCGCCTCGTCGAGGAACAGGACCAGCTTCGGCTTGTCGAGGTCGCCGGCCTCCGGGAGGATCGCGAACAGGCGCAGCAACAGCCACAGCAGGAAAGCGCCATAGGTGCGCGGCGAATCCATCAGCCGATCGGCGGCCAGCAGGTTGATGATGCCGCGCCCGTCTGGTGCCGTGGCGAGCAAATCCTCAACCCGAAACGATGGCTCGCCGAAGAGGTGACCGCCGCCTTGCCCTTCCAGCACCAGCATTGAGCGCTGGATGGCGCCAACCGACGTGGCGGTGACGTTGCCGTGCCGGATCCGCAACTCTTCCCGGTGGTCCAGCATGTCGGTCACGCTGGCGCGCAGCCCGTTCATGTCCATCATGTAGGCGGGGCCGGGGTGGAAATCGGGATCGGCCAGCCAGCGGAAGGCGATGTGCAGGAGGCCTTCCTGCGTGACGTTCAGCCCCAGTAGCCGCGCCACCAGGTCCGGACCCATCTCGTCGACCGACGTCTTGATGGGCATCCCCTGCTCGCCGAAGATATCCCAGAACCGGGCCGGAAAGCCCGTGGAAATGCCGGACAGATCGCCCTTCACGTCGCAGGCGAAGACCGGCACGCCGGCGGCGCCGAAGCCCTCGGCGAGCTTCTGCAGGGTGACGGTCTTGCCGGAGCCGGTGGTGCCGGTAACGAGGCCGTGGCGGTTGGCATACTTGAGGGCGATGCCGTGGCCCGGGGCGAGATCGACTCGCATCTTTTGGTTCTCCACAATTGGAGGAGCCGATTCAGTCGGTCGAGAACTCTCGCAGCTTCGCCGTCGCTTCGCCACCCCGTGTCATCTTAACGGGTTTGCCGGCGGTTTCGACCATCATGCCGTCCGAGCGTCGACGGACCGACTGCCGTCTGACAACGACCGGATGCCAAACCGATTCGTCGACGAGCTGCCACTCCTCGATTTCGACGATGAGCACATCCACATCCGCTTGGTAATTGTTCCATCTGGAGACGGCGCTGTCGTAATCGTTGCCGTCGAAAACGTAATGCTCTTTGCCCGTCGAAAGTCTGAGCACAACGACATGCCATCGCTTGGCGTCCAAACCCGATTGTTCCATTCTCGTCCTCCGCAGCTTTAATTGCCTTCGAAATAGTCTAGCTCGTCGCCCGTTACGGCAGCGCTAATGGGAGCAGTGTTTGGCACGGTCGTGATCATGCTCACTGGCGTGCCGACCCCGTCGACCCGGACGCTGTAGGGGCCGATGATCGCGTCGACCGTGCCGGCGAACCGCTGGCCTGCGGCGTCGACGCCCTCGACCTTGGTGCCGACCGGGAACGGGTATGGCACCCGCTCCCAGCCCGCGCGATGGCTTTCCGCCGCCATCACACGCGCATCGGCATGACGACATAGCGGGTGGCAGCGCCGCAGCCCTGGACGACGGCCGGCGACCCAGCGTCGCCGAACCGAAACTCGACCGCTTCCGTATCGGTGGCATCGAGGATCGCCAGCACGTATGCCGAGTTGAACCCGATGTGGAGCTCGTCGCCGGTGACGAGGGCCGGGACAGCCATTTCGGCCCTGCCCATTTCGGGATTGCTGACGGAGAGCGTCACCCGTCCGGCCTCGATGAGGAACCGCGCCGCGCGGCCGCGCTCTGACTGGATTGCCGACACGGCCTTGACCGCTGCGATCATGGCCTTGCGGTCGACGACGGCGAAGGTGGTGCCCTCGCGCGGCATCACGCGGCCATAGTCGGGATAGGTGCCTTCAACCAGCTTGGTGATGACGTCGACATTGCCGACCGTGATCGCCGCCTTGACGGTGTTGACGAGCACGCGCGCGGTGGTGGCGACGCCCTTGGACTTGAGCACCTTGATGAGGAAGGCGACTGTCTGGCGCGGGATGATGCAGCCCCAGCCGGCCCCGGCACCCTCCATCGGAATGTCGTGCAGGGCGAGCTTGTGCCCGTCCGTCGCGACGAAGCGGATCCCGCCGCCCTCCGGGATGGGGTGCATGAATACGCCATTGAGATAGTACCGCGCCTCCTCCGTCGACATGGCGAGGCTGATGGCCTCCAGACCTTCGCGTAGCGCGGCGCTGGCGATATCGAATTGCGCGTGGATTTCCCCTTCGACCTTCATTTCGGGGAACTGTTCCACCGGGAGGCCCGCCATGCTCACGCGCAGCCCCTCGAAGTCGAGCGCGTTGCCACCGGCGGCGTCGACGTCGAGCGCGACGTGATCGGTCGGCGGCGCCTTACCTTCAACCGTCTTCAGCGCGTGAATCGGAACCGTGGTGGCAAACCGTTCGTCGATGCAGGCCTCCGGCAGGCGGACGGTCACCTGGCGATCCAGATCCGTCGTGCGAAGCATGGCGCCGCCCTCGGGGTGTGCCGTCAAGAGCGCGTTGGCGAGGATGGCGTCCCTCGTCCGCCGCGCGACGATGTCGCTGGCGATAGCAACGGCGGGACGCAGGTCGGCGCGGGAAACGATGGTGGTGGTCATGCGGGTGTTCTCCTTTTGCTTTGCCACAATTGGCGGTCGTTCAATGGCGGGAGACGCGGCGGTTTCGCGGGCCGGCGCCGGCTCCCATGTCCGGCCACGAGCTAATAAGGTGAGGCGCTCCATGTCGGGCCTCAACGCGGCGAGCGGGTGCTGCTCATCGCGCCTTCACCGGCAAGCCCCAGAGCTGGCCGAGGTGCTCCGCAATCGCCCATGCTCGCGCCTTGTCGCCGGCCGGGCCGTCCGTGATGCACTCGCACCCGGCATGCGTGTCGGTCGGGCGATAGTGGCCGTAGACGGACCAGAATTGCGCGTCAGCGTCGTCGCAGCCTTCCACGCACGTACCGAAGCGCGCCCGCTCCTCCTCCGTCCAACCCTCCTCCGAATGGACATCGCGGCACCCGCCGACTTCCAGCCAGTCAAAGCGCGCCACCTCCTCCCGTGTGGGGCCCTTGCCGCCGGACCAGCAGTTGAAGAGCTCGGCGTCGGTGAAGACGAATCCCTTTCGCGCCGCCAGCATGGCGCGGCCCATGGCGTAGGCGTCGCGGGCGATGGCGTCCCGAATGTGGTCGTCACCGGCGCGCATCGTGGGCATATGCTGGCCCGCGGACGTGGCGATGATGACCGCCGGCAGCGCCTGGCCGGCGTGCCAGTCGAGCAGGGACATGCCCCAAATCTCAGGCTCTTGCCGGTAAGCCGGCGCGACGTGCTGGGGGAAAGCCGGGCCGCCATCGGTGCGCTCACTCGTCATCGAACACCTCCAGTCCTTCGACCGTGTCGGCGTCGCCGTCGAACAGCAGGTAGTCGCAGCCGAGGGACCGGGCGAAGCGCCGGCAGGCGGTGACCTCTGGAGGCCATCCCTCGTCCGTCTCGTCGTCTTCGTGGTCGCCGGCCCAGACGAAGAACCCGTACTCGGTGGGGTGGACGTGGCCCGGCGCGGCGAGCCCCCATTCGGCGCGCGTGCGCGGCTTCATATGCGCCGTCGACAGGTCGAGGAAGCGCCGAACGTTCGGGTGCTCAGGCATGGTTGTCGCCCTCCTCGGCGCCTTGATATTCGGGATAGTCCGCGCTCGCGATCACCTCGTGCGCCGTCGCATAGGTCCGGCCCCAGCTCGCCGCGTTCTTCCAAGAGCCGTGGGAGGTGTGCCACCAGATCGGGCCGTCGCCGCTAAGCTCCCAACCGACAGATCGAGCGGCGCTGGCATAGATGGCGTCTGCGCCCTCAACGGCGTCGATCTCTGCCAGCGTCTTGCGGGCTTCGTCCCGGGCGCCGTTGCCAGCCCAGCCAGCGCGTGCAGCCATCTCGTCGACTTCCCGTAGCAGCGCGCGCAGCGCGGCCTCAAGATTCGGCGCAAGCCAGGCCGCGCCCTCGTCGCAGGAAATGACGCGCCCGCCGAAGCCGTCCTTCCCTCATGCTGGTCGCACCAGGCGTTCGGGTCGTCGCCTTCGGGCACTTCGTTGGCGATGTAATCGGCGCGCATGGCGAGGCGGGCCAGCTTCTTCGCCTCTGGGTGATTTCGGGCGCGGACATAGGTGCCCCAATCGCCTTGATCGGAGTCGCTGTCGCACCAGGCGATCACGACGGCGAAGACCTTGAGCGTGTCAGCCATCGGCCCGGCCCTCCGCCTTCGCGATGGCGTCCACGACCTCCCGAAAGGCGCCGCCGATACCCTCGCCGCGCGTCGCGTTGTAGTAGCGATGGATGCCGAGGCGCTCCATGTCATCCCGGATCGTCTTGAGCGCAGCCAGCATGTGGGGCGCCGCAACGCGCACCGGGCTGTTACGGATCGGGTGCAGGAAGTCAGGCGCGCACTTTGTCGGCGCCGCGTCGCCGTCAAATTGCACGTCCACCCAGCCATTGCGGACGATGCCGAGCACGACACCCACGCGGCCATTGTTCGACGCCACGGGCCCGCCGGAATAGACGACGGTCATTCCCTCGATATCAGCCATTGGCGTGGCCCTCCGCTTTGGCGATGATCCCGGCCGCGCGTTCAGCGAAGTCACCGAACCATTCGACCATATCGCCGCCGTTGATTTCTTCGTCGGTGTCGATCTCGGGCCAAGCTTCGAGTGCGCCTTTCAGAAGCGCCAGCATGTCGCCGGCCGCATCGCGGACGGGATCAGCGGGCGCGCCGGCGATGGCCGCGCGGATCGTCGCCAGTAGGTCCGCAATGCCTTCCTGTGTTTCGTCGTCCTCGAAGCCGGCGATGAAGGATTCGGCCCGGCGCAATGCCTCCGCAGCAGGATCGGCGGGCACACTGGCGGCCTCGATGGCGGCTCTGGCGCGCAGCCGCGCCGCCGCGTCGGTCGGGCGCGTGAGAAGGTCGTGCAGCGCGTCAATCAGGGCGTCCCTATGGCGCGCCGTCTCAGGCGCTGCGGCGATCAGCGCGGCGCGCGCTTGGAGCTGGTCGAGCGTCGCGCCACGGGAGCCGCCGGGGCAACACACGACGGTGTTGCCGTCGGCATCGTTTACCACGAGGTTTTCCCAGCCTTCGGCGCGCCACGGCCCGCGAATGTGATCGGTTACAACAGGCATGGTCAGGCCTCCAGCAGCGGCGGCAGCCACACGGCGCGCCAGCGGTAGCAGTTGAGGACGATGGAGCGGTTCCGGCGGTCCGGGCGCTTGTAGTGCCACGGCCAGCGGCCGGCCGGGCGGGTGCATTCCGCGTCGCGGTAGGCGACGACGTCAGGGCGGCGCGCGTCCGGCGCATATTTGCGCAAGACCGGGTCCGTGGTCGGCTCGCGCCGGAGGTAGAGAGGGAGGAGCATCGTTCAGCCCTCCCCGTCTTCGGCCGCTCTGAAATCCTCCGGCGACCAGAGGAAGCCGATTGCCTCCATGTCGGCGCGGAACGCCTGAAGCAGGGCAGGAAGGCGAGCGACAAGCGCGGCGCGCAGGTCGGCAGGCTCGCGGCTCAATTCCTCGTCCGTGGCGTCCGGCCACACGGCCGCATTACGCGCCTTGTCGAGCTCGCGCGCCTTGCCTTCGCCCACGCGGAACCTGCGCCGCCATTCCAGACGGGGAGTTGCCGGCGGGTGCTCGCCGTCGTGGTCTTTCGTCAGGATGAAAAGCGGGACGGTTTCCGCGCCGATGTACTCGCGCCCGGTAGCCGTGTCGGAAATTTTGACGCCCTCGCCGTGCGGGCCGCTTGTGACGGCGACCAACTCCCACACCGGCAGCTTCGTTTTGCCGTTGACGAGTGCGCGACGCTCGCCAGCACGCAGGCCGTTGTGGTCGCGATCGCCAGCGAAATAGACGGTGTTCGCGACGTAGTGCATAGGCCCGTCCGTGCTCACAAGGTGCCAGCGGATCAGGTGCGCGAGTTCCGGGAATACGCGGGCAATCTCTTCGTGCATGCAGCCCCCGGCGAGCATGTCGTCGCGCCGCCGCCGGCTGTCCGCCCAGACCTCGGCAGTGATGGCGAATGTGTTGTGCCCATTGCTCGGGTCGTCGTCGAAGCGCATTTCAACCCGCATGGACGCGGGGCAGCCATAGCCGTTGACCGAGCGCGCTTCGCTTATCCAGCGTTGGCGGAACCAGAGGCCGGGCGCTGGGCCGGGCTTGGTGGTGCGGTGCGTCAGGCGGCCGGGTACTCCACAGACGGAAAGCGCGGCGTCGCTGTCAAAGGTGCTCATGGCTGGTTCTTTCAATTCGGCACAATTGCCGGGGTGGATCAGCGGTTGTTGTCGTCCCTGAACACGGCGCAGTCGTCGTGCCCCAAGTCATTCGCGCATTCGGCGCGGTGCCCGGCCTCCAGGTAGAGGCAGGCCGCGGTATCGCCCTTCATGCAATCCTGCATGAGCGCATCGGAAGGCGCGGCGGCGTATTCGGGATCTATGCCCAGCTCGGCCGCGCGTAACTCGCACACGCTGTCAGTGGTGCATCCGGACTGCGCCAGCACGGCCAGCCGGTCGTGCAGGGGCATCGAGGGCGGGGAAGGCGCGCAGGTGGCGGCATAGGCCACGGCCAGCGCGCCCGCGAGGATCACGGCGGCGCGGTACATGCCAGCGTCACGCGTGAATGAAGCTGTCAGAAAGCGCCATGTGCTTGACCGCGATGCGGCCCTGCCGCGCCATGCGCAGAAGGCGCTTGCGGGCGTCGGCGGTCGCGTCACGGGTCTTGCGGTCAACGATGGTCGGCATGGGAATCCCTTTCTCTGTGTCACGATTGACGGGCTTGCGGCCGGCGGGCGCCGGGCTTATCTTTTCCGGGCAACCGGGGGATTGCTCCCCCGGCGCCTGCTTCAGAAGAACCCGAGGGCGATGGTTATGCAGACCGTCGCCCTCTTCGTTTTCCAGCGCAGGGAGACCGACCAAACCATGGCGGCAACCTCCCTTTCGGAGCCGGCATCCGGCCGGCGCGGCGATTACCCCTTGGCCCGTTCAGCACGGTCCTGCGAGCACTCGGCAAGGCCCACGCGCACGGCATGGGCAAAGCGGAAGGCTCAGGCGAGATTGAATTCGGCGGCCATGAATTGCGCCGTTCCCCATGCGTCGGCCCGGTCGTTGGTGTAGGCCGCAACCGCCTCGGCACGTGCTGGCGGAAGGCCCGGAACCGTGATCCGATATTTGCCCTCGCGCTTGCGGATGGTCAGGCCCAGCGCACGGACTGCCGTAAACAGGGCCGTGTCGTTGCGCGCCGGATTGGCGAGTGCGTCCGCTTGGATCCGCTCCGCAGCGTTCATCGCGAAGCCCTTTCGCGCGCCGCATAAAGCCGTTCGCCCGCCGTGGATCGAGACATATCGCCAGCGGCGACGGCCGCGCGCCGTTCGATCTCGTCCCGCATCCAGCCTTTGGAATCGCGACCTTCAGCGATGAATGTTCCGAGTTCAGCCGTGGTGTAAGACGGGTAGCGGGCGGTAGGAAATGCGCTGTCCATGACGCCCTCACGCCCAATGATCGGCGAGCATGTCGCGGCGGGCGCGCAGCTCCTCGACTTCGATCTGAACCGCCCGGACCTCCGCATAGGTGGCATGGGACATTGCACCCTGCCCCATGCTCACATCCCCCCCGAACATGCGGGCGAAGCCCGCCGCGTCCATATCGAGGCTGTAGAGCACCCGGAGACATTCGACGTTGGTGGCGAACTTCTTGCCGTTGAAGATGCGCCGCGCGGCGGCTTGAATGTGGGGCGCAGCGGGCGGGATGGGTTTGGCCGGCGGGATGGGTGCGGCGGGGTTCATTGGTCTTTTCCTTTGGCACAATTGCCGTCTGTTTCGATAAGAGAGTGTCGCATGTTGGGAGTTGTTTTGCAACTCTATGGGCGAGGAAAACAAACTTTCCTGCATTTATTTTCAGTCGTGGGGGCACGCACAAAGCGCCGCATCGTCTCGACATCGGGCCGCATGGCATGGCGTGCATGCGGTTGCATGTGCGTTGCATCCCCTGCCCTGCTAGGGGCGGTAGGCGGGGCATGGGGTGCCTCTGATGGTCCGGGCGATCCGTGCGCACCCATGGCATAGGGAAGCGCTCCGCGCGCGCTGTCACTCGTTCGCCTGGCACCGTGGCCAGATGACAGGGCGGACACGAGCCGGGCACGCGAGAAGCGAGGCACGGGGCAGGCCCATTTCGCGGGGGCATGTGATGACCGGGTACGCATGGGGTGCGGTGCTTGGTGCTGGATGGTTCGGCGTGAGGCGCGAGCCATAGAGAGCGCGCAGGACGGCAAGGAGCGGGGTTGAGGCAGCGGACTGGCCCCGGGAGGCGCGACGGGCGTCAGCGGCGAAGACTAGGGACCGTACGCGCGCCCCGGCGGAGCGGGAGACCTCGTCGCCCCCGACATCTCGGCGAATTTCGGCTCTAAGAGCCCCTCACCACCGACTGCATTCCTATTCATGCCCGGTTCGACGGACGATATTCCTTGATTGGTGGTGCTGATCCTTGGTATGGTCTGGGCGCGATTGATGAATGGCATCAATCACTTCTGCTGCTGATCGACGTCCTTATCTGGCGAGGAACTTCGATGTCGAAATGTGAAGGCAAGCGCGCGCCCAGCGCCGCTGCGAACGCCCGTACTGTGCTGGGCCAAATCCGGCAGATGCTGCGCGAGGAGACGGTGCTGGAGCGCGAGGAGTTGCGCGCCAGGCTGCGAGCGATGCGGAAGATCTCTGAGTGCGGGTTCGGCGGCCGGCGGGTCTACCTGCTGATCCACTATCTTCGCCGGCGGGGCGAGATCGTCACGACACCCACGCACATCGTAGCCGCAGACCAACTGATCCCCGCGCGGCCTCGTCGGCGAGGCAAACCTGCCGCGGGGAATGGTCCCCGGTGCCGCCGCCGTCGTCTGGCGGCGAAGCGCGAACGGGCGATCCAGCGGCGCCAAGCCGGCGGCAGAAGCAGGGCCGCGGCGTAAACCCGTCAAGCCCTGTCCACGATTTTTAAGCGACTCGCCGTTTCTGACGTTCGATTTTTCGCGTAACCTCATGGCAGGGCAGGAGAAACAGACTCTTAAATCTGGAGGTATCGGCCACGAAAAAACCGCGTCTGCAACAGCAGGTCGTGTTGACGGATGTTACTTTTCCGGGCTTCTCTTCGTGCGGCAACGGTGAGACCTGCGGATATAGCTAACTGACCAAGTCGCTGTGCCAGGGACTGAGGTGAGCGCGCCGTCAGGGCGGCGCTCCAACCACCAACTCGGTATCCCCTTCATAGGGCTCATCGTTGGTTATTAAGTAGGGCGATTGGCTTCGTCACGCTCACCTACGATCGCGTCACGGAATATCCGATCCGTGTCACGCCTCCTCTCGATCACCAAAGGAAGCATCATGACCACGACCGTCGTCGTGAAGGCCAATCATGGCTGGCCTGTGGATGTCACGCGCAAGGATCCCAAGACGGGCGAGCCGCTCTCCGGCGCCGAGCGCGTCGAGGCGAACACCGAGCGGACGTTCCACATCCACAGCGGCATGGATCTCCATGTCCACGAGGTTCAGGACTACGCCAAGGCGCCCGTCGCCGGGTGAGTTCCCAGCGGCGGGCTTCGGCCCGCCAAACCACTGGCGGGGCGCACCCCGCCTAGCGCGCTGCTCTTCCGGCTTTAGCGATGGGGCGTTGCGAAACCAGCGAAGCCGGCGGGCAACGGCGCGTCTGACGACGGCTACAAGCCCGACAATTCAGACGTGGAGCGCCGCGAGAGGCCGCCACTGACAATGACGCCAACGTCCTACGGCGCCCGTCAGAGTTTCGGCCCCGAAGCCACGCCGATCCTTGGACATAGGATCGGAAACAGCGGCTCGCTTCAGAATTCAGGCTCGGAGCGTCATCACGCTTCGGTCGTCTGACCCCGATGTCGGCGCGCTGACGACCCGCGGGCGGAGCCAGACCTCCGCGGCGAGGCGCGCCGGCCACCCCTTTGCGAGCACCCATGATCGAGTTCAAGGTCGACAAGGCAGGCCGAAAGGCGCTGGCCACCCTGGCGCTTGCCCTGCGCAACACACCAGAGATGAAGCGCGGGCTGTCGCGTGCGATGGGCGAGCACCTGCGTCTGCAGGAGCGTCAGGCCGTCACCTTGCTCTCGGCGCAGACCAAGCTCCCGGGCGGGCGCGTCGGCGGCGCCACGCGCATCCGCTTCACGAGCGGCAGCATCGTTGGCCGGCTGCAGGTGCGCGACCAGAGCGTCCCCCTCGGCGAGCTGACCTCTCGCTCTTGGTCCCGCTCCGCTCCCGGTGCCTCGGCCGAGGATTGGAACAGCAAGACCTATGAGGGCACGTTCATCGTGCCGCGTTTTGGCGGGCGCATCTACCGCCGCACCGGCAAGGGGCGCTTCCCCATCCGGAAAGTGTGGGGCCCCCTGCTCCCGAACGAACTGCTGCGTCCGGACATGCCGGCACGCCCGGCGATGGAGCGTCTCGTCGAGAGCGACCTCGCCGCGCGCGCGCTGCGTCACGTTGCGAAGGTCTTCGAGACCTGACCGATGCCGAAGGGCACCCCGAAGGGCGAGCAGCGCCTCGAGAGCGAAGAGTTTCTCGCCACGCTGCCAGAGGTGGTCACCGGCGCGCAAATGGCGGTCATTCTGGGCATGAGCCGCCGGACCATGCTTGATCTCGCTGCGCGCGGTGTCCTCGCTCGCACGCATCGCGGACAGTATCGGCTCCTCGACAGCCTGCACCGGTATCACCGGCACCTGCGCGATCAGGCGACCGGCCGCGCCGGCACGCCCACGGGAAAGTCGCTGACCGACGAGCGCGCCGAACTGACGGCGGTCCAGAAGCAGCGAGAGCAGCTCGCTCTTCAGAGGGAGATGCGCACCGTGCTTACCTTCGAGGAGGTGAAGGACGGCTGGACCCGCATCGCCACCAAGACCAAGGGCACGCTGCTGGGGCTGACCTCACGGATCCGCTTCGCCCTTCCGCACCTGACCTCCCATGAGGGAGAGCAGATCGCGGCCGTCTGCCGAGAGGCGCTCGAGGAAATCGCCGACGAGATCGGTGGCACCGGCCCCGTGCCCGGTGCTGAGAAGCAGGACTTGCAGCCGGATGTCGACTGAGGCTCTCAAGGCGGCGCTGCTGGGCGCCGCGCGAGGGTTCCGTCCTCCGCCGGTGCTCGTGTCATCGGACTGGATTGCCGGCAACTTTTACATCGACAGCGCGGGCACGCTCCGGCGGTTCAAGCTCTGGAAGTTCCAGCGCGAAATCGCGGACGTGATGGGCGATCGCGTCCACACCCGCGTCACCATCGTGAAGCCGATTCAGGTCGGCTACACCACCCTCCTCGCCGCGAGCATCGGCGCCGACGCCGCGAACGATCCGACCTCCGTGATCGTCTACGTCCCGACCGATGAGGACGCGCGGAAGATCATGGTCGAGGACATCGATCCCGGCTTCCGCAACTCACCGGCCCTGCAGGCGGAGATGCGCGTTGGCCGCTTCGATGGCAGGAACACCCTCACCGTCCGCTCGTTCACTGGCGGTGGAACGCTCAAGGTGCTCGGCACGAATGCGCCGCGCAACATGCGCTCGCATCGGGCGCGCAAAATCTATTGGGACGAAGTCGACGGCATGGTGGTCACCAAGGAAGGTGATCCCGTCACGCTCGGCGAGAACCGCGCGGCGTCGTTCCCCGACCAGAAGTTCATCCGCGGCTCGACCCCGGTCGGCGAGGGCGAGAGCTTCATCTGGAAGGGCTACCAGGAGAGCGACCAGCGGATCTTCGAGGTGCCCTGCACGCAGTGTGGCGTCTTCTTCGAGATGCTCTGGGCGCACGTCGACTGGCCGAAGGACAAGCCGCGGGAAGCCGTGGTCGTCTGCCCTCACTGCGCGGGCACCAACGAGCACCGTTTCAAGGCCGAGATGGTCGAGAACGGCGAGTGGAAGCGGACGAAGCCGGAAGTGCCGGAGCACGCCGGCTTCAAGATGAATGCCCTGATCTCGCTACAGCCGACGGCCGGGTGGGGAACGCTTGCCGAGAAGTTCGTGGCGGCGAAGGCTGCCGGGCCGTCTGGTCTCCAGCCGTTCCGCAACACCGTCGAAGGCCTGCCGTGGTCGACAACTCTCGACCAGATCAACGAACACCACCTGATGGCCAGGGCGGGCAACTTCGGCCTGAAGTGGGACGAGGAGGCCCAGCGCTGGGACGTCCGGATCCCGGCGCTGGTCCTCTACATCACGGTCGGCGTCGACGTTCAGCCGGATCGGCTAGAGATCGTCTTCCTCGGCTGGTCGCGTGACCAACGCTGGTTCCTCGGCCACGAGGTCTTGCGCGGCGACACGGGCGCGGAATCGCTGCTGTGGAACGAGCTCGACGCCATCCTGCTCACCAAGTGGAAGCACCCACTCGGCGGGCAGATTGGGATCGAGGCCACCGCGATCGATTCAGGCGACGGCAACCGGACGCAGGCCGTCTACGATTTCTGCGGCCCGCGCACCCCGCGCAAGGTCGTCGCGATCAAAGGCGACGAGGGCCCTCGCCCCTACATCAAGGCCACCACCTCGAAGCGCGCCCGCCGCGCCGGTGCCCGGCTCCACATCGTCGGCGTCGACGGCATCAAGATGGACCTGATCACGTCGACGCAGACTGAGCCGGGAGACCCGGGCGCCCTGCAGTTCGCCGACGTGCTGCCGCATGAATTCTTCGTCCAGTTCACGTCCGAGCGCCGCAAGGTCGAGATCAAGAACGGCCGTGTGACCACGAAGTTTGTTCGCATCGGCAACCGCCAGGCCGAGGCCCTCGACGGCTCCTGCTACGCGATCGCGGTCCGGAACATCTGCCGGTTCGACTTCGACCGGCGCGAAGCCGAATTGAGCGCGCCAGACGCGCCCAGGCCCGACCCGAACGCCGCTCTGCGCGAAGCTCTTGGAAGGAAGAAATGGTGAGGTTCTGGCCGCTTGCGAAGAAGACGGCGGCTGCGGCAGCGCCGTCTCGGGCCCCCGCAACGGCGTATTTCCGAAACAATGCCTCGCCGTTCTTCCGGTCATGGATGCCCGCACTGCGGGAGACGGCGCAGGACGTGCGCGCCGCGTGGCAGCAATCGGCTGCGCGTACGATCGACGCCTACCAGAACTCCGGCTTCATCGCTGGAATCGTCGACCAGTCATCCTCGGCAGTGGTCGGCACCGGGCTCACCCTGTCCTGCCAACCCGATGTTGACGCCCTCGGTTGGACCGAGGACGCCGGCGCGAATTGGGCACGGATGGTTGAGCGACGCTTCTACGCCTGGGCAAATACGCCACGCGAATGCGACGCCGGCGGCCGGATGAGCTTCGGCCAGCAGCAGGACGCCGCCTACAAAGGCTGGTTCTGGTATGGCGAGATACTCGCCTTGCTGCCGATCTTCCAGCGCCGGCGCGGCGGATCCTTCTCGAAGGTGTCCCTGCTGCCGGCGTCGCGGCTGACCCGGAAGAGTGATGGCGTGCGGCAGTTCGACGGCGTCACCGTCGACGCACTGGGCTGTCCGCAGAGCTACAATATCCAAATCGCCGATCGGTGGGGCATTCGGGTCGATCGCGACTACGCCGCCTATGACCGCGACGGGCGCCAGCGGGTCATCCATGTCTTCGAGCCCGGCTTGCAGACCTATCGCGGCATCTCTCCGCTCGCGCCGGTCCTGAAGGTCGTTCGGCAGATCGATCAGTTCTCTGACGCCACGCTCACCAAGGCGCTGATCCAGACCATCTTCGCCGCGACCATCAAGTCCGACCTGTCCGGGATCCGGGCCTACGAGGGCCTGATGACCGGCGACGAGGGGCTCGAGCTCAACCTCGCGCAATACGCTGATGCTCGCAGCAATTGGTACGAGAGCGAGAAGATCGATCTCAACAAGAACGGTCGGATCGGGCACCTCTTCCCGAACGAGGAGCTGCAGTTCCACGAGTCGACCTCGGCGAGCGCGGCCTACGACGAGTTCATGGGCTGGTTGCTGCGCGAGCTCTGCCTCGTTGCCGGCGTCACCTACACCGCCGGCACGTTGGATTCCCGCAAGGCCACCTATTCGTCCGTCCGCATGGACACGGCGGTGAACTGGAATGTGGTGCTGCGCCGACGCGCCTTCATCGTGAAGCCCTTCTGCCAGGCGGTCTATGAGGCATGGCTCGAAGACGAGATTGGCTCCGGTCGCCTGACCTTCCCCGGCGGCTATGAGGCGTTCCTCGCCAACAAGTCCGAGGCCTGCAGCGCGCAGTGGAACGGCCCAGCGCAGCCGCAGGCCGATGAGCTGAAGTCCGCCCGCGCCTACGAAACCTACAAGAACATGGGCGTGATGTCGTTGAGCCGGATCTCGGAAGCTCTCGGCATCGACCCGGACGACGAGCTTCGTCAGCGCAAGCGCGAGAAGGACGCTGCGCTGAAGCTTGGCTTGCCCGATCCCCATGCTCCCCAGGATCCGGGCGCAGAATTCAATCGCGATGAGCAGGGCGACGACGAGGACAAGAGCGACAACCCCTCCTTCGTCCCCGAAGATTAGGAGATCACGATGGCGACCCGGGAAGAACTGAAGGCTGCTGCCGCTGCGGCCAAGGCAGAGGCAGCGGCCCGCGAGAAGGCCGAGGCGGAAGCCAAGGCCAAGGCGGACGAGGAAGCCAAGGCCAAGGCCAATGCGGAGGCCGATGCCAAGGCGCGAGCCGACGCTGAAGCCGAAACGGTCGCCCAAGCTGAGGCTGCCAGGAAAGCTGCCGTCGCCGAGGCGGAAGCCAAGGCCAAGGCAGAGGCCGATGCGGCGGCCAATTCGCGCGGTTTTCGCGTGCAGCGGATCGATCGGCATCGCGAGGTTGCCTTCTATTGTGATGCTGGTCCGGTCCCGGGCTGGAACGCCGATCGCGATATCGCGGTGACCTTCACCTCGCGCGCGGCCGCCAAGAAGATCGCCGATCTTCACGCCGGTGACGGCGATGTGTCCGTCGAGAAGATCGACTGATCATGGCGATCGACTACGAAGCGCTCTTCGGGGCCGCCGAGTACGATCCATGCTCCGCGCTGCAGGCGATGCGCCCCGCCTACATGCGAATGGTCGCCGGCGCGGCGGTCGAAAAGGTCTCGTTCCGTGACCGGGAGACCTGGTTCAATCGAACCGACATCAAAGAGTTCGGCCGGCTAATTGAACGGCTCGAATCCGAGTGCATGGCGAAGCAAGGCCGCGGCCCGCGCCGGTTCGCCATTCAGGCTGGGTCGCGCCCCTGCCCGCCCGGCTACGACCCCTTCAAGGTCTGAAAGGTCCACCTATGGCTGTACTGGTGAACGGTGAGCTCGTGCTCACCGGGTTCGTCGGCGATTCCTTCTGGGAAGACGGGTTCACCGACAAAGAGGTGCTCGAGGCGCTCGCCGAGATCGGCCGCGACGCGGATGTAACCTGCCGCCTCAACTCCGGCGGCGGGTACGTTTCGCACGGCAAGGCGATCTTCAATGCCCTGTCGATGCACAAGGGCAAGGTCACGATCTCGATCGAGGGCATGGCGGCGTCCGCCGCCTCGATTATCGCCATGGCCGGCGACGAGATCATCATGCGCAAGGGCGCGACCATGATGATCCATGACCCCATGGTTTGGACGTCTGGCAACTCGGCCGAGCACCAGAAAAGCATCGAGTACCTCGAAACCGAAGCGGTCTCGCTGGCCGGGATCTACGCGGACGTCTGTGGGAAATCCGAGGACGAGTGCCGCGCGCTGATGCTCGCCGAGACCTGGCTCACTGCCGAGCAGGCGGTCGCCGAAGGCTTCGCCACCAAGGCGGAGACCAAGCCCGCCAAGGCGGCCACCGCCTTCGACTACTCCCTCTACCAGCACGCGCCGAAGTCGGCCGTGGCGCTGGCGAAGAAGAACTCGTGGAACCTCCGCGAGGCCCTGCAGGCGGCTTCGTCCGCCGTCGCAACCAGTCCAAAGGATCCTCCCATGGCTGAAAAGACCAAGGCGGACGACACCACCAATGTCGACACCGCGAAGATCGCTAGTGACGCCGCCACGGCGACCAAGGCGCGCATCGGCGAAATCATGAACTGCGATGAGGCGAAGGGGCGCGAGGCCCTCGCCAATCACATCGCCTTCAACACCGAAATGCCGGTGGCCGACGCCAAGGCGATGCTGGCCGCTGCTCCCGCCGCCGCTCCGGCCGCCGCGCAGGCGGCGCCCAACGCCCAGACGCAGGCCGAGAACTACGGCCAGCGGAAGGCTGAGGGCGACAATGTCGCGTCGCCCGAGGCCAAGGCTGCCTCCAAGGCCACCATCAACGCGCAGTGGAAGAACGCCTTCGCACAGGCAAACGCCGCGCGCGGCGCCACCGCCGCCTGAACCCCGCCCCCACACGGAGAAACCTCCATGCCTGTTCTCACTGAAGGTCCCCGCCCGGGCGAGTTCGTCATGAGCGAGGCCAATTGGCACCGCTCGCGCGACACCATCGTGATCGCGTCCGGTTCGGGCAAGGTCGCGCCGGGCACCGTGCTCGGCAAGGTCACGGCGTCGGGCAAGTACGTCCCCTCGCCCGCCACCGGTTCGGATGGAAGCCAGACCGGCGTCGCCCTTCCGATCCACGGCGTCGACGCGACCAGCGCCGACGTGCGCGTCGCTGCGATCACTCGCGACGCCGAAGTGAACGGCAAATGCCTCGCCTACGAGGCGACGGTCAACGACGACACGAAGAAGACCGCCAAGGCGACCCAGCTCGCCGCCGCCGGCATCATCGTACGCAACTGAAGGTGAACTGAAGATGCTCGACATTTTCCAGCAGGACGCATTTTCGGTCACCACCCTGACCGACGCGATGCGTGAAGTGCGTTACGTCCCCGGCTACATCAGCCGCCTCAACCTCTTCACCGCCCGCTCGATCCCGACCACCAGCGTGGCAATCGAGAAGGACAAGGACGGCCAGATCTCGATCGTCCCGGCCAGTGCCCGTGGCGGTCCCGGCGATACCGTCGGTCGCGCTCGCCGCACGCTGCGCACGCTGACCGTCCCGCACTTCCAGCGCGACGACGCGATCTATGCGGATGAGGTGCAGAATGCCCGCGCCTTCGGCGAAGAGGCGGCCGTGGAGACCCTCATCGGATCGATCGCCGAGCGCGCTGCCGATCATCGGCAGTCCTTCGCGCTGACGGAGGAGTACCATCGTCTCGCTGTCGTGACCCAGGGCAAGCTGCTCGATAAGGACGGGTCGGTCCTCTACAACTACTTCACCGAGATGGGCGAGACGCAGGCGACCGAGGTGGATTGGGACCTCGACAACCCCAACCCGGCGGACGGCGTGCTGCGCCAGAAGAGCGCGGACCTCATGCGTGCCATGGGCGCCACGCTCGGGGGGCTCCCGTTCAACGGCATCCTCGGGATTGCCGGTGATGCCTTCTACGACAAGCTGATCCAGCACAAGGAGATCCGCGAGACGTACAAGGGCTACGAGGCCGCCGCCACCCTCCGCACCGGCTTCCTGAATGCGGAGAACCCCCAGAACGGCGTCTGGGGCGAATTCCCGGCCTTCAACATCATGTGGGCGAACTACCGCGGCGGATTCAATGTCGGCGTGGACAGCGACAAGGTCCGCTTCGTCCCGCTCGGCGTGCCCGGTCTCTTCCGCACAGCCTATGCGCCGGCCGACTACATCGAGACGGTGAACCGCCCCGGCCAGGCTCTCTACGCGAAGCAGTGGGAGATGCCCAACGGCAAGGGCGTCAACATGGAGTTCCAGACGAACGTGCTCCACTACTGCACCCGCCCCCGGGTGCTCATGTCCGGTCGTATGACCTGACCCCGGTTGATCGGCGCGCGGCTCCCCCATGCAGAAATTCGCTGAGTTCGAGGCGATGGTCTCTCAGGCCGTCGACGACCTCTATGGCGAAACCGTGCGGGTGGAGCCGCGCGCCGACGGCAAATTCGTGCGCCAAGGCGCCGATGCGGACCGGCCCGCTTTCGACATCACCGACGCGGTCGTCGACATCCAGCCCGCTGTCGCGCGGCTGCGAAATGCGGGCAGGAACGACGGTGACACGGCGGAAATCTCTGCCGACCTCTGCCACATCAGCATTGCGGATAGCCGTCTAGGCCTCATGCCGCGTCGCGGCGATCGCTTCGTGCTGGTCGAGCGGATCGGCTCGCCGGTGTGGCAGGTCGCCAAGGATCCGGAGCCCGACGGGCTCGGCCGCACGGTCTTCCGCTGCACCCCTGTCAAGGAACCCGCGCCGTGAGCCTCGTCGCCACCGTCTCGCGCATTGCCTTCGCCAAGGCGCTTGAAGGGCGGACATCTGCCGGCGCGGTTCTGAACGCGCCAAAGGAGCCGCTGGACCGCCTCGGTGAGAAGCCGGTGATCGCCGTCTATACCGGCGCGATCAAGTTCGACCCGCGCGGGCGCGACCTCTACGGCTCCACCGCCGACCAGATTATCGAGCTCGTCATCCAAATGATCCTCCCGCCCGGCAACGTGGTGGTCGAAGGCATGGAACTGACGATGAACGACGCCGGCGCCGGCTTCGGCATGGACCTCCTTTGGCGTCAGGTCGTCGACGCGCTCGCCGATCCCGCCAACACCTGGGCGGATCTGTATCGGGAGATAGTCCGGGCCTACGCCGGGTTCACCAGCGCCCCTGTACTGGTGGAGGTCGAGCGCAACGTTCCGGTTCCGTACCGCGAGGTGCAGCTCAACTGCCGGATGATTCCGGAGCCGTCGATGGGAGCACCCCTTTCCACCGTTTGGCAGAAGATCGACGCCAAGCTCCGGACAGACCCGGAGCTTGTGCCAGTGGCGGATGCGCTGAAGGTCATGATCGAGCGCCCCGCCGGCATGCCGTCGTGGCGTATTACCCAGGCGCGGATGGGATGGTCGGACGCGGAGATTCGCGCGTCGGGGCTGGCCCCGCTCGATGCCACCGAGACGGGCGAGGCGCCGACCTTGGAAGGCGCGATTGTCGAAGACGGTGAGGCCGATGACTGAGGTCCGGCACCTGATTGACGCGCTGGCGCGGTCGACCCAGCAGGATTGGCGCGCGGCCAATGCGAAGACAACCGGCCCTGTCACGCATGTGGATGCGAAGGCGGGCAAGGCTCGTATCCGGCTGGGCGGCACAGACGAGGAGCCGTTCCTGAGCCCATGGGTCCGCTACGCGCAGGTCATGGGCGCCCTCAAGGTTCACACCCCGCCCAGCATCGGGCAGCAGATGGATCTTCATTCGGACAACGGCGACTTCGAGATGGGGACGCTCCATCCTCGCACGCAAAGCGAGGCGAACCCGTCCCCCAGCGAGAAGGGTGACGAGCATGTCCTGACCTTCGGGCCGTGGACCATAACGCTCAAGGGCGACGAGCTGTCGATCAAAGGACCGAAGATCGTCCTGGAGTGCGACGGCGCGAGCTTCGAGCTGACCGGCTCCGGCCTGAAAATGGTCGCCCCCGACTACGATTTCGCGAAGGGTTAGCCTATGCCTGGCATAGCTTGCGTCGGCATCGACTATGCCGGGGGCGTCCAGCTTGGAATGCAGGGTGCCGGCTTCACTGTCGACGGCGCGACTGTCGTGCTTCTCGGCGATCACGTTGCATCTCACCCGCCGCTGCCCCCGCATGTCGGCAATCCGGTGATGGCGGAAGGTTCGCCGAGCTTTCGGTTCAACGGCATCCCGGTCTGCCGGGAAGGCCATCTCGCGATCTGTGGCCACGCGACCACCGGCCGCCCGTTCTTCCGCATCCCCTGAAGGAGACCATGATGACCTTGGAAAAGCCTTTCCGGGTGCTTCCGTCCGCTGGATCGCATGTCGCGGGGCAGCGCATTCGCGACGCCGAGATCCTTGCCGGCAGAGCGCCGCTCATGCTGACCGACGCCCAGGCGGAGCATCCGCTTCGCCAGCAGGTGATCGAACCCTTCGGGGAAGAGCCGGCCAAGAAGGGCAAGAAGTAGCCCATGGCCCATTCGGCGGGCCTTAATCGGGAGACCGGGAGGCTCCTGACGGACTTTGATCATGTCGTGCAGTCGATCGGGGTCATTTTCACCACCGGGCTGGGCGACGCCATCCTCCGCGAATGGTTCGGCTTCCCGGGCATGAGCCTTCTCGGGAAGCTCGGCACAGCGACGACGATTACGCGGTTCTTTCGCGCGATCGCGCTCGCCCTGACCATCCGCCAGCTCAATGGCCTTCCGGCAGAACCACGGTTTCGCCTGGTCAAGATCACGCCGGTCTCGCTGGGGCGAGATGGCAACCTCGAGGTCATCCTCGAGGGCATCTATTTCCCACGCGGGCACCTCGGCGACTTCACGCCGGAGAGCGGCGTGGCGAGCAAGCTCCGCCTGCAGAGCGCCGGCGGCATCCTCACCGTATCAGGAGCCTGACGATGGCCGTGCTGACGATTGCCGATCTCGCCGGCTTCCCGGCGGCCGAGGCGATCGAGACGCTTGGCGTCGAGCAGATCCTCGCGCGGCATGTCGCGGATTTTCTCGCCGGCTGGGATGCGCTGCGCTCCGAACGGCCGGACTTGAATCTCCCACCCTTCGACACCGCCCACCTCGAAACCGAGGAAACGCGGATCATCTTTCGACCCGGTGCATTTCGCGAGATGCTGCTTCGCGGCAGGATCAACGACGCGATCCGGGCGAACCTGTTGGCATACGCGAGCGGCAGCGACATCGACCACCTCGCGGTGTTCTATGGCGTCACCCGGCTCGTCGGGGAGACCGACCAGCGGCTCAAGCTCCGCACCATTCTCGCCATCCAAGGCCGCTCCACGGGTGGCACAGCGCCGCGCTATCGAGGCGAGGCGCTGGGCGCGTCCCTTCGGGTCGAGGATGCGCGCCCTTACCGAGACGGACGGGACCCGACGATCAACGTTGCCGTGCTCTCCACCGACAACAATGGCGTCGCTGATGCTGGCCTTCTCGCGACGGTCACGGCTGCCCTCAATGCCGACGCGGTCCGGATGGTCAACGACGTCATCAAGGTCATCCCCGCCGTCAAGAATGTGGTGAGCATTGCCGCCAAGGCTTGGCTGCTGCCGAACAGCTCCGACGCCGTGATCAACGAGGCGGCCGGCGCCCTTCGATCCGCCTGGGCGGCCGAGAGCGGCATTGGCTTCGATCTGGTTCCGGAATGGGTCACAGCCCGCCTGATGATCGCCGGCCTGCAGCGCGTTCAAGTGATCACCCCTTATGTTGAGGCCGGTCCGAACGAGGCCATCGCGCTCGGCGACATCTCGATTGTCAACGAGGGGCGCGCATATTGAGCACCGATACCACCCCCCTCGTTCACGAGCCGACGTCCTTCGAGCGGGTTCTCGAGAGGGCCACCGACCCCTACCCCGCGGTCGACGGTGCTATCTGGTCGCTCCACGGCCTCAAGATGCTGAACCCGCCGGCGAGCCTGTTGCCCTACCTGATCTGGGAGTACGGCCTCGGGGAGCTGCAGCCCTATGTCCCGAACCTCTACGACCTGATCCGCGAGGGCATCGCCTGGCAGCGCGTGCGTGGCACGCCGGCGGCCATGGCGCGCGGACTCGGATGGCTCGGGTACAGCGCGAAGATCGAGGAGGCCGCAGTCCGTTGGCGCTGGTGGAACCACTTCCAACTCGAGCTCGACCGGGTTCGGGACGATGAAGCGGATCTGCCGCGCATCGATGGCATCGCCGGCCTGTCCGTGCCGCTGCGCTCTGACTTCTGGCGCGGGTTCGCCGGCTACGATGTTCGCGCCGCCGAGGGCGACTACAGCCGTTGGGACGGCTCGGCGTGGGAAGACGATTCCGGCGTCCGAGTGCCCGGCGGCAAAGCCAAATGGTCCTTCGGCCGCCGCTTCGAGTTCACCCACGAGGTGACGGCGGAGGACCTGGGGGCGCTCGGCATCCCCGATCCATGGGCGCTCGAGGTCGACGGCGAGCCGCTCACGCTCAACGGCGAGCTGCTGAGGTTTGTCCCCGCCGGCGGCGGCTCGCCGCGCTGGGGCGGCCCTTGGCTCGCACAGCCTTGGGCATCCAGCGAGGTCGCTTCTGCAGCGGCCGGCATGCTTGCCGCGACCGGCGCCGGCCCGGCATGGGCGGTCTTTAAGGACGCCGCCGGCGAGGTGCTGTTCTATCGGCGGTGCCGCGTCCGGCGCGGCGTGGTGCCGAGCCCTACCGGTGTCTATCGCATCGAGGGCGCCCGGTATGCGCCAGCCACGTCGGCGCCGAGGCTCCTCTACCTGGAGGCGCTCACCGCGTTTGGCGAGGGACATGGCAGCACGGCGGCCAGCGTCGGCTTCATCCTCTCTGCAGCGCCGGCGGCAACCTTCAAGCCGGGGGTGCAGCACCTCCCGCCCGGCGGCCTCATGCCGGCCGGGCCCATCGTCATCGAGCAGCCGCTCGCGCTCGAGTTCGGGCGCACCACCCGCGACTGCGTCGCTCTTCTTCTGAGGTTCTGATGGCCTACGAGCACCCGTTTGTCCCCGGCGCCTATGACCGCAACGCGGCCTTTCCGCAGTTTGCCGGCCTCGTTCACAAGGCGGGCGACTTCGTGCAGGCGGCCGAGGCCAATGAAGCGCAGTCGATCATGCGACGCCGCATCCAGCGCGTCGGAGACATGGTCGCCCGCGACGGCGACCGCTATTCCGGCGCGCAGGTGTCGATCGACGTCGAGACCGGCCGCATCATCCTTGCGGCCGGCAAGATCTACGCCGCCGGTGACATGCGCGACGTGCCGGAGCGAATCCTGGAAGGCATCGACCTCGAAGGTGAGGTCTCGATCGGCATCCGCATCGTCACCTCCTATCTGGATGGGGACGACCTGCCGGCGCTGCGCGGCCTGCATCCCGGCTCGAAGGCCGAGGGCGAGGACGGCGCGGCGCGCGAGGTGCCGACGGTTGCATGGTCCCTGCGCAGCCTGAGCGAGCCGGGCGATTACTATCAGGTCTACGTCGCGCGCGACGGCACCGTGATCGACCAGACCGGCCCCAGCTCGCTCGCCACCATCAACGCGCAGATCGCTGCGAAGGACGTGCTGGTCACGGGCGGCAACTACATCGCCAAGGGCTGCATCGTGACCGCGCTGGGCCAGGTAGGCTCCGCGATGCACTTCTCGGTCTCCGAGGGCATCGCCTCGATCTATGGCAACACCCGCACGCGCACCGCCGCGCTGCGCTACGGCGAGCCGATCGAGTGGAACGTCGCGCAGGTCGGCGCCGAGCCGCACGTCTTCGACGACGGGGGCAGCGGCACCGCGACGATCCGGCTGCTGAACGGCCCGATCGCGGCAGTGAACTCGGTCACGGTGGTCAAGCGGACCAGCAGCACCATCGTGCGCGGCCCGGTCGCCGGAACCTCCGACCTGCTGCCGAAGTCGAGCGTGCAGACGATCGAGCTGGTGGTGCAGGGTGGCACGACATTCGCCACCAGCGCCTATGTGCGGGACGGGAACAGCATCTCGTGGGCGCCAGCGGGCGCGGAGCCGGCGACGGGCTCCAGCTACACGGTCACCTATACCTATCTGGAGACCGTGGCCCCGACCACCATCGGCCTCGACGACATCGTTGTGTCCGGCGGTGTCACCGGCAGCACCGTGCTGGTGAATTATCACTGGAAGCTGCCGCGCACTGACCGCCTCTGCCTCAACCAGCAGGGCGACGTGCTCTATCTGCGGGGGGTGTCGGCGCGTACCCCGAAGCCGCCGATCGAACCGGCGGATGTGCTCGGCCTCGCCGACATTCACAACGACTGGCGGGGCACGCCCATCGTCGTGAACAACGGCACGGCGGCCTGTCCACTGCCGATGCTCTGGCGGTTCATGGACCTGGTGCTGCGCAACGCCGACACGCTGGCGCTCGCCCGGCTTGAGCAGGACGCGGATCAACGCGAACCGGTCGCCAAGAACGGCATGTTCGTCGACCCGCTCGACAATGACGACTACCGGGACGGCGGCGTGCCGCAGACGGCGGCGATCGTCGACAACGAGATTCGGCTGGCGATCGATCCGACCATCATCACCGTGCCGATGACGGGCCCGGTGCTGCTGCCCTATGTCGACGAGCTGATCATCGACCAGCCGTTCGTGACGGCCTGCGTAAAGATCAACCCGTACCAGAACTTCTACCCCCTGCCGGCCAAGCTTTCGCTCTCGCCGGCGGTGGATATGTGGACCGAGACCCGCACGGAATGGCTCTCGGATCGCACCGTGCAGGTCACGGGGACGAGAGCGGGAACCACCACGAGCGAGCAGCTCATGTCGCGGCGCCAGGAGTCGGCGACCTTTCTGCGCCAGATCGAGGTCGATTATCTGATCGAGGGGTTCGGAGCGGGCGAGATCCTGTCTTATTTCGAGTTCGACGGTCTTGACCTTACGCCGAGCCCGGCCCGGGTTGCTGATGGCGCTGGGAAGATCGCCGCGTCCTTCGTGATCCCGGAGGGGATCACCACCGGGACCAAGATGGTCTATGCGCGAGGTGCCGGCGGTGCCGAGGCTTGGGCCGAGTTCACCGGCGACGGCATCATCGACATCAGCGTGATGCAGCGCGTGGTGACGGTCACCACCGTGCCGCCGCCGCCGCCACAGTCCAATGGCGGCGGCAGCACTCAGCCGCAGAACAGCCCGGCGCGCCGCAATGGCCCGAAAGAGCGTGACCCGCAAGCGCAGAGCTTCGCGCCGCTCACCGTGCGCCACATCACCGGCGTCGACTTCCGCATCTGCAAGGTCGGCAATCCGGCGCGTCCGCTCGCGGTCGAACTGGTGGACATGCGCGACGGCGACCCGACCACCGACGTCTTCGCAACCGCCTCGGTCCCAATGTCGACGGTCTCTGACGGGGACTGGATCTCGGCACGGTGGGACTGGCCGGTGGTGCGGGGCGCCACCGGCCTGAGTGCGTTCGTCATCAAGACCGATGACGGCGAGCATTCGATCTCGGTCGCCAATGTCGGCGAGTTCGATGCGCTCCGGCAGGAGACGGTGGCGGCCCAGCCCTATGCGGCCGGCAACCGCCACAGCTCCAGCAATGCGGTGTCCTGGGATCACCACCAGAACTCCGACATTACCAGCCGGATCTATGCCGCGCGCTTCACCGCGACGACGCGCCGGGAGAACCTCGGAACGTTCAATCTCGTCGACTGCTCGGATCTGCGCATCCGGGCGACCGTGGAGATCCCGACCTCCGATTGCGCCTTCTGGTTCGAGCTGGAGCGCGCGAACGGCGAGATCATCGTGCTGCTGCCCAATGAGCCGCACGAGTTCTCGGAGTATGTGACGGAGGCCGTGAAGCTCTGGGCGGTGCTGCGCGGCACGGCCGAGGTGAGCCCGGTGCTCTATCCCTATGTCACCCTGCTGTGCGGCAAGATCCGCACGACGGGCGACTATGTCAGCCGCGCCTTCGTCGCCGGCACGGGGGTCAACGTCGTTGGGCGCATCCAAGCGCTTCTGCCAGCGGGCGCCACGCTCACCGTCAGCATGGACAAGGCCAACGACGTCTTTGAACCGATGACGCTCGCGAGCACCACTGTGCTCACCGATGGCGCCATCGAGCGGCGCTACCACAAGACCGGGGTCACCGCCGATCTGGTGCGGCTGAAGGTCAGCCTCACCGGCGGACCGGCGGCGCGCGTCCGGGCTCGAAAGCCCCGCTTCTTCAGCTACTGAGGAGCCTGTGGCCCATGGCCAACGTTGACGAAATCACGCCCTACCTGAACCTGCCGCTGCCGGTCTTCAACAGCAACACGCAGGACTACGATGTTCCGCGCCTCGCTGAGGCGTTCATGGTCATCGATGCGGCGGTTCAGGCGCTGAACGTGCTCCTCGCCGGCAAGGCGCCGACTTCGCACCAGCACGAGATGGCGCAGATCGTCGGACTCGTGGAGGCCCTGGCGGGCAAGATGCCGGGGAACTGGCGGCCGGCGCTCGACGAGCTCACCGACGTCGACGTTTCCGCCGGCGCGAACGGCCAGTTTCTCAAGAAGGTCGGCTCCCAATGGATCGCTGCGGCGCTGCAGCTCGGCGACGTGACCGGCTGGCAGGACACGGTGATTTCGCTGATCAACAGCGCGATCTCGAGCATTGTCGGCGGCTCGCCGGCGGCGTTGGACACGCTGAACGAGCTCGCCGCCGCCCTGGGCAACGATCCGGCCTTCGCCACGACGGTCTCGACCGCGCTGGGCAACCGCCTGCGGATCGATGCGGCGCAGGGGCTCTCCGCCGGCCAGAAGGCGCAGGCGCTGGGTAATCTCGGCGTGAGTACGCTCATTCAGGGCCTGTTCGACGACACGACGGAAACCCAAGCGCTGACCACGATCGGCATCGGCGCGGGCCTGCGCGGGCTGCGGACGCTGGCGACGGCGGCCGAAATCTGGGCCGCGTTGAAAGTGGGCGCGACGACGGCCGATGCCGGCGTGGTGCGCAAGGCGACGGCGGATGACCTGACGGCCGGCACTGCCGATCGCTATCCCGATGCGGCGACCCTCAAGCCGGCCCTCGTCGCGGCCGGGCCGGCGGCGTTCGTGAACTTCGCCGGCGGCTCGTCACCGACGATCCGGGGGCAGCGCAACGTCTCGACGGTCGCCCGCCTCAGTGCGGGGGCATATCGCATCACCTTCACCACGCCGATGAAAACCGCCGCTTACGTCGTGGCGTCGGCCATCTCCTATAGCGGCGGGTCGGTGACCTCGTGCGGGATCGCCGCGCAGGCGGCGGAGTATCTGGACGTGACGTGCATGGCCGCCAATCAGGCCGTTGGCGGCTTTCTCGATCCTTCTCACGTCCACCTGACCTTCTACGAGGCGTGACCCATGGGGATTAATATCGCAAACCCCGCCGAAAGCCGCGCCGATCTGGTCGCGGCCATGAAGGTGTTACTGCAGCCCGAATGGGACGACGCGGCGGGCAAGGCGGCGCTGGTGCAGGCGCTCTACACCGCCCTCGTCGGCGGCACGCCCGAGGTGATCACCGCCGCCGCATGGTCCCCGGCGGTCGAGGATCGCGGGCTGGAGAAGCACTTCACGGCCGCCTGCGCCATCACCTTCCCGAACGATCCGGACTTCCCGGTCGGCTGGAATATCCCGCTCTCCCGGCTCGGCGCCGGCGAGGTGACGGTCGCCGCCGCCGCCGGAGCGGTGCTCAAGACGCACCCGACCGGCACCAAGCTGCCGGGCGATGGCGCGCTGGTTATCGCCCGCGTCATCGCTAATGACGGCACCAATGTCGTCTGGCACGTGCAGGGAGACCTCTCGTGACGGTGCTGCTCGGCGCGGCGCCGTCCATCATCGGGCCGTCCGAGGTCGGCGCCTGGATGGCCGCCAAGGGTGCGCCGGGCGCGGCGGCGCTGCTGGACTTCGCCGGGCAGAAATACGGCTTCCGCTCGGCGGCCGGTGTGCCGCGCTGGGGCTCGGTCGCGGCAGACATGGCCTTTTCGCGCGCCTCGGCGGCAGGGCGGTGGCGGGCCGATGGCGTTTACGAAATGGTCGGCAGCAACGCGCTCCGCTACGACCATGACCCGGTGACACGCGAGCCGCTAGGCGTTCGGATCGAGGGAGCGGCGACCAATCTGCTGACCTACAGCGAGTGCCCGGCCGGCACGGCCGACTTGATCAGCGGCAGTAATATTACGGCTGTATCCGACATCGAGGGCGGAAGGACGGGTCTCCGGCTCAATAACACCACGGCCAACGCGTGGGCTTATAAGGCGAACCCGCTCGCGACCGGCACGCAGGCGACGCTTTCCGTTTTGGTTGAGATGGAAGACGGTGCGCCGCCGGTTTTCGGTGGCGGTGCTGTCAGCGGGCTTAACACCTTCGCCTTGGTAGCAGGCGGCCCCACACTCGTGCCGACCGTAATCGCGCGCGTGGGCACCAAAGTGTGGCGGTGCGGATGGAGTGGCACCAGTGGTGGCACGGGCGGCGTTGGCGTCTTCCAAGCGACGACCAATCAGCAGCGGCGCATCAAGGTCACGGGCTTCCAGCTTGAAGCCGGTTCTCGCGCGTCTTCCTACATCGTCACGGGTGCGACCACCGGGGTAAGGGGAACCGACAACCTGTCCATGCCGCTACCGATTGTGCCGGCCAATGGCTTCACCATCGCCTTCGGCGCCCATATGCCACGGTATGGCAATGTCGGCGACGCTAACGTTCTGCTTAACCTCATGCCCGCCGCTTCCACCGCCAATCGCATCGGTATCGACAACTTCGGCCGGTCGAACGAGGTTTGGATGGCCTTTCCCGGCGGTGTGGGCACGTATCGGCTAGCGACCGGGATTGCCCCCGGTGCCGAGTTCTACGGCGCCCTTTCTTGGAGTGCTGCACAGGGGTGGCGTGGAACCGCCCTCGGGGGCACGGTGATAAACGTTACCACTCAGCCCGCCCCCGCGGCAGACCTTGCCCGGATTACGATTGGTAGCCGCGCAGGCGCCGCGCCATGGAATGATACCATTGAGCGCCTCGCAATGTGGTCGCATGGCGACTTCACTGACGTACAATTGCAAGGGTTGCTGGAATGATCGATTATCTCCTGCGCTTCCCTGACGAGGCGGCCGCCCTTGCTGCGCTCCCCGCCCTCACGATTGAGGGGATCGAGCCCGGCGCCCGGCTGTGGGATACGAGCTGCGTCATTCCCAATGTCCGCGCCTATCGCGTCAACGGCACCGAGGCCGCCGAAGACGGCATGGGCGGGACCTATGAGCGCGAGGTGCGCGACTATCTGCCGGGCTGGTACATCATCATCGCCCGGCCGGAGCGCGATCCGGCGCTTGAGGGCGAGGCGTGCGTACTGATCGGCGACCGCGAGACGGGCGCGGTGCTGCACACAATCACCACGCCGGAAGACCTCGCCACGCTGTACCTGGAGCCGACCTTCGCCGGCAGCAGCTACCCCTTCGGGGCGCCGGTGACCGCGCCGACGGATTGACGCCCGGCGGCCCGGCGCTGCCCGGCCCCTGCCCATCAACAACCACAAGGCCCGCCTCGCGCGGGCCTTTTTCTTTGGAGAACAGCGATGACCGAACTGGTCGTAGGCGTCCAGCATATCCGGGATGAGGTCGAGGCCCTTCCCACGTCTTCCGCCGAGCTTTCCGCCGTCGGCGCCGTTGGCACCGCCCCGAACGCCAGCGCGATGGCTTTCCCCCTCAACGTGCCGGTCTACATGATCAGCAGCAACGAGACGATGCGAGCGCTTCTCGGCACCGTCGGCACCCTCCCCGACGCCATCCGCGGCGTCGCGGGGCAACTCACCAACGGGTTGTCGGCTGCTCGCATGGTGATCGTCCGCGTCGCCGAGGGCGCCAACGCCCAGGAGACGATCGCCAACATCCTCGGCAGCGAGGCACTCGGGACGGGGATCTGGGCGCTCTTGGATGCGCCGAACGATCTCTCCGTCACGCCGCGGCTGATCCTGACGCCTGGGTATACCTCGCAATTCCATTGGCGCGGTGTCGTTTCGGTCCCCGTCACCTCTGGCGGCACGGGCTATACCGTGGCCCCGACGCTGGCATTCAGCGGCGGGGGCGGCGGCACCGGGGCATCGGCTCATGCCGTTGTCTCGGGTGGTGCCGTCACCGAGATCGTCATCGACAATCCCGGTGAGGGTTACACGACTGTCCCGACGATCACTCCGACCGGCGGCGGGACTGGACTTGTGCTCGGAGCCCCCGTGGTCGGCTCGGTCGCCAATCCGATTGTGGCCGGCATCAACGCTGTTCTGGAGCGTCTCGACGCTCATTTCTTCCCCGATGGGCCTGTCGGTAACCGCGAGCGCTGGCTCGCCTACCGCGAGACAATCCAGAGCGACCGGATCAACCACCCGATGTTCGTCGACGTCGTGGTGACGGACTCGGCCGGCAATTATGTCACCCGCCCCGCCTCACCGCGCGTGGTCGGCGCCTATGTCGCGACCGATCAGGAGCATGGCGGTCGGCCGTTCCACTCCCCCTCCAACCGGCCGATCTACGACATCGTCGGCGTCAGCCCGCCGGTGCCGTTCAGCTACCGCGATCCCAACACCCTCGGCCAGGAGATCCTTGGCGCGAACGGCGGCATCATCGTCAAGGGTGAGACCGGCGTGGAGGCCTCGGTTGCGGACGGCGGCTTTGTCTTCTGGGGGACGGACAACTGCGGCGAGAATGACAACTGGCGCATGACGAACGTCGTCCGTGGGCGGGACTATATCGAGCTCACCCAGCTCAACACGCTGAAGTATTTCCTCGGCCGCTACCGGATCCTCACCGCCGTCGTGTTCGCTGTCATCGACACGATGCGCAAGCATCTGCAGTGGCTGAAGGACAACGAGGACATCCTCGACTTCCGGACCGGAATTGAGCCCAGCAAGAACCCGGTGGAGCAGCTCCGCCTTGGCAATCTCGCCATCATGTTCCGCGCCGAAGAGGCGCCGGTCCTGAAGAAACTGACGATCTACTCCCGCCGCATGCCGTCGGCGCTGGACACCCTCATCGCAAACGTCGCGACCCAACTCGGCAACGCCGCGTAGCGCCGCTATCTGACCTCTTCCCCGATCACGGAGACACCCGATGCAGAGCCCCTATGAGATGGAGGCGGCGAACCTCTTTGTCGGCGAGCCGGACCCTCAGCGCGCGCTCGGCCTGGTCCTCGACACCTTCAAGCTTCCTGCCCTGCAGGAGAAGACCCGTGGCCATACTGGCGGCGGCGCGCTGGCGGAGATCCGGATGGGAACCCGTGTCTTCGAACCCTTCGAGTTCACCTTCTCGCTTCGCGGGATCAACCCGGACGTCATGGACCGCGTGATGTCGGCGACCGGCCGCCTCTCGTATTACCTGCTCGGCAACGTCCGGAACATGATCACCAACGAGGAGATTCCGGGCCGAGCGGTGATTGAAGGGCGGATGACCAAGTCGGATATGGGTGCGTTCAACGCCGAGCGCGGCTTCTCCACCGACTACCAGATTGACGACGTCCTCCATTATTCACTGCACCTGAACAGCCAGGAAAAATACTGGTTCCAGTACCAGGACGGGCCGCTGGGATGGCGGGTGAACGGGCAGATCGTCTTCCAGACGATGGCCCGAAACATCGGGCTGGCGTGATCATGGACCACCACAACACCGAGACCGAAGCGCCGGCCGGTAAGCCGGCGGCCCCCCGGCTCCTCGGCAACCGCTCCGAGGTGGTGCCGCTCCAGTACCCGGTCGAATACGACGGGCGCGTCTGGACCGCGATCACGGTCAGCCGGATGACGCTCGCCCAGATCCGGGACTTCATCGCGGACATCGCCCGCGATGCGGACAAGGCGCGCCTGCCGATGTTCGACGCGCCGCCCGAGGTCATGGACTCCCTCGACCCGGACGACGACGACCTTATCGGCGAGGTCGTCGAGCGTTTCATGCCCCGCCGCTTGCGTCCGGCGGACGGGCTGACCCCCGACAGTGGCGCGAGTACGTCACCTTCCTCCGAAGCGTCCTGAACGCCAGCAAGGCGGAGCTGATGGACGAGGACTGGCTCGAGCTCATCGCCGATTACAACGCGGCCTATGAGTTCGAGCGAGGCCGTGAGGCTGCGCGCGCCGACCGCGTGCAGAAGGTGATCATCATGGTGCCGAAGAAGAGGAAATAGACGCCGTGGCGCGCACTTACGAGGCGAATGTCATCCTGGGGCTGAAGGATCAGCTCACCAAGGGTGCCCCGAAGGCTGCCGCCGCAGTAGACGCGCTCGCGAAGTCGCTCGACCGTGCCGAGAAAGTGTCGCGCGACTTCGCCGCCACCACGGGCAAGATGCCGAATTGGGGATCAGCATTCCAGAAGCAGATCGATCGGCTGCGTCTGGCGCCCGCTGAGATCGAGCGGCTCAAGGCATCCTGGGCATCGCTCAACCGGGAGATCGCCCAAGGGGGCGACAAGATCTTCCAGACGTCGGCCGCCACGCGATGGAAGAACGAGGCTCTGGCGGGAATTCTCGAGATCCGCGAAGCCCGGCGCCAGCTCACGGCCGACGGGATCCGGGAAGCGCGTATGCTCGCAGCCGTCGAAAAGCGGCTCGCAGCAGACGTTGCGCGAGAAGTCGCCAAGGTCGCGAAGGATGCCGCCCGGGAGAAGATCCGCGCAGCGCGTGAAGCCGCGCGGGGTGAGCAGCAGGCCGCACGAGAGACTGCCCGCATTGCCCGGGAGGAGGCCCGCCAGGCCGCCGCCGAAGCTCGTCGCCTCGAACGCGAAGCCTCGCGCGCGCGTCGCGAGATGGAGCGGCAGGAGGCACGAGAGCGTCGCCGGCTCGTCGGTTGGGGCAGCGACACGGTCCGCAACCTCGGCTATGCGGCCGGTCTCGGCGGAGGAACATATCTCGCCGGGCGTGGGATCCGCGGCACGGCTCTATCGGCGGCCGAGCTCGAGCGCGAGAAGTCCCGCGACTATCTCGCCGGCCTGTCGGCACAGGACAGCGCCAAGCTGCAGGCGCGCGCCTTTCAGACCTCGGGGGACGTGCGCGCGGTCGACGCCGCGACCATGCACAACATCCTGCGAGAGACGTCGCTGACGAACATCGGCGTCGGCGGCGCGATGCAGCTTGCCCCGGACCTCGCGAACAGCCTTGCCGTCATCAGCTCCATGAAGAGCCCGGACGAGGCGCTCTCGTCCCTTACCCGCCTTCTCCGCGGCCTCGACACCCTAGGCAAGAACGTCGACATCGACGTGGTCCGCTCTCTCCTCGACGGGTTCGTGCGAGCGCAGGGGGTGGAGGGCGCCGAATTCAGCGTCGGCGACGTCTACACGGCCGCCAAGCGTTCGAAGTCCGGCGGCTTCGCGCTCAATGAGCGCTTCCTCACCCGCATCCTGCCCGCGCTCATCGCCGACATTGGACCAGACCAGGTGGGCACGGCTCTCGGCTCCAGCGTGTCGCAGGTAATCGGCGGGCGCGCCACCAAGGATTCGATCGCGGTTCAGCAGCGGTATGGGCTGCGGAACAAGAAGGGTCGGTTCCAAGACCAGGATCTTTTCCTGCAGGACCCGTTCGAATACACGCTCCAGAAGCTGGTGCCGGCGCTGCAGAAGCGCGGGATCGACACGAATGATGAGGTCGCGGTAACGGCCGCGATGAGCAAGCTGTTCTCCAACCAGCGCGTTGCGGACCTCTTCGGCCGCATGGTGTTGCAGGCGGAGCAATATCTCGCGAAAGAGCGGAAGATGAACCAGGCCCCCGGGACTGCCGCGGGACCGGAGATCTCGGCGCGAGACCCGTTCGTCGCCGCCGCTGGTGCTCTCGACCAGCTCAAGAATGCGGTCGGGGCACTCATCGAGCCCCTCACGCCGTCCGCGATCGGGGGCCTCAACACGTTCGCCGACGCCATGCGGCGTATCGCTGCCTGGGCGCGCAGCGAAGGCGGGATGACCACTGGAGACCTCGCAATCGGCGCCGGAGCCGCCGCCGGCGTCGGGCTCGGCGCCTATAAGATCTGGAGCGCGCTCTCCGGCGGCTTTGGTCTTCAGGCTTCGGCGGTCGCCCTGAACGGATCGGCGGCGGCGCTCTCCGCTGCAGCGGCCAAGCTGGGTGGCGGTGCTGCCGCCGGCACGGCTGGATCGGCAGCCGCCGGCGCGGCCACGGGCGGCGCGCTCGCGGCAGGCATCACGACTGGTGGTGTGGTGGTCGGCGGCCTCGGCTTGGCGGCGGGCTCTGCCGTCGTCGCCAGCGACCCGAACGCGGCCCGTGTCTCTGAGAACCCGATGCTGTCGGCCATGTCCGGGGACTTCGGCTTTGGGGCAGCCATCATCGCTGCGGCGGAGGGGGCGTCGCCGGCCGCGCGCGAAGCGGGCGGCGGCATCGGATCGGACATCGTCGCAGGCCTCAAGAACGCCGAGCCGGCGGCCCAAGCGGCCGGCATGTCGATCTTCGAGCGGATCAAGGCGATCTTCAGCGGCGGGATCGATGTGCCGGTGCGGCCGACCATGGCGTACCCCGGCGTTGGCCTGAACCGGCCGGGTGCGCGCGGACCGGGCGGGCTCGGTATCGACAGTGCCGGCCGCGCGACGGGCCCGGGGCGCGCCTCCGGCGGTTCGGTCTATGCCGGCGGCCTCTACCAGATCAACGAGTTCGGGCAGGAATTCTTCTCGCCCGCACAAGACGGCACCGTGCATCCGTCCGGCAAAGGTGGCGGTAGGGGTGGCATTGGCTCGATCACCTTCAACGTCAACGGCCGCAACGCCCAGGAGAACGCTGAAACTATCTCGCGCGAGCTCCGCGGCGTGTTCGGCGACTACGGTTTGGATTTCGCCTGATGCTCTATTCTCTTGGACCTGTCGAACTGCGGCTCGCGCCCCTCAATCCGACGCGGACGCAGAACTCAGCGCGATACCCGTTCGCGGAGCACGACGTGCTTGGGGCTCCCCCGGCCTACGAGGACATGGGCGACGGCGAGCGGAAATTCTCTCTCAGCTGCATCACGTTCCCCAACGATGACCTGTTCGCTGGGGGATTGACCTCGATCGCGGCGCTCGAGGTGGCGCGCTCCAGCGCGGTGCCCCAGCTTTTCTTGCGAGGCGATGGTCTCCTCTTGGGCTTCTACCTGATCGAAGGTCTTAGGGAGACGGGGGAAACGCTCGATTGGGTGGGCGTGCCAGGGGCAGTGGAACTCGAGATTGACCTCCTCCGGTCGGACGCGCCATTCGCGGATTCGATCTTCAACCTTTTCGGAGGTGCCCTGTGACGATCACCTACGAGGAGCACGAGGTGAAAAACGAAGGGTTCACCCTCTCCCGCATCATCTGGCGCCGCTTTAAGCGGCCGATGATCGGCATGCACGAGCGGATCCTCAACCTTAACCAAGGGCTGGCAGCGAAAGGCCCCGAGCTCCCAATCGGGACGAAGATCGTCATCCCGATCGACCCGCCGTCGGCGGCGCCCGCGAGCGATATCGTGCAGCTCTGGGACTAGGCGATGCTCCGGAAACCCCTATACCGCGTCGAAGTCAACGGCATCGATTACACCTCCCGGTTCAGGCCCGTGGTGAAGTCGATCAGGGTCAGCGATCGCTCAGGCGTAGCGACTGATAGCGCGTCGATCCTGGTCGCCGATCGGAATGGCTCTGTGAAGCTGCCGACGGAGGGCGACCGGATGCGGATTCTTCTGGGAGACAGCATCGACGGCGTCGGCCTGGCCTTTTCGGGGTTCGTTGCTGATGTGCTGTCGCGGGGCTCGAAGAGAGGTGGCCGTGAGCTCGACATCAGCGCGAAGGGCGTCGATCCGCGATCGTCAGCGCGGGAGGCGCAGGGCCGGCATCTCGATGACACCACGCTCGGGGAAGCGGCCAAGAAGTTCGCGGAGAACGCCGGCATAGACGGCGTTGTCGTCGCGCCCGAGCTGAGTTTGATTGAACGTCCATATTGGTCGATGCAGTTCGAGTCCTTCATGCATTGGGGTCAGCGGATCTCACGCGAGGTCGGCGCCACGTTCAAGATGCAGGACGGAAAGGCAATCTTCCTGCCCTCCAACGCGGGCAAGAGCGCGGGCGGCGTCGCGCTCCCCACCGTTCGCGCAGCCTTCGGCGAAAATCTTCTGAACTGGTCGATCACCCCGACCTCTTCACGGGAGAGGTCGAGGAAAGTCCGCGCGCGGTACTTCGATGAAAGGAAGTCGCGATGGATTGATCGTGACGCTGAGATCGAGGGCGGAAGTGGGCCCATTTTCACCGATCGCTTCACTTCGAGTTCAGAGAAGACCGCCGATGCGCGCGCGGCCTCGCTGAAAAGCCGTGCCGAACGAAACGGAGGTGAGGGCTCTGTCCTCATACTCGGCACAGCGTTCGCAAAACCCGAAGCGCCGCTGTTGTTATCTGGAACGCGGCCCGGCATTGACGGCACGTATGTAATCGACGGGGTCGAGCACAACCTCACCAAGCGCGGCGGCTACGTCGTGACATGCGAGGTCAAAAAGCCCTCCTCGGAAGTCGGGAAGGATAGCCGGACGGGTAGCGCTACACCCAGTTCTCCAAGCACCGCCAGCACCTCGCCGACCTCCACCGGACGCGCCGCCGGCCCGGTGTAACCCGACCCGACATCCCGCTGCCTGGCCGCCCCTGTGGGCGGCCCTTTCATTTCCGGAGCCCATCATGGATCTGCGTGACCTGCAGACCGCGCTCAATGCGCGCGGCTGGAAGCCCCCGCTTGCCACCGACGGCGAATGGGGGACCAAGACCGAGACCGCCATCAACGCCTTGCTGGTCGAGGCCGGCTCGGCCGGCTTCACGGCTTGGCCGCCGGCACGCAAGGAGCTGGCAGCGAAGCAGGCGGTGCTGAAGCTGAACGGCATCGATGCCGGCAAGATCGATGGCCTGTCCGGCCCCCAGACGCAGTATGCGCTTGAGGTGTGGGATGCGCGCCGGCGCGGCGATGCGAGCGTGGAGACATGGCGCGATTCCGCGCCGGCAGCGAAGGGCGTCGCGGCTGGCGCATGGCCGCGTCAGTCCGATGTCCCGTCCTTCTACGGCGCCGTCGGCACGCGGCAGGTCACCATTCCGCTGCCCTATCCCATGGCGCTGGCGTGGCACACATCGCAGACCATCACGCGCATCTCGTTGCACGAGAAGGTGGCGCCGAGCGCCGCCCGAGCGCTGGATCGCGTCCTCGCCCATTATGGAATGGCGAAGATCCAGGATCTGGGTCTGGACCTGTTCGGCGGCTCGCTGAACGTCCGCAAGATGCGCGGCGGCAGCAGCTACAGCATGCACGCGTGGGGCATCGCTATCGACTTCGACCCGGAGCGGAACCAGCTCAAATGGGGCCGGGATCGGGCCCGGCTGGCGCGCCCCGACGCAGAGGCCTTCTGGAAGATCTGGGAGGCCGAGGGCTGGGTCTCGCTCGGCCGGGCGGCGAACTATGACTGGATGCACGTTCAGGCGGCGAGGCTGTGATGCATAGCTTCACCGCGCCTTGGCGCATCCGCCGGGCTTACGTCTTGGCGGTCATGCTCTACTGCGGCGCACTCATCGGCTACCTCGCCATTTTCGGCGAGGACACCGAGCTGAACCGCGTCATCATCACGAACCTCTCGCTCGTCGCCGGCGGCACGCTCGGGTCATACATCTTCGGCGCCGCGTGGGACGACAAGAACCAGCGCGACGCCGAGCTCCGGTCGCGTGGCGGCCCCCGATTCCCGCCCCGCCGACCATCGCCGGCCGACGAACCACCGGAGGGCTTCGGGCAATGACCCTCGGGATCATCAAGACGGCGGCCTCAGCGCTGGGCCTCAAGACGGCGCTTGTTTGGGGCGGTGTGGCGCTTGCAGCGGCAGGCGGCGCCTGGGGCTTCGTCGCCTGGCGCGAGCACCTCGCCTACGCCGAGGGTTACGGCGCGGCGGAAGCGCTCTGGACGGGGCGATACGACCAGCTTGTCGCCAGCTACCGGGCTGCTGAGGCGGCTGAGAGGGAACGGCAGGCGAATGAGAACCGGCGCGTCCGCGAGGAGATCGAGGTGCGCATAGCCGGCATCCTGAGAATGCGGGACGACCTTCGGGCGGAATTGGAGAGGATGGCCGATGAAGCCGACAAAGATCGTGATCGCGACCGCGCTTGCCTCGGGGCTGACAGCGTGCAGCGGCTCAACCGCATCCGTCCGACCGTCCCTGCGCCCTACCCTTGAGCCGGCGCCGGCCGCGCTCCGCCAGCCGTGCGCGGCGCCGGTGGTGATCCCGCCGGGGGGCAAGACGCAGGGGCAAACCGAGCGCTCGTGGGCGAAAGACCGCGTGGCGCTGGTGGAGTGCGGGGCGGACAAAGCCGCGCTTGTGGAGTTCTACGACAAGCGAGATGCGGCGCTGGCCGCGCCGGGCGGTGAGCCGTGATCGCAGATTCCGACCCGATGCTCTTGCGCATCATGGAGAGCCTGGGCGCGCTGCGGGCCGACATGCAGAACATGAAGGACGATCAGGAGATTGAGCGGCGCACGGGCGCGGAGTTCCGGAGGGAGGTGCGTCTGGAGATACGCACCGTTCAGGACAACATCACCGACATCAAACACACCATCAAACCTGTCGCCGAGACCGTGCAGCAGCACGCCACCACCCTCCAAGACCACAGCGACAAGATCAAAGGCTTCAAGCTGTTCCAGGACAAGATCGGCGCGGCCATAGCGCTCGGCACCACGGTCGTGGGGATGGTCGTCGGCGGCGTTTACTGGCTGATCACGACCTATTGGGCCGAGCTGATCGCCGCCATCCGCGGGTTCTTCACCCGCTCCTGAGGTCCGCGCCGGGTGCGCGGATGGCCGCCCTCCGCGGGGTTCCTCCCACAGGCTTGGCTCAACGTCCGGCATGGGGCCGGGAGAGGACTAGGTGCTTCTGGGCACAGGAGTTGGAACGCGACCCGTCAAAATAATGACTGACGCTCGGTTCGGGCGCCAACAGCGGACGGCAATAATTAGCCCCTCTGGCGCAAGGGTATGTCACTTATCACGACACGAGCCTCAGGGCTTGTTACGCCTTTAGCCCGCAAAGATTCGACCAATGCTCGCCACGTTGTTTCAGGATGAAGCGACGGCCCGATAATCACGCGATGCAGCAACCGGTCGAGCGTCAGACCCGATATGTTCATACCCGGCCGGCTCACCAGCGGCATCTGGTAGATGAGCTGGGGCGTCCCGCCGATCGACGCGACCGTCTTGACGACATGTTGAGACGCTTGGTCAAACGGACGGTGGATGACGCGCCACTCGCGTTCCTCCTCGAAGCCCCTGTGCTTGACCGACAGAATCGCGAAGTCGAGGGCCGAGCTGACAGCGCGGAATGCCATGTCGGCAGTCACGTTACTGAGCAAGGCTGGCGCTTGGTCCAGCCGATTGATAAGCGTCTCAAACTCCTGCGCAAACTCATCGATGTCGCCGTAAAGCACCGGGCTCGCGAACGACTGCAGCGGAAGCTCGGCACTAGCGAAGACGTCGCCGTTGAACACTAGTGCGGCCCCGGATGTCGTACCGCCGTAGGCGCGCCACATCGATAGGCGACCGAGCCTATCATTAGCCGCAGTCTCGCACAGTGATGCCATGAAAATTTGCTCACGCGCCTGCTTGCGTTGCCGCTTCACATGATCGCCGATGCGTTGGGCAAGGCCGAAGTGAGCCTGATCGAGAAGCGCATAGAGGCGCCCGCCCAGCATCGGCAGGTCTAGGGCGGCCTGGAGTATGTCGCGACCATGTTCGATCTCGCTATGGTCGTTCATCACTCCCGCGTTCCGAAGCCACACGGTGTCGCCGTTGATTATGTTCAGCGCGTTCTCGGCACTGGTGTAGTGAGCGAGCTTGAGATCCTTCTTCCCGAGTTCAGCCATGCGGGAGAGCGCATAACCGAACACGACGTTGGCAAGCGCCATGTAGTTGGAATCGATAATCATCTGGGAGTCTTGACCTCGACACTACAGCCCATCGCCTTGACCGGCCCACCGATCACCATGCTCATCCCGGTACATCCAGGCTTTGAGGAAGCGATCGACCGTCCGATAGTCGTCAGACCCCACCTCCAATCGAGCGAGCAGGCCGGTGAGGTTCGAACGGAAGCGATCGGGGTCCATAAACTTGTCCAGGTCCGCTACGAACGCTCTGTCTGACCTGATTGCGACAAGATCGTTCGAGCTCTGGCTCCAAGATTGCGTTGTGAACGCGCTGGCGAGCCTCACCAGCGAGGTGTCTTCTTCAATTCTGAGCGCGATCCATTCGCGAATCTCCGCATCGTCGTCGAGAAATTGCAGCCAAAGGTAGAGCGTCCGCAATAACTGGGGGACGTCCATCAGTGAGCCATCAAGTGCTGCCGCCCTGATCCGATCGAGGAATAGAGCGCGGGCGGTCTCAGTGTCCGCCTCGGTCAGCAAGCACTTGTCGTCGGGTTCACGGCTCTTGCCCTCGCCTGGATGATAGTCGTCGAATGCCGAGCCGGTGAGATTGCCCAGCCAGCCCAGCTGAGCTGCATGTGCTGCTGAAAGCAGGATGGCCGATCGTTCCCGGAGCGTAGTCCGACCGCGCATTAGACTGCGCAAGAGCCAATGGATGCGCAGGTGATTGTCGCCGAACGAAAAGCCTCGGGCGCGGTCGCTGTCGACGTTGATGTCGTCGGCGACGGCGAAGACGCCGCGCAGGAAAGGCTCGGCCGCGTCGATCGGAATCTCCTCCGCGTGCGCATCGAGCGCCTCCAGCCAAACTGCAGTGCGCGTCGTTCCGTCTCGACGCTGCTGGCTCAGCGCATCCATTAGAATAAAGCTGATTGCCGCCGAGTCCGCAGGGTTGGCGAGGATCCTGCCCAAGTCCTTTCGCGAGACCGTGTCGGTATCGATTGACATCCTGAAATAAGTCTGGAAGTGGCGTGTTGAGGCAATGCGCCGATCCTTCTCCGATCCTGATCCATGGTGGATCGTGTTGCCCCAGATCGAATCCAGTCCAGGGAACAAACGCACGAGCGCATCGCGGTAACGCTGTTTCTCCGAGATCTTCGAAAGGAGCACTGCGTCCAGACGTTCGGCGCCCTTGTCGCGCTCAAAATGGTCGCGGGTCGCCTCGCAGACAAGCGCCCGGTTGTCGCGGACGGCACGGTAGATCGATGGTTGGAACAGCCGGAATGCCTCGATAGCGATGAAGTCGCCCAGGTCCACCTCGCCATCGACGGCAGGCCAGGTGATCGTAAGAGCGTTGATGTAGCGCGCGGCGTCGCGAGGGGTCCTGATTTCCGGCGCGACGGCGGCATGGAACATGTTCATCACGTTGAGCTGTCGATGCTTCTCGATCCCGCCCACCAGCGCGTCGATATGCTCGATCAGGATTCGCTGCACATCCTCCTCAAGCGGCGCCGGCAGCTCGAAGGCTGCCTGGACAATTTTTTCAAGATAGTGCGGGCCCTCAGACGGGAAGCGCTCGGCGACTACGCGCTCGGCGAGCTCTCGGTCGAAGGAAAGAACGTAGATGACGTTGGGCAGCCGGCCGACGGACTTGACCATCCTGAACATCGCGAGCGCCTCGTCTGGCGCGAGGCGGTCGATATCGTCGATCAGCACCACGAAGCGCTTCGACTGCCCGGCGAGCGCCTCGGACAGCTGCCGGTGCAGCTTCTCGACGCTTTCGCCGTCCTCGATCATGCTGCTGAGCCAACCCATCACGCCCGACGCGATCGCGCCGGTGCCGGGTGCGCCCACCGCGTCCGCGATGGGAGCCACGGCCCCGCCTGCGTTGAGAAGACGCGCCCCGAGCTTTGGCAGCAGTTTCCCGGCTTTCTCGCTCAGGCTCGGCTTGGTAGCAGAGTAGAGCTCGCGGAAGAACGCGAGCACGAGGGCCTCCTCGCCGCGGAACCACCACGGATTGAAGTCGACGAGCTCAATTTCCCCAGCGGTCGTCGCATCCAACAGGTGGTGCTTGAGCAGGTTCATTGCGCTGCTCTTGCCCGATCCCCACTGGCCGTTGAGCGCTATGACCACCCCGCTTGGCGAACGCATGTTTGTGACGGAGCGGGCGAGCGATCGAACGAAGCCGTCGATGCCGAACTTGTCCTGCTCGGGCTTGCTAATCGGCAGGTCGCCGTAATCGACTTCAATCGTCATGAAGGTAATTTAGTCAGTACGTGCGGGATTGGAAGCGCCTCAGTTATCTAGGCCCCGCTGCTTCCTTCCGGAGGCAGCGGGGTCCTTTTCGCGTTTGCAGAGCTCTGAAGTTCAGTACCGCCATAGGGCGCCCCACATGGGCTGCGTCCCCCACCAGCGGACCAAATCCCCACATCCTTTCCGCCGCATCCGCTGCAGCGCAGCTTCGGGCAGAGATCCTTGCGAAGCGTGCTGTGTTCGGGGCCAAGCCGCTCGACGAGCATTTGCAGGTCGAGCTCGGCCATATGCCGGCATCCGTCACGGTAGCACTGCGCCCAGAGGGAAAACCCACCCTCGAGCTTCGCGCCGATGGTCGATCCGCTGTAAACCATCGCCAATCGAAGCCCGCACCCCCGCGGCGTGTCAACGGCGGGGCAGCTTCACGATGTCGGCAAGTCCGGCCTGCCCTTCCAGCAGCATGTCCGCCCACTCCTGCAGAAGCTCCCGCCGCCGATCGAGATAGAGCGCGCGGTTATAGGCGGCGGCGACCTTGTTCTCGGGCACATGCGCGAGGATTGCCTCGATGACGTGCCGGTCGCCGGGGTAGCGCTCATTCATGATCGTCGAGAATGTCGCGCGCCAGCCGTGGGGCACGTGCCGCTGATGGAAGCCGGCCCGGTTGAGCAGGTAGCCGATCGCGTTCTCGCTCATGTGCCGGTGGTGGAAGCGGACGTTCGGGAACGCGAACGGCGAGCGATGGTTCAGGGCGTGCAGTGCTCTTATGAGGTCGACGGCCTGCCGCGACAGCGGCACCAGATGGTCGCGGCTGTCGTCGAGCTTGTACTGCACCTTCAGCTTCATCCGCGCCGCAGGGATACGCCATACCGGCTGATCCCCCTCCAAGGTCGGCAGCAGCTCGTCCCATGGGGTCGAGATGATCGTGCCCGGGCGCACCGTTGTCAGGGCAAGGAGCCGCAAAGCCAGCTTTGTTGTCGGGTGCCCGGGGAGCGCCTCGGCATCGCGCAGTACGCCCCTCGCCTCGTCTAGGGTGACAACGGCCGGCTGGCGCCCCTTGCGGACGGGCCTCAACGCTCTCGCCACCACCACGGCCGGGTTGTCCTCCGCGAGGCCCATTCCCATAGCGTAGGCGAATATCTCCTCGATCCGTTGTCGCAGGCGGTGCGCCGTCTCAACGGCACCGCGGACCTCTACGCGCCGTAGCGCCTCCAGCACATCCCGTGGTCTGATGTCCGTCATGGCGATCTGGCCGAATTCCGGGAAGATATCGCGTTCCAAGCTCTTGCGAACGTCGCTCGCGTGCTTCGGCACCCATCCGGCCTTTCGGCTTTCGAACCATTCGCCTGCGATGTGCTCAAAGGTGCTGTTGAGGCGCCGCTCGACCTGGCGCTTCTTCTCAAGGGATGGATCTTTGCCAGCCTTCAGGTGGTCGCGCGCAATGTCGCGTTGGCGACGTGCCTCGGCCAAACCGACCTGGGGGTAAGCGCCCAACGAGAGGGCGCGCTCTTGGCCGCCATGGCGGAATTTCCAGCGCCACTGCCGGCCACCTGTCGGCGAGATAGCGAGGTAGAGCCCGCCGGAATCGGTCAGCTTGAAGGTCTTGTCGCGCGGCTTGGCGCGGCGAATTTCCATGTCGGTGAGCGACACGCCCAACCCCCGCTTTTTGGTGATGTCGGGGGCAGGATAAAACCCCACCGAGGGGTCTTCAAGGCGATGCAACGCGACTACAACCGATAAAAGTTGTAAACCTGTTGCATATTGGCGTGTTTGGTTAATCCAGGCGCTGCATAGTTGTTGTATTGTGTTGTTGGCGGAAGGGGTGGGATTCGAACCCACGGTGGGCTTGCACCCACGGCGGTTTTCAAGACCGCTGCCTTAAACCACTCGGCCACCCTTCCCCGTGACGACATCGCCCATTGCGGCGGACATCATCGGCGATCCTTTTCCCCTACCCGGGACCGGACCGGCACCGGGTTCCATCCGTCCCGATGACGCAGCCTCGCCAGGAGGCAGACTCGCGAGGAGAGAGCTTCGCCCGGAGAAAGCTACGCCGGCAAGCCGCCCGTCAGGTGTCGGGTTCGGGTGCCCGGCATGCCGGGCAGGATCGCCGGCGAGCCATGCCCCAGCCGGTGCCTGCTCGTCAAGCCGTTCCACCGCCGGATCGTCGCGGCGGGAGGGGTGGCGGGTGCGTCGCCGACCCGGCCGCTTCCCCTCGCCCGCGTCATCGGGGCGGAGCTGCCCGGTCCGGCCCGGCTCACCTAACCCTGCGGAACACCATGCCGCCATGGTGCAGCGTGTTTTCATCGACGAACACGCCGTCGGCGGTGAAGCCGGTGTCGTCCCAATAGTCGATCTGCGTCCCCCGCACCTCGTAGCGGCCGCTATAGGCGCTCTCGCGCGAGCCCCGCGCCTCGTCATAGCGGCCATCGGGTAGCAATTCGTGCCTGACATAGCGATCGGTGGTGACCCACAGCCCGACATAGGGATGATCCCGGTCGGGCGCGGTCCGGGGAGCGGCGGGCGGTGCGAGCGTGGGCTGGGGCATGGCGGCAACGGCTCCGGCAAGGGCAAGGAGGAGCGCCGCACTCCCGGCGGCGCGGCGTGTCAGCAGGCGGAGGGCGCGGGCCATGGCCGCACTCACGCGCTCGCGGTGGGGCGGATGACGATCTCGCTCACATCGACATCATCCGGCTGTTCGAGGGCGAAGCGCACCGCGCGGCCGATGGCGTCCGGCGTCAGGGCGATGGCACGGTAGCCCTTCATCGCCTCGGCGGCGGCGGGATCGGTGATGGCGTCGGCGAGTTCGCTCTCCACCACGCCGGGATGGAGGCAGGTGACGCGCAGCTGCCGGTTCTCCTGCCGCAGCCCCTCCGAAATCGCGCGCACGGCGAATTTGGTGGCGCAATAGACCGCCGCTGTCGGCACCACCGACAGCGCGCCGATGGAGGCGATGTTGACGATGTGGCCGGCGCCGCGCGCGGTCATCTCCGGCAGCACGGCCGCGATGCCGTTGAGCACGCCCTTGATGTTCACATCGACCATGCGGTCCCACTCCTCCACCTTCAGCGAGGCCATGAGCGAGAGCGGCATGATGCCGGCATTGTTGATGAGCACGTCGACCTGGCCGAAGCGCGCCCGCGCCGCCTCGGCAAAGGCGGCGACATCGGCGCGGTCGGTCACGTCGAGCCGGCGGGCCATCACCTCGGCGCCGGCCGCTGCGGCGATCTCGCCGGCCAATGCGTCGAGCCGGTCGGTGCGGCGCGCGCCCAGCGCGAGGCGGGCGCCGGCGCGGCCGAGTTCGCGGGCGATGCCGGCACCGATGCCGCTGGAGGCGCCGGTGATGAGCACCACCTTGTCGAGAGCCGTCTTGTCCAGAGCCATTTCACAATCCTTCCGTGCGTTTGGCGTTGGCAGGAAGGTAGAGAGAGGGCATTGTCGCCGGTAGCCGCTCATTGGGCGACACAGAGGAAAGCTTGCCTTACCAATGCCGATGGATCTCAATGCCCTCGCCGTGTTCGCGCTGGTGGCACAGCAGCGTAGCTTCCGCGCCGCCGCCGACCGTCTCGGCGTCACCCGCTCGGCGGTCAGCCAGACCATCGGCCGGCTGGAGGCGGCGATGGGCCTCGCGCTGGTGCGCCGCACCACGCGTAGCGTCAGCCTCACCGAGGCCGGCGAGCGGCTGCATGCCGCGCTGGCCCCGGCGCTGGCGGAGATCGAGGCGGCGATTGAGAGCACGGGCGATCACGCCGGCGCGCCGCGTGGCCAGCTCCGCCTCGCCGTCTCCTCCATTGCCGAGCGCTTTCTCGCCGGCCCGCTGCTGGCGGGATTTGCTGCCGCCCATCCCGCGGTGCAGCTCGACGTGACGGTAACGGATGAGGAGTTCGACATCGTCGCCGAGGGGTTCGACGCCGGTGTGCGGCTCGGCGAGGTGATCGAGCAGGACATGATCGCCGTGCCGGTTTCCGCCGAACAGCGGCAGATCGTGGTCGCCGCGCCGGCCTATCTCGCGCGTGAAGGTGCGCCGGCGCACCCGCGCGATCTCGCCGGCTTCCGCTGCATCGGCTGGCGGCCGGCGCCGCAGAAGGCGCCCTATCGCTGGGAGTTCACGGAAGATGGCCGGGATTTCACCGTCGCCGTGGCGCCGGAGATCACCACCAACGACATGGCGCTGATGATCAAGCTCGCCTTGGCCGGGGCCGGCCTCACCTTCGGCCTGGAGGAGACGTTCCGGCCCTCCATCGCCCGGGGCGAGCTGGTGCCGCTTCTTGAAGCGTATTGCCCACCCTTTGCGGGGTTCTATCTCTACTATCCGAGCCGGCGCAATCTCGCGCCGAAGCTGCGGGCGCTGATCGACCATCTGCGCTACAGCAAGGGCTGACGTCCTCCCGGCCCGGCCCTCGCGCCGTTCAGCCGCCCTGGCGGGTGCCGGCTCCGCCCGGTGTCGCCCAGTCGGGCACGGTCCAGCCCGGCATGGTCCACATTTTCGGCGTTGCCGGCGGCGGAGAAGGCTCGGCGGAAGCGGCGGCTTCCGCCCCGTTCTGCCGCGCGGCCGGTTTGGCGCCGCTGCGCGCGACCTTGGGCTGACCCGCCTTCCAGGCTGCCATGAAGGCGCCGGTCTCCCTCAGGATCAGCTCCTGCACGGCGGCGTGGGTCGGCAGCTGGGCGTGGTTGACGAAGCGGGCGCCGGCGTCCCAGGCGCTGATGTTGCGGGCGCCGCGCACATTGGCGAAGCCGGGGCCGGCAATGTTGATGCAGCGCGGCACGGTGCAGGCCGGCGGGGCCGGCGCGGCGTCGATGGTGATGACCAGCGGCGGCTTGTAGCCGGCGCGCGCCAACTCGCTGGCGTAGCGCAGGGCGCTCTCCCCGCCCATGGAATGGCCGATGATGACATCGGGCACCACGCCCCTGGATTTCATCATCAGATGCGAATCGGTTCGGGTCTGGAAGCCCTGCCGGGCCAGCGGCCGCGTCAAGGCGGAGACGCCGATATAGTCGTTCTCGACATAGACCCCGAGACCGTCCAGCAGCAGGACGACAGGCGGCGAGGCCGGTTCCGGTTGGTCGGCGCGCCGGCTGGTCTGGGCCGTTGCGGCGGGCGGGGCGATGAGGGCAGCGCCGACGGCGAGCGCGGCGACGGTGGCAGTGACAGGCTTCAAATCGGTTGCTCGACTAACGGATCGATCTTCCCCCGCTGTCACGCTTACCCCAACCGCGCGGCAGCCGCCATCGCTTTGCCGGGAAGCCCACGCGCGGGAAGTGCATAGGTCCTCCCGCGCGCCAATCGGTTACCGCCGCCTACGCGGCCCGGCTCCAGTGATGCGCGTCGTTGCGCAGCTGGCAGGCTTGAGTCCAGGTGGCGAAGGCGACCCAGGCGTCGCTCTTCTGCTGCGGCAGGCGGGCCGATTCCAGCTGGGTGAGCAGCATTTCGGCGAAACGGCCGAGCCGGTCGTGACGCAGCGAACGGATGAATCCGATGGCCTCGTCCAGCGAGGCGACGGTCAGGTCCTCCTGACCGATGAGCAGGTGCAGCGGTTCGGGGCGAAAGGCGGGGCCTTCAACAATGTTGGTCATGTGAACCTCCCGTTTTCGGCCTTTTGTGAAACCCGTCGGAGGTGGGGCCGTGACCCTCGACGGGCAGGCACATCCTAGGCTGACGATCTTGGCACCCAAATGACGCAGTCAAGAAGTATCCGGGCACGACCGTGGCGAATCGCGCCAATTGGGGCGGAAGCGCATTCACACTTTTGCGTGAAAAGGTGATGTCCCCCATGAAGAATACGGAACATCGTACATGTAATGCGGCATTCCAGACGATGGCTCATGGTTAGTGCGCAGGTACCGGAGGCGTGCGAGCCAATAGAAAAGCGTCGCCAGCGTGCTTGCTCCCCTTGGTCAGCTGTCGCGACCTTCTGTTGATGGCGCGCGGCGCTTTTCCGGTGCCGCGCCGGGCCGAACTGTTGCCATCCTGGCCGCATAAGTAAAAACTATACTATTCGCCACTGAAATATTTCGCTCGTGCGAATTAATGGCATTATTAATGCTGCCGTGCAGCGTCGAATACCTCTTGCGCGCCCGCCGATACATCATGCTACGCTGCGTACGGACGGCAGAAGACCGTCCTGAGGAGGAAACGCCAATGAAGATCCGCAGCACCTTCGTCGCCCTCGCTGCGGCGACGAGCCTTTTTGCCGTCGCCCCCGCCTTCGCGCAGGAACAGGCGGCGCATGTGAAGCCGGCGACGGCCTATGTGCAGGAGAAGATCGTCCCCTGGCTCAGCGACCCGGTGGTGATCACCGCCGTCATCGACTCGAACAAGGCGCATAAGCGCCTGATGCAGGAAGACATCATCGCCCTCGACAAGGCGTGGGTCGCCAAGGACCCCGCAGTGGTCGATCCGGTCCGCAAGAACAAGCTGTCCGAGTTCCTCATCGAGAAGAGGAACGCGTCCGGTGGCGTCATCACCGAGGCGTTCGTGATGGATAATCGCGGCCTCAATGTCGGGCAGACCGACGGCACCTCGGACCTCTGGCAGGCCGATGAGGCGAAGTGGCAGAAGACCTATGCGGTCGGCCCCGGCACCATCTTCGTCGACAAGGTCGAGGAAGAGGACGGCAAGAAGATCGCCCAGGTCAGCGTGACCATCTCCGACAAGGATGTGGCCATCGGCGCCGTCACCTTCGGCATCGATGTCGACAAGCTGAAGTAAGCCCAGTTCCGGATGTGTCTCTCCCGGATATTGGCGGGCGGCGCGAGCCGCCCTTCTTTTTGCGCGCGGCACGTGCCGCCCTGCGCCGCATCGACCTTGGCGTTGCAATGGGTTAAGTCTGCGCTGCCGGGTCAAACACAGGAGAGCGCCATGTTCCTCGCAATGAACCGATTCAAGGTGAAGCTCGGCTCGGAAGCCGATTTCGAAACCGTCTGGCGCGAGCGCGACAGCCATCTGCGCACCGTGCCGGGCTTCAAGTCGTTCCACCTGCTGCGCGGTCCCACCAAGGACGACCACACACTCTATGCCTCGCATTCGGAATGGGCGTCGCGGGCGGATTTCGAGGCGTGGACGCGCTCGGAAGCCTTCCGCAAGGCCCATGGCAGCGCCGGCGCCAACAAGCCGCTTTATCTCGGCCATCCCGAGGTCGAGCTGTTCGAGAGCGTGCTCGCCCAGTCGGTGGAAGACCAGGCGGCCTGAGATCCGCGTCGGGGCCGCGTGTGAGAGGGAGCTCGGCATGGCGGGGCCGCGCTCGGCGCAGTTGACGGATCGGGCGGCGTGCCGTAACGCCTCGCGATCCTGAAATGCCGGGTACCCCCACGATCATGGCCGACATCGCGTCCCCCGACGCCCTCTCCCCCGCGCGCGGTGAGGCGCCGCGCATCTCCTTCGTTTCGCTCGGCTGCCCGAAGGCGCTGGTCGACAGCGAACGGATCATCACCAGCCTGCGCTCGGAAGGCTATGAGCTGTCGCGCCATCACGAGGGCGCCGATCTCGTCATCGTCAACACCTGCGGCTTTCTCGACAGCGCCAAGGCCGAAAGCCTCGCCGCCATCGGTGACGCGCTGAAGGAAAACGGCAAGGTCATCGTCACCGGCTGCATGGGCGCCGAGCCCGAGCAGATTCGCGACGTGCATCCCGGCGTGCTCGCCGTCACCGGCCCGCAGCAATATGAAAGCGTGCTGGCGGCCGTGCATCAGGCGGTGCCGCCGCAGCACGATCCCTTCGTCGATCTGGTGCCGCCGCAGGGCATCAAGCTCACCCCGCGCCATTACGCCTATCTCAAGATTTCCGAGGGCTGCAGCAACCGTTGCACCTTCTGCATCATCCCCAAGCTCCGCGGCGATCTCGTCAGCCGGCCGGCGGCCGATGTGCTGCGCGAGGCGGAGCGGCTGGTGAATGCCGGGGTGAAGGAACTCCTCGTCATCTCGCAGGACACCTCGGCCTATGGTGTCGATCTGCGCTACGCGCCGAGCACCTGGAAGGACCGTGAAGTCCGCGCCCGCTTCTTCGATCTGGCGCGCGAGCTCGGCGGCCTCGGCGCCTGGGTGCGCATGCACTATGTCTACCCCTACCCCCATGTCGACGAGGTGATCGGCCTGATGGCGGAGGGCGTCATCCTTCCCTATCTCGACATCCCCTTCCAGCACGCCTCCCCGACCGTGCTCAAGCGGATGAAGCGCCCGGCCTCGAACGAGAAGACGCTCGCCCGCGTCCAGGCCTGGCGCGCCGCCTGCCCGGACCTCACTTTGCGCTCGACCTTCATCGTCGGTTTCCCCGGCGAGACCGAGGCGGAGTTCGAGGAACTCATCGCCTTCCTCGAAGAGGCGGAACTCGACCGGGTCGGCTGCTTCAAATATGAGCCGGTGGACGGCGCCCCCGCCAATGCGCTTGGCGCCGACATGGTGCCGGACGAGGTGAAGGAGGAGCGCTGGAAGCGCTTCATGGAGGTGCAGCAGCGCGTCAGCGCCCGCCGCCTCAAGCGCAAGGTCGGCACCCGCCAGCAGGTCATCATCGACAGCGTCGGCCCCACCGTCGCCATCGGCCGCTCCAAGGCGGACGCGCCGGAAATCGACGGCGTGGTGCATGTCGCCGCCCGCCGTCCGCTGCGCGTCGGCGAGATCGTCACCGTCAAGATCGAGCGCGCCGACGCCTATGACCTGCACGGCACGGCGGTCGGGTACTGACCGCCCGCGCGGCGCCGGGCGGCGCTATTCCAGCACCCGGCGCAGCTGTTCGGACGGGATGATGCTCTCGTCCACCGTCGGCCAGGCCAGCACCACCGTGTAGGCGAGCGTCATCGAGAAGGCGATGGCGAAGGTCGAGAGGCCGAGAATGAGCTGATAGGGCTTGCCCACATGCAGCGCCGCCAGCCCGACCAGCGACAGCAGGCCCAGCACCATCACCACGATCCAGCGATGCGGCGCCAGATCGGCATGCAGGATGAAGTAGCGATCCGTGCGCAGCCGGCGCAGTTCGATCTGCCCGGTCAGCAGCACCGAGCGGATATAGGTCGGAATGGCGGAATCCGCCTCCGCCCGGCCGATGGCGTCGACCAGCGCCTCGAAGGTGGCTGAGACCTCGGCTTGCGGGCGCACCCACCCCTCGTCCCATTCATAGCGCGCGAGCGCGCGGGCATAGACGCCCACCGCCTCGTCGATCGGTGCGCAGACCGGACCGCACACGCGCGCCACGTCGAGCATGGCGTCGAGCTTCTGCACTTCCTGCAGCACGGTCTTGGCGTAGAGCGTCTCGCGGTTCCAGATGTCGCTCACCATGAAGGCGAGGAACAGCGCGAAAGGCAAAGTGAGCGCGCCGAGATAGGAGGTCTGCAGGTCGCGCGGCACGAACACCGCGACGAGACGCGGGTGCATCGCCACGCGGTAGCAGGCCCATCCCGCCAGCAGCGGCACGATGGCGACGAAAGCCACGAATAGCGGGAAATACTCGCTGACGAACAGGCGGGTCCACGTCACGTTCGCGTCTCCGCCTCAGGGTTTCAAAAGGTCGCGCAGCGCGGCTTCGATCACCTGCGTCGCTGCCTTCAGGTCGCGGATGCGCACATGCTCGTCGGCGGCATGGGCGTTGGCCTCCAGAATGGAGCGCGGCCCGGCACCGTAGAGCACGGTCGGCACGCCCGCCGCCGTGTAGTGGCGGGCATCGGTGTAGAGCGGCACGGCGGTGGCGGGCGGGGTTTCGCCCAGCACCTGCGCCGCGTGGCGCTGGATCGTCTCCACCAATCGCTCCGTGCCCGGCAGGGTGCGCAGCGGCTCGGCGAGGATGAGGCGGCGGCATTCGATCTCGATCCCCGCCTGCCCCGCCACCGCGCCCTCCACCAGCGCATGCAGCTCCGCCTCGACGCTCTCGCCATTCTCTTCCGGCGTCAGCCGGCGGTCGACGCGCAGCACGATGCGGTCGGGCACCACATTGGTGTTGATGCCGCCGGAAATGAGGCCGACCGTGATTTTTGGCGAGCCGATGCCCGGCGTGGCGCTGATGCGGCTGCTGAGCCGCCGGCGCTCGGCATAGATCGCACCGAGAATGGCGGTCGCGGCTTCCAGCGCGTCGGCGCCGGTTTCCGGCATCGCCGCATGCGCCTGCCGGCCGCGCACGACGATCTCCATATGCAGGCAGCCATTATGCGCGACGACAACGGCATAGGAGAAGCCGGCGGAGATGGCGAGGTCGGGCGCGCTGATCCCCTGCCCCAGCAGCCATTGCGGCCCGACAAAGCCGCCGGCCTCCTCGTCATAGGTGAAATGCAGCTCGACCGTGCCGTCCAGCCCCTCCGGCCGCTGTTTCAGCGCCAGCAGCGCGAAGGCATAGGTCGCGAAGTCGGATTTCGACACCGCCGCCCCGCGCCCATAGATCGCCCCGCCCTTCTCGACGGCGCTATAGGGGTCGTAGGTCCAGCCCTCGCCCGGCGGCACCACATCGCCATGGGCGTTGAGCGCGATCACCGGGCCGCTGCCGCTGCCGAAGCGCTCGCGGACGATGAGGTTGACCACGGATTTCATGCCATGCGCGCGGACGAACGGCTCCGGCACCGCGTGGCGTTCGACGGTGAAGCCGAGTTCTTCCAGCAGCCGCGCCGCCACTTCCGCATGCGGGGCGCAGTCGCCGGGCGGGTTGTCGCTGGGAACGCGCACCAGCGCCTTGAGGAAGTCGACCTCGCGGGCGAGCCCGTCATCGTCGCCAGACATGCTCACATCACCGCTCCGCCTGGGCCGCCACCGCCGGGGGCCTTTGATTCCGCGCGCTGAAGGAGCGCCGGCGCCACAGCATAGCGTCCGGGCGCGGCGGCGCGAAGATCGGGAAAAAGCGGGGGAGAAGATAAGGCGCCGCCGCATGCGGGCCGCGCGGCCATCGCCGCGACACCGGAACAGGTGCTGTCCACGGTCATCGTCATCGGATTGCCACAGCGCCTCCAGCCAGACGGGAACGCGTCTCCCGCCCGCGCCATCGCATAGACGGCCGGCTTTGGCAATTGCGGCGGCACGACCGGGGCCGCGCCGCCAACAGGTCCGCCCTAAGAAGGGCGGGGTTACTTGCCCGGCACGGTGTCGTCGATGCCCTTCACGTACCAGTTCATCGACAGGATGTCCTTGTCGGCCAGCACTTCGCCCTCCTTCACGACGACCTCGCCCTTCTGGTTGAGGATCGGGCCCTTGAAGGGGTGCAGCGCGCCGGAGGTGATGGCGGCCTGGGTGGCCTCGGCCATCTTTTTCACGTCGTCGGGCATGTTGGTGTAGGGGGCCATCACCACCTCGCCATCCTTCATGCCGCCCCAGGTGTCGGTGGAGGTCCAGGTGCCGTCGAGGGCGGCCTGCACGCGCTCGATATAATAGGGCGCCCAGTCGTCGACGATGGCGGTGAGCTGGGCGTTCGGGCCGAACTTGATCATGTCCGAGGCCTGGCCGAACGCCTTGGCGCCGCGCGACTCCGCGGCCTGCATGGCGGCCGGGCTGTCGGTGTGCTGGGAAATGACGTCCGCGCCCTGGTCGATCAGCGCCTTGGCGGCGTCGGCTTCCTTGGCCGGGTCGAACCAGGAATTCACCCAGACGATCTTGATCTTCATGTCGGGATTGACCGACTGCGCGCCGAGCATCAGCGAATTGATGCCGGAGATCACTTCCGGGATCGGGAAGGAGGCGATGTAGCCGACCGTGCCGGTCTTCGACATCTTGGCCGCGATCTGGCCGAGGACATAGCGGCCCTCATGGAACTTGGCGTTGTAGGTCGAGACGTTCTTGGCCCGCTTGAAGCCGGTGGCGTGCTCGAAATAGACGTTGGGATGGCGCTTGGCGACCTTCAGCGTCGGCTCCATGAAGCCGAAGGAGGTGGTGAAGATGATCTTGTTGCCGGCGCGGGCCAGCTGCTCGATCACGCGCTCGGCGTCGGGGCCTTCGGAGACGTTTTCGACGAAGGTGGTCTCCACCTTGTCGCCGAACTTCTTCTCGACCGCGAGCCGGCCCTGGTCGTGCTGGTAGGACCAGCCGAAATCACCGACCGGTCCGACATAGACCCAGGCCGCCTTCAGCTTCTCCGCCGCCTTGGCCGGTGCCGCCGCCCCGGCGAGGGCGAGGCCCGAGGCGATGGCCACCGCCATGGAGAGAATCTTGCGCATGAACGTCTCCGCTCCGTCAGTCGCGGCCGGAGGGATCACCGGCACGCGCGACCGCCTCGCGCGCCGGGAGGCCGCGTGGCGCGGCCGGGTCTGTGGTCGTCGTCAGCGGTCCGGCACGAAGGGCACGCCCAGCGAGGCCGGCGCCCCCTGCCCGTGCTTCAGCGCCGAGATCACCACCAGCGCCGCGATCGTCGCGAGGTAAGGCAGCGACGACAGCAGCTGCGAGGGAATGCCCAGCCCGAACCCCTGCGCATGCAGCTGCAAGATCGAGACCGCGCCGAAGAGATAGGCGCCGCCGAGCAGCCAGAGCGGCCGCCAGGCGGAGAATACCACCAGCGCCAGCGCGATCCAGCCGCGCCCGGCGGTCATGTCGCTGGCCCAGAATGGCGTATAGGCGAGGGACAGATGCGCCCCGGCCAGCCCGGCGCAGGCGCCGCCGAACATCACCGCCAGCGTGCGGATGCCGCGCACGGGATGGCCGAGCGCATGTGCCGCCGCGTGGTTCTCGCCTACCGCCCGCAGCACGAGGCCGATGCGGGTGCGCGCCAGCGTGTAGGTGACGGCGGCGAGCAGAACCAGCGAGGCGTAGACATAGGCATTCTGCCCGAACACCGCCTCGCCGATGATCGGCAGGTCGGTCAGGCCGGGGATCACCAGTTCGGGCGCGCCGTCGAGCCGTGTACCGACGAAATTGGAGCCGATCAGCCCGGCGACGCCGAGGCCGAGAATGGTGGTGGCAAGGCCGGAGGCGACCTGGTTGGTGGCCAGCCAGATGGCGAGGCCAGCGAAGACAAGAGAGAGCAGCACCCCCGCCAGCACCGCCGCCAGCGTGCCGAGCAGCAGGCTGCCCGATCCATAGGCGGTGGCGTAGCCGACCGCGGCACCGACGATCATCATGCCCTCGACGCCGAGATTGAGCGTGCCGGCGCGTTCCGCCACCAGTTCGCCGAGCGAGGCGATGAGCAGCGTCGTCGCCGCCGCCACGATGCTGGCGAACACCGCGCCGAGGATCGCCGCGTCAAGCATGGGTCGCTCCCTCCACCCGGCGGATGCGGTAGCGCACCAGCACATCGGCCGCGAGAATGGCGATCAGCAGCGTGCCCTGAAAAACCCGGGTCACGTCGAAGGGCAGGCGCATGCTGATCTGCGCCGCCTCGCCGCCAATATAGGTCAAGGCGAGCACGAGACTGGCGATGAGAATGCCCACCGGGTGCAGCCGGCCGAGCATGGCGGCGATGATGGCGGTGAAGCCGTAGCCGGGCGAGATGGTCGGCTGCAGCTGGCCGATGGGTCCGGCCACCTCGATGATGCCGGCCAGTCCCGCCAGCGCGCCGGAAACCGCGAACACGCCATAGGTCACGCGCTTCTCGTCGAAGCCGGCGAAGGCGGCGGCGCGCGGCGCCGAGCCGGCGAGTTCGATGGAAAAGCCCACCAGAGTGCGCCCGAGCACGAAGGTGGCCACGATCACCGCCAGCAGCGCGATGACGATGCCGGCATGCAGCCGCCCCTCGCCCATCAGCAGCGGCATCAGCGCCACGTCGTCGAAGGTCACGCTTTGCGGGAAGTTGAAGCCCTGCGGGTCGCGCCAGGGGCCGCGCACGAGATAATCGAGCCCGAGCTGCGCGACATAGACCAGCATCAGGCTGGTGAGGATTTCGCTGGAGCCGAAGCGCACGCGCAGAAAGGCGGGGATCAGCCCCCACAGCGCCCCGCCAATGGCGCCGAGCACCAGCATGGCCGGCAGCACCCAGCCCCCCGCCTCGGTGCCATGGGTCGCCAGCGCCAGCCAGGAGCCGAGCACGGCGCCGGCGACATACTGGCCCTCAGCGCCGATGTTCCAGCGATTGGCGCGGTAGCAGAAGGCGAGGCCGACGCCGATCAGCAGCAGCGGGGCGGCTTTCACCACCAGTTCCTGCAGCGTGTAGGGATCGCCCAGCGGGTCGATGAAATAGATGGCGAAGGCGCGCACCGGATCGTGGCCGAGCACGACGAACATGAAAGCCCCGACCACCAGCGTGACGAGGAGCGCCACCAGCGGCGCCAGCGCGTGGCGCAGGGGAGAGATGTTCTCCTGCCGTTCGAGCCTAAGCGGCATGGTGGCCCTCCCCCTCCGCGTCGCTGTCATGCGCGCCATGGGCGCCGCCCATGGCGAGGCCGATCGCCTCGCGCGAGGTTTCTTCCACCGGCACGGGCGCGGTGAGGCGCCCCTCGCTCATCACGGCGATGCGGTCGGTGAATTCCAGCAGCTCGTCGAGGTCCTGGCTCACCACCAGCACGGCGCAGCCCTGCGCCGCGCGCTCGCGCAGCGTGGTGCGGATGAAGCCGGCGGCAGCGGCATCCACACCCCAGGTCGGCTGGTCGACGACGATGAGGACCGGGTTGCGCAGCACTTCGCGGCCGATGACGAATTTCTGCAGATTGCCACCGGAAAGCCGCCGCGCCTTCGGGTCCTTGCCGCCGAAGCGCACGTCGAAGCCCTTCACGATCTTCTGGAAGCGGCCGAACAGGGTGGTGCGGCGAATGACATCCGCCGTGACGATCTCGCCGTCGCCATGGGTCGTCAGCAGCACATTGTCGGACAGGCGCATATCGGGGGCGGCGGCATGGCCCAGCCGCTCCTCCGGCACGAAGCCGGCGCCGAGCGCCCGGCGCTCCGTGGGGCCGAGCCCGCCGGCGGCGACCTTGTCGATGACGATGCTCTCCTGGTCCTCGACCAGGGTTTCGCCCGAGAGCACGTTGAACAGCGCCGTCTGGCCATTGCCCGCCACACCGGCGATGCCGACGATCTCGCCGGCGCGCACCTCGATATTGATGTCGTGCAGCGCCGAGCCGCGCGACCCGTCGCCGGGAAGGTTGAGGTGGCGCACGAGAAGGCGCGGTTCGCCCAGCGCGTGCGTCGTCACGCGCGGCGTGCGCGGCACTTCCGCCCCCACCATCAGCCGGGCGAGGCTGGCGGAGGATTCGCGCTTGGGATCGACCTCGGCGATGAACTTGCCGCCGCGCAGCACGGTGGCGCGGTGGCAGAGCCGGCGCACCTCGTCCAGCTTGTGGCTGATGAACAGTACCGCCCGGCCCTCGCCGGTGAGCACATCGACGGTGCGGAACAGGTTCTCCGATTCGTCCGGTGTGAGCACCGAGGTCGGCTCGTCGAGGATCAGCACGCGCGGGTCGCCGAGCAGGCAGCGGACGATCTCCACCCGCTGGCGCTCGCCGACGGAGAGTTCGCCGACGCGGCGATAGGGCTCGACGGCAAGGCCGTAGCGGCGCACGCAGTCGTCGATGCGGGCGGCGAGCACGGAAAGCGGCTGGTGGCCGGGCAGCCCGAGCGCAACGTTCTCCACCACGGTCATCGCGTCGAACAGCGCGAAATGCTGGAACACGACGCCGACGCCCTTGGCGCGGGAGCTTGCCGGGTCGGGGAAGACGATCGGCGTGCCCTCATAGAGCAGCTCGCCCGAATCGGCCTGCAGCAGGCCGCACATCATCTTCACCAGCGTGGATTTGCCGGCGCCGTTCTCGCCGAGAAGTGCATGCGTCTCGCCGGCGCGGATGGCGAGGCTCACGCGGTCATTGGCCACCAGCGCGCCGAAGCGCTTGGTGAGCTCCACCGCTTCGAGCAGCGATTCCGGCTGGTGCGGCGCCTCCCCCATCCCCACCCCCGCTCTAGCGGCTGCAGCCGCGGTGCCGGGCACCGCGCGGGCGTGAAGTCGGGGCAACGGGGCGGCGTGAAAGTGTCATGCGCAGCACGCTGTAGGGGTTACGAGCCGGCAGCATGGCATGGCGGACACGCGGGGCAAGCCTAAAGTCTGGTCCGAAAATTTCAAAAACTGGCGCGTTTTGCGTCAGTCTGACGGATTGGGATACCGTCACGGCAGCAGCACGGTCGACCCGGTGGTGCGCCGCGCCTCAAGGTCGCGATGCGCATCGGCGGCCTCGGCCAGCGGGTAGCGCTGGTTCACCGGGATCTTCACCACGCCGGACGACACCACCTCGAACAGGTCGGCGGCATTGGCGAGCAGGTCCTCCCGGGTGGAGATGTGGGTGAACAGCGTCGGCCGCGTCGCGTAGAGCGAGCCTTTCTGCGACAGGGCCAGCAGGCTGAAATTGCTGATCGCGCCGGAGGCGTTGCCGAAGCTGGCGAACAGGCCGCGCGGCTTGATGCAGTCGAGCGAGGCCGGGTAGGTCGCCTGCCCCACCCCGTCATAGACGACATCGCACAGCGCGCCTTCGGTGATGTCCTTCACCCGCGCGACGAAATCCTCCTCGCTGTAATTGATGACATAGGCGGCGCCGCATTCGCGGGCGATCTCCGCCTTCGCCGCCGAGCCCACCGTGGCGATGACGGTGGCGCCGAGATGCGTCGCCCACTGGCACAGGATCTGCCCGACGCCGCCCGCCGCCGCATGCACGAGCAGCGTGTCGCCGGCCTTCACCTTATGCGTCTGCCGCAGCAGATAGCGCGCCGTCATGCCCTTGAGCATCATCGCCGCGGCGGTCTCGTCGGCGATCGACTCGGGCAGCTTCACCAGCGGCGCGGCGGACATGATGCGCTCGCTGCAATAGGCGCCGAGCGCCGAGCCATAGGCGACGCGGTCGCCCGGCTTGAACCCGCTCACCCCCTCGCCGACCTGCAGCACGATGCCGGCCGCCTCGTTACCCGGCGTGAAGGGCAGGCCGCCCGGCGCCGGGTAGAGCCCGCTGCGGAAATAGGTGTCGATGAAATTGAGCCCGATGGCGGTGTGGCGCAGGCGCACCTCGCCCGGCCCCGGCGTGCCGAGCGTTACTTCTTCCAGCCGCAGGACCTCGGGTCCACCGGTTTCATGGATGCGAATCGCCACGACCATCGTGCTCTCCTGACGCGAAGGGAAAGGGGGAAGGCCGCCGGCGCTCAGGCGTGCGGGCCGGCGGCGCGCTTGCGCACCGGAATCACCCCGAACAGCGCGAAATAGACCGCGCAGGCGCACAGCCCCACCGTCACCCACACATCCGGCCGCATGTCCTCAAGCACCGCGATCACCGCCAGCACCGCCCACAGCGCCAGCAGCGCGAGGGTGACGAGCCGCAGCCGCACGACGCGGAAGGGATGCACGAACTTGATCGGCAGGAAGGTCAGCACCGCCAGCAGCGCGATGATGCCGGCGATCACGAACGGGTTCAGCGGCACCAGGAAGAAATAGAACACCACGACGTTCCACACCGCCGGAAAGCCCTGGAAATACAGGTCGTCGGTCTTCATCGAGGTGTCGGCGAAATAGAGCGCGCTGGTGAGCAGGATGGTGGCGCTCGCCGCCACCGCCAGCCAGAACGGCATCAGCCCTCCGCTCGCCACCGCGAAGGCCGGCACGAGGCAATAGGTGAGGTAGTCGACCACGAGGTCGAGCGTGTCGCCGGACCAGCGCGGCAGCACCTCGCCCACCTTCGCCCGCCGCGCCATGGTGCCGTCAATGCCGTCGACGAACAGCGCGATGCCGAGCCAGGCGAACATGATCGCCCAATGGCCTTCCACCGCCGCCATCAGCGCCATAAGGCCACACACCGCCCCGGAGGCGGTGAAGATGTGGACGGCGAAAGCAAGCGTGCGTCGTCCGGCCGGCCCCGCACTGAGCGACTTGGTTGTCATCGCCACCGGCTCTCCTCCCCCGACCGTGCGACCCGTGGGGTCGCCGCCTGCCTCTTCAACATCTGACATATAACATGCGCCCGCCGCGATCCGCATTGCCAGACCACGCCGGGCTGCTTATCCCACACTACAGGTCCGGCTTATAGTCCCGGTGATGCACATGGAGGTTCACATGTCATCCGAACTGCACACAGGACAGCGGGCGGCGGTGGTCGGCGGCGGCGCCAGCGGCCTCATCGCCGCGCTGGCGCTGGCGGCGGGCGGCATGCCCGTCACGCTCATCGCCCCGCCCCGCGCGGTCGATCCCCGCGCCACGGCGCTGATGGACGGCTCGGTGAAGGCGCTGGAATCGCTCGGCGTGTGGCCGCGCCTGCGCCCCAACGCCTCGCCGCTGCGGGTGATGCGGCTGGTGGACGATACCGGCCGGCTGATCCGCGCCCCCGAAGTCGAGTTCCGCGCCGGCGAACTGGGGCTCGACGGTTTCGCCTGGAATGTCGAGAACGAGGCGCTGCTCGCCGCGCTCGACGCTACCGTGGCGGCGACCTCCGGCATCACGCGGCTTGTGGCCGGCGTCACCGGCGTCAGGGAAAGCGCCACCCATGCGACGCTGGAACTCGACAGCGGCGAACAGGTCGACGCCGCGCTCGTGGCGGCGGCGGATGGGCGCAACTCCCCCTGCCGGCGGGCGGCCGGCATCGAGGTGACGACACGGGCCTATCCCCAGGTCGCCGTCACCGCCACCCTGGCCCATAGCCGTCCGCATCGCGACATTTCCACCGAATTTCACACCCGCACCGGCCCGTTCACCCTCGTGCCCCTGCCCGGGAATCGTTCCAGCGTCGTCTGCGTCGTCTCGGCGGCGGAGGCGGAAGCGCTGGCCGCGCTCGACGACGCGGACTTCGCCCGCGAGATGGAACGCAAGGCGCATTCGCTGCTCGGGACGATGCGGCTTGATTCGCCGCGCGGCGGTTTTCCGCTCAGCCAGCGCACCGCGACGCATTTCGCCCGCGGCCGCATCGCGTTGATTGGCGAAGCCGCCCACATCATTCCCCCCATTGGCGCGCAGGGGCTCAATCTCGGCGTGCGCGACGCCGCCACCCTCGCCGAGATCGCCAGCGACGCGGTGCGCGCCGGGCGCGACATCGGCGGGGCCGAGGTGACGGAGGCCTATGAGCGCCGCCGCCGCCGCGATGTCGCCGCGCGCGGATTCGCCATCGACCTGTTCAACCGCTCGCTGCTCACCGATCTTCTCCCCGTCGCCGGCCTGAGGGGGCTCGGCCTCTATATGCTCGGCCGCTCGCCGGGGCTGCGGCGGCTGGTGATGCGCGAAGGGGTGGGGCCGACCAGCGACGTGCCGCGCCTGCTGGCGGGGGCGCCGCTTTAGAGCGTTTTCGAGCGAAGTGGATATCGGTTCGCGTGAAGACAACGCGACAAAACAAAGAATTAGATCATTTCGCTGTTTCCGTTAAACGGTGAAATGATCTAGCGCACGCGCCGATCCGCTTGCAGCGCAAGCCGATCGGTAGATCGCCCTCTAGGCTATTGCAGCAGGCCGTGCGGCAGCATGTCGTGCTGCAGGGCGTAGAGCATGGCGGTGACGGTCGCCACCGAGACCACGGTGCCGACCAGCACGCCCCCCGACGCGCCGGCGACATAGGTGTCGTACTGCTTGGCCATGATGAAGGCGTTCAGCGCCGGCGGCAGGCTCGCCATCAGCACGGCGGTGGCGATCCACACCGGATCGAACCCGCCGACGAGGCTCAGCACCAGCCAGACCAGCGCCGGGTGGATGACGAGCTTGATGGCCAGCAGCCACGGCACCTCGCTCTGCATCTTGCCCATCGGACGCAGCGCCACCGAGACGCCGAGCGTGAACAGCGCGCAGGGCGCGGCGGCGTTGCGCAGGAACTCCATGGTCTTTTCCATCGCGGCGGGCGGATGGAATTCGGCATAGGCCGAGAGCACGCCGAGGAAGGTCGCGACATTGAAGGGGTGGGTGACCACGCGGCGCACCACGAGGAGCAGCGTGTGGCCGAGCCCGCGCCGGTCGCGGCCGCCGACCGCCATCAGCACCGGCACGATGGTGAAGAAGAACAGGCTGTCGAAGACGAAGATCAGCGCCGTCGGCACCGAGGCGGCAGCGCCGAGTGCGCCCAGCGTCAGCCCCGGCCCCATATAGCCGACATTGGAGTAGGAGCCGACGATGGCGGCGATGGAGGCTTCCGGCAAATTGCCGCGCCGCAGCCAGAGCCCCACCAGCAGCGACAGGGTGAAGCACACCGCCGTCGTTGCCGTGGTGGCGAGGATGAAGCGGCCATTGGTCAGTTCGTGAAACGGCGTGCGCGCCACCAGCGAATAGAACAGGGCCGGCAGGGCGACATAGATGATGAAGAAGCTCAGCCAGGCGAGGCCGCTTTCCGGGATGCGCGCCAGCCGGCCGCATCCCAGCCCCAGGAAGATGACGCCGAAGAAGGGAAGCGCGAGCGCGAGGACCTCGTCCATAAGCGCTCGCTACCGGCTCGCCGCGCCCCGGTCAATGGCGACGTGGCGTGCCCGCGGCGGGCGGGGTCAGGCATGGCGGTTGCATGAGCGGCGTTGACAGGCGCCGGCCTCGCCCGCTACGGGGGCGCCACCCTTGTGGCGGACATTTCAGTATGGCGGACGGGTCCAGGATGAAAGAGCGCAACGCCAAATACCGGATCGGCGAGGTCGTGCGGCACAGGCACTACCCGTTCCGGGGCGTGGTGTTCGACGTGGACCCCGAATTCTCCAACACCGACGAGTGGTGGGAATCGATCCCCGAACATATCCGCCCGACCAAGGACCAGCCCTTCTATCACCTGCTGGCGGAGAACGCGGAGACGGAATACGTCGCCTATGTCTCGGAGCAGAATCTGGAACTCGACACCACGGGCGAGCCGCTGCGCCACCCGCAGCTGCCGGAGATGCTGGCGGCCGATGGCGATGGCGGCTGGCGCGTGCGCAGCGACAGGCTGCAATAGTTGTCGCCTCTTGCGCCCCTGCCCCAAACGAAAACGCCCGGCTCATCGCCGGGCGTTTCTGTATCGGAATGAACGCGGGCCTTACTGGGCCGGCGCGGTCTTCAGCTTTTCGGCGCCGAGCTTTTCCAGGCCGGCCTTGGTCTGCTGTTCGCGCTGGTCGGCCTCGGCCTTGAGCTGATCCTGGCGCGCCTTCACCTGCTCCTGGATCTTGGTGATCTGCGCCTCGAACACCTTCGGGTCGGTCTGCGGGCCGTCATAGACCTTGGCGAAATCGCCGAGGCCGATCGGGTAGGAGATCAGCCGGCCGACCGCATTGGCGACCTGCAGCGTCAGGCCCGGGGCCTTCTTCATGCGGTCGATGAAACCCTGGTCGACCTGGATGTCGCCGCGGCAGAAGCGCTCGTCGCACATCACGAAGGTGCCGAGGATCGGCTGCTCGTTGGCGAGGGCGACGCGGAAGCCGTTGCGCAGCAGCAGGCCGGTCGGGAAGGCGACGGTGAACGCCTTCTTCGGGTCGTCCTGCACCTCGAACACGCCGAAGCGGACGAGGAACTGCCCGGTGTCGGTGATGATGGTCTGCTCCATTTCGCAGACCTCCTTGTTGATCGACGGCTCCTGCCGGCAGCGCTTCATCCACGGAATCGGAATCGCCGGGATCTGCTGCGCGCCAGCCTGCTGGCCATTGGCCGGCGCGGCGGGCTGGGCGGCGGGAGCGGCCGGCTGCTTGGCGGCCGGCTTGGCCGGCGCCGTCTGGGCGAGCGCGGCGCCGCTGGCAAAAGCCAGCGCCAGGGCGGCGCCAGCCAGGCTGCGCGCGAGAGTGGAGCGGTGGATCATGTCGAGTTCCTGTCGAGCGAACCGGGTAGAGACAACAGCGGACGCCTCGCCGCCATAACGCGATCGTGGGGCTGTCTCAAGCGCAATTGAGGCGACAGAGTGACCCCGGGACATATCGGTGTCCCGTTCATGCTAGATGTGGGGGGCGAATATGCCCCGAATCTCGAACAGGAGCCGATGCGTGAGCGGTATCACCCGGCGGGCCTTTGCGCGCAACGTCTTAATCGCCGGCGGCGCGGCCTTGGGCTACCCCTATGCGCTGCCGGCCCGCGCGCAGGAGAGCGCCGCGCCCTCGGGCCCCCGGCACGGCCTCGCCATGCATGGCGACCCGCTCTACCCGCCCGGCTTCGCTCATTACCGCAGCGTCAATCCCGACGCGCCGAAGGGCGGGCGGCTGGTGCAGGGCGCGGTCGGCGCGTTCGACAGCCTGAACCCGTTCATCGTGCGTGGCACGGCCCCGCCCTTCGTGCGCTGGAACATCGTCGAAAGCCTGATGGCGCGCAGCCCGGACGAGGCCTTCACCTGCTACGGCCTGCTCGCCCGCAGCGTGGAAACCGACGCCGCCCGCTCCTATGTCGCCTTCGAGATCGACCCGCGCGCCCGCTTCTCCGACGGCAGGCCGGTGACGGCCGACGACGTGCTGTTCTCCTACGAGCTGCTGCGCGCGAAGGGGCGGCCGAACCACCGCACCTATTACGGCAAGGTGGCGAAGGCGGAAATCACCGGTCCGCTCGCCATCCGCTTCACCTTCGCCGTGGTCGACCGCGAATTGCCGCTGATTCTGGCGCTGATGCCGGTGCTCGCCCGCCACGCCACCGATTCCGAGACCTTCGAGCAGACCAGCTTCAAGGCCCCGCTCGGCAGCGGCCCCTATGTCGCCAGCGAGGTGAAGCCGGGCGAGAGCGTGGTGCTCACCCGCGCCCCCGCCTATTGGGGCGCGGAGCTGCCGGTCAATCGCGGCAATTTCAATTTCGACAGCCTGCGCTATGACTTCTACCGCGATGTGAATGCGCAGTTTGAAGCCTTCAAGCGCGGCCTCTACGACATTCGCTTCGAGACCGATCCCGGCCGCTGGAAGACCGGCTATGATTTCCCCGCCGCGCGCGACGGGCGGATCGTCACCGAGGAAATCGCCACCGGCACGCCCAAGCCCTATTCGGCGCTGATCTTCAACATGCGCCGCCCGCTGTTTTCGGATCTGCGGGTGCGTCAGGCCATGGTGGCGCTGTTCGACTTCGAATGGGCGAATCAGAACCTCTATTTCGGCCTCTACCGCCGCAATGGCAGCTTCTATGACGATTCCGAGCTCTCCTCGCTCGGCCGCCCGGCCGATGCGCGTGAGCGGGCGCTGCTCGCCCCCTATGCCGACGCGGTGCTCCCCGCGGTCATGGACGGTACCTGGCAGGCGCCGCGCTCGGACGGCACCGGCCGCGACCGCACAAGGCTGCGCGAGGCGCTCGATCTGTTCGCCGCCGCCGGCTGGGAGCTGAAGGGTGGCACCCTCAGCAACCGTGCCACCGGCCAGCCCTTCGCCCCGGAGTTGCTGGTCGGCTCCAAGGATCAGGAGCGGCTGGCGCTCGCCTATCAGAACATGCTGCGCCGCGCCGGGGTGCGGCTCGACATCCGCCTCGTCGACAATGTGCAGTTCGAGGCCCGCAAGCAGACTTACGACTACGACATGGTGCCCTATATCTGGGACCAGTCGCTCTCCCCCGGCAATGAGCAGGCGTTCTATTTCGGCTCCGCCGCCGCCGACACGCCCGGCACACGCAACTTCATGGGGCTGAGGAGTAAGGCGGCGGACGCGATGATCGAGGCGCTGCTGGCGGCGCAGGGCAAGGAGGATTTCGTCTCCGCCGTGCGCGCGCTCGACCGGGTGCTGATTTCCGCGCAGTTCTCCGTGCCGCTGTTCTACACGCCGGGCCAGTGGGTGGCGCGCTGGCGCAAGGTGGAACGGCCGCAGACGCTGGCCTTGCAGGGCACACTGGCGGAAAGCTGGTGGCAGGCCAAGGGCTAGCGGCCATGGATGGCGGCCAGCAAGTGGGGAACCCGGCCGCCGCCCGCTTTCCCAGGGTCAATTCCGCGTCGCCCGGCGCATGAAGCGCTGGACAGCCGGGCCGTCACCTGTTCCTTAGGGGCGGAATGCGCGCGGCGAGCCGGCTTGGGCCGGTTCGACCGCGAAGGAATGAAGTGCTGGAGCCATGTCCATGCGTTACGCCGTCCTCTCCGCCGCCCTGCTCGTGGCGGGCACCCTGTCCGCCGGAGCACAGCAGCCGATCGAGGTGCATCCGAACCAGCCGGCGAAGGGCGGGCTGGAGATCACCATTCCGCCGATCAACGACCCGAATTATCTCGATTACGGCCCGCTGCCGGACAAGCCGGGCTCCGGCAAGAGCCAGGACTATATGGACCAGGCCGGCGGCAATTATGAGAATTTCAGCGGTCCGGGCTCGGATGTCGATGCCGATGTGATGCCCGACACCGACGGCGCCTATGAGAGCCCGCTGGAATAAGTCGCCGGACTGAAAGGCATTTCCGCGTCATCGTCCGGCGCGGCTTGTCATCCCGGCCGCAGCCGCAGGCGTAGAGCCGGGATCGTCGTCCAGAATGCCGCTGCGATCCCGGATAGGGCCTCCGGCCCTTCCGGGATGACGGTCCGCCGCAACCTGGCCGTCACGCCGCCTTCGCCCCCTGCTCCGCGATCTTCGCCAGTTCCTTCAATATACCGGCGCTGCCCTTCAGCCGCGCATTGGCGCTCGGCCAGTCCTCCGAGAACACCACCTTGCCGTCCGGGCGCATCTTCGCCACCACATGCGGCTTGCCGACATAGGTGATGAAGCCGGCTGGGTTGGGGAAGCGTCCGTCACGGAAGGTCAGCACCATGCCGCGCGGGCCGGCATCCACCTTCTCCACATTGGCGCGGCGGCACAGCGCCTTGATCGCCACTAGCTTGAGCAGCTGTTCCACCTCTTCGGGGAGCGTGCCGAAGCGGTCGACCATTTCCGCGCCCATGGATTCGATCTCGGCGTCGGTCTCCATGTCGGCGAGCCGGCGATAGAGGCTGAGGCGGACATGCAGGTCGGTCACATAGTCCTCGGGGATCAGCACCGGCGTGCCGATGGAGATTGTGGGCGACCACTTGTCCGCCGCCGGCGCGGTGATGCCGGCCTTGAGGTTGGCGATCGCCTCCTCCAGCATCTCCTGATACAGCTCGTAGCCGACCTCCTTGATATGGCCGGACTGCTCGTCGCCGAGCAGATTGCCGGCGCCGCGAATGTCGAGGTCGTGGCTGGCGAGCTGGAAGCCCGCCCCCAGCGTGTCGAGCGACTGTAGCACTTTCAGCCGGCGATCCGCCTGCGCCGTCACCTGCTTTTCCGCGGGCAGGGTGAAGATGGCATAGGCCCGCGTCTTGGAGCGGCCGACGCGCCCGCGCAGCTGGTAGAGCTGGGCGAGGCCGAACATGTCGGCGCGGTGAATGATCAGCGTGTTGGCGGTGGGGATGTCGAGGCCGGATTCGACGATGGTGGTGGAGAGCAGCACGTCGAACTGCCCGTCATAGAAGGCGGACATGATCTCTTCGAGCTGCGTCGCCGCCATCTGGCCATGCGCCACCGCGACCTTCACCTCCGGCACGCTCTTGTCGAGGAAGTCCTTCACCTCGGCGAGGTCCTCGATGCGCGGGCAGACATAGAAGCTCTGCCCGCCGCGATAGCGCTCGCGCAGCAGCGCCTCGCGCACGATCAAGGGATCGAACGGGGTGACGAAGCTGCGCACCGCCAGCCGGTCCACCGGCGGCGAGGCGATGATGGAGAGTTCGCGCACCCCGGTCATGGCCAGTTGCAGCGTGCGCGGTATAGGCGTGGCGGTGAGGGTCAGCACATGCACCTCGGCGCGCATCTGCTTCAGCCGCTCCTTGTGGCCGACGCCGAAATGCTGCTCCTCATCGACGATGACAAGGCCGAGATCGCGGAAGGAGATCGTCTTGCCCAGCAGCGCATGCGTGCCGACCACGATGTCCACCGTGCCGTCGGCGAGCCCCTTCTTGGTGTCGGAAAGCTCCTTGCCGGTCACCAGCCGCGAGGCCTGCCGCACCACGACGGGCAGCCCCTTGAAGCGCTCGGAGAAGGTCTTGAAATGCTGGCGGGCGAGCAGCGTGGTCGGCACCACCACCGCCACCTGCTTGCCGTTCAGCGCCACGGCGAAGGCGGCGCGCAGGGCAACTTCCGTCTTGCCGAAGCCGACATCGCCGCACACCAGCCGGTCCATCGGATGGCCGGAGCCGAGATCGTCGAACACCGCCTCGATGGCGGCCTCCTGGTCCTCGGTCTCCTCATAGGGGAAGCGGGCGCGGAACTCGTCATAGAGCCCCGCCGCCGGCACGAGGCGCGGCGCTTCCTGGGTCTGGCGCTGCGCCGCCACCTTGATCAGCTCGGCCGCCATCTCGCGGATGCGGCTCTTCATCCGCGCCTTGCGCGCCTGCCAGCCGCCGCCGCCCAGCCGGTCGAGCTGCGCCTCGGTGTCCTCCGAGCCGTAGCGCGACAGAAGTTCGAGGTTTTCCACCGGCAGGAACAGCTTGGAGCCTTCCGCATAGTGGATTTCGAGACAGTCGTGCGGCGCGCCCATCGCCTCGATGGTCTTCAGCCCGATGAAGCGGCCGATGCCGTGGTCGACATGCACGACGAGATCGCCGGCGGTGAGCGCGCCGAGCTCCGCGATCACGTCCTGCGGCCGGCGCGCCTTGCGCTTGGGGCGCACCAGCCGGTCGCCGAGAATGTCCTGCTCGCCGATGACGGCGAGGCTGTCCGTCTCGAAACCGCTTTCGATGCCGAGCACGGCGAGCGCAATGGTGCCCTTGGGCAGCGCTTCCGCCGCATCGCGCGAGCCGACCGTCTGCGTGCCCTTGAGGCCGTGATCGGCGAGCACGGTGGCGAGCCGGTCGCGCGAGCCGTCCGACCAGGCGGCGAGGATGGTGCGCTTATGTTTGGCAAGGTCGCGCAGATAGGCGGCCGCCACCTCGAACAGCGAAGCCTCGGGGTCCGCCCGTTCCGGCGCGAAAGAGCGCGCGGGGCGGCCGTCGAGGTCGATCACGTCCTTGGATTCGGGGAGCGCATAGGCGGACAGAGCGACGTTCTTCGCCGCCTCGCGCCGGGCCTTCCACTCCTCGGCGGTGAGATAGAGCGCGTCCGGCGGCAGCGGCTTGTAGGGCGCGCCGCCGCCATGCTCCATGCCGTGGCGGCGGGCGTCGTAATAATCGGCGATCTGGTCGAGCCGCGAGGCGGCGGCCTCGTCGTCCTGCGCCTCCATGACGATAGGCGCGTCGGGGGCGTAGTCGAACAGCGTGTCCAGCCCCTCATGGAACAGCGGCAGCCAGTGTTCCATGCCGGGATAGCGCCGGCCCTCGCTCACCGCCTCATAGAGCATGTCGCCGCGCTGCGCCGCGCCGAAGGCGGCAACATAGGCCATGCGGAAGCGCTTCATCGTCTCGCTGGTGAGCTGCACCTCGCTCATCGGCACCAGATCGAGCGCCCGCATCTGCATGGCGGTGCGCTGGGTTTCGGGGTCGAAGGAACGGATCGATTCCAGCGTGTCGCCGAAGAAGTCGAGCCGCACCGGCGCCGGCAGGCCGGGCGGGAACAGGTCGACAATGCCGCCGCGCACCGCATATTCGCCGGTGTCGCGCACGGTGGAGGTGCGCTGGAAGCCGTTGATCTCCGCCCAGCCCACCACCTCGTCGAGCGAGAGCGCGTTGCCCGGCGCGGCGGAGAAGGACTGGGTGGCGATCAGCGCGCGGCTCGGCACGCGCTGCAGCGCGGCGTTGACCGTGGTGAGCAGGATGGTGCCGGCCTCGCGGCCCTTCACCCGCGCGAGCCGCGCCAGCGTGGTCATGCGGCGGGCGATGATGGCGCTGTTGGGCGAGGCGCGGTCATAGGGCAGGCAGTCCCAGGCCGGGAAGGGCAGCACCTCCACCCCCGGCGCGAAGAAGCCGAGCGCCCGCTCCAGCTCCGCCATGCGCTCGCTGTCGCGGCAGATCACCATCAGCGTCGGCCAGGGCGCGGTGTCCTGCGCCGCCAGCGCGCGGGCGAGATCGGCGACGACGAGGCCCTCCATCCCGCCCGGCACATTGGCGAGGGTCAGCGTGCGGCCGGAGGCGAGCTTCGAGGTCAGGGTGGCGAAAGCGGTCTTCATATCGGCGGCAGGCCCTCGCCCGACAAATGGAACTGGCGGAAGCGGTGAAAGACGGGGGTGTCGAAATCCGGCGACGGCACGCCGCTGCCGAGCCAGCCGAACAGATCGGGATCCTCGACCTCGATCAGTCTCTCGAAATCTTCCACCTCCTCCTCGCTCAGTTCGCCGATGCAGGCATCGGCGAAACGGCCCATCAGCAGGTCCATCTCGCGGGTGCCGCGATGCCAGGAGCGGTAGAGGATGCGGCGGCGGCGGGCATCAAGGCCCGCGCTGGAGCGCGTGGTTCCGGTCATGTCCAGGTCTCGGTTTCGCGGTGACGCCAGCGCGGCCGCGCGCAAGAGGCGCCGGTTCTAGCGCGGGCGGCGCCCGCTGTCAGGTGGCTTGTCGGCATGGCTGATAGAACGCCGGAGAAGCGATTGCGCACCGGCCCGCCATCGTCCACCTTCCGCCCATCATGCGGCCCGACCTTCTCAATCCCTATTTCGCCGAAATCACCGGCCTTCCCGGCATCGGCCCGAAGCTTGCCCGGCCCTTCAACCGCCTGCTCGGGCGGGAGGAAGGCGCGCGCGTGCTCGATCTCCTGCTGCACCTGCCCGCCTCCACCATCGACCGCCGCGCCCGCCCGACTCTGGCGGAAATCGTGCCCGACACGGTGGTGACGGTGGAAATCCATGTCGACCGCCATGTCCCCACCCCGCGCGGCTCCCGCGCCCCCTACCGTGTCTATGGCCACGACGCCACCGGCGACCTGACGCTGGCCTTCTTCAAGGCCGAGCGCAGCTGGATGGAGCGGCTGCTGCCCGTGGGCGAGACGCGCTGGGTGTCGGGCACCGTCACGCTCTACGACGGCATGGCGCAGATGGTTCACCCCGACCGGGTGGTGGACGCCGCCGGCCTCGCGAAGCTGCCGCCGATCGAGCCGCTCTATCCCCTCGTCGAGGGGCTGGGCCAGGGTCATCTGCGCCGCGCCGTCGAGGCCGCGCTCAACCAGGTGCCGGAGCTGCCGGAATGGCGGGCCACGCCGCCCGGCATCGGCTTTCTCGACGCGCTGCGCAAGCTGCACCAGCCGCGCGAGACGCTGGATGCGAGCCCGCAGGGCCCCGCCTGGCAGCGACTCGCCTATGACGAACTGCTCGCCGGCCAGCTCGCCCTCGCCTTGCTGCGCGCCAGCACGGTGAAGCAGGCCGGGCGGCGGAGCGTGGGGGATGGGCGGCTCTCGGCGCGCATTCTCAGTGCCCTGCCCTTTTCCCTCACGGGATCGCAGACCGAGGCGCTGAAGGCCATCCGCGCCGATCTCGGGTCAGAGGACCGTATGCTGCGCCTGCTGCAGGGCGATGTCGGCTCCGGCAAGACCGTGGTGGCGCTGCTGGCGGCCGCGACGGTGATCGAGGCCGGCCGGCAGGCGGCGCTGATGGCGCCGACCGAAATCCTCGCCCGCCAGCACATGAAGACCATCGCCCCGCTGGCGGAAGCGGCGGGCCTTCGCGTCGCCCTGCTCACCGGGCGGGAGAAGGGGCGAGGACGGGCGGAGCTTCTGGCCCGGCTCGGGGCCGGCGAGATCGATCTCGTCATCGGCACCCATGCGCTGTTTCAGGAGGGAGTGGATTTCCACGACCTGGCGCTGGCCATCGTCGACGAGCAGCACCGCTTCGGCGTGCATCAGCGCCTCGCGCTCGCCGCCAAGGGCGAGGCGGTGGATGTGCTGGTCATGACCGCGACGCCGATCCCGCGCACGCTGGTGCTGACCTATTTCGGCGACATGGATTCCAGCGAATTGCGGGAGAAGCCGGCCGGCCGCCAGCCCATCGACACCCGCGCCATTCCTTCCGACCGTATCGACGAGATCGTCGCCCGGCTGGGCCGCGCGCTGGCGGAAGGACGCCGCGCCTACTGGATCTGCCCGCTGGTGGAGGAATCGGAGACCTCCGACCTCGCCGCCGCCGAGGCGCGCTTTGCCGATCTCGCGGCGCATTTTGGCGCCCGTGTCGGCCTCGTCCATGGCAAGATGAAGGGGGCGGAGAAGGACGCCGCCATGGCCGCTTTCGCCGCTGGGGAGACGCAGCTTCTCGTCGCCACCACCGTGGTCGAGGTCGGCGTCGATGTGCCCGAGGCCAGCATCATCGTGATCGAACATGCGGAACGTTTCGGCCTCGCGCAGCTTCATCAGCTGCGCGGCCGGGTCGGGCGCGGTTCGGAAGCTTCCACCTGCGTGCTGCTCTACCGCCGCCCGCTGGGGGAGATCGCCCGCCAGCGGCTGGAGGCACTGCGCTCCTCCGAGGACGGCTTCTTCCTCGCCGAGCAGGATCTGAAGCTGCGCGGCGAGGGCGACGTTCTCGGCACGCGGCAGAGCGGCTTTCCCGGCTTCAAGCTGGCGCGGCTCGACGTGCATGGCGATCTTCTCGTCGCGGCGCGGGCCGAGGCGCTGGAGATCGTCAAGAACGATTCTGATCTTCGGGGCCCGCGTGGCGCGGTCCTGCGGCTGTTGCTACATGTGTTCGAGCGTGACGTGGCGGTGAAGCTGCTGAGCGCGGGCTAAACGCGGGGGCGCGGCGAACAAGGCGATGCGGTGATGCACGGCGCGATGACCGGCCCGGAACGAAAAAGCTCCTCCCTCACGGCGCCCCTGCGCTGGGCGATGTTCGCCCTCGCCTGGGTCTGCGTCGGGCTGGGCATCGTCGGGCTCGTCACCCCGGTCATGCCCGGCACGGTGTTTCTCATCCTCGCCGCCTGGCTGTTCACCCGGTCCTCGCCGCGTTTCGAGCGCTGGCTGCTCACCCATCCGCGCCTCGGCCCCTCCGTCGTGGCGTGGCGGGCGAATGGGGTGGTGCCGCGCTGGGCGCAGCTTGTCGCCACCGGCAGCATGGCCGGCAGCTTCGTGCTGCTTGTCGTGATCGGCCTTTCCGTGCCGGTGCTGGCAATCATCGCCGCTATTTTCATCGGCACCAGCGCCTATCTGCTCACCCGGCCGACCGCATGAGCGAAGCGGCGCGACCCGCCGGGCTGATCCTCGCCGGCGGACTGTCGCGCCGCATGGGCGGCGGCGACAAGGGGCTGAAGCGGCTGGGCGGCGAAACGGTGCTGGCGCGCATCGCCGCCCGGCTCGCGCCGCAGGTATCGCCGCTGCTGCTCAATGCCAATGGTCCGGCGGCGCGCTTCGGGCTCGACCTGCCTGTGGTGGCGGACACCCTGCCCGGTCATCCCGGCCCGCTCGCCGGCCTTCTCGCCGGCCTCGACCATGTCGCGCGCGATCTGCCGGGGGCGCGCCACCTGCTCACCGTGCCGAGCGACTGCCCGTTCCTGCCCCGCGATCTCGTTGCCCGTCTGGCGGCGGCCGCCGGGGAAGCGGGGGCGGCCTATGCCGTCTCCGGTGGCCGCGAGCACCCGGTGGTCGGGCTGTGGCCGGTGGCGGCGCGCGTCCTGCTGCGCCGCCTGCTGGTGGAGGAGGACGAGCGGCGGGTGATGCGCTGGGTGCGTGGCATGGGCGCCGTGCCGGTGGAATGGCCAGCAACGCCCCTCGACCCGTTCCTCAACCTCAACACGCCCGACGACCTTCTCGCCGCCGAGCGCCTGCTCGCCGCCTATCCCGCGCTGTGAGCTGCCGGGCGCCAGGCGATGGAATCGACCGGCGCGGCGTGCTGGTCGGCGAAATCGGCAATGGCCTCGATATCGTCGAGGGCGATCACAGGGCGCGGGCAGCCCGGCACCGCCCGGTCGGAGGCGACGCCGACGATGAACGGATCGTCGGGATAAAGCAGCTTCTTGCCGAGTTCGGCGCGATGGACCTCGATCTTGGGATGGTGGTCTTGCTTGAAGCCTTCCACCAGCACGAGATCGACCGGCGAGAGGCGGGCGACGAGTTCCGGCAGGTCGGGCTCCGGCGCGCCGCGCAACTCATGCATCAGCGCCCAGCGATTGGCCGAGGAAATCAGCACCTCGCTCGCGCCCACGGTGCGGTGGGTGTGCGAATCCTTGCCCGGCTTGTCGACATCGAAATTATGGTGCGCGTGCTTCACCGTGGAGACGCGGTGTCCGCGCCCGACCAGTACGGGAATGAGCCGCGCCAGCAGCGTCGTCTTGCCCGCCCCGCTCCAACCCGCGAATCCGATCAGCCGCATGCTCGCCTCCCCGCACCTCGCCAAAAGCACTTCGGCCCTCGCGGGTCCGGCGTCAAGTCGCCAAGGAGCTTAGGCCGATCACGCTTGCGCCGGGCCGCCGGCGGCGGAAGCGCTTGCCTCCCGCGCCGTCCCGGCGTAACCCGCGCGCCATGGCTGCCCGCATTCCCGATGAGCCCCCGCTCCGGCTCGACCTCAAAGGGTTGAAATGCCCGCTGCCGGCGCTGCACACGCGCCGGGCGCTGGCCCGCGTGCAAGTGGGGGCCGTGATCGTCGTGGAATGTACCGACCCGATGGCCGCCATCGACATTCCCCATCTCGTGCGCCAGGACGGCCATGAGCTGGTGGCGCAGGAGCGGCAGGGTGACATCCTGAGCTTTCAGATTCGCAAGCGGGAGACGCCGGCGGAGCGCGAGGGGGATGGTCATCCCGCCGGAGGGACGGCTATCTAGCGGCGCTGGTTCCGCCCCGGAGATTGCCCATGAAGCTGACGCGCCGCCTGTTCACGCTCACCGGCCTCGTCGGCCTCACTGTCCACCTCACCGCACTCACCGGTCACGCCAATTCGGCGCAGGCGCCGCATCACGGCCAGAGCGCCGCCGCGCCGCTGCCGCCGCGCGCCGACACCCACGTCTATCTCCTGCGCGGGCTGTTTGGCGTGTTCTCGCAAGGACTTGACGCGCTGGCGCAGGAATTGGTGGCGCAGGGCTACCATGCCGAGCTCTATGGCTGGGACGAGGCGCAGCAGGTGATCGCGCTGATCGAGCGGCGGGAGGTCGAGGGCCATGAGGGACCGACGATTCTCATCGGCCATTCGCTGGGCGCCAACGCTGTCATAAATGTCGCTAACGCGTTGCAGTCTCAGGGGATTTCGGTCGATCTCGCGGTGACGTTCGACGCCACCGACCCCGCTCCGGTGCCGGAGAATGTCGCGATTCTGATCAATTTCTGGGCCGCCGACGGCTTCGGCGAGCCGGTCGAGGCGTCGCCGGGCTATACCGGGGACCTTGAAAACATTGACCTTTCCGGCCAGCCGGGCATCGACCATACGAGCATCGACTCGATGGACCAGTTCCACCAGACCGTCATCGCGCGGCTGGAAAGCCTGACCGGAAACTAGATCGCCGGCTCCCGAAAAGAGAGCCGGCGCAAGGGCTTACTTGAGAGCGGCGTCGACCGCCTGGCGCACGAAGGCATCCGGCGAGATCTTCGCCGCCGCAGCCTTGGTGTTGATGGCGCTGAGGATTTCCGGCGGGAAGGGAACGTCGAGAATCACCGCGTCGGCGCTGTCGAGCGAATAGACGGTGCGCACGACCCGCGAGGCGAAGCTCGCCACAGCTTGTGTCTTCTGGGCGTCGGAAAGGCCGGATTTCGCAGCCACGGCAGGGCAATAGGCCGAAATGACGCCGTCGATGATCAGGCCGGACGAAAAGCCGGCGGCGCGCAGACCATCCACCGCCGCATCCAGCGCCTCCGGCTTGTCGAGCCCATCGCCCGAGGGCAGCACGGACTTGATCGTCGCCGCCTGCGCGGCTTCGAGCGTGCTCTTCGGGCACTCGAAGGCGCTAGCCGCGAGAGCCGGCTGCGCCGCCACCAGGGCAAGAGCGAAAACCGAGGCCGGGAGAAACGGTGCGTAGGACATCTCAACTCCTGCTACGGAAACGGCTTCCAGAATATGCCTTTGCGCGTGGTGAGCCCGCTGGGACTCGAACCCAGGACCTCATGATTAAAAGTCACGCGCTCTAACCAGCTGAGCTACGGGCCCCCACGAAAAGGGGGATTAAGGGTTTCGCACCGCGAAGGCAAGCGGACGGCGCGTCGCGGCCCCACCTATCAAGAGCCTGATGGGGGTGCCAAATGTTTCATATTGCACGCGCGCAAGAACACCACGTCGATCATGCCGCTTCCGGTGCGGCTTTGGCGCCATTAGCTTGCAGGCATGACATTCGGGTGGGCCACCGGCCCTCCCTGGGGCAAGGAGCAGACACATGGCCAAAGTTCTGGTGCTGTATTATTCGACCTACGGTCATATCGAGACGATGGCGGAAGCCGTTGCCGAAGGCGTTCGTGAGGCGGGCGCCGAGGCGGTTGTGAAGCGGGTGCCGGAGACGGTGCCGGAGGAGATCGCCCGGCAGAACCACTTCAAGCTCGACCAGAAGGCGCCGGTCGCCACGGTGGACGAACTGAAGGACTACGACGCCATCATCTTCGGCGCCCCGACCCGCTTCGGCACGGTCGCCTCGCAGATGCGCAGCTTTATCGACCAGACCGGCGGGCTGTGGTTCACCGGCGCGCTCGTGGGCAAGGTCGGCTCGGTGTTCACCTCCTCCGCCACCCAGCACGGTGGACAGGAATCGACCATTCTCGGCTTCGTGCCGACCCTGCTGCACCATGGCATGGTGGTCGTCGGGCTGCCCTACGCCTTCCAGGGCCAGATGGGTGTTGACGAGATCAAGGGCGGCTCACCCTACGGCGCGTCGACGATCGCCAATGGCGATGGTTCGCGTCAGCCTTCCGAAGTCGAACTGGCCGGCGCCCGTTTTCAGGGCAAGCACGTTGCCACCATCGCAGCCAAGCTGGCCTGATCACGGTCATCGAGCGCTTGCAGCCAAGTCATCCCGGCCTAGCCAAGACTTTGTGCCGGGGTGACTCTTCGGAATCCCATCGGGGCCCTCGCCTGTTGGCTGAGCACGTTCCGGTCGCCTGTGCTGATCGCTGAGTGCCGTCAGCGCGCCGGAATATCGCCGCGGGCCCACCGCTCCTTCACCTCGGCCTTGAACGCGTCGAAGCGTCCTTCGGCGATGGCAGCGCGGATGCCGGCCATCAGGCTCTGGTAATAGGCGAGGTTCACCCAGGTGAGCAGCATGGAGCCCAGCATCTCGTCGCAGCGCACGAGGTGATGCAAATAGGCGCGCGAATAGTCACGCGCCGCCGGGCAGTCGCTTTCCTCGTCGAGCGGGCGAGGGTCCTCGGCGTGGCGGGCGTTCTTCAGGTTGATCTTGCCGAAACGGGTGAAGGCCTGCGCGTGCCGACCGGCGCGGGTCGGCATCACGCAATCGAACATGTCGACGCCGCGCGCCACGCTTTCGATGATGTCGTCCGGCGTGCCGACGCCCATGAGATAGCGCGGCTTTTCCGCCGGCAGGATGGGCGTCACCACCTCTAGCATCGCCAGCATCACGTCCTGTGGCTCGCCGACCGCAAGACCACCGATGGAATAGCCGGGGAAGTCGATGTCGATGAGGCCCCGCGCCGATTCGATCCGCAACTCCGTGTCGTCGCCGCCCTGCACGATGCCGAACAGCGCGCGGCCTTTCGGTTGCGCCTCGAACGCCCTCTTCGAGCGCTCCGCCCAGCGCAGCGACAGGCGCAGGGCGCGGGCAATCTCATCCTTCGGTGCCGGAAGGCGCACGCACTCATCCAGCTGCATCTGGATATCGGCACCCAGCAGCCCCTGGATTTCGATGGAACGCTCGGGCGTCAGCTCGTGATAGGCGCCGTCGATATGCGAGCGGAAGGTGACGCCCTTCTCGCTCATCTTCCGCAGGCCTGCCAGCGACATGACCTGGAAGCCGCCGGAATCGGTGAGGATAGGATGCGGCCAGCGCATCATCTGATGCAGCCCGCCGAGCCGGTCCACGCGTTCGGCGCCGGGGCGCAGCATCAGGTGATAGGTATTGCCGAGCAGGATGTCGGCACCGAGCTCGCGCACCTGCCCAGGATACATACCCTTCACGGTACCGGCGGTCCCCACCGGCATGAAGGCGGGCGTGCGCACCACGCCGCGCGGCGTCACCACCTCGCCGAGCCGGGCGGCGCCATCGGTCGCGTGCAGGCGATAATGAAAATCGGTCGGCAGGGAATGATCGGAACTGTTCATGGCCGGGCTTGTGGCAGCAAAAGGCAGGCATCGCCATAGGAATAGAAGCGGTAGCCGCTGGCGATGGCGTGGGCATAGGCGCGCTTCTGGGTCTCATGACCGATGAACGCCGCCACCAGCATGACCAGCGTCGAACGCGGCAGGTGGAAATTGGTCAGCATGCCGTCGATGAAGCGGAAGTGCGTGCCGGGGGTGATGAAGATATCCGTTTCACCGCGCCAGGCGCGGAGAAGTCCCTCTTGCGAGGCGGCGCTCTCGATCAGGCGGGTGGCCGTGGTGCCGACGGTGACGACCTTGCCGCCTCGCGCCCGCAGCGCGTTCAGCGCGGCCGCGGTTTCGGGAGAAACCTCGCCCCATTCGGCATGCATCCGATGGTCAGCCGTGTCGTCGGCCTTGACAGGGAGAAAGGTCCCGGCGCCGACATGCAGGGTGACGCGATGGGTCTCAACGCCCCGCGCGGCCAGCCGCTCGATCAACTCGGGGGTGAAGTGCAGCCCTGCTGTCGGCGCCGCGACCGAACCCTCATGCGCGGCGAACATGGTCTGGTAATCGGCCCGGTCCCGCGCATCGTCGGCACGCTTGGCGGCAATATAGGGCGGCAGCGGGATATGGCCGATGGCGGCGATGGCGGCATCGAGCGCCGGACCGGCGGCCGCGAAGCGCAGCGTGACCTCACCCCCCTCGCCTTTCGCCTCGATGCGCGCGGCGAGCGTGGCTTCACCCTCGGGAGAGGCGAATTCGATCGTGTCGCCGGGCGCCAGCCGCTTGCCGGGACGGGCCAGCGCAAGCCAGCTGTCCGGGCCGAGCCGCTTATGCAGCATGGCTTCGACCTGCACCCCTTCGCCCTGCGAGGTGGCACGGCGGCGGATGCCGTCGAGCCGTGCCGGCAGCACGCGCGTATCGTTGACGACCAGCGCGTCGCCGGGTGACAGCAGTTCCGGCAGATCACGCACCTGCGCGTCGGTCAGTTCCGGGTCCGCACCGGCGCGCACAACGAGCAGCCGCGCCGCATCGCGCGGCGAGACTGGCCGGAGCGCGATGCACTCGGGTGGCAGATCGAAATCGAACAGGTCGACACGCATGGAAGGCCCGGCTCTTACAAAAGGCGATCCCGGACGCGCTCACGCGCATCCGGGACAGCATCATGCCTCAACGTCGCGGTGATCAGGCGGAAACGGTCGCCTTGACGATCTTGTCCGGGTTCTGCACCGGCTCGCCGCGCTTGATCTTGTCGACATTCTCCATGCCTTCGATCACCTCGCCCCACACGGTGTACTGGCCATCGAGGAAGCCGGCATCGGCGAAGCAGATGAAGAACTGGCTGTCGGCGGAATCCGGGTGCTGGGCGCGGGCCATGGAGGCGGTGCCGCGCACATGGCGTCCCTTGTTGAATTCAGCCTTCAGATTCTTGCCCGAGCCGCCGCGGCCTGTGCCGGTGGGATCGCCGGTCTGGGCCATGAAGCCGTCAATGACGCGGTGGAAGACCACGCCGTCGTAGAAGCCCTGCTTGGCGAGCTCGCTGATACGCGCGACATGGCCGGGCGCGAGGTCCGGGCGGAAGCGGATCTTGACCGGCCCCTGCGTCGTTTCGAGCAGCAGCGTGGTTTCAGCGGTGTCGGTCATTGGTCTCTCCTTTATTGGAAGGTTGGCGGCGTCACTTGACGTCCGCAGCCACCTTCATCGAGATGATCTTGTCGGGGTTCTGCACCGGCTCGCCGCGCTTGAGCTTGTCGACGTTCTCCATGCCGGACACGACCTGGCCGACCACGGTGTACTGGCCGTTGAGGAAGGACGCATCGCCGAAGGTGATGAAGAACTGCGAGTTGGCACTGTTCGGGCTGGAGGCGCGTGCCATGCCGACCGTGCCGCGCTTGAAGGGCACGTTGGAGAACTCGGCCGGAAGGTTCGGATAGCGCGAGCCGCCGGTGCCGTTGCCATACTGGCCATCGCCCGTCTGCGCCATGAAGCCTTCGATGACGCGATGGAACGGCACGTTGTCATAGTAGCCCTCGCGCGCCAGCGTCTTGATGCGCTCGGCGTGCTGGGGGGCGATGTCGGGGCGCAGTACGAAGATCACCGGGCCCTTGGTGGTCTGCATGATGATGGCGTTCTGCGGGTCGACATTCGGCGGCAGCTTGGGCGCCTGTGCCGAGGCCGGAGCGGCGGCGACCACGGCCAGCGCGCAGGCGACGGAGAAGGCAGCGAGAAGGCGTCGGATCATGGGCATGAACTCCGTTGAGCGATGGCGAAGACCGCCCGTTGCTAGGCCCCGCGCCCGAACCGACCGCGCAGGCGGACGAGAACGGGACCGGGCACAAAGGCGGAAACATCCCCGCCCATAGCCGCGATCTGCCGCACCAGCGTGGCGGTGATGGGGCGGGCAATGGGGGAGGCCGGCAGGAAAACGGTCTGCACGCTGGGCTTCAGCGTCGCGTTCATTCCGGCCATCTGCATTTCATAGTCGAGATCGGTGCCGTCGCGCAGGCCGCGGATGAGCAGGCTCGCGCCATGGGCCTCGGCGGCATCGACCACCAGATTATCGAAGGTGACGCAGTCGAGCCGGGCGCCCTCCTCGCGGGCGATGGGCGCGAACACCTCGCTCAACATCTCCAGCCTCTCGGCCGGCGCGAAGAGTGGCGTCTTGCCGGGATGGATGCCAACGCCCACCACCAGCCGGTCCACCAGCCGCGCGGCGGCACGCGCGACTTCGACATGGCCGTTGGTCGGCGGGTCGAAGGAGCCGGGATAGAAGGCGGTGCGCATGGCGCTCATCTTGGGCCTCTCGTGCGCGGCAAGGGTTTAGCGGTCTCGCGGCTCGGACGCAAGCCGCGGCGCTTCCGACCCCGCCCGCCGGTCGCGGTGTCGCCTACGGTCAGGGCGCACCGAGTTCGCTATCCAGAAAGTGCAGTACGGCGTCGGCCGCCTGCGCGTGGAGAGCAGCGCGCCCCTCCGCAGCGGTGCCGTTATGGCAGATCGGGCCGTCGCCGCGCTTTTCCGCCTCCAGCAACGCGACCGCCCCCGGCTTGCACAAGGGCAGGAAGGTGAAATGCGTCGCGCCGGCCAAGGCGATATAGCGTTCCAAGCCGAAAGGCAGATGCGCGGCGAGATAGCGCGACTCCAGGGCCGCGGGCACCTGCGCGTCGCCCTCGCCTGCCGACATCACCAGCACGGGCACCTTCAGGCCGGCGAGGCTTTCCGGCGTGAAGCCGCGCGCCAGGCCGAGATCGAGCGCGACCGCCGCGCCGACCCGTCGGTCGGCGAGATCACCGGCCAGCCGCGCGCGCGCCTCGGGCGTGCTTCCCGCCTCAAGCCGGCCAAATATCTCGCAGGCCGCGAGCTGGGCATGAACGTCGCAGTCCGCCGTGAAACGGGCCGGATCGAAACGTCCGCCGGCCAGCGCCACCGCCGTCCACCCACCGAGAGAATGGCCGACGACGCCAACCTTGTCGGCGTCCGCGCCGAAGGCGGGATCGCGGGTGATCTTGTCGATCAGCCGGGACAGATCGCGCGGCCGTTCCCACAGTCGTGCGCCGGTATCGGGCTTGAGGTTTCGGCTGGTGGTGCCGGGATGATTGACCGCCGCGACGACATAGCCGTGCCGCGCGAGCACCACCGCCAGCCACGCCTGATTGCCGAAATTGCCGCCAAAGCCATGCGAGAGCACCACAAGACGGTGGCGGCCGGCTGCCGGGGCTGCGTTGACGATGACGGATTCGCCCACCAAGGCGGCATTGTCGCCGATCAACGTCTGCGGGCCCGATGCCGATGTCGGATACCAGACCGCCGCCTCCAGCGGGCGCTCCGGCATGTCGGTGAGGCTCAGCCGCCGAAAGCCGACGCCGTCGGCGCGCGCGGCTCCACCGCCGGTCGCCACGAGGGCAAGCGCGAGAAGGAGGAAAAGGAGTCGCATTGGCGATGACACTCGTGAAGGGCACGATGCGAGGAATAAAGACAGGAACGGCGCCTTCTGGCGCCGTTCCGTGTTGTCATCATGGCATTTGGCTCAGGCCGTCACGTCTTCGCCCGCCGCCTCGCCGCCCAGCGCCTCGTCGCCCTCTTCCTCGGTGACACGCTCGACCGAGACGACCTTCTCGTCCTCGGCCGTGTCGAACACGATCACGCCTTGGCTGCCACGCCCCACGGTGCGAATGCCGTTCACCGGGCAGCGGATGAGCTGACCGCCATCGGTGACCAGCATGATCTGGTCGGCATCCTCCACCGGGAAGGAGGCAACCAGCGGGCCGTTGCGGTCATTGACCGCCATGGCGACGATGCCCTTACCGCCACGCCGCGTGGTCCGGTACTCGTAGGACGAGGTGCGCTTGCCGTAGCCATTCTCCGAGAGGGTTAGAATGAACTGCTCGGCCGCACCCATGGCGACGTAGCGCGCCTGGTCGATATCCGCCGGCCCGGCGCCCGCTTCTTCCGCGTCTGGCTCGACGATCTCGGCCTCAACGATCTCGCCCTCCTCGCCATTGGCCTCCACGCCGTTCTGGCTGCGGCGGATGGCGTTGGCGAGCTTGATATAGGCGGCACGCTCTTCCGCCGTCGCCTCGACATGGCGAATGATGGCCATGGAAATGAGCCGATCACCCTCGTCCAGCTGGATGCCGCGCACGCCCATGGAATCGCGTCCCTTGAAGACACGAACCTCGGTGACGGGAAAGCGGATGCACTGGCCGTTGGCGCTGGTCAGCAGCACGTCGTCGGCCTCGGTGCAGAGCTGCACGCCAGCGATGGACTCGCCGACTTCCAGCTTCATCGCAATCTTGCCGTTGCGGTTCACATTGGTGAAGTCGGACAGCTCATTGCGCCGCACCGTGCCGGAATTGGTCGCGAACATGATCTGAAGCCGGCTCCACGCCTCCTCGTCCGGCAGAGCCATGATCGAGGTGATGCGCTCGCCTTCGGTGAGCGGCAGAATGTTCACCAGCGCCTTGCCGCGCGACTGCGGCGCCGACATCGGCAGGCGCCAGACCTTCAGCTTGTAAACCTGCCCCTTTGACGAGAAGAACAGTACAGGCGCATGGGTCGAGGCGACGAAGAGACGGGTGACGAAATCTTCGTCCTTGGTCTGCATCGCCGAGCGGCCCTTGCCGCCGCGCCGCTGCGCGCGATAGGTCGACAGCGGCACACGCTTGACATAGCCGGCATGGGAAACCGTGACGACCATGTCCTCGCGGGCGATCAGATCTTCGTCCTCGAAATCGCCCTCGGCTTCGGTGATCTCGGTCTTGCGCGGCGTGCCGAATTCCGCCTTCACGGCCAGCAACTCGTCCTTGACGATGCCGCGGATACGCTCGCGGCTGGCGAGGATGTCGAGATACTCCCGGATCTCCACCGCGATCTTATCGAGTTCGTCCGCCACCTCGTCCCGACCCAGCGCGGTGAGGCGCTGCAGGCGCAGATCGAGAATGGCGCGCGCCTGTTCGGCGGAGAGGCGGTAGGTGCCGTCCTCGGCGAGACGGTGGCGGGGATCGTCGATCAGCGCGATCAGCGGGGCGACATCCATCGCCGGCCAATGCCGCGTCATCAGTGCTTCGCGGGCCGACGCGGGATCGGGCGAGGTGCGGATCGTATGGATGATCTCGTCGATATTGGCGACGGCGATGGCGAGGCCGACCAGCACATGTGCACGGTCGCGGGCCTTGCGCAGCAGGAACTTGGTCCGCCGGCTCACCACGTCCTCGCGGAAGGCGACGAAGGCGGTCAGCAGGTCAAGCAGGTTCATCAACGCCGGCTTGCCGCCGTTCAGCGCCACCATATTGGCGCCGAAGGACGTCTGCAGCGCGGTCATGCGGTAGAGATTGTTCAGCACGACATCCGCCTGGGCGTCGCGCTTGACCTCGAACACCACCCGCATGCCTTCGCGGGAGGATTCATCGCGAATTTCGGCGATGCCCTCCAGCCGTTTCTCGCGCACCAGCTCGGCGATGCGCTCGATCATCGTCGCCTTGTTCACCTGATAGGGAATTTCGGTGACGATGATGGCGTCACGGTCCTTGCGGATTTCCTCGATCGTCGCGCGCGACCGCATGACGATGGAGCCGCGACCGGTGAGATAGGCTTGCCTTATGCCGCTGCGTCCGAGAATGAGCGCGCCCGTCGGGAAGTCCGGACCCTGAATATAGTCGAGCAACCGCTCCACATCGAGCGAGGGATCGTCGATCAGCGCGACGCACGCATCCACAACCTCGCCGAGATTATGCGGGGGGATGTTGGTCGCCATGCCGACCGCGATGCCGCCGGCGCCGTTGACCAGAAGATTGGGGAAGCGGGCCGGCAGGACGGTCGGCTCCTGCTCGCGGCCGTCGTAATTGTCCTGGAAATCGACCGTGTCCTTGTCGAGATCGTCCAGCAGGTTCATCGCCGGCTTGGCGAGGCGCACCTCGGTGTAGCGCTCGGCCGCCGGCGGGTCGCCATCAACGGAACCGAAATTGCCCTGGCCGTCGATCAGGGGCAGGCGCATGGAGAAATCCTGCGCCAGACGCACCAGCGCGTCATAAATCGCCTGGTTGCCGTGCGGATGGTACTTACCCATCGTGTCGCCCGTCACGCGCGCGGATTTATTGTAGGGGCGCTCGGGCGTGTAGTTGTTCTCGCGCATGGAGAACAGAATGCGGCGATGCACCGGCTTCAGACCGTCGCGCACATCGGGAAGCGCGCGCGAGACGATGACGCTCATCGCATAGTCGAGATAGCTGCGGGACAGCTCCTCGGTGATCGAGACGGGCCGGATATCCGAAGGGCCGCCGCCCTCCGGGTTGAACGTGTCGGAATCGGACAAGGAATCGTCTTTCCGTGGTTGCGGAACGTGTGTGCCTGTTTAGACCATTCCGCCCGGAAATGCCAGTGCGACCGCTTTTTCACCGACGCCAAAACACGTGACTTGCCAAAGGCTTACAGCCCCAATTCCACAGCCCCGCGCGAAGGTGTTCAAACCGTGGCGCCGCGCCCGGCCGAGCGGTGTCCTCTGAGAGGCCTTGGCAGGCCCGCGCGGGGACGATCTTATAGAATGCTACCGTTGGCGGGGGCGCCGTGATTGAAGGCGGAAGGTGGCGACGTGATCGACTATATGTTCTCGGCCATCGTGACCATGGCGGTGGTGATCGACCCGATCGGCCTCGCGCCGCTGTTCCTGGCGGTGACACCGGACCTGACGGCGGCGGAGCGTCGGCTGGTGGCGTTTCGTTCGGCCGCCATCGCGCTGGCGATACTGGTCACGTTCGGCCTTGTCGGCGCCCCGCTTCTGGCCGCGCTGGGCATCACCCTGCCCGCCTTCCGCATCGCCGGCGGGCTGCTGCTGTTCGCGATCTCTTTCGAGATGGTGTTCGGGCGGCGGACCGAGCGCAAATTCGACGCATCGGAGGTCGCGCAACGGGAAAAACTGCTGCGCACCCTTGCCGTGTTCCCGCTCGCCATCCCGCTAATGGCCGGGCCCGGCGCCATCACCGCCATGCTGCTGCTGGCCGGTGAGGCGCATGGCGACCCGGCACGGCTGGTGGCACTGTTCGCCATCACCGCGCTTGTGATCGCAAGCTGCCTCGCCGTCTTCCTCGCGGCCCGTCGGATGGACAGGCTGCTCGGCATCACCGGCAATGCCATTCTTTCGCGCCTGCTGGGCGTGGTGCTGACCGCGCTAGCGGTGCAGTTCGTGATCGACGGTATCCGGGCGTCGTTCCTCACCTGAAGCCGGCCGGGCCTCGGGCACAGCCTCGCACCCTGGCGTCGACCCCGCCGGCCTCCACAAGCCGCGAGACGGCAATTCCGTCCGCGCCAATCGCCGTGAACGCTGAAGGGTGAGCCGCTTTGCCCGGCGTCAGCGCGGTGGCCCTGCCTCAGAACGGAATTTCGTCGTCGAGATCGCCGCCGGAGCCACCAGCGGGCCCACCGCCAAACTTGCCGCCGCCCGATCCGCTCGCGGGTGCCGGGCGACGCTCGCCACCAAAGGAACGCCCGCCACCCGAACCGCCACCATAGCTGCCGCCCGAACCGAAATCGCTGCTCCCGGCGCTGTAATCGTCTCCGCCGCCGCCTTCGGTCCCACCGCCGCGGCTGTCGAGAATGGTGAGTTCGCCCCGGAACGGCCGCAGCACGATTTCGGTGAAATAGCGCTCGCCGCCATTCTGGTCGGTGGCCTTGCGGGTCTCGATCTGGCCTTCAATATAGACCTTGGAACCCTTGCGCAGATACTGCTCCGCAACCCGCAGCAGGTTCTCGTTGAAAATCACCACGCTGTGCCACTCGGTGCGCTCCTTGCGCTCGCCTGAGGCCTTGTCGCGCCACGTTTCCGAGGTCGCGATGCGCAGATTGCACACACGCCCGCCATTCTGGAACGTCCGCACTTCGGGGTCGCGGCCGAGATTGCCGATCAGGATCACCTTGTTGACGCTGCCCGCCATCTTGTCCTCCGAAACTGCCGGACGCCCGCTCTGGCGCGCGCTCGTGAAAGGGAACGCATAGTAGACCAGCCGGCGCCCGGCCGCGCGCCTCGGCCCCGTGCTTGTCCACCGCTTTGCGCCCAAACGGCGCCGCGGAACATCGCCCAGGAACATTGTTCTTGTTCTGTTCCTAGCATTGTGTCTAAGCTGCCGCAAGAGTGCTGAGTCGACATTGCGAAGCGCGCGCGCCGGACTATGTTTACCCTGTGTTCTAAAAGGGAGCCTGTCCCCATCATGACCCAGATGCGCCATCGCCCGCGCGCCCGTGCCATCGCCTTCCGTGCCGAAGAGGCCCGCCAGGCGTTGATCCGCCGCGCCTTTCTGGCCGTAGCCGGCGCACTTGCTGTCGCGGCGGGTCTGGCAGCGGTGCACGGCGTCGGGGGCTGATCCCTTCGCCGGGCGGGCCTCGTCGCCGTAAAGCGCCGCCCTGCAAAATCTGTTGTTCGGCGTAGCTGCCCGTAGAAACCGGCGAGAAGAGTTCGGAATGAAGGACCGCGTGGACCTCCCGCGCCGCGATGCCCGCACGATTGCGATCCGGGGCGCGCGCGAGCACAACCTCAAAAATGTCGATCTCGAAATCCCGCGCGACAGCCTGGTGGTGTTCACCGGCCTGTCCGGGTCGGGCAAGTCGTCTCTGGCTTTCGACACCATCTATGCCGAGGGTCAGCGCCGCTATGTCGAGAGCCTCTCGGCCTATGCGCGCCAGTTTCTGGAGATGATGCAGAAACCGGATGTGGACCAGATCGACGGCCTCTCGCCGGCCATTTCCATCGAGCAGAAGACCACCTCGAAAAATCCGCGCTCGACGGTCGGCACCGTCACCGAGATCTATGACTATATGCGCCTGCTCTGGGCGCGCGTGGGCGTGCCCTATTCGCCGGCCACCGGACTGCCGATCGAAAGCCAGACCGTCAGCCAGATGGTCGATCGGGTGCTCGCCCTGCCGGACAAGACGCGGCTTTATCTGCTCGCGCCCGTGGTGCGCGGTCGCAAGGGCGAGTATCGCAAGGAACTGGCCGAATTCCAGAAAAAGGGGTTCCAGCGGGTAAAGATCGACGGCGAATTCCATGAGATCGCCGATGCGCCGTCGCTCGACAAGAAGTTCAAGCATGATATCGACGTGGTGGTGGACCGCCTTGTCGTGCGGCCGGACATCGCCAGCCGGCTGGCGGATTCGTTCGAGACGGCGCTCGGCCTGGCCGACGGCATCGCGGTGATCGAGTTCGCCGACGAGAAGGAAGAGAGCGGCGACGCCCGCCGCATCGTGTTCTCGGAAAAATTTGCGTGCCCAGTTTCCGGCTTCACCATCGCCGAGATCGAACCGCGGCTGTTCTCCTTCAACAATCCATTCGGCGCCTGCCCCACCTGCGATGGGTTGGGCCATGAGAGTAAGACCGACCCGAACCTCATCGTCCCGGATGCGGCGCGCTCGCTGAAGCAGGGCGCCATCGCGCCGTGGGCGAAATCGACCTCTCCCTATTACGGCCAGACGCTGGAAGCGATCGCCCGTCATTACGGCGTCAAGCTCACGACCCCCTGGGCGGAGCTGCCGGAGAATGTACGCAACGTCATTCTGCACGGCTCGAAGGCTGAGACCATCCGCTTCGTCTATAATGACGGCATGCGCGCCTATGAGACGCTGAAGACCTTCGAGGGCATCGTCACCAATCTGGAACGGCGCTGGCGCGAGACCGAAAGCGACTGGGCGCGCGAGGAGATCGGCAAGTATTTCTCGGCCGTGCCCTGCGCCTCCTGCCACGGCTACCGGCTGAAGCCCGAAGCCTTGGCGGTGAAGATCGCCGGCCGGCATATCGGCGCGGCGGCGGAGCTTTCCGTGCGCCATGCGCTGGAATGGTTCGCCACCCTCCCCGGCCAGCTCAGCGACAAGCAGAACGAGATCGCCGCGCGCATTCTCAAGGAGATTCGCGAGCGTCTCGCCTTCCTGCTCGATGTCGGGCTGGATTATCTCACCCTCGCCCGCGCCTCCGGCACGCTGTCCGGCGGCGAGAGCCAGCGCATCCGTCTCGCCTCGCAGATCGGTTCGGGCCTCACCGGCGTGCTCTATGTGCTGGACGAGCCGTCCATCGGCCTGCACCAGCGCGACAATGAGCGCCTGCTCGGCACGCTGCGGCGGCTGCGTGATCTCGGCAATACGGTCATCGTCGTCGAGCATGACGAAGACGCGATCCTCGCCGCCGATTACGTGGTCGATGTCGGCCCCGGCGCTGGCGTGCATGGCGGGCGCATCGTGGCGCAGGGCACGCCGCAGGAACTCCTCGCCAACCCGAATTCGCTCACCGGGAAATACCTCACCGGCGAGTTGGCCGTGCCGGTGCCCAAGCGCCGCAAGCCGAACCCCAAGCGCATGCTGAGGGTGGTGAATGCACGCGGCAACAATCTGAAGAACGTCACCGCGTCGATCCCGCTCGGCTTGTTTACGGCGGTCACCGGCGTTTCGGGCGGCGGCAAATCAACCCTGCTGATCGACACGCTGTACAAGGCGGTGGCGCGGCGGCTGAACGGCGCCTCCGAGCCACCGGCCCCGCATGACGGGCTGGAAGGGCTGGAGCACCTCGACAAGGTCATCGACATCGACCAGTCGCCGATCGGCCGCACCCCGCGCTCGAACCCGGCGACTTATACCGGTGCCTTCACCCCGATCCGCGAATGGTTCTCCGGCCTGCCGGAAGCCAAGGCGCGCGGCTATGGGCCGGGCCGGTTCTCGTTCAACGTCAAGGGTGGGCGCTGCGAGGCGTGTCAGGGTGACGGCGTCATCAAGATCGAGATGCACTTCCTGCCGGATGTCTACGTCACCTGCGATGTCTGCAAGGGCAAGCGCTACAACCGCGAGACGCTGGAAGTCACCTTCAAGAACAAGTCCATCGCCGACGTGCTCGACATGACCGTCGACGAAGGCGCGGAGTTCTTCAAGGCGGTGCCCGCGGTGCGCGACAAGCTGGAAACGCTCGCCCGTGTCGGGCTCGGCTATATCCATGTCGGTCAGCAGGCCAATACCCTGTCGGGCGGTGAGGCGCAGCGGGTGAAGCTCTCCAAGGAGCTCTCGAAGCGCGCCACCGGGCGCACCCTGTACATCCTCGACGAGCCGACCACCGGCCTGCATTTCCACGACGTGGCGAAGCTGCTGGAAGTGCTGCATGAGCTGGTCGAGCAGGGCAACACGGTTGTCGTGATCGAGCACAATCTCGAAGTCATCAAGACCGCCGACTGGGTCATCGACCTCGGCCCGGAAGGCGGCGATGGCGGCGGCGAGATCGTGGCGGCCGGGCCGCCGGAAGTGATCGCCAAGGCCGAACGCAGCCATACCGGCCGCTTCCTCGCGGAAGTTCTCGCCCGCCGACCCCTGAAGCCGCGCAACGCGGCAGAGTAGAGGGGTTAAGCCTAATATGTCGACTTGACGAACCGAACTCAATGGTTGCTAAATTGCCATATGCAACCAGTGAGGCGCCCATGGCTTACCCAATTATCTTCTTTGGCGCCTTTGGGGGTGTGTGCCCAACGTTAATGAAGCTCGCCTCCACATTGGTCGCCAATCCTGCTGCAGACCTTCCGCTCCCTGGTTTTTACATAGCCATTGGTCTTTATGCGATATTAGGCGGTGGAATCGCGCTCGCTCTGGGAGAGCAGAATCTCCGCGGAGCGCTTTTCGCGGGTATAGCGGCGCCAGCGTTAATTTCCAATGCGATCACCGGAGCGCAGGATGCCCGCTATCAGCCGGTGCCTGCCAGAACATCTTACTTTGAGCAGTTGATCTCTACGGCCGCTCACGCCCAGGACTCAAAAGATCTTCAGCCAAATTCACCATCCAAGCCGATGGAGACCGATGGCAATATCTCGATCGTTCTCGGAAATGCAGCCGCGACAAACATCCCAGTCAACATTTGCTTTCTGAAAGCAGACAGCAGCGACGGAACGAAATGTTCAGATGAAATCGTCGTAACAACGCCAGCAATTGGAGTTAAAGATATTCGGGTTCCCGTGGATACTGTAGGTGTGATAGTGGCTGGTGTACGCCTCCCGATTACTGGGCCCGCCACTACTATTTCTATTTCTGCAGATCGGGCACCGACCCCCGCCAATGATTTCTTATGGGCCCTCGGCGGGCGCCGTAGTACGCAAATCACCGATCTTCAGGCACGTATAGTTCCTTGATCCATATCATAGAGACCTAGGCCCCCTGCCGCAGCCGCACCAGATTTACCGTCACTGCGATCAGCACCAGCGTGGCGCCGAACTGGTGGGCCAACGCGATGTCGATCGGCACCTGATGGATCAGGGTCAGGATGCCGAGGGCGGCCTGGGCGCAGACCAGCAGCAGGATCAGCGTCGCCCGCTGACGCACCGCGCCGCCGATCCGCCGCGCGCTCAGCCAGTGGCCGAGGGCCAGCGCCAGCAGCACATAGGCGACGAGGCGGTGGTTGAACTGCACGGTGAGAACATTCTCGAACAGGTTCCGCCACGCCGGCTGTTGCACGAACAGGTTTTCCAGCGGCGGCACGAGGTGCCCGTCCATCAGCGGCCAGGTGGTGTAGGTCAGACCGGCGTCGAGGCCGGCAACGAGGCCGCCGAGGAAGATCTGCAGCACCACCACCCCGAACAGGATGCGCGCATAGCCGCGCAGCCAGTCCGGCGACGCGCGCCTCTCCCGGGCGGGCTTGAGCTGGGTCGCGACCGCGACGATGGCGGCGAGAATGATGCAGGCGAGGGTGAGATGCGTCGCCAGCCGGTACTGGCTGACATCGACGCGGTTGACCAGGCCGGATGCCACCATCCACCAGCCGACCGCGCCCTGAAGGCCGCCAAGCACGAACAGGCCGGCGAGCTTCCAGCGCAGCGGCCGGTCGATGACGCCGCGCCAGAGGAAGAACATGAAGGGCAGCAGGAAGGCGAAGCCGATGACGCGGCCGAGCAGGCGATGGCCCCATTCCCACCAGAAAATGTACTTGAACTCGGCGAGGCTCATGCCCCGGTTGATCTGCTGGTATTGCGGAATCTGCCGGTATTTGTCGAACTCCGCCTGCCACGCCGCGTCACTCAGCGGCGGCAGCGTGCCGGTCACCGGCTTCCATTCGGTAATGGAAAGGCCCGACTCGGTCAGCCGTGTGGCGCCGCCGACCACGACCATCAGCACCACCAGCGCCGCCACGAAATAGAGCCAGATCCGCACCGGCCGCAGACGGTCGCCGGCGGAAGGTTCGCTGGCGCGTGGCACGGCGAGGTGACGGGGGACGTCGGTGGCGACGTGATCCTGAACCATAAGCGGGCGCTCCCTGCATTGGCGGCCGCCTGCCCCATCGGCCACCCCGCGCCGGGCCGCTTCCGCCCGGGCGTCGCGAGCGATATAGAGGCCGCTGCCCGCGCGCAACGGGACTCATTGTCTCGCGCCCGACCGTCCAGACCGGAGCCGCCCATGTCCGCCCCTCGTCCCGGCCTTTCCGCTCGCTCGCGCAAATTCGTCGGCACCGTGCTGCTGGTGTTTCTGGTGCTGGGTTGGGCGCTGGCGGCGATGGCGCTGGCGCAGGGGCGCGTCACCACCCTGCCGGCCCTTGGGCAATTCGTCGCCTATGTGGTGCTGGGCATTGGCTGGATCGTCCCGGCGGGACTGCTGATCCGCTGGATGCAGCGGCACGACCGACGCTCGGAAACGCTTTGAACAGTAGGGTCAGGCGGCGCGGGACAAGGCGCGCGGCTCCGCCTCCGGCGTAAAGGTCACCATCGCGATCTCGCCGAAGCCGAGAGACGCGAGTGCATCGAAGGCCTGAACCGCGTCGGTGGCCATCCCGCCCGGCTGGGTGACGAGAATGTTGGTCGGGCTCAGAGAGGCGAGACGCTCCGCGCCCGCCATGCCGCCCAGAGGCGGCGCGGCCACAATAACGTGATCATAGGTCTGCTTCAGCGCGGTCAGGATCAGCGGTAGCCGGTCGGCGGTGACCAGGCCGTCAGCCTCGCGCGCCCCGCGCCCGGGCGGGATGACGTGGCAGCGCGAGGCGCTTTCACGGTGAATGGCATCGGAAAAGCCGCAGACACCCGACAGCAGGTCTGTCAGCCCCGGCGCACGCGGATCGGCGGTCAGGCCGTCGAGGGTTGGCGAGGCAACGTCGAGGCACACCACCACCACGCGCTGCTCTGTCCCGGCGAGCGAACGGCCGAGCGCAAGCGCGCAGCGCGCGATGGATTCGTCGGCACGGCCGCCGGTCACCGTGACAAGGCGCGCCGCGGATCCGCGCAATTCGATCAGCCGGGCGAGGTCGGCCTGTTCGCGCTCGCGCGACAGCAGCCGCAGCGGGCTGGTCAGTTCGGCCGAACTCGTCGGCTCGCCGGAGTGTGCGCCGATCCAGGGAAGGTGCTGGCGGGGGCGCGGTGTCGTTTCCGGCAGCGGTATCGCGCCATATTCGTGGCCGGGCGCACCCTGGCGCCGCCGCAGCCAGCTTTGCAGGCCGAACACCAGCACGAACGTGCCTATACCCGCAAGAAGGCTGGAGAGGAGCGGTGTCGGCCAGCGCGCGGCCGTCGCCGGTGCGGCATTGGCGATGATTCGGGCAGACACGGGCGCGGGGCCCTCCGGCTCCGCCGCATGGACGCCGCGCGTCTGGCGCAGCTCGACATAGGTCGCGGCAAGGGCATTGGCCACATCCGCCGAGAGCTGCGGGTCGGGCGAGACGACATCGATCGCGACCTGCCCGCCGCCGATCTGCCGCACCTCCAGCCCGCGTTCCAGGCTGCGCAGGGCGAGAGACTCGCGCGAAAGCGGCGCCGCGTCGGCCGGCAGAGCGAAGCCCGCCAGTTGCAGGGCGGTACCCGACAGCACTCCGGCGCCGCTGGCGGCGGGAGCGGCGAGACGTGCGGTCAGGCGGTGCGTCTCAATCGCCTGGCGCGCAAAGTCGCGCGAAGCGAGGACCTTCACGCTGTCCCGCCCTGCCCCAGCGTCGCGCCCGTCGATCCACAACCGGGCACGGGACTCGTAGCGTGGCGCGGTGATCTCGCCGGCAACACCGGCCATAGCGAGGGCGGCAAGGGCCGGCAGAATGAGCCCGCGCAGGAACCGGCGTGTGTGTGCCGACCGATTCCCGGAATCCGGCGCAGCCGTCTCGGAGACGGTGCCTGCAGCCATCGGCGGAGTGCTTTCGCGGGGGTCGATCATGGGGCCTATTAGGCACCGCCATGGTTTCCACCGTGTTAAAGCGTCTCGACTTGTCGGGAAGTGTCACCGGCTATTGGGGGTGCCGGTGAAAATGGTCGGAGCGAGAGGATTTGAACCTCCGACCCCTAGTCCCCCAGACTAAAAATAGGCAACCGCCGTCACCCACGTACTCCAATAATATCATTGACTTGTGAGCGCAAGCGGGTGTTTTCTGGGGGCACAAGGTGTGGGGTGGAGAGGGGTTTTGTGCCCCCGGCGTGCCCCCGCTTATCGGACTAGGGGTCATCGTCTAGGGGTCATTTTCATGCCTTCCGTCGCGCTCACGGACGCCTACATTCGGGCGGTCGATCCTCCAGCTTCTGGTCGCCTTGAGGTGACGGACTTGCGGTGCCCCGGCCTGACCCTGCGGGTCACGACGGCAGGGGTGAAGACCTTCGCATTTCGCTATCGCGATAAGCTGACAGGCAAAGTGGAACGCCTGACGCTTGGCAAGTACCCCTCTATCGCGCTCGCCGATGCCCGCCGCATGGCGGGCGAACAGCGCGTGACGGTGTCAAAGGGCACCAATCCTCGAAAGGAGGTTCGCAAGGCAAAGGCGCGGGAGCAGGCCGCGATGTCGGTCGATGCCCTGCTGGACAAGTACCTCGCCGAGCACGTCACGAAGAACACGCCGAAATCAGCGGCGACAGTTCGCTCATATCTGAGCGCGGTGAGAAAGGCCTGGGGGCCTCGGAAGGCGAAGGACATCGAGCGCGCCGACGTGATCACCTTCCTGCGCGACCGCGCCGATGCCGCACCGATCGCGGCTAACCGAACCCGCACGATCCTGAGCACGATGTTCGGTTGGGCCGTCAACGAGGAAATCCTCGATGCCACCCCGATGCAACGCATCCCCCGGCCCACGAAAGAGGAAAAGGCGCGCGACCGCGTGCTGACCGATCAGGAAATTGCGTTGCTTTGGCCGGCTCTCGACGGGTTGGACGGGGCGATGGGGCTCGCTCTTAAGGCGCTTCTTCTGACAGGCCAGCGCCCCGGCGAAGTCCTCGGTATGACCCGATCCGAGTTAACCAATCTCGACCGCCCTACCCTCGCGCGTTGGGAGTTGCCCCCCGAGAGGGTGAAGAACGGGCGGAGGCACGTCGTGCCACTGACCGAACCTGTCCTAGCAGTCATCAACGCGGCGCTCGCGCTTCACGATCCCGAGAAACCATCTCCCGCAATCTTTGCCTCGCATCGCAACGAGGCGGCGGCATTCGACCGTCACTCCGTCGCCCGCGCTATGAAGCGCCTGCTGCGCGGCCTTGAGCCGCGCGACGGGAATGAGGCGATTATCTCCAGCTTGAAGGCTCATGAGCCTACGCCGCACGACTTTCGCCGCACCGCGATCACCGGCATGATGTCACTCGGCATCGGTCGGGAAACTGTGAAATCCGTGGTCAATCACGCGGAGGGCGACATCACCGAGGCCCATTACGATCGATATGACAGGCTCCCTGAGAAGCGCGCGGCCCTGGCTGCATGGGCGGCGCACGTACTAACGATCATCGATCCCCCGCCGATGGCGGCGCCGCAGGATGCGGGTTCGAATGTCTTCACTATGTCGCAGGCACGATCAGCTTCTCGCGTTCGGAGTGCGAAATGACCACGGTATGGACCAAGCGGGACGGCGCGCTGATCACGGACGATGTTTGGGATCAGATCGGCACTGAGGTGCCGGACAAGACCCAGCTGGGGTCCCTGCGTTTTCTGCTTGAGGCGGCAGGTGAAAGTTATCGCGCGGCTGAGGCGATGCGTGCCCCATGGGCGAAGGAAGCCAAACGGTGGGCGGCGGTCGAGGTCAGCGCCCGTACGCTTCTGGAGGCCCTCCCCGATGATGATGAAAGCCACTCAGCCGTCAGAGCGCTGTTAGATCGCGCCAGCGGGAAGGCATCCGTGGCAAAGGTGAAAGCCGACGATCCGCTTGAGCGTGTCCTGCTCGGAAAGTGGGCGAAAACCACAGATGTGCCGCGTTTGCAGCTGTACCGTGCCGTTCTGGCTGCCTGGGTTCTGGCGGGCGGCAAGGTCACACGCACCGTCAATAGCAACAATGAGGGCGGCGCTTGCGTCCGGTTCCTATGCCTCGCGCTGCCCGCCCTGATGGGCAATGACGCTCCGAAAAAAGCCACGCTGGGGAAGATTATCCGGGACTGGCAGGAGGAAAGAAAACACCTACTCGACGGCGAAACCACGGTGGTGACGCATCTTGCCGGTAAGACCACAATCACCCGCAGACTGCCCAATGGGCGCGTTCCTGCTCAAAGAAAAACTTGACGCCCATTTTTGAACAGCCGCTGCGTATGGACAATCTTCGGAGCACCCAACCAAAACGAGGTGCTCCGAAATGTCTGCTTCTCCCCGTCGCCTTGCCCTCATCCCCGAAGCCCGCCCTGCCCGCCTTCTCTCACTTCACGATGTCTGCGACCGAACCGGCCGTTCCCGTTGGTGGGTGCGCGGCGCGATACTCGAAGGCCGCTTTCCCAAGCCGGTTAGCACTGGTTCGCGTTCGCCCCGTTGGGTTGAGCACGAGATCGAGGAGTGGATTGAAAAGCTGATCCAGCAGCGCGACGCGACGCGCGGCGCGGCGTGAGGTGGCGGTGATGAACGAAGCTTCGACAAGTCTCGCCACCGCGCTGGCTACCCTTACTGACCTCGCACTGACCCGCATCGATGCCTTGCGGCGCAATCCGCGCCTCGACGCGGACGAGCGCGTGCTGGCAATTCTCCAAGTGCTCGACGATGCCGCGCGCGAGCGGGCTCGCGCGTCCCGGCTCCGGCTGTCCATCTAGCCGATCCGCACGAGATCGCCTCGGGCACACCTATCCGCCCCAGCAAATGGCCTTCCGCATCAGGATGTCGCCGCTCCACCATCAGCACATTGCCGAAATGAAAAGGGCCGGCCCGCGGGTAACGGGTCGGCCCTCAGAGGGTATGCATGCCTGTGCGACACAGTACATAGCACATACGCTTCACTCCGGCAATATAGTTCGGAAAACATTGACGTGAATGGGTATGAATACGTGGCAGAACCTCGGAACCTGTGCGCTATCGACTTTATAGCGGATGGCGCTAAAGTGGAGGAGGCCCATTGATCCGCTTCCCCATGGATGTGGTGGCAAGGCCGTCTAGTCGCATAAGTGGCGCCGTGCCGGGCCTGATCCCTAGCGGTCTGACCGTCCTGTTTGGCGAGACGGGTGCCCGGAAGACCTTCACCTCGGTCGGCATCGCTGTGCGGGTTGCGGCGGGGCTTCCCTTTGGCCCCTACCCGACTTCTCACGGCCTAGTCGTCATCATCGCCGCCGAGGATGTCGGCGGCGTCGAGGATCGCGTCGCGGTCGCGGTCCATGGCCTTGGCCTGCCGGATACCCTGCCGGTCGGCGTCATGGCCCCGCCTTGCCGGGCGGACCAGCCGCGTTTCGCCGATGCTGTCATCGCCTCTGTGCGCATGGTCGCGGAGGTCCGTGAGCTTCCCGTAGCGCTGGTCGTGCTCGATACGCTGGCGGCCTCGGTCGACGGCTTGAGTCTGAATGACGACAGCACGGCGGGCGCCGTGGCAGGGGCGATGCATCGCATCGCCCGCGAACTCAAATGCTCCGCTCTTGTGCTGCACCACCCTGGCAAGGGCGACCCTCGCCGGGAACGCGGCTCGCAGGTCATCCGCGACCGTGCCGACGCTGCGATCCGGCTGGAGGCGCGGGGAGCTGCCTCAGTCGCCACCGTCGAGAAGATGCGGAACGGCCGCGCCGGTAGCGTCGTGACCGTGGATTTTGAGCCGGCAAGCCGACTGATCGCCGGAGAGACCGTCGAAACTCTCATCGTCTCCCGCATATGCGAAGCTGCCGAGAGCGGAACTCATCAGGGGGACAGGCGGGACATTCGTCTGAGCAAGGACATGTCCCTTGTCCTTGAGATCATCCGGGCCGCTGGACCCGGCCCGCATCACGACGGGGACATTCGAGCATCGGCTTATGTCGCGTTCGGAGAGCGATCTACCGCTGCCAAGAAGAAGGCTTTCCAGCGCTCTATCAGGGCATTGGCTGATAGCGGGCTGATCGAAGCGGGACACGGGACAGTGCGGGACACTTCGGGACATGTCCCGCTTATGTCCCCTCCGAGCAAGGCGGCGACGGACAGGGGGACAGGGGACAGGGACATCCCCCCCCCTTTAGGGGGGGTGTCCCGTCTTGTCCCTTCCGTCCCGATGCTGAAGTTGCCAGATGCGCTCTAACCAAAGGAACCGCCATGACCAAAACCGCCACCCAGATCGCAGCCGATGCCGCGCGCCGCATCATCGCTGAACGCGAGGCCCTGCGCACGGCCTATGAGGCGCCTTCCGCGCCGGAGCCGGCCGAATACGTGGCAGCGCCCGAACCGCTGGCAGTCGTCGACATCATCATCGTCGATGACGCGACGGAAACGCATCTCCGTGTCTTGGTGGAGCACGTCGAGACGATTGTACTGGTTCCGACCCATTGATTGATGAATAGAACAGGTACAATGGACAGCCAGATATAGAACTAAGTCGGGTATATCTTGCATTATTAGAAAAGTGTGATATATAACATTCAGTAACCCAAACAACGGGTGATGACATGAAGATTACAGCGCCCGTTATCGCTGAAGCTCTCGCGATACCAGCGGGCCGAGTGCACAGTCTCATCGCCTCGGGGCATTTTGAGCCGATGGACCGCACCAGCAACCTTCCCGGACGCGGTCGCGACTGGACCGATAACGACATCGCGAGGCTGGTCGTTCTGCTGCGTCTGCAAGATGTCGGACTTGACCCTGCGATTGGTCAGGATATCCCTCGAATTGATCCACCCGCCGGCAAGCATTTTTTCGTGGCGGATGTCTTTGACATCCACCACCAGTGCGGCGTGAAGGCTCCCGGTGATTTTCGCGTTCGGATTGTGTCGGCTGAAGATCTTGCCGACCTCTTTCAGCGCGGCCAGTCCGCCGCGCATGTGATCAGCCTCGACAGTGTCTTCGGGGATGTTGAGCGCGTCGTGAGGCTTCGCAACGAGGTGGCCGCATGGGCTTGATCGATCGCATGCGCGCCGCAGCGCACGCCTTCCGCTCGATCGAGGCGGGCGGCTCGGGTCAGCGGTGGAGCCGTGGCAAGGTGCTGCGATCGCCGGCCCGAGAAATCACAACCCGCCGCCAGCTCGCCGCCGAGAGAGCCGCCTGGCTCGCGATGAACGATGCGACCGCCGCCGCGATCGTGGCCCACTGGGCAACCAATCTCGCCTCGGACGGGCCCTCGATCGTTCCGCGAACCGCCGACGCTGCGCTGCGCCGACATGTTTCGGACGCCTGGTCGCGCTGGTGGGACCGTGCCGACGCCGAAGGTCGCGACGACTTCGCCGGCATCCTAACGCGGGCCGCGCGTGGCATCGTCGCCGCCGGCGAGGCCTTCTTGGTGATGGAAGCCGACGAAGCCGGCGAATTGGTGCTGCGGAGCATCGCGCCCGAGCAAGTCGACGCGACCATGACGCGGCCCGTCACGGGTGGCAATATCGTCGCCGGCATCCAAATGGATGCCAGAGGCCGGCCGACTCGCTTCTGGATCAGGCCAGCCTCCGACGCGATGCCGGCGGCCTATGCGCTCACGGCGCAGCCCGTCGACGCAGCGGACGTGCTGCATGCGTTTCGTCGCGACCATCCCGGACAGGTGCGCGGGCTCTCCTGGCTGGCGCCCGTGGCAACGAAGCTCGATCAGCTCGCCGAGTTGGACGACAGCGCGCTCGCGCTTGCGCAGACCGCGTCCCTGTTCGGTGGGGTGCTCGTCAACGCGACCGGTCAGCCCGGCGATGACATTTCGCCGGCATCGGGCTTAAGCCCTGGCGCCCTCGTGGAATTGCCGCCCGGCGTAGACGTGAGATTCTCCGATCCGCCTGCTTTCACTGGCGCGGACGCCCTCCGTCGCGAAATGCTTCGTTCCGTCGCCTCGGGCGTTGGCCTGCCATACGAACTGGTAACGGCCGACCTGTCGGCGGTGAACTACAGCAGCATGCGCGCCGGCTTCGGCGAGTTTCGAAAGCGCGTCGATGTGCTGCGCCGGACCTTGGTCGAAGCCCAGATCGTTCGACCGCTTTGGCGCCGTTGGCTCACGATCGAAGCGTTGCACGGCCGTATCGCCCCGAACGTTGCCGGCTCCCTTGAGCCGATCATCGCCTGGTCGGCTTGGCTCCCGATCGATCCAGCGAAGGACGTTGAAGCGGACATCGCTGCCCTCACTGCCGGCCTCACGAGCCGCGCCGAATTGGTCGCGAAGCGCGGTCGGGACATCGCCGAGCTGGATGCGGAGCTTGCAGCCGACACCTTCATTCCGAAGGAGAACAAAACGTGAACGATCTTGTGACGCGCTTCGCTCCTCTGGCGTCGGCTGGGGCGACGACCTTCGATCCAGAAACCCGCACCATGCAGGCCGTCATAGCGGCCGGAGCCGAGGTTGAGCGGTACGACGCCCGCGGCGCCTACATCGAAATTCTCGACCACGGCGGCATGGTGCTTCCCGCCTCTGGTAGCGTGCCGCTCCTCGACAACCACCGCCGCAGCGGCCTCGCCGACGTGCTCGGAAGCGCGAAGGACATCACCGCGCGCGGCACGACCATCGAAGCAACCCTCACCCTCTCCCGCCGGGAGGATGTTTCCGCGATCGCCCAAGACATCGCCGATGGTCATGTCAGGGGGACCTCTATCGGGTACCGCGTCCTGGCGCGTGAGGAGAAAACCGACGCGGCCGGCCGGCGCCGTGTGACGGCAACCAAGTGGGAACTGGCGGAAGTCAGCCTCGTCCCTATTCCGGCCGACCCGAACGCAGCAATCCGAAGTGAGGCCCCGATGCCCGAACACAACGACGAACAGAACGTGAACGATCTTTCCGCCCGAGCTGCAATCAACGCTGAAATCCGCGCCGTTGGCGCCCTCGCTGGCCTCGATCAGGCGTGGGTCGATGGCCAGATCGATGCCGGCGCCAGCGCGGACGCAGCCCGTAGCGCCGCCTTCGCCGCCATGCAGGCCCGCAGCCCTGCGCCGATCCAGACCGCGCGGGCCTCGGTCGGGCAGGATCACGCGGACCCGGCGGCGATCCGTTCCGCCATGGGCGACGCTCTCGCCCACCGCATGGCGCCGAACCGCGTAAAGCTCGAGGGTCGTGCCGCCGAGTTCCGCGCCCTTGACCTCCTCGGGATGGTTGGCGACCTCGCCCAGGCCCGCGGCGAGCGCATCAACCTGCGCGACCGTGGCGCCCTGATCGAGCGGGCTGTCGGCGCCCACAGCACCAGCGACTTCCCCCTCCTTCTCGCCGATGCAGCGAACAAGTCGCTCCTCGCAAACTACGCCGCCGCCGAGCCCACCTATCGACGCTGGTCGGCGCAGCGGCCGTTCGCAGATTTCCGCGACCACTCTTTCCTGCGGGTCGGCGACTTCCCGAAGTTCACCGACACTGTCGAGAACGGCGGCGTGAAGTTCGGCACCATCTCCGAGAACCGCGAGAAGGTGAAGGCGAAGCAGCTCGACGCCGGCATCGCCATCGGCCGGCAGGCCCTGCTCAACGATGACCTGAGCGCACTGGCCGATTTCTCTTCGATGATCGCCATCCGCGCCGCTTCGGACGAGAACGCCCGCGTCTACGGCCTGCTGGCGGCGAATGCGGCGCTCTCGGATGGCGTGGCGCTCTTCCATGCCAACCATGGAAATCTTGCCGCCTCCGGCTCCGGGATCAACGATTATCTCCATGCCGCCATTGCCGCGATCCGCAAGCAGAAGGGTCTCGACGGGGTGTCGCTCAACCTTGCGCCCCGCTTCCTGATCGTTGGCCCCGACAACGAGAAGGCGGCCCGTCAGGTCGTCACCGCCATCACGCCGAGCAAGGCAACCGACGTGAACCCGTGGGGTGGCCTCCTCGAGGTTGTCGTCGACGCCAACATTGCCGGTACCGAATGGTACGTCGCCGTCGATCCGGCCACGGCGCCCTCGGTCGTGTTCGGCTACGTGGGGAACGCCAATGGACCGGAAATCCGCACCGAGATCGACTTCGACACCCGCGCCGTCAAGGTCGCCGCCGGTCTCGACTTCGGATGCGGCGTGATCGACTTCCGCGGTCTCTACAAGAACCCCGGTTCGTGATGAGCGCGCTTGAGGACCTCTATCAGCAGCGCGAGGAGTTGCGCCGGGCTATTTCGAGTGGAGCGCTGAAGGTCGTCTTTCGAGATCGAGAGATCACCTATCAGACCACCGCGAACATGCTCGCCGCTCTCCGCGATCTTGAAGCACAGATTGCGTCTACCGAGGGCAGGCCGCGCATCCGCGTGCACGAAGTCATGAAGAACAGGAACTGGACATGAAGAATTTTCGCCACCACGGCAACAACATTCCCGTGCCGGCGCCAGCCGGTGGCGTTCTCTCTGGGGAGGGTGTGGTTGTTGGCTCGCTGTTCGGCATCGCCTCCGGCGACGCTGCGGAAGGGGCGACCGTCAACATCGCCCTCATCGGTACCTTCGAGCTGAAGAAGACCAGTGCCCAGGCGTGGACCATCGGCGCCAAGGTCTATTGGGACGCGGCCAACAAGGTCGCCACCACCACCGCCAGCGGCAACAGCCTGATCGGGGTGGCCGTCGAGCAAGCTGCGAACCCCAGCGCCACCGGCCTCGTCCGCCTCAACGGCTCGTTCTGATCGATCATCCCCCGCTACGGCGGGGGCTTCCCCTTCGGAGGTGGCCATGAAGGTAAAAATCGAACGCATCACAGAGGTTGGTCGCCTGGCCGATCAGGTTGAAGGCGCAGATGGTCGTCTCCTGGCGCAGTCGCTCAATCGCGAAATGTCGAAGGAGCGCACCGCGATCCGCCGTTCGATCGCCGGAGCGACGGGCGCCCCTTATGGTCGTGTCGCTGCGGTGGTGCGGAGCAAGTCCGCTTCCTCCCGTGGCCTCTCATATCGCATCGAGGCGACAGACGAATTTCTCCCGCTTGCCGTCTTCGGTGCGCGCGAGGTGCGCAAGGGCGTCAGTGCTTCGCCCTGGAAGGTGCGCCGCGTATTCCCCGGCGCCTTCATGAAGGGCGGCGCTCCCGGCGCCCGTGTTGAGGCCCCGGCGCTTGGCGGTCAGGTGTACCGCCGCAAGGGCAAGGCCCGCCTGCCAATCGTCAAATTGTGGGGCCCGAATATCCCCCGCGAGATGACCAGAGAAGATGGCGCACCGATCGCCATCTGGCACACAGTCGTTGCCAATCTGCCGGCCCGCCTTGTCGCCGAGATCAAGCGCCGGCTTACGGTCGGAAGGTAGACGATGCGGTTCGCTCGGTTCGAAGCACTTGCCTCTGGCGCCGTCGACCGGGAGTTCGGCGAGCGCGTCCGCGTTGAGCCGCAGCGCAAGAGCGGAGAGTTCTCGCATGGCGGCCCGGACCCGGACCGCACCGCGTTCGAGACCACCGCCGTTATTGAACTGAACCCAGTCCTGCCGACTACCGAACGTGCCGCGGCGCACCCGACCACTGTCCCCAGCGAAACGGTGCATGTGAGCTTCGCCACATCGGCGCTTCCGATCTTGCCCCGTCAGGGCGACATCATCGTCGCATTGGAAAGGGACGGCCGCACCTTCCTTGTCGCCGTCACCGAGCCGGACGGAATGGGTCGCGTCCTGTGTCGCTGCCGGGGTGCGAGGAAGCCGTGAACGTTGGCGGGTCCTTCCCGAGGGGCCTAAGCCGCGGGTGCGCCGCCCCCGAAATATCCCTCATTCCACACGATTTTTGTGGGGTTCAGCAGTGCAGTCCGACGATGAAGTGACCATTGCCGTGCTCGCCGACACGCTCGGTCTATCGGAGCGGCGCGCCTATGACCTCGTGAAGGCGGCAGTGATCCCGAAGGCCCGGAAGGGTCGCTACATCCTCCGGGATGCCGTTCGGGCCTACTGCACCCATCTCCGTGACAGTGCCGCCCTGCGTGGTGGCGACGACGCCACGACGGCCGCACGGCGCCGCGAGGCGGAAGCCCGCGCCGAGAAGGTCGAACTTCAGAACGCGAAGACGCGCCGCGAGCTGGTGCCCGCGGCAGATGTTGAGCGCGTGTGGACCGGCATCCTTCGCGACGTTCGTGCCCGGATGCTCGCGGTCCCCTCCCGTGTCCGGTCCCGGATCGGTCATTTGACCCCGGCGGACGCTGCCGCGATCGAGGCTGAGGTGCGCGACGCGCTTCAAGGTGCCGCCGATGCTTCCTCTTCTTGAACGCCGCGCCCGCGCCGCACTCGTCCCGCCGCCGCGCCTGCCGCTGTCGGAGTGGATCGAGAAAAGCGTCGTCCTGCCGCCGGACGTGTCCGCACTTCCGGGCCCGGTGCGGCTCTACCCCTTCCAGCGCAGCATCGCCGACGCCATGACAGACCCGAGCGTCGAGCGGGTGACGCTCGTCAAATCGGTGCGCCTCGGCTTTACCACCCTGATTTCCGCCGCCCTGGCATCGTTTGTCACGAACGAGCCCGCTCCGATCCTCGCGCTTCTGCCAACCGAGAGCGACGCGCGTGACTACATGGTGTCTGACCTCGAGCCCATTTTCGACGCCAGCGCCGCGCTTGCCGGCCTTCTCTCTCCGGACGGAGACCGCAACACCCTCCTGTCGCGCCGCTTCCCCGGCGGTTCCTTGAAGCTGGTCGCGGCCAAGTCGCCGAGGAACCTGCGTCGACACAACGTGCGCGTCCTTCTGGTGGATGAAGCCGACGCCATGCTGCCGGGCGCCGAGGGGTCGCCGATCGCGCTCGCGGAAAAGCGCACGCTCTCGTTCCCCAACCGCAAGATCATCATCGGCTCAACGCCGACCGATGAGGGCACCTCAAACGTGCTGCGCTCCTACGGAGAGAGCGACAAGCGTGTTTATGAGGTGCCGTGCCCGCATTGCGGTCATCGTTTCGAACTCCTCTGGTGCCATATCCAGTGGCCCGAAGGCGCACCCGAGAAAGCGCACGCCGTCTGTCCGGCGAATGGTTGCGTGATCGAAGAGCGGGGAAAGTCGGCAATGGTCGCGGCCGGCGGCTGGCGAGCGACGGCGCCCGAGGTGCAGGGCCATGCTGGCTTCCGGCTCAACGCCCTTGTCTCCCTCCTGCCTAACGCTTCTTGGGGCAAGCTCGCCGCGGAATTCCTTGCAGCGAAGGACGACGCGGACCTCCTTCGGGTGTTCGCGAATACGATCCTAGCCGAAGGCTGGCGCGAGGCGGCGGACGCCGTTGACGAGAGCGCACTGGCGAGCCGCGTCGAGCCGTTCAGCCTAAACGCCATCCCTGCCGAGGTGCTTGCCATCACGGTCGGCGTCGATGTGCAGGACGACCGCCTGGAATGCACCTTTGTCGGTTGGGCCCGCGACGACGCCGCCCTGGTGCTTGACCATGCCATTGTCTGGGGTTCCTCCCAGGATGACAGCACGTGGACCGAGTTAGACGAGATGTTGCGTTCGACGTGGAAGCATCCCCACGGCGGCCGCTTGAAGATTGACGCTGCCGTGGTCGACAGCGGCGACGGGGGCATCACCGAGAAGGTCTATTCGTTCTGCTTCCCCCGCCTGTCGCGCCGCATCTGGGCTGGCAAGGGTGTCTCTGGACCCCGCCAAGCCTTCCAGATGTCGAAATCACCTGTCAGGGGTGGGCGCCTGTTTCTTGTCGGTGTCGACGGCATCAAGGCGACCCTGTTCGATCGCCTGAAGCGCGGCGCCCAGCTTCGCTTTTCTGCCGGGCTGGATGCCGCCTATTTCGCCCAGCTCGCCAGCGAGCGCCGCGTCGTCCGGTACGTCAAAGGCCAGCCTGTCCGCCGTTTCGAGCGCATCCCCGGCGCTCGAGCGGAGACCCTCGACTGCCTCGTCTACGCCTTCGCCGCCCGGCGAGGCGTCCCCCTCAATTTCGATCAGCGCGAGGACGAGCTGCGTGGCGCTCCCGCCGCCCCGCGGCAGGCTCGCGTCATTCCCCCTTCATTCCCCCGGAGATGAGACCATGGCCACGATTACCCTTAAGCGCGCCGTCGAGTTCGACGGCAAGACCTTCTCGTCGATCGACATCGATGAGCCGACTGTCGGCGGCATCGAAGCCTATGAGAAGGCCAAGGCGGAAGGCGCAACCGAGCTTGGCGCGACTGTCGCCATGCTCGCGGTAGACACGGGGTGGCCAGAGGGTGCCCTGCGCAAGGTCCGCGCCTCCGACCTCGCCACCATCTCGGGGGCGATGGCGCCTTTTTTGGCCGGTCCCGCGAATGGCGCCATTGGCGCCTGATCGCGGCGGACATCATGCACCTACTTCACCTCCCACTCGATACGCTTCGGCGCGAGAGATGGAGCGATTTCCTGGCCTGGCACGCCCAGGCCGCCCGCATCGCCAAGGTGCGGGCCATGTGACTAAGGAGGCCCTCCCATGGCCCGTTCTGAGACCGCTTCCCTTATTGTCTCGCTGATCGACAAGGTAACGGTTCCGGCCCGCAAAGCCGCCGCCTCGATCCGCGGCATCGGCACGGCTGCAAAGCTTGTCGACGGGACCATGGCGGGGCGCCTGTCGGCCTCTCTCGAGGCAAATAGCCGCCACCTCGACGTATTGCGCGGCCGCATGGTGGAGGCCACCGCAACGGCATGGGCGCTTCAGCGCGCCCTCGCCGCTCCGATCCAGTCGGCCATGGCCTTTGAGAGCGCCATGGCCGATGTAACCAAAGTTGTCGACTTTGACGGAGCGGCCGGCCTCGCCGCATTCAAAAAGGACCTTTTGGACCTTTCGGCCCGGCTCCCTGTCGCCGTCACTGGCCTGGCAGAAATCGCAGCCGCCGCCGGACAGGCCGGCATCGCGGGTGCCGAACTCGTCAAGTTCACCGAGGGCGCCGCCAAGATCGGCGTAGCGTTCGATATTTCGGCGGGCGCGGCTGGCGACGCGATGGCGAAGCTGCGCACCGGGCTCGGCTACACCACCGATGAGACGTTCCGCCTGGCCGATGCGATGAACGAGCTGTCGAACCGGCAGGCCTCGAGCGCATCCGACGTTCTCGACTTCACCACGCGCGTCGGTGCGCAGGCGAAGATGTTCGGATTTGCGGCGGAGCAGGCCGCAGCGTTCGGCTCCGCCATGATCAGCGCGGGCGCCGCTCCCGAAGTTGCCGCGACCTCCTTCAACAACATGGGACGGGCTCTCACAAAGGGAGCCGCCGCGACCAAGGCGCAGCGCAGCGCGTTCAAGGCCCTTGGCCTGGACGCCGTGGCCGTGTCCAAGGCCATGCAGAAGGACGCGAGCGGCACCACGCTCAAGGTTATGGATCGCATAGCGAAGCTACCCGCGCATCAGCGGGCTTCGATCGTCTCGCAGTTGTTCGGAGATGAAGCGCGCGCGCTCGGGCCGCTCCTCACCAATCTTGACCTACTGCGCCAGTCGCTCGGTATCGTCGCGGACGAGACGCAGTACGCCGGATCGGCGAGCCGGGAATATGAGGCTCGGTCAAAGACCACCGCGAACGCGCTTCAGCTCTTTCGAAACCAGATCGAGCGCTTATCCATCTCGATCGGGAGCGCGCTGCTACCCGCCCTTTCCAGCATCACCGAGTCGCTGGCGCCGTTCGTGGACCGGCTCGCCGAGATGGCGGCGCAATATCCCCGCCTCACCGCCGCCGTTGTCGGGACTACAGCCGCCCTTGTCGCCTTCCGCGTTGCTTCGATTGCCGCCGCCTTTGCCGCTGCCACGTTGCGCGGCGGAGCGCTCGCCGCCGCGCTGGTCGGAGTCCGTGGCCTTGGCGCTGCCGCCGCAGTCGCTACGCTGGCGCTCGCTCCCTTCCGTGCCGCACTGACTGGCGCTCGCTCGGCAATGCTTGGGTTTGCCCTCGCCGCCCGCATCGGCGGCATCGGCACCGCCCTGTCGGTGCTCGGCTCGTCCGTCTTGGCCATGGTCAACCCCATGAACCTCGCCGCCGTTGCAGTGCGCAGTCTCGGCACCGCCCTGCGCGTCGCCTTCATCGGCTCTGGTGTCGGCGCCATCATTGCCGCAATCGGCGCGGCCGGTGTCTTTATCTATGAAAATTGGTCGGGCCTTGGCGAGATGTTCGCCAGCTTCGGAAGCGCCTTCATGGCAGCGCTTGGCCCGGCGCGTCCTGTTGTGGAGGGCTTCGCCTCCGCGGTCTCCGCGATATGGGACAAGGTCACGGGCCTCCTTGGGCCGATTGACGAGACCGGCGCCAAGTGGCGAGCATGGGGCGAGACGCTCGGGGCGATTGCCGGCGGTGGCGTCGCATCGTTGATTGCCGGCATCGATCGTGTTGCGGGCGCGATCCGCTCGGTTGTCGAATGGGCACGGGCCGGAGCCCAGGCCCTAGGAAACTTCTTCGGCATGGGCAACGCAGCGAGCCCGGCCGGGCCGTCTTCCGCGTCCGGCGCTGCTTCCTATGCCCCGAGCGGCGGCACGGCTCCGGCCCCTGTCCCTGCCCCCGCAATCGACGGAGCGCGGGCGCACGGGGGCCCGGTGCGTGCGGGCGGCGCCTATATCGTCGGCGAGGAAGGCCCGGAGATTTTCACCCCGAGGCAGTCCGGCGAGATTATTTCCAACGACGCGTTGGGCGCTCGGTCGGGCAACTCCAACCGTTCCAGTCCCGCAGGTGCCACTCAATCGCCCGGCCGCGACGCAAGCGCGCCTGTCACGCTAGCGCCCGTGTTCCACATCGCCGGAGGGAACGCCGACGAGATCGTCGAGAAGGTCATGGCACGCCTCGAGCGCCTTTCCCAAGAGGCGGCGCGCGGCTTGTTTGGAGACTATGGACTCGATCCAGCGTGAGAGCTTGTTAGAGGGCAAGCATGCAAAGCATTGGAAATCAGTCCTCGTACCCATTGTAAACAAACAACCGACCAACAAGTAAATACAACTTCCTACAATCAAGCATTATTGCCTAGTATCGACCTCGCAAAGCAAGGAGGCGAAAATGAATTCATGCCTTTCGATTAACGATGCTCTGACTGACCTATTCAGCCGCTACGGTGTTGCCGTTGAGTTGCGCACTCACCTTGAGCTTGAGCTTGAGAGGGCGAAAGACGACCTCGAGCGCCTCATAGAAGAACGCGACGAACTCCTGGCACGGATCGTTGAGGCGAGGCCAGAGGAGCGCGGGGGGAGCGCGGCCATCACTCGGATCGGTGCCGGCCCTGCCTCTTGAGGGCAATCAATCCCGGAGGGGTGTCGCAGGCCCTGGCGCCGAGCGAGAGCTTCGCACCGTCATCAGCAACTTGGCCCGCCGCGCGGAAACGCGGCGGGCTCTTTTTCTGCGCCGATCACCGGATGAATTTGTGTCCCCGGCGCGTCCCCTGACTACCAAAAGCAAGAAGGCCGCCCTGGGGCGGCCTACCTAACTTATTGATCTATCTCTTAAAAATGGTCGGAGCGAGAGGATTTGAACCTCCGACCCCTAGTCCCCCAGACTAGTGCGCTAACCAGGCTGCGCTACGCTCCGACGCCGTGAGGCGCCGTCTGTCTAGCCATTTGCCGTCCCTTATGCAAGCCGGCCCGTGCCCTGTGGACGAGAGAGACGACGCCGGCCGCGTCGCGCGCTAGGATAGCCGCCTCTCCTCAAGGATGCGGACGGATGAATCACCCAGCCCATGCGCACGCCCTGCCTGCCGACGCGGTACCCGCCGCGCCTCTGGACGTGCCCGCCAGCCCGGAGATGCTGGAGCGGCTCGAAAGCCGTCGTTCGTCACCGCTGCGCGGACTGGTGGAGCCGGGGCCGACGGAGGACGAACTGCGGCGCCTGCTCGCCCTCGCCAGCCGCGTTCCGGACCATGGGCGGCTCTGCCCGTGGCGTTTCATCGTGCTCGCCGGCGAGGCGCGGGGCGCGCTCGGGCAACGGCTCGACGCGCTTTATGCGCAGCAGAATCCCGAAGTGCCACCCGCCAAGGCCGATATGTGGACGCAATATCTGCGGCGCGCGCCGGTGACGGTGGTGCTGGTCAGCCGACCCGACCCGTCCGCCAAGGTGCCGGAGTGGAACCAGATACTCTCGGCCGGCGCGGCGGGCATGGCGCTCACCGTGGGTGCGGCGGCGATGGGCTTTGCCACGCAATGGCTGCTGAAATGGCCCGGACGCGACCCCGGAGCCGCCGCGCTGCTCGGCGTGGGGTCTGGCGAACGCGTCGCCGGCTTCATCCATATCGGACGGCCGGCGCGCATCACCGAGGACCGGCCGCGACCGGCCCTCGATGACGTGGTGTCCTACTGGACGCCGGATCAGTCGATGTCGAACGACACGCCCTGAGCCAGCGGCAGGGCGCGCGAGTAGTTGATGGTGTTGGTGGCCCGCCGCATATAGGCCTTCCAGGCGTCCGAACCGGACTCGCGTCCGCCGCCGGTCTCCTTTTCGCCACCGAAGGCGCCGCCGATTTCCGCGCCCGAGGGACCGATATTGACGTTGGCGATGCCGCAATCCGAACCTTCCGCCGAGAGGAAAGTCTCCGCCTCGCGCAGATCATTGGTGAAGATCGACGAGGACAGGCCCTGCGGCACGCCATTGTGCAGCTTGATCGCTTCCGGCAGGCCGGTGCAGCGCAGCACGTACAGGATCGGCGCGAAGGTCTCGTGCTTGACGATGTCGATCTGCTCGTCGAGCTCCACCAGCGCAGGGCGGACATAAAAGGCGTCCGCATGCCCGCCGACCTGCAAGCGCTCGCCGCCATGCACGCGCCCGCCGGCCGCACGGGCGGCGTCGAGGGCGGTCTGCATCGCCTCGAAGGCGGCCTTATCGATCAGCGGGCCGATCAATGTCCCCACCTCGCGCGGGTCGCCGATGCCGACCGAGCCATAGGCCTTGGCGAGGCGGGGCACCAGCGTGTCGTACACGCTCTCATGCACGATGAGGCGGCGCAGCGTGGTGCAGCGCTGGCCCGCCGTGCCCATGGCGGCGAAGGCAATGCCGCGCAGAGCGAGGTCGAGATCCGCCGAGGGGCAGACGATGGCGGCATTGTTGCCGCCGAGTTCGAGAATCGAGCGCCCGAAGCGGCGCGCCACCCGTTCGCCAACGATGCGGCCCATGCGCGTCGAGCCGGTGGCGGAGACGACAGGAATGCGAGCGTCGTCGGTCAGTGCCGCACCGATCTCGGCGCCGCCGATCAGCAGTTGCGACAGGCCTTCCGGCGCCGCGCCGAAGGCGCGCACGGCCCGCTCGAACAGCGCCTGCACGGCGAGCGCGGTGAGCGGCGTCTTTTCCGACGGCTTCCACAGCACGCTGTTGCCGCAGACCAGCGCCAGGGCGGCGTTCCACGACCAGACGGCGACCGGGAAATTGAAGGCGGTGATGATGGCCACCGGCCCCACCGGGTGCCAGGTTTCCATCATGCGATGGCCGGGGCGCTCGGAGGCGATGGTGAGGCCGTAGAGCTGGCGAGAGAGGCCGACGGCGAAGTCGCAGATGTCGATCATCTCCTGCACCTCGCCGAGGCCTTCGGAGAGGATCTTTCCGGCTTCCAGCGTCACCAGACGGCCGAGCTCGGTCTTGTGGGCGCGCAACTCCTCGCCGAGCAGGCGGACGAGTTCGCCCCGTCGCGGCGCCGGTACGGTGCGCCACGCTTCGAACGCGGCGACCGAACGCTCCACCGCGGCGTCCGCCTCGGCAGGGCTCGCTTCGGCGACATGAGCGACGGTCTCACCCGTTATCGGCGAGTGGACAGCCCGTGTGCCAGCGCGCCAATGCGTCTCAGAAACGCCCAGACCCTGCAGAAGACCGACCACCTCTTCCGCGACCGGCTTCATCGCGCCAGCTTCGTTCGTCGCCATTCTCACGCTCCTCGACAAATGGCCGCAGCCCGCCCGCTCAATAGCACCGCGCGGGTCCCAAAATCCATCATGGCTTTCGGATGACGGCGCCGTCCGATGCCGGCCCCAGATGAGCTCGGCGCCGCCCCACAAATAGCGATTGCCACCTGAATTCAACATGTTGGCGGACAGGCTAGAGATCGCTCGATGGCCCGGCTGGACTGGGATCTAATCTGGGAAAAGGTCAAATGGAGCGTTGCTCTTCTGGCACGCTTTATTATGATGCAAACAACGACATGCTTCGCTGCTGCGCGTTATAGCCACATTGTCGTGATGCCCCCGCCACAATTCCTTTTCATGCATCGCCTTCTCGCCAACAGGAGAAGGACGAAGGTATTGACGGCTTGGGGAATGGGACGGGTCGCCGGCGCGGCGTTCGCGACGGGGATCATCTTTCTCGCCGGCGGCAATGCTGCCCTTGCAAGTTCAAAGAAGACGAACATCACCGCGACGTCCGGCATGGCGTCCTATTACGGCTATGGCGGTCGCACCGCCAATGGGGAGCGGCACAGCGCCAAGGCCATGACGGCGGCGCATCGCAGCCTGCCCTTCAACACCCGGGTTCGCGTCACCAACAAGGCCAATGGCCGGTCGGTCGTGGTGCGGATCAACGACCGCGGCCCCTTCGTAAGGGGGCGCATTATCGACGTGTCGACCGCCGTCGCCGATCAACTCGGCTTCCGCAGCCGTGGCGTGGCCAAGGTCGATATCGCCGTGGTTGACTGAAAAGAGAGGCCGATCGCGGACCGGGACGTGCGTTCAGTTGTCCCGGTCCCGCGCGGCGTCCAGCAGTCGCTGACAATCCTGCAATTCATGCAGCACGGCTTCGAGCCGCCTTAGGTCCTCGCCACGCAGGGTCGTCGGGGCTATCGCACCGACATGGACGCTGCCCGCCGGCTCGCGCTGGGCAAGTGGCGTGACCGGGCGCACCCGCTCGCGGACGAAATTCACCTCGTCCTCCGCCAGCGTCGCCGGACCGGCTCCCATGGGGCGGAACGGAAAGGACGGCCGCGCCTCGCCCGGCATCGGCTCTGGCGCCGCACGTTCCTGCGGCAGGTGCGACTCGGGGTTCGGCGTATCGTCCGCGCGGTTGCCCTGACGGGGGCTGAAAGGCGAGGGATCCCCGCTCACGAACGGAACGGGGCGCACGGTGCGCGGTGGCGGTTCGAGATCGGCAAGCAGCGGCAGGTCGAATGGGGCGGGCTCGCTCTCCGGCCGACGCCGCGTGCGGCGCGACGAGACATCCTCGGTGGGCCCGAATGGGCGCCCGGGCAGAAGATCGAGCAAGCCACCATCGGTGCCGCCGTCCGTATCGGCGCCGGGCGGCGTCGGGTACGTCGACGGCTCATCATGGGAAAATGCGGCCTTCGACGGCGGCGGCGCCTCCCGCTCTTCCAGCCGCCCCGGCTCGGGGAGCGCCCCTTCTTCCCCATCGACCTCGCGCGCGAGAGCCTGCACGTAGCGCGGACCCTCCTCCTTCAGGATACGCTGGACGCCGCGGATCGTGTAGCCTTCCCCATAGAGAAGGTGGCGGATGCCGCGCAACAGCTCCACGTCGTCCGGGCGGTAATAGCGCCGGCCGCCGCCGCGCTTGAGCGGGCGGATTTGCGGGAAGCGTGTTTCCCAGAAACGCAGGACATGCTGGGGGAGATCGAGGTCTTCGGCGACCTCGCTGATCGTGCGGAAGGCGTCAGGCCCCTTCTCCGCCCCCGGCTGGTCCTGTCGCGCGCTCACGACTCAGGCGAGGCCCGATTGATCTGCTGCTTGAGGATGTTGGAGGGCTTGAACACCATGACGCGGCGCGGGGCGATCGGCACTTCCTCGCCGGTCTTGGGGTTACGGCCGATGCGCTCGCCCTTCTGGCGGACCACGAAGGAGCCGAAGGAAGAGAGCTTCACCGTCTCGCCGCGCGCAACGCAATCAGCGATTTCGGACAGCACGGTTTCGACGAGCGCCGCCGACTCCGTCCGTGAAAGTCCGACCCGCTGATAAACCGCCTCGCACAGATCGGCGCGCGTGATGGTGCGACCTGCCATTGCCGTATTCCCTGTCCCGTCGGTGCCGTTGTTTCTGAACGCCAAACTAGGCGCCGTCGCCCGTGCCGGTCAACGGCGCTTCGCGCCTGTGGCGCGGATTACCAGCGCACAAGCGCCGACGCCCAGGTGAAGCCGCCTCCCATGGCTTCCAGCAGCACCAGATCGCCGCGCTTGATGCGCCCATCGGCGTGTGCGGCGGCCAGCGCCAGGGGGATGGACGCGGCCGAGGTGTTGCCATGCTGGTCGACGGTGATGACGACCTTTTCCGGGGCGATGCCGAGCTTGACGGCGCTGGCGTCGATGATGCGGCGGTTCGCCTGATGCGGAACGAACCAGTCGATCGTGTCCGCCGATTCACCCGTCGCCTCGAAGGCATCGACGATCACGTCGGTAATCATTCCGACGGCGTGGCGGAACACTTCGCGGCCTTCCATGCGCAGGAAGCCGACGCTGCGGGTGGAGGACACGCCGCCATCGACATAGAGCTTGTTCTTGTGACGGCCGTCCGAGCGCAGATGCGAGGTCAGGACACCGCGGCCCTCCTCCTCGTCCCGCACCGCCTCCAGCACCAGCGCGCCGGCGCCGTCGCCGAACAGCACACAGGTGGTGCGGTCCGACCAATCGAGGATGCGCGAGAAGGTCTCCGCGCCGATGACCAGGCAGCGGCGATAGGCGCCGGTTTTGAGGAAGTTGTCGGCGGTCGCGAGCGCGAAGACAAAGCCCGAGCAAACGGCCTGGAGATCGAAGGCCGCGCCATGGGTGATGCCGAGACCCGCCTGCACGCTGACGGCCGTGGCCGGGAAGGTGTTATCGGGCGTCGAGGTGGCGAGGACGATGAGGTCGATGTCGTCCGGTGTCAGCCCCGCGTCGGCCAGCGCGGCGCGCGCGGCGTGGATGGCGAGATCAGAGGTCACCTCGCCTTCCGCCGCGATGTGCCGCGTGCGGATGCCCGTGCGCTGGACGATCCATTCATCGGAAGTGTCGACCATCTGCGCGAGGTCGGCATTGGTCAGACAGCGGGCCGGCAGATAGGAGCCGACACCACGCACGACGGAACGGATTGCACTCACGATGGAACCTGTAGCTCGTCAGAGACGGAGGCATCCGCAGCGCCGGCATGGCTGACCTGCGGACGATCATTCATTCCCGCTTCAATACGGGAGAGAAGCTGGTAGCGGACCATGTCGTAGCCGATATCGACGGCCGAGGCGAAGCCCTCGGCATCGGTGCCACCATGGCTCTTGATCACGACGCCGTTGAGGCCGAGGAACACGCCGCCATTCGACTTGCGCGGATCGAGCTTTTCGCGCAGCGCGCGGAACGCCCCGCGTGCCAGCAGATAACCGATCTTGGCCATGAAGCTGCGGCTGATCGCGCCGCGTAGGAACTCCGACACCTGCTTGGCCGTGCCCTCGGCGGTCTTGAGCGCGATATTGCCGGAGAAGCCCTCGGTGACGACCACGTCGACACTGCCGCGCCCGATATCGTCGCCCTCGATGAAGCCGTGATAGGCGAGGCCCGGATGGTCGGCCGCGCGCAGCGCGCCGGCCGCGTCCTTGACCTCCTCGACGCCCTTGATCTCCTCGACGCCGACATTCAGCAGGCCGACGGTCGGGCGCTCGATGTCGAAGACGATTCGTGCCATGGCCGCACCCATGACGGCCATGTCGACGAGGTGCTGCGCCGTCGCTCCGATGGAAGCGCCGACATCCAGCACCACGCTTTCCCCGCGCATGGTCGGCCACAGGCAGGCAATGGCGGGGCGGCTGATGCCGGCCATCATCTTCAGGTTGACCTTGGCCATCGCCATCAGCGCGCCGGTATTGCCGGCGGAGACGGCGCAATCGGCCTCCTTCATCCGCACCGCGTCAATGGCGCGCCACATGGACGAGACGCGGCGGCCCTGGCGCAGCGCCTGGCTCGGCTTGTCGTCCATCCGCACAACGACATCCGTGTGCACCACCGTGCTGGCCGCCGCCAGCTTCGGGCGCGTCTTGAGCAATTCGTTGATGCGGGAGGCGTCGCCATAGAGCAGGAAGGCGATGTCGGGATGGCGGGTAAGCGCGATCTCGGCGCCGGGGAGGACCACTTCCGGTCCATGGTCGCCGCCCATGACGTCGAGCGCTATTCGAACGGGCGAAGACATCTAGCGGCGGGGTCTCATTGGTCGGGTGGAAGGCGGTGCGGCGCCAGCGCCGCGCTGACGGCATGCCCGAGTTGAGCCGTCCTGACAATAGCGACGTTGCATTTCCCCGCCCTGCCCCGGCTTAATCGGCATCGCCTCCGCTGCGCCCGCGCAATTTGGCCAGCGCCGCAAAGGGCGAGGCTTCCGCCGGTCCGGGCTCGGCGGGGCCTTCAAACTGCGCCTCCGGCTTGCGCGGATAGGGATCGAGCCCGAGGGCCAGAAACTCCGCCGCCACCGCCCCGGCGTCGATGGTGCCGTCGACCAGCGGGTCCGGCAGGTCGAGCTCGGACACGTCGATCTCGGCGCCCGGACGAATTTCCGGCAGCTTCTCCGGCGGGGCGAAGCGCAGGTCGATCGGCTCGGAGACCTTGCTGTCGAAATCCTCCAGCGTCACCACGCAGGTCTGGGTGACCACCGCATCCACCCGACCGGTGACATGAACCGTGCCGCCGCGGCCGGGCGTGAGCGTCACGTCGGCCGTCAGCGCGGGAATGCCGGGGATACCGAGGTCCTTGGCCAGCGCCGCCCGCGTGGCAGCGTCCGGGGCAAGCTTCAGGGTCAGCCCGTCTTCCGGCAGGCTGGCGACGAGGACTGGTTTGGAAAGCGGCGAAGCGTCGGTCATGACGGGTCTGTCTCCGTGGAGCCGAGAGCGGCCGGCGGGGCCAGCGGGAAGTCGCCGGCGGCGAAGCGGGCGAAAGGCACCGCCCGCAATGCGGCCGCCGCCCCTATCATATAGTGCGCGAAGGCGCGCGCCTCATCTGCATGCGCCGTGTGGGAGCCGTGGACATTGCGCAGCACCGCTTCGGCGAGCGCGCCGACGTCGCCCGCCTCGACCGGCGGCTCGTAGGCGGCGATGCGGCCATAGAACGCCTCAGCCACCTTTTTCATCTTCTTCGGCACGGTGAGGTCGCCCACCCCCATCTCCCGGAGATTGGCGTCCATGTCGGTGCAGAAGGCGTCAAACACGCCTTGGCCCAGGCCGCGGCGCGCCTCGTCCTCGCTCTTGAGACGATGAAACAGCAGGAAGGCATGGACGAGGATCATCTCGAACCGGCCCTCAATGGTGTCGGGCACGGCGTAATCGGTGTAAAATACGGGCTGGCGCGAATGCGCCACGATCGCGCCATAGAGCCGCTGAATGGTCTCGCTTCCGTCATTCCGGCGGAAGAAACGCAGAATCATCGACGGCTCCTGCCTCATTGCCATGCCCGGCACGGCCCGGCTGGCGAGGTAGCGCGGGCGGCCGGCGCTGGCAACCCCGGTGGCACGTCGCGACGGCGCCAGGGACGGTGGCGGCCTCGATGGTTGCATCAGGGACCCGCCCTGTGCTTTCTGCCCCTGCCGCAACGCTTTCCGGCGGAGGCGGCACGAGCTTCGGAGTTGAGTGGATGGCATCGACGCGCGCGACGCGGAACAAGGCTCCCGGCACCCGGATGGCGACCTGGGCGTCGATAGCGGTGGCGGGCGTGGGAGTGGTCGGCCTCACCGCCTGTTCCGGCGACATGCCCATGGCGACTGCCAATATGGGCCTGCCGCGCACGCCCACGGGCTTCGTGCAGGAACGCCAGCGCGGTTACGTCATCGCTCCGGAGGCGCTGCAGCAGGTCCCGATAGGCTCCAGCCAGGAACAGGTGCTGCTCGTGCTCGGCACCCCCTCCACCATCGCCACCGTCGACGGCGAGGTGTTCTATTATATCTCGCAAAAGGCCAAGAAGGTCATGTTCCTTCGGCCCGAGATCGTCGACCAGCGGGTGATCGCCGTCTATTTCGATCCGAAGGACAAGCGCGTCACCCGGATCGCCGATTATGGCCTGAAGGACGGCAAGGTGTTCGACTTCATCAGCCGCACCACGCCGACGGGCGGGTCTGAGGTCTCGCTGGTGGGCCAGATCTTCAACGCCACCAATTTCCGCCCGGGCATTTGACCCGGGCGCGGCGCCGGATCAGCGGAAGCGGTCGGCGGAAAACGGTGCGGGGTCGGTGCACGGCACGTCCCCGCTCATCATCTCCGCGAGCAGGCGGCCGGTGACCGGCCCCAGCGTGAAGCCGAGATGCTGGTGGCCGATGGCAAGCCACATGCCGTTCTGCCCCGGCGCAGGCCCGATGACCGGCAGCATGTCCGGGAAGGCCGGGCGACTTCCCATCCAGGGCTCCGGCTCGGCGCGCGCACCGAGCGGAAACAGCCCGCGCGCCAGCACCTCCGTCTTGTCCAGCTGCACCGGGCTCTTCAGCGCGTCGCGGCGGGCGAACTCAACGCCCGTGGTCAGGCGGATGCCGCCGACCATCGGGGTGATGACGTAGCCGCCCTCCTCGTCCAGCACGGGGCGCGAGAGCGCCGCATTGCCTTCGGTGTGATAGTGCATGTGGTAGCCGCGCTTGACCTCAAGCGGCAGGCGCAGGCCGAAGGGGCGCAACACGTCCATGGCCCAGGGGCCGAGCGCCACCACTACCTCCGGCGCCTCGACCGGCCCCTCCTCCGTCGTCACCATCCAGCCGGAACCGAGCCGCGCCAGCGTGCGCGCATCGCCCCGGCGCACCTCGCCGCCGAGTTCGGCGAAATGCGCGGCATAGGCCTGGGTGACCCCGCCGGGGCTGGATACCGAATGCGGGTCGGACCAGATCACCGCGCCGGTGAACACCGGCCGCAGCGAGGGCTCCATCGTGAGCGCCTCATCGACGCTGACCTCGCGGGCGCTGAGCCCATAAGAGCGGGCGAGCGGAAACTCGCTGCGTTCCACATCGAGGCCGGCAGCGGTGCGGTAGAGCTTCAGCCAGCCGCCGTCGCGGAAGAAATGGGTGGCGCCAGCGGCGCGCGCCAGGCGGTCATGCTCATCCACCGTGAAGGCGAGCAATGTCTCCATGTGGCGGGCATAGTCGAGCAGGCGCGCGGGCGACGATGCGCGCCAGTAGGCGAACATCCAGGGCGCGAGGCGCAGCAATGCGTCCCAATGGTAGTTCGCCGCCGGATTGCGTCCCAGCGCGACATCGAGAAGCGCCGAGACCTTGCGTGGAAAGGCGACGGGATAGATCGACGCCCGCTCCACGAGGCCGGCATTGCCATAGGAGGTCTCCTCGCCGGGACCGCGTCGGTCGACCAGCACGACGGAGCGTCCCCGCTGCGCCAGGTGATGGGCGACGCTGGTGCCGACGATGCCGGCGCCGAGCACGATGGTGTCGGTCTTCATGGTGAACCTGCGCGAGGATGGGAAGCCGTCGATTAGGGGGTGTCGGGCGGCGCGGAACGCCGCCCGAGCGTCGGTCAGTTGATCGGGAACGGGAAGTACTTGGCGTTGATCTTGGCGAAGGTGCCGTCCGCGTTGATCTCCTGGATCGCCTTGTTCAGCGCCTCGCGCAGTTCGTTGTCTTCCTTGCGCACAGCGATGCCGGTGCCCTGCGGATTCACGTCCTTGAGGTCGGGGCCGACGAACTTGCAGCACTTCCCGTCCGCGGACTTTTCCAGCCATTCGTACAGCACGAACTTGTCGGCCAGCACGGCGTCAAGGCGCCCGGCGGCGAGGTCGGCATTTGCCTCGTCCTGCGTCGGGTAGAGCTTGATCTCGGAATCCTTGTACTTGTCCTCAAGATAGGTCGCGCCGGTGGTCGAGGACTGCGCGCCGATGGTCTTCCCCTTCAGCGCCGCAGGTGCGATGTCGGTGATCTTGGTGTCCTTGGGGGCGATGAAGCTGCCCGGCGTCAGGTAATACGGAATGGTGAAGGACACCTTCTCCTTGCGCTCGTCGGTAATCGACATCGAGGCGAGGATGATGTCGTATTTTTTGGCGAGCAGCGCGGGGATGATGCCATCCCAATCCTGCGCCACGAAGGTGCACTCGACCTTCATCTTGGCGCACAGCGCCTCGCCGATCTCGATGTCGAAGCCGACGAGCTTGCCGGCCGAGTCGACCGAATTGAAGGGCGGGTAGGCGCCCTCAGTGCCGATGCGTACCTTCTTCATCTCAGCCTGCGCGGCGCCGGCGCCAATGGCAAGAGCGGCGGCCGCGAGTAGAATCCTGGCGATTTTCATGTGGCTGTTCCCGTAACCAGCGCCGGGTATTCCGGCGTCTGGCTGCGAGGCTAGGTCGATGCCGGGTCACAGGCAATCGGAGAACTCCCCACTCTTTGGCAGGGCTTGTCAGAAATGGCTGAAGCTGCCTTGCGCGAAGCAGACCGGCTGTCCTTCACCATTGCGCACGGTGAGGCCCTGCCCCTCCCGCGTCTGTCCGATCACCGCGACGCCGATCCCCGCCGTGGTGGCCACCGTCTGGAACCGGCTCAATGCCTCATACGGCACGACAGCGAGGATTTCGTAATCGTCGCCACCCGTCAGTGCGACTTCCAGCAGCGCCGGCTCCGCTTCGACCGCGCGTCGCCCGGCGGGGCTGAGTGGCGCGCGCGCCGTCTCGATCTCGCCCCCCACGCCGGAGGCCTCCAGCATCTTGGCGAGGTCCCCGACCAGCCCGTCGGAGACATCCATGGCGGCGCTGGCATGTTCGCGCAGCGCACGGCTGAGCGGCAGGCGCGGGCGCGGCAGCAGATAGCGTTCGCGCAGGAACCCTGCCTCTTCATCGGTCAGTGCCGCAAAGCCCGGCCGTCCGGGAGCCAGCCGCAGGGCGAGGCCGAGCGCGGCATCGCCGATGGTGCCGCTGACGACGATGGCCTGCCCCGGTCGGGCGCCGGTGCGGCGCACCATCGTGCCGCTCGGCACAGCACCGATGGCGGTGATCGACACCGTGAACGGACCCGGCGTGCGCACGGTGTCGCCGCCCAGCAGCGGCGCCTCGAAAAGCGCGGCATCGGCCCCGATGCCGGCGGCGAAGGCGTCGAGCGCGGCGGCATCCATGTCGGGCGGAATGGCGAAGGCAAGCATCACGCCCAGCGGGCGGGCGCCCTTGGCGGCGAGGTCGGAGAGGTTGACCCGCATCGCCTTGCGGGCGACGGCTTCCGGCGGATCATCGGCAAAGAAGTGGATGCCGGCCACCAGCGCATCCTTGGTCAGCACCAGCTCATGGCCGGGCGGAACCGCGAGGAGGGCGGCATCGTCCTTGAGGCCAAGCGCGCCGGGATGGGTGGCGATGGGGGTGAACAGACGAGCGATCAGCGCCTCTTCGCCGGACGGCTTCGCCGCGCTTGATCCCTCAACCATCGCCCACCCCTCTAGCCGGTGAAATCAGCCGGCCGCTTCTCCCGCGCTATGCCATCGAGCACCGCGTTCACCATGCCGGTCTCCTCGCGATCGAGGAAGGCGCCGGCAACATTCACATATTCGGCGATGACCACACGGGCAGGAACGTCCGGCCGCTCGGAAAGTTCATAGGTCCCGGCCCGAAGCGTGGCGCGCAGGACAGCCTCGATACGCTTGAGCGGCCAGCCATGCACCAGCGCGGCGTCGAGCAGCGTATCGACGCTCCTCTGCTCGCGCACCACGCCGCTGACGATGTCGCGGAACAGGTTGAGATCGGCGCTGGCGATCTCGTCGCCCTCGATCTCCTGTCCGATCCAGTGACTCTCGAACTGGGCGAGGATTTCCGACAGCGGCGTCGCCGCCAGATCCATCTGATACAGCGCCTGAACGGCATTGAGGCGGGCGGCGCTCTTGCGCACCGGCTTGTGCCCGGCGGCTTTGGTGCTCGGCTTGTCGTCGGCGGTCATGGTGCTCACCCGACCCGGCGTTTGAGTCGGAGCAGCGCCAGCGCCGCTTCGGCCGCGCCGCCGCCCTTGTTGCCGTCCGACACGCGGGCCCGGACCCACGCCTGCTCGTCATTCTCGACGGTGAGAATACCATTGCCGAGCGGCAGCTTGCGAGCGACAGCAAGGTCCATCAGCGCCCGCGACGACTCACCGGCGACGATCTCGAAATGGTAAGTCTCCCCGCGCACCACGCAGCCGAGCGCCACGACGGCGTCATAGGGCTTGCCGGAGGCCGCGGCCGCATCGAGCGCGATGGCCGCCGCGACCGGGATTTCCAGCGCGCCGGGCATGGAGATCACATCGGCATGCGCGCCGGCGGCCTTGATGGCGGCCAGCGCGCCGGCCAGAAGCTCGTCGGCGATATCGTCATAGAAGCGCGCTTCGACGATAAGAATGCGTTCACCGAACAGCTGAACGGTTTCGGCGGCATTGGATGCGCGCGGCGGGCGGGGGCTCGCCATGGTGTTACCTCATGAGCTGACAGAGCCGACGACGTACAGGCGTCAACGGAACTCCGCAAGCCGCGCGGCGTAACGGGCCATCATGTCGACTTCGATATTGACACGGCTCCCCGCCTGCACCGCGTCCCAGGTGGTGTGCGCCAGCGTGTGCGGAATGAGCAGGCAGGAGAAGCGGGTGCCATCCACCGTGTTCACCGTCAGCGACGTGCCGTCGAGCGTCACCGAGCCCTTGACGGCGATGAAGGGCGCCAGCGCGGCCGGTGCGTCGAAGGTGAAGCGTGTCGTTTCGCCCAGGTCCTCGCGTGCCACGACCTCAGCGACGCCGTCGACATGGCCCTGCACGATATGGCCGCCCAATTCGTCGCCGATCTTCAGCGCGCGTTCGAGATTGAGCCGCCCGCCGACGCTCCAGTCGCTTGCCGTGGTGACGGCGAGCGTCTCCGGCGCCGCCTCGACCTCGAAGGCGTCGGGCTGCAGCGCCACCACGGTGAGGCAGACGCCGGAACAGGCGATGGAGGCGCCGAGGTCGATACTGGCGGTATCGTAGCGGGTGGCGATGGTCAGCCGCCGCACGTCGTGCCGGGGCTCGACCGCACGCAGGGTTCCGATGTCGGTGACGATGCCCGTGAACATTCTAGCGACGCCTCATGATGCGCAGGCGGTCACCGCCCTGCTGTTCCTCATCCACCGTGCAGAGATAGTCATCGAGCGCGGAAAGCGGCAGTCCCTCCAGCGCGTCCAGCGCCTCGGCCCCGAGAAAGGACGGAGCCTCGAACAGGTTCACCTCATCCACCAATCCGGCGGCGACGAAAGAGGCGGCGATGCGCGGCCCCGCCTCGACCATGATCCGCGTGAGACCGCGCAGAGCCAGCAGCTTCAAAACCTCATCGAGCGCAAGCCCGCCCTCGGGCCGGCGTCGCACCCGCATCACCTCGATGCCCATCGCCCCCAGCATCGCCTCGGGCGCGGCCGGGGCGTCTTCTGCGGCAATGACCCAGAGGGGGGCGACATCGAGGCTGCGCGCCAGCGCGCTGGTGGGAGAGAGCCGCAGATCGGCGTCGAGCACAATGCGCAGCGGCGAACGGTGCGTCATGCCCGGCAGGCGGCAGGTGAGCAGCGGATCGTCCGCCAGCACCGTACCGATGCCAGTGAGCACTGCGTCATGGGTGGCGCGCAGCATGTGGACGCGATCGCGCACAAGCGGGCCGGTGATCGCCACCGGCCGACGCCCGGAGAGCCCCACCTTGCCATCGGCGGACACCGCCATCTTCAGCATGATGTGCGGGCGCCCCTCGGTGACGCGGCGGATATGGCCGGCATGGTCGATCAGCGCCTGCACCGCCCCGGTGCCGACATCGACCCTGAGTCCCGCCTCGCGCAGGATGGAGAAGCCCCGGCCGGCGACGCGGAAATCGGGATCCTGCACCGCTGCGACCACGCGGGCGATACCCGCCGCGCGCACCGCATCGACACAGGGCGGCGTACCGCCATGATGCGAGCAGGGTTCCAGCGTGACATAGAGCGTGGCGCCGCGCGCGCCCTCCCCGGCCTGCGCAAGCGCCTGCGGCTCGGCATGGGGGCGTCCGCCGAGCGAGGTCCAGCCCCGGCCAAGCACGATAGGGCCGCGCGGGGCTTCACGCACGACAAGCGCACCGACCGCCGGATTGGGCCAGGTATGTCCACGCTCGCGCCGGCCGATGCTGAGCGCGGCCGCCATCAGGGAGTCGTCCGTGGCGGATGCGGTCATGGCGCGGAGAAGCGAACTCGAAGCCCGGGCATCAATCGTCGAGTCCGGGGTCGCGCGGGCGCCGGGCGGCCAGATCGTCGCTCGCACCGCCTTCCACGAGACGCGGCTCCAGCTCGCCGAGCAGCGTCTCGAAATCCTTGGCCTCGCGGAAATTGCGGTAGACGGAGGCGAAGCGGACATAGGCGACGTCGTCGAGCTGCTTGAGGCTCTCCATCACCCGCTCGCCGATCATCTCGGAAGTGATCTCGCTCTCGCCCATGCTCTCCAGCCGGCGGACGAGCCCGGAGACCAGCCGCTCCACCCGCTCCGGCTCGACCGGGCGCTTCCTCAGCGCCACCTCGATGGAGCGGGCAAGCTTGTCGCGGTCGAACGGCACGCGGCGGCCGGAGCGCTTCAGCACGGTGAGTTCCCGCAGCTGCACGCGCTCGAAAGTGGTGAAGCGGCCGCCGCAATCCGGGCAGATGCGGCGGCGCCTGATGGCGGCGCTGTCCTCGGTAGGACGGGAATCCTTGACCTGGGTGTCGAGGCTTCCGCAATAAGGACAGCGCATCGTTGGGCCTCAGCTGTAGAGCGGATAGCGGGCGAGCAGATCGGCCACCTTGCCCCGTACCGCCGCCTCCACGAGGCTATCCTCGTCGACGCCCTTCTGCGAGAGCACGTCGAGCACTTCGGCAATCATGTCGCCAACCTGCTGGAACTCGGCCACACCGAAGCCGCGCGTCGTGCCCGCCGGGGTGCCGAGGCGGATGCCTGACGTGACGAACGGCTTCTCGGGATCGAACGGGATGCCGTTCTTGTTGGTGGTGATGTGCGCGCGGCCGAGCGCGATTTCCGACACCTTGCCGGTGAGCTTCTTCGGGCGAAGATCGACCAGCATGAGGTGCGTGTCGGTGCCGCCGGAGACGATCTCGAAGCCGTGGCCCTTGAGGTTTTCCGCCAGAGCCTTCGCGTTCTCGACCACGTTCTTCGCGTAGACCTTGAACTCCGGCTGCAGCGCCTCGCCGAAGGCCACCGCCTTCGCTGCGATGACATGCATCAGCGGGCCACCCTGGATGCCGGGGAAGATGGCGGAGTTGAACTTCTTCGCCAGGTCCTCGTCATTGGTGAGGATCATGCCGCCGCGCGGGCCGCGCAGGGTCTTGTGGGTGGTGGTGGTCACCACATGGGCGTGCGGCACCGGGTTCGGGTGAACCCCGCCCGCCACCAGACCCGCGAAATGGGCCATGTCAACCATGAGATAGGCGCCGACCGAATCGGCGATCTCGCGCATCTTCGCGAAGTCGATATGGCGGGGATAGGCCGAGCCGCCGGCGATCAGCACCTTCGGCTTGTGCTCGTCGGCGAGCTTGGCGACCTCTTCATAGTCGATGCGCTGGTCGTCGCGACGCACATTATAGGGGATGGGCTTGAACCACTTGCCCGACAGGCTGACCGGCGCGCCATGGGTCAGGTGACCGCCGGCGGCGAGGTTGAGGCCGAGGAAGGCGTCGCCCGGCTGCATCAGCGCGAAGAACACCGCCGTGTTGGCCTGCGCGCCGGAATGCGGCTGCACATTGGCGAAACCGGCGCCGAACAGCTTCTTGGCGCGGTCGATGGCGAGCTGCTCGGCCACGTCGACATACTGACAACCGCCATAATAGCGGCGCCCGGGATAGCCCTCGGCATATTTGTTGGTGAGCACGGAGCCCTGCGCTTCGAGCACGGCGCGCGAGACGATGTTCTCGGACGCGATGAGCTCGATCTCGTCGCGCTGGCGACCGAGCTCGGCGGTGATGGCGCCGGCGAGCTCCGGATCGGTCTCCGACAGCGGTGCCGAGAAGAAGCGGTTGGTGAATTCAGCGGAAGAAGCGTGAGCTTCGGACGACATAGACCGGCCTCCCTGGGCGGTGGCGATGCCTCCCGGCCGGCGGCGTGCCGACCGCGAAATCGAGGCGGGTCGCTTAGCACAGCACCCCCATCTTTCAAAGCACGCGGCCGCAGGGGTGCCTTGCATCGAGGCGGCAGCCGCAGCGGAAGGGCGCGACACCGGCGCCCTCAGGTGATGACAGCGCGCGGGGCCGGCGCGTATCGTCGCGCCCTCACCTTTCCGCGAATCCGGGTCCTGCCATGAAGATCATTCACTCGCCGCGCCATCTCGGCCATTCCGGCCATGTCGAACTGATGAACGGCCGGGTGGTGCCGGCTTTCGAGAAGCCCGAGCGGGTGGCGATGATTCTCAACGCCATCGGCGAGCGGCCCTTCGGCACGCTGATCGAGCCGGCGGCGCATGGTCTCGACCCGCTGATGAAGGTGCATGACGAGGACTATGTGCGCTTCCTCGGTGAGGCCTGGAAGCTGTGGACGGCGGATGGGCGCGACTTTCCGGCCCTGCCGAGCTTCTGGCGCGCGCCCGGCATGCGCACCGACATCGTGCCGAAGACCATCGACGGCAAGCTCGGCCATTATTCCTTCGACGCCGGCTGCTGCATGGTGGCGGGTACCTGGGACGCGGTGCAGGCGGCCGCCGATATCGCCCTGACCGGTGTCGATCTCGTTGCCGGTGGCGAGAAGTCAGCCTTCTCCCTGTGCCGTCCGCCCGGCCACCACGCCCATGCCGGCACGATGGGCGGCTATTGCTTCATCAACAATGCCGCCGTCGCGGCCCAGAGCTTCCGCGACCGTGGCGCGGCGCGGGTCGCCATTCTCGATGTCGACTACCATCACGGCAACGGCACGCAGGCGATCTTCTATGACCGCCCGGATGTGCTGGTGTGCAACATCCACGCCGACCCGCTGCAGGAATTTCCGTATTTCCTCGGTTTCGCCGACGAGACCGGCGCCGGTGCCGGCGAGGGCTTCAACGCCAACTACCCCCTGCCCTGGGGCACGGACTATACCGGCTGGAGTGCGGCGCTGGACGCGGCCTGCGCGCGGATCGAGGCCTTCGGCGCGGATGTGGTCGTCGTGTCGCTCGGCGTCGACACCTACAAGGAAGACCCGATCTCGCAGTTTCTCCTCGACAGCCCGGATTACCTGAAGATCGGCGCCCGCATCGCCGCCCTCGCCCGGCCGACCCTGTTCGTGATGGAGGGCGGCTATGCCGTCGAGGCCATTGGCGTCAATGTCGCCAACACGCTGGAAGGCTTCCTTCAGCGCTAGCCGGTGAAGGGCCGATCAGAGCCGATAGAGGATCTGGTCGGTCCAGAACCGCTCGAGCCGGTTCAGCGCCTTGTTGAGCTGCTGGAACTCCTGCGGACCGATGCCGCCAATCTGCTCGATTGTGACGAGATGTTTGGCGTGGAGACCTTCGACGATATCGCGGACCTCCACGCCCTTTTCGGTGAGGCGGATGCGCACCGCGCGTCGGTCCACCCGCGAGCGGCGGTGGTCGAGAAAGCCGGTCTCCACCAGCTTCTTCAGATTGTAGGAGACATTGGCGCCGAGATAATAGCCGCGGGTGCGCAGCTCGGCGGCGGTGAGCTCGGAATCGCCGATGTTGAACAGGAGCAGCGCCTGCACGGCGTTGATGTCCTCGCGCCCGCGCCGGTCGAGTTCGTCCTTCACCACATCCAGCAGCCGGCGGTGGAGGCGTTCCACCAGCGTGACGGCTTCCCGGTAGAGCGGACGGATCGATTCCCGACGCTCCTCTCCGGCCTCGTTGATGCTGACGACATTGGCCGCCTGACCTGCGCGCATTTTTCGTACCCCGGCCTCAGAATTGGGGATTGTTCCCTCTCGTGAGGCGGCAAGTCTCGCGGCGGCGGAGCTAAGATCGGTTTAAGCGAAAGGCTGAATCCTTCGTCACCGCAACGGGTTAACGAAAGCTAAAGAGCGAGCGTCAGCGCTCGCTCTCGCGCGCGGCCTTGTAGGTGAGGAAGGCGTAGCCGGCGACGAGGATCGTCTCCAGCGCGGCCACGATCATCAGCCGGCCGACGCCTTCGGGCGCGGAGGCGTTGATCAGAATCTGCACCATCGCCGTCACCAGCCAGAGCACCACCCCCCAGGAGGCGCCGAGCCAGAGGCCGACGGCGGCCACCGGGTTCATGATCGCCGCCCAGATCACCGCCGACTTGGCAGCGAGGGAAATCATCTCGAACCGGCTCATGTCGCCGTCCCAGACGCCGCAGATCAGCGTCCAGCTATAGACGGTCTTCACCATGAGGAAGCCGGCGAGGCAGCGCAGATAGAGGATCACACGCGACTGCCAGAGCGGCATGCGGGCGCCGGCCGGGCCGAGCGTGGCGTCGATGGGGTCGTAGGGCGAACTCATTCCGCTTGCATACTCCAAATCGCGCTCAGGCAAGCAGCAATTCGTCGTCGAGCGGCGTATCGAACAACGCGGCGATGGCGGCGGGGTCGATGTCCTCCAGCCGGGCGGGCTGCCAGAGCGGCTTCTGGTCCTTGTCCACCAGCAGCGCGCGCACCCCCTCGAAGAAGTCCGGACGGTCGAGCAGCCGCGTCACCAGCCGGAATTCGAGGCCGAGGCAGCCGGCGAGATCGGATCCGAGCCCGCGCTGCATCTGCTGGAAGGCGATGTGCACGCTGGTGGGCGAGGCGCGGCGGATGGTTTCCAGCTGGAGGCGGGCGAAGTCTGCCGCCTCGCCCTCACCTTCCCCCACCTTCTCCAGGGCGACGACGATCGCCGCCAGCGAGCCGCCGGCGAAGATGCGGTCGATATGCGGGTAGAGGCTGGCGAGTTCCGGCGCCGGCGGGCGCACCGCCGCCCGGGCGAGGACCGTCTCCATCACCTCTCCGGCCACCAGCGCATCGATAAGCCCGGGCCAGCGCGCCACGGGAATGTGATGGGTATACAGACCCAGCGCCACCGCATCCGCCATGCCGATGCGCGCGCCGGTCATGGCGAGCCAGGTCCCGCTCCAGCCCGGCAGGCGCGGCAGAACGAAGGTGCCGCCGACATCGGGGAACAGGCCAATGGCGACCTCCGGCATGGCGAAGCCGAGCCGTTCGCCGGCCACGCGGTAGCGCCCATGGCCGGAAAGGCCGAATCCGCCACCGAAGCACAGACCGTCGACCAGCGACGCGAAGGGTTTGGGATAGCGCGCGATGAGATAGTCGAGCGCGTATTCGTCGCGCCAGTACTGCCGCGCCTCTTCCTTGCGGCCGGTGCGGCCGAGCTCGGCCATGGCGCGCACATCGCCGCCGACGCAGAAGGCCCGCTCATGCGCCGAGCGCAGTACCACATGGGCGATCGTGGGATCGTCGATCCAGCGGCGCAGCGTCGCGTCCATGGCGCGCACCATGGGATGGTCGAGCGCGTTCAGTGCCCGGGGACGGTCGAGCGTAACGAGGCCCAGGGCGCCGCGCTGCTCGAAGCTGATGCCGATATCCGTCGTCACGTCGATCCTGCCTCGCCGCTTTCCGTACCCTGCCACTTAGGCTTTTCCGCGCCGTCCGCAAAGCCGCACGTCCCTCACCGCTCTTGCCGCGTCAACATGCCCCGCGATGCGAAGGCGGGCTTATACGCAATCACACGGGTGAAGAGGTCGCGCGCGGCGTCGTATGGAGCTATAACCATTCGAAAGTGCCGCGCCGGAGGCGACGCGGCGGGATCCGGTTCACCGCCGAGCGTCTTCGCGAGCATGTCCATGACCATTCCCTTCGCCCGTCCGCGCCCCGTCCATCCCGAGCCCTCCGGCCGGCCGGATTCCTCCTCGAAGCTCGATCTGCTGCAGCGCCCCCGGCGCAATCGCAAATCCGAATGGGCGCGCCAGCTGCTGCGCGAGAACACGCTCACCGTCGCCGATCTCATCTGGCCGATCTTCGTCAAGGACGGGCATGGCGAGCGTACCGCCATCGGCTCCATGCCGGGCGTCGAGCGACTCAGTGTCGATGAAGCGGTGCGCGAGGCGGAGCGGGCGGCGCGGCTCGGCATTCCGGCACTGGCGCTGTTCCCCTACACCGACCCGGCGCTGCGTACGGCCGACGGGCGCGAGGCGCTCAACTCCGGCAATCTCGTCTGCCGCACCCTGCGGGCGATCAAGGACGCCGTGCCGGAGATCGGCCTCATCACCGATGTGGCGCTCGACCCCTACACCAGCCATGGCCATGACGGTCTGCTCGACACGCAGGGCCGCATCCTCAATGACGAGACGGTGGCCGTGCTGGTGGAGCAGGCACTGGTGCAGGCGGAAGCCGGCGCCGATGTCATCGCCCCCTCGGACATGATGGACGGGCGCGTCGGCGCCATCCGGCGGGCGCTCGACGGCGAGGGCCATCACGACGCGCAGATCCTCGCCTACAGCGCCAAATACGCCTCCGCCTTCTACGGGCCGTTCCGCGACGCGGTCGGTTCCACCGGCTGCCTCAAGGGCGACAAGCGCACCTATCAGATGGACCCCGCCAACGGCATGGAGGCGCTGCGCGAGGCGGCGCTCGACATCGAAGAAGGCGCGGACATGTTGATGGTCAAGCCCGGCCTCCCCTATCTCGACATTGTCTACCGGCTGAAGGAGACCTTCGGCCTGCCGACCTTCGCCTATCAGGTGTCGGGCGAGTACGCGATGATCGAGGCCGCCGCCCGCAATGGCTGGCTCGACGGCGAGAAGGCGATGATGGAAAGCCTGATGGCGTTCAAGCGCGCGGGTGCCGACGGCATCCTCACCTATTTCGCCCCGCGCGTGGCGGAAAAGCTCGCCCGCGAAGCCTGACGGCGGCGGGCGCCGCCGCCATGGCCGGCCACCCGCAGGGCTGCTTGCGGCTGTCGCTGATGATGTGCGGCCTCGCCCTGCTGCTGGTGGGCTGCGGCTCGGTGATCGACGCGGATCAAGCCCGGCTGTGCCGTGCGGCGGCCGTCGCCCTGCATGACGACGACACCGACATCACCGAGACCCAGCTGGGGCCGCTGCGCAGCGACCCGGCGGCGCTGCGTTACAGCTACCGCACCCGCTCCGCCCTCGGCAGCGCCCCGCATGAACTCATCTGCCACTTCGCCGCCCAAACCGGTGCCGGCCGTTTCGACCTGGTTGCGCTGGTCGCCGATGGCCGGCCGCTGGGCGAGGTCAAGCTCTACATCCTCAAGCGCTGGTGGCTGGATGATAATCGGAACGAGGTCGGGGGGCGGCCGGTTCTCCGCGTCGACCCGCAGGGGGCGTACTGGCTGCAGCAGGCGCTGGGCGGCATCGTGATGATGGGTGTCTATGGGCTCATCGCGTCTGGCTTCGCGCTGGTGCACGGGCTGTTCGGCCGCATCAACCTTGCCTTTGGCGAGATCGCCGTGGCCGGCGGGGTCTATATGCTGATCGCGTTCAGCTTCGCGGGCGCCCTCGGCCGGATCGATCCGGCCGGGCTGACGGCGGCGCTGCTCGCCGGTGTCGCCGGCGCGGCGCTTCTGAGCTGGGTGATCGGACGCACTGTGATCGTGCCGATCCTCGCCCGCGCCCGTTCGCCGCAGCCCGTGCTGATTGCGACGCTGGCGGTGGCCATCGTGCTCACCGAGCTGTTCCGCCTCACGTCCGCCGCGCGCGAGAACTGGCTGCCGGCCCTGTTCAACCGGCCGATCTATCTGGCGGGCGAAGCCGGCTTCATCGCCACCGTGACACCGGCGCAACTGCTCGCCGCCGGGCTGACACTCAGCGGCATTTCGCTGCTGCTCGGCCTCATCCGCTTCACCGGCTACGGACGTGCCTGGCGCGCCCATGCCGACGATCCGCTGATGGCGGCGATGGTCGGCATTCACGTTCCCCGGCTCGTTGGCGCCACTTTTGCGCTGGCGGGAGGCTGCGCCGGGCTTGCGGGAGTGGCCATGGTCGTGGCCTATGGAACGATTACACCCGGCGACGGGCTGTCAATGACGCTCAAAGCCTTGATTTCGGCAATTATTGGCGGCATTGGCTCCGTGCCGGGCGCCCTGCTGGGCGCCGTTCTCGTCGCCGGCGTCGAAATCGTGTGGTCGTCCGCCTTCGATATCGCGTATCGCGACGTGGTGATCTATTCCCTTCTGGTGGCCGTTCTCATTCTGCGGCCGGGAGGCCTTCTCCAGCGTGCGGCACCTTCGCCGCGAGAATTCTGAGTGGTTCGATGACTTTGCCCGTAACCCCCGCCGATGTCGCCGCCGCACGCAAGTTGCTGGATGGCGCGGTGCTGCGCACGCCTACCCTGCCGGCGCCGCGCCTTTCGGCGATTACGGGCGCGCATGTCTATGTGAAATACGAAAACCTTCAGGTGACGGCGAGCTTCAAGGAGCGCGGCGCGCTGACCAAGCTCGCCAGCCTTTCGCCACAGGAGCGCGCCGCTGGCGTCGTCGCCATGTCGGCCGGCAACCATGCGCAGGCCGTGGCCTATCACGCCGCCCGCCTTGGCATCCGCGCCACCATCGTGATGCCTAAGCACACGCCTATCGTGAAAGTGGCGGCCACCGAGGCGCATGGCGCGCGGGTGGTGCTGCATGGCGAATCCGTCGGCGATGCCTCGGAAGAGGCGGACCGCATCGCCCAGTCCGAACATCTGGTCTGGGTCCACCCCTATGATGACCGCCATGTGATCGCGGGCCAGGGCTCGATCGCCGCCGAGATGCTGGAGGACGCGCCGGACCTCGACTCGCTGCTCGTGCCGGTCGGCGGCGGCGGCATGATCTCCGGTATGGCGGTCGCTGCCCGCGACATGCGGCCGGACATCGAGATCGTCGGCGTCGAGACCCGGCTCTATCCCTCCATGTGGAACGCGCTGCACCAGCAGTCGCTGCCCTGCGAGGGCGCGACGCTGGCGGAAGGCATCGCGGTGAAGCAGGCGGGCACGCTGACGCGCGAGCTCGTCTCGGCGCTTGTGTCGGACGTGGTACTGGTGGGCGAGCCGACCATCGAGCGCGCGGTGAACCTGTTCCTGACCCAGCAGAAGACGCTGGCCGAGGGCGCCGGCGCGGCCGGCCTCGCCGCCCTGCTCGCCGATCCCGACCGCTATCGCGGCCGCAAGGTCGGGCTGGTGGTGTCGGGCGGCAATATCGACCCGCGCATCGTCGCCTCGATCATGATGCGCGAATTGGAGCGCGAGGAACGCATCGTTTCCTTCCGCTTCTCCATGCTCGACCGGCCGGGCGAACTCGGCATCATCGCCAGCCTGCTCGGTGGCCTCGGGGCGAACATCCTGGAAGTGGAGCACAAGCGCCATTTCCTCGACGTGCATGCCAAGGGCGCGCGGCTCGACGTGACCGTGGAAACGCGCGACCGCGCCCATGCCGACGAGGTGTACCGCGCGCTGATCGAGAACGGCATGGATGTGGTGCGGGTGGACTGGCAGTCCGCCAACTGACCGCGAGCGACGTGGCGCGGTGCCCTTGCTTGCACCGCGAACGCCCCCCACCTGACGCTCCGGGAGGAAACCGGCATGTTCGACACCAGCGATGACGGGGCGATGCGGCCCAATGCCTTCGATCCGCTCGTCGAGCCGGAATATTTCCGGGACGTGCTGTTTCGGCGTTTCATTGCCTTCATCATCGACACGGTGCTGATCTGCGTGCCGGTCGGCATGGCGGCGCTGCTGATTTTCGTCTTCGGCTTCCTCACTTTCGGCCTCGGCTGGTTCCTGTTCAGCCTGCTGGGGCCCGGCTATGTGGTCTGGGCGCTGGTCTATGTCGGGCTGACCCTCGGCGGGCCGCGCTCGGCCACCATCGGCATGCGGGCCATGGGCCTGGAGATGCGGCTCTGGCACGGCGCGCCGATGACCCCGATGCTGGCGGTTGTCAGCCTGGTGCTGTTCTGGGTATCGGTGAGCGTGTTCACGCCCTTCGTCACCGTCATCGGCCTGCTCAACCGCCGCAAGCGGCTGGCGCACGACTTCATCATCGGCACTGTCGTCACCAATAATGACGAACGGGCCGGCGAATTGCGCGGCTATCGCTGACATTCGCGTTGAAGGGCGCAGCCAGGCTTTGACGTCGCGCCCGCGTCGCGCGATCCTTGCCGCCTTCGCAATGTGAACCCGCCGTGACCGAACATTCGCGCGACACACCGCAGTTCTACCTGACCGCTCCCTCGCCCTGCCCCTATCTGCCGGGCCGGCTGGAGCGTAAGGTCTTTACGCATCTGGTCGGTGAGCGCGCCACCCAGCTCAATGATGTGCTGACTCATGGCGGCTTCCGGCGCAGCCAGTCCATCGCCTATCGCCCCGCCTGCGAGCAGTGCCGCGCCTGCGTCTCGGTGCGTGTCTGCGTCGATGATTTCCGCGAGAGCCGCAGTTTTCGCCGCGTGCGTCAGGCCAATGCCGATCTCATCGGCGACATCCGCGCCGCCATCCCCACCGCCGAGCAATATTCGCTGTTCCGCGGCTATCTCGACAGCCGGCATTCGGATGGCGGCATGGCGGACATGACCGTGCTGGACTACGCCATGATGGTGGAGGACAGCCATGTCCGCACCCGGCTGATCGAGTATCGCCGCCACGGGCCCGGCACGGCGATCAGCGGGCGGGGCCAGGGCGCGCTCTACGGCGTGGCGCTGACCGACGTGCTCGCGGATGGCCTGTCCATGGTCTATTCCTTCTACGACCCGGAAGAGATCACCCGTTCGCTCGGCACCTATATGATCCTCGATCACATCGCCAAGGCGAAGGCGATGGGGCTTCCTTACGTCTATCTCGGCTATTGGGTCGAGGGGTCGGACAAGATGAGCTACAAGCGCCGCTTCCTGCCGCAGGAGCGCCTCGCCCCCTCCGGCTGGTTGCGGGTAGAGGAGTAGGTCGCCGCGCCGTCATATGACAGAATGATGCCCATGCGGCACCGGCGTCATCGGGATGTGACGGAGCGGCACTAGCTGTCTGGAACGCTTCCAATCCGGAGCGGGACAGATTGCCGGAGCCCCCCATGACCGACAACTCCCTCGACCCCGTACACGAATCCCCCTTCCGCACCAGCCTGCTCGAAGAGGCCGATGGCGCGGGCAGCAACCCGACGTTCAACCCGACCATGGGCGAGCTGATCTCGCTCCGCTTCTCCCGTCGCGGGCTCTTGAAGGGCTCGCTCGCCGTTTCCGCTATCGCCGCCACTGTCGGCCCGGCGGCCCTGCTGACCGCCGAGAAGGCGCAGGCCGCCACGGATGGCGTCGCGGCCAATGGCTCGGCCTTCAGCTTCGTCGAGGTTGAGGCCGGCGTCGATGAAACCCATCACGTCGCCGAAGGCTATGACGCCGAGGTGCTGCTGCGCTGGGGCGACCCGCTGTTCCCCGACTCCCCCGCCTTCGACCCGAAGAACCAGACCGCCGAGGCCCAGCGCCGGCAGTTCGGTTACAATAACGATTATGTCGGCTTCATCCCGCTCGGCGGCTCGTCCGCGCATGGCCTGCTGGTGGTGAATCACGAATACACCAATGAGCACCTCATGTTCCCCGGCATCGTCAGCGTCACGGATGGCAAGCTGAAGGTGGCGCCGGCGGACAAGACCCGCGTCGATATCGAGATGGCGGCCCATGGCGGCACCATCGTCGAAATCCGCAAGGTCGACGGCAAATGGCAGGTGGTGCGCGAGGGCAAGCTGAACCGCCGCATCACCTCGACCACGCCGATGCAGGTCACCGGCCCCGCTGCCGGCAGCGACCGGCTGAAGACGGCGGAAGACCCCACCGGAACCAAGGTGCTCGGCACGCTGAACAATTGCGCCGGCGGCGTCACGCCCTGGGGTACCTATGTGATGGCCGAGGAGAATTTCCACGGCTACTTCCTCGGCAAGCTGCCCGAGGGCCACAAGGAGGCCGCCAATTACAAGCGCTACGGCGTGCCGGAGGGCGCCTATGAGTGGGGCAACATCTACCCCCGCTTCGACCTTGCCAAGGAGCCGAACGAGCCGAACCGCTTCGGCTGGATTGTCGAAGTCGATGTGAACGACCCCAATTCGGTGCCGAAAAAGCGCACCGCCCTCGGCCGCTTCAAGCATGAGGGCGCCGAGTCCATCGTCGCCAAGGATGGCCGCGTCGTTTTCTATCTCGGCGACGATGAGCGTTTCGACTATGTCTACAAATTCGTCACCGCCGGCACGTTCAACCCGAATGACCGCGCCGCCAATATGGACCTGCTGGATTCCGGCACGCTCTATGTCGCCAAGTTCGACGCCGACGGCGCGCTGGAATGGATGCCGCTGGTGTTCGGGCAAGGCCCGCTGACCGCCGCCAACGGCTTCGCCAGCCAGGCCGATGTGCTGATCGAGACCCGCCGCGCCGCCGATCTGCTCGGCGCCACCAAGATGGACCGCCCCGAAGACGTCCAGCCGAACGGCGTCAACGGCAAGGTCTATGTGATGCTGACCAACAATACCCGCCGCAAGGACGAGCAGGTCGACGCCGCCAATCCCCGCGCCAAGAACGCCTTCGGCCATATCATCGAGATCGCCGAGGCGGATGGCGACTTCGCCGCCACCAAGGGCAAATGGGAAGTGCTGCTGAAGTGCGGCGACCCCTCGGTAGCCTCCGTCGGGGCCTCCTTCTCCACGGACACCACCCGCAATGGCTGGTTCGGCATGCCGGATAATTGCGCGGTCGATTCCGCCGGCCGGCTCTGGGTGTCGACCGATGGCAACAGCCCCAAGGACACCGGCCGCACGGATGGTCTGTGGGCGGTAGACACGGAAGGCGGTGCGCGCGCGACCTCCAAGCTGTTCTTCCGCGTGCCGGTGGGCGCGGAACTGTGCGGGCCGCTTTTCACCCCGGATGACCGCACCGCCTTCGTCGCCGTGCAGCATCCCGGCGATGGCGGCACCGACTGGGCGCCGTTCGGCCGGCCGTCCTATTACGAGGACCTCTCCACCCGCTGGCCGGACTTCAAGAACGACATGCCTGTGCGCCCGGCCGTGGTGGTGATCACCAAGAAGGATGGCGGCGTCATCGGCTCGTGAGCCGAGGCTTGCTGCTGGACCTAAGCCCTCTCCCTCACAGGGAGAGGGCGCTGTCCGCACTTCCTCTTACCGGCTTGACGACGGGTGTCGCTCCCGCGCCGCCTCAGCCGAACTTGTTGTTGCGCGGGAAACCCTTGGGCGGCAGGCGGCCGGCTCCGGCGCGCTCGCCGCGCCATTCCGTGAGGTCGGTCACGGTCCAGGTGCGGCCGGACGTGTCGGTCCAGGTGAGGCCATCGGCGGCGGCGAAGACCTTCACGTCGCTCATCGCGCCGTCCTTGTAGCGCTGCAACCGCACGCCGCGTCCACGGGTCATTTCCGGGATCTGGGTGAGCGGGAACACCAGCAGCTTGCGGTTCTCGCCGATGACCGCGACGCTGTCGCCCGTCGCCACCACGACCTTGGCCGCCTCCTGCGCGTCGACGCCCAGCACCTGCTTGCCCTTGCGGGTATTGGCGAGGCAGTCATCCTCGGAGACGAGGAAGCCGCGCCCCTCCTTGGCAGCGACCAGCAGGCGCCGCCCGCCCTGATAGGGCAGCACGTGGAGGATATCCGCCTCCTGCTCCAATTCGATGGACAGCCGTAGCGGCTCGCCATGGCCGCGCCCGCCCGGCAGCTTCGACGCATCGAGCGTGTAGAAGCGGCCATTGGTGGCGAACACCAGCAGCTTCGCTGTCGTCTCGGTGAAGAAGCTGATTTTCAGCCGGTCATCGCCCTTGAAGACAAGCGAGGAGAGATCGGCCACATGGCCCTTCAGCGCGCGGATCCAGCCCTTTTCCGACACCACGACGGTGATCGGCTCGCGCTCCACCAGCGCCTCGATCACCGCATCCGCCTTGTGGGCGGACGCCTCACCGAAGGTGGTGCGGCGGCGCCCGAGCGGGGTGTCGGGCGCGAAGCGCTTGCGCGTCTCCGCGAGCTGGCCGGCAACGGCCTTCCACTGGCGCGCTTCCGAGCCGAGCAGTTTCTCCAGCCCGTCCTTCTCCTTGGACAGGGCGTCGTGTTCCTTGCGGATCTCGAATTCTTCGAGCTTGCGCAGGCTGCGCAGGCGCATGTTGAGGATGGCCTCGGCCTGCACATCGGTCAGCTCGAACCGGGCCATCAGCGCGGGCTTGGGCTCATCCTCCTCGCGGATGATGCGGATCACCTCGTCGAGGTTGAGATAGGCGATGAGGTAGCCGCCGAGCACTTCCAGCCGGTGCTCGATCTCCGCGAGGCGGTGGCGCGAGCGGCGCAGCAGCACCTCGCGGCGATGGTCGACCCATTCGCGCAGCGCCTCCACGAGGCTCACCACCTTCGGCACCTGCCCGCCGACCAGCACGTTCATGTTGAGCGGAAAGCGCGTCTCCAGCTCGGTGACGCGGAACAGGCTTTCCATCAGCAGTTCGGCGTCGACATTCCGCGCGCGCGGCTCGAGCACCAGGCGCACATCTTCCGCGCTCTCGTCGCGCACATCGGCGAGAAGCGGCAGCTTCTTCTCGTTCAGCAGGTCGGCGATCTTCTCCACCAGGCGCGATTTCGGCACGCCATAGGGAATCTCGGTGACGACGACGACATAGGTGCCGCGCCCGGTCTCTTCCTTCTCCCAGCGCGCCCGCAGCCGGAAGCCGCCGCGCCCGGTGGCGTAGGCGTCGGCCATGGAGGACGGCGATTCGATGATGACCCCGCCCGTAGGAAAGTCAGGACCCTGGACGAATTTCAGCAGGTCGTCCGTGGTGGCGTTCGGGTTCTCGATCAGGTGCAGGCTGGCGTCGATCAGCTCGGCCGCGTTGTGCGGCGGGATCGAGGTCGCCATGCCAACCGCGATGCCGGTTGAGCCATTGGCCAGCAGATTGGGGAAGGCGCCCGGCATGACGACGGGTTCTTCCGTCGTGCCGTCATAGTTCGGGCGGAAATCGACCGCGTCCTCGTCGATGCCGTCGAGGATCAGCCGCGCCACTTCGGTCAGCCGGGCTTCGGTGTAGCGCTCGGCGGCGGCGTTGTCGCCGTCGATATTGCCGAAATTGCCCTGCCCGTCGACCAGCGGGTAGCGCTGGGAAAAGTCCTGGGCGAGGCGCACCATGGCGTCGTAGATCGCCGCATTGCCGTGCGGGTGGAACGAGCCCATCACGTCGCCGACGATCTTCGCGCTCTTGCGGAAGCCGCCGCCGGGGTCGAGGCGCAACAGGCGCATACCGTAGAGAATGCGGCGATGCACGGGCTTCAGCCCGTCGCGCGCATCCGGCAGGGCGCGGTGCATGATGGTCGACAGCGCATAGGCGAGGTAGCGCTCTTCAAGCGCCGCCTTCAGCCCGATCGGCTCGATCGTGCCATCATCGGTCGGAATCGGTGGCTCACCCATGCCCCTTGCTAGCGCGAAGCGCCCTGCGGAACAAGACGCGAACGCGCGGCCGGAAAGCTATCCACCGGGCCGTTTCAACGCCGCGAGCAGCGAGGCGCGGGCATCGGGCAGCGGCAGGCCGCGCGGGTCGAACACCCGGCGGGCGAGGAAATGGCCGGTGAGCGCGAAGGCCGCCTCCACATCCTCCGGCAGCGGCGGCTCGGCGACCTCGGCGATAAGGAAATAGGGCAAGGCGAACAGCTGCGCCTGCCAGGGCGCGCCGGCGTCGCGGCTCACCGCGCGGCCGGATTTCGGCGAGACATAGAGCAGGTCGTTGCGCCCGCCGGTGGCGGCGCAGCGCTCCAGATCGAGACCGAAGCCGAGTTCGGCCAGCATGATCAGCTCGAAGCGGGCGATCATCATGCCGGTGAGCCGCTGATGGTCGAGATGGGCGACCATGGTGGCGAGCATGGCGTGCAGCGCCGGGTGCGGATCGCGTTCGGGCAGCAGGCGAACAAGACTGCCGATGTGGCTGAGCGCAAAGGCGGAATGAGCACGACCCATGAGCCTGCCCGCATGCGCGGCGGTCACTTCCAGCGCGAAGGTTCCGAGATGCTCGTCAAGCCGGGCGTGCCAGTTGGCCCGCACCTCGTTGCCCGGCTGCAGCGCGGCCGCCTGACGCCGCGACCCGCCGCCGCGCACCAGGCCGAGATGCCGGCCATGGGCGGCGGTCATCAACTCGACGATGGCATTGGCCTCGCCGTGCCGCCGCACGCCGAGAATGATGCCCTCGTCGGACCACTCCATCGGGCGGCCTCACTCCTGCGGGAATTCCAGCCCCATCTCACGGTAGCGTGCGGGATCGTCGGCCCAGTTCTCGCGCACCTTGACGAACAGGAACAGATGCACCGGCGCCTCGACGATCTCGGTCAGTTCCTTGCGCGCGGCCATGGAGATGGCCTTGATGGTCTCGCCGGACTTGCCGAGCACGATCTTCCGCTGGCTCTCGCGCTCGACGAAGATGGTCTGTTCGATACGCACCGATCCGTCCTTGCGCTCCTGCCAGGAGTCGGTCTCGACGGTGGAACGGTAGGGCAGTTCCTCATGCAGCCGGTGGAACAGCTTCTCGCGCGTGATCTCGGCCGCGAGCGAGCGCATCGGCGCGTCGGAAATCTGGTCTTCCGGGTAGAGCCACGGACCGAGCGGCAAGAGTTGCGCCAGCCACTGGCGCAGTTCCTTCAGCCCGTCGCCGGCCAGCGCGGAAACCATGAACAGCCGGTCGAAGCTGATGAGCTCGGCGACCTTGGCGGCGAGCTCCAGCAGGCTCTCGCGCTTCACCAGGTCGATCTTGTTGAGCAGGATCGCGCGCGGCCGCTTCACATCGGCCAGACCGCGAATGATCGCCTGCACGTCCTCGGTCAGGCCGGCGCGGGCGTCGATCAGCAGCACCACGGCGTCGGCATCGCCCGCCCCGCTCCAGGCGGAGCGCACCATCGCCTTTTCCAGCCGGCGCTTCGGCGCGAAGATGCCGGGCGTGTCCACCAGCACGATCTGCGTCGCGCCCTCAATCGCGATGCCGCGCACCAGTGCGCGGGTGGTCTGCACCTTGTGCGAGACGATGGATACTTTGGTGCCCACCAACGCATTGGTCAGCGTCGATTTGCCGGCATTGGGCGTGCCGATGAGGGCGACAAAGCCGCAGCGCGTGGTCTCGGCCGCGGCTTCGGGAGTTTCTTCGATGGTGTCGTTCATGGTGTGACCCGTTGGAGAAACGCCGCAGCGGCGGTCTTCTGAGCGTTCTGCTTGGAGGAGCCGGTCGCCTCGACCGGCTCGAAGCCCGGCACGTCGACGGCAATGCGGAATTCGGGATTATGGTCGGGCCCGGACCGCTCGACCAGCCGGTAATGCGGCGGCGGCAGGCCCCGGCCCTGCGCCCATTCCTGCAAGGCGGTCTTGGGGTCGCGGGCGGAGCTTCCGGGGGTGGAGAGGCGGGCGCGCCAGAAGCGCTCCACCATCGCCTCGGCGGCGGCAAAGCCGGCGTCGAGATAGACCGCCGCCAGCACCGCCTCCACCACATCGGCGAGGATGGCGGGGCGCTCGCGCCCGCCGGAGCGATCCTCGCCGGCGCCGAGCCGCAGATGCGGGCCGAGCCCCATGGCGAGCGCCACCTCGGCGCAGGCTTCCTCGCAGACGAGATCGGCGAGGCGGCGCGACAGCTCGCCTTCCTCCGCCTGCGGGAAGGCGCGGTAGAGCATGTCGGAGACGATCAGCCCCAGCACATGGTCGCCGAGGAATTCGAGCCGCTGATAGGAGCGCACCCGCGCCTTCGAACCCTGGGCGCCGGTGACGGCGCTGATATGGGTGAGCGCGAGCCGCAGATGCGCGCGGTCTGCAAAGACATGGCCGAGCGCCGCTTCGAGCGCGTCGAGGCCGGCGTCGTCGGCGACGCGGTTCTTGCCGCGCGTCATCGCACGAAGGTGAAGAGACGGTCCCAGCGCACCGTCCACGGCCACTTCCAGAACTGCCAGGCCGCGTCGCCTTCCTTCACCGAGAAGAAAATGACCTGCGCGCGGCCGATCAGGTTCTCATAGGGCACATAGCCGACCTGGCTCAAAACGCGGCTGTCGGTGGAATTGTCGCGGTTGTCGCCCATCATGAAATAGTGGCCGGGCGGCACCTTGTAGACATCAGTATTGTCGTAGAACCCGTTCTCGACGAGATCGAGCGTGTAGTAGCTCACCCCATTGGGCAGCGTCTCGGTCCAGCGCTTCACGCGCTCCACCCGGCCATTGCCCTCGTCGTCCATCCAGTAGCCGGCATCCTCGCGCTTCACCGGCACGCCATTGATGTGCAGCAGTCCGCCGATCATCTGGATCTCGTCGCCGGGCAAGCCGATGACCCGCTTGATGTAATCCGTGCTCTCGTCGCGCGGCAGCTTGAACACCACCACATCGCCGCGATTGGGCGTGGAGCCGAGAATGCGCCCGTCGAACAGCGGCGGCGACAGCGGCAGGGAGAAGCGGCTGTAGCCATAGCTGTATTTGGAGACGAAGAGATAATCGCCGACCAGCAGCGTCTCCTTCATCGACCCGGAGGGGATGTTGAAGGGCTGAAACAGAAAGGTGCGGATCAGCAGGGCGATCAGAAACGCCTGAAGGATGACCTTCACGGTTTCGCCGAGGCCGCCTTCCTGCTTCTTCGGTTCGGTGGTGGACGTCATGTTGCCTTCCGGTGCGCTCAGCGGCACGGCATGCGCCGCGCGAGGCGGCCGTGCGGCTCCTATAGCCGCTCAATCCAGCGGCGGCAACGCGGCCCGCTCACGATCGCACGAGGTGACGCGTCGGCAGCGCCGCTTATCCGCCGCTGGCGACCGGAACCGCGCTGATGATGACGAAGGCCTGCGCCAGCGGGCCGTCATCGGTAATGGTCAGGTCGATGCGCGCCTCATGGCCGGCGGGCGTAATCGCGTCGAGGCGTGCCTTGGCCCCGCCGGTGAGATTCATGGTCGGCCGGCCGGAGGGCAGGTTGACCACGCCCATATCCCTCCAGAACACGCCCTGCGCCAGCCCGGTACCGAGCGCCTTGGCGCAGGCCTCCTTGGCGGCGAAGCGCTTGGCGTAGCTTTCGGCCCGGCGGGCGCGGCGATCGGACTTGGCGCGCTCCACCGGGGTGAACACCCGGTCGAGGAAGCGTTCGCCGTGCCGCTCGAGCACTTCGGCCACGCGCCGCACGTCGGTGATGTCGGAGCCGATGCCGAGGATCACGCCCTGCTCTCCCTCACGCCGCCTGCGGCGCCCCAATACGGGCCCGCCCGCGCGCCATGGCCGCCCGCATCTGGCGCACCGCTCCTTCCAGCCCGACGAAGATGGATTCGCCGATGAGGAAATGGCCGATATTGAGTTCGCGGATCGGCTCGACGGCCGCCATCACTTCCGCCGTGGCGAAGTCCAGCCCGTGGCCGGCGTGAATTTCCAGCCCCAGCGCGCTGCCCTGCCCCGCCGCCGCGATCAGCCGCGCCAGTTCGGCCTCGGCTTTGTCCGTCTCGCCGGCGGCGAGAAACTCGCACCAGGCGCCGGTGTGAAGCTCGATCACCGCGGCGCCGATATCGGCGGCGCGCGCGATCTGCTCGGCGTCCGGCGCCACGAACAGCGAGACGCGAATGCCGGCCGCGCCGAGCTGTTCCACCTTGTGGGCGAGATCGATGCCGCCGCCGATGACATCGAGCCCGCCTTCGGTGGTGCGCTCCTCGCGCCGCTCCGGCACAAGGCAGGCGGCGTGCGGGCGCTGCTCAAGGGCGATGGCGACCATCTCGTCGGTCGCCGCCATCTCGAAATTCAGCGGCACCGTCAGTTGCTCGCGCAGGCGCCGCATGTCGCTGTCGCGAATATGGCGGCGGTCCTCGCGCAGATGGGCGGTGATGCCGTCGGCCCCGGCGGCGCAGGCCAGCTGGGCGGCGCGCACGGGATCGGGCAGATCGCCGCCGCGCGCATTGCGGATGGTGGCGACGTGGTCGACATTCACGCCGAGGCGGATGGGGGGAACGATGGCAGTCACGCCTTCACCCCCTGAATGCCGCGCGAACCCGGCTTCACCGCCGGCAACGCCGCCAGTTCCGGCGGCAGCGCATCGGCGGGATAGGCGGGAATGTCGAGCTTCGCCAGCGCCACCAGCGGCACGCCGAGATCGGCCTTGCCGTTGGAACGGTCGATGAGGCAGGCGGCGCCGACGACATTGGACGTGTGTTCGGCAATCGCGGCGAGACATTCGCGCGAGGACAGGCCGGTGGTGATGATGTCTTCCACCATCAGCACCCGGGCCTCGGGCGGAATGGTGAAGCCGCGGCGCAGCTGGAAGGTGCCGCCTTCGCGTTCCACAAACACCGCCATGGCGCCGAGCTGCCGGGCCGTTTCATAGCCGGGGACGATGCCGCCGACGGCGGGCGAGACCACATAATCGATCTTGCCGAACGCCGCCTGCGCCTTATCAGCCAGCGCCTTGCACAGCCGGGCGGTCCGCACGGGATCCTGGAAGATGAACATCTTCTGCAGGAAAACCGGGCTGCGCAGGCCGGAGGAGAGAATGAAATGCCCTTCCAGCAGCGCACCCGCCGCACGGAACTCGGCCACCACCTCGTCTTGTGTCATCGCGAAAGCCCGGAGCAGGTTACGGAACGGGTCGCGTGATAGCCCATAAGGACCGCCGCGTCACCCTTCCGTCACGTCTCAGGCGCGGGCGACCGAGCCCTCGCGTTCCGCGCGGCTGCGGGCTTTGGCACAGGCCAGCGCGGCTTCGCCGGCAAGCTGCTCGACCCGGGCGCTGGCGACGCGGTGCGCGTCGCCGGCCAGCCGCCCCCAGAACGCCTTGGCGGCACCCGACACGATACGGACATTGGCCTGAATCTGTTCGGTCATCGGTGTCTCCTGCAGTGGCGTCATGGGACTGCCGAGGAAACGCCAATCAGGGTTAACGGTTCCTTATCACCCATTCACCCGTTCGACACTGGACACGACAGGGCGGGCGCGCAGGTCGCTGAGAATGCCGTTGAGGTGGCGCAGGTCATAGACACCGATGTCGATCACCATCCGGGTGAAATCGGCGGAGCGCGAGGACATGCGCAGATTCTCGATATTGCCGTCGCGCTCACCGATTACCTGGGCGATCTGCGCCAGCGAGCCCGGCTCGTTGGTGGCGACGACGACGATCTGCACCGGGAAGCGCTGCGGGTCGTCCTCCTCCACATCCCAGCGCACATCGAGCCAGCGCTCCGGCTCCTCCTCGAAATCCTGCAGCGCGGGCGACTGGATGGGGTAGATGGTGATCCCCTCGCCCGGCGAGAGGATGCCGACGATGCGGTCGCCCGGAACGGCGCCACCATTGGGGGCGAAGCGGACCGGCAATTCGCGGTTGATGCCGCGAATGGGAATAGCGGTCTGCGGATCGGGATCGCTCTCGATGCCGGGGATCTTGAATTTGAGGCTCTGGCCCTTTTCCAGCTCGAACCAGCCCTCGCCCTTCAGCGCGGCGCGTTCCTCGGGCCGTGGGCCGGTCCATTCCGGGTGAACCGCCTTGACCACGTCGTCGGAACGCATCTCGCCGCGCCCGACCGCGGCATAGACATCCTCCAGCGAGGCGCGGGCGAGACGGCCGACCGAGGCGGCGAGCTTCTCCTCGGAAAACACCTTGCCGGCCCGCACAATGGCGCGCTCGACGATCTTCTTGCCGAGCCCGGCATATTGCGCCCGCACGGCGGCGCGGGTGGCGCGGCGGATCGCGGCGCGGGCCTTGCCGGTGACGACGATGGATTCCCACGCCGCCGGCGGCGTCTGCCCGGCGGCGGTGATGATCTCCACCTCGTCGCCATTCTGCAGTTCGGAGACCAGCGGCGAAATCTTGCCGTTGATCTTCGCCCCCACCGCCCGGTCGCCGACGCCAGTATGCACGGCATAGGCGAAGTCGATCGGGGTGGCCCGGCGCGGCAGGGTGATCAGCCGCCCCTTGGGGGTGAAGCAGAACACCTGGTCGTGGAACAGTTCGAGCTTGGTGTGCTCCAGGAACTCTTCGGGGCTCGACCCCTCCGCCAGCAATTCGATGGTGCGGCGCAGCCAGGCATAGGCGCTGGATTCGCGCGTCAGCGGATCCGAACCGCCGGTGTCCTTGTAGAGCGCGTGCGCGGCGATGCCGTATTCGGCGATCTCATGCATCTGCCGGGTGCGGATCTGCAGCTCGACACGCTGGCGGCCGGGCCCGACGACGGTGGTGTGAATGGAGCGGTAATCGTTCTGCTTCGGCGTCGAGACATAGTCCTTGAACCGCCCCGGCACGAGCGGCCACTTGGTATGAACCACGCCGAGCGCCGCGTAGCACTCCTCCACCGTGTCGACGATGATGCGGAAGCCGTAAATGTCGGATAGTTGCTCGAAGGCGACCGACTTGCGCTCCATCTTGCGCCAGATGGAGTGCGGGCGCTTCTGCCGGCCGGTGACGAGCGCCCCGATGCCCTTCTGGGCGATGGCGTCGGAAAGCTCGCGTTCAATGGCGGCGACGAGCTCGCCATTGCTTTCCTTAAGCGCCTGCAGCCGGCCGAGGATCGAATCATAGGCCTCGGGCGAGAGCTGGCGGAAGGAGAGGTCCTCCAGCTCCTCGCGCATGTCGTGCATGCCCATCCGCCCTGCGAGCGGCGCATAGATGTCCAGCGTCTCCTGCGCGACGCGGGAGCGTTTTTCCTCCGGCACCCATTTAAGCGTGCGCATATTGTGCAGGCGGTCGGCGAGCTTGACCAGCAGCACCCGCACATCGTCGGCGATGGCGAGCAGCAACTTGCGCAGATTCTCCGCCTGCTTCGCCTGCTTGGACACGAGGTCGAGCTTCTTGATCTTGGTCAGGCCCTCGACCAGCGCGCCGATCTGGTGGCCGAAGATCTTGTCGATCTCGTCGCGGGTGGCGTCGGTATCCTCGATCGTGTCGTGCAGCAGCGCCGCCACGATGGTGGCGTCGTCGAGCTTGAGGTCGGTCAGGATGGCGGCGACTTCGAGCGGGTGCGAAAAATAGGGATCGCCGGAGGCGCGCTTCTGCGTGCCGTGGGCGCGCATCGCATAGACGTAAGCGCGGTCAAGCAGCGCTTCGTCGGTATTGGGATTGTACCGGCGTACGCGCTCGACGAGCTCGTACTGCCGCATCATGACAGGGACTCGCGAGAAGGATCGGCCGGGGCGGCCGCTCTGCTAGATATCATCTGCAAGGCCGGCCAGCGCAAGCCGCATGTCGCGGAAATGGCAGGCAAAACAGAAACGGCCCGGCGGAGGGCCGGGCCGGGACGATGGGACAAGGGCGATCGCCCGAACGCTGTATCAGCCTTCGTCGTCGTCGCTCGGCTCCGGCGGCACCAGCCCCTGCAGGCCGGCGAGCAGCTCTTCCTCGGTCATGCGGTCGAGCATGACATCGGAATCGTCGCCGCTCGACGACTGGGAGGCGATCATCGGAACGGTCTCGGGCTCCGGCTCGTCCACCTCGGTGAACTTCTGGAGCGAGTGGATGAGTTCCTCGCGCAGATCTTCCGGCGAGACGGTCTCGTCGGCGATCTCGCGCAGGGCGACGACCGGGTTCTTGTCATTGTCACGGTCAACCGTGATCGGCGCGCCGGACGCGATGGCGCGCGCCCGATGGCCGGCAAGAAGGACCAGCTCGAAGCGATTGTCGACCTTGTCGATGCAGTCCTCGACGGTGACGCGAGCCATGCTTCGGCACTCCTGACGGGAAAGGGAAGCGGCGTCCTTAAACCAATCCGGCCGAAGGGGCAAGCGCTCCCGGCCCGCATGCACCGGCCTGCCTTCACCTTCCCGCGATCAAAATTGGCGGACAACCGCCGCCGTCGTCTCGCCGCCGCCATAAATCGGTTATGTCTATAGAGTGGACGGTTTCCTGCATCGGCGCGTGCCGGCGTGGGTCGTCGCACATTTATCAGTCCGGGTATTTTCTCATTATGGTCAACGGCATGGAAAAGATCGCCCTCTTCATTGACGGGGCAAATCTGTACTCCGCCACCAAGTCTCTCGGTTTCGATATCGACTACAAGCGGCTTTTGAAGGAGTTTCAGGGGCGCGGCTATGTTCTGCGCGCGTTCTATTACACCACGCTCGTCGAGGAAACGGAGTATTCCTCGATCCGCCCGCTGCTCGACTGGCTCGACTATAATGGCTACTCGGTCGTCACCAAGCCGGCGCGAGAGTTCACCGACAGCCAGGGCCGGCGCCGGGTGCGCGGCAATATGGATATCGAGCTGGCCGTCGCCGCCATGGAGCTCGCCGACCATGTCGATCATATCGTCCTGTTCTCCGGCGACGGCGATTTCCGCTCGCTGGTGGAGGCGGTGCAGCGCAAGGGCGTGCGGGTGACGGTGGTGTCCAGCATCCACACCCAGCCGCCGATGATCGCCGACGAGTTGCGCCGTCAGGCCGACGTGTTCCTCGACCTCGTGGACCTGCAGGCCAAGGTCGGCCGCGACCCGGCGGACCGTTCCGGCCGCATGCAGGAGACGCCGCGCTTTCTGGAACGCCGCGCGCCCGCGCCCGCCCCGGACGACGACACGGCGGATTCCTGACGCCTATGGGCGCCGCTCTCCACGCTCCGCCGGCCGTGGCGCCGCCGGTGCCGCCGCGCGACTGCCCGCTCTGCCCGCGCCTCGTCGCCTTTCGGGACCATTGGCGCACGCAGGAGCCCGGCTGGCACAACGCACCGGTGCCCTCCTTCGGGCCGGAGGATGGGCGCCTGCTCATCGTCGGGCTGGCGCCCGGGCTGCGCGGGGCCAACCGGACCGGGCGCCCCTTCACCGGCGACTATGCCGGCGAGCTGCTCTATTCGACGCTGATCAGGTTCGGCTTCGCCACCGGCACGTTCGAGGCACGGCCGGACGATTCGCTGCGGCTGGTCGATGCACGTCTCACCAACGCCGTGCGCTGCGTGCCGCCCGAAAACAAGCCGACCACGGACGAAATCCGCACCTGCCGCCCGTTCTTCTCCGCAACGATCGGCCTGCTGCCGAGTCTCAGCGCCATCGTCGCGCTGGGCAAGATCGCTCATGACCAGGTGCTGGCGGCGCATGGCGAACGGCTTTCACACCACAAATTCGCCCATGGCGCCGTGCACCGGCTGGGCGATCTCGTGCTTTTCGACAGCTATCACTGCTCGCGCTACAACACGAACACCGGCGTGCTGACGACGGAGATGTTCCACGCCGTCTTCGCCAAGGTGCGGGCGCATATCGACACGCTGGGCTGAGCCGTCACGGCGCGACCGGCGCCCACAGCACATCCTCGACCCGCCTTGCGCCCGAGGCCAGCATCGCCAGCCGGTCGAAGCCGAGCGCGATACCCGAGGCTTCCGGCATCTGCGCCAGAGCGGCGAGGAAATCCTCGTCGATCGGGTAGCGCTCGCCGTAAAGCCGCTCCTTCTCATCCATCCAGGCGGTGAAACGGCGCCGCTGTTCGCCGGCATCCGTGAGTTCGCCGAAGGCGTTGGCGACTTCGACCGCCGAGACATACAGCTCGAAGCGCTCCGCCACGCGTGGGTCGGTCGGCTTCGGCCGGGCCAGCGCGGCTTCCGAAATCGGGTATTCGCACAATATGGTCGGCCGGCCGACACCGAGATGCGGCTCGATCTTTTCGACCATGACGCGGGTGAACACATCCGCCCATGTGTCATCCGCCGCCACGCGGATTCCCGCGTCGCGCACCGCGTGCCAGAGCGCATCGCGGTCATTCGCTTCCACGCCCACCGTTCCCATGAGGTCGATGCCGGCGAAGCGGTCGAACGCCTGCGCGACCGTCAACCGTTCAGGCTCCTTCGTGACCTCGCAGGCCAGGCCGCCATACTGAAAACTCTCCGTGCCGGCGGTCTCCGCCGCCAGGGCCAGCAGCGCGGCGCAATCGGCCATCAGCGCCTCATAGGTCTCCCGGGCCCGGTACCATTCCAGCATTGTGAATTCGGGATGATGCAGCGCCGTGCGCTCGCCATTGCGGAAGACGCGGGCGAAGGTGAACAGCCGCGCCTCGCCCGCCGCCAGCAGCTTTTTGGCGGTGAATTCCGGCGAGGTGTGGAGATAGCGCGGCGTGCGCTCCCCATCCGGCCGCTCCAGCGCAGTGGTGAAGGCCTTGAGATGCGTCTCATTCCCCGGCGACACCTGCAGGATCGGCGTTTCCACCTCCATGAAATCCTGCCCGGCGAAAAAGTCGCGCAGGGCCGCCTGCAGCCGCTGGCGGGCGATCAGGAAGGGCCGCCGGTCGGCATGGCGTGCGGGCGACCACCAGGGCGAGGCGGTAATCGACATGGCGTTCTCCGGCGCGCAGATGCGTCTGCGGGCGGGGTTGGCGGAAGACGGACGCGCTTGTATAGGAGGCCCCGACAGAATCCCAGCGGTGCCCCGCGCGAGGCGGCGCACCCAACAGCCAGAGGACCGCAATGGTCAAGGTCATCGCCAGCACGCTGCGCAAGGGCAACGTGGTCGACATCGACGGCAAGCTCTATGTCGTGCTCACCGCCGACAACATCCATCCCGGCAAGGGCACTCCGGTGACCCAGCTCGACATGCGCCGCATTTCCGATGGCGTGAAGATCTCCGAGCGCTACCGCACCACCGAGCAGGTGGAACGCGCCCATGTCGAGGATCGCCCCTTCACCTTCCTTTATTCGGATGGCGAGGGCTATCACTTCATGAACCCGGAGAATTACGACCAGGTGGCGGTCCACCCGGACGTGGTAGGCGACCAGGCCGCCTATCTCCAGGAAAGCATGCAGGTCATGCTGAAGATGCACGAGGGTGTCGGCATCGCCATCGAACTGCCGCAGCGCGTCGTGCTCGAAGTCACCGAGACCGAGCCTGTCGTGAAGGGGCAGACCGCCTCCTCTTCCTACAAGCCGGCGATCCTTTCCAATGGCGTGCGCTCGGCCGTACCGCCGCATATCGGGGTCGGCACCCGCATCGTCGTCATGACCTCCGACGGCTCCTATGTCGAGCGCGCCAAGGACTGAGCGACCCGACAGACAGAATCAAAAAGCCCGGCCAAGTGCCGGGCTTTTCTTTTCTTTCTGAGCCAGCGCGCGCCTACCCCCGGTCGCGCAGCAGGCGCTGCTTGTCGCGGGCCCAGTCCTTCGCCTTCAGCGCCTCGCGCTTGTCATGCGCCTTGCGGCCGCGGGCGATGGCGATCTCCACCTTGGCCCGGCCCTGCTCGTTGAAATAGATGCGCAGCGGCACCACGGTCATGCCCTCGCGCTCCACCGCCTGCCAGATCTTGGCGATCTGGCGCTTGTGCAGCAGCAATTTGCGCGGGCGGCGCGGCTCGTGGTTGAAGCGGTTCGCCTGCAGATATTCCGGGATGAAGGTATTGTAGATGATCGCCTCGCCGGTCTTGGCGGAGACATAGCTCTCCGCCACCGTGGCGCGACCGCCGCGCAAACTCTTCACCTCGGTGCCCGACAGCGCGATGCCGGCCTCGAACACCTCGCCGATCTCATAATCGAAACGCGCCCGCCGGTTGTCGGCGACGACCTTGCGTTGTTCTGTTTTCTTCTCAGCCATCGCTTTGCTCCGAACCGGAGCGCGCGCCCCGATCTGACGTCAGTTGAGGATTCCGGCGTGGCGCATGGCCGCGAGCACGGTTTCCTTGGTCTTCTCGGTGACCGGCACCATGGGCAGGCGCGCCTCATCGACGATTTTGCCGAGAACGCTCAGCGCATATTTGGTGGGGCTCGGGTTGGTTTCAACGAACAGCGCCTGGAACAGGGGGAACAGCCGGTCCTGCAGCTCCAGCGCCTTGGTGTAGTCGCCGGCGATGCACGCCTCGATCAGCTGGGCGCAGAGCTTGGGGGCGACGTTGGACGCCACCGAGATGCAGCCATCGCCGCCATGCGCCATGAAGGCGAGCGCCGTGGCGTCTTCGCCCGAGAGTTGGTTGAAGCCGGGGCCGATCGCCTGACGCTGCTGGCTGACGCGGGCGAGATTGGCCGTCGCGTCCTTCACGCCGACAATGTTCTTCAGCTCGGCCAGCCGCGCCATCGTTTCCACCGACATGTCGACCACCGACCGGCCGGGGATGTTGTAGATGTAGATCGGCAGGCCGACGGCGTCGTTGATGGCCTTGTAGTGCTGATACAGGCCTTCCTGGCCGGGCTTGTTGTAATAGGGCGTCACCACCAGCACCGCGTCCGCCCCGGCCTTCTCGGCGTGGCGGGCGAGGTCGATCGCCTCGATGGTGTTGTTGGAGCCGGCACCGGCAATCACCGGCACCCGGCCCGCCGCCTGGGCGACGGTCCATTCCACCACGGACTTGTGCTCGTCATGGGAGACGGTCGGGCTCTCGCCGGTCGTGCCGACGGGCACAAGGCCGTGGATGCCTTCCTCGATCTGCCAGTCGACGAGGTCGCGAAACGCTTTCTCGTCCACGGCGCCGTCGCGGAACGGCGTGACAAGCGCCGTAAAGGATCCACGGAAGGGCAGCGGGTGGGACATGGAGCGCTCCTGAAGCTCGATCGTTCTTGTCGCGCAGCATGCCCTTGGCACGATGCGGCGAGGGCGCATCAGATATCGCGTCGGCGCGGCCGAAGGAAGGGCATTGTTGGCGCTTCGCGTGGCAAAGCCCGGCAAACCCTGCCGGGCGGGGCGCCCTGCCCCCGTTTTGCCCGGTTGCGCGGCTAGATTGCCGCATGGGCTGCGGAGCGGGCGACATGGCGCGGCAGTTGTGGTTAGCGTTTCGTCAATAAGATCGCGCGACAACTGAGGCAGCCCAGCCGACCGGAAACGGCCCGCGCGGGGCCTGTTCCGTCTGTCAGGAGAGTCCGCCGTCATGAACGAGTGCGCGAACGATCATCCGCTTTCGCCGCGTTCCGCGAACGGGACGCGCCGCCGGCCGCGCGGCGCCCTGACTCTTGCAACCGCGCTGCTTCTCGGCTCGGCGGCCTTCCTGCCGACATTGGCCCAGGCGACCACGCCGACACCGGCGCCGAAACCCTCCAGCGCCAAGGACCAGAAGACGGCGGCGAAGAAGCCCGCGCCGAAGCCGACCGCCAAGCCGAAAATCAACGTCTCCCCGAAGGTGACGGCCGCCTCCGCAGCTGGCGGCATGGCGATGGCGGCGGGTGCGGCGAGTTCATCCCTTGCCGGTGCCACCGGCGACCTCAAGACCGCGACCGACTTCATCGACAAGGGCCAGAGCGCGCAGGCGCTCGCCATCGCCGATCAGATGCGCGATCCCGGCGCGCAGGCGCTGGTGCGCTGGCTGGCACTGCGCGTCACCGCGCGCGATGTCGGCTATGACCGCGCCGTCGCCATTCTGCGCGCCCACCCCACCTTGCCGACACCGATCGTGCTGCGCCGCCGGCTCGAATATCTGCTCTATGTCGAGAACAAGGATCCGCAGACGATCCTCAATTTCTTCGCCGAGCAGGCGCCCTATTCCGGCGAGGGCAAGGTGGCGCTCGCCCGCGCTTTGTTCGCCGCCGGCGACCAGAAGGCCGGCGCGGCCTGGCTGCGCAATGCCTGGCAGGAGGACCCGCTCGCCTCCGACACCGAATCGACCGTCATGGTGGAATTCGGCGGCCTCCTGACCCGCACCGACCATAAATACCGCGCCGACAAGCTGCTCTATGCCGACGACAGCGAGCGCGGCCTGCGCGCCGCCCAGCGGGCCGGCGACGATGTGACGGCGCTGGCACGGGCGCGCATCGCGCTCTCCACCGGCAAGGGCGATGTGGCGAAGCTGCTCGCCGCCGTGCCGGCGTCGCTGCGCTCCGACCCGGCCTATCTCTACACCCTCGCCAAGATGCAGCGGCGCAATGGCGACCATGCCGCCGCCGCCCGCACCCTGTCGAGCGCACCGAAGGACCCCGGCCTGCTGGTCGATCCCGACGAATGGTGGGTGGAGCGCCGGCTCGTGGCGCGCGGCCTGCTCGACAAGGGCGATGCCCGCACCGCCTACAAGGTGGCGCGTGACGCCGCCGTGCCCGAAGACGAGCATATGCGGGCCGACGCGCATTTTACCGCCGGCTGGCTGGCGCTGCGCTATCTTAACGACCCCAAGGCGGCGCTGGCGCATTTCGCCAAGGTGCCGGAGAACCAGACTCACCCGGCGACGGTGTCGCGCGGCTATTACTGGCAGGGCCGTGCCTATGAGGCGCTGGGCTCCACCGCCAATGCCCGCTCGCAATACGCGACCGCGGCACAGTACGGCACCGCCTATTACGGCCAGCTGGCGGCGGCGCGGCTCGGCAACAGCAAGGTGAAGGTGGAATCGGCCCCCGCCGCCAATGCCGCGCAGCGCAACGCCTTCAACCGCGACGAAGGCGTGATGATTTTCCGCCTGCTGGAGAAGCTCGACAAATCGAACCTCTCCATCGCCCTCGGCTATGACCTCGCCGAGCGTCTGCCGGATGCCGCGCAGCTCGGCCTGCTGGCGGAGCTCGCCAAGCAGCAGGGCGACGCCCGCGCCGTGACGATGATCGGCAAGGTGGCGCTCAATCGCGGCATTCCGCTGGAGGCGGAAGCCTATCCCACCTTCGGCATTCCCGAGTACCGGCCGATCACCGAGGATGTCGACCGTTCGCTGGTCTACGCCATTGCCCGGCAGGAGAGCATGTTCAATCCCTCCGCCCGGTCGAGCGCCGGCGCCACCGGGCTGATGCAGGTGATGCCGGCCACCGGCGCCACCATCGCCCGGCGCACCGGCACTAAGCTCGACCCCAAGCGGCTCGCCGTGCCGGCGGTGAATGTGCAGTTCGGCGCGGCCGAGCTGCGCAGCCTGCTCGACAACTACCAGAACAATTATGTGCTGACCTTCGCCGCCTATAATGCCGGGCGCGGCAATGTGGCAAAGTGGATCGCCGCCTATGGCGACCCGCGCGACCCCTCGGTCGACCCGATCGACTGGGTGGAACGCATCCCCTTCTCCGAGACCCGCAACTATGTGCAGCGGGTGATGGAGAATGCGCAGGTCTACAAGTCGCGCTTCGGCTCACGCGCCCCGCTGCAGATCGAGGCGGATCTGCGCGGCTCGCGGCTCTGATCGAGGTGCGGCGCCGGCCTCAGGCCGGCCCGCGCCCGCGCAGCAGGCGGCGCAGCCAGCAGCCGCCGACACAGCCGACCAGATAGGTCGCGACCATCAGCACCGTCACGTCGATGGCGAAGGGCGTCATGCTGCGTCCTTTCCGGCTTTTGCCGCGCCGGGGCGTCGGCGCGCGGGGGTGCAGCCGCTCCACCAGCCGGTGACAAGGCCGAGCGCGAGGGCAGCGGCGAGATAGGGCCAGAGTTCAAGCGCCAGAAACAGCATGGCTCACCTCACGATCAGCTGCACGCCGGCCGCAGCGGGAGGGGCGGCCGCATCCGGGCTTTGGACCGCGAGCGAGGGCCGCTCGCCGGTGATCAGCCGGTCCGGGGCGATGCCGGCGGCGGCGAGATACTGAACCAGAGACTGCGCCCGCGCGGTCGCCGTCGCCGCATCCGTGCCGGGCTGGCGGATGGAAATCTCGATCAGCGCCTCCGGGCAGCGCGCCGCCGCCGCCGCGAGCCGGTCGAGCAGGCCGAAGCTCGACGGCTCGATGGCGGCATCGCTGGCGGAGAAGGTGATGCTGCCCTTTTCCATCAGATGGGTGATCAGGCTCTGGCACGCGGCCGCGTCCAGCGGCGGCGCCGGCGGCGCGACACTGAGCGCGACATCCAGCGTGAATCCGGAGGGCAGCCCCGCCGCCAGATTGGCGCGGACCGAGGCGACCGCCTCGGGGTAGAGCACTGTGCCCGTCACCTTCAGCTGGGTGTCGTCGAAGCGCACCTCGCCGCTGTCGAGCCGCGAAAGCTGGCGCATCGCCGTCATCACTGCCGCCGTGAAGCCCTGCGGCGCGCCCTGGGCGATCGCCGACACGTCGTTCAGCCGGTCTCCGAGGAACTGGCTCTTGGCCGCCTCCACCAGGCGCTCATGCTCGGTGGGTGACGGGAAGAAGCCCGACAGGGTCAGCCCGTCCGCGTCCTTGCGCAGGCTGAACACATAGGGCGAGACGACGGGCGGACGGACGTCACTGCGCAGGGTGAAGCCGCGGGGGGGCGACTGTTCCAGCGCCGCCCGCACCGTGAGGAACGCCGCCGCGTCCAGCGCCTCGCCGGAAATGGCGAGCGTCGTGCCATTGCCGCGCACCGAGCCCTGCCGCAACCGCGACAACTGGTCGACGCCGAAGCTGGTTGCCGCCACCCAGGCCTCGCCGGGCGGACCGCCCATGGCGATGCGCATCTCGTCGCTCACGGGCACGCCGGGGAAATTCCCGCGGACCGCGTCGAACACCAGCCGCTTGGCTTCCTCGGACGGCGCGAAGCCGGTCAGGCGCAGGCCGTTGGCCGTGCGCTGCACGCCCCATATGAAGGGATCGACGCGCGGCGGCTCAACCGCGAAGCGGGTGAGCGTATAGCCTTCGGGTAGGTTGCGCCGCGCCGCTGACATGGCGTCATAAGCGGCGAAGTCCGGCGCCGTGCCCTCGATGGCGATGGTGGTGCCGGAGAGCGTCACCGTGCCATTTGGCAATCGCCCCAACTGGGCAAGGGCGAAGGCGGCGGCTTTGAGCCAGCCCTCGGTCGGGGGCGCGCCATCCGCGAGGCGCAACCGGTCGGAAATCGCCGCGCCCGGCATGGCGCCGCGCACGAGGTCGAGCAGCGCGCGCCTGGCATCGCCGAGCGGAATGTAGCCGGACAGCGTCACGTCGCCGTCGCGCTCGCGCGCCGCCGACCAGATGAAAGGCGAGACGATGGGTGGCAGCACCGCAAAGCGCGCCAGCTCGAAATCCTTCGGCAACTCGCTGCGCACGGTCACTTCCAGCGCGTCATAGCTGGCGAAGTCCGGCGCGCGCCCCTCAATGGAAAACGCATTGTCGGAAAGGGTGATGCGGCCCGCCGGCATCTTGGCGAGCTGCTCGATGCCGAAAGCGACGGCGCCGATGAAATCGCCGGCCGGAACGCCGCGCGCCCTCACCAGTTCCTTCTCGCCCGTCACCATCACGCCCGGCGCCATGGCGGCAGCCGCCTCGGCAATGCGCCGGCGGGCATAGGAGGATGGCACATAGCCTTCCAGATGCAGCTTGTTGCCGTCGCGTATGGCGCTGAAGGTGAAGGGTCGGCGCTCCGGCAGCAGCGTCGTGCGATCCTCCACCACGCGCACGCCCGACAGACGGGCAAGCTCATAGCGGACCTTGATCCGCGCGTCCTCGGAGAGGGCTTCTCCTTCAAGCAGCGCGTTGCGGCCCTCGAACCGCGCATGGGCCCAGGATTCGCCAATGACCGCGAGCAGCGTCTCCGCCCGCTCCGTCAGGTCCTCCTCCACTGGCGCCCGCGCAAACGTAACGGCGAGCGCCACCAGCACGGCAAGGGCGGGAAGCCCTTTCCACCAGGCGCGCCAACGACACATCATAGTCTCCCCCGTCCGGCAGCCGGAATCGGCCGGCCACCAGGCCGGGGGACTTGACCATAGTTCCACGACATCAGGAAGCGGCTCCCTCCTGCCGGTGTCTTCCTACACCCACTCGCCCGCGCGCATCACCGGCTCGGCGGCGCCGGTCGCGGTGATGCCGTCGACTTCGACCTCGCCAGAGCCAATCATCCAGTCGATATGGATGAGGCTCGCATTGGCGCCGCGCGCCGCAAGCTCGTCGGGCGTCAGATTGGCGCCGTTGATGAAGCACTTGGAATAGGACTGGCCGAGCGCGATGTGGCTGGCGGCATTCTCGTCATACAGCGTGTTGTAGAACAGCAGGCCGCTCTTGGAGATCGGCGAGGAATGGGGCACCAGCGCCACTTCGCCCAGCCGACGGGCGCCCTCGTCCGTGTCGAGCACCTTGTTCAGCACGTCGGCGCCGGTACGGGCGCGGGCCTCGACGATCCGCCCGCCCTCGAAGCGCACGGCGATATCCTGGATCAGCGTGCCCTGATAGGACAGCGGCTTGGTGCTGGCGACGATGCCGTCCACCCGGTCCTTGTGCGGCGTGGTGAACACCTCCTCGGTCGGGATGTTGGCGTTGCAGACGATGCCGTTCTTCGCCTGCGAGGCGCCGCCCGCCCATTCATGCTCATCGGCCAGGCCGACGGTGAGATCGGTGCCGGGCCCCCGGAAGCGCAGGGCGGCGTAGCGCTGGCCGTTGAGCCGCGCGGTGCGCGCCTGCAGTTCTGCGTTATGCGCCGCCCAGGCCGCCACCGGGTCGGGCGCATCGACGCGCGAGGCGGCGAAAATGGCGTGCCAGAGCTTCGCCACAGCGATGTCTTCGGGGTCGTCGGGAAACATCGCCTTGGCCCAAGCCGGCGAGGCATAGGAGACGATGGTCCAGTTGATGTCGAAATTGGCGATATGGGAGAGCGCCGGCATATAGGCCTTCGACCGCGCGCGGTTGGCGCGGGACACCTTGTCCGGGTCTTCATTGGCCAGCAGCGAGGGGTTCTCGCCGGAAATGGCGAGCCGCGCCGCGCCCGCGCCGAAGGCCTTCGCCATGCCCTCATAGAGCCAGGCCGAGGCGGCATCGAAACTGTCGTCCCGTGCGTTGCGGAAACGCATCAGCGTGGCCTCCTCGTCGCTGAACAGCGTGGTGACGAGGCTGGCGCCGGCCTTGTAGGCGTGCTCGGTGATTCGGCGCACCAGCGGCAGCGCGTCGAGCGAGGCGGTCATCACCAGCTCCTGCCCCGGCTGCAGGCCAAGCCCGACATGGACGGCGACGGCGCCCAGCCGGTCGAGCCGTTCCTCATGCGAGAGGAGTTCCGGGGGGGTGGCGGCGTGTTTGGTCATGCTGGTCTCCGAAAGGCGCAGGTGGCCCGCCGCCATTGAAGAAAGCCGCGACACCGCCCGTCAAGCCGCACCGGCTTACAAACGAAAACGGGCGAGCCCAAGGCTCGCCCGTTCCGTCGATTTGGATAGGGGGGCTCAGCGCTCGCTGCGCTCGTTCACCCGCTCCTGATTGATGATGGCCTGATCGCCGCGCATGTACCACGGGTCGGCATAAGAGGGCTCGTAGCCATAGGACGGGCCGAGCGGCGCGCGCACCGGCGCGTTGTAGACCGGCTCGCCATAATAGCGCTCGCCCACATAGGCGTTGCGGCCTTCATAGACGTGGCCACGATAGTTCGGGTCGGCGAAAGCTGTGCCGGCGGCGCCGGCGGCGAGAATGCCCAGAGTAGCAGAGGCAAGAAGCAGCTTGCGCATGATGTCATCTCCGTCGTCTGCAGGCTTTTGCTTCTGGATCGGAACGTGAAGTCCGATCCGTTCGGGCTGACAACGGCGATGTGGCGAAAAAGGTTCCGTTCACGACTTTGCGCGCGGGGCAAACGCCCAAGACAACCGAAGACGAATGCCTGCCATCCGGCGCGTGCTACCACCCGATCAAACGGTTGGCGATCATCCCGGCCAGCAGGGCGGCGGCCAGGCTGACGGCGAGGGCGACCGCCACGGAACGGCGCGTGCGTCGCTGCAGATCGCGGTTGCGCACGGTGAAGCCGAGCGCCGCCACCGCCTCGGCGATGGCCTCTTCAGCGCTGGCGCCGACGACGCGGCCATCGGGCACGATCATCAGGTTTTCCGTCTTGCCCCAGTCCTCGACCAGATACCCCTCCCCGTCCCGCCCATCGGCGCCGGACGGGTGGCGCTCCTTCAGCGGGCGCGGATCGGCGGACCAGAAGAACACCGGCGTGCCGCGCGCCTCGGCATAGCCGATCTCGAACGCCGTGCCCGGGTCCATATGCGTGCCGCGAAACGGGGTGATGTTGGCGATCACGGCATCCGCCGCGTCCAGCATGTCCAGGCAGGCGCGGCGAATGTCGACGCCTTCGCCGTGCAGGGGAAAGAGGCCCTCGGCACCGGCAGCGGCGCAGAGCGTCCGCAGCCGCTCCCCTTGTGCGGCGGCATCCGGGCGGAACACATCCGGTCCGGCGAGATAAAGTCGAAGAAGCCGGGGCATGGGCAACTCGGGAGAGGCGCGCCGCCGGGACAACGCGCGCTGCGTAGATGGCGACCGCGGCTGGGCTCGAACCAGCGACCTGCCGCTTAGAAGGCGGCTGCTCTATCCAGCTGAGCTACGCGGCCCACGCGCCCCCGCCGGCTTCGTGGTCAGTGGGTCCACTGGCCGATGCGGCGGAAGCTGAAATTGTCGGAATAGGCCATGCGGCGGCGCGCCGGCTCCTGCGGCTCGTGCAGCTGATAGGCGATGCCGTGGCGCTCGGCATAGGCGACCGCCTCTTCCTTGGTGTCGAAGCGAAGGCGTACCTGGCTCTTCATGTCGCCGGAGCTGGTATAGCCCATCAGCGGCTCCACCAGACGGGGCTGTTCCGGCTCATAGTCGAGCACCCAGAGCTTCGTCCGGGCGTTGCCGGACTGCATGGCGGTCCGGGTCGGCTTGTAGATGCGTGCGACCATTTCCCTCGCTCCCTTGCCGCGACCGCCGCTCCGCCGTTCCGGCTCGTGGCGGGCCCGCGGCTTGCCCGCCCTGATTAAGGCGCTCCAAACGTTCTGGCAATGGCCGCCCGCCGGGTTCCCCCATCTGCCGCCAGCCTTGCGGTACGGTACGCGGCGGACAAGCCCGCGGCGCGATGTCGAGACCTCGCCATCGCATAGCATTCGCCAACGCCCGGACAGCACTTCGACATCCTCCACAGAGCATTCCGTCTCCTGTCGGCACCGTCGCCTCGCGTGCTGCGCGGGCCTTGCGTGCCGTCAAAAACGTAGACGGCCCTGACTTTTGCTGTCCGTCGTCCTATATAGGCAGGGCGTCGTCGTTTACGGCGACGATTTTTACCATTCGAGCAGACCATAGGATTGGACAGGATTTGCAGGTTCTCGTACGCGATAACAATGTCGACCAGGCTTTGAAGGTTCTGAAGCGCAAGATGCAGCGCGAGGGTATTTTCCGCGAGATGCGGGCGCGCCGCGCTTATGAGAAGCCCTCCGAGCGCCGCAACCGCGAGGCGGGTGAAGCCGTTCGCCGGGCCCGCAAGGTGGCGCGCAAGCAGGCCGTGCGCGAGGGGTTGATCGCCGCGCCGAAGAAGAAACCCTCGACCCGGCAGACCCCCGCCCGCGCGCCCGCCGCCCCGGCGCCGGCCGCCGATTAGCGGCGCGTACCGTCCCTCGCCTCTCGACGTTGAAAGGAAACGACCATGAGCCCTTCGCTCCCCGCCTCCGCTCTCCCCACGGCCGATGAACCGGTGGCCCGCCCGGCCATGACGCGGATGGAAAGCAAGGCCGAGGCTATTTCGCGCGCGGCGATGGAAACGATCCAGCAGGAAGTCGCCCGGCGCGAGGCCAAGACCGCCCAGCTCCGGGCGGCGCGTCTGGCGAAGGAAGCCAGCGAGCGTGCGGCCGTCGCCGCCAAGCCGGCGCCGGCAAAGCGCAAGGCAGCGTCGGCCCGCTGAGGCGGGGCCGGCAGCGAACCGCCCCGCGCCATCTTGCCGAGCGGGACCCTTCTGTGCCATCTGACTGCGGCCCGGCCTGCTGGGCTGGAAAGAAGGGTCCCGTCCGTCGGGAACGAACCTTGTCGGGGCATAGCGCAGCCCGGTAGCGCGGAAGTTTTGGGTACTTCAGGTCGCAGGTTCGAATCCTGCTGCCCCGACCAGTCCACCCTATAAGCGAGGTGACGTTTTCGCCGCGGTGGCAGTGTCGATGCCGCTTGCGTCCGCGCCATCTTCGACCGCCACTCCATAGCGCTTCATCACGCACGTCACCGCCTCCGCCCACAGCGCGGCGCGGTTGAGCGGGTTCGGCGCCGTCGCGACCTTCTTCTGGCCGAAAGCCGATCCCGCAACGCCCGCGCATTCCACGATGCGGCGGCAGATCGGGCGGTCATAGCCCTCCATCCCCGTGGCAAAGGGAGCCATGGCCCGGCTGCGCGACAGCCGCGCGATCGAATGCGGGTAGAAGGCGCCCATGCATGGCAGGGGAACATGGGCGAAGCCGACCCGCAGACGGAACTCGCCCAGACTCTTGCCGAAGAGGGTCCGCACGGGGAGGCCAGAGGGAACGGTCGACTGCCTTTCCCAGATGCTATCGCCCCATGCGCCGGTGAAGAGCATGGTGTTTGCGAGGTGCGGCTCGAAGTTCAGAAAGGCGATGTCGTCGCCATGGCCGGTGGTGGCGACGAACTCCAGCGCCTTCGCCCGCAATTTGTCCTCATAGGCGAAGCGCAGCGTCGGGATATGGCTCCCGGCGGCGTGGCCGACTTCCCGCACACGCATCCCCAGCGCCTGCGCGATGTCGGTGCCGCAATCGTCGCCCCCGGCCACCTCCACCCGCATGGTCAGCGCCTCCTGGCAGCCCCTTTCCGCTGCGAGCGCCGCCACGGTTGGCGAATCATAGCCGCGCGAGACCGAGACAACCGGGGTAAGCGGCACGCGTCGCAACGGCGATTCCGCGTTCTCCCGTAGCGCGGTGACGGCATCGCCGAGCATCCGGCGATAGGCGTCGAAGCTGCGGTACCGCTGCCCCGTGTAGCGCTGGGTGATGACGACCTGGCCGGTGGGCGAGACGGTGAAATTATTGTGCCCCAGCCGCAGCAGCACGACGTCGTCGCTGGAGGCGATGACCGGGTTCCCCATGGCTGCGCCCAAACGGGTGAGCGCGTGGCTGTTGTCGACCGCCTCCGCTTCCACGACCGCGAAGAAGGGATGGCCGGGCACGATGCCGGCGTCGGCCAGGCAGAAGCACAGCGAGTTGGAGATGTGGTCCACCCCGCTGCGCCGGTCCCGCAGCAAATAGATCGCTTCCAGAAGGTGCTTGGGCGGCAGGAACACCGGCACAGCGCCCAGCAGGGCACCGGAGCCGAAATGGCAGGCCTGTTCCAGCCCGCCGATATCGCCGAACGGGCCCGTCCACACGCCCTCGAACAGGCCACCGTCGAACAGCTCGACACCCGGCCCGACGCTGAAGGCGAAGCGCCCGCCCTGGCGGCGGCACAGCCAGGCGAGCGGCGGCAGTTCGGGCCGCCGCGTCACCTCATAGGTCGGCGCCGAGGCTGGACCCGCGACGGTGAGGGCGGTGAGTATTTGGTTCTGCCGGGCAATGCCCCGCGCGAACACGCGCCGGTCGGCCGCGAGCGAGGGCAGTCGCAGGTCGCTCAGATATTGGCGCGCTGCGCCTCGGAACCGGCCAAGACCTGGAAAACGCGACCGCACATATTTTCGGAGTCTTCGAGCCAGTCCCATATTTACAACCCCTGCCCGCAAAGGTTGCTACCATATGAGCCGTCAGCACAAAATGGTAATTCGATAGGGCGCAAAAATGCGCTCCGAGGCGTTGCCGGCCGCCCGGTCAGCGATCGCGGAACAGCCGGTACTCGACGCGGTCGCCGACGGCGATTCCCTTGGCGCGTACCGTGCCGGCGGGCAATTCAAGCACCGCCCGCACCGGCGGGCCGGAAGAGATGGTCTCGGTGGACAGCGGCACCGTGTCGGTGGCGATGCTGGCGATCCGCCCGTCGGAGCGGATGAACAGCATGTCGAGCGGGATATAGGTGTTCTTCATCCACATATAGATCGGCTGCTCGACGCCGAAGTCGAACAGCATCCCCGCATCGGGCGCCAGTTCGGTCCGGTACATCAGGCCTTTGGCCCGCTCGGCCGGCGTCACCGCCAGTTCGATATTCACCGCGACCGGCCCCGCCTTGGTGAGGATGTTGAGCTTTTCAGCCGCTGCGCCGGCCGGCAGCAGGTTCGCCAGAAGCAGGGCGGCGAGGGCGAGAACGGGCGCCAGCCCACGGAAGGACCGGCCCGCGAGGGCAAAGGCGTGGCTCATGCGCGCGCTTGTCATGCGTAAACGACGCCGGGCGGCGCCTTCCCTAGTGAGACGACGGGGTTGCGGCACCATCGGGCCGCACTTCGGCAGCCATAAGGCCCTTCGGCCCCGGCCCGAAGCGCACCAGCACCATCTGCCCGGGCCGCAGTTCGGCGAGCCCGTGGCGGCGCAGCGTCTCCATATGCACGAAAATGTCCTCGGTGCCCTCCCCGCGCGACAGGAAGCCGAAGCCGCGCAGACGGTTGAACCATTTCACCCAGGCGCGCTCGAAACCGCCGACCGGCTGCACCGTCACATGGGTGCGCGCCTGCGGCAGCTGCGAGTGATGCACGGCGGTGGTTTCGTCCATGGAGAGCACACGCAGCGCCTGGAAGCCGCGTTCGCGCGCCACGACCTCGCACACCACGCGCGCGCCTTCCTGCGCCGTGTTGAAGCCGCCGCGCCGCAGGCAGGTGACGTGCAGCATCACGTCGCCGCTGCCATCGTCGGGAACGACGAAGCCATAGCCCTTGGACAGGTCGAACCACTTGATGGCGCCAGCGATGAGAAGGACCTTGCCCTCCTGGCCCTCGCCCGCCCCGGCATTTTCCTCCGTCTGGGCGCGCGAATCCGTTCCCGTGCGCGGCAGAGACCCGTCCGATACCATCGGCTGCCAACCTCCAGGAAGCCCCGTTCGCCCCAGCCGGCGAAACCCATGATTCCGAGGCCGAAGCATAGCACCGGGCGCCGCCACGAAAACACCGAAATCGATTCGCGGTGCGATTCCGCCTCAGTGGTGCAGCGCCGCATCGAACACCGCGCCGATGTCCGCCCGGATGACGAGATCGGCGAGATCGTCGAGTTCGGTCGGCTCGCGGTTGATGATCACCAGCCGGGCGCCGGCCCGCTTGGCCTGTACCGGAAAGCCGGCGGCGGGCCACACCACCAGCGAGGAACCGAGGACGAGGAACACGTCGCAGGCCGCGCTCAGCGCCTTCGCCCGCGCCATGGCCTCGGCCGGCATGGGCTGGCCGAAGGAGATGGTGGCGCTCTTGATCGGCCCGGTGCAGGCGGGGCAGTCCGGCGCTCTCTCCCGTTCAGCCTCGAAGCGGGCGCGCACCCAATCGAGCTCATAGCGCGTGGCGCAGTCGAGGCAGGTGGCATAGGTGCTGTTGCCGTGCAGTTCGACCAGATCCGCCTCGGGAACGCCGGACGCCTGGTGCAGGCCGTCAATGTTCTGGGTGATGATGCCCCGCAGCCGCCCCTCGCCCAGCAGCTGCGCCAGAGCCCGATGGCCACGCCCCGGCCGGGCGCCGGCAAAGGCGGCTTCCATAGCGAATCGCCGCCGCCAGGCTTCGGCCCGCATCGCCGGGCTGGCGCGAAAATCCTGGTAGTCGATCGGCCGGTTGCGGGTCCACAGCCCGCCGGGCGAGCGGAAATCGGGAATGCCGCATTCGGTGGAAATTCCCGCGCCGGTGAAGGCCACGCCGGCCCTCATCTGTGCCAGCACGGCATGGAGCGCCTCGGCCGCCGCCTTGATGTCATCGCTCGCCATCATATGTTGCCTTCACCCGATCCGTGGACATCGCGGCTTCAGCCCTCGAGAGGAATTCATGAAGTACCTTCACACCATGGTGCGCGTCACCGACATCGACGCCTCGCTGGATTTCTATTGCAACAAGCTGGGGCTGACCGAGGTGCGGCGCAAGGAATCGCCGCAGGGGCGCTTCACGCTGATTTTCCTCGCCGCCCCCGGCCAGGAAGGCGTCGCCGAAATCGAGCTGACCTATAATTGGGACCCCGAGGCCTATGGCGAAGGGCGCAATTTTGGCCATCTCGCCTTTGAGGTCGACGATATCTACGCCGCCTGCCAGAAGCTGCAGGAGGGCGGCGTGACCATCAACCGCCCGCCCCGCGACGGGCGTATGGCCTTTGTCCGCTCCCCCGACAACATCTCGATCGAGCTGCTGCAGAAGGGCGAGGCGCTGCCGCCGCTGGAACCCTGGGCCTCGATGCCGAACACCGGCAAGTGGTGAGAAATCCCCATTCGGAAGCCGGGGCGCCCGCGCCCCGGCACCGCTGGGCCCTTCCCTCCTCGGCCCGCCACGGCTGGTCGGATGGATACGGGCTGGCCGGGGACCGCAAGCGTGGCTCCGGCCCCGCGCGGGCCTGTGGATGACGCAGCCGCCCCCATCTTGCGCGCCGCCGCGCGTCACCCTATAAGGCACCCGCCTGCGCGCCCTTCGTCTATCGGTTAGGACGCCACCCTTTCACGGTGGAGAGAGGGGTTCGACTCCCCTAGGGCGCGCCACTTCCGTACAAAACCGCGAACACCCGGCCGGGTGGCGCGCTCGGCGAGCACGGCCGTTTCCAGCACCGACCTTGACCGCGGATGCGCACGACGTGCCGGTCGACTTCGACCGCGTCGATCAGCGCGCGCAGATAGGCTTTGCGGAACGGCACTTCGAATCACGCCACCTCCTCGATCGTCGGCACCGTTGAGGCCGGGTTCTTCGTCACATAGGCGACCTGTGTCACTCGACGGGCCGCCGCTGTCGTCGCGCTCCCGTGGTGAATCTGGCGCTTGGCGCATTCCTCGATTCATGCGTCGAGATTGCACCATCAAAACCCGGGATCAAACATCTAGCCCGATCGTACAGATGCGATGAGCATCAGCTGGAGGCCCATACGTCCTGGAGGTAGCGGTGCGCGGTTTCCAACTCGGTCAAGGCCGGGGCGCCGAGAATGTCGGTCAGGGCCGCGCGGACATCGGGAGCCATGGTGCGGGCATTGCCGCAAATCAGGATGGAGGCCCCGCGCGCGACCAGTTCCTGGACGGTTGCGGAATGGACCCGCAGCAGATCCTGCACATAGGTCTTGGGTGTGCCCTCGCGGCGCGAGAAAGCGACCGCGAGCAGGTTCAGCGTGCCTTCGTCTCGGTACGCCTCCAGTTCCTCGCGATAGAGGTAATCGCCCTCGTTCCGGCACCCGAAGAACAACAGGACCGGCCCCACCTCAACGCCCTTCGCCTTCAGCGCGTGCCGTTCCTGGATGAAGCCGCGCAGGGGCGCGGTGCCGGTGCCCGGGCCCACAAGGATGAGCGGCGCCAAAGGATCCTCCGGCAGATGAAAGGTGCTGCCCGTATCCTTTACCACCACGCGCAGCGTCGTTCCCTCGGCGCGGCCCGCGAGATAGGTGCTGCAAAGGCCGTCATGCTCGGTTCCGTCGCCGCATCGGAAACGGTGCGCCCCCACGGTAAGTGAGCAGCTTTCCGGCGCCAGCAAGGGCGAGGACGAAATAGAATAGTAGCGCGGCTTCAGCGTCGGCCGCAGGCTGAGCAAGGTGGCCAGATCGAGCTGCACCGACGGCACCTGTGCGAGCAGATCCGCCATGCGCGGACGACCGGCAGCAAGGGTCGGGAAATCCGCGAGCCATTGAGCGATCCGGGCTTGATCGGGCGGGCAGCGGGCCGCCCTCACCCAGGCCCGCAGTTCGCGCCGCGTCACCGGGCCGGCGAGGTCAACATGCTCCGCGAGAAGCTCGCCCACGCGGACCGGCACGCCGAGGGGCAGCCCACCCTCCCCCTCCGCTTCCGGCTTCATGGCGGAGAGCAGCACCGTCGTTTCAGGCGCCAAGCCGCAATGCGCCAGCGCGGCGGCCACCAGTGCCGGCGGATTGCTGGGGAAGACGCCCAGATGATCGCCGGCGGAATAGGCGATGCCGGCGGGCAGGGACAGCTCGATATGGCGGGTAGACCCAAGCGCGTCCGGCGCCTGCAGTTCGCGGTTGATCCGCACCTCGATCCGCACGGCGGCCTGATCGAGTGCCGTGCCACGGCGCGGTGCCGCCTCCGCCGCCGCGCCGGCGAAATTCACCACCTCCACCTTGATGGCGGGGGTCTCAGCGGCGTCCACGTCCTGGGGACGCCCGACGTCGGCGCCATCGAGCGCCTGCCATAGACCCGCGCTCCAGCTCTCGACCGCCGACTCGAAATCGCTGTCCGCATCGGCCGTACCGCGCTCCAGAAGCGGCGTGCCGCCGCGCGCCGCGAGCCCCTCGGCGATGGCCCGGGGGAATTTCTGGAAGGTCTGGCGCCACTGGGCGTTACCACAGCCCAGCACCGCAAAGCGCAGCCCGGCGCAAGCATCCATGGGGGCGGTGTCCAGCCAGCGGGCGAAGCCGGCGGCATTGTCCGGCGGCGCGCCATTATAGGTGGAGGTGACGATGACCACCGGCCCGTCCGTCAGCCAGGGCTGGCCCACCTGCTCGTCGAGCTCCGCCACGCGCGCGGCAAAGCCCCGGCTGCCAGCCTCACGCACGAGCGCGAGGGCGATGTCGCGGCAGCCCCCCATGTTGGAACCGTAGAGCACGCTCATCGGTCGCCCGCTCCCAGAGACGGCCTCGGCAACCGGCGCGCCCTTGAGGGCCTCAGTCCGCACAGGAAAGCGCCCCTTCACCTCGGGCCGCCGTTCCAGCAGCATCTCGAGATGGTCCGGCTTCACGGTGAGCGCCTGCTTGTGGCGCAGCACGTAATGCGGATCGCGTGGGCGGGCCGTGTAGCGCTGGATGAAGCGGGCGAGCACCATGCGCGCTTCGAGCAGGGCGAACTGGAAGCCGATGCAGGAGCGGGCTCCCATGCCGAAGGGATGATAGGCATCGCGATGGTGCTTGCTCTCCTCGCCCGGCAGGAAACGGTCAGGGCGGAAGCTGTGTGCGTCCGGCCCCCAGAAGCGCGGATTGGTGTGCAAGTTCGTCAGCGACACGAACATGCGCTCGCCGGCCTTCACCTCGTAGCGGCCGTTTCCGACGATCGTGTCGCGCGTGACATATCGGGGGAACATGGGCACTGGCGGGCACAGCCGCAGCGCCTCCTTCAGCACGCGCTGGGTGTAATCGAGCCGGCCGCAATCCTCATAGGTCGGGACAAAGGAAAAGTCCCGGCCGAGCACCTGATCCACCTCGGCGATCAGCTTTTCGAGCGCTTCCGGATTCTTCCAGAGATAATACAGCGCATAGGAGAGCATGCCGCTGGTGGTCTCGTGGCCGGCGATGAGCAGAACGATGAGCTGGCCGCGGATATTGTCGTCCGGCAGCTTCAACCCCGTCACCCGGTCTGGCGTGGTGAGCATCACCTGCAGCAGGTCCGTGGGCACGGGCGCGCCACTGTCCATGAGTGCGCGCCGCTCGCGGATGATGGCGTTCACATCGTCCAGCATGGTCTTGTCGGCGGCGGCGCGCTGACGGCGGGCCTCGTGGTAGAAAATTTCCGGCAGGAGGCGCTTCGGCTCCTGCATCGCATCCGCCAGCACAAGATTCATCGCCTCGACAAAAGGCGGCAGGTCGGGAGAGTCGATGGCACCGTACCGCTTGTTGAAGGCGGCGTAGGAGATGGCCTCGAAGGTCATCCTGGTCATCAGCTCGGTTGCAAGGAAGCTCTCGTCGGGCCCCAGCCGGTCGAGATGGGCCAAGAGGTCGTCCGCCACCTCGACGATGCGGCCATAGTAGTTCTTCAACGCTGAAGAGCCGAAGGCCGGGGCGAGAATGCGGTGTGCGCGGTGCCACAGCGGGTCATCGTCACTGGCGGTGAACAGCGCGCTGCCGACGCTCTTTTCCGCTAGGTTGCCGAGACCGCCACGCCCTTCCACCACCTTGGCGAACACATCGGGTGCCGCCGTCATCTCCGAGACGATATCGGCATCGGCGCAGAAATAAGCCCGGCCGCCCGGCGCGTTGAAGGCGAAGAAGTCGCCATAGCGGGCGTGGAGATCGGCCATCGCGCCTACCAGGCCATCGGCATGGTGCAACTCGGGCAGATTTGCGACGATGGGGTAAGGCTTGGGACCTGGAACCGCCTCATGTGCCTCGATGGCAGCGCCGTCGGCGGTCACCAGCGTCAGCCGGGCGCCGTCGGGAACGCTGTCGTCCAACGCCACAACCATCCCGTCCGGCGTTTCCACATGGAAGGCAGTGCCGGGCTCCAGGCGGGAGGCAAGGCGGACGGCTTCCAGCACCGCCTCGCGGCTCGCACCCGGAAACCATCCCACCCGGACATGGCCGGCCGGGCACGCGAGTTCAATGGTCTTCAGGCTGGGGGCAGCAGTATCGGCTACGGTCTCATCGAAGGGCGGCTTGCTGGTGGACATGGGGGTTCCTGGCGCCCGGAGGTGATCAGTGTTCTGTGTACGGCAGAGTGGCGGAGCTGCGCTGCGCCAGGCTGACGTGAAGGGCCTCGATGGCCGCCACAGTGCGCGCCATATCGGCCTCGGGGTCGATCTCGCGCGCCACCGCCTTGGCGCGCGCCGCGACCTCCGTAGCGTCCAGCACCGCGCGCAGGCTCTGTTCGAGGGTGGCCCGGTTGACCTTGGTGTGCGGGAGCACCGCCCCCACGCCCATGCGGCGCATCCGCATCGCATTGTCGGGTTGGTCGAAGGCGAAGGGGATGGTGAGCACGGGTACGCCGGCCCGCAGCGCCTCCGCGCAGCCGCCGACGCCGCCATGCTGCACCACGGCGGCGGCATGGGGGAACAGGCGGGAATGCGGCGCGTAATCCAGCGCCAGCACCTGATCGGCGGGCGCGTCGGGCGGCGGGTTCTGGCCTATCAGAAGGATGGCGCGGCGCCCGAGCGCGCGGGCCGTATCCGCCGCGATCTGGTAGAAATCATGCGCCAGATGCACCACCGTGGTGCCGAGGGTGAAGACCACCGGCGGAGAGCCGGCCGCGAGGAAGGCGTCGATCCGCGCCGCGGTCTCGGGGTTCGCTTCCTGCGCGAAGAAGGGAAAGCCGGTCTGTACGGAGGCAGCCGGCCAGTCCTGCTGCGACGCGCCGAAGACACGCGGGAACAGCGCCAGGACCAGATCGGGCGAGAACTTGTCGGCGAACAAGATGTCGCCGGTGCCCACCCCCACCTCACGCTGAAGCGCCAAGAGCGGCCCGGCCCAACGGGTCGTCTGGCGACGCATGAGGCGGAACAGCAGGCGCTGCGGCCAGGCGCCGAAATGGCGCAGGTGATAACCCGCCGGAAACCAGGACAGCACGCTGGGATCACGCGCCGACATCATGGTGGCGGGCGCCAGCATGGCATTGGCCCAGGGCAGGCCGCGCCGGGCCGCGACCAGCCGGGCCACATGGACGACTTCGCCCACCACCAGCGCATCGGCGCCTTCGGTGGCGTCCAGGAGATCCTCATAGGTCTCCCGGACATGGGGAAAAACAAGGTCGAGGAGCAGCCGCCGCCCGCCATGCACCGGATCGCCGAAGATCGCCATCAACACGTCGGGGGGAAAATCCGGCCGGAGGGGATGGAAGGGCAGGCCGAGCGCCGCCACGCGCGGAGCATAGACCGGCGGCGCCGCGATGATCGGATCATGGCCGCGCGCGCAGGGCTTGCCCGATCGCGAGCATGGGATAGAGATCGCCGAAAGATCCGAGCGTGGCGAGAACGACGCGCATCACGAAACTCCCTTGACGACGGCCGGCGCGGCGGGTTTGCGGCGCATCAGCAGCACGGCGGCGAGCAGGCCCAGCGCCACCATGCCGGTTCCGACATAATAGCCGTCGCCAATGCTGCGGGCGGCGCTGAGGCGCAGCGCGGACGCGACCGCCGGCCATTGCGCCACCAGCGCCTCCACCGCCTCCGGCCGGCCATAGACGGCCTGCTCCATGAGGCCTTCGAGCGCATGGCGCGCCGGGCCCTCCGGCGCCGCGCCGGCCGCGATGTCGAGAAAGCGCCCGCGCTCCATACCGGCGACCACCGTGCCGATCGCCGCCATGCCGATGGCGCCTCCCATCTGCCGCACCGTGTCGAGCGCGCCGAAGGCGCGGCCGCGCTGCCCCTCGGCGGCGCGCGCGGTGCCGTCCGTATAGGTTTGCGACAGGGCGAGCCCCATGCCCGCGCCTGTTGCGACGAGGGCGGGCATCATCAACACAAAGTCGGCGCGTGGCAGGGCCTGCGTTTCCCACAACAGGCCCAGCGTTCCCAGGGTGAGGCCGGCGACCACCGGCAGCTTCGCGCCATGGCGGTCATAGAGCAGGCCGCCCAGGGGCGCGCAGACCATCAGCGGCACGAGAAACAGCAACATGGCGAGGCCGGATTGCAGCGGCGTGAAGTGCAGGATGCGCTGAAGATAGATGGCCCCGAAGGCCGACTGACCCACGAGCGCGCACTGGGCACAGAACAGCACGATGCTGTCGGCGGCAAATTGCCTGTCGGCAAACAGGCGCATATCCACCAGCGGCTCGGCGGCGCGTCGCTGCCCGAGGATGAACAGCACCAGAAGAGCAGCGCCCAGAGCGACGAGGGCAAGCGTCAGCGGCGATGCCCAACCCCAGAGATGGCTTTGCTGGAGGCCCAGTACGATCGGCCCCAGCGCCGCCGCCAGCAGCAGACTGTGGGCGGGCCGGAAGATACCGCCGCGCGGGCCGGTTGCCGCGGGTCCTGCGGCGCGCAGCGTGAGGAGCGTGGCGGCGGCCAGCGGCAGGTTGACGAAGAAGGCCCACCGCCAGCCCCCAAGCTGAACCAGGGCGCCGCAGATGATGGGCCCGAACACCAGGGCAAGGCCGCCAAGTCCGCTATAGATGCCCATGGCCCGGCCGCGCTGCGCGGGGCCGAACGCTTCGGTGGCCAGCAGCGCGGCGGCGGGGGCCATCAGAATGTTGCCCAGCCCCTCAAGCACACGGCCGGACAGCAGCATGGGCAGGTTGAGCGAGAGGCCGCTGATCAGGGAGCCGGCCGCGAACAGCGCCACGCCGGCGCGGAAGACGCGGTCGCGGCCAAAGACATCCGCAAGCCGGCCGCCGGTGGCGATCGCGGCCGCCACGGTCAGCGCGTAGAGGGTGATGATCCATTGCTGGGCACCGTGGCTCAGCATCAGGTCGCGCTGGATGGCGGGAAGCGCTACCGCCGTGCCGGTCGCGTCGATCATGATCATGCCCAGCGCGCCGCTGCCGGCAAACACGGCGCACCATCGCTGCTGGCTGGTTGCTGTCGTCATTCAGGTTCCCGAACACCGGCCATGGGGGCATCCGCCAGCGGTGCGTCGCGGCGATGATCCGGCGGCGAGTTTCTGCGGCCGGCCGGAGCTTGTCCACGCCTCCGTCATAAGAAAATACCGTCGTTCCAGCGCAATCGATGGCACCGTGCCGAGCCGTTGATGGCAACCGGCACCAATCACACCGCGTAGGGCGATTGGTGCCCTATGGGGAGCGGATGGGGACCACGCTGGCCGCCTAGCGTCCCGACCGCGACTCCACCGCCACTGGCGGCCGGAGGAAACGGGCTCACCGCCGGCGGGCGACTACCGCGAGGAGGTTGGCGAGCTTTGGCGGCTCTATTCCCGGGCGGCCCGCGACCGGCTGCGCGTGCCTGGCGGCATGGGGATCGGCAGCCATCTCAGCGTGGGCTGGAGCAGCCAGTCGAGATCGGCCAGCTCTGCGCCGAGCTGGCGCGGCTCTATGACGGCCCGCCCGACGACATCCAGCGCGACGTGCTGGCGTTCTTCTCCGGCACGGCGGAGCGCAAGCTGATCCTCCCCGCCGATGCACCCGCCGCCTGAGAGGGCGCGCGGCGTCAGGCCGGCGAACGTTCCGACCGATAGGAATGGACGCGCTTCAATATGTTGAGGAAGACTTTGATGCGTTGGCTGATCGGGCGCGCGGTCGAGAAGATCGCGCAGCCCTCATGCTGGTAGACGGGGCTGCTCTCTTCGACATTCAGGTTGAAGCGTGCCTTGATCAGATCCCCGTAATGGGTGGGAAGCATGCCCTGGTAGAAGCCGGTCGCGACCATGGCGGCGACGGAATCGAGGCCGGCGGCGTTCGGGCCGCGGTGGTAGCGGCCGGACCGGATCGCATGTTCCACATAAGGGTGCTGGCGATAGATCAGCGGCAGGTTGGGTATCTTCGACCTGTCGACGAAATCGGCGACATAGACCCGGTGGATCTCGCGATAGATCGGAACATGAAAGAAGTCGCGGTCATCCGTGTACTTGCCGCGAATGACGAGGTCGACACGGCCCTCATTCAACGACTGCGCCAGCTCGTTGAAGGTCATCACCAGAATCTGCGGCTCCACCCCCGGAGCCAGCCGCCTCATCTCGGTGAGGGCTTCGGGCAGTTTGCAGGCGGGATGCGTGAGGGTGTGCTCACCGATCCCGATCGCCAGCCGCCCCGACAAGATGCCGTGCACGGCGTCGATCTCGGGGCGGATGCGCCCCAGCGCCTGGAAGGCGGCCGAAGCGAGGTCGAGCGCCACGTCCCCCTCCGGCGTCAGGCGGAAGCCGCTGCGCCCTCTCTCGCACAGCTTGACCCCGAGGCGCGCCTCCACCTCGCGGACATGGCGGCTGATCGAGGGCTTCGACATGGCGAGTTTCTTCTCGGCCGCCGCAAACCCGCCCGCCTCCGCCACCGCGCAGAACACCCGCAGCGAGCGCAGGTCCCGCTCGTCGAAATCAAGCTTCATCATGCGTGATACATATCAAAAAACGAAACATAGGTCGCAAAAAAATCGCTTTTCGTGATGTGACGTCGTTCGTAAGGTCACGGGGCTCATAAGAATACCCGCGCGGAGTTCCCTGACGAACTCGGTTTCGACGCTGTTCAGAAAGCCCGCGTACAAGCACAACCAGGAATGCGACGATGGCCCACACCCGAATCCGCAAGTTCAATACCAAGGTGACGTACCCCGAGCAGAACATCGACAACGATCTTTGCCAGGCCGTCATTGCGCGCGGAACGACCGTCTACCTGCGTGGCCAGATCGGGCAGAATCTCGATACCTCCGAATGCGTGTGCATCGGCGATGTCGCGGGTCAGACCGAGCAGGCCATGAAGAACATCGACATGCTGCTGAAGGAATGCGGCAGCCAGCTCGATCACATCTGCAAGCTGACGATCTACATCTCCGATCCGCGCTACCGTGAGGACGTGTATCGGGTGGTCGGCCGCTGGCTGAAGGGTGTCTTCCCGGTCTCGACCGGCATCGTCGTCACCGCCTTCGCCCGCACCGAATATCTCGTCGAGGTGGACGCGACGGCCGTTATTCCGGACTGAGCGCCGCTCACATTCGGCTCCGGCCTGCCATGACGGCTCCGCGGCGCCCCTGCGGAACCGTCCGACAACATCAACCTTCCAGCAACAAGGGTGTAGGCAATGACCGCACGTATTCTGTTCGCCGCCGCCATCGGCCTCATGGCGACGCTTGGCACCGTTCCGGCCGTCGCTGACGCGCTCGACGACATCATCGCCCGCAAGACCATCCGCGTCGCCGTGCCGACCGACTATCCCCCGTTCGGCTCGGTTGGCGCCGACATGCAGCCGCGCGGCATGGACATCGATGTCGCCAATCTGATCGGTGAGAAGCTGGGCGTGAAGGTCGAGCTTGTGCCGGTCACCGCGCCCAACCGCGTCGCCTATCTCCAGTCGGGCAAGACCGACCTCACCATCTCATCGCTCGGAAAGACCGAGGAGCGGGCGAAGGTGATCGACTTCAGCATCGCCTATTCGCCGTTCTTCGACGCCGTGTTCGGCAAGAAGGAGCCGCCGGTCAAGGACTATGCCGATCTCTCCGACAAGACCATCTCGGTCACGCGCGGCTCGATGCAGGACAAGGAACTTGAGGAGCTCGCGCCGAAGGCGGTGGTGAAGCGCTTCGAGGACAATAACAGCACCATCGCCGCGTTCATGTCTGGCCAGGTGGAGATGTTCGCCTCGGGCACCCCCGTCGCCGCCGCCATCAAGCGCCGCAACCCGGATCTCGATCTGGAGCTGAAGATCGTGCTGGCGAATTCCCCCTGCTATGTCGGCGTGGTGAAGGGCGAGACCAAGCTGCTCGACAAGGTCAACGCGATCATCCGCGAGGCGAAGGCCAGCGGCGAGATCGACCGGCTGTCGGTGAAGTGGCTCGGCGCCCCCGCCGGCGAGCTTCCCGAGTAACGAGCGTTGCGAACGGCATCGGGTGCAGGCGGCTGGCGATGAGTCTCACTCTCCGCAATCCCTCGCGGCTTCTCGCGGAGTGGGCCTCGGCGGTGCGCGCCGCCGACATTCCCGATCGCATCCGCGCCGTCGCCAAGGCGTGCGTGATCGACACGGTCGGCGTCGCCCTCGCCGCTGCTGGCACGCCGGTGGCGGGCCTCGCCCGCCAGTTCGCGGCGCGGAACGTTGCGGCGGGCGTGTCGGAGATCTGGGGTGCGCAGGCCCGGCTGGTGGCCGTGGGCGCGGCCGCGTGCAACGCGACTGCCGCCCATGCGCTCGATTTCGACGATAATTGCTATGCCGGCTTCGTCCATGGCTCGGCCGTCATCGTTCCCGCCGCCATCGCCATCGCGCAGGAGACCGGCGCGACCGGGGCCGATCTCCTGACCGCGATCACCGTCGGGGCGGAGTGCGAATACGCGGTCGGTGCCGCCGCCGGGCAGGACCTCTATGACAAGGGATGGTGGACCACTGGACTGCTCGGCCCGATCGGCGCCTGCGTCGCGGCCGGGCACCTGCTGAAGCTCGACGCGCGGCAGATGCGCGCCGGCATCGGGCTGGCCGTGGCGGGCGCGGGCGGCAGCAAGAGCTGCTTCGCCACCGACGCCAAGGCGCTTCTGGCCGGCGAGGCCAGCGCAGCGGGGCTGAAATGGGCGCTGCTGGCGGCCAACGGCGCCAGCGGGCCGGACGAGCCCTTTACCCATCGCAACGGATTTGCCGCGCTGCACACCGATGGCGTGTTCGACGATGCCGCCTTCGCCGACCTCGGCCGCTCATGGCGGCTTGAGACACCCGGCATCGACATCAAGAAGTTCCCGATCTGCCTGTCCTCGCATGCGGCGGTCGACGTCGTGGCCGACATCAGGGCGCGCGAGGGCTTTTCGGCGGACGAGGTTGCGAGCGTCCTGTGCGATGTCCCGCCCGTCGTCGTCGCCAATCTGGCCTATGCCGCGCCTTTCACCCCGCGCGAAGCGCAGTTCAGCATGGAGTTCGCGATCGCGGCGACGCTGTGCTTCGGCGCGCCGGGCATCGAGCATCTGCGCGAGGATGTGCTCGCCAGCCCCGCCCTGCGCGCCCTGATGGCGCGCGTGCGGATGGTGAGCGGCCCGATGTGGAACGCGGAGCGCCGCGTGGCGGCGCCGGAAGGGGCGTCGATCACTCTCGTCCTCCGGGATGGCCGCACCTTTGCCGGCTATCAGACCCACGCGCTGGGCACCGCTGCCAATCCGGTGCCCCCGGCGCAGCTGCGCGCCAAATTTCTGAGCTGTGCGGAACCGACGCTCGGAAAGCCGGCGGCGCAGCGCGCCCTGCAGGCGCTTGACGATCTGGATGCCGAAGTTCCGGTCCGCGATCTCCTGAACTCTGCCCTGACGGGCGCACAGACCCGGATACCCGCCGAATGAACCTCTCCTCGTTCATCGATGTCTTCCACAGCTGGCCGAGCCTGCTGAACGGTCTCGCGATGACCGTGATGCTCACGCTCGTCTCCTCCTTTCTCGGAGTCGTACTCGGCACCCTGTGCGCGTGGGGCAGCCTGCGCGGACCGAAGGCGCTTCGCTGGTTCATCCGCGGCTATGTCGAGTTTTTCCGCAACACGCCGTTTCTCGGCCAGATCTTCTTCATCTTCTTCGGCCTGCCGGCCCTGGGCGTGAAGCTCGATCCGGTCACGGCGGCGCTGGTCGCCCTGACGATCAACCTCACCGCCTATGCCTGCGAGATCATCCGCGCCGGCATTGAGGCGACGCCCGCCGGCCAGTTCGAAGCGGCCAGCAGCCTGGGGCTGAAGCCGGCGCAGGCGTTCTTCCTCGTCATCCTTCCTCCCGCCTTCCAGCGGGTCTGGCCGGCCATGACCAGCCAGCTGGTGATCATCCTGCTGGCGTCGGCGCTGTGCAGCCAGATCTCCGTCGCCGAGCTTTCCTATGAAGCCAACATGATCGCCAGCCGGACCTTCCGGAACTTCGAGGCCTATATCGTCGTCACCGTCATCTATCTCGGCCTCGCTGTGCTGTTCCGGGAAATGCTGACCTGGGTCGGCCGCCGCTTCGTCTACGGGGAATTTGCCACGGTGGGTCAGCGATGAACGATTTCACGACCTGGGACGTCTTCCGCAACCTGCTCGCCGCCGTGCCGTGGACGATCTATCTCTCGCTGATCGCCTTCGCCGGGGGCGCGGTCGTCAGCCTCCTGCTGCTGAGCCTGCGCTTTGCCTTTCCGCGCGTCGCCGGCACGCCGGTGCGCCTCTATGTCCAACTGTTTCAGGGAACGCCGCTGCTGATGCAGCTCTTCCTTGTCTATTTCGGGCTGGCGCTGATGGGGGTACAGACGACGCCGCTCTTCGCCGCCAGCCTCTGCCTCTCGGTCTATAGCAGCGCCTATCTCACCGAGACCTGGTATGGCTGCGTCCTGGCCGTGCCGAAGGGGCAGTGGGAAGCCTCTTCCAGCCTCGGCCTCAAGCACTGGCAGCAGATGCTGCTGATCGTGCTGCCGCAGGCCCTGCGCCTGTCGGTGCCGCCGACGGTCGGGCTGATGGTGCAGATCGTCAAGAACACCTCGCTGGCCTCCATTGTCGGCTTTGTCGAGCTGACCCGCGCGAGCCAGATCATCGCCAACGCCACCTTCGAGCCGTTCCTCGCCTATGGCGCGGTGGCGTTCATCTACTTCGTCATCTGCTTCTCGATCTCGCTGTGCGGCAGGCATCTGGAAAAACGGATCCGGATCTGACCGCACCCGGCGCGCCCGCGCGCCTGCCGACAGACGCCCGACCGAACCGCAAAGGCACTCGCTTCCCCATGTCGAACCTCGCCCCGTCCGCCGCCCTCGCGCCCGCCCTCCCCGTCTCCGCCTCCTCCGGCGCGGCCATCGAACTGGTCGGGGTCAACAAATGGTATGGCGAGTTCCATGTGCTGAAGGACATCAATCTCAGGGTGCATCGCGGCGAGCGCATCGTCATTTGCGGGCCGTCGGGCTCCGGCAAGTCCACCATGATCCGCTGCATCAACCGGCTGGAGGAGCACCAGCAGGGCTCGATCATCGTCGACGGCATCGAACTGACCAACGACCTCAAGCGCATCGACGAGATCCGCCGCGAGGTCGGCATGTGCTTCCAGCACTTCAACCTGTTCCCGCATCTCACCATTCTGGAAAATCTGACGCTGGCGCCGATCTGGGTCCGCAAGATGCCCAAGAAGGATGCCGACGAACTGGCGATGCATTTTCTGCGGAAGGTGAAAATCCCGGAGCAGGCGAACAAATATCCCGGCCAGCTTTCCGGCGGCCAGCAGCAGCGCGTCGCCATTGCCCGCGCCCTGTGCATGAAGCCGAAGATCATGCTGTTCGATGAGCCGACCTCGGCGCTCGACCCGGAAATGGTCAAGGAAGTGCTGGAGACCATGGTGAGCCTGGCCGAAGAGGGCATGACCATGCTGTGCGTGACCCATGAGATGGGCTTCGCCCGCCAGGTCGCCAACCGGGTGATCTTCATGGATGCGGGGCAGATCATCGAGATGAACGAGCCGGAAGCGTTCTTCTCCAACCCGCAGCATGAGCGCACCAAGCTGTTCCTCAGCCAGATCCTGGGACACTGACCCCCGCCGGCTCGCCCCGCACGACGCGCCCGCGCATGCCGCCAACGCGACATCGACGACAAGGAAAACGTGCATGCCCCTGACCATTCCCGCCAAGGCCGAACATCAGACCTTTCTCTATTCCGAGCCCTGCACTGATCTCGACGCGCTCCGCGCGGATATCGCCTATCTCGGCATCCCCTATGGCGAATCCTACACTTTCGGCGAGATTGCCAGCGACCAGAGCCGTGGCGCGCTGGCGATGCGCCGGGCGACAGGGCGGATTCTCCGCGCCATCGAGCGCTATGATTTCGACATTGGCGGCCCGCTCTACGACAACCGGCCGATCCGCGCGGTGGATTGCGGCGACGTCTATGCCGATCCGCGCGAGTTGAAGGAGCATCTCGCGCGCGCCGAGCAGGTGGTGCGCAAGATCGTGGCGTCAGGCGCGATGCCGGTCATCCTCGGCGGCGATCATTCGATCCCGATCCCGGTGCTGAAGGCGCTCGACGACCAGGGCCCGATTACCCTCATCCAGATCGACCAGCATCTCGACTGGCGCGAGGAGATCAACGGCGTCACGCACGGCCTCTCCAGCCCGATCCGCCGGGCCTCCGAGATGGATCATATCGGCGAGATCTTCCAGATCGGCCTCCATGCCAGCGGCAGCGGCCGGCAGGAGGAGTTCGATGCCGCCCGCGCCTATGGCGCGCATCTCATCTCCTCCTATGAACTCCACGAGCGCGGCATCCAGCCTGTGCTCGACCGTATCCCCGCCGGGGGGCGCTATTACATCACCGTCGATCTCGACGCTTTCGAGCCCGGCATCGCCCCGGGGGTGGCCGCGCCCTGCGCCGGTGGCATGACCTTCATGCAGGCCAGAAGCCTGATCCATGGCCTGGTGAACAAGGGGCGCGTGGTCGGCATGGATGTGGTGGAAATCACCCCGGCCACCGATGTCAACGACATCACCTGCATCACCGCCGGCCGCCTGATCGTGAACCTCGTCGGCGCCGCCGTCCGGGCCAATTATTTCGGCGCGAAATAGGCAACCCTCCGCCTGCGGGCGCGCGCCCTGTTCACGCCGCGCGCGCCCCCGGCGACGCCCTGACACGCTCCTGGGGTCCGCGGGGCCCTCATTCCCTCTCGGATGCCGCTTTCATGAATGCCGTGCAGATTCTCGAACGCCTGGTGAGCTTTCCCTCGGTCGTCGGCACCCCGAACGGTGCCATTGTCGACTGGATCGCCACCTATCTGCGGAGCCATGCGGTTGAGGTGCGGGTTCTGCCGGGGCCGGAAGGCGACCGCGCCAATCTGTTCGCCACGCTGGGGCCGCGCGACCGGCCCGGCTACATCCTCTCGGGGCACATGGATGTGGTGCCCGCCGAGGAGGCGCAATGGCGCGCCGATCCGTTCACGCTGCGCGCGGAAGGCGACGCGCTCTTTGGGCGCGGCTCCAGCGACATGAAGGGGTTTCTCGCGGCGGTGCTCGCCAGCGTCCCGGCCCTGAAGGCCGGCCGGCTCGACCGCCCCCTCCATTTCACCTTCTCCTATGATGAGGAGGCCGGTTGCCGCGGCGCGCCCCACCTCATTTCCCGCCTGCCGGAACTCTGCGCGCCGCCGCTCGGCGCCATCATCGGCGAGCCGAGCGGCATGAGGGGTGTGCGCGCCCATAAGGGCAAGGCGGCGGCCCGTATCCGCATCGAAGGCCGCGCGGGCCATTCCTCGCGCCCCGACCAGGGCATCAACGCCATCCACCTGATGGCCGAGGTGCTGGCAAAGACCGTGGCGACGGCGCAGGCGCTGGAGAAGGGGCCGCAGGACCCGACCTTCGAGCCGCCTTATTCCTCGATGCAGATCGGCACGATCCGGGGCGGACAGGCGCTCAACATCGTTCCCGACCTGTGCGTCGCCGATCTGGAGGCCCGCGCGATTCCCGGCCATGCGCCGCGCGCGCTGCTCGAACCCGTCCACGCCGTCATCGGCTCGCTCGCCGCGCGCGGCGTCAACGCCACGTGGGAGATGCTGAGCGACTATCCCGCGCTCGCCCTTCCCGCCGATGCGCCGCTGGCCCTTCTGGTGGAAAGGTTGACGGGCAAACCCTCTCTGGCGGCCGTCAGCTATGGCACGGAAGCCGGGCTCTACCAGGAGGCGGGCATTGCCGCGATCATCTGCGGACCCGGCGACATCGACCGCGCGCACAAGCCCAATGAGTTCATCCGCCTTGATGAACTGCACGCCTGCCAGGCTTTCATCGAGGCGCTTGGGCTGGGCCTGTCCCCGGGGTGATGATCGCCCTGCCGGCCGGCGCGGGCGGTAGCGGCGGCTTCCGGCCGGGCTGGAGCCTCGCAGCTTGGCCGGCCTACCTTTGATTCACTCTAAACTATTGATATTGCAGAGCTATTTAAACTCACGTAAGTGTGAAACCTCGCCATGAAAAATTCCCCATGCGGCGGATGAGGTTTCGACGCAGTGACTTGCGACCTGAAAATAGCGTTCGATGCCCATGGGCCGGAGCTGCGACGCTATCTCCGGTACCGTCTGCGCGACTCGCACATGGCGTCCGATCTGGTGCAGGACACCTTCCTCCGGGTGATCGAGCGGCCCGAAACCCGCGTCGACGATGTCCGTGCCTATCTCTATACGATTGCCCGCAATCTCCTGCTGAATCACAAGAAGCAGGAAGCCCGCCGCCGCACCGACAGTGTGCCGCATGAATGGCTGGGCGATATCGCCGCCGATGCCCCGACCCCGGAAGATGCCGCCGATGCAAGGCTGCAGCTTGAGCGCCTGCAGCGCTTTGTCAGCGAATTGCCGGTGCGCACGCAGCAAATCTTCGTGCTCAACCGCGTCGATGGGCTGACCCAGCCGGAAGTGGCGCGGGCGCTGTCGATTTCCGAAAGCTCGGTCCAGAAACATCTGGCCATGGCGATCCAGCACGTGACGCAGCGGCTGCGGACGCGCTAGACGGTGACGTGAGTACGGGTTTTGGTCCCCGCCGGTTGTCTTCCCTTATGAGGACACGGAGGGCACGCGGCATGGATGACGACGTGAACGAGGATCGAGCGTCGGAGACGGACCGGCGCGCGGCGCACTGGGTCGCCCGCCTGGAGGGCCGCCCTCTGGACGATGCCGAACGCGTCGCCTTCCGCGACTGGCTGGAGGCGGACCCCGACCACCGCCTCGCCTTCGAGGAAGCGCACAGCGCCTGGCGCAGCCTCGATCTGCTGCGCCGCGACCCCGGCCCGCTGCGCGCGCTCGCGCGCCCCGGACGACGGAAGCCCGTCGGTCGCGCCGGCATCGCCGGCATCATCGCCGTCCTTGCCCTCGGTTTGCTCGCCCTGCGTTACCAGATCGGCGATCCCTGGATCGCCCTCGCCGCCGACTGGCGCACCGCGCCGGGCCAGATGCGGCAAGTGACGCTGGACGATGGCAGCCTTGTCGATCTTGGCCCGGACAGCGCCATCGCCGTGCATTTCAGCGCCGAGGCGCGCCGTGTCACCCTGCTCGCCGGTGACGCGTTCTTCCAGGCCGCGCCGCGTGCCGGCGCCGAGCGCCGTCCCTTCGTGGTCGCCGCCGCCCGTGGCACCACGACCGCGCTCGGCACGCAGTTCCTGGTGGAGGGGCGCGCGGACGGCGCCAGGGTCACGGCCGTCGAGCACCGCATCGAAATCGCGTTCGACACGCCCGAGCGCGGCGATGAGCGCGTCGTGCTCTCGCCCGGCACGGCGGTGGAGTACGACCTGTCACACGGCCTCGGCCCGGTCGATACCGCCGATCTCGACGAGGCCACCGCCTGGCGCAAGGGCCTCCTTGTGTTCGATTCCGTGCCGCTCGAGGATGTCGTGCGCAAGCTCAACCGCTATCGGCGCGGGCGCATCGTCATCGCCGATCCCCGGCTCGCGCAGCGCAAGGTGAGCGGCGTGTTTGCGAGCGGAAATCTCGACGATGTCATCCGCACCATCACGGCGGAACTCGGCGCCAGCGCCTCCTCCCTGCCACCGCTGGTGACCGTACTGTACTGAGAGCAGATTTTTTTACGGGGTTCGGGCCCCCCGGTTGTCTTCCCCCCCAAGAGACCAGGCGCTGGCACGAGGGGATGAACAGAGATGGCTGGAGTGAGACATTGGACGGGGGCTCCCGCGCGGCGCCATGGGTTGGCGGCCGGTCTGGTCGCCGGGCTTCTCGCCTCGGTGGCATTCCCCGGCCTTGCGCTGGCGCAGCAGCCCGCCGGTGCGGCATCCGCGCGCATCGCCTTCGACATTCCGGCGCAGGACCTCAATCGCGGCGTGCTGAAATTTGCCCAGCGCGCGGGCGTCCAGGTCTTCTATGACACCGCCAAGCTGGCCGGGCGCCGCTCCTCAGCGGTTTCCGGCACGCTGACCCCGCAGGAAGCGCTGTCGCGCCTGCTGGCCGGCACCGGCCTCACCTACCGCTTCACCGGCCCCGCTCAGGTGACCATCGTCGATCCCAGCGCCACCAGCGCGGCCGGCACCAGCCCGGACGGAGCGATCGAACTCGGCACCATCGACGTGCAGGGCACAGGTACCGTCGGCTATGTCGCCACCACCAGCGATGCCGGCACCAAGACCGACACGCCGCTGATCGAGACCCCGCAGTCCATCTCCGTCGTCACCCGCGACGAACTCAATGACCGCAACGTGCAGACCCTCACCGAGGCGGTGGCTTACACGCCGGGCGTGCGTACCGGAGAGAGCGGTTTCGACCCCCGCTACGATTCCTTCTCCATTCGCGGCTTCGACGTTACCTATAATGGCATCTATCGGGACGGGCTTCGGCTTCCCGGTGCCAACATGTCGATCTTCAAGGTCGAGCCCTATGGGGTCGACAGCGTCACCATTCTGCGTGGTCCCAGCTCCGCGCTCTATGGACTCGGCTCGCCCGGCGGTCTCGTCGACATCACCTCGAAGCGCCCGACCGAGGTCGCTTTCGGCGAAGTCGAAGTCATGGGCGGCAATTACGATCTGTGGCAGGGACAGTTCGATGTCGGCGGGCCGGTCGATAAGGACGGCACGTTGCTCTACCGCCTGACCGGCGTGTTGCGCGATGCCGGCTCGCCCAACACGCTCGGCGGCGGCGTCAACGACATGGCCTATATCGCGCCGGCCGCGACCTGGAAACCGAACGACCAGACCAAGATCACCTTCCTGGGCGAGTACCAGCAGTCGGAGACGCCCGCCTCCATGCCCTATTTCGGCTGGAACGGCAGCGTGAATGCGCCCTTCAGCCAGAGCATCGGCGACTATAACAGCCTCAAGCAGGACCAGTGGCGGATCGGCTACCTCGCCGAGCACGAGTTCAATGAGGTATTCACCGTCCGTCAGAACCTGCGCTACGGCTATGCCGATACCCATGTGCGCTACAACGGCATCTCCGACTATGATTACGAGGCGGGCACCGCCAGCCGCTACACCGGCTATGTCCACGACAAGCTGAAGTCCTTTGTCGTGGACAACCAGCTCCAGGCCGATTTCGCCACCGGGCCGGTCGTGCACAAGCTTCTGTTCGGGCTAGACTATTCCTATCTCGGTCTCGATGGCGGCATCGGCTATGGCACCGCCTCGGACATTTCCCTGTTTAACGGCCAGCCGCTCGGCCCGACCTTCGATCCTCCGCTCAACTCCGCGCGCTACGATCAGAAGCAGAGCCAGACCGGCATCTATGTGCAGGAACAGGCGACGTTCGACCGCTGGATACTCACCCTCACCGGCCGCTATGACTGGGTCGCGACCAGGGATGAGGATCTCCTCGCCAACACCACCGACCATATTGACGACAATGCCTTCACCGGCCGCGTCGGCCTGACCTATCTGTTCGACAACGGCATCGCTCCCTATGTGAGCTACGCCACCTCTTTCGCGCCCAATCTTGGCGTCGACATCAACGGCAATGTGTTCGACCCGACGACGGCCCGCCAGATCGAAGCCGGGGTGAAGTACGCCCCGGTCGGGTTCGACGGCTATTTCACCGCCGCCGTGTTCCAGATCAACCAGGAGAACGGCCTCACCACCGACCCCACCAATCCGCTGTTCCAGGTCCAGACCGGCGAAGTGCGCGCGCGCGGCTTCGAATTGGAGGCGGTGGCCAATCTCGGCAAGGGCCTGAAATTGCGCGGCGCCTACACCTATCTCGACCTCACCAATGTCGCCGGCGAAGCGGAGACGATCGGGCTCACGCCGTCGGGACAGCCGCAGAACGCCTTCTCCATCTGGGTGGATTACCAGTTCCAGGAGGGGAGCAAGCTGGCCGGCCTCGGCATCGGCGCGGGCGTGCGCTACACCGGCGCCACCTGGGGCGACTCGCTCAACACCTTCCAGAACAGCGCCTACACGCTGGTCGATGCCAAGCTGAGCTATGACTTCTCCTACCTCGACGTCCGGCTCAAGGGCTGGAGCGCGCAGCTCAATGCCCAGAACCTGCTCAACGAAGAATACGTCACCTGCGATGTCGGCTATTGCTATGAGGGCATGCCGCGCACGGTCATCGCCGGCCTGAAATACCGCTGGTAGGGCGCGCGCCGTGCCCGCCTCCGCTCACCGCCTGACGCGGCGGGGCCTGCTGGCCGCTGCCGCGTCCTGCGCCGTGCTGGTGCCCGGTCCATCGCGCGCGGGTGCCGCGCCGGCGCGGGTCGTCTCGCTCGATTACGGCCTCGCCGAAACCCTGCTGCCGCTGGGCGTGCCGCCGATCGCCATCGCCGAAGCGGATCAATGGGCAACCTGGGTGGTCGAGCCGGCGATGCCGCCCGGCGTGGTCAATCTCGGTGCCGCGCAGGAGGCCAATCTCGAACTCCTGCACGCGCTGAAGCCCGAGCTGATCCTCACCACCCCCTATCTCGCGCCCCTTGGCCCGGTGCTGGCGCGCATCGCCCGCACCGAGAGCTTCGCGATCTATACGCCCGAGCCCGGCACGCCCTATCCCCGCAGTGTCGACGCCACGCGGCGGCTCGGCGGCATGATCGGGCGGGAGAGCCAGGCGCAGGAGTTGATCAATGCCAGTGCCGCACGGATGGCCGCGACCCGCGCGGCGCTGGCCTCCCATGCCGGCACCCCGGTCTTTCTCGTCAGCTTCATGGATACCCGCCATGTCCGCGTCTATGGCGCGAAAAGCCTGTTCGACGACGTGATGACGCTGTGCGGCCTCGCCAATGCCTGGCGGGGCGAGGTCAATTACTGGGGCTTCGCCACCGTCGGCATCGAGCAGCTGGCCCGGGCGCCGGAGGCGCGGCTGATCTATGTCGAGCCGATCGCGGCCGATGTGCTGGCGGCGCTGGCCCGCTCGCCGCTGTGGAACAGTCTCGGTTTCGTGCGGGCGGGGCGGGTGCATGCCATGCCACCGGCGCTGATGTTCGGCATGCTGCCTTCCGCCATGCGCTTCGCCGGGCTGCTCGGGCAGACCCTTGCCGGAGCGCCCGCGCATGGGTGAGCGCCTGCGGCTTGGTCCCGGTTCCCTTGTCGGCGGGCTGGCGCTCGCCGCTCTCGGCATGAGCGTGGCGACGCTCGCGCTGCGGCTGCCGCCAGCCCTCTGGATCGATGCCCTCGCAAGCCCCGATCCCTCGGATGTGCGCCAGATGCTGGTGCGCTACAGCTTTGCCCCGCGCCTTGCCACCAGCCTGCTGTGCGGCGGTGCCCTCGGACTGGCCGGCGCGCTGCTGCAGCTGGCATTGCGCAATCCGCTGGCCTCGCCGACCACGCTCGGCGTTTCCGCCGGCGCCAATCTCGCCCTTGCCATGGCGATGCTCTGGGCGCCGGGGCTGCTGGCGGTGGGGCGGGAATGGACCGCGATGGCCGGCGGGCTGGTGGCCGCGCTGCTCGTGCTCGGCCTGTCCTGGCGCCGGCGGCTCTCCCCGCTCACCGTGGTGCTGGCGGGCATGGTGGTGAGCCTCTACTGCGGCGCGCTGGCGGCGATGCTGGCGCTGTTCAACAGCCATTACCTCGCCGGCCTGTTCATCTGGGGCGGCGGCTCGTTGAGCCAGCAGGACTGGACGATTGCGCAGTTCCTCACGCCCCGGCTGGCGCTGGCCCTGCTGGGTGCCGCGCTGCTGGTGCGCCCTCTCACCCTGCTGACGCTGGAGGACGATCAGGCCAAGGGCCTCGGCCTGTCCGTGCCGCTGATCCGGCTCGCCGCACTGGCCCTCGCTGTCGCCCTGACCGGGCTGGTGGTCGGCACGGTCGGCGTCATTGGCTTCATCGGCCTGGCGGCACCGGCGCTGGTCACCGTCGCCGGCGCCCGCCGCGTCGCCGCGCGCCTCCTCTGGTCGACCCTGCTCGGCGCCGTGCTGCTGTGGCTCACCGACCAGAGCGTGCAGCGTCTGGCCGGCGATTTCGCCGAAATGCTGCCGACCGGCGCGATCACCGCCCTGATCGGCTCGCCGCTGCTGCTATGGCTGATTCCCCGCCTGCGGTTGACGCTGCAACCGCCCACGGGGCTGGGCGAGGCGGCCGCCCGCGCCCGCCGGCCGCTGCTGATCCTCGCCGCGCTCACGCTGCTGCTGGTCGCGCTGGTCGGGCTGTCGCTCGCCGTCGGCTACGGGCTGGAGGGCTGGAGCGTCAGCGGCGACCTCGCGGAATGGCGCTGGCCACGGGCATTCGCGGCTCTCGCCGCCGGCATCCTGCTGGCCTGCGCCGGCGGCACGCTGCAGCGCATGACCGGCAACCCGATGGCGAGCCCGGAAGTGCTGGGGGTGAGCGCGGGTGCCGCCTTCGGGCTCATCATCGCCATATTCGCGCTCAACGAGATCGGCCGCGCCGCGCAGCTCGGCGCCGCCACTCTGGGCGCGCTGCTGGCCCTGCTGGCGATGCTCGCTCTGGCGCGCGGCAGCGCGGCGGCACCGGAACGGGTGCTGCTGGTCGGCATCGCGCTGGGGGCGATGTTCGATGCGCTGGTCACGGCGCTGATGGCGGGCGGCGACCCCCGCGCCCTGCAATTGCTGAACTGGATGACCGGCTCGACCTATGCGGCGACCGCGACCGATGCCGGGGTGGCGCTGGTGGCGGCGTTCGCGAGCCTTGCCGCCCTGCCGCTGCTGGCGCGCTGGCTCGATATCGTCCCGCTCGGCGGGGCGATCTCCGGCGCGCTCGGCCTGCCCCCGCGCCGCAGCAACCGCGTGCTTCTCGTCGCCACGGCGGCGATGACGGCGGTGGCGACGCTGGTGATCGGCCCGCTGACCTTTGTCGGGCTGATGGCCCCGCATCTGGCGCGGTTTCTCGGGCTGCAGCGCGCACTGCCCCAGCTGGTCGCGGCGGCCCTGATCGGCGGCATTCTCATGGTGGCGGCGGACTGGTTCGGCCGCACGGCCGCCTTCCCCTGGCAAATCCCGGCGGGCCTGACCGCCACCTTCATCGGCTGCCCTGCCCTCATGTGGCTGCTGGCACGGAGACAACGCGCATGAAGCTTGAGACCGCGACGGAGACCACGACGCCCGCCCGCATCCCCGGCACGGTTCAGTTCGACCTCGCCTCGCGCGAAGGCGGCGCGCCGCACCGCATCTTTCTCTACACCCCGCCGGGCGAGCCGCCCGCCGAGGGCTGGCCGGTGCTGTATCTGCTCGACGGCAATGCGGTCATCGCCACTGCGGTAGAGGCCTTGCGGGCGCAGGCGCCCTATACGCTCGGCACCGGGATCACCTTCGGGGTGATCGTCGCCATCGGCTATCCCACCGAGGAGGCCTATGACAGCCTGCGCCGCTCCTGGGATCTCGGCCCGCCGCCCGGCCAGACCTACCCGCCCTTTTTCGAGGGCGGCCCGCCGGTGCGGACCGGCGGCGCGGACACGTTCTTCGCTTTCATCGAAAACGAGGTGAAGCCCGAGATCGCCCGCCGCGTGCCTGTCGATGTGCGCCGGCAGTCGATCTTCGGCCATTCCTTTGGCGGGCTGTTCGTGCTGCATACGCTATTCCAGCAGCCCGCCGCCTTCTCCGGCTGGATTTCCGCCAGCCCGGCGATCTGGTGGGAGGGCGCGGGTATCGTCGACCGGGCGCAGGCCTTCGTCGCGGCGGGACAGGGCGGGGCACGGCGGGGCGACGGGCGCCTGCTGCTGCTGGTCGGCGAATATGAGCAGCAGCTCGCTCCGTTCCAGATCGGGGCCGAGGACGCTGAAAAGCGCCTTGCCAGCTTCCTGGAGAGCCGGATCGTCGACCATACGCGGGAGATGGCGGAGCGGCTGGCACCAGTGCCCGGCCTGACGACCGCCTACCAGTTCCTGCCCGGCGAGACGCATATGTCGGTGCTGCCGGCCTCGATCAACCACGCGCTGCGCGTCGCGTTCGGGGCGAACCATGCCGGATGAGGCGCCGCTGTTCGAGATCGACGGGGCCCGCTTCACGGCGGGCGGCCATACGCTTCTCGGCCCGCTCAGCCTTTCCATCCCCGGCGGCACATTTGTCGCGCTGATCGGCCATAATGGCTCCGGCAAGTCCACCCTGCTGAAGATCCTGGCGCGCCAGCAGCCCGGCGAGGGAGCGATCCGGTTCCGCGGCCGGGCGCTGGCGGACTGGGGCGACCGCGCCTTCGCTCGCGAGTTGGCCTATCTCCCGCAGGTCACGCCGACCGGCTCCGGCCTGCTGGTGCGGGAACTGGTGGCGCTCGGCCGCTATCCCTGGCACGGCGCGCTCGGGCGCTTCGGTGCCGCCGACCGGGCCAAGGTGGCGGAGGCACTCGCCCTGACCGGCCTCGACCCGCTCGCCGAACGGATGGTCGACACGCTGTCGGGCGGCGAGCGCCAGCGCGCCTGGATCGCCATGCTGGTGGCGCAGGACGCCAACAGCCTCCTGCTGGACGAGCCCATCTCCGCGCTCGACATCGCCCACCAGATCGAAATCCTCAACATGATCAAGGATCTCGCGCACCGGCGCGGCATCGGCGTGCTGGCGGTGCTGCATGACGTCAATATGGCGGCACGGTTCTGCGACCACATCATCGCGCTGCAGGGCGGCCGGCTAATCGCGCAGGGTCCGCCCGCCGAGATCCTGCAGCCAGGCCCGCTGGAAGCGATCTACGGCATACCGATGGGGGTCATGACCGCGCCGGACGACGGCCTGTCCTTCTGCTATGCGCGCTGAACGCGGGTTCGGCCTCGCCCGACTGGGCGCCCGAGCGGACCTTATCCGGGTCAGTTCCGCCCCCTGCCCCGCGGCTGCGGCCGTTCACCTCCGCGCGATGTCGCGCCCTGATGCCCCTGCGGGATCAGCCGCGCCCATGCGGCACAATTGCTCCCAGACCGTGGCCTCGACGGGGGTGGCCTGGTCGGCCAGCCGCACCGCGGTGACATCGAGATCGCAATAGGGAAGGCTTGCCGAGAGATCGGCGAGGTCGCCGGCGTCGATGCGGGCGCGCGCAAGTGTCGCCGGCACCCAGGCCACGCCTATGCCGTTCGCCGCCAGTTCCAGCGCCGCGAGGGTCAGCTCCGTCTCCACGGTCGGCACCATATGGCTCGCCCCCTGGATGGCGGGCAGCACGATCTGGTCCATGACCTCGCCGAGAAACACGTCCGGGGGATAGGCGATGAAGGGCAGTTCGCCATGGGCGAAGCGGGCATTGAGCCGCGCCACATGGGCGCGGGCGAAGACCGGGATGAGCCGGTCGCGGCCGATAATCGCTGTCTCGATATAGGTGGCGGCGATCGGATGTTCCTCGCCGAGGCGCCGATACACCACGGCAATATCGGCCTGCCGCGACAGCACGAAGGCGAAGCACTCGTCGAGATTGGCCGATTTCAGCTTGAGGAAGATGTCGGCGTTCTCCGACTGGATCGTGTTGATGAAGCGCGGCGCCCAGGAGGCGGTGAGGGCGTGCTGGCTGGCGAGCACCAGACGGTTGCCGGCGGTGCGGTCGCCACGGCGCAGATCGTCGGTCAGCTGCCGCAAGGTGCGGGCGAGGCGGGCGATCTGGTCGCGCTGCTCGGCGGTGGTGGGACGCAGCTGCACCGGCTTGCGCGAGCGGTCGAACAGCGGCACCCCGACGTGATCCTCGATGTGCTGCACCCGGCGTGAAAACGCCGATTGCGTCAGGCGCCGGCGCTCCGCCGCCTCGCTGAACGATCCGGTCTCCGCGACCGCGAGAATATCCTCCAGCCATTCCAGCCGCACCGGCGCCTCCAAACATGCATCTCATGCATCTTATGTGGAGAATTTCGCATTGGAAACCGGCCGAGCGATCTGCAACCATCGAAATACGCAAGTTGAGGATCGTCCCATGCACTTCGCCCGCTTCCCCCGCATCCGTCTCGCCCACCTGCCGACGCCGCTGGAGCGGCTCGACCGCCTGAGCCGGGAACTGGGCGGACCGGAGATCTGGATCAAGCGTGACGACTGCACCGGCCTCTCCACCGGCGGCAACAAGACGCGCAAGCTGGAATTCCTCATGGCCGAAGCGGTAGCGGAAGGCGCGGATATGGTAATGACGCAGGGCGCCACCCAGTCCAACCATGCGCGCCAGACCGCCGCCTTCGCCGCCCGCCTCGGCCTTGGCTGCCATCTGCTGCTGGAAGACCGGACCGGCTCCAACGACCGCAACTACAAGACCAATGGCAATGTGCTGCTCGATCATCTGCATGGTGCGACGACCGAGACCCGCCCGGGCGGCGTCGACATGAATGCGGAGATGGAGACGGTGGCCGGGCGCCTGCGCGCCGAGGGGCGCAAGGTCTATACCATTCCCGGTGGCGGCTCGAACCCGACCGGCGCGCTCGGCTACGCCAATTGCGCGCTGGAACTGATCGGGCAGGCCAATGATATCGGCCTCGCCATCGACCATATCGTCACCGCCACCGGCAGCGCCGGCACCCAGGCGGGGCTGATCGTCGGCCTCAAAGCCATTCATGCCCATGTGCCGCTGCTCGGCATCGGGGTGCGGGCGCCGAAGGCGAAGCAGGAAGAGAACGTCTTCGCGCTGGCCGAACGCACCGCCGCCAAGCTCGGCTGCCCCGGTGTCGTGCAGCGCGAGGATGTGGTGGCGGACTGCAACTATGTCGGCCGAGGGTATGGCATACCCGGCCCGGATACGCTGGAAGCCATCCGCCTGTTCGCCGAACTGGAAGGCATCCTCCTCGACCCGGTCTATTCCGGCAAGGGCGCCGCCGGCCTCATCGATTATGTCCGCAAGGGCATCTTTAAGAAGGGCGAGCGCATCGTCTTTCTCCACACCGGCGGCTCGGCGGCGCTGTTCGGCTATGACGCCTGCTTCGCCGACGACCAGCCCGCGCACGCGATGGCCTGACCCATGCGACCGCCCCGCTTCACCGGCAGTTTCACCCAGCAACCGCCGATCCCCGAAGACGCCATTGCCGCCGCCGAGGCGGTGATGCGATCGGGGCGGCTCCACCGCTACAATGTCGCCCCCGGCGAAATGTCGGAGACGGCGCGGCTGGAGGAGGAATTCGCCCGATGGCAGGGCGCGCGCTATTGCCTCGCCGTCGCCTCCGGCGGGCAGGCGATGCAGATCGCGCTGCGCGCCGCCGGAGTGAAGCCGGGCGAGCGCGTGCTCACCAATGCCTTCACCCTGGCGCCGGTGCCGGGCGCGATTGCCGGGATTGGCGCGTTGCCGGTTCTGGTGGAAACGACGGACGACCTCGTCATCGACCTCGACGACCTCGCCGCCAAGGCGCGTTTCTCCGGCGCCGGTGTCCTGCTGCTGTCGCATATGCGCGGTCATATCGCCGATATGGACCGGATCGAGGCAGTGGCCCGCGCGCACGGGCTGCGCATCATCGAGGACTGCGCCCACACCATGGGCGCGCGCTGGAACGGACGGAAATCGGGTTCGTTCGGCCTCGCCGGCTGCTTCAGCACCCAGACCTACAAGCATCTGAATTCCGGCGAGGGCGGGCTGCTGACCACGGACGACGCCGACCTCATGGCGCGGGCCGTGATCCTGTCCGGCTCCTACATGCTCTATGAGCGGCACGGCGCGGCGCCGCCGGCCGAGGCCTTTGCCGAGGTGAGGCTCGACACGCCCAACATGTCGGCGCGCATGGACAATCTGCGCGCCGCCCTGCTCCGCCCTCAGCTGGCGCGGATCGAAGGCAATCTTGCCGGCTGGAACGAGCGCCATGACCGGATCGCGGCGCGGCTCGCCACCCACCCGGCGGTGCGGATGCCCTCACGCCCGCCGCAGGAAAGCTATGTCGGCTCCTCGATCCAGTTCCGCGTGCCGGCGCTGTCCGCTGCGGGCTGCACGACACTTCTTTCGGCAGCGGCCGAACGGGGCGTGGAGCTGAAATGGTTCGGGGCGGCCGAGCCGGCCGGCTTCACCTCGGCGCACACCTCGTGGCGCTACATCGCCCGGCACGAGCTGCCGCAGAGCGAGCGCGTGCTCGCAACCCTGTTCGACATGCGCATTCCCCTCACCTTCTCTCTCGACGATTGCGACCTCATCGCCATCCATATTCTGGGTGCGCTGGACGCGACGCTGGCGGAGGGGGGCCGCTGATGCCGCGCCGGGTCGGAATTCTCGGCGGCATGGGCCCGCAGGCGACAGTGCTGTTGATGAGCAGGATCATCGCGGCGGTGCCGGCGGCGGATGATCGTGACCATGTTCCGCTCATCGTCGACCAGAACCCGCAGGTGCCCTCCCGCATCGCCCGGCTGATCGAAGGTACCGGCGAAGACCCCGCGCCCGTGCTGGCGGCGATGGCGCGGCGGCTGGAGGCGGCCGGTGCCGAGGCGCTGGCCATGCCCTGCAATACCGCGCACCATTTCGCCCCGGCGATTGCGGCGGCGGTGACGATACCCCTGCTCGACATGGTGACGCTCTCCGTCGCCCATGCGGCGCGGCTTGCCGGGCCCGACGGGCGGATCGGCGTGCTCGCCTCGCCAGCGCTGCGCCGCATCGGCCTGTTTGACGGCCGGCTGGCGCAAGCGGGGCTGACGGCGGTTTACCCCGACGACGAAGCCGCGCTGCTCGGCGCCATTCGCCGCATCAAGGCGGGGGATGCCGACGCCGAGGCGCGCGCGGCCTTGCAACGCGCTTCCGCGCAGCTCGTGGCGGCCGGCGTCGCCACGCAGATGATCGCCTGCACCGAATTCTCGCTCATCGCCGACAGCACCGCCGAAGGCGCCCGCGCCTTCGACACGCTGGATGTGCTGGTGGGCGCCATCGTCGATGTCTCGCTCGCGCGGGATGCCTGAACTTACGGGCCCACAGAAGGCCCGGCAACCACGACCGACCTGACAGAGGAGTTAACGGACATGAGCAAGACCATGCGGGGCCTGATGGCGGGCACCGTCGCCCTCATTCTTTCCGCCGGCTCCGCCTTTGCGGAGAAGATCGTCATCGGCCATTTCGGCAATCCGACGCCGATGCAGGTGGCGCGGGCCGAGGGCCTGTTCGAGAAGGCCACCGGCTGGGAGATCGAATGGCGCAAATTCGCCTCCGGCGCCGAGATCATCGCCGCCATGGCCTCCGGCGACGTCAAGGTGTCGGAGCTCGGCTCCTCGCCGATGACCATCGCCATGAGCCAGGGCGTGGACATCCAGATGTTCATGCTCGCCATCGTCATCGGCAAGGCCGAGAGCCTGATCGCCCGCGACGGCACCGGCATCGCCAGCGTCGCCGACCTGAAGGGCAAGCGCGTCGCCGTGCCGATCGGCTCCACCGCCCACTTCTCGCTGATGGGCGCGCTCCAGCATGAGAAGGTGCCGGTGAACGAGGTCACCATCATGGGCATGCCGCCGGATCAGATCGCCGCGGCCTGGGAACAGGGTGCCATCGACGCCGCCTTCATCTGGGAGCCGGCGCAGAGCCGCATCATAAAGACAGGCAAGCGCATTCTCGGCGCCGACACGACCGCCGCCTGGGGCTTCCCCACCTTTGACGGCTGGGTGGTGAACAAGGAGTTCGCCGCCGCCCATGCCAAGGAAATGGCGGCCTTCGCCAAGGTGGCGGACGAGGCCAATGCGGCCTATCTCGCCAACCCGGCCGCCTGGAACGCGACCAGCCCGCAGGTGCTGACCATCGCCAAGATGACGGGCGCCGCACCGGCGGAAATCCCGGACTCGCTGGAAGGCTATACGTTCGTCCCGCTCAAGGAGCAGCTGAGCGACAAATGGCTCGGCAGCGCCCCGGCGACGCTGAAGTCGACCGCCGAGTTCCTCAAGAGCGCCGGCCGCATCGAGAAGGTGGCGGAGAGCTACGCCCCCTTCGTCAACACCTCCATCGCCAAGGCCGCCACGGCCAAGTGAGGCCCCGCATTGCGCCGGGTGGGCGGTCCCGCCGCCCGCCCGGCGTTCCGGAGGACATGCAATGGTGCTCATCGTCGACGACGTGTCCGTCGTCTACCCCGCGGCCAATGGCCGACCGCCGGTCGAGGCGCTGCGCAAGATCGACCTGACGATGGACCGCAACGATTTCGTTGTCGCCCTCGGCGCGTCGGGCTGTGGCAAGTCGACCCTTCTCAACCTGCTGGCCGGCTTCCTCTCGCCCAGTTCCGGCTCCATCCGGCTCGACGGCGCCGCCGTCACCGGGCCGGGCGCCGACCGCTCGGTGGTGTTCCAGAAGCACGCGCTGATGCCCTGGCTGAATGTGCGCGACAATGTGGCCTTCGGCCTGAAGATGCAGGACGTGCCGCCGCGCGAGCGCTACGCCACGGCGGAAAAATACATCGCGCTTCTGGGGCTGGACGGCTTCCAGGGCTCGCCGGTCTACCAGCTCTCCGGCGGCATGCAGCAGCGTGTCGGCATTGCCCGCGCGCTCACCTGCGATCCCCGCGTGCTGTTGATGGACGAGCCGCTCGGCGCGCTCGACGCGCTGACCCGCGAGAAGGCGCAGCAGCTGATCCTGCGTGTGTGGAACAGCACCGGCAAGGCGGTGTTCTTCATCACCCATGATGTTGAGGAAGCGCTGTTCATGGGCACGCGACTCATCGTCATGTCGCCGCGCCCGGGCCGCATCGCCCATCGCTTCGACCTGCCCTTCTCCCGGCGCTTCCTTGACGGGGCGTCCGCGCGGGAGGTGAAGGCCTCCCCCGATTTCATCGCCCTGCGCGAACAGGTGCTGGGCATCATCTTTGCCGACGAGGAAGCCGCCGCATGAGCCCCGTCGATCACATCGGCCCCGTCGAACAAAATCCGCGCCCGCGGCTCGCCTCCCGGCTGGCGAGGCTGGCGCGCGGCCGCTCGGTCAGGCCCGGCCAGGCGTACGGCGTGCCGGGCGACGGCGACACGCTGTGGCTGTCGCTGCTTTCCATCGCGCTGCTGCTTCTCCTGTGGTGGCTCGTCACCGCCATGGGCTGGGTCAAGCCGCTGTTTCTGCCCTCGCCGGGCGCGGTGGTGCAGAAATTCATGGATATCGCCCGCGACGGTTTCACCAACACGCCCTTCTGGCAGCACATCGCGATATCCGCCGCGCGGGTGTTCGGCGCTTTCCTGCTCGCCTGCGTCATCGGCATTCCGCTCGGGCTGGCCATGGGCATGAGCCCGGCCATGCGCGGCATCCTCGACCCGCCGATCGAGTTCTACCGGCCTATTCCGCCGCTCGCCTATCTGCCGCTGATGATCATCTGGTTCGGCATCGGCGAATTGTCCAAGGTGCTGCTCATCTTCCTCAGCGTCTTCGCCCCGGTGGCGCTCGGCGCGCGGGCGGGGGTGAAATCGGCGGCGATCGAGCAGATCCACGCCGCCTATTCCTTCGGTGCTTCGCGTTGGAAGGTGCTGCGTTATGTGATCCTGCCGGCCTCGCTGCCGGAAATCCTCACCGCCATGCGGATCGGCATCGGCTTCGGCTGGACCACGCTGGTGGCCGCCGAAATGATCGCGGCGACGGAGGGGCTTGGCTATATGGTGCTCTCCGCCAGCCAGTTCCTGCAAACCTCCACCGTCATCATGGGCATCGTCGTCATCGCGGCGATCGCCTACCTCTTCGACATGCTGATGCGCCTGATCGAGCGCCGTATTGTGCCCTGGAAGGGCAAGATGTGAGCCCTGCCATGACCGTGACCTATCTCAAGAAAGCCACCCGCACCGCCCATTCCGACGAAGGCGACGTGCGCGAGGCCGTGGCCGCCCTGCTCGCCGCCATCGACGCGGAGGGCGAGGACGCCGTGCGCCGCTTCTCCCGCGAATTCGACAAATGGGAGGGTGAGATCGTCCTCTCGCCCGAGGCACGCCAGGCCGCCATTGCCCGTGTGCCTGAGAAGACCAAGGACGACATACGCTTCGCCCATGCCAACATCGCCCGCTTCGCCGAGGCGCAGAAGGCAACGGTGCTTGATTGCAGCGTCGAGGTGATCCCCGGCCTGATGGCCGGGCAGAAGCAGATTCCGGTGGAGGCGGCCGGCTGTTACGTCCCCGGCGGACGCTATGCCCATATCGCCAGCGCGATCATGACCATCACCACGGCGCGGGTAGCCGGCGTGCGCCATATCGTGGCCTGTTCGCCGCCCCGGCCGGGGGACGGCATTCCGCCCGAGATCGTCTTCGCCATGGATCTGTGCGGGGCGGACGTGATCCTCAACCTCGGCGGCGTGCAGGGCGTGGCGGCGATGGCCAACGGCCTGTTCGGCCTGCCGAAGGCCGACGTGCTCGCCGGACCCGGCAACCAGTATGTCGCCGAGGCCAAGCGCATTCTTTACGGCCGCGTCGGCATCGACATGTTCGCCGGGCCGACCGACAGCATGATCCTCGCCGACGCCACTGCGGATGCCGAGTTCATCGCCAATGACCTGATCGGCCAGGCCGAACACGGCTACAACTCGCCGGTATGGCTGGCGACGACCTCGGCCGCCCTCGCCGAGGCGGTGATGGCGCGCGTGCCCGCTCTCATCGAGGCGCTGCCGGAGCCGAACCGTTCCAGCGCCCGCGCCGCCTGGGCGGACTATGCCGAGGTGATGCTGTGCGAGGATGCCGAGGAGATGGCCGCCGTCGCCGACCGCTACGCTCCCGAGCACCTGCACGTGCAGGCGGCGGACCTCGACTGGTGGCTCGGTCGCCTTCAGGCCTATGGCTCGCTGTTCCTCGGCGAAGAGACGACCGTGGCCTTTGGCGACAAGACCTCCGGCCCCAACCATGTGCTGCCCACCTCAGGCGCGGCGCGCTACACGGGCGGGTTGTCGGTGCATAAATTCATGAAGACGGTCACCTGGCAGCGCGCCACTCGCGCGGCGGCGCGCGAACTGGGCGTGGTCACGGCCCGCATTTCGCGCAAGGAAGGCATGGAAGGCCATGCCCGTAGCGCCGATGTGCGCCTCGCCCGCTTCTTTCCCGGCGAGACCTTCGACCTCGCGCCGGCGGAGGAGTGAGGGGAACGCTCCCGCCGCAGAGGAACGGCCGGAAGTACCGCCTTCGGCGAGCGCCCCTCGGCGTCGCTGGGCTCGTGACGAATGGAGTGAAGGGCTCGGCCGAGCGAACTGAACGCATCTTCGCGTTAAAGCGATCATGTCCTTTGCAGCTGACCGCTGGCCAGCCTGGCGCGCCGATATGGGCGGCGCAGTCAGGCCGCCATGTTCGGCAGGGCGGGGACGTCGGGATCATCGCTGATCGGCGCGATGGTTTCCGGGGTCATGTAGCGGGAGCGCTGGTGAGACGTTGTGCTGGAGCGGCAAGGAATGCCTCCAGCAGGTCGCGTTTCCCACGCCCGTACATCTGCCGCTTCACCCGCTTCAGCGCGGGATCTGGGCCTCGGTCTGTCCACCAAGATGGCCCGCGTCGCGCCCTCAATGGCAGGGCGCGATCAGAGCGTCGTCTTCGGGCAGAGGGCGACAAAGAGCCCAGTTCCAGGGCGCCTTGCCGAACCCTCCTCAGAACTTGAGGGCGAACTGGGCGGTGAAGGCGCTCTGGGAGGCCGAGGACGCATATTGACCGGAATAGCTGGCCGACAGCACCGCCATGTCCGACAGGGTGTAACCGATCCCCGCCTGCAGCAGCATCGAATCCTCCGCGATGGGAACGCCCCCCACCTGGAACGGCAGATCGCCAGCGCTGAACATCATGGTCGCAGCCGGTGTCGTGTCCCCAAAAGCGTGCTGCCAGCCGAGCGTCAGGTTCGGCGTCAGCACGTGACCCTGGACTTCCACCGTCGTCGCCACCCGCAGACCGACAGTCGTGTAGGTGGTTTCCATGGAGTTCGTAGACACGGCCAGTGCGGCTGCGCCTCCGGTCTCGTTGAAACGCGCTCCGTCGATGCTGAGATACGCCGCGCCGACAAAAGGTTCCATCTCCACGGCCCCGAAGGTCATGGAGTAGCCGAGTTCGCCGAAAAGCTGCAGGCTTCCGTTGGAATAATCGGCGTTCAGCGCCTCGGCAAAGCCGGGAAACACCGCCATGCGATCGACGGTCGCGTCATGCCAGGAATAGGCGAGGCCGCCGCTCACCGCGAGCGCATCGAACCGGGCGCCCGCGTAAAGGCCGAGATCGTAATTGTCGATGTCGCCCGAGGACGACCTCGCATCGACGTTGAAAGTGGATCGGCTGTAGCCGCCGAACAGGCCGGCGCGGGCATTGTCGGCCACCGCCACATCCGCGCCCATGAGGAAACCGCCGATCGTGTTGGAGACGGAGGCGACGTCGCTGTTGCCGGACGTATCGCCCCAGCCGCCATAGCCCTGCGCCCACAGTGTGGGGGCGTAGTCCACGCCGAGCCGGGCCGTGGCCGGCGCCGCGACCGCATAGGCCAGCGGTCCGGCCGCCGGCGCGGTCACGGACTGGCGCAGGCGCGCGCCGACGGCTTCGCGTACATAGACCGATTGCTGCTGGATGACCGTCGCGGCGGAGGCATAGACCTCGCCGGAGAGCGCATTGTACGCCCCGGCGACCGCACGCTCTGGAAGCCCGAGGATGGCGTCATAGACCTCGTTGCCGAGCCCCAGCGCCTGTGCCGCCACCGCGACACCGGCCTGGTTCGGCGTCCGGGCAAAGGAGGCGAACGGCACGTCGCTGTTGAAAAGGGTCAGATAGACGTTCTGGGAGTCGTAACTGAGCAAGGGAACGAGAAACGCATAGTCCGAGGTGACAGTGCCGAAAGTGCCGTCCACCGTCGCCTCGGTGGAGAGGATAGTATAGGTGGTGTGCCAGTCATAGGCGCCCGGCGCGGCCAGCACCTCGACGGAAGCGCCACCCGAGAGGGTGATCGTGCCGGTCGCGGCGATGAGGTCATGCTGGCCATCGGCTGCCGTGTCCACCCGGTAGGTGGCCCCGTCGCTGAACGTAACGGCACCGTTGACGGCAAGAGTGCCGGGCGAGTTTCCGGGCGCCACCACGCCGCCGGCCTTTACCGCGAGACCGCCTATAGTGCCATTTCCGCCGAGCAGGCCGCCATTCTCCAGCGTCACCAGCCCGGTCAGAGTGCCCCCTTCCACCTGAAGGGTTCCTCCCGAGAACACGCTTACCGCCCCACCCAGCACGCCAGCGGAGGTGCCGTTGTCCGAACTCACGGAAAGCACGCCGGCGAGAACCTGAGTGCTGCCGTCGAACATGCTGCTGTCGCCGGTGAGGGTGAGCGTGCCAGCGCCCTGTTTGGTAAGAGCGCCGACGCCCTGAAGGGTCGCATCGGCCTCCACATCATGACCATTGGTATCGATAAAGGCGCCGCCGGCCTCGATCTGGATGTCACCTGCGGCGAAGCCGGAGAGGAAGTCCACCTCGTCGTCGGTTGCCTTCAGCACGCCGCCGTTAAAATTGAGCGTGGCGGTGCCCGCTCCCTTGACCACCTTGCCCGTGGCCAGCACGCCCCGCCCGTCCGCGTCGCCATCGAGATTCAGCGTGCCGGATGAATTCGCCTCGTTGCCGATGAAGGTCTTCGCGCTGCTGACCTCGCCGCCATCCTCGATGGTGAGCGTGCCGCTGCCGAACTGGCCGACATAGAGGTATTCGATTCCCGTGTTCCAGAGCGACTCCGCGCCCGTCACCGTAGCTGTGCCGGACGAGCCGGCGTTGTAGCCGACGACCCCGGCGCCGCTTTCCACGGTACCGCCGTCTTCGATATTGAGCGTGCCATTGCCCTCATAGCCGACGCCCAGGATGGCACCGCCAAGATTCCAGGTCGAACTGGCCCCGGTGACGGTCACGGTGCCGGTCGAGTCGGTTCCCACGGCAATATTGCTGTAGCCGCTCGTGACCTTGCCGCCCTCCTCAATGTCGAGTGTGCCGGTGCCGGAATAGCCGACGCTGAGGGAGTGGGAGCCAATATCCTAGGTCGAATCCTCCCCGGTCACGGTCGCGGTGCTGGTGGAGCCGATGTTATAGCCGATGAAGCTGTCGCCGCTCGTGACCTTGCCGCCGGCCTCGACAGCCAGGGTTCCACCGCTGGAGAAGCCGACATAAAGGGCGTTGGCGCCGAGATCCCAGGTCGAACTCTCGCCTGTCACCGTCGCGGTGCCTGTGGAGCCGCTGTTGTAGCCGATGGAGCTCTCGGCGCTCGTGACCTTGCCGCCGGCCTCGATATTCAGCGTGCCGGTGCCGTTGAGCCCGATGAAAAGGCTCGAACTGCCCGTGCTCCAGCTGGAATCCGTACCCGTGACCGTCGCCGTTCCGGTGGAAAGTGCATTCAGCCCGAGATAGCCATTGCCGCTGCTTACCGCGCCACCCGCCGACACCGTCATCTCGCCGACACCGGAACCGCCGACGACGAAATCGTTGCTGTTGGTCCATAGTGAGTTCGCGTCCGTCACCGTGACGCTGCCATTGGAGCCGGTGTTGGCGCCGATATAGGCATAGCTGCTGGAGGCGGTCGCGCCGCTCTTGAGGGTGAGCGTCCCGGTAGATCCGCCATTGGAGCTGACATAGGCGTTGACGGTCGACACGTGGCCGGTGTCCTCAACCGTCAGCGTGCCGGTGCCACCATAGCCGACGTGGAGTTCTGCCGTGTTAGTCCACGTCGAACTCATGCCTGTCACCGTGGCGGTGCCGAGGGAACCGGCACTGACGCCCATATAGCCGATACCGGTGCTCACCTGGCCGCCGGCCATCACGTTCAGCGTGCCGGTGCCGGACTGGCCGATGCCGAGCTCGGTAGTGGCCGTCCAGGTTGAGTTGGGGCCTGTCACCGTCAACGTTCCGGCCGAATCCGAACCGGCGCCGACGATGCCCGTCGATCCAGTCAGAGCCCCGCCCGCCTCGACATTCACGGTTCCCGTACCGGCATAGCCGACATAGAGGGTGGTGGTGACGGTCCAAATGGAATCCGTGCCCGTGACCGTGGCCGTGCCCTGCGAGTCGGCGAGAACGCCAACATAGCCGTAGGTAAAGCTCGCCTCTGCGCCGGCGGAAACCGTGAGGGTCCCCTGGCCGCCTTGGCCGATGCCGAGTTCGCCTGGCGCGATCCAGGAGGCGCCGGCCCCATTTACCACCACCGTGCCGGACGAACCGGTCTGAGCGCCGAGATAACCATTCGCGCTCGTGACGTTGCCGCCGTCTTCAATGTTGAGCGTGCCCGTTCCGGTGTCACCGACGGTGAGCGATCCCGTGATGTCCCAAGGCGAGGATTGCGCGGGGCTTGGCACCGTGACCGTGGTGCCGCCGTCAATGATCTCGTTTGCGGCAATGGCCGGCAGCATGGACGCCAGCAGGGCGCCGAGGGATACCGTCGCGCGCATTCGGGCAGCGGTGGACCCCGAACGCCAAGTCCGACCGACCGGTCCGCCGGACATCGCAGGGCCGGGCGAAAGCCGGCAACCCTTTTCTGTAGCCATGAAACCCCGGCGATGTTGAGTTCTGTCACGCGCGGCAATATTTGGACTATTCTGTCCGAAATTGACATTTACGTCTACCTTATTACCTCCCGCCGGACCGCGCCAGATTGATGCAGGACGGCCCGGATCGCGGCAGATTCTAGGGTCTCTTTCACGTTATCGAACCCTTGCTCCTGGGGATGACACTGAAAGCGACGCCACAATGGTAGCCGCGCCCGCAGCTAATGGGGCGGAATCAGACTTCAGGCCGGAAGATCACAGCCGCGGTCGATGGCGGCAGACTTTCTTCGGAGGGGCGCGCGATGCTTCTGGCTACCGCCGCGCGCCGGATCGGCGCGATCCGACACGCATCCTGCATCCGCTCTCGCGCATTGCGCTGGCACGGATCCTCGCCATTGCCTGCGGCGAGGAGGATGCCGACGATCTCGATATCGACGACACGGTCGATGTCGTCCATGGCAACCAGCAACTCTCATGGTTCAACGCCCATCACGACGAGCGCTGCCTGCTGCCAATCCATGTCTGCGACACCGCGACGTCCCGGCCTCCGAGGGGCCGATGTCCATGCCGAGTACCTCGCAGCGGCCGTCGGTGTTCACGCCGACCGCGACAATCTCCGCCACCCAGACGATCCGCCCGTTCCGGCGGACCTTCAGGAAGCTCGCGTCGATCCACAGACAGGGCCGATCGCCTTCGAGCGGGCGATCGAGTATGCCTTTGAGAACGCACTAAAAGGCCTGTCCATTTCTTCGAAACAGATCGCTACAGAGCGTCAGCGTATTTCCAATGCACTTAAGACTCACGATTTAATCCAAGTCGCATGCGATTGCGGCTTCATACTTTCAAATGAGGAAGACGCAGTTCTCGGCGCTTTGTCGGAAATCGGGAGATGGGCGGGACAAACACCCGCTCACGCCGCGTGTTTTGATCGCCTGATCAAAGAACTGGAAATCTCCTTGCCGCCCAAGCCGGCGCGCAGATCCGTATTGGTGATATTGCCCTCAGCCCACACCTGAGCACCTCCTTGGGCGCGGGAACACCCGGAGCGGGCACCGGTCGAAGGCCGGGCCGAAACTCCCCCTCGCCTATCCCCTCTCCGCGTCCGGCTCGGCTTCCCGCCGATAGGTGGACTGGTCGATGCCGTGGCGGCGCAGCTTGTCGTAGAGCGTCTTGCGCGGAATGCCGAGGCGCTTCAGCGTCGCCTGAATGTCGCCGCGCGTCGCGGCGAGGGCGTCGCGGATCTGCGCCGCCTCATACGCCTCCACCCGCTCGGGCAGGCTGGCGCCGGCCTCCTCTTCCGCCGCCATCGCCGCCGGCGCCGGCTCGACCAGGCCGAGCGCCACCCGTTCGACGTAATGGACCAGCTCGCGCACATTGCCGGGCCAGTCATGGGAGGCGAGATGCGCGCGGATCGCAGGCGTCACCATCGGCACCGGGCGGCGGAAGCGTTTGGCGGAACGGGCGAGAAAATGCCCGAACAGCAGCGCGATGTCGGCCCGGCGCTCGCGCAGCGGGGGAATGCGCACGGTGGCGACATGCAGGCGGTAATACAGGTCCTCGCGGAATCCGCCCCGCCGCACCAGTTCGAGCAGGTCGATCTTCGAGGCCGCCACCACGCGGATATCGACCTTGCGCACCTCATTGGTGCCGAGCGGGGCGATCTCGCGCGCTTCCAGCACGCGCAGCAGCTTCACCTGCAACGCCGGCGACATCGCCTCGATCTCGTCGAGAAACAGCGTGCCGCCATGGGCATGTTCCATGCGCCCGATGCGCTTCTTGACCGCGCCGGTAAAGGAGCCGGGCTCGTGGCCGAACAACTCGCTCTCGATCACCGTTTCCGGCACCGCGCCGCAATTGACCGCGACGAGCGGGCGGGCGGCGCGCCGGCTCCAGCGGTGGAGCGCCTGCGCCACCACTTCCTTGCCGGTGCCGGTCTCGCCTTCCACCAGCACATCGACATCGGCATCGGCGAGCTGGCGCACCGTCTGCCGCAGCCTTTCCATGGCGGGCGTGGTGCCGAGCAGCGGCATGTCCGCGCTCGCCTCCTCCGCCGCCTGCCGCAAGGCGCGGTTGTCGAGCACGAGGCGGCGCTTTTCCAGGGCATGGCGCACCGTGCCGAGCAGCCGGTCGAGCGGATAGGGCTTGGCGATGAAATCATACGCCCCCTCGCGCATCGCCTCGACCGCCATGGTGATGTCGCCATGGCCGGTGATGAGGATCACCGGCAGGTCCGGGTCCATGCGCTTGAGCCGGCGGAACAGTTCGAGCCCGTCCATGCCGGGCATGCGCACATCGCTCACCACCACGCCGGTGAAGGCGGCGTCGAGCCCGTCGAGCGCGGCGGCGGCGGAGGCATAGGCCACGACCTCATGGCCGGCGAGCATCAGCGCCTGCATATTGGCGGCGCGCAGCGTCGCGTCGTCGTCGATGAAGGCCACATCCATCACGGCACCCGCGGCAGGCTGAGAGTGAACACCGCCCCGTCCTGATTGGCGGCGGCAAGCGTGCCGCCGAATTCGGCGACGATGTCGTGCGAAATCACCAGCCCGAGGCCGAGCCCCGCCGGCTTGGTGGTGGTGAAGGGAATGAACAGCGTGTCCAGCACCGCCGTCGGCAGGCCGGGTCCGTTATCGGCGAGGGTGAGCAGCACCCGCTCGCCCTCCGCCCGCGCCGCGAGCCGCACCCGGCCGCCGGGACGGCTGGCCAGCGCCTCCAGCGCGTTCTGCAGCAGATTGACCAGCACCTGTTCCAGCCGCACCCGCTCGGCGCGGACGTGGAAGTCCTCCGGCCCCATGTCGAGTTCCAGCGCCACCTCCTGCTCCTTCAGCCGGTAGCCGACGAGCAGCAGCGCCCCCTCCACCGCCGCACGCAGCGACACCGGACCGAGCGGACCCGGGGCCTTGCGCGCGAAGCTGCGGAGTTCGCCGGTGATGGCGCCGATCCGCTCGGTGAGGCCGACAATGGTGGCGAGATTGCCGGAGACGCTGCCCGTGTCGCCGCGCCCCAGCAGCATCGCCCCGCTTTCGGCGAAGGTGCGGATCGCCGCCACCGGCTGGTTCACCTCATGCGCGACGCTGGCGGCGATCTGGCCGAGCACGGCGAGCTTGCTGGCCTGCACCAGCTCATCCTGCAGCCCCTGCAGCGCGGCTTGCGCGTGCTGGCGCTGGTCCATTTCCTCGCGCAGCCGGTCATTGGCCGCGCTCAGTTCCAGCGTGCGCGCCTCCACCCGCCGCTCCAGTTCGCGCCGCGCCCGGCTCTCGCGCCGGCGCTTGCGTAGCGCCTGCCGGCGACGCGCCCCGATGAGCGCCAGCCCGCCCATCAGCAGCGCGCCGGCGAGCACGGCGAGCACCCGCGCGGCGGCGATGCTCACCTCGGCGGCGGCGGTGATCGGGCTGAGCACATGCAGCGTCCAGCCGGTGGTGGGCACCGGCGCCGCCGCCTCGACAAAGGTCTGCGCCGCGCCGCCGTCCGGCATCGTCACGCGGACGCGGTCGTCGCCCTCGGCGGTGATCGGCAGCGGACTGAGTGCGGCGTCGCCGAATTGCAGGCTGGCGCGAATGCGCGCCCGTTCGGCCTCGGGGATCAGCGCAGTGGCGCGAAACTCCCAGCCGGGCACGCTCGTCACCAGCACGATCTGGCGCGTGTCGGTGACGAAGATCGGACTATCGAGCCGGCGCCATTCCGCTTCCACCTCGGCGAACACCGCCTTGACCACGATGACGCCGATCAGCCCCGCCGGGCTGTCGATGCGCCGCGCGAGATAAAGGCCCGGCTGACGGCTCACCGTGCCGAAGGCGAAGTGTTCGGCCTCCCCTTCCGCCAGCGCCTGTCGGAAATAGGGCCGGAACGCATAGTCACTGCCGACGAAGGAGGTCGGGTCGCGGTAATTGCTCGCAGCCACAGCGACGCCCTGCCGGTCGAGCAGATAGATCACGCTGGCGCGTGTGCCGGCGGCGAGCGCCTCGAACTTCGCGTCGAGCGCGCGCAGCACCGCCGGGTCGCGCCGCGTCAGGGCCGTGCGCACATCAGGATCCTGTGCCAGCACCACCGGCAGGGAGCGCTGCTTCTCGATCTCGCTGCGCAGCATCGCCGCCCGCAGCCCGGCGGCCGCCTCCGCCTCCCGGCTCAACTGCGCCATAACCCAGGCCTCGGCGCCGCGCCGCGCCATCTGGTCGAGCGCCGCCAGCAGGGCCAGCGCGGCAAGGAGCGGCACGAGGGTACCCGTGCGTCCCCGGCGCCGGAGCCAGAGGCGCAGACGGATCAGGCCGGGGATAGACCGCACACGGCGCCTCCTGTGCGGAAATTCGCACGAACTGCCCGCTGATTTGTGTGACATTTCGCACAATCTGTCGAGGGCCTGCGGAATCCGCGCCGACACCCTCCTATTTTTCAATGACTTAAGCGCCAGGTCGGGCATGAGCCCCCTCTGGCACGGCGCTTGCGGAACGGAGGCCGCGGCACGTCTGCCGCGTCCCATCCAACCCCGGCTTCACACGCCGCCCGCATTACGAGGCGCCGAAGGGGCCAACCGCAGGAAGCGCCATGAATCACGCCCTCGCCCCGACCTCGGTGAAAGCCGCACCGCGTCCGTTCTACCGCCAGCTTTACGTCCAGGTGCTGGTCGCCATCGCCGCCGGCATCGCGCTCGGTCATTTCTACCCGAGCCTCGGCGCCGACATGAAGCCGCTGGGTGATGCCTTCATCAAGCTGGTGAAGATGGTGATCGCCCCGGTGATCTTCCTCACCGTCGCCACCGGCATCGCCAATATGCGCGATCTCGGCAAGGTCGGGCGCGTCGCCGGCAAGGCGATGCTCTACTTCCTCACCTTCTCGACGCTCGCCCTCGTCATCGGCCTCATCGTCGCCAATGTGGTGCGCCCCGGCGCCGGACTGAACATCGACCCCGCCTCGCTCGACGCCAAGGCGGTCGCCGACTACGCCGCCAAAGCGCATGAGCAGACGCTGGTGGGCTTTCTCAGCAACATCATCCCCTCCACGCCGGTGAACGCTTTCGCTTCGGGCGACATCCTGCAGGTGCTGTTCTTCGCCGTGCTGTTCGGCATCGCCATGGCCGGCGTCGGCCCGCGCGCCGAACCGCTGATGCATGTGCTGAACTCAGCCTCGCAGATTTTCTTCCGGCTGGTGGAGATTCTCATGAAGGCGGCGCCGGTCGGCGCGTTCGGCGCGATGGCGTTCACCATCGGCAAATACGGCATCGGCTCGGTCGCCCATCTCGCCATGCTGGTCGGCACCTTCTACCTCACCAGCCTGCTGTTCGTGTTCGTCGTGCTGGGCGCGGTGGCGCGCTATAACGGCTTCTCCATCCTCGCGCTCATCCGCTATCTCAAGGAAGAGCTGCTGCTGGTGCTCGGCACCTCTTCCTCGGAGGCGGCGCTGCCCAGCCTGATGGAGAAGATGGAGCAGGCCGGCTGCCGCAAATCCGTGGTCGGTCTCGTCATCCCCACCGGCTATTCCTTCAATCTCGACGGCACCAACATCTACATGACGCTGGCGGCGCTGTTCATCGCCCAGGCCACCGGCATCGAACTGAGCCTCACCGACCAGATCGTGCTGCTGCTGGTGGCCATGCTCTCCTCCAAGGGCGCGGCGGGCATCACCGGCGCCGGCTTCATTACCCTGGCGGCGACCCTCTCCGTGGTTCCGGCCGTTCCCGTCGCGGGCATGGCGCTGATCCTCGGCATCGATCGCTTCATGTCCGAATGCCGGGCGCTGACCAATTTCATCGGCAACGCCACGGCCACCGTGGTGGTGGCGCGCTGGGAGGGAGAACTCGACCGTGAGCGCCTCGACGCGGCGCTGGCGGGTCGGCCGATGGACCTGCCGACCGAGGAGGAGGAAGAAGACCTGCGCGCACCCCACGCCGCCTTCCCCCGCGCGCCGCTTCCCGCCGCCGCCGAATAGCGGCCCGCGCGCGCCAAACCGCGGCCGGGCCCGGCAATCGCCATCGTTCAAGGGCCCGGCCGCAGGATGGCACACCAGACGGCAGGCGCTCACGAAGGTGTTATTAATACATAATACCCAAAAGCCGCGCCCTCCTCTTATCATCTGAGTGCCCGTTCATGGGCTCAGCAACAAAACGGAGGACGTTCGAGATGGAAAGCCAGGCCGTTAAGTGGGGTCTGCTTGCTGCAACGGTCGCGACGGCAGGCGCGGCGATCATGACGGCATTCTAGTCGTTTCAGCATTGCGCCGGCCGTCACCCTTCCGTTTGGGAAGGCGCGCGGCCGGCGACCTTCCCGCCAGAGCGACGGCCGAGACGACACCCGCTCCGCCTTATTGGTGACGCAATGCGACGTTACGTCATCAGGTGCCGCCAGTGCGGCCAGCCCCATCACCCTGATGCCGGGCTTTTCACCTGACATTGACGCACCAGCGTCAGCCGCCGGCCACAGGCCGCCGCGGCCAAGAGGATTTATGCGCAACTACACTTTCACCCCGCCCACGCCCGCCATCATCCGCTCCAGCCCGGAGTGGAAGCCGGAGCCCTGCGGTCTCACGCGCGAGCAGATCCGCGCCATCATCATCGAACAGATCGGCTGAACCGCCAGCCCGCAGGAGCGCTCAGCGCGCTCCTGCTTTCGCGGCCGACGTGGCCTCGATCACCGTCCGCAGCCGATGCTGCGCCGCCTCGTCGAGCGGAAAGCGCCACATCAGCGCGATGGCGGCAAGCTTGGCCGGAATCGGCAGCCAGGCATAGAGCAGGGCGAGGGCAAGCCCCGCCTGTTCGGTCGGTGCCCCCGTGCCCGGCCGGTATCCCGCCCAGTCCAGCAGCGGGAAGGTGACGCCGACAGCGATGGCCAGAGCGAGCTTGGTGGCCAGCGCCCACAGCGCGAAATACAGCCCCGAGCGCTGTTCCCCCGACGCCGCCGTGTCGACATCGACCACATCCGCCTGGATCGCCGGCGGCAGCGCGACGTCGAAGGCCAGCAGCACGCCCGTCGCGCCACAGATCAAACCGAACGCCACCACATCGCCCGGACCGAGAAAGCCGGCCCCGGCGAAGACGACGCACGCCGCCAGCATGGCCCCGCACCAGGCTTTGTGCTTGCCGAAGCGGCTCCCGCAGCGCAGCGCCAGCGGCAGGCCGGCGACGCCGGAAAGGAAATAAAGAAACAGCAGCGGCCCCTGCAGCTGCGCCGCGCCGATACGGTCGGCGACGAAATACAGGAACAGCGTGGCCGGTATGGCGTTGGCGATGCCGTTGAGCAGAAACGCCGCGATCAGCCGCAGAAACGGGCCATTGGCCCGCAAATGCCGCAGCCCCGCCGCGAGGGACAGTTTCCCCCGCGAGAGATTTTCCGGCTCCGGCACGCCGAACACGCAGGCCGCGCACAACAGCGGCAGGGTGACGAGCACGAACACCCCCATCGCCGCCAGACCGTGAAAGCCCGTCGCATCCGTCCCCAGCCCGATGGCGAAGGGCAGTGCGATGGCGACGAGTGTGCCGATAAGCGTCACCCCCTCGCGCGCCGCCGCCACCCGGGCGCGGCCGCGATAATCGGCGGTGATCTCGGCGCCCCAGGCGGTGTAGGCGAGGCTGAGCGCGGTATAGCCGAGCGAGAGGCCAAGCCCCCAGAGAAAGAGATGGGCGATGCCCGCCCCCGCGCCGGGCCAGAACACCATGAAGGCGCAGAGCGCGGTGACCGGCGCCGCCAGCGCCATCAGTGCCCGCCGCCGTCCGAACCGGGGCGCGATCCGGTCCGCCACCCAGCCGAGCAGCGGGTCGGAAAGGGCGTCGATCAGACGGATCGCCAGCAAAGCGGCGCCGACGGCGGTGAGCGAGAGCCCCAGCGCCTCGGCATAGAAGCTCGGCACGATCACATAGAAGGGCAGCGCCAGCGCCGCCAGCGGCAGGGCCGGCAAAGCGTAGAGCGCGAGGCGCCGGCCGGTGACGGCCGGACCCGCCGGCGCCTCTGTCATCTCAGCGGCCCATGGTGGCGGTGCCGGAAAGCCCGTCATCGCGCGTCCAGGCGATCTTCTTCGGGCCGAGCGAGGTGATGGTGAAGCAATGTGTGCGGCCGTCATACCAGGTCGGCCATTTCTGGCACAGCCGGTCGTCCTTCACCCACCAGCGGCCCTCCTCGCTCGGCGCCAGCATGGCGCCGATGGAGAAGCCGGAAATGTCCCCGGCCACCACGCCGTCGTCGCGATAGACCAGCGGCAGGGTGATGCCGTAGGGCGTGCTCAGCCGCACCAGTTCGCCGCCGATCTTCTCCTGGATTTCCGGGCCGCTCAGCGGCTCGGCCAACGCCGGCGCGGCGGTGGCGGCAAGAAGCAGGGCGAGGCAGAGTGTCTTCTCGCGGGAGCGCATGGAGTCCTCCTTTAACATCGGGAGAGAAGGTCGCGGGCGCGCCTAGGGATGGCGGAAGGTGACGCGGGTGAGCGCGACCGGGAAACCGTATTTCGTCACCCAGGCGGTGTTCAGCACCGTGCCGTCCTCGCGCAGCACCATCTTGTCGTGAAAGCGGACGAGGTTTTCCCCGGCACCGGGGTCGAGATCGAGGAGATAGCTGAAGGTGGCGGTATCGCCCTTTACCGTCACCTCGGTCGCGCCGCGCACATCCTCACGCGTGCCGCGATAGCGCCCCGGCCCCAGCTTCTCGAACCGCCAGGTCTTGCGGTCCTTCTCGCCATCAGCGAAGTGGAAATCCTCCACCAGCGTGAGCACGTTGCCGTTCCAGCGGCCGGTGAGGTCCACTGTGAAGCTGCGCCTCACGCCGTTGATGGCGGAGAACGATCCCTCCGCGACGGTGCGGCCGGCGAAATACTGTTCGAGCACCAGATCCCTGGCCTGGACGGCCGACGTGCCAAGGCCGGCAAAGGCGAAAATTCCGGCAAGAAGGAGCAGGCGTTTCATCGAATCCTCCGCAGCAGTGCCGGAATTACGCGCGCAGAGCGGCGGCGGATCAGATCACGCGGCCCGGTGGCAGCCGGCGCGGTGCGGGAGGGGAAGGCGGTCGAGGTCAACGCTTTCCTCTATCTCGTCGCCTGTGACGACGTATTCCGCCGCATCCCCGCCGCTCCCGGCGGGTGAGGCGCACCACTCCCGCAGTGCGGCTTGTCGTGACGAACTCAATAGCCGGCTATCTCTTTCGCCCGCACCCCGGCATCCGTCGCCGCCGTATTCAGCCGCAGCAAGAACATAGCCGGCTTACTAACTTGCTCCCGGCTTCTCCCTCTCCGGTCTCGCGACAGATGCGCCGCCCTCCCCTTGCCGGCGAGTCCCTGCCTCCTACATCTGGCGCGCAGGCCGCGAATGGTCGCATGGGGAATGAATATGTCGTCGCGTTACCTTCGTCTTGATCCGGAAACCGTCCGCCTTCTCGACAGTTGCATCGCCCAGGCCCAGCACGCCGCCGCCCAGCTTCATCGCGAGGGTGCGGATGACGTGATGCGGATGCGCCTCGCCTCCGCGCTGATGGAGGCGATCAGCCTCGGCGAGCGGGATGAGCAGCGCCTCGTCGCCTTCGCCCTTCAGGTTGTACCGGCCTATCGCGAAAAGCTGGCGAAGCAGGCCCCGCCCCTGCCGGAGGCTCTCGCAGCCCGGCGCGAGCGTCCGGCGCCCGCGCCGGGCCGCTAGAGCGCTTGCAGCGAAGGTTCAGGGCGGTTTGCGAGGGAACGGCTCCAGCCCGCAGGGACGCAACCGGGCGGCTCTTGCGCGCCCGCCGGCCGGGAGGCGATACATCTCTACCCCCCTGTGGTAGCGGACACCGCCTCATGGACATCAGCGAACTTTACGATGCGAGCGACGCCGTCGCTCTCGCAGACCACGTCGCCAAGGGCGATGTCACCCCCGGCGAACTGCTCGACGAGGCGCTCGCCCGCGTCGCCGCCCTCAACCCGCAGCTCAACGCGGTGACGCTGCTGCGCGAAGAGGTGGCGCGCCGGATGATCGAGGAAGGGCTGCCGGAAGGGCCACTGAAGGGCGTGCCGTTCCTGCTCAAGGACCTCGGCGCCGAGGCGATGGAGTTCCCCTCCAATAATGGCTCGCGCCTGTTCGCCAACACGCGCTACGGGCAGGATTCGGCCATCTATGCCCGTCTGCGGGCGGCCGGGCTCGTCACCTTCGGCCGCACCACCTCGCCCGAAGGCGGCGTCGGGCCCACCACCGAGGCGGCGGTCTATGGCGGGCCGACCCGCAACCCGTGGAATCTCGGCCACACGCCCGGCGGCTCCTCCGGCGGCGCGGCAGCGGCGGTGGCGGCCGGCATCCTCCCCGCCGCGCATGGCTCGGATGGCGGCGGCTCGGTCCGCATCCCCGCCTCTTCCTGTGGCCTGTTCGGCTTCAAGGCCACCCGCGCCCGGACGCCCGATGGCCCCTATGTCGGCGAAGGCTGGGCCGGCATGGCCATTGACGGCTTCCTCACCCGTTCCGTTCGCGACACGGCGGTGCTGCTCGACGTGACGCAGGGCCCGGATCTCGGCGCCCCCTATGTCGCGCCGCCGCTGGAAGCCTCCTTCGCCGCCGCGCTGGCGCGGCGCGACGGGCCGTTCACCATCGCCTTCACCACCACGACGCTGACCGGCGATCCCATCGCGCCGGAATGCCGGGCGGCGGTGGAATCAGCCGCGAAGCTGCTGGAGAGCCTCGGCCACCGTCTGGTCGAGGCCCGGCCGGAGGCCGATACGGCGGGCATGATGGCGGCCTGGACCAAGATCGTCGGCTGCGGCACCGCCCTGACGGTGGAAAGCGCGGTGCGCCGGCGCGGCCGGCCGCTGGAGGACGATGAGATCGAGAGCGTCGCCCGCTCGGCGGTGGACTATGCGCGCGGCATCAGCGGCGCCGACTATCTCGACGCCGTCAACAAGGTGCATGCCTATGGGCGCGAAATGGCCGCCTTCTTCCAGCACGCCGATTTCCTGCTGACCGCGACCCTCGCCGAGCCGCCGGCGAAGCTCGGGCGTTTCGACCATGTCGGCCGGAATTACCTCGATTACCGGATGGGGCCGGACGGGGTGTTCGCCTATTCGCCCTTCACCGCCGCCTTCAATGCCTCCGGCCAGCCCGCCGCCTCGCTGCCGCTGCACTGGACGCCCGACGGCCTGCCGGTCGGCATTCACCTCGCCGCGCCCTTCGGCCATGACGAAGCGCTGCTCGGCCTGTGCGCGCGCATCGAGGAAGCCGCCCCCTGGGCGGCGCGCCGCCCGCCGATTGCCTTTAAACAGGACCGGCCAAAAATATGATCACATTGCCCTCCTCTCCGCTTGCCGGATGAGGAGGGCTCACTTAGGCTGCTGTCCGATGGCACCGCTTGCGGTGTGTTCGACGCCCCTTTTGGTGCCCCTTTCTAGCAACGGGTGAATAATGCCGGAGCCTTCCCCTGTACCGGACGCCCGCATCGCTGTCGATTGCCATGGCATCGTCAAGCAATTCGGCGAAGGCCCGCGCGCCCTTCGGGCGCTCGACAATGTCTCGGTCGCCATACGCGAAAACGAATTCTTCACGTTATTAGGACCGTCAGGCTGCGGCAAGACGACGTTGCTGCGGATGATCGCGGGGTTTGAATATCCCACCGAAGGGACGATCCGCCTGCATGGCGAGGACATCGCCGGCCTGCCGCCGTTCAAGCGGCCCATCAATACGGTATTTCAGAGCTATGCCCTCTTCCCGCATCTGACGGTGTGGGAGAACGTCGCCTTCGGCCTGCAAATGCTCGGCTGGGCCAAGGGGAAGATCGAGGCGCGCGTGGCCGAGATGCTCAAGCTCGTCCATATGGAGGAGCTGGCGCAGCGCCGCACCGACCAGATTTCCGGCGGCCAGGCCCAGCGCGTCGCCCTCGCCCGGGCGCTGGCCCCGGCGCCGAAGGTTCTGCTGCTCGACGAGCCGCTTTCCGCGCTCGACTACAAGCTGCGCAAGGAGATGCAGATCGAGCTCAAGCGCATGCAGAGCGAGACCGGCATCACCTTCATCTTCGTCACCCATGACCAGGAAGAAGCGCTCACCATGTCCGACCGCATCGCGGTCATGTCCAAGGGCCGGGTGCTGCAGGTCGGCACGCCGTGGGACATTTACGACAAGCCGGCCGAGCGTTTCGTCGCCGACTTCATCGGCGAGACCAATTTCCTCTCCGCCGCCATGGTCGGCATCGAAGAGGGCGTGGCACGGGTGCGCCTGCCCTCCGGCATCGAGATTTCCGCCAGTCTCGCGGAAGGCTACCGCCCGGCGGGCGAGGCGACGGTGGTGGTGCGGCCGGAACATGCGCGCATGGTCACCACCGGCGGCCAGCTGTCCGGCGTGGTGGAGAACATCGTCTATTTCGGCACCGACACCCATATCCATGTGAAGCTGGACCAGGGTTCCACCTTCATGGTGCGGCAGCAGAACTCGCGCAGCAAATCCTGCGGCGCCAGCGTCGGCGATCGCGTCGGCATCGACATCGCGCCCGATGCGGCGCAAGTGCTGCGGGACTGAGCGATGGCGAGCGCGGCCGAGATCGCCCGACGCGACGAACAGTCGAAAACCCGCACGCGCTGGCTGCTGTCGCTGCCGGCGCTGTTCATCGTCTTCATCGCCGCCATCGGCCCGCTTTTCGTCATGCTGGCCTATTCCTTCATGGCGAAGGGCGATTATGGCGACGTGAAGCCCGGCGAGTTCTCGCTCGACGGCTGGTTCTCCGTTCTCTTCCAGCGCGACATCTTCGACGACACGGTGACGCTGGCCGACGCGCATCTGTCGATCCTCTGGCGCTCGGTGCGGCTGTCGGTCATCACCACGCTGGCGACTCTGGCACTGGGCTTCCCCACGGCCTATTTCATCGCCACACGGCCGCGCAGCACCCGCGAGGTCTGGGTGTTCCTCATCACCATCCCGTTCTGGACCAATCTGCTCATCCGCACCTTCGCGATGCAGCAGGTGATCCGCAATGAGGGCGTGCTGAACACGCTGCTAATGTGGCTCGGCATCATCAACGAGCCGATCCCGATCATGTACACGGACTGGGCGATCCTGTTCGGCATGGTCTATGTCTACCTGCCGCTGATGGTGCTGCCGCTCTATGCCAGCATGGAGAAGCTCGACTTCCGGCTGGTCGAGGCCGGGTACGATCTCTATGCCGGCCGGCTCGCCGTGCTGCGGCGCATCATCCTGCCGCTGGTGAAGCCGGGCATCGTCGCCGGCTCCATCCTGGTCTTCGTCCCCTCGCTCGGCGCCTATGTCATTCCGCGCGTGCTCGGCGGCGGCAAGAATCTGATGCTCGCCAATCTCATCGAGCTGCAGTTCGGCGCCGGTCGCAACTGGCCGCTCGGCGCGGCGCTGTCGATCTCGCTGATGCTCCTCGTCATGGTCGCCATGCTGGTTTATGTGCGCAACGCCACGCGCTCGGGAGGCGGGCATGGCTAAGCCGCGCTTCGACATACGCGTGCAGCCCGGCTTCGGCACGGTCGCGCTGTTCACCTTCGCGATGCTCTACCTGCCGATCGCGACGCTGGTGGTCTATGCCTTCAACGCCAGCGACTCGCTGTCCAGCTGGGGCGGCTTCTCGCTGCACTGGTTCTATGAGGCGGCGGAAAACCAGGCGGTGCAGGATGCCGCATGGCGTTCGCTCATCATCGCGGTGAGCGCGGCGACGATGGCGACCATCGCCGCCACCATGGCGGCGCTGGCCACCACCCGCACCCCGCCCTATCCCGGCCTGTCGTTCAAATACGCCTTCATCAACCTGCCGCTGATGGTGCCGGAGATCGTCACCGCCGTGGCCCTGCTGATTGTGTTCGCCAAGGTGAAGGTGTGGACCGGCTATTCCGGGCTCGGCTATCTCATCCTGGCGCACACCGCCTTCTGCATCCCCTTCGCCTATCTACCCATCCGGGCGCGGCTGGAGGGCATGGACCAGTCGCTGGAGCGCGCGGCGGCGGATCTTTACGCCCCGCCCTGGCAGGTGTTCCGGCGGGTGACGCTGCCGCTGCTGCGGCCGGGCATCATCGCCGGCTTCATGCTGGCCTTCGTCATCTCGCTGGACGACGTGGTGATTTCCGAATTCGTCAAATCGGGCGGGCAGGACACGCTGCCGACCTACATGCTGGGTCAGCTGCGCCGGGCGGTAACGCCGGAGATCAACGCGATTGCGGCGGCCTTCCTGGTGCTGTCGGTGGCGCTGGTGACGGTATTCTTCTTCATCAACCGCAAGAAAGCCTGACCGACAAACCTAATCCGACACGCCAGAAACAACGGACCGGACGGAGTGGAACGATGACACTGAAATCGACGATGGTGGCGGCTCTCGCCCTTCTCGTCAGCGCGGGCGCGGCCTGCGCCGAGGGGCAGCTGAACATCTACAACTGGGGTGACTACACCAGCCCCGAACTGATCAAGAAGTTCGAGGAGACCCACAAGGTCAAGGTGACCGTCACCGATTACGATTCCAACGACACGGCGCTGGCCAAGATCCGCGCCGGCGGCCATGGCTTCGACATCGTCGTCCCCTCGGCCAACTACATGCCGATCTGGATCAAGGAGGGCCTGCTGCTGGAGGCCCGGCCGGACCAGATGCCGAACTTCAAGAATGTCGACGCGCGCTGGGTGAACGTGCCGTGGGATCCCGGCCGGCACTATTCCGTGCCGTGGCAGTGGGGCGTCAGCGGCATCGGCGTGAACACGAAGGTCTATGGCGGCGACATCAACACCTCGGCGATCTTCCTCGATCCGCCGAAGGAGCTGATCGGCAAGATCAATGTCGAGCCGGAAATGAACGACGTGCTCTACGCCACCATCAAATATCTCGGCGGCAACTGGTGCACCACCGACAAGGCGCTGCTGAAGCAGGTGCGTGACAAGCTGCTGGAAGCCAAGCCGAAATGGCTGGCCATGGACTATTCCGTCACCGAGAAGCTGCCGTCGGGCGACTATGCCGGCGTGTATTACTGGAACGGCGCCATCCTGCGCGCGCGCCTGAAGAACCCGGACATCGCCTTCGGCTACCCCAAGGAAGGCTATCCGGTGTTCATGGACAGCGTGGCCGTGCTGAAGGACGCCAAGAACCCGGAGAACGCCAAGGCGTTCATGAACTTCATCATGGAGCCGGAAAACGCGGCGATGATCTCGGCCTTCGCGAAATATGCGAACGGCATCAAGGGTTCGGAAGCCTTCTTCCCCGAGAACATGAAGGGCGCGCCGGAGCTGAACGTGCCGCCGCAGTTCGAGAAGGCCGGCGAGTTCCTGGAGACCTGCGCGCCGGAAGTCTCCCAGCTCTATGCCCGTATCTGGACCGACATCAACAAGTGATCGGTACCATCTGACAACGACCGAGGGAGGGCCGCAGGGCCCTCCCTTTTTTATGCCGCGAGGGGCGCGGAGAGCGACCGGACGCGAATGTCGTCCAACGCCGTCATCCCGGAAGGACCGCCGGTCCTATCCGGGATCGCTGACCTGTCCTGACGGATGATCCCGGCGCGCCGCCTTGCGGCGACGGCCGGGATGACGGATGCCAGAGGGGCCCGCGCCTGACGGCAGAATGAGCGGCCGGCAATTGGCCCCGGCCGCCCCGCTAGAGCAATTCCCGCAAAAGTGCATGGCGGTTTTGCGGTAGGAATTGCGCATCATCAGAGAGTTAGGCCAGTTTCGGTCAAATCGAGTTCACCGAAACTGGCCTGACGCCTCAGTTCTTCACCGTCTCTTCCAGGAAGAAGCGGCCGAGCGGGTTCTGGTGGAATTTTTCGATATTGCCGCGGGTGACGTTGATATAGGGGCTGTAATAGAGGTCGATCCAGTTGACATCACCCTTGGCGGTCTTCTGCAGCGTGACATACATCGCCTCGCGCTTGACCGGGTCGGTCTCCAGCCGGGCGGCCTCAACCAGCGCCTTCACCTCGTCGTTCTTGTAGCGGGTCATGTAGTTCATGTTGGTGTCGTGCCCGAGCACGAAGGTGGTCTTCTGGTCCGGGTCGAGAATGTCGTTGGTCCAGTACATGACCGAGATGTCGTAATCCCCGTTCACCAGCATGTCCCAGCTCTGGCTGGGGTCCACCTTCTGCAGGTTCACGTTCACGCCCGCCTTGGCCAGCTGCTGCTGCACCAGAACGGCGATCTGCTCGTCCGTCTCCTTGCCGGCGTTGACGACATAGTTCAGCGTGAGGCCCGAGGCGCCAGCGTCCGCCAGCAGCTTCTTCGCCTTTTCCGGGTCATAGGGCCGCTGGAGATTGTCAGCATAGTGGTAGAGCGAGCCCTTGGGCACATAGGAATAGGCGACCTCGCCGAGATTGAAGGTCGCCGCCTCGACGATGGCCTTCTTGTCGATGGCGAGGTCCAGCGCTTCGCGCACCTCCTTCTTCGCCAGCGCGCCATGCTCGTGGTTGATGAGCATGTGGTCCTCGCGGGTGGAGGGGTCGCTGATGACCTTGAGCGCGGGGTTCGTCTTCAGCTCGGCGACGCGCGAGAACGGCACGGTGATGGCGGCATCCACCTCGCCGGCCTGGATCTTCAGCATGCGGGTGTTGTCGTCGGGAATGACCAGCCATTCCACGCCGTCGAGGCTCACCTTGCCGGCGTCCCAGTAATTCGGGTTCTTCTTCAGGATGATGCGGTCGCCGCGGCGCCACTCCACCACGCTGAAAGCGCCCGAGCCCACCGGCTTCTCGGCGAAGGTGTCGGCGGCGGCGCCTTCGACCAGCTTCTTCGGCAGCACCGAGGCATTGGGCAGCGCCATCATGGAGAGGAACGGCACCGACTTGCCCTTCAGCTTCACCACCAGCGTCTTGGGGTCGGTAGCGATCGCGGTGTCGATGATCTTGAAGCTGTCGGACCAGAGCGAGCCCTTGTCGTCGCGGATGCGGATCAGCGAGTAGGCGGCGTCCTCGGCGGTGACCGGCGCGCCGTCGGAGAATTTGGCGTCGCGCAGCTTGAAGGTGTAGGTGAGCCCGTCCTCGGAGATGGTCCAGCTCTCGGCAAGGCCGGGCACCAGCTGGGTGCCGCTGGCATCGACGCGCACCAGCACGTCGAACACGTTGGAGAACACCCAGTTATCGACATTCTGCGCCGACTTGATGGGGTCGAAAGTGGTCGAATCCTCGTTGCGGGCGATGCTCAGCACGCCAGCGGCATGGGCGAGGCTGGTGGAGAGCGAGAGGAGTGCGGCCAAAGCCGCGAGGCGGGACGTCCGGAGTGCGGTCTTCACGGTTTTTTCCTCTGGTGGTTAGACGGCAAGGGCGGGCGGCGGCGCGATGAGGCGCCGGTCCGGGTCGATGTCGGGAATGGCGGCGATCAGCGCGGCGGTGTAGGCCTCGCGCGGGCGCTCGAAGACCTCGGCGCAGAGCCCCTCCTCCACGATGCGCCCGTGATGCATCACCACCACCCGCGTGCAGAGATGGCGCACGATGGCGAGGTCATGGGCGATGAACACCAGCGTGAGGTCCATGGTCGCCACCAGCCGCTGGAACAGCGCCACGATCTGCGCCTGGATGGTGACATCGAGCGCGGCGACGCATTCATCGGCAACGATCAGCCGGGGATCGACCGCCAGCGCCCTCGCGATTCCCGCGCGCTGGCACTGGCCGCCGGAAAGCTGGCGCGGACGACGCCCGGCCAGCGCGGGATCGAGTTCCACGAGGCGCAGCAATTCCTCGACACGGGCGGGAATGGCGGCGGGCGCCACCTTGCCCTGCACGCGCAGCACCTCGGCCAGCGTCTGCCCGATGGTAAGGCGCGGGTTCAGCGAGTTGAACGGGTCCTGAAACACCATCGCCGCCTGCTGGCGGATGCGTGCCAGCGCCGCGCCCGGCTGCCCGCGCAGGCTCAGGCCGTCAAAGGCGACATGACCGTCGGAGACCGGGGTCAGCCCGAGCATGGCGCGCGCCAGCGTCGACTTGCCCGAGCCGCTCTCGCCGACAATGCCCACCGTCTCGCCCGGACGGATCTGCAGCGATACGCCGGCCACCGCGCTGAAGCTGCGCCGCCGGCCGAACAGCCCGCCGGCGACGGGAAAGCGCACGTCGAGATCGTCGATCTCAACCAGCGGACGCGACGGCAGGACGACGACGCGCGCCGGATCGGCCGCATCGGCCGGATCGGTCACATCGTCCACCTCATCGGCCTCATCGTCCACCGGCATTGAGGGGTGGCTGGCGATCAGCGCGCGGGTATAGGAATGCCGGGGGTGGGCCAGCAGGGCGCGCTTCTCGCCGACCTCCACGACCTGCCCCTGCCGCATCACCGCGACCCGGTCGCAGGTCTGGGCGACCACGCCGAGATCATGGGTTATGAGGATGATGGACAGGCCCCGGCTCTCGCGCAACTCCATGAGCAGACGCAGGATTTGCGCCTGGATGGTCACGTCGAGTGCGGTGGTCGGCTCGTCGGCTATCAGGATTTTCGGGTCGCAGGCGAGCGCCACGGCGATCATGGCGCGCTGGCGCATGCCGCCGGAAAACTCGTGCGGATAGGCGCCGAACTGGCGCGGCGGATCGGTAAACCCGACCTGCCCCATCAGCGCGATCGCCTCCGCCTTCGCCGCCGCCCGGTCGAGCCGCCGGTGAAAACGCAGCCCCTCGGCGATCTGCTCGCCGACCCGCATGACCGGGTCGAGATGGCTGCTAGGGTTCTGAAATATCATGCCTATTTCGGCGCCACGCACCTGCTGCATCTGCGCCTCGTCCAGCGCCAGAAGGTCGCGCCCGCCCATCATCGCTGTCCCGCCGGTAACGGAAAGCGCGCGAGAAGGCAGCAATTGCAGCAGCGTGCGGCAGAGCAGGCTCTTACCGGAGCCGCTTTCGCCGACGAGCCCGAGAATCTCGCCCGGCGACAAGTCGAGCGAGACATGGTCGAGCAGGGTACGCGGGCCCTCCGCGCCGTTCACGGCGACGGAGAGATCGCGGACGGACAGCAGCGCGGCGCTCATTCGTGAACTCCCATCGCTTCGCCGAGCGCGTCGCCGATCATGGAAAAACCGAACGCCAGCAAGACGATGGCGAGGCCGGGGAACAGGGTGATCCACCACGCCTGCGACAGGAACGCCTGCCCCTCCGCGACCATGATGCCCCACTCGGCGGTCGGCGGTTGCACGCCGAGCCCGAGATAGGAGATGGCCGCGCCGGAGAGCAGCACCAGCACCGCGTCCGACATGCAGAACACCAGCGAGCCCGCCACCGAGTTCGGCAGCAGATGGCGGAACAGCACCCGCGTGCGCGAAAAGCCGAGGCTCACCGCCGCCACGGCGTAATCGGCGTTCTTCAGCACGAGAATCTGCGCCCGGATCAGCCGCGCATAGGACACCCAGCCGACCAGCGCCATGGCGATGTAGAAGCTGGAGAGGCCCGGCCCGAGAATGGCGATGATGGAGAGCATCAGGACGAGGAAGGGAAACGCGAGAATGATGTCGATCAGCCGCATCAGCACCGCGTCGACGATCCCGCCGAGATAGCCGGCGATGGCGCCGATCACCGTGCCGATGACGAGCGGGAAGAACACGCCGATCAGCGCCATCTGCAGATCGACGCGGGCGCCGAAAATGAGGCGCGAGAGGATGTCGCGGCCGAAATTGTCGGTTCCGAAAGGGTGCGCCCAGGAGGGCGGTTGCAGCCGCGCCGCCGCATCCTGGAAGATCGGGTCATAGGGCGCGATCAGTGGCGCGGCGAGCGCGGCCAGCACGAAGCCGCCCAGCAGCACGAGGCCGGCGACGAGCGTGCGGTTCATCCGCTTGGGGGAAACGGCGGCGCTCACAGCTTCACCCTCGGATCGGCGGCCACCGTGGCGATGTCGGCGAGGAAGTTGACCAGCACCGTGGCGCAGGCGAACACCATGGCCACGCCCTGCACCACCATGTAGTCGCGCGAGAAGATGGCGCGCACCAGCAATTGCCCCATGCCGGGCAGCGCGAAAATGCTCTCGATCACCACCGTGCCGCCGATCAGCCAGCCGATGTTCACCGCCAGCAGATTGATGGTGGGCACGATGGAATTTGGCAGCACGTGGCGCCAGAACACGATGGATTCGGGCATGCCGCGCGCGCGGGCGGCGGTGGCGACATCGGATTTCAGCCAGTCCACCATCGCCGCCCGCAGCGAGCGCAGCAGGACGGTGGACAGCGACAGCGCGATGGTGAGCGAGGGCAGCGCGAGATGGGCGAGCTTCTCGCCCAGCGTGTCGCCATAGCCGGAAACCGGCAGCAGCGGGAATTTGACCGCCAGCAGCATCATCAGCATCAGCCCCAGCCAGAACGGGGGAAAGCCGATGCCGAAGGTAGAGACGAAGCGGATGGCGTGGTCGATCGGGCGCCCCTGGTTGCGCGCGGCCAGCGCCGCCAGTGGCACGGCGATGAGAATGGAAAGCAGCACGCTGCACAGCACCAGCGCGAAGGTCGGCTCGATGCGGGTGCCGATCAGGCGCAGCACGTCGATCTTGTAGACGATCGACATGCCCATCTCGCCATGGGCGAGATTGCGCAGGAAATACAGATATTGCAGCCAGATCGGCTCATCGAGCCCGTATTGCGCGCGGATATTGGCGATGGCCGTGGGCGTGGCGCGCGCGCCCAGCAGCACGCGGGCCGGGTCGCCGGGGATCATCCGCACCAGCACGAAGGTGACGAGGCTGACGCCGAACACCACGGGCACGAATTGCAGCGGGCGCGTCAGGATGAAGGAGTAGCGACGCATCTCTAGCGCGACACGCTGGCGAGAAAATCGAGCAGCGGCGGGTAATAGCCGGCCGGATTCTCGTAGAACGGCATGTGGCTGGCATTGGCGACGACGTTGAGGCGCACATCCGGCAAAGCGTGCTTCATCTTCATCGCGCAGGCCGGGGTGAGTTCGTCGCGCTCGCCCACCACGATGAAGGTCGGCACGGTGATGCGCGGCAGATCGGGAATGCGGTTCCAGTCCTTCAGATTGCCGATATAGAGAAATTCGTTCGGCCCCTGCATCGCCATGTAGGGGCCCATATTCCAGTCCGAGAGCGAGCGCTGCACCGGCGCCGGCCATTCCGGCAGGCGGCAGACATGGCGGTAGTTCAGGATGGTGATCGCCGCCTGATATTCGGGGTGATCGAACGTGCCGGCGGCCTCGTGCTTCTGCATCATCGCCACCGTCTCGGGGCCGAGCGCGGCGCGCAGCTTCTCCAGCTCGCTCGCGAGATGCGGCATGTCCGCCACCGTGTCGGCGAGGATCAGGCTCTTAAGCGCTTCCGGGTAGGTGAGCGCATAGTCGATGGCGAGCCAGCCGCCCCAGCTATGGCCGAGCAGATGCACCTTGCCGAGACCGAGCGCGGTGCGCACCGTCTCCGTCTCCTCGACATAGCGTTCGATCGTCCACAGCGATGGATCGGTCGGACGGTCGGCCGCGCCGGTGCCGAGCTGGTCGAAGGCGACGACGCGGTAGCCCTGGTCGATCAGGCAGGAATGCGCCTCGCGCAGATAGTCGCAGGGCAGGCCCGGTCCGCCATTGAGCAGCAGAACCGTCTCCTCGCCGGCGCCGAAGCTGTAGGCGACCACGCGGTGCGCGCCGACGCTCACTTCCCGCCGCTCCTGCGGCTCGATTTCCCGCCACATCGACCCGGCCATCCCTGCTCAACATTAAGGCATGCTCATTTCCTAGAGAAATCGGGAGTCCAATCCAGCTATCAGAAGTGATAGGGTTGCCGGTGCGAAGCGGAGAGGACGCAGCCATGGGCGCCGAGATTGCGGCGATGGAGGAACGTTTCGGCGCAGCGGCAACGCTCAGCGCGCAGGTCGACCTGCTGTTCGAGGCGATGGCCGGCTTCGGCTTCGACGCGCTCATCTACGACTACACCCCCGCGCGCTATGATCTGCGCGGCGAGCAGATGCTTCCTTCGGTGCTGGAACTGCGCAATGTCGACGAGACCATGCGCGACTACTGGTTCGGCCACGGTTATTTCCGGCTCGATCCGGTGCAAAAGGTGGCACTCGGCACCACGAGGCCCTTCGTCTGGAACTATGATTCCCGGGCAGAAACGGTGATCCGCACCTTCATGAACGAGGACAGCGCCCCGGTCGCCGCCTTCCTTGCCGAGCGCGGCCTGAGTGCCGGCGTCACCGTGCCGGTGCATCTGCCCGGAGGGGACTACGCGACCGTTACCGGCATACGCTGCGGCGACCACCGCTTCGCCGAGCACGAGGCGCCCGGCTGCCTCGGCGAATTCGGCCTGCTGGCACATATGTTCCAGCATGCGGCGGCGGACGGGCTGCGCGGCGACCGCCGGCTCGACGGGCTGCCCCGCCTCACCGCCCGCGAGCGCGAATGCCTGCGCCACGCCGCCGATGGTCTCTCGGCCAAGGAGATTTCCCGCACGCTCGGCCGCTCCGTGCCCACCGTGGTGATGCATCTCAACGCCGCCATGCGAAAGCTGGAGGCGAAGAACCGCACCCAGGCGGCGGTGCGCGCGGCGCGGCTGCGGCTGCTCGACTGAAGTCCGGAGCGACACCCCGCCTATCACTTCTGATAGCTGCCGCCCCGGAACGCGGCTTTCTATTTTCCTCGGCCATCGAAGGACAGCCGCAGGAGAATCGGCATGAACGCAGCCGCCAGTGTGGAAGGGTTCATGCCCTTTCGGGGCTATGAGACCTGGTACCGCGTGACGGGCGATCTCGCCGGGCCGCGCCTGCCGCTGGTAGTGGCGCATGGCGGGCCGGGCTGCACCCATGATTATGTCGACGCCTTCAAGGGCATCACCGCGCTGGATGGCCGGGCCGTCATTCATTACGACCAGCTCGGCAATGGCAAGTCGACCCATCTGCCGGAGAAAGGGCCGGAGTTTTGGACCGTCGACCTGTTCCTGGCGGAACTCGACGCCCTGCTCGCCCATCTCGGCATTGCCGGGCGCTATGCCTTTCTCGGCCAGTCCTGGGGCGGCATGCTGGGTGCCGAGCACGCGGTGCGGCGGCCGGAGGGTCTAAAGGCGCTCATCATCGCCAACTCCCCCGCCAACATGCACACCTGGGTCGCCGAGGCGAACCGGCTGCGCCGCGACCTTCCCGCCGAGGTGCAGGCGACGCTGCTGGCTCACGAGGCCGCCGGCACCCTCTCCCATCCCGACTACATCAAGGCCTCGATGGCGTTCTATGACCGCCATGTCTGCCGGGTCACGCCCTGGCCGGCGGAGGTCGCGCGCACCTTTGCGGCGATGGACGAGGACAACACGGTCTATCGCCACATGAACGGGCCAACCGAGTTCCACGTCATCGGAACGATGAAGGACTGGACCATCGAGGACCGGCTGCCGCAGATCGCCGCGCCGACACTGCTGATCTCGGGCGCGCATGACGAGGCAACGCCGGAGGTGGTGCGGCCCTATCGCGAGAAGGTGCCGGACATTCGCTGGGTGCTGTTCGCCGATTCCAGCCATATGCCGCATGTGGAGGAGACGGAAGCGTGCCTTGCCACCGTCTCCGACTTCCTCAGGGAGCACGACGCCCGGAGCTGAGGCCCCGCCACCGCGCCGGCCCGCTCAGGGCCGTTCGCCCCGCGCCAGACGGCCATTGATGACCGCCAGCACCGCCGGCAGGTCGGCGACGCTGTCGATGACATAATGCGCCCCGGCTCCGGCCAGTTTCGCCACGGCGCGTGCCCGGCGGGCGGCGAATTCGGCGGGTGGCAGCGCCTCGGTATCGGCGCGCGAGAGGCCGAACACATTGCCGGAGACGGCGACCCCCACCGTCCACGCCCCGGCGTTCAGCCCTTCGGCGATGCCGACCTCGGTGTCGTCGATCTTGACCACGGTGGAAGGCGGGTAGACCTGAAGGTCGGTCAGCACCTTCCACATCAGGAAGGGCGTCGGGCGGCCATCGGGCACGTCGCCGGTGCAGGCCATGGCATCGGCGGCAAAACCCTGCGCGGCCGCGATGGGCGTGATCTTCGCCATAATCTCGCGCGTGTAGCCGGTGGTGCTGCCGATCTTCAGCCCCTGCGCCCGCACGAACGCCGCCATGTCAGCCGCGCCGGGGATCAGGTCGGCGTAATCGGAAGCGACGGCGATGTTCTTCGGCACGAAGACCTCATAGACCGCGTCGATATCGGCCTCGCCCGGCGCGTGGCCATGAACGCGCTGCCATTCGGCGGCGATGCGCGGCATGGCGAGCAGCGCCGCCACATGCGGCCGCTTGGCCATGCCCATCGGCACCCGTGCCTCGTCGATGCTGATCGCGACATTGAAGGCGGCGAAGGCGTCGACGAACGCGCCCATCGGGGCCAGTGAGCCGAAATCGACAACGGTGCCGGCCCAGTCGAAAACGACGGCCTGCAGGTGAGACAATGACATGGCGTTCATCCGGTTGAAGGCTCCGGTGCTGACGGCCCGGACCCAAGGTGCGCGGCTACGCTATCCCGCCCTTTCGTGTCAGGCGCAAGACCACGCCGCCGCCAAACCGAGACCGGCGGCGTGGTCCTTCTCGCAGGACGTGCCTAGCGTGGTTTGCGCAGCAGCGGGCAGCCATATTCGGCCCCGCCGCGCCCGCCATGGTCGCGCGAACACCGCATCGGGTTGTACGTCGCCTTGGGACACGAACTGACCATGCGCACCAATTCGACCGGCGATTGCACGCCCATCTTGTGCAGCAGGTTGATGCGATGACCTTCGACCGCCTTGACGCTGAGATTGAGCGCGTGCGCCGCCACCTTGTTGGGCTGACCGCGCAGCATGCATTGCAGCACCGACTGCTCGCGCTCGGTGAGGGTGGCGAGTTTGGCTCGGATGCTGTCGCAGATGACCTCGCAGGCATAATTCTGCGAATCCCAGCGGATCCAGTGCTGCACCAGCTGAAGCAGCACGGTGTCGTTCACCGGCTTCTCCAGAAAGTCGCGCGCACCCGCATGCAGCGCCCGCACCGCCATCACCACATCGGCATGCCCGCTGATCATCACCACCGGCATGGTCCAGCCGATCCGCCCGACCTGCTCAAGCACATCGATCCCGTTGATACCGGGCAGTCGCACATCCAGCAGCAGGCAGGAGGGACGGCTGATATGGGCGAGTTCGAGGAAGGGCTGGGGGTGCTGGAACATCTCGGTCCGCAGGCCGACCGACCGGAAGAGGGCGGCGAGTGAGGCGTTGAGACCGGGGTCGTCATCGACGATGTAGACCGCCGGCTCACGCATCGGCCACCTCGTCGCCGCCACGGCACGGCAGGCGGATGGTGAAGCGGGTGCCCTCTCCGCACTCCGGCGCAGCCTCGATGCTGCCGCCGAGCCGCTGGGCCAGGGTGCGGGCGATGGACAGTCCCAGCCCCGAACCATTCACCTTGGTGGTAATGAAGGGCTCGAAGATGCGTTCGCCCAGTTCCGCCGGCAGGCCGATGCCGGTGTCGCGCACATCGACCCGGACTTTCGACCTTCCTTCCCGCGTCGTGCGGATGTCGAGATGACGGTGGCCGAGGGGCTGGGTTCCCATCGCCTGGATGGCATTTGTCACCAGGTTGAGAATGATCTGCTGCAGGATGATCTGGTCTCCCCGCACGGTCGGCAAGTCCGGCGCCAGACTGAGCCGGAAGTCGATGCACTGCTCGCGCATCGCCGGCTCGGCAAACCCCAGCACCACTTTCACCGCCGCATTCACGCACGCATCGGTGGAGGGCTGTGGCGCTCCCTTCAGAAAGGAGCGCAGGCTCTTGACCACGTCGCCCGCACGCGCGGCCTCTGAGCCGATATTGATCAGAACCTCATCCAATTCCCCGGCCCGCACCGCCCGGCCGGTCAGCGAGCGGCGGGCGGCGCCGGCGAAATTGACGATGGCCCCGAGCGGCTGGTTGATCTCATGCGCGAGCGCCATCGCCATCTCGCCGAGCGCCGCCTGGCGATCGGCACGCAGCAGTTCCTCTACGAGAACCTCGGTGGCGCGCTGAGTTGCCCGCCAAGAGGTTTCGTCGATGAAGGCGAGCGCCCGCAGCGTACCTCCTCCTTCACCATCAATGGTGAAACGCCGGATCCGCAGGTCCTGCGGCGGGCGGCCGGCCGCCATGCGCACCAGATCGATATCGTCCGCCTGCCCCTGCGTGTCCGACAGCATCGCGGCAATGTCGGCGGGAGCAAAGGAAAGATCGGAAAGGACAGCCTCGGCGGAGCGCCCGATGAGTTGGCTGCGCGTTCTCCCGAACAGGCGGCAGAAGGCGATGTTGGCCGTTCGTATCGCTCCACGACGGAAGCTGATCACCCCTTCGGGGAAATTCGCCAGGACCGCGTCCACCGGATCGCCCTGCCAGATCGTCCTTCTCCGCGCACCACTGACATTCTTCGGTGGACGACTAAAGGAACCAGGATCGCAGCCAAATATTACAGATGATTTCATTTCAATTTTCCCAATAAACTCTCGCCCCCGAGACCGTTTATCGTTAGACGTTTGGGTAATTAAGATGATCGATCAGCTGTTTCGGTACAGCCGCTCTCGAAATTATGCAAATGAATATTTTATTTTGGCGATCTGAAGCCCGCCTATGGGCGCTTACGACCCAACTGCATTGTCGCATTGCAGGGGCGAGCGGCTGCGTCTCCGCCCGCAAATGTCGCGCCCAGGTCGATGACTGCACGTTGACCCCCGAATGATACCACCTCGCAGTGTAGGGGGAAGCGGTTCTTAGGCAGCTGCACAAGGCGCTCCCCTCATTCAACCAAGGGTTTGCCCTGCCGCCACAAGGGATCGCCCCCCACGGTACCCCAGTGGCCCCCGACGAAGCCGGATTTGCCTGCCGCCGTCGCGGGATAAGGCGCCTTTCGCTCCGGGGCGCGTCCGTCGCAGTGTGGCGTCGCTCGAAGGCTCCGTTGGAGGCTCTGCGGAGCTCGTTCGGTGACATTCGGGAATTATCCAGCTTTCATTCTGAGGAGGTTCAAATGGCCGTAGAGAAGATCAACGCCTCGAGCAGCCTGGCCGAAGTCGTGGATCGCATCCTCGACAAGGGCGTGGTGGTCGATGCTTGGGTGCGCGTTTCGCTGGTCGGCATCGAGCTGCTGGCCGTCGAGGCCCGCGTCGTCGTCGCCGGCGTCGACACCTATCTGAAGTATGCCGAAGCCGTCGGGCTCACCGCGAGCGCCCAGGCGGCGTGAGGCGCGGCCGGGCGAGCCGTGAGGCCCCGCTCGGCGCCGCCTCCCGGAGGGGACCCAGCCGCGCGACTTGCACCGTTTCGCGCAGGGTCCTGAAGCCGGCACCGATCAGTCTGCTTCCCAGACTGATCGGTGACTCCGGCGACATGCGCCAGCCAGGATGGCCCGAGTGCCCTTTCCGGCTTCCGGCGACGACGACACCACCACCGTCAACGAGGGCAAGGAGCATCCGAGCATGTCTTTGACCAGCCAGATTTCACAGACCATCGCGACCCTTGCCTCCACGCGCGAGGCGCGTCGCGAGGCGCTCGGTCGCATTCGCCAGGACAGCGCCCGCCACCTCGGCGAGGCCCATGCCGCCCGGCGGCGATCGGCTTTGGAGCAGCAGAAGCGCCTCGACGAGGCCCTGCGCAGCATCAAGCTGGGAACCGCCATTCTCCTCGGCGAAGCCGACGAGCGGATTGACCGCTACCGCAAGGAACGCGCCCAGCAGGCCGCCCGCCTCGACCGCGCCCTCGCCGATGGTTTCAAGGCGTTGCGCGGCAATACCCGCAAATGGCTCGGCGCGCAGGCCGCTCAGCGGAACGCGGAAGCCGCCAAGGCGCTTGGCCAGCGCCAGCAGGACCGCAAGGCTCTCGGCAACGCCGTGCAGGAGCTGACGGCGGACAACATCGCCTTTCTGGCGGCGCTGACCAAGGACCGGCAGCAGGCGTCCAGCCTTTGGCACGGGCGCGTCTCCTCCGGCACACCCGCCAAGGTCGAGCCGGCACCCGTCGCGCCCACCAAGGTCGAGCCGCCGAAGGTAGAGGCTGCGGCGGTCGTGGAGCCGGTGAAGCCCGCTCCCGCGCCGGTGGAAGCCGCGCCGGCCGAGCCGGCGAAGGCTGAACCCGCCAAGGTCGAACCCGCTAAGGGCGAACCGATCAAGGCGGAGCCGGCCAAGACCGAATCCGCGAAGGCGGCGCCTGCCACGGCCGACAGCAAGCCCGGCAACGCCAAGCCTGCCGCCGACAAGGCTTCGGGCGACAAGACGACCTCCGGCAAGTCCGCCTGATCGGCACGGCCGGGTTGATCGACAAGGAGCACCGGCGTGTTGACGGCGCCGGTGCAGGGCAGCATCGCGACCCCGCCCGTTCGGGCAAGACGAGGATTTTCGGCATGACGAGTGAGGCCGCATCTCAGGAGCCGGTGTCGGCTCTATCCGGTTTTGGCGGCGGAGCGCCGGCCGCGCCGAAGGACGCCGGGCGCGCCGCCCGCTCCACGCTGACTCCTCGTCCGCGTACGGGGTTCGTCGAAACCGATCAGGTGCGCGACCTGACCCGGCGCGGACTGGCCTTCCTCAATGCCGGCTATCCCCTGCACTTCCGGGGTCCGGCAGGAACCGGCAAGACGACGCTGGCGCTGCATGTGGCGGCACAGCTGGGTCGGCCGGTCATTATCATCACTGGCGATAACGAACTCGGCACCGCCGATCTCGTCGGCTCGCAGCGCGGCTATCATTACCGCAAGGTGGTGGACCAGTTCATTCACAACGTGACCAAGCTGGAAGAAACCGCCAACCAGCACTGGACCGACCATCGGCTCACCACCGCCTGCCGCGAAGGGTTCACCCTGGTCTATGACGAGTTCACCCGCTCGCGGCCGGAAACCCACAACGTCCTTCTCGGCGTGTTCGAGGAGCGGATGCTGTTCCTGCCGGCGCAGGCCCGCGAGGAGTGCTACATCAAGGTCCACCCGGAATTCCGGGCGATCTTCACCAGCAATCCGCAGGAATATGCCGGCGTCCATGCCAGCCAGGACGCCCTCGCCGACCGGCTTGCGACCATCGACGTCGATTATCCCGACCGGGCGATGGAGCTGGCGGTGGCCGCCGCCCGCACCGGGCTTCCCGAAGCCAGCGCCGGGCGGATCATCGACCTTGTCCGCGCCTTCCGCGCCTCCGGTGACTACCAGCAGACGCCGACCATGCGCGCCAGCCTGATGATCGCCCGTGTGGCGGCACAGGAGGGCTTCGCGATTTCTGTCGACGATCCCCGCTTCGTGCAGCTGTGCTCCGACGCGCTGGAATCGCGCATCTTCTCCGGCCAGCGCGCCGAGAATATCGCCCGCGAGCAGCGCCGCGCCGCGCTCCACGCGCTGATCGCCGCGCACTGCCCGCCGCTGGCCCGCCCTCGTCGCGCTGGCGCGAAAGCCGGCATCGAAGGGGCGCGGCCATGACCGCCGAGCCGAAGACGCCGCGCACAAGGGGACTGCGGGACGTTGCGACCGTCCAGACCCGGCTGACCCGCTCCGCCCCGGCCAACCGTACGCAGGCCGTGAGCCGTTTCGCCCGGCTGGAGAATGAACGCACCCGTCTCCTGCGCGAACTGGAAGCCTGGAGTGCCCGCCGCGCGGAGGCGGAGCGGATGCTGGCCAAGGTGGACGAGGAACTGGCCTCGATGCGCACGCTGCTCCTCGACGCTCCACCCTCCCCGGCCCGTGAGGCGCCCGCGCCCCGCCGGCGTCGACGTGAGGAAGTCAAAGCCGCGCCGCCGCCGTCGCCGCACGCGCTCATCGAATACTAGGCCTCCCATTCCGCCAAGGGAAAATGCGCCATGACCGGTCAGGACGACAGCAAGGACAAGGACGAGGCCCCGCGGAAGAAGGCGGGTTCTCGGCCTGAGAACGCCTCCAAGGCCGAAGCCATGGCCGATCTCGGCGCCGCGTTTCGCGGCCTTGGCGGGCTTGTCGAAATGCTCGGCTCGCTGGTCGAAAAGGCCGAAGAGGTACAGCGCGAGGGCGAATTCAAGGTGAAGGGCCTGGGAGACCAGGCCCGGGGCGTCTACGGCTTCAGCCTGCGCACCGGCATCAGCGGCGTTCCGCAGGTCCGCCGCTTCGGCAACCTCAACCCCACGGCCAAGGGCCCGGTGGTCGAGGATGTGCGCGAGCCGCTGGTGGACGTGTTCGACGAGGACGAGGACGTCATCGTCACCGCCGAAATTCCCGGCGTGGCGGAAAGCGAGATTTCCCTGTCGCTGGAAGGCACCCAGCTCTCGCTCTCCACAACCGGCCGCCATCTCTACGCCAAGACGGTGACTCTGCCCGGCCCGGTCGACCCGGCCTCGCTGGAGCGCAGCCATCGCAACGGTATCCTTCAGGTCAAGCTGCGGAAGGTCTGACCCGATGACCGGCATCGTCGAGGGGGTCGGCACGTTCATGGTCGGGTCGGCCCGGGTCCGGGTCGTCACGGACTGCGCGGTCGACATCTCGGCCATCGTCCAGGCGGAAGAGCGCGTGGTGCGCAAGCTCGCGGATCAGGGCGCGTGGCCGCATGAGACGGTCACGCTGTTCGTGCTCGATGATCTCGCGCCGCTGGTCGGCCAGCTGGCGCGCACGCACCGTCTGGTCGCCGACGATCTCGTCCGCCTGCCCCAGCGCCCGATGGTCAATCTCTACGATCCGCGCCACGCGAGCGAGTGCTTCGTTTTCGTCAATCGTCCGATCATGATCGCCGAAGGCTTCTGGGGCGACGGCCTTGCCGCCGAGGCGCTGCTCGCCCATGAGCATGCCCATCCGCTGTCGGAAGCGCCGGCCACCATGGCGGCGCGCGGCCTCAAGGTGGAAGCCGACGGCCCGGCCGCGCTCGCGCCCCTCGCGGCGGAACTGGGCCGCACCCTTTCGACCGGCGCGGTGACGGAACTTCTCGCCAATGCCTATTGCATCGCTCACGGCTTTGCCGACGCCCTGCACCATCTCGACCGGCTGACCCTCGCACGGGCGGTGAACAATCTGCCGCAACGCGCGGAGCTGGAGCGGCGCGCAAGCGCCGCCGTGGCCGCCGGCACACTGGCGGAGAACCAGCTGCGGCCGCTGCTGCGGCTCGCCGATGCGCAGATCGGCCTGCCCTTCGCGCTGGAGGTCGTTCCCTTCGCCCAGGCGGGACGATCCGCCGCCGCCGCGGAACTCGACGCTCTGCTGGTCGACGGGCTGATGGCGCGCATGGCCACCGAAGTCGCGAGCACCTACCACGATCTGCGCGCCTGCTTCCTGCATCTGCGGCCGGAATGGACCGCGCCCGCCGTCGCCGCCTGGTGCACGCGCATCCTGGACCGCCTGTCGGATTTCCTCTCCGCCGGCGGCGCCCCCCTTTCCCTGCGTCTGGCCGCGACGCCTCCCACCGCCAAGAGCCCGTCATGAGCGCCACCCTCACCCTGCCCGGCACCGCCGAGACCGCCGCCGCCGGCGACGGCAAATATCTCTACGGCATCATCGAGGCGCCGGCCCCGGCACGGTTCGATGTCCCGGCGATCGGCGGGCGCGGCGACGAAGTTCACACCCTGCAGCTCGGCCGGCTGGCGGCGGTGGTGAGCAATTCGCCGCGCATCGAGTACGACAATAGCCGCCGCAACATGCTGGCCCACACCAAGGTGCTGGAAGCGGTCATGGCCCGCCACACGCTGCTGCCCGTGTGTTTCGGCACCGTCGGTTCGGACGCGGAGACGATCATCGAGAAAATCCTGCGGGCGCGGCGGGACGAACTCGTCAGCCTGCTCGGCCAGATGCACGGGCGGATGGAACTCGGGCTCAAGGCGTCGTGGCGCGAGGAAACGCTCTTCGATGAGGTGCTGGCGGAGAACCCCGGCATCCGCAAGCTGCGCGACTCGCTGGTCGGTCGTTCGCCGGACCAGAGCCATTATGAGCGTATCCAGCTCGGCGAGCTGATCGGTCAGGCGCTGCAGCGCAAGCGGCAGGAGGATGAGGAGCGTGTGCTCGAACGCGTACGCACCTTCGTCCATAAGACGCGCCTTAACAAGGTGATCGGCGACCGGATGATCGTCAACGCGGCCTTCCTGGTCGACGAGGCGCTGGAGCCCGGGCTCGACGCGGCCATCCGGGCGATGGACGAGGAATGGGGCGACCGGCTGAGCTTCAAATATGTGGGTCCGGTGCCCCCCTATAATTTCGTGACCATCACCATTCACTGGTAGGGCGGACGCCATGGGCATGCTGACGGATGTGGTGTTCGCCCCGGCGGTCGGGCCGCTCAAGGGCGTGCTCTGGCTGGCCCGCCTCATCGCCGATCAGGCCGAGCGCACGCTCTATGACGAAGGCGTCATCCGTGCCGCGCTGCTGGATCTGGAACAACAGCTGGATGCCGGCACCATCGACGAAGCCGCCTACGAGGCGCAGGAAACCGTCCTGCTGGCCCGGTTGAAGATCGCCCGCGAGCGCATGCGTAGCGGACTCTAGCGACACGGCCGCCCGGACGGAGCCCCGCTCCGCCCGGCGCGGCAATTCACGGCACAGGCGCGGCCGCGCGGATGGGCGCGCGGAGCAGGAGACCAGGCATGGCGACGACATTGGAACTGATCCGCAAGGTGAAGACGCAGGTTCAGGAACTCACGGGCTTCTCCGCCGACAGCGTGTCCGAGTTCAGCGCCAGCGACGGCGGGTGGGAAATGACGGTCAACCTGCTGGAGTTGAAGCGCATTCCTTCCTCCACCGATCTGCTGGCGGCCTACCGCATCACGCTCGACGGCGAGGGCAATGTGACCAGCTATCACCGCATGCGCCGCTATCTGCGCGACCAGGTGATGGAGGATGCACCGTGAGCGGACGCAGGGCGGAGCGGCGCCATCGCGCGCCGCGCCTCGTGACAAGACCATGAGCCGCTGCGGCGCATGGAAAGGGAGTGAACCGGAATGAACGAACAGCGGATGGAGCACTCCCTTCAGGCGGTGGGGCTGGCGGATATTCTCGAACGCGTGCTCGACAAGGGTATCGTCATCGCCGGCGACATCACCATTTCGCTGGTCGAGGTGGAACTGCTGAACATACGCCTCCGGCTGGTGGTGGCGTCGGTCGACCGGGCGATGTCGATGGGCATCAACTGGTGGCAGAGCGACCCGCATCTCAACGCCCAGGCGCGGGAATTGGCGGAAGAAAACCGGCTCCTGCGCGCGCGGCTGGACCGGCTGGAAGCCGCCGTCGCACCGCCGCAGGAGCCGGCGCCGGCCGGGCAGGAGGCGTCCCATGGCGGATGATCCCGCCCCGGCCAGCTTCCGGGTGTGCGAAGCGCCGACGCGCGATGTCGGCCGGGGATTGATCCGGCTCGACCCCGACGACATGGCGCGGCTCGGCGTGGAGGTGGGCGATGTGGTCTCCATTCTCGGCCGCCGCACCACGGTGGCGCGGGTGATGCCCGCCCATGCCGGCATGCGGCGCCAGAGCCTGGTGCAGATGGACGGACTTGCCCGTGTCAATGCCGGCGCCAGCCTCGACGAACAGGTGACGCTCCACCCGGCCACGGTGGCGAAGGCGCGCGCCGTGACGCTGGCGCAGGTCGGCGCCAGTGCCCGCTCGCCCGACACGCGGACCCTTCGGCGCCTGCTCGACGGCATTCCCATGCTGGCTGGCGACCGGGTCCGCGCCGCGCTGGTCGGTGCCCAGACGCGCGAATTCACCGTCGAGAGCTCCGACCCGCCCGGCCCTGTCATGATCGGGCCGGAGACCCAGCTGCGCTGCCTCGACGGCACCAATGAGGGCAACGCCGTCACCTATGAGGATGTCGGCGGCCTCGGGCAGGAGGTCCGCCGCATCCGCGAGATGATCGAGCTGCCGCTGAAACACCCCGAAGTGTTCCAGCATCTCGGCATCGACCCGCCCAAGGGCGTGCTGCTCTGCGGACCGCCCGGCACCGGCAAGACGCTGATCGCCCGCGCCGTGGCGCGCGAGGCCAATGTGCATTTCATCCACGTCAACGGCCCCGAAATCATCGACAAGATGTATGGGGCGAGCGAGGCGCAGCTGCGCCGCATGTTCGACGAGGCGGAAAAAAACGCCCCGTCCATCATCTTCGTCGACGAACTCGACGCCATCGCCCCCAAGCGCGAGGAGATGAGCGGCGACCGGCAGGTCGAGCGGCGGGTGGTCGCCCAGCTTCTGGGACTGATGGACGGGCTGCAGTCGCGCGGTCAGGTCATCGTCATCGCCGCCACCAATATTCCCAACGCCATCGACCCGGCGCTGCGCCGGCCCGGCCGGTTCGACCGCGAGATCATCGTCGGCGTGCCGGACGAGAACGGGCGCCGTGAGATCCTGGAAATCCACACACGCGGCATGCCGCTGGCCGGCGATGTCGATCTTGCCCGCCTCGCCTTCCGCACGCCCGGCTTTGTCGGCGCTGATCTGGCGGCACTGTGCCGGGAGGCGGCGATGAGTGCGCTGCGACGGCTGATCCCCGACATCAACTTCGCCGATGGCCGCGTGCCGGACGAGAAGCTGGCCGCTCTGGTGGTCACGGCGGAGGATTTCGTCGTCGCCCAGGCCGGCACCCAGCCCAGCGCCCTGCGCGAGATCGTCACCCAGCCCTCGCACAAGCGCTGGTCGGATGTCGGTGGGCTCGACGCCATCAAGCAGCTTCTGGTGGAGGCGGTGCAATGGCCGACCCGCCATGGCGCGCTCTATGCTGCCGCCGGCATCCAGCCGCCAAAAGGCATCCTGTTCTATGGCGGGCCGGGCACCGGCAAGACCCTGCTCGCCAAGGCGCTGGCGGGCGAAAGCGGCGCGAACTTCATCGCCGTGAAAGGCCCGCAGCTGCTGTCCATGTGGGCCGGCGAATCCGAGCGCGGCGTGCGCGAAGTGTTCCGCAAGGCCCGCCAGACCGCGCCCTGCATCATCTTCTTCGACGAGATCGATACGCTCACCCCCAATCGCGGCGCCACGGGCGGGGCGCTGACCGACCGCGTGGTGGCGCAGTTGCTGACCGAGATCGACGGTGTCGAGGATCTGCGCGGCGTCACCGTGCTGGCGGCGACCAACCGGCTCGACCAGATCGACCCCGCCCTGCTGCGCCCCGGCCGCTTTGACTTTCTCGTCGAGTTCCACGCCCCCGACCATGCCGGCCGCCGCGCCATTCTCGACGTGCACGCCGGGCGCATGCCGCTGGCGCCGGGCGTCGACCTCGACGCGCTTGCCGCCGCGACCGAGGGCATGGTCGGCGCCGAGATCGAGGCGCTGTGCCGGCAGGCCGGCGTCGCCGCCATCCGCGAACGGGTTATGGGCCACGCACCGGCGGACGCCGCCGCGCTCGCGGTGACCTCGCATCATTTCGACGAGGCCCTGTCGGCCATGAAGAAGGAGCGTGCGGCATGAGCGGTGTTCTCGTTTTCGCCGTGGTGCCGGCCGACCGGCACACACCCGGCCTGCTTGCCGCCGCCGAGGGCCTTCCGCAGGGGCTGCGCTCCATCGTTGCGGGCTCCCTTGCCGCCGTGGTCGGCGACGCGCCGGAAGGCGGGCTGAAAGGGCGGGAGCGGAACGCCCTGCTGCCCTGGCTGCTGGCGAGCCAGAAGGTGATGGAACGGCTGCTGGCGCGTGGCCCGGTTCTGCCGGTCGCGCTCGGCACGGTGGCTGACGATGAAGACCGCGTGCGGCACATGCTCGATGCGGGCGCGTCCGTGCTCGATGAAGGCTTTCGAACCATCGGCGACAGCATCGAGATGAGCCTTTCCGTCGCCTGGCCGCTCGACACGGTGGTCGCGCGCCTGCTGCCAGGCGTCTCCGCCGAACTAGTGAGCGCGGCCGCCAGCGGCGGTGACATTGAACGGCAGGCGCTCGGCACGCTGCTCGCCGGCCTCGTCGCGGCCGAGCGGCGTCGGGTGAGGGCGCGGCTGGTCGAGCGGCTGGCGGAAATCGTCCGTGACTTCACCGTCAGCGAGCCGACCGAGAGGGGTGGCGTCGTCGACCTGGCGCTTCTGGTCGACCGGGCGGCGGAGCCGGCGCTGGGCGCGGTGCTGGACGCGCTCGACGCGGAGTTCGACGGCACCCTCGCCTTCCGCCTCGTCGGCCCGCTCCCTCCCTACAGCTTCGCCACGGTGCAGGCTCATCTCGCCACGTCCGCCGAGCTCGCCGCCGCCCGGCAGGTTCTCGGCGTGGAGCCGGGCGCGACGCCCGAGACGGTCAAGGCCGCCTACCGCCGGCTGGCGCGCGAGACGCACCCTGATCTGGTTCCGACCGGCACACAGGACGGAGACGACCGCACGGCAGATGCCGGCCCGGCCGGCGACGCGGCCCGCTTCCTCGTGCTGTCCGACGCCTTCCGGGTGCTGGAAAGCGAATTGTCGCCGGTGTCGCTGCGCCGGCCCGACCCGCTCTTGCGGGAGTGACCGACCGGCCGGCGGCATCGGCCGCGCCACAAACGGAGCCGCGGCAAGCGGCCGCGAGGGAGGCACGCATGCTGTATGTCTACGCCATCGTGGCCGATCACGCCGCGGGAGCGGAGGCGCTTCTGCCGGCGGAGGGCATCCTGCCCGGCGCCGCGGTGCGGCTCGTGCCGGCGGGCGCGTTCCACCGGCAGGCGCCGGACGCCAGTGGCCTCAGCGTGCTGGTCAGCGAGGTGCCGGACACCGTTTTCGGTGAGGAGCAGTTGCGCGCGCATCTCGGCGATGCCGACTGGACCCGCGCCCGCATCCTCGCCCATCAGCGTGTGGTGTCGGCCCTGCTTCCGGTGGCGACGATTCTGCCGCTGAAATTCTGCACTCTGTTTGCGCAGGATGCCTCGCTCGGCGCGGCCCTTGCCACTCGTCGCCCGGCGCTGGGGGCCACCGTCGCCCGTCTGCGCGGCGCGCGGGAATGGGGCGTGAAGCTGTTCTTCGCCGCCCCGCCTCGCTCCACCCGCCCCCTTGAGCCGGTCGGCGCCGGCGCGGGGCTGGCGTTCTTCCGCCGCAAGAAGGAAGAGCAGGAGGCCCGTGCCGCCGCCGAAGCCGCGCTCGACCACTGCGTCGCCGCCAGCCATCGCCGTCTCGCCGGACTCGCGCGGGCGGCGGTGGCCAATCCGTTGCAGCCACCGGAACTGCACGGGCAGGCGGCGGTGATGGCACTCAACGGCGCCTATCTCGTTGCGGCGGAAGACGAGCCGGCCTGGCGGGAAGCGCTCGCGGAGCTGGAACAGGCCCATGCCGCCAGTGGCGCCCGCTATGTGCTCACCGGCCCCTGGGCCCCGTATCATTTCACAGGAGACGGGCTTGTCTGAGCTTCCCCCCATGCCGTCGCGCCATTCCGGCGAGATTGCGGTCGCCGATCTGCTCGACCGCGCCCTGCATAAGGGTCTCGTGATCTGGGGCGAGGCCACGATCTCGGTGGCCGGGATCGATCTCGTCTATCTCGGCCTCAAGCTTCTTCTGACCTCGACCGACACCATGAACCGGATGCGCGCGACGGCCAACGCCCCGCCGGACGAGTCGCATCTCCAGGCCGATTAGGGCGACGCCCATGCTGTATCTCTACGCCATACTGGAATCGCCGCCGCCGCAGAAAACGCTTCCCGCCGGCATTGGCGGGGCGGTGCCGGTCTTTGTCGAAACGCACGGCCTTGCCTGCGCCGTCAGCGCGGCGGCGGATGCGACCATCGCGCCGGAACCTTCGCAAATCTGGCGCCATCAGGAGGTCGTGGCAGCGCTGATGGAAGGGCGGCCGGTGCTTCCGCTGCGCTTCGGAACCGTGGTGGCCGACGCCGCCGCCGGGCTGCGCCTGCTGGCACGCCATCATGCCGAACTGAGCGCCCAGCTCGACCGGGTAAGGCATTGCGTCGAATTCGCGCTGCGCGTCGCCGGTTTCGCCGAACACGCCGATCCAAGCCTTGATGCCGGGCCACTGTCCGGGACGGGACCCGGCGCGTCGCACCTGCGCACGCTGGTCCGGCGGGAGCGCGGCTGGCCCGCCTCCAGCGACGGTTTCCCGCACGGCACGCTCAACGCCCACGCACAGTCGCGGCTGCTCTGGGCCCGCTCGCCCTCGCAGCCGGACCTGCGCGCCTCCTTCCTCGTCCAGCGGCGCAGCGCCGCCGCCTTTCTCGACGATGTCGCCGCGCTGCAACGCCTGCGGCCGGACCTCGGCATCACCGTCACCGGGCCATGGCCGCCCTATTCCTTCTCTGATCCCGACCTTTCCGGAGGCCCCGAATGACCGCGCCCTGCACGGCCGAAACCCTGGAGAACGCTCTGCGTGGGCGCATCGACATCGACCCGGAAAAGGTGGAGCAGGGCCTGGTCAAGCTGGTGCTGATGCTGGTGGAAACGGTGCGCCAGGTGGTCGAGCGGCAGGCGATCCGCCGGGTGGAGGGCGGCACGCTCTCCGAGGAGGAAACCGAGCGGCTCGGGCTCGCCCTGCTGCGGCTGGAAGAGAAGATGGCCGAACTGCGGCGGCATTTCGGGCTGGACGACGCCGATCTCGATCTCAAGCTGCACCTGCCCTTGAGCGAACTCTAACTCTCTGACCGCACGCACCTTCGGTCGCCAAGCTGCCCCCTTGTGCGGACATTGATCCAGCCGCGGCCCGCACCCCGCAGTGCCGCCCGATTTGCCATCCGCGCCGCTCGCCGGGAGCCCCGTCCCAGCATGCGGCGCGAACGGAGACTTGCCCGCCCGGCACAGATAGGGTACCCCCCTATCCTATGTCGCATCTCATGACCCCCAATCCGGCTCTTCTCGCCCGTGTCCAGCGCATTGCCGGGCAGGTGGCGGCGATCGAGCGGAGCCTGGCCGGGGGCGCCGATTGCGCCGATCTCCTGCACCTCGTCGCTGCCACGCGTGGCGCCATCGGCGGCCTGATGGAGAAGATCGTCGAAGAGCATCTCCACGCCCATGTCGCCGACCCCGACCTCACCCCCGCCGCCCGGGCCGAGGGCGCGCGCGAGCTGATGGACGCCATCCGCCGCTACAGCAAATAGGTTCCGTCATGATCCCGCTGCCGGATCCGCAGGCCTTCGCCCACCCGCACCAGTTTCTCAGCGCCCGCCATGACGAGAGTTCGCGGCGCACGCGGCTCGTCGTGCTGCTGACGGCGGCGATGATGGTCGGGGAGATCGCCGCCGGCTTCTATACCGGCTCCATGGCCCTGCTGGCCGACGGGTTCCACATGGCGACCCATGCCGGCGCGCTCGGCATCGCCGCCCTCGCCTATGGTTATGCCCGCCGGCATGCGGCGGATGCCCGCTACAGTTTCGGCACCGGCAAGGTGGGCGATCTCGCCGGCTTCGCCTCGGCGGCGATCCTCGCCATTGTCGCCGCCGCCATGGCGTTCGAATCTCTGCTGCGGCTTTACCAGCCGGTGGAGGTGGCGTTCGGCGAGGCCGCGCCGGTGGCGGTGCTGGGGCTGATCGTCAATCTGGTCAGCGCCTTCCTGCTCGGCGGCGGCCACGCCCATACGCACGATCATTCTCATGGCCATGCCCACGATCACGATCACGGCCACGATCACCCGCATCACCCCGCCGTCGGCGGCGGCGACAATAATCTGCGCGGCGCCTATCTGCATGTGCTGGCCGACGCGCTGACCTCGGTGCTCGCCATCATCGCGCTCATCGCCGGTGGCAGCCTCGGCTGGGTGTGGCTCGACCCGGCCATGGGCGTGGTCGGCGGCCTCGTCATCGCCCGTTGGGCATGGAGCCTGATGCGCGACACCGCCGCCGTGCTGCTCGACACCACCGATGCGGAAGTGGCGGCCGAGGTGACACTGGCCGTCGAGGGCCCCGGCGATGTCCGCATCGCCGATCTGCATGTCTGGCGCATCGGGCCGGAGGCGCATGCCGCCATCATCAGCGTCGTCGCGCCCCTGGGCGTCACCTGCGACGCCATCCGCGCCCGGCTGGCGCCGGTGCATGAGCTCAAGCACATCACCGTCGAGTGTCGCCACGCCGCCTGAAAAGGGGCGGTCACAGCTTCGCGAAGGCTGGCCGGGCTAACCTTCTGGAAACCATGCGGGCATTAATCGGAAACGATCGGCACGCTGGAGCACTCTCTCCGCCCCCTGCCGTCGATCCGCCTTGATGCGACGCTAGCCGAGCTGCCATGAACCTGTTGCGCACCTTCTTCCTGCTCGGCTTCGCCTTGCTCCTCGCCGGTTGCGCGAGCATGGACGGCGACGATCGCGGCTCGATCCCCATTCCGCAGAAGCTGATGCAGGAGATGGCCGCCAAGGGCATGACGCCCGACGACCCGATCATGGTGCGCATCTACAAGCAGGAGAGCGAACTGGAGGTGTGGAAGCGCACCCGTTCCGGCCGCTATGCCCTGCTCAAGACCTATCCGCTCTGCCGCTGGTCGGGCAAGCTCGGCCCCAAGACCCGCGAGGGCGACCGGCAGGCGCCGGAAGGATTCTACACCGTCACGCGCGGCCAGCTGAATCCGCGCTCGCAATATTACCTCTCCTTCAATCTCGGCTATCCCAACGCGCTGGAACAGGCGCTCGGCTATAGCGGCAGCGCGCTGATGGTGCATGGTGCCTGCACCTCGGCCGGCTGCTACGCCATGACCAATGACGGCGTCGGCGAGGTCTATGCGCTGGCGCGCGACGCGCTCGCCGCCGGTCAGCCCGGGTTCCAGGTGCAGTCCCTGCCCTTCCGTATGACGCCCGCCAATCTGGCCGAACACCGCGCCAACCCGAACATGCCCTATTGGCGCAATCTGAAGGAAGGCACCGACCTGTTCGCCGTCACCCGCGTGCCGCCCAATGTCTCGGCCTGCGGCGGACGCTACCGCTTCACATCAGGCACCCAGCCCGCGCCGGCACCGACCGACCCGCTCGCGCCCTGCCCGGCCGTCGCCCCCGACGCCGCCCTTGTGGCGGCGGCGAGCAAGCAGGCGCAGGACGAGCAGACCATCGCCGCCCTCGCCGCCAGCCGCCCGCCGGCCAATGCCTCCTATGTCGATGGCGGCATGCACCCGAGCTTCCGCGACATTCTGCGCCGCTCCGGCCCGCAAAAGCTCGCGGCGATGACCTCGGGCGGCAAGGTCCCGGTGAGCGAGCCGACCGCCGCCCTCGCCGATCCCTATAAGGGCGCCGAGCCGGGCTATGAGGAAGGCGACAGCGCTAATTAGAGCGTTTTCGAGCGAAGTGGATACCGGTTCGCGTGAAGCAAACGCGACAAAACAACTAACTACCGGCGCCCTGCCGTCTTCCCACGGCCTGCGCTTTGCGGCAGATAGGCCCCTCACGCTGAGGCAAGAGGCGAGATGGCCACCCGAATGACCCCGAGCGAGATGCTGGCCACGGCCCGCCATCTCAAGCGCCTGCCCTTCACGGAAGGCGACCTCGCCCTTATCCGCTCCGGCACACCGGCGGTGGCGCCGAAGCTGTCGGCGAAATACGAGCCCTCCGACGGGTTCTATTACCTCGCCGCGCCCTCGCTCCATATGGAGTTCGTCGTGGTGAAGGAGGTGCGGCTGCGCCTGCCCTTCCTCACCCTGCCGCGCTACGTGATCCTCATGGGGTTCGAGCATGGCGAGACATGGGAAATCGGGCCGACGGTCAAGCGTTTGCGCGCCGTGCCTTACATCTTCCAGCGCATGGCGGCGGCCGATAGCTGGCTCGACAGCGAATATGGCCGCAAGAAATAGCGCCTTCAGCCGATCCGCACCGGCGGCGGGCGACCGCCGACCAGCAGCAGGTCGCTCTCGTCCTTCAGCGTTACCCCGGTGATCTGCCGCGCCAGCGCCTCCTTCAGCAGCCAGGCGAGCTTGAAGGCGGCGTGCTCGTGCGAGAGCCCCTCGCCGCGCACATTGGAAATGCAGTTGCGCTCGGCATCGGAGCGGCCGGCGCGCGGGGCGAAGGTGAGGTAGAGGCCGAGACTGTCCGGCGAGGAGAGCCCCGGCCGCTCGCCGATCATCACCACGCAGGCACTCGCCTTCAGCCGTTCCCCCACCTCATCGCCGAGAGCCACACGCGCCTGCGACGCGATGCAGATGGGCCCGACGCTCCATCCGGCCTCGGCGATCCGCGCCTTGAAGGCGGTGAGGAACGGCACCGCCTGCGCGTGAATCGCCGTGGAGGAGAGCCCATCCGCTACCACGAGCGCAAGATCGACCGCCGCCCCCGCCCGCGCCGCCAGCAGCGCCCGGCTGTCCTCGGACAGCCGGCGTCCGAGATCGGGCCGGCGCAGATAGGCGTCGCGCGCCGGGGCGGCGGATGTCACTTCCAGCGTCTCGAAGCCGAGCGCGGCGATTTCCGCCGCCATGCGGGCGGAATCGAAGGGCAGGTGCACCGCGTCGCGCGCCTGCGCATGGGCGAGCGCGAAGCGCAGCACCTCGCGCGTCGGCAGGCCGGTGCCGGCGCGCCCCAGCGCGATGCGGGCCGGCGTGATCCCGGCGAGCCGGCGCCAGCTGTCCTCGATCACCGCCGCGTCAATGACAGGCTCCTCGCCCGCCGGCTCGACCGCGTCTTCCCGCGCCGGGCTCATGCCGCCAGTTCCGGCGCGGCGGCGAGCAGCGGATGGCTGCCGCGCTGCGTCTTCAACCGCCCGCCGGGATCGGTGATGCCCATGCGCTGCAGCCACGCCTCGAATTCCGGCGCCCGCTTCAGCCCCAGCACCTCGCGCAGATAGAGCTGATCGTGGAACGAGGTGGACTGGTAGTTCAGCATCACGTCGTCCGAGCCGGGAATGCCCATGATATAGGTCACGCCCGCCGCGCCGAGCAGCGTCATCAGCGTGTCCATGTCGTCCTGGTCGGCCTCGGCATGGTTGGTGTAGCAGACGTCGCAGCCGAGCGGCACGCCCATCAGCTTGCCGCAGAAATGGTCCTCCAGCCCGGCGCGGATGATCTGCTTGCCGTCATAGAGATATTCCGGCCCGATAAAGCCGACCACGGTGTTCACCAGCAGCGGCTTATAGGGACGGCAGACCGCATAGGCGCGCGCTTCCAGCGTCTGCTGGTCGACACCGTAATGGGCATTGGCGGAGAGCGCCGAGCCCTGGCCGGTCTCGAAATACATCACATTGTCGCCGAGCGTGCCGCGCTTGAGCGAGAGCGCCGCCTCCCGGCCCTCCTTCAGCGTGGCGAGGTCGATGCCGAAAGAGGCATTCGCCTTCTGCGTACCCGCCACCGACTGGAAGACGAGATCGACCGGCACGCCGCGATTGATCACCTCGGTGGAGGTGGTGACATGGGTCAGCACGCAGGCCTGGGTCGGGATGTCGAAGCGCTGGATGATGCCGTCGATCAGCTTCAGCAATTCGCTCAGCACCGGAACACTGTCGGAAGCCGGGTTGATGCCGATCACGGCATCGCCGCAGCCATAGAGCAGCCCGTCGAGGATAGAGGCGGTGACGCCGGCGGGATCGTCGGTGGGATGGTTGGGCTGGAGCCGCACCGCCATGGTGCCGGGCAGGCCGATCGTGTTGCGGAAGCGCGTCACCACCCGGCACTTCTTGGCGACCGCGATCAGGTCCTGGTTGCGCATCAGCTTGGAGACGGCGGCCGCCATTTCCGGCGTGATCGCCGGAGCGAGAGCAGCGAGCGCCTCGCTGGTGGCGCCGTTCGAGAGCAGGAAGTCGCGGAAAGCGCCCACCGTCATATGCGAGATCGGGCGGAAGGCGGCGGCGTCATGCGTGTCGATGATCAGCCGGGTGACCTCGTCTTCCTCATAGGGCACCAGCGCCTCGTTGAGGAAGGTGGTGAGCGGCACGTCGGCGAGGCACATGCGGGCGGCGACATTCTCTTCCGCCGTCGCGGCGGCGATGCCGGCCAGCATGTCGCCCGAGCGTAGCGGCGTCGCTTTCGCCATCAGGTCCTTCAGATCGGCGAAGGCGTAAACATGCGATCCGGCGACGGTGCGGTAGGCCATGGGCAGGTTCCCTCGGCGCCCGTGCTCAACAGGGCGCCATGGGCAAAATGTACCCTGCCGCCGCGTGCCGGCAAAGCGCAACTTCGGTCGTCCCCTCTCGGCGCAGCGCTGCTGGCATGCCACGCTGGACGCAGGCGCCGCCGGCCGTTACCACGCGCCGGAAATCCTCGGAGGAAACGCCATGGCCACCTTCATTCTCATTCACGGCTCCTGGCACTGGGGCGGCTGCTTCCAGAAAGTGGCGAACCTGCTCGGCGCCGCCGGCCATGCGGTGATCGCGCCGGACCTCGCCAGCCACGGTTTCGACCCCACGCCCACCGCCGCCGTTACCGACATTTCCATCTATGCCGCGCCGGTGCGCGCGGCGCTGGAATCGATCGAGGGCAAGGCGATCCTCGTCGGCCATTCCGTTGGCGGCGCCACCTGCACCTGGCTGGGCGAGGAAATGCCGGAGCGCATCGAGGCGCTGGTCTACCTCACCGGCTTCATGGCGCCCAACGGCAAGAGCGCGCGCGACTTCGTCATGACGCCGGCCTATCTCAAGGACCCGGCCATCGTGGAGACGCAGGGCATGCTGCGGCTCGGCAAGGAGGGGCTCGGCCTCGATCTCTCCCGCCGCGACCTCATCGCCCATTCGCTCTATTCGGACTGCAGCGCGCATGACATCGACCGCGCGCTGCCCAATCTCGTGCGCCTCACCCCGCACGCGCCCTTCGCCACTATCTCGGCCATCACCCCGCACCGCTTCGGCCGCTTGCGCCGGCACTATATCGAGTGCCTGAGGGATCGCGGCCTGCCGCTGGCCGTGCAGCGGGAGATGCAGGCGGCGGTGCCGGGCGCGCATGTCCACGCGCTCGACACCGGCCATTCGCCGTTCTTCAGCGCGCCGGAGGCCGTGGCGGAGCTGTTATTGAACATCCGCTGAGCCCGCCGGGCCACACCCGGCCCTCATCCGGCGGGGAAACGTCCGCGCCCCCTTCCCCGCCGGCCCCGGCACCCGCTAGCCTGAGCGGACTTCCAGAAGCCCGAAGGCTCACCAAGAGGCTCGAATGTCCGATCAGGAAAAGCTCGCCGCGCTGCGCGCCAAATACGCCGGCATTGGCGGGGGCGTCGTCTATGACGAAACCTTCAAGCGCGTCGCCGAAATGCAGTTCAAAGACGGCGAAAAGCGCGTCTGGCCGTGGGCCGGCGCCGCCACTTTGCTCGACGCACCCTATCGCCCCGATGTGCAGGAGCTGGCCGATTTCGGCGGGCTCGACATGGCGCTCATCGGCGTGCCGATGGATCTCGGCGTCACCAACCGCGCCGGCGCCCGCCTCGGCCCGCGCGCGGTGCGCGCCATCGAGCGCGTCGGGCCCTATGAGCATGTGCTCGGCATGGTCCCCGCTGCCGAAGCCAAGGTGGCGGACATTGGCGACGTGCCGTTCCGCTCGCGCTTCAGCCTCGATTCCTGCCATGAGGACATCGAAGCCTTCTACAAGAAGATCGTGGCGGCCGGGGTGATCCCGCTCTCCTGCGGCGGCGATCATTCCATCACCGGCTCCATCCTCAAGGCGGTGGGCGAGAAGCGCCCGGTGGGCATGCTGCACATCGACGCCCATTGCGACACGTCCGGCACCTATGAGGGCGCGAAGTTCCACCATGGCGGCCCCTTCCGCAACGCGGTGCTCGACGGCGTGCTCGACCCCGAGCGCACGATCCAGATCGGCATTCGCGGCGGCGCGGAGTTCCTGTGGGAGTTCTCCTATGAGAGCGGCATGACGGTCATTCATGCCGAGGAGGTCACCGGCATGGGCGTGCCCGCTATCATCGCCAAGGCGAAACAGGTGCTGGGCGACGGGCCGGTCTATGTCTCCTTCGATGTCGACAGCCTCGACCCCGCTTTTGCCCCCGGCACCGGCACGCCGGAAATCGGCGGCCTCACCTCGCGCGAAGTGCTGGAACTGCTGCGCGGGCTGAACGGGCTCGACGTGATCGGCGGCGATGTGGTGGAAGTGGCCCCGCAATATGACGCCACCTCCAACACCGCCCATGCCGCGGCACAGGTGCTGTTCGAGATCTTCTGCCTGGCCGTGACGGCGCACAAGGCACGGAAGGGCTCCTGATGCGCCTCGCTCTGTGGCAGACGGCGGGCGATCCCGGCAACGACCCCGCCGCCAATCTCGACCGGCTGGACGCGGCGGCAGCAAAGGCGGCGGAAGGCGGTGCCGATCTGCTGCTGGCGCCGGAGATGTTCCTCACCGGCTACAATATCGGCCGCGAGGCGGCTTTGGCCAAGGCGGAGCCGGCGGACGGCCCGAGCGCCCGCCACGCCGCCGACATCGCCCGCGCCCATGGCATCGGGCTTTGCTACGGCTATCCCGAGCGGGGCGATGGCGGGGCGATCTATAATTCCTGCCTGCTGCTCGACAAGGACGGCACCCGCCTGCTCAATTTCCGCAAGACGCATCTGTTCGGCGATCTCGACCGGGCGATGTTCGCGCCCGGCGAGGGCACGGCGGAACTGGCCCGCTTCGAGGGTTACGGCGTCGGCATGCTCATCTGCTACGATGTGGAGTTCCCCGAGGCGGTGCGGGCGCTCGCGCTCGCCGGCGCCGACCTCGTTCTGGTGCCGACCGCCAATATGAAGCCCTATGACGCGGTCTCGCTCTATGTCGTGCCGGCCCGCGCCTTCGAGAACGAGTTCTACGTCGCCTATGCCAATCGCTGCGGCGTCGAGGGCGAACTCGACTATATGGGCCTGAGCTGCGTCGGCGATCCCATGGGCGGCAATCTGGTGCTGGCGGGCGATGGCGAGGAACTCATCGTCGCCGATCTCGATCCGGCCCGGCTGCGCGAGGCCCGCCGGCTCAGCACCCATCTCGGCGACCGGCGGCCGGAAGTCTACGGGCGGTCGAGCCGTTAGGCGTCATCCCGGCCGACAGCGAAGCGGTCGCGCCGGGATCGCTCTCCCTTCACGAAACGACCCCGGATCGGCCCTGTGGCCGTCCGGGATCAAGCCATTTCGAAACGCCGCGTCAGTGCGCGGGTGACTCGCGGCCGACGGTGATGGGCGCCGCTTCCGCCTCCACCGCGCTGCGGGCGATCAGCCGCGCGCGCAGCGGCTTCAGCACGAACAGGGCGAGCAGAGCGGCGACGGCGTTGAGCCCGACCGCGATGGCGAACACCGCGTACCAGCCATAGACCGAGGCGACGACGCTGGCGAGCGGCACAAGCAGCGCCGCTGTGCCCTTGGCGGTGTAGAGCATGCCGGCATTGGTGGCGGCGAACTTCGAACCGAAGGTGTCGCCGCAGGTCGCCGGGAACAGCGAGTAGATCTCGCCGAACACGCCGAAGAAGCAGGCGGTGGCCAGCACGAACACCAGCGGGTTCGAGCCGTGGAACACCATCACCAGCAGCATCGCCGCCGCCGTGCCGAAGGCGATGAACATCGTGTTCTCGCGGCCGATGCGGTCGGAGACATAGCCGAAGACCGGGCGGCCGAAGCCGTCGAAGATGCGGTCGAGCGAGATGGCGAGCGTCAGCGCCGCGGCCGAGATACCGAAGATGCTGACCGGCGTGTCGGCGACGCCGAGATCATGCGCGATCGGACCGATCTGTGCGGCCGCCATCAGGCCACCGGACGCGACCATGACGAACATGAGATAGAGCAGCCAGAACACCGGCTTGCCGAGCGTCTGCGACGGGGGATAGTCGACCTTGCTCTGCGGGATGCGCAGCGCCTTCTTCGGCGCGGCGATCTTGAACGAGGGCGGGTAGAGGAACTGCGCCGCGATCAGCACGATCAGCCCCTGGCCGAGGCCGAACCAGAAGAACGCGGTCTGGTAGCCATGCGCGGCGATGGTGTTGGCGATCGGCACCACGGTGAGCGCCGCGCCGGCGCCGAAGCCGGCAGCGGTGGCACCGGCGGCAAGACCGCGCCGATAGGGGAACCACTTCAGCGCATTGCCGACGCAGGTGCCATAGACCGAACCGGCACCGATGCCGCCGCACACCGCGCCGACATAGAGCATGGTCAGCGAGCCGGCATAGGAATTGACGACCCAGGCCAGCGCGATCATGACCGCGCCGAAGCTCAGCACCACGCGCGGGCCGTAGCGGTCGACGAACCACGCCTCGACCGGCACTAGCCAGGTCTCGGTGAGCACGAACAGCGTGAACGCGGTCTGGATCGCCGCGCGACCCCAGCCATGCGCCTGGTCGATTGGATCGACGAACAGCGTCCAGCCATATTGAAGATTGGCGATCATCGCCATGCAGAGAATGCCGCAGCCGAGCTGGAACCAGGGTTCCCAGGGGCGGACCGCCGTCGTCTTGGTGTCCATTGAGGTCTCCTCAACCTGATGAATGCCGCACAGCTCTTCGTGGCTGCTTCATGCCCCGCCGATTCCGTCGAACGCGGCAATCGCCACGCCCCGACGGGAAAGTGTCGACGCGCCGCTCCAAGAAAAACGATCGGAACGAGACTATCGAGCGCCGCCCTGTGACCCAGCGTAAGCAACCAATGCCCCCCGCCGCACGTTGTCACAAGATTGATACGATAGATATCATCAATATTTACGGATTCAACATGAAATATACCAACGTATAGTGACGTAACGCCAATTGCCGTAGCCTTGCCGGCGCCGCCGAATATAATCTTCATCGAAAACGACGAGCCAAGATGTTGCCTCTTCTTGTCACGACGCCAGATGTTGAGGCGGATCGCGGCAAGGACGTGACGAGCGCTCTGCCCTAGCGTCGCGGCGCTCGCGCGGCCCTCTCTTCGGTGAAAGCTCTTCGACCGGCGGGCGCCAGGCACCCCGCACGCCGCCGATCCGCTACGGACGCCGCAGAGGAAGCGGGCCGGGCGCGCCGCCGTCGGGCAACCGGCGCCTTCAGCTCACGGAACCGGGATGCGGGTCGCCGCGTTCCGCTACCGCTCGTCTGCCGGCTCATCGTCGGCTGGCGCAGGCCCACGGGGAAAACCATGAACCGAACTGTCCTGATCGTCGCCGTCGTCGTGCTTGCCTGCGTGGCCGGCTTCTTCGCCTACCGCGCCTATGAGCGCGACCAGAACTCGCTGCAGATCGAAGTCGGTCCGCAGGGCGTGAAGGTCGACCCGCCGGGCTGAACGCGCTCCTCCGCCTGCGGGGCGCCTGGCGGTCTGCCGGCGCCCCGGCTGTTTTTCCCGGCCCGATGCTCTACAAGCGCCTCCGACATCCCCCCAGCCGCGCCACCTCTCGCGCTTCACGCTGCCGTTCGGAGTGCCGTCATGTCGTCCACCCTTGCCGCCGGGTCCGCCGGCGCCGTCGCCAATCCCCGCTCGCGCGTCATTCTCGCGAGCCTGATCGGCACCACCATCGAATTCTATGATTTCTACGTCTACGCCACAGCGGCAGTGCTGGTGTTTCCGCACCTGTTCTTTCCGCCCGGCAATGAGACCACGGCGCTGCTCGCCTCCTTCGCCATTTTCGGCGCGGCCATGGTGGCGCGGCCGCTGGGGGCGATCTTCTTCGGCCATCTCGGCGACAAGCGCGGGCGCAAGGTGACGCTGGTCGGCGCCCTGCTCACCATGGGCATCGCCACCTTTCTCATCGGCCTGCTCCCCACCTTCCACCAGGCCGGCTGGTTCGCCCCGGCGCTGCTGGTGGTGATGCGCCTCGCCCAGGGCTTCGCCATTGGCGGCGAATGGAGCGGCGCGGCGCTGGTGGCGACGGAGAACGCCCCGCCCGGCAAGCGCGCGGTCTATGGCACCTTCCCGCAGCTTGGCGCGCCGCTGGGGTTCATCCTGGCCAACGGCCTGTTCCTCATCATCGCCGCGCTGCTGCCTTCGGAAGACCCGACGCGCCCCTCCGATGCGTTCCTCGAATGGGGCTGGCGCATCCCCTTCCTGTTCTCCATCGTCATGGTGGCGGTCGGCCTGTGGGTGCGCCTGCACCTCGTGGAAAGCACGGCCTTCAAGAAGACGGTGTCGGACGGCAAGGTGCACAAGCTGCCGCTCGCCTCGGTGTTCCGCACGCATTTCCGCCAGCTGGTGCTCGGCACATTCTACATGCTGGCGACCTATGTGCTGTTCTACCTGATGACCACCTTCTCGCTGAGCTATGGCCGCGCCGGCACCAGCGCCGCCCTGCCCGGCCTTGGCTATGACTACACCACCTTCGTGCTGATGATGATCATCGGCGTCGTGTTCTTCGGCGTGTTCACCATGGTCTCCGGCCCCTGGGCCGACCGTTGGGGCCGGCGCCGCACGCTGATCGGGGTGACGCTGGCCATCATGGCGTTCGGTCTTCTCTGGGTGCCGATGCTCGCCGGCGGCACCTTCGGCGTCATGGCCTGGCTCATCCTCGGCTTCAGCCTGATGGGCATGACCTTCGGCCCGATGGGCGCGCTGCTGCCGGAACTGTTCCCGGCCAATGTGCGCTACACCGGCTCGGGCATCGCCTACAACGTCTCCTCCATCCTCGGCGCGGCGGTCGCGCCCTTCATCGCCGTCGCGCTATGGGCCTGGGGCGGTGGCAGCCCGTTCTGGGTCGGGGTCTATCTCACCGCCATGGCCAGCCTCACTTTGCTGGCGCTGCTGCTCGGCAAGGAAACCCGCGACGTGGATATCGAGGCCTGACCGCCTGACCGCCTGACCGCCTGACCGGGAGGCTTGCATCGGCGCGCCCCACATGTAAATGATACATTGTATCACTTCGCATGTGGAGCGTCGCCATGCCCGACACACGTCTTCCGGTCACGGTCCTTTCCGGCTTTCTCGGCGCCGGCAAAACCACCCTGCTCAACCATGTGCTGGCGAACCGCGAAGGCCTGCGCGTCGCGGTGATCGTCAACGACATGTCGGAGGTGAACATCGACGCCGAGCTGGTGCGGGCGGGCGACGCCAATCTCTCGCACACGCAGGAAAAGCTGGTCGAAATGACCAATGGCTGCATCTGCTGCACCCTTCGCGACGATCTCCTCGCCGAGGTGAAGCGCCTCGCCGATGAGGGGCGCTTCGACTATCTCCTCATCGAATCCACGGGGATCGCCGAGCCCCTCCCGGTCGCCGCCACCTTCGAGTTCCGCGACGAGGACGGCTTCTCGCTCTCCGATGTCGCCCGGCTCGACACTATGGTGACGGTGGTGGACGCGGCCAATCTCTTGCGGGATTTCGGCTCGCGCGACTTCCTGCGCGACCGCGGCGAGGTCGCCGGGGAGGAGGACAGCCGCACGCTGGTCGACCTGCTCACCGACCAGATCGAATTTGCCGACGTGATCGTGCTCAATAAGGTCTCCGATGTCGCGGCCGCGCGCCGCAAGGAGGTTCGCGCCGTGGTCAAGGCGCTGAACCCGGACGCATTGATCATCGAGACCGATCAGGCGCATGTGCCGCTCAAGGATATTCTCGGCACCGGCCGCTTCGATTTCGAGCGCGCCCATGAGCACCCGACCTGGTTCAAGGAGCTGAACGGCTTTCGCGACCATGTGCCGGAAACCGAGGAATACGGCATTTCCAGCTTCGTCTACCGCGCGCGCCGGCCGTTCCACCCGGAGAAATTCAACGCCTTCCTCGCCCGCACCTGGCCGGGGCTCGTGCGCGCCAAGGGGCTGTTCTGGCTGGCGACACGCCCGCGCCGGGTCGGCGAGATGTCGCTCGCCGGCGCCATCTGCCGCACCGGCTCGATCGGTCAGTGGTGGGCGGCGATTCCGACCGAGCACTGGCCGACTCAGGCCGATTGGCGCTCCTGGCTGCGCCAGCATTGGACGCCGGGCTATGGCGATCGCCGGCAGGAACTGGTGTTCATCGGCGTCAATCTCGACGAGCCAGCCATCCGCGCGGCGCTGGACGACTGCCTTGTCGGCCCGCTGCGGCCGACGCTGTTCGATCCCGAGCCGCTGAAGCATCTGCCCGACCCGTTCCCCGCCTGGGAGCGCGTGCCGGCCTGAGTCGCCCGCAGCGCCCGCTGCAGCTCAGGCGCGCCCCGCCAGCAGGCCCTGCATCGAGCGGGCAATGTCGGCGGGGCGATAGGGCTTGGCGACGAACAGGCTTCCCTCCGGTATCTCGGCCGTACCGGCGATCCGGTTGCCGGAGGTGACGATGATCTGCACCGGCGGCCAGCGCTTGCGCACGGCGGCGGAGAGCTTCAGCCCGTCCATGCTGCCGGGCATGTCGATATCGGTGAACACCAGCCGGATGGCGGGGATGGCTTCCAGAATCGCCAGGGCCTGATCGGCACTGGCGGCCTCATGCACTTCGAACCCGTTTTCCGCGAGATAGTCCGCAATGTCGAAGCGCACCAGCGGCTCGTCTTCCACCACCAGCACTGCAATTGGCATCGTCGATAACCCCCGGCATTGCACAAGGCACAATGCCATGGCGAGCGGCAACGCGGCATGTCGAAGAATGATCCCGTTCTTGCCGTGCCACATTTTCGTGACGCAGGACGGCGGATCGGCCGAGACCTCAAGATCACGTCGCGTTCTTGCCGCTTGTCGCGCGGGGCGGGAAGGGTTTATGAAGTCGCCTTCAATGCCGCGCCCCGTGGGGTCGCGTCTCCCCTCGCCCCCGTCATCCCACGACAGGCGACCGCGCCGGTTCTCACGAACCGCCCAACCAGCAGCCTCGCTGCATGTGATCGGACACGAATTGCAGGTCCTCGTTCGCGACAACAATGTCGAACAAGCTATGCGCGTTCTCAAGAAGAAGATGCAGCGCGAAGGCATCTTCCGCGAGATGAAGGCGCGCCGCGCCTATGAGAAGCCCTCCGAGCGCCGCGTGCGCGAAGACGCAGAAGCGGTTCGCCGCAGCAAGAAGGCCGCGCGCAAGCAGGCCATCCGCGAAGGGCTCATCGCCGCCCCGAAGAAGAAGCCGATGGTCGGCCGTGGCGCCCCCCGCCCTGCCGCTCCGGTGGCCGAATAAAAATAAATTTGTCAGGGGTTGTGAGATTTCCGCAATCCCGGTACGATCAGATATCGATCTTGGACGTTGAACTTTGTTTTGCGCAGCTTTGCGCCGTAGCGAACTTCCTCTCAAATCGATGTCAACCTGATGCGCGCGTTCCGACGCGCCATCAAATCTCTATGTCGACTGAAAGGATTTAGTCATGGCGACAGGTACTGTGAAGTGGTTCAACGGCCAGAAGGGCTTTGGTTTCATTCAGCCGGACAACGGCGGCCCGGACGTGTTCGTTCACATCTCGGCGGTTGAGCGCGCGGGCATGATGGGCCTCAATGAGGGCCAGAAGATCTCCTACGAGCTCGAGACCGACCGCCGCAGCGGCAAGAGCTCGGCCGGCAGCCTCAAGGCTGCGTGACGAGACTGCTTCCGGTCAGTGACCACGGATGTACTGGCGCGGACCGTTGAGGCGGAAGTGGGAAGGCCGGGGAGACCCGGCCTTTTTCGCGTTTACAGAGGAATGTCGCGCATGGCGAGAAAAGCACCGGAATCACCCTTCGTGCCCAAGCTCTCGCAATCCGAGAGCAAGGCCGAAACGGTGTCGCGCATCGCCATGTCGATGATCGAAAGCGACACGGTGAGCCGGGACGCCAAGATCGCGCGGCTGCGCCAGGCGCGCCTCGCCCGCGAAGCCGCGGAAAGCGCCGCCGCGCCCGCCCCCACCAAGCCCGCCCGCCGCACCGTCAAGCGCTAGCCTGCCCGAAAGCCGCCATGCCCGATTCTCTTGCTGCGAAGCTCAAGACCCTGCGCAACCGTCTGCTGACTGAGCAGCGCGACCTCATCACCCGCGCCGCCGAGATCGACACCCTGCCCTCCGACAAGACGCTGCAGAAGATCGCCACCCTTGAGGTCGCCATCGGCGCCGTCGAATCGCTGCTGGACGAGCAGACCGGAGCCCACCCCGCGCTATAGGCCGCGCGCACGGCTCAGCCCGCCGCCCGCAGCCCCTCGGCAAGGCAGCGAAACGCCGCGATCGCCTTCGGCAGAGCCTGCGCCGGCGCGGGGCTCGCCGCCGTCCATAGCGCGGCGTTCAGCGCCGCCCCGTTGAGCAGGCACGCCGCCGCCTCCGGGTCCACCGGCTTCAGCACACCTTCGGCCACCAGCATCTCCACCGTCCGCCGCGTCGTGGCGAGGCAGGCGTTCTGGCTGGGCCATTGCGAGGGATCGCCGAGCACGGCGGGCCCGTCGAGCAGCACGATACGCTGCACCTCCGGCTCAAGCGCCATTTCGATATAGGCCGCGCCCTCGGCCAGCAGGCCTTCCCAGGGCGAGGGCTGGCGGGCGGCGAATGCCTGGGCCCGCGCGGCCATCTCGCTGTCGATCTGCTGCACCACGGCCGCCAGCAGGCCGCGCTTGTCGCCGAAATTGTGATAGAGCGCGCCGCGCGTCAGCCCGGCGGCGGCGGTGAGCTCATCCATCGAGGCTTCGGCATAGCCCTGTTCGGCGAAGGCCTTGCGCGCGGCGGCGATCAGCTTGGCGCGCGTCGCTTCCATCTTCTCCGCCCGCCGTCCCACAGCCATGCCGGCGCCCTCCCCCTTATCCATAGCCCCGCATTTGACATACGTTGCGTATGCGATAATTTCACATACGAACCGTATATCACTTCGTCCGGCGCCGGGAAGTCCCCGCGCGGGCGGAACGACAGGACAGCCCCATGCGCGACGCCTTTTTCCCCGCCGGCCGGCACGCTCTCTATGAAAAGCACGGCTATTCCGCCGCCATCCGTTCCGGCGATCTGCTGTTCGTCTCCGGCCAGGTCGGCAGTCGGGCGGATGGCAGCGTCGAAACGGATTTCGCCCGGCAGGTCGACCAGGCCTTCGCCAATCTGCAGGCGGTCCTCGCCGCCGCCGGGGCGAGCTTTGACGATGTCATCGACGTGACCACTTTTCACACCGACCCCGAGCGCCAGTTCGAAACCATCCTCGCGGCCAAGGCGAAGGCCTTTCCCGCAGCGCCTTATCCCGCATGGACGGCCGTCGGGGTGAACTGGCTCGCCGGTTTCGATTTCGAGATCAAGGTCATCGCGCGTCTGCCCCAGACGAGCGCCGCGCCGCGCTGACCGGCGCAGCAACGAGCGGCTTCAGGCGAGACTCGCCGGAAAGGCGAGGCTTTCCTGTCGCCAGCGATAGGCACGAGCCCTGTCTCCGTCTCTCCCATTGCCGCATGATTCAGGTGATGGGTGATCTGGACCAGACGATGAAGCCCGTCGCCTTCCCATATCAGCCGAAAGGTGCGACCCGTTGCGGATCGGCGTGCCCCGCCTTCCCTGTCGCCGGCCCTGCAAGGTGCGTTGGCGTAGCGGCATGCACTGGACGGTTGCATTCCGTAGCGATAGATGTATGGGGCAGCCGAGGCAACCTGAGCGCGATCCATGCCGCTGTCGCCCAACTCGGAGATCGTTCGACGATCTCATCCGTTCGAGGCCGCCATCGGCGATACGCAGGTTCTGCTGGATGTCGAGCAGGGCTTTTACTTCGGGCTCAACGCGGTTGCCTCGCGCATCTGGCAGAGGCTCGAACACCCCGTGCGGGTCAGGGACCTCTGCCTGTTGCTCAAGGCCGAATACGACGGCGAGGAAGCACGCATCGACGCCGAGGTGTTCGCCTTTCTGGCGCAGCTCGAAGCCCAGAACCTCATTGATGTCAGCGGGTAACGGCGTCCCTCATGACCGATCGCCTGCTCTGCGGTTGGCGCGTTCGTTCCGCCGTCGCCTTGCCCGAGCTTCTGGAGTGGCAGGGCGACGACCGGCCGCCAGACCTCACCGTCCGCCTTGGTGCGGTTGACGACAGCCTGCCCGGCGGGCGGACGATCAGCCCCTGGCTGCAGATCGACGGCACCGGCACCGGCCTGCTGGAGGTGCCGATGGTGGGGCGGTTTCTCGTGCAGCGGTCGGGTGACATCACCATCGCGCCGCAGCCGGAGGCGCGCGAAGCCGAAATCCGGCTGTTCCTGCTCGGCTCGGTGCTCGGCCTGGTCTGCCATCAACGTGGCCTGCTGCCGCTGCACGCGTCCAGTGTGGTGATCGAGGATGGAGCTGTCGCCTTCTGCGGTCATTCCGGCATGGGCAAGTCCACACTCGCGCTGCGCTTCGCACAGCGCGGCCACGCGGTCGTATCTGACGATGTTTGCGTTCTCGACACCGGTAGCCCCGCCCCGGTGCGGCCCTCCTTTCCGCGTCTGAAACTCTGGCGCGATGCGCTTGAAGATGCGGCGCTGCCCACGGAAGGCCTGGAGCGCAACCGGCGCGGGCAGGACAAGTTCCACTTCATCGAGCCGCAGGCGGGGGTGCGGGGCCCCATCCCCCTGCGCGCCCTCTTCATGCTGCGCCGGGCCAAACATGGCGAGCAGGAGGGCATCGAGCGCCTTTCCGCGCCGCTCGACATCCTCGCGGCTCTGGAAACCGGGACATTTCGGATGCAGATCGGCCGGGCGCTGGGGGCCGAGAAGGCGTTGTTTCAGGCGCATGCCCTGATTGCCGGCACGGTGCCCGTCTACACGCTCCGGCGCCTGCCGGATGCACCGCCCGGGCGCTGGCTCGACGCCATCGCCGCCACCGTGCGCGGATGAGCGGCCTCACCCTCATCGCCTCTTATCCGAAGTCCGGCAACACCTGGTTGCGGGCTTTCCTGGCCAGCCACCTGCGCGGCGGTCAGCCGATCGATCTCAATGTCGATCTGGCACGGATAGCGAATCTGAGCGCGCGGATTCTGCAGGATCGTCATGCGGGGCTGGAGCATGCCGACCTGACGCCGCAGGAGGTCGCCCTGCTTCGCCCCCTCACCAGCCGTCGCGTCGCGCACGACCAGCCGGACTTCTACAAAACCCATGACTGCAATTTCGTCCCGCCCGGTGCGCGCGAGCCGGCGATACCGGCCGATGCGATAAACCGTGTCGTCTACATCGTCCGGGACCCGCGCGACGTGGCGATCTCGCTGGCGCATCATTTTGGCTGGTCGGTCGCGGCCAGTGTCGAACGTATGGCGGATTCGGCCTTCCGCATGGGACGTTCGTCGCCCTGCCTCAACATGAATGTCGAGCAGTGGGTGTCGTCCTGGAGCGCCCATGTGGAGAGCTGGCTCGACGCAGCCGGTCTGCGCCTGCTGCCGCTGCGCTACGAGGACCTGCTGGCCGACCCGCTGCAGCGCTTCACCGAGCTCTGCCGCTTCCTCGATCTCGACGATACGCGCCAGGCGGTTAGCCGGAGCCTGGAGGCCAGCAGCTTCAGCGTGCTCGCCAGCCAGGAAGCCCGGACGGGATTCCGCGAGCGGCACCGGGCCTCCAACGCGCCATTCTTCCGCGCGGGGGGCGCCGGCGGGTGGCGCTCCGGGCTGGCGCCGGAGCTGGCGGAGCGCCTCGCCGCGGACCAGGGCCGGGTCATGGCGCGCCTCGCCTATCGCTGAGCCCCCGGTATCCGCAGCCTCGGCAGCGCTAGCCGTTGCCGCCCTCGACACGGCGAATGAAGCGGCCGGCGGTGAGCGCGCGGCTGAAGGCGCAGAGATAGTCGATGTTCGCCCGTTCGCCGGCATCGTCGACGCCCGGCCAGGCGTCGAGCAGCGCGTCCATGCGGTTGAGATCGAGGCACTCGCTGGCGAAGGGGCTGGCGCGCAGCCGCCCCACTTCCGCCCGCAGCCGGGGCATCGCCTGCTGGAAGCCGACCCGCCAGTCCGCCGCCTGCAACCCCTTGCGCCGCTCGTTCAGCACGACCTCCGGCAGAAGCCCCCGCATCGCACGGCGAATGAGCGAGCGCGGCACCCCGCCCAAAGCGAACTGCTCCTCGGGAATGGACAGGCATAGCTCGATCACCCGCCGGTCGCTGGTGGGGTCGCGCACGTCGAGGCCGAACAGCCGGCGTGTCGCCATGGCATGGTGGCCGCGATGATCCGTGCGGTCGAGAACCGCGAGACGCAGGGCCCGGCTGTCTCCCCGCGTAAGGTTGCGCAGATGGCCTCCCAGCGTCCGGGCACGGTCAGTCAGCCCCGAACGCTTCAGGAAATCCGGGTGGATGGCAGAGTAGTCGAACACGCCCGTCGGTGCCCGCCCCAGCAGGGAGCGGAGCCCGCGGCTGAGGGCCAGCGGCAGGAGAAAGTCGGCCGCCTCGCCGGCAATGCCGAGCCAGGAACGCCCCCCTCCCCGCCGCAGATCGGCGATGGCGCGCCACGTGCCGGCGACATCGGCGGCGCGGAGCCGGCCCGCCAGCCTCTCCCCGCCGGAATAGCTGATGGTCATGTTGCCCATCGCGCCTTGCAGCAGCACATCGAGCCGCCGCCGCTTCGCCTCACGGTGGATCGCGTCGATCCACACCGTGTTGGTCGCGTTCAGCACCGGCCAGTCGCTGGCCATTTCGCGCCGGTCCAGCGCGTCGAGCAGCGGCTCGTCATCATTGTCGATCCGCACATGGGTGATGTTGGGATAGAGCGCGGCGATCTCGGCGGCGGAGGGCCATTCATCGGTGAAGCGGTTGCGGCGGCTGGGATGCGGATGGCGCGGCGCGGCGGTGAAGGCGGTCAGTTCCCGTCCCTCTTTCGCCAACTGCCCTGCGGCCAGCGCCGAGACGCCCGAACTGTCGAGACCGCCCGAAAGATCGCTGCCGATGCGCTCGCCCGGACGGATGCGGGCGCGCACGGCCTCGTCCAGCGCGGCGCGCAGCGCCTCCTCATAATCCTCGTCGCGCGGTAGGTGGAGCGTCGGCACGTCCTCCGGCCGCCACCAGCGCTCCAGCGAAAAGGCGCCGTCCGCCCAGCGCACGACATGCCCCGGCGGCACGCGGTTGATGCCGCGAAAGAATGTCCGCAGCGGCTCGCGCGGCAGCATGCACAGCCAGGCCGCCATCTGGTCGGGATCGATTTCGCGCGGCACGTCAGGGCAGGCGAAAAGCCCGCGCTGCTCGGTGGCGAACAGCAGGCGCCCGCGATCGGTGCGGAAGAACAAGGTGCGCAGGGCGCCGGGATCGGTGGCGAGGTAGAAGGCGCGCGCGTCCCTGTCCCAGATCGCGCAGGCATAGTCGCCGATGAGATGGGTGAAACAGTCCTTCCCCCAGCGATGATAGGCGGCAAGCAGGAGCGCGCCGACATCGCCAGCCTGCCGGCCAAGCCGGCGTTCGATCTCGGGTTGGTTGTCGAGACGGCCGTCAAACACAATCGCGGCATGCACATCGCTGGCGCACAGCGCCCCGTCGCCGGCACGCAGAACGACCTCGTCGCCCTGCCATCCACTCACCCGGCCCGCTGCATATTGCAGGGCCCGGGCCATGCGGTCCGCTAGTTCAGGCGCGGGATCGCCGGTTCCACAGAAGCCCATTCAGCTGCGACTCTGCTCCTTCACGCGCCACGATCCCACATCGCTCGACGGTGTGCGGCGGACGAAAGCCGGCGCAGCAAGCGGCGGCGGAGGCGAGGAATTCAACCGCGCCGGAAATCACGATGAAAAATCACCGTCATTTCTTTCTCCGTCGCCGTCCTGCGCAGAGCTGGCCGGCATGACCGACATTGTCGGCCGTTCCCACAGCTTGCGCCCCGGCATTGCCGTCGCGGGCGACGTCAGTGACGAGCCCTCGGCCGGAGGTCGTTCGCCAGTGTCACTACCCATTCCCCCCTCCTTCGCTGTTGGCCGTCAATCGCAGCACGCGGACGAGCTTACCTACTTACCCTCCGACGGCAAGCCGAACAGCGCGTTAAGAGAGTGGCGGACCGCCAAATACAACTTTTGCTTGCCTTTTGTTACGGGTATGGTTTTGTGGTTGCAACTGACACCCATTACAACCGGCCCTTCCGTATTGCGAGAGCGCCATGAGCGTCACCTTCCTCGGCGAGATTCGCCTGTTTCCCTTCACCCTCCTGCCCGCCGGATGGATGGTCGCGGATGGCACCCTGATCACTGTCGACGCCAACAAGGCGCTGTTCAATCTGCTTGGGGTCACCTATGGCGGTGATGGAAAGACCAATTTCGCCCTGCCGGATCTGCGCGGCCGCGTTCCCCTGTGTCAGGGCCTCGACGACAACAAAACGTCGCATCCTCTCGGAGAGACCGGCGGTGTCGAGGCTATCGAACTCTCGAAATTGCATCTACCGAAGCATACGCACAGGCTTCAGGCGCGCAAAACCGTTGGCACGACCGGCAACGCCGTCGACGCGCGCATTGCCATCGCCGCCAGGGACGACCTGAAACCGCAAAACGACCGCTACCTGTTTGGCGGCCCCGGCAACCTGACCGTGTTGCACCCGGACTCAATCCTCTGGTTTGGGAGCAAAGTTCCCGCAAACAACACGGAAGACGCGACGCGACATCATGACAATATGCAGCCCTTCGCGGTGCTCCGGTTCTGCATCGCGGTGGAGGGGATCTTTCCACAACGCATTTAGCACGGGCCGGCCCCTCCCTCACGCGGGCCCCACTCCACCGCAACAAAGCCGGGAATGAGCGCGCAGGCGCCCGGCAAGCGCTTTCTCTGGGAGGCTGTTCCACAATGTCGGACCCGTATCTTGGCGAAATCCGGATGTTTGCCGGTATCGAAGCACCGGACGGATGGCTGGTCTGCGATGGGCGGAAGCTTCCTGTGGCCCAATATCGCGCGCTTTTCGCCATTCTCGGCAAGGTGTGGGGCGGTGACGGCGTAACGACCTTCGCACTCCCGGATTTTCGGGGGCGCGTTCCCGTCGGCGATGGACCCGGCCCTGGCCTGACGCCACGCGCGGTCGGCAGCGCGGGCGGCATCGACCAGATCACATTCACCAAGGAGACCCTGCCGCCCCACCGCCACGCGCTGATAGCCAGTAAGAACCCAGCCGCCGACGCATCGCCGGACCGCCGGATCTATGCGGCGACCCAGTCCCCCAATCAGGCCGCGCCACGCGGGCTCGCTTACATTACCCACAGGGCCGACAACACGATCCGCCCCCTGAGGAACGACGTGCTTACCGAGGCCGGCGGCAATGGGCTTGGCGGTGTCACGCCACACAGCAACATGATGCCAAGCCTCGCCATCACGTTCATCATCGCCACCTTTGGCGAGCATCCGTCAGATCAACAGGATTTTGTCGCGGATCCGTATATGGGTGAAATCAGGATCTTCGCGTTCCCCTACCCGCCCGAGGGCTGGGCCGATTGTGCGGGCGCCGAGATACCCACACCGCAAAATGAGGCGCTGTACTCGATCCTCGGCACAACCTACGGAACCAGGGACGGCCATGTCGTCCTGCCCAACCTTGCGGGCCGCGTCCCTCTCGGACAGGGAACGGGTGCTGGCCTGATGCCCGCAACGCTTGGCAAAAAAACGGGGACCACCAAGGCGGTGATCACGCTCGATCAGGTGCCCCAGCACAATCACGTGGTGACCACAGCTTTCTCGTCCGAACTGACCCGTTCGACGGATCAGCCTTCATCCGCGACCTATCTCACTCGGCACACCGTCGAAGGCACGACCTCGGTGGTGGCAACCTTCATCAAGGACGACCAAAAGCAGGACATATTGTTTGCCGAGGCAGCGATCAGCGAAACCGGTGGCGGCGAGGCCCGCGACAACCGCCAGCCCTATCTCGCCCTGCGCTTCTGCATCGCCCTGGAAGGCGTCTATCCCTATATGGCCTGGAGCGCGTCGTCGCCGCCTCCCGCCACCCAGCCCGCCCTCCATGGCGCGCCGCCGGAAAGCCATTCATTGGCGGACGGCATCGTTCTGCGCGAGGAGACGCCCGCCGACATGCCATTCCTCGCCGGGCTTTACACCGGCGCGCGCGGACCGACATTCGATGGCGAGGGCTGGCCGGAAGAGCAACGGCGTGCCTTCTTCGCCGAGCAGTACCGCAGGCAGGTGGCGCATTACACCCGCAACCATGCGGGCGCCGCCCTGCTCATCATCGAACGGCACGACGTGCCCATCGGGCGTCTCTATCTCCACCGCGGGCCGCAGGATCACCGCATCATCGACTTCAGCCTGATTCCGGAGGCGCGCAACCGGGGCTATGGCGGCATCGTGCTGGACTGGGCCAGTGCCGAGGCGGCGGCGCTCGGGTGCAGCACCTCCATCCAGGTCGGGAAGAACGATCCCGCCCGCCGGCTTTATGAACGCAAGGGCTTCATCCGGACGGGCGACAGCGGCCCCTACTGGCTGCTGACGCGGTCCCCGACGGCCACTCCTGCGGTGGAGTGACCAGGAGTGACCCCTGCGCTCCTCTATAGGGGGACCGCGCCCTTCCCCAAGGGCATCCGCGCGAGAGCCCTTGATGATCGACCCTTTCGCCCTGATCTCCGGCGTCGCCCTGTTGGGCGCCTCCGCCTCATCGCCTTCCGCGTGCGCCAGCTGGTGCCGGCGGCGCCGGCCATCGTCCTCCTTGCCGTGATCGCGGCCCTGGCGGCGGTGCGGTTCGGCCTGTTCGACGCGTTCACACCGCGCCAAAGCTACGCCATGTAACGCCGTGACCGCCAATTGCGTCCTGCGTTGACTTGGGCTGGAGCGAGTGCCGCCTTTTGCCGGCGCGCCTCGTCAATAAACGGCGCGTCCGCCGGAGATGTCGAAGACGGCGCCGGTCGAGAAGGCGCAGTCCTCGGAGGCCAGCCAGCCGATCAGGGCGGCAGCCTCTTCGACGGCGAGGAAGCGGTTCATCGGGATCTTCGACAGCATGAAGTCGATGTGCTCCTGCTTCATCTGGTTGAAGATCTCAGTCTTCGCCGCAGCCGGGGTGATGGCGTTGACCAGGATGTTCGAGGTCGCCAGTTCCTTCGCCAGCGACTTGGTTAGCCCGATCAACCCCGCCTTCGACGCCGAATAATGCGAGGCGTTCGGGTTGCCTTCCTTGCCGGCGATCGAGGCGACGTTGACGATGCGCCCCCAGCCATTCTTCAGCAGTTCCGGCACCACCGCCTTGCAGGTGAGGAACGACCCGACCAGGTTCACGTCAACCACGCGGCGCCAGGTCTCGGTGTCGAGTTCCCAGAGCTTGCCGTTTCCGCCGGTGATGCCGGCATTGTTGACCAGGATGTCGATCTTGCCGTGCGCCGCCGCCGTCGCGGCGGTGGCGGCGGTGACGGAGGCCTCGTCGGTCAGTTCGACGATATGGGTGGACACCTTGCCGAGCTTGCCCAGCGCGGCGGCAGCCTCCTCGAGGCGGACGGCGTCGATGTCCCACAGTGCGACGGAGGCGCCGGAGGCCAGCATGCGCTCGGCGGCGGCATAGCCGATGCCGCGGGCGCCGCCGGTGATGATGGCGACGCGGCCGGTGAGGTCAAGCTTGTTCATCTGGCTAATTCCTTCACGCCGCCGGAACGGTGGTCTGCCGCTGCTCGCCGAGTCCCGAAATGGCGAGGCGCATGGTCTGGCCGGGCTTCAGATAAACCGGCGGCTTCTGGCCAAGGCCGACGCCCGGCGGGGTGCCGGTGGAGATGATATCGCCCGGCTGCAGGCTCATGAACTGGCTGACATAGGAGACGATGGTCGGCACATCGAAGATCATCGTGCGGGTCGAGCCGTTCTGGTAGCGCTTGCCGTCGACCTCGAGCCACATGTCGAGCACGTGCGGGTCGGTGATCTCGTCGGTGGTGACCAGCCACGGACCGATCGGGCCGAAGGTGTCGCAGCCCTTGCCTTTATCCCACTGCCCGCCGCGCTCGAGCTGGAAATGCCGTTCGGAGACATCATTGATCACGCAATAACCGGCGACGTGGTCGTAGGCGTCCTCCTTCGACACGTATTTGGCGGCCTTGCCGATGACGATGCCGAGCTCGACCTCCCAGTCGGTCTTCTCCGAGCCGCGGGGAATTTCGACGTCGTCATTGGGGCCGACGATGCAACTGGTGGCCTTCATGAACAGCACCGGCTCATCGGGGATCGCCATCCCGGATTCGGCGGCGTGGTCGGTGTAGTTCAGGCCGACGCAGATGAACTTGCCAACCTGCCCAACGCAGGCGCCGATGCGGGGAGTGCCTTCCACGACCGGCAGCGTCGACACATCGAGCGCGGCGATCTTGGCAAGGCCTTCCGGCAGCAACGTCGCCCCGGCGATATCGGGCACGATGCCGGACAGATCGCGCAGCACGCCCTGCGCATCGAGGATGGCGGGACGCTCCGCCCCCGGTTGACCGTAACGGACAAGCTTCATCGTCGCATTCTCCCTTGATATCGATACGGGGCGCTCAACTGAACAGGCAGCGGACTTCTCGCAGCAGACCTCACGCTGCGGCGAAGAGCGACGCGGGCGTGTGCGTGAATCGCGCCAGCGCCTCAGGATCGAGGCTGACGCCGAGGCCCGGCCGGTCGGGAATATGCAGCTTGCCCTCGTCGTCCAGAATGAACGGCTCGGCGACGATGCCGTCGACATAGGCGCTGCCGCCGATGAACTCGACGAGGTCGCAGTGCGGCAGCGCGGCGGCCAGCTGAAGATCGGCAGCCAGCCCCAGAGCGGTGTTCCACCCGTGGCCGACATAGCGCAGGCCGAAATCGTCGGCGAGCCAGGCGATGCGTCGCTGCTCGCTGAGGCCGCCAACCTTGGTCACGTCCGGCTGCACGATGTCGAGGGCGCCGGTGGACAGCCAGGGAACGAAACTCTGACGGCGGGTGAGCACCTCGCCGCCGGCGATCGGCACCGGGCTCGCCCGGCGCAGCGTGCGAAACCCTTCCAGCGCATCCGGCCGCAGCGGCTCCTCGAACCAGCCCACATCGTAGTCGCGCAGCATTTGCGCGGTGTTGAGCGCCCATTTCAGCCCCTGTGGCCAATAGGCGTCGGAGGCCCCCGCGTCGACGAAGAGTTGGGCATCTGGCCCCGCCGCCTCGCGCGCGGCCCGCACGATCGCCTCGTCGAGCGTCGCGCTGCCGCGCCGACCGAAGGGACCCCAGCCGATCTTGAAGGCCTTGAAGCCGCGCGCGCGATGCGGGCCGATGACCTCGGCCATGCGCTCGGGCTCCTCCATCAACAGCGAGCAATAGGGCGTCACGCGGTCGCGATAGGTGCCGCCGAGCAGTCTCCCCACGGGCTGACCAAGGCTTTTGCCCAAAATGTCCCACAGCGCGATGTCGATGCCGCTGATCGCATGGGTGAGGCTGCCGCCGCGCCCCATCCAGAAGCTGTTCTGATGCAGCTTTTCAGTGACCCGCTCGGGTTCGAGGGCGTTCTCGCCGCGCCAGAGCGGTTCGAGCACGTCGACGGCGGCCTGGACGAGCCGCCCGTCGGTGAACACGCTGCCATGGCCGGTGATGCCCTCCTCCGTATGCACGGCGATGAGTGCGTGGACGGAGTCTTCCGGTTTGATCTCCGCCGACCAGCCGCCCTTCGGGCTTTCGCCGAACAGCGGGGCGACGGCGATGGAGCGGATGGTCACTTTTGGCAAGGTGATGTCGGGCATGGAGATGACTCAGGACTTTCGCTCAGCCGACGCCCAGCCGCGCCGCGACCAGTGCTCCAGACGGCGCACGAGAAGGGCGGCGGGAAAGCCGACGGAGAAATAGAGGATGGCCGTGACAGTGTAGACGGTGAAGTACTGGTAGTTGCGCGCGGCGACGATTTGTCCGGAAAACATGAGCTCCTGCACTGTGACCACCGACGCCAGCGCCGTATCCTTGAACAGGGCGATAAGATAGTTGCCGAGTGCCGGCAGAACCGTGCGGAAGGCTTGCGGGAAGATGATCTTGACGAAGGTGATGGTGCGGCTGAGCCCCAGGCTCTGGGCCGCCTCATACTGGCTTTTCGGCACCGCCTGGATGCCCGAGCGATAAACCTCGCTCATGAAGGCGGAGTAGTTCACCGTGAGGCCGATGATCGCCGCCGTCACCGGCTCCAGCCGGATGCCGGCGCTGGGCAGCACGTAATAGATGTAGATGAGTTGCAGGATCAGCGGCGTGGCCCGGATGAACTCAACATAGAAATCCGCCGGCCAGCGGATCCAGCGCCGCGCGGACATCCGCGCCAGCGCCAGCGGGACAGCGAGCACGCCTGCCAGAAGGATGACGACGAGGGTGAGAAACGTCGTCATGGCGAGACCTTGCAAGAAGACCGCGCCGTATTCGTCGACGACCGAGAGATCGAGAAGGTTCATGACGCAACCTGCCGCGGAAGCCGGGGGGGGACGTGCGGGGGCAACCGCCTCGCGCGTCCGCTTGCCGGGTCTGGCGGCTGTCAGAGCGGGAAGAAGAACAGGTTGCGGTTGGTGAGCCCGTACGTCTTCAAGATCGCCGTGGCCTGACCATTGCCGCGCACTTCGGCGAGCCCCTGGGTGAAGGCGGCTCGCAACGAGCAATCGTCCTTGCGGAGCGCGTAGCGGGCATAGCCATAGCCATATTTGAAGATGAGCTCGTCGGGGATCGCGACGTTGGCGACGATCTCGATCGGCGCCGAACCGTTGGCCTTGATGAACTCGACGATCTTCACGTCGTCGTCGAGAATGGCGTCGACGCGGCCGGTTGAGATCGCCGCGAATTCCTCGGCGTCGGTCTGGAAGGCCGTCACGGCGACGCCGATCTTGCGCAGATATTCATCGGCCGCCGAACCGGCGATGGCCCCGACCTTCTTGCCCTTGAGGCCCTCGAAGGAGGTGATGCCGGCCGGATTGACCTTCGCCACCACGATCGCCGGCCCGTACCACCAGGCCGGACCGGAGAAGGACACCGCCTTGAGCCGATCCGGAGTGACGTGGATGTTCGCGGAGACAACATCGATACGCTTGGCGAGCAGGGCCGGGATAAGCTGGCCGAACGGCATCACCTCATATCTGAACTTGGAGACGCCAGCCCATTTCAGCGCCGCCTCCACCAGTTCGATATCGAGCCCCCCCGCCTTCTTGGTCACTGGATCGAGAGAGGAATAGGGCGGCGAGGGCGAGAAGCCGAGGGTCACACCTTCGGCCTTGGCTCGGGCGAGGGAAGGATCGCCGCAATTCTCGAACAAAGGCGGCGCCTCGAACTGGAATTCCTGCGCGCTCGCGCTGACGCTGACGACAGCCGCGAGCACGGCCGCCAATACGGTCCTGAACATGCCATTCTCCTGGTCCGGGAAGGGTGGTTCTGTGTCGACTTAAAAATATTATTTAATCTACACGGCCTGTCCAGACACCACAGCGCTTCTCATGCTTGTTTGGATTAAAAATATGATTTAAATGATTTCTGTGGACATGGTCGCGGGCTGGCGGGCGGCGGAGCTGCCGTGCCCGGCGTAGGCTATCGTGTCCCGCAGGGATGGACCCAAGCCCGCACATCATCAGGCGGTGCAACGACTGAAGACGGAGAGCGCCAGTGACGGAGCGCCCATCGACGCCACGCCAGCGCCCCGAGGCCGAAGCCCCGTCCGGTGAGGGGCGCCCGGCCCGTCCGGCGCGACCGTCCGGCTATCGCATCAGCGGCGTGCAGGGTCATGTGATCACCGAGCTCGGCCGCGCCATCGTCTCCGGCCGTTTCGCGCCCGGCGAATTGCTGCCACGCGAGCCGGACCTGATGGCGGAGTTCGCGGCGAGCCGCCCCTCCTTGCGCGAGGCGCTGAAGGTGCTGGCGGCCAAGGGGTTGATCGAAATGCGTCAGAAGGTCGGCACGCGGGTGCGCCCGCGCGACCTGTGGAACACCTTCGACAGTGACGTGCTCGCCTGGCATTTCGGCGATGGGAACGGTTCCGCCGCGCTGCGCGACACCATGATGCGCGACCTGATCGAGTTACGCCTGATGATCGAGCCCGCGGCCGCCCAACTCGCCACCGGCCGGGCGACGATCGAAGATCTGCGCCGCATCCGGGCGGCCCTGCACGCCATGGAGGCGACGAGCGGCGATCTGACGGCCTATGCCCATGCCGACGTCGCCTTCCACATGGCGGTGTTCGCCGCGAGCCACAACGTGCTGCTCGGCAGCTTCGCCCATCTGGTCGCCGACTTCCTGCATCTGAGCTTTTCCATCCAGCAGCAGGCGCTGAAGGCGGACAAGAGCGTCGAGGACGATATCAGCCAGCATCGGGCGGTGTTCGAAGCGATTACCGGCGGCGAGGGAGAGGGGGCGGCAAGGGCGATGCGCGACGTGATCCTCGACGGCAAGGATTCGCTGCTCGCGGCGCTGAAGTGAGCGGCGCGCCGCTCGACCTCCTCGCGCTCGACTGGCCGCATGGCGCCCTGCGGGTGTCGCCGGTGGGCGCGATGCTCGCCGAGCTGGTCTTCCATCTGCCGGATGGGCCCTTTGCGCCCTTCGCCCGGCCGCATTGGTCGCCGGACGATCCCTTGCTGGGCGCCCTGCCCGCTCATTTGCGTCATCTGGGAGCGGAGTTCGTCTGCCTGCCCTTCGGCGTCGGCGGGCCGCTTGACGCGATCGCGCCGGGCTGGGGCGGGTTCGGTCTTGAGCTCTGCAATGACCCTCCGCACGGCCCTGCCGCCAATGCCATATGGCGCGTGGAAGAGCGGGGCGCCGGTCATATCCGGCTGACGCTCGACTACCCGGCCGATCATGCGGTGCGGCGGCTCACCCGCACGCTCGCGGTGCGACCCGACGCTCCGGCGCTGGACCTCGAGCTCGCGATAGACGTGCGGCGCGCCACCCGTTTTCCGCTCGGCCTGCATCCCATCCTGTCGCTGGATGTTCCCACGGAGAGCCTGCGCCTTCAGGCCCATTTCCGACGTGGCTTCACCTATCCGGCCTCGGTGCCGGGCGGGGCGATGGGGGCAGCCATTGGTCGCGATTTCGCGACCCTCGCCGCCGTGCCGGCGCGCGCGGGCGGCGTTATCGACCTGACGCGCCTGCCGAAAGCGACGCCCATGGAGGACGTGCTGCAGCTCTGCGGAGTTGAAGGGGCGGTGGAGGCCGTTTTTGCGGAGCGCGGCGCGGTGCTGAGCCTGGACTGGGACCAGGAGCTCCTGCCCTCTTGCCTTTTGTGGATGAGTGACCGGACCCTGGCCGGCGCGCCCTGGGATGGGCGCTATCGTGGCCTCGGCATCGAGCCGATCGCCTCGTGCTTCGACTTCGCCGAACCGGTGTCGCTGGCCGAAAACCCGATTGCGGCCGCCGGCACGCTGACCTGTCTGGCGGCGAGCCCGGAGCGGCCCACCTTCCTTCGCTACAGCCTCGCGGCGCGTCCGCTTCCCGGCGCCTCGAGCACGTTCCGATCTGATTGCACCGCAATCAGATCGGTAAAACGTTCTCTATCCGTAACTTAGAGACTGATTCACCGATCAGGTCGTTTCAACCTGATCGGATCAGGCTCTAGAAGGTGGCGGAGAGGCCGCCGTCGACGAGCAGTATCTGGCCGGTCACGTAGCGCGCATCGTCCGAGCAGAGGAAGAAGGCGGGGCCTGCGATGTCCACCGGTGTGCCGGGTCGTCGCAGTGGGATGCGTCCGTGGCGGATATAGATGTCGCGGAACCAGTCGGTCTCGTGCTCGTGGCCGCTGCCATCCGGCAGTTGCGCCATACGCGTATCGATGAAGCCGGGCGCCAGCGCGTTGACGACGATGCCTTCCGCGCCGAGATCGCAGGCAAGGGCTCGGGTGAAGTTGACCAGCGCACCCTTGGCGGTGGCATAGGCGAGGGAATTGCGGGTTCCGCGCAGGCCCTGGATCGAGACGATGTTGAGGATGCGCCGGCCTGCGGCGGCCTTGCGCATGAGCGGCAGCAAGGCGAGCGTCACCCGGACGGCGCCATCCTGGTTGATGTCTGTCACCGAGCGATAATGATCGAAGCTCATGGCGTCCACGCCAGCAGCGTCGAGGATGGCCGCGTTGTTGACGAGAATTTCGCAACGGCCGTAGCGCTGCTCGATGGTCTGCGCCAGCGCCGCGATCGAGGCGGCATCGGCGATGTCGACGCGCAGTCCCAGCGCCTGCGGGCCGAGCTCGGTGGCGGCATGAAGCGCTTCCGCCTCGTCGATATCGGCCACCACTACCTGCGCGCCCTCGGCAGCGAAGCGCTGGGCAATGCAGCGACCAATGCCGCGTGCTCCGCCGGTGACGACGGCGATCCGTCCTTCCAGGCGGCGGGCGGCGGGTGGAACAGACGGGGCCTCGGTGGACATGAGCGGTTCCAGAATGGTGGGCGGGAAGGTGTCGATATAAAATATGATATTTCGAGGCGTCAATTGAGAGTCGTTCGGCGGCGTGGGGAGGTCACCGCGTGATCATAGCGCTTTTTGGCCGGTTTCTTCAGGCGTCGAATTGACCGCGAAAATTAAATATGATTTTTTTCGCTAAAGCCAAACGGCGCCAGATGGAGAACGGACGATGAATTGGATGTCGAGGGCGGTAGCTGCATCGCTCGCCACGCTTACCCTTCTCTCCTCGGCGGCGGCCGTCGCCCAGCCGAAAGGCGAGGTCCGCTTGCTTGCCTATGAGGGCTATGCCGATCCGGCCTGGGTCGAGGAATTCGAGAAGGAAACCGGCATCGCCGTGAAGGTGACTTATGTCGGCGGCGTCGACGAGCAGATCGCGAAGATGAAGGCATCGAACGGCAAGGACTATGACGTCGTCACCATCGATACGGCCAGCCTCAAGGCCTATGCCGACCAGAAGCTGATCGCCCCGATCGACAAGGCCAAGCTCACCAGCGCCGGCAATCTTCTCCCCGACTTCCGGGGCATGGCGAACGCCACCTTCGACGGCGCCACTTATGGCGTGCCGTGGGCGTGGGGTTCGCTGGGCATGGTCTACGACAAGAAGACCTTTCCCACCGCGCCGGAAAGCTGGGAGGTGCTGTGGGACCCCAAATACAAGGGCAAGGTCATCTCGCTGGACGACGCCAACAACGCCATCAATTTCGGTGCCATCGTGCTCGGCATCAAGGACCCGTTCCATCTTACCGACGCGCAGTTCGCGCAGGTGAAGGACAAGCTGATCGCCCTCAAGCGAAACCTGCTCACCTATTTCGCCGGCTTTGACGAAGGCACCACCATCTGGACCGAGAACGATGTGGTGCTGATGTTCTCCATGGGTGAACTCGCAGCCATCAACCTGCAGAAAAAAGGCTTCGATGTCGGCTACGCCATCCCGAAGGAAGGTGCGGTCGGCTGGCTCGACAATCTCTCGGTCAGCGCGGGCACGTCCAATCCTGACGCCGCCTATGCCTGGATGAACTTCGTCTTGCAGAAGAAGATCGGCGCCGACATGGCGAAGAAGTTCGGCTACGGCTCGACCACCGATGCCCCGGAGGGGATGGACTATGCGAGCCGCCTGATCTGGGCGGACAATCCAGAGGACTACACTCGCCGCCAGGCGATCTGGAACGAGGTCAAGGCGGCCGAGTAGCCGCCACCTCCGATAGGGCTGGCCCGACGGGCCGGACGTGACCTCGGGCGGCATCGGGATGCCGCCTTCCTCGACCGGATGACGGAGCGACACGCGTGCAGCCTCTCCTCCATCTCGACAACGTCTCGAAACGCTACGGCGCGGTGCGCGTGCTCGACGGCATCGACATCACCGTGGCCGACAACGAATTCCTCACCATCCTCGGGCCTTCCGGTTCAGGCAAGACCACCATCCTGCGCATCATCGGCGGCTTCGAGGGGATCGACGGCGGAAGGCTGATGTTCGAGGGGCGCGACCTTTCCGCGGTGCCGATCAACCGACGCCCCTTCAATACGGTCTTCCAGGACTACGCCTTGTTCCACCACATGACGGTCGCCGAAAATGTCGGCTACGGCCTGAAGGTGCGGGGGCGCCCGAAGGCGGAGATCGCCGAACGTGTCGCCGAGGTGCTGGACACGGTGGGGCTGGGCACCCTCGGCGGACGCTATCCCGCGCTCATGTCCGGCGGCCAGCGCCAGCGCGTGGCGCTGGCCCGCGCCATCATCTGCGAGCCGCGGCTCATCCTTCTCGACGAACCGCTGTCGGCGCTCGATGTCGAATTGCGCGCGCAGATGCAGCGCTTCCTCAAATCGTTGCAGCGCCGGCTCGGCATCGCCTTCGTCTTCATCACCCACGACCAGGAGGAGGCGATCGCACTGTCCGACCGGATCATCGTGGTCAATCGCGGCCGCATCGAGCAGGAGGGCGCGCCCGAGGAGCTTTATCGCCGCCCCCGCACGCCTTTCACCGCCTCCTTTCTCGGCGACAACAACCTGATTCCGGGAAGGCTGGCCGCGGTCGACGGCCGGCTCTGCACGGTCGACACCGCCGCCGGGCGCCTCGACGCGACCGTCGACGGGCCAGCACCGGCGCCGGGAAGCGCCGTGCTGTTGGCGGTGCGCCCCGAGCACGTCCGGCTGGACGCCGATCCGGCCGCCCGGGACGGGCTGCCGGCCGACGTGGCGGATGTGCGCTTTCTGGGGGCCAATGTGATGATCGAGCTGCTCACTCCCGCCCTGCCGGGTGCCGTGATCAAGGTTCGCCGCCTCGCCGACGGGGCGGTCGCCGGGCTTCGGCCGGGGGCATCCGTCAGGCTCGGCTGGGCGGCCGACGACGCCGCTCTGCTGCAGGCGGCACCGTGAGCATGGGCGTGATGAACACTCCCCTTCGACGCGATCGCCAAGACCTCCTGCGCGCCGGCCTTGGCCATGCGCTGAATCTCGGCCTGCCGCTGCTCTTCGTGGTGATCCCGATACTCTCCTTCGTAGTGGTGAGCTTCTGGACGCTGCAGGATGGGCAGATCCTTCTCATCCCGACGCTCGCCAACTACCGCGCCTTCTTCACCGAGGGCAGCTACCTGTCCGTCTATCTGCAGACGGTTGGGCTGTCGCTGCAGGTCACGCTGGTCAATGTGGCGCTCTCCACCGCCATCGCGCTGTTCATCTTCCGGCGTACCCCGCGCATGCGCTTCCTGATCCTGATGAGCTTCATGCTGCCGCTGTTCATGAGCTACATCATCAAGGTCTATTCGATCCGCTCCATTCTGGGGCAACGCGGGTTGCTGAACGAAGCCATGCTGGGGCTCGGGCTGATCGATCAGCCGATCGAGGCGCTGCTGTTCTCGCGCACGGCCATCTTCATCGCTCTCGCGGTGCTGTATCTGCCCTATGCGATCCTGCCGATCTATCTGGCATTGGATCGCATCCCGGCGAACTACCTCGCCGCCTGCGCCGACCTCGGCGCCACGCCGCTGCAGGCGCTGCGCGACGTCGTCCTGCCCCTCGCGCGGCCAGGCATCGCGGCGGGCGCGGTGTTCACCTTCATTCTCACCTTCGGCGATTTCGTCACGCCGCAAATGGTGGGCGGCACCCAGGGCTTCACCTTCGGACGCATCGTGTTCAGCCAGTTTGGCCTCGCGCTCAACTGGCCGCTCGGCTCCGCCCTCGCCGTCATTCTGCTCGCCACTACGCTGCTTGCGGTGGCGCTCGCCGGCCTGAGCCTCCGGCGGGAGCATGTGCGATGAAGCAGAAGGCGCCCTGTCTCGATGCGCTGCTCGGCCTCGTCGCCGGGCTTGGCCTTATTGCCCTCTATGCCCCGCTGCTGGCGACTGGGGCGCTCTCCTTCTTCCAGATCGTGAGGGTGCGCGGCACACTGGGATTCGCGCCCTTCTCGCTCGATCCCTATGTCGCCCTGCTTGCCAATGGCGAGATCCTCGCGGCGCTTTCGACCTCGCTCGTCGTGGCGACGGTATCGAGCCTTCTGGCGCTGGTGCTGGCGCTGATGTTCGCCTTCTACTTCGTCTCGGCACGGCGGGGCCTCGGTATCGCCATGCAGATCATGGTGTTCCTGCCGTTCCTGCTGCCGCCGATCATCACCGGCCTCTCGCTGCTGATCGCCTTTCGCGAGATCGATCTCGGCCGCGGGCTGGTGACGATCATCATCGCCCATGTCGTCTTCATCGTGCCGGTGGTGTACCGCACGGTGCTGGTGCGGCTGCAATTGCTGGGAAGCAGCCTTACCGAGGCCTCACTCGACCTCGGTGCGTCGCGGGTGCAGACTCTGCGCTACGTGATCCTGCCCCAGCTGCGACCAGCGCTGATTTCCGGCGTCCTCCTGGCCTTTGCCATCTCCTTTGACGAGACGCTGATCACCCTCTTCGTCGCGGGATCGCAGACCACGCTGCCGATCCGCCTGTGGGCGATGATGCGGGTGGGCTTCGTCCCGGAGATCAACGCCCTGGCGACGCTGATCTTTCTGTGCACCGCCGCCATCACCTTCGCCATCGGACTGATGCAACGCGCCGGCGAGCGTGTCTGACACGCCACGCCGCCCGACCCAAACCTGCCTTTTGAGAGAAGACGCGTCCCATGAAGATCGAAGCCGTCGATTTTTTCTATCTGGCCATGCCCGAGATCACTACCGCGGCCGATGGCAGCCAGGACGCCCTCGTCGTGCGCGTCACGGCCGGCGGCCATATCGGCTGGGGCGAGTGCGAAGCGGCTCCGCTGCCCTCCATCGCCGCGTTCGTCTGCCCGATGTCGCATGGCGCCTGCCAGCCGGTACAAAGCGCGGTGCTTGGCCAGCGGCTGGACGGGCCGCGGGACATCGCCCGCATGGCCGCGCAGGTCGAATATGACAGCATGGACTTGCTGCAGGCCGCGCACACATGGTCGGGCATCGAGATGGCGCTGTGGGACCTGCTCGGCAAGGCGCGCGGCGAGCCGGTCTGGAAGCTGCTCGGCTATGACCGTTCCTGCCGCAAGACGCCTTATGCCTCGCAGCTTTTCGGCGACACGCCGCAGGAGACGCTGGAGCGCGGCCGGCGCTCGCGCGCCCAGGGATTCCGGGCCGTGAAGTTTGGCTGGGGCCCGATCGGACGCGGCGCGCTGGGTGTCGATGTCGATCATTTCGTCGCCGCTCGCGAGGGGGTGGGTGCCGATGGAATCCTCCTCGTCGATGTCGGCCAGGTCTTCGGCGAGGATGTCGAGCGGGCGGCGGAGCGCCTTCCGGCCCTCGAGGCGGCGCGCGCCACGTGGCTGGAAGAGCCGTTCGCCGCCAGCGCCTATGGCGAATACGCGGCGCTCGCCGCGCGCAGCACGGTGAAGATGGCCGGCGGCGAAGGCGCCCATAATTTCCATATGGCCCGCAACCTCATCGATTTCGGCGGCATCGGCTATGTGCAGATCGATTGCGGGCGCATCGGCGGCATCGGCCCGGCAAAGCGGGTGGCCGACTATGCGCGGGCCAGGGGGGTCATCTATGTGAACCACACCTTCACCTCGAACCTCGCGCTGAGCGCCTCGCTCCAGCCCTTCGCCGGCGTGGCCGAGGCGACGCTCTGCGAATTTCCGGTGGCGCTGCAGCCGCTCGCGCTGGAACTGACGGCCAACCACATCGAGCGCGACAGCAATGGAGAGATCGCGGCACCCGAGGCACCGGGCTTGGGTGTTGAGATCGCCCCAGCCGCCCTGGAGCGATACCGTGTCGACGTGGAAATCTCCGTCGGGGGCCGTGTCCTGTTTGCTTCGGGCGCCGGAGACGATGCCGGCTCGGCCGGTGTGACGGCGATGGACGTGGCGTCCTGAGGCCTCGGGAAGGGCGGACGATGACCCGTGGACCGATCTCCTCGCGCCCGACCTTCCGGGTCGTCGCTCAAACCGGGGACGCACTCGGCGAGGCGCCGCTCTGGCATCCCGTGGATGGCCACCTCTACTGGCTCGACCTGGCCCTCGCCCGCCTCCACCGCATGGACGACGAGGGGCGGCTGGAGACCCGCCGGATCAATCGTCCACCGCCGCTAGGCGCCATCGTCGCCGGCGACGGGCCCGGTCGTCTCATCCTGAGCGCCTCCGACGGCCTGTGGCTGTTTGACTGGGGGCGCGACGGCATGGAACCGCTCTGCCATCCCGAAGCCGGACGCGGCGGCATCGGCTACAACGATGCCAAGGTCGACCGGTGGGGACGCCTCTGGATCGGTACGAGCGATCTTGCCGAGCGCGATCCACGGGGGGCGCTGTGGTGCTGGGTGCCGGGATCGCCTCCCGTTCTGGCGGACAGCGGTTTCACCGTGGTCAACGGACCGGCCTTCTCGCCGGGTGGCGATGTGCTCTATCTCAGCGACAGTGTTGGACGGCGGATCCTCGCCTATGATCTTGCGCCCGATGTCGTCGGTCTCCGCAATCGCCGGGTTTTCGCCGAAATGGCGATCGACGAGGGATATCCAGACGGACTGACCGTTGACGCCGACGGGGGTGTCTGGGTGGCGCACTGGGATGGCTGGCGGGTTACCCGCTTCTCGTCGGAGGGGGAGCGCGAGCTTGTGATACCTTTGCCGGTCCCGCGCCTTACGAGTGTTGCCTTTGGACGGCAGGGGCTGGCTGTTCTTTTCGCGACCAGTGCGCGGCTGGACCTCACGGCTCCGCTGCTGCAAGCGGCTCCGCTCTCCGGCTCGCTTTTCGCCTTGCAAACGGGCTTCGTGGGGATCGCCGAGCAGACATTCAAAGGTCGGTGAAAATCACTCCTCGGACAAACTGTCGCTCCGAGGAGAGGGCGTGCGCTGTGCTCGGTCATCAGAGCGGCGACGCAAACCGGCCACTCCAAGACGGCTGCCTCCGGCGTCTCCCCATTATCCCTTCGCCGAAGACCAGGTCGCCACTCGTCTAATGGAAGGCCATTTCAACGACATACGTGTTCATATTTTCTCTCTGATGGCGCTCCTGGTGATCTACGCCAACAGCGCGTTGATGGGCGGAATCGGCGGCGCTCTATGCCCGCAAGCGCGCGGAGGAAGGCGGGCGCTGAGCGGTCCGCGATCAGGAAAACTGGCTCGCCCCCTGCCGCAGAGTCACCAGCCCGAAGCGGCGCATGCGCCGGTGAACCGTGGTGCGGTCGAGGCCGAGATCGCGCGCCGCCGCCGAGACGTTCCAACCATGGGCGGCCAGCGCGGCGATCAGTTCCTCGCGCCCGCCAGGGCCAGGCACCGCGCAGGGGCGATCCGCCGGCCAGGACAGCGCCCCGCCCGGCGGCGCGGCCCAGACCCGCGCGAGCGCCGCCTCGCCGCCCGCGCGGGCCGGCGCGCGCGGTTGCAGCCGGTCGGGCAAATCCTCCACGCCGATCATCCCGCTCTCCGCCACCGCGCAGGCATAGTCCAGCGCGTTCGCGAGTTCGCGTATGTTGCCCGGCCAGTCATGCGCCTTCAGTGCCGCCATCGCCTCCTCGCAGAGGCTGACGCGCGCGCCGCCGGCATGGCTGCGGCCGGCGATGAGCCGCCCCACCAGCCAGTCGAAATCGCGCCGTTCGCGCAGCGGCGGCAACACCAGCACCGCGCCCGACAGGCGGAAATACAGATCTTCGCGGAAGCGCCCGGCCTTCACCTCGGCCACGAGGTCGCGATGGCTGGCGGCGATGACGCGGATATTCACCGGCACCGGCCGGGATCGGCCGAGCGGCGTCACCTCGCGCTCGGCCAGCACGCGCAGCAGCCTTGTCTGCAGCGGCAGCGGCATGTCGCCGATCTCGTCGAGGAACAGCGTGCCGCCATCGGCCTCCAGCACCAGCCCCTTCTTGCCGCGTGCCGCCGCGCCGGTGAAGGCGCCGGCCTCGTAACCGAACAGTTCGCCCTCCACCAGCGATTCCGGCAGCGCGGCGCAGTTGACCGGCACGAAGGGGCGGGCGGCACGGGCGCTGGCGGCATGGATCGCCTTGGCGAGATATTCCTTGCCGGTCCCGGTCTCGCCGCTGATCAAGAGGCTCATCTGGGTGTTGACCAGCTTGGCCGCGCGCATCGCCACCTGCCGCATGGCCGGGTCGTCGCGGAAAAGCCCGGCCAGCGGCGCCGGCAAAGCGGGCGCCGGCGGCTCCACCACCGGCCGCCCCGGCCGGCTCGGCGGGGCCAGCGTCGCGGCGAAGAGCGGGGTGCCGGAACGGGCGAGCCGCACCAGCCGCTGGCCCGCCGGCAAGGCGTGCGAGAAGCGCGGCAGATCGTTCACGTCGAGCTCGAAGAAATCGCCGAGCCGTCGCCCCACCAGAGAGCGGGCCGCCGTCCCCTGCCCCTCAGCACCGTCCTCGCGCAGCAGCAGCTGGCGGGCAGCGTTGTTGAAGCCGAGCACCCGCCCGGAACCGTCCACCGCCAGCACATAGCTCGGCTCGACATCGACGAATTCCGGCGAGGCGGCGAGCTTGATGATCCATTCCCGCCGGAAGCGGTTCACCAGATTGGCGGTCTCGATCTTGTTGGCAAATCCGCGCACGAATTGCAGCGCCAGGAACTGGCTCTCCTTCGGCTCCGGCGAGCGCAGGGCGGAAATGTCGAGCACGGCGGCCAGCGCGCCGGAGGGGTCATAGACCGGCGCCGCCGTGCAGGTGAGCGGAATATGGGTGGCGTCGAAATGGTCGGTCTGGTGCACCACCAGCGCCTCGCCGGTGTGGATGCAGGTACCGACCGCGCAGGTGCCGGCATGCTGCTCGTTCCAGTCGGCACCGAGATAGAGGCCGGCGCGCATCAGGTTGTTGTCGAAGGTGGGGTCGCCGATGAAATCGACCGTAATGCCCTTGGCGTCGGTGAGCAGCAGCACATAGCCGAGCCCGGCCACCTGCCGGTACAGCGTTTCCACGCCGAAGCGCGCGGTGTGGGTGAACTCCTCCATCGCGTCCTGGTGCTCGCGCAGCCGCGACGGCGTGAGGATGCAGGGTTCGCGCAGCACTTCCGGGTCGAGGCGGTGCTCGCTCACGCAGCGCCGCCAGGAATCCTGGATCACCGCGTCGCGTCGGGTCGCCGCCCCGCCGGCGGCACGCACGAGCTCGTCGATATGAGCGGCCTGTTCCCGTCTCATCGGCGTCCTCCCGGAATGTTTGTGCCGGACGGTGCCGGCATCGGGATGTGACCTCCCGTTTGCCGGCAGTGTCGTCCCCTTGGCGGGCAGGCGCAAGACTCTGCCGCCGCCGCCTCGCCACGAAGTGAGGCCTGCGCCACAGCTGTGGCGTCCGGCGCCACAGGTGCGGCGGCGCCGCCTCACCCGCCTGTCCGCGCCCACATCTCCCCGCCTCAACGATTTCAAAGGCTTGGGCCATAGCACCACTTGGCCCGGCCTTTGCGGAGAGAGGCGGCATAACGAGGCCGCCCGGCAAGGCGCGGCCCGCAGGGACGAACGCCACGGGAAGGACGCCGGATGACGTCATCGACGCCGCCGAAGGTCGGCATCATCGCCAATCCGATCTCGGCGCGGGACATTCGCCGCGTCGTCGCCAGCGCCAACAGCGTGCAGGTGGCGGACCGCGCCAATATCGTGCTGCGCGCGCTGGCCGCGCTGGCCGCCTGCGGCATCGAGGAGGTGGTGATGATGCCCGAGCGCGGCGGCATCGCCACCCATGTGCTGCGCGGCATGGAGCGCTCCAATGCGCAGGGCGAGGCGCGCTTTCCCCGGCTGACCCATCTCGCCATGCCGGTCACCGGCACGGTGGACGACACCCGCCGCGCCGCGCGGATGATGCGCGAGGCCGGCGACATCGCCGCCATCATCGTGCTGGGCGGCGACGGCACCCATCGGGCCGTGGTGGCGGAGTGCGGGCAGGTGCCGATCGCCGGCATTTCCACCGGCACCAACAACGCCTTTCCCGAGCATCGCGAACCCACCATCACCGGGCTCGCCACCGGCCTTGCCGCCATGGGCCAGGTGCCGGCCGCCCTCGCCTTCGCCGCCAACAAGCTGATCGAGGTGCGCATCGATGGCGGGCCGCCGGACATCGCGCTGGTCGATGTCGCCCTCGTCACCGACCGCTTCGTCGGCGCCCGTGCCTTGTGGCGGGCGGAGACGTTTCGCGAGCTCTATGTCGCTTTCGCCGACCCGGAAGTCATCGGCATGGCCGCGATTGCCGGGTTGATCGAGCCGGTGACCCGGCGCGAGCCGGGCGGGCTCGCCCTCACCCTCGCGCCGGCGGCCACCGCCCCCATGGTGGTGCACGCGCCCATCGCCCCCGGCCTCGTCACCCCCGTCGGCGTGGAGAGCTGGCGCCGCATGCCCTCGGGAACCGTGTTCTCGCCCGATATCGCCGCCGGCTCGGTCGCGCTCGACGGCGAGCGCGAACTCTTCTTCGACGGCCATCAGGAAGTGACGATCACCCTGCAGGACGCCGCCTTCCGCACCGTCGATGTCGCCGCCGTGATGGCATTCGCCGCCCGCGAGAAGCTGCTGCTGCGCCACGCCGCCCCCACCACGCACCCTGCCCCGCCCAGGGCCGCGCTGCTGGCGGGCGCCTGAGCCGTGCCCGCCCCGACAATAACCGCCGGCAACGCCCGGCATCCCAAGGAGGAACGACAACGCCATGACCAACAATCCCTTTCCCCTCTCCCGGGACGAATTGCTGACCGCCTACCGCACCATGCGCACCATCCGCGATTTCGAGGAGCGGCTGCACGTGGAATTCGCCAAGGGCGACATTCCCGGCTTCGTCCACCTCTATGCCGGCGAGGAAGCCTGCGCGACCGGCATCATGATGCACCTCACCGATATTGACCGCATCGCCTCCACCCATCGCGGCCATGGCCACTGCATCGCCAAGGGCGTCGATGTCCACGAGATGATGGGCGAGATCTACGGCAAGGTGACGGGCTGCTGCCGGGGCAAGGGCGGCTCCATGCACATTGCCGACCTGTCCAAGGGCATGATGGGGGCGAACGGCATTCTCGGCGCCGGCGCGCCGCTGATCTGCGGCGCCGGCCTCGCCGCCAAGTTCCGCGGCGATGGCGGGGTGGGGCTCACCTTCTTCGGCGACGGCGCGGCCAATCAGGGCACGGTGCTGGAGAGCATGAACCTCGCCGCCATCTGGAACCTGCCGGTCATCTTCGTGGTCGAGAATAATGGCTACGCGGAATCGACCTCGGTCGAATACGCCACCGCCGTCGATTCCTATGTCGACCGCGCCGCCGGCTTCGGCCTGCCCGGCGTGACGGTGGACGGCACCGACTTCTTCGCCGTCTACGAGGCGGCGGGCGAGATCATCAAGCGCGCCCGCGAGGGCGGCGGTCCGGCGCTGCTCGAATGCAAGACCGTGCGCTTCTTCGGCCATTTCGAAGGCGACGCCCAGACCTACAAGGCCAAGGGCGAGAACGACCACAACCGCGCTCACCGCGACTGCCTGAAGCTGTTCGGCGCCCGCGTCACCGCCGCCGGCGTGGTGAGCGAGGCGGACCTCGCCTTGATCGACCGCGAAGTGGCGGCGCTGATCGACGATGCGGTGGAGACCGCCAAGGGCGCGCCGCTGCCCGGCGCCCGCGACCTCACCACCGATGTCTATGTCGCCTACTGAGCCAAGCAACCAATAAACGGAGGAAAACCCATGGCCCGCATGATCAGCTACAAGCAGGCGATCAACGAGGCGCTCGACCTCGAAATGCGCCGCGATCCCACCGTCATCCTGCTCGGCGAGGATATTGTCGGCGGCGCTGGCGCGCCCGGCGAGATGGACGCCTGGGGCGGGGTGCTCGGCGTCACCAAGGGGCTGCACGCCAAGCACGGCAACCGGCTGATGGACACCCCGCTGTCGGAGAGCGCCTATATCGGCGCCGCCATCGGCGCGGCGGCCTGCGGCATGCGCCCGGTGGCGGAACTGATGTTCCTCGACTTCATGGGCGTGTGCTTCGACCAGATCTTCAACCAGGCCGCCAAGTTCAAATACATGTTCGGCGGCAAGGCCAAGACCCCGGTGGTCATCCGCGCCATGGTGGGCGCCGGCTTCCGTGCCGCCGCCCAGCACTCGCAGATGCTGACCCCGCTGTTCACCCATATTCCGGGCCTGAAAGTGGTGTGCCCGTCCAACGCCTATGACGCCAAGGGCCTGCTGATCCAGGCGATCCGCGACGATGACCCGGTGATCTTCTGCGAGCACAAGGCGCTGTACGGCTCGGAGGCCGACGTGCCGGAAGAGAGCTACGCCATCCCCTTCGGCGAAGCCAACATCGTGCGCGACGGCCGGGACGTGACGCTGGTCGGCTACGGCCTCACCGTGCCGCGCGCGCTCACTGCGGCCGACACGCTCGCCCGCTCCGGCGTCTCGGCGGAGGTGATCGACCTGCGCACCCTCTCGCCCATCGACTGGGACACGGTGATCGAGAGCGTGGAGAACACCGGCCGGCTCGTGGTGATCGACGAGGCCAATCCGCGCTGCTCCATCGCCACCGATGTCGCCGCCTATGTCGCGCAGAACGCCTTCGGCGCGCTGAAAGCGGCGCCGCAGATGGTCACCGCCCCGCACACGCCGGTGCCGTTCTCGCCGGTACTGGAAGACCTCTACATCCCCTCGGCCGACGCCATCGTCGCGGCGGTCCACAAGACCACCGGCCCCGTGAAGTCGGCGGCGTAAGGAGCCTTCTCGATGAATGAACGCATCAAGCCGATCGTCATGCCCAAATGGGGCCTGTCGATGTCGGAAGGCAAGGTGACCGGCTGGCTCAAGCCCGCCGGTTCCCCGGTCGCGCCGGGCGACGAGATCGTCGAGGTGGAAACCGACAAGATCGCCGGCGTGGTCGAGGCGCATGAAACCGGCACGCTGCGCCGGGTGATCGGCGAGCCGGACACGGTCTATCCCGTCAAGGCGCTGATCGGCGTCATCGCCGATGACGAAGTGCCCGACGCCGAGATCGACGCCTATGTCGCCGAATATGCGACGCAGGCGGCGGCCGAGGCGGCGGAAGAGGAAGCGCCGCGCACCCACTTCATCGACACGCCGGCCGGGCGCCTGCGCTATGCCAAACGCGGTGAGGGGGCGGAAAACGTCATCCTCATCCACGGCTTCGGCGGCGATCTCGACAATTGGCTGTTCAACATCGACGCGCTGGCGGAAGCCGCCACCGTCTACGCGCTCGACCTGCCCGGCCATGGCCAGTCGGACAAGAAGCTCGCCGATCCCTCGCTCAAGGGCCTGTCCGCCGCGCTTCTCGGCTTCATGGACGCGCTCGACATCGCGCGCGCCCATCTCGTCGGCCATTCCATGGGCGGTGCCGTCGCCGCCCGCACCGCGCTCGACGCGCCCGGCCGCGTCGCCTCGGTGACGCTGATCGGTTCGGCCGGTCTCGGGGACGAGATCAATGCCGGCTATACCGACGGCTTCGTGCAGGCGAGTTCCCGGCGCGAGCTGAAACCCGTGCTGGAACAGCTGTTCCACGATCCCGACACCGTCACCCGCCAACTGGTCGACGACCTGTTGAAATACAAGCGGCTCGACGGCGTGACGGAAGCGCTCACCGCCCTCTCCGGCGCGCTCTTCGCCGGCGGCCGGCAGGCCGATCAGGTGGCGCAGGCGCTCGCCGCCACCGACGTGCCGGCGCTGGTGATCTTCGGCGCCAGTGACAAGGTGATTCCGCCCGACCATGCGCAGGCGATCGGGACCCGCGCGACGGTGGAGGTGATCGAAGACGCCGGCCACATGGTGCAGATGGAGAAGGCCGCACGGGTCAATGAGCTGATCCTCGCCCACATCGCCTGACCCATCCCCCCTGACACTACACCGCCGCCGCGCGGACGCGGACGGCGAAGGAGGACTCATGCCCAAACTCACGGATAAGAGCATCGTCATCACGGGCGCCACCGGCGGCATCGGCGCCGCCATTGCCCGGGCGCTCGCCGCCGACGGCGCCGCCATCACCGTCGCCGACCTGTCGCAGGAAGCCGCCGACAATCTGGCGGGCGAGATCGCGGCGGCCGGCGGCAAGGCCATCGGCGTGGCGGTGGATGTGCGCGAGCGCGCGCAGGTCCGCGCCATGCTGGACAAGGCAGCGGACGCCTTCGGCCGCGTCGACGTGCTGTTCAACAATGCCGGCATCGCCCAGACGCGGCCGTTCCTCGACATCACCGAGGAGGACTGGCGCCTCGTCACCGATGTGAACGCGCTCGGCGTGCTCATCGGCATGCAGGAGGCGGTGAAGACGTTCCGCCAACAGGGGGGCGGCGGCAAGATCATCAACACCGCCTCCATCGCCGCCAAGCAGGGCTATGAGCCGCTCGCCCATTACTGCGCCTCGAAATTCGCCGTGGTGGCGATGACGCAGGCGGCGGCGCGCGCCTTCGGCAAGGAGGGAATCACCGCCAACTGCTTCTGCCCCGGCGTCGTCGCCACGCCGATGTGGGACGTGATCGACAAGGGCTTTCGCGACAACAAGCTGACCACGAAGGAAAACGAGGCCTTCGACACCTTCGCCGCCACCGCCGTGCTCGGGCGCGCCTCGCAGCCGGCCGACCTCGTGGGTGTCGCCCGCTACCTCGCCTCCTCCGATTCCGATTTCATGACCGGCCAGTCCCTGATGGTGGATGGCGGCATGGTCTTCATCTGAGGAACGGCCATGGCGAGCAATGACACCGTCCACGACCAGCTCAAGGACATGAACCGGCGTTTTTCCGCGCTGGCCAAGGCGGCGCCCGGCCCGATGGGCGCCTTCCGCTCACTGATGGGCGAGGCCTCCCGCCCCGGCGCGCTCAGCGCGGCGACCAAGGAACTGATCGCCGTCGCCCTCGCCGTGCATCAGGGCTGCGCCGACTGCATCCTGTTCCACGTCGCCAATGCCGCCAGCCACGGCGCCCGCCGCGAGGAACTCATCGAGGTGCTCGCCGTCGCGCTGGAAATGGGCGGCGGTCCTTCCGCCGTCTATGCCAGCCGCGCGCTGGAGGCCTTCGACGCGCTCGCGGCCAAAGCCTGACGCCCATCCCCTGTTTCGAGGACATTCCCATGAAAGCCGCCCGCTTCCACGGCAAGCGCGATGTGCGCATCGAGAACGTGCCGGAGCCGGACCGCGCCCGGCTTGGCCCGCGCGACGTGCTGGTCAAGAACCGCTTCTGCGGCATCTGCGGCACGGACCTGCACGAATATGCCGCCGGCCCGATCTTCATCCCCACCGCACCGCATCCCTACACCGGCGCCCAGCTGCCGCAGACGCTGGGTCACGAATATGGCGGCACCGTCGTCGCCATCGGCGCCGAGGTGACGCATGTGAAGCCCGGCGACCGCGTCTCCATCCAGCCTCTGATCTCCCCGCGCGACGATCATTACGGCAAGCGCGGCCTCTACCAGCTCTCCGACAAGCTCGGCATTGTCGGGCTGATGTGGCCCTGGGGCGGCATGGCGGAATATTCCGTTGTCAATGATTACAACGTCTTCGCCATGCCAGATCATGTAACGGACGAACAGGCGGCACTCATCGAGCCTACCGCCGTCGTCGTCTATGCCGCCGAGCGCGGCGGGGTGCGGCCCGGCTCCTCCGTGCTGGTCACCGGGGCCGGTCCCATCGGCCAGCTGCAGATTCTCGCCGCGCGGGCGGCGGGCGCAACGACGATCTTCCTGTCCGACACCAACGACAACCGGCTGGCCATGGCCCGCGCGGTTCTGCCCGACGTGATCACTCTCAACCCGAAGACCGACAATGTGGTCGAGGCGATCCGCGACCAGACCGAGGGCCATGTCGGGGTGGATGTGGCGCTGGAATGCGTCGGCGCCGAAGCCGCCACCGCCACCTGCATCGAGGCGGTGCGCCGGCAGGGCGTGGTGGTGCAGGTGGGCCTGCATGTCGGCAAGCCGGCGGTGGACGGGTTCACCCTCACCTTCAAGGACATCGATCTGCGCGGCTCGTGGTGTTACTCGACGCTGATGTGGCCCCGCGTCGCCGCGCTCATCGGCTCCGGCCTGCTGCCGGCCGAGAAGGTCGTCACAAGGCGCATCAAGCTGGACGATGTGGTGGCGGAAGGCTTCGAGCAGCTGCTGAGCCCCGCCGGCACCGAGCTGAAGATCCTCATCGACCTCGCCTGACAACCGCGCGCGCCCGGGCGGCAGGTCGGGGCGCGCGCGGACTTTACGCCGGCTTTACGCATGTCGGCCGGTTCCACCTATCGGCTTTATGCCGGTGAGGCGTAGCTCCGGGTCAGTCTGAACCGGAGCTCATCATGATCGCCGATCTATCCTTCCTGGCCGGAGGCCTCGCGCTGTTCGCGCTCGCCTCCCTCGCCGTCCTCGCCGCCGACAGGGTGTGAGGAGGCGCGCCATGACACTCGATCTCACCCTCGGCCTCGCGACGGCCGTCGTCCTCTTCGCCTATCTGCTCGTGGCGCTGCTGCGCCCCGAGCTGTTCTAGAGGAGGACGGCATGGACGCCGATCTCCTGCAATTCGTCCTGTTCGCCGGCCTGCTCGTTGCCCTCGCCGTGCCGCTCGGCGCCTATATGGCGGCGACCTTCGCCGGCGATGTCCGCTTTCTCGCCCCGGTGGAACGGGCGCTGCTCTCCGCCGCCGGCCCGGCAGCGGAAAAGCCGCAGCGCTGGACCGGCTATGCGCTGGCGCTGCTCGCCTTCAACGCCGCCGGTTTCGCGCTGCTCTACCTCATCCTGCTGTTCCAGGACCGGCTGCCGCTGAACCCTCAAGGCTTTCCCGGCCTGTCGCCGCATCTCGCCTTCAACACGGCGATGTCTTTCGTCACCAACACCAACTGGCAGTCCTATGGCGGCGAGACGACGCTTTCCAATTTCAGCCAGATGGTGGGGCTGACGACGCAGAATTTCGTTTCCGCCGCCTCCGGCATGGCGGTCGCCGCCGCCGTGGCGCGGGGCTTCGCCACCCGGCAGGGCAAGACGCTCGGCAATTTCTGGGTCGATCTCACCCGCGCCACGCTCTACATCCTGCTGCCCGCCGCGCTCGGGCTGGCGCTGGTCTTCGCCTATTGCGGCCTGCCGCAGACCCTGGCCGGTGCCTTCGACGCCACGACGCTGGAAGGCGCGCGCCAGACCCTCGCCCTCGGCCCGGTGGCGAGCCAGATCGCCATCAAGCAGCTCGGCACCAATGGCGGCGGCTTCTTCAATGTAAACTCCGCCCACCCGTTCGAGAATCCGACGGCGATCACCAACCTGCTCTCGACGCTGGCCATCCTCGCCCTGCCCGCCGGCTTCTGCTTCACCTATGGCCGCATGGTCGGCGACCGCCGGCAGGGCCGCGCGCTGTTCGCCGCCATGGCGCTGCTGTTCCTCGCCGGATTCGCCGCGCTCTATGCCAGCGAGCAGGCCGGCAACCCGCTGCAGGCGGGGCTGGTGGACGCGGGCGCCGGCAATATGGAAGGCAAGGAGGTCCGCTTCGGCATTCTCGGCTCCACCCTCTGGGCCGCCGCGACCACCGCCGCCTCCAATGGCTCGGTCAATGCCATGCATGACAGCTTCACGCCGCTCGGCGGGCTGGTCGCCATGCTCAACATCCAGCTCGGCGAAGTCGTGTTCGGCGGGGTCGGCGTCGGGCTCACCGGCATGCTGCTCTTCGTCATCCTCGCCGTCTTCCTCGCCGGGCTGATGGTCGGCCGCACGCCGGAATATCTCGGCAAGAAGATCGAGGCGCGGGAGGTGAAGCTGGCGGCGCTCACCCTGCTGGTGATGCCGCTCGGCGCGCTGATCCTGCCCGCCCTCGCCATCGCCGCCGGCACGGCGCAGAGCTCGGTGCAGGATGCCGGCCCGCATGGCCTTTCCGAGCTGCTCTACGCCTATTCCTCCGCCACCGGAAACAACGGCTCGGCCTTTGCCGGCTTCTCCGCCAACACGGTCTGGCACAATACGTTTCTCGGCCTCGCGATGATGCTCGGCCGCTTCGGCTACATCATCCCCATCCTCGCCATCGCCGGTAGCCTCGCGGCCAAGAAGGCCGCGCCGCCCACCGCCGGCACCTTCCCCACCCATGGCGCGCTGTTCGTCGCGCTGCTGCTCGCCACCATCCTCATCGTCGGTGCGCTGACCTTCCTCCCCGTCCTCGCCCTTGGTCCGCTGGCGGAGCATGTCTCCCTGCTGGCCGGCCGGACCTTCTGAGAATTGCCATGAGCAAGCACTCTTCCCCCGCTTTCGGCCTGTTCGCCCCGGCCATTCTCGGCCCGGCGGTCCTCCATGCCTTCCGCAAGCTCGACCCGCGCAGCCTCGCCCGCAACCCGGTGATCTTCTCCACTGCGCTGGTGAGCCTCGTCGCCACGGTGCTGGCGCTGCGCGAGGCGCTCACCGCCGGGCCCAACGCCGCCATCGGCGTCCAGATCGCCATCTGGCTCTGGTTCACCGTGCTGTTCGCCAATTTCGCCGAAGCCGTCGCCGAAGGGCGCGGCAAGGCGCGGGCCGATGCGTTCCGCGCCACCAAATCCTCCGCCCAGGCCAAGGTGCTGGCGGATGCGCGCGACCGCACCGCCTTCCGCGCCCGCGACGTGGAGCGGGTGGAGGTGGGCGAGCTCATCCTCGTCGAGGCCGGCGACACGCTGCCCACCGATGGCGAGGTGGTGGAAGGCGCCGCCTCGGTGGATGAAAGCGCCATCACCGGCGAGAGCGCGCCGGTCATCCGCGAATCCGGCGGCGACCGCTCCTCCGTCACCGGCGGCACGCGGCTGGTGTCCGACTGGCTGGTGGTGCGCGTCACCGCCAAGCCGGGCGAGACTTTTCTCGACCGGATGATCGCGCTGGTGGAAGGCGCCAAGCGCCAGAAGACGCCGAACGAGATCGCCCTCGACATCCTGCTGGCCGGGCTCACCCTCGTCTTCCTGCTGGTCGTGGTGACGCTGCCCGTCTTCGCCTCCTGGTCGGGCACCACCTTGCCGGTGATCTATCTCGTGGCGCTGTTCGTCACCCTCATCCCCACCACCATTGGCGGCCTGCTCTCGGCCATCGGCATTGCCGGCATGGAACGGCTGGTGAAGGCGAATGTGGTGGCCAAATCCGGCCGTGCGGTGGAGGCCGCCGGCGATATCGACGTGCTGCTGCTGGACAAGACCGGCACCATCACCTTCGGCAACCGCATGGCGGATGCGTTCGAGCCGGCGCCGGGCGTCACCGAGCAGGAACTGGCGGAAGCCGCCCTGCTCGCCTCGCTCGCCGACGACACGCCGGAGGGCAAGTCCATCGTCGATCTCGCCCGGCGCCGCTTCGGCCTCGCCGCGACGCTGGATGCGCGCGCCACCTATGTGCCGTTCAGCGCCCATACCCGCATGTCGGGCGTGGACCTGCCCGGCGGCGGCGCGCTGCGCAAGGGTGCGTCCGATGCCATGGCGGCGCTGTCCGGCGCGCCGCTCAGCCCGGCGGTGGACCAGATCGTCAAGCGCATCGGCGCTTCCGGCGGCACGCCGCTGGTGGTGGCGCAGGACGGGCGCGTGCTCGGCGTCATCCATCTCAAGGACGTGGTGAAGCCCGCCATTCGCGAGCGCTTCGCCGAGCTGCGCCGCATGGGCATCCGCACGGTGATGATCACCGGCGACAACCCGCTCACCGCCGCCGCCATCGCCGCCGAGGCGGGCGTGGACGATTTCCTCGCCGAGGCGACCCCGGAGAAGAAGCTGGAACTGATCCGCCGCGAGCAGGCGGAAGGCCGGCTGGTCGCCATGTGCGGCGACGGCTCCAATGACGCGCCGGCGCTGGCGCAGGCCGATGTCGGCGTCGCCATGAACACCGGCACCCCGGCGGCGAAGGAGGCGGGCAACCTCATCGACCTCGACAGCGACCCGACCAAGCTCATCGAGATCGTGCTGGTGGGCAAGCAGCTGCTCATCTCGCGCGGGGCGCTCACCACCTTCTCGGTCGCCAATGACGTCGCGAAATATTTCGCCATCCTGCCGGCCCTGTTCGTGGCTGCCTATCCCGGCCTCGGCGTGCTCGACGTGATGGGGCTGGGAAGCCCGCAATCGGCCATCCTGTCCGCCGTCATCTTCAACGCGCTGGTCATCGTCGCGCTGATCCCCATCGCGCTGAAGGGGGTCGCCTACACGCCCGCCTCCGCCTCCGCCCTGCTCGGCCGCAACCTGCTGGTCTATGGGCTCGGCGGGCTCATCGTTCCCTTCCTCGGCATCAAGGCAATCGACCTTGTCGTCGACCTGCTGCATCTGGCCTGAGAGGAGGCCTTTCCATGAACACCGCTCTCCGTCCCGCCCTAGTGCTGCTGGGCCTGTTCACCGCGCTCACCGGCATCGCCTATCCCCTCGCCGTCACCGGCATCGCCCAGCTGTCCTTCCCCACGGCGGCCAATGGCTCGCCGGTCACGGTCGGCGGCCGCGTGGTCGGTTCCGCGCTCATCGGCCAGTCCTTCACCTCGGAGCGCTATTTCCACGGCCGCCCCTCCGCCACGACGGGCGCCGATCCGGCGGACCCGGCGAAAAGCGTGGAGGACCCCTATAATGCGGCCAGCTCCACCGGCTCCAATTTCGGGCCAAGCTCGGCCGTCCTCGCCGAGGCGGTAAAGGTGCGGGTCGCCGCGCTGGGCGGCGGGCCGGTGCCGGCCGATCTTGTCACCGCCTCGGCCTCGGGCCTCGATCCCGACATCTCGCCGGCCGCGGCGGCGCTTCAGGTCGCCCGCGTCGCCAAGGCGCGCGGCCTGCCGGAAGACGAGGTGCGCGCGCTGGTCAACCGCTCTATCCTCGGCCGCAGCTTCGGCGTACTCGGCGAGCCGCGCGTCAATGTTCTGGCGCTGAACCTCGCCCTCGACGATCTGAAGCGCTAACGGACCTGCGTGCTGCGATGCCCACCCAAGCCGAGGAACGCCCCGCCCCCGAAGCCTTTCTCGACGAAGCCCGCATCGAGGCGCGCGGGCGGGGCGCGCCGGGGCGGCTGAAAATCTTCCTCGGCGCCTCCCCCGGCGTCGGCAAGACTTTCGCCATGCTGGAGGAAGCGCGCGCCCGCCAGCTGGCCGGCGTCGATGTGGTGGTCGCGCTGGTGGAAACCCATGGCAGGGCGGAAACCGCCGCCCTGCTGCGCACGCTGGAGCAGTTGCCGCGCCGCGTCGTCGAGTATCGCGGCCAGAGCCTTAGCGAGCTCGATCTCGACGCCCTGCTCGCGCGCCGTCCCGGTCTCGCGCTCATCGACGAACTCGCCCACAGCAACGCCCCCGGCTCGCGCCATCCCAAGCGCTGGCAAGATGTGCTGGAGGTTCTCGATGCCGGCATCGATGTCACCACCACGCTCAACATCCAGCACATGGAAAGCCTCAACGACATCGTCTCCCGCATCACCGGGGTGCGCGTCTCCGAGACCGTGCCCGACCATGTGCTGCAGCGTGCCGATGGCATCGAGCTGATCGACCTGCCGCCGGACGAGCTGATCAAGCGGCTGAAGGACGGCAAGGTCTATGTCCCACAGCAGGTCGGGCGGGCGCTGGAGAATTTCTTCTCGCGCGGCAACCTCACCGCCCTGCGCGAACTCGCGCTCCGCACCGCCGCGAGCCGGGTGGACGCGGAAATGCTCGCCTATATGCGGGCGAACGCCGTCAAGGGCCCATGGCCGACGCAGGAGCGGCTGCTGGTCTGCGTCAATGAGGCGCCGGTGGCCAAGGCCTTGGTACGGGCGGGGCGGCGCATGGCCGACCGTGCGCGCCTGCCCTGGATCGTCGCCACCGTCGTCACCCCGCGCCATGAGACGCTGCCGGCGGAAGCGCGCGCCGCCACGCTGGACGCGCTGCGCCTCGCCGAGACGCTGGGGGCGGAGACCGTCACCCTCCACGCCGAATCCGACGCGGTGGCCGAGCTGCTCCGCTTCGCCCGCAGCCGCAACGTCTCGCGCGTCGTCCTCGGCCGGCCGCGTACCCATGGCGCGGGCTGGCGACGGCTGGCGCGGCTGCTGCGCGAGCCGGTGGCCGAGCGGCTGCTCGACGCGGCGACGGATTTCGAGGTGACCATCGTCAGCGACCCGAAGCCGCCGGCACGGCGCGGCGGCTTCGCCTGGCCGAGGCTCGATCCCGACTGGCGCGGCTATGCGGCCGCAGTGGCGGCGACTGCCGTGGCCAGCGCGGTCGCCTGGCCGGTCGGCGCCTGGGACGCGATCCCCGGCGGCGCCATTTCCGCGATCTATCTCACCGCCGTGCTCGTGGTGGGGGCCAATTACGGCCTTGGCCCCTCCATGGTGGCGACGCTGCTCGGCTCGCTCGCCTATAATCTGCTCTACACCGAGCCCTATTACACGCTGGCGGTGAACAACCCCGAGGATATCGTCTCCATTCTCGTCTTCCTCGTCGGCGCCGTGTTCACCGGCTCGCTGGCGGGACGGCTGAAGGCGCAGGTGGAGGGGCTGCGGGTGGCACAGCGGCGCACCGAGACGCTGTACGACTTCGCCCGCAAGATTGCCTCTGCCGGCAATGCCGACGATGTGCTGTGGGCCGGCGCCTATCACATCGCGGCGACGCTGGACTGCCGCTCGCTCATCCTCATGCCCGGCCCCTCCGGTGCGCTGGAACAGGTGCAGGGCCATCCCTCCATCGAGGAACTGGACCCGCGCGCGGAAGGCGCGGCGCGCTGGGCGTTCGAGCGCAACGAGCCCGCCGGTTCCGGCACCGCCACCCTGCCGATGAGCGAATGGCTGTTCGTGCCGCTGGCGGCGGGCGAGAAGACGCTCGGCGTCATCGGCGTGCGCTTCAGGGACCGCAGCCGCAGCCTCGATCCCGAGACCCGCCGTCTGCTGCTGGCGGTGGAAGACCAGGTCGCGGTCGCGGTGGAGCGGGTGCGGCTCGCCGAGGAGCTGGCGGATGCCCGCGTCTCCGGCGAGAGCGAAAGGCTGCGCGGGGCGCTGCTCAACTCGGTGAGCCATGATCTGCGCACCCCGCTCGCCACCGTCATCGGCACGGTCTCGGCGCTGGCCGAGGACCCGGACGGGCTTTCCCGCGCCGACCGGCGGGAACTCGCCGGCACCGCGCTCGACGAGGCGCGCCGGCTCGACCGCTATGTGCAGAACCTGCTCGACATGACCCGCCTCGGCCATGGCGCGCTCACGCCCCGCCGCGCGCCGGTGGAACTGGCGGAAATCGTCGGCCGGGTGCGCACCGACCTCGCCCGCTCGCTTGCCGGCCATCATCTCGACATCGCCCTGCCGCGCGATCTGCCCATGCTGGATGTCGACCCCGTGCTGATCGGCCAGGCGCTGACCAATGTGATCGAGAACGCCGCCAAATACGCCCCGCCCGGCACCGCCATCACCGTGTCGGCCCATGCCGAAGGGCCGGAGGCGCTGGTCGCGATCAGCGATGAAGGCCCCGGCATTCCCGACAGCGAGCGGGAAAAAGTGTTCGACCTGTTCCACCGCGTCACGGAGGGCGACGGGCGCCCCGCCGGCACCGGGCTCGGACTTGCCATCGTACGCGGTCTGGTGGAGGCTCACGGCGGCACGGCCCGCGCGCTGCCCGGGCCGAACGGACGCGGCACGACCATCGTTCTGCGCCTGCCCCTCGCCACGGCGCCCACCGACGACGGCACATGACCGAGCCTGACACGCCCCCCGCCCGCATTCTCGTGGTGGAAGACGACGCGCCGATCCGCCGTTTCCTGCGCATCGCGCTCGGCAGCGGCGGCTATGACATCACCGAGGCGGAGCGCGGGCGGCAGGGCATCGAACTTGCCGCCACCTCGGCGCCCGATTGCGTGGTGCTCGATCTCGGCCTGCCGGATATGGACGGCAAGGCGGTGATCGCCGCCATCCGCGAATGGTCGCGCGTGCCGATTCTGGTGCTGTCGGTGCGCGATCAGGAAACCGAGAAGATCGCCGCGCTCGATGCGGGGGCGGACGACTATGTCACCAAGCCCTTCTCCGTCGGCGAAGTGCTGGCGCGGTTGCGGGCGCTGCTGCGCGCCCGCCGGGACCGGGGCGCGGAACCGGCCGAACAGGTGCTGGGTTCCCTCGCCGTCAACCTCGCCAGCCGCACCGTGCGGGTCGACGGGCGCGAGGTGAAGCTGACCCGCAAGGAATTCGACGTGCTCGCCCTGCTCGCCCGCCATCCCGGGCGGCTGATCGCCCACAGCCAGTTCCTCACCACGGTGTGGGGCCCGGCCCATGCCGACGACACGCATTATCTACGCATCGCCATCGGCCATATCCGCGACAAGCTGGGCGACGACGCCGCCAATCCGCGCTTCATCCTCACCGAGCCGGGCGTGGGCTACCGGCTGCGCGAGGGGTGAGAGCGCGGCGGCCGCCCGCCTGTGCCCGCTAGCGGCAGCCCGCGCGGCTCAGCATATCGTCGACGAGGATTGGCGTCGCGGCGGTTTTGTCACGCCTTCCCTGGTCAACGCTGGAAAGCGCGGCGAGCGCCGCCGCGCTGGAAATGCCGAGCGGCCGCGCACAGGTGAGAGTGACGCCGGCCCGCCTCCCGGCCTCGGCCACCAGCAGGCCGGTGGTTTCCCCGACCCCCGCGAGATAGGCCATCGCCGCGTTGCGCGCGGCATTGTCCTTCGGCGCGCGCTGAAGAAGCTCGACGACCTGAGCGACCGAGATCGCTCCGCTGGGCGTGGAAGGGGTGGCATGAGCCGGAAAAGCGGCGCCGACAGCGAGCGTCAGCAGCGCGATGGGTATGGCGTTCATGTGCAAGCTCCGTTATCGTTAAACGATAATCTGAGCCTATCCACTCTCGAAAATTATTGTCAAACAATAATTTTAAGCGCATAGTGGCTTTCAACTCAGGGGGAAAGCATGAAAAGCCGGAGCAGCCTGGTCGGCGCGGGTGAGGTGAGTTTGGCCGGCGTCATCGGCCTGTCGCCCGCCGCGCGTCTCGCCTTCCGCGCCTTGAATATTCTGGCGTTGGGGCTGGCGGCGCTCCTCCCGGCGCTGGCGGTCTTCTACTGGCTGGCCGGCTCCCCTCAAGCGGCTTCCGGTGCGACCATGCGGCTGGTGGGGATCGCGACCGCGCTGCTGCATCTCCTGCCCTTGAGCTGGGGCCTGATCCGGCTGCGCGCCTGTCTCGCGCAATTCGCCGCCGGCCACCCCTTCGCGCCCGGGGGCATTGCCGGGCTGCGCGATTTCGCACTGGGCGCTGGGGCGAGCGCGCTGGCCAAGCCGGTGGCGGGCATGCTGTTCACACTTGCGCTGGGGTGGCACGGTGGCCGCAAGCAGATCGCGATCGACATCAGCTCCGATGCCATGATCCTGGCGCTGTTCGCCGGCGTCATCGCCTCGCTGGCCTGGGCGATGGAGAAAGCCGCTGTGATCGCCGACGAAAACAGCCAGTTCGTCTGAGCCGCCATGCCGATCAAAGTGAGCCTCGCAGCGGTGCTAGCCCGGCGCAATGTGAAGTCCAAGGAACTGGCCGCCTCCATCGGCATCACCGAAGCCAATCTCAGCCTGTTGCGGCAGGGCAAGGTCAAAGGCATACGCTTCGACACGCTGGAAGCGATCTGCCGCGCTCTGGACTGTCAGCCGGGCGATATCCTCCGCTTTGAGCCAGACAGCGAGACGACCGCCACGCCGGCGCAGGAAGCCGGGGATTGAGCGGCGATCAGCGTTCGGTGAACCCGTGTGGCCCGGCCAACGGCCGCAGTTGCCTTGGATTTCGGGGATCCAGCGGCGGCAAATGGCGGAGACGGAGGGATTCGAACCCTCGAGGCCCTTTTGGGGGCCTGCTCATTTAGCAAACGAGTGCCTTCAGCCTCTCGGCCACGTCTCCAGCCGGCCTCGCGGGGCGCCTTGCGGCGGCGCGGGTTCCAGCGGCGACCTGTCTAGGTTTCCACCGCCCCCCGGTCAAGGCCGAATACGCATCCGATCCACCGACTTGGCGCGCGGCGATGCCAGGCGGGGGCTCGCGCACCCCCCGAGGCCGAATACGCATCCGGTCCACTGACTTGGCGCGCGGCGACGGCGCGCGGCGACGGCGCGCGCGGGCACGCGGCCGCGCCGCTCAGCCGGGCGGGCGCTGGCCGAACAGCACGCTCTGCGCCTGCTTGTCGGTGGCGAAGTCGGTCTTGGTGCGGTCCTCGGCGTTCAGCGCAAGGCCCCGCTTCACCGCCGGCCGCGCCAGCACGCGCTCCAGCCAGCCGGCGAAATGCGGAAATTCCTTGATGTCCTGCCCCTGCCGTTCCCACAGCTTGGCCCAGCCGATGCAGGCGATGTCGGCGATGGAAAAGTCGCCGGCGAGGAAGGGGCGGTCGGCCAGGCGCGCATTCATCACCCCATAGAGCCGGTGCACTTCCCTGGTGTAGCGCTCGATGGCGTAGGGAATCTTCTCCGGCGCGTAGATGCGGAAATGATGCGCCTGACCCGCCATCGGCCCCAGCCCGGCCATCTGCCAGAACAGCCACTGGTCCACCTCCACCCGGCCGCGCTCGTCAGCGGGGTAGAACATCCCGGTCTTGCGGCCGAGATATTGCAGAATCGCCCCCGATTCGAACACCGAGAGCGGCGCGCCGCCCGGCCCTTCGGGGTCGAGAATCGCCGGTATCTTGTTGTTGGGCGACAGAGCGAGGAAATCGGCTTTGAACTGGTCGCCACGGCCGATATTGACCGGGATCACCTCATAGGGAAGCCCGCATTCCTCCAGCATGATGGAGATTTTCCAGCCATTCGGCGTCGGCCAGTAATAGAGCTGGATCGGGCGGGTCTGCAGCTGGGACATGAGGCGCTCCCCCTTCGCCCTCCATGGGGCGCAGGACACCAGAACTAGTGCCGCCCCGAACCGCTGGCAAGCGCGGCGGGGCGCCCCTTTCCTCAACGCACGGTCTTGCGCGGCGGCGGGTGCTCGCCTCATCAGGCGGATGCGGCTAGATTTGCCGCGCCCGGCGCCGAGCGCCCTCAGCCAGCGAGACCGTGCGCGTGAAACCAGCCGTCCTGCTCCGCCTGCTCGGCGCTCTTGTTCTGACCGCCTCGCTCGCCGGCGCGGCACGCGCGCAGGCACCGGAAACGCCTTCGCCGGCAAAAATCTGCGCCGACCGCTGGAACGCACTGAAGGAAGCCGGCCAGACCGGCGCGCAGAGTTTTCGCGATTTCTCCGCCCAATGCCTGAAGGACGCCGCCGGCCCGGCTCCGGCCGCGCCCGAGGTCAAGCCGGCGGGCGAGCCCTCTCCCGCGCCGGCGCCCCGGCGCAATACAACGCCCACCGGCGCCTCGGCCGCCGCCGCCCAGCCCTCGATCAAGCAGTGCGCGGATCTGTGGAACGAGATGAAGGCGAAGAACCAGACCGGCAAGCAGACCTATCGCGACTTCGCGCAGGAATGCCTCGCTGGCACCGGCGTGCTGGACGGCAAGCCGGCGGAACCGCCGCCCGCGCCGAAGGAAGCCGCGCCTGGCGCGCCGCCCGCGCCGCAGACTGCGCCGCCGAAAACCTCGGTGCCTTCCGTTCCGCGCCCGGCGGCGACACCGGCGCCCGATCCCGCCCCCGCCCTCACCCGGCCGCCGCAGGAGAGCGACCGCGAGGCGGTGAACCGCTGCAATGGCGAATGGCAGGCCTACAAGGCCCGGCACAACCTCACCGGCGCCAAGGCCTGGCACGTCTTCATGGCCCGCTGCCTGCCGTGAGGCGCGGCGGGCTCAGTGGCCGGAAAGGTCGATCTTGAAGCCGTCGAGCCGCTTCTCGAAGCCGGCGCGCTCATAGAAGCGGTGCGCGTCGAGGCGCTGCTTGTTGGAGGCGAGCTGAAGCGAACCGGCGCCCCGGCGCCGGGCCTCGGCGATGGCGAAGTCCATCATCGCCCGCCCGACGCCCCGGCCACGCATCTCCGGGTCCACCTGCACCGCCTCGGCATGGGCGAGCAGCGTGCCGTGGCGCAGCAGCGCGCGGAAGAATACCAGCTGGAAGGTGCCGACCACCCGCCCGTCGAGCCGCGCCACATAGAGCGTGGCACGCGGATCGGCGGCAATGGCGTCGAAGGCGCGCTCATAATCCGGCAGGTCCGCCGGGTCGGCGCTGTCGCGCACGCCGAACATCGTCTCGCGGGCGAGAATGCCGACGATGGCCGGCAGGTCGGCGCGCGTCGCCTCGTCGATGCGGACGGCGCCCGCTTCGGGAGCCTCGGGCGCCGCGCCGCTCATATCCCGAGCTTGCCCTTCAGGAGGTCGTTCACCGCCTGCGGGTTGGCCTTGCCGCCGGTCTGCTTCATCACCTGGCCGACGAACCAGCCGAGCATGGTGGGCTTGGCCTGCACCTGCGCCACCTTGTCGGGGTTGGCGGCGATGATGGCGTCCACCGCCGCCTCGATGGCGCCGGTGTCGGTCACTTGGCGCATGCCGCGCTCTTCGACGAGGACGCGCGGGTCGCCACCTTCGGTGAAGACGATCTCGAACAGGTCCTTGGCGATCTTGCCGGAGATGGTGCCGTCGGCGATCAGGTCGACAATGGCGCCGATCTGCGCGGCGGAAACCGGCGAGGAGCCGATGTCCTTGCCTTCCTTGTTCAGCCGGCCGAACAGCTCGTTGATGACGAAATTCGCCGCCGCCTTGGCGTCGCGCCCCTTGGCGACCTCCTCGTAATAGGCCGCCGTCTCCTTCTCGGCGACGAGCACGTCGGCATCATAGGCGGAGAGGCCATAGTCGGCGACGAAGCGCGCCTTCTTCTCGTCGGGGAGTTCCGGCAGATGCGCCTTCAGCTCGGCGACGAAGGCGTCGTCGAATTCCAGCGGCAGCAGGTCCGGATCGGGGAAGTAGCGGTAGTCATGCGCCTCCTCCTTGGAGCGCATGGAGCGCGTCTCGCCCCGGTTTGGGTCAAACAGCCGGGTTTCCTGGTCGATGCGGCCGCCATCCTCCAGAATGCCGATCTGCCGGCGCGCCTCGGTCTCGATGGCCTGGCCGATGAAACGGATGGAGTTGACGTTCTTGATCTCGCAGCGCGTGCCGAAATCATCGCCCGGCTTGCGCACGGACACGTTCACGTCGGCGCGCAGCGAGCCCTTTTCCATGTCGCCGTCGCAGGTGCCGAGATAGCGCAGGATGGTGCGCAGCTTGGTCACATAGGCCTTCGCCTCTTCCGAGGAGCGCAGGTCCGGCTTGGAGACGATCTCCATCAAAGCGACGCCCGAACGGTTGAGGTCGACCAGCGACAGCGTCGGGTGCTGGTCATGGATCGACTTGCCCGCGTCCTGTTCGAGATGCAGGCGCTCGATCCCGACCTCGATCTGCCCGTCGGCGGTGTCGACCAGCACCACGCCCTCACCGACGATGGGGCTCTTGTACTGGCTGATCTGGTAGCCCTGCGGCAGGTCCGGGTAGAAGTAGTTCTTGCGGTCGAACACCGAGCGGTTGTTGATCTGCGCCTTCAGGCCGAGCCCGGTGCGCACCGCCTGCTTCACGCATTCGGCGTTGATGACCGGCAGCATGCCCGGCATCGCCGCGTCGACCAGCGACACATGGCTGTTAGGCTCGCCGCCGAACTCGGTGGAGGAACCGGAGAACAGCTTGGAATTGGAGGTGACCTGCGCATGGATCTCCATGCCGATCACCACCTCCCAGTCGCCGGTGGCACCCTTGATCAGCTTCTTCGGGTCGGCGGGGCGGGAATGCATGTTCATCGGACGGACCTGTTCTGGCGTGCGCAAGCACGAAAGCGCGGGAGTGTGCGTTCCCTACCCCGCCCCTGCCGGTCCTGACAACCGTTTCGCGCACAGCGCCCCGCCGAGCCCGGCCAATGACGCGACCCAGCGGCGCCGCTGACGCCCTTGGCAGCGTGCCCTCGGCCTCCCTCCGGGGCTGGAACACGTCGGCCGGCCTGAAGCTGACGGAGCGTTCGCGCGCCCTTCCTAGACCAATGACCAAGAGGACACGTCGATGTGTCTCGCATATTCATGGCCGCAATGCGACACTGGTAAGAATATTTTACCAGTTCCAGGCTCTCGGGAGGAGCAACGCCAGCAAACAACGTCCCCGTTCCGCCCGTACTCCCGGCGGCAAAGACGGGAGACACAGGAGGAAACACCGGGATGTCGACAGGTCTGCTCGCCTTCCTAGCCTTTCTGCCGATTCTCTCGGCAGGCGTCCTGCTCATCGGGTTCCGCATCGCCGCCCGCATCGTCATGCCGATCACCTATGCCATGGCCGTGGTCATCGCGCTGCTGTTCTGGGGCGTCAGCGCCAACCGCGTCATGGCGTCCACGCTGCAGGGATTGCTGCAGACCGCCGGGCTGCTCTGGATCATCTTCGGCGCCATTCTGCTGCTCAATACGCTGAAGCACTCCGGCGCCATCTCCACCATCCGCGCCGGTTTCACCTCGATCAGCCCGGACCGGCGGGTGCAGGTCATCCTCATCGCCTGGCTGTTCGGTTCCTTCATCGAGGGCGCCTCGGGCTTCGGAACCCCGGCGGCGGTCGCGGCGCCGCTGATGGTCGCGGTCGGCTTCCCCGCCATGGCGGCGGTGGTGTTCGGGATGATGATCCAGTCGACGCCGGTGTCCTTCGGCGCCGTCGGCACGCCGCTCATCGTCGGCGTGCAAACCGGGCTCGACCAGGCGGCGATCACCGCCCAGCTGACGCAGGCCGGCTCGACCTGGGCGACCTTCTTCCACCTCATCACCACGGAAGTCGCGGTCATTCACGCCATCTGCGGCACGCTGATGCCGCTGTTCCTCATCATGGTGATGACGCGCTTCTTCGGCCGCAACAAATCCTGGACGGAGGGCCTCTCCGCCCTGCCCTTCGCCCTGCTCGGCGCCTTCGCCATGACGGTGCCCTATGTGCTGGCGGCGACCTTCCTCGGCGCGGAATTCCCCTCGCTGCTCGGCGGGCTCATCGGCCTCGCCATCATGACGCTGGCGGCGCGCGCCGGCTTCCTGGTGCCGAAGACCTCCTGGGACTTTGCCCCGGCGTCGGAATGGCCGAAGGAATGGTTCGGCCAGCTCGACATCACCCTCGACAGCCTCGCCAAGCGCACCATCCCGCTCGCGCTCGCCTGGGCGCCCTATGTGCTGCTGGCGCTGGTGCTGGTGGTGAGCCGCATGGTGCCGGCGGTCGGCAACGCGCTGAAATCCGCGACGGTGGCGTTCTCCGGCATTCTCGGCGAACAGGGCATCAATGGCGATTTCCCGCTGCTGTTCTCTCCCGGCGGGCTGCTGGTCATCATCTGCCTGATCACCGTCGTGCTGCACCGCATGTCGCTGTCCGGCTTCGGCGCGGCCGTGCGCGAGAGCAGCGGCACGCTGATCGGCGCCGGTTTCGTGCTGATCTTCACCGTGCCGATGGTGCGGGTGATGATCAATTCCGGCGTCAACGCCAATGATCTCGACAGCATGCCGGTGCTGGTGGCCGAATGGGTGTCGGAACAGGTCGGCGGGGTCTACCCGTTCTTCGCACCCACCATCGGCGCGCTCGGCGCCTTTCTCGCCGGCTCGAACACGGTCAGCAACCTGATGCTGAGCCAGTTCCAGTTCTCGGTGGCGCAGGGCCTCGGCATCTCTTCGGTGCTGATGGTAGCGGGCCAGTCGGTCGGCGCCGCCGCCGGCAACATGATCGCCATCCACAATGTCGTCGCCGCCTCGGCCACGGTCGGCCTGCTCGGCCGCGAAGGGGCGACGCTGCGCATCACCATCCTGCCGACGCTGTATTATCTCGCCGTCGCCGGCACGCTGCTGCTGCTCGGCTTCTATGTCGTCGGGCTCACCGATCCGCTGGTCGGGCGCTGATGGCCCGGGCCGGGGCCGCTCCACGGCTCCGGCGCCGCGCTTTGCGCGAAATCAAGGCCGGCGCGCCCGCGCGCCGGCACCCTCTCTGCGCCAACAGGGAGAGACGCCATGGATGTCGATACGATTGACGAGCGCCTGGCGCTGTTCCGCGCCATGGCCGGCCATGCCGGCGTGGACCTCGCGGTCCTGTCCGCCGAGGTGCCGCAGGAGGTGCGGGCCGCCGCCCAGCGCTGCCTCGGCTGCCGCGATGCGGAGGAGTGCCACCGCTGGTTCGAGACGCAGGCGGCGGCATCGGACGACGCGCCCGCGCCGGTTCCCGGCTTCTGCCGCAACGCCGCGCAATTTGCCGACTGGACAGATAACAATCAACATGAACTTTCCGCAGAGCGCGATTAGATTCTGCCCAAAATTATAGAAAAAGACTCACACAATAAACTGAAAAAGATCGCACCTGCGCCTTCCCATCACCAATTCAAATACTCTATCTTTTCGGGGAAAAATCTCCTGAAAGTCGACTTCATATTATGTATCGATCTAATCAGTTTTGGGTATCGTTTTGGAATGTTCGCATTCAATAAATTAAGTTCATTTAGACCGTATTTCAAATCAGATATTGGTGGCGGGATAAACTCAACGATCTCTCGATTTGCGCCATCGATTAATTTTTCATTATCAAGAATTTTAATCAACGACTTACGTTTTCTGTCAAATTCAGCCTTTAGCCAGAGAGGAACAACCTCCTCTATATCATTCAAATCATGGTACTGAAAGAAACGAACGCTTCGTGTTAAACTCTGATCATCCGCGAGGCCACGTGTCATTTTTTTCTTATAAAATTCACTCCAAGAGCGTACAACATAATGATTCAAACGAAATGGCGCCCATACAATACGATCTGATACACCTCCAACTTTATTCTTTATTATAAGCGGCTCTCGATCGACTGCCCAATGGCTGAAGCCGCTCTTTAGATGCATGTGATGGGAGTTCGGCATCTTGCCTGCAAAGGCCGTAGGCCGAATGATTGATTTATATTGAAGATTGATGCCAGCATCTGAGGTGGGATCACTGGACATTGGCGAGCGTCGCGTAAAGCGGTACGGAACAGGCTCGCTTGAAGCGTTGATATGGCCAGACGAGCCATAAACAGCCCAGTTAACCGAAATAGACCCACAGTCATTTGGAAGATCGCCCAGGAAAGCCGGAAGACTTTCGTTTTGCCCAGAGGGCATAAGAAACTCATCGGCATCAAAGAAGGCAATCCAATCGAGTCCCAGCCGCGACGCCAGCCCAGCAGCATGCACATAGGCATCTCGTTGCGGATTCCAATGAAAGCGCGTCGGCACCCTGAAGGTGCGCAAAATATGCCTTTGCTGCAATTGCGCTAATATTTCTTCGGTACCATCTGTGCTGTCATTATCGGCAATAATAAAATCTGTGAACCCCAGCGCACGATGCCATGAAATCCAGTCAATAAGATAAGGCGCCTCGTTCTTGACGATGCCGCACAAAGCGATCCGTAGCCCAGTTTTGCCGGTAGATCCCGTACTCACCGCAACGTCCATTTGCCGTAACAATATACCGACCCATAACTTTGGTCGAATGTGACGTCAACCAAGGCGCACGACCGGCGGATCTCTTAGCAACGCGCGCCCTCAGCCCAGCCGCTCATTCTCATAGGCGATCACCCAGTCGATCAGCTGGCGCCAGAGCTTTTCCACCAGTTCGGGCGGCACGCCCTTGGTCTCGGCATGGGCGCTGACCTTGTCGATCACGTCTTCCACCCGCTCGGGCAGGAAGGCCGCGAGGCCTTCCACCTTCTTCACCGCGATGACGTGCTTGACCACCTCCAGACGCCGGGCCAGCAGCTCGACGATCTCGGCATCGATGGCGTCGATCTCGGCGCGGAACGGCGCCAGCGAACGCTCATTGGCGGGCAGGCGCGGCATGGCTCACTCCCACCAGCGGTCGGAGACCTCGAAGCGGCCGGCGGCCTCCTCGATCACCTGGCCGAGCGAGAACAGCGCCTCCTCGCCGAACGGCCGGCCGATCAGCTGCAGGCCGAGCGGCAACCCCTCGGCCGAGCGTCCCGCCGGCACGGCGATGCCGGGCAGGCCGGCCATGTTCAGCGTCACCGTGAACACGTCTTCCAGATACATCGCCACCGGGTCGGCGCCGGATTTCTCGCCAATGCCGAAGGCCGGCGACGGGGTGGCGGGCGCCAGAACGGCGTCGATGCCATCCGCGAAGACAGTCTCGAAGTCGCGCTTGATCAGCGTGCGGACCTTCTGCGCCTTGAGGTAATAGGCGTCGTAATAGCCGGCCGAGAGCACATAGGTGCCGATCATGATGCGCCGGCGCACTTCCGCGCCGAAGCCGCTGGCGCGGGTCTTCTCATACATCTCGACGATGTCGCGGCCGGGCACGCGCTCGCCATAGCGCACGCCGTCATAGCGCGCGAGGTTGGAGGAGGCCTCCGCCAGCGCCACGATGTAATAGGACGGCAGCGCGTATTTGGTGTGCGGCAGGCTGATGTCGACGATCTCGGCCCCGGCGGAGCGCAGCATGTCGGCGCCCTTGTCCCACAGCGCGACGATTTCCGGCGACATGCCGTCGACGCGGTATTCGCGCGGAATGCCGATGCGCTTGCCCTTTACCGAGGCGCCGACCGCCGCCTCATAATCCGGCACCGCCCGGTCGACGCTGGTCGAATCCTTCGGGTCGTGGCCGGCCATGGAGCGCAGCAGCAGCGCCGCGTCGTTGACCGAGCGGGCGATCGGCCCGGCCTGGTCGAGCGAGGAGGCATAGGCGACGATGCCCCAGCGCGAGCAGCGGCCATAGGTCGGCTTGATGCCCACCGTGCCGGTGAACGCCGCCGGCTGGCGGATCGAGCCGCCGGTATCGGTGCCCGCCGCGCCGGCGCAAAGATGCGCCGCCACCGCCGCCGCCGAGCCGCCGGAAGAGCCACCGGGCACCAGGGGCTGGGTCGAGCCGGCGCGCCGCCACGGGTTCACCGTCGGGCCGAAGGCGCTCGATTCGGTGGAAGAGCCCATGGCGAACTCGTCCTGGTTCAGCTTGCCCAGCAGCACCGCGCCATCGCCCCACAGGCGCGAGGTGACGGTCGATTCGTAGGGCGGCACGAAGTTCTTGAGGATGTTGGAGCCGGCCGTGGTGCGCACGCCCTCCACCGCGTAATTGTCCTTCACCCCGAGCGGCAGGCCGTCGAGCGGCCCGGCCTCGCCCTTGGCGTAGCGGGCATCGCTGGCCTTGGCCATGGCGAGCGCCTTTTCCGGCGTCGCCAGCACATAGGCGTTGAGCGCGCCGGCGGTCTCGATCGCGCCGAGATAGGCCTGCGTCAGCTCGGTGGCGGTGAAATGGCCCTCGGCCAGCCCTTCGCGGGCGGCGGTGAGGGAGAGGCGGGTGAGATCGGTCATGAGGCTCACTCCACCACTTTCGGGACGGCGAAGAAGCCGTCTTCGGCCGCCGGGGCGTTGGCGAGCACGCGTTCGGGGTAGAATCCGTCGCTCACCACGTCGGCCCGCAGCGGCAGGGTCATGGGAATGACGCTGGTCATCGGCTCGACGCCGTCCGTGTCGACTTCGCCGAGCTGTTCCACGAAGGCGAGGATGGCGTTGAGCTCGCCCTGGAGGTGGGCCACCTCGTCCTCTGTCACGGCGATGCGCGCCAGATGCGCCACCCGCCGGACCGTCGCCTGATCGACCGACATCCGAATTCCCAATCCGCTGAAACCGATGCGCGCCCTATAGCAGGCACGCACCGCGCCCCGCAACGCGCGGCACTACGCTCGCGCTCAAGCGGCCGGGGATTCGGATGCCGGGCGAGCCCGCCACCATAAGCAAAGGGCCGGCCGCGCGCGGCGACCGGCCCTCGCCTGTGACGCCGGGCGTCAGGAGCGCGCCTGCTCCAGGCACTGCGCCGCCGCCTGCGCGTTGGAGCGGGCATTGCCGCGGTCGATCTGGCCGGACATGGCGAGCGACTTGGTGGTGTCGGTGACGATGGTGCGCAGGTCACCGCTGTCGCCGGCCGCCATCACGGCGGAATAGATCGCCTTGCCATCGGCGGTCAGCGAGGCGGCGCAGGCATTGCCGGCGGCCTGGTCGGCCTGGGCCACGCCGCCGGCCAGCAGCACGAGGGCGGTGCAGGCAGCCGTGGAAAGCCCGCTCACGCGGGCAAAGGTCGCAAGCTTCATGACAGTCTCCATGGTACACTAATGATCAGCGCACGCCCGCGCGGTTGACACCGCCGTTCACGTTGACGCCCGGACCCGGCCGGGCGACAGCGCGCGCATTGACATTCGGCCCGGCGGTGCAGCCGACGGGATAGCCCGGGCGCGTGCAGGCGACGGCGGCGCGGGCCGCGGGCGCGGCATAGGGAGTCGGACGAACCACGCACCCGACCGGAATGCCCGGTCCCGTGCAATAGACGACGGCAGCCTCGGCCGGGGCGGCACCGCCCACGGCGAGAGCGACCAGAAACCCGCCGCAGAAGGCAGCCGGCACAAGGCGCCGCGCGAGCGGAACGAAGCGAGAGGGGAGGCTCATATGATCACATCCTGTTCAGGATCTCGCCGGGAGACCCGAACCGTACATTGGTCCATTTGAGCCCTGCCGCAATGTCGATTATTGGTCGAACCGAATGCCCACGAGGAGAAGAATGGTTGCGCGCACTTCGGCCACGACCCGCTCCGTCGATCACCCCGTTTGCCGTTGGGCGACGCTGATGCCCGGCGAGGTTCAGGAACGCGCCCGGCTGAGGGCCCGCCCGGATTTTCCCTGGATCGCGCGCCAGGCGGCGGTCTCGCTCAGCGATGCCTATCGCGGCAATGTGCTGCTGACCCGGCTGCTGAATGACCGCGGCCGATTCGTTCTGGCGCTGCTGATTCTCGACATGCATTTCGAGGAACCCGGCGCACCCGGCCTCACTACCGGCCGGCTGAAGAACGAGGCGGTGGCGCTCGAACTGTGCAGCCCCGGCCGGGTCAGCGCCATCCTGGCCGCCTTCCGGGTGTTCGGCATGATCGCCCCCGCCCCGGATGCGGACGGACGCCGGCGCCGGCTCGTCGTCACCGAGAAGCTGATGGCCATTCACCGCGAGCGCTGGCGCACCATGCTCAAGACGCTCGCCCTCGTGATGCCCGAGGAAGGCGAGCGCGGGCTGCGCCATATCGACGACCCGGTCTTCCTCGTGCCGTTCGTGCGCACCCTGTTGCAGCCGCTGCGCGCGGGCTGGCGCCCGGCGCTCGACATTCCCGCCATCGGCCATTTCGCCGAGCGCGATGGCGGGCTGCTGATCGCGCTGGCGTTGTTCGGCACCGGGCTCAACGGCCCGCCGCTGTCCATCTCGCAGCTGGCGCGCTCCTTCCGCATCTCCCGCTCGCATGTCGTCGGCATCGTGCAGGAGGCCACCGCGCTGGGTCTGGTGCGGCGGGTGGAGGATCAGGGCGCGCGCGGTCCGGGCGTGCTGCCCGAACCCAAATTGATGGACGCGCTCGAGCATTTCATCGCTGTCGCGCTGGTGCGGCAGATGGTGGCGGTGCGCGCCGGCATCGCCGCCCTCGACGGCCGCGAAGCCGCCTGACGCCGGCTCAGCCGCGCGAGAGGGCCACCGGCACGCCCTTGTCCGGCACCACCACCGTCGCCTCCTCGCCGACCAGCGACACGAAGCGCTCGGCGCCCGGTTCCAGCAGGCCGAACGTCGCGTAATGCGCAGGAATGATGGTGAGGCCGCCGAGATAGCGCGAGACCGCGACGGCGGCGAGTTCCGGCCCCATGGTGAAGCGGTCGCCGATCGGCACGATCACCACATCCGGCTTGTGCAATTCGGCGATGAGGCCCATGTCCGAGAAGATGTCGGTATCGCCCATATGCCAGACGGTGGGTTCGCCCGGCGCCTTGACGATGAGACCATTGGCATTGCCGAGATAGACCGTGCGCCCCTCTTCCATCATTCCCGAGGAATGGTCGGCGCGCACCATGGAGACGGTGAAGCCGTCCTGATGGATCGTGCCCCCGGTGTTCATCGGCTCCAGCTTGGCGACGCCCTGATGGCCGAGCCAGCTGGCGAGATCGGCATTGGCCACCACGGTCGCCTCATTGGTGCGGGCGATCGCCACCGTGTCGCCGACATGGTCGCCATGGCCGTGGGTCAGCAGCACATGCGACACACCGGCAATGGCGGCGCCGAAATCGCCTGAAAAGGCGGGGTTGCCGGTAAGGAAGGGGTCGATCAGAACCGAGGTGCCGGCGAAATCGAGCCGAAACGCCGCGTGGCCGAACCAGGTGATCTTCATCGCCGTGCCTCTTTCATTGCAGGGAGCGCGGGGAAGATAGGGTGTGCTCCCGCCGGCACAAGCCCGGGCCGCCCGCCGCGATGGCGCGGCGCGCGCGGCCATGCTAGGCGATGCCGCCATGGCCGCCCCGATCCTCACCATCACCGATGCCGCCCCGCTCCTGCCGCCTCGCGGCGGGCTGATCGGGCTCGACCTCGGCACCAAGACCATCGGCGTCGCCTCGTCCGATCCCGACCGGCGCCTCGCCGCCCCGGTGGAAACCATCGCCCGCAAGCAGTTCACCCCCGATGCCGCGCGCATTCTTTCCCTCGGCGCCGCACGGGGCGCGGTGGGCATCGTGCTCGGCCTGCCGGTGAACATGGACGGCAGCGAGGGCCCGCGCGCGCAATCCTCCCGCGCCTTCGCCCGCAATCTCGCCCGGCTGACCGAATTGCCGATCATCCTGTGGGACGAGCGGCTGTCCACCGCCGCCGTCGAGCGCGACATGATCGCCATGGATATGAGCCGCGCCCGCCGCGCCGAGGTGGTGGACCAGCAGGCCGCCGCCTTCATCCTGCAGGGCGCGCTGGACCGGCTGCGCTTCCTCGCCGGTCCGGGCTGAGCTGGTTAGGGGAGCCGGGCCGACATGTCCGCTGTGCTCGGCGCGCTGGTGCCGGTGTTCCTCATCATCGCGCTGGGCGCCGTGCTGAAGCGCGGGCTGCTACCCGAGGATTCGCACTGGATCGCGCTGGAACGGCTGACCTATTTCATCCTGTTCCCCGCCCTGCTCGTGGTCAGCATCGCCCGGGCCGACCTTGGCGAGGTGGCGGTGCTGGAAGTGTCCACCGCCCTGCTCGGCGCCATCGCCATCGTCGGGGTGGTGCTGTCGCTGGCCCGCCCCACCCTGTGCCGGGCGCTCGGCCTCGCCGGGCCCAGCTACACCTCGGTGTTCCAGGGCGCGCTGCGCTGGAACACCTATATCGTCCTCGCCATTTCCGGCTCGATTGCCGGCCCGCGCGGGCTGGCGGTGGCCGCCGTCGGGCTGGCGGTGATGATTCCCGTGCTCAACACGCTCAGCGTCATCGTGCTGGCGCGCCATGGCGAGAACGGCGCCGCCAGCAACCGCGCGCTGATTCTGCAAATCCTGCGCAACCCGTTCATCTGGTCCTGCGGCATCGGCGCGCTGATCAACGCGCTGCACCTGCCGGTTCCGGCGGTGCTGATGACCTTCGGCGACATTCTCGGCCGTTCCTCGCTGGCGCTCGGCCTTTTGGTCGTGGGCGCCGGGCTGCGGCTGGAGAATCTGCGCCGCCCGCGCCTTGCCACCGGCTTCACCTGTCTCGTCAAGCTGGCCGTGCTGCCCGCCCTCGGCGTGGCCATCGGCCTCATGCTCGGCCTGCGCGAAATCGATCTGCTCGTTGTCGCGGTGAGCACCGCCGTTCCCTCGGCGCCGAACGGCTATGTGCTGGCCCGGCAGATGGGCGGCGACGCGCCGCTGCTGGCGGAAATCCTCACCGTGCAGACGCTGCTCGCCGCTATCACCATGCCGCTGGTGATCGCCGCCGTCGCTTATCTCTAAGGGAAAGGCGCGGAGAAATGCGCCATGCGGCGCTAAAGCGCTTGCCGTCGCCCCCCGCCGCCTCTATCCAGCCGACTTCGATATGACATCGAACCCGACTGCCAGCTTCACCCTTCCGCGCCGCCACCTGCTCGGCATCGAGGGCCTGTCTCCTCAGGAGATCGTCGGCCTGCTCGACCTTGCCGAAGAGTTCGTGCTTCTCAACCGCCAGGTGGAGAAGAAACGGGCCACCCTGCGCGGGCGTACCCAGATCAACCTGTTCTTCGAGGCCTCGACCCGCACGCAGGCCTCGTTCGAGATCGCCGGCAAGCGCCTCGGCGCCGATGTGATGAACATGTCGGTCTCCACCTCCTCGGTGAAGAAGGGCGAGACGCTCATCGACACTGCCGCGACGCTCAACGCCATGCACCCGGACGTGCTGATCGTCCGCCACAGCGCCTCCGGCGCGGTGGAGCTGCTCGCCCGCAAGGTCGACTGCGCCGTGGTCAATGCCGGCGATGGCGCCCATGAGCACCCCACCCAGGCGCTGCTCGACGCGCTCACCATCCGCCGCAACAAGGGCCGGATCGAAGGACTGACCGTCGCCATCTGCGGCGACATCACCCATTCGCGCGTCGCCCGCTCCAACATGCTGCTGCTGCAGGCGCTCGGCGCGCAGGTGCGGGTCATCGCCCCGCCGACCCTGCTGCCCAAGGGCATCGAGCGCTTCGGCGTCACCGTCTATGGCGACATGCGCGAGGGGCTGGCGGATGTGGACATCGTGATGATGCTGCGGCTGCAGCGCGAACGCATGAACGGCTCCTATGTGCCTTCGGTCAAAGAGTATTTCCACTTCTGGGGGCTGGACGAGGCCAAGCTGCGCTTTGCGAAGCCCGACGCTTTGGTGATGCATCCCGGCCCGATGAATCGCGGCGTCGAGATCGATTCGGCGGTGGCCGACGGCGCCCAGTCCCTCATCCGCGAGCAGGTCGAGATGGGCGTCGCCGTCCGCATGGCCGTGCTGGACGCGCTGTCGCGGAATCTCCCCAATGCATGAGCCCCGCCCCATTCTGCTCGCCAAGGCGCGCCTGATCGACCCCTCGCGCGACCTCGACACGCGCGGCGACATCCTCATCGCCGATGGCGTCATCAAGGACATCGCCCCGAACCTTGCCGACGGCCTGCCGCCGGAAACGGAAATCGTCGACTGCCGCCGGCTCGTCGCCGTGCCGGGCCTTGTCGACATGCGCGCCTTCATCGGCGAGCCCGGCGCCGAGCACCGCGAGACGCTCGCCTCCGCCAGCCAGGCGGCGGCGGCGGGCGGCGTCACCACCATCATCTGCCAGCCCGACACCGATCCTGTCATCGACGATCCCGCCATCGTCGACTTCATCCTGCGCCGGGCGCGCGACACCGCCATCGTCCATGTCCACCCTATGGCCGCCCTCACCAAGGGGCTGGAAGGGCGGGAGATGACGGAGATCGGCCTGCTCGGCGCCGCCGGCGCGGTGGCCTTCACCGACGGCACCCGCTCCATCGGCTCGGCGCAGGTGCTGCGCCGCGCGCTGACCTATGGCCGTGACTTCGGCGCGCTGATCGTCCACCACACCCAGGATGCGAGCCTCGCCGGCGAAGGCGTTATGAATGAAGGCGAACTCGCCTCGCGCCTCGGCCTCGCCGGCCTCTCCAAGGCGGCGGAGACCATCGTGTTCGAGCGCGATGTGCGCCTCGCCGCCATCACCGGCGGGCGCTACCACGCCGCCTCGCTCACCTGCGCGGATTCGCTGGAGGTGCTGCGCCGGGCCAAGGACGCCGGCATCGACGTGACCGCCTCGGCCTCCATCAACCACCTCACGCTCAATGAGCGCGACGTGGTCGGCTACCGCACCTTCTTCAAGCTCACCCCGCCGCTGCGCGCCGAGGACGACCGCCTCGCGCTGGTGCAGGGCGTCGCCGAGGGGCTGATCGACATCATCGTCTCCGACCACAACCCGCAGGATGTGGAGGTGAAGCGCCTGCCCTTCTCGGAGGCCGCCTTCGGCGCGGTGGGGCTGGAAACCATGCTCGCCGCCGGCCTGCGCCTCGTCACCTCGGGCGCGCTCGATCTGATGACGCTGATCCGCGCCATGTCGACCAAGCCGGCGGAACGCCTCGGCCTGCCCGCCGGCACGCTGCGCCCCGGCGCGCGGGCGGATATCGCGCTCATCGCACTGGACGACGCCTGGATTCTCGACCCGCTGACCCTCAAATCGCGCTGCCGCAACACGCCCTTCGACGAGGCGCGTTTCGAGGGCCGCGTGGTCCGCACGCTGGTCGCCGGCCGCACCGTCTATGAATATGTGTGACGGGCGCCACCGCGCGCCCGCGCCCCTCTGTGCAACCGCCCGGAAGTCTGTAAGGTCGCAGGCATGAACCCGTCCCTGCCCGCTCTGTCGAGCCTCGCCGCATTGCTGCTGGGTTACGCCCTCGGCTCGATCCCGTTCGGCCTCCTGCTCACCCGGATGGCCGGCACGCAGGACATTCGCAGCATCGGCTCCGGCAATATCGGCGCCACCAATGTGCTGCGCACCGGCCGCAAGGGGCTCGCGGCGGCGACCCTGCTGGGCGACGCGCTGAAAGGCACCGTGGCCGTGCTGCTGGCACTGGCGTGGCTCGGCCCGGAGGCCGCGCTGGCGGCGGCGCTGGGCGCCTTTCTCGGCCATCTCTTCCCGGTCTGGCTGGGGTTCAAGGGCGGCAAGGGCGTCGCCACCTTTCTCGGCGTCACGCTGGCGCTGGCCTGGCCGGCGGCGCTGGTCTTCGCCGCCGTCTGGCTCGCCGTGGCGTTTCTCACCCGCTATTCCTCGCTCGCTGCGCTGGTGGCGAGCGTCGCCACCGCGCTGTCGGCGTATTTTCTCGCCTCGACCCCCGTCGGCGTGCTGCTGAGCCTTCTCGCCGCGCTGCTGTGGTTCATGCACCGGGCCAATATAAGCCGCCTCATCGACGGCACCGAAGGGCGGATCGGCAAGAAGGGGTAGCGCGTGAGCGGGCGCGGCGTTCATCTCGATCCCGAACAGCGCCGCGACTGGCTCCGCCTCATCCGCGCCGAGCATGTCGGCCCCCGCGCCTTCCGCAGCCTCATCAACCGTTTCGGCGGCGCCGCCGCCGCTCTCGACGCCCTGCCCGCTCTGGCGCGGCGCGGCGGCGGGCTGCTGGCCCCGCGCGTGCCGTCCATTGCCGAGGCCGAGGCCGAGATGGCGGCGCTGGCCCGGATGGGCGGGCGCTTCATTGCGCTGGGCGAGCCGGAATACCCGGCCCTGTTGCGCACCATCGAGGATGCGCCGCCGCTCCTCGCCCTGCGCGGCCGGTCGGAGGTGCTGGCGCAGCCCACTGTCGCCATTGTCGGGGCGCGCAACGCCTCCGGCGCCGGCCGGATGATCACGGCCCGCATGGCGCGCGGCCTCGGCCTCGCGGGCTGGGCCGTCGCCTCGGGGCTGGCGCGCGGCATCGACGCCGCCGCCCATGAGGCGAGCCTTGCCACCGGCACCATCGCCGTCATCGCCGGCGGGCATGACCGCCCCTACCCGCGCGAGAACGAGCCGCTGATGGCGCGCATCGCCGAAGAGGGCGCGATCCTCTCGGAAATGCCGATGGGCTGGGAGCCGCGCGCCCGCGACTTTCCCCGCCGCAACCGGCTGGTGTCCGGCCTGTCGCTGGGCGTGGTCGTGGTGGAAGCGGCGGAGCGCTCCGGCTCGCTCATCACCGCCCGCCTCGCCGCCGAACAGGGGCGGGAGGTGCTCGCCGTGCCGGGTTCGCCGCTCGACCCGCGCGCCGGCGGCACCAATGCGCTGATCCGGCAGGGCGCCGCGCTGGTCACCGGGGCGGAAGACGTGCTGGAAGCGCTCGCCGCGCTGCGCGACCGGCCGCCCGTGCTGGATATGGAGGAAGATACGCCGGGCATGGACGCGGCCGAGCCGAGCGACGACACGAGGTCGCGGCTCATGGATCTGCTCGGCCCCTCGCCGCTGGCGGTGGACGATCTCGTGGCGCTGTCGGGCGCCCGGGTCAGCGAGGTGCAGATCCTGCTGCTGGAACTGGAGCTGGCGGGACGGCTGGAGCGCCATCGCGACGGCAGCGTCTCGCTGCTGCTCTGAACGCGGCGGAGGCCCGCACCCACCCGGCTTAGGGCGCCTCGACGGAACGTGCCCCCCGCCGTCCGGCCCGGCGCGTCTCGGTCTCCCGGTTGGCCATGTCGCGGGCTTCCACGCAGGCCATCTCAAGCAGATAGCCCAGCATGTCCAGCTTGTTGCGGGCGGCGAGCGTCGCCAGTTCCTGAGTGAGGGCGGCGATGTACTCCGCCGCTTCCCTCACCGTCCTATGCGCAGGATCATTGTCGGTCACGTCGGGCGCCCGTGGCTGATGGCAGCGCGGAACAGCGTACCACAGCGCCGGGACTTGTCACGCCAATTGCGTGCATTATTGAATATTACACAACCTTACCGCGCAAGGCGCGAAAGCCCCGCACGCCTGCGGCCGGCAGGCTGAAACCGTCGCCAAACCTCGCCGCGCGCGTCCATCTCCGGCACGGCGCGTGCTTGGCATTTGACACACCGGGGCCTCTACCCCATTTTCCCGGCCTCTCGGGGCTGGACCCTTCAAAGGACGTGGCGCGCACATGCAGGTCGTCATCGTCGAATCGCCTGCCAAGGCGAAGACGATCAACAAATATCTCGGCTCGGGCTACGAGGTTTTCGCCTCGTATGGGCACGTACGCGACCTTCCGGCCAAGGATGGCTCGGTCAATCCCGACGATGATTTCCGCATGCTCTGGGATGTCGATCCCAAGGCGCAGAAGCGTCTGTCCGATATCGCCCGCGCGGTGAAGGAGGCGGACGGCCTCATTCTCGCCACCGACCCGGATCGCGAAGGCGAGGCGATTTCCTGGCACGTGCTGGAAGTGCTGAAGGAAAAGCGCGCGCTCAAGGCGCAGCCAGTCTCGCGCGTCGTCTTCAACGCCATCACCAAGCAGGCGGTGCTGGAGGCGATGCAGCATCCGCGCGTCATCGACGCCGCGCTGGTCGATGCCTATCTCGCCCGCCGCGCGCTCGACTATCTCGTCGGCTTCACTCTCTCGCCGGTGCTGTGGCGCAAGCTGCCCGGCGCCCGCTCGGCCGGGCGCGTGCAGTCGGTGGCGCTGCGCCTCGTCTGCGACCGCGAGCGCGAGATCGAAACCTTCGTCAAGCGCGAATACTGGTCCATCGCCGCCCAGCTGGCGACGCCCCGGCAGGAGACCTTCGAGGCCCGCCTCGTCGGCGCCGATGGCAAGAAGATCACCCGCCTCGATGTCGGCACCGAGGCCGAGGCGGCCGATTTCCGCGCCGCGCTGGAAAAGGCGGACTTCAAGGTGCGCTCGGTCGAGGCCAAGCCGGCCCGCCGCAACCCGTCCCCGCCCTTCACCACCTCCACGCTGCAGCAGGAGGCGAGCCGCAAGCTCGGCTTCGCGCCGGCCATCACCATGCGCATCGCGCAGCGGCTCTATGAGGGCGTGGATGTCGGCGGCGAGACCGTCGGCCTCATCACCTATATGCGGACCGACGGCGTCGACATGGCGCCGGAAGCGGTCGCCGGCGCCCGCTCCGTGATCGCCCGCGACTATGGCGAACGCTACGTGCCCGCCGTCCCGCGCAAATATTCCGCCAAGGCGAAGAACGCGCAGGAAGCGCATGAGGCGATCCGCCCGACCGAGCTGTCGCGCCGGCCGAAGGACGTGATCCGCCAGCTGGAGCCCGATCAGGCCAAGCTCTATGAGCTGATCTGGCTGCGCACCATCGCCAGCCAGATGGAATCGGCCGAGCTGGAGCGCACCACGGTCGATATCGACGCGAAAGCGGGCGGCCGGGCGCTGGAACTGCGCGCCACCGGCACGGTCATCAAGTTCGACGGCTTCCTCACCCTCTACCGCGAGGGCAGCGACGACGACGAGGACGACGAGGAGAGCCGCCGCCTGCCCTCCATGGCGGCGGGCGAGGCGCTCGCCAGCAAGGGAATCAAGGCCGACCAGCACTTCACCGAGCCGCCGCCGCGCTATTCCGAGGCGTCGCTGGTCAAGCGCATGGAAGAGTTGGGCATCGGCCGCCCCTCCACCTATGCCTCCGTGCTCGCCGTGCTGCGCGACCGCGAATATGTGAAGCTCGACAAGCGCCGCCTGGTGCCGGAGGACAAGGGACGGCTCGTCACCGCCTTCCTCGAGAGCTTCTTCGATCGCTATGTCGAATACGACTTCACCGCCGATCTCGAGGAGAAGCTCGACCGCATCTCCAATGGCGAGTTGCAGTGGAAGGACGTGCTGCGCGACTTCTGGCGCGACTTCATGGCCGCCGTCGGCGAGACCAAGGAGCTGCGCGTCTCCGATGTCATCTCCGCGCTCGACGGCATGCTCACCGCGCACATCTTCCCGCCCAAGGAAGACGGCTCCGACCCGCGCATCTGCCCGACCTGCGGCACCGGACGGCTGTCGCTGAAGGTCGGCAAGTTCGGCGCCTTCATCGGCTGCTCGAACTATCCCGAGTGCAAATACACCCGCCCGCTCGCGGCGCAGGGGGCGGACGAGGCCAATGGCGGTGACGCCAACGGCACCCGCGTGCTCGGCACCGATCCGGTGACGGGGCTGGAAGTGACCATCCGCGCCGGGCGCTTCGGCACCTATCTCCAGCTCGGCGAGGGCAAGGACGGCGAGAAGCCCAAGCGCTCCAGCCTGCCCAAGGGCCTCGCGCCCGCCGATGTCGATCTCGACACCGCGCTGGCGCTGCTGTCCCTGCCGCGCGAGATCGGGCTTCATCCCGAGAGCGGCGAGCCCATCCTCGCCGGCATCGGGCGGTTCGGGCCCTATGTCCAGCACGGCAAGACCTACGCCAATATCGAGCCGGGCGACGACATCCTCGCCATCGGCCTCAACCGCGCGGTGGCGCTGATCGCCGACAAGCAGAACAAGGGCCCCGGCCGGCGCGGCGCGGTCGGCGGGCGCGAGCTTGGCGAACATCCCACGCTCGGCGGGCCGATCACCGTGCGGCCGGGCCGCTTCGGCGCCTATGTCAACCATGGCAAGGTGAACGCCACCCTGCCCAAGGACATGGACCCGGAAGCGGTGACGCTGGAACAGGCGGTGGAACTCATCACCGCCAAGGCCGGCTCCGCCCCCGCCAAGCCCGCGCGCCGCGCGGCGGCGAAGCCCGCGGCCGAGAAGGCGCCGGCCAAGAAGGCGGCCACCGCCAAAAATCCGGTGGCCAAGAAGCCGGCGGCGAAAAAGGCCCCGGCGAAAAAGGCGGCGGCGGCGAAGAAGACGGCGGCCGGCTGAGCGCCGGCGCCTATTCCGGCAGCGGCGCGGGAGGATGGCCGGAGCGCAGCGGGCGCTCCTCCATCGCCAGCATGGCGAGCAGCGACACGCCCAGCGCGCCCGCCGCCGCCACGAACACCCAGCGGAAGGCGCCGGCGAGCGGCGCCACCTGCGCCCGCCCTTCGAGCAGCCGCTCCAGCAGGGCGCTGCTCTCGATGCCCGACAGGCCGATGACGATGGCGCCGAAGCCGGCGGTGAGCACCGCCGCGCCGAGCGAGCGGAACAGGTTCACCACCCCCGTCGCCGTGCCCATCTGCGGCAGCGGCACGGCGTTCTGCACCGCCACCGTGGTCACCGGCAGCACGGTGCCGAGCCCCATGCCGGCAATCCCCATGGCCGCCCCGACCACCGCGATCGGCAGGCCGAGCGGCCACAGCGCCAGCGCGGCGAGCGCGGCGATGCTGGCGAGCAGGCCGAGGATCGGCAGGCGCTTGTAATGGGCGATGTGGCCCATTACCCGCCCGGCGCCGGTCGCCCCCACCACCACGCCCGCCATGAGCGGTATCAGCGCCAGCCCGGATTCCGAGGCGGTGAGCCCCATCACCCCTTCGAGATAGAGCGGCATCTGGATGGACAGGCCCACCAGCGTGCCCATGGCGAAGGCGGCGGCGGGCACGCCCGTGCGCACCACCTTGTTGGACAGCACAGCAATCGGCACCAGCGGCTCGGTCGCCGTGGCGACCCTCAAGGCGAAGCCGACCCACAGCAGCACCGCCAGCGCCAGCAGGCCGAGAATGGGCAGCGAGACCCAGCGGAATTCGGTGCCGCCCCAGCTCAGCGCCATCAGCAGCGCCACCGTGCCGGCGCACATGAGGAAGGCGCCGAGAATATCGAGCCGGTGCGGGTGATGGTGCGCCGGCAGCCGCCGCAGCGAGCGGTCGCTCATCAGCGCCGCGATGAGGCCGAGCGGCACATTGATCCAGAAAATCAGCGACCAGTGCAGATGCTCGGCGAAGAAGCCGCCGAGGATCGGCCCGGCAATGCTGGACGTGATGAAGACGATGGCGAAATAGCCCTGGTAGCGGCCGCGTTCACGCGGGGCGATAAGCAGGCCGATAATGGTCTGCGCCAGCGCGATCAGCCCGCCGCCGCCCAGCCCCTGCACGGCGCGCGCCACGATCAGCCATGGCATGTTCTGGGCCGTCGCGCACAGCACCGAGCCGATGAGGAAGGTGCCGATGGAAGCCAGCAGCACCGGGCGCGGCCCGTGAATATCGGCGAACTTGCCCACCAGCGGCGTGATCGCCGTGCCGGTGAGCAGATAGGCGGTCACCACCCAGGTCAGGTTTTCCAGATCGCCGAAACTGCCGCCAATGGTCGGCAGGGCGGTGGCGATGATGGTCTGGTCGAGCGCGCTGAGGAACATCGCCACCATCACCCCGGTGACGATGACGCGAATCTCGCTATGGGACAGCGACGCGTCGGTCGCCTCCGGCGTGCGGGCATCCATGATACGAATCCAACTCGGCGCCAACGCGCCGCGAAAGCGCGGCAAATTCCGCCTGTTGGCGGTCAAATGCAAGCGAACGGCCGACACTGCCCTAACGTCAGCTTCCTCGCCCGGTCGACGTGGCGCGCCGGAGGCGATAGCGTCAGCACAGCCCTCCAAACGCGGTGAATCGTGCGTAAACCTATCAAGCCGAAGGGCCGCAAGCCCGCCCGCCCTGCCCTTCCCGCCGGCCTGACCAAGGGTCTGCCCGGTCGCGAGGAATTGATCGCCTTCATCGCCTCGCAGGGCGGGGATGTCGGCAAGCGGGAGATTTCGCGCGCTTTCGGCCTCGACGGCAGCGACCGCATCGCGCTGAAGGAGCTGCTGCGCGAGCTGGCAGACGAGGGCCTGATCGGGCGCAAGCGGCGCAAGCTGCATCTGCCCGGCGCCCTGCCCGCCGTCGTGCTGTCGGAAGTGGTGGAGCGCGACGAGGACGGCGAACTCATCGCCACGCCGGTGGACTGGGACGAGGAGGAGAACGGGGAAGCGCCGCGCATTCTCGTGCGTCTCGCCCGGCGCGGCCGGCTCGCCGGCCCGGCCCCGACGGTCGGCGACCGGGTGCTGTTGAAGACCGAGGAGATTCCGGAGGCCGACGGGCGCATCCGCCATAACGGCACCGTGCTCAAAGTGATCGAGAAGGCCCGCGCGCTCACGCTCGGCATTTTCCGCCGCGACATACAGACCGGCGGCGGGCGGCTCACCCCCATCGACAAGCGCAATATGGGGCGCGAACTCGCCATCCCGCCGGACTTCACCGGCGAGGCGCAGGAGGGCGATCTGGTCTCGGTCGAGATCATCCGCCATCACGCCTATGGCCTGCCCACCGCCAAGGTGAAGGAGCGCCTTGGCTCGGTGGCGACGGAGAAGGCGATCAGCCTCATCGCCATCCACGCCCATGGCATTCCCAGCGTCTTCCGCCGCGAGGCGCTGGCGGAAGCGGAAGAGGCCATGCCGGCTTCCCTGCGCGGGCGCGAGGACTGGCGCGATCTGCCGCTGGTCACCATCGATCCGCCCGACGCCAAGGATCATGACGACGCGGTGCATGCGACGCCGGACCTCGATCCCGACAATGAGGGCGGCTTCATCCTCACCGTCGCCATCGCCGATGTCGCCGCCTATGTGCGGCCGAATTCGGCGCTGGACCGCGAAGCGCTGGCGCGCGGCAATTCGGTGTATTTCCCCGACCGGGTGGTGCCGATGCTGCCCGAGCGCATCTCCAACGATCTGTGCTCGCTGCGCCCGCTGGAAGACCGGCCGGCACTGGCCGTGCGCATGGTGGTGGGCGCCAATGGCCGCAAGAAGCGCCACAGCTTCCACCGCGTCATGATGCGCTCCGCCGCCAAGCTCGCTTACGCGCAGGCGCAGGCGGCGATCGACGGGCGGGTGGACGATGTCACCGATCCGCTGCTCGACGGCGTCCTGCGCCCGCTCTGGGCCGCCTATGGCGCGGTGAAGAAGGCGCGCGATGCCCGCGCCCCGCTCGATCTCGATCTGCCCGAGCGCAAGATCCTGCTGAAGCCCGACGGCACCGTCGACAAGGTGGTGGTGCCGGAGCGGCTCGACGCGCACCGGCTGATCGAGGAATTCATGATCCTCGCCAATGTCGCCGCCGCCGAGACGCTGGAAGAAAAGCGTATCCCGCTCATCTACCGCGTCCATGACCAGCCCTCGCTGGAGAAGTTGTCGGCGCTGCGCGAATTCCTGCAGACGCTCGACATCAAGCTGCCGAAGACCGAGAGCGTGCGCCCCGCCCAGTTCAACGACATCCTCGCCCGGGTCGAGGGCACGGAAATGGCGCCGCTGGTCAATCAGGTGATCCTGCGCAGTCAGGCACAGGCGGAATACGCCAATGAGAATTACGGCCATTTCGGCCTGCATCTGCGCCGCTACGCGCATTTCACTTCGCCCATCCGCCGCTATGCCGACCTGATCGTGCACCGGGCGCTGGTGCGGGGGCTGGGTTTCGGCGCCGACGGGCTGCCGGAGACGACGACGCCCGAGCAACTGGCGGAGATCGCCGCCCGCATTTCCGCCAGCGAGCGCCGGGCCATGGCGGCCGAGCGCGAGACCATCGACCGGCTGATCGCCCACCACATGGCGGTGCAGATCGGCGCCACCTTCCGCGCCCGCATCTCCGGCGTCACCAAGGCCGGGCTTTTCGTCGCCCTCGACGACACCGGGGCCGACGGCTTCATTCCCGCCGTGACGCTGGGGCAGGATTATTACCGCTATGACGAAGCGCGCCACGCGCTGGTGGGCGAGCGCAGCGGCGAGATGCACCGGCTCGGCGACCGCGTCGAAGTGAAGCTCGTGGAAGCCGCGCCCGTGGCTGGCGCGCTGCGCTTCGAACTACTATCTGAGGGGAATTACGTAGCGCCCGACCGGCGCCGCCCCGGCGGCCGCGGGCGTCAGGCCCGCAGCACCGAACGTCCGCACGGACCCAAGCGCTTCGGCAAGCGACGATAGCGCCGGAGGCGCCTTAGAGATAGCGCCGGAGGCGCAGCGTGATGCAGACACAGAAGTCCCAGCCCGACCGTCCGATTGGCCCCGCCATCATGAACGGTTTCCGCATGCGCTGCCCCGCCTGCGGCAAGGGCGCGATGTTCGCCTCCTATCTCAAGGTGAACGAGCACTGCCCGGAATGCGGCGAGGAACTGTGGCACCACCGCGCTGACGACGCGCCGCCCTATATGGTCATCACCATTGTCGGGCACATCGTCGTGCCGCTGCTGCTGGCGGTGGAGATGGCGCTGCACCCGGCGGTGTGGATCCACCTCGCGCTGTGGCTGCCGCTGACGCTCATTCTCTCGCTGGTGCTGCTGCCGCCGGTGAAGGGGGCGCTGATCGGATTCCAGTGGGCGGTGCGCATGCACGGATTCGATCCGAACGATTCCGAGCGCGAGGCACTGCCCCCGAGCCACCGGACGGACGCGCTGCCGGCGGCCAAAGGATCCTGACCGGCCTTAGCTCCTGATCGGTCTTATCGGTCTCGTCGGTCTCACACTCCACCTCATCGTCCTCATCGGTCAGTCGTTCCGGCTGGCCTCACCGCCACCGCATCGCCCTCATGAGCCTGACCGACGTTTCCCCCGATTTCCCCCGCGAAAGGCTCGACGCGACGCACCCGGTCATCCGCCCGGTGGACGCGGCGGCGCTGATTCTGGTGGACCGCTCGAAGAAGACGCCGCGGCTTCTGCTCGGCCGCCGCAACCCGGCGCTGCGCTTCATGCCGGGCAAATTCGTCTTTCCCGGCGGGCGCGTGGACGCGGTGGACCGGCGCGTGCCGGTTTATGGAATGCTGGATTCCGAGAGCGAACGCAGGCTGTTAGCCCGCGTCACCCGCCCCAGCGCCGGCCGGGCCCGCGCGCTGGCGCTGGCCGCTATCCGCGAGACGGCGGAGGAAGTCGGCCTGCTCATCGGCACGCAGGAAGCCGGCGATCCGGGCCCTCTGCCGGGCGCCTGGGCGCCCTTCGGTGCGGCGGGACTGTTTCCCAATCTGGAAGCGCTGAGCTTCGTCGCCCGCGCCGTCACCCCGCCCCGCCTCGCCCGCCGCTTCGACACGCGCTTCTTCATGGCGGAGCTGTCGCAGGTCGCCCATCGCCTCGACGGCGTGGTCGGGCCGGAGGCGGAATTCGTTGAAGCTCAATGGCTTACGCTCGACGAGGCGTTGCGGGCGGACGTGCCTGACATCACGCGGGCGATCCTCGGCGAGGTCGCCCCGCGCCTGTCCGGCGGCCATCGGCCGTGGCAGCCGGTGCCGTTCTTCTTCTCGCGCGGCGCCAAGGTCTATCGCGAGGCCCTGGCCTGAGCGGGCGACCGGGCCAGAAACGCGCCGCATGAGGTCATTCCCAAAAGTCATTCGACTTTTGTCGTCCATGGGCTAGAGCGAGCGATCCGGGAGGCGCCTCCCGGCCTCAGGTGACCCATGCATGCCCCCGCCGACCGCCGCCCCGTCAATATCGCCTCCATCGCGGCTGCCATCGCCGCCATCTCCGCCGTCGGCCTCGGCCTCGCTTTGTCGATTCCGCTCCTCGCCTTCGAGCTGCACGACCGCGGCGTTCCCTCCACCTGGATCGGCCTGAACACGGCGGTCGGAGGGCTCGCAACCATAGCATTGGCTCCCTTTCTGCCGAATCTGGTGCGACGTCTCGGCGCCGGTCCGCTACTGCTCGTGGCCATCCTCAGCGCCGCGATCAGCCTTGTCGCCTTCAAGGTCACACCGTCCTTCGTGCTGTGGTTTCCGCTGCGCTTCGTCTATGGCGCGGCCTTGTGCGTGCTGTTCGTGGTCAGCGAGTTCTGGATCAACGCCGCCGCACCGAGCGACCGGCGCGGGCTGGTCATCGGCATTTACGGCACCGTGCTCTCCATCGGTTTCGCTGGCGGCCCGGCTATTCTGAGCCTCGTCGGCACCCAGGGCTGGGCCCCCTATCTGTGCGGCGCCGCCTTCTTCGGCCTTGCAGGTATTCCGGTGCTTATCGGCGCCTCCGGCGCACCCGCCATCGAGAAGGAAAGCACCTCCGGCGGCGTATGGGCACTGATGCGGATCGCTCCCGCCGCCACTCTCGCCGCCTTCATCTTCGGCGCCGTGGAAACCGGCATCATCAATTTCCTGCCGCTCTACGGCCTTCGCCGCGGGCTCGATGCCGGCGACGCCGCCCTGCTGCTCACGATCGCCGAACTCGGCAATGTCGCGCTGCAGCTGCCACTCGGCCTGCTCAGCGACAAGGTGGACCGGCGGCGGCTGCTGCTGGGCTGCGGCATTGTCAGCCTGGGTGGGGCGCTGCTCATCCCCTATCTCGCCATAGACAGCTGGGCATTGTGGACCGTAGCCTTTCTGACCACGGGAATCGTCGCCGGCCTTTACACGGTCGGCCTGGCCTTACTCGGCGCCCGCTTCGACGGCGCCGCGCTCGCCACCGCGAATGCGGCCTTTGTGATGCTGTACTCGATCGGCCTCACCGTCGGCCCCACCGCAGTGGGCGGCGGCATGCAACTGATTGATCCGCACGGCTTTGCCTGGGTGATCGCCGCCTTCCTGGCGCTCTATGTGCTGGTGGTGGCAGGACAGATTTGGCGCGATCTCTGACCACGCTTCCTTGACATTCACGCGCCGATCACGGATACGGACGCGCAACGAGCGGCGGTTTTGCCGCGCGAACCCAATTTCTTCGGCGTGGCGGCCCCACGTTCGAGAGCCACGCTCCAGGAGACCCGGTCATGGCCAAGGCAACGACCATCAAGATCAAGCTCGTGTCGAGCGCCGACACCGGCTTCTTTTATGTGACCAAGAAGAACTCGCGCACCATGACCGACAAGCTGGTCGTGAAGAAGTACGATCCGGTGGCGCGCAAGCATGTCGAGTTCCGCGAAGGCAAGATCAAGTGATCTGAGCCCCGTCGGCTTCTGACGCAAAAAGGCGCCGCTTGGCGCCTTTTTCTTTGGCGTGACATAGCGATACGCCTGCTCGCTCACGTCAGGCGGCTCTGCGCGACGTGGCGGCGACGCCTTCAATTGAAGAGCAGGTACCGGCGGAAAGGCGGGAATCGGCGAGCGGTGAACGGAGAGGCCATCCGTAGACACCGCCCGCCGACCAGACCCCACGGACCCAGGAGATGCGGCGGACCCGAGCACTCCGCAGGGCAAACGGATACCGAGGAAAAGCTAACCCAAACGCAGCCAAATGCAACGGTGTTTCGCCGCAGATTCGCACTGGAGCGCCAAGCTCCGCGCGCCTGTGATACCGTTCAGGACACCGGCACGAACTGGCGCACCGTTTCAAGGAATTTGGCGACGGAAATCGGCTTGGAAAGATAGGCCTCGCAGCCGCCTTCGCGAATGCGTTCCTCATCGCCCTTCATCGCGAAGGCTGTCACGGCGATAACCGGAATCGCCTTGAGTTCGGGATCAGCCTTCAGTGCGCGGGTGACATCGAGGCCCGAAACCTCAGGGAGCTGGATGTCCATCAGGATGAGGTCGGGCCGATGACGGCGCGCGAGATCGAGGGCCTCCACGCCATTGCGCGTGCCGACCGTGATATAGCCATGGGCTTCGAGCAGATCGTTGAAGAGCTTCATATTGAGCTCATTGTCCTCAACGATCAGAACGGTCTTGGGCATCGGTCGACTGTCCCTGCAACGACGGCACACCGGGCAAGCTGGAATCACTCACCCTTCCGCTGGTCGATGCGCTAGCTTTACCCACCCATTCCTTACGGAACCGGAAATGAAACGCCGCAACTCCCGCCCCCCTTCCCAGATCGACGCGGCCCGGCAGGTGGCGCTGGGCGCCCTCGCCTTTCTCGCTGGCGATCCCGAGCGCATCGGCCCGTTTCTGGCTGAGAGCGGGCTGTCGCCGGGCGATCTGCGCGGCGTCGCCGGTTCGGCCGCCTTCCATGTCGCCCTGCTCGACTACCTCATCAACCGGCAGGATCTGCTCATCGTCTATGCCGGCGAGGCGAAAATCGACCCCGGCCATGTCGTGGCGGCGCGCGAGATCCTCTTCCACGCCGATATGGGCGAGGACTGAGGAACCACACGGAGTTCGGGCGATGGCGCGTCTGCCGGCCTTCTGCCGTGACTGCCTTACCGACGCTGGCGAGGAGAGACGCTGCACGCATTGTGGCAGCCCGCGCCTCCTGCGCCATGCCGAACTCGACACGCTGCACGTCGCCCATATCGACTGCGACGCCTTCTACGCCTCGGTGGAGAAGCGCGACGATCCGGCGTTGCGCGACGTTCCCGTCATCATCGGCGGCGGCAAGCGGGGCGTGGTCTCGACCGCTTGCTATCTTGCGCGCGTCAAGGGCGTGCGCTCGGCCATGCCGATGTTCAAGGCGCTGGCTCTGTGCCCGGAAGCGACGGTCATCAAGCCCAACATGGCGAAGTATGTCGCCGTCGGGCGGCAAATTCGCGAGCGTTTCCTGCGGCTCACCCCGCTGGTCGAGCCGCTCTCCATCGACGAGGCCTTTCTCGACCTCGCCGGCACCGAACTTCTGCATGGGGAGAGCCCGGCACGGGCGCTCGCCCGGCTGGCCCGTTCGGTCGAGACGGAAATTGGTGTCACCATCTCCGTCGGCCTCGCGCCGAACAAGTTCCTCGCAAAGATGGCCTCGGAACTCGACAAGCCGCGCGGCTTCGCGGTGATCGGGACACAGGAGGCCGTGGCATTCCTCGCGGAGCGGAGTGTCGGCGCGATCTGGGGGGTCGGCAAGGCAACGCAGGAGCGGCTTGCCCGCGAAGGCTACCGCACATCGCCGACCTGCAGGCGGCAGACGAGACCGCCCTCGCCCGTCGCTTCGGCAATGAGGGGCTGCGCCTATGGCGGCTGGCGCGCGGCATCGATACGCGCTCTGTGAACCCCGAGCGCGAGACCAAGAGCGTGTCGACGGAAACCACTTTCGACAGCGACATCGCCGACTATCGCACGCTAGAGCAGGAACTCTACCGTCTCACCCGCAAGCTCTCGGACCGGCTGAAGGCCGCGGACCTCGCCGGCCGCACGGTCACTCTGAAGCTGAAGACCGCCGACTTCCGGCTGATAACCCGCGCCCGCTCGCTGGAAGACCCAACCCGCCTCGCCCATCGCATCTTTGACCATGCTCGCGAGTTGCTGGCCCGCGAGGCCGATGGGCGACGCTTCAGGCTTATCGGCGTCGGCGTCTCGGAACTCGCCGACCCGGCATTGGCCGACCCCGCCGACCTCATTGACACTTCCGCCACGAAGCGGGGCCTTGCGGAACTGGCCACCGACTCGCTGCGCGCCCGCTTCGGCAAAACAATCATCGACCGCGGCATCGCCCTCGACGCGCCGAAGCGGCGCGAGCCCGAGCAGCCCCACCGCAACCGGCCCGATGACGCAATCGCGACCGATGCACCTACTTCGCGCAGTCTTCCTTCGGCAGCGCCTCGTAGGAAATGAGGGTGCCGTTGAGGGCGAACTCGCCATAGTCCAGCTTGAGTTTGCGGCTTACACCGTTGTCGAACATATCGAAGCTGATGACATAATCGGGCGTCTCGTTGCTGCCGCCGCGCTCGTAATAACTGATCGTCACCGGGAAACGCGCCCGCCCGGCGAGGTCGCCTGCCGTCGCGGCTTCTTCCAGGCCCTTGGCGTCGCGAGTCTCGCGACCGATGACGGCCAGCGTGTCATAGACCTTCTTGGCGTCGGGCGAGCCATCGAAAACAGGCGCTTCAACAATCACCTCGCCGCTCTCCGCACCGCCGATAAGGCGCAGAACATGCTGTGTCGGCAGCAGCACGTTCTCGCCGAGCGTCACCGTCTGCGCTTCCGGCTTGGTAGCCGTCACCGTCAATGCGCCGTCCTTGCGCTCAGCGACGCCGTCCGCTTCTTCGGTGGTTTCTCCATTGATGCGGTTGGAGACGCGAAAGCGATAGGACTTGCCGTCGCCATCCTCCCACGTCGCCGTCGAAACCGCGCTGTTGACCCGGCCCCCTTCTGTCGCCAGCTGGGTATCCTGCCGCAGTTGGACCGAATAGCCGGCGCAGGCGCTGCCGCGCATCTCATAAACGATACGCCCCTCGGCCCCATTGATGCGGGTGCCGGACTTGGAAGCGTCGAGCGAGACCGCGTAGGTGGCACGGTGTGGCGAGAGTTGGATCGCCATTGCCGGCAAAGCGGAGGCTCCCAGCAACAGCGCGGCGAGGGCAGAGCGGCAAAAACAGGCGGACGGCATAGGTAATGGGCTCCTCGCAGACGTCAGTCACAGCTTGCGAATGGCGAACCGATCCGCCAAACATGACCCATAGAAGATGGCAATTGCAGGTCGGTTGCCGCTCATTGGCCGTCGCATGCCGAGACGGGCAGCGCACCCACGATAGCAGGAGAATTCCATGACCGGAACGGTTGAGGCCAAGCTCGCGACCCTCGGCATTACCATCCCCGCGGCCAGTGCCCCGGCGGCAAACTATGTGCCCTTCGTCATCAGCGGCAACCAGCTCTGGATTTCCGGCCAGATTTCGATGGCCAATGGCAGCTTCATGACCGGCAAGCTTGCCGGCGAGGGTGACATCGAGGCCGGCCGCGCCGCCGCCCGCCAGTGCGCCATCAACCTCATCGCCCAGATCAAGGCGGCGCTCGGCGATCTCGACCGGGTGAAGCGGGTGGTAAAGCTGGTCGGCTTCGTCAACTCCTCACCCGACTTCACCGATCAGCCGAAAGTGGTGAATGGCTGCTCCGATCTGTTTGTGGAAGTGTTTGGCGATGCTGGCCGGCACGCGCGCTCCGCCGTGGGCGTGGCGCAACTGCCCTTCAATGTCAGTGTCGAAGTCGAGGCCGTGATCGAATTCGCCTGAGGCCCGCCATGGCTCCAAACATCTCCGCCGCCAATGCGCCGGCCTGGCTCACCGCCCGGCCGATCGCCCACCGCGCGCTGCATGATGCGGTGCGCGGTGTGATTGAGAACACGCCCTCGGCGGTCGATGCCGCGCTGGCGCGCGACTATGCGATCGAAGTGGACATCCAGCTCTCCGCCGATGGCGAAGCCATGGTGTTCCATGACGACACGCTGGAGCGTCTGACCGTGGCGGAAGGGCCGGCCAACGCCCTCACCGCTGCGGAGCTGAAGGCGGTGGAGATGCGCGGCACGGCCGACCGGATGATGACGCTCGGCGAACTCCTCGCCCGCGTCGGCGGCCGCGTGCCGCTCATCATCGAACTGAAAAGCCATTTCGACGGCGACACCGCCATCGCCGCCCGCGCCGTTGCGATCCTGGCCGGCTATGACGGTCCGGCAGCGCTCATGTCCTTCGATCCCGACCTCGTCGCCGCGGTGCGGGCGCTCGCGCCGCATATACCGCGCGGCATCACCATGGAACACCGCTACGATGACCCGGAATGGGACATCCTCAGCCACGACACCAAGCATGAATGGGGCAAGCTGCTGCACCTGCCGCGCACGCAGCCCGACTTCATTGCCCATTATGTCAAGGAACTGCCGTCGGCAGCCGTCGACGCCGCCCGCCGGCAGCGCCCCATGCCGCTGCTGACCTGGACCGTGCGAACGGAGGAGGACCGGGCGACCGCCGCCCGCCATGCCGACCAGATGATCTTCGAGGGCTTCCTGCCCTGAGCCGGGAACACCGCTTCCCGATCGCGTGAGCGCTCTTGCTGTTGCCACCGAGTGCGACGCACAATGGCGTACCTTCGGTCCCCCTGCGCCGCCCTTTTCGCGAGCCCCAGCTGAATGTCCGACGAAACGTTCCGCCTGCGCGTCGAGAGCGACATCCGCACGCTCCCCGCCGACGCCTGGGATGCTTGCGCAACCGCTTCAACCTCCTGCGCCGAATCAAAATCCTCGCTTAACCCCTTCGTCAGCCACGCCTTCCTCTCGGCACTCGAGGAATCCGGTTCCGTCGGCGCGTCGACCGGCTGGCTGCCGCAGCATCTCGTTCTGGAGGGAGAAGACGGCGCGGTGCTGGGTGTCTGTCCAGCCTATCTCAAGTCGCATTCGCAGGGCGAATATGTCTTCGACCACGGCTGGGCCGAGGCGTATGAGCGGGCGGGCGGGCGTTATTACCCCAAGCTGCAGGTGAGCGTGCCTTTCACCCCCGCCACCGGGCCGCGCCTGCTCGCGGGCAGCGGCCCGCAGGCCGAGACGGTGCGGCAGGCACTGGCGGCCGGGCTGGTGGCGCTCGCGAAGCTGCGCAAGGTGTCCTCGGTGCATGCCACCTTCCTCACCGAGCCAGATGCAGGAGCACTGGAAGCGGCAAGCTTCCTGCCGCGCATGGACCAGCAGTTCCACTGGCGCAATGAGGGCTATGCCGATTTCGAGGCGTTCCTGAACGCCCTCGCCTCGCGCAAGCGCAAGCAGATCCGCCGCGAGCGGCGCGAAGCGCTGGAGAACGGCATCTCCGTTCACTGGCTCACCGGCCCGGACCTGACCGAGGACGTGTGGGATGCCTTCTTCGGCTTCTACATGGAGACCGGCGCGCGCAAATGGGGGCGCCCTTACCTCAACCGCGCCTTCTATTCGCTGATCGGCGAACGGATGCCCGAGCGCATTCTGCTCGTCATGGCCAAGCGCGCCGGGCGCTGGATCGCCGGGGCCATCAACTTCATCGGCCCAGACACGCTCTATGGCCGGCATTGGGGCGCCATCGAGCATCACCCCTTCCTGCATTTCGAGGTCTGCTACCACCAGGCCATCGACTACGCGATCGCGCACGGGCTGCGGAAGGTGGAAGCCGGCGCGCAGGGCGAGCACAAGCTGGCGCGCGGCTATATGCCGGTCATCACCCGCTCGGCCCACTACATCGCCGATGCGCAGTTCCGCGCCGCCGTCGCCCATTATCTCGACCGCGAACGCCGTTATGTGGCTGAGACGGGCGCCGAACTCAGCGAACTCGGCCCCTTTCGTCAGCAAGTCGTCGCCGATGCGAACGGTGAGCCTTGACCGGCGAAGGCCGGCTTGCGATCAGATCAGGCCGACAGGGAGGAACCCATGGCCTATGATCCCGGCAATATCTTCGCGATGATCCTGCGCGGCGACATTCCCGCGCACAAGATCTATGAGGACGAGCGCGTGCTTGCCTTCCTCGACATCATGCCGCGGGCCGCCGGCCATGCGCTGGTTATTCCGAAGGCGCCGGCGCGCAATCTGCTGGATGTCGAACCGGGTGACCTGGCGGCCGTGATGGCCGTGGCGCAGCGCGTCGCACAGGCGCAGATGCAGGTATTCAATGCCGAGGGCATCACCGTCACCCAGCACAATGAGAAGGCCGGCGGACAGGAAGTGTTCCACCTGCATGTGCATGTCATCCCGCGCCATGCCGGAATCGACCTGCGCCCGCCACTCTCCTACAAGGAAGCACCGGAGGTGCTGGCGCAGCAGGCCGCGCAGCTGAAAACCGCGCTTACGGGCTGATCCCCAGCCACCAGGCGCCAGCGACCAGCACCGCCTCGGCGGTCAGCACACCGGCGAGCACGGAGCGGCGCAGGGCGAGGAAACCGGCAATGCCGCTCGCCACGGCGCCGATGCGCAGGCTGAGCGGCAACGCGACCAGAGCCCCGCTCGGCACCAGCAGCAGCCGCGCCACCACCGCCGCCAGCAGCGCCGTCGCCACCGCCTGGACCCATTGCATCCATAGGCTGCCGGGGTCGATGCGCCGGCCGAAAAGCACGCCGAGCACCCGCCAGACTTCGTTCGGCAGGAAGCCGAAGAAGATCACCACCAGCATGGCCCCGAGTTCGGTCGAGTAGAGGCTCATGCGCGCCGTCTCGGCAGATGACGGGCAATGAAGAAGGCCAGAGTGCCGCCGCCCACACCGGCCCAGAACAGGTCCAGCCCGCCGGGCGAATTGGCGACGAGCGGCGAGATCGCCGCGCCGAGCCCGATGGCCAGCCAGTCGACACTTTGCTTGGCGTTGCGCACCAGCAGAATGGCGAAGGAGATCGGCGTAAGCAGCAGCAGCGCCACCGCCAGGGGGCCTGGCAAGGCGCCCGTGAGATAGAAGCCGATCGCGGTGCCGGCCATACTCAGCAGAGTAAGGCCAAGCCCCAACCCCGCCGCATAGGGCGGGCGCCCTTCCTCCGGCACCTTCGGCAGCAGCCGGAATCCCTCGACCCACACCGTCATGGCGACGAAATGGGCGCAGAGCAACTCCCAGCCGAGGCGCGGACGCGGGCCCCGCATCAGCGGCATAAGCGAGACCACCATCGGCAGCAGCCGAACGCCGGAAAGGCAGACCGCCACGGCGAGCGCGGGCGGCGACGCCCCCGTGGCGAGGCCGCCGACCAGGATCACCTGCGCCGGCAATGCCCAGATCAGAAGCGTCGACAACAGGCCCGCGCCGATGGGAAAGGCGAGGTCATGCAGCAGCCCGCCAAAGCCGATGAAGGTTGCCACCAGCACCAGACCGGGCGTGGAGACGGCGCCGCGCATCCCGCGCAGAAACCAGCGCGCGGGAGGAGCAGCAGGGTCGGGAGGGGGCGGAATCTGGGGGGATTGCATGACAACTCGCCCCGGCCTTTTGGGGCGCCCTCCCCCCGGCGTCAAGCGAAACGGGCGACGCTCCCCTGCATGGCTGCCATGAGAGCCGGTCGCCCCCAAGGGCCGCACCAAAAAAGCCGCCCGCAACAGTGTCGCGGGCGGCTCCTCATTAATCTGCACGCGCGGAAGCGGTCCGGCTCATGCCTTGACCAACGGCACCTTCGGCACTTTCGATGTTCCGGGCTTTGCCCGCTTGGCGGCAGCGGCGACGGGCTTCTTGGCCTTTGCCGCTGGCGTCTTGCGACGTGGCGCGCGCTTGGTCTCGGGTGCCTCGATCTTTTCCGGCTTGGGGGTGATCGGTCCTTCCGGGAACTCGAAAGCCAGAGCGCTCTCACCCTCATCGTCGGTCTGCAGGACGACGCGCACATGCCCACCATTGCGCAGCTTGCCGAACAGCACTTCGTCGGCCAGGGGCTTCTTGATGTGCTCCTGGATCACACGGCCCATGGGACGCGCGCCCATCTGCTGGTCGTAACCGCGCTCCACCAGCCAGGCGGTCGCCTCGTCCGACAGCTCGATGGTCACGTTGCGGTCCGCCAGCTGCGCCTCAAGCTGGAGCACGAACTTCTCCACCACCAGCGCGATGATCTCATTGGTGAGGTGGGCGAAGGGGATGATGGCGTCGAGCCGGTTGCGGAACTCCGGTGCGAAGAGACGGTTGATGGCCTCCACATCGTCCCCCTCGCGCTTCGAGCGCGTGAAGCCGAAGGCGGACTTCGACAGATCGGCGGCGCCCGCATTGGTCGTCATGATGAGAATGACGTTGCGGAAATCCACCTGCTTGCCGTTGTGATCGGTCAGCTTCCCGTGGTCCATCACCTGCAGCAGGATGTTGAACAGGTCGGGGTGCGCCTTCTCGATCTCATCGAGCAACAGCACGCAATGCGGGTGCTGGTCGATACCGTCGGTCAAAAGCCCGCCCTGGTCGAAACCGACATAGCCGGGAGGGGCGCCGATCAGCCGCGAGATGGTGTGCCGCTCCATGTACTCCGACATATCGAAGCGCAGGAGTTCCACGCCGAGGCTGGAAGCGAGTTGCTTCGCCACTTCGGTCTTGCCGACGCCGGTCGGCCCGGAGAACAGATAGGAGCCGATCGGCTTCTCCGGCTCGCGCAGACCCGCCCGGGCCAGCTTGATTGCCGAGGCGAGCGCTTCGATCGCCTTATCCTGGCCGTAGACCACGCGCTTCAGCGTCGTTTCCAGCGCCGAAAGAATCTCCGTGTCCGACTTGGAAACGGACTTTGGCGGGATGCGGGCGATGGTGGCGATGGTCGCCTCGATCTCCTTCACGCCGATCGTTTTCTTGCGGCGCCCCTCCGGCAACAGCATCTGCGCCGCACCGGACTCGTCGATAATGTCGATCGCCTTGTCGGGCAGCTTCCGGTCATGGATGTAGCGGGCGGACAGTTCCACCGCCGCCTTGATGGCATCGTTGGTGTAGCGCAGCCGATGATAATCCTCGAAATAGGGCTTGAGGCCCTTGAGGATCTCAATGGCGTCCGGGACGGTCGGCTCCGGAACGTCGATCTTCTGGAAGCGGCGAACGAGGGCGCGGTCCTTCTCGAAATACTGACGGTATTCCTTGTAGGTCGTCGAGCCGATGCAGCGCAGCGTGCCTGCGGCGAGAGCAGGCTTGAGCAGATTGGAGGCATCCATTGCGCCGCCCGAGGTCGCACCGGCACCGATCACCGTGTGGATCTCGTCGATGAACATGATGGCGTCGGGATAGGCCTCGATCTCCTTGACCACCTGCTTGAGGCGCTCTTCGAAGTCACCGCGATAGCGGGTGCCGGCCAGCAGCGCGCCCATGTCGAGCGAGAAGACCGTTGCCTTGGCCAAAACATCCGGCACCTCGCCAGCAACGATGCGGCGCGCCAGACCTTCCGCGATGGCGGTCTTGCCGACGCCGGGGTCGCCGACGAAAAGCGGATTGTTCTTGGAGCGGCGGCAGAGCACCTGGATGGTGCGCTGGATCTCGCTGTCGCGGCCGATCAGCGGGTCGATCTTCCCCTCACGTGCCTTCTTGTTGAGGTTCACGCAATAAGCGTCGAGCGCATCGGCCTTCTTCTTGGTGTCCTCCCCGGTCTTCGTCTCCGTCTCCTCCTCGGCGCCGCGAACAGGGCGACTTTCCGACATGCCGGCGCGCTTGGCGATGCCGTGGCTGATGTAGTTGACGGCATCATAGCGCGTCATGTCCTGCTCTTGCAGGAAATAGGCCGCGTGGCTCTCGCGCTCGGCGAAGATGGCGACCAGCACATTGGCGCCGGTCACTTCCTCGCGGCCAGAGGACTGAACATGGATGACGGCGCGCTGGATCACGCGCTGAAAACCGGCCGTCGGCTTTGAATCCTCACCAGCGTCCTGAACCAGATTGTCGAGTTCGGTGTCGATATACTCGACCAGATTGCGCCGCAGTTTGTCGATGTCGACATTGCAGGCTCGCATCACCGCCGCCGAATCCTGGTCGTCGACCAAGGACAGCAGCAGGTGCTCCAGCGTCGCATATTCGTGGTGGCGTTCGTTGGCGAGCGCGAGGGCCCTGTGCAGCGACTGCTCGAGGCTTCGGGAGAAGGTGGGCATCGGGACCTCTTCGTTTAGCCGTCGCGGGGCGTCACTTCTTCTCCATGACGCACTGCAAAGGATGCTGGTGCTTGCGCGCGAAGTCCATCACCTGCGTGACCTTTGTCTCGGCCACTTCATAGGTGAAGATACCGCACTCCCCCACGCCATGCTGGTGCACATGCAGCATGATCTGGGTGGCTTCCTCCCGGTTTTTGCTGAAGAAGTGCTCCAGCACATGCACGACGAACTCCATTGGCGTGTAGTCGTCATTGACAAGGAGCACCCGGTAGAGATTCGGCCGCTTGACCTGCGGCTTGGTGCGCGTGATCACCGCCGTGCCGGGGGCGTTGTCCCCACGGCGTCGACGCTCATCGTCGGCCATCATCATTGCACGCAGCTGACTTTCAGCGTGGTCGGACATTCATGCATTCCCTAACCGGCGAACCGGCCTTCGACAGCTATAATATGTACGCACCCCCGCTCACGCCAGAGGGGCAGGCGGAACCGACTGTCGCATTACGGTGACAATTCGATGAGGCGGCGGCTGCCGGGCTCCGCGCGCGGCCGGTGAAAGCGAACCGAAGAGAGCTTCGCCGCAACGAAAAAGGCCCGGCGCTGCGGCCGGGCCTTTTGAAACATCGGGACGACACGAACTCCCGTTTCGCAACGTCCATCGCATCAGGCGATAGCCGAAAGCCCGCCTTGCCTGCGATCACTCAATGAGCGCGTATCACTTGGTGACGGCGACCTTGGCGAGAACGCTCTCGTAGGGCTTGTAGGTCTCCTTGGCGAGATCGGCGTACAGCTCGCCCATCTTGGTCGCCTGGGCGACGAAGCTCTCATAGGCGCTCTTGAAATAGTCGGACTGGATCTCCACCGCCTTGTCGAGCGTCTTGGCGCCGAACAGCTTCTCAGCGGCAGCGGTGCCTTCCTCGAAGGACTTCTTCGAGTAATCCGCCACTTCCACCGCGATGGACTGGACGCCCTTGGACACGGTGCCGAAGCTCTTGACAGCGAGTTCGAGGTTGTCCTTACCGACCTTCTGGATGTCTTCAAAATTCTGCAGCATGAGCCCGCTCCTTGGTGTTCCAAAACGCGCGTCGCTCACTCGGCCACTCGCGCCCGCCCGGGAATTCTCCCTCGAATTTTTGTAATGCACCGCACCAAGACGGTCAACAAAATTGTGCGACGCAACATTACCGCTGCGACACGCAGGCTCCGCACCATCTTCATGCCATATCAACAGCGTTGATGAGCCTTCTTTACGACTCTGTAACCCTGCCCTTTTTAAGCTTTGGGAAGTGATGGTTCGGCAGGGTTCCTTAACGGTCTAGGCCTTCGCAGCGGCAACAACGCCGCGCCGCAGCGGCCTTTTTCCTGACGAACGGGTTGAGTTCCGGCATCACATGCCGGCAGCGAGTAGCGGGACGAACAGATGCGGGTTCCGGAGATGGTCGGCACCACTTTCATGCGTGCCGCCGTGGCGGTGTTGGCGGTCTCCATCCTCGGGGCCGGCTTTGCAGAGGCCGCGCCGAAGAAGAAGACGGTTCGGGCAAAGCCTGCGGCGTCCCGAAACGTGGCGAGCACCGGCAACTGGCATCGGGGCTATTCGCACATCGTGGTCGATGCCAATACCGGCCGCGTTCTCGACGCCGACAATGCTGACGCGTTGCGCCATCCTGCCTCTGTCACCAAGGTGATGACGCTCTACCTGCTGTTCGAGCAGCTTGAGAGCGGCCGGATGAAGCTGAACACGCCGCTTCGCGTTTCCGCTTACGCCGCAGCACAGCAGCCGTCCAAGCTGGGCGTGAAGGCCGGTTCAACGATTTCGGTCGAGGACGCCATCCAGGCGCTGATCACCCGCTCGGCGAATGACGTTGCCGTGGTGGTCGCCGAGAACATCTCCGGCAGTTCCTCCTCCTTCGCCAATCTGATGACGCGGCGGGCTCGCCAGCTCGGCATGTCGCGCTCGGTGTTCAAGAATCCCAACGGCTTGCCCAATCCCGAGCAGGTGACGACGGCCCGCGACCTCGCGACCCTTGGCCGTGCCATTCAGGAACGCTTCCCGAAGTACTACGCCTATTTCGAGATCCGCAGCTTCCAGTATCGCGGCGTGGCCATTCGCAATCACAACCGCCTGCTGGGGCGTGTCGACGGCGTCGACGGGATCAAGACCGGGTACACTAATGCGTCCGGCTTCAACCTGCTTACCAGCGTGAAGAAGAACGGTCGTTACGTCATCGCCGTCGTGATGGGCGGCGCCAGCGCTGCCTCGCGCGATGACCGCATGGTGGCCCTCATCAGCGAAAACCTCGGCAAGGCTCAGGCCGGCCGGCAGATGGTGGCGCGCATGAGCAGCCCGCCGCCTGGCGCTTCCCCCGACGACGCCTCTGCTTCCGTAGCCATTGCGGAAGAGGCTCCGGCCGCGCCCAAGACCATTCCGGTGCCGACCACCAGCCCGCGTGTCGCCCTGGCCTCGGCTGTTCCCGATATGGAGCCGACCGCTTCCGTCCCGACACCCGCCCCCTCTCCGGCGCGCCCGGCCCGGGCCGCGGGGAATGCTCCGGCCGGCACCACTCCGCCCGTTGGATCCGCCGCCCCGATCGTGCCGGTCGCGGTCAAGACCGTCGCGGTGGCTCGGCCGAGCCAGCCGGTTGCCACCTTCAGCAACCAGCCGGGCATTCTGGGTACGCTCTCCTTCACCAGTAACGGCTTCATCGCGGAGTCCTCGGAGACCGCAGCTGCCGCTCCGGCGCAGCATGCCATCCGCCAGCAGGTGCAGGTGGCGAGCGCGGGCCCGATCGAAATTCCGCGCCAGGAAGCTGAGACCGCCGAGGAGTCCACGGCTCCGCGCTCCGGCTGGGCGATCCAGATCGGCGCTTTCGGCAGTGAGGCCGATGCCCGCGCGCAGCTTGCCAAGGCGCAAAAGAAGGCCGGCCGGGCCCTCGCGAAGGCCGATGCCTACACGGAGCAGGCAGTGAAGGGTTCCACCCGGATCGTCCGTGCCCGGTTCGCCGGCTTCGATGCCGAGTCCACCGCACGCAAGGCCTGCGATGCCCTGAAGCGCAGCGATTTCGGCTGCATGGTGTTCCGCAACTGATCCGGGGGGAGGCGTCAATGGCGGTCGAGCAGGACATCCTTCGCTTCGTTTACCCGGGCAGCGAGATAGTTCGACCCGCCCTGGTCGGGATGGAGTTTCTTCATAAGGGAACGGTGAGCCTGGCGGATCTGGTCCGGCCCCGTCCCCGGCTCAAGCCCCAGGATCTGGTAGGCCTCCTCTTCCGTCATCGCGCCGCGGCGCGGCGGGTCAGCGCGCCGCCCGCCCGCTTGTCCCTCCATGTTCTCACGCCAGCCGGGCGACCGGCGGTCAAGATAAGCTTCGAGTAGCTGGCGGCTCTCGACATCGACGTCGAGGGCGAGACGGGCAAGGCTCTGGACATCGAGGGCGTCAAGCGCCGCTCCGGCGAAGGGGCCGTTGGTCACCGCGCCCGTCAGTCGTCCGCTGTCATGGTCGAGTTCCATGTCGAGAAAGGCGGTGCGCACAGTGGAGGTCCGCCCCTCGGTCGGCGCACTCCGGCTGGACGTGAACGCCTTGCGGATGTCCCACCCAAACAGCGACAGGCCGAAGATTCCCAGGGGCAGCGCCGTCTCGATATGCCCTCGCATGCCGAGAAAGCCGGCAATGAGGATCAGCGCGCCGCCTCCTGCTCTGCGTCCGAACTGAGCGAGCACCGCCGGATTGGCACGGCCAAACGCCTTGAGGCCGTAATAGAGCAGCGCGACAATCGCCGCCCCGATCAGCAGATTGATCATCGCGTATCCTGCATGGCGGAAATGAGCCGGCGCGCCCCGGGCGAGGCGCCGGCCAACGCGGCGAGCGCTTTCGTGCCGCCGGCCGCGTAGGAAGCGGCGGCACGCAGCAAGGCCCGCAGTTCGGCCGAAGCGCCCGCATCGAAACGGCAAAACGCGCCTTTCGTCAGCCGTGCGATCTCGCGAAAAGCGCGCTCGGCCTGCGGATCGGCTCCCTCCTGGAACATGAAGGCAGGCACGCCTCGCAGGGCAAGCGGGCCTGCCTCGGCGCAGAGCGCGTCGATGTTCTCTTCCACGGCGTCGCCGACAAAGACCAGTGCGCCGACGGGCCCTTTGGCCGCCTGTCCCGCCGCATGGCTGAGTACGCGGCCGATCTGCGTCCGCCCACCCTGGCATTGGATGCGGGCCATCAGCGCGCCCAGTTTTGCCCCCTCGCTTAGCCAAGGCGAGGCCCGGCATTCGCCGAGGCCACGATAATAGACGAGTTGCATGTCGAGCCCGCCGATACGGGCAGCCTCCTCGAACATTTCCGCCTGCAGGGCGCAGGCAAGGTCCCAGGTTGCTTCGCGGCTCATCGTCGCATCGAGGCCGAAGATGAGGCGACCGCGCTTGTCCGCCGTCAGGGGCGCGCGGCGCTCCAATTCGGCCAGAAAGGCCGCGGTGTCGGCGGAGCGACCTGCCGGGACGTTCGGCGCGGTCCTGACGGGTGTGGTCTTGTCGGCGGCCATGCGGGTCCCTGCTGCGGATTCGGCGCAAGTGTATCGGGGGAGTGGCCTTCGACAACAGCCTGCTCGCCGAGGGTTGAAGATCCGGCCGGCGTTGACCCTCGGCCCGGCTCTGTTAGCTTCCGCGCCCCGAAGGAACGAGATGTCCGCCATGGCAAAACCGCGCGCGATCCGCACTGCCCATACCGTTGCCACGCTGCGAGCGCAGATACAGCAATGGCGTGCCGCGGGGGAGAAGATCGCACTTGTTCCGACGATGGGCGCGCTTCATGCGGGTCATGTGGCGCTGATGACCGCCGCACGGGAGAGGGCGGAGCGGGTGATCGTGACGATTTTCGTCAATCCCACCCAATTTGCACCGACCGAGGACCTGTCGCGCTACCCCCGGACACTGGAGGCCGACCTCGTCAAGGCCGAGGCCGCTGGGGTGGACATGGCGTTCGTGCCCGATGTCGCCGAGATGTATCCGGACGGTTTTTGCACCACCATCACCCTCACCGGCCCTGCGCTGGAACTCGAAACCGCCTTTAGGCCGACCCATTTTACCGGGGTCGCCACGGTTGTGGCCAAGTTGCTTATCCAGGCGCTGCCGGACGTGGCCCTCTTTGGCGAAAAGGACTACCAGCAACTTCAGGTCGTTAAGCGTTTGGCCCGCGACCTCGACCTCCCCGTGCAGATCGTCGGCGTGCCGACGGTACGAGAGCCCGACGGCCTCGCCCTGTCGTCGCGTAACGTCTACCTCTCGCCGGCAGAGCGTGCGACAGCAACGAGTCTCCACCGTGCTCTAAACGCAGCCGCAGAGCGGATCGCGCGCGGTGGCCAGGTCGAGACTGCGGTCGAAGAAGCGCGCGCCGCGGTTTGCGCCGCCGGCTTCCAGCTGGACTATCTCGAGGCGCGCCACGCCGAGACGCTCGCCCCCGTCGACGGTCCGGATGACGGCCCCATCCGCTTGCTGGTGGCGGCCCGGATCGGGGCGACGCGCCTCATCGACAATGTGTCAGTGCCGACACTGACGTAACGGCGTCAGCCCATCATCACATAGGCCACTGCCATACCGACGATCACCAAACCGAGGCTGATGCCGAGCACATAGCGCATCGGCTTGACCTCGACGGCTTGACGTTCCTCGGTTTTGGCCTTCACCACCACCTCGCCATGATCGACAATGCGTCGATCGTCGGAGTCGATGTGGGTCATACCTTCGGGGTTCGTCTGGCTCATACCGATCGTCCTTTCGCTCATTCCGTACGGGAATAACGTGCGAAAGGGACTTCGGGTCCCTGCCTCACCTCAGAGAAGTCCGAGCGAGCGCAGTTCGCGGCGGAGTTCGTCCGGCAGGGCTGGAGTCGCGCTGGCCGCTCCAAGGTCTGGGGGCGCTTCGGCAGCCTGGAGGTAGCGCCATCCCTGAAACGGCCGGCTCGGCCGCGGTGCGACGCGATGCACCGTCGGATCAAGCACGAGATGGCACCGGCGGATGCCGTCGCCATCGACGAAAGGACGGATGCCGGTCAGACTCTGCCGGCAGGCGACCTCACCCTTTATCACCCAATAGAGCGATCCGCCGGACAGAAGCTCGGCCGTTCGGGTCGGCACCATGCGCGTGGTGTGCACCTGCTCGACCGCCTCCCCGCGCGCCGCCTTTCCGGCCAGCGATTCGGCGATCCATTCTTCCAGGTCCTCGACCGACACGGCGCCGACGCACAATTTCAGCAGATGGAGCGGCATGGCTGGGTCCGAGACGGGATTTGCGGTCTATACCCGCTTGACCACCGGCCAGTCGACCTCATCCTCGGCGAGTTCTCCCGTTTCCTTCAGGGCCGCCTCCTTCCACGCGACAAAAGCGGGATGGGCATGGATCGCCTCGACATAGGCGGCCGCGACGGGATCGACCTCGATGGCGTAGGTCCGCAGCCGCGTCGCCACCGGCGCATACATGGCGTCAGCGGCGCAGAATGCCCCGAAAAGGAAGTCACCGCTGCTGCCGAAACGCGCACGGGCCTCCCCCCAGCGCCGGGTGATGCGGCGCACGTCCTGCAGCGCCTCCTGCGGAAAGGAGCGGGCCTCGACAGGCCGCCAGAGGTTCATCGGCGCCACGCTGCGCAGCGCGCCGAACCCGTTGTGCATTTCGGTCGCGAGCGAGCGGGCATGGGCGCGGGCGACAGGATCGCTCGGCCAAACGCCCTTTTCGGGAAAGCGCTCGGCCAGATGCTCAAGAATGGCGCTCGACTCCCACACAACGGCCTCCCCGTCGAGCAGCACCGGCACCTTGCCGGCCGGTGAACGGGCGCGGATGCGCTCCTTGAAATCCGGTGCATCGAGCGGCACCAGTTCTTCCTCGAACGGAATGCCCAGCGCCGTCATCGCCAGCCAAGGCCGCAGCGACCAGGACGAGTAGTTCTTGTTTCCGATAATCAGCCTCAGCACCACGTCGACGCTCCCTGGTCCGTTCCGCTGACAGGTTCGGTCATCTCGGACAGTCGTGCAAACGAAGGGCGGTGATGTCGCCCATCAATCCCGTTGATCGTGCCAAGGCATGACCAGACATGACAACGGCCCCGCCTTGGGGGCCGAGCCGTGTCATAGATCTGAGACTTTGGAGGCCAACGCCGTCAGGATCACCCAGCGGCGATCTGAGCGGCTTGGAAGCCCCCGAACAGATAGATAAGGGCAATCGCCGTCAGGAACGCGGCCACAGCCCAACGGGCGACTCCCCAACAGGAGCGCTCGGGAATGGAATTCATGATGACCTCGGAACGATACGTTCACCGCGATGCGCCCGCCGACCGTCGGCGTAGGGGCGCGATCTGAAACACTATTTAATAAATCGTTACGACGTTCGCAACCGCGAAATTGCCACAATCCGGACGCTTGGCGCAGTGCTGCCCTGCCCTGATCGCATGCCCCCGCCCTCGACAAGTCGAGTTGAGATCGGTTGAAAGCACTCTCCACCGCGCGCACCCTCACCGCAGCGCGGACCAACAGGGCGTTGACCGCCGGAGCAATCGAGAGCGCCATGCTGGGGTTCACCTTCATCGATGGGATGGCCTTCGCCGCCTTCTGCCTGTCTTGGGTCGCCTACCATTTGGTGATGGAAGGCGGTTGGGCGGAAAAGCGCACACTGAACCGGCGCATGGATGCGTATCGCTACCAGTGGATGCTGCGCATGCTGGAGCGCGAAAACCGCATCGTCGATGCCCAGATCGTCGCGGCCCTGCAGAACGGCACCGCGTTTTTCGCGTCCACGTCGCTCCTGGCGATCGGCGCCTCGCTGGCCATTCTGCAATCCACCGAAGCGGTGATGGCGCTTTTCCGCGACCTGCCCTTCGGCGTCCAGAACCGCACCAGCTGGGAATTGAAGACACTGGGCCTGACGCTCATCTTCGCCAATGCGTTCTTCAAATTCGCCTGGGCCTACCGGCTGTTCAATTACTCAACCATTCTGCTGGGATCGACGCCTCCTCCGTCCGAAGCCGCAACGCCGCAGGCGCAGGCGCATGTGGTCAAGCTTGCGCGCATGGCCACCATTGCCGGCCGACACTTCAACCGTGGGCAACGCGCCTTCTTCTTCGCGATTGCCTATCTCGGCTGGTATATCAATGGTTGGGCGCTGATGGCGGCGACCTTTGCCATCTTCCTCGTCATGATCAACCGGCAGCTGGGCCGGGACTCGCAGTGGGTACTCGACAATGACGGATAATCCTTCCCGCCCCTCCGAGGAAGCCGTCGAGGCGGCGATTCTCTCCGTCGCCAGCCAGCCCGGCGCCGCCAGAACGGTAACGCCGGAAGAGGTCGCGCGCAGCGTCGCCACCGGAACCGATTGGCAGAGCCTGCTCCCGTCCGTGCGGCGCGGCGCCCTGCGTCTCGCCGAAGCCGGCCGGCTGGTGCTTTATCGCAAGGGCAAGCCTGTGGCCCCGGCGGACCTGCGCGGCGTCTATCGCCTTGGGCTTCCGCCCGGCGGCGATGGGGCAACAGCGCCTTAGAGCCTGCGCGATCGCCTCCAGAGCTAGCTACCGGCGGACTATCCGCCCGCCGGAGCTGCTGGCGCCGGCAGCGGGCTGTCGATACGGCCCGTGAGGTAATACACGGTGAGCCCAATCCACTCACGTAGCGCCAGCTCAAAAAATCCGGCCCCTTCCGCCACCGAACCGAACAGGCGAAAATAACCGGGATCGCCGGTCGTGCGGAAGTCAACGGGATAGGCGGTGACCGGGAAGCCCGCCGCGCGGAAGCTGCCCACGGCTCTCGGCATGTGAAAGGCCGAGGTGACCAACAACCAGTTCTCACCCGGCGCCGGCTTCACCAGCGCGCTTGTCAGACGGGCGTTCTCGGCGGTATTGCGTGAGGTCCGCTCGAACATCACCCGCCCCTCTGGTAGCCCGATTTGCGGCAACGCCAGACGCACCACGTCCGCCTCCTGCATCGCCGACTTCTGGAGCTGGCCGCTGCCACCCGAGAAGATGATCCTTGCCTCGGGATAGCGTCGGGCGAGTTCGCCCAGAGCCAGAATCCGCTCCGCCGATTCCTGGAACGCGGGTTGCCCGCGCGCGGCAGTGATGCCGGGAAGTTCGGCGCCGCCAAGCACCACAATGCCGTCGACGCGCAGGCCATCGTCGATAAAGACGGGAAAGCGCTTCTCCAGCGGGACCAGCATCATCCGCCCGAACGGGCCAAGACCGATCAGCAGCAGCCCCCCGGCGCCAATGGTGGCCAGTGTCAGCCCGAACCGACGCCAGTTCAGGCTGAGGATCAGTCCCCCGACGGCGAGCAAGGTGAGCAGGGTGGAGGGTGCCGCGACCATCCAGAAGATTTTGGAGAGAGTGAAGAACACCCCGCCTGCGCTCCTTTCAGAACCAGAACGACGCGATCGACAGGAAGGCGAAGAAGCCGACCACGTCGGTGATCGTGGTTACAAAGGGTCCCGACGCCACAGCGGGATCCACCTTCAGGCGGTCCAGCGCCAACGGAACGAGGATTCCCCCAAGGGCTGCTGCCGCCAGATTGATGATCATGGCCAGCGCGATGACGAAGCCGAGATCGGCCAGACCGAAGCGGGCAAACACCACAACGGCCATGATGACCGCGAACACCACGCCGTTGAACAGACCCACGAGCAATTCGCGCGCGATGACGCGGCGCGCATTGCTCGGGCGCAGTTCCCGGGTCGCAAGCGCACGCACGGCGACCGTCATGGTCTGCGTCGCGGCATTGCCGCCCTGGCTGGCAACGATAGGCATCAGCACCGCGAGCGCCACCATGCGCTGCAGTTCTCCCTCGAACAACGCGATGACGAAGGAGGCGATGTTGGCCGCGATGAGGTTCAGCAGCAGCCAGGAAAAGCGGCTGCGGGCGATATACCAGAAGCTGTCGGAAAGCTCCTCGTCGCCGGCCACGCCGCCAAGTGCCTTGAGGTCCTCGTCCGCCTCCTCCTGGATCACGTCGACGATGTCATCGACGGTGAGCACCCCGACGAGCCGGCCGGCCTCGTCGACGACGGGAGCGGAGATGAGATTGTAGCGCTCGAACACCCGCGCCACGTCCTCCTGGTCGTCGGTCGCGTTGACGACATGGCGGTCCGGCGTAACCACATCGCCGAGCTTGGCGCCGCGCCTGGTGCGCAGGAGCCGGTCCAGCGGCACTGAGCCATCAAGGCGATAGGTGGCGTCGACGACGAAAACCTCGAAGAAGGTCTCCGGCAGCCCCTCCGTCTCGCCGATATAGTCCAGCGTCTGCCCCACCGTCCAAAAGGGCGGCAGCGCGATGAACTCCGTCTGCATGCGCCGGCCGGCGCTCTCCTCGGGATAATCGAGGCTACGCTGCAGCGCGGCGCGTTCCGGGATGGAGAAGTTGGAGAGGATCTCCTGTTTGTCGGCGTCGTCGAGATCTTCGAGGATGTAGACCGCGTCGTCGGAATCGAGGTCGCGCATGCCCTCGACGACGGTCTGCGTCGGCAACGCCTCCAGAATCTGGACGCGCGCCGTCTCGTCCAGTTCGGTCAGGGCCGTGAAGTCGAAGTCGCTGCCCAGCAGTTCGATCAGCTTCGGCCGATCAGGCGCGGCCAGCGCTTCCAGCAGCCGCGCCACGTCGGTTTCGTGCAGGTCACGGAGAATGGACCGAAGCGCATCGACATCGCTGGCGTCGATCGCGCCGACCACGGCCTCGACGAAGCCGGGGGCTTCGGTCGGATCGCTGTCATGCTCCGACCCGCGCAAGGGGGTGGCGAACTCGGCCTCTTCGCGCATGCCCTGCTCCGGACGGGGTGGTGAGGGAAACGGCTCGACTTTAGCGGAAACGATGCACGTTCGCTGACAGGCCGGTGTTAATGAAGAGTCGGCCGGGGGACAATTCCTTAAGGGCCATGCGGTTTCGCACTACCGGAACTTTGTTGCAGGATTTCACCATGTCGACCGTGACCGCCACCCGACTTTTCGTTCGCGGACGCGTCCAGGGCGTCGGCTACCGGGCTTGGCTGGCGCGGGCAGCCGGGAAGCAAGGCCTCTCCGGTTGGGTCCGCAACCGGCAGGACGGCTCCGTCGAAGCGCTGATCCTGGCCCCCTCGGACACGCTGGCGGCTTTCGTCGCCCTCTGCCGGGTCGGCCCGGCGGCCGCTCATGTCACCGAAGTGGCTACCGAAGACGCGACGATACCCGCGAGCGACGCCGAAGCCGGCTTCACCGTGCGTCCCACCGTCTAGGATGGACTGTCTTCGGTCACCGTCGGCCCGAAGACGGTCTCGAATGACCGACGCAAGGCAAGATCGGCATCGTCCATCGTCACGGGAAGGCCAAGGTCGACCAGGCTGGTCACCCCATGCTCGCGCACGCCGCAGGGAACGATGCCGCCGAAATGCGAGAGATCGGGCTCCACATTCAGCGAGATGCCGTGCAACGTCACCCAGCGGCGCACTCTTATGCCGATCGCGGCGATTTTGTCCTCGCCGGAGCCGGCCTTTTCCGGGCGACGGACCCAAACGCCGACGCGGTCCTCGCGCCGCTCGCCACGCACATTGAACGAATCGAGCGCGCGAATCAGCCATTCCTCCAGGGCGGCGACATAGCGGCGAACATCCGGCTCACGCCGCTTGAGGTCCAGCATGACATAAGCGACCCGCTGGCCGGGCCCGTGATAGGTGAACTGCCCTCCCCGTCCGGTCTGGAAGATCGGGAACCGCCCGGCATCGACAAGGTCCTCCGGCCGCGCGCTCGTGCCCGCTGTATAAAGTGGCGGGTGCTCCAGCAGCCACACCAGCTCGTCGGCCTCACCGCCAGCAATGGCCCCCGCCACACGGTCCATCTCCGCCAACGCTTCGGGATAGGTGACGGGCGAAGAGGACACGCGCCAGCGCACAGGCGCCGCGCCCGGCTGTGGCGGCAGAAGCGGGCTCAGCGCATCGCGGGCGATGGGAACCGACGAAGAGGGGCGCATCTCGTTCATGGCAGATACATAATGGCTGCCACCCCTCCTGTCGCCTCCACCCTGCGGCGGAACTGTCCACAGGCCCGGCCCGATCCGTGCCGGCACTTGTAGACCCCTATTCCATCTGCTAGACGATGCCCCGCTCGCGCTTGCCTCTCACGAAGCAGCTGGCGCCAGCGATGCGGTCGTGGCGGAATTGGTAGACGCGCTGCCTTGAGGTGGCAGTGGGTAACACCGTGGAGGTTCGAGTCCTCTCGACCGCACCAGATTTTCCGGGTTCGGAACACACGGCGACCTTCGGGTCGCCGTTGTCGTTTCAACGGCCTGCCCGTCAAGGCCGGCGACCGGCGGTGCGCCAGCCGCATGAGCGCTAATGAACCGCGGCCGTGCGCGGCGGCGCGGGCACGATGTGCACCACGCGGTATCCCTTCTCCTTCAGCGCGGCGAGGAAGGCGGGCAGCATCTTCGCGGTCTGACCGCGCGTATCGTGAAAGAGGATGATCCCCCGGCCCGCATGGTCGAGCCGGGTCATGACCAGGGTCAACTGTTCCTCCGGCGTCATCGGATTCCAGTCTGACGCCCAGAGATCGGCACCAAACACGCCGATACCGCGCTGCTTGAGATAGTCCAGCAGTTCGGGCGAGGCGCCAAAACCCGGAAAGCGGAAGAAGGGAACGCGGGGATTGGCGCCGCTGGCGCCGTAGGCCGCCCGGTCATCGGCCTTGAAGCCCTTCTCGATGTCGGCCACAGCCTTGTCATAGGGGATATCGGCCAGCGTCATCGGATGAGTCATGCTGTGATGAGCCACAGTATGCCCCTCAGCGATCTCACGACGCACAAGATCGGGATGCGCGGCCGCATTGCGGCCGATGACGAAGAAAGTGGCGCGCACGCATTCACGCGCCAGCGTCTTCAGCACCGAAGGCGTGGTGGCTGGCAGCGGGCCGTCGTCGAAGGTGAGCACCACTTCGCGGTCGGCGAGGTCGAGCGTCTGCGGGAAGTGCTTGGTGCCCACCTGCAGCCCCATCGGATCGACCACGAGCACACGCGAGGTGCCGAGCTTGCCGTCGCAATCGCCGGCACGCGCGGCGGTTGCCCCCACAAACACCGTCAGGACAAACGCGAGCCGAACGACACTGAGCATGGCAAAACCCCAAGTGAGAAAGCGGCCTCTGCCTAGCGGATCGCGGGTGGCGGCGCCATCAGGCGAGGCGCGCGTGCCACGCTCCCCTGCTCTCCGCCCGCCGCATGATTGACGCAGCGGCCCGCAGGGCAGCTCAGCTCTCCGGCGCGTCAACGATCGGGTCGTACTGCGAAGCGTCGAAGCCAAGCACGTTCCAGCTCTGCTGCATATGCGGCGGCAGCGGGGCGGAAACATCGATCAGACGGTCGCCGCGCGGGTGCGGAATCACCAGGCGCCGCGCCAGAAGGTGAAGCCGGTTCTGCAGGCCACCCGGCAGCGGCCAGTTCTCGACGTTGAAATATTTCGGGTCGCCGACGATGGGGTGGCCGATATGGGCGGCATGGGCACGCAGCTGATGGGTGCGCCCGGTCACCGGCTTCATCGACAGCCAGGCCAGTTTCTGCGCGGCATGGTCGACAACGGCGTAATAGGAGATGGCGTGGCTCGCCTCGTCGTCGCCGTGGCGGGCGACGCGCATCTTCTCCGCCGCCTCGTCCTTGGCCAGATAGGTGGAGATGCGCCCCTGCGCCGGGCGGGGCACACCGGGCACCAGCGCCCAGTACACCTTGCGGGCGGAGCGCGAGCGGAACGTCTTGGCGAGTGTCGAGGCCGCAAGGCGGGTCTTTGCCACCAGCAGGATGCCGGACGTGTCCTTATCGATGCGATGAACCAGACGTGGCTTCTGCCCGTCCGTGCCACGCAACGCCTCCAGCATGCCATCGACATGGCGATAGGTGCCCGAGCCGCCCTGAACGGCGAGACCGAACGGCTTGTTCAGCACCAGCACGTCGCGGTCCTCGAACAGGGTCATGTCCTGCAGCGCGCGGGCATCCTTGTCGTCGGAACTGGCACGCCGCACCGCCGGGGCGGCAAGCTCCTCGCCCTCGGCCGGACGAGCGGCGCGGGGAGCACGGACGGTCGGCGCCTCACCCCGTGCGAGGGCCTCCTCCGCTTCCAGATGGTCCGCCGCGGAAAGCTGCGGCTTCTCCTCGAGCGGCGGGATGCGGATGGCCTGACCGGCGGAGAGCCGGGTATTGGTTTTCACCCGCCCGCCTTCGACCCGCACCTGCCCACTGCGCAGCAGCTTCTGCAGATGGCCGAAGGAAAGGTCGGGATAATGGGTCTTGAACCAGCGGTCGAGCCGCATGCCCTCTTCATCCGCGTCGACGCGGCGTGTCTCAACGGCCATGATGTGGGTACTCCTTACCCCTGCACATAGCCGAGACGAGGCGCTACGTCACGCGAGAGCACGCATGATCGCCAGACCCGCGAACACGCCAATCAGCGCGAGCGTCACGGAGCCGACCACATAGAGGGCCGCCAGCCCGATCTCGCCCCGCTGTACCAGCAGCGCCGTGTCCAGGGAGAAGGTGGAAAAGGTGGTAAAGCCACCGAGAACGCCGGTGATGATGAAGGCGCGGGCATGCATGGTCCAGCCGCCGCTTGCGAGAAAGGTCAGCCACCCCGCCACGAGGCCGATGGTGAAACTGCCGATCACGTTGATCGCCAGGGTGCCGTAGGGAAAGCCCATTCCGAACAGACGCATGGCCGTCATGCCAACGGCGTTGCGCAGCACGCCCCCGATTCCGGCGCCGATGAAGATGAGAAGAATACCCTGCACGCCGCTTGCCCCGCTTGCTTCTCTCTAGCCTCCGCCCTGCCGCTCCAGGCGCAGCCGCGCCCAGTACTCCAGGCGCTTCTTCACCTCGCGCTCGAAGCCGCGTTCGTTCGGCGCGTAGAAATCTGTACGTGCATCGCCGGCCAGCTCTTCGGGAAAGAACGACTGCCCGGCGAACGCATCGGGATAATCGTGATCGTACTGGTAGCCGGCGTGGTAGCCGAGGTCCTTCATCAGCTTGGTCGGGGCATTGAGGATGTGCTTAGGCGGCGCCAACGAACCGGTCTTCTGCGCCAAGGCGAGCGCGGCGTTGAAGGCGGAATAGGCGGCATTGGATTTCGGCGCCGTCGCGACATAGGCGATGGCCTGGGCGAGGAACAGCCGCCCCTCCGGCCAGCCCACACGCTCGAAGGCCGTCCAGGCCGCCACCACCTGCGGCATGGCCTGCGGGTCGGCCATGCCCACATCCTCCGATGCCGCGCAGCACAGCCGACGGAACACGGTGCCGGGGTCCTCGCCGCCTGTCAGCATCCGCGCGGCCCAGTACATGGCACCGTTCACATCTGAACCGCGCAGGCTCTTATGAAAGCAGCTGAGCAGGTTGTAATGCTCGTCCTGCCCCTTGTCATATATCGGTGCCCGCTTCTGCATCGTCGCGGCGAGCGCTTTCACGTTGAGGTCCGGCCCCTCCGGCAGGGAGAGCAGTTCCTCGGCGAGGCCGAGAAGATAGCGCCCATCACCATCGGCCATGCCGGCCAGCGCCGCGCGAGCCTCCGCATCCAACGGCAGACGGCGACCCTCCAGACTCTCCGCCCGCTGCAACAGACGTTCGATCGCCGCAGCATCGAGCGCCTTGAACACCAAGACCCGCGCCCGAGAGAGGAGCGCCGCGTTCAGCTCGAAGGACGGGTTCTCCGTCGTGGCGCCGATCAGCGTGATCGTGCCGTCTTCCATCACGGGCAGGAAGCCGTCCTGCTGGGCGCGGTTGAAGCGGTGGATTTCGTCGACGAAGAGCAATGTGCCCTGCCCGATCGCCCGCCGTCCCCGCGCCGCCTCGAACACCTTCTTGAGCTCGGCGACGCCGGTGAAGATGGCGGACACCTGCTCGAAATGCAGGTCGGTTTCCCGCGCCAGCAGCCGCGCCACCGTCGTCTTGCCGGTGCCCGGCGGGCCCCAGAAGATGAGCGAGCCGAGCGAGTGGTTGGCGATCATCCGGGTGAGCGCTCCGCCCTCCCCGGTCAGATGCTCCTGCCCGACGACTTCGCCGAGTTTCTGCGGCCGCAATCGATCCGCCAGCGGCCGCGGAGCGGCGCTTTCGAGTCCGGCGGAAGCGAAAAGATCGACCAAGATCGCCTCAACCCGGCAGCAGGGCGGAAATGACCCGCCCGCCGCGCTGGAGGGTCACGCGCCACGCGCGAACCGGCGTGCGGGTGACGCGCTGCAAATCGGCCGTCGTCGTGATGGCAGTACCGTTGATGTCCATGATGACATCGCCGACGCGGAAACTGGTTCGCTCGGCCGGCGATCCCTCTTCGACCCCCACGATGACGACGCCCCTGGTGGCGTCCAACGTCCGCATTTCCTCGATCACCGCCGGCGAGACATTGACGACCGTCGCTCCTGCGAGCGGCGAGCGGCCTGTGAGCGTGATCTCGTCGCGCGGCACCGTCTCCGGTGCGGTTTCCAGCGCCACTTTCAGCGTCGCCGGCTTACCTTGGCGAACAATGCCAAGATCAACCGATCCGCCAAGCGGGCGGGTGGCGAACCGGAAGCCGAAGGCGTCGGGATCGTCGACCTCCTGACCTGCAACGGCAACGATAAGATCGCCCGCCCGCAGACCCGCCTTCTCCGCCGGACTGCCGGGAAAAATGCTCTGCACCAGCGCGCCCGTGGGCCGTGACACGTCGAGCCCTTCGGCGATGTCGGGCGTGACCTGCTGCAGATCCGCTCCCAGCCACGGCCGGCGCACCACCTTGCTACCCGAAAGCGCCGATTGCAGCACGACCCGCACCATGTCGGCGGGAATGGCGAAACCGATGCCCTGCGACCCGCCCGAACGCGAGAAGATCGCCGTATTAATGCCGACCACACGGCCTGCGCCGTCAACAAGCGCGCCGCCGGAGTTGCCCGGATTGATCGCCGCATCGGTTTGAATGAAGAAGCCGTAATCGGTGATACCGCGCTGCGTGCGGGCGAGCGCGGAGACGATGCCCTGCGTCACCGTCTGCCCCACCCCGAACGGATTGCCGATCGCGAGCACGATGTCGCCCACCTGAAGATCGTCCGAGGAGCCTAGCGTCGCCGACGGAAAGTCGCCCTTGCCACCCTTGATCCGCAGAATGGCGATATCGGTGCGCGCATCGCGCAGCACGACTTCGGCGTCGAACTCGCGCTTGTCCGAAAGCGCGATACGGATTTCGTCGGCGCCGTCGATGACATGGTTGTTGGTGACGACAATTCCCGACCGATCCACGAGGACGCCGGAGCCGAGCGACTGCTCAACACGCTCGCGGCGCCGGTCGAAGCCCGGCACGTCCGGCGAACCCCGATCGCCGAAGAATCGGCGGAAGAAGGGGTCGTCGAGCAGCGGGTTGTTCCGCGGCGCGGTCTTCTGCGCATAGACATTGACGATAGCAGGCGCGGTGCGCGCCACCACGGGCGCAAAGCTCAGGCCAATCTCCGCGCGGGACGCCGGCACGCGCGGACCGCCGCCGGCTGGCGCCTGCGCCAAGACGGGGGTGACGAGGAGAGTGGAAGCGACGAGGAGAGCGATCCGTTTCATGGCGCCAGATATAACCCTCGCCCTGCGGCGGAGAAAGGGCAGCGGCCCCTCCGCTGACGACGCGCGCCACCAAAAAGAAAAGGGGCGGTCAAGCCGCCCCTTTCCGCATTCAATGTCGACGCTTCACGCTCACGCAGCAGCGGCTTCCGCAGCCTTGGCCGCCTCGTGGCGGGCCAGGTCGGCGGCACCCTTGGCCGACTCGTCGCGATCGACCAGCTCGATCACAGCGATGGCCGCCGAATCACCATGACGGAAGCCCGCCTTGATGATGCGGGTGTAGCCACCATTGCGCTCCTTGTAGCGCGGGCCGATCACGTCGAACAGCTTGCGCACGACGGCGACATCGCGCACTTCGGCGATCGCCTGGCGACGGGCGTGCAGGCCGCCCCGCTTACCGAGGGTGATCAGCTTCTCCACCACCGGGCGAAGATCCTTGGCCTTCGGCAGAGTGGTGACGATCTGCTCATGGGTGATGAGCGCCTGCGCCATATTGGCAAACATCGCCTTGCGGTGCTCGGCGGTGCGGTTGAACTTGCGATACGTCTTGCCGTGGTTCATGGCAAAATTCCTACATGCGGCGGCTTTCGAGCCGGGAGATACGGATGACGGCTCGAACGCCGCGCTCAATGCTCAATAATGATCTTCGAACCGCTTGGCGAGATCCTCGATGTTCTCCGGCGGCCAGCCCGGCACTTCCATGCCGAGATGCAGGCCCATGCTGGCGAGCACTTCCTTGATCTCGTTCAGCGACTTGCGGCCGAAGTTCGGGGTACGGAGCATCTCCGCCTCGGTCTTCTGGATCAGGTCGCCGATATAGACGATGTTGTCGTTCTTCAGGCAGTTCGCCGAACGCACCGAGAGCTCCAGCTCGTCCACCTTCTTGAGCAGCGCCGGGTTGAAGGGAAGCTCCTGCATGACAGGGCTTTCCGTCTCGCGCTTGGGCTCTTCGAAGTTGACGAAGATTTCCAGCTGGTCCTGCAGGATGCGCGCGGCATAGGCGAGCGCGTCCTCCGGACCGACCGAACCGTTGGTCTCGATGGTGAGGGTCAGCTTGTCATAGTCGAGAATCTGGCCCTCGCGGGTGTTCTCTACCTTGTAGGAGACCTTCTTGACCGGCGAATAGAGGCTATCGACGGGGATGAGCCCGATCGGCGCGTCTTCGGGACGGTTACGGTCAGCCGCCACATAACCCTTGCCGGTGTCGACGGTGAATTCCATGCGGATTTCGGCACCGTCGTCGAGCGTGCACAGCACGAGCTCGGGATTCAGCACCTGCACGTCACCAACGGTCTGGATGTCGCCAGCGGTAACGACGCCCGGACCCTGCTTCTTCACGACCATGCGCTTGGGGCCATCGCCCGCCATCTTGATGGCGATGTCCTTGATGTTCAGGACAATGTCCGTCACATCCTCGCGCACGCCCGGGATCGACGAGAACTCGTGCAGCACCCCATCAATATGCACGGACGTCACCGCAGCGCCCTGGAGCGACGACAGCAGGATGCGGCGCAGCGCATTGCCGAGCGTCTGCCCGAAGCCGCGCTCAAGCGGCTCGGCGACAACGGTCGCCAGGCGCTTCGGGTCGCTGCCGAGCGAGACTTCAAGCTTCTCGGGCTTGATCAGCTCTTGCCAGTTCTTTTGAATCACGACGTCACCCTTGGTTTCGACGGTGCCCCGGACTCCCTGCCCGGCAACGTCCCCTCGGCGGCGAAGGGAAGGCCCGAAGCAGCGGCCCCTGCGGCGCCCGAGGCGCCGCTGGATGATTAGGCGTCAGACGCGCCGACGCTTGCGCGGACGGCAGCCATTGTGCGGGATCGGCGTCACGTCGCGGATCGACGTCACGGTGAAACCCGCCGCCTGGAAAGCCCGCAGCGCCGACTCACGCCCCGAACCGGGACCGGAAACTTCGACCTCGATGGTGCGCATGCCGTGATCGGCCGCCTTGCGGGCGCAATCCTCGGCCGCAACCTGCGCCGCATACGGCGTGGACTTACGCGACCCCTTGAAGCCCATGGCGCCCGCCGAGGACCAGGCAATGGTGTTGCCCTGCGCGTCGGTGATGGTGATCATGGTGTTGTTGAACGACGCATTCACATGCGCAACGCCGGAGGCAATGTTCTTGCGCTCACGGCGCTTAATGCGGGCAGCTTCTTTAGCCATAGACCTTGGATCCTTCGGGCGCGCCCGTCATTCCAGGCGCTCGGGACATTAGTAAGAACGAAATGCGCCGGCCGCACGCGGCGCCGGCGCGGAACAGCGGGCTCGCGCCCGCTCCCCTCACTTCTTCTTGCCGGCGATCGCCTTGGCCGGACCCTTGCGGGTGCGGGCATTGGTGTGGGTCCGCTGACCACGCACCGGCAGACCACGCCGATGACGCAGGCCGCGATAGCAGCCAAGGTCCATCAGACGCTTGATGTTCATCGACACTTCGCGGCGCAGATCGCCCTCGACGAGATAATCGCGATCGATCGTCTCGCGGATCTGCAGCACTTCCTGGTCGGTGAGCTGATTCACGCGACGCTCAAGGGGAATACCGACCTTCTCGACGATATCGGCAGCATTCTTGGCACCGATGCCGTGAATGTACTGAAGCGCAATGATGACGCGCTTGTTGGTCGGGATGTTAACGCCTGCAATACGAGCCACGTCGCTCTCTCCATGTGGACCGGCGAACCGGTGATGAGAATGCTCCGCACCGGTGGAGGCCGGCCCTTGCGGAGATACGCGCGAGGCCGCCCGACATCCGCGACGTGATGTCGATCGGCGGCACCCGCTTGAGTGAAGCGCGGCACATAGAGCGATTCTGCCCTAGTGTCAAGCCACGCCAGAGACCTCACGCCAGTTCGAGGACGTCGGCAATCGCCTTGGTGACCTCATCAATCGGCTTCATCCCGTCGATGGTCGCCAGCATGCCGCGCTCCGCATAGTAGGGAGCGACGACCGCGGTATCGCGGTTGAAGGCCTCAAGCCGGGTCTTGAAGACCTCCGGATCGTCGTCCTTACGAACCGGCTCACCGCGCGCTGCCGTTTCCTTGGCGCGCTGGACGATCCGGTCGACAAGCTTGCTCTGGTCGACCTTCAGCTCAATCACCGCGTCGAGCTTCAAGCCCTTCTCCGCCAGAATGCGGTCGAGAGCCTCCGCCTGTGCGACAGTGCGCGGAAAGCCGTCGAGGATGAATCCCTTGGCGCAATCCGCCTGATCGATTCGATCAGAGATGATGCCGATGACGATCTCGTCCGAGACCAGGTTGCCGGCATCCATCACGGCCTTGGCCTTGAGGCCAATCGGCGTCTCGTTACGGACCGCCTCGCGCAGCATGTCGCCGGTCGAAAGCTGCACGATCCCGTGCCGCGCCACCAGCCGCTGCGCTTGCGTGCCCTTCCCCGCGCCCGGAGGTCCGAGCAGTATAAGCCTCATCGGCGCTTCCCCCTGAGCTTGGCCTTCTTGACCAGCCCCTCATATTGATGCGCCAGCAAATGACCCTGAACCTGCGCCACCGTATCCATGGTCACGCTGACCACGATCAGCAGCGAGGTTCCGCCGAAGTAGAACGGGACCGCGGCATAGGAGATGAGAATCTCCGGGAAGAGGCACACAATCGCAAGGTAAGCCGCACCGATGACCGTGATGCGAGTCAGCACATAGTCGATATACTCGGCAGTCCGCTCGCCCGGGCGGATGCCCGGAATGAAGCCGCCATGCTTCTTCAGATTGTCCGCGGTCTCGGTCGGGTTGAACACGATGGCGGTGTAGAAGAAGCAGAAGAACACGATCAGCAGCACATAGAGCAGCATGAACAGCGGCTGCCCGTGTCCGATCAGCGTCGTCACCGTCGTCAACCACGCCGGTCCCGAGTTCTGCATGAAGCTCGCGACAGTGGTCGGAATCAGCAGCAGCGACGAGGCGAAAATCGGCGGAATCACGCCCGAGGTGTTCAGCTTCAGCGGCAGGTGCGAGGACTGGCCCTCATACACCTTATTGCCGACCTGCCGCTTGGGATACTGGATCAGCAGCCGGCGCTGCGCCCGCTCCATGAACACGATGAACATGATGATGCCGACGGCCATCAGGATCACCGCGAGGATGATGCCGGTGGACAGCGCGCCCTGGCGACCCAGTTCGAGCGTGTTGGCGATCGCGGAGGGCAACTCCGCCACGATACCGGCGAAGATGATCAGCGATATGCCGTTGCCAATGCCGCGCGAGGTGATCTGCTCGCCGAGCCACATCAGGAACATGGTGCCGCCGGTGAGCGTGATCACCGTCGAGATGCGGAAGAACCAGCCAGGATCCGAAACCACGGCGCCGGAACCTTCCAAACCCACAGCGATGCCGTAGGACTGGAACACGGCCAGCACGACCGTGAGGTAGCGGGTGTACTGGTTGATCTGCTTGCGGCCGGACTCGCCCTCCTTCTTCAGCGCTTCCAGCGTCGGCGAGACGGTGGTCAGGAGCTGAATGATGATGGAGGCGGAGATGTACGGCATGATGTTCAGGGCGAAAATCGCCATGCGCGAGACCGCGCCGCCCGAGAACATGTTGAAGAGGCCGATGATGCCCTGCTGCGCCGTACGGAACACGTCGGCGAGCGCGTCGGGATTGATCCCCGGCATCGGAATGTAGGTGCCCAGCCGATAAACGAGAAGCGCACCCAGAGTGAACCAGATGCGCTTCTTCAGTTCGTCGGCTTTTGCCAGAGCACCGAAGTTGAGGTTTGCCGCGAGCTGTTCTGCTGCCGAGGCCATGGTGGCTCCGCTCCTCGTCTGTGCCCTGTAAGTTTAGTACGGCCTGACTTAAGCGTCAGGCCGCCGTCTCGCCAGCCTCGGCCTTGGACGCGAGCAGCGTCACCTGGCCGCCGGCCTTCTCGATCGCTTCAACCGCAGACTTGGTGGCGTGGGCAACTTCCAGCGTGACCTTAGCGGTCAGTTCGCCGGAACCCAGCACGCGCACGCCGTCCTTGGCGCGGCGCAGAACGCCGGCCTCGACCAGCGACGCCTGAGTGATGGTCGCCGTGCCGTCGAGCTTGCCGGCGTCGATCGCGGTCTGGATGCGGCCGAGAGAGACCTCGTTCCAGTCCAGCGCGAAGATGTTCGTGAAGCCGCGCTTGGGCAGACGACGATGGATCGGCATCTGGCCGCCCTCGAAGCCCTTGATCGCGACGCCGGTGCGCGAGGTCTGACCCTTCACGCCGCGACCCGCGGTCTTGCCCTTGCCCGAACCGATGCCGCGGCCGACGCGCATGCGCTTCTTGCGCGCGCCGGAATTGTCCTTGATCTCGTTAAGGCTGCTCATCGCCAGTCTCCTACAGCGCCGTCACGCTTCGACGACGCGGACGAGGTGGCGGACCTTGTAGATCATGCCACGCACGGCCGGGGTGTCTTCAAGCGTCGAGCGACGCCCGAGCTTGTTGAGGCCGAGACCGATCAGCGTCGCGCGCTGAGCCTCGGGGCGGCGGATCGGGCTGCCGGTCTGTTCGACCGTGACCGTATTGGTGCTGTTCGCCATGATTAGCTTCCCTACCTCTCAGGCGTCAGTCGGTCGCTTCGGCGTCGTCAACACGACGGCGCGACTGAAGCTGCGAAACCTTGAGGCTGCGACGCGCCGCAACGAGACGCGGGCTGTCCTGATTCTTCAGGGCCTCGAAGGTCGCACGGACCATGTTGTACGGGTTGGACGAGCCGAACGACTTCGCCACCACGTCCTGCATGCCAAGCGTCTCGAACACCGCGCGCATCGGGCCGCCGGCGATGATACCGGTACCGGCCGGAGCCGCACGCAGGATCACCTTGCCGGCGCCGTGATGGCCATGCACGTCATGATGAAGCGTGCGGCCTTCGCGCAGCGGCACGCGGATCAGCGCGCGCTTGGCAGCTTCCGTCGCCTTGCGGATCGCTTCCGGCACTTCACGGGCCTTGCCGTGACCGAAACCGACGCGACCCTTCTGGTCGCCGACGACCACAAGAGCGGCAAAGCCGAAACGACGGCCACCCTTCACAACCTTCGCGACACGGTTGATGTGGACCAGCTTGTCCACGAACGTGTTGTCGCGATCCTCGCGTTCACGCTCACGTTCACGAGCCATGATCATATCCTTCGTTCTGCGGGGGATCCCGCTCGTGATCTCAGAAGTTGAGACCGCCCTCGCGGGCGGACTCGGCGAGCGCCTTGACGCGGCCGTGATAGATGAAGGCGCCGCGGTCGAAGACCACGTCCTTCACACCGGCTGCGACGGCGCGTTCCGCCACGAGCTTGCCGATCGCCTGGGCCGCCGCGATATCCGCGCCGGTCTTGAGGCTTTCCCGCAGGGTCTTCTCGAGCGTGGAGGCGGACGCAAGCGTCACGCCACGCGCATCGTCAATGATCTGCGCATAGATGTGCTTCGACGAGCGATGCACCGAGAGGCGCGGCCGCCCGTTCGCCGTCGTGCGGAGAGCACGACGGACACGCGCCTTGCGGCGCTCGGTAGCGTCCTTGTACTGTGCCATGGTTCGGGTCCGTTACTTCTTCTTGCCTTCCTTGCGGAAGATGAACTCACCCGCGTACTTCACGCCCTTGCCCTTATAGGGCTCGGGACCGCGATAGTCGCGAATCTCGGCAGCGACCTGACCGACCTGCTGACGGTCGATGCCGCTGATGACGATCTCGGTCGGCTTCGGCGTCACGATCTGGATCCCTTCCGGGATCGGATAGTTGACGTCATGGCTGAAGCCGAGCGCCAGGCTCAGGCTCTTGCCCTGGACGGCCGCACGATAACCGACGCCGCTGATCTCGAGCTTCTTCTCGAAGCCCTTGGTCACGCCTTCGACCAGATTGGCCACCAGCGTGCGGGACAGACCCCACATCGCCTTATGGCGGTTGGTCTCGCCGTTGAGGGCGAACAGGATGGCCCCGTCCTCCATCTTGACCGAGATCTCGTCGACGACGGTGGTCTCCAGCGTCCCCTTGGGACCCTTGACCTTCACCGTCTGGCCATCGATCGACGCCGTGACGCCGGCCGGAATGGTGATGGGGGCTTTACCGATCTTGGACATGTGCTCTCTCTCCTCCCCGATCAGAAGACCGTGAAGAGGACCTCGCCGCCCACGTTCTTCTCGCGGGCTTCGTGGTCCGCCATCACGCCCTGCGGCGTGGAGACGACAGCGACGCCAAGGCCGTTGGCGACGCGGGGAAGGGTCTTGACGGAGGAATAAACCCGCCGACCCGGCTTGGAGACACGCGAAATCTCGCGGATCACCGGTTCGCCATCGAAGTACTTGAGTTCGATCTCGAACTCGGTACGGCCATTCACCGGCTCGGAAGCCGAATAGCCGCGGATGTAGCCCTCGGCCGCAAGAACCTCAAGCACGCTGGCGCGCAGACGCGAACCCGGCGTGGAGATCTTCTCCTTGCGGCGCATCTGCGCGTTGCGGATGCGGGTAATCAGATCGCCGATCGGATCAGTCGTGGACATGGATCGACCCTCCTCACCAGCTCGACTTGACGAGGCCAGGAATCTGGCCCTGAGAACCGAGCTCGCGCAGAGCGATACGGCTCATCTTCAGCTTGCGATAATAGGCGCGCGGGCGGCCGGTGACTTCGCAACGATTGCGAATGCGCACCTTCGCCGAATTGCGCGGCAGTTCCGCCAGCTTGAGAACCGCCGCGAAGCGCTCCTCGATCGGCAGTTCCTTGTTGCTCACCAGGGCCTTCAGACGCGAACGCCGGCCGGCATAGCTCTTCACGAGCTTGCGGCGGTGTTCGTTCTTTTCGACCGAGCTCTTCTTGGCCATATGATCTTGCTCCTAGTCTCCGCGTTTGGGGCTCCGCCCCACAGCCGGAAGGGGATGCTTACTGACGGAACGGGAAGTTGAAGGCCTTCAGAAGCGCGCGCGCCTCTTCGTCCGTCTTCGCCGTCGTGCAGACGATGATGTCCATGCCCCACATCTGATCAACCTTGTCGTAGTTGATCTCGGGGAACACGATATGCTCCTTGATGCCCATGGCATAGTTGCCACGACCGTCGAAGCTCTTCGGGTTCAGGCCACGGAAGTCGCGGACGCGCGGCAGGGCGATATTCACCAGGCGATCGACGAACTCGAACATGCGGGTCTTGCGAAGGGTGACCTTCGCGCCGACCGGCTGGTTCTCGCGCAGCTTGAAGTTCGAGATCGCCTTGCGGGCGCGGGTGACGACCGGCTTCTGGCCGGCGATCAGCGCGAGATCCGCGGCGGCGGTCTGCACCTTCTTGGTGTCGGCAGTGGCTTCACCGACGCCCATGTTGATGACGATCTTCTCGATCGTCGGCACTTCCATGGGGTTCTTGTAGCCGAACTGCTCGATCATCTTCTGGCGGACGACGGCCTCATAGAAGGCCTTCATCCGCGGGCTGTAGCTGGTCTCAGCCATCGATCTTCTCCCCCGAGCGCTTGGCGACGCGCACCTTGGTGCCGTCCGCCTGCACAAGGAAACCGACGCGAGTCGGCTTGCCATCCTTCGGATCGGCGAGCGCGATGTTCGACAGGTTGAGCGGGGCCTCCTTGGAGATGATCCCGCCTTCCTGGTTCGCGCTCTGCCGCTGGTGCCGCTTCACGAGGTTGACGCCGCGCACGCGCGCAGTGCCTTCCTTCGGCAGCACCTCGAAAACCTCGCCCGTGCGACCCTTGTCGCGGCCGGTGAGAACGACGACCTTGTCGCCCTTCTTGATCTTAGCGGCCATCAAAGCACCTCCGGCGCCAGCGAGATGATCTTCATGTGGTTCTTGGCGCGAAGCTCGCGCGGAACCGGCCCGAAGATGCGGGTGCCGACCGGCTCCTTGTTGTTGTTGATCAGCACGGCCGCATTGCGGTCGAAGCGGATCACCGAACCGTCCACGCGACGGATGTCCTTGGCGGTGCGAACCACAACCGCCTTCATCACGTCGCCCTTCTTCACGCGGCCGCGCGGGATAGCTTCCTTCACCGACACCACGATGATGTCACCGACATGGGCATACTTGCGCTTCGAACCGCCAAGCACCTTGATGCACATGACGCGACGCGCACCGGAATTGTCCGCCACGTCGAGATTGGTCTGCATCTGGATCATGACGCACCTATTTCTCGCAAAAACCGCGCGCAGCCGTCACCGGCGCGCGCCCCTCAATCCCGTTTCCGGGCGCTCAGACTTCAGCCCGCTTCTCGCCCTGGACCACGATCCAGTTCTTGAGCTTGGACAAGGGGCGGTGCTCCTCGATCCAGACGGTGTCGCCTTCCTTCCAAGCGTTCGCCTCATCATGGGCGTGGTACTTCTTGGAACGGCGGACGGTCTTCTTCAGCAGCGGATGGGTGAAACGGCGCTCGACCCGGACCACGACGGTCTTGTCCTGCTTGTCGCTCACCACGACGCCCTGCAGCAAACGCTTCGGCATCGCCCTCTCCTCACTTAGCCTTGGCCGCGGACGCGGCCTTCTGCGCCTGGATCGTCTTGACCCGCGCAATGTCGCGACGGATCTGACGCACCCGCGCCGTGTTTTCGAGCTGGCCGGTCGCCTTCTGGAAGCGCAGGTTGAACTGCTCCTTCTTGAGGCCCAGCAGCTGGTCCTGCAGCTCGTCGGCGGTCTTCGTCCGAATGTCGGAAGCCTTCGTCATCTGTTCCTCCGTCACTCAGCGATGCGCTCGACGAAACGCGTCTTGATCGGCAGCTTCGCAGCGGCCAGCCGAAGCGCCTCACGAGCGATATCCTGGCTCACGCCATCGATCTCGAACATGATGCGGCCGGGCTTGATCTTGGCGGCCCAATAGTCGGGCGCGCCCTTACCCTTCCCCATGCGGACTTCGGTCGGCTTCGAAGACACCGGCACGTCAGGGAAAACGCGAATCCACACCCGGCCCGCACGCTTCATGTGACGGGTGAGCGCGCGACGCGCGGCTTCGATCTGACGCGCGGTAACGCGTTCCGGCTCCATGGCCTTCAGCCCGAACTGGCCGAAATTGAGGTCAGTCCCGCCCTTCGCAACGCCGTGAATACGGCCTTTGAACTGCTTGCGGAACTTCGTGCGCTTTGGTTGCAGCATGTCGCGCCTCTTATTCCTTTATCAATCTGCTCACGCCGCGTCGCGACGCGACGGGCGACCACCCGAGGAATCACCTTCCGCCTGGCGCTTGTCCTGCGCCATCGGATCGTGCTCCAGGATCTCGCCCTTGAAGATCCAGACCTTGACACCGCAAGTGCCGTAGGTCGTGAAGGCGGTGGCCGTACCGTAATCCACGTCCGCGCGCAAGGTGTGAAGCGGCACACGCCCTTCACGATACCATTCGAGGCGCGCGATTTCCGCGCCGCCGAGGCGGCCGGAGCAGTTGATACGAATGCCTTCCGCGCCCAGACGCATCGCCGACTGGACCGCGCGCTTCATGGCGCGGCGGAATGCCACACGGCGCTCAAGCTGCTGGGCAATCGACTCGGCGACGAGGCGCGCGTCGATTTCCGGCTTCCGAATCTCGACGATGTTGATGAAGACCTCCGAGTTCGTCATCTCGGCGACCTTCTTGCGCAGCTTGTCGATGTCCGCGCCCTTCTTGCCGATCACGACGCCCGGACGAGCCGAGTGGATGGTGACGCGGCACTTCTTGTGCGGGCGTTCGATAACGATCTTGGAGACCGCGGCCTGCTTCAGAAGCTTCTGCAGCGCTTCACGGATCTTGATGTCCTCGTGAAGCAGCTGGCCGTACTCGCCCTTGCCCGCGAACCAGCGCGAGTCCCAGGTGCGGTTGATGCCGAGCCGGAGCCCGACCGGGTTGACCTTCTGACCCATCAGGCCTTCTCCTCGACTTCACGCACCACGATGGTGATATGCGAGAACGGCTTCTCGATCCGGCTCGCACGGCCACGGGCGCGGGCCGCGAAGCGCTTCATGACCAGGCCCTTGCCGACATGGGCCTCGGCGACGATCAGATCGTCGACATCGAGCTCATGATTGTTCTCGGCATTGGCAATGGCCGACTCCAGGCACTTCTTCACGTCGCCGGCAATCCGCTTGCGCGAGAACTGAAGGTCGGCCAGAGCGGTCGCGACCTTCTTGCCCCGGATGAGACCGGCGACGAGGTTGAGCTTCTGGGGGCTGACGCGAAGGTTACGCGCAACCGCCTTGGCTTCCGTATCCGCGAGCGTGCGCGGACGAGCTGCCTTTCCCATGACCCTGCCTCTACTTCCGCTTGGCTTTCTTGTCCGCCGCATGCCCGTAATAGGTACGGGTCGGGGCGAACTCGCCGAACTTGTGGCCCACCATGTCCTCGGAAACCGAAACCGGGACGTGCTTGTTGCCGTTATAGACGCCGAACGTGATCCCCACGAACTGCGGGAGGATGGTGGAACGGCGGCTCCAAATCTTGATGACGTCGTGACGACCCGACGTGCGCGCGGCATCCGCCTTCTTGAGGAGGTAGCCGTCGACGAACGGACCTTTCCAGACCGATCGAGACATAGTTCAGTTTCCCTCGCTCACTTCTTGCGGGCGTGCCGGCTGGACACGATGAACTTGGTGGTCGACTTGTTCTTCCGGGTCTTCTTGCCCTTGGTGGGGAAACCCCAGGGCGTGACCGGATGACGTCCACCCGAGGTGCGGCCTTCGCCGCCGCCATGCGGGTGATCGACCGGGTTCATGGTGACACCACGGTTGTGCGGACGACGGCCCAGCCAGCGCTTGCGGCCGGCCTTGCCGAGATTGGTGTTCATGTGGTCCGGGTTCGACACGGCGCCGACCGTACCCATGCACTCGCCATGGACCAGACGCTGCTCGCCCGAATTGAGGCGAACGATGACGTAGCCCTGATCGCGACCGACGATCTGCGCATAAGAGCCGGCGGAACGGGCGATCTGGCCGCCCTTGCCGATCTTCAGCTCGATATTGTGCACGATCGTGCCCACCGGCAGGTTGCCGAGAGGGGCCGCGTTGCCCGGCTTCACGTCGACGCTCTTGGAGGCAATCACCTGATCGCCGACCGCGAGGCGCTGCGGCGCCAGGATGTAGTTGAGCTCACCGTCCTCATACTTGATGAGGGCGATGAAGGCCGTGCGGTTGGGATCGTACTCGATCCGCTCCACCGTCGCCGCCACATCGCGCTTGGTGCGCTTGAAGTCGACGAGGCGATAGGCCTGCTTGTGCCCGCCGCCACGGAAGCGCACGGTCACCCGGCCGGTGTTGTTGCGGCCGCCCGCCTCCGACTTGCCCTCGGTCAGCGTCTTGACCGGCTTGCCCTTGTACAGGGCGGAGCGGTCGACGATGACCAGCTGGCGGAGGCTCGGCGTTACCGGCTTGAAGGTTTTGAGCGCCATGTCTCTGGTCCCTTAATTCCGGCTCACAGACCCGTCGTGATGTCGATGGAGTGCCCCTCGGCGAGGGTCACGACCGCCTTCTTCACGTCGCTCTGCACGCCCTTGCGGCCCTTGAAGAACTTCGTCTTCCCCTTGCGGACCAGCGTGTTGACGCTCTCGACCTTCACGTCGAAGAGCTTCTCGACCGCTTCCTTGATCTGCGGCTTGGTAGCCGTCAGAGCAACCTTGAAGACGACCTTGTTGTGCTCGGACGCCATCGTGGCCTTCTCGGTGATCACCGGGGACACGATCACGTCGTAGTGGCGCGGATCGAGACTCATTTGAAGCGCGCCTCCAGAGCGTCGACAGCCGCCTTCGTCAGCACCAGGGTCTGACGGCGCAGGATGTCGTAGACGTTGATGCCCTGGACGGGCAGCACGTCGAGATGGGTGACATTGCGCGAGGCGAGGCCAAAATTGGCATCAACCTCGGCGCCGGACACGACCAGGGCGCTCGACAGGCCGAGACCCGCCAGCCGCTCCTTGAGCAGCTTAGTCTTGGGCTCGGACAACACGGCGTCATCGAGGACGACGATCTGCTGATCCTTGGCCTTCGACGACAGCGCATGCCGCAGAGCGAGCGCACGCACCTTCTTCGGCAGGTCGCTCGCATGGCTGCGGGAGACCGGACCGAACGCCTTGGCGCCGCCACGGAACTGCGGCGCGGAAGCCGCACCGTGGCGAGCGCCGCCGGTGCCCTTCTGCTTGTACATCTTCCGCTTGGTGCGGTTGACGTCGGCACGCGACAGCGTCTGGTGCGTGCCGGCCTGGCGGCGCGACAGCTGCCACACCACGCAGCGGTGCAGAATGTCCTGGCGCGGCTCGAGACCGAAGATCTCGTCCGACAGGGTGACGGAGCCGGCCTCGGCCCCTTCGAGAGTCTTGACGGCGAGTTCCATCACACGTTCTCCTCGGCCGCAGCCTCGGTCGCGGGCGCAACGTCAGCCGCCGGCTCGCTCGACGCTTCCGCGCCCGGGAGACGGAACTTGCCCGGCTTCGGCGCGGCGTCGGGCAGCTTCTTCTTCACCGCGTCAGCGACGATGATCCAGCCACCCTTGTTGCCGGGAACCGCACCCTCGACCGCGATCAGGCCGCGCTCGACATCGGTGAGCACCACCTTGAGGTTCTGAGTCGTCACCGTCTCATGGCCCATGTGGCCCGGCATCTTCTTGTTCTTGAAGGTCTTGCCGGGGTCCTGGCGACCACCGGTCGAACCGATCGAACGATGCGAAACCGACACGCCGTGGGTGGCGCGAAGGCCACCGAAATTGTGGCGCTTCATACCACCGGCAAAGCCCTTGCCGATGGAGGTGCCCGTCACGTCGACGAACTGGCCGACCACAAAGTGATCAACCGTCAGTTCGGCGCCGACCGGAATGAGGTCGGTTTCCTCGACGCGGAATTCCGCCATCTTGCGCTTCGGCTCAACCTTCGCCACGGCGAAGTGGCCGCGCAGAGCGCGGGTGGTGTTCTGCGGCTTCGCCTGGCCGACGCCGAGCTGAACGGCCGTATAGCCGTTCTTCTCGAGCGTACGGTGGGCAACCACCTGGCAATTATCGACTTTCAGCACAGTGACCGGAACATGTTCACCTGCATCGTTAAAGATGCGGGTCATGCCGACCTTCTGGGCGATGACGCCTGACCGCATGGCCGTGTCCCTTCGCCTTCTCTCAGAGCTTGATCTCGACGTCGACACCCGCGGCGAGGTCGAGCTTCATCAGCGCGTCCACCGTCTGGGGGGTCGGGTCGACTATGTCCAGCAGACGCTTGTGCGTCCGCATCTCGAACTGCTCACGGGACTTCTTGTCCACGTGGGGAGAACGATTGACCGTGAACTTCTCGATCCGCGTCGGAAGCGGAATAGGCCCGCGAACCTGGGCGCCCGTGCGCTTGGCCGTCGAAACGATTTCGCGCGTCGAGGCATCCAGGATGCGGTGATCGAACGCCTTGAGGCGGATCCGAATATTTTGGCCGTTCATTGACTTCAGGCTCCCAGAGGGCTCGTCAGTCGGGCTCAGTAACGAGCTCCACGAAAAAGGGGCGCAGGCGTTCCCGCGCCCCTCGGGATTGTCGATGTCACTCGATGATGGAAGCGACGACGCCGGCGCCGACGGTGCGGCCGCCTTCGCGGATAGCGAAGCGCAGCTTCTCTTCCATCGCGATCGGAACG